>NZ_JBQFIW010000001.1:0-3140000 GCF_056535725.1 Ruegeria sp. BB10
CCATCACGGGTGCTTCTTCCTGATGCTGGCGGCCGATGCCCCAGCCAAAGGTGATTTCGGTCACCATGTCCAGCAGCCGCAGCAGAGGATTGGACGAGGGTTTGTTCAGAAAGACTTCGCCGTCGGGAAAGGCCTTTTGGAATCCTCGGAACGTCATCCGGTAGGTCGGCCAGGGCTTCATCTGCGCCTCGGGGCGCAGGGGGCAGGCGAGCCCATCTGCGTTCGGGTCGCGGTCAGCCTCGCGGAAGCCATAGATGTGCTGGATCGGTTCGCCGATTCATTGTCGCGCAGGATCAGGTTGTTGCCGTGCTGGGCCAGCACCTCAAGGTCAGCCGCTTGCCTCGATCCGTGGGGTGTATCCTGGCCGAGGTTGGCCATTGCGCAATAGGTCATCACCACATCTTCACCGCCCAACCCATCGACGTCACCGGCCAGATGAGGTCGCATGATCTGTGCATCCAGGTGCGCGCGGGCATGGCCGTTGTGATCCATCACAATGACCGGCGCGGTTGGGCCGACATATTTGCGGGCCTCGCTGATCGGAAAGAAGGCCGCGTCGTTCAACTGGTTACGCAGGCCCAGATGCACCCAGACAAAAGGGAAGCCGTAAAAGAACAGCACCAGCAACGCAGACAAAGCCCACAACCAGAACGACCCGCCACCCAAAAAGAGAAAGGTCAGCGTGGAGACGGCAAATGCGCCCAACCCGATACCGATCAGGCGGTATTCATGCCGGATGAACCGCACCATATTCTCGCGCTTCACCTTCAACAGCATTTGCGAGATGTCACCCAGATCGCGGAAGTAGACAAAGCCGATCCCAAGCGACACCACTATGCCAAGTGCGAAGATTATGTTTCCAGCCATCGCCTTACCTGCTGTCAGTTGAAAAGGCCGCCCGCGGAAATACTGCGGGCAGTCTAAGCTTATTGTTGTGACGATTGGCGTTTGACCGGGAACGCTTCAACCGCTTGCTGTGTCTCGGGGCGGATGTTGTCGATGCCCTCGTACGGAACACCGTGGCCGGAGGAGTATCCGGGAATTTTCCTTTCGCGCATTGTGGCGCCCGGAATCGAACGAACTCCTGTCCACCCCAGGCACCAACGGTCGACACCGAATACTCCTCACGCGTGTCGCGATATAGGTCGAAAAACTTGGCAACAATCGGGCTTTCACCGGGTCCCGGCAGCTTGAGCTTGAGCTGATCTTTGACGATAGCTTCGGGCTTGGCGACCGAGTAGATGATCACGTGATCCCGGCGTGCTGGATTCATCGGCAAAGAAGTGCGGCCGACTGGTCCACACCATCGACAAGCCGGTCGCGAGATGAACTCTTCCGCACCAGCAAACCGCGCAAACGTTGTGTACATGTCAGAGACATGAACAATGCTGTTCAACAATGCGTCTTCTTCAATCATTCCCGGCCAGCGAATAAAGGCATCAACACGAACACCACCTTCTGTCGTGTCAGCTTTTCCACCGCGGAAGATCATTGGGGTGAACCCTGATTGCGGAGAATACGGTGAAATGGCCATTGTCGCCCATTACGACAATGATGGTGTTCTCAGTTAGCCCAAGCTCGTCCACTTTGGCGAATAGGTCGCAAGCCACTGATCCAGCAACTGCATCTTGTCCACATACAGCCCGCCGTTGGCGCTTGGGTCCGTCACGACCAGCACGCGTGTTATCCGGAGATCATTGGCCAATATTGGAGAAAGAAAGGTTCTTCATCGCCGGCCAAACGCTCAAGTTCAGACAGGGTTTTGTCCTGAAGGCTTGGTTCATCTCATCGTATTTCGCGGCGTTCCAGCGCTCACCCGTTTCCATGCGGATTTCGCGGATCGGGCCGCCGGTTTCCCCTTCGATGACCGTCATCATCGCGGCAGAGTCCGGCCGGAACCAGCCGTCCAGCGTGTATTTGTCGTCATAGTCGCGGATCGCGACCGAGACCTGCTCTTTAATCGCGTCATCATTGAAGATGGTCAGTTGGCCTTGCTGGTGAATGGCATGCTGGGCATAGTCAAACCCCTGGTTCATTGCCCAGCTTTCGGCGATATCGCCCATGTGCCATTTGCCGACATGGCTGGTCGCATAGCCCGCCTGTTTCAAAACTTCGGCCAAGGTGACCTCGGCCCCAGGCAATCCAAACCCGGCAATGTCCACCGTCGTGTCGCCCATACCCATGCGCACCGGCAACCGTCCGGTCATCTGCGCCACGCGGGTCGGCGTGCAGGAAGGTTCGGTGTACATGCGCACCATCCGCATAGCCTGATCCGAAAAGTCGTTGATATTTGGCGTTTCATATCCCCGCACCGCGTTCAGTTCGGGGATGCCCATGTCGCCGAAGCCCATATCATCGATCAGCACGCTGACAATGTTTGGAGGGTTGCCGCCGTTGCGGTCCCTAAACGCGGCCAATGCTTCGTTTACAGCATCATCCTGTGCCCATTGCTCGGCGTGCTGGGCTTGCAGAACGTAAAATTCGGCGTCGTGCTGAATGGGGTTTCCTGCGCCAATGCCGATGTGGCCACAAGACCTGACAAGGTGATTAACCATCCCAGTTTCATTCCTTACTCCCCTTGTATGCAAGATGTTCTCTTGGCCTATGGCTGCCGAGGCATTCTCACATTGAAACATTATGATGTTTATTTCTAAAATTCTACGGTTTACCTCATTGCCAGCTCATGAAGGTTTCGCGCGCCAGTTCCGATTCCGGACGCAGGTTTTCGATCCCTTCATAGGGCAGGCCAGTGCCAATCTCGGAATGCGGGTATTTGGCGATCATTTTCTGATGGCGTTTGACCATGTCCTGAAACGAGGCCCCGGCCCAAAGGGAATACCCCACCAGCGGGTGTTGTTCGCGCGGGTCGCGATAGATGTTGTAGGTCGGTGCGCCAGCGCCAGGTTGTCCGGGGCAGGCAGGTGCATCTTGAACTCTTGCTTGACCACAGACCGTAGGACCGGCCCCTCGTAAACATAGACATAATCGCGCCGTCCGTGGCCTTCGCCGTTCAGCAAAAGGGCGGTCTGGTCGATGCCGTCAATTACACGATCGCGCGGGATATAGTCCGTCGCTCCCGCGATCCTGGCCATGGTGGTGTATATATCAGAGACGTGAAAGATATCGCCGGCTGCACTGTTGGCTTCGACGACGTTGGGCCAGCGGATGAAGGCATCGGTGCGCACACCGCCCTCAAGATGCTGGGTCTTGCCACCGCGATAGATCAACTGGTTCAGGCCTGAGGTGCCCTCGTAGTGATACATCAGGCCATTGTCGGCCATCAGGACGACGATTGTGTTGTCGGCTTCGCCGGTTTCTTCCAGCGCGGCCAGCAGATCACCGATCCAGCCGTCCAGCAATTGAAGCTTGTCCGCGTGAAAGCCCCCGTTGCGTGAAATCGCCTGATCGGGATAGACAAAATTTAGCGGGTATAGCGGCCAGTATTGCAGGAAGAACGGCGCATCTTCAGCTGCAACGCGCTGAAGTTGTTCCAGAGCTTGCTGCTGATAGCGCAGGTTCATGTCTTCGTATTTGTCCTGGGTCCAAACCTCGCCCGCCGCCATGTCGACTTCGCGGGCCACGCCCCCCGCCTCGGCCTCGACACCTGTGACCAGACCGTAGGGTTTGAACCGCGTCCAGAAGGAACTGATTGTTCTGTCCTTCGGGTACATAGCCGAGCATGGCATTGGACCGCATCGCCTCGGGGTCATGAGGCTCAGCTGTACTTGTTGGTGCAGGGGAAGGCGGCCCAGTCGAACCCCTGATTGTGGGGGTAGGATTGTTCGATATCGCCCTGATGCCATTTACCGACATGGGCGGTGTTATAGCCCGCTTGTTTCAGGATTTCAGGGAGAGTGACTTCTGAGGCCGGAAGACCCTCGCCCACCAGCGCCACCTTGACCTCTTCCACCCCGGCTCGCACCGGATGGCGGCCCGTCAGCATTGCCGTGCGTGTGGGTGTGCAGGAGGGTTCTGTATACATTCGCATCAGCGACAGACCCTCGGTTGCCAGCTGGTTGATGTTCGGTGTCTCGATCCCCATGACGTAGTTCATCTTGCGGTCGCCCATCTGACCAAAGCTCACGTCATCAATCAGGATGTAAAGGAAATTGGGTGGTTGGCCGCCATTCGCATCGCGGATTTCGGCAAGCTTGGCGTCAATTTCAACATCCTGTGCGTCCCAGGCAGTGCCGAACTGCGCGCGCAGGTATTCGAACTCACCATCGTGAATGATCGGGGTGTCCTGAGCAATGGCCGGGCTGGCGGTCAGGATCAGCAGGGGCAGAAGGGTACAGAGTTTCATGGTCAACCTTTCACTCATTTGTGCGGTCAGGGGCGTGCAGCCGTTTTTCAATACTGCTTCGCAGGTCCGAGACACTTTCGGCCAGATCCGCGAGGTAACGGGTCTGCGTTCCACCTGCGGATCGCGGGGCAAGCGCCAACTCGCGGAGTACCTCGTGGTAATCGGCGCAGATTTGGTTAAACTCCTTGTCCCGCGCGCGCAAAGCCTGCAATTGATGTGCCGCGCCGGGAAACTGTGCTGCAAAGAAGTCATCATCTGTCATTGTAACGGCATCCGCTGGATTCGCCATTCAAACATGCCTGTCCAAGAATATGTCTTGAACGTATTAAACCGCATGCTACCGTAGCAGAATGCCGCCAAGTCCTTACCTTGAAAGGATAGTTCTTGACTGCCGCAACCGACGATACCACGCAGAGGGATGCAGGATCGTTCCCAAAGGAACAGATCCAGTCGGCGCTTGATCGGGTTCTTGCGTCGAAGGATTTCAAGGGTTCGGCGCGGATGCAGTCATTTCTGACCTATGTCGTGACCGAGGCGCTTGCCGGACGCACGGATGAAATCCGCGCCAAGACGATTGCCATGGACGTCTATGGTTACAGCACCGATGACTTGTCCCGACGCGAAGGGGTCGTGCGTGTCGACGCGGGTCGCGTTCGGCGCAAACTTAAGGCGTATTACGGGGGGCAAGGCGCGTCGGACCCGGTGGTCATCACCTTGCCCGTCGGCAGCTACGCGCCAGAGTTTCGGTCGGGTGCGGCCGAGGTTGGAGGTAAGCGCAACCTGCTGCTGGTCGGAGCGGTAACCGGAGCGGTTCTGCTGGGCCTTGGCGGTTATGTGGCAACCACGCATCTGAGCGGCCGCAATGCGCCACCGACCACCGGCGATCAATCCACGATCTACGATGTTTCTCCGACCCGGGTCGAGGCGATGAACCTGTGTAGCGCTGGTCAGGACCTGATTTTTCCGGTTGTGGATTTACAACGGCTCCGCCCGGCTCTGATGGTGTTTGAAACGGCTATACAGCGGGACCCGCTGTATTACGGCTATGCAGGGCTGCGCAGGTGGAAACCATGCTTGCCATTTTGCAGTTCTACGATCCTGTCGCAGAGGAGTTGCTTGCAGCTGCCGATAAGAATAGTGCCCATGCACTTGAACTGGCCCCGGATGCGCCCTGGGCTTTGTCTGCCAGAGCATGGTCTGAGTTCGCTGCCGGCAATTTCGATCAGGCCGTCAGTCGACTCACAGGGCAACCAAGCTGGCCCCCAATGATCCACATATTGCGGAATTTGACGCCCTGATATCGCTTTATACTTCTGACTTTGAACGCGTACTTTCACAGGCACAGCATTATCAGGCGCTGGCTGAAGATGGTGGTGGGTCGGTTGCCGGAAACGCGCTGGGTGCGGCGCAGTTTCACACCGGCGACTATGCGGGCTCAATCCGAACCTATGAGAATACGATCGCGCGCGGCGGCCCATTCGGGCCAATTTCAACTGCCTATCTGATGGCCGCGCATTGGAAAAACGGTGATCAGGGTGAGGCACGCAGACTGGCCGAATTATACGCCAGGACCTGGCCAAACTTTCCGTTGGAGGCGTTGAAAACCAGGGTATTTGCCGATCCAGGTCCTGTACGGGATCTAACTTCGGCAATGCGCGCCGCCGGTTGGGGTAGTGCAGACTCACAACCGCCGAGTAAACCTGACGGTTGTGGGGTGGGATCAGGACCGCTTAGGCGGCGACCTGCTCCATCGGCAGTTTGCGGGGATAGGGATCGCCTTGCTTGTACGATCCTGCCGCCGTGAACAGCACGTCGGTGGACGAGTTCAGACCGGTTTCCGCCGAGTCCTGAAGAACACCGATAATGAACCCGATGCTGACCACCTGCATGGCCGTTGCGTTGTCGATACCGAACAGGCTGGCGGCCATTGGGATCAGCAACAGAGACCCGCCCGCGACGCCCGACGCGCCGGTGGCTGCAACCGAAGCGATGATGCTTAGGAACAGAGCCGAGAAGAAATCGACCTGAATTCCCATGGTGTGCACGGTCGCCAGTGTCATCACCGTGATGGTGATGGCGGCACCGGCCATGTTGATTGTGGCGCCGATGGGGATGGTGACCGAATAGGTCTCTTCATCCAGATTCATGCGGCGGCACAGCTCCATGTTGACCGGAATATTGGCGGCCGAGCTGCGCATGAAGAACGCGGTGATCCCGGATCCTTCAAGCAGGTGAAGACCAGCGGATAGGGGTTCTTACGAATGCGCAGGAACACGATTAGCGGGTTCACAACCAGCGCCATGAACGCCATGCAGCCAATCAGCAGCAACAGCAGCTGGCTGGCAACCGTTTCAAAGCCGGTTTCAGCAATGGTCGAGGCCACGATGCCAAAAATACCAATGGGTGCAACCCGGATGATTGCAGCCACGATCTTGGTGATCGCGCCATCCAGATCGGACATCAGGGTCTTGGTCGAGTCGCTGGCGTGGCGGAAAACCAGTCCAAGGCCGATGGCCCAGGCGAGAATGCCGATATAGTTGGCCTGCGCCAGCGCGTTCACCGGATTGTCCACGATCTTCAACAGGATGTTCTTGACCACCTCTGCCAGCCCGTCCGGGGCGTCCAAAGCTCGGGCGTGCCGGTCAGGTGCAAAGAGACGGGGAACAGGAAACTTGCGCCCTGCACTAGTGCAGCGGCAAACGTGCCGAGAATGTATAACATCACCACCGGCCCCATGCGGGCCTGGCTGTCTTTCTTGTGGTTGGTGATTGCGGCGCAGACAAGGATCAGCACCAGAACGGGGCAACGGCTTTAGCGCGTCGACAAAGAAATCACCCAGCAGACCGACGGCTGAACCAGCAGCGGGCCAGAGGGTGGCGAGAAGGGCACCGGCTACCAGACCGATGATGATTTGCGTAACCAGGCTACCGCGTAGAATAAAATTCATCGGGACCATCCAGTTTGATTGGGGCCTGACAGGGAATTGTCGCTGTTCAACACGGTTAATTTATAAGATTGCGGCTATATGGGTCTTTTGGATCAATTTAAACATCTGGACTTAAGGAATAGGTCCAGATTGGAAATTTCTTTATTGAGCCGCCGTCTCGCACGGCCTGACTGTGGGTGTTTCCGTGGACACGCGCTGCAGGCTCCAGGTGCAGGTTTGAACAGTTAGGCCTGGCAGGTTTGGCACCTGATCCGAAGCCCAAACACTGGTCACCGAAAAACTGAATGGCGTGTTTGCAGCAGCGGGAAAAAACCGTGCAAGTTCTTTCGACGGGAAAGTGCCGCCGCAGGCTTCGAAATAGCCGCTGACCAAGGTGCCCTCGGGGTTCAGAACAACTGATCCGGTATAAAGCGAGTATTCAGCCCCAAGCTCTTGTTTGTCCGTGTATCGCAGGTCGATGGATATGCGGTCTCCGTCCTGAACGATCCCGGCACTCATGGGGTCGGACCAGCTTGAGGGCACGCCACCCGTGGTGCTGTCACAGGCATAGCGCCCTTCGTATTGGCCGGTCAGTGAAAAGCCTTCTGCATATGCTGCACAAGGGATGGCCACAAAAATGGCAAAGGCTGTTTTTCTTAAAATGGGGTTCGAGGTCACAATAGCTCTCCTCTCTGATGCGGACAGAGATTGCGACGTCACAAAATATCAGAGTGCCTATCAATCACCTGGCCAAAATGATGCTGCCACAGGTCCACGCCCAGCTTACCGCTGCGATCAAGCGAAGACCCAACAACCGTATCGGCAATTATGGTCGGTTGCAGGCCCGCGTCAAATAGGGCGAACCCTGCGGCAAGAACGCAGGTGTCGGCCTGGATGCCACAGACCAGCACACGGTCGACTTTCCAGCTTTGAAATTGTGCGATGACTTCCGGGGGCGGGCTGTAGCCGTATTTCAGGACAATATGATCTGCCTGAACAAGGCTTTCGTCGACAGAACGTGGCTTCCACCCAATTTGTCGAAAAAAGGGAACTTTGTCCTCGTCATGGCGTTCAACGGTAGCGACCGAGGGGAATTTGGTCGCCAACAGACGGCTGCGTTCGACCAGCCAATCAGGCGGGTCAAAGCTGGGTTGGACGTCGACAACCAATACGGCCTGTTTCAATCAATACCTCCGATGCTGGCTAAACCGCTTGATGAACCTCGATGATATTGCCCTCGGGGTCGTAGAAGAACAGTTGGTGCCACTCTTTCGCGAATGCGGTGCCATAGTCCGAATACGGAATGCCGTTGTCATCGAGCAGCTTTTTGAACGCCTCGATATCATCGGTGCGAAACGCGATGTGGCCGCGTTCGACAGGGTTGATAGTCTTACCATGTTTGAACGCGACGTCGAGGTTCTTTTCGGCCAGATGCATCTGTATGGCCCCGTCGGTGGCAAAGCGGATCTTGCCGCTATAGCCCTTGTCGTCGGTCTCATCGGGCCGAGGAAAATTCTCGATCGGGATATCGGCCAACCCCAGAACCTGAGTGTAGAAACGGTGCAACCGCTCAACATCGTCCGAGACAAAGTTGATGTGATGGAATTCAAGTTTCATGAAGGCCCGGCCTTTTGATTGGTGGTTGGCGTCAGAAAATCCCAAGAACCAGCGACAGGCAAGCCCTGTATCAAAGGGATTGATATAGCAGGGAAATGCGTGCGCCGTGACAGTCAGAAAACCGTTGCACCGTGTGGGGGATGCAGGGATAGTGAAGGGATCACAAACTACCGGGGGTCCTTGATGAACCCTACCAAGCTGTTTGTTTGCGCATTGATCCCCCTGTTTCTGCCGGGCCCGGCAGCGGCCCAGTCCGACGCGCCGCCGCCAAGTGTGACCGTCGCGCCGGTGACGTTGGAGGATTTGCAGAAAAAGGCCCAGTTTGTTGGCCGGGTCGTGGCGGATCAAAGCGTCGATCTGCAGGCCCGTGTCGAAGGGTTTCTGGAAGAAGTCAATTTTACCGAAGGCGGGACAGTCGCCAAAGGGGATGTGCTGTTTCGCATCGAAAAGAAGAAATACGCGGCCAGTGTGGACAGCGCACAGGCAGCGCTGAAAAGCGCGCTGGCCAGCGCGCAGACCGACAAAGCGGCGCTGGATCGTCAGCAGGCTCTGTTCGATAAGGGCGATGTCCCACAGGCTGTTTTGGACACGGCATTGGCAACCTATGCCGCAGGGCAGGCTGCGGTGGATGAGGCGAGGGCCGATCTGAAAATCGCGCAGATTGATTTGGATTACACGGAAATCCTCAGTCCCATTGATGGGCGCATCGGATTGTCAGCGGTGGATGCGGGCAATTTGGTAAGCTCCGATACCGGAGTTTTGGCAACGGTTAACAGCGTTGATCCGATGCTGGTGAGTTTTTACATCAGCGAGCCGGTCTTGCTGCAAGAACGCCGCAAAGGGCGCATCACGCCAGACGATATCAAGCTGACCACAAACATCAAACTGGCGGATGGGAAAACCTATGCCTCCACGGGCGAAGTCATATTCGTGGGCGACAGCGTCAGCCAGAACACCGACACGATTGAGCTGCGCGCCAGTTTCGCCAACCCTGACGGCGTGCTGATCCCCGGTCAATTCGTGACCGTGGGTTTGGCCGTTCAGAGGAGCCCAAAGTGCTGACCGTTCCGCGCAACGCTGTGCAGTTCGACAAGCAGGGTTATTTCGTGTTTTCGGTCGACAGTGACGGCAAAACCCACCGGCAGAATATCGAGATCGGCACTCAGACCGCGACCCGCACTCAGGTGGTATCCGGGCTGAGCGAAGGCGACCGTGTGGTGGTACAGGGACTTCAGAAGATACATGACGGGCTGGTCGTGAAAGCAGTAGACAGTCAGGGTTAGGGGCAGGTTTGATCGCACGCTACTTCATCGACAGGCCGCATTTTGCAGCCGTGATTGCGATCCTGATGGTTCTGTTCGGCGCGGTCTGTGTACGCCTGATCCCGATTACCGAATACCCGCATATCACGCCGCCGCAGATCTATGTGGATACGTCTTACCCGGGGGCGGACGCGCAGGTCATTCTTGAATCCGTCGCCACCCCCATCGAAGAGCGTGTGAACGGCATTCCGGGCATGTTATCGCTGTCGTCCAAAAGCTCGAATGACGGCACCTATATGCTGAACGTGTCCTTTGAGCTAGGCACTGACCCCGACGTGGCGGCTGTTGAGGTGCAAAACCGCGTGGCGCTGGCCAGTTCCGAACTGCCCTCGGCCGTATTGCAGCAAGGGGTCGAGGTTACCAAGCGGTCAGGCAACATGATTGTGGTGATCAACCTGACCTCGCCCGATGGATCGCGGGATGAGCTGTTTCTCAGCAATTTCGGTGCTGATTTCCTGCACGACCCGTTGCAGCGATTGCCGGGGGTAGGGACGGTGTCGCAATTCGGTCAGCTGGAATACAGCATGCGGGTCTGGATCAATCCGGTGCGTATGGCCGCGTTGAATATCACCGCGTCCGAGGTTGCCGACGCCATCGAGGATCAGAACGTCATCGCCGCCGCCGGACAGGTCGGGGCTCCGCCATTGCCGAGGGACGAACCGATTTCCAGTTTAAGCTGCGGGCTGAGGGCTGCTGCGCGATGCCGAGGAATTTGGGCGGATCATTGTCGCCTCGAACCCCGACGGGTCAGTCACGCGGCTTGAGGACATCGCTCGGATCGAGCTGGGCGCGGCCACATATTCCGGGTCGACCAAGCTGAACGGCAAGGACTCGGCCACTATCGCCGTCTATCAGGAAAGCGCCGCCAACGCGCTTGAGATTTCAGACTCACTGCGCGCTTTGATGAAGGATCTGTCGGCGAAATTTCCCAAGGGCGTGTCGTATGAGATCACCTATGACGTTACTGACGCGGTGCGTGTTTCGATCCGCGATATCATGACGACGCTGGCCCTGACGGCGGGGCTGGTGATTGCGGTGACCTTTCTGTTTCTGGCCAGCCTGCGTGCAACCATCGTACCGGCCATCGCCATCCCGGTGTCGCTACTGGGTGCTGTGGCGCTGATTTATGCCATCGGGTTCAGCGCCAATATGATCACACTGTTCGCTTTGGTTCTGGCCATTACCCTGGTGGTGGATGACGCGATCATCATCATCGAGAACGCCGAACGTATCCTGCGGGATGAGGGGCTGGACCCGCGTGCGGCGACCCTGAAGGCGATGTCTCAGGTCAACCGGCCGATCGTGGCGACGACCTTTGTTCTGGCAGCCGTGTTCGTGCCGGTGTGCTTCTTTCCGGGCGTGACGGGGACGATCTATTTCCAGTTCGCGCTGACGATCATCTTTGCCTTTGTCCTGTCTGCGGTGAACGCCCTGACGTTGGCACCGGTCTTGTGCGCGATGATGCTGAAAACTGACAGCAGGCCCATCGGTCCGCTGGCGATTGTTCCGGCAGTGATTGTCTGGCTACGGCGCCATACCTGCGCCTTGTGGCGCTGATGCTGCGTTATATGGCGGTGTCGCTGCTGGTGTTTGCCGGGGCCGTCGGCGTGACGGTGTATCTGTTCAAAACTGTGCCCACCGGCCTGATTCCGCAGGAAGACAACGGCGTTCTGATGGCGTCGATGGAACTGCCGGACGGGGCCTCGTTACAGCGCACCCAGGCCTTCATGGCGCAGGTGGGTAAGCTGATCGAACAGACGCCAGGGGTTGCAGCGGTCACAACGGTCTCGGGTCATTCCATGCTGGCCGGGGGGCGTTCGAATGTGGGCATGGCCATTGTTACGCTCACCCCATGGGATCAACGCACCAGTCCGGATTTGCAGTGGTACGCCATCATGCATGGGCTTGAACGACAGCTGGCGACATTGTCAGAGGGGGTCTCATACGTGTTTCCCTTTCCAACCATTCACGGGTTGGGCTCGACGGGGGGTATCTCGGTCCAACTGCTGGATCTGGGCAAAGGCGACGGGGCACAATTGGATGCGGTAATGAACGGCTTTGTAACCGCCCTGAATGCCGCGCCCGAGTTTTCGCGTGCACATGGCGATTTCTCGGCCCAAAGCCCGCAATACAAGCTGTCCATCGACCGAGACCGTGCCGAGACGCTAGGCGTCAGCGTGGCGGATATCTTTACCGCGTTGCAGGCCAATCTTAGCTCGTACTTCGTGGACAACTTCATACTGGACGAGCGCGTCTATTGGGTGGTGATTTCAGCCGATGCCGAATTCCGTCAGACGCTGGATGACGTGGATAACATCTATGTCAAAAACAGCGCCGGAGACTCGCTGCCCGTGCGCAATTTCGTCAGCAGCGAACCGGTCCTCGCACCGGACACGATCCCGCGCTACAACCTGTTCACGGCGGCCTCGGTCAGTGCGCAATTGGCCGAAGGGGTCAGTTCGGGCGACGGAATCATCGCGATGCAGGCGATTGCCGACAAGACGCTGCCTGACGGGTTTCGGATCGACTGGTCGGGTGTCACCCAGCAAGAGGTGAAGGCACAGGGGCTTGTGCCCTTCATCATGCTGTCGGCGCTGGTCTTGGCTTATCTGTTTCTTGTGGTGCTGTATGAAAGCTGGATTCTGCCGCTGTCGATCATCACGTCGGCGGTCTTTGCCCTGTTGGGCGCGTTGATCCCATTGGTGGTATTACCGTTCCTGACCAGCAATATCTTTGCGCAGGTGGGGATGGTGCTGCTAATCGGGTTGGCCGCGAAAAGGCGATCATGGTGGTCGATTTGCCAATCAGCAACGTGAAAGCGGGGCCAGCATTAAGGACGCGGCCTTAAAGGCGGCTGAAATCCGGTTCCGGCCGGTGACGATGACGGGCCTATGTTTCATCGTGGGGTTATGCCTCTGGTTCTGTCCAGCGGGGCGGGGCGGCGGCGCGGGTCTCGGTGGGGTATCCGGTACTGTTTGGCATGATCATGGACAGCACGCTGGGTCTGCTTATGATCCCGGTGCTGTATGCGGCATTTCAGACCGTTCGGGAATGGCTGTCTGGGTTGCGAACTGCCAACGAGTAGTTCCCGCAAGACCTGAAAATTGTTGCAGTCTTCCGGGTTTCTCGGATGCTGAACGGCACGGAAACCGAGGTGGGCCCACGCAAAATGTCGCTGCAAGACCCCTTTACGGATCTTAAAATCGAACGGCAGGACAGCGGGTTTTACAAGGGCTACAACCTGCCGATTGCGCTGGTCAGCAAGATCACGGTCTCGTTGCTGGTGCTATGGGCGTTGGTCTGGCCGCTGAATGCGAATGACACGCTGAGATCGTGGAAATCCGGGCTGCTGAGCGAGTTTAACGTCTTCTACAACCTCTCGGTCGCGTTGTTTGCCTTCTTTCTGTTTGTGGTTGCTCTCCTTCCTGCCACCGGGCGTATGCGGTTGGGGGGTGATGATGAGCGGCCCGAATTCACCAACTTCTCATGGTTTTCGATGATGTTCGGGGCCGGGCTGGGCGTTGGGTTGATGGTGTATGCTACGGCCGAACCGTTGGGCCTGTGGGAATCAAATCCGCTTACCATGTCTGGTGAGGTCGCCCGAAAGCGCCGAGGCGATTCAGGGTGCCTATCGCTATACCTTTCTGCATACAGGTTTCCACGCTTGGGCCATCTACGTGGTGACAGGGTTGAGCTTAGCCTATTACGCCTATACTCGCGACATGCCTCTGACGATCAGAACGGCGCTGACGCCGCTGTTGGGCGAGTATTCCAACGGGGTTGCGGGCCACGTGATCGACATATTGGGCGTGGTGGCGACCATCCTCGGGGTGGCGGTGACCATCGGGTACGGGTGTCGCAGCTTGTCGACGGCGCCTTCCTGATCACCAGTGCGCAGTGGTTGATGGAAGGGGTCATGAAACCCTCGACCGCGGGTCTGATTGCGGCGCTGGCGTTGGTCATGATGATGTCGACCCTTTCGGCAGTGTCCGGCGTGGGGCGAGGGTGAAATACCTTCGAACCTTAATCTGATCCTGTCGCTGATTCTTCTGGCGGTGTTCATTTTCTTTGGCTCGTTTTCTTTGCGATCAGGATCTATGGGCAGGCATTGGTGGACTATATCGTCAATTTTATACCGCTCAGCCTTCAGGCCCATTCCCCGATGTCCCAATCCGCGTATGCCGCAGCCTGCCACCTGAAGCCGCCCCTTCGTGGCCGAGCTGTTTCCCGGCGCTACTGATGCCTGGGACACGCGTGACAGCTTTTTGGCAGGGTTAAGCGGGGACGTGGCCGACCTGCCTGACACGACAAAGCAGGCCGCCTATGATGCAGGTACACCGGGGCGGCTGTTCGGCTGGCAATCGGGCTGGACGACCTTCTATTGGGCGTGGTGGATTGCCTTTTCCCCTTTTGTCGGTCTGTTTCTGGCCCGCATCTCGCGTGGGCGCACAGTGCGCGAATTCATCCTTGGCGCAGTGGTTGCACCGTCTTTGGTTTGTTTTGCCTGGATGACCATTCTGGGCGGCTCGGCCATTGATCTGGAACTGAACGGAGACGCCGATGGCGCCATTCTCGCGGCCTCGACCACGGCGACGCTATTTGTGACGCTCAGCGAGATGATCTCGGGACATCTGCTGGTAATCATCAGTTTTATGTGCGTGGTGCTGACCATGACCTTTCTGGTCACGTCTGCGGATTCCGGCATTCTGGTGATGAACACGATTATGTCCGGCGGGGCCGAGAAAACCGGGGTCATGCACCGTGTTTTGTGGGGCGGGTTGCTGACGCTGGTGATTGGAACGCTGCTGATGGCCGGGGGCGGTGGGCTTGAGGCATTGACCAATTCCATGATCATTGGTGCGCTGCCTTTTAGCGTGGTCTTGTTGCTGATGTGTGTCTCGCTTGCCAAGGCGATGATCAATGATCTGCGGCGTGCGCGCCACGAAGAAAACGAGACTGAAACCTAATCTTATCTGAGCGTGACCTTCAGGGGCGCATCAGATTGGATCGACTAGCACCGTCGAGAAAACTGACTGATCCTGGGAATGATCTGCGCCTATTTGGTCGAGAAACAGATCGAAAAAGCAGCGCCGTCATGTGTCGGTAGTAACGAGATATCCGCACCATGTGCCCGCAGTGTATTGCGCACGATGGACAGCCCCATACCAGTCCCGCCCTGATCGCGTTTGGTGGTAAAGAACGGATCAAATACCCGCGCTGCATTGCCGGAGGAAATTCCTGGCCCATCATCGCTAAACCGCAGGATCACTTCGGTATCGTCTCCTGTTGCCGACAGGGTCACAACCTGCGCGCCATGTTCTTGCGCGTTGCCGAGCAATTGGCGCAACACGACCAGCAAGCCATTGGAACCAATCGGGATAATTAGATCGCCGCCGTCAAAACGCATTTCGAGAGTGGGAAAATCGCGGCACAATGCGTCTTGCACGGCGTTCAGACAGGTCACCCCCTCATGACGCGACTCGCGCGCGCGGGCTACCTGACGCATGGCGTCGATCTGCTGTTCCATCTGCACGCCCGCGCCGGCAATCTGGTCCACCAGCCTCAGGTTTTCAGCCGATAGCGTGTCATCATCGCGCAGTAATTCCGTCGCTACCCTAAGTGTTGCAACAGGCGTCTTCAACTCATGCGTGACATGGTCCGAGAAACTGCGGATAGTGGTTTCACGGTTGCGCAGGGTTTCGGCCATGTCGATGACGCGCTGGGCGGTGGTGCCAAGCTCTTGAGTGCCAAAACGTGAGGGCGGCGAGAGGGGATCGGCGGGGTGCCGAACAACCTGCGTGGCAAAACGTTCCAGCGCAAAAATCGGTCGCAGCAATAGCCGCACCAACAACCAGCCTAGAACAGCCGTGGCCGCCGTGATGATCACCGCCAGCAAAACGGCGGCATTGCGATAGCCCAGTTCCGGTCCCAGATACCGAAACGCAACCAGCCCGGTCAGGGACAACAGCAATGTGCCGCATAGGGCGCCGCCCAGCACGAAGGCAAGGCTGGGGCGCCACTTGCGCCTCATGCCGCGGTGTCCTGAATGCGGATGCCGACACCATGCACAGTTTCGATCACCCCAGTGCAACCGGCCTGCGCCAGCTTACCCCGCAAGTTGCGTAGATGGCTGTCCAGAGTACGGTCCGAGACTTGCGACAACGCCCCCCAGACCGCCTGTATCAGCTGCGCGCGGGTGTGTACCTGACTGGGACGTTCGACCAGCGTGGCCAGCAAAGTGAACTCGGTCGCGGTCAGCGATATGGCGTTTCCGTCCAACCTGCAGACATGCGCGCCTGGGTCCAGCGTGATCCGCCCATGGGTCAAGGTCGGACTGGATCGCGACCTGGATGCACGTTTCAGGATCGCGCGCACCCGCGCCACCAGCTCACGCGGGCTGAAGGGTTTGGTGACATAGTCATCCGCGCCCATTTCCAGGCCCAGTATCCGGTCAATCTCATCATCGCGCGCGGTCAGGAACAGGATTGGAACCTCGGATCGGGCGCGGATGCGGCGGCAGACCTCGAACCCGTCCATCTCGGGCAGGCCAATATCCAGGACGATCAGATCCGGTGCTTCGCGGGCGGCGTGGGTCACGGCCATCTGGCCATCGCTGGCGGCGATCACCTGAAAGCCGGCGCGTTCCAACGCCAGACCAGCCAGATCGCGCAGGCGGGGATCATCGTCAACCAACAGGATTTTCATTGCGCCTCGCCTTTGGAGTTCGCTGTAAGATAGCCATTCACACGTGCAGTGCGAAAGTCCCATTCGCGCCAGTTCGGATGGGTTGGGGCAGGATGCACACAGCTTTGCGCCCAGTCGGGAATGTGCATGATCGGCTGTTTGGCGATCTGGGTAGAAATTGCCTTGGAGGCCGAGTGCCCCAAGCCACACAGATAGATCCAGTCGGTCCGGGTCGCAGTATCCGAATCTGCAGCACGCGACAATGTATCCGCCGCAATCAGCGCAGCGAAATTGATGAACGCACAGATATAGAAGGTTCCCACGCTCAACATAGTGACCCGCAGCATCAACCAGACAGACGAACGCCCCCTTTGCACCTGCCAGGCCACCATGGCCAACCCAATTGCCACCAATCCCATCCAGATCAGCGCGTAGATCCGTAGGTAAGTCAGGCCAAACGCGTCGATATACAAGTCCAACCGGAACGCTGCGGACAAGGTCAGCAAAACGTTCTGCGCCAGCCACACAAGCAACAAGGGTTTCAACGCTGGGCTTTGCCCAAGAAAGGGGCGCGCCGCCAGTGCGAAGGCCCCAGCCAGCAAGGCCGTCATCAGCAGGGGGTAAGCGCCGCGATGGGCATATGTGGCGTGGCTCATACCTTCGGGCAGGGCGGCGGCGCCGAACAGGATCGAGATGTCCATGATGCTCTGCGCCGCCAACATGAGGTTGAACAGAACCAATGCCCTGAAAACCGATCCGGCATTCAATAGGCGTGACATGTTCCAGCTTAGGGTGGGAGCTGCCATAGGCGCATCCGGCGCGGGGGCTGTCAGGAACGGCCAGATCAACAAGGCCAGCCCGCCCCAGAACGCGATCCGGCGGATCAGCACAAACAGGTCGAAATCGACCTTAAGCACTCGGACCAAAGCATGTTCCAACACCGGATTAGCACTGATCAGCAACGCCCCAAGCACGAAGAAGCCACCCAACGGAAAGGCCCAGTTGCGGATGAATACATGAACTATTGAACGGCCGGTTTCGCCATGTGCTACCGGTTTACGGCGCCATCCCCGAACGTGCGTTGCGCATTCCTTCAGGCCGGCAGTCGGAACCCTTTTGATCAGGCGCAAGACTCCACCGGCCAGCCAGGAAAGAGCTTGCGGTATTTGACCTCTGGTGGATTTGCAACACGATCGCGCTGAGCAGCCCCGCGATCAGGAAGGTCACCGACAAAAGCTGGACATGTTCTATCAAGGGCAGGTGGCCAGCATCAACACAACTGCGGGCACCAGTAGTTTTGAGCGGGTGGGCTTTTTCACCCAGACGGCAGCAAAGATGCACCAAGCGAAAAGGGCCAGTGAGAGCCCGGGTTTGTGGCCCCAGAACAGTAGATCGCCCAGCAGAACAAGCAGGATCAGTGCAGTAACCCGCGGAAACCTTCGGACGCCGTCCAGCACGTTTCCCGGGGTCGCAGGCGGGGGCGTTGGGTCAACCGACGTGCCACTTTCACTGGCCAGCCACCAGCCATCATGGGCAAGTGAGCGGGGCACCCCCCGGATTATAAGTTCGTTGGGCATATCAGCCTCCTGCTTGAGTTTCCTCAAGATTGCAGGGGCAGATCGCAGAACCTTTGCAGCAGTTGTGCAGAATTCGTGCAGATTGGCCCGGACCTACGGGCCCGGCAAGGGGTGTCTGGCAGGTTAGTGTAGCGCGCCGTGATCCCTAAGTTCTCCGGCAAATCGGCAGCTGCGAACGGCCTCGGGCGTGGTGGAATACTGCGCCCTGAAAGCCCGCCCCAGGGCAGAAGCTGATGAAAACCCGGTTGCTGTTGAAATCTCAAGCTGTGGCATGTCGGTATAGCGCAGCAAGCTGTAGGCGCGCTCAAGCCGCAGCTCGCGATAGGTGGTCAACAATTTGACACCGGTCTTGTTCAGAAACCGCCGCTGCAATTGACGGGTCGAGGCCCCAAGCGCCTGCGACAGGTCCGAGATTTTCAGCGGGTCTTCGACATTGTTCAGCATCTTGTCGATCACCTGCCGGACCATCGGATCAGCCCCGGACCGTTGGATCAGGCGGTTGGCCAACTGGCTTGCACAGCCGCGTTTTGGTTCGGTAAGGCCAATGTAGCCTCGTAGACTTTCGGCTAGATGTTCACCGTGGTCCAATGCTACGAATTCCGCCAGCAGGCGCAGGGCGCTCAGTTTGGTCGCGGCACTGTGTACCCGCCCATCGGGTGATTTGTGCGTGGGTTTGTGACAGTCGGCAAGCCCGATCTCCTGCGCTGCGGCCGAGAAATTCGGATGGATGGCGGCGAGGGGCTCATCAGTCTTCGCGCTGTGCGCCAGCAGCAGAGCAGCCCCCCCGACCAGAATGGAGCGTGACGCCAGATTCAGTATCTGCGCAACGCGGGTCTTGTCCTGTCTGGCGCAGTGCCAGGGTTTGTGAATGTCGCCCCAAAAAATCGCAGTGCGACCCGCCCAATACAGGGGGTCGCCAGTAAAGGCTTCGGATGTATTCCGAATGGTGACGGCATAGGTGTGATCTTCGACAAGATCATTCAGAGCATGAAAAAACTCGGTAACCATTTCGGCCGAACCTTCGGCCTCGGGATCGTTTAGAAAAACGTCGATACTTCGCAGCCGTTCAGAGGCCGTTCGGGCCAACTGTACGTGGTTGTTGCCGAGGACATAGTGTTTCATTTCTCCTCCCCCTGCCTGATTTGGCTGCGTTGTTTTGGTCGGTGTACCCCCCGCCTTTTGGCGGGGGGTGTGATTTACTCAGCTGCGTCGAGGTATGCGTCCATTGGTGGGCATGTGCAGACGAGGTTTCTGTCGCCATATGCGTTATCGACGCGGTTGACGGGGGACCAGTATTTGTCGACGCCCATGGAGCCCGGCGGGAAGCAGGCCTGTTCTCGGGTGTAGGGGCGATCCCAGTCGCCGACCAGATCGCGCACCGTGTGGGGGGCGTTTTTTAGCGGGTTGTTGTCCGCGTCGATCTTGCCGTCGATGATGTCCTGTGCCTCGGCCCGGATGGACAGCATGGCGTCGCAGAAGCGGTCGAGTTCCGCCATGGGTTCCGATTCCGTGGGCTCGACCATCAGGGTGCCGGCCACCGGCCAGGACATGGTGGGCGCGTGGAAGCCTGAATCGACCAGACGCTTGGCGATGTCGTCGACGCTGACATGGGCCGCCTCGTCCAAGGGACGGGTGTCGAGGATGCATTCATGCGCCACCCGGCCCGTTTCCGAGGTGTAGAGGATCGGATAGGCCTCGCTCAGACGCGCGGCGATGTAGTTGGCGTTCAGGATCGCCACTTTCGTGGCCTGGGTCAGACCCGCGCCACCCATCAGCAGCACATAGGCCCAGCTGACCGGCAGAATGGACGGCGAGCCGAAGGGCGCGGCCGAGACCGGGCCGATGGCACTGCCGTATTCCGGGTGGCCGGGCAGATGCTCTTCCAGATGCGCCTTGACGCCGATCGGGCCCATGCCGGGGCCGCCGCCGCCATGCGGGATGCAGAAGGTCTTGTGCAGGTTCAGGTGGCTGACGTCGCCGCCAATGTCACCGGGACGCGACAGGCCGACCATGGCGTTCATGTTGGCACCGTCGATATAGACCTGACCGCCGTGATCATGGGTGATCTGGCAGACCTCCTGCACGGTGGTCTCGAACACGCCATGGGTGGACGGATAGGTGATCATGCAGGCAGCCAGATGATCGCTGTGCTTTTCCGCCTTGGCGCGGAAATCGGCGAGATCGATGTTGCCGTTCTCATCCGCCTGCACCGGCACAACCTGATAGCCCACCATCTGCGCCGAGGCCGGATTGGTGCCATGCGCCGAGGTCGGGATCAGGCAGACATTGCGGTGCGCCTCACCCCGCGATGCATGATAGTTGCGGATGGTCAGCAGGCCCGCATATTCGCCCTGCGCGCCCGAGTTGGGCTGCTGGGAGATCGCGTCATAGCCGGTGATCTGGCACAGCTTGTCGTTCAGATCCGCAATCATCTCGTGATAGCCCTGCGCCTGATCTTCGGGGCAGAACGGGTGCAGGTTACCGAACTCGGGCCAGGTGACCGGGATCATCTCGATCGTGGCGTTCAGCTTCATGGTGCAGGACCCCAGCGGGATCATCGCCCGGTCCAGCGCCAGGTCGCGGTCGGCCAGACGGCGCATATAGCGCGTGATCTCGGCCTCGGCCCGGTTCTGGTGGAAGATCGGGTGAGTCAGATAGGCGCTTTCGCGCAGCGCGTAATCCGGCAGGCGGTAGGCCACGTTCGAGCTGTCATCCTTGCGGTCGATACCGAAGGCGCCCCAGACGGCCTCGATGGTCTCGGGGCGGGTCTGTTCGTCCAGGGCTGATGCCCACCTTGGTATCACCGACCTTGCGCAGGTTGACGCCACGGGCCACGGCGGCCTCCATCACGACGTTCTGCAGGTGGCCGACCTCAACCGTGATGGTGTCGAAGAACACTTCCGGTTCCACGGCAAAGCCCGCCTCTTCCAGACCGGCAGCCATGCGCGAGGTCTTGCGATGCACCGATTGCGCGATGGCCTTGATGCCGTCGGGGCCGTGGTACACGGCATACATCGAGGCGATGACCGCCAGCAGCGCCTGCGCTGTGCAGACGTTCGAGTTGGCTTTCTCGCGGCGAATGTGTTGCTCGCGGGTTTGCAGCGACAGGCGGTAGGCCTTGTTGCCGCGGCTGTCGATGCTGACACCGATGATCCGGCCGGGCATCGACCGCTTCAGCTTGTCGGTGGTCGCCATATAAGCGGCGTGCGGGCCACCATAGCCCATTGGCACGCCAAAGCGCTGGGTCGAGCCAATGGCGATATCCGCGCCCATCTCGCCCGGTGACTTCAGCAGCGCCAGCGACAGGATGTCGGCGGCGACGATGGCAATCGCCTTGTGTTCGTGCAGCGCCGCAATCTCGGCGGTGAAGTCGCGCACATGGCCGTGGGTGCCGGGATACTGGAAGATCGCGCCAAAGACGGCACCTGCATCCAGCGCATCGGGTCGCCGACCTGCACGTCGATGCCCAGCGGCTCAGCCCGGGTTTTGATCACCGCGATGGTCTGCGGGTGGCAGTTGCGGTCGACAAAGAAGGCCGCGTTGTTGGCCTTGGAGCGACCGCCGCGCTTGGCCATCGCCATCGCTTCGGCAGCGGCTGTGGCTTCGTCCAGCAGCGAGGCGTTGGCCACGTCCAGCCCGGTCAGATCGCTGACCATGGTCTGGAAGTTCAACAGCGCCTCAAGACGGCCTGGCTGATCTCGGGCTGATACGGCGTATAGGCGGTGTACCAGGCCGGGTTTTCCAGGATGTTGCGCAGGATCGGTGCCGGCGTGGTGGTGCCATAATAGCCCTGACCGATCAGCGAGGTCAGAACCTTGTTCTTGCTCGCCACCTCTTTCATGTGAAAGAGCGCATCGCGTTCCGTCATCGCCGGACCCCAGTCCAGCGGCTCTTTCTGCCGGATCGCAGGCGGCACCGTGGCGTCGATCAGCTGGTCCAGCGTCTTGAAGCCGATCACCTTGAGCATGTCGCGCATCTCGGTGGGCGACGGGCCGATGTGGCGGCGGTTGGCGAAGTCATAGGCTTCGTAATCGGTCAGTTTGAAGGCCATTGCAGCGCTCCTGTCGAAAAAGGTCAGGTCCGGCGGAGACTGCGGGAGCCTCCGGCGGAGAGTGAGGGCCGTCCCGGAATCTGTCCGGTGGACAGATTCAGGCCCGAACGGGCGGAGCCCCAGGGACAGGGCTCCGACATAGATTTACCCGATGAAGGACTTGTAGCCGGCTTCGTCCATCAGATCCTCAAGCTGCGCGGCATCCGCGATCTTGATCTTGTAGATCCAGGCCTCGCCCTCGGGGTCTTCGTTCAGCGCGCCGGGGTTGTCGGCCAGCGCCTCGTTGACCTCGGTGATCTCGCCATCGACCGGCGCATAAAGCTCGGACGCGGCCTTGACGGATTCGATCACGCCGATCTCGCCGCCTTTTTCGAACTCGTCGCCCGCTTCCTGCTGCTCGACGAAGACCACTTCGCCCAGCTGCTCAGCCGCGTGTTTGGTGATGCCCAGAGTGGCCGTGTCCCCTTCGACGGTCAGCCATTCATGCTCTTCGGAATAATAGGTTGCCATGTCTCTCTCTCCTGACTTCAACGCTTGTAATTCTGTTTGACGAAGGGCAGCGCCACGATCTGCGCCGGTTGCGCCTTGCCCCGGATGATCAGATTGACCTTCTCGCCCGGCTCGCCATGACCCTTGCTCACATAGCCCATCGCAACGGGACCGCCGACCGTGGGGCCAAAGCTGCCCGAGGTGATCTGGCCGATGGTATTGCCCTCGGCACATTGGACTTCGACGCCCTGACGCGCGGGCGCGCGACCGTCGGGCTTGATGCCCACCAGCTTGCGCGCAGGACCCTCGGCCAGTTCCTTTTGTACGCGGTCCGCACCCGGAAAACCGCCTTCTTCCTTGCGGCGCTTTTGAATGGCCCAGCCAAGGGACGCCTCAATCGGCGAGGTCGTCTGGTCGATGTCATTGCCATAGAGGCACAGACCCGCCTCCAGCCGCAGGCTGTCGCGCGCGCCAGACCGGCAGGTTCGCAATCCTCATGCGCCAGAAAGGCCTTGGTGACCTCGATCGCCTTGTCTTCGGGGATCGAGATCTCGTACCCGTCCTCGCCGGTATAGCCCAGCCGCGAGATGCGGCATTCGACACCGTTGATATCGGCGACGGTGGTTTCCATGAACTTCAGGTCCCGCGCCGCCGGGCACAGTTCGCCCACGACATCTTCGGCCTTGGGGCCCTGAACCGCCACCAGCGCGCGGTCGAAGATCTCGGTCACTTCAACGCCTTCAAGGTTCGCTTTCATATGCGGAATGTCCTGATGCCGCAGCGCCGCGTTCACCACCACAAAGAAATGATCCCCCGCATTCGACACGATCAGATCATCCATGATCCCGCCGTCTTCGTTCGTGAAGAACCCGTAGCGGGCTTTGCCTTCCTTCAGCGTCGCATAAGCCTGCGGACAGATCGCCTCAAGCTTCGCGCCTACATCCTCACCGCGCAGGATCACCTGACCCATATGCGACACATCAAACACCGCCGCCTTCTCACGACACTGCTTATGCTCTCCCATAATCCCCAGCGGATACTGAACAGGCATCTCCCAACCCGCAAAATCAACCAGCTTGCCTCCCAACTCAACATGGAGATCGTAGAGAGGAGTGCGTTTTAAGTCAGTCATAGCTGTAGCCTTTCAATCAACGGGACTGGTCACGGACAACCATGACGGTGCAATGCGCGTTGCGCACAACACGGGCCAGGTTCGGGCCAATCTCATAGTTCGGGAAATCGCCTTTGGTCGACGCCATGACGATCAGATCAAAGCCGTCCTTGTAGGCAAGCTTCAGAATTTCGCGGTAGACGCTGCCTTCTTCTACATGCACCGGCACATCAGAGGCATTGGCGTGATCCAGTATGGCCTGAACCGCACCCCGCACGTGGTCTTTGGCGCCTGCGCCATAGTTGGCGGGTAGGTTCGGCAACTGGATGATCTCGGGGATGACGGCGACCGTGTGCAGTTCGGCACCATAGAATTTTGCCTGTTCCAAAGCGACCGGCAAAGCCAGTTTCCACGAGCGGTCGTCAGTGTGATCAATCGGCAGCAGGATTTTCGTGGCCATCACGTCTCTCCTCGAGATAGAAAATTTGTTTCAAAGGCGGGGGGCCGGGTTGGCCCCCCGTTTTTTTTGTCAGTGCCGAAGTTATTCGGCAGGTGAGCCACCCGGTTCTTCGGACTGGCCGTTCGAGGCAAAGAACTCTTTCGTCAGTTTGAAGACGATCGGGCTCAGCAATGCCAGAGCGATCAGGTTCGGGATGGCCATCATGGCGTTCAGCGTATCCGCCAGCAGCCAGACAAAGCCCAGATCTGCAGTCGCACCGAAATAGATCGCAACGATCCAAAGGATGCGGTAGGGCAGCAGGGATTTGACGCCCAGCAGGAACTCAACACATTTCTCGCCATAGAACGACCAGCCAAGGATGGTGGTGAAGGCAAAGATCGACAGCGCGATTGCGATCAGGTGACCACCGCCCGGAAGCGAGGTTGCAAATGCCAGCGAGGTCAGAGCCGCGCCCGACTCACCCGAGGTCCATGCACCTGTCGAGATGATAGCCAGACCGGTGATCGAGCAGACGATGATAGTGTCGATGAATGTACCCAGCATCGCGATTAGGCCCTGATTGACCGGACCTTTGGTCTCGGCTGCTGCGTGTGCAATCGGAGCGGAACCCAGACCAGCTTCGTTCGAGAACACGCCACGTGCCACACCGAAGCGGATTGCGGCCCAGACGGCTGCACCTGCAAAACCGCCTTCAGCGGCAGATGGGGTGAAGGCGTAGGTGAAGACCAGCGACAGGGCGTTACCGATTTCGCCAATGTTGATGATCAGAACCAACAGGCCAGCGACGATGTAAGCGATCGCCATGGCCGGAACCAGCTTACCGGCAACCGCACCGATGCGGGTAATGCCACCCAGGATAACGGCGGCGGTCAGGACCATTAGAATAATTCCGGTGACCGAGGTATTCACGCCGAAATTCGATTCCAGAACTTGAGCCACACCGTTTGCTTGTACACCGTTACCGATGCCGAAGGCAGCAATGGCTCCGAATAGGGCGAAGGCCCAACCCAGCCAGTGCCAATTCGACGACAGACCGTTCTTGATGTAGTACATCGGGCCGCCAACAAAATTGCCCAGCTCGTCCTTCTCGCGATACTTCACCGCGCAGACGGCTTCGGCATATTTGGTGGCCATGCCCACCAGGGCGGTCATCCACATCCAGAACAATGCGCCCGGACCGCCCAGGAAGACAGCAGTGGCCACACCGGCGATGTTACCCGTACCGATGGTCGCCGACAGCGACGTCATCAGCGCGTTGAACGGGCTGATCTGACCGTCACCCTGACCTTCGCGGCCTGCGAACAACAGCTTAAAGCCAGTGCCGATGCGCAGGATCGGCATGAATTTCAGCCCCACCTGCAAGAAGAAGCCGACGCCAAGAATGAGAACCAGCATGAGCGGCCCCCACACGACGCCATTGATGGCCCCTACGATTGAATTTAACGCTTCCATGGTTTCCCTCCCATTTGCGTTTGGATTATGCCCCGTTGGCGATAGCCCGTTGGCGGGCTTGCTTGAGGGCGGCAAAGTCTTCGTCCGCATGGAACGACGAACGGGTCAGCGGGGTTGCTGACACGTGCAGAAAGCCCTTGGAGCGCGCGATTTGCTCCAGCTGGGCGAATTCGTCCGGAGACCAAAAACGATCAATCGGGTGGTGTTTCGCGGTCGGTTGCAGGTATTGCCCGACCGTCAGGAAATCGACCTGAGCCGCGCGCAGGTCATCCATCACCTGGCGAACATCGTTCAGGGATTCTCCCAACCCGACCATCAAGCCGGATTTGGTGAAGATCTCGGGGTTGGCGCGTTTGGCATCGTCCAGCAGCCGCAGCGAGGTATAGTAGCGCGCGCCGGGGCGAACGGACGGATACAGGTGTGGAACGGTTTCCAAATTGTGGTTGAAGACGTCTGGGGCAGCCTGGAACACGACATCCGCCGCGTCGCCTTTACCTAGAAAATCGGGGGTAAGAACCTCGACCGTTGTGCCTGGGTTTTGGTGGCGGACGGCCCGAATGGTCTGAGCGATATGTTCGGCCCCGCCATCAGCCAGATCGTCCCGGTCCACGGATGTGATCACCACATGGCGTAGGCCCAGCTTTTTCACCGCGGCAGCGACGCGGCCCGGTTCAAAGGCGTCCAGCGCATCGGGGCGGCCCGTGGCAACATTGCAGAAGGAACAACCGCGGGTGCAGACCTCACCCATGATCATCATCGTGGCGTGACGCTTGGACCAGCACTCGCCAATATTGGGGCAGGCGGCCTCTTCGCAGACGGTCGCCAGATTGTGGTCGCGCATCAGACGGCGGGTTTCGTAATATTCGGCGCTGTCGCCCTTTTTCTTGCGAATCCACTTGGGCTTACGCGGGATGACACTGTCTGCCTTCTTGGCCTTTTCAGGGTGGCGGGGGCGAAGCTGGATGGTCATCTGGCAGGTCCCTCTTAGGCGTGGATTGCGCGGCCCATGGAGTCAAGGCAGGCTTCTTTGACCGCCTCGCCCATGGCTGGGTGTGCATGACAAGTGGCAGCGACCTCGGCGACGGTTGCGCCTTTGGTCATGGCCAGAACCAACTCGGCAATCAGGTCTCCGCCGTGGGCGCCACAGATGTGGGCTCCCAGGATTTCGCCGCTTGGGTCCGCCAGAACCTTGACTGCGCCGTCGGTGTCGCCGGTCGAACGGGCGCGCGAGTTGGCCATGAAGGCGAACTTGCCAACCGAATACTCGGTGCCAGCCTCTTTCAGCGCTTCTTCGGTCAGACCGACCGAGGCGACTTCTGGGTCGGTATACACGACACCCGGCACGGTGTTATAATCGACGTGACCAACTTGACCTGCCAGCGTTTCCACGCAGGCGACGCCGTCTTCTTCGGCCTTGTGCGCCAGCATCGGGCCGGGCACGCAGTCGCCGATGGCGTAAATGCCGGGAACCGAGGTCTGGAACGTCCCATCCACCTCGATGAAGCCGCGCTGACTTACTGTAACGCCCAGCTCCTCCAGGCCCAGCCCACGGGTGACAGGGCGGCGGCCCACAGCGATCAGGACCTTATCAGCCTCGATCACTTCTTCTTTGTCTTTGCCGACGCGATCAACGGTCAGCACCAGACCGGTATCGGTCTTTTCGACCGTTTTCAGCGCACGACCCAGCTGGAATTTCAACCCGCGCTTGGACAGTGCGCGTTGTGCCAGCTTGGCGATCTCACCATCAATGCCGGGTAGAACGCGGTCCAGATACTCGACCACGGTAACCTTTGCGCCCAGACGGGACCAAACCTGCCCCAGTTCCAGCCCAATCACACCTGCGCCGATCACGACCAGATGGTCCGGTACGCTCTCCAATGCAATCGCACCGGTCGAACTCAAGATGTCCTGCTCGTCGATCTCGATCCCCGGCAGCGAGGTCGGTTCCGAGCCGGTGGCGATCAGAATGTTTTTCGCTTGATAGACATCATCGCCGACCTTGACCTGTCCGGCGGAGGGGATGCTGGCCCAGCCTTCGATATGGTCGACCCCGTTTTTCTTGAACAGAAACGCGATGCCTTTGGTCAGGTCGCCTACGATCTTGTCCTTACGCCCCATCATCGCGGGTACGTCGATGCTGGCCCCCTCGACCGCAATGCCGTGGGAGGAGAGATGTGCAAGTTCGGCATACTTGGCCGAGGAGGTCAGCAACGCTTTGGAGGGGATGCACCCCACATTCAGACAGGTCCCGCCAAGTGCCCCGCGCCCTTCGACGCAGGCCACTTTCAGTCCCAGCTGAGCCGCGCGGATCGCAGCGACATAGCCGCCAGGTCCGCCCCCGATGACAATCAGATCGTAGGTCATGACGCTAACTTTCAGTAGATCGGGTGGCTTGCGCACAGGGCGCACACTTTTTCACGGGTTGCTTTTTCAACGGCTTCGTCTCCGCCCGGGTTCTGCGCCAGTGCGTCCAGAACGTCACCGATCAGATGGCCGATTTGCCTGAATTCCTCGGGGCCAAAGCCCCTGCTGCAACCGGCCGCAGTACCCAGACGAATACCGCTGGTGATGGTGGGTTTCTCGGGGTCACCGGGCACGCTGTTTTTGTTGCAGGTAAAGCCAGCGCGTTCCAGCGCGGCTTCGGCGTCTTTACCGGTTACGCCAACCGGGCGCAGGTCCACCAGCATCAGGTGGTTTTCCGTGCCGCCCGAGACGATGTCGCAGCCACGTGCCATCATAACGTTGGCCAGAGCCGAGGCACTGTCGACGACGCGCTGCATGTACTCTTTGAATTCGGGTTTCAGAGCCTCACCGAAAGCGACGGCCTTACCGGCGATCACATGCATCAGCGGGCCGCCCTGCAAACCGGGGAATACGGCTGAGTTGATCTTTTTCGCCAGCGCTTCGTCATTGGTCAGGATGATGCCACCGCGCGGACCGCGCAGGGTTTTATGCGTGGTCGAAGTCACAATATGTGCGTGACCGATGGGCGAGGGGTGCAGTCCAGTCGCAACCAGACCGGCGATATGGGCCATGTCGGCCAGTAGCCAGGCACCAACCTCATCCGCAATCGCGCGGAAGCGGGCAAAGTCGATTTTCTGTGAATAGGCCGACGCGCCAGCAATGATCAGCTGGGGCTTTTCAGCCTTGGCCAGCGCTTCGACCTGATCATAGTCGATCAAACCGGCATCGGTCAGACCATATTGGATCGGACGGAACCATTTGCCGGATTGCGCCGGTTTCGCGCCATGGGTCAGGTGGCCGCCGGCGTCCAGCGACATGCCCAGAATGGTGTCACCGGGGCTGAGCAGTGCCAGCTTTACCGCACCGTTCGCCTGGGCGCCCGAATGCGGCTGCACGTTCGCAAATTCGCAACCAAACAGCTGCTTCAACCGGTCGATGGCTTCCTGCTCAACCTCATCCACATATTCACATCCGCCATAGTAGCGGCGGCCGGGATACCCTTCGGCATACTTGTTGGTCAGCACCGATCCCTGGGCGTCAATCACAGCCTGAGAGACGATGTTTTCAGATGCGATCAGCTCGATCTGTTCGGCCTGACGTGCGCCCTCGCGTGCAATTGATGCAGCAATGGTCGGGTCGGCCTGTGTAAGCGACGTTTTGAACATGGTCATCTCCTCTGATTTCGAATCTCCGGTTCGAAACTGTGTTTCCTATAGTGGAATTGATTCCCTTAAGGCAACATAAATCTCTTATTCGTGAAGTTGCGTGCGACTAAGGGAATATGTAAGCTGGAAAGAACGGGGAGATTTTCATGGGCGAAGACCAAAGAAACGAAGGGGTTACACCCGAAGAACTGGATGAAGGGGCGGCCTTGGGGCGTTCCATCCGCGACGCGCGACGGGAAAAGGGCTGGACTCTGGAAGAGGCCGGGCGTGCGGCAGGTATCGGGCGATCGACCCTGTCGAAGATCGAAAACAATCAAACCAAACCCAGCTTTGAGATCGTGCGGCGGTTGACACAGGCGCTGGATATGAACCCTCCGCAACTTTTTCTTCAATCGGGTCAGTCAGGCATAAACGGTCGGCGGGACTATACCGCTAAGGGGCAGGGTGAGTTCCGGGAAACCGCCACCTATTTGCACGAATTGCTGTGTTCGGATCTGACAAGCAAACGCATGCTGCCCTATGTGGCCACGATACGGGCCCGCGATATCTCTGAGTTTGACCCCTGGATTCGACATTCGGGCGAAGAATTCATGTACGTGCTGAGTGGCGAGTTGATCTTTATCTCGGAACACTACCGCCCTCTGCCGATGAAAACGGGTGATTCACTGTATTATGACAGCAGCATGGGGCATGGCTGTGTGTCGACCAGTGAAGAAGACGCGCAGGTTCTTTGGGTGTCGTTGGAATAGGGCATGTACCTGGGAAATTAGGCGTTACCGCAGTTTTTCACCTTTCCGGTGCGGCTTGGGTTTCGCGCACAGAAGAACTAAAAACCCAGTTTGTGGAAATTTCAATATTGAGGTTAGACGTCTTGGGATGGACCGCTAAAACCTGCTGTGATCCTTTGCTGTCGCGGTTTAAGAACAATCTATGCGGTCAACTTCGTATATCCGAAGAGTTTCGGAGCTTTCAGCGGCTTTCGGCAGCTAAAAGTCAGTCTGGCATTTCCGGCCAGTAATGTCTGCATTCGGAAGAACGAGCGGATTTCTGTGCATTGGCAGCGAACGTTCGCCTCCCTGAAGAACCGTCCCGAAACAGTACCAACCCGGGTTCGTGGGGGCGAAGGTCCGCTTCCTCGATCTCCGGAAATCCTCGCTGCGGAGCGGCGAATGCACACTTTCCGCGCCAATTACCGACTTTTTAGTCCCTTGGCAGCATGTGCCGCGGTGGTTCTTGGAAATGAACAAATCAGCAAACTAGGCCGAGAGCCCACTACCAAATCCGCCGAATTTGTTGAAGATTGCGTTCTAGCCCGACAAAAGTTGGTTTTCTAACCGGACAAGTCGCGATTCATACCGGATGGCACATTAAGAGAAAAAGTGGCTGGGGTGGTAGGATTCGAACCTACGATACACGGTACCAAAAACCGCTGCCTTACCACTTGGCTACACCCCAACGGTGAGGCGCTGTCTACGATTGTTGGTTGGAGGGTTCAAGGGCTTTCGAGTGAAAAAAACTGACTTGGAGCAAAAATTTTTTTCCACGCTCCCGACGATCCAAATTGGCGAAATTTCCGGTCATGGATTGCCTATCTGGAAAAGGATCTATTGGTCACAAAGCCCATGGGAAAGGTCTGAAAGTGTTGAACACAGCCACTGTGTTCGAAGGGCGGAGGGTCTTTCACCCACGTTCTGAGCGGCATTTTGAAGCTGGGAAATACATTGACCCGGAAATTCGCCTCGGATTTGCAAACGCCTTTCATTTGCAGGAAGCTACATCTAAAATATTGAAATTAAATTATAAAAACAAGAAACTGGGTTGCGGGATTCCATGAAAATACGTAGCAATGCGAATGAACCGATACCCCGTGTCACAGGAGACGAAGATGAAGCTGAACCCGAATGTCGCAGAAGCACTGAACCGTCAAATCAACAGTGAACTTCAGGCATCCTACACCTACCTTGCGATGGCCGCATATTTTGAATCGCAGGATCTGCCAGGATTCGCGCAATGGTTCCGCGGTCACTCGGTTGAAGAACAAACACATGCCATGCGTATCTTCGATTTTGTGGCACAGCGTGGCGGGAGAATCGAACTGGAAGGAATCGACACACCCAAGATGGACTATGACTCGCCGGTCGAGGCGCTGGAATATGCGCTTGCCAACGAGGAAAAGGTCACAGGTCAGATCAATGCGCTGTTTGAACTGGCGCACGGGGTCAAGGAATACAGCACGCAAAACATGCTGAACTGGTTTTTGGCCGAGCAGAACGAAGAAGAAGACTTGTTTGGCAAGATTCTCGACGAGACCAAGGCGGCCAATGGCGATCGGTGGAACCTGTTGCTGTTGGACAAGGATATGGGCACGCGACCAACCCAGGCTACGGAATAGGCGACGGGACGGCTGTAGTCGCCCCCGTTACTCGCGGATTTCAGAGGGGTCGACTCCCCATAGGCTCGATTTCCGGGCCCAGCCGCGGTAACCGCCAGCAGAGATTTGGCACCAGTCCAGGCTGCAACTGCCTAGGCGCGCCACCACCCCGGATTCGAATTGGGCACTGATCTGCGCATTTGGGTCGGGGCTGGCATAGACAGGCAGCATTTCGGATTCGATCAATACGGTCCGCACACCGGACAGTAGGGCATAGTGAACCCACCCGCCGGCACCGTCACGGTCCTGAACCTTGCGCCAATTGCCGTATTCAGCCGTGATTTGCAGCGGCATGCCGCGCCGTTTGAACACCCAGTCGATTCGATGTGTTAACGAAGGACCACGCCGAACATTGCCCTCGGCGGCCTTCATCGAAACATATCTTGGCAATGGCAGGTTGGTCACAGGGCCGCGGGCATCCTGTGCGCTGGCAGCCAAAGTGCTCAGCACAAACAGAAATACGGACAAAACCACCAGAAGGCGGCGTTTTACCGATAGAAAACCACTCACTGACTGCCTGCTCTTGTGCCTGTTGATTTGGTTCCGAAAAAAGGTCGTCTCAATGCGTTGGGGTTCTTGTGCCCCGCCTTATCCTGCGCCACGATGCCATGGCGCGCGAAGGTTTGCAAAGCGATGGGAGGGCGAAAGTGCCAAGAGAACGTCTGAGTGTTGTTGTAACGCGACGGTTGCCCGAGGCAGTGGAAACCAGACTGAGCGAGTTGTTCGACGTCCAGCTGCGCGAGGATGACACCCCCATGTCGCGCGAAGAGCTGGTCGCAGCAGTTCAGAGTGCAGATGTCCTTGTTCCAACGGTGACCGACACAATTGATGGCGGTTTGCTGGGGCAGGCGGGCGAAAACCTGCGCTTGATCGCCAATTACGGGGCCGGTGTCGACAATATTGATGTGTCGACGGCGCGACAGAGGGGCATTCTTGTTTCCAACACCCCCGGTGTGCTGACAGACGATACGGCCGATATGACCATGGCATTGATCCTAGCGGTCACACGGCGTTTTCCCGAGGGGGTCGGTGTGATGCAACGGGGAGATTGGACCGGCTGGGCGCCGACCGCGCTGTTGGGTGGGCGGATCGGTGGTCGACGCCTTGGCATTCTGGGCATGGGTCGGATCGGCCAGGCCGTGGCCCGCCGTGCCCGTGTCTTTGGAATGCAGGTGCATTACCACAATCGTCGTCGCCTACGCCCTGAGGTCGAAGACGAGTTGGAAGCCACCTATTGGGAAAGCCTAGACCAGATGGTCGCTCGGATGGATGTTCTTTCAATTCATTGCCCGTCGACCCCGTCGACCTTTCATCTGATGAACGCGCGTCGGTTAAAGTTGCTTAAGCCCTCGGCGGTTGTCATCAACACCTCTCGGGGTGAAGTGATTGACGAGAATGCGCTGACGCGTCTGATCCGATCGGGTGATATTGCAGGCGCAGGGTTGGATGTTTACGAACATGGCACTCAGGTAAACCCGCGTTTGCGGCAATTGCCCAATGTTGTTTTGCTGCCTCATATGGGATCGGCCACGTTGGAAGGGCGGATCGAGATGGGTGAGAAAGTTATTATTAATATCAAGACCTTCGAAGACGGGCATCGCCCGCCGGATCAGGTTGTGCCATCCATGTTGTGACGCAGCCGCGCCGAAGGAACAATTTTTCAGGAGGATACGATGCGACGAAATCTGATTTCAGGATTGTTTGTGACGGCGTTGACCTTTGGCGGGGCGTCCTTTGCGCAGGAAACAGCGGATGCGGTAGCACCCGAGGGTGCCTCGGACGGGCAGGTTCAGGGCCTGACCGACGAAGTGATTGCCTCGCTTGAGGCGAAGTTGGCCGGTCAGCCCGTGACTTCGCAGAACTGGATGGTTGCTGCGGCGAACCCGTTGGCCGTTGAGGCCGGAGCCAAGGTTCTGCGGGCCGGAGGGTCTGCGGCGGATGCCATGGTCGCGGTGCAGGTCGTGTTGGGGTTGGTCGAGCCTCAATCCTCGGGCCTTGGTGGCGGCGCGTTTCTGGTTTGGTACGACGCGGCAACTGGCAATTTGACCACGCTGGATGGGCGCGAGACGGCTCCGCTGGAAGCGAACCACCGCCTATTCCACGATGAGAATGGTGAGCCCTTGCAATTCTACGATGCCGTGGTGGGGGGGCTGTCAGTCGGTACGCCCGGTACGCCAGCGTTGCTGGAAGAGGCGCACCGGCGTTGGGGTCGCAGCCCGTGGCCCAGCCTGTTTCAGGATGGCATCACGCTGGCGGATGAAGGGTTCCTTGTATCTCCGCGATTGGCCACTTTGGTCGAGGCAGATGCTGAGAGGTTATCGCGTTTTCCTGTGACGGCTGAATACTTCCTGCCCGGTGGTACGCCTTTGCAGCAAGGTCAGCGCCTGATGAACCCGGACTATGCGAAAACGTTGCGTGTTTTGGCCAGTGAAGGGTCGGCCGGGTTCTACGGCGGTGAAATCGCCGCCGGCATCGTCAGCACGGTGCGCGGAGCGCCCGGAAATCCCGGAGTTCTGTCCGGCGTAGATCTGGCGCTGTATCAGGTGATTGAACGCGAACCGGTCTGCGCTGCCTATCGTGTTTATGAGGTTTGCGGCATGGGGCCGCCCTCATCCGGGGCGCTGACGGTCGGTCAGATCCTTGGCATGCTAGACGGGTATGATCTGACCGCGATGGGCCCCGAGGATGCGAATGCTTGGCGGTTGATCGGCGATGCGTCGCGTTTGGCCTTTGCGGATCGCGGCCGTTACATGGCCGATCACGACTATGTGCCGATGCCCACGCAGGGTCTGGTCGATCCCTCCTATCTGTCTGAACGCGGGCAACTGCTGGGCGGCGAGGGCGCTTTGATCGAAGCGACCCCGGGCAATCCAGAGTTCGATCACGCGTCGAACTGGGCGGATGATGTTTCGCTCGAGTTGCCCTCGACCTCGCATATCTCGATTGTCGACCAATATGGCAATGTGCTGTCGATGACCACGACGATTGAAAACGGGTTCGGCTCAAGGTTGATGACCAACGGGTTCCTGCTGAATAACGAACTGACCGATTTCTCGTTCAAAACCCACAGCGATGGTGTTCCGATTGCTAACCGGTTAGAGCCCGGCAAGCGGCCTCGTTCCTCGATGAGCCCGACGATAGTCATGCAAGATGGCAAACCGGTATTGGCCATTGGATCACCCGGTGGAAGCCGTATCATTGGCTATGTCGCCAAGTCGATTATCGCCTGGGCGGATTGGGATATGGATGTGCAACAGGCGTTGTCACTGCCGCATCTGGTTAATCGCTTTGGCACCTATGATGTGGAACAAGGCACCGCAGCCGAAGGGTTCTCGGACCCGTTGATCGAGCTGGGGTTCGAGGTGAACCCGCGCGATCTGACGTCTGGCCTGCATGCGATCGAGATCGGAGAGGTCCTAACCGGTGGCGCGGATCCACGTCGCGAAGGCATCGCGCTGGGCGAATAAAAGGAAAATTAAATGGTGCAGGCAGCAGCGTTGCCGCGAAACGAGGCCGGGATTGAAACGGCTGTCAGTATTCTAAAGCAGAAGTTTGGTGATCGCCTGCAAACTGGCGAGTCGGTCCGAGAACAGCATGGCCACACGACGACCTGGATCAACAATCAGGTTCCGGACGCGGTGGTTTTTCCCCGTTCGACCGCGGAAGTATCCGAGATTGTCAAAACCTGTGCCCAGCACAAGGTGCCGGTGATCGCCTTTGGCACCGGCACATCGCTGGAAGGGCATGTGAACGCCCCGGCGGGTGGTATCTCGGTCGACTTGGGCCAGATGAATCAGGTGTTGGCCGTGCATGCAGGTGATCTGGATTGCGTTGTTCAACCAGGGGTGACGCGAGAAGACCTGAATACCCATCTGCGCGATCAGGGCCTGTTCTTTCCCATTGACCCCGGTGCCAATGCATCGCTGGGCGGGATGGCGGCAACGCGGGCCTCGGGCACCAACGCGGTGCGCTATGGCACGATGAAGGACAATATCCTAAGCCTTGAAGCGGTCATGCCCGATGGTCAGATCATCCGCACCGGCCGCAGGGCACGGAAATCCTCGGCCGGGTATGACCTGACCCGCTTGCTGATTGGGGCCGAGGGCACGCTGGGCATAATCACCGAACTCACCCTGCGCCTGCAGGGCATCCCAGAGGCGATCACCTCGGCCCGGTGCTCCTTTCCAACAGTTGCTGCGGCCTGTCAGGCGGTGATGATGACGATCCAATACGGCGTGCCCGTGGCCCGGATCGAGCTGTTGGACGAACTGTCAGTCAAGGCAGCCAACGCCTATTCCGGGCTTAACCTGCCGGAAACGCCTTTGCTGCTGTTGGAATTCCACGGATCGGAATCCGGCGCGGTTGAGCAGGCCGAAACCTTTGGTCAGATCGCTGACGAGTTCGGTGTTATGGATTTCGCCGCCACTTCAACAACGGAAGAGCGCAACAAGCTGTGGCAGGCCCGGCATGATATGTACTGGGCCAGTCTGCAATTGCGCCCTGGTGCGCGGGGGATTTCCACCGATGTCTGCGTTCCGATCTCGCGCCTGGCGGAATGCGTCACCACGACCCGGGACAAGGCCAAGGAACTGGGCCTGATGGCACCGATCGTGGGGCATGTGGGGGACGGGAATTTTCACACTCTGCTGTTGATCGACATGGACAACGCCGATGAGGTGGCGCGGGCGGATGGGTTTGTCGGTTGGCTGAACGATCTGGCCATCTCTATGGAGGGCACGTGTACCGGTGAGCATGGAATCGGGCAGGGCAAGCGACCCTATCTGATCAAGGAACTGGGCGCGGCGGTCAGCTATATGGATGCAATCAAAAAAGCACTCGACCCGGACAACATCATGAACCCGGGGAAAATCCTGTCGAATGCAGATTTCGACCATCGTTAAAATTTCGGGCTGAAAGCCACAAGGCTGCCCAAATTCCATTCTATCTTTCGTAAAAATGAGCAGCGATTGATTTTGGAATCTCAGATGGGCATTTTGCGGATTTTTGGTTTTATGGTGGTCGTAATTTCGACTATTGCGGGCCTTGATTATTACCAACAGGGCAAAAAACACGAAGGCACTTTGTCCGTCAGTGGATATGTCGAATCGATCAAGCAACGTTTTGCGCAACAACAGGAAGAGCGTGAGGCCAAAGCCGTCGAACGTAACCGGAAAAAACGCTGGAAAGCCGGGGCTAAGTCTTATCTGCCAGCAGCCAGCGCCGGATGGGCACAATTTGAGCTGACCCAGATGGACAGCGCGCCCGTCGATACGGTGCTTTCGAATTATGCCCCGATCCCCCTGATCAGTTCGGTATCTGGTACGGCTGAACTGATGCGTCTGGTGAAAGGCGGCAAGAAAGGGATCGCGCGCAAGCTGAGCGAAACCGGGCTGGTATATGCCAAAGGTGATGAGGTCGTCTGGTTCGACATCAGCCTCAAACCAAAATCGGCGCGTAACTCGCTGGCGGGCATTGCCCTTTCGCGGCAGCAAAATTTCATGTCGCATACCGCGATCAAACAGGGTTTTGCGGTGATTGACGGTGTCGCATTCATGGAAATCACTCAGGACCTGACCAATCCCACCGAAGCGGTGGATTATCGCAGGATCATCGGGCGGATCGGGATTGACGAAGAGGTTGTGATCCGGATGGGCACCAATGCCGATGACGCCACGATTCTAGAGCTTTTGGAGGCCGTCGATTATGCCTCCCTTAACACTTTACTGACTTATCCGTCGCTTGTGGTGGGGCAGGGTGTTTCGGTCCAGCAAGACCGCCAGCCAGAGGTCGCCGAAAAGATGGATCAGCTGTATAAGGAAATGCAGTTGGTTCAGGAAAAGACCACCGATGAAAAGCTCAAGAATCTGGATGTCACGGCGATGATGGTCAATTCGTTGACGGCGTCGGATTTCAACAGCGATGGCATCATGGATATTACCGGGGGTGAGGTATTCGAAAATCAGGACATCCTGCAAATCGGGTATGGTCGGGCGCAAAAACTGCTGTTGGACTCTGATCAGCGCCAGGCGGCTTTGGCAGAAGAGGACCAGGCCGAAGGATCGGGGTTTTTCAACAGGCTGAAAAACAAACTGCCAGCCTTCGCAGCGCCCAAGTACAAGGATACGGCAGTGAAACCGGCCCCGAAAAAAACCTCGCAACCAGTGCGCGTGCATAAGGGCGGGTTGGGGACGTCCTGCGCGCAGGTTGGCAGCATCAAGCGGTGTTCAGCCTCGGGGCAATAACGCCAATCACGATGATTCCGCAGTCTGTTTACGGTAGCGGGTCGTTTTTTTTCTCTCACTGGTCGGATGAATGTCGCGCCGGGTGCTTCAAATGCGCCATATGGTGTCAACTGAATTCAAGGGGAGACGCCCGGTTATGAAAACCCAAGTCAAAGCATTGGTTGTTGGCGGCGGCGCCGTTGGGACCTCGATTGCCTATCATCTGGCCAAAGCGGGTTGGGATGATGTGATGTTGATTGAACGGGATGAGCTGACGTCCGGCTCGACCTGGCACGCCGCTGGCCTGCTGCCGTTGTTCAACATGTCCTACGCGACAACTCACATCCACAAGTACTCGGTCGACTTCTACAAGACGCTTGAGGAAGAAACCGGTCTGAACGCAGGGTTTGCCGTGGTCGGCAACCTGCGCATGGCCCAAACGCAAGAACGTATGGACGAATACATGCTGTATGCGTCCACCGCCGAGACCTGCGACGTTGCATATGAATGGCTGACCCCGGACCAGATCAAGGAACGCTGGCCGCTGATCGAGACGTCGGACCTGAAGGGCGCGATTTACCACACCGAAGATGGTTACATTAACCCGGCCGACGTGACGCAGGCGATGGCCAAAGGCGCGCGTCAACGCGGCGTCGATATCGTCCGCAAGATGCAAGCCGATGCGTTCCACTGGAACGGTACCCACTGGGAAGTCACCTGCACTAAGATGGTCGAGAAGGGCGGCAACCTCATTCCTTCGGATGAGCAGGTTGTTATCACCGCCGAGCATGTCGTCACCGCTTCCGGAAACCACGCGCAGCGCACGGCCAAGATGCTGGGCATCAAAATGCCTGCGATCCCGGTCGAGCACACCTTTATCGTCATGGATAAAGACCCCGAGCTGGTCAAATGGCGTGAAGCTGGTAACCCCGAACACCCTGTTGTCCGTGATGCTGACAACGAATCTTACGCCCGCGAGGAACGTGGCGGCTGGATTCTGGGTATTTATGAACACGGCGCGCCTGCGCAGTTCGAACACGGCGTTCCGGACAGCTTTCGCGCGGACCTGTTCCCGCTGGATCTGGACCGGATTGCTGATCAGTACATGGCAATGGCCGAGCGTGTGCCATCCTGTGCCGAATCCGGCTTGAAAGACGATTTCAACGGCCCGATCTGCTATACTCCCGATGGCAATCCGCTGGTTGGTCCGGCTCCGGGCCTACGCAACATGTGGCTGGCTGAGGGCTTCAGCTTTGGCATCACGGCTGCAGGCGGCACCGGCTACTATCTGGCACAGATGATGGTCGACGGCGAAGCCGAGATCGACATGGCCTCGTTGGACCCCAAGCGCTATTCCTCGAGCTGGATGACCACCGAATTCGCGGCGCGCAAGAACGAAGAATGCTATGAGCACGTCTACATCCTGCACCACCCGGATGAAGAGCGTGAAGCCTGCCGTCCGCTGCGGACTGTTCCGGCCTACGACCGTCAGAAAGCACGCGGCGCGCAGTTCGGTTGGGTTAACGGATGGGAACGTCCGAACTACTTCGGTCCCACCGATGCACCAGATAACTTTGATAAGGAAAGCCGTTCGTTCCGTCGTGGTGGCTGGTGGCAATACGCCGTCGAAGAGGCCAAAGCGATCCGTGAAGGCGTGGGTCTGGTCGACGCATCCGCGTTTACCAAGCATGTCGTCAAAGGCCCCGGTGCCACCCAGTTTCTGGACTGGTTCACCTGCAACAAGCTGCCCAAAGTTGGTCGTATCAACCTGACCTACGCGCTGACCTCGCATGGCACCACCCGAACCGAATACACCATCGTCCGCAATGGCGAGAATAACTATTACATCGTCTCAGCCGGCGCTTGGACCGAGTATGACGCCGACTATCTGCGTAAGGCGGCTGAGGACAAGATGGATGAGTTCGGCTATATCGAAATCCAGGATGTGACCACCCAGTGGGGCGTCTTTGCCATCGCCGGACCCAAATCGCGTGACGTTCTGAAGGAGGTCATCAAGGACGCCGATCCGGAAACCGCTCTGTCCAATAAGCGCTTCCCGTGGCTGTCGGCCCGTCAGATCGAACTGGGCATGTGCCCGGTCAACGCAATACGCGTGGCCTATACTGGTGAGCTGGGCTGGGAACTGCACCACCCGATCGAGATGCAGAACTACCTGTTCGACTTGCTGGAAAAAGCGGGTGAGAAGCACGGTATGAAGCTGGTTGGCGCGCGCGCCCAGAACTGGCTGCGTCAGGAGAAATCCTATCGCGCCTTTGGAACCGAACTGGGCCGCGACGCGACCCCGCTGGAAGCTGACCTGCCGCGTTTTGTCGACCTGTCAAAGGACTTCCACGGCAAGGCCAAGCTGGAAGAGACCGGCGTGCGTGTGAAGTGCTGCACTTTGTTGATCGACGGACCGGACGATGCTGATCCGTGGGGCCGCGAGGCGCTGTATACGCCAGAAGGCGAGCGTGTGGGACGTCTGACTTCGGGCGGCTACTCGGTGGCGTTCGAAAAGTCCATCGGTATGGGCTACGTGAAACCTGAAATGGCAGTCGAAGGCACCAAGCTGAAGGTCAAAATTCAGGACAAGCTTTGGGATGCGGTCGTGACCTGCGACAGCCCCTACGATCCGAAAAACGAAACCATCCGCAAAGACGGTTAACCCGGACAGAGAACAGGCGGCGCAGAGGTGCCGCCTGTTTTGCTATTGGCCCGGCTTTTCTGCGATAAAGGCCAGATTGTTCGCAGGCATCTCGACCATCCCGACGACGGTCAGGTTCTGGGCGCGCATCAACGCTGCAATGTCTTCATCATTCTTATACCCGATCTCAGCGTCTTGCTGGACCAGAGCATCGTGAAAGCGTTGGTCGCCATCGCTGGTCAATTGCCCCGAACGTTTGAATGGTCCGTACAGGATAAACCGCCCCTTGGGGTCCAACGCCTGCGCGGTTTCGGTCACCAGCATTTGTGTTTCCGGCCAGCTGATCAGATGCACCAGATTGATCAGGACGATCAGGTCCTGACCGTCGAATTCGGTGTGCCAACCTTGCGCTGTGGCGTCCAAAGCCACTGCGTCCACAACGTTGGGCAGATCGGCAGCATAGGCTTTAATGCTGGTTATCCGCTCGACCTCGACTTCTGTCGGTTGCCAGATGAGGTTTGGCAGGCACTGGGCGAATGCGCTGACATGCTGGCCGGTGCCGCTGGCAATTTCCAGCGCCCGGCCTGCCTTGGGGGTCCATTGAGCCAGTAGGTCACACAAAGCTTCGGCATTGCGGGTCGCGGCAGGGGCGACAAGCCGCCCGTCCTGACCTTCGGTGGCAACGCTGGCGTTAGAGGGGAGGGTTCTTTTACTCATCGACGCAACCTTTTGGGGCTGAGGGCCGCTATGGTTTCAGGGTCCAGTTCAGATGTCGCGCCGGCCGTCAGATCAGCAACCAGTTGCGAAGCCGCCGGAGAGGTCTGGAAGCCATAGCCACCCTGACCCGCAGACCAGACAAAGGACGGATCAGACGGATCGGGCCCCAATACTAAAGTTCCATCCGGCGCGAAGCTGCGTAGCCCGGCCCAATTTACCTCAACCCGGGTGACGGGTTCGGTCACCATCTCTTCGTACCGGGCCAGCCCTTCAGCCAACACCAAGTCATCGGCGTAGGCATCCTGCGGTGGTACGGGGTCGGCCTCGCACGGGGAAACCAACAGTTTGCCCGCATCTGGCTTGGCATACCATGTCTCACCCGCGCCCAACATCATCGGCCAGCCGCTCAGGTCATGCCCGCCGGGGGCAGGCAGCCGCGCCATTGACCTGCGTTTCGGAATTATTCCGATTGGTGCAATCCCCGCCATCACGGCGATCTCGTCAACCCAAGGGCCGGCAGCATTGATCAGGATGCGGGCTTCAAAGACTTCCCCAGCCTCGACGACCCAGCGCCCATCCTTGCGAATGGCGGTGACCCTGGCCTTGGTTACCACGTCACCGCCATTGCCGCGAATGGTGCGGGCGAAATCCTGCAGCAACCGGTCCGTGTCGATATCAAATGCCCCACTGCTGAGCGCTGCGAACCCAAGAGTGTCTGGGTTCAGGATTGGCACACGTGCCAGCGCCTGCGCCGTTGGGATCACCTGCATATTCAGATCATGGACGTCCCGTTCAAAGATTTCGGCCTGATCCTTACGACCAACCAACATCAGATCGCGGGGCGTCAGATACCCGCCGTTTTCAGCTCGCATAAATGCGGCACTGGCCCTGTTCAGCGCAACGACGGAGGGCGGACCATAGTTTTCCTCGAACAACGCGGCGGACCGGCCAGACGCGTGATAGCCCAACGCATCCTCAGCCTCGAGCACAGTTACCCGACCGTGATATGACAGGCGTGCCCCGGCGCTCAGACCGGCGATACCGCCGCCTATGACAAGAAAATCAATCATATGTCCCCTTTTCACCGCGTACCTATTATGGCGAAACCGATCGTCCTAACCTGTCTGGAACTCTAAGCAGGCTTGAATTTGCGCATCAACCCATCCAAAGAAGTAACAAGCAATAACAGGAGGGCAGGGTGAGCACCGCAGATCTACACCCGATGGCCACGGGGCATATTCCGTCCTACGTGACCCAGGCGGACGGCAGTGATTTTCTTTTAACGTTCATGTTTGTGTTTACCGTTTTGGTGATTGTTCTGATCGGGGTTGGATATTTCACCCTGCATTCGATCCCCGAAAAGATAGCGCACGAATCCAACCACCCTCAGTTCCAGTTGGTCGGGATACTGGCCTTGCTGGCGCTGTTCACCCATAACGGGTTGTTCTGGGTCGCCGCCATTCTGGTGGCTGGGTTCCAGTTCCCCGATGTGGCCGCTCCACTCAGAGCCATTGCGGATGCAATCCGATCTTTAGGCAATCAACGCCCCGAAGGCCCCGCACCGGCCCAACCCACCGAACCCACCGCGCAGCAGGAGCATTAGAATATGCTTGAGACATTGATGTGCGCGCTGGTGACGGTGCTGCCCGACTATCTGTTTCGCCGCTACGTTCAGGGTAAGCGGATCGGGCATGAAATCACGCTGTTCACCATGTGGTACGAATTGCGCTGGGGTCTGACCACTTGCGCCATTCTGGCGCTGACGGTGATCACCACGCTGTTTTATTTTCATCCCGCCAGCAAAACCGCGGCCTCGTATTTCCGCACCGTGACGATCCTGCCGCAACTGGGCGGGCGTGTGTCCGAGGTTTATGTGCGCAACAACGAAACGGTGACCGCTGGACAGCCGATCTTTCGGATCGAGGATTTCACACAGAGAGCCATGGTCGAGGCCGCGCACGCCGATATAGCGCAGGTTCAGGCATCGCTCAGGGTGGCGCAGACCGACCTGGCCGAGGCTGAGGCTGGCATCGCCGGGGCACGCGCTGCGTTGGATCAGTCGCTTGAAGATCTTGAACGCAACACCACGCTGCGGGACGAAGGGTCCAGCGCCGTGCGTCTGGCCGAGATTGACCGGCTGGAAAACCTGGTGGCCGAGCGTGAGGCACAATTGCGGGCCGCCGAGTCACAGCGCGCAGCAGTCGTGCAGCAGATCGAGGAGTTGATCCCCGCTCAACTGGCCAGCGCCAACGCTCAGCTGGACGCTGCCCTGACCGAGCTGGACAAAACCGTGATCAGCGCCGGGGTCACTGGCCGGATTGAACAGTTTGGCCTGCAGGTCGGTGACTATGTCAGCCCTCTGTTGCGTCCGGCAGGTATCTTGGTGCCGTCACACTCGGGCCATGATCGGTTTCAGGCCGCTTTCAACCAAATGTCCGCTCAGGTTATCAAGCCAGGAATGATCGGAGAGCTGGGTTGTATGACCAAACCGTTCACCGTGATCCCGATGGTCGTGGTTGAGGTGCAGGATGTTATCCCCTCGGGCCAAATTCGCCCTTCGGATGAGCTGCGGGATGTGCAGGCCAATACCAATCCCGGATCAATCCTGGTGTATATGGAGCCGCTTTATAAAAGCATGGCCGATGACATCCCGCCGGGCAGCAACTGTCTGGCCAATGTCTATACCGACAACCACGAACGGCTAGAGCATGAGGATTTGGGTTTCTGGAAATCTGCAACGCTGCATGTAATCGACACGATTGGCGTTGTTCACGCTGCGGGCCTGCGCCTGCGTCTGATCCTGATGCCGGTGAATACGTTGGTTTTGACCGGGCACTGATTTCTGAAGGTTCACCTCGTCACATTTGACGGGATGGACCTGAGATTCGAAGGGCTCGTTTGACCGCGATGGGTTTTGGGAATGCCGTTGCTCATTGTTCCTGTCTGACGAGGGGCATGAATGGCCTGTTTGCGGACAAAGCTGACCTTGGACAGCGCACTCGGATGGGATACGAATTTAAAGCCATAGTTGTGATACAGCGCAAATTAGCTTGGAGCATAAATTCAGTTGAAAGCCGCATCTTCGTTTTTGTGCTTATTTTCTGGTATAGTAGTTGGCTCCCAATCTCACTGGATAGATGGGCGCTTTCGGTCATTACAATCTGTACCCTTGGATTGCTCGCGGTACTTCTTGTCCAAAAGCCACTAAAGGAACACCGGTGGCCAGCTAGAGCACTGTCGGTGCTCACAGTCCTCGTTCTGATTGGCGGGGCTTTACTCGCTTTTGTGGCGTTGGCCTTAGGTACACCAGTTGATGGGGCAATCACCTTGTTTTTCGTCGTGGGGTTTGCTGGCTATCTACAATTGCTTGCTGACATTATTACACCAAGACGGACCTCGCGGTGGTTCCCTCGAAGAGGTTTCTTGATCCTCTTTCTTCTTGCAACGTGGTCTTGGGTTTCAGCAATAAGCATGTACGTTCATCGTGGGGCGGTTAGCGATACACAAGAGGCATGTATTCTTGTGCCTGAACCAACTCGTTATGACACCGAACTCATTTCCATTTGGGAAATGCGTCTTCCTGAAGTCGCGACGAGTAGGACGGGACCGACCGGCACAGTAATTCTGGACTATCACGCCATCCTGGTTACTCCATCTGACGAGCGAACTGAGGTCTACAACTGGTCAAAAAGCGGATGCGCTTCGAAATTCTCGACACAAACTCAATCGATATTTGCCGACTTTGTGCCCATAGGTCTGGGGTGTTTGGGCTCAGAACGGCCCTTTGAAAAAGGCCCGCTAGAACTGCGGGCCTTTCCTGTCTTGGCTCAATAGAGCTTACTGCGGAATGTCGCCTTCCAGCCCTTCGACATAGAAGTTCATGCCCGCCAGCGTTCCGTCATCGGCGGTTTCGCCTTCTGCCAGCCAGTCGCTGCCGTCCTGCTTTTTCAGCGGACCCGTGAAGGGGTGGTATTCACCTGCGGCCATGGCGGCCTTCATCGCCAGCGCTTCTTCTTTCACTTCGGCAGGAACCGCGTCCGAGATTTCGCCAATCTCAACCATGCCTTCTTTGATGCCGTCCCAGGTGTTCACGGTTTCCCACGACCCATCCATAACAGCCTGGGTGCGCGCGATGTAATAGGGCGCCCAGTTGTCGATGATCGAGGATACGCGCGGCTTGGGGGCGTATTCGCTCATGTCCGAGGCCTGCCCGAAGGTGATTACGTTGCCTGCCTCTTGCGCGGCCGCCTGCGGCGCGGTCGAGTCGGTGTGCTGCAGGATCACGTCGGCCCCCTGTTCGATCAGAACGGTGGCGGCGTCCGCTTCTTTTGCGGGATCGAACCAAGTGTAAGCCCAGACAATCTTGAACTCGACATCCGGGTTCACCTTCTTGGCGTGAATATAGGCCGAGTTGATGCCGCGGATCACTTCGGGGATCGGGTAGGAACCAATATAGCCGACGATGTTCGACTCGGTCATTTTACCGGCGATGTGGCCCTGAACGGCACGACCTTCGTAAAAGCGAGCAGAATAGACCGAGACGTTGTCGGCGGTCTTGTAGCCTGTCGCATGCTCGAATTTCACGTTCGGGAATTTCTTGGCCACGTTGATGGTCGGGTCCATATAGCCGAACGAAGTGGTAAAGATCAGGTCAGCCCCTTCCAGCGCCATCTGAGTCATCACACGTTCAGCGTCCGGGCCCTCGGGCACCGATTCAACGAACACGGTTTCAACCTTGTCACCGAAATGCTCTTCGACCGCCAGACGGCCCTTGTCGTGTTCATAGGTCCAGCCGCCGTCGCCGACGGGGCCGACATAGACGAAACCGACTTTGGTTTTGTCTTCGGCCATGGCGCTTGTCGCCAGACCCAGCGCCATGGCGGCGCTTGCCAAAAGTGATGTGAATTTCATGTGTTACTCCCCAAGTTGGTTTAATTGGCCCCTAGTGTGAGGCATGGAAGATCCGGCCTAGTGAGGCGGGTGCGCTGCTCTTGTCGGCCGAAAGGATCACAAGCACAAGGATCGTGATGATATAGGGCGACATTGCCAGATACTCGACTGGAATGGCAACGCCCGCCGCCTGCAAATTAAGCTGCAACACCGTGATTCCGCCGAACAAATAGGCACCCAGCAAGGCGCGCCATGGCTTCCAGCTGGCGAAGACCACCAGCGCCAGGGCGATCCAGCCGACACCGGCCGTCATGCCCTCGGTCCACTGCGGGACGCGGATCAGGCTGATATAGGCTCCGCCGAGGCCCGCGCATGCGCCACCGAACAGGATCGCCATGATGCGGATCTTGATAACCTTGTAACCCAAGGCGTGAGCCGCATCGTGGTTTTCACCCACCGCGCGCAGGATCAAACCGACGCGAGTGTATTTCAGAATGGCCCACACGGCGGCTGTTAGTGCGATACCGACATACAGGATCGGGTCATGCTGGAACAGGATCGGGCCGATCACCGGGATATCGCTGATCACCGGGATGTGGATGTCACCCATGCTGGGCGGCTTGATACCTACATAGCTTTGGCCCAGAAGGGCGCTGAAACCCAGGCCAAACAGGGTTAGGGCCAAACCACTTGCAACCTGATTGGCCAGCGCGAACTGTGTCAGCAGCACAAACAGTAGCGACAGTACGGCGCCGCCGATGGCCGCCGCAATGAACCCCAGCCAGGGTGAGCCGGTTTCGACCGAGATCGCAAATCCGCTGATTGCACCCACGATCATCATACCCTCGACGCCAAGGTTCAGGACGCCTGCTTTCTCGACCACCAGCTCTCCGATTGCAGCCAACAGCAGCGGAGTTGCGGCCACCATCAGCGAGGCGATCAGAAGTACGGGATTGATTTCACCTAAATCCATGGGTCACGCCACCTCGCTATGGGCCGCACGGATGCGGTAGTTGGTCAAAAGATCGAAAGCCAGCAGGAAGAACAGAAGCATCCCCTGGAACACCTGAATGGCAGCGGCGGGCAGGCCCAGCTGAGACTGCGCGATTTCACCGCCGATATAAGTCAGCGCCATCAGGCCACCGGCCAGCAGGATACCCACCGGATGCAGACGGCCCAGAAAGGCCACGATGATCGCGGTAAAGCCATAGCCGACGTTAAAGTCGATGCTGACCACACCAGAGGGGCCGGACACTTCGAACATGCCCGCAAGCCCGGCCAGCGCGCCGGACAGACCCAGGCAGAACAAGATCAGCCGCGCCGGGTTCACGCCTGCAAACTTTGCCGCGCGAGGGGCTTCTCCGGTCAGCCGGATGTGGAAGCCCAACATGTGCCGGTTCAGCAGGACATAGGCAAAGATCACCGCGATCAGCGCGGTCACGACACCCCAGTGCATCCCGGACCCCGCGATCAGTTCCGCATTATGTGCGCTTTCATAGGATTGCAGGTTACGCGAGCCTGGAAAGCCGAAGCCTTCAGGGTTTTTCAGCAGGCCCAGCGAGACCGAGGCCAGCATCTGTTCGGCCACGTACACCAGCATCAGCGAAACAAGTATTTCATTGGTGCCGAAGCGGACCTTTAGAAAGGCCGGAATGGATGCCCACAGCCATCCGCCAAGCGCGCCAGCGATCACCATGATCGGAAAGACGTAAAACGCCTCTAGCGGATAGAAGGCCAAGCCCGCACCGGCACCAAAGATGGCCCCCATGATGTATTGACCCTCGGCCCCGATATTCCAGATACCGGCGCGGAAACCCAGCGATAGGCCAATGGCGATCAGCACCAGAGGTGCCCCTTTCACCAGCAATTGCGGACGGTAATAAAAGGCGAATTCTCCGAACAGAGGTTCCCAGAAAATAGTGCCGATGGCTTCGATCGGGTTCTTACCCAGAATGGCGAACAGAATGCCGCCAAACACCATCGTTGCCAACACCGCCACCAGCGGGGTGGCATAAGACCACGCCTTGGACGGCTGCGGCCGTTTCTCCAACACAATCATCCGCTCATCCCCCTGATTTCATTCTTTTGTAATGGGTTAGACATGGGCCACCTCCATGCCATGTGCGCCGCCCATCATCAGGCCAATCTCATCCACGGTCAGGCCGGTGGTTGGGCGCGGCGCGCTCAGACGCCCTTCGTTGAGGGCGGCAAAGCTGTCCGAGATTTCCATTAATTCATCCAGATCTTGGCTAATGCAGATGACTGCGGTTCCTTTGGCCGCCAGGTCCAGAATGGACTGCCGGATCGAGGCTGCCGCCGCCGCGTCCACGCCCCAGGTGGGCTGGTTCACCACCAAAACGTCAGGGTTCTGCAACACCTCGCGTCCGATCACGAATTTCTGCAGGTTGCCACCTGATAATGACCGCGCCGCGTTCTCTGGCCCGGGCGTGCGGACGTCGAAGGCGCTGATGATCTTTTCAGCAAAGCTCTTGGTTTCCGACCACTTCAGAAAGCCGTTGCTTTCCAAACCTTCGCGAACCGAACCGGTCAGCAATGCGTTTTCGGTCAGGCTCATGTCCGGGGCAGCAGCATGGCCCAGTCGTTCTTCGGGCGCGGTCAGCACGCCCAGCTTGCGTCGGGCCGTCGGCCCCAGCTTGCCGATCGGCTGGCCGTTAAACTTGATGGCATCTGCTGTTGTCTGGATTTCACCGGACAGGACGCCCAGCAGTTCATCCTGACCGTTGCCAGCCACGCCGCCGACCCCCAGAACCTCACCCTTACGGACTGTCATGTGAACGTTCTTCAAAGCCGTGCCAAATTCCGAGGGCGACGGAACCGACAGCCCGCTTACATCCAGCGCTACCTCGCCAAATTCACGCCCCGAGCGTTCCGGTGTCTGCAAGGTCGAGCCGACCATCATCTCGGCCATGTCCCGCGCCGAGGTTTCAGACGGCACACACTCACCTACGTTCTTGCCCAGGCGCAAAATGGTGGCGTGGTCGCAAAGCGTGCGAATTTCTTCCAGCTTGTGCGAGATATACAGGATCGAGGTGCCCTCGGACCGCAATTTGTTCAGTGTTTCGAACAGGATCTCAACCTCTTGCGGGGTCAGAACCGAGGTTGGCTCGTCCATGATCAGCAGCTTGGGGTCCTGCAACAGGCAGCGGATGATCTCGACCCGCTGACGCTCACCCGCGGACAGATCGCCAACGGTGCGGAACGGGTCCAGCGGCAGGCCATAGGTTTCCGACACTTCGCGGATACGCGAGGCCAGATCGCCCATCGGCGGCGGGTTCTCCATCCCCAGCGCGATATTTTCAGCCACGTTCAGCGCGTCAAACAGCGAGAAGTGCTGGAACACCATCGCGATCCCGTCGGCCCGCGCGGCGCGGGGTTCTGGCGGAGCAAAAGCCTGACCGCGCAGCAGCATTGTGCCGCTGTCGGGCTTCACCAGCCCATAGATCATTTTCACCAGCGTGGATTTACCCGCGCCGTTTTCGCCCAGCAGGGCATGAACTTCGCCTTCGCCGATGTCAAAGGACACCTGATCATTGGCCACGACGCCGGGATAGGCCTTGGTCAAACCTTGTAAGCTTAGCAGTGGAGTGGTCACGCGCTCAGGTCCTTCTTCAATTCGTTCTGCCGGGCGGGACGCAGCAGGTCTGCTGCGACGCCAACGGCGATCATCTGCGGGTGTTTGCCCAAGTCGGGGTCGCCGATTGGACAGGTGATCCGGTTAATCCGTTCGGGCATATGCCCCAGCGCTGCCAACCGAGACCGGAATCGCGCCCATTTCGTAGCCGAGCCGATCAGCCCCGCAAAGCGGAAATCGTGTGAAAGCAGCCGGTTGCACAGCTCCAGGTCCAGATTGTGTGAATAAGTCAGCACAAGATGTTCGGCATTGGTCGGCGCGTGGCGCACCAACTCGGCCGGTTTTGCGACCGGAACCACTGTTACTCCGTTTGGAACCGTGTTCGGAAAACGCTCAGGTGCAGTGTCGACCCATGTGATTGCCAGATCGGGCAGCGGGTGCAGAACATCCACCAGCGCGCGGCCGACATGACCTGCACCCCAGATCCACAGATTGCGGGCCGGTTTGTGTACCGGTTCAACCATCCAGCCGTCGATCAGTTGCGGTTCGGGCGCGATACCCTGACCGCGCGCAGCCGCCAGCAGGCGTATGACGGACAGGGGCATGTCATCTCCCGCTGCCGTTCTTGCGATGACCGTATCGTCCAGCGCGTTCACTGCCTTGGCGTCAAAGACTTCGCTAAACAACGAGACCGCGCCGCCGCAGCACTGCCCCATGTCTGGGCCAAGCGCATGATGCGTCAGTCGCGAGGATACGATTTGGGTTCGTGCGGCCTGGGCTGCTTCGTATTCAAGTACGCCACCCCCGATTGTACCGCTTTGCCCATCCTTCCAAACCAGCATAGCGGCCCCAACTTCGCGTGGGGACGACCCTTTGATCGCCGCGATGACCACTCGAGTTACTTTCCCGTGGGTTTTGACCGCCTCCCTCAAAGCCTCCAGGTCGAATCCCATCAGATGCCTCCCTTCACCCTTTGGACGCCGCGCCAGACTTCTTCGGCCGTGGCAGGCGCATCCAGTGCCGGATAGCTGTCTCCACAGGCCGCCACCGCGTTGGACAGTGCCAGCCAGGCGGAAATTCCTAACATAAAGGGCGGCTCACCCACCGCTTTTGAGCGATAGATCGTGTCTTCGCGGTTCTGTCCGTCCCAGAGTGCGACGTTGAAAATGTCGGGTCGGTCCGAACAGGCGGGGATTTTGTAGGTTGACGGTGCATGCGTGCGCAGGTTGCCCTTGTCGTCCCAGACCAGTTCTTCGGTCGTCAGCCAGCCTGCGCCTTGCACATAGCCACCTTCTACCTGCCCGATATCCAGTGCCGGGTTCAGCGACACACCCGCATCATGCAGGATGTCGGTGCGCAGAATGCGGTTCTCTCCGGTCAATGTGTCGACGGCAACCTCGGTGATCGAAGCACCATAAGCAAAGTAATAAAACGGGCGACCCCGGCCCTTGATCCGGTCCCATTCGATCTTAGGCGTCTTGTAGAACCCGGTTGCCGACAGACTGATGCGCCCTTGATACGCCAATGCAGCGGCTTCGGCGAAGGTATAGCGTTCTTCGCCGACCGAGACGTGGCCATCCGTGAAAGTAACGCTGGACGGATCAGCCTGATGCCGTTCGGCCAGATAGTCGGCCATCCGATCGCGGATCGTGTCGCACGCGGCCTTCACCGCCATGCCGTTCAGGTCACTGCCCGAAGACGCGGCCGTGGCAGAGGTATTCGGCACCTTGGCCGTGTCTGTGGCGGTGATCTTTACCAACTCGAGCGGAATGCCAAAGCGCGAGGCCGCAACCTGCGCGACTTTCTGGAACAGGCCCTGGCCCATTTCTGTGCCGCCATGGTTCAAGTGGACCGAACCGTCCTGATACACATGCACCAACGCACCCGCCTGATTCAGGTGGGTTAGTGTGAAGGATATCCCGAATTTCACCGGAGAGAAGGCGATGCCTTTCTTAACCACGCTGTTTTCTGCGTTCCACGCCGCGATCGCCGCCTTGCGCGCGGCATAGTCGCTGGATTTCAGCAGCGCTTCGGTCATTCCGTGCAGTTCGAAATCGGTGACTTCCATGCCGTAGGGCGTTGTATTGCCGCCTTCCGGCACCGGGCGCACGGGCGGAGCGGTCTCAACCTGCTCAACAGCGCCAAGGCTTGTCAGATCCTCATGCGGATCGACGCGTTCCAAAGGACGCTTCGCCAGATGTTCAGGTTCCATGATTGGCCGATGAGCGGGGTCGTAATAGTTCCGGCGGCGCAGCTCGACCGGGTCCAAACCCAATTCATATGCGGCGTGGTCCATGACCCGTTCAATCGCGATCATGCCCTGCGGGCCGCCAAATCCGCGGTAGGCGGTGGCGGATTGGGTGTTGGTTTTCAACCGGTGGCTTTCAATCCGCGCATTGGGCAGCAGATAGGCATTATCCGAATGCAGCATGGCACGGTCAGCGACCGGCAGGGACAGGTCCTGCGCCCAGCCGCAGATAGCGTATTGCAGGAAGGATACGCCCTGAATATGGCCATGCTCATCAAAGCCTGCGCGATACGAAATCCGGAACGCATGGCGCTTGCCGGTGATGACCATGTCATCGTCGCGGTCATAGCGCATCTTGCAGGCCTTGCCGGTTACACGCGCGGCAATGGCACAGGCCACGGCCAGCGCGTTGCCCTGGCTTTCCTTACCGCCGAACCCTCCGCCCATGCGGCGGGTTTCGACCCGTACGGCGTGCATCGGAACGCCCAAAGCGTCAGCAACCTTGTGCTGAATCTCGGTCGGGTGCTGGGTCGAGGAATGCACCAGCATATCCGCACCTTCGTTCGGCACGGCCAGGGCGGCCTGACCTTCCAGATAGAAATGTTCCTGCCCGCCGAGCTCAAAGCCCCCGTCGATCACATGGGTCGCGCCCGCGATAGCCGCATCAGCGTCGCCCTTGGCATAAATGCGCGGGCCTTCCTCGAACCGGCTATTGGCAGCAAGCGCCTCTTCGACCGTCAGGATTGGGGTTTCTTCGTCATAGTCGATCTTGCCCAGCCGTACGGCCTTGCGGGCGGCCAGATGGCTGGTGGCGACCACCAGAAAAACGGGTTGGCCGATATAGTGAACGGTGCCGTCAGACAGCAGCGGCTCATCATGGATCGAGGGCGAGACATCGTTGGCAAAAGGCAGGTCTTCGGCCGTCATGACCATCTCGACGCCTTCGGCTGCTTTGACCGCGGACAAATCCATCGCGGTGATCTTGCCCTTGGCAATCGGGCTCATACCGAACGCCAGATAAAGCGTTCCCTTGGGCGTCGGAATGTCATCTACGTAGCGGGCGGTGCCGGACACATGAAGCGGCGCTGCGTCGTGGGGGAGGGGTTTTGTCACGCTCATGCCGACACCTCCAGCACGTTGGTCACGTGGCCCTGATCTTCAAGGTAATACCTTTCCAGCAGCGCCTTGGCCGTCTCAAGCCGATAGGTGGCCGAGGCGCGCATATCAGTCATTGGTGTGAAGTCATCGTCAAAGGCCAGCATCGCAGTATGCACCGTTTCACGTGTCCATGGATTGCCGTTCAACGCGGCCTCGACTTGAGTGGCGCGTTTTGGGACGCCGGCCATGCCGCCAAAGGCGATGCGCGCCTGGTCGACGACACCATCTGAAACGGTGATGTTGAAACAACCACACACGGCCGAGATATCCTGATCGAACCGTTTGCTGATCTTATAAGCCTTCAGGCGATCCGCCTGACGGGGGAAGCTGACGGCCTCAACAAACTCGCCGGGGCTGCGGTCCTGCTTGCCGTAGTCGATGAAGAACTCCTCCAGCGGTATCGAACGGCGGTCGTTGCCCTTGCGCAGATGCAGGGTGGCGTTCAGGGCAATCAGCGCGGGCGGGTTGTCCCCGATGGGGGAGCCATTGGCGATGTTGCCGCCGACGGTGGCCGCGTGGCGCACCTGAACGCTGGCATATCGGCGGATCATCTCGGCGTACGAGGGGTGCAGATCGGTCAGCGCCTCACCCATGCGGTTCATATCGACCATGGCCCCAAAACGAATTTCATCGTCCGTTATTGTAATGTCTTTCAGATCGTCACAGCGGTTCAGGAAGATCACCGGATCAAGATCGCGCAATTGCTTGGTGACCCACAGCCCTACATCGGTTGCGCCCGCGACCAGAGTGGCATCTGGGTGTTCGGCATAGACCGCGGCCAATTCGTCAGAGGAGCCCGGCAGCATGGGCATCGTGGCAGGTGTAGAAACAGGTTTGTCCTTGACCCAAACGGGCACGGGGTGTTCTTCGGCGGCTTTGGCCGCGCGGATGATCGGGGCGTATCCGGTGCAGCGACAAAGGTTCCCCGCCAACTGCGTGTCATGGTCCCTTGCGTCGTTTGAATGACTGGCCACCATCGACATCACGAAACCGGGGGTGCAAAAGCCGCACTGCGATCCATGCAGATCAACCATGGCCTGCTGCACCGGATGGGCTTCGCCATTTGGGCCGCTTGCACCTTCGACGGTACGAACCGCTTTGCCGTGCAGTTGCGGTAAAAACAGGATGCAGGAATTCAGCGCCTTGGCGCCGCCTTCATCCGTGACCATGACGGTGCAAGCCCCGCAATCACCTTCGTTGCAGCCTTCCTTGGTGCCGGTCAGGCCCCGATCCTCGCGTAGCCAATCCAGCAGGGTCGCTGTCGGATCGACATCCGCCAGTTCCACTGTCTCTCCGTTCAGAAGAAACGTGATATCCATTCGAGAAACCCGTCGCCTTACCCGGTTGCGCCCCTGTGGCCCTCCTTCGATGCGACGTAGAAAGAGTGGCGGGCGGAAAGCTTGCCATTAGATGTTAGAAACAGGGCAGGTTATCTGGCAAGAAAAACTGCCTATATGATGTACCATTAGGACCGTTTTGCGAAAAAACACCGGGTTTCTGTAATATTCAGGCATCTGAAATTAAAGTGTTTTCTGTCAATCCAACGAATTTCTGCCCGAAGCACCTTCTGTAAAAACCGAACAATCGGTTTTGATTTTTTAAGCTTTCAAAAGCATCGGTTCCCGCTTTTGCCGCGCCGCTGGCTGGGATAGCGTAGGCGGTATGAGCAGCACCACACGATTCATTCACCTCCGCGTTCACACCGAATATTCCCTGCTGGAAGGCGCCGTACGGCTGAAAAAACTGCCCGCATTATGCGAAAAAATGGAGATGCCAGCCGTCGCCGTGACCGACACCAACAGCATGTTCTCGGCTTTGGAGTTTTCGGTCACCGCAAGCGGGGCAGGGGTGCAACCGATTATGGGGTGCCAGGTTGATCTGACCTATGTGCAGGCACAGCCGGGTGAAAAGCCGAAAATCCCGGCTCCGCTGGTGCTGCTGGCGCAGTCCGAGGTCGGATATGAGAACCTGATGAAGCTGAGCTCCTGTCTTTATGTGGACAAGGGCGGACAGCTTCCGCAAGTCACCTTGGAAGAACTGGCACAGCACTCGGACGGCCTGATCTGCCTGACAGGTGGGCCGGACGGGCCGGTGGGTATGTTACTGCAGCAAGGCCAACGCCCGGCGGCTGAGGCTTTGGTGGATCGGCTGGCGGGCATGTTCCCTGATCGTCTTTACATCGAGTTGCAACGCCATCCGGGCGAGGGTGGTCAGCCCGAGGCCGAACACCTGACCGAGCGTGGGCATGTCGAAATGGCCTATGCCAAGAACCTGCCGCTGGTCGCCACCAATGATGTCTTTTTTCCCACCTCGGACATGTACGAGGCCCATGATGCGCTGATCTGTATTTCCGAAGGGGCGTATGTCGATCAGCAGGACGGGCGCCGCCGTCTGACTGCGCAGCATTACTTCAAGTCGCAGCAGGAAATGGTGACACTGTTCGCCGATTTGCCCGAGGCGATCGAGAATACGGTGGAAATCGCCAAACGGTGCGCCTTCATGGCTTATCGCCGCGACCCGATCCTGCCGAAATTCGCCGATGACGAGGTCGCCGAATTGCGCCGCATCGCCAATGAGGGTCTGCAAAAACGTTTGGCGGTGATCCCGCATGCGGTGACGCCCGAGGAATATCAGGAACGGCTGGATTTCGAACTGGACATAATCGAAGGCATGGGGTTTCCCGGCTATTTCCTGATCGTTGCTGACTTTATCCAATGGGCGAAAGACGAAGACATCCCGGTGGGGCCGGGGCGGGGTTCGGGTGCGGGCTCGCTGGTGGCCTATGCTCTGACCATCACGGACCTTGATCCGCTACGTTATTCACTGCTGTTCGAACGGTTCCTGAACCCCGAACGGGTTTCTATGCCCGACTTCGATATCGACTTTTGCATGGACCGCCGTGAAGAGGTGATCCGCTATGTGCAGCAGAAATACGGGCGCGATAAGGTGGGGCAGATCATCACTTTTGGTGCCTTGCTGTCCAAGGCCGCTGTACGCGATATCGGTCGGGTGTTGCAAATGCCCTATGGCCAGGTGGATCGTCTGTCCAAGATGATCCCGGTCGAGGGTGTCAAACCCGTCTCCATCGAAAAAGCGTTGAAAGACGAACCCCGCCTGCGCGAAGAGGCCCGCAGTGAAGAGGTCGTGGACCGGCTGCTTACCTATGGCCAGCAGGTCGAGGGTCTGTTGCGGAACGCCTCGACCCACGCGGCGGGGGTAGTGATTGGGGACCGTCCGCTGGACGCGCTGGTGCCGCTGTATCAAGATCCGCGTTCGGATATGCCTGCAACCCAATTCAATATGAAATGGGTGGAACAGGCCGGTCTCGTCAAGTTCGACTTCTTGGGTCTGAAAACCCTGACTGTAATCCAGAATGCGATGGATCTGATCTTCAAATCCGGGCGACCCCTGCACATCGCCGCCGATAGCACGGAACTGTATGAGCCCGCCGAGGGGGCCGAAAACCAGATCAACGCTATCCCGCTGGATGACGAAGCGACGTATAAGCTCTATTCAGCCGCCAAAACCGTAGCGGTGTTCCAGGTGGAATCGTCGGGTATGATGGATGCGCTGAAACGCATGAAGCCCACGTGTATTGAGGATATCGTCGCGCTTGTGGCGCTCTATCGCCCGGGGCCAATGGAGAACATCCCCACCTACTGCGAGGTCAAGAATGGGCTTCGCAAGATTGAATCAGTACATCCTCTGATCGACCACATCCTTGAGGAAACCCAAGGCATCATCGTCTATCAGGAACAAGTGATGCAGATTGCGCAGGTGATGGCTGGGTACAGCCTTGGTGGCGCGGACCTGTTGCGCCGCGCGATGGGTAAGAAGATCAAAGAGGCGATGGATGCCGAACGCCCCAAATTCGAAAAGGGCGCGGGTGAGAATGGCGTGGATGCCAAGAAAGCCTCTGAGGTTTTCGACCTGTTGGAAAAATTCGCCAACTATGGTTTCAACAAATCTCACGCTGCCGCTTATGCAGTGGTCAGCTATCAAACCGGTTGGCTAAAGGCGAACCACCCGGTCGAGTTCATGGCGGGTGTCATGAACTGCGATATCCATCTGACCGACAAACTGGCCGTGTATTTCGAAGAGGTTCGCAAGGGGTTAGAGCTGCCCTACGTGCCGCCCTGCGTGAACCGATCCCTGTCAACCTTTGATGTGGTCGACGGGCAGTTGGTCTATGCGCTGGGCGCGCTCAAGAACGTGGGCGCCGAGGCCATGACCCTCGTGGTTGATGGCCGAGGCGATAAGCCATTCGTCAACCTGTTCGACTTTGCCCGCCGGGTGGACCTGAAGAAAGTCGGCAAACGCCCGCTTGAAATGCTGGCGCGGGCCGGAGCATTCGACCAGCTTGATAAAAACCGCCGCCGTGTGTTCGAAAGCCTTGATCCGCTGGTACAGTACTCGGCGGCGATCCACGACCAAAAGAACTCGAACCAGGTTTCACTATTTGGCGAAGCAGGCGATGACTTGCCCGAACCCCGCTTGTCGCAAACGCCGGACTGGCTGCCTGCGGAGCGCCTGAGCGAAGAGTTCAAAGCCATCGGTTTCTATCTGTCCGGTCACCCGCTGGACGACTATATGCCCGCGCTGAAACGCAAGAAGGTCATGACATTGGATGAGGTGACGGAACAGGCGCGCTCGGGCCCGTTCATTGCCAAGATGGCCGGTGTGGTCTCTGGGCGTCAGGAACGCAAATCGGCCAAGGGCAACCGCTTTGCTTTTGCGCAATTGTCTGATCCAAGTGGGGCGTACGAGGTCACGCTGTTCTCGGAAACCCTGGAGAAATCGCGCGAGTTTCTAGAGACCGGATCGCAAGTGGTGCTGACCGTCAAAGCCGAAATGGAATCCGATCAGCTCAAGTTGCTTGCGAATTCTGTTGGGCCGGTTGATTCTGTAGTTGCCGAAGCAGGCGCAACTGGGTTGCGAATATTTGTTGACGTCCCCGAGGTGCTTCCGACGGTCGCCAAGGTTCTAGAAGACGCGGCTGGTGCAGCCAAGCGCGCGGCCAAAGGGCCGGTCCACATCTGTCTGCTGGATCCCGGTCTGCCGGGGGATGTTGAGATGGATCTGGGACAGGATTTCCCAATCAATCCGCAGATCAAGGGGGCCATTAAATCTTTGGATGGCGTCACCATGGTCGAGGAAATCTGACCCACCCTTTTGTTGCCACAGTGTTTTTGCGCCGCTAGGCTGGACTTATGCTCCGTTTCGGGGTGTGTCACAGGAGGGCACAGCTATGGCAATTACAGCTATTGGGTTCAGAACATTTGCATTGGCAGCCGCTGCGTCACTGGCGGTGGCGTCCGGGTCGCTGGCAGATGACAAGGATGACAAGAAGAAAAAGCAAACGATCGAAGGCGCTTTGATCGGAGCGGGCGTGGGTGCGTTGATCGGCGACGGCAAGGGTGCAGCCATCGGTGGCGTGGCCGGGGCCATTATCGGACATAACTGGAAGTGATTGTGATGCGGTTTGTTAGATTCAGAATGCTTGTTTGCGCCGCGATCCTGGCGGCCCCGTGTTTGGCGACGGCCGATGAGGCTGCTGAACAGATGGTCCAGGACGCATTGCCTGTGATGCACTATACCTGCGCCTCGATTGCCGAGGAGGCGGACGGGGATGAAGCCTTTGTTGTAGAGGTTGTTGGTAAGATGACGGCCCTATCGCTCTACAACCGCCAGATCAATATCGAAGATCACGCGACCACGGACGAAGAAAAGGCCCAACTGCGTGAAGCTTTCATAGCCGCACTGTCGGAAGGCTGCGCCGCGGATAAGCATGCCCTCTTGGGCGGAGTGGTCGACAACGCAGTGAAAACAACGCTGGGTCTGTGATCAACGGTTTTCCGTATCTCTGACCAGATTTCTGGATTGAGAATTCAGTCGGGTGACCGCAGTGCGGGCAGCCCGACGCCAGTGCTCTCGAACCCGCCATCGGACGCAATCACTTGGCCAGTTACATAGCTGGCCTTGTCCGAGCATAGAAATAAGATCACCTGAGCGATCTCTTCTTCCGAACCATAACGGTTCAGCGGAATGGCGTCATGATACGCGTTGATGATTTCGGGTGTGTGAACGGCCATCGCCAGCTTGGTACGAACCGGGCCGGGACAGACGCAATTGGCTCGAATCCCGTATTCTCCCAATTCTGCGGCTTGCTGTTTGGTCAGGTGGATGACGCCAGCTTTTGAAGTGCCGTACGCAACACGTAGGGTGCTGGCCCGCAGTCCCGAGATCGAGGCGATATTGACAATGGAGCCCCGGCTTTCGCGAAGGGCTGGAATTGAAGCCTGTGAAACCAGAAACACACCGTCAAGATTGGTTTCCATGACGCGGCGCCACACCGCAAAGTCGTGTTGCTCGATTGGTCCAAATTCGGCGATACCCGCATTGTTCACCACGGCGTCAATTCGTCCAAAATTCGATATAACGGCCTGTATTGTATCGTCCACCTGATCTGGATCTGAAACATCGGCAACAATCGGCGCCGTGCCATCAAGACCGCTGGCCGCCTCGGTCAATGCGTCAGCATCACGATCGACCATCGCAACGTGCCACCCGTCCTGGAGAAACAGTCTTGAGGTAGCCAGCCCAATACCGCGCGCGGCACCGGTAACCAGAGCGAGTTTTTTGACCATTAATTTTCTCCGGTTATTTGGTTGCTGTGAATGCAACCCGTTTCACCAATGAGACTGAAGAAATAGAATTTCAGCCTCTTGATAAAGGTGGTACACAAAAAGCGCTCAATAATGCGGCGGACGTTCGTCTCCGAACACAACACCACCTGATCCTTCCTGCGCCCGTTCGCTTTCGCGACGCATCAGCATCTCGACCCGGCGGGTCAGGCGGTCGATCTCGGATTGCTGGCGGGTGACAACCGTGTTTAGTTCTTCGACCGTGCGGGTCAGATGGGCGATCTGCTCTTCCAGATGCTGCATGGGGGACTCCTTCTTTGCCGGTCATAGCGACACGTGAGGCCCAAGGCCAGCGAAAGCGCGCCTTGCCCCGATGCGGGCCATGAGATAGACCGCGCGCGGAACACTAAACGCCCAAGGACGCCCCACATGGCCAAGCCCAAGAAACAGCCCCGCCCCAAGGCAGTAACGCCAAAAGGGTTCCGCGACTATTTCGGCCAGGAAGTCACGCAGCGCACCGAGATGCTGCGGGCTATTGCGGACGTCTATCATCGATATGGTTTTGATGCCTTAGAGAGCAGCGCGGTTGAGACCGTTGAGGCGCTGGGCAAGTTCCTTCCCGACGTGGATCGCCCGAACGAGGGTGTGTTCGCGTGGCAGGAAGTGGACGAGAATGACAAGGGCGACTGGATGGCCCTGCGCTATGACCTGACCGCGCCACTGGCCCGTGTCTATGCGCAGCACCGCAATGATCTACCGACACCTTATCGCCGCTATGCGATGGGCCCGGTCTGGCGCAACGAGAAGCCGGGTCCGGGACGCTATCGTCAGTTTTATCAGTGTGACGCGGATACTGTGGGTACGGCCTCGATGGCGGCCGATGCCGAGATTTGCGCCATGTTGTCGGACACGCTGGAAACCGTGGGCATCCCGCGCGGCGACTACTTGGTTCGGGTCAACAACCGCAAAGTTCTGAACGGCGTGCTTGAGGCGATGGGTCTGGGCGAAGACGCTGCTGCCCGCGACAATGTCCTGCGCACCATCGACAAGTTCGACAAGGTGGGTGAGCAGGGCGTGCGCGAGTTGCTGACCAAAGGCCGTCTGGATGCCTCGGGGGCGTTTATCGACGGCGTGGGCCTCAGCGACGATCAGGCCGAACCAGTGATTGCTTTCCTGACTTCGAAAGCCGCAGACACCGCTGGGACATTGGCCAACCTTCGTGCTGCTGTCGGTGACAGCAAGATCGGTGCCGATGGTATTGCCGAACTGGAACAGATCGGCGCGTTGCTGGATGCGGGCGGCTACGGTGCGGATCGGATCGAGATTGACCCTTCAGTCGTGCGTGGCCTCGGTTACTATACCGGGCCGGTGTATGAGGCCGAACTGACCTTTGAGATTTTCGACGAGAAAGGCCGCAAGCGGCAGTTCGGGTCGGTCTCTGGCGGTGGTCGCTATGACGATCTGGTCAAGCGATTTACCGGGCAGGAAGTGCCTGCGACCGGTATTTCCATCGGCGTCGACCGATTGCTGGCCGCGTTGCGCGAAAAGGGTCGGATCGCTGCGCAGGCGACAGGCCCCGTCGTTGTGACTGTCATGGACCGGGATCGGATGGCCGACTATCAGACCATGGTGGCCGAGCTGCGCAATGCTGGCATCCGGGCCGAGGTCTATCTGGGCAATCCCAAGAACTTTGGCAATCAGCTGAAATATGCGGATAAGAGGAACTCTCCGATCGCGGTGATTGAAGGCGGCGATGAAAAGGCCAATGGCATCGTACAGATCAAAGACCTGATCCTGGGTGCGAAGATCGCCGAAAGCGCCACGCTGGAGGAATGGAAAGAACGCCCAAGCCAGTTTGAAGTGCCGCGTGGCGATCTGGTCGCCAAGGTGCGCGAAATTCTGGACAGTCAGGACTGATCCATGGCCAACCGTTCCCAGATACAAGCCCGCGCCGCGATGATGCGGGTCCGGTTCGAGGCCGCTGGTGCACAGGTCGTCGACCCGCCCCTGTTGCAACCAGCCGAAACGCTGCTGGACCTCTATGGCGAAGATATCCGTGCCCGAGCCTATGTGACCTCGGATGCGCTGCGCGGCGAACAGATGCTGCGCCCAGATTTCACGCTGCCAGTCGTGCAGATGCACATGAGCGATGGGGCTGAACCCGCGCGCTATACTTATTCCGGTGAGGTATTCCGCCGTCAGGAGCACGACCCGGATCGGTCAAACGAATACATTCAGGTGGGGTACGAGGTCTTTGACCGCGATGATCCCTCGGGCGCAGATGCCGAGGTTTTTTCGCTGTTCGCCCTTCAGCTGCGCGGGCTGCCGTTGCGTGCGGCGACCGGCGATATTGGCATCCTGATGGCTGCGGTTCAGGGCCTGCGCACCACGGATCGCCGCAAGGCCGCCCTGATGCGGCACCTGTGGCATCCGCGTCGTTTCCGCAATCTGCTGGATCGGTTTGCAGGGCGCAAGCCGGTGCCAGAAGGCCGTGATGCCTTGCTGGATTCCCAGGACCCGCTGGCCATTGATGTGCCGATGATCGGCAAACGCCGCGTAAGCGAGATTGAGGCGCGGATCGAAGCCTTGCGCGAAGACCGCGACATCCCGCCGATTTCCGACAGCGAACTAGGCGGGTTGGAAACTTTGCTCAACGTGCGCGAAACCATGCCTTTTGCGTTAGAGCAATTGCGCGATGTGGCGGTAGACCTGCCGCAGATTACCCCGGCGCTGGACCGTCTTGAGATACGCGTGGCCGCATTGCAGGCGCGTGGCGTCGATGTCGAGAGGCTGGACTTCGAAGCTGCCTATGGCCGTACTTCCATGGAATATTACGACGGGTTCGTCTTTGGCTTTTATGCCGAGGGACGCCCGGACCTGCCTCCGGTTGCCACAGGTGGGCGGTATGATGCGCTGACCCGGCAATTGGGCAATGGTGCTGAAATCCCTGCTGTGGGTGGCGTGCTGCGCCCTGACCTGATCCTGGAAATCGAGGAGGGCGCGCAATGAGCCTGAAACTGGGCGTGCCCTCGAAGGGCCGGTTGATGGAGAAAACCTTCTCGTGGTTTGAAAAGCGCGGCATTACCCTGTCGCGCAGTGGTTCGGACCGGGAATATGCCGGCAAGGTCGAAGGGATTGAGGGCGTATCGCTGATTCTGCTGTCTGCAGGGGAAATTCCGCGCGAACTGGCGGCTGGGCGCATTCATCTGGGCGTGACCGGTATTGATCTGGTGCAGGAAAAGCTGCCGCGCTGGGAACAGCAGGTGGAAGAGGTGTCACAGCTGGGCTTCGGTAAGGCTGACCTGATCATTGCGACACCGGCCTGCTGGGTGGATGTCGACACGCTGGACGATTTGGACGCTGCTGCAGCGGCCTTTCGTAAAACCCATGGCCATCGGCTGAGGATTGCCACCAAGTACCACCGGCTGGTGCGCGAGTTTCTGACCGATGCGGGCGTCGCCGATTACACCCTGGTCGACAGTCAGGGTGCGACCGAGGGCACGGTGATGAACGAAACGGCCGAGGCGATTGCGGATATCACTTCGACCGGTGAAACCCTGCGGGCAAATCACCTGAAGATTCTGTCGGACGGAGTGATCTTACGGTCGCAGGCGACGCTGTGGCGCAGCAGGGTGCCCAACTATTCAGCCGATGACAAAGCGGTTCTATCCAAGTTACTGGATCACCTGACCTGATCAAAGCACTCCGATTTCGGCCAGCGCGCGGTTCAAATCATCGGGCAGGGCGTCGTCCTGCTCGCGCCCTTGTGGCAGATCGGCAGGGGTGTCTTCGGGTTTCAAATAGCGCCAGCCCTGAAACGGGCGCTTCAGAGCGGTTTGCGTACGGTGCACCTCTGGATCAAGCACGATGGCGCAACGGCGGATGCCGTCCTCACCGCGCACCTCATCCAGCCGCAGGATGCGCTGACGGCATTGGATTACACCCTTGATCACCCAATAAATTGACCCGCCGTTCAAAATCTCGGCCTCGCGCTTGGGCCACATGCGGGTGACATGGCGCGGGCAACCATCCTCGTACAGCGGTTTACGGCTGTCCTGCCACGCGATCAGCGTGTCTACACTTTCCGATCCGACCGAGAGTTTTATCAGGTTTACGTACTTATCCACAGCTTTCCCACAGAGTCGTCCCAAGGCCCACCTTTATATTGTAGCCTGATGACCGGCGTCATCAAGGTGTTGTGGTGGACGTGTGATTTAGGATAGTCTGGATACCTCTTTCAGTACAGGGAATCACCAATGAGCCGCTTTGCCGCCCCCATCGCCGAGCAGATCTGGGACATGAAATACCGCTTCAAACAGGCGGATGGCACACCGATCGACCAGACAGTCGAAGACAGCTGGCGGCGCATTGCCCGCGATTTGGCACGAGTGGAAAAAGATCAGGGGCATTGGGAAGATAAGTTCTTTGAAGCGCTGGAAGATTTCAAATACCTGCCCGCAGGTCGTATCACTGCGGGCGCAGGTACTGCACGGCAGGTGACCCTGTTCAACTGTTTTGTCATGGGAACCGTTCCCGACAGCATGGGCGGTATCTTTGACATGCTGAAAGAGGCTGCGTTGACCATGCAGCAGGGTGGGGGGATCGGCTATGATTTCTCGACCATCCGCCCACGTGGGGCTGATGTGCATGGGGTGGCCGCCGATGCCTCGGGGCCGTTGTCGTTCATGGATGTGTGGGACGCGATGTGCCGCACTATCATGTCGGCGGGTTCGCGCAGGGGTGCGATGATGGCCACCATGCGCTGCGATCACCCGGATATCGAACAGTTCATCACAGCCAAATCCGACCCGGCCCGCCTGCGCATGTTTAATATGTCGGTGCTGGTGACCGACCCCTTCATGGAAGCCGTCAAAGCCGACGGCCCGTGGGATCTGGTCTTTGGTGAAAAGGTCTATCACACCGTTCAGGCGCGCGATCTGTGGAACAAAATCATGCAGGCCACCTATGACTATGCCGAGCCGGGCGTGATCTTCATCGACCGCATCAACCAGGCCAACAACCTGAGCTATGTGGAAACCATCGCCGCCACCAACCCATGTGGTGAACAGCCCCTGCCGCCATATGGCGCGTGTCTGCTGGGCTCGATCAACCTTGCGCGATTGGTAGCTGAACCTTTCGAGGATGCAGCACACCTGGATGAGGCCGCATTGCAGGATCTGGTCGCCACCGCCGTACGCATGATGGACAATGTGGTCGACGCGTCGAAATTCCCGCTGCCGGAGCAGGCGGCCGAAGCGCAAGCCAAACGCCGCATCGGGCTGGGTGTGACAGGTCTGGCAGATGCATTGTTGATGAAGGGCCTGCGCTATGGCTCGGACGAGGCGGCGCGTCAGACCGAGCGCTGGCTGCACGCGATCGCCCGCGCCGCGTATCTGGCGTCGGTGGACTTGGCGAAGGAAAAAGGGGCGTTCCCCCTGTTCGATGCCGAGAAATTCCTGGCCAGCGGCACGATGCAGCAAATGGACGAGGATGTGCGCGATGCGATCCGTGAACATGGCATCCGCAATGCATTGCTGACCTCGATTGCGCCCACAGGGACGATTTCCCTATACGCCGGGAACGTGTCATCGGGAATCGAGCCGGTCTTTGCTTATGCCTATACGCGCAAAGTTCTGCAGAAAGACGGCTCGCGCACCGAGGAAGAGGTGGTGGATTATGCCGTGCAGATGTGGCGTGACAAGTTCGGGGACGCGGAATTGCCCGACTATTTCGTCAATGCGCAGACGCTACCACCGTCCGATCACGTCAAGATGCAGGCCGCGGCGCAGAAATGGATCGACAGTTCGATTTCCAAGACGATCAACTGCCCCGAGGACATCAGCTTTGACGCGTTCAAGGATGTTTACATGCAGGCGTGGGATCAGGGGTGCAAAGGCTGCACCACCTATCGACCGAATGACGTGACCGGGTCGGTGCTGACCGTTTCGGAAAGTGCCGACACTGCGCCGGGCGAAAGCGCCGCTGCGCCGCATGAGGTCGATGGAGGCGAAGTCGTGTACATGTCCGAGCCTTTGGATCGTCCGCAGGCGTTGGAGGGGTCGACCTATAAACTGAAGTGGCCCGATAGCGAGCACGCGATCTATCTGACCATCAATGACATTGTCATCGGCGGCCGGCGTCGCCCGTTCGAGGTGTTCATCAACTCGAAGAACATGGAACACTACGCTTGGACGCTGGCGCTAACCCGGATGATCTCGGCTGTGTTCCGGCGGGGCGGGGATGTATCCTTTGTGGTCGAAGAGTTGAAGGCTGTGTTTGACCCGCGCGGCGGAGCCTGGGTTCAGGGCAAATACATCCCGTCGATCCTGGCCGCGATTGGTGGCGTGATCGAGCAGCACCTGATCAATATCGGCTTTCTTGAAGGGGAAGGCATGGGGCTGAAATCCGACCCTCAGGCGCAGGTGGTCAACATGGATGCGCCACGCGGCAAAGCCTGCCCGTCCTGTGGTCAGTTCGATATGGTGATGATCGAAGGTTGCATGACCTGCCGCAGTTGCGGGCATTCCAAGTGTGGCTGAGTTAGAAATCCTAAATCAACAAAAGTTGATCGATTCTGGCGGGAAAATACCCCTCCGGAAGTCAATAGTTGAATCTCAAAGGCCACAATTTCGTTAACAATACATTAACGTCTCTTTTCCGCCTTAATTTACGTTGATAAGGGTATCCCAGTACGCAGTGATGGGTTTAAGGGTACAGGCGGTAATATGAGAACCGGACAAAGCGGTCGTATAGCCATTTTTTGGAGGCAGACGGAAATCGATGGACTTGAGGCAGCGCCCTTGTCCTTTTTGAGCGTCGGAGCTGCCTGGTCGTGGCGCGGACAGGCACGATTTTTGAAGAATTCCTCTGTGCAGATGCTGGAAGGAGCCGAAGACATTGGTTCCGACTTAGCGACGCTGAGCCATTGCGTGCATGTTCAAAACCTTTCAGAGGAAGCGAGTGGCCTGCTTGTGTTGACCAACGGTGCGCAAACTTTCACAGCGGCGTTGTTCCCAGTTGCTGGCGAATCAGCCCCGATGCTGGTCTTCGAAGGCGATTGCCCAGAGCGGGATCAGGATTTCTGGATTAGTGAAGTCGCCGAATCTGCGGGCCAAGGGAACGAAGCAACCGGGATGGATGAGACTGTCATAGCGTTCCCATCCCGATCCACTCCGGTCCTGGATGATCAAGATCAGCAGAGGGCGGTTTCTGTCGGACGCAGAGCTGACTGACCCGCAGGTAAACCTCGATTTCAATGGAAATTCCAATGTTGCATGGCATGGTGTGTTGACTCTGCCGGTTTCGCGGATATAAGCGCGGCTTCATTGGTGTTGGTGGCCCCCGCAAGGGGATGCCTGTCATGGGGGAAACCTCAAGAGGACAACGCCCTTCATAGTGGTCCGTCTGGACCTCGACCTTAAGAAGGAGATCAGCCGTGACCAAACGCACGTCTGCCAAGCACAAAATCGACCGCCGGATGGGCGAAAACATCTGGGGTCGTCCGAAATCCCCGGTCAACCGCCGCGAATACGGCCCCGGCCAGCACGGTCAGCGCCGCAAGGGTAAACTGTCGGACTTCGGTCTGCAGCTGCGCGCCAAGCAGAAGCTGAAAGGTTACTATGGCGACCTGACCGAGAAACAGTTCCGCCGCATCTACGCAGAAGCCGTCCGTGTGAACGGTGATACTGGTGAAAACCTGATCGGTCTGCTGGAGCGCCGTCTGGACGCTGTTGTTTACCGCGCCAAGTTCGTGCCGACCGTGTTTGCTGCACGTCAGTTCGTGAACCACGGACACGTCAAAGTGAACGGCAAGCGGGTCAACATCCCCAGCTACCGCGTCAAAGAAGGCGACGTAATCGAAGTGCGTGACAAGTCCAAGCAACTGGCTGTTGTTCTGGAAGCTGTTGCTTTGGCCGAGCGTGATGTGCCTGACTACATCGACGCAGACCACTCGAAAATGACCGCGACTTTCGTGCGCGCACCGGGTCTGGGCGATGTGCCGTACCCGGTCATGATGGAGCCGAACCTGGTCGTCGAATTCTACGCGAAGAACTAATCTTCGCCGAGACGCAAAATTTAAAGGGCCGCGCTTTCAGCGCGGTCTTTTTTTGTTTGTAGGGGCTCTGCCCCAGTCGATGCGCGACTCCCCCGAGATATTTTTGGCCAGATGAAAAAGCGGATCAGATCGGCAGGGGGCGACCTTCGGCGATTGCTTCCATCGCGAAATACGAGGTCACGCTGTCCAGTTCGACTTTTTCGATCAGGCGTTGATAGACCTTGTCATATGACGCCATGTCCTCGGTCACGACCTTCAATTGATAGTCATAGTCGCCACCAATCCGGTGGAAATCCACCACTTCGGGGATGGTCAGTACGTGGCTGCGAAATGCTTGCAACCAGTCGGCCGAGTGATGCCGGGTGCGCAGCATAACAAAAACCACAAGGCTTAGCCCCAACTTCTCGCGGGCAATCCGTGCGGTTGAGCCGGTAATCACGCCATCCTCATTCAGTGCCTTCAACCGCCGCCAACAGGCGTTCTGCGACAGCCCGACCCGATCGGCCAGTTCGCGTTGGGACAAGGTCGCGTTTGTTTGCAGCTCACGCAGGATGCGTTTATCAATTTGATCTATTTTTTCCGCCATTCCTGATCATATGACACAAATTTTTTAAAATCTATCAAAAGAACGGTGAAGATTACTCAGGCAAAAGCAATCACATTGGTAGGGCAATACGGAGACTATGCCATGACCCTGTCCAAATTTCGCGCAGACATCCTGTCCACCACTCGCAATTCAAGCCTGCGCGACGGGCTGATCGGAGAGAACGTTCTGATCCCGGGTCTACATGGGGACGTGCCGCTGGTTTATGCGGATTACGTCGCTTCGGGCCGTGCGCTGCGGCAGGTTGAGGATTTTGTCACCGAACAGGTGCTGCCTTTTTATGCCAACAGCCACACCGAGGCCTCCTATTGCGGTTCATACATGACTCGGTTGCGCCGCGAGGCGCGTGCAGAGATTGCCCGCATCGTTGGCGCGAGGGGAGAAGACGCGGTGATTTTCACCGGGTCCGGCGCTACTGCGGGTCTGAACCGGCTGGTCAGCTTGTTGGGTGTGGATGCGGCTGACCGGCCGGTCGTTTTGATCGGGCCGTACGAGCATCATTCGAACATTTTGCCGTGGCGTGAAAGCAAGGCACAGGTGATCGAGATTCCTGAAGCTATTGAAGGTGGGGTTGATCTGGCGGCGCTGGAGCAGGTTCTGATCGACAATGCTGCATCGGATCTAATCATCGGGTCGTTTTCGGCTGCGTCGAATGTAACCGGAATCATTACCGACCCGGATCCGATCACCCGACTGCTCAAGGCACATGGCGCCGTTTCGGTCTGGGATTACGCAGGCGGTGGTCCTTATCTGCCGATGGACATGGGGCCAGAGGATGCGCGCAAGGATGCTATCGTTGTGTCTCCGCATAAGTTTCCGGGCGGGCCGGGAGCGTCGGGTGTTCTGATCGTCAATCAGACCGCCGTGCGCCGCACATGCCCCAGTTGGCCCGGTGGTGGCACGGTCAGTTTTGTTTCGCCCTGGCGGCACGACTACAGCGAGGACCTGGCCACGCGCGAAGAGGCCGGAACACCCAACGTGGTCGGAGACATCCGCGCGGCGCTAGCCTTTATCGTCAAGGATGTTGTCGGCACTGATGAGATCGCCGAAAAAGAGGCGCAGTTTAACCGTATGGCGCTGGACGGGTGGGGTGATAACCCGAACCTGACCTTGCTGGGCGTCGATAACCCGCATCGTCTGCCGATCTATTCCTTCCTTGTGCGGGATAACTCTGGCCAGCCGGTTCATCAGCAACTGTTCACCCGGATGCTTAGCGATATTTATGGCATTCAGGCGCGCGGCGGCTGTGCCTGTGCGGGGCCATATGCGCACCGTCTTCTGGGGATCGACCGCGCAACCTCGGATGAATTGCACGCGGCCCTGTCCGCGGGGGAAGAGATGAGGAAACCCGGCTGGGTGCGGCTGAACTTCTCGTATTTGATGAGCGAAGAGACTGTTCAGTTCATCATCGACAGTATTAATGACCTGTCCCACCGGACCGAAGAGTTCGTGCCATTCTACAACGCTGACCCGGCAACGGCCCGCTTCAAAGCGGCGTGACGGAATTGCCGCTTTTCTCAACGCGTTGAGACGGGTATGAGAGGCTCCAATTAACGGAGCCTCTTATGACCAAGATCACCCCTCAAACCGGCATTATGGACATCGCGCTGTATCAGGGCGGCCAGTCGCATGTGGCCGGGGTCGAGCATGTGATCAAGCTCAGTTCTAACGAAAACCCGTTCGGGCCCAGCCCCAAGGCGATTGAGGCGGTGCGCGACAGTGCCGTGACCTTGCATCGTTATCCCAGCACCGACCACGCTAGCCTGCGTGCCGCGATCGGGGAACGTCACGCGCTGGACCCCGCGCGGATCATCTGCGGTGTGGGCAGTGACGAGGTGCTGCAATTCGTGGCGCAAGCCTATGCCGGGCCGGGGGATGAGGTCATTTACACCGAGCACGGGTTTTCCATGTACCCGATTATCGCCCGCATGGCCGGGGCAACGCCGGTCATGGTGCCGGAACGGGATCGTCACGTGGACGTGGACAACATCCTTGCCGCGGTTACCGAGCAAACGCGCATCGTGTTTGTCACCAATCCAGGCAATCCGACTTCGACTATGATCGGCGAGGCGGACCTTGTGCGGTTGGCCGAAGCTTTGCCGCAAAGCTGTCTGATGGTCATTGACGGAGCCTATGCAGAATTCGTCGACGGGTTCGATGGTGGTGCGTCTTTAGTGGATCGGTTCGAGAACGTGATCATGACCCGTACGTTTTCCAAGATCTATGGGCTGGGCGGAATGCGGGTCGGTTGGGGCTATGCCGCGCAATCGATCATCGACGTGCTGAATCGTGTGCGCCAGCCGTTCAACCTGTCTCTGACCGCGTTGGCTGCGGCCGAAGCGGCGGTGAAAGACGACGACTACCTGACCTTCTGTCACGGCGAAAACGCCCGGCTGCGCGTTTGGCTTTCGGAAGAACTTGCCAAGATTGGCGTGCCTACAGACCCGTCTTGCACCAATTTCATACTGGCCCGTTTCACCGATCAGGCCGAGGCCGAGGCCTGTGACGATTACCTCAAGACGCAGGGTTTGATCGTGCGCCGTGTGGCGGGTTACAACCTGCCCAACGCCTTGCGGATTACCGTGGGCGATGAAGAGGCATGCCGCCGTGTCGTTGCGGCCATCACCGCATTCAAAGGGGGCGCCGCATGAGCCAGGTATACGACCGCGTCGCACTGATCGGGCTGGGCCTGATTGCGTCGTCCATGTTCTGGGCCATCAAACGCGCGGGTCTTGCGGGTGAGGTCACCGGCTATGCCCGGTCCGAGGCCACACGCGATACTGCCCGTCGGATAGGCCTGTGCGACCGCGTCTGTGACACGGTGCAAGAGGCGGTTGAGGGTGCTGATTTGGTAGTGCTTTGCGTACCCGTCGGCGCAATGGGGACGGTCGCGCAAGAAATCGCACCGGTCCTGAAACCGGGCGCGACGGTGACCGATGTGGGCTCGGTCAAGCGGCACGTGATAGAGGCGGTCTCGCCCCATATTCCCGAAGGAGTGCATTTCATACCGGCTCACCCGCTGGCAGGGACCGAGCATTCCGGCCCCGAATCCGGGTTTGCCGAACTGTTCGATAATCGCTGGAGTCTGCTGGTGCCGGTTGAAGGTTCGGACCCGGACGCAATCGCCCGTTTGCGTGCGCTTTGGGAAGGAATGGGCGCGAATGTGGATGAGATGGACGCGGACCACCACGATCTGGTTCTGGCCGTGACCTCACATGCGCCGCACCTGATTGCCTATACGATGGTGGGGGTTGCAGACGATCTGCGCCGCGTCACCGATAGCGAGGTCATCAAGTATTCGGCCGCTGGTTTTCGGGACTTCACCCGCATCGCGGCGTCGGACCCGACCATGTGGCGCGATGTGTTCCTAACCAACAAAGACGCGACCCTGGAAATCCTCGGGCGCTTTACCGAGGAGCTTTTTGCGCTGCAACGTGCTATTCGCACCGGCGATGGCGAACATCTGTTTGACTATTTCACTCGTACCCGCGCGATCCGGCGTGGGATTATCGATGCGGGGCAGGATACGGATGCGCCTGATTTCGGACGGGGAAAGGCAAACCCATGAAACGCGGCTGGAGGTTCCTTGTGATTGGATATTTGGCGGTCTGCGCCACAGTGTCCAACGCAGCGCCTCCTGAACAGTCGCTCGTTCCTATGGCGCGGCCCGCAACGACCGCTGTTCTGGCTTTTGCCAGCCCGTTGCCCAATGTGAAGACACGGCCTGTATTGCGCCCTGAGTCGCCGCAGGTCTTAGCCGTGGCAGCGCGCCCCTCGGAATTGCCGTTGCTGGGGCCGGATACCTCGTTGATGCCGTATCTACGGCCCAAGGAATTGGAACAGGAGGCGTTGTTCAAGAAACGCAAACTGCGCAAAACTTCGGTCTGTGGGGATATTGCTATTCAGGGCAAGCCTGTCGGAAATGTGCCCGGTCGTATCAAGGCCTGCGGCATCAAGGATGCTGTGCAAATCACCTCGGTTTCAGGTGTGGTGCTCAGCCGCCCGTCGACGATGGATTGCGGTACGGCGATGGCATTGAACAAATGGGTCGACAAAACGGTTAAACCCACCTTCAAGCGGCGCGGTCCGGTGGCCGAGCTTCAGATCGCTGCCCATTACGCTTGTCGGACCCGAAACAATCAAAAAGGGGCCAGAATTTCAGAACACGGCAAAGGCCGGGCAATCGACATCTCGGGCTTTAAGATGGCAGACGGAGAGGTCGTGACCGTTCTGAACGGCTGGCGAAAGAACCCGTCAAAACGTCAGCTGACCAAAGTCTGGCGCGGGGCGTGCGGCCCGTTTGGCACGGTTCTGGGGCCGAATGCGGACCGGTATCATCGCGATCATTTCCACCTGGATACGGCACGCCATCGTCGCGGGCCGTACTGCCGTTAACGCAGGATCAGACGCGGTGCCGGGCCCAAAGGGATTGGGCCCATGGCGACAAACCCATCGCGGAAATTCAGCTGCACGTCCAACGCATTGGGGTTGCCGCCAAGCCCGGCTAGAAAGTTCAACGTTGTTGTCACAGGGTCCACCGCCTGATCGGGCAGGGCGCCCGCTGCATTGGCCATGGCGATCATGTCGCGCCAGTTTTCGGCCCGGATCGCGATTTCTCCGGTGGGAATGCCCTGCGGGTCTACGTCCAGCTCTCCGGTTGCGAACAGGCGCAGCGCGCCCCATTTCATTTCTGCCAGGCGCAAGTCCAGCTTAACCGGTTGCGGTCTGCTTTGTTCCAGCGCGGATCGATCCCATGCCTTGTCGAAAGTGGCCGTCAGGTCCAGCTCCAGCGTTTCAAACGCTTGCGGCAGGGTAGTGGCCGAACGCATCAGTTCGCGCAGGTCATCGCCGGGGGTGAAGCCGTCTGCCTGCGCGCTGATCACATATGCCTCGGGGGTGGCAGTCTGTTCCATCACAAGGGCCAATGTGTTGCCCCCGGCCAAAGCCTCGGAATCATCGGTGATCGACCACGGCCCGGCAGTCAGAGCCATCTTTTCCAACATAAGCGCCACGCCGGGTTGCAGTTCCAGTTCGGCCTGCAGGTCGGTGGCCTGAATGGTTGCGGTCTGATCGAAATAGGACAGACGCTGCGGCGTGTCGGCAAATCGCAGCACTTGTCGACCAGGCCAGATTGCCGGGCTTTGGAATTCGATCCAGTCCGCGCTCCAGGCGGTGCCATTGACCGGATCGGCCAGCGCCGGGTTATTCAGGCGCGTCATGTGGTTCAGTGGATACCCGGCAGTTTCAACGTCTGAAAAATCAGCCTGCCAGCCCTGTTCCTGCTGTTTGTCAAACCATGCGGTGATCGCGTTGCGCAGGCCGAATCCGGCGACGAACCAATAGACGCTCCAGATTACAGCGATGAAAATGATTACCCGTATCAGACCGCGCATGGCAGTTCGCCCTTTTTCCCACCTCGGAATTGATGTTTATAGACGCAAACGGGCAAGGACCAGTGCTATGACGATGTGGGTTTTCGGATATGGATCGCTGCTGTGGAATCCGGGCTTTCCGGTGGCCCGCAGCGAACGCGCCACACTGAACGGTTATGCGCGGTCCTTTTGCATGAGCTCGATCCACCATCGCGGTACTGAAGACCATCCTGGTCTGGTTCTGGCGCTGGACGAACAGGCCGACGCCAATTGCAAGGGGCTGGCTCTGGCGGTTGAGGCAGGACACGAAGACCGCACCCTGCATGAATTGCGCGAGCGCGAGCTGATCTCGTCAGCCTATGTCGAGAAAATGCTGGACCTGCACCTGGACAGCGGCGAGGTTGTGAATGCCGTGACTTACGTGATCGACGCCGATCATGTGCAGTATTGCGGCGGTATCCCTCTGGAAGAGCAGGCCCAGATAATCGCCCATGCGGTCGGCGGGCGGGGGCCAAACACCGAATACCTCTATAACACCGCCGAACATTTGGCCGAGATCGACCTGCGCGACCCCGATCTTGAGTGGTTGGCGCAACGTGTGCGTGATATCATCGCATAAACCCTTGGCGTCACCGGTATAAGTTCGCTAGATTCAGCGCAGAGCAGGCAAAAACCGGGAACCACGCGCATGGCGCAGGCACATCAGGGCGCGAGACCTCATTTCTCGCATCCCATTCGACAGATTGTGATGATGTTGGTCGCAATAGGTCTGGCCGGGTTGGGCGTCTTTATGGCCTTGCCCTATGTGATGCCGGTGATTGAGGCCAACCCATACCTGAACGGCTTTATCATCCTGGTGTTCATCATCGGTGTTTTCGCCTGTTTCTTTCAGGTGACCCAACTGATCGGCTCTGTCCGATGGATCGAGGCGTTTGTGGGCGGTGTTGTGCGCGAAGATGCCCGCACACCGCAATTACTGGCACCGTTGGCATCCCTGCTGCGCGAACGGGGCGCGCGGTCTCAGATCAGCTCAACTTCGACACGGTCCATTCTGGATTCAGTCGCAGAACGGGTCGAGGAAGAACGTGAGATCACCCGTTATATCACCAACGTCCTGATCTATCTGGGTCTTTTGGGCACGTTCTTCGGGCTGGCCACCACGGTTCCCGCCATCGTGGACACGATCCGCAGCCTTAACCCGAAGGAAGGTGAAGAGGGGCTGGCCGTGTTCAACCGCCTTATGGTCGGGCTGGAATCGCAGCTGCAGGGCATGGGCGTGGCTTTCGGGTCTTCGTTGTTGGGTCTGGCTGGATCGCTGATCGTTGGTCTGTTGGAATTGTTTGCGGGCCATGGACAGAACCGGTTCTACCGCGAGCTTGAGGAATGGTTATCCTCGATCACCCGCGTTGGCTTCGGGGCCAGCGATGAAGGTGGCGCTGAACTGGCGGTTCTGACGCCAGTATTGGATGCCATGTCCGAACAGATGAACGCACTGCAGGATCTGTTTTCAGCGCAAGAGGCTGATCGCGCTGCGGTGTCGTCCAAACTGGGCCAATTGGCGGATTCGATCGGCGAAATGAACGTGCGACAGTCCGATACCGAGGGCGTGACAGCTGCCTTGGAACGGGTTGCGCTTGGGCAGGACGCCCTGCTGGATCACATGCGCGAACAGGGGGCTGGTGACGGGATAGACGCCGAAAGCCGTATGCGCCTGCGCTCGATGGATGTGCAGTTGCTTCGTATTCTCGAAGAAATCTCGGCTGGCCGTCAGGAAAGCATGAGCGAGTTGCGCAAGGATATCGAATTGCTGGTCAAAGCCCTGACCTTACCCCGAGGCGCCGTGCGAACCGCTCCGGAAGGAGAGTAATCCATGGCCCTGTCCCGACGCACAGGTCAACGGTTCCAGGGGTCGGTCTGGCCCGGTTTTGTGGATGCGATCACCGGACTTTTGATGGTGCTGACATTTGTGCTGACGATCTTCATGGTCGTGCAGTTTGTGCTGCGTGAGACTATTTCCGGGCAAGAGGACGAACTGACAGCCTTGTCGGATGAGGTTGCGGCGCTGGCCGGAGCGTTGGGGCTGGAAGAACGGGAAAACAGCCGGTTGCAAGCGCGGTTAGGTGTGTTGAACTCGACTCTGTCGCAGGTAGAGAACGAACTGGTGCAAGCGCAGATCCAACTGACCGATTTTGAGGCTCAGGTCGCGGCCCTACTGGTAGAGCAGGAGCGTGCACAGGGTCAAATCGCCGAGTTGGTTGATGAGCAGGGCGCGTTGAATCTGGCCTTGGCGCAAAGCCGCGCTGAGATCGATGAACAGACCGAAGCCGCGCGTCTGGCTGCAGCGCAACGCGAGGCGCTGGAAGCCTTGGTTGCTGATCTAGAACAAAGCGATGCGGCGCAGTCCACGCGGATTTCTGAGCTAGAAGAACAACTGAGCACCGAAGAGGCTGCCAAGCTGGCTGAGGCCGCCGCCGCCGAAAATCTGCGCAACCGATTGCTGAACGCGGATGCTGAACTGACGGCCATGACCTTGGCGCTGGAAGCGCAGCGGAAAGAGGCTGAAGAGACCTTGACACTGTTGGCCGCTGCACAGGCTGCAAAAGCCGAATTGGAACGGGAGTTTGGGGCCTTGAACGCAGAAGATCTGCAAGCTCGGCTTGAGGCAGCCTTGGCAGCCCGGACCGAGGCTCAGGCTGAAGCGCAGGAACAACGCACATTGGCCGACGAACGCGCGGCCTTGCTGGCCGTTGCGCGTGATACGCTGTCGAATGAGCAGGCGATTTCGGAAAAAGCGCAGCGCGAAACGGCATTGCTCAATCAGCAAATGGCGGCACTGCGCGAACAATTGGGTGGGTTGCAGGCGTTGCTGGACGATTATCAGGAGCGCAATGCGGCCGCCGATATCCGTATCCAGACGCTGGGTCAGGACCTGAATGCAGCGTTGGCGCGGGCCGCGTCGGAAGAACGTCGCCGCCGACTGCTGGAAGAGGCCGAGCGCGTTCGCCTAGAGGCCGAGGCCGAAGAACTGGCAGCACAGGCCGAGGACCTGCAGCGTTACCGTTCTGAATTCTTCGGTCGTTTGCGCGATGTCCTAGGCGATGAAGAAGGCGTGCGGATCGAAGGAGACAGGTTCGTTTTCTCATCCGAGGTGCTGTTCGACACAGGATCAGCTACGCTGTCGCCGGTCGGGCGGCAAGAGGTCGCCAAGGTGGCCAATATCCTGCGCAGTGTAGCGGCAGAAATTCCCGAGGGTCTGAACTGGGTCATCCGTGTCGATGGCCACACGGACAACGTACCTCTGGCCGGGACGGGCCGGTATCGCGACAATTGGGAACTCAGCCAGGGCCGGGCGCTTTCGGTGGTGCGATACATGGTCGAAGCGCTGGGTATCCCGCCGAACCGGCTGGCCGCCAACGGGTTTGGTGAGTTCCAGCCTGTCAATCCCGCCGATACCCCCGAAGCCCGCGCCCAGAACCGCAGGATCGAGTTGAAATTGACTGAGCGTTAAATCGCTACAATGGGCTTTTTCAGGCAGACGAAAGTGGTTTCGATCCGCCGCAATTTTAGCTCGCGCTGGGTGAAAGGCGAGTGTGATGCCCCTATATCTGCCCCATAGGTTGAGCAGGTACGGATTTGAACAAATTGGCAGTTGAATTGCAAAGCGCGGTTGATGAAGCCCTGCAAGCACCTTATCGGCGTGTGGTCCGGTTTGAGACCTTAAAAGGAACCCCGTTTTGGATGAAGCGCATTGAGCAGTCTGCGCCTCTGCTTTGGCTGGTAAAGGGAACTCCGAATATGGCGTTCGACCGGGACCGGTGTTCACATCATTTCCTGTGGCACAGCGGTGTGCCAGTCCCGGCAATTGTGACCGAAGGTACCGGCTACTTTGTGCTTGAAGATGCTGGCGCCAGTCTGACTGACATCTGCAAGTCTGACTCTTTGACCGCCGAGGATAAAGAAAAGGCATGTCATGCGGCGGGGCAAGCGTTGGCACGCTTGCATTCAATCGACCTAGCCCACGGGCGCCCGGCTTTTCGGGATATGTGCTGGGACGGGCAGCAAATTCGTTTCATTGATCTCGAATACTTTGTGCAAACCAGGGCCGGGCGCATTCGCAAAGCCAGGGACGTTGGAATCGCGTTGGTGTCCGCTTTGTCTCAGAGTTTCGACGGGCTGCGTTATGCTCAAGTCTTTCTGTCGGCCTATCGGGCTTCACGGCGCCGTCGATCAGAGTATTTTCACAGCCCGCATCCACAGCGCACCAAATAAACATAAAAAAACCCGCCGTTGAAGGCGGGTTTCTTTCTGTATCACGATGCAATCAATCTGCGGTCAGCAGCGGTGGCTTGTCCCCCGGAATGCGCGGCTGATCGGGGCCGAAGATTTCCAGGTTCAACTCGCCCTTCTTGACCGAGACACGAACCACACCACCCTTGGCCAGCTTGCCGAACAGCAACTCCTCGGCCAGAGGCTTCTTGATGTGTTCCTGGATCACGCGGCCCAGAGGACGCGCGCCCATCTTGTCGTCATAGCCCTTGTCGGCCAGCCATTCGGCGGCTTTGGGCGTCAGGTCGATGGTCACATTGCGATCCAGCAATTGCGCCTCAAGCTGCAGGACGAATTTCTCGACCACTTGCAGGATGACCTCTTTCGGCAGAGGTGCGAACGAGATCACGGCGTCGAGACGGTTGCGGAATTCCGGCGTGAACATGCGTTCGATCGCAGCGGTATCCTCGCCCTCGCGGCGGTCACGGGCAAAGCCAATGGCGGCCTTGGCCTGTTCCTGCGCACCCGCGTTCGACGTCATGATCAGAACCACGTTGCGGAAATTCACCGTGCGGCCGTTGTGATCGGTCAGCTCCCCGTGGTCCATCACCTGCAGCAGGATGTTGAACACGTCCGGGTGGGCCTTTTCGATCTCATCCAGCAGCAGCACGCAATGCGGATGCTGATCCACGCCGTCGGTCAGCAGACCACCCTGATCGAACCCGACATAACCCGGAGGGGCACCGATCAGACGGGAGACCGCGTGTTTCTCCATATATTCCGACATGTCAAAGCGCAGCAGTTCCACGCCCAGCGTATCTGCCAACTGTTTGGCCACTTCGGTCTTACCCACACCGGTTGGACCAGCGAAGAGATAGTTGCCGATGGGTTTTTCTGGTTCGCGCAGACCAGCACGGGCCAACTTGATTGCGCTGGCAAGCGCCTCGATAGCTTCGTCCTGACCAAACACCACCCGTTTCAACGAAGTTTCCAGATCTTTCAGAACCTCCGCATCGTCCTTGGTGACGTTTTTGGGCGGAATGCGCGCGATCTTGGCAACGACGGCCTCAATCTCTTTCACACCGATGGTCTTGCGGCGTTTGCTTTCTGCGACCAGATGCTGTGCGGCACCGGCCTCATCGATCACGTCGATGGCCTTATCTGGCAGTTTGCGGTCGTTGATATAGCGCGCCGACAGTTCTACGGCGGTTTTGATCGCATCCGCAGTGTACTTGATCTCGTGATGCTTCTCGAAATAGGGTTTCAGACCGCGCAGGATTTTTACGCTGTCTTCGACCGAAGGTTCATTCACGTCGATCTTCTGGAACCGGCGGCTGAGCGCGCGGTCTTTTTCGAAATGTTGACGGAACTCTTTATAAGTGGTCGAGCCCATGGTGCGCAGCTTGCCGCCCTGCAGGGCAGGTTTCAGCAGGTTCGACGCATCCATCGCGCCACCCGAAGTCGCACCGGCACCGATCACGGTGTGAATCTCGTCAATAAACAGCACAGCGTCGGGGTGATCTTCCAATTCCGTCACGACTGCTTTCAGCCGTTCCTCGAAATCACCGCGATAGCGGGTGCCCGCAAGCAGCGCGCCCATATCCAGCGAATAAATGGTGGTGTTCGACAGCACATCAGGGGCTTCGCCGCCCACGATCTTGTGGGCCAGACCCTCGGCAATGGCGGTTTTGCCCACGCCCGGGTCACCCACCAGCAGCGGGTTGTTCTTGCGGCGACGGCATAGCACCTGAATGCAGCGTTCCACCTCATCGGCGCGACCGATCAGGGGGTCGACATCGCCTGCACGCGACTTGGCGTTCAGATCGATGCAATATTTCCCCAGCGCGCTTTCTTTCTGATCACCATCAGTGGTGCTGGATTGAGCCTCTTCCTCGACCTGATCCGCGCCGGAAACCGAGCGGTTTTCGCCATATGCCGGATCTTTGGCCACACCGTGTGCGATGAAATTCACCGCGTCATAGCGCGTCATGTCCTGTTCTTGCAGGAAATAGGCCGCGTTGCTTTCGCGTTCGGCAAATATGGCGACCAGAACGTTGGCTCCGGTCACTTCGGTGCGGCCCGAACTTTGCACGTGGATCGCGGCTCGCTGAATCACGCGCTGGAAAGCGGCGGTTGGTACGGCCTCGGACCCATCAATGTCGGTGACCAGATTGGACAGGTCTTCGTCGATGAATTCGACCAAAGTGCTGCGCAATTCTTCCAGATCGACGCTGCAGGCTTTCATGACGCGGATGGCATCGGGTTCTTCCAGCAGCGCCAGCAGCAGATGTTCCAGCGTTGCAAATTCATGTCGCCGTTCATTCGCAGCCGCAAGGGCCGCGTGGATGGCTTGTTCTAAAGTGCTCGAGAATGAAGGCACGCGGGTGCTCCTCTGTCTTGGGTCGAAAGGGGCAGGATGTGGCCCCGGTTCAACCATGTCCTCATACTAATAGAGTTTGGTTGATCGTGGCCCGGCTTCAAGGGTTTTCTTTCACTTGACAGTCACATTTCCTGTGACCGTGGCCGTGAAGAGGGCTAAATAGGCATTAGAAGCGGTCTTTTCTAGCCCTGATTTCGGCAAATACAGCCGCCGGTTCGGCGTTTTCCATACCCAGATTGGCCTGAATCGACGCGTCAGTGGCACGCAAGAACGGGTTTGTGGCCTTTTCCAGCGCCAGGCTCGAGGGAACCGTAGGTTTTCCGGCGGTGCGGGCAGTGTCGATATCCGCCATGCGTTGCTGCAGTGCAGCATTGCATGAATCGACCGTAATGGCGAATTTGGCGTTGGATTGCGTATATTCGTGGCCCGAATAGACGATTGTTTCGTCGGGCAGTGCGGCCAACTTGGAAAGAGATTGCCACATCTGCGGCGCGGTACCTTCGAACAGGCGACCGCAGCCCAGGGCCATCAGGCTGTCTGCGGTAAAAACGGCAGCGCTTTGCGGCATGTAGAATGCAATATGACCAACCGTGTGGCCTGACACATCCAATACCTGCACCGGTTCGTCACCAATCTGGAACGAGTCGCCCTCGGCCACTTGCAGATCCAGTGGGGGCAGGCGGTGGGCGTCGGCGCTGGCACCAATGACTTTGGCGTGGTGTCTTTCCAGAATACCGGCCAGCCCGTCGACGTGATCCCAATGATGATGGGTCAGCAACACGTGACTTAGCGTCCAGCGGCGGGCGTCCAGTTCTGCCAGAATCGGTCCTGCTTCGGGCGCATCAATCAGGGCGGTCTGGCCACTGGTGGCGTCATGCGCCAGAAAAGCATAATTATCGCTGAGACAGGGGATGGTTACGATCTCAAGAGGCATGGCCTTTTGCCCTTTCGTTGCTAGACTGCGCCCAGCTAAGCCGATTGACCAGGTGTCCGCAATGCATCTTGATGTGCAGGATCTGAGGAATTTCTACTACCGCAGCACATTGGGCCGTGCGGCGCAGGCCGCTATTCGTGGACGGCTGACGCAGTTGTGGCCCGAGGCCAAAGGTCAGACCGTAGTAGGCTTTGGCTTCGCGGTGCCACTTTTGCGGCCATATCTGGTAGAAGCGCGTCGTGTCATCGGCTTGATGCCAGGGCCGCAGGGGGTCATGCCCTGGCCTGCCGGGATGCCCAATGTCTCTGTGCTGACCGAAGAAACGCTCTGGCCCATTGAAACCGGGCACGTGGACAAATTGGTCGTGATGCACGGGTTGGAGACCTCAGGCCAGCCCAGCGAATTGCTGAACGAATGCTGGCGGGTTCTGGGACCAGGCGGGCGCGCGATTTTCATTGTGCCGAACCGGGCCGGGCTGTGGTCGCGATCAGATCGAACGCCCTTTGGATTCGGGCGCCCGTATTCGGCGTCGCAGTTGGAAAGCCAGCTCAAGGCGCATCACTTCATTCCCGAAGGCCACTGCTCGGCCCTGTATATGCCGCCTTCGTTTCGCCGGTTCTGGTTGAAATCTGGCAGTCTGATCGAAAAAACCGGTCAGCGCATGCCAACGGTGATGGCCGGGGGCGTGCTGATGGTAGAGGTCACCAAGCACATCCGCCCCCCCAGCGGCACCGTCACAAAAGATACCGAACGTCGCCCGATCAAGGCGCTAGATGGACTGTTGAAGCCAGCATAATTCTTGTGTCGATTTGGGACGTTTCAAAGCCCGAATTTGCGGGAAATAGGTCACAGGAATCGCAAAAACCTACACTTTCGTAACATTTTTCCTGCCTTCCAGCCGGATAAAAGGGTCGCACCCTTCGTAAGTAATTGAAACAAAACATTTTGTGGATAAAGTGCTTGCCGTGATAATATATTGCTAGCTTGGTTCGGCTCTGCTACATCCCCGGTGATTTTGATCCCCGGCCGTCTGGGCGGGGTTTCCTCACGCCCCCGTGGTAGCGGCCGCTACTCAAAATCGGGGCCTCAAATATCGGAAGGGTGGACGTGTCCGAACCAGCTTCGATTTCCACTGGCATTGCTGAACGCTATGCCACCGCGATCTTTGAGATCGCCAAAGAGAATAATGACCTTGCAGGTCTGGAAACCGGCATCAACGATTTGGCAGCAGCTTTGGGCGAAAGCGCCGACTTGCGCGACCTGATTGCATCGCCGCTGGTATCCCGCGCCGAACAGGAAGCAGCGATTACCGCGATTGCCGACAAGATGGGTCTGCATACCATCCTGCGCAACACGCTGGGTCTGATGGCCGAAAAGCGCCGCCTGTTTGTTATTCCGCAACTGGTGCAGGTACTGCGCGAGATGCTGGCAGACGAACGCGGCGAAGTGACCGCCGATGTCGCCTCGGCCAAGGCGTTGACCAAGACGCAACTGGATAAACTGTCCAAGACGCTGTCCGAGCGTGTGGGCAAGACCGTGACAATCAATGCGACCGTTGATGAAAGCCTCATCGGCGGTCTTGTCGTTAAAGTGGGCTCGAAAATGATCGATAGCTCGATCCGTTCGAAGCTGAACTCCCTACAGAATGCAATGAAAGAGGTCGGATAAATGGGAATCCAAGCTGCAGAGATTTCTGCAATCCTGAAGGACCAGATCAAGAATTTTGGTCAGGAAGCCGAAGTGGCCGAGATTGGCCGCGTGCTAAGCGTCGGTGACGGGATTGCCCGTGTATACGGCCTGGACAACGTACAAGCCGGTGAGATGGTCGAATTCCCCGGCGGCATCATGGGCATGGCGCTGAACCTGGAAAGCGACAACGTCGGTGTCGTTATCTTCGGTTCCGACCGTGACATTAAAGAAGGTGACACCGTCAAGCGCACCAACTCGATCGTGGACGTTCCGATCGGTGACGAGCTGCTGGGCCGTGTTGTTGACGGTCTAGGCAACCCGCTGGACGGCAAAGGCCCGATCAACGCAACCAAGCGTGGCGTTGCAGACGTTAAGGCACCAGGCATCATCCCGCGTAAGTCGGTTCACGAGCCGATGGCAACCGGCCTGAAATCGGTTGACGCGATGATCCCGATTGGCCGTGGCCAGCGTGAGCTGATCATTGGTGACCGTCAGACCGGTAAAACTGCCGTTGCTCTGGACGCGATCCTGAACCAGAAAGTGTACAATGACGCAGCAGGCGACGACGAGTCGAAGAAACTGTACTGCGTTTACGTTGCCATCGGTCAAAAGCGTTCGACCGTTGCGCAGCTGGTGAAGAAGCTGGAAGAATCCGGTGCGATTGAATACTCGATCGTTGTGGCCGCAACCGCGTCCGACCCGGCTCCGATGCAGTTCCTGGCACCCTACGCTGCAACCGCGATGGCCGAATACTTCCGAGACAATGGCCGTCACGCGCTGATCATCTATGATGACTTGTCTAAGCAGGCTGTGTCCTATCGTCAGATGTCGCTGCTGCTGCGCCGCCCGCCCGGACGTGAAGCCTATCCTGGCGACGTTTTCTACCTCCACTCGCGCCTGCTGGAGCGTTCGGCCAAGCTGAACGAGGATTTCGGTGCGGGCTCGCTGACTGCTCTGCCGGTTATCGAAACTCAGGGTGGTGACGTTTCGGCGTTTATTCCGACCAACGTGATTTCGATCACCGACGGCCAGATCTTCCTGGAAACCGAACTGTTCTACCAGGGTATCCGTCCTGCTGTGAACACCGGTCTGTCGGTTTCGCGTGTGGGCTCTTCTGCTCAGACCAACTCGATGAAGTCGGTTGCCGGTCCGGTTAAACTGGAACTGGCTCAGTACCGTGAAATGGCTGCGTTTGCTCAGTTCGGTTCCGACCTAGACGCCGCGACGCAGCAGCTGCTGAACCGTGGTGCGCGTCTGACCGAGCTTATGAAACAGCCGCAGTACTCGCCGCTGACCAATGCTGAAATCGTCTGCGTCATCTTCGCCGGTACCAACGGTTACCTCGACAAGATCGACGTGTCCGATGTTGGCCGTTACGAAGCTGGCCTGCTGGCGCACCTGCGTGGCAAGCACGCGGATCTGCTTCAGTGGATCACGGACGAAGATCCCAAGATCAAGGGTGACGCTTCCGATAAGATCAAGGCTGCGCTGGACGAATACGCCGCAACCTTCGCTTAAGGGAGAGGCGGGCATATGCCAAATCTTAAGGACCTTAAAAACAGGATCGAGTCGGTCAAATCGACCCGCAAGATCACCAAGGCCATGCAGATGGTCGCGGCTGCAAAACTGCGCCGCGCCCAGGAATCTGCCGAAGCCTCGCGTCCCTATGCCGAACGGTTCAATGCCGTGATGGCGGGGCTGGCTGCTTCGGTCGGGGGCAGCGACAGCGCCCCCAAGCTGCTCCGTGGTACGGGCAGTGATGATGTCCATCTGCTGGTCGTCATGACAGCTGAACGCGGCCTGTGCGGCGGCTTCAACTCGAACATCGCCAAGCTGGCCCGTCAAAAAGCGGACGAGCTGCGCGCCAAAGGCAAGACGATCAAAGTTCTGACCGTCGGCAAAAAAGGCCGCGACGCGCTCAAGCGTGATTTTGGCGATCTGTTCGTTGGACATATCGACCTGAGCGAGGTCAAGCGTCTGGGTTACACCAATGCGCAAGACATCGCGAAGGACGTCCTGTCGCGCTTTGACGGAGGTGAGTTCGACGTTGCCACGATCTTCTATTCGAAGTTCGTCAACGTTGTGACCCAAATCCCGACGGCACAGCAGGTCATCCCCGCCTCGTTCGAGGAAACCGAGGGTGACGATAGCGGTGCTGTTTTCGACTACGAGCCCAGCGAAGAGGCCATCTTGGCCGACCTGCTGCCCAAGGGGGTTGCAACCGCGATCTTCTCGGCCCTGCTCGAAAACGGAGCGTCTGAACAGGGTGCACGGATGTCCGCAATGGACAACGCGACACGCAACGCGGGTGAGATGATCGACAAGCTGACGATCCAGTTCAACCGCTCGCGTCAGGCCGTGATCACCAACGAGCTGATTGAAATTATTTCCGGCGCCGAAGCGCTGTAAGAAAACCGGAGACAACAATATGGCGAATGCAAAAGGCAAAGTCACACAGATCATCGGGGCCGTCGTTGACGTGCACTTCGAAGATCAGCTGCCTGAAATTCTGAACGCGCTGGAAACCGAAAACAACGGCAAGCGTCTGGTACTGGAAGTTGCCCAGCACCTGGGTGAAAACACTGTCCGCACCATCGCGATGGACGCGACCGAAGGTCTGGTTCGTGGTGCTGAAGTGACCGACATGGGCGCACCGATCTCGGTTCCGGTTGGTAACGCCACCCTGGGCCGCATCCTGAACGTTGTTGGCGATCCCATCGACGAAAAGGGCCCGGTTGAGGCAACCGAATCCCGCGCCATCCACCAGCCTGCACCGACCTTCGCAGAACAGTCGACCGAGTCGGAAGTTCTGGTTACCGGCATCAAGGTTGTGGACCTGCTGGCCCCTTACGCCAAAGGCGGTAAGATCGGCCTGTTCGGCGGCGCCGGCGTTGGTAAAACCGTTCTGATCATGGAACTGATCAACAACATCGCAAAAGTGCACTCGGGCTTCTCGGTGTTCGCGGGTGTTGGTGAACGGACCCGTGAAGGGAACGACCTGTACCACGAGATGATTGAATCGAATGTTATCAAACCGGACAACCTGTCGGAATCGCAGGTGGCCCTGGTTTACGGTCAGATGAACGAACCTCCCGGAGCGCGTGCGCGTGTTGCTCTGACCGGCCTGACCCTGGCCGAGCAGTTCCGCGACCAGTCCGGTACCGACGTTCTGTTCTTCGTCGACAACATCTTCCGCTTTACGCAGGCGGGTTCCGAGGTTTCGGCTCTGCTGGGTCGTATTCCTTCGGCGGTGGGCTACCAGCCGACACTGGCCACTGACATGGGTGCCCTGCAGGAACGCATCACCTCGACCAAGTCGGGCTCGATCACCTCGGTGCAGGCGATCTACGTGCCTGCGGACGACCTTACCGACCCTGCGCCGGCAACCTCGTTCGCTCACTTGGATGCGACTACCGTTCTTAACCGTGCGATCTCGGAAAAGGGTATCTACCCTGCGGTTGACCCGCTCGACTCGACTTCGCGTCTGCTCGACCCGGCCATCGTTGGCGAAGAGCATTATCAGGTTGCGACCGATGTTCAGCAGATCCTTCAGCGCTACAAGTCGCTACAGGACATCATCGCCATCCTTGGCATGGACGAGCTGTCGGAAGAGGACAAACTGACCGTGGCCCGTGCCCGTAAGATCGAACGCTTCATGTCGCAGCCGTTCGACGTGGCGCAGGTCTTCACCGGCTCGCCGGGCGTTCAGGTTCCTCTGGATGTCACAATCGCGTCGTTCAAGGCCGTTGTGGCTGGCGAATACGATCACCTGCCCGAAGCGGCCTTCCTGATGGTTGGCGGCATCGACGAAGTGATCGCCAAAGCGGAAAAGATGGCCGCAGAAGCCGCCTAAGGAGTATCCCTGATGGCAAACACGATGCAATTCGACCTCGTCAGCCCCGAGCGGAGCCTTGCTTCGCTCAGCGCGACGGCGGTCCAGATTCCCGGCGCGGACGGGGACATGACGGCAATGCCCGACCATGCCCCCACCATCACCACGCTGCGCCCGGGCATCCTGAAGGTCGAAGCACCTGAAGGGTCCAGCGAATACCTAGTCACCGGTGGGTTTGCTCAGATCAATGGCGATGGCCTGTCGGTTCTGGCCGAAAAGGCGATCCCGGTTGCCGAAGTGACACGCTCACACCTGGACGATCTGATCGCCGAGGCACGCGCGTCGCACGAGGCAGCGAAGGAAGGCGATGATCAGACAATCGTCGACGACGCCGCCAAACTGCTGGCCGACATGGAAGCCCTTGGAACGCATATGAGCCTGTAAGGCTCTGGCAATTCTTGTGATTTAGAACGGCCCTGCCTGCGCGGGGCCGTTTTTTGTCGTGATTTTGCTGAGGCTGCAGGATAGGTGTAAGGAATACAAAGACAAAGACATCAACAATGAAGACTTTTCGAACCCACCCTATTGGTATCGACCAAGGCGAGGCAGTGCTGTTTTCCGATTTCGCTGATGGCGGCGATATGTGGACGGGTGAGGGGCCACGCGAGCGACGGTCTGCCATCACATTCAGTCAACCGTTTCGATCTGCACCGGTGGTCCAGATAGGAGTTTCGCTGTGGGATGTGGACACGTCCTCCGCGCTACGTGCCGAGGTGACGACTGCGGACATTACACCTGAGGGCTTTTTTGCCGTATTCCGAACCTGGTCGGATACGCGAATTGCCCGGATACGGGTGACATGGACGGCCATTGGTGAGGTCGCACATGAGGATGACTGGGATATCTCGTGATTGATTCAACGCCTGAGCCAGGAAGTGGTTTGAAAAACATGCTGCGCGCTTTTCGGGATAATCAGTGTAGTCTGGAAAACAACCAGTTCCACTCGTAAGGATTAGCACCGCTCAGAATTATGGCGCAAATCGTTATGATAGCTCCAAGCACGCAAAAGACGGGAACACGACCCAAGGCAAAACCACGCACGAAAAGTCCGATAAATCCTATGAGCAGAGAAAGCATAGGGAGACCAATCATAATCACGCTGGCCCCAAGGGCGTACTCGGGCACTCTCAGTATCCATCGAGTGGGCGATTTTGCCTGTAATAAGGTAAAATGTGGCAATGGCGCCAAAGCTGAAGCCCACTATGGAACATATGGTCCGAGCCCTGTTTGACGTAATACGCTTTCGACGCCCTCCCGTTTCGGAGGCGTCCGAGATCGCCTTGTTCCGCTGTTTGTCACCAGCCAAAATGCCGCGGTACATAAGGATACAGCCAGCCACTAACGCGAACACCCCCGCAACACCCAGCCCGGCTGCGGCGCCGATCCCATAGCTTTGCTTTATAACCTCGTAACTTTCGTTCGCCTGTTTTACTGCTTGTTGCCCGACACTCAAAAACAGTATGCCGACAAGGACCTTCCAGTGATTTGGTCGGAGTGATGGAGCTTTTGTTACTTTTTGCGAAAGGTCAGAGGTTGCTTGAGGGTTATTGGCGTTGATGCGTTGAATGCGGTCTTGAAAGCTTGTGTTGGACATGGGTCGAGGTCTGAAACTCTATCAGTTAGTGCTTGTAGATTTTTTGCCAGGGTAATGTGTTGAAAATTGGTCCGACGTCAGCGCAATTGATGCGCCGAGGCCAAGAAAGGAGCCGCAACATAATTGGGTGTGAGACGTCTGAACTTTTCTACGTTTGACAACATTCGTAGCGCTAAGGCACAGGTCGCTCATAAAGTTGTTTCGCCGACATGCATTGACGTGTTCCAGACACGGTCCAACCAAGCTCTGCAAGCGGGCGTTGCCAGGATTGCGGTGGTCTGAAGTGGCGTGAAATGCTGCTCTAGGCCTCATTTCCCTCAATCATGTCCACACGGGTCGCGTGACGGCCGCCTTCAAACTCGGCGGTCAGAAAGGCATCGACGATATCCAAGGCCTGACCTTCACCGACAACGCGCGCACCGATGGACAGCATGTTGGCGTCGTTGTGCTGACGGATCATCCGGGCCGAGAAAGCATCTGAACAGACGCCGCAGCGGATGCCAGGCACCTTGTTAGCCGCCATCATGATGCCCTGACCGGTGCCGCAGAGAACAATCCCCAACTGACACTCGCCCGAGGCTACGGCCGCGCGGCGGCTTTGCCGTGCTTGGGGTAATGCGTGCTTCGGGAGTTGTAGGGCCGATGTCCACCACTTCCCATCCATTTGCCGCAACATGGTCGGCAACAGCCTGACGTAAATCAATGGCTGCGTGGTCACTGGAGAGAACGATGCGTTTGTTGACTGTCATGGGACTTTCCATAGATAACCACGCTGATTTTCGTGGCAGGTTGGTCGCGGGCGCGGAGGCCTGCAAAGGGAAGGGCGGCCCAAAGGACCGCCCGATCCAAATTTAGTCCATGTGGTACATAGACTCGTAGATCGGGATCAAGGTCTTGTCTTCGAATAGCGACGACACGCTGGTACCGTTCCAGATATTCAGGATCGCCTGCGTGAAGATCGGAGACGTTGGTACGATGCGGATGTTCTTGGCTTTTGCGATCTCTGGGGTTGGCTGGATCGTGTCGGTTAGCACCAACGACTTCATTACCGAATTGGTTACGCGTTCGACTGCCGGGCCGCTCATGACGCCGTGTGTGATGTAAGAGTGAACCTCTTTCGCACCATTATCCATTAGTACCTGAGCCGCTTTGCACAACGTGCCGGCAGTGTCGCACATGTCGTCCACGATCAGGCAAATCTTGTCTTTGACATCGCCGATCACGGTCATTTCTGCCACTTCGCCAGCCTTTTCGCGTCGTTTGTCAACGATCGACAAGGGAGCGCTGATGCGTTTGGCAAGTTCACGTGCACGGGCCACACCGCCCACGTCGGGCGAGACAACCATAAGTTCATCCAGGTTGTTCTTGAACTGGTGTTTTACATCCAGTGCAAAGATTGGCGAGGCATAGAGGTTGTCGACCGGCATATCGAAGAACCCCTGAATCTGCGCTGCGTGCAGGTCCATGGTAAGGATCCGCTCGATCCCTGCACCGGTCAGCATGTTGGCCACCAGTTTGGCGCTGATCGGCGTGCGGGCCTTGGTGCGGCGGTCCTGACGGGCGTAACCGAAGTAGGGGATAACGGCGGTGATCCGTTGGGCCGATGACCGGCGCAGCGCGTCGGCAATGATCAGCAGTTCCATCAGATTGTCATTGGCGGGGTTCGAGGTTGGCTGGACGATGAACATGTCCTCGCCACGCACGTTTTCGAACACTTCGACGAAAATCTCGCCGTCATTGAACCGTTCAACTCTCGCATCGACCAGACCCTGATCGACGCCGCGATACAGGCTCATGCGGCGAGCTATGGATTCGGCAAGCGGAAGATTTGCGTTCCCAGCGATAAGCTTGGGTTCGTTGAGTGTCGGCATCGGCTGAGGTCCCCGGGCAGCAATGGCAAATGTGACAGATTCGTGATGTTGACACCGCTTAGCATGGCCTTACCGTCCAGCAAAGGTAACGCAGCGGAGAAAGTGCACATGGCCCGGATTGACTACTATTTTGCGACAATTTCGCCATTCACCTATTTGGCAGGTGAGCGGCTAGAGGAGGTCGCGGCCAAGCATGGCGCGACGATCAATTACAAACCGCTGGATATCATGGCGCTGTTCGGGCGTACGGGGGGAACGCCGCCAAAAGATCGCCACCCGTCGCGCAATGAATACAGGGCGCAGGAACTGCTGCGGCAATCCAAGAACCTGGGATTAGAATTCAATCTGCAACCGGCGCATTGGCCTACCAATATGGCGCCGTCGTCCTATGCAGTGATTGCAGCGATGAAGGATGGGGCAGGGGATGTAGGTAAGTTGGTCCAGTCCTTGCTGCGGGCCTGTTGGGCCGAGGAAAAAGACATCGCACAGGATGATGTGATCCGCGATTGCCTGACGCAGGCGGGCTTTGACCCAAATCTGGCAGACAGTGGCCTGCTGGTCGGTGCCGAAACCTATGCCGCCAATCTGGAAGAGGCCGTTGAACGCGGCGTCTTTGGCGCGCCGTTCTACATTACTGAGGATGGCCAGCGGTTCTGGGGGCAGGACCGTTTAGATGATCTGGACCGGCACCTGACCGAGGCCAAGGGTTGACCGGCATGCCAGTCAAAGCAGGTCGAGGAAACGGTCGATATCGTCGCTGCTGATCGACCAGTCACAGACCAGACGGCAGGCGAGCGTCTCTTCGTCACTTGCCCCGTCAAGTTCGGCCCCCCAAAGGTGGTAGATCGCCCCGGCCTCATGCAGTTGCTTGTGCCGGGCGCGGGAAAACTGGGCGAACACCATGTTGGCCTGCGGCTCGTGCAGGAAAGTCGCGCCCTTGGCGCGCAGGCCGTCGGCCAGGTGGGCACAATTGGCGTTGGCCTTACGTGCCATAGTCAACCACAGGTCATCCTGCAAATAGGCTGCCATCTGTGCGGACAGATAGCGATGTTTTGAAAACAGATGCGCACCGCGCTTGCGCCGCAGTTCAAACTCCCAGGCTTTGGATTCGTCAAAGAAGACAACTGCCTCGACCCCCATCAAACCGTTCTTGGTGCCGCCAAAGCTGACCGCATCGACGCCCGCTTTCCACGTCATTTCAGCCGGAGAACAGTTCAGCGCGACCAAAGCGTTTGTGAACCGAGCTCCATCCAGATGGACGGGCAGGTCAAACTCCTTTGCTACGCCGCACAATGCCTGCAACTCCTCCAGCGAATAGACCGAGCCGCGCTCGGTCACCTGGGTGATCGAAACCGGTCCGCGTTGCGGACCATGCACACCGCGGGTTTCTTCGGCCAGAATGGAACGGCGCAGCGCTTCGGGATCCATCTTGTCGCCGTCGGGTACCAACGTCAGCTTGGTGCCGCTGTAGAATTCCGGCGCGTTGCATTCATCCTCGTGGATATGGGCGACGGGCGAACAGAACACCGTCTCCCACGGCTGTGCCAGGGTTGCCAATGCCAGCGAGTTTGCCGCCGTTCCGGTGGCTACCAGATACACCGCAGCACCGGGCGCTTCAAAGATGCCGCGAATTCGATCGCGCACCTCATTCATCAGTGTGTCGGCCCCATAGGCCATCTGATAGCCCTGATTTGCTTCGTTCAAAGCGGTCATGACCTGCGGATGAACCGGCCCGGAATTGTCAGAGGCAAAATACATCAGCTGGGCTCCTCGATGATATAGTCTTCCCATTCTTCGATGGGTGTTTCGAACTCGGACACCGTGCGCCCCTGAACCGAGATTCCGGCAGCGTGAACACTGTCCGGCGTACCTGATATCAATGGGTGCCAGTCGTAAAGAGGTTTCCCTTCCCACAACAGCCTGTAAGCGCACGTTTGCGGCAGCCAATAGGCGTGATCGTCGATATTGTCGGGCTTCATCACGATACATTCCGGCACGAACTGGTGGCGGATATCGTATTGGGTGCAGCGGCAGGTCTCATCATCCATCAGACGGCAGGCGACGCAGGTCAGGGCCACCTCGCCTGTGTCTTCGTCTTCAAGCTTGTTCAGACAACACTTGCCGCAGCCGTCGCAAAGCGCCTCCCACTCTTGCTCGTTCATCTTGGTTAGGGGTTTGCGTTCCCAGAACCGGGGGCTCAGGCCAGTGCGATCAATAGGATCGGCGGTCATAGCGTCGCCAGCAGTGTTCGGGCCTTGTCACAATCAGAGTTCATTTGTGCAATCAACCCGTCCAGCCCGTCGAAGGTCAATTCAGGTCGTAGATATTCAACCAGACCAATCGATAGGGTCGCACCATAAAGGTCGCCTGAAAAGTCGAACAGGAAGGTTTCGATATTCGGCACTTCGCCCTCAAACATTGGCCGCGTCCCGACCGAGGCCGCGCCTTGATAGCTGCCTTGATGCGGGCCGTCCAACACATCGACCAGCACCGCGTAGACGCCGAATTTTGGCGGGTGCAGACCTTCGATGGACATGTTGGCGGTCGGGAAGCCCAACTCGCGGCCACGTTGTTCGCCGCCGATCACCGGACCCTCGATCCGATGCCAATGGCCCAGCATGGTTGCCGCATCGCGAGGGCGGCCTTCGGTCAGCGCTGTACGGATCGCGGTGGACGACACGATATTCTCGGACCGCTCCATCAAAGGTGCGATGGTGACGCCAAAGCCCATTTGTTGACCGAACCGAACCAGATCATCCGCCGTACCGCTGCGCCCCTTGCCGAAACAGAAATCGGCACCGACAACCACATGCGACAGGCCCAACCCGTTGCAAATCACGTTCGACGCGAATTCTTCCGGAGTCAGCCCGGCAAGGGCGGAATTGAAGGGCAGTTCATACAATTTCTTGACACCCAGCTTTTCCAGCCGGTGCGCACGGGCATTGCAGCGCATCAGGCGAAAAGGCGGGGCTGCGGGTGCGAAAAACTCGCGTGGGTGCGGCTCAAAGGTCATCACCCCCAAGGGCGCATCCGGCGCGGCATTGCGGGCCAGTTCGATCACAGACTGGTGGCCGATGTGGACGCCGTCAAAATTCCCGATCGCCACGCTGGCGCCGCGGTCCTGAGGCTCGATGAACTGAAAATCACGGATTATGCGCATAGCATCTGCCTAACGGGACTGCGGTTCGGGTTCAAGCATCTGATTGCATTGTCAGTGTGTGGGATGATCGGCCAAAAAACGTCTGGCCCATTCCCGGTTTTTCGAGTCTGCCAGCTTGTCGGTGGCGGGCGCGATCTCGGCACCCCGCGCGGGATCGATCCCCAGCAGGTATAGTACATCGGTCAAAACGCCAATTGGATCGTTTTCAAGTTGTTCGTTATGGATGATATGTGGCGTGAACTGCTGCGCGGCGAAACAGTCACGCCAGGCCGCATCCCCTTCTTCAAGTTCAGCCATGTATCGGGCGATGGAGATCGGATCGCAAACCGGGTCGGCAGGTGGGGTGAGACGCTCCAACTCGGTCCTATCTGCGTTGCGGTGCCACAATCCGGCCTGTTCGGCTTTCACAATCGAAATAGCCTGTTCCAGCTTGTTGCGGCGATTAAGGTAAATGAAGCAGACCTCGCCAAAGGTGGCTTTCAACCGGGCTAGGTCATCCCCGGCGGTCGGGTATAGAGTGCGCAATTGCTGAAGAAAGAAGGCCCGAGTTTTGCCTTTAAGGCGCAATCCGAAGATGTCTGTACCGGCTTTTCCCTGGTGAATGGCCTCGGCAAAGATTGCGCGCAGGGTGCTTTTTGTATCCGGAAACGCGCTGCGATCCAGATCGTAATACGCCATCCATTCTTCCAGGATCGGGGCATGAAAGTACGAATCCGGTTTTCCTGCGCAACCCGTGGCGGCCAGTAGCTGGCACAGCAAAGTGCTGCCACTGCGCGGGGTCGTGCAAATTAAGGAGCTGTCAAAATTGTTCACCGACCCGGGTCTGGACCGGGCCGGTGAACGAAACAAGGCTGGTAAAGCTGTGCTTTGGATCAGTCGAACTTGCGCGACGGGGCCAGAACCATTGCTTCGCCGACCAGAACCTTTTTGCCATCTACGGCGCAGTGGCAATCCAGTTTCACCCGACGCTTGGCAAAGTCGATGTCGATCACTTTGACCTCGGCATAGACCATGTCACCGGGGCGCACGGGGGCCAGGAATTTCAGCGACTGACCCATATACACGGTGCCGTGGCCGGGCAGTTGTTCGCCGATGACGGCCGAGATCAGGCCCGCCGTCAGCATCCCATGTGCGATGCGCCCCTCAAAGATCGTGTCGCGGGCATAGTCATCATCCAGATGCACCGGATTCCGGTCGGTCGAAACCTGCGCAAACATCTCGATATCTTCGTCAGTCACCACTTTGCGCAGGTGACGGGTCATGCCCATTTCGATGTCTTCAATACAGATCGTGCCGCGCGGAAGATTGTCCAACATGTCGCCCTCACTAGAATCCGTTGAGCAACAAAAGGATCAATGTTGCCCGTGTTCGGCAACTTTATTACTTCGCAAGCGCAGAAAATCAAGCCTTTTCTGCTTATCTCAGGCGACCGATTGTATAGGTGGGATTTATATTTTCCCTTGCGATGTAGTCAGTTAGCGATTCGTGGTGCGGATGATGCTCAGTTTTTGTTTCTGCAGCAGCCAATCCACCCGAGATAAACAGAGAATCAATCCCCTCACCCATGCCGCCCAGAATGTCGGTATGGGGGCCGTCACCGATCACCAAAATGTCGCCATCGGGGATGTCGTGGCCCAGTTCTTGCAGCCTACGGCGGGCCAGATCATAGATCGGCGGGTGGGGTTTGCCGAAGTACAGGCTTTCGCCGCCCATCTCCGTATACAGTTTGGCCAGCGCCCCGGCACACCATTCGCGCACCTCGCCCCGGTCGACCACAATATCGGGATTGGCGCACAGCAGCTTCATTCCCTTTTGCTTGGCATAGAGGAAATCCGCGCGGTTGACGGACGGGTCCGCCATCGGATCAAACGGACCGCAACAGACGATCCCTTCGGCCTCATCCAGCGGGACCCGTTCGATGTGGATCGGGTGGTGCAGTATTTTCAGCGGCTCAAAGAACCCCGCATCGCGCTGCCATTCACCCATGAAATAGACCTTTTCTCCGACGGCGCCCCGGAACATCGCCGACCGCGCAGAATCGCCGCTGGTGGCGATGGTGTCATAGGCATCTTCGGGGACGTTGAATTGCACCAATTGTTGGGCAACGCCCGCGCGGGGTTTCGGAGAGTTCGTCACCAGCACGACAATCCCGCCTTTCGCACGATAGGCTTTGAGGGCAGCGACGGCCTCGGGGAAGGCGGTGATGCCGTTGTGAACACAGCCCCAAAGGTCAACGAACAGTGCTTTGTAGCGGTCGGATATGTCGGACAGGGCGTGGACGATCTGAGTCATTGAGGACCTCGGGCGAGTTGAATGCAGGGTTGCGTCAGCTATTGCAAAGCTGACGGGTTTTGACCATCCCGCAATGCCAATTGCCGCCTTTAAATGGTTGTGTCGGTCAGTTTTCTTCGCTGATCTCGTCGACATCCGGCGCCTGCTGGACGGCATCGGTGCCCAGAATGACTTGCGCGCCAATCCTGTTTTGGAACCGCACCACCACCAGATAGCCTGGACCCAGTTGATCCTGTAGGACATCGACCAAAGGTGTCTCGCGCAGGCTTTCCGGCAGCAATCCAGCGACCGAGGAGACTTTGTAAGCCGCTTCAATCGGCAGGTCGACGATTAGCCAGATATCTGCCTGCTTGCGTTTGGCGTTTACGTCAATGCGGATGACCTCGACCGACACCGGGTCTGCCCAATCGCGGATGGCTTGTGCGACCTGAGCTTCGGTTCGGGTTTCGAGATAGCGATTATAGGTGGATTTGCCCAACTGCAAAACGACAAGAGCCAGAAAGGCCAATGTCACAGTCACACTGGCGGTAAAGTTCAGTTTCCGGCGACCTTTGCTGAAGACCATCGAGCGGGCCGCGTACACGATATAAACCGCGCAGGCGGACAGGATGATCGCGCCAAGGTTGGTGGCGAACAACAACCCGGCCTCATACGCCTCGCCCGGTTCGCCGAAATACAGCAGAACGCCCGAGGCGGACAGGGGCGGCACCAGTGACACGCCGATGGCCGCGCCGGGCAGCAAGCTGGCTTCGGAACGGTTGATTTGCACGTATGCACCGGCGACGCCTGCGGCCAGAGCAACAATCAGGTCCTCGGTTCCGGGGTCGGTCCGGGCCAGGACCTGATCGGGGATCAGGATGCCGCGCGGGACATCTGCGACATAGACCAAGAGCCACGCGAGCAATACGCAAAGAATGGCCGCACCGCAGACAATCAGAGCCAGATAGAACGCACGTCCCAGCCAACCCATGACCATAGCCGCTGCCACGCCCAATATGGGGGCCATCAGCGGCGCCACCAGCATTGCGGCAATCACCACCGCGCCTGAATCGCGAAGCATGCCCATCGTAGCGATCACAACCGATAGGGTCAGCAGCATCGCAAAGCGCCGCCAATAGGCTGCTCTGTCCTTGCCTTCAAACCGCAGGATGTCTCGGGTGGTGCTGAACTTGCGTGTACTCATATGTCGGAACTGATCCGCTACTTGCTCTCCTGACCAGAGTAGCAATGGAAGCGGATCGCGCAAATCCTATGCCTCAACAAAAAAAGGCGCCCCACTTGGGCGCCTTTTCTTTGGAAAGATCTAAAGATCAGACCTTGAGGTTCGGAATGATTTGTTTTTTGCGGCTCATGATGCCCGGCAGGACCACGGCGTCGCCGTTGACCGATGCGCCAAAGCTTTTCTCGGCCACGCCTTTGACTAGATCGTTCGGCACCAGCAGAGTGGCCTCTTCGTTCAGAATGTCGACCACGAACAGCAGCACCTGATCGACGCCGTCCTCGCTGGCCACACTGACCATCGAGTCCGCCAGGCTGGCCTTGCGGTCCAGCACGACGCCGGGGGCCGTGGTTTCCAGAACCGAGACGCGGAACTTGGTGCCGTCGACCTCGTATTCCTTGCTGTCCATGCGGATCAGTTCAGCGTCCGAGAAGGACGATACATCCGATTTTGCCGCAAACATGTCGGCGGCATAGGCCGACACGTCCAGACCCAGATCAGCAGCCAGTTTCTCGGCCACTTCGCGATCATGCGCAGTGGTGGTGGGCGAGCGGAACTCCAACGTATCCGACAGGATGCAAGTCAGCGCCGCGCCTTTGATGGCGTCGGGCATCTTGGCTGCGTCGTCTCCCATCAGGTCGACCATGATGGTGGCGGTGCAGGCCAGCGGGCGCACGGTGATGTCGATCGGGCCTTTGGTTTCCAGCCCGCCAACCAGCTTGTGGTGGTCGATGATGGCTTGGATATCGGCACTGTTGATGCTGGCGGGCAGTTCGGCCGGGTTGTTGGTGTCAACGATGACAACCGGCGCGTCGGCTTCGACGTCGTCGATGATACGCGGCTTGGGCAGGTCCCAGCGCTGCAGCATGAACGCGGCTTCGGTGTTGGGCTCGCCCAGCAGAACGGGCTCGGCCTGTTCGCCTTTGACTTCGTTCAGGTACCACGACCACAAGATCGGTGAACCTGTGGAGTCGGTGTCGGGAGATTTATGGCCAAATACAAGGGTTGTCATGTCAGCGTCCTGAGGATGATAATTTGCGCGCCTTATAGGGCGGTCCGCCGGGGTTGTCACCCGGCAGAATCCTTGCTGCGACGGTTGGTCTGTCTTTTGCCGAGCGCGATCAGAATGGCGCGCGGGTCAAGATATATCCAGCCTGCTGCAATTGGTTCAGCAATCCATGCGCGCCGCCTAGATGTCCAGCACCCACTGCGATCACGGCGGTCTGATCTTGAATGTCCAGAATCCTCGGCATCCAATTGTTGTTTCGCCCGACCAGTAAGTGCTGTTCGAACGCCTGCCATTCTTCGTCAAACACTTCCGGCGACATGCCAGAATGCTCTCGCGCCAAAATACGGCCTAGTTCGATGGATTGTGCGTGATTTTCCTCGAAATATGAGTTTGTCATGGTGGCCAGCTGATCGTCGCTGGTTTCGTACGAATTGACCCACCGCGCTAGCGATTCCACCTGTTCCTCAATCGAGTGGATTTCAAACATGGTCATCAGTTCCTCAATGCTCTCCAACGAAAATTGAGGGATGCCTTGATCTTCGGCTAAAACGGTCAGACGCGCATCCAGCCCATGATTGGCGTTCGGGTCCTGAAGTAGGCATGTAGGCATGGCCAGAGTCATGCCCAGAAACCAGGGGCGCATTTTCGCTCCCATCCAACTGGGTATGCCGCGTTCGGCCAGGGCGGAAGACAGGGTTGTCCAAGCCTCTTCGGGTAGCAGGTCAATCAAGGTGGGGCCGGACGTAATCAAGATCGGGCTCGGGTCCAGAGCCAGTTCCTTTTCCCAGGCCTTCATCTTGTCTTGGGTTACTTCGAAATAAAATGCATCGGCTTGGCTGAGTATTGGCGTCAGGTTTGCGACAATCGCATCCATGCGCGGATCGTTCAGGTGCATCGTGCCTATCAGGTGCAGCACCGTTGTGCCCTTTGTTGCGATCCAGTGGTTGCCTTCTGCAAATGGGACGTTGGTCAGGGTTTCTTTCAGCTCGGCGTGGGCTGCAGGTGACAATTCGCCCTTTAGATCGCGCCCCTCGCAAGCTGCGTGAACCGTGACGGGCAGCAACAGGCAGATCACCAGCAGAATTATGCGCATGTGGAAATTTCCTTTGAAAACAGAGTTGCTGAGACACTGCCTCGGCAGGTGAATGGGTGCAAGGCCGATTGGAAAGCTGCGCCTAGCGTCTGGCATTCCGTCGCAAATAGCATAGCATGCAAACATGAACCGAGAGCAGGATCTCTATCCCCCCATCAAGGCGCTGTTAGAGCGTCAGGGCTATTCCGTCAAAGGCGAGGTTGGCGCGGCTGATATCGTGGCCGTGCGGGATGGCGAAGAACCGGTCATCGTCGAGCTTAAGCTGCGGTTTTCGCTGGCATTGTTCCATCAGGCGATCACACGGCTGAAAGTGACGGATCAGGTTTACATCGGGGTGTGCAAGCCCAAAGGCCGCAGCGCGCGTCGGGCGCTGAAGGACAATCTGGCGCTGTGTCGCCGGCTGGGGTTGGGGCTGATCACCGTGCGGGCCGATGGCAAGGTCGAGGTGCAATGTGATCCCGGCCCGTACGCACCGCGCAAGTCCAAGGCTAAGACTGCACGACTGTTGCGTGAGTTCGACCGGCTTGAGGGCGATCCCAATGCAGGCGGTGCCACGCGACACGGGATCGTCACGGCCTATCGTCAGGACGCCCTGAAATGCGCGGCACATCTGGCGGAATGTGGGGCAACCAAAGGGTCCGAAGTCGCCAAGGCAACCGGCGTTCCTGAGGCCACTCGCCTGATGCGCGACAATCACTACGGTTGGTTCGGTAAGGTGGAAAAGGGCGTCTACGACCTGACCGCCGTCGGGCAGGACGGTCTGAAACACTGGGCTTACAGCTGGGAACAGCCTGACTGAGCCCGGTTGCAAAAAATCGATCACAGCTTGTTGACTCGGGGATTGCGACCCCCTAGCTATGCGTCGTTATCACTCTCATCACCCGAGTGCTAACGCCTCGCCATCCGGCGAGGGGAGGATAAATAAACTTTGAGCCCAAGGAGCTGCAAAGATGGCATTGAAACCGCTTCATGACCGCGTGTTGGTTCGCCGTACCGAAAGCGAAGAAAAAACAGCAGGCGGGCTGATCATTCCTGACAGCGCTAAAGAAAAGCCCAGCGAAGGCGAAGTCGTTGCAACCGGCGAAGGCGCACGCAAGGACAGCGGCGAACTGATCGCAATGGCTGTAAAATCCGGTGACAAGATCCTGTTCGGCAAATGGTCGGGCACCGAGGTTCAGGTCAACGGCGAAGAGCTGCTGATGATGAAAGAAAGCGACATCATGGGGATCATCGAGTAAGCCGCGCGCTTCTCTGATCTTCATTTCCAACTTATTTCTCAAGGAGAGACAATATGGCTGCTAAGGACGTCAAGTTCGACACCGATGCCCGCAACCGCATGCTGTCAGGTGTGAACATCCTGGCCGATGCTGTCAAAGTGACCCTGGGCCCAAAAGGCCGCAACGTGGTTCTGGACAAATCCTTTGGCGCACCGCGCATCACCAAAGACGGTGTTTCGGTTGCCAAGGAAATCGAACTGGAAGACAAGTTCGAAAACATGGGCGCGCAGATGGTGAAAGAAGTCGCCAGCCGCACTAATGACGAAGCCGGCGACGGCACCACCACCGCAACCGTTCTTGCGCAGGCAATCGTTCGCGAAGGCCTGAAGCAGGTTGCAGCGGGCCTGAACCCGATGGACCTGAAGCGCGGTATCGACCTGGCAACCGCCAAGGTTGTTGAAGGCATCAAAGACGCCTCGCGCGAAGTCAAAGACTCGGCAGAAGTTGCTCAGGTTGGCACCATCTCGGCCAACGGCGAAGCCGAAATCGGCCAGCAGATCGCAGACGCGATGCAGAAGGTTGGCAACGAAGGCGTCATCACCGTCGAAGAAAACAAAGGTCTGGAAACCGAGACCGATGTTGTCGAAGGTATGCAGTTCGACCGTGGCTACCTGTCGCCTTACTTCGTCACCAACGCAGACAAGATGATCGCAGAACTCGACGACTGCATGATCCTGCTGCACGAAAAGAAACTGTCCTCGCTGCAGCCGATGGTTCCGCTGCTCGAGCAGGTGATCCAGTCGCAAAAGCCGCTGCTGATCATTGCTGAGGACGTTGAAGGCGAAGCGCTGGCAACTCTGGTTGTCAACAAACTGCGCGGCGGCCTGAAAATTGCTGCTGTCAAAGCACCGGGCTTCGGCGATCGCCGCAAAGCCATGCTGCAGGACATCGCGATCCTGACCGGCGGTCAGGTTATCTCGGAAGATCTGGGTATGAAGCTCGAGTCCGTCACCATGGACATGCTGGGCACCGCCAAGAAAATCGAGATCACCAAAGACGAAACCACCATCGTCGACGGTGCTGGCGAGAAAGCCGAGATCGAAGCACGTGTTGCTCAGATCCGCACTCAGATCGAAGAAACCACCAGCGACTACGACCGTGAAAAGCTGCAAGAGCGCGTTGCCAAACTGGCAGGCGGTGTTGCCGTTATCCGCGTCGGCGGCATGACCGAAGTTGAAGTGAAAGAGCGTAAGGACCGCGTTGACGATGCTCTGAACGCAACACGCGCTGCAGTTCAGGAGGGCGTTGTTGTCGGTGGTGGTGTTGCTCTGGTTCAGGCCGGTAAAGCACTGGAAACTCTGGAAGGTGCAAACGCTGACCAGAACGCTGGCATCAACATCGTTCGCAAAGCCATCGAAGCGCCGCTGCGCCAGATCGCCGAGAACGCAGGTGTTGACGGTGCGGTTGTTGCGGGCAAAGTCCGTGAATCTGCTGACGCAGCATTCGGCTTCAACGCACAGACCGAAGAATATGGTGACATGTTCTCGTTCGGCGTGATCGATCCGGCCAAGGTTGTCCGTACCGCTCTGGAAGATGCGGCATCGGTTGCTGGCCTGCTGGTCACCACCGAAGCCATGGTTGCAGACAAGCCTGCCAAAGAAGGCGCAGCACCTGCAGGCGGCATGCCCGACATGGGCGGCATGGGCGGCATGATGTAAGCACGTCGAATTCGCCCCGGCGAATTCCGACGATCCCGACAAGCGCTTGGCCCTATGGCCAGATTGCTTAGAGGGACCGCCATAGAACTTACTGACGGGGTCGCCTTTGGGCGGCCCCGTTTCTTTTTACCACTACGCCGCGCTGGAAAGTGAGTGTGCAAACGCTCGCGATACCGCTATGCGGTTGATATGCGTTTGTTTCTGCTCACCACTCTGACCATGTGCGCCTTTGCGGCGAATTCGATCCTGAATCGTCTGGCCATAGACAGCGGTGCCAGCGACCCCGCCGGGTTTGCCATAATTCGCGTGTTGTCCGGGGCAGTGGTGCTGACCGGTCTGGTTTGGCTCAGGTCAGGTCGTCTGCCATTGCGCAACCGGCGCAGGTTGGCGGGGGCAGGATCGCTGTCACTCTATATGATTGGGTTTTCCATCGCCTATCTGACGTTGGATGCGGGCCTTGGGGCGCTGATCCTGTTTGGCGTTGTGCAGATCACAATGTTCGCAGTGACGTCGTTAACCGGCAATGCTCCGACTGCGCGACAGATGGGGGGCGCGGCAATCGCCCTTATGGGGCTGGTCTATGTCCTGTGGCCGTCCGGAGCAGTACAGGTCGACCCGATTGGCGCAGCTCTGATGACAGCTGCCGGGGTCGGATGGGCAGTCTATTCGCTGGTTGGGCGGTTTGAGCCTGACGCCCTTGCTGGAACGGCGGCCAATTTCGTTATAGCCCTGCCGGTTACTGCGCTAGCGTTAATGCTGACCGTTGGGGGTTGGCAGATGAGTGGCGCTGGCTACCTGCTGGCTGCCCTTTCCGGAGGTGTGACCTCGGGGATGGGCTATGCCGTATGGTATCGGGTTTTGCCGCAACTGGCGCCAAGCACGGCGGCGGTAGTGCAATTGAGCGTACCAATCATCGCCATCCTCGCTGGCGTTTTGTTGTTGGGAGAAGTCGCCAGTTTGCGCCTGATCTTTGGCGCGGCGCTGGTTCTGGGCGGCATCGCGCTGGCTGTCCTGCGCCTGAAGCCGCGCTAGGGGTTTCAACGCAATCGGATAACGCTTATCTGGCGGCTATGAGATATCTGCTTGCCCTGTTTCTTTTCCTTGTTCCCGCCTTGGCCCAGGCCAAATGCGTGGTGCTTTTACACGGGCTGGCGCGGACCGAGGCGTCCTTCACAGTGATGGAACAACTGTTTCAGGCGCACGGGTACACCGTTGTCCGACCCGGCTATCCTTCGACCGATTTGCCGATACCTGAACTGGCGAACCAGACATTGCCGGACGCCTTCGCGGCCTGTGGTGATGAGACCGTGAACGTGGTGGCGCATTCAATGGGTGGCATCCTGCTGCGCTATTGGTTGCAGGACCATCACCCGGAAAATCTGGGCCGTGTGGTCATGCTCGGCCCGCCCAATCAGGGCAGTCAGCTTGTGGATGAACTGGGCGCGTATGAGGTGTTCGGCATGCTGCATGGCCCCGCCGGGCTGGCCTTGGGCACGGGCCCCGAGGGCATACCGCGCAACCTGCCATCCGTTGAGTTTGAGGTGGGCGTGATCGCGGGTGAGAACTCGCTGAACCCGCTGTTTTCCTCGCTGATCGACGGCAAGGATGACGGCAAGGTCTCGATTGAAACGACAAAAGTGGACGGCATGACGGATCACATCGTTCTTCCGGTGACGCACACTTTTATGATGAACAATCCCCGCGTCATGGCGCAGGCGCTGCATTTTATCGAATTCGGGCAATTCGATCCGCAGATCACCTGGCTGGATGGCGTCATGGATATCATCAACGAAATCTGTATCGGGCAGGATTGCTCGGAACCCGAGTCGGAGCCCACGCAATGACCGCATTGAATCTGACCCTGACCGGTGCAGAGGTGCTGTTGCCGGAGCATGGCCTCGTGCCCGCCGATCTGTCTCTGGCGGATGGCATTATTCAAACGGATCGGGCCGGGCGACAGATCGACCTGTCCGGCTATCTTGTTCTGCCCGGCATTATCGACCTGCACGGGGATGGGTTCGAACGCCATATCGCGCCACGCCGCGGGGCGATGAAGCAGATGGACGAAGGCATTCTCTCGGTCGAGGCTGAATTGGCTGCGAATGGTATCACTACCGCCGTTCTGGCCCAGTTTCACAGTTGGGAGGGTGGGGTTCGTGGCCCGGAATTCGCGGATCAGGTGTTTCGCGCCATAACCTCGGTCAAGGATCGCGTCGTGACCGACCTGATGCCTCAGTTGCGGTTCGAGACACACATGCTGGATGACTATGCGGACCTGCCCGGCCGTATCGCGGACTGGCAGGTGCCCTATGTCGTGTTCAACGACCACCTGCCGCATGACCGTCTGGCCGAGGGGCGCAAGCCGCCGCGTCTGACCGGCCAAGCCCTGAAAGCCGGGCGAAACCCAGACACGCATTTTGAAATGCTGTTGTCCATGCACGCCCGTCGTGACGAAGTGCCAGCGGCGCTGGACACGCTATGTGCGGCTTTGGACTCACAGTACGTGCGCATGGGCAGCCATGACGACGCGACTGCACAAATACGGGCCGACTGGCGGGCGCGGGGGGCGCATATCTCGGAATTCCCGGAAACGCTCGAAGCCGCTGAGGCCGCGCGTGCGGCCGGGGATTACATCATTTTGGGGTCGCCCAACGTGGTGCGCGGTGGATCGCACAAGGGTAATGTCAGCGCGCTTGACCTGATCACGATGGGATATTGCGATGCGTTGGCCTCGGATTATCACTATCCCAGCCCGCGCCGCGCGGCGCTGATGGTGGCGAAGTCTGGCTTGGTGGATTTCGCCGGGGCCTGGGCGCTGGTGTCATCCGGCCCCGCCCGTGTCCTTGGTTTGCAGGATCGGGGCAAGCTGGCCCCCGGCCAGCGCGCCGATCTGGTGATACTGGATGCCGAAACCCGCCGCGTAGCCGCCACGCTGGCTGGCGGGCGGGTTAGCTATTTGTCAGGTGATATTGCGGCGCGGTTTGTTGGCTGATTCACCGTGCAATGCGGTTGAAATGCCCCATTTTGCGGCCTGCCTTAACCTCGGCCTTGCCATAGAGATGCAGCGCCACGTCGCGTTCCTGCGCTAGTTCGGGCACGCGGTCCATGTCCGCTCCGATCAGGTTTTCCATGACCACGTCCGAATGCCGCTGACCATCTCCCAAAGGCCATCCTGCGACGGCCCGAATATGCTGTTCGAACTGATCCACGGCGCAGCCATTCTGCGTCCAGTGGCCCGAGTTATGCACGCGTGGCGCGATCTCATTCACGATCAGACCGCCGGGCGTCACGAACAGTTCGACGCCCATGACGCCGACATAATCCAGCGCGTTTAGGATGTTGGCGGCCAACAGAACGGCATCTGTCCGTTGCGCCGGGCGCAGACGGGCAGGGACTGTTGTGGTGTGCAGGATACCATCGCGGTGTATGTTTTCACCGGGATCGAAACAGGCAACCTGACCGTCCAGCCCGCGGGCCGCAATGATCGATACCTCGTGGCTAAACTCCACAAACCCCTCAAGGATCGCGGGTGCCCCGGCCATATCGGCCAGCGCGGCTTCGGCATCCTCGGGTGCGCGCAGACGGGCCTGCCCCTTACCGTCATAGCCAAACCGGCGCGTTTTCAGGATTGCGGGCGTACCGATCTGCGTGATCGCCGCATACAGGCTGTTCAGATCGGTGATATCCGCGAAAGGCGCGGTTTGCAGGCCAAGCCCCTGCAGGAAATTCTTCTCGGTCAACCGGTCCTGGCTGACGCGCAGCGCTTCTCGCCCCGGACGGATCGGGCAGTGCGCTTCAAGCAGGTCCAGCGCTTCGGTCGGGATGTTCTCGAACTCATATGTGATGACATCTACCGACCCGGCAAACACCTTTAGCGCATCGATATCGTCATAGGCGGCGGTGGTCACGCGATCGGCCACTTGGCCGGCAGGAGGGTTGGCGCCGGGTTCGTAGATATGGGTCACAAACCCCAGACGAGACGCTGCCACGGACAGCATCCGGCCCAATTGACCGCCGCCCAGAACTCCGATCCTGGCACCCGTTTGCAATGCGTCACTCATCGACGGGCTCCTCGGGGATCGACGCCGACAGTGCATCGCGCCATGCGTCCAGTCGTTGCGCCAAAGCGTCATCCTGCAAGGCCAGAATCCCGGCCGCCATCAGGCCCGCGTTGGCACCACCGGCGGCGCCGATGGCCATAGTGGCAACAGGGAACCCTTTGGGCATCTGCACGATGGAATACAGAGAGTCGACGCCCGACAGGGCCCGCGTCTGTACCGGAACGCCAATCACCGGCACCCGTGTTTTCGACGCCATCATGCCAGGCAGATGCGCGGCCCCACCGGCCCCGGCAATGATCACATGCAGCCCGCGTGATGCGGCGGTCTTGCCATAGTCCCACAAGCGGTCCGGTGTGCGGTGCGCCGAGACAATGCGCTTTTCGTACGCGATGCCTAACTCATCAAGAATGTTCGCGGCTTCCTTCATCGTGGGCCAGTCCGACTGGCTGCCCATGATGATCCCCACTTTCACATCACTCATCCGCTTGTTTCCCTGCCGTCTGAAAGAGCGCGCACTATAGCTAAATCGGTCCCAGAGGCAATGTGGTTTGGCGACCGTATGGCTCGTCTGACGTCCTGCTGAAAATACATTCGAATTAGTGTATACTTGATCGCGGGACAGTGGTTCCCGAGGAGGTACCCATGACAGATACAGTTTTGAAAAACCGGGACGGCCAAGCCGTGCCGCAGGACAGTATTGAGGCATTCAAATCGCAAATTCGCGGGGCACTGATTTTGCCCGGTGACCCCGAGTATGACGGTGCGCGCAGTATTTGGAACGCGTTGGTTGACAAGTATCCCGGTGCAATACTGCGGTGCCACGGCACCGCCGATGTCGCAGCGGCCGCCAGGTTCGCGTTTGAAAACAACATACTGGTATCGGTAAGAGGTGGCGGTCATAACGTGGGTGGGCGCGCCGTCTGCGATGATGGCCTCGTAATTGACCTGTCCTGCATGCGCGCGGTCCATGTTGATGCAGAAACCCAAACCGTACGCGCTCAGGGCGGGGCCACGTTGGGAGATGTAGACTGCGAAACACATCTTCACGGCCTTGCTGTGCCATTGGGCGTCGTATCGCAGACAGGTATTGGCGGATTGACGACGGGTGGCGGATTCGGCTGGATGGCACGAAAATACGGGCCAACCTGCGACAACGTTATCGAGGCCGAAGTCGTAACGGCGGACGGTTCGATCAGAACTGCGAATGCGAACAGGAATCCAGACCTTTATTGGGGCATCTGCGGCGGCAGCGGAAATTTCGGCATCGTGACGTCATTCCTTTACAGGGCGTATCCTCTGTCTACGGTGTTGGGGGGCATGATTGCATATCCCCGAGCCGACGCCGCCGAAGTGCTGCGAGGTTTTCGGGATATCGTTTCACGGGCACCTGATGAACTGACGGTCTATGCGGGGTTGTTGTGGGGACCGGATGGAACGCCGCTAACAGCTATGGTGCCGTGTTGGATTGGAGACGATAAGGAAGCTGGGCGTCAGGCAATCCAACCCCTGACGGAGATCGGAGAACCTTTGGTCGTCGACCTGCACGAGATGCCGTTCCCCGCCAAACAAAGCATGCTGGATGGGGCCTATGGTCCAGGCAGCCGGAACTACTGGAAATCTGCATATCTCAACGCGCTGACGGATGAGGCCATTGATACGATCGTTGCACAATCCGAAGGGATGACAATACCCGGTTCGGGCATTCTGATCGAACATTGCGCTGGCGCAGCAAAGTCCAAATCAAATGGGGACAACGCCTTTGCGCAACGCGGTCACGACTATCTGATTGCGATACTACCGCTGTGGACTGATCCAGCGGATGACGCGGATCAGATTGCCTGGGCGCGGTCCATGCATGATGCAATTGCGCCCTATTCCACGGGCGGAACTTATCTGAACTATCTGGGCGCCGATGAAGACAGCGCGATAGAGACGGCATTTGGTGAAAATCTTGATCAAATGAAAGAAGTTAAGCGGAAATACGATCCGACCAATTTCTTCTGCGCGAACGCAAATGTTTCACCTTGAAACAGATGTCATCCGTTTGAATATGACGTAACACTGCAAAACTCGGTTCATAAGCGCCTTGAATGTGCGTGTGAACCGAGTGGCGGAGTTTTCAGGCAATGATGTCCGGCGTCAAGCGGTCCTCGATCAGGCGAATGATGTCCTTCAGGCGAAGTTTTTGCTTTTTCAGTCGCTTAATCGTCAACTGATCGGCTGTGCCGGTGGACTGCAGCGCCTCGATCGCTTCGTCCAGATCACGGTGTTGGCGGCGAAAAACCTCCAGTTCAACCCGCAAAACCTCATCTGTTTTCATCGAAAGATCTGTTGGCGCATTCATGAGCGACTCAGTGCCTTTTGTGGTGCTTGTGACACAAGATAGTGTGTCAGGGTTTATCCGGCCAGACCTTGTGGACATCACGGCATAATCCCATATTCTATTATACGCGGTTGCCGGAACGGGGCCGCATCACACGTCGCTTTGGCAAAAAAAGGACGAGAATACGTGTCAAAACTTACTCTTGGCTCATACCCGCATCTTTTGGGGTTCGAGCAGTTGGAACGTCTTCTGGAACGGTCTGCAAAGGCCGGTAACGAAGGCTACCCGCCTTATAATATTGAGCAGACCTCGGACTTTTCATACCGCATCACCCTGGCTGTGGCTGGGTTCGCGGAACAGGATTTGTCGATCACAATCGAGGATCGCCAGCTTGTGATCCGGGGGCGTCAACGCGACGACAGCGAGGGGCGCATTTTTCTGCACCGCGGCATCGCCGCGCGTCAATTCCAGCGCATGTTCGTGCTGGCCGATGGTGTCGAGGTGGGCGAGGCGATCATGGAGAACGGTCTGCTGCATGTGGACCTGACCCGCGCCGTGCCTGAGACCGTGGTGCAAACGATCAACATAAAAAAGGGGTAAGAGCTATGAATACACCGATTGAATATAACGCCGAAGGCGACCGCATCGTTTATGTGAAAACCGTCGATGTTGCCGATCTGCCGCGCGATGTCCGGGATAAGGCAGGCGATCTGGATCAGTTGTACGCGGTTCACGATTCCGATGGCCAGCAGCTTGCGCTTGTGACTGATCGTAAGATGGCCTTTTTCCTGGCCCGTGAACACGATCTGTCACCGGTGGCCGTTCACTGAACGGCCCCGCCGGTTATTTTTCGGCGTGACAATCCCAACAACAAGCGCGACACATACGAACCGGCATGAATTGCCCGGCTGATTTACTCTGCATCAGGGGATTTTGCGGATGAGCTGGTTCGATTTCGATTGGGTAGACGCCTTCAGTGATCGCGCCTTTGGCGGCAATGGCTGCGCCGTGGTTTTTGACGGCGCTGACTTGCCCGAGGATGTTTGCACGGCTTACGTGCGCGAGACCTCTCTGGCTGAATGTACTTTTACGGGGCCATCCGATGTGGCCGATATCCGGGTGCGTTACTATTTGGCCAGTCGGGAAATTCCCTTTGCCGGGCATCCCACGATTGCAACTGTCGCGGCGATGCGGTCCCGTGGCATGGTTGAAGGCGACACGCTGACGCTGGAAACTGGTGCGGGAATTGTCTCGATCCGATTGAACGGGGATGACATCGAGATGACGCAGGTCGCACCACAATTCGGCAATCTTGTACCTGCGGGTCTGGTCGCCGCTTCGGTCAGTTTGCCTGAGGATGCGATTATCTGTCAGCCGCAGTTTGTCTCTACCGGGTTGCCCTTTTGCATTACGATTCTGCGCGATCACAAGGCCCTGCGCGCGGCGAAATTGAACCTTGAGATGTTGCGTAAAGTAGCAGCAGAGGCCGGGTTTTCTGGCACGGATATGGCAGAGCCGTTCCTTGTCACGCTGCAGGGTGCGACTGCGGTTGGCGATACGTTCTCGCGCTTGTTGATGGCGCCGCCCAGCCTGCCCGAAGACCCGTTCACCGGATCAGCCACCGGTGCCATGGCGGCTTATCTATGGAAATACGGGATGATAACCAAGGACAGCTTTATCGCTGAACAGGGTCATGACATGGGTCGCCCGGGTCAGGCCGTTGTGACGCGCGTTGGCCCAAGCTATGCGATGACCGGTATCAAAGTCGCAGGGCGCGGTCATGTGTTGATGCGGGGGCAGGTTGATCTGCCCGAGACAACACAATGACACGACCTGCCATTGCCATCCTGCCATATGGGCATCGGCTGGGGCCAAAACTGGCCTCGGTTTCGCTGTCCGAACTGATCTGGCCCGAAGGGTGCCCGGATCGCCTGACCGGCAAGACGGTGGGTGATCTGGAGCGCACCGATCACCTGATCATGTACCCGAACTCGACCGTGCATTTGCGCTTGCGTCGCGGTACCCGCGCGCGGATTTCATTGATGATGGGCGAGCCTTCGGCCATTCACGCCAAACATGATCGGATGCTGCGATATACATGGCGGCGGTTCTTCCGGGTGCTGACCTTTCATGACGTGCTGCTACACAACATCCCGAATGCAGTGTTCCTGCCGTATGGCGTGACGATGGTGCCCGACTGGCAGGACCTTAAGGTTGAGAAAACCAAATCCTGTTCGCTGATTGCTTCGGCCAAGCGCGATCTTGTAGGGCATCAGTTGCGCCATTCGGTGATCGACTGGGTGCGTGAAACGGGTGCAGATGTTGATATCATGGGCCGGGGGTACACTCCGTTTGATCTCAAATCCGACGGGTTAGCACCGTATCGCTATTCTGTGGTGATCGAGAACGTGCGTGAGAAGAATTACTTTTCGGAAAAGCTGACGGATGCGATCTTGTGCTCTTCGGTCCCGATCTATTGGGGTTGCCCGAATATCGGCGATTTCTTCGATACCTCTGGTATGATCCTGTGCGAAACCAAAGAGGATATTCAGCGCGCGATCCAATCCGCATCAATCGAGGATTTTGCCGCGCGCCTGCCGCATCTGCAGGCGATCCAGCAACACGCAGCAGAATATGGGGATTTTGAGGGCAGAGCCGTGCGCCTTCTGCGTGCTGAACTAGACGCGGGCCCGAACTAACCAGCGGGTGCCAACCAGCCTTCTTGCAGAATTGGACGGGCCTCGGGGTCAATCCCGTGCCGATCGCATAGCCGCTGCAGATACGATCCGCGCACCGGCAAACCGCCCGTGTTCTGTGCCATCAGCCGTTTCTGATGACCATAGACGTGGACGGAATGAACCATGTCGCCTTCAATCTGTGCGGTCGGGGTGAACGGGTTGTGCAATTTCCACAGATCATGCTTGGACAGAGGGTAAAACACCTCCGCTTGCATGGCATGGTTGTCCTCGTCGGTCTTGCGCAGGAAATGTGCAAAGGCTTTGGGGCCGGAACTGCCCCAGGGCAGGCTCTCGATCCCCCAGGTCTCACCGTCCTGGATGCGTTGACGGTTGCGCCGGTGCAGCGGACCGCCCCGCCAGGGCTGGGTCGGGTTGGCTGTGGTCACAAAGTCCAGCATATGCGCCAGCGTTTGCGAGTCTGCTGGCAGGCGCAACACTCCGGTCAGGAAATTTCCGGTATGGGACTGTCCAAAGATATACGCTGATGGAAAGGCAAAGGGCCTGACACAATAGGCGTCCAGATCCACCCAGATAAAATCGGTTTTCTGCATCAGCCGCAGACGAAAAATGTCGGAAAAAACCGCGACGCTTCGCCGGTCACCTGCAGGCATATCAAACGGCGCGGGCCAGAAGATATCACTGGCAGGCCTCAATTCGCCCCCTGCGGGAACGCCTTCGATCTCGTGCCCGGTATAAAGAATAAACCGGTGACCCCGATCCAGATAGGATTGGATGCACAATGCCTCTAGCCAGCTTAGTTCTGATCCAAACCAGAAACTGGCTATAGTGGGCAGGTCAGAGGGCATAGGCGTGTTGCGTCCAAATCAGGTCAGGCAAATGCACCAATTGGCCAGCGCCTTGTCAATCGTGCCTACAAAAAAACGGCCCCCGAAAGTCGGAGGCCGCCTGAATGGAATTGCCTGCGCTTAAGACGCGGCGATCAAACCCATGCTTTCCAGCTTGAGCAGCACCTGATGGGCGCAGTTGTCGACATCGACATTTTCGGTCTCGACGCTCAGTTCGGGGTTGGCCGGTACATCGTAAGGGTCGGAAATACCGGTGAATTCCTTGATCTTGCCTTCACGCGCCAGCTTGTAAAGGCCTTTGCGGTCGCGGCGTTCGCATTCTTCGATGCTGGTGGCCACGTGGACCTCACAGAAGGCACCGAACTGTTCGATATCTTCCCGTACCGCGCGGCGGGTGGTGGCATAGGGCGCGATTGGCGCACAAATGGCGATGCCGCCATTCTTGGTGATCTCACTAGCCACGTAACCAATACGACGGATGTTCAGATCGCGGTGCTCTTTCGAGAAACCCAGTTCAGACGACAGATTCTTACGAACGATATCACCATCCAGCAATGTGACCGGACGGCCACCCATTTCCATCAGTTTGACCATAAGCGCGTTGGCGATGGTGGATTTGCCCGAGCCCGAGAAACCGGTGAAGAACACGGTAAAGCCTTGTTCCGAGCGGGGCGGTGACGTGCGGCGCAGTTCGGTGACAACCTCAGGGAAGCTGAACCATTCGGGGATTTCCAGCCCTTCGCGCAAACGGCGGCGTAGCTCGGTGCCCGAGATGTTCAGGATCGTGACGTTGTCCTTGTCTGCGATCTCGTCGTTCGGTTCGTACTGGGCGCGTTCCTGCACATATACCATGTGTTTGAAGTCAACCATTTCGACGCCGATTTCATCCTGGAACTGGCGGAACAGGTCCTGCGCGTCATAGGGGCCGTAGAAATCTTCACCCGCCGAGTTCTTGCCCGGACCGGCGTGGTCTCGGCCAACGATGAAATGTGTGCAGCCATGGTTGGCGCGGATCAGGCCGTGCCAGACCGCCTCGCGCGGGCCAGCCATGCGCATCGCCAGGTTCAGCAGCGACATCGAGGTGGTCGATGCCGGGTACTTGTCCAGAACCGCCTCATAGCAGCGGACGCGGGTGAAGTGATCGACGTCGCCCGGTTTGGTCATGCCAACGACAGGGTGGATCAGCAGGTTGGCCTGCGCCTCTTTCGCAGCGCGGAAGGTCAGTTCCTGGTGTGCGCGGTGCAGGGGGTTGCGGGTTTGGAACGCAACGATGCGGCGCCAGCCCAGCTTGCGGAAATAGGCGCGCAACTCGTTCGGCGTGTCCCGGCGGCCACGGAAATCATAGTGAACCGGCTGTTGAATGCCGACTACGGGGCCACCCAGATAGACCTTGCCAGCCACGTTGTGCAGATAGTTCACCGCCGGGTGCGCATCGTCATCGGCACCAAAGACCTTTTCGGCCTCGCGTGCTTTGTTCGGGGTCCAGCGGTCGGTCACGGTCATGGTGCCGAGAATGACACCTTCCTGATCGCGCAGGGCAATGTCCTGACCCAATTCGATGGTCTCAGCGAAGTCTTCGCTGACGTCCAGCGTGATGGGCATCGGCCACAGGGTGCCGTCGGCCAGACGCATGTTTTCGACGACGTTGTCGTAGTCAGCTTCGCTCAGGAACCCTTTGAGAGGGTTGAACCCGCCATTCATCAGCAGTTCCAGATCGCAGATCTGACGCGGGCTCAGGTCCCAGCTGGTCAGGTCGGCAGCTTCCACTTTCAATTTCTGCGCCGACTCGTACGAAACGTACAGTTCAGAGATCGGAGCCAGATTGCTTAACATCGTCATAGGAATACTCTTGTCGCAGTGCGGTTTTATCGGTGATTCAGGGGTGTTTATGGGGCATGTGCCCCGGCTGCTGGGCGAAGTCCATATACATTCACGAAATTAAGGACGATATGCGCGGTTTTTGTCCGGAATGGAAGGATTTTTCGCCTGACGCAGCTTTTCCCGACTTGTATCCCGCTGACACGCGCCTGTCGTGTGAATTCAGTACATCCGTTCCTAGGCGGCCTTGTCCGTCATAAGGTCCGCAGCGCGCGTCACCGGCAGCGCGGAAACCGGTTGTGTCACGCCGCGCAGCTCAAACGATTGCAGTCCGGACAGATCGCCGTCATACCCAGCCGCCTGCAGTAATTCGGCCGAGACCAGTAGTTCCGCCCCAAGCGCCTTGGTCTGGCCTTCAAGACGACTGGCCACATTAACCGCGTCGCCGACAATGGTGCGCGCAGAACTGCCTGCAGCGCCGATTTCACCTAGTACCAGATCGCCCAGATGCAGACCCATTCCGATGCGTATCCGGGGGCTGCCTTCGGCTTGAAGCTGTTGATTGAAATACTCAAGCGCGCGGCTGACATCGGCGGCGGCCTTCAGTCCGGCACGGGCCGAGTCTTTGGCATTCGGGGTTTCGAACACGGCCAGCAAGCCGTCGCCCATGTATTTGTCGACCACCCCGCCATCCGCCGTGATTGCCGGGACGATGGCATCAAAGAAACGGTTCAGCAGGAATACGATGTCATAGGGCAACTGGCCCGTGGTCCGCGATGTGAACCCGCGCATATCGAGAAACAGAACCGCCAGCTTGCGTTCCTGCCCTTGGCTGGCATGGGCTCGTCCGCGCTTGCCATCAGAGCGGAACATCCGAAACGCAGTGAGGGGGGCGGTTGGCCGTATCTGACAGGCCAGCCTTGCGCCAATCGGGGCGCTGACGGCGGCAAGGCTGCGGGTTTCAACCTCATCCGGGGTGGGCAGTTGATCCGCGCCATCCTCAATGATCACGCGACAGGTGGTGCAACGCCCCTTGCCCCCGCAAAGGGCCGTGTGCGGAATGCCATTGGCCTGCGAAATCTCAAGCAGGGTCATGCCCTTTTCGGCCACGACCTCGGGGCCATCGACATACTTGACCCGGACCGAGTGCCTGCGGCGCCACAGTTTGCGGATAGCATATACCGCCAGCGAGGCCCCCAAGGCGATCCAGAAGGCCATTAACGCATTGTCTTTGACACTGAACATGACCTGAAAGGCCTCGGGCGTGGGCCAGTTGTAATGTTCGATATATTGATCGCGCAGGAACGGATCGGCAAAATCCGCCCAGATGCGGCGCCCTTCGGTAAGCAACCCAGCCAGCGCAAAGCTGGGCACAAATACCGCCAGACCGATCAGGTAAGGCACCCATCTGGACCACCAGCGGGTCAGTCGCAGCCACATGTGCAGCCCAATGCAACTGTGGACCCAAACCACCAGCAACAGCAGGCTTTGCATCCAGATCGCCGAGTTGGGCCACATCAGAATGATGATGTATCCCATCTCGTCATTGACGTTATAGATTTCGTGGGCATAGCGCGTCTGCACGATATGCGAGATCAGTTGCAGCGGGATCAAAAGCCCCAGAATGACCTGCAAGGCCGTGCTGAAGGGCATGCGTAGCGTTCGGCGTTGGCTAATGGAATAAAGCGCAAGGCCAAGGTGGACGAACAGTGCCAGATACAAGATCACGCTGCCCAGACTGTGCCGGGTAACTGCGTGGCGCCCATCCTGCATGCCGTGCAGGTAATCGGTATGGAACAGCCCCAACCCGATATTGATGAAATGAAAGAAGGCAAAGGCGAACAGGGTAAGACCGCTGATGATCCTAAGCCGGGTTGTCCACCCGCCTTGCCATAAAACGCTTTTCAATCAAGCCACCTGTATTCGCCGCGCGTGTTCCTGAGTCTGGTACGGCGACGCGAGTGGGTCAAGTTATGGTTACGTAAATGGCGGTGTCCACGGGGTTGCTTGGGATTCAGCGAAAATAATCGTTGGCGAAAGAGTAAACAGCACAATATGGCTTAGCTCCGGTCGGGACCGAGAGCTGTAGATTAACCCGTCAGCACCCATATCGCGGGCGTGATCAGAGAAGCGCCATGTCGGTGAAACGCCCCGTTCTTCATGGATATCCTGCCAGATAATCGACGCATCGGACTGGCCCCTCAGATCGACCAGTCTTGCACCAGTAACTTGGCCTCTTTGCAATATCCGCGGCGGATCGTCAGGCGAGACATACCGACGAATGGCGACCCCTGCACCTTCGGCGCTGAGAGAGGCATAGAGAGCAATCTGCCCTGAATGATGAAAACGCCCCTCGGGCGCCCAGGCAGGGGCCAAAGGGCCGTCACTTTGGGAGAGAAACAGAATTCTCCAGACCGGGCCGGAGAACTCCAGCATTAGCCTAGTCCTGTTCCGCCAGGAACCGCTCGGCATCCAGCGCGGCCATACAGCCCATACCGGCGCTCGTGACGGCCTGACGATAGATGTGGTCGGTCAGATCGCCTGCCGCGAACACACCCGGCACCGAGGTTTCGGTCGAGCCCGGCTTGGTCACCACATACCCACCCATATGGGTTTCCAGCGAGTCTTTGACCAGCTCATTTGCTGGCGCGTGACCAATGGCGACAAAGACGCCTTTACAGGGAACCTCGGTGATCTCACCGGTTTTGACGTTCTTGACGCGCACACCTTCGACGCCCAGTGGGGAATCGGTGCCGATCACTTCTTCCAACTCGTGGAACCACATCGGCTCGATCTTTTCGTGTTTCAGCAAACGATCCTGCAGAATTTTCTCGGCCCGCAGTTCGTCTCGGCGGTGAATCAGAGTAACCTTGCTGGCGAAATTGGTCAGGAACAGCGCTTCTTCCACAGCGGTGTTGCCGCCACCGATGACCACGATTTCCTGTCCGCGATAGAAAAAGCCGTCGCAAGTCGCACAGGCCGAAACACCAAAACCCTTGAACTTGTCTTCCGATGGCAGGCCCAGCCATTTAGCGCGCGCACCGGTGGCCAGAATGACCGCGTCCGCAGTATAAATATTGCCGCTGTCGCCTTTTGCGGTGAAGGGGCGTTTGCTGATGTCTAGATCACTGATGATATCGCCGATGACCTCACAACCCATCGCCTGGGCATGTTCTTGCATTTTGATCATCAGATCAGGCCCCTGAACTTCGGTGAAACCGGGGTAATTTTCGACGTCGGTGGTTGTTGTCAACTGACCGCCGGGCTCGATTCCCTGAACCAGGATCGGTTCAAGCATCGCGCGGCTTGCGTATACGCCCGCAGTGTAACCGGCCGGTCCCGATCCGATGATCAGAACCTTGGTGTGACGTGTCTCGCTCATGGTACCCCCAACTCGATCTGCCTAATTTGGGCGCGTGGCCCCTGGCGGATGGATATAGCGACCCCTGTGCCGCGCTTAAAGCCCCTTCCTGATTTACGCCTGTCAGACGCTAGGTAGATGACGGTTGAATAAGAACATTGAAAATAAACAATATTGCGCATTCACGAAAGATTATTGCGCATCTGCCGGGTGCTGATATAACAACCGAAAAATTCAGGAGTATTTGATGGTCGCGATACGGCTGGACGAGATTGACCGCAAGATTCTGGCGGAATTGCAGGCAGACGGTCGCATGACCAATGTCGAATTGGCAAAACGTGTGGGAATTTCCGCCCCACCTTGCCTGCGGCGCGTACGCACCCTTGAAGAATCAGGCCTGATCCGCGGCTACCATGCCGATGTAAATTCACGCGAGCTGGGGTTTGAGGTTCAGGTCTTTGCCATGGTCGGTCTGGAGAGTCAGGCCGAAGCCGAGTTGACCGCATTCGAGGAACGCTGCCGCGAATGGCCTTTGGTTCGGGAATGCCACATGCTGAACGGCGAAGTTGATTTCATTCTGAAATGCGTTGCGCCTGACCTAAGCAGTTTTCAGCAGTTTCTGACCGGCAAGCTGCTGACCACGCCGAATGTGGCCAGCGTCAAGACATCGCTCGTTATTCGCGGCGCAAAAGACGAACCAGGCGTGCCATTCGACGTTCTCGAGGAACGCATGAACCGAACGGCCTGAATTCCCGATGTTTCGGATGCGGTTTCATCTGTGGCAGGAAGGCTGCCACCGACATAGAGACCATCCAACTGACTAATAACTGCATAATGCCCCCACATTGCAGAACTCGTTTTAAACTAGGCGGAAATTGCGTCCACCTCACCATCCCCCGCGCGCGGCATGACCAGCGGGCCGAAATCATTGAGTGATTCGACATGCGAGAACAGGTTCAGATAGACCGATCTTAGCGACCGGCTGACCCGGCGAATTGCATTGGTGCCAGGGTGATAGGATTCGAATTGCAGACCATCGACCCGAATGACCGAGTGCCGTTTCAGGCAAATGTGAAACAGTTCGACCGGCGTTGGTGGCAGGGTTTCAATGACACCCATACCATCCTGAAATTCGTGGACCGGCGTTAGCACCTGTTCGTCTCCGTGCAGATGACGCAAATGCGCGGGCGTGCCCACGATTCGCGCAGCAGGGCCAGCGATCACACCGGACATCGGTTTTTGCATCCCGAACGTGTCGGCCATAATCCGTGTCAGTGGACGTGTCCGCCCCCGCGAATCCACACGCCCGGGTATCAGCGTGACTGACCCTTTCCACAACACTGTTTCGGATACACCATCTTGCGTCAGGACTGTATCACCTGGCAGCAGATCTTCGATTGCCATCGGGCCAAATTCCGTTTCAACCAACGCCCCACGCGTAAATGCGCAGAACGCGTCCTCGAACATTGGCAGGGCAGGTGCGATGTGACGAGTCTGGACCACATCGCCGTTTTTCATCAGCGTACTGACCTCATAGCGCCGCAGCTGCGCCTTGTGTTGTGTGGTCGGTCTTGGCGCCTCGCGCAGCAATGCTGAGGTTTCAACAGCATTTCTGGCGGCGCGTGATAAAGAATTTGGAATAGCCATTACAATTCCGTCCCCTCTAAAAACCGCGCAGGCAGGCAAGACCCCCGTACAGGCCAGCCTGATCGGTTATTTCCATGTCTTGGAAGAAAGCGGCGACACGCAAGGCGACAGAAACGCAGATCGCTTTTTGCGAAGGAAGTTCCTACATTTTTGGTCAGCACAATGACCCCCCAGACAAACTCATACAAACGCAGGCGAAATTGCCAGCGCACACACGCCCCGGTATTGAGCCGCGCAAATATTGGCGGCAGGCCGCACACCGGATCGGAGCACCCCTCCGTTGTGCGTCTTATTCCCCAGAACCGGCAGCTTGGTTCGCGGGAAAGTCATCGTCAGCGTCGGGCCGCCAGGCGGCGCGCAACTCTGACCGAATTGCTGGAAACCCGTTTCCACGGCATCTCCAGTTTTTGCTCTCTGGTGGCCACAAGTACGGCGCTTAGAAAGCGTGATCTCGTCTTCATTTTTGTGTCCTGCTCGCTTGGGAACTGACGCCCCGTTTTCCTCTGACACTTAAGTCTGCCCGCTTATTACGGCGGCGATAAGGCTGATCCGGATTGAATTCAGGACAAATGAAGTCTTGCATTTCCTCTTTTCTGATCGCGTCGCGCTCCACTGGAGAATCGGCAGATAAACACTTGAGAGCGGACAATAATTATCAAATTGTCGAGACACGAATAGATAGGAAAATTGTGGCGAAAAAGCGGCGATTTCGCCGCAATTCGGACCCAGTCTTAAAGTTTTATGGCAGAAATGAGGCGACCGTAATCAGCCTCTTTCGCGTGGGTTGACCGGCGGTACGAGTAGAATCTGTCGGGGTCAGAATAGGTGCAATGGCGTGTCCATTCGGCCTGTCCGACCCCCGCCTGACGCAGCCTGTGAAGGCCAAAAGCAGGCAAGTCGAACTGCAGTCGGTCGCCCGTTCCATTCGCAAAAAACTGCAGGTTTTTCGGAGAATCCGCGACGAATTCATCCAGAAATTCCGGCCCGACCTCATATGCCGCCTGCGAGATCGAGGGGCCGATTACCGCCACGGTGTTTTCCCGCTTGGCGCCAAGCGCCTCCATTGCGTCCAACGTTGCCTCAAGCACCCCATCCAAAGCGCCGCGCCATCCGGCATGCGCAGCTCCGATCACGTTCGCGTCAGAATCGGCAAATAGGACCGGCTGGCAGTCGGCGGTGAGAATCGTCAGGGCCAGATCAGGGGTTGCTGTGACCACCGCGTCGGCTTTTGGTTTGTCACCGTTGATCGGGGCGTCGACAGTCAGAACGGTGGGAGAGTGGACCTGATGAATGCCCACCAGGGCTTCGGGCGTGACGTCCATCGCCTGCGCCACGCGCTTGCGATTTACCGTGACCGCTTCGGTCTGATCGGAGGAGCCATAGCCGCAGTTGAGGCCCGAAAAAATACCCGATGACGCACCGCCGCGTCGGCTGAAAAAACCGTGGCGCACAGGGGCCAATAAATCAGAGGTCAGAATTTCCAAGGTCATGGCTCCAATCCCGGAGGTGGTGCGGAAGGGGTGGGGTAGAGGCCCAGCACTTTGAACAGGTTTCCCATTTCATCGGGGTGCGTCAACCGGCGATGTGCGGCAATTATCGCTTCAAGCTCAGACCCGCCGAGGGGCGCGGCAAGGGCTTGTGCGCGGGTGGCAATTCCCAAGCGCTCCAGAAATACACCCTGTGGTGTCAGGCGCGAATGGGCGCATCCAGCGGCGCGGGTCGCCAGTGCCAGTGGTTCGAAATCCACATGTGCCGTAAGATCAGCCTGACCGGGTTGGGCCAAAGGATCAGCGCGTTCATGTGCCTGCAGTGCCTGAAACGTGTCGCCAAGCGAATGCCAGTCGCCATAATCCACAATCAACCCTGCGCCGCCATGGGTGCCAATCCGCCCAGCAACCACGGTAATGATGGGAATGGCAGCGGCGCACAGTTCGACCAGGTCACCATCAGCAGTGTCGTTCAGTCGATTCTTGAGGGCGATCTGATCTGCATGTGGACCCAATCCCCAAGTTAACGCGGTGCCATCGCGGCCAATCAACCGCTCGCGCCAGCCATCGCGGTCGCGCAGGAACTGTCGTATTGGCAGGGCGTCGAAGAACTCGTTCGCGATCAGAAACAACGGCTCTTCGGGCAGCTCGGCGACCGAGTCGATCCAGCGCGGGTTATGATCCTTCAAAGTCTGCGCTTGTACGTCACGTAGAGCAGGCGAGGCTTCAAGCAGCACGACCTCGGCGGCCTCATTGAAGCCCGGCACGCGGGACGTGGCGCGCAGCATGTCGGCCATCAATGTGCCACGCCCTGGTCCAAGCTCAGCCAGCACAAAATGTTCGACGTGGCCCTGATCCAACCAGCTTTGGGCCAGGGACAGGCCAATCAATTCTCCGAACATCTGGCTAATCTCGGGGGCAGTGATGAAATCGCCTTGTGCGCCCAGAGGGTCTCGGGTGGTGTAATAACCGTATGTCGGGTGCAGCAGGCATTCGACCATGTAATCGGCAACACTTATCGGGCCGTCCTGCGCAATACGCGCCAGCAGATGATCTTGCAGGCTCATGCCTTCGATCTTGCACGCAGGGCGAACCACAAGCCAAGGGCAATCATCGGCAGTGACAGCAATTGGCCCATCGTCAGACCATAGCCGCCCACGTGCCAGGCCAGACCCAGCGGATTCCCGGCCGAAATAAACTGCGCGTCGGGCTGACGGAAGAATTCGACAATGAATCGAGAGGCACCATAGCCGGCCAGAAAGACCCCCATGACCAGGCCCGGCCTGTGAAACGCGCCACGCCGATAGGCGAGCCACAGCAGCAGGGCACCCAGAAACAGTCCCTCTAACGCCGCCTCGTAAAGCTGTGAGGGGTGCCGCGCGCACATCCCGGCGACGACACCGGGGCAATCCTGAGCTGCCCCGCCGGGAAAGATCACGGCCCATGGCAATTCGCTGGGGCGCCCCCACAACTCGGCGTTGGTGAAATTCGCCAACCGCCCGAGCAATAGTCCTGGCGGCACTGTATGGGCGATCAGGTCGGCCATGGACAGAACCGGAATTTGGTGGCGTCGCGCATAAAGATAAGAGGCGATTACTACCCCCAACAGCCCGCCATGGAACGCCATGCCACCCTGCCAGACCTTGAGAATCTCCAGCGGGTTCGAAAGGTAATAGGCGGGCTGGTAGAACAGCACGAATCCCAGGCGCCCACCTAGAATCACACCGAGGATGATCCAGGTAATCAGATCTTCAAGCTGTTCGGGCTTCATCGGGGGCGTCTTGTCGGGCCACAGAGCCGGGCGCCGCAGCGCCGCAATGCCCATCCGCCAAGCAATAAGAATGCCAACGATATAAGCCAGCGCGTACCACCGCAGGGCGAACTCCATCCCAAACAATGAGATCGAGAACAACTCGGGCGACAGATCGGGGAAATTCAGAACAGCCTGCATGTGCGTCTCATTGCCCGGGGTTTGCAGGGCAAGTCAACCTTGAGCCCGGAGTAATCATTCCCCATATAGAGACCAACCGCGATTTCGGAGTAGAGCCATGCAAACCCGCAACAAGATCCTCGATGATGTTTCCCAACTGATGACCAACGCAATGGGCGTGGCCCAGGGCGCACGGGAAGAGGCTGAGAATGCGATGAAGTCGATGATCGACCGCTGGCTGGCCGACCGCGATTTCGTCACACGCGAAGAATTCGACGCCGTTCGCGCGATGGCCCAAAAAGCGCGTGAAGAAAACGCAGCGTTGGAGTCCCGCATAGCCGCGCTTGAGGCAAAGCTGGACAAGTAACACCCCAACAATCTGATTTTTGGCTAAAGCTATCCGCCGCGCAATCCGAGCTTGGGTTGTGCGGTGTTGTGCATCATGCCGCCCTGCTGAGATTAATCAAGACAAAGCTACAATTCGTGCCAATATTTTGATCGCCGTTGCCGACTGTCCACAACTTATTGCTGTTATCCCCAATAAATAGGGTTGCCAGAACCCATCTCGCATCGCACCATATTTAGTACAGGCAGACGGGGTTGGCCCCGGCTTGTAGAGTAAGCAACTAGCATTGGGGCGCTGCCAGCCCCTAAAAGGCTAGAGATTAGTGAGGTGGCATTATGGCCCTTTCCGAGCAGTTTCTCGAAGAAGACCTTCATCCGATCGATATTGTTGAACATATTGCTGAACATCACGACTGGGACTTTGACCGGATCGGGGATGATCAGATTGCCATGGCCGTCGAAGGGCAGTGGCGCACATACTCGATCACGTTGGCCTGGTCGAACTATGACGAAACCCTGCGCATGGTGTGCTCGTTCGAGATGGAGCCACCAACGGATCGCGAAGCCAAGCTGTATGAACTGCTGAACAAGATGAATGATCAGTGCTGGGCCGGGGCGTTTACGTACTGGGCCAATCAAAAGCTGATGGTTTATCGCTATGGTCTGGTTCTGGCCGGTGGTCAGATGGCCAGCCCGGATCAGATCGACACGATGATCAGCGCCGCGGTGCTGAGCGCCGAGCGCTACTATCCGGCGATCCAGTTGGTCACATGGGGCAATCGGACCCCCGAAGAAGCGATACAAGTCGCCATTGCAGAGGCCTACGGCCGCGCGTAAAGCTTTGCCCCGAACCGAATGAGGAGAGGGGCAATCATGGACATGTCACGCGTTGCCGAACAGGGGCTGGTTCTTCTGGGGTGCGGTAAGATGGGATCGGCCATGCTCGCCGGATGGTTAGAGCATGGCCTTCCTGCGTCAGCGGTCTGGGTAATTGATCCTAACCCCTCGGACTGGCTTAAGGCGCAGGGCGTCAACATCAACACCCCGCTGCCCGAGGCCCCCGCCGTGGTACTAGTGGCCGTCAAGCCGCAGATGATGGGCGAGGCGCTGCCTGCGATCAAAGCGTTGGGCGGAGGTAACAGCCTGTTTGTCTCGATCGCAGCGGGGACATCGATTGCCACGTTCGAGGCCGTTCTGGGCAAAGACACCCCGATCGTGCGCGCCATGCCAAACACGCCAGCCGCAATCCGGCAGGGAATCACGGCGCTTATCGGCAATGCGAAGGCTTCGGACGCCGATGTGGCATTGGCTGAAAACCTGCTGTCTGCCATCGGCGAGACCGTTCGGCTGGAAGATGAGGCGCAGATGGACGCCGTCACCGGGCTCAGCGGGTCAGGCCCGGCCTATGTCTTTCACCTGATTGAAACGCTCGCCGCCGCTGGTCAGGCACAGGGCTTGCCACATGAGCTGGCGATGAAGCTGGCCAAATCCACTGTGGCCGGGGCAGGGGCATTGGCCATGGCGGCCGAAGAAGACCCTTCGCAACTGCGCGTCAATGTCACATCGCCTAACGGCACAACCCAAGCCGCGCTTGAGGTGCTGATGCACGAGGAAGAAGGTTTCCCCGACCTGCTGCACCGTGCAGTCAAAGCTGCGACAGATCGATCTAAGGAGCTGTCCCGTGAGTGAGATTACATTCGACGAATTTCTCAAGGTCGACATCCGCGTGGGCGAGGTGATCCGGGCCGAACCTTACCCAGAGGCCCGTAAGCCTGCGATCAAGATGTGGATCGATTTTGGGGAAGAGATTGGTGAGCGCAAAACTTCAGCTCAGGTCACCGCGCATTACGATCCTTCGACGCTGGTGGGCAAACAGGTGATGGCCGTCGTGAACTTCCCTCCGCGCCAGATCGGTCGGTTCATGTCTGAAGTTCTGGTTCTAGGCTTGCCCGATGGAAACGGTGAAGTGGTCTTGATCGGCCCGGATGGCGAAGTTCCTATCGGCGGGCGGATGCACTGATGAAACTGCTAATTGCCCGCCCAATGACTGACTCCGTCGAGGCCCGCGCTCGCCGCGCGTTCGATGTGGAAATCCGTAGCAACACCTTGCCCATGACGTCCGAGGAAATGCTACGCGCACTAAGGAACTTCGATGTGGTCGTGCCCACATTGGGTGACCAGTTTTCGGCCCAGATTTTCGCGGATGCCCCCAACCCCCGCTGCAAGCTGTTGGCCAATTTCGGAGTCGGGTACAACCATATCGACGTAGACGCCGCGCGCACCGCCGGTGTCGCCGTCACCAACACGCCGGGCGCGGTCACCGATGCGACGGCCGATATTGCAATGACGCTTTTGCTGTCCACGGCCCGCCGCGCGGGCGAAGGCGAACGGCTGGTCCGCGCGGGCAACTGGCAAGGATGGCATCCAACGCAGATGCTGGGCCACCACGTTACCGGCAAGCGCGTCGGAATCGTTGGTATGGGCCGGATCGGTCAGGCCATTGCCCGGCGCTGTCATTTCGGGTTCGCGATGCAGGTGGCGTATCAGTCACGCAGCCCGAAGGAAGTAGAGTTTCCTGCTGAATATATCTCCGACCTGTCGTCTTTGGCGGCGTCGGTCGATTTCCTCGTGACTGCCGTACCTGGCGGGGCTGAAACCCGTCACCTGATCAACGCACAGGTGTTAGAGGCAATGAACCCATCAGGCATTCTGATTAACATCGCCCGCGGTGAGGTCATTGACGAGACCGCCCTGATCGCCGTCCTACAGTCCGGCCAGATCGCGGGCGCCGGGCTGGACGTGTATGAATTCGAGCCCGCCGTTCCGCAGGCGCTGCGTGATATGGATAACGTGACCCTGTTACCACATCTTGGCACAGCCACCGAGGAAGTGCGCAGCGACATGGGCCATATGGCACTGGACAACGTGGCGGCCTTTGTCGAGGGACGGCCGCTGCCAAATCCGGTCTAAGATCCGACCGCCTCGCGCCAGTGTTTGCGGCAGAGCGAGACATAGGTCTCGTTCCCGCCGATCTGCACCTGTGCACCTTCGGTGATGGTGTTGCCGTTCTCATCCTGACGAATCACCATCGTCGCCTTGCGCCCGCATTTGCAGATGGTGCGCACCTCACGCATTTCATCAGCCAGAGCTAACAGCGCTGCTGAGCCCGGAAACAGACGCCCCTGAAAATCCACTCGCAACCCATAAGCCAATACCGGCACGTTTAGGTCATCTACCGCACGGGCCAGTTGCCAGACCTGATCTTCCGTCAGGAATTGCGCCTCATCTATAAAAACGCAGGCGATATTACCCTGATCCAGCCGCGCTCGGATCATGCCAAAGACATCATCTTCGGTTGTGAACGTATCGGCGTCTGCGGAAATCCCGATCCGCGACGCAATTTTCCCGACACCAGCGCGCCCATCCAGGGCAGCGGTCATCAAATAGGTGTCCATGCCCCGCTCACGATAGTTATGCGAGGCTTGCAGCAACACAGTCGATTTACCCGCGTTCATGGTGGAATAATTGAAGTAGAGCTTTGCCATGCACCCGGGTCTAATTGGCAAGACCTGCCTGGGCAAGGCATCAAAACCAGTTAAGGAAGCGACGTCGCCGTTGTCATTGCAGGGACAGAGCGTACGCTCAAAGGGGATGGATCCCCCGCGCCTACAACAGCGACGCCGTCGGCCAACATGCGGCCTATACCAAACGAGGCTTAAATTGCGCCCCGCAATCACTCTTTACCGGCCGGAACGGCCGCCACTCACTCACAAAACCCCTGCATATCTGAGGGATAGCCAATTTATGACATTTCAACTATGAATCGAATATGGGAAATTTCCTGTCCCTTTCCCCCACAGTGGCAGATGTTGTGGAGGGCACAGGCAGCAAAGGTACAAACATGGCAGATATCGGGGCCTACCTGAAAAAGCACACAGAGGCGTTGGTCAAAGACGTCGGCATTGAATCCGCGTGTGAGATCACCGGAAAATCCAAGGCGACTCTGGGGCGGTATTATTCAGACAATGCCGAACACGCCGACCGGTTCATGCCCGTGGACGCCGTGGCCCGGCTTGAGGCTGTGTCAAACTACCCGCATGTGACCTCGGCGCTGGCCGATCTGAAAAACATCACGTTGTCGTATGACGGTCGCAACACCGAAAGCCCGCGCACCGGTGGGGTGAATTCGGACGTGATCGCGTTGAGCCAGCGGTTCGCCATGCTGATGACTGAATATCAGGCCGCCATCGAAGACGGCATCATCACCGTGAACGAGGCTAAACGCCTGCTGAAGGAAACCAGCCTGCTGCAACAGGTGTTGATCGAGATGAAGCTGCATCTGGAAGAGGAAAGCGTGAGCTAGGTCTGATCGTTAACCTTCCCGCGAATAATACCTGCAGAGTCGGGCTTCAAAGGTCTGCTTTGCGGACAATCCGGACTTTACTGCCGGCGATTTGAAGGTCAGCTTCCTATGCATTGGCAGATACTTAGTCTAGAATTGCCATATGCTGATTGGAACGCAAAACACGCTCTCAGAAGTGATCAATGCTAGAGGTGTTTTTACACCTCTTGGTGTTTCTCGATCCTCAAAAGAAGTCTGTGAAGCTGTTTCCGATGCTTTAGGGCGTCACTTCATTATGGATGATCTCCATGATGCAGTGGGTCGAGAAATTGCCGAAATGACCAAAGCGAGCGCGGCCACTGTCGTACATTGCACTGCGGCTGCGATTACATTGGCTGTAGCGGCCTCTATGACCGGTAGTTCCCCAGGCGCGATTAAACAGCTTCCCGATGCAAGCGGTCTCAAGAGCCGAGTCATTTTGCCTGCAAACCACGCAGTAAATTACGGTCATCCCATTGAGCAAGCTATCCGACTTGCAGGTGCGAAACCGGAGCTTGTGGGCGACAATTCGGCTTGCGGCATTGAGGACCTTGCTCACGCTTGTTCAAAACTGGATGCGTGTTGTTTAGTGCTTGTTTCCTCCAGACTTACTGGAGGCGAAATGCTGGATTTTCGAAAAGCAGTCTCTGCGGCCCATGAACATGATCTGCCAGTGGTGATTGATGGCGCGGCCCAGGATTTTCGAATTGAAGACTTGCTGGATACCGGAGCTGACGTGGTTCTCATTAGCGGCCAAAAATACTTAGCTGGCCCAACATCAGGTTTGGTTCTTGGAACGCCCGATCTGGTTTCAGCAGTCAGAGCACAGGAAAAAGGAATAGGGCGCGGCATGAAGGCATCAAAGGAAGCTCTTCTCGGTGTCCTTACTGCTTTGAAGCTTCGCCAACAGCATAACAAAGAGGCTTGGTCGTCAGAACAAAAGGAAAAGGTTGCCCGATTTGTCTCAGTAGCGAACACGATTGAAGGTATCACGGCCAAAGCGAATCCTGATCCTACAAATCTGCCATTTGATCGAGCGCATCTCTGCATTGCCAAATCGTCAGAATTTCCTGATGCGGCACAAATGGCAGCAGCTTTGAAAGCCGGTGAACCTTCGATCTGGATCATGGACCATTTAACCCACCAGTCGGAGATAGTGTTGGAGCTAGTCCAACTAACGCAACAAGAAATCGACACAGTTCTGGATCGAATAAGAGAAGTAGTGTCCCAATATCAAAAACCCTAAAAGCTGACATTTACGCAACCTGCGGCATTGGTCAAATTGGGCTCAAAGCGGACAGGCGAACTCTTTTTTATGTGACTTCTGTATACAGGCCGTTACCCGTGCCGCTTCACGATCACCGATCCCACCGAATACCCAGCGCCGAACGAACAAATAAGACCAACATCTCCATCCGACAGATCATCGGAATACTTGGAAAACGCGATGATCGACCCGGCTGAGGATGTGTTAGCATAGTCCTGCAGAATATTGGGCTGTTCACCCGCTTCGGGTTCGCGTCCCAGTACCTTTTTGCCAATGAAATCATTCATCGTCTTGTTGGCCTGATGCAGCCACAGGCGTTTCAGGTCGCTGCTGCCAACCCCTTCGGATTCCATGTGATCCGAGATGTGTTTGCTGACCATCGGCAGCACTTCCTTGAACACTTTCCGGCCGTTTTGCATGAATTGCATGTCTCGCCGGTCGATCACCCCATCAGGGCGCGAGCGGCGCAGGAAGCCATTATTATTGCGGATGTTGTTCGAGAAGGATGTGGCGCAGCGGGTCGAGAGGATTTCGAAATGCGGGCCCGTCGCGTTTTCGATCCGCTCGACCAAGGTGGCCGTGGCCACATCGCCGAAGATAAAGTGGCAATCGCGATCACGCCATTCCAGGTGACCCGAACAGATCTCGGGGTTGACCACCAGCGCTGACCGGACCGAACCCGAACGGATCATATCCGCCGCTGCCTGAATACCGAACGTGGCCGAGGAGCAGGCGACGTTCATGTCGAAGCCAAAGCCGTCAATGCCCAACGCCTGCTGAATCTCGATCGCGATCGCAGGATAGGCGCGTTCATGGTTTGACGCGGCGCAGATCACCAGATCGACATCTTCGGCACTGCGACCCGCCTGAGCCAGCGCTTTATTGCAGGCATCCACGGCCATCTCGGTCATGATGCCGGGTTCGTCATCGCCGCGTTGGCGAAGCAGGGGATGCATCACGTTTGGGTCCAGCACACCGGATTTATCCATCACATATCGGTTCTCGATACCCGATGCCTTGAGGATGAATTCTACGGACGAATGCTGTATCGGTTCAATCTCACCCGCTGCAATCGCGTCGGCATTCTTGGCGTTTTGCGTGTCGGCATAGGCGTTGAAGGCGGCGACAAGCTCGGCGTTGGTGATGACGTTCTCGGGCGTGAAAACACCGGTGCCTGTGATTGCGGGCGTATACATGGCGGGTCCTGAATGTTTCGAATCCGCTTAAAATGCAGTCGCTGCGGGTTTTGATCAAGAGAAGGTGACCCAAGGGAATGCAGCGAAACCAGTCAAATTACTGCTTCACAACTTGAATGGTTCATAATCTGAAGTATATGACGCCACGGACATACGGAGCTCCCAATGCCAGACAACATAAGCGACAGGCTTGGCCGCCTAAGCCCTGAAATCCAGTCAATCATGGGTGTGTATGCCCTGTACTGGAAGCTGGAAGAGGCGTTCGATTGCATTGAAACGGAACTTAGCCATCCGGAATGCCACATGTTGATCAAACTGGATCAACCCAAGCGTATGGGCGTTCTGGCGGCCGACATGCTGAGTGTCCCTTCGACCATAACCGCCACGGCGGACGGTTTGGAAAAAGCTGGCTATCTGACGCGTGAACGTGACCCCGAAGACCGCCGTGCCTGGTTGCTGGTTCTGACTGAGCAGGGCGAAGAGGCCCGGAATATGCTGGTGTCCGAAGCCGGTGACCTTTTTCACCGCGCATCCGGATTGGATGCAAAGGAAACTGCCGAATTCGCGCGATTGGCGCGCAAAATCCGAGACAACATCCTGAAAACAGGAATTCCCGAGGGATTGACGAAATGAAACTCCTCTCTGTTCTGAGTGCGACCCTGATCGCGCTGACGACACCGGTTCTGGCTCAAGAAACCGCCAAGCCGGTCAAGCTGATGCAGGTGCGCGAAACCGCACCGGGCTTTTCACGCCAGTTCTTTGGGCGCGTGGCCGCCCGACAAACCGTTGATCTGGCCTTTCAGGTCTCGGGTCAGATTGTTGAGATGCCGGTGACCGAAGGTTTTGTGATCCCCAAGGGTGAGTTGATCGCGCAGCTGGATCAAGCACCTTTCCAGCGCCGGTACGACCGCGCGGTCCTGCAAAAGGATCAGGCTGACCGAACCGTGGCTCGCTTGTCTCGATTGCGGGGTACCACCGCCAGCCAAGTGGCCGTGGACGATGCGGAGACAGAGGCGCAACTGGCTGATATCGCCGTGCGGGATGCGGAATACGATCTTGAACATGCGACTCTGACCGCGCCATTCGACGCGCTAGTGTCCAGCCGGGCGGTCGAAGCCTTTACCACCGTGTCAGCTGGCGCCCCCATCGTGCGCATTCACGACATGTCGGAATTGCGGATCGAGGTCGATGTGCCCGAGATTCTGTTTCAGCGTTCGGGTCAGGAAGAAAGCTATACGATCACCGCGAAATTCCCGACCAGTGACGAGGTATTCCCCCTTCAGATTCGTGAGTTTGATGCCGAAAGCTCAACCGTGGGGCAGACATTCCGCATTCAGTTCGGCCTAACCCCGCCGGAGGGTTTGCAAATCCTGCCGGGCTCGTCCGTGACTGTGACTGTTCAGGTAGAGGATGGCCGAACCGGTATCGTCATTCCGGCCGCGGCCATCGTTGCAGGCGCTGATGGAGCTTTGGGCGTCATGGTGTTTTCGCCAGTTGGCGCCGACGAAGGCGCCGTTCAATACGTTCCTGTCACCATCGAGCCCACCCAGACCGGCGAGGTCCGAGTGCTGACCGGTCTGTCGGACGGTGACGAAATCGTTGTCGCTGGCGGCAGTGCGCTGACCGACGGTCAGGCCGTACGCCGCTTTGCTGGCTTTGCGAATTGAGGGCAAACAGATGAACATCGCGCGCGCCTCGATCGACCGGCCGATTTATACGTGGCTGATCATCCTGATTGCCCTGTTTGGGGGAATTTGGGGCTTCCTGTCGCTGGGTCGTCTGGAAGACCCGGCCTTCACCATCAAGAATGCCGTCATAGCAACGCAATACCCAGGCGCCACAGCCGAAGAAGTGGCGCTCGAGGTCTCGGAACCATTGGAATCTGCCATCCAGCAGATGGGCGAGGTTGATACGATCACCTCGGTCAACCAACCGGGATTTTCGCTGATCGAGGTCGAGATCAAATCGACTTATGACGGTACAGAACTGCCTGAAATTTGGACCAAGCTGCGCGCCAAGGTGCGCGACGCATCGCGTGCATTGCCATCGGGCGTAAGCCAACCAATGGTGAATGACGGGTTCGGTGATGTGTTCGGCCTGTTTTACGCTGTCACGGCCGAAGGGTTTTCGGACGCTGAAAAGCATGAGTTATCCACTTTTTTGCGGCGCGAATTGCTGACCGTTCCCGGTGTCGCGGATGTTGAGGTGATGGGCCTGCCGGACGAGGCGATCTTTGTCGAACCCGATCTGGCCATTTCCGTCAACCAGAACGTGCCTATCCCGTCCATCAACGAGGCCATTGCCAACGCGGACTCGGTTAATGCGTCTGGATCGGTCCGAACTGAGAATGACCGCACCACGATCCTGACGGCCGAAGGGTCAGATACAGTTTCTGCCATTGCCGGTTTGTCGTTGGGGTCGCAGGGGCAGGTGATCAACCTATTCGACATGGCGCACGTCTTTCGTGGCCGTCAGACCGACCCCGAGGTCATGATCCGGTTCAACGGGACCGAGGCGTTTACGCTGGGAATCGCGGGCCTGTCGACCGAGAATATCGTCGAAGTCGGCCAGCGTGCCGATGCCAAATTCGCCGAGTTGGACCCTCAGATTCCCTTTGGGGTCGAAATCCTGCCGATCTATCAGCAGCATGTGGTGGTCGAACAGGCCTCGAACGACTTTCTGGTGAACCTGGCCATGTCAGTCAGCATCGTTGTAGCGGTTTTGGCTATCTTCATGGGCTGGCGCGCGGCGGTGGTCGTGGGCTCGACCCTTCTGCTGACCGTAGTTGGGACACTGTTGTTCATGTCGATCTTCTCGATCGAGATGGAGCGAATATCGCTGGGCGCCCTGATCATTGCGATGGGGATGCTGGTGGACAACGCCATCGTGGTGGCCGAGGGAATGCAGATCGCCATGCTGCGCGGTAAAAATTCCCGCGATGCGGCTGATGAGGCGGCGTCGAAAACGCAAATCCCGTTGTTGGGGGCGACGGTCATCGGCATCATGGCTTTTGCCGGTATTGGCCTTAGCCCGGATGCGACGGGTGAGTTTCTGTTCTCATTGTTTGCGGTAATTGGTATCTCGCTGCTGCTTAGTTGGGTTCTGGCGCTTACGGTGACGCCGATGCTGGGGCATTACTTCTTCAAGCAGGGAAAAGAGGGCGAGGTGGACGCTTATGGCGGCATCATGTTCCGTGTCTACGGTGCGATCCTGCGGTGGTCCTTGCGGATGCGCTGGCTGGTGATTGCCGCGCTGGTCGGGGTGACGGTGGCCTGTTTCGCTGGCTTTGGTTTGGTGAAACAGCAGTTTTTCCCTGACTCGAACACACCGCTGTTTTTCGTGCATTACAACCTGCCGCAAGGCACGCCCATCGCGCGCACGGCTGAGGATATGGCGGTCTTCGAAGACTGGCTGGCCGAGCGCGACGATGTCGTGTCCGTCACCACCTTTGTCGGGCAGGGCGCAACTCGGTTCCTGTTGACCTATTCGGCCGAAAAACCAAACCCCAGCTATGGGCACATGATCATTCGTACTGAAACGCTGGATGACATTCCAGTTTTGCAGGCGGATTTGGAAGCGTTTGGGCAGGCACAATTCCCCGAGGGCAAATTCCGTACCAAACGCCTGATCTTCGGCCCGGGCGGCGGAGACCCAATCCAAGCCCGGTTCTCGGGCAGTGATCCGAAGGTATTGCGCCAGCTAGCCGATGAGGCGGTGTTGAAAATGCGCGAGGCTTCCCCTAATGCGCTGAACGTCTATCATGATTGGCGCGAGCAGGAGCTGGCAGTGCAGCCGATCTATGCGACCGAGCGGGCGCAGACCGCAGGTGTGTCCCGAGAAGATATTGCCGCGACTTTGCAGTTTTCCACGGACGGGATCACCGCCGGAGAATTCCGTGAGCGGGACCGTCTGATCCCCATCATCATACGCCGTCCCGCGGACGGGGATTATTCGATCGTCGATCAGGTGGTGTTTTCAGAAGAATCGCAAAAGTTCGTTCCAATCGAGCAAATGGTCGATGGGTTCGAATACAAGCCGCTCAACACGCTGGTGCATCGTCGTGACCGCGTGCTGACGATCACCGTCGGGGCTGATATCCCGCCCGGCATGACGGCGGCACAGGTCCATTCCGAGGTACGCGCGGCCATCGAAGACATGGACCTGCCACCCGGTTATCGCATGGAATGGGGGGGCGAGTTCGAAAACGCTGGCGAGGCCAACGAAAGCCTTGGGCGTCAGTTGCCCCTGAGCCTGCTGATCATGGTGCTGATCTCAGTGTTGATCTTTAACGCGATCCGCCAGCCGATCATCATCTGGCTGTTGGTGCCGATGTCGGTGAACGGCGTCGTGATCGGGCTGTTGGGGACGGGTCTGCCGTTCACCTTCACAGCGCTGCTGGGGCTGCTGAGCCTGTCGGGGATGCTGATCAAGAACGGGATCGTTCTGGTCGAAGAGATTGATCTGGTCCGCGCCACCGGCAAGCCCCTGCGCGAGTCGATTGTCGAAGCTTCTGTCTCGCGTTTGCGCCCTGTGATGCTGGCGGCGATCACCACCATACTAGGGATGGCACCGTTGCTGACGGACGCGTTCTTCCGCTCGATGGCGGTGACGATTATGGGCGGTTTGGCCTTTGCCACGATCCTGACCATGGTCGCGGCTCCGGTCTTTTACATGGTGTTCTTTGCACGCGATGAAAAACGCGAGGTTGCACAGGCCTGACTGGTACCGGGCGGCGTTTCAGTCGCCCGGGTCCTTTTCCGGATCATAATGATAGTAAAAACAGGATAGCTTGTTTCCGTCCGGGTCGCGCAGATAGGCGACATAGAAAACAGGCGCGTAATAGTCCCGAATGCCCGGCGCACCTGCGTCCGTGCCCCCAAATTCCAGACCTGCCACGTGAAAACGCCGAACTTGCGCTGCGCTGCTGGCCGGAAAAGCAATCATCGTTCCATTGCCCACGCAGGCCGCCCCACCATCAAATGGCGTACAGACCCAAAACCCTGTCCCGGCATCGGGATGGTTTCCCCAGCCTGCGCGATCCTTTGACCAACCCGGAAGGCGCGGCTGATCCAGTACAGAAAAGATCGCGTCATAGAACCGGATGGCCCGGGACAAGTCATTGGTTCCGTATGTGGTGTAAAGGCGCATGGTTTCACCGGTTGTCAGAACAGCATCATGCTGCCCGCGACAACACAGGGAAAGCGAAAACGGCCCTGCGGTTCGCGTCAGATCAGTGGGATCAGCGGCACATCACACGCGGCAAGCGTCATCAAAGCGGCGAGAACCATAAACCTGCGCATTTTGTTTTCCTTCTGCTCGTTTGCAAAAAAGATGCGCGCCCGAAGACACGGGGTCAACGGGCGCGGTGTGTTTGGTTCAAAATGCGCGGGTTTCACCTCAGGGGAGTTAGCCCTGCAGCGACTTCACCTCAACATCGCCTTCGGCCTGTGCCTTGATCGCCAGCGCGGCAGCATGGCTGGCGGCCGCGGTGGTGAAATAGGGGATCTTGTCATAGAGCGCGATTGAACGGATGGACTTGCTGTCCTCGACCGCCTGTGCGCCTTCGGTGGTGTTCATCAACAATTGCACCTGACCGTCTTTCAGCATGTCAGCCACGTCAGGGCGGCCTTCATAGACCTTGTTGACCACATCACAGGCTACACCCTGTTCAGCCAGCCAGGACTGGGTGCCGCGTGTGGCCACCAGAGAAAAACCTTGCCCGGTCAGAACCTGCGCGGCCTCAAGCATCGCGGGGGTCTTGTCGGCATCCTTGATCGAGATAAACGCACGACCCGAGGACGGCAGTACCATACCAGCACCCATCTGTGCCTTTAGGAAAGCGCGGTGGAAGTCGCGGTCCCAGCCCATGACCTCACCGGTCGAGCGCATTTCCGGACCCAGAATGGTGTCGACGCCGGGGAAACGGGCAAATGGCAGCACCGCCTCTTTCACCGAAAACCACGGCATGTCCGGATCAGCCAGTGTCATCTGGTCTGCGATCTTGGTGTCCTGACCGTCCTGATAAGGCGGGCGCTGCGGGAAGTTCGCCAGCTTCTCACCGGCCATGACACGCGCGGCAATCGACGCGATGGCACTGTCGGTCGCTTTGGCGACAAACGGTACGGTCCGTGAGGCGCGCGGGTTGACCTCGATCAGGTAAATCTCGCCATCCTTGATGGCGAACTGCACATTCATCAGGCCGACGACATTCAGAGCTTTGGCTAGCTTGAACGACTGATCCTTGATCTGATCCAGGATTTCTTTCGACAGCGAATAGGGCGGCAGCGAACAAGCCGAGTCACCCGAGTGAACGCCAGCCTCTTCGATATGCTGCATGATGCCAGCGACATGTACGGCCTCACCGTCGCAAATGGCATCCACGTCCAGCTCAACCGCACCGGCCAAATAACTGTCCAGCAGAACCGGGCTGTCGCCCGAGACCACCACAGCCTCGTTGATATAGCGTTTCAGCTGCTCCATATCGCGCACGATTTCCATTGCGCGGCCACCCAGAACGTAAGAGGGGCGGATGACCAGTGGGAAGCCAATCTCGTCGGCAATCTCCAGCGCCTGATCATCGGTCGAGGCGATGCCGTTCTTGGGCTGTTTCAGGCCCAGATCATTGACCAGCGCCTGAAAGCGTTCACGGTCTTCGGCAAGGTCAATCGCATCCGGCGTGGTGCCGAGGATCGGGATACCTTCAGCCTCAAGCGCGTTGGCCAGTTTTAGCGGGGTTTGGCCGCCGAACTGAACGATAACACCGTGCAGCGTGCCGTTCTCCTGCTCTTTCGTCAGGATTTCCATGACGTGTTCGAATGTCAGCGGTTCAAAATACAGCCGGTCCGAGGTGTCATAGTCGGTCGAGACCGTCTCGGGGTTGCAGTTGACCATGATGGTTTCATATCCCGCTTCGGTTAGTGCGAAACAGGCGTGGCAGCAGCAATAATCAAACTCGATGCCCTGACCGATCCGGTTCGGGCCACCGCCAAGGATGACAACCTTTTTGCGGTCAGACGGGCGCGCTTCACATTCGACCTCGCCCATCATGGGCGCTTCGTAGGTTGAATACATATAAGGCGTCTGTGCTTCGAACTCGGCGGCGCAAGTGTCTATGCGCTTGAACACGGCGTTGACGCCCAAATTGCGGCGGGCGCGGCGGACGTTGTCCTCATCCCGGCCGGTCAGATTGCCCAGACGAGCATCGGTAAAGCCCAGCATTTTCAGCTTGCGGATACCGTCTTCGGTCACCGGCAGGCCATCTTTGCGGACAACGCGCTCAGCCTCGATGATCTCGCGGATACGGGCCAGGAACCATGGGTCAAATTTGGTGACGCCAAAGATTTCGTCATCGGTCAAACCGTGACGCATGGCCTGCGCGATGGTGCGCAGACGGTCGGGGGTTTGTTTGCTGATTGCCTTGATGACAGCAGCCTTGTCGGTGGCTTCTTCCCAGACACCTACGTTAAGCCCGGGGATTTCGATCTCATCAAACCCGGTCAGGCCCGATTCCATCGAGGCCAGCGCCTTTTGCATCGATTCGTGGATCGTGCGGCCGATGGACATGGCCTCTCCCACCGACTTCATGGCGGTAGTCAGGTAAGGCTCGGAGCCTGGGAACTTTTCAAAGGCGAATTTCGGGATCTTGGTGACGACATAGTCGATGGTCGGCTCAAACGAGGCCGGGGTGACCTTGGTGATGTCGTTGTCCAACTCGTCTAGCGTATAGCCAACGGCCAGCTTGGCCGCGATCTTCGCAATCGGGAAACCGGTCGCCTTGGACGCCAGCGCCGAGGAGCGCGACACACGTGGGTTCATCTCGATCACAACCATGCGGCCATCATCGGGGTTGATCGCCCATTGTACGTTCGAACCGCCGGTTTCAACGCCGATCTCGCGCAGAACGGCGATCGAACCATTGCGCATGATCTGGTATTCCTTGTCGGTCAGCGTCAGGGCAGGGGCCACGGTGATCGAGTCGCCGGTATGCACGCCCATCGGATCGACGTTTTCGATGGAGCAGACGATGATGGCGTTGTCGGCGGTGTCGCGCACCACCTCCATCTCATACTCTTTCCAACCCAGCAGGCTTTCATCGACGAGGATCTGGTTGACGGGCGAGGCATCCATGCCCGAGCGGCAAAAATGGATATAATCCTCACGGTTATAGGCCACGCCGCCACCGGTGCCGCCCAGGGTAAAGGCAGGGCGGATAATGGCGGGCAGGCCGATTTCTTCCAGCTCATCCAGCGCCATCTGCACACCGGCGTCCAGATCGGTGGAACCGTCGTCGCGCTTGGGAGCGGTCACGATGGTTGCTTTGGGGTTTTCCAGCCCCAGCCGGTCCATCGCCTCGCGAAACAGGGCGCGGTCTTCGGCCATTTCGATGGCGTCGCGTTTGGCGCCGATCATCTCGACCCCGAACTTTTCAAGCACACCCATCTCTTCCAGCGCCAGCGAGGTGTTAAGCCCGGTCTGCCCGCCCATGGTGGGCAGCAAGGCGTCGGGGCGTTCTTTCTCGATGATCTTGGCGACAACCTCGGGGGTGATCGGTTCGATATAAGTGGCGTCAGCCAGACCGGGGTCGGTCATGATGGTGGCCGGGTTTGAGTTCACCAGGATGACCCGGTATCCTTCTTCGCGCAGCGCCTTACAGGCCTGTGCGCCGGAATAGTCAAATTCGCAGGCCTGACCGATGACGATGGGCCCCGCTCCGATGATCATGATCGACTGGATGTCGGTTCTTCTGGGCATGGCCTGGTTCCTTCGGTTAACTGCGAGTCAGGGCGCCCCCATGCGCCCAAATTGTCCTGCGTTATAGGGACCGCGCGAAAAGGTTCAAGGGGTATCGGAAACGGTGACGAAATTGCCGCTTTCCCCTCTTTCCCTTGCCGTCGTATTCTCTATACCGCGCAGCACGACAAATGAGGATGCAATTGCGTATTCGTTTCGATCAGGGGCCAGCCGGACCCGGAACAAGTTTCGACCGGCCAGCCAGTGTGATCCGTGCGGACAAGCCGGACGACGTGCCCCAAGCACTGGTGGCACTGGATGAGGCGCGCGCCGACGGTGCGTGGCTTGCCGGTTATGCCAGTTATGAGCTGGGCTATGTGCTTGAGCCGCGCTTGGCTGACCGACTGCCCGCGGATCGCCGTCTGCCTTTGCTGTGCTTTGGCGTTTATGAGGCCCCAGTGCAACGCGATCTTCCCTCGGCAGCTGGTGGCGTCACCGAATTTGAGCCCCGCTGGGATGAGGCACGGTATACGCGCGCCTTTCAACAGGTTCATGACGCCATCGGGGCCGGGGATATCTACCAGGCCAACCTGACCTTTCCTATCGACCTGACCATCCAGGGCGACAGCACCGCGCTATATGCCGCACTGGCTTCCGGGCAAGCGGTGGGTCACGGCGCGCTGGTACAGCAGGACGGCTTACCTGATCTGCTCAGCCGCTCGCCCGAGTTGTTCTTTCGTACCGATGCGGATCGAGGGATTGAAACCCGCCCGATGAAAGGCACGCAACCTCGCAGCGATGATATGGCCGAGGACGCGCGACGCCGGGCCTTTCTGTCGATTGACGAAAAGAATCGGGCCGAAAACCTGATGATCGTCGATCTTCTGCGAAATGACCTTAGCCGTGTTGCGCTGCCCGGATCGGTCAAAGTGCCCGAGCTGTTCAAAGTCGAAACCTATGCGACTGTGCATCAGATGGTCTCGTTGGTGCAGGCGCATCTGCATTTGGGGGCCGAGCTGTCCGATATCCTGATGGCGCTGTTCCCCTGTGGTTCAATCACCGGTGCGCCCAAGATCCGTGCGATGGAGATTTTGGCCGATTTGGAACCCTGGCCCCGTGACATTTATTGCGGCGCCATCGGTTGGGCCGCGCCGGACGGCCGGTCCGAGTTCAACGTGGCGATCCGCACGCTAATGGTTGAGGATGGAAAAGCCACTCTGAACGTGGGCGGCGGCTTGGTCTGGGACAGCACAGCCCCATCGGAATACGAGGAAGCGCTATGGAAAGCCCGCTTTGCCCACCAGCTGATCCTGACTTCCGCATAATCGAAACGCTGGCCTTTCGGCCAGAACAGGGGTTCGTGCGACGTGATCGGCATTTGGCTCGGATGGCCCGATCCGCCCAAGCCTTTGGGATTTCCTTTGACGCGGACCGCGCCATTGATCTGTTGAACGGCGTGGGTGGCTCATCACCGCTTAGGTGTCGACTGACGCTGACCGCAGGTGGTCAGCTGGATATAACGACCGGAGCATTGGCCGATAATCCGACGATCTGGCGGTGCGCCATTGCCGAACCGCGCCTGATCGCGTCTGACATCTGGTTGCAGCACAAAACAACACAGCGTGCCATATACGACACCACTCGGGCGACTTTGCCTCATGGCATAGACGAGGTCCTGTTTCTAAACGAACGCGACGAGTTGTGCGAAGGCACCATCACCAATCTGTTTCTGCATATGCCGGATGGCCGTCGCCTAACGCCTGCGTTGTCCAGCGGCGTTCTACCCGGCATTCTGCGCGAAGAATTACTGAGTAATAAAGAGGTTACCGAAGCCACCCTGACCTTGACCGACCTGAAAAACGCAGAAAAAGTCTATATGGGAAATTCGTTGCGTGGCCTGATCCGGGCGGAGTTGGCAATACAGTGAGCAAACAAACCGATTGGGCGGACAGCGGGGTGCCGTATCTGCGATTGCGGCTGGAATTTGGATTGTTTTTTATCGCTGCGCCGGTGCTGATCGCGGTGTTCTTTCCACCCAACTGGATGTTCCCGTCATTATTCACCTTCACGGTCATCGGGATTGTGTTGCTGCACATTACACCCGGCTTTGCCTGGGCTGAACTACGGTACAACTGGCGCAACTGGTCCTGGCGCGAGGTTGCTTTGTTTACCTTAGCCATGACGATCTTTTGCGCCGTGGTTGTGATGGCAATGCGACCCGAGGCGGCGTTTTTCCTACTGCGAAATCGACCCGAATTCCTTCTGGTGATTTGGATTGGTTACCCATTGCTGTCGGCCCTGCCGCAAGAGCTTTTGTTCCGGTCCCTGTTCTTCCGCCGCTATCACAAAATCCTGCCAAACGGACGCGCGGCCTATATGCTGAACGCTGCGCTGTTTTCACTGGCACATCTGATGTATTGGAGCTGGGTCGTCGCCGTCATGACCTTTGCCGGAGGGTTGCTGTTTACCTGGGCCTATCGCAAACGCGGGTCGTTTTTCTACGCGGTCTTATTGCACGCGATTGCGGGAAACATCATCTTTGCCGCCGGTCTGGGTATCTATTTCTACTCGGGCAACGTGCAAAGGCCGTTTTGACGGCGCGACCTGCCTTGACTTTCCATGCCTGACAGGGTGTATCGGCGCGACGAATTCTGCGCCCGAAGGGATATTTTCATGCACGCCTACCGCAGCCACACCTGCGCCGCTCTGACCGCCGCCAATGTCGGTGAAACCGTCCGCCTGTCCGGTTGGGTGCATCGTGTCCGAGATCACGGTGGCGTGCTGTTCATCGACCTGCGCGATCATTTCGGAGTGACACAGGTTCTGTGTGACGGTGACAGCGCCGCCTTTGCCGAGCTGGAAAAGGTTCGGTCCGAATGGTGTATCCGCATCGACGGCACTGTCAAAGCGCGCGACGCTGAGCTGGTAAACCCGAAACTGCCCACCGGCGAGATCGAAGTTTACGTGCGCGAATTGGAAGTGCTGGGCGCCGCTGATGAGCTGCCGTTGATGGTGTTCGGCGATCAGGAATATCCCGAAGAAACCCGCCTGCGCTATCGTTATCTGGACCTGCGCCGCGAGGCGATGCAGCAGAACATGACGCTGCGCTCGGACGTTGTGGCGTCCATGCGCCGTCGCATGTGGGATCAGGGGTTCCGCGAATATCAGACGCCGATCATCACTGCGTCGTCGCCGGAAGGCGCGCGTGACTTCTTGGTGCCTTCGCGTCTGCATCCGGGCAAGTTCTATGCGTTGCCGCAGGCGCCGCAGCAGTTCAAGCAGCTGATCATGGTGTCGGGCTTTGACAAATACTTCCAGATCGCGCCGTGTTTCCGCGATGAAGACCCACGCGCCGACCGCTCACCCACCGATTTCTATCAGCTTGACCTTGAGATGTCGTTTGTTGAACAGCAGGACGTGTTCGACACGATCCAGCCCGTTCTGACCGGTGTGTTCGAGGAATTCGGCGGTGGTCGCAAGGTTGATCAGGAGTGGCCGCAAATCTCCTACAAGGACGCGGCACTTTGGTATGGCAGCGACAAGCCGGACCTGCGCAATCCTATTAAAATGCAAGTGGTCTCCGACCACTTCCGCGATTCTGGCTTCGCGATATTCGCGAAGCTGTTGGAGCAGGAAGGCACCGAAATCCGCGCCATTCCTGCGCCGACTGGTGGCAGCCGCAAGTTCTGTGACCGCATGAACGCTTTTGCCCAGAAAGAGGGTCTGCCCGGTATGGGCTATATCTTCTGGCGCGATCAGGGCGAAGGCATGGAGGCCGCAGGTCCGTTGGCCAAGAACATCGGCCCCGAGCGGACCGAGGCAATCCGTCAACAGCTGGGTCTGGGTGTTGGTGACGCCGCGTTCTTCCTGGGCGGCAAGCCGAAAGCCTTTGAAAAGGTGGCGGGTAAGGCGCGCGATGTGATCGGTGAGGAGTTGGGTCTGACCGAGAAAGACCGCTTTGCCTTTGCCTGGATCGTAGATTTCCCGATCTACGAACAGGACGAAGAAACCGGAACCATCGACTTTGAACACAACCCATTCTCGATGCCGCAAGGTGGTATGGCGGCGCTGCAGGGTAATCCTCTGGACGTGCGCGGCTATCAGTACGATCTGGCGTGCAACGGGTATGAGCTGGTCTCGGGTGCGATCCGGAACCACAAGCCTGAGATCATGCTGAAAGCCTTTGAACTGGCAGGCTATGGCGAGGATGAGGTGAAAAGCCGCTTTGGTGCGCTGTTCAACGCCTTCCACTATGGCGCTCCGCCGCACGGTGGTTGTGCTGCGGGGATCGACCGGATCGTGATGCTATTGGCTGATGAGGCCAACATCCGCGAAGTAATGATGTTCCCGATGAACCAGCGCGCCGAAGACCTGATGATGGACGCGCCATCCGATCCGACCTCGGATCAGTTGATGGAATTGGGATTGCGGATCATCCCACAGGATTGATCAATCACCCGCCGCAGCCCCTGCGGCGGGTTTTTCCTTTGGATCAGGTGCCACAAGCCTGTGGTTAATATTCTGCGGTAACTGCTGTGTTGCTTCAGTGTCGGTCAACGGACAGAATTTTGATCCGCGTGCAACACGGATGTTCCGGGCTGTTGCACGGGTCTGAGAATAGGCCCAGATCGTCAGGATCGTGGATGTCAGAAAATACGCCGTTATCAATTCAGATCGCCTCGCGCTGTTCCAGTCGCGCCTGAACGATGCCGGCGACCTTTGCGGCCAGCGCCGTAACTGGTCCTCCGCCTGCGCGCGTTTCGGCCAGTTTCTGCGCGGCATCCGCCAGAACCGTATCCTCGGCATCCCGGGCAACGCCGATCAGGAATTGGGCCGCATAATCCAAAGTGCGATGATCGTTCGGCCCGGCCAGTACATCTGCGATATGGGCCATGTCGTCTTGATAGGCCATCGGGTCCGGGTGGATAACCTCATCCCGAATGGCGTGCAGGTTGTTGGGTCGACGATCCTGGGGCAGGTTTTCCAGAATGAACTGCTGAAAATGAGAAAGTGATTTCAGGGGTTTGTTCAAAAACCCATCGGCACCTGCTTGCAACGCAGCCTCCTGACTGTGATCGTCGCCGGACATGCCCAGAATAGCGCCGATACGTGGGGTTGCTTCGGCCAATTCGGCAATCAGGTCGGCACCGGACCCATCTGGCAAGCCGATATCCACCAGAATGACAGAAGGGCGATAGATCTGCAGGTGGCGCCGAGCCGAGGTCAGGCAATCCGCCCGCCGGATACGCGCACCGCTATGCAGGCACATCAGCCGGATCGCGTCACAGGCAAAGCGGCTGTCTTCGACAACCAGAATGGTTTGACCCAGCAGAGGCCGCGTGGCCGTCGGCTGCGCGGGTGAGGCGAAGGGGCTCGAATCGTCCATGGCAGAACTCCTAATCAGCAGATGCCCTAAGCTAGGAACTTCTGGCTAACACAGGGTTAACGGCAATTTGGCGCACTTGTTCTTTGGCCAAACTGCCCCCATAACCGCGGCAACGCAGAACACAGGAGAGTTCAATGATTGGTCGTCTGAACCACGTCGCCATTGCCGTACCCGATCTTGAGGCCGCGTCCGCGCAATATAGCAATGCACTGGGCGCCAAGGTCGGTGCGCCGCAGGATGAGCCCGATCATGGCGTTACCGTTGTGTTCATCGAACTGCCCAACACCAAGATCGAATTGCTGTACCCGCTGGGTGAAAACAGCCCGATCAACGGCTTTCTGGAAAAGAACCCGGCAGGCGGAATCCACCATGTTTGCTATGAGGTCGAAGACATCATCGCTGCCCGTGATCACTTAAAGGAAACCGGTGCCCGCGTTCTGGGATCGGGCGAGCCGAAGATCGGCGCGCATGGCAAGCCGGTACTGTTCTTGCACCCCAAGGACTTTAACGGCTGCCTGGTCGAACTAGAACAGGTTTAATCAAGCGAGGCTGTCATGACGATCACTGCTGCACTGGTATTGTTTGCCGTCATCTGGTTCATGACGCTGTTGGTTGTGTTGCCCATCCGTATCAAAACGCAAGGCGATCTGGGTGATATCGTTCCGGGCACCCATGCGGGTGCGCCGGAGGTGCATCACATGAAGAAAAAGATGTGGATCACCACCGGGATTTCGGTGGTGCTCTGGGCTGTTATTGCCGGGATTATCATCTCTGGTGTGATCTCGGTGCGCGATTTCGACTGGCTGAACCAACTGGAACCGCGGAACTGAGCGTCAGGTCGAAAGACCTGACAGCTTGTGATAGATATGGGTGAAAGTGGCAACCCCGAGGATTGGGATCACCAGATTCACCAGCGGCACCGAGAGGGGAATGGCCATCAAGGTGCCGGCCAGCCAAATGGTGGCGGAGTGTTTGGCGCGCAGCTTGCGCGCGCCGTCCCGCCCGATACGTCGCATCGCGGCAAGCGTGAAATACTCCCGACCCAGCAGAAACCCGTTCATTGCCCAGAAAATAAACGGCGCCAGTGGTGGGAACATCGCATAGAGGATCAGCGCCAGCAGGTTGGCAACAACCAGCACGCCCATGAAGCTAACCGCATCCCTTAACCCTTCGTTGAACGGGATGCCTGGAACGGCGGGCAGGGTGGGATAGTGTTTATCCTCGACCGCCTGCGCGACCTCTTCCAGAAACAAAGACGTAATCGCCGAGGCGATTGGCATCATCAGAAACACCGGCAGAATCAGCACCACAAAGATGCCGGAATAATTCAGAACATCGTTCAACCACGGGACTGCGCCGATCCAGGGCAGCGAAATCTCATTCCCGGACAGCCTGTTGATTAACCAAATCGCACCAGCGCAGGCCGCGATCAACAGCGCGACCGTCAGACCTATGCCACGCAGCAGGACTGCGCGGAACTTGGGGTCTCCGATCTGACCAAGCGCCGCAAAAAACGCGTTGAGGATCATCATTCCTCGACCCATTCGGTCAGCGCTGCCACATCCGGGCGAGGGCGTTCTGGCGGGGCCGTGCCTTCGGTAGCAATGTGGATCAGGCCAACGATGCGCTCGTTGTCTTGCAAGCCAAAGGCTTGACGGCAGAATTCGGGATCATGGGTTTGCCAGCCGGACAACCAGTTCGCCCCCCAACCCGCTGCAAGCGCCGCGTTCAGTAAGGCCAGACAGACAGCACCAGCCGAATAGGTCTGTTCAATCGCCGGGATTTTTTCGGATGGTTTCTGCACCTCGACCACGGCAACGGCTAGATGGCCCATATCAAACTGGCTTTGCGCTTTTGCGATGTCCTCGGGCGACTTGCCCAGGGCAACGCCCCGCCCGTGCGTCAACCCGGACAGGCGCGGCATTGCGCCTTTCTCAAGCACGATAAAGCGCCACGGTTCCAGCTTTCCGTGATCGGGGCTGCGGGCGGCGGCGGTCAAAAGCGGCAACAGCTCATCCCGCGTCGGAGCCGGAGCAATCAACGTTTTGGCAGGGCGAGACCGACGCGATTGCAGAAATTCCAAGGCAGCCGGGTTTTTCAAGGACATATGTTAACTTCCTTTACATGGGCAGTCTGTATCTGGTTGAGTATCTGGCGCGTTTCAAGTGCAATCAGCTGGATAGGCCGGATCATTTTCATTCCCCGGTGCCCCATGCAAGGGTGTTTACAGGCAAGAGGTGAAAAGATGGCCAGGCCGAAACTGCGCGACATACCCGACCTAAGCGCCTATGCCACCCCTGGTACGGCCGTTCCGGTCCGGGTCACGCCGAAAGCCGCAAAGGACAGCATCACGATGGACAAGGGCGTAATCCGCATTACGGTCACTGTGCCGCCCGAAAACGGCAAAGCCAACGAAGCTGTGCGCCGGATACTGGCCACGGCCATGCAGGTGGCCCCTTCGACGCTGACCCTAAAACAAGGGCAGACTGCGCGGGACAAGCTGTTTGTCTATGCGCCTTGACTGGGTCTTTCGTGGATTTGATACACCCCTTCCGGCAAATCCAGCGCAGCGGCCAGATCGCGGACCTGCTCGGGCGACAAGGTTATTTTCTGGATCTTGTCTGTGCGTGGGTCCAGCTGCTCAAGCGTCACACATTCGGCGAAGCTGTTGATGACGACATCCTCTTGCAAAGGTTTGGGGCCTTCGTCCACCAGAGTAATGACTGTCGAGTCGAATTCATGCTCAATCGAAAACATATAGGCAGAGTGCAGGGAGCAAGGCGGCAATGCAACCCGTTCCCGTGCAATCCGACGGTGGCGGTCCCCCAGGTGTCGCGCTATGGTTTTTCAAACGGGACCACCGTTTCAAAGGAATATAAATGCGCCGTCTGATCTATTTGCTGTTTCCTCTGGTGCTGACGGCCTGCAGTGCTGGTGTTCTGCGTGTTCAACCGGCAAATGAATGGTCGCTGGATTCGAGTGAATTTCAGGTCGACGCCGCCGCGTTTCGGGATATCAGCCGTCAGGTCGGCGACGAAGCCCGCGCCGAATGTCTGCGCCAGGCCAAGGTCGAAAATTGCGATTTCACGATATTGGTCGACCTGAACCCGCGCGCACCGGCAAATGCCTTTCAGACTCTGGATGATGACAATCAGCCGGTAATCATATTCACACGTTCTATGATCCAATCTGCGAAGAATCCTGATGAACTGGCGTTTGTCATGGGGCACGAGGCAGCGCATCATGTTTTGGGACACATAGCCCGGCAGTCGAAAAACGCCCAGGAAAGTGCCGCAATCTTCAGCGAATTGGGCAAGCTGCATGGCGAGGAAGGCAAAGACCTTGAACGCACGCAGAAATTGGGGGCTGAGTTGGGTGTGCAGGTAAACGTGAAAGCGTTCGAGCTGGAGGCGGACCAACTGGGCACGATCATCACCCATAACGCGGGATACAACCCTTTAATCGGCGCCAAATACTTTGATCGCCTTCCCGATCCGGGGGATCAGTTTCTGGGCACGCACCCCCCAAATGCCGACCGGGTTCAGATCGTTCTTGAAACCGCAAGACAATTGGGTTTGACGCAATGACGTCCCTGACACGGCTGGGCGTTATCCTGACGGACCGGGGGTCGAAATACGCGGTAACAGGCGCAGCCGTTGGCACGCGGGCCGATGTTGATGCAGTCTTGCAGGAGCTCAAGGCAGACAAGGCTTATGCCAAAGCCACGCACAACACCTGGGCGGCCATTTTGCCGACCGGGGCGTTGAAGGCCGATGACGGGGAAAGCGGTGCGGGCATGGTGATTCTAAGGATGCTTGAACGGGCCGGGCTGGACAGTCATGTGGTCATCGTCACCCGCTGGTACGGCGGAAAAAAGCTGGGTGGGGATCGATTTAGGCGCGTGCAGGACGCGACCCGAGCCTATCTGGATCACATCAGTGCCAGGCCTTGATGTGAGTCAAAGGCCCAAGCACCGGGCTGAGATATCCTGTTCTGGACAGATGGCAGGAAAGGACCTCTCATGCCCGATCAAGAAGTCTTGAAATTCCATGCAGGTCTTGTAGATCAGATGGCTACGAAACTTGGTGTGGATTTGCAGCAATCCGCGATTGAAGGTGATGTTTCGATCGATCAGCTTTCCGATGCTGTTCTGAGGTGTACGGGCTGTGCAAATCCCAATCATTGCCAGAGCTTCCTACAGCAGCCCGCGCAGGCGGGCCAAACGCCGGAATACTGCCGCAATCAGGAAATGCTCCGAAAACTGCAGCCTTAACGACAGGAAGGTTTCATGCTGCATGAGAGTGGTCACCGGACGCGATAGGTGACCTACAGACTAGCAGAAACCAACACCGGTTTGCTGTGTTGAAAACATGATCAAAGCAGGAAAACTGATGGCGCGAAATTCTTTGGGGGATGTCGAAAAACACTTTTGGCTAACCCGTTCGGTGGCGCGATGTATGAAAATCTCGTTGACCGAAGCCATGGCAGAGAAACGGCTGACACCGGATCGCTATGCCGAACTGGTAACACGCTGCCGGGCATCGCAGTGCAGCAACCAATGTGCCATCTGGTTGTCTGAACAACAATCCGAGGCCCATACCGCACCCGAATTCTGTGCCAACGCTGATCTGTTGAACGCGTTGAAGACCTGATTACAGTTTGGAATGCGACCCGTCGCACAGCGGAGGATTCCCGCTGTGTTTGCAGCCACAGAAAAAGACTTTTTTGCTACTGTCTGCCGTGTACTTGACCGGTTCGAACCCGGTGTCTTTGTGCGATCCATCGCAAAACGGCTGCCGTTTGGATTGGCCGCATGCGCACCAGAAATAGCTTTTCCCTTCGATCACCTCGACCGGGAAGGGACCTTTTTGCGCGATGGTGGGGCTGTCAGACATGTGGCTACTCCGTCTTTTGCTGATGTCACTCTACCAGTGTAGAGCGATACGCGAAAATCGGTAGCCTATGCTCATAAATCCGCTGTTTCTGAGGGGGTTACCGGCGTTGTTTCGCCTTTCTTCACGATCGCGTGATCGAATTCGTTGCAAATATGCCATTCAAGTCGTATTGTGAGACCGGCCCCGGATTCTTGGGCAATATCAGGAAATTAATAGAGGAATGACGGACATGAAACTCAAATTTGCTGCCGTTGGTGCATTTGCCCTTGTTTTGGCTGCTTGCTCGCAGCAGGAAGAACCGGCGCCGGTTTATATCACGCCTGAGTACGACAAATTCGGCACACCTAGCTGCCCGGCAGGAACTGAGCTGGCCACAACAGAAGCAGGCCAGACCGTCTGTAATCCGGTCGCACAATAACTATTCCGCGGGTGGCCCGTTTTTAAGGCTGCCCGCACATTCTCGACAAAAAACCGCCCTCGGGGCGGTTTTTTCTTGCCCTCCATAAATCAATGCGGCTTCAGTTCCGTACACCGAAAAGTTGAAGGCTGATGAGAAACCTTCTTACACATCTCAAGGATCGAACGCGTTGGAGCTGGCAAGGGCTGGTCGCGACCTGGCGTGAAGAGTATTCGTTCCGCGCCTGGGTTTGGGCAAATCTGGTCTCGGCTGCTTTGGCCGTTTGTTTGCCGCTCGGTGAAGGGGTACGCGCCCTGATCCTGATATTTGGCCTGCTTGTTTTGGTGGCCGAGCTGTTCAATACCGCGATTGAGCGCGCTGTCGATCACACCTCGACCGATCACAATAAACTGGCGGGGCAGGCCAAGGACGCCGCCAGTGCTGCTGTTGCGTTAACGGCTTTGGCGGCGGGATTGGCTTGGGTCATCGGGCTTCTAAGCCTGTTCTGAAGCCATCAATACCACCGCCGTTTTGTACCATAGCGATATCCCCGGTTTTGAATTCCGTAACTCCGTGGAAGGTAATATGGCGAGGCATGTTTGTTGCTGAACGCTTGCCTTGACCGGTGGTGTCGTTTGACCGGTTTGACGTAATGAACCTTGGGTTTGCTCTTGTGGTGGTACACTTTCGGCTTGGTTTGATGTTTGTGTTTGCTGGACCGATGATAGACTTTAGGTGCGCCATAGTATCGCTGTACATGGTGTTTGCTGCGCAGATGCAGGCTCAGCGGTTCGGACCCAATAATTATGAAACCGCCCGCGCGGACGTTGTCCGCAACAGCGGGAACGGCATAAAGTTGGGCAGCAAGTATAACCGTTATGCATTTCAGGCCAAAGGGGCGTAGGCAGGACATTGGAACTTCCTTCCTATAAGGCGGTATGTCCCGTCATAATCCGCGAGTCTGGCGCAAAACGCCAATAAACTTGCCTCACGCTTTGCCCAGCAGGGGTGACCGGATCAGGTCAGCTTGCCCCAAAGGTCATATTCGCCAGCCTCATCGACCTCGACCGAGACGATGTCGCCAGGGTTGAGGGTTTCAAACCCTTCGTCGATAAACAGATTCCCATCGATCTCGGGCGCGTCGGATTTGGTGCGGCAAGTGGCGGCTTCGCCATCGACCTCGTCCACGATCACCTCGATGGTCTGGCCGACCTTTGCGGCCAGCTTTGCCTCGGAGATCGCCTGTGCCTTCTCCATGAACCGTTCCCAGCGCTCTTGTTTGATCTCGGCCGGAACATGGTCGGGCAGATCGTTCGAGCGTGCGCCATCCACGTTTTCGTATTGGAAGCATCCCACGCGATCCAATTGCGCCTCATCCATCCAATCCAAAAGCGTCTGGAACTCAGCCTCGGTCTCGCCGGGATAGCCGACGATAAAGGTCGAGCGCAGGGTGATATCGGGGCAGGTCGCGCGCCATGCTGCGATCTCGTCCAGTGTTTTCGCCGCTGCCGCCGGGCGGGCCATGCGTTTCAGAACGTCCGGGTGGGCATGTTGGAACGGAATGTCTAGATAGGGCAGGATGTTGCACCCGGCATCGGCCATCAGGGGGATCAGCTCGCGCACATGCGGGTAGGGGTAGACATAGTGTAGACGAACCCAGGCATCCAGCTGCCCCAGCTCACGCGCCAGATCGGTAATGTGGCTGCGCACCTCACGGTCCTTCCACGGGTTCACATCGTATTTCCGGTCCAGCCCATAGGCCGAGGTATCCTGCGAGATCACCAGCAACTCGCGCACGCCATTGTCGACCAGCTTTTCGGCCTCACGCAATATGGCGTGGGCGGGACGACTGGCCAGTTTCCCGCGCATGTCTGGGATGATGCAAAATTTGCACTTGTGGTTACAGCCCTCGGATATCTTGAGATAGCTGTAATGGCGCGGGGTCAACTGCACGCTGGCGGCGGGCAGTAGATCAACGAATGGATCAGGATCGGGGGGAACTGCTGAATGCACCGCATCCAGCACCTGTTCGTATTGATGCGGCCCGGTCACGGCCATAATGCGCGGGTGGTGTTCACGGATATAGTCGGGCTCGGCCCCCAGGCAGCCGGTCACAATGACCTTGCCGTTTTCTACCAAAGCCTCGCCAATGGCGTCCAGAGACTCAGCCTTGGCGCTGTCGAGGAACCCGCAAGTGTTCACGATTACGGCATCGGCCCCGGAATAATCTGGCGAAATGCCGTACCCTTCTGCACGAAGACGGGTCAAAATCCGCTCGCTATCGACCAAGGCCTTGGGGCAGCCCAGCGACACCATACCAATGGTTGGTTGGTTGGTACGTGGCGTATCAGGCATCCTGGCGGCGGGCGCCAGGTCAGGGCGGAGGTTTGGTGGGTTCGTGCTCATGGCGCGGCATATAGTGGGGAACGCTTCCTCTTGCAAATACGGGCTGGGCTTTGGATGATCTTTTCAACGCATGCCAAATAAGCGGAGAGCAGAAAAATGAAGTGGCTGGTGCGCATACTCTTCTTATTCGTGGCCGCAATCGGGTTGGTCATCGGCGCCTTATTGCTGATGCCGGGGGATAAGCTGGCGGCGATTCTGGCGGAACAGGTCAAAAGCGAAACGGGGCGCGACCTGACCTTGTCGGGGGATGTGAACCTGTCGTTCTGGCCCGTTCTGGGGATGGAGACCGGCCCTGTCACGTTTGGCAACGCACCCTGGGCCGGGTCCGAACCGATGCTCAGCGCCGAAAGCCTTGCCGTCGGCGTGGATGCTTCGGCGCTGCTGAACGGAGATTTACGGATAAGGCGGGTTGTCGCGGATAATCCGGTTTTGAGGCTCGAGTTATCCGATGGACGCGGCAATTGGGAATTAAGCGCTCCGGTTGCCTCGCAGGCGACGACCGGAAGCAATACCAGCGCGTCATCTGCATCGCCGCAAGGTGCCGTGACGCTGGACCGTCTGGAACTGACCAATGCACAGTTGGTTTACATCGAAAATGGCGCAACGAAATTCAACTTCTCAAACGTTGATCTGTCGGCCAGCTGGCCGGGGCCGACCTCACCCATGGTCATGGAGGCGCGGATGGCAGTGCCGGGCGGCCACGTGAAAGTTGACCTCGAAATACCGGACCTGCCGACCTATGCATCCGGGGCGGTCGCACCTTTGAAATTGGCTCTGACCGCGCCGGGCGGCGAGGTTGGGTTCGATGGCCGCGTCAACCTTGCTGGAGAAATGGACGGCGCGCTTGCGGTCAAAACCAGGAACACCGAGGAAATGCTGGCCGCTTTTGGACAGGCGGGTGTCGGGGTGCCGCTGGGATTGGGCCGCAAGGCCGATGTGTCTGGGCAGATGACCTATACCAGCGAGGGCCGTATTTCACTGCGCAACATGGTGGCGCAGTTGGACCACAACCGCTTTACCGGAGAAACGGATATCGAGATTTCGGATCCGCCGAAAATCACCGCGCGGCTCAAGAGTGGGGATATTGACCTGTCACGTTTCAATGACGCGCCGGCGTCGAGCGGGGGTGGGTCGGGAACGGCGTCCTCGCCCGACAGTGGGTGGTCCAAGGCCCCGATTGATGCCTCGGCCCTGTCGCTGGCCAATGGGGAAATACGCCTGACGGCCTCGTCCATTGTCCTGCCCGACATAGAACTGGGAGCCAGCGACCTGACGCTGATACTCGACCGGTCCCGTGCTGTGTTGCAGATGAACCCGGCCACTTTGTTCTCGGGTCAGGTTAACGGGCAGGTGGTGGCCAACAACCGCAATGGCCTGTCAGTCGGCGGTAAGCTGAAGGCGAAAAACATGAACGTTCAACAAGCCCTGTCCACCCTTGCCGGGATTGAGCGTTTTACGGGTACAGGAACGGGTGAGTTTGAATTTCTAGGCGTCGGGCAGACCGAAGACCAGATCATGCGATCCCTCAGTGGCACGGGCAATCTGAATGTGGGGCAGGGCGTGATTTCGGGTTTTGATCTGGATCGCCTGATGGGGCGCGGCAAAGGTTCGGGTGGGACAACCGTGTTCAACAGCCTGACAGCCAATTTTACCATTGATCAGGGTGTGCTGACCAATAACGACCTGCTGATGTCACTGGACAATTTCCGTGCAGATGGGACGGGCAAGGTCAATATCGGCGCACGCAGGATCGACTATCTGTTTACCCCAACCGCGCTGCGGGCCAACTCGGGGCAGGGTCTTTCGGTTCCAGTGCGGATTGTCGGGCCGTGGAGCGACCCTTCGATCCAACCCGATTTGTCCAAAGTGATCGAGGCCGCCGCCGAAGGTCAGCTAAAAGACCTTGAGGACGACGCCAAGCAAAAGGTTCTGGACAAAGTGGGTGATGAACTGGGTACGGCAGTGACTGACAGTGAAAGTGTCGAGGATGCTTTGAAAAATAAGCTGGAAGAAGAGGCCAAGAAAGGCTTGTTCAAACTGTTGGGCGGAAATTAAAGGGCGGGGCGCCTTAGGCGCCCCGATCCCAAATCAGATGGTTTGGTCGTAATCCCCAACGCCGGGTTCAGTCCGGATGACGGCGTCGATATCGGCAAATATGGCGCGCATTTCTTCTTCGCTTTCGCTGCTTTCACAGACCACAACCAGGTTTGGCGTGTTCGAGGACGCCCGCACCAGCCCCCAGCTGCCATTGTCCAGAATAACGCGGGCGCCATTGACGGTGACGACCTCTTTGACCGCGCGGCCTGCCAGGGTTTCACCCGCATCGGCCTTGGCAACCAGCTTGTCCACCAACCGTTTGAGAATGTCGTATTTCTCGGTATCGGCGGCATAGGGCGACATGGTCGGCGTCGACCAGGTTTTTGGCAACGCCTTGCGCAGGTCCGACATGCTTTTGTCCGGGTTGCGATCCATCAGTTTGCAGATCTCGACCGCGACCCGCATGCCGCAGTCATAGCCGCGCCCGATCGGCTCTGCCAGGAAGTAGTGGCCCGATTTCTCGAACCCTGCCAGAGCATTGATTTCTTTAACCCGGCGCTTCATGTGGCTATGGCCGGTTTTCCAGTAATCGGCTTTGACGCCGTGGGCCTGCAACTCGGGGTCGCTGGCAAACAGCCCGGTTGATTTGACGTCCGCCACAAAGGTCGCGTTGGGGTACAGCTTGGCCAGATCGCGGGCCATGATCACGCCGACCTTGTCTGCGAAAATCTCTTCACCCTCGTCATCGACAACACCGCAGCGATCTCCGTCACCGTCAAATCCCAGCGCCATGTCGGCGCCGCTGGATTTCACGGTGTTGGCCATGTCGTGCAACATCTCCATGGCTTCAGGATTAGGGTTGTAGTTGGGGAAGGTGTAGTCCAGCCGGTTGTGGCTGGGCACGACTTCGACCCCCATCCGTTCGAAAATCTCGGGCGCAAAGGCTGACGCTGTACCATTACCCGTCGCACAGACGACTTTCAGGGGCCGGGACATTTTGAAGTCGCCAACCAGATCGTCGATATAAGCCTCTTTCACGCCGTCCACGAATTCGTACGAACCCCCTTCGTGGGGGACGCCTTCGCCATTCAGAACAATGTCGCGCAATTCCGACATCTCGTCCGGGCCGTGAGTTAACGGGCGTTCAAAGCCCATCTTCACGCCGGTCCAGCCGTTCGGGTTGTGGCTGGCGGTGACCATGGCCACGGCAGGGACATCCAGATGGAACTGGGCGAAATAGGCCATAGGGCTCAGTGCCGGGCCGATATCCTTGACCTGAATTCCGGCCTGCATCAGGCCCAGGATCAACGCATTCTTGATTGCCAGCGAATAGTCGCGATAGTCGTTGCCGACCGCGATCACAGGCGCGATTCCACGCTTGCGCATCTGAGTGCCCAAACCCAGCCCCAGCGCCGTCATGCCCGGCAGATTGATCTCTTCGGGGTATTTCCAACGGGCGTCATATTCGCGAAACCCGGTGGGTTTGATCATCGGGTCGCGCAGAAAACTCCAGGTGTTCGGAGTCACCTCGGGGATGGGTTTGGTCATACTATCGCTCTTGCTTAAATCTGAATCGGGTTGGCTTTGGCCAATGCATCAAAGCGCATCAATGTGTCAATCAATTGAGGCATTTGATCCAGATAGATCATGTTGGGGCCATCACAGGGGGCGTTGTCCGGATCTTGGTGTGTTTCCATGAATACACCGGCTACACCAACGGCAACAGCCGAGCGTGCCATAACGGGCGCAAATTCGCGCTGACCACCGGATGCACCTCCCAATCCACCGGGCTGAGCCACAGTGTGGGTGGCGTCCATTATCACCGGGTACCCGGTGCGAGCCATTTCCGGCAGAGATTGCATGTCCACCACGAGGCGGTTGTAGCCAAAGCTGACACCACGTTCCGTCAGCATGATGTTGTGATTGTCGGTGCTTTCGATCTTGGCCGCGACGTTCTGCATGTCCCAAGGGGCCAGGAACTGACCTTTTTTGACGTTGACCACCGCGCCTGTTGCGCCTGCGGATTTTAGAAGGGCGGTTTGACGGCAAAGGAAAGCGGGGATTTGCAGGATGTCACACACCTCGCCAACGGACGCGCATTGTTCCTTCTCATGCACATCCGTGGTGACTGGCACGCCAATGCTGTCCTTTACCGATTGCAGCACTGCCAAACCTTTGTCGAGGCCCAGTGCAGGAGCAGCGTTTACAGAGGTGCGGTTAGCCTTGTCGAACGAGCCTTTAAACACATACTGAGCACCGGCGGCGTCGCAGGCCTCTTTCATTTTGCCTGCGATCATCTGGGCGTGATCGGCGGTTTCAAGTTGGCAGGGGCCGGCAATGATCGTCAGAGGCAGATCATTACCGACCGTGAGATCGGAGATTTTTACATGTTTCATGTGTCTTACGAGGATACCTGTTCACGAAGGACCGACGCGGTAAGCGAGATCATCAGGTAGATACCAGCAAACAATAGGAAAGCCAAAATCGTATTTTCAAACTTGCGCGGATAGCTGGGTTCCTCACTGGCGACCGGGTTCACTGAAACCGTCAGATAACGCACTTTGCGGTTGGCTTCGGTCCGTGTGGTTTCCATCTGTTCCATTGCGGTTTGCAGCATCAAATCACGAGCCACAAGGTCGGCCTGGGCCATCTGAATTCGCACGCTTAAACGCGCCAGCGAGTTTTCGCCTGCTGACGCGTCCAGCATTTCGGCGTTCAGTTCTGCCAGGGCAACTTCAAGTCGTTGAATGTCCGCACGGACACCATCCACTTTGGCTTGGTTTGGGCGCAAGTTGTCCAAAAGTGCGGCCAGTTGCAGTTCTTTTTCCTGCAATTCGATTTCGATTACGTTGATCCGTTCGCGCAGGCCAAGGAGGACGTTTTCTGGGTCCAAAACCGCCCCCTGAAGCTGCAGCTCGATCAGTTCCTCCTGAGCTTTCCGGCGTTCGTTCTGAGCCAATTCAAAACCGGCCCGGGCATCGCGCATTTGGTCTTCGCGTTTCAATTCGGTCAGACCGTTGATGGTTTCCTCGGCATAGGACAGTAGAAGATTGGAAAGTTCGACTGAAATCTCGGGGCTTGGTGCCGCAACTTCCATCCGGATGATACCGTCGCTGGGGTCGTACCCAATGGTAATCATCCGCTTGTAAAGCTTATAGGTATCCTCAAGAGATGCATCCTGCGGCAGGCGTTGAATCGGATCGATCCAATCCTGCTTGAAGATTTCGGAAAAATTGGTGTCGTTCTCAAGTCGCACCAGCGCGTCTTTGGATTCCAAAAATTCCTGCGTGGCAACGGAATCTTGTGCAGTGGCGAATTGAGTGCCTGCAAGAAACCCACCAAAGGACGCCCCGCCGCCGTCTGCCTGCAAGATTGAAAAGGCGGAATCGCTGGCGTACATCGGTGTTGCGTACCGATAGAAATAGGTGCCCACAATCAGGGTCGGCAGCAGTACAAAGGCTGCCAGACGCGCAAACAGCGCAAACAGCTTGCGTTTGCGGCGGCGTGCGATGTCCTTCTGAATTTCACCGATTTCAAGATTTCGCCGCTCGGCTGGCGTTAGCTCCGGACCGGTCAGGTCTTGGGAAGAGTCCGAAATCGTCTGCGGCAACTGGATCTTGATCTTGTCCTTTGCCTGATCATTCGAACCTGTTTTTTCGGCTGCCAAATCCAGCAAGTTGGCACGTTCGAACGGATCGATGCCCTTTTTACGCAATAGCCGCACCGCGTCGTAATCCGACGTTGCAGCAAGCCCGTTTTTCTGGGCCAGACGACGCGCCACACGCAGTTGGCGACCGGTTAGCCCTTCGCGCTTGATCGCTTCAATATCGGTCGAGGGAGACGGGTTATTTGCCGCCTCAGACGGTTGCGTCGCTTTTCTGATGCGCGAAATCGCGTCGGCCCGTGCGTCTGCGGAACCCGAGCCCTGACGATTGCGGCGCCAGCGATATTTTTTAGCCTTGGGTTTGGTAGTCATATAACTGTCGTGCCTCTTCCAAGGTGTCGAACATGTAAAGCTGACCGTCCAATAGAACGGCCGCCTGCTGTGCAAATTTCTCAAGAACGTCGGGATTGTGGGACACGATCACCAGTGTGGTTGTCCGCAAACGCTCTCGCAGGATGTCACCTGCTTTTCGGTTGAATTCTACATCCGTGGATGAGGGCATGCCCTCATCAATCAGGTACATGTCAAAATCCAGCGCCAGCATCAGAGCAAAGGTAAAGCGAGCCCGCATACCGGATGAATAGGTCCCGATAGGCTGGTTGAAATACTCACCCAGATTGCACAGCCAGCTGCAATACGCCTCGACATAGTCGGGATCCATTCCATAGATTTTGGCGATGTAGCGGGCGTTTTCCAGGGCCGAAAGCTTTTTGACCACACCGCCGGAAAACCCCATCGGGAACGAGATGCGGCAGGATTTGCGGATCACACCTTCATCCGGTTTTTCCAGCCCGGCCATCATGTTGATCAATGTCGTCTTGCCGGTGCCGTTTGGGGCCAATATGCCAATCGACCGGCCCAGTTCGATCTGGAACGAGACCCGATCCAGGATCACCTTGCGGCGGGTCCCGGTCCAAAAGGACTTACTGACATTCTCAAACTCAAGCATTCACGGCCTGCTGCTCGGGCGTTTGTTTGGTACACCGCCCAGGTTGGTAAACCATCGACAAATTTATTGGTCCATGTTGGCTACATTATGTCGAATTGTGAAACAAATGATCAATGCGTACCGTCGCTGTGCTGTTGGTTTTGTGACTTTTGCATCTGTTGGCCTTGGGGTGTCCGTTGACTATCTTTCCTTTCGACCGTCAACCAATTTGATGCAGGAAGTCTTGCGATCTGATGAATTCGCTACAGAAAGAAATTGAGGCCTGCCGTATTTGCGCAGACAGGTTTCAGACCACGTTTACCGCGCATAAGCCGCGTCCGGTGGTCTGGTTTCGGTCTGGTACGCCATTGTTGATCGCAGGGCAGGCGCCTGGCGCGCGGGTCCATGCCTCGGGGCGTCCGTTCACCGATCCCTCTGGCGACCGTCTGCGGGACTGGCTGGGGATTGACGAGGCCGTATTCTATGACCGCGCCCGCGTGTCGATCGTTCCGATGGCCTTTTGCTTTCCTGGATATAACGAGCGTAAAGCCGACCTACCACCACCGCCCATCTGCGGAAAGACATGGCATGACAGGGTGATGGATGAGTTAGGCGAGGTACCGCTGACGGTTCTGGTCGGGGGGCATGCGCACAAATATCACTTGGGTGTACGTACGGCCGTGACCGAAACCGTGCGCAACTGGCGAGACCATGCGCCGCGCGTCTTTCCCTTGCCTCATCCGTCTTGGCGGAATACGGCATGGCTAAAGAAAAACCCGTGGTTCGAAGCTGAACTGCTGCCGGTTCTGCGTGCGCGGGTGCAAGAGGTTCTGAATGACTGACGCCACGGCCCTTGACGCCGCCCATGCCACGATGGAGGCAAATCCGCAGGATGACGCGGCGCGTCTGCGGTTTTTTGAGCGCCTGGCAGACTCTGAGCTGTTTCTGTTGCTGGCCGAAGAAGCGCAGGACGAGAATATCTTGCCCGAGCTGTTCGATGTTGCGGATGGCCGCTTTGTACTGGCCTTTGATCGCCACGACCGTTTGGCCCGATTTGCGGAACGTCCCGTGCCTTACGTCGCGCTGTCGGGGCGGGTGCTGTCGACGATGCTGGCAGGGCAGGGGATCGGGCTGGGTCTGAACCTTGAGGTCGCACCTTCATCCATGCTGATCCCGGCCGAAGCGCTGGGCTGGCTGGCCACCACGTTGGAACATGCACCAGAAAAGGTACAGCAACGTCTGGCAGAGTTCCTGCCGCCAAAGGGCATGCCGGATGATCTGTTGACAGCGCTGGACACGAAGCTGGCCACAGCCGTCGGCTTGGCCGAAGCTGCGTTTCTTGTTGGGACCAAGACGGAAGAGGGCGGCATGGGCCACCTTCTTGGTTTTGTCGGCGCGGTTGAGGGGGCTGAGCCCGCACTGGCCAAAGCCGCGTCCGAGGCACTGACCTTTTCCGGGATCGAGGCTGGGGCGATGGATGTTGGTTTTTTTGGCCTGCATGATCCAGCATCAGCGGCACTGGCACGGGTTGGCTTACGGTTCGACTTGCCACAGCCCGAGGCGCGGGTCATCGAACAGGTTACGCCGGGCAGTAACCCGGATAAGCCACCAATTTTGAAATAGGTGGTCAGGCAAGCCCCGCGATCCAACGAACCGCGGGGCGTCGCGACTATTCTGCTGCTGCTTCCAGCTTGTCTTGTGTGCGGGTGTCGAAATCGCTTGCGTCATGGCGTTCGTGCAGCTGCGTATGCGGCTCACCAAACGCACGGTTGACCATGCGGCCACGCTGAACAGCGGGGCGCGCGTCGATCGCCTTGGCCCACCGCATCACATTTTTATAGGACTCGACATCCAGGAACTCGGCGGCGCTGTAGAGGCGGCCCAACACCAGTTGGCCATACCAGGGCCAGATGGCCATATCAGCAATGGTATAGAGTTCGCCTGCAATATAAGCGTTTTCAGCCAGCTGCCGGTCCAGCACGTCCAGTTGCCGTTTGGCCTCCATCGCGAAGCGGTTGATCGGGTATTCCCATTTCTCAGGCGCATAGGCGTAGAAATGGCCAAAACCGCCGCCAAGATAAGGCGCACTGCCCATCTGCCAAAATACCCAGTTCATCACCTCGGTGCGTTCCTGACCCGATTTCGGCAGGAAAGCATCGAACTTTTCGGCCAAATGGAACAGGATCGAGGCGCTTTCGAAAACACGCACAGGCGCATCACCCGAGCGGTCCCAAAGCGCAGGGATTTTTGAGTTCGGATTGGCGTCGACAAAGCCCGAGCTGAACTGGTCCCCCTCGCCGATATTAACCAGCCATGCGTTGTATTCGGCACCTTCGTGACCCAGCGCCAGTAGTTCTTCCAGCATCACTGTGACTTTGACACCGTTTGGGGTAGCCAGTGAATAAAGTTGCAATGGATGCTTTCCGACCGGCAGGTCCTTGTCGTGGGTCGCTCCGGCAATGGGTCGGTTGATATTGGCAAATCGACCACCGCTTTCGCTGTCCCATGTCCAGACTGCGGGGGGCGTGTATGGGGATTGCTCGCTCATCTATCGTCTTTCTCAGCTGCGTTCTGGTAAAGTTTATGTCCGTCTCAACAGCTAATGTTGCAAAGCCCCGAGTCCAACCCCGGATGTTGGGGCAGTTTTGTAACATTCGGGATCGGACCTCTCACATTTCTTCATGCGATGTCACAGCGGCGCGAGCAGGACTGCCCATTGGGGCGAAAATATCTATTCTCTCAGCAAGTGCCCAACCCCGAGGACAAAAGGATTTACCACATGAAACGCTTTGCCCTGACTTTCGTGACAGCTTTGGCCTTTGCCGAGCCGGCTTTCGCCGGTGATCAGTATGTAGACGGCACCGGTTTTGCCGTGTCGGGTTACGACGTTGTCGCCTATCGTGGCCTGGATCAGGCGCCGGTTGGCCAAGCCCAGCCCGAGGCCGTGCGTGGCCGTTCTGATATTACAGCGGACTATAACGGTGCCACCTGGGCGTTCTCGACCGAAGAGAACCGCGATAAGTTTCTTGATAACCCCGCCTATTACGCCCCGGCCTATGATGGGCATTGCGCTTACGGTGTATCGCGTGGTGGCAAGGTTCCGGCGAACCCGAACCTGTGGCGGATTGTCGATGACAAGCTGTACCTGAACATCACTGATGTTGTTGTCGGCTTTTTTGAAGAGGATATCCCCGGCAACATCAATCTGGCCGAAGGCAACTGGCCGGGGATCGAAGGCGATGACGCATCGACCAGCGTTATTCCGAAATTCACCTCTGAAGGTCCGATCGCAAACTAATACGCTACTCACCAAAGCTAAACCCGGCCCACACTAGGCCGGGTTTTTGCTGTTAGCCAGCCAGCCAGAAGTCGTCGCGCATCTGTTGATCCGCGTCGAACTTGATGCGAACGCTTTTCGCGCCGGGAAACTTTCGTTCGGTGATCGTGTCGGGAACCACGACTTCTCCGGCGCCTGCATCGTTCGACTGAAAGCTCAGCACTTCGGTTTCCGTCCGCCGGGCCGAGGCAAGAACCGAGGTTGGCAGCGCCACCCGGTTGGACCCTTCACAAACCGGTGTTGGAACAAAATAAGTCAGATGACGGCCATAGAACCCAACGGCTTCAGGGACATGGTCCGCTTCGATTGAGGTCTGAGATTCCGGGTTTGCGCCATCCGGGCTGTGCGCCAGAGCTGTGTTCAGCAACACGCGGCAGGCGTCGATATCGGCACTTTCCAATTCAATGACACGTTTGCGTAGCTTCGGCCGGCGCGGCATGCCGGTGGCACGTCCTTTGACGGTCAGCCCTTCGCGGCGTAAAAAATCATACGCCTCTTTGGCGCGCGCGAAATGTGTGCAATCGCCGTTTCTGTGGTCTGGATGTGCGTGAAATGCGATGTGGCGCCAAGCATCTCGGATATCGTCGGACCCTGCATTCTGGTCCAAGCCCAAAGCTTCGAGCGCGTCAACGCGTGCATTTATCTTTTCAACAGGCTCCATAGCCAAAACACTCATTAAACAAACACTGCGAACTCAGTGTGTGGAGGCTCACGAATTTGTCAAACTTTATCAAAAATTTATCGCTATTTGGGGGACAGTTCGAAAGGGGTCGCGCTATTGTTCACATCCCGGTTGCACTTGTGATCCCGCAAAAAAGCCCGGAGCCTTGGTAGGGTCCGGGCAAAGTAATCAACAGGGATCAAATCAGGCGACGTTTTGCAATTCGGCCTTTGGAGTAATACCCAGTGCAAAACACACGTCGCGCGTCAGTTCAGGCCGATTCAGGGTATAGAAATGTAGCTTGTCCACGCCTTCGTCGATCAGGTCCGAACACAGTTCGGTGCATAGTGCTGTGGCCAGCAGATCCTCTCGATTATCGCGAATCGCCTTTTCAAAGGCGTTTTCGACCCAGTCAGGGATATGCGCACCACAGCGGCGGGCAAAATTGCGGGCACCTTTCCAGTTCTCGATGGGCAGGATGCCGGGCACGATGGGCTTGTCGATCCCGGCTTTTTCGCAGGCATCGCGGAAGCGGAAAAAGGTCTCGGCCTCAAAGAAGAACTGCGTCAGGGCTTCGTCCGCACCGGCATCCAGCTTGGCCTTGAGCCAGTCGACATCAGCCGAAAAATCCTGTGCCTCGGGGTGCTTGTCGGGATAGGCGCCGACGCGGATGCTGAACATTTCGGTTTCAGCCAGGGCTTCGATCAACTCGACCGAGTTTGCGAACCCATCGGGATGCGGCACGAACCGATCCTGACCTTTCGGCGGATCACCCCGCAGGGCGACAATGTCCTGAACCCCGGCACGCGCGAATGTGTCGGCGATCTCCAGCGTTTCCTGGCGCGAGGCGTCCACGCAGGTCAGGTGCGCTGCCACAGGAAGGCCGGATGATTTGTGCAGGGTGGCCACGGCATCGCGGGTTAGTTCGCGGGTTGTGCCGCCCGCCCCATAGGTGACCGAGACAAAGCGCGGCTCAAGCGGGGCCAGCGTCTGAACCGTATCCCACAGGCGGAATGAGGCCTCGAGCGTTTGCGGCGGGAAAAACTCGAATGAAATTTCTGGTTTCGTCATGGCTGCCTCACTGGTCCTATCTGTGGCCCTTGTGCCAGTTTGCGCATTGTGAGACAAACTCATATTACTCAAGAACAACATGAGCCGCACTACAATGCACATCGAATTCCGACACCTGCGTACGATTAAGGCCATCCATGAATGCGGCGGCCTGGCCCGTGCGGCGGATCAGCTGAACATCACGCAATCCGCGCTGAGCCATCAGATCAAGGGGTTGGAGGATCAGGCGGGGGTCGAATTGTTCCTGCGCCGGTCCAAGCCGATGAAACTGTCGGCGGCGGGCTTGCGTCTGTTACGGCTGGCAGAGCAGATTCTGCCGCAACTTGAGGCGACGCAACAGGAATTTTCCTCTCTGCGGGACGGCCGCACGGGGCGGATGCATATCGCCATCGAGTGTCACGCCTGTTTCGAATGGCTGTTCCCGGTGCTGGAGTCTTTCCGCAAATCCTGGGGCGACGTAGATGTCGATATCCGCCCAGGTCTGGCCTTTGACGCTTTGCCTGCCCTGCAGAAGGAAGAGGTCGATCTGGTGGTGTCGTCCGACCCTGAGGAGCTGCCGGGCATAGAATTCATCGAACTGTTTGACTATGACGCGGTCTTTGTCGCGTCGTCCTCGCACCCCTTGGCGCAGAAAGAGTTCATCGAGGCCGAGGATTTCAGAGGGCAAACCCTGATTACATACCCGGTCGAACGCACACGTCTGGATGTGTTCAGCCAATTGCTGATCCCGGCACGCGTTGAACCGGCCGCAATCCGGCAGGTGGAATTGACGGCAGTGATCCTGTTGCTTGTGGCCTCGAACCGGGGCGTTGCTGCGTTGCCTGACTGGGTCGTGCGCGAGGTAAAATACAACTCGGACTATGTCACCCGCCCGCTGACGGAAAACGGAATTACCCGCACATTGTACGCGGCTGTGCGCTCGGAAGACCTGGAAAAACCCTATGTGCAGGAACTGATCGAGCTGGCGGGAACCGAGGCGCGCAAGCTGCAAGCGCAATAGGTCAAAAACGCGGGTCTGCTATGCGCATCATTCCTCTTGGCAAGGGCGCGTTGCACCAGTATACGCGCGGTTTGACCGGACAGGAGCCTTTGGACAATGGTTGGCAGTGCAAACCTCAACATCATGATCAAAGCCGCGCGCAAGGCGGGGCGTTCTTTGGTCAAGGATTTTCGTGAAGTCGAGAACCTTCAGGTGTCGATGAAAGGCGCGGGCGACTTTGTCTCCAAGGCCGACATTGCCGCCGAGGCAATCCTGAAAGAGGAACTGCTGGGTGCGCGCCCAACCTATGGCTGGTTGGCCGAAGAGGGCGGCGCGATTGATGGTGAGGACCCAACCCGCCGTTGGATCGTAGACCCGTTGGACGGCACAACCAACTTCCTGCACGGCCTGCCGCACTGGGCGGTGTCGATTGCGCTGGAACACAAGGGCAAGATCGTGGCCGGAGTGATCTATGACGCCGCCAAGGATGAGATGTTCTTTGCCGAAAAAGGTGAAGGCGCATGGATGAACGATACCCGTATCCGTGTCTCGGGCCGTCATCGCATGATCGAGTCCATCTTCTCGACAGGTTTGCCATTTGGTGGCCGCTCGGACCTGCCTGCCACGTTGCAGGATCTGGCCCGGCTGATGCCTGCCTGCGCTGGCGTGCGCCGCTGGGGCGCTGCGGCGCTGGACATGGCCTATGTGGCCGCAGGCCGCTATGAAGGGTTCTGGGAGCGTCGCCTGAACGCCTGGGACGTGGCTGCTGGGATCATCATCGTGAAAGAGGCCGGTGGCTTTGTGCAAGCCCTGAACCCCGAAGGCAACGTGCTTGAGGATGGCGAGGTGATCTGCGCCAATGAGCCGATCTTTGACCAGTTCGCCAAGGTGATCCGGGGCTAAGCTTCCTGCAAATCCATTAAAAAAAAGCGCGCCCTGTTACAGGCGCGCTTTGTTGTTTCAAAGAGACTGGATTCAGAGGGTCGCGCGCTGCGCCAGCCCGGCTTCATCCGCCAGCCGTGCGGCAACAGATGCAACCGCCAGGTCCTGTAGCCCAACACCGGTTCCGTCGAACAAGGTAATTTCATCCGCGCTTGCCCGCCCCGAATGGTCACCATTGATGACGGCACCGATTGGGGTGATCTGATCTTCGGTCAACGAGCCGTTTGCGATGGCATGCTGAGCTTCGCCAAGGGTGACCGATTGGGCAACTTCGTCGGTGTAAACCGTTGCACTGGCAACCAGAGCGGCATCGACTTCTTGCTTGCCTACCGTATCGGTGCCCATGCAGGCCAGATGGGTGCCCGGTTTGATCCAGTCTTTCATCAGCAAAGGTTCAAACGCCGACGTGATGGTGATGATGACATCCGCCTGTGCGCCCAGCTCTTCTTGACTAACAGCTTCGAAGTCGAGGCCGATTTCTTTCGCGACCTCACCCAGACGCGGAAGCATCTCGGGGTGGGGGTTCCAGGCAACGACTTTTTCAAAGTCGCGTTGCTCGGCTGCGGCGCGCAGTTGGAAGGCAGATTGATGGCCAGCGCCAACCATGCCCAGAACCTTGGAGTTCTTTCGGGCCAGATGGGCGATGGAAACGGCAGACGATGCAGCCGTGCGCACGGCGGTCAGGTAGTTGCCGCCGACCAGTGCAGACAGACGCCCGGTGTCCGGGTCGAACAGGAAGACAGTGGATTGGTGGTTGGTCAACCCTTTGTCCAGATTGCCCGGCCAGTAGCCGCCGGATTTGACACCCAGCACCTGACCTGCGCGGTCAAAGCCGGATTTGAATCCATAAAGCGCATCGGCATAGCCAATCGCTTCACGGATGACCGGAAAGTTGTAAGCATCACCGCGCGCCATTGCGGCGAACACGTCCTGCACCGCGTCAAACGCGTCGCTGCGGCCAACCAGTTGCTGGCACAGATCTTCTCCGACGATCAGCAAGGGTTTTTCCGACATATCTTTCATGACCTTTTCCTTAGCTTGAGGGCAGGTCCGGGCGGCAGGGAAGGGAAGAACCGCCGCCCGGATCAATGCGGTTCGGCTTAATACGCCTTACCGCGAGCGGATACTGGCCAGAGGGTTTCGACCTTGCCGTTGCGCACCCCAACATACCAATCATGGACGTTGGCGGTGGGATCGCAGTGACCCGGAACCAAGCGCAGTTTGTCGTTCACCTTCAGCGCACCATCGGGATCAGCGACAACACCGTGTTCGTCCGAACACTTGATGTATTCCACATCGGTGCGCCCAAAGATCACCGGCAAGCCACTGTCCACCGACTGCGCTTTGAGGCCTGCATCGACAATGGCCTTGTCGGCCTTGGCGTGGCTCATGACGCTGGTGAGGATGAAGAACGCGTTCTCCCATTCTCCACGGTCGATGCGGTTGCCGTCCTGATCAAGGATACGACCATAATCGGCGTCCATGAAGGCGTAGGAACCGCACTGCAGTTCGTTGTACACGCCCGAAGTGCTTTCAAAATAGTAAGACCCGGTGCCGCCACCGCCGACAATGTCACACTCCAGACCTTCTGCGGCCAACCCGTCCACTGCGTCTTTGACCTGTGCCACGGCAACGTCGATCTTGGCCTTGCGGTCCTCATAAATGTCCATGTGCTGCATCGCGCCCTGGTAAGCCTGAATGCCAGAGAACGTCAGCCCCGGAGCCGCGTCGATGGCTTTGGCGATGGCGATTACCTCGGGCGTCGTCGTCACGCCGCAGCGACCTGCGCCGCAGTCAATCTCCACCAGACATTCGATCTGGGTGCCATGGCGTTGTGCCGCCTCGGACAGATCGGCGACATTGTCGATGTCGTCGACACAGCAGATCGTCCGTGCGCCCAGCTTGGGCATGCGCGCAAGGCGGTCGATCTTGGCCGGGTCGCGCACTTGGTTCGAGACCAGGACGTCTTTGATACCGCCGCGGGCAAAGACCTCGGCCTCAGAGACTTTCTGGCAACATACCCCACAGGCCCCGCCTAGCTCGACCTGCAGCTTTGCCACATCGACGGATTTATGCATCTTGCCATGCACCCGGTGACGCATCCCATGGGCCTTGGCATAGTCACCCATCTTTTTGATGTTGCGCTCCAGCGCGTCCAGATCCAGCACCAGGCTTGGCGTCTGAATATCGGCCTCGTCCGTGCCAATCGCGGCAGGAATGTCAAAGCCAACTTCAAGCTGATCAATATTCACAGGCTTGTTCATATTTCTTCCTCCTCAGCCCTTGATCCAGGGCAATTTATCCAAATCCACGTTGCCACCAGTGATGATCACGCCGACGCGTTTGCCCTTGAACACTTCGGGGTGTTTCAGGATGGTGGCCAATGGCACGGCGCTGCTGGGCTCCATCACGACACGCAGGTATTTCCAGGTGATCTTCATCGCCTCGACGATTTCGTCTTCACTGGCGGTTTGAATGTCGGTGACAAAGCGGGACACGAAGTGCCAGGTGTTTTCCTTCAGCGGCACTTTCAGACCGTCGGCGACAGTGATCGGCGCGTCATCCGCGATGATGTGCCCGGCCTTGAAGCTGCGATAGGCGTCGTCGGCTTGTTCCGGTTCGGCGGCGTATATCTTTACCTCGGGGGCCGCGTTCGACAGGGTCAGGCACGTGCCCGAGATCATGCCGCCGCCACCAATGGGTGCGACTACAGCGTCCACACCGTCGGTTTGCTCAAGCAGTTCGGCGGAACAGGTGGCTTGCCCTGCAATTACGCGCGGGTCGTTGTAGGGGTGAACGAACTCACCGCCCGTCCGGCCTTGCACTTCGGCAAACACGGCCTCACGCGAGGTGGTCGAAGGTTCACACTCGGTGATGATCCCGCCATAACGGCGCACCGCGTCTTTCTTGGCTTGCGGTGCCGTGCGCGGCATCACGACGTTACAGGGAATACCCCGCCGTCCGGCTGCATATGACAAACTGAGCGCATGGTTGCCCGAAGAGTGGGTGGCCACGCCGCGCTTTGCAGCGTCGTCATCCAGCCCAAAGACCGCATTGCAGGCCCCGCGCACTTTGAAGGCCCCGGCTTCTTGGAAGTTTTCACATTTAAAGAACAGCTGTGCGCCGGTCAGTTCGTCCAGATAGTCCGAACGCATCACTGGGGTGCGGTTGATATGTGGCCGAATCCGTTCGTGCGCTTCGCGCATGTCGGCCAGCGTCAGGCTTTCAGCTGTGGTGAGTGCGTCCAACATCAAGCTCCTCCTTAAGCTGCGGATTGCATCGGTGTGGCGCTGCCGCTGCGGAAGTACTCCTGCGCTGCTGCAACACCGCTGCCCAACGTGATCGGATAGTCCAGATCAGCCATCGCCATTTCGATCGTGGCCAGACCGGACAGAACCATTACATCCGTCAGGCTGCCCAGATGGCCGATACGGAAGGCTTTGCCGTTCATTTCGCCCAACCCGATGCCAAAGCTTACGCCATAGGCATTAAAGGCGTGATCGGTCAGCGCATTGCTGTCAAAGCCTTCAGGTACGTAGATCGCACTGACGGTATCGGAATACAGGTCGGGCGATTGCGCCACCAACTCCAGCCCCCAGGCGGCAGTTGCCTTGCGGACCCCTTCGGCCAGACGGAAATGGCGGGCATATACGTTGTCCAGCCCTTCCTCGAACAGCATCTTCAGGCTTTCGCGCATACCATAGATCAGCTGCAGTGGTGGGGTATAGGGAAACCCGCCCGACGCATTTGCGTTCATCATGTCGCGGAAATCAAAGAAGGTGCGCGGCAGTTGGGCCGTTTCCATCGCAGCCAGCGCCTTGGGGCTGACACACAGGATCGCCATACCGGTTGCCAGCATGAAGCCCTTTTGCGAACCCGACACCGCGATATCGACGCCCCAGCCATCAAACTCGAACGGCATCGAGGCCAGTGAACTGACGCAATCCACAAACAGCATCGCCGGGTGGTCGCTGGCATCCATTGCCTTGCGCACCGCTCCGATATCCGAGCGTACGCCGGTCGCCGTTTCGTTATGCGTTACCAGAACTGCTTTGATCTTATGCTCTTTGTCTGCGGCAAGAGCTTCAGCAAACTTATCGGCGGGCGCGCCGCTGCCCCAGGGGCATTCGATGATGCGGACATCCAGGCCGTGCCGTTGGCACAGGTCGATCCAGCGATGGCTGAACATGCCATAGCGCGCAACCAGTACGCTGTCGCCGGGGCTGAGCGTATTGGTCACCGATGCCTCCCAGCCGCCTGTTCCGCTGGCCGGGAAGGTGATGATCTTCCCTTCTTTGGTTCCAAACACCTTTTTGGTGTCTTCCAGCACAGGGGCAAAGGTTTCGACAAAATCAGGCGCGCGGTGGTCTTGTGTCTGGACCTGCATCGCTAGGCGCAACCGATCCGGGATATTGGTGGGGCCGGGAATGAATACCGGGTTTTGATTGGACATTTCTAGATCCTCCGATTTGAAGAAGAGTGTTGTCGAAATCGCTCCTTGGCGCAATTTTCTTGAAAAATATTTTCATTTTTGCAATTAAATAAATAATCCATTGAATAGATGTGATTTTCCGTTTTTCATTTTTGAGTTTCAGAAAGCGGGATGAAAAAAACTTTGCCGGTCTGAAAGGAGAAATCAGTGACGGACACCCCCAAAAGGCCGCGCGGCAGGCCCAAATCGCTGTTCAAGGAAAGCTCGGCCGGGACCATGCAATCACTGGATCGGGCGCTGGTTGTTCTGACCGCAGTGGCACGAATGGAACGCGCTGCGCTAAGCGATCTTGCGCGCGAAGTGGATGTACCTACAGCCACTACGCACCGCATTCTGGCGACGTTGCAGAAACATGGGTTTGTCGCCTTCGATGACGAACGGCAGGAGTGGATGATCGGGATTGAAGCGTATCGCACCGGCGCTTCGTTCCTGCGTCGAAACAGCGTGATTGAAATCGGGCGACCGATCTTGCGGCGTTTGATGCAAGAAAGTGGCGAAACCGCGAATTTGGCCGTGCCAGACGGGTCCGAAGTGGTTTTTGTCGGACAGGTTGAAACGCCGAACCCGATCCGGGCGTTTTTCCCACCGGGTGCGCGGACGCCGATGTACGCGTCCGGCACTGGCAAAGCGATATTGGCCGCGATGAGCGAGTCTGCGGCCAGCAAAGCATTGGCGGCTGACGCTGTTCGTTTCACCTCACATACGTTGCTGCCGAACGAAGGGTTAGAGGCGGATTTGGCTAAAACCCATGCCCGCGGCTGGTCGCATGATCATGAGGAACGGTACGAAGGCATGTCCTGTATTGGTGCCGCCATCTACAATGACCGGGGCGAACCCTGTGCCGGGATTTCCGTGTCTGGGCCGTCTGTCCGGTTCATTGCCGACCGGGCAACAGAACTGGGTGCGTTGGTTCGGGACGCCGCAGAAGAGATCACGCAGCTCAGCGGCGGTCGATTACCGAAGCCGCCTGAGGACTAGCGCCTATTTTCGCGGGACCCGTGGAATGCGGGATTGCGATAATTTGTATTTGTGTTCGGGGTGGGGCGGGTGGCCGTGGGTGCGGCCCCAATACGCGGGGCCACCTCGTTTAAGCCAAAGCGGGACGCACAGGACCAGGCCGACAAAAAAGCCGCCCGTGTGCGCCCAATAGGCAACTCCACCTTCGTCCGGGTTGCTTGCAAGGCTGCCCATGAATTGAAGGCCCAACCAGATGCCCAGCATGAGGAAAGCCGGGATGGTGAAAATCCGAAAATAGACGATCAGAATCAGCAGAACGTCTACGCGCGCTTTGGGGAACAGCAAAAGATAGCCGCCCATCACCCCGGCAATCGCACCCGAGGCTCCAATGGTCGGCACCACCGAATCCGGCGCGGTGGCAACGTGGATCAGGCCTGCGCCGACACCAGCCAGCAAATAGAACAGCAGGAAGGGCAGGTGGCCCATCTCATCTTCAAGATTGTCCCCGAAAATCCAGAGAAACAGCATGTTCCCGGCCAGATGCATCCATCCACCATGCAGAAACATCGACGTCACAAGGGTTTCGAACGCAAATCCATCGGTGATCCTCGCCGGGATGATAGCATAGTCGAAATACAGCCTGTTGATCAGCGGTGCATTATCCATAATCCCCACATAGCTGAAGAAAATCAGGATATTGGCTGCCATCAGTAGGTAAACGACATAGGGCGTGCGCCCAGACGGATTGTGGTCACGGATCGGAAACATGGGGGGACGCTGGGCTTTTCCCGGCCCAGCGTCAAGGTACGGTTACGCCGCACCTCCCAACAAGGCCGCATTGCCTCCGGCGGCGGTGGTGTCGACGCAGACGTGACGCTCGCCCAGAACCCGCGCCCGGTCAGGCCGACCGGGGATCAGCGGCAGGATCGGGCCGTCACGGCGGGCCAGGTGGCGTTCGATCTCGCGCGCGGTTTCGTCATCTCCCCACCACAGAACTCCTGAGATATTGGCGATGTTCTCTAGCCTGTGCAGGTCCACCATTCCGGTCGCTAGAATGGCGGTGCCGCCCAGGGCTGCGACTGCTTCGGCCTGCGCTTGTGCGGCCTCGGGTCCTGGCCCCATGCACAACAATGGCGCGCGGGGGAATTCACTCAGTCGGTTGGATTCGCCGGTCGGGCCGGGCAGGGATTGCGTGCGTACGGCAGCAGGCTGGCCTTGCGGATCGGGTAGATCGCCCATCGTGTTGTTCCAATTCGCCGTGCTGTGTTGACGATCCGGTGCACAGAAGCGTGCCATGTAGTTCGGTCCACCCGCCTTGGGTCCAGTGCCCGACAGACCTTCGCCGCCAAAGGGCTGAGATCCCACGATCGCACCAATCTGGTTGCGGTTGACATAAATGTTGCCCGCGTGAACGGCCTCGGTGATGTGTTGCACCCGGTCATCGATGCGGGTGTGCAGGCCGAAAGTCAGCCCATAACCCGTGGCATTGATGTCGGCGATGACCTGATCAATCTCAGCAGCCTTGAAGCGGACGACATGCAGGACCGGGCCAAACACTTCACGCTCCAGTGCGCTGATACCGGGGATTTCGATCAGGGTAGGGGCGATGAAAGTCCCTTCGGGGGGCGTGTTCAGTTCCTTCACTACCCGGCCTTCTGCGCGCGCTTGCGCGATGTGGTCCGCAATGCCTTGCAGCGCGTCCTGATCAATGACCGGGCCGCAGTCGGTCGACAAAAGCCATGGGTCACCGACCTGCAAAGCCTCCATCGCGCCGGTCAGCATGTTCAGCAAGTCGTCGGCGATATCTTCCTGCACATAGAGGCAGCGCAGGGCCGAGCATCTCTGACCCGCAGATTGAAATGCGCTTTCGATGATGGATTGCACGGCTTGTTCAGGCAGTGCGGTGCTGTCCACAATCATGGCGTTCAATCCGCCGGTTTCCGCGATCAAAGGCGTGCCAGGTTTCAGGTTCTCTGCCATTGCTGAACGAATTTTCAATGCGGTGGCGGTCGAGCCTGTAAAGGCGACCCCAGACACGCGCGGGTCTGACGTCAACGCCGCCCCGACGGACGGCCCACCGGGCAGCAGTTGCAGAACGTCGCGCGGTACTCCGGCCTCGTGCAGCAGTTGGACAGCCCGGTGCGCGACCAACGGTGTTTGCGGCGCAGGCTTGGCTAGAACGGCGTTGCCGGTGGCCAAAGCCGCCGAAATCTGCCCGGTAAAGATTGCCAGCGGAAAGTTCCAGGGGCTGATGCAAGTAAACGTGCCCGCCAGTTCAGCCGCCGGGATATTAGCAGCATAATAACGAAGGAAATCGACCGCCTCGCGCAGTTCAGCGACCGCATCGGGAATCGATTTGCCAGCCTCTCGCGCCAGCAGAGCGAAAAGCTCACCATAATGTGCTTCGTACAGATCAGCTGCTGTATTCAATACCTGCGCCCGTAGTTCAGCCGGAGCATTCCACGGAGCCGCCGTGGCCAACGCAAGTTCGACATCCTGAGCGCTGGCCGGGGCGACTGCGCCCGGACGGTCCTGTGGATGCGCCGGATTGGTGACGGGTTCGTCAGCGTCGGGATGCGCGTCTTGTGACAGAAGCGGCTGCGCGTACCAGTGATGCGCGCGAAACGCATCGCGGGCGGCGTCAATCCGATCGAGCGTCGGTGTGTGTTGCAGATCGAACCCTTTAGAATTGGGTCGCTCGGGTTGAAACAGTTCAGGGCCGGTTGGCAGCGGTGATTTTGGTTCTGCAATGGTGTCGAACGGGTCCGAGGCGACCTCCTCGGGTGGCACATTTTCATCGACGATCTGGTTCACGAAGGATGAGTTCGCACCGTTTTCAAGCAAACGCCGCACCAGATAGGCCAAAAGATCGCGATGTGCTCCGACCGGAGCGTAAATTCGGCAGCGAGTGTTGCTTTGATCGCGAACGATCTGATGCAAAGTTTCGCCCATGCCATGCAAACGCTGAAACTCGAACGGTTGCGCGTCGGCCATATGCAGGATTGCGCTGACGGTATGGGCGTTATGGGTGGCAAATTGCGGGTAAATCCGGTCGGTCATACCCAACAGCTTGCGGGCATTGGCGATGTACGAGATATCGGTCGCCGCCTTGCGTGTGAAAACCGGGAAACCGTCGACACCCTCGACCTGCGCGCGCTTGACCTCAGTATCCCAATAGGCCCCTTTGACCAGCCGGACCATCAGTTTGCGGTCATGACGTTCTGCCATGTCATAGAGCGTGTCCAGAACAAGCCCCGCACGCGGACCATAGGCTTGCACGACAATGCCGAAACCATCCCAACCGGCCAATGCGGGCTCACCCATAACGGCCTCGATCACTTGCAGGGAAAGCGACAGGCGGTCGGCTTCCTCGGCGTCTACATTCAGGCCCATACCGGCGGCTTTGGCCAACAGGCACAGGGCGCGCAGGTGAGGGACAAGCTCTTCCATCACCCGTTGTTCCTGCGCCAGTTCATAGCGCGGATGCAGGGCTGACAGCTTCACCGATATCCCCGGATTGGCCCGGATATCGTCATGGGTGCAGGCATCGGCAATGGCCGCGATGGCGCGGGAATAAGACAGGTGATAACGGGCGGCGTCAGCTTCGGTGCGCGCCGCCTCGCCCAGCATGTCGTAGGAATAGGTGTAACCCTTTGCCTCCATCCCGGCGGCCCGGTCCATGGCGGACTGGATAGTCTCACCCAGTACGAATTGACGGCCCATTTCTTTCATCGCGCGGCCAACGGCCGTACGGATCACCGGTTCGCCCAATCGTTTGATGGCCCCACGCAGGGCGCCGACGGGCGACGCTTTGCCCTCGTCCAGAACCTTTCCGGTCAGCATCAGCGCCCAAGTTGACGCGTTCACCAGCGAAGACGATGACTGCCCCAGATGTTTGCCCCAATCCGACGGTGCGATCTTATCCTCGATCAGCGCGTCGATGGTGTCGGCATCAGGGACGCGCAGCAGCGCCTCGGCCAGACACATCAGCGCGATGCCCTCGTCGGTGGACAGGCCGTATTCGGCCAGAAACACCTCCATCATGCCGGGCGAAGTACTGGACCGGATGTCACGCACCAACTGAGCCGCTGCTGCGCAGATCGCCGTGCGGTCGGCTTGGGGCAGCTTGGCATGTTCGACCAACTGATCCAATACTGCAGACTGGTCAGCATAGGTCTGGCCGTCGATATGGGTGCGCAGGCTGTGTGTCATGTATCCTCCGGGCTTTTGGGGAGTATACAGTCGATTTTTCAGGACAATCGCCTTAAGTTCAAAAAATGGTAGGCGAATGTTCTGAAATTTCGAGGTTCAGCGATGCAAAAAGATAATCCCGATCTGGATCGGTTCGACCGGTCGATCCTGGCGATTCTGGCCGAGGACGGGCGCATTTCGGTTGCCGACCTTGCGCGGCGGATCGGGTTGTCGAAATCTCCAACTCAAGCACGTGTGAAAAGACTTGAGGCCGAGGGCATCATCACCGGATACCGTGCCCTGCTGGACCCGATCCGTCTTGGTCTGGATCACGTCGCCTTTGTCGAGGTACGCCTGACCGACACGCGCGAAAAGGCCCTGGCCGAGTTCAACGCGGCAGTGCGTAGGGTGGCCGAGATCGAGCAAGCCCATATGATTGCGTCGAATTTTGACTATTTGTTGAAAATTCGTACCGGCTCGATGTCGGAATATCGCGCGGTGCTGGCCGAGAAAATCTCATCCCTGCCGCATGTGGCCAACACATCGACCTTCGTCGCGATGGAAGCGGTGAAAGAGACGGGCGTGTCCGGTGCCATTGACGGGATGGGTTGACGAAAACCCCGCACGCGTCACCATTGGGTCATGAAACAGATCACCTATGCCACCATCCTGTTAATAACATCCACAACAGCGCATGCCGATGAATGCCCTGTTGCGCCGGATCACAGCGCCGATGTCAGTGGCGTAATCGCCCAGATACAACAGGCCGAAAACGAACAGGCCGCCCGTCTCTTGTCGAACCAATTGTGGGAGTTTTGGACGGACGCACCTGATGAAAGCGCGCAGGCGGTTCTGGACCGAGGCATGACGCGCCGAAACGCATGGGATCTGCTGGGCGCCATCGAGGATTTCAACAAGCTGGTCGCCTATTGCCCGTCATATGCCGAAGGGTACAACCAGCGCGCCTTTGCGCATTATTTGCGGCAGGATTTTCAGGCCGCGTTACCAGATCTGGACAAGGCGATCGAACTGTCGCCTAACCATGTGGCGGCCATCAGCGGGCGCGCCCTGACCTTGTTGGGATTGCAAAGGATTGACGAGGCGCGCGAAGCTTTGAACCAAGCACTGGAACTGAACCCGTGGCTTTCGGAGCGTCATCTTCTGGCACCCGGAGGGCCACTGGCGCCTCCGGGTGAGGATATCTGACAAAACGCCCCAACTATAGAGTGGGGGCTTTTTCGACGTTTAGCCGACCAAACCGTTGTCGGAGCGCTTGATGGCGATGACCGATGATCGCGGTGTACCGCCATCGGGCCAGTTGCTGCCCGGATGCTGAATGCCCACAAACATGGTGCGCAGGTCGTTGGACCAGGCCAAGCCGGTGACCTCGCAACCATTGGGGCCCGTCATGAACCGTACGATTTCGCCGGTCACCGGGTCGCCAACCAGCATCTGGTTATTGCCATTGCCAGCAAAGTCACCCTCATTGTTGTCCTTACCGTCGGTCTGAATCCAGATCAGGCCAGTCGAGTCGATGACCATGCCATCGGGCGAGTTGAACAGGTTACCCTCATTCACATTCGGCGAGCCAGCGCGGTCGTCGGAATGCACCGTCGGGTTGCCCGCCATGACATAGAGATCCCAGTCAAACGTGTCTGCGGCGTGATCGTCATTCGAGGGTCGCCAGCGGACGATTTGACCGTACTTGTTGGCCTCACGTGGGTTGGCGGCATTGACCGAAGTGTCGTCACCACCGGCATTCGGTTTGACACCACGGTTCTTGTTGTTGGTCAGGCAGCAATAGGCCTCGACCGCAACCGGGTTCGACGCCACCCATTCTGGGCGGTCCATAGTGGTGCCACCTACGGCAGACGCTGCCATGCGGGTAAAGATCCGGATTTCAGCATCATCCATGCCAGTCGTTTCCGGCGTCAGTGGCAGCCATTCACCGGTCGCATCGTCGTTGAACTTGGCAACGTACAGCGTTCCGTCATTCAGCAAGCTCTCGGTTTCGCCACCTGGCTGATAGGTGCCGTTCGAGACGAACTTGTACAAGTACTCGCCGCGCTCGTCATCGCCCATATAGACAACCACACGGCTATCTGCGGCCAGTGTCACCTCGGCGTTTTCGTGTTTGAAGCGGCCCAGGCCGGTGTGCTTGACCGGCGTGCTGTTCGGCTTGGTCGGGTCGATTTCCACGATCCAACCCGCGCGGTGCGGTTCGTTTGGGTTTTTTGACGTGTCGAAACGCGGATCGAAAAGCTCATACCCGTTCCAGCTTTCGGCTTTGACACCGTAACGTTTGAAGCCGTCTGCCACCTTCTGGTCGTAGCTGGCGTTTTCATCGGACGATCCGAAATAGCCGTTAAAGTTCTCTTCGCAGGTCAGGTATGTGCCCCATGGCGTTTTACCCGCGCCACAGTTGTTCATGGTGCCCAGAGACGCCGTGCCGGTCGGGTCGGCCTGCGTCTTCAGCAGATCGTGACCCGCAGCGGGACCTACGATCTTCATTGGCGTATTGTGGTGGATACGGCGATTGAAGGGGCTGTCTTTGACAACCGACCAGCCGTTGGGGCCTTCGGCGATCTCCATCACGGTCACACCCTGAATGTTCTGCAGCTTCAAAACATCGTCCGCGTTGGCGGGCACGCCTTCCTGCGTAGCTGACATATTGATCTTGCGGTTCGGGTATTCGTGGTTGATGGCGATCAGCTCATGACCCCGGAACGAAAATGTCTCCATCCCATCAGTGTTTTCACCGAAGATACGGTCTGATTTGTCCAATGGGCCGCCATCCGTCAGGTCATAGCCATCAGCATCGGAAAACAGTGGATCGCCCCAACGCATCAGAATTTTCCACTCATACCCTTCGGGCACATGCACGGTGCCATCGGTCTGCGCAGCAATTGGCGTGAATGTAAAGCGCGACGTGGTGACGGCATCAGCGGCAGTCGACCCCATCAGACCCGCGCCCATAGCGGCAGCGCCTGATCCAAATGCTAGCACACCACCCAGAAAACCTCGGCGCGAAATGGCGCTTTCTACAACACGGTCAAAGTCGTTTTCTTCGGGGCGGGGGAAATGCAGCTCGTCCCAATCGTCGGCGGACAGGGTGGTGGGATCAATGTCTTTCATGGATAGCTCCTGGCTGTCAGAAAATAGCAGATGAAAGGCAATTAGAATTTCTTTGTGACAGCTTGATAACAACCCCGTTAAGGGAGAGGCCTGATCTTTCAGAATTTTGCGTGCAATGAAAAGGGAAAAGGCCTTTTCTCTGCGGGAATCCGCGCGTTCTGGTGCGCGATTATTCCGCAGAAAAACACGCGTGCCTGCGACATTTAGCGCAAACGCTGACCAGCTGCGTCGAACCGATAGGCCTTGTCAGCGGTATAGGCGAGCCGCAATTCCTGACCTTCGGAAATGGCGTGCTGACCGAATAGCCGCGCGGTCACGGATTGGTCGTGTATTTTGGCGATGACGTTTGTGTCCCCACCCAGTTTTTCAACGTGGCTGACCTGAGCTGTCAGCGGGCCGTCGTCGGACAGAAACAGGTCTTCGGGGCGGATTCCAATGATGTTCTGGCCGCTATCCCCCAACAGGCTTTCGGGTAGGAAATTCATAGACGGTGAGCCTAGAAATCCGGCAACGAACTGGTTTGCAGGGTTGTTGTACAGCTCCATCGGGCTACCGATCTGTTCCACCCGTCCGTCACGCAGAACGACGATCTTGTCGGCCAGTGTCATCGCCTCGGTCTGGTCATGAGTGACATAGATCATCGAGGCGTCCAGTGCCCGGTGCAGGTTCGCAATCTCGATCCGTGTGTTCATCCGCAAGGCGGCGTCCAGATTGGATAGCGGTTCGTCAAACAGGAACAGCTTGGGTTCCCGAACAATGGCGCGGCCGATAGCGACCCGCTGGCGTTGACCACCCGACAATTCAGACGGATAGCGATCCAGATAGGGCTCGAGGTTCAGCATCCGGCTGGCATTGGCAACGCGTTCCTCTATCACCGCTTTGGACTGCTTTTCCTGCTTCAGCGCCAGCGTCATGTTCCCGCGCACGCTGAGGTGCGGGTAAAGTGCATAGCTTTGAAACACCATAGCTATGCCACGCTTGGATGGCGGCACCAGATTGACCTGTTGACCACCGATATTGATTTCGCCCGAGGAGGCATCTTCGAGCCCCGCAATCACACGTAGCAGGGTGGACTTGCCGCAACCCGAGGGGCCGACGAAGACAACAAACTCGCCTTCTTCAACCTCAAGCGTGATGTCCTTGAGGACATGCACATTGCCAAAGGATTTGTTCACATTGCTCAACGTCAGGGCGGTCATTTTGCGGGCTCCTCAAGGGAAACGGGCTGGCCGGTGCGGATGCTTTCATCCGCGGCCAGACAAATGGCGAGGGATTGAACGGCGTCATTCATATGACGGGTCAGGTCGATGTCTTCGGCGATTGCGCGCAGCATATAGGCTTGTTCGGCATCGCAGAGTTCCTGATGGCCGGGTTCATCGGGCATATCGATGGTTCGATCACCTTGTGGCGTATGGACCAGAAGGCCGCCAACCGTTGTATGCCCATCAATATCGGAAGATGCGCCTTTATTGCCATCGGTGATTGAAACCGATCCGTTGGGCGACACGATATCTTTCACGAAAAATGCTGTTTCAGACATCATTGGGCCCCATCCGGCCTCGTACCAGCCGACCGAGCCGTCATCGAAAACCACCTGAAACTGACCGTAATTGTACATGTCCTCGGCGATCTCATCGGATAGGCGCAGACCCATCCCATGAACCCGGACAGGCTGCGCATCGGTGATCTGGCACATGACGTCGACATAATGAACTCCGCAATCGACAATGGGTGAGGTCGTTTGCATCAGCGCCTTATGCGTTTCCCATTCCGCGCCCGAGGATTGCTGGTTCAGGTTCAGACGGAACACATATGGCCCGCCCAGATTGCGCGCCTCGGTGATCAAGCGCATCCAAGACGGGTGGTGGCGCAGGATATAGCCCACGACCAGCTTGCGGTTCAGCCGCGTGGCGGTTTCCACCACCCGCCGCGCGTCAGCGACGTTGGTGGCTAGCGGCTTTTCGACGAAGACATGCGCGCCTGCCTGCATCGCCGCACAGGCGTAATCGGCGTGGCTGTCGGAATAGGTCGCGATCACAGCCAGATCGGGGCGGGTCTCATTCAGAGCAGTTTCGAAATCCGAATACGCTGGATAATCCGAAAGTTCGGGGTGATCTACGCGCCCGGATCGGTTCACCAGCCCGACGATTTGCGCATCGGGGTGGTGGTGATGGGCCAGCGCATGGCTTAGCCCCATATTGCCCAGACCTGCGATCAGTACACGGGTCATTTGACAGCTCCGGATGTGATGCCACGGATCAGTTGGCGCGAGAAAATTACGTAGAGAACCAGAACCGGCAGGATTGCCATCGACAGGGCCGAAAGAACCGCGTTCCAGTCGGTCACGAACTGCCCGATAAAGACCTGACTGCCCAGCGTCAGTGTTTTGGTTTCTTCAGCCGGGGCAAGGATCAGCGGGAACCACAGGTCATTCCAGATCGGGATCATGTTGAACACGGCTACAGTTGCCATTGCCGGACGAACCAGTGGCAGGACCAGTCGGAAAAAGATCGTGTATTCCGACAGACCGTCAATGCGGCCTGCGTTTTTCAGGTCATCACTAACCTGCCGCATGAATTCAGACAGTATGAATACAGCCAGCGGTAACCCCTGCGCTGTGTAGACAAGGATCAGCGCCCACAGCGTGTTCACCAGCCCGGTCGCCACCATCATCTCAAGGATCGCCACAGTGCCGATGCGGATAGGAATCATGATCCCCAGCGCCAGATAAAGCCCCATGAGCAGGTTGCCTTTGAACTGGTATTCAGACAGCGCATAGGCCGCCATGGCGCCAAGCAGTAGGATGAAGAACAGCGATGCGACCGTGACGATCATCGAGTTCTGGAAGTAGAGGAAGAAATCCCCCTGCTTCATCACCGTCTCGTACCCGATCAGTGAAAAACTGTCGGCGCTGGGCAGGGCCAGGGGTTCGCGAAAGATCGCGCGGCGGGTTTTGAAGCTGTTGATCAGAATGACAAAGACCGGGAACAGGGCGATCAGCGTATACAGGATCAACGCACCGTGCATCGCGGCGGTGTTGAAGGGATTTTGGCGTGCTTTGTTCATCCGTTCACCCTCACAGTTGATACCGGCGCATCCGGGTCTGGATGCCAAACAGATAGATGCAGACACCCACCAGGATGATGGCAAACATGGCCCCGGCGATGGCTGATCCCATATGCGGATCGCCCAGTTGCAATTGGAAGCCAAAGAAGGTGCGATACATGAAGGTACCCAGAATATCGGTCGAGAAATCCGGCCCGGCCAGCGCGCCTTGAGACGCATAGATCAGGTCGAACGCGTTAAAATTGCCCACGAAGGTCAGGATCGAGATGATCCCAATCGACGGTAGGATCAGCGGCAGCTTGATTTTCCAAAAGGCCGAAGCCCCGGTGATGCCGTCAATCTCACCCGCCTCAAGGATTTCTTCGGGGATGGTCAACAAGGCGGCATAGATCAGCATCATCGGTATGCCCACGAACTGCCAAACCGAGATCAGCGCCAGCGTGGTCAGGGCGTATTCCTCTTTTCCCAGCCACGGAGCGAACAGGGATTTCAGCCCAATCGCGTCCAACATTGACGGAGCGATGCCCCAGATCGGCGACAGGATCAATTTCCAGGCGAAGCCGACAATCACAAAGCTGAGGATCGTAGGGATGAAGATCGCCGACCGGTACAAGGCCGCAAATCGAAGCCGTGGGTGGCTGAGAAGCGCGGCCAGTGCGATGCCAATGGGGTTTTGCACCAGCATATGGATCAGGAAAAACCAGAAGTTATTCCCCAGCGCATTCCAGAACTGTTCGGACCAGATCGGGTCAAAGAACAGCGTTCGAAAATTCTGTAGGCCTACGAACACACGGGTCTGATCGACCTCGGTAAACAGCGCCAGACGCAGCGTGTTGAACAGCGGAAAGATCATAACCGCGGTATAGACCAGCACGGCCGGTGCCAGAAACACGACGATATGCCAGCGGAAGCGGGGGCGGTTCATTGGACTGCTTTCAATGGGGTGTCGGGTTTACCCGGGCGATCACCGCCGCCCGGGTATGATTGGGTTTACTGGTGTGGTGCGTACCAGGAGGCGAGGCCTTCCTGCAATTCTGCACCCAGATCCTCGGGGGATTTGGCGCCTTTGATGGCGGCAACCGATGCGCCCCAGGTTTCATTTTCAAGGTTCGGTGTACCGCGCGACAGGATTTGATAGGTCGAGCGGATGGTCGATTCACACTCGTCGCGCCAGCCCACGATTTCCTTGGCCAGTGGATCTTGCAATTCGACAGGCGTGTTGGAAAGTGGGAAGAAGCCGGGCAGGGCATTGCCGAAAATTTCTGCAAATTCCGGGCTTGCGACCCAGGTCAAGAATGTCTCGGCGGCCTCGGGATGTTCAGTCGCGGCGTTCATGCCGATACCGATATCGGTGTGGTCCGAAATGTAGCAGGTGTCGCCAGCGTTACGGACTGGCGGCTTGAATGCACCCATCTCAAAATCGGCCTGTGTGTTGAAGCCCGAGATTTCCCATGAGCCTGCGGGATAGATCGCCGCGCGACCTAGTGTGAAGATGTTCTGACTATCGGGATAGGTCTGTGCCTCATACCCGTCGCCCAGATACTCACCCCAGCGTGCCAATGTGGCATAAGGGGCTGTCCAGGCCTCATCGGTAAGCTTTTGCTCACCCGCGATCAGGGCCTGACGGCCTTCCTCACCCTTCCAGTAGTTCGGCCCGATGTTGTTGTAACCCATAGTGGCGGCTTCCCACTGGTCGTTGGTACCCATTGCCATCGGAATATAGGTGCCATCTTCCCGAATCTTGTCGAGCGCGGCAAAGAACTCATCCTCGGTCGTTGGAACTTCGATCCCAAGTTCAGCAAATGCGTCTTTGTTATATATGAACCCATGAATTACCGAAGCCATCGGAACGCAGAATGTGACCGCGCCATCATCCGTCTGCCAGGCCGATTTTGCCACGTCCGAGAAGTTGCTCATCGCATCGACTCCGGACAGATCGGTCAGGTGTCCTGCATCATACAGCGCCAAAGAGGCGTCAAAGGGGCGGCAGGTGATCAGGTCACCGGCTGAACCCGCGTCCAGTTTCGAGTTTAAAACGGCGTTATACTCTGCTGGTGCTGACGGGGTGAAATCGATCTTGATTCCGGGGTGCTGCGCTTCGAACGCGGGAATGATCTGGTCCTGCCACAGGGTCAGGTCATCATTGCGCCAGCTTTCGATGGTCAGGGTTACGTCTTCGGCATAGGCAGTTGTGGCCATCAGGGTTGTCCCCAATAAGGCCAGCTTCAGGCTTTTATGTTTCATCTCTCTCTCCCGTTATTTAGTTGTTAATCCTTGGCCAATGCTGCGGTCAGAACTCCCTTCGTGGTTCGCAGGCGAGCATCCGCTTGCGCCAACGACAGGTCTTGTGCGGCAATTAGAATGGCGGGTTTTACGTCGCCATGCGCAACGTTCAGTGCGTTTTGCGCCGTTTCTGTATCCACTTCGGCGATGCGGGCGACGATCCCGGCGGCGCGGCCCCGCAGTTTGTCGTTGTCGGCACGTAGATTGACCATCATGCCGCCATGCACATGGCCAAGCTCAACCGCCATAAGCGAAGACAGCATGTTCAGCGCAATCTTCTGCGCTGTTCCAGCGCCCATGCGTGTGGAGCCTGAGATCAGCTCGGGCGGCGTCGCCAACAGGATGGGAATGTCAGCGCCCAGCAGCAAGGGGCTGCCGCCGTTATTGGCGATACTGATCACAGTTGCGCCCTTGGTGCGGGCGATGTTCATGGCAGCCACGGTGTACGGCGTAGAGCCGCTTGCTGAAACCGCAATCACCGTGTCTTTGGCTTGTAAGCTGTCCAAGGCTTGTTCCAACCCTTCGGTCGCATCCTCGGCCCCGCCCGGCATTTCAACCCCGGTGGGCAGGCCACCTGCCATATGTATGCGCAGACGGGCAGGGGGGATCGAGAATGTGCCGCCCAGCTCTTGCGCGTCAGCAGCTGCCATCAGGCCAGATGACCCGGCGGCCACAAAGTGCAATATCCCCTCTGCGCGAATGGTTTCTGCCATGGCCTTGGCGCCCCGGACGATGTTGTCCTCGGCGTCGCGAACGGCTGCGGCAGCTTTGATTTGACCTTCGGCCAACGCGCGAGCCGAAGTGGCCAGATCGCCTGGTGACAGGCGCGCGGCATCAGGGTGTAATTGTTCGGTTGACGGCAGCGCCAAGAGAATCCTCCCACGTTTCCCCAATACAATACCTATCTAATACCACTTGTCTAGAATTTTATTTCTGACTGAGACTTATTGAAGTAATTCATCCGTTTAGTTGGCGATGTGGCCATTCGGTGTTGAATTTGGCCTTTTCTATCGCTGAAAGGTATTATAATGGTATTGTCATGAATGAGTCTCGAGATAATGCTGTGTTGGCCGTTGATGGCGGGGGGACGCGATGCCGCGTCGCCTGTGAAATCGGGGGTGTGGTCCACAGTGTCGAGACCGGAGCGGCCAATGTTTCGACCGATTTTGACAGCGCGCTGGCGCAGATTCAGGCTGGGCTGGATCAATTGTCGCGTCAGATCGAGGTGACCATAGGGGATATAATCACTCTGCCTGCTTTTGTGGGACTGGCGGGCGTTACTGATGCCGCGATCGCAGGGCGGTTGCGGGATGCGCTGGGCCTGACCTGCGCGCGGGTCGAAGATGACCGGCCCGCCGCCGTGCGGGGGGCATTGGGCGCGCGGGACGGTTTGATCGCGCATTGCGGCACCGGGTCTTTTCTTGCGGTGCAGGCGGTTGGCGCGATGCGTTTTGCCGGAGGTTGGGGTTCGATTCTGGGGGATGAGGCCTCGGCCCAATGGGTTGGGCGCAGAGCCTTGGCTGAGACGCTGCGTGCATATGATGGCACGCAAGCCGAAACCGATCTGACGCAAATGCTGTTGGCTGACCTTCAGGGCCCGGCTGGTATTGTGCGCTTTGCTGGAACGGCCACGCCCGCGCAATTCGGAGTGCTCGCACCTACAGTGACGTCCGCTGCGAAAAAGGGCGATGCGGTTGCCGTACATATTCTACGAGCGGGGGCTGGCTATATCGCGGATACCGCCAAGCAGTTGGGCTGGCAGGCGGGTCAGACGATCTGCCTGACCGGTGGGATTGCGGGGCAATATGCGCACTATTTACCTGATGACATGCAATCGGCCATTCGCCCCTCGCTGGGTGAGCCGCTGACCGGGGCCTTGGCCCTTGCGAAGGAGATCCGACATGAGCATCTCTGACTTCCTGCGTGCCGATTTGTGGCTGAGCCCGGACAAAGGGCCGCGCTATGTTCAGCTAAGGCACAGGCTGCAAGAGGGGATCGACACCGGCGTGTTGCCTCCGAATTCCTCGCTGCCGTCGGAACGTGAGCTGGTTGAAATCACCGATCTTTCGCGCGTTACCGTTCGTAAAGCGATTCATGAACTGGTGCAGGAAGGTGTGATCGAACAACGTCAGGGGTCAGGCTCGTTCATTCGCGAACGTGTGGCGCGGGTCGAACAATCGCTGACTCATTTGACCTCGTTCACCGAGGACATGTCGAGCCGCGGTATGCAGACCACCTCAAAATGGCTGGAACGCGGCGTCTTTGCACCTACCCCCGAGGAGGTCCAAGCCCTGAGCCTGAGAGAGGGCGAGCAAATTTCCCGAATCTATCGCCTGCGCGAGGCAAATGGCCGCCCGCTGGCGCTGGAACGTGCTGCGCTGCCGCTGGATATCCTGCCAAACCCGATCGAGGTGACCACCTCGCTCTATGAGGTGCTAGACGGTCTGGGGCGACGACCAGTGCGCGCGGTGCAGAAGATATCGGCCCTTAACCTCGCAGCGCGAGAGGCTGAGTTGCTGGAGGTGCCCGAAGGGGCCGCCGGACTGAACATCGAACGCGTTTCATTTCTTAAAAACGGGCGGGTCGCGGAATTGACCCGATCCCTCTACCGAGGCGACACCTATGACTTTGTCGCCGAATTGCGGCTGTAGCCGGAAAGGCAAGTGAGCATGTCAGAACACAGTTCGAAAATGCGTCAGGAGGTTTTGGAAATCCCCGACGCCGTTGACCGATTGCTAAGCCAGGGTGCCGCCAATATTCAGGAAGCGGCAAGGCGGGTGAAAGAGGCCGATCCCCGGTTTCTGATTACAGTGGCGCGGGGGTCGTCGGACCACGCTTGCGCGTATTTGAAATACGCTGCCGAATTGTTGCTGAACCTGCCTGTGGCCTCGGTCGGGCCGTCGGTCAGTTCGATCTATGGGGCTGATCTGCGTGCGGCTGGGGCGGTGTGCCTTTCGGTGTCGCAATCGGGCCAAAGTCCAGACATTGTAGGGATGACCCGAACGCTGAAATCTTCGGGCGGGGTGACGGTTGCGATCACCAACAACACGGCCTCGCGCCTTGCTGAAGTGACGGATGCGGTCTTGCCCCTGCACGCAGGGCCGGAACTGAGTGTCGCTGCGACCAAAACTTTTGTCACCTCGCTTGTGGCGGGGTTGTGGCTGTTGGCTGAAATCAAGGGGGATGGTGATTTGACGGCCGCGATCCGATCCTTGCCCGGTCATTTGGGGCAGGCCGCGCATTGCGATTGGTCGGCGGCGGCTGATGCAATCACCGGCCGGTCACTGTTCACGCTGGGCCGCGGTCCGTCCTTTGCGATGTCCAATGAAGCTGCTCTGAAAATCAAGGAAACCTGCCAGATTCACGCCGAAAGCTATTCGGCGGCCGAGGTTCTGCATGGTCCGGTCTCAATCGTTGAACAGGGGTTTCCTGCCATCGTTTTTGCCGCCGCAGATGCCGCCGAGCAAACGACAGCCGAGGCGGCTGATGCGTTGGCAGGCAAAGGTGCGGCTGTTTTCGCGGCCACTGATAAGGTCACCAAGGCGCATTGCCTGCCGGTAACCCGCACAGATCACTGGTTGACTGACCCCATTGCCACGATCACGTCGTTTTACAGCATGGTCGAAGCCGTGGCGCAGGCGCGCGGGATCGACCCAGATACTCCGCGCCATCTGAGAAAGGTGACAGAGACGGTATGACCTCAGACTCCATGACATTTAGCAATGGTGCTCTGTTCGACGGTGAGCGCCTGCATTTTGGTCACGCCATGACATTTCGCAACGGCGCCCTTGCTGCGCTTGAGCGTGAGGAGACCGCACAGATCGAAGGGCAAGTCATCGACCTGAACGGGGATATCTTGTGCCCCGGCTTCGTCGACCTGCAGGTGAACGGCGGCGGCGGCGTGATGTTCAACGACGCCCCCTCGGTTGACTCGATCCGGCAGATCGCCGAAGCGCATCGCCGTCTGGGTGTGGCTTCCTTGCTGCCGACACTAATCACCGACACGCCCCAGAAAACCGAAGCCGCCGTTGCAGCCGCGATAGAGGCGGTTCGCGCGGGGGTTCCGGGTGTGGCTGGGTTGCATCTTGAAGGGCCACACCTGTCGGTGGCGCGAAAGGGCGCGCATGACGGGGCGCTAATTCGTCCGATGGAGGACGCGGACCTGACCATGCTGATTGCGGCAGCAGAGCAATTGCCGTGCCTGAAGGTGACTCTTGCGCCCGAATCCGTGTCCCTGCAGCAAGTGCAAGCTTTGTCGGACGCCGGGATTCTGGTGTCGCTAGGGCATAGCGATGCAGATTTCGAGACGTGTCAGCGTTATGCCGCGGCGGGCGCGCGCTGCGTCACACACCTTTTCAACGCCATGAGCCAACTGGGCAGCCGGGAACCCGGTCTTGTTGGCGCGGCGCTGGCGACGGGCGGGCTGTCGGCGGGGTTGATCGCCGACGGTATCCATGTCCACCCCGAGGTTATCCGCTCGGCCTGGGCTGCCAAGAAAGCGCCCGGCCAGATATTTCTTGTCAGCGATGCCATGGCTGTTGCGGGTACGGATCAGGCCGCGTTCGAACTGGAGGGTCGCCGGATCACGCGGACGGACGGACGCCTGACACTTGAGGATGGAACGCTGGCTGGGGCCGATTTGGACTTGACCACTGCGATCCGCATTCTGGTCACACATGCTGACGTGCCGCTTCAGGAGGCGCTGGCTGCAGCCACGACTTATCCGGCGTCTCTGATCGGCCAGCCGGTTGCGCAACCGCTGCGTGCCGAGTCGATGATTCGGATTTCCTCGGACCTCGAATCCTGTTCTTGGATATGTTCACAGGGTTGAGGGAAGGGCGTCTGTCTTCTGCATTAGAACGCGATTACAGAAATTGATTTCCTGCGCCGAACGGCGCTTGACGACACCAGACGCATCCCTTAAACCGACCTGCGCTGAGCGGGCGTCGTATACTGGCTATTACCTCAGCCTTCCAAGCTGATGAAGCGGGTTCGATTCCCGCCGCCCGCTCCAAATCAGCCCCGAAATTCTGCGTCAAATGGCCCTTACAGGCTGTGAATTGGTGACGCGCTGCTTGACCCCGCCGTCTGCTGCCGCCAAGAAGCGACCACCTGATTGCGAATTTGAACTAAGGGCCACGCATGGCAAGAACCGCCCCAGCCAGTCCAGCACAACAACCCGCACCCGGCGCCAGTGAAGAGCGCGCCCGGTCCAAGAAAATTGGCGTTCTGGCGTCGTTGTGGCCCTTCATGCGCCCCTATCGGATGTTGATGGCCGGGGCGACACTGGCGTTGGTGCTGACGGCAAGCATGACCCTTGCGCTGCCACTGGCCGTGCGCCGTGTGGTTGACAATTTCCGCATCGAAGATGGTGAGTTGTTAGAGTGGTACTTTCTGGCCGCGCTGGGCATCGCCGGGGTTCTGGCCGTGGGCACCGGCCTGCGCTATGCGCTAGTGACCCGGCTGGGCGAACGGGTGGTCGCCGATATCCGCGAGGCCGTGTTCGACCGCGTCATCGGAATGAGCCCCGAATTCTACGAACGTATCATGACCGGCGAGGTCCTGAGCCGGATAACCACCGACACGACGCTGATCCAGTCAGTGCTTGGCTCGTCTGTGTCCATCGCGCTGCGCAACATGTTGTTGTTCTTCGGCGGGCTGGTGTTGATGCTACTGACATCGGCCAAGCTGACAGGTTTGGTTTTGTTGTTGATCCCGGTGGTGGTGGTGCCGATTCTGGTGCTGGGGCGCCGCCTGCGGGTGATCAGCCGCGAAAATCAGGACTGGATCGCAGCCTCGTCCGGTAATGCAGGTGAGGCGCTGAGCGCGGTGCAAACCGTGCAAGCCTTTACTCATGAACAGGCCAGCCGCAAGCAATTCGCGGATATGACGGAAACGTCTTACGTCGTCTCGCTGCGCCGTATTCAGACTCGCGCGGTTCTGACCGTTATCGTCATCTTTTTAGTTTTTTCGGGCATTGTCGGCGTGTTGTGGATGGGCGCAAATGATGTCCGCAACGGCGTGATGACCGAAGGCGTACTGATCCAGTTCGTGATCTATTCGATTATCATGGCGGGTTCTGTGGCGGCCTTGTCTGAAATCTGGAGTGAATTGCAGCGCGCCGCAGGCGCAACTGAACGACTGGTGGAATTGCTGAATGCACAGGACACCGTCACCGATCCGTCCAATCCCAAGACGCTGCCATTACCGGTTCGGGGTGAGATCCGCTTTGACGATGTGACCTTCCGCTATCCGTCACGCCCCGATGTTGTCACGCTGGAACATCTGTCATTGCAGGTTAACCCCGGCGAGACGGTGGCTTTTGTCGGCCCCTCGGGGGCGGGCAAGACAACCGTCATCCAGATGATCCAGCGGTTCTATGATCCGGTCTCGGGGCAGGTCAGTCTGGATGGCGTCGATCTGCGTGACATCGACCGGGCCGAGTTCCGCCGCCACATGGCGCTGGTGCCTCAGGACCCGATCATCTTTGCCTCTTCGGCGCGTGAAAACATCCGGTTTGGTCGTCTGGACGCCACCGATGCCGAGGTTGAGGCCGCCGCCCGGGCCGCCGCCGCACACGATTTCATTTCGGCTTTGCCCGAAGGTTACGACAGTTTCGTTGGTGAACGGGGTGTGATGCTGTCTGGCGGGCAAAAGCAACGTATCGCCATCGCTCGTGCGATCCTGCGGGACGCGCCGGTACTGCTGTTGGACGAGGCGACCTCGGCGCTGGATGCCGAAAGCGAGCGTGCGGTTCAAGGCGCTGTCGATCAGATGCGAGCCGGGCGCACCACGTTGATCGTGGCGCACCGGCTGGCGACGGTGAAAAAGGCTGACCGGATCGTGGTGATGGAGGCCGGCCGTATCGTGGCGCAGGGCACCCATGACGATCTGGTGGCACAGGACGGCCTGTATGCCAGATTGGCGCGTCTGCAGTTCACCGACGGCATGGCGGCAGAATAAATTGACGCGGGGGCAGGGCAATTCGCTCCGCAGCGTAATTCTACCTCTTTCCGGGCTTCACAGCTAAGCCCTTTCTTGATCATGCACGGTTTTGCTTCCATCTTGGCGGTGGATACAAAACCCGTGCCGGACACGGGAGAGATAAGGGAGGAGTCATATGGCCTTTGTGGGTTTGGAAGACAAGGCAAGGATGGAGCAGGAAATGCCGTGGGAGGACCGCGATGTTCCGGTCACCTTCCATCAGTTGTTGTCGCGCACGGCAAGCAAGTTCCCCAACAGCAATGCGATCAGTTTTCAGCTTTTGTCCGGGCCGACCGACAAGGCCGAAACGCTGACCTGGTCCGAGCTGCTGGGTAAGGTCAACCAGGCCGCCAATCTGTTCCGCTCGCTCGGGATCGGTGAAAAGGATGTGGTGGCCTACGTGCTGCCCAACAGTAACGAGACGCTGATCACCATGATGGGTGGCGCGGTTGCAGGGATCGTGAACCCTATAAACCCGTTGCTGGAGCCCGAGCAGATAGCCGCGATCCTGCGCGAAACCGGCGCCAAGGTCGTGGTTACGCTGAAATCCTTCCCCAAGGCCGATGTGGCGCAAAAGGTCGAAGAGGCCGTGCGCCATGCGCCCAACGTCAAAACCATTCTTGAGATCGACCTCAACCGCTATTTGACGCCACCGAAATCCTGGCTGGTTCCGCTCCTGCGTCCCAAGATGGGCGACAAGGAACATCTTGCGCATGCGGATTATAAGAACTTTAACAAGGAACTGGCCAAACAGCCTACTACGCTGACCTTCGACGACAGCACCGAAGATCGTGTCGCCTGCTATTTCCACACCGGCGGAACCACCGGTATGCCCAAGGTGGCGCAGCATAAATACTCGGGCCTGATCTACAACGGCTGGCTTGGAAACACGCTGTTGTTCTCGGACGAAGACGTGATCATGTGCCCATTGCCCATGTTCCATGTCTTTGCTGTGCATGTGATCGTGATGGCCGCGGTGTCGTCGGGCGCGCATGTGGTCTTCCCGACCCCTGCCGGGTATCGGGGCGATGGCGTGTTTGATAACTTCTGGAAGTTGATCGAGCGCTGGAAGGTCAGTTTCATCATCACCGTCCCCACCGCGATTGCCGCCAAGATGCAACGCCCGGTGGATGCCGATATCTCAAGCGTGAAAACAGCCTTCTCGGGTTCGGCCCCGCTGCCGGTCGAACTGTTCCGCCGGTTCGAAGAAGCGACGGGTGTGACCATCGTCGAAGGCTATGGACTGACCGAGGCAACCTGTCTGGTGTCGTGCAACCCGGTGGATGGCGAAAAGAAAATCGGATCGATCGGGATTCCATTCCCCTATACGGATGTGAAAATCCTGCAGGACGGGCCGGACGGCCCTAAGGAATGCGGCGCGGATGAGATCGGCGAAATCTGTATCTCGAATCCCGGCGTCTATGCGGGCAACACCTATACCGAGGCGGACAAGAACGTTGATCTGTACCATTTCGACAAGTACCTGCGCACAGGCGATCTGGGTCGGTTTGACGACGATGGGTATCTGTGGATCACCGGCCGCGCTAAGGACCTGATTATTCGTGGCGGCCACAATATCGACCCAGCCGAAATCGAAGAGGCTTTGCTGGGCCACGATGCCGTTGCCTTTGCCGGCGCTATTGGTCAACCCGACGCGCACTCGGGCGAGGTGCCCTGCGCCTTTGTCGAACTGGTCGACGGGGCCAGTGTGACCGAGAACGAATTGATGGATTACTGCGGTGTGCATGTCCACGAACGTGCGGCAAGACCCAAGCATATGACCATTCTGGACGAGTTGCCGAAAACCGCCGTGGGTAAGGTCTTTAAACCCGAACTGCGCAAGCAGGCGATCACTCGCATCTATAACGGCGCGTTGGAAGAGGCCGGGCTGGATGCGCGCGTCGTATCCGTGATTGACGACAAAAAGCGCGGGCTTGTCGCGCAGCTTGACGCGAACGGCTGCTCGGACGACGATGTCGGTAAGGTGCTGGGATCGTTCACCCGGCCATGGGAATGGGCTGCCTGACCGGGAGGGACAATGGATTATGAACGTCTGATTGATGAAGAGACTTGGGCGTTCATTAGACGAACGGCTGAAAGCTATCCTGATGACGCTGTCGACCTTTCGATCGAAGATCAGCGCCGCGTCTACAACAAGATGTGTCAGGACTTTCGCCAACCCCGGCCTGCAGGTCTGGATGTGCAGGACAGGTCCGCCAATGGCGTGCCTGTCCGGGTTTACACCGCCGGAGATCCGACCCGAACCGTCGTCTATTTTCATGGCGGCGGTTTCGTCGTTGGTGGGCTGGATAGCCATGATGACGTTTGTGCTGAGATTTGCGTTCAGACCGGGTATCGGGTTGTTGCCGTAGACTATCGCCTGTGCCCCGAACATGTGCACCCGGCACAGTTTCAGGACAGCTGGACCGCAACGAATTGGGTGGTGCAGGAATACGGCGACCCGTTGATTTTGGCCGGTGACAGCGCGGGTGGCAATCTGGCCGCCGCGGTGGCGCAGCATGCACGGGGGCGGCTTGATGGAGTGCTGGGGCAGGTCCTAATTTATCCCGGTCTGGGCGGGGACACATCCACAGGGTCATATATCGAGCACGCCCAGGCACCGCTTTTGACGCTGGAAGAAATTCGGTTCTACGAGAAAGTGCGCTGTGGCGGACCTGCGCCGCAGAACGATCCCACGTTTGCGCCGCTGCAGGATAAAGATTTCTCGGGCCTGCCGCCTACTGTGGTGGTCACTGCCGATTGCGATCCGTTGCGCGACGATGGCCTGGCCTATTGCACTAAGATCACCGAAGCGGGCGGGAGGGCGCATTGGGTGAATGAGCCCGGCCTTGTGCACGGGTACCTGCGGGCGCGCACCTCAGTGAAACGCGCCGCAGACAGTTTTGAACGGATATCAGTTGCGATCGAGGCGCTGGGCCAGCAGATCTGGCCCTACGATTGATCCGTTACTTCAGGAAAGGCTTGGCTTTCATCGTCTCGGCGATCGGTGCGCCCATGCGATTCAGGATCGTGGGTGCCAGTTGCAGCTGGTCGATCACCGCATCAGCCTCGGGGCCTTCGGCATCGCCGAAATAATACAATGCAGTTTCCTGCTGAAGCGGGCTGCGCCCGCCATGATGGCCACGTTCGTCCTGACCGTGATCGGCGGTCACGATGACCTCATACCCCAGTTGCCGCCAGCGCGGGATGAAAGGGGCCAGCATTTCGTCCATGACAAAACAGGCGTGGTCCATTTCCTCGCAGTCGTGATGAAACCGGTGACCCATACTGTCCAGCGTGCAAGTGTGCAGGACGCCGTAATCCAGCCCAAAGCGCAGGCACAGATTGGTCAGAGTGCCAAACAGATCAACGTCCGACGGCGTCATCTGGTTCACTTTGCTGTAGCCGGTCATTGAGTGGAACCGGCCATGGTTGATCGTTTTGCTCTCGGGCTCGTCATATTCGACGTCACGGACATAATCGAACGGGTGACGGTTGAAGAATTGCGACCAAAAGCTGTGGGTCACCGCCCCGGTCACGCCGCTCGCTTCGCGGACTTGGCTGAAGACGTCCTTGTGGCTTAGGCGGAAGACGTTGCCGTTGCCGGTACAGCCATGTTCCTGCGGCGTGACGCCGGTGTGGATCGAGGCATAGCAACTGGCCGAGATCGATGGCAGCACCGCGCGATGCTTCCAAACCTGCGCCTCGCCACTGTCGACCCACCCTTCCAGATTACCGAACAGGCGGCGAAAATTGCGCCACGGAACACCGTCTAGAATGATGAGGAGGAGTTTTCGGTCCATTCCCTGACCCTTTCTTAAAGTCCCTCAGGCGACCCTAGGGGATTCGTTGCATATGGGCTGCCTGTTCCCGCCCCCAATAGCAAAATCCCGACACCTGTCATCAGACAAAGCGCCGGGATTTTCAGTTTTTTCAACCTGTCGCGAACCGGGTCAGTTCCCCGCACTCTCCATCTTGCGATGGGCGACAACCTCTTCCAGCCAACCCAGATGCATCTCGGGCACCGAACTGAGCAGCAGGTCGGTATAATCGTCGAACGGTGGGCTCAGCACCTGGCTTTTGGGACCATAGCGGACCACGCGGCCCTGATACATCACCGCGATGCTGTCGCTGATCGCTCGAACCGTCGCCAGATCGTGGGTGATGAACAGATAGGCCACGTCCTCGATCTTTTGCAGGTCAAGCAACAGCTTGAGGATGCCGTCCGCCACAAGTGGATCAAGCGCCGAGGTGACCTCATCACAGATGATCATCTTGGGCTTGGCTGCCAGCGACCGCGCGATACAGACACGCTGTTTCTGACCACCGGACAGCTCGGCCGGATAGCGATCCATGAACTTTTCGCCCAGCTCGATCTCATCCAGCAGTTCGATGATCCGCTTGCGCTTTTCCGCGCCGCGCATGTTGAAGTAGAACTCCAACGGACGCCCGATGATCGTGCCGACGGTCTGGCGTGGGTTCATCGCCACGTCAGCCATCTGATAGATCATCTGCAACTCGCGCAGGTCTTCGCGGGTACGGCCTTTCAGATCGCCACTGAGCTTGCGACCGGCAAAGGTGATCTCACCATCGCGCGGCGGCAGCAGGCCGGTGATTACTCGCGCCAGCGTGGACTTGCCCGAACCGGATTCGCCCACAACAGCCAGCGTTTGCCCCGGATGAAGCTCGACATTTACGTTGTGCAGCACATCGAAATTCAACCCTTTGTAGCGCGCGGTGATGCCGTCGACGCTCAGCACGGGATCTGGTGTGGGTTTCTTTTCTTCGTGCTCGATCGAGCGGACCGAGACCAGAGCCTGCGTATACTCTTCCTGCGGGTTGTTGATGATCTGGTCGGTATTGCCATACTCGACCGTATTGCCCATCCGCAGCACCATGATGTCGTCACTTACCTGCGCCACGACCGCAAGGTCATGGGTGATGTAAAGCGCGGCAACGCCGGTGTCTGCAATGGCCTCTTTAATGGCCATCAGAACGTCGATCTGAGTCGTCACGTCCAGCGCGGTGGTGGGTTCATCGAACACCACCAGATCAGGTTCGGGGCATAGCGCCAGCGCCGTCATGCAACGCTGTAGCTGACCGCCTGAAACCTGGTGCGGATAGCGATCACCAATGTTATCCGGATCGGGCAGACCCAGCTTGGCGAACAGTTCCCGGGCGCGGCCTTCGGCCTCTTTGCGGCTGAACTTTTTCTGTTCGACCGCGGCTTCAACCACCTGATCCATGATCTTTTTAGCGGGATTGAAGGAGGCTGCGGCGGATTGGGACACATATGTGACTTCACCCCCGCGCAGCTTGCGGATATCGCCATGGGATGTCTTGAGGATATCGCGCCCGTTGACCCAAACCTCACCACCGGTGATTTCCACGCCACCCCGGCCATAAGCCATCGAGGCCAGGCCGATGGTCGATTTACCGGCACCGGATTCGCCAATTAGCCCCAGCACCTTGCCAGGCGCGAGGTCAAAGCTGACCCCGTGCACGATTTCGATGTCATGGGGTTTTTCACCCGGCGGGTAGACGGTCGCGCCGATTTTGAGGTCGCGGACCTTGAGAAGGGCTTCTGTCATCCCCGGCCTCCTTTCAGCGATGTGGTACGATTCAGGACCCAGTCAGCCACAAGGTTGACCGAGATCGCCAGCGTTGCGATGGCCACAGCAGGGTAAAGCGCAGCGCCGATGCCATAGACGATACCGTCCTTGTTTTCCTTCACGATGCCGCCCCAGTCCGCCAACGGCGGCTGAACGCCCAGACCCAGGAACGACAGGGTCGAGACAAACAGAACCATGAAGATGAACCGCAGACCCAGTTCCGCAACCAGCGGCGACAGGGCGTTGGGCAGGATTTCACGGAAGATGACCCAGACCTGGCCCTCACCACGTAGGCGCGCGGCCTCGACATAGTCCATGACCGCAATATCCACGGCAACGGCGCGGGCCAGACGATAGACACGGGTGGCGTCCAACAGGCCCATGACAAGGATAAGAACCGGGATTGTCACCGGCACCATGGCCAGAACAACCAGCGCAAAGATCAGTGTCGGGATCGACATGATCAAATCCACCGCGCGCGACATGACCTGATCGGCCCAACCACCCAGCACCGCGGCCAGGAAACCAAGGATGGACCCGGTCACGAAGCTAAGGATCGTGGCCGCCGTGGCGATAAAGATCGTCGTGCGCCCGCCATAGATCATCCGGCTAAGAAGATCGCGGCCAATGTTGTCGGTACCCAGCCAGAATTGCGAGCTGGACGGCTCCCATACATCTCCCACGACCTCAGCCATGCCATAAGGGGCCAGCAGAGGGGCGAGGAGGGCGATGATGAAGTACAGGGCTGTAAAGGCCAGCCCGATCATTGCAGAGATAGGGATGTTCTTCATTTCGGATGCCTCAGCCTTGGGTTGGCCAGAATGGCAACAATGTCTGCAATCATGTTCAGTCCGATATAGATCGCGGCAAAGATGACGCCGCAGGCCAGAACCACCGGAACGTCACGCTTGGTCACGTGGTCCACAAGGTACTGCCCCATTCCGGGATAGACGAACACCACCTCAACCACGACGACGCCGACGACCAGATAGGCCAGGTTCAGCATCACCACGTTGACGATGGGCGCGACGGCGTTCGGGAAGGCGTGGCGATAGATAACTTGAAAATTGCTCAGACCCTTCAGCTCTGCGGTTTCGACGTATGCAGACTGCATCACGTTCAGGATCGCGGCGCGGGTCATGCGCATCATATGCGCCAGAACAACGAGCGTCAGAACGATAACGGGCAGAGCGATCGAATTCAGCTTTTGCCAAAAGGACATGCTGTCATTGATCATCGCCAGCGGCGAGAACATGCCCAGCTTAACGGCAACGAAATAGACCAGCACGTAACCGATCAGAAACTCGGGGATCGAGATGGTTGTGAGTGTAACCGCTGAAATCAGCTTGTCCGGCCAGCGGTTGCGGTAACGCACGGCCAGCAGGCCCAGAAAGATGGCCAGCGGAACCGATACAACGGCGGCCCAGAAGGCCAGAAACAGCGTGTTGCCCAGACGACTGCCAATAGAGTCAGCAATATCCAGTTTATTGGTCAGGGATTGACCAAGATCACCCTGAACAATGCCGCCCAGCCATTCGAAATAACGGGTCAGGGCGGGCCGGTTGAGGCCCATTTCCTCGCGCAGGTTTGCCAGCGCCTCGGGGGTTGCAGCTTGGCCTAGGACCGCTTGCGCAGCGTCCCCAGGAAGGGCTTCGGTGAGGCCGAATATCAGAGCCGATGCACCGAAGAGAAGCAGGAATCCCAGCGCAAGGCGCTGGGAAACCAATTTAATGATAGGATGCATTATCCGTGGGCCCTATCAGGAGAACCACATCTTGCGCGACATGTTGCCATTCATCATCTCTTGGGTCGGATCGTTTTCCCAACCTTCCAGCTGATTAGTGACGCCTTCGACAAAGTCATTGAACATTGGGCAGATCAGGCCGCCTTGGTCACGGACCATCATGCCCATCTTGCTGTAGATGTCCTTGCGTTTGTCGTTGTCCAACTCAGCGCGCGCTGCAAACAACATCTCGTCGAATTCTGGAACCTTGAAACGGGTATCGTTCCAATCAGCACTAGACAAATAAGCGGTTGAGTACATCTGATCCTGCACCGGACGACCGCCCCAGTAGGAAGCACAGAAGGGCTGCACGTTCCAGACTTCGGACCAGTAGCCATCGTTGGGCTCGCGCTTGATTTCCAGTGGGATACCGGCCTGTGCTGCTGTTTGCTGGAACAGGGCCGCAGCATCCACGGCACCTGGGAAGGCGCCATCTGCAACGCGCAGGACGATCGGCGAACCGTCATGGCCCGACTTCTTGTAATGCTCAGCCGCTTTCTCAAGGCTGAACTCGCGCTGAGGAATTGACCCATCAAACAGCGGGTATGCTGCGTTAACAGGCATATCGTTGCCAACTGTGCCGTACCCGCGCAGAACCTTGTCGACCAAGTCCTGACGGTCAATGGCGTGTTTCAGTGCCAGACGTAGTTCGTTGTTGTCGAACGGCGCGGTGTCGCAGTGCATGATGAACACATAGTGCCCGCGTCCCGCCGTCGAATGCACGGTCAAATTCGGTGCGCGACCCAGCAAGTCAGCAACCTTCGGCTCAACGCGGTTGATCGCGTGAACCTGCCCACCCTGAAGAGCAGCCGTTCTGGCAGTCGCATCGTTGATGACAATTACTTCGACGCTGTCGAAATTTCCGAAGTCGGGATTCCAGTGGTTTTCAAACTTCGTGTATAGGTGACGTACACCGGGCTCATCCACTTCTACCTTGTATGGTCCAGTGCCGATACCCGCACCTGGGTTCTCCATACCGCCGTCTGGCTGAATGATCAGGTGATAGTCGGCCATTAGATAGGGAAGGTCGGCGTTTGGTTCTGTCAGGGTGACTTGGAAGTTATCGCCATCGGCCTTCATCGACTCGATGCCTTTCATGATGCCCAGAGCACCGGACTTCGAATCTTCGTTTGAGTGGCGCTCCATGGTCTTCAGCACGTCTTCACTGGTCATGGTCTTGCCGTTGTGGAATTCGACGCCCTGACGCAGTTTGAAGGTCCAGACCTTGGCATCCGCGCTGCCTTCTACGCTTTCTGCCAGACGAGGTTCGATCGAGCCGTCGGGTGCAACCTCTACCAGCTGGTCACCAAATTGCTTGCCGTTCTGGAATGGCACCGAGCTTGCATAGGTTGCTGGGTCAAGCGAGTTGGTGGATTCACCGCCCTGAAGGCCGAACTTCAGATCACCGCCTTTTTTCGGGCCTGCCGCACGCGCGGCATCTGCAAACATGGTGCTTGCCATCGCTGCGGTGACACCCAGAGCCGCTGCTTTCCCCATGAATTCGCGGCGGGTCAGCTTGCCCGCTGTGACCTGCTTGGTCATGTGAGTGAGTTGTTCGTTCATTCAAAGATCTCCCAGTTGATTGGATTATTAGCCCTTTGCGGGCTTTTTATTGACGCATGAGTCAAAGTAGGCGCATTTCGGTCAGCCGAGCAAGGGTAAATGTCTGTCTCAATCCGGCGAATGATTTATATTTGATCGCGTGAATTGGTATCCTCCACCTGCTTTGTTGATAGCAAGCATTCACCATCAAAGGCATTCATTTCTGCCAAGGGGTAGAATGTCGGTTCTTCTTCCTGCAATTCGCAAGACGTCCCTTTTCTCAAATCGATACCAATCCGACTGATTTCCTGCCTGCGGCGGCATTATTCATGGCTTTGATTGCCCCGAACATTTCCCAGACCGAGCAGCGCCACCAATTGTTGTCTAGCGCTTGGCGGGTGTAAACTTCTCTTATCAGGTCTTCGCTGCTGTAATTGCCGCGCATATCCAAACGAATGCGTCCACAGCCGTGTTCCGCGAACCGCAAAGGGGCCAGCGTATCCCATATCGAGACGCCGTCGCGTTTCTCAAAAAGCAGAATGCCAAAAATGGCGGGGGCAGAGGTTTTCAGAGCATCCGAGGGGCGGGACACGCGGGCCGACCGGCGACAATCATCGCGCATACTAGTGCCTACGTTGGAAAGGTCTTGCATGTTGTGTAGCGCGTTTGAGGGCGGCGTCATTCAGATATTGTCCGGGTGTTTTATAACCCGGGCAGTCCGAAAACCGTCAAATCATGTGCGGATCGCGACAAGCAAGTCCATCACGTTTGTTCCGGTCGGACCCGTCACCAGCAAGGCGCCCACGCGATCCAGATAGCTGCCGCTGTCTGCCTGTTGTAACGCCAACTCGGCGCCGTCGCCCCAAGTGGTGCCGTCGACGACAGCTCCGGCGGCTTGCGTCGGCCCGTCTGTGCCGTCGGTGCCGCCGACTACCACCGTGATTCCGTCGTACCCTGCAATCTCGCGGGCGAGTGCCAGTGCCAGCGCCTGATTGCGCCCGCCGCGCCCCGGATTGTCGGGTAGTACGACGGTTGGTTCACCGCCGAAGATCAATGCCCCTTTGGGCATGGTGCGGATACGTTCGCCAAGCGCTTCGGCAATTTTCAGGAAATCATCGTGCAGGCATTCTTCGTTGGCGTGTACCGGGATGCCGTCGTCTTTTGCCAATTCAGCAGCGGCTGCGCGGGCGTGGGCGTTTGAGGCCACGATCTGAGTCGTCGCCGCAAAGTCAACCTTACCCGGCAGCGCTCCGATGCCCGACCCGACAACATTCAGATCATCGCCCGGTACATCCGAAATCGCCAGAACGGTCGCCCTGTCGCCCTGGAAATGGGACAGCAATCCGCCCCCCTTGATCCGCGACAGTTTGCGCCGTTCCGCATTCATCGTGGTGATGTCCAGCCCTTCGGACAACAGCTTTTTGTTCAGCTGTTCCAGATCATCCAGTGTCTTACCCGGCAGCAAATCCTCGGCCAGCGAGGATGCCCCGCCCGAAACCAGCAACAACAAATGCGAGCCCGGCTTCATTACCTCAACCGCCTCGCGCAATGCCTGACCTCCCTGAAGGCTGCGCGCGTCTGGAACGGGGTGCGAGGCTTCGATCACAGTCACATAATCCGGCAGATAACGTCCGTGGTCGTCCTTGGTGACAACCAGCGTCGGGCGCGGGCCGAAATGTTCCAGCGCCGCGCGCGCCATGGACGCGGCGGGTTTGCCGACAGCCAGTATCTGATCGGGTTCGGGGATGTCCTGCAAAACCTTGCTGGTTGCTACGTGGCCGCCCACAGCGTCGACCCCGGCCTGCCAGACGCGAATTGCCTGTTCTTTCCTGTCCATCAGCTTTCCATCCAAATCGTGACGGGCCCGTCATTGACCAGTTCCACGGCCATATCAGCACCGAATTGTCCGGTCTCTACCGGCACACCATGCGCCTGCAACCGCTGGGCAAAGACCTCATACAAATGTTTGCCGACATCCGGTGCGGCGGCTTCGGAAAAACCGGGCCTGTTGCCGCGAGAGGTATCGGCCGCCAGCGTGAACTGGCTGATCACCAGTGCGGACCCTTCGATATCTTTCACGGACCGGTTCATTTTTCCGGCTTCATCCTTGAAGATGCGCAGCTTGGAGACCTTGGCGGCAAGCTGATCTGCCTTGGCTTCGTCATCGTCCTGCATGGCACAGATCAAAATCATCAACCCCGGTCCGGTCTGACCGATCACCTGACCGTCGACCGAGACGTTGGCTCGTGAAACTCGTTGTAGAACAGCGCGCAAAATCGTTCTCCGCTTGGTGTGCTTGTCATCCGACCCAGTTCACGATCTCACTCAGATCGGCGCGGTCGGTGCGAAAGCCGTTGGCGGGATGATCTGTATCCGCATAGCCAAAGGAAATCGCGCATAAAATCAACCGGTCTTCCGGGATATCGAAATACCTACGCAGGAACGGGCTGTAGGTGGCAAGTGCGGCCTGCGGGATTGTGGCGATGCCAAGCGCCTGCGCGGCCAGTGAAAATGCGGTGATGAACCCGCCGCAATCCAGCGCGCCATAAGTGCCAAGCTCGGCCGGGCTTGTGACGATGGCGCAATGGGGTGCCCCGAACAGAGAGAAATTCTGCATCATCTGCCGGGCCGAAGCATCGCGGTCTCCGCGCTCAACCCCGACAGCCTCGTACAAAGCCCAACCACAGGTTCGACGGCGATCTTGGTATACACCGGAATAAGAGGTTGGAAAGGGAATGTCGGGGCAGGGGGTGCCCGTTGCGGCCTCGGCCTGTATTGCCGTGCGAAACCGGTCTGTTTCTGCGCCGCTGGTGATAGTGACGTGCCAGGGTTGAGCGTTGCACCAGCTAGGCACACGCGCGGCGCTGTTCAGGATTTGTTTGATCTGATCCTTGGGCACCGGATCGGGGCGAAAGGCCCGGCAGGAATACCGGGAGGCCAGCAACCGGTTCAGATTGGATAGTGTCACTCTGGCCTCTCCCCTTAGGCGTCGACGCCGTGGAGGATGGCGTCACGCAGCGGGAAGTTCAAGCGCTAACATCGACTGATTTCTTTGCTTGCCGACAGTTCTATCATTGTTGGCCGGTTGCCATCAGATACCCGACGCCTGCCGCCACAAGCAGACCCAGAATAACGGCAAGGGTGATCTTGATGGCGGACCAGGGGCGCTCTCCCTGAACGCGGCCCGTGCGTCCGTTCACGACGAACCGATAGGTCTGCCCACGGTATTTGTAGGCCGCCATCCAGACCGGCAGCAGGATATGCTTGAAGGTCACGTTTCGCACATCGGTGTCAATTGCGTGTATCCGCTGACGGTCGCCACCGATATCAAAGCGCACGTCGCGTTCGATCACCCGCGCCATGTATCCGCGGGCCTCGGTGTAACCCTCCTGCAGTTCCACGGTGTAGGCCTCGGCCCGGAAGCCGGCCAGATATTCTGGCTGATAAGGTTCCAACGCCGGCAGGTCCCAGGGCTCCAATGCGTCGGTATAGCTTTTGGGCAAAGACTGTGATGCCAACACCAACACGTCGTCAAAGAATCGCGCGACCCGCCCGGATTTCGGAGACCACCGCACCTTGGGCACTTGCTGTTGTACGCGCTTGCCGTCGCGCATGACGGTGCGGGTCTCGTAATAAACAACGCCCCGCTCACCGCGATAGTTGGACGTGGTGTCCGCATCAAAGGTCCAATACGGCACATAGATGCCCTGCATTCTGCGACCTTTGCGGGCATATTCTTTCAACCCGTTGGGCGCGAACCAGAGCCGTCCCAGCCAATCTCCCATCGCCTTGTGCGCCGTGCGTTCATCCAGCGCAAAGGGCAGCACACCGCGCGGTTTGATATGCCGGTTGACGCCGGTATCCGTTACTACGGGTGTCGCGCAGAACGGGCATTCGGCGGCATGGGTGGCGGGGTCGAACTCGACCTGAGCCGCGCAATTGGGGCAGGACAGAACACGCGTTTCCTCGATCTCGCTGTCCGGAAGCTGTTCCGCGATGGCGGCGTTGAAATCCAGTTCTTTCAAACTGGCACCGCCCCAGGGGCCTGCGCCAATCGCTTCGGAATGCCCGCAATGGTCACAGGTCAGGCTGCCATCGCCGGGGTTGAATCGGTAGTCTGAGCCGCATTGCTCGCAGGGAAATCTGTGTTCTTCGTTCATCGTGTAGCCTTATTCTTACGCCGGTGACTGGCGCATTAGGCTCCAGGCGGTGGCGGCGGCAGGATGGTGAACAGCTGCGCCAGTTCCTGCACGTCTCCTGCCTTTTTCCAACCGTCCTGACCGGCGGTCCAGACATGGGTGTCGCGGGTGATCTCTCCGTCCGTTGCCATACGTCCCATCTTGGCTTTTGAGAACGGCCCACTGGTTTGCCCGTCCACCGCGATATGCCACACATGTTCGACCGGAGGTGGAGGTGGCGGTGCGGCATGTGCTGCCGGTTGCGGCGCAGCGGGGGCGGAACTGCCCCACGGGCCGCTGGGTTGACCCGCTGCCATATTCGACATCTGTTGCGCCATCGCCATTCCCATACCCATGCCGAGACCGGCGCCCATACCGCCACCCTGACCGGGGTTGTTGGCCGCGGCTGTCATCGCCTCGGCGGCGGAATACTGAGTGAATTTGCCAAGATCGCCCGCCAACCCCATTGAGGTCCGTTTGTCCAGGGCCGCCTCAACTGCAGGCGGAAGTGAGATGTTTTCGATGTAGAATTCCGGCATCTCCAGACCGTAGCCATCCAGCACTGGGGAAACCTCGGCTGCAATCAGCTTGCCCAGATCGGCGGTGTTTGCGGCCATGTCCAGAACCGGAATGCCTGATCCGGCGATCACTCGGCTGAATTCCTGCACGATGATGTTGCGGATCTGAAAGCTGATCTCATCCATCGTGAATTCACCGTCGGTGCCAACGATCTCGATCAGGAACTTCGCGGCATCCTTTACCCGTACTGTATAAGTACCAAAAGCCCGGATGCGCGTCGGGCCGAATTCGGGATCCCGCAGCATGATCGGGTTCTTGGTGCCCCATTTCAGGTCATTGAACCGGGTCGTATTGACGAAATAGATCTCGGACTTGAAGGGCGACTGAAAGCCATGATCCCAGTGCTGCAAGGTCGTCATGATCGGCATATTGTTGGTCTCAAGCATATAGAGACCCGGCGTGAACACATCCGCCAACTGCCCTTCATGCACGAACACGGCGGCTTGACCTTCGCGCACCGTCAGCTTAGCGCCGTATTTGATTTCATGGCCCTCACGCTCGAACCGCCAGACCATCGTATCTCGGGTGTCGTCGACCCAGTGAATGACATCAATAAATTCTCCGGTCAGAAAATCGAAAATACCCATTTGGGGTCTCCTTTCCTTGGGCTCAGAGCTGCTGGCCCATCAATTCGCGTGCAATGATCCGCACCACGGGGCGGGCGTCATCCGCCGTCACCCCGGGCTGAAGGCGCGGGTCGTAAAGCATGGTCAGTAGTTTTTCGTCATGGCTGGTCAGCAGCGCAAACTCATCATCGTCGTTGAAAATCGAAGGCCGCGCTGCGGGGCTGTCGTTTGGAAGGCCAAGTCCCTGCGCAATTTCTTCGTGGATGCAACTCAACCGCAGCAGATTGGGTAGTTCTGCACGTATGTAAGCTACGGCACGGATTACGGTATTGGTGTCCTCTTGGCCGGAAAACGTAAAGACAAAACAATAAAACGGCCGGTCCAGCGTCCTCAGCAAATTCAACCTGTCGTCAGGGATACCCGGAACAAGTGATTTTAATCTATCCTGAGCGTAAGCCACGTCGTCCTGACCTGCTATGAAAACAAGAAAGTTCCCGTCACCATTTACACTTCGAACGTTGTGCCCGGTCGCTTTTTGCAGCCGTTTGGCATAGTTTTGAATGGTTTGCCGATCAGCTTCGCGGCTTTCCATAGAAACGCTCGGACCAAACTCAGTCCTGATGCGGATCGGGCTCTTCCAGCGATTTAACTTAATCTCGCTCGGGCCGCTGACAAATGCGGCGGATTTGCCGGAGTGTTCGTTGATGAAAGCAATTTTGTCAAAATTGCGGGCTAAATCATCAGCGTCATACGGTGTGTCAGGGCCTCCTCCGTCCGTTCGCAGCAAACCGCGGGTCAACAGATCCCTCTCGACCCGCTGATAGAACCGGGCCAGGTCCTGACTGGCAGCGGATGGGGGGACATAGGCATTGGCGGCAGGCGCTGGTGCCTCTGGGCGCGGTTGCGGAACGACAGAGGATGTCAGCGTTTCATCGCAATTGGCCAGAGCCAATAGCAATAGAAAGCCCATGACCGGCTTCAGATATCCCGAAAACCGCACCCTTCGCCCGCCGTCAGCCCGGTACTGCCGTACCGGCATTGTCGCCAATACCATCCTTGCGGGCTTTGGCCGCGGCCAGCGTATCGCGCAGTTCGGCCTCCATCTTCTGAAGCTCTTGCTCGGCGGCGGCACGCTTGGCCTTGCCCTCGTCGGCAATGGCCAGACTTTCATTGATGGTGCCGATCAGGTCGGCATTGGCTTGTTTGACCGCTTCGATATCGAACACGCCGCGTTCCATTTCCTCGCGGATCATCTTGTTCGATTCACGCAGGTTCGCAGCATTCGAAGTCAGCAATTCGTTGGTCAGGTCATTTGCATCGCGCACGGCCGAGGCGGCCTCGGCGCTGCGTTGGATGGTCACGGCTTGGGCCAACTGGGTTTCCCACAGTGGTACAGTATTAACCAGCGTCGAGTTGATCTTGGTCACCAACGACTTGTCGTTCTCCTGAACCAACCGGATCGAGGGCAACGATTGCATTGTCACCTGCCGCGTCAGTTTCAAGTCATGCACGCGGCGTTCCAGGTCGTCCCGCGCGGCGCGCATGTCGCGCAGCTCCTGCGCTTTCATCACTTGTTGATCCTCGGGTGCAGCCTGAACCTCAGCCTCTTTTTCAGGGATATCCTGGCTGTCCAGTTCAGTCAGCTTTTCCTCGCCCGCCGCGATATAAAGCGCCAGCTCATCGTAAAACCCAAGGGTCTTTTCATACAGCAAGTCCAGTGACTTGATATCTTTCAACAGCGTGTGTTCATGACCCAGCAAGTCGTCAGTGATCCTGTCGATCTGGCTCTGAACTTCTTCGTATTGTGCGGTAAACTTGGCGAAGGGCGCAGCTTTGCCGATCAGCTTTTCCCACCAGCTGCGTTCACGGCGCACATCCAATTCACTGACCGAAAAGCCCCGGATCGAGGTGACGATATCGCGCAGGCTGTCACCAGCGGGCCCCACATCCTTGTTGCGCACATCTGCCAGCATGGCCTGGCTGATTTCCTGCAATTCCGCCTGAGCGGACGAACCGAATGATACGATCGAATTCGTGTTGCTCATATCCAGCTCGTCCATGCGTTTGCGGATTTCAGCGCCGACAGGGTCGTCTGCGTCTTCCAGCGAGATGACTTCGGCCGTGGGTTCAGGCAACGCAACGGCGGTCACTTCCTGTACCAGCGTTTCTGCTTCGACCGCCTTGTTCTTGATTTCATCGGACATGGGGTAATCCTTTCTCAAAAAATGGGCCGGTTAGTCCAACCGGACGCCTTCGCGCTGCAGCCGTTCGCGCAACACGTCAATTTCGACCGTCAGATCGCTACGGTCATCCAATAACATCTTGCGGGTGCGGGCCGCGAAATTCTGTTCCAGATCGTCCAGCAGGGACGAATAGTCGGCCAGTGCCTGCGCATCCCGCGTGCGGGCATAGACATCAGCAAACTTCACCGTCGCATCACGGGCACCCTGCAGGTAGACAGTCAGGTATTTGCGGGCACCGGCCAGATCGCGCGGGTCTTCCTCGACTGTTCGGAACAGATCGCGGGCGGTGTCCTGAAACCGTTCGACACGCGCTTCGATCCGGCGGTCGCCCGCACGTTTGATGGCGTCGGTCATCTCTGTCAGATGGGTTTCGGCATCTTCAACCACACGGGCCACGCGGTCTTGCTGAAAGGTATCGATCCCTTCCATGCCCTTGTCTTTCATCGGGTCCAGACCGAAGGACACGGAATGCAGGACCGTTGCCACCGCTCCGAACAGGATCGGGGCCAGCAGGCCGGCCTGAGCAGCAGTTTCGGCATCCAGGTATTCCGTCCGGTACGCGGCCACAGCGACACCAATACCGGTCAACACGCTAGCGAAAATCTTGCGTGGAAAGGCAGGGCGTCTCGCGGTGCGACGTGTGTTAAATTCGGCCTCGGCGCGCAACCCTTCGCGCAACAGAAAGGCAGCGGCGGTCAGCAGGCCAGCGGCGACCAGCCCAATCGTCATCCCGACTGCACCATCGTTTAACGACAGAAACACCAGGGGAATGGCAGGCAGAAACAGGATATTGGCCCGTGCACCTGCCGGTTCGACGCGCGCGCCATGAAATTGCCCGCGCTGCGGTTGGTCGTCGTCAGAGCTGCCGCCTTCGGGACTGAATTTTCCGCCATACCGCTTAGCCATGCGCTATAGCCCCCCCAGCACACCGGTGCAAACACCAAACATCAGCACAAGAAGGGCCGCATAGGCCAGTTTTTGCACTCCGGTCCCTGACATGGCGTTCCCCCGTGGAATAACTTACGGAAAATTTAGGCGATACGTGGGCTTGGCGCTAGGGGGAAGGTTGCTAAACCCGCGTCACTTGCGAGATTTCTTGCCGACCGGCGGTCGTTTTCGTTGCGGACGAGCAGGGCGTTTGGGTTTGGTTTCGGGCTCAGGGTCCAGACCCAGTTGGTCGCGCATAACGCGGCGGCGGATCTCTTCAACCTCGCCGGGTTTCAGACTGCCCAGTTGGAACGGTCCGTAAGATACCCGTAGCAGGCGGTTCACGGCATAGCCGATATCCTCCATTGCGCGGCGAATCTCACGGTTCTTGCCTTCGCGCAGGCCGATGGTCAGCCATGCGTTTGCGCCTTGCTGGCGGTCCAGAGAAACGTCCATCGGCAGAAAGCGTTCTCCGTCGATCACAAGCCCCTTGCGCAGCGGCGCAAAGTCTTCGTCCTTGGGGCGGCCATTCACACGAACACGGTATTTGCGCAGCCAACCGGTCGAAGGCAGCTCAAGCTTGCGTTTGATGCCGCCGTCATTGGTCAGTAGCAGCAACCCTTCGGAATTCAGGTCAAGCCGACCCACGCTCATGACGCGGGGCATATCCTCGGGCAGGTTGTCGAAAATAGTGGCGCGGCCTTTTTCGTCGCGGGTCGTTGTCACCAGACCGGACGGCTTATGATACAGCCACAGACGCGAGGGTTCGGGTTCCGACACAGGTTTGCCGTCGACGACGACCTTGTCTTTGGCAGTCACGTTTAGGGCTGGGCTATCAATAACCTTGCCATTCACTGCCACGCGGCCAGCTTCGATCATGCGTTCCGCTTCACGGCGCGAGGCAACGCCCGCGCGGGCCAGCACTTTGGCGATCCGGTCGCCGGGAGGAGGGGTTTTTGTCATCCGCAGCCCATAGCGCATCCCGCCCGCTTGCGAAAGGCAGGTTTCTGATGCAGTCAGGGGCATGACGTTCAAATCGCATATGGATAAGGCGTTAGTCGAGGCGCGCGCTGCGGCAGATCGCGGAGAGGTTCCGGTTGGGGCCGTAATTGTCGCGCCTGACGGCCGGATCGTGGCTGCGGCGGGCAACCGGACACGCGAAATGAACGACCCCACTGCCCATGCCGAGATTCTGGCCCTGCGCACAGCCTGTGCCGAGGCCGGGTCTGAACGGCTGCCGGATCATGACCTTTACGTCACGCTGGAACCCTGCGCCATGTGCGCGGCAGCTTTGGCCGCGGCGCGTATCCGGCGCATTTATTATGGGGCTGCCGATCCGAAATCTGGCGGTGTGGCCCATGGCGCGCGGGTTTTCACCCACACACAGGCGCACCATGTCCCCGAGATTTACGACGGCATCGCAGCCCAAGAAGCCGCCGATCTTCTGAGAGCCTTCTTCGCTGCACGCCGTGATATTAAAGAGTGATAGGTTTCATCAACTCAGGTTCGATCACGTCCACCCCCGGCAACCCATCAATCAGCGCCTGAGCAGACTGTTCCAGAATTGGGAAAGTTTTGTAGTGACAGGGAATCACCGTCTTGAAGTTGAAATACCGTCTGGCCGCATAGGCCGTGCCCTTCATGTCCATGGTGAAATGTCCGCCTGCTGACAGGATGCCGATGTCGGGTTTGTAGTAATCGCCCATCCACTCCATATCCGCCATGATGTCGGTGTCCCCTGACACGTAAAGCATGTGATCTTCCGAGGCGATCATGAAGCCGACCTCGCTGCCTCCGGTCCGCAGGCCGTCCGGCGTTGAAAAGGTCGAGCTGTGCGAGGCAGGCACCATGGATACCTTGACCCCGTTCAAATCCACTGTGCCGCCTTTGTTGAAGCCGACGGTTTCCAGCCCTTCGGTCTCGCTCCAATACCCCATCAGGTCGTATTGGCCGACCACGGGAACCTTCAGATGCTTGGCCAGCGACACCACGTCTGCGACGTGATCGAAATGTGTGTGCGTCAGCAGAATGTGCGTCGCACCATCCAGCGCATTGTCATGGTGGTCCTCGGACAACACCGGGTTACCGGTCAGCCACGGGTCGATCAACAGCACCTGCCCCCCGGTTTCAATACGGAAACTGCCGTGGCCCAGCCAGATGATATTCATTGAAAAAATCCTCCTGATCATACTGTTGGCATCAACCTAGCATCGGCTATGTAAAAGTGCATGGACTGGTTTCAGGAAATTGACGGCTATTGTGAGCGTCTGTCGCCCGCCTATTGGGCCGAGCCGATCAACGCGGTGACAAACGCGGCGTTTCTGATCGCGGCGTTTGTTATATGGCGGCGCGTTCGGGGGCGGGGGATGCCGCTGGCAATGGCGCTTGTGGCCATTCTGGCTACCATCGGTGTTGGCAGTTTTCTGTTCCATACCCATGCGCAGACCTGGGCGGCCATGGCGGATGTCGTGCCGATCCTGCTGTACATTCTGGTCTATATCTTTGCCATCAACCGGGATGTCTGGCGGTTTAGACCGATGATCGCGGCAATCTTGACGGCCCTGTTCATACCTTACGCGGCGCTGACCGTGCCCGTGTTTCAGCTTGTTCCGGGGCTGGGCGGATCAGCGGCTTACGCTCCGGTTCCGCTGCTGATCCTGATTTATGCATTCCTGCTGCGCAATCGGGCGCCGGATACAGCGCAGGGACTGGCCATCGGGGCGGTGATCCTTATCGTCTCGATTGCATTTCGTGCGCTCGATGACCCCATTTGTGCGCAGGTGCCGCTGGGCACGCATTTCATGTGGCACATCCTGAACGCCACCATGCTGGGATGGATGATCGAGGTCTATCGTAGGAATCTGGCGCGCGTGTCTCAGACCTGAAACGCGGCGGCCAGATGTTCCGGGAGGTTAAATTCGGACAGCACCCGCGTCCGTCCGTCGCCTGACATCTTGCGCGCGGTTTTCTCCACAATGCGTTGAATTTTCTCGGCCGAGTGTTTTTCCGCGAAAGGCGCGAAATACCACTTGAGGAAAACGAAACAGATGACGTCTTCTAGCGCCTGAACCTCGTCATCGCGCTTGATGCCCTGTTTGCGCAGCATGCGACCGGCGGATTCGGCCTCGTCTTTGCTGTATCCAGCTTGCTCCATCAGCCCCATGACAATCTCGGAGTGATGTTCAGCCTGTGCCTTGCGCCAGGTCAGGTACCCGGTTCGGCCTTCGGGGTATTCGCTGCGCGCCAGCTTCCAGCGTTCCACATGCTGACCGCGTGCCGCGATCTGCAATGGGTCCGACGCGTCTGGAAACAGCCGGTCCAACTCGGTGCTCATCCTCTGGCCGTATAGCAGGGCAGCGGGTTGGCCATCTTCGATTGTGGGGTCTTGCCTGTTGGCCGTATCTATTGCGTCCAGAACCGCTTGCTTGCGTGCGCTCATTTTCTGCTCCGTTGGCTTTTGCCGGATTTGCAATGCATTCCGGCGGGGTATTTCGCACCATCGTAGCGGTTGGTTTCATCGGATGCAGCAGTCAATTGCATCCTGGCCGGGCCAGTCGGGGGGATTCTGGCCCGGCGGCAAAAGGCACCTTATTTGCCGACTTTGGCGCTATCCTGTGTCACCGTCTCGGGCGAGGGGGTCGGGAACGAGACGTCGGGGATCAGGGTTTGCGTCGTAGGGCCGAAGGCCATGGCGGGGGTGCTCAGAATGGTTGCGGTCAAAAGGGCTGCGGTAATGAAGGTTTTCATTTTCTTTCTCCGGTTTCTGGCTGTGCCATGGATCATGAGGTGAACAGTTTGGTTCACTTTTTCAAGGTGAAAACTGAACTAATTGGTTTACTTTTGCGTATACTGGTTATTCAGTTTTGAATGGCTGGACGCGCCGACGACGGAAACAGCGTCACATCCGCTCTTCGGCGGACTTGCGACCCGGGCATCAGACGGGTAAATGCCCCCTAACGCATATGAGGTTTTCCGATGTCGATTGACCAAAGCACCGCCGCCAAGGTGGCCAAACTGGCCCGGATCAAGGTCGAGGATGACGCGCTGCCCGCGCTGGCGTCCGAGTTCAACACAATCCTTGGGTTCATCGAGCAACTGAATGAGGTCGATGTCGAAGGCGTCGAGCCGATGGTCTCGGTCGAGCCGATGCGCCTTAAACGTCGCGAGGATGTGGTCACCGACGGCAATCAGCAGGCCAAGGTTCTGGCCAATGCCCCCGACGCACGCGAAGGCTTTTTCGCAGTCCCCAAAGTGGTGGAGTAAGACATGAGCGATCTGAACAAACTTGGCCTGGCCGAGGCCCGCGACGCGCTGCGTAAGGGTGATGTGACCTCGGTCGAGCTGACCGAATCCTGCCTTAAGGCTATTGATGACGCGGACGCGCTGAACGCTTTTGTCCATAAAACGCCCGAGATTGCGTTGGAACGCGCCAAAGCGGCTGATGAGCGGATCAAGGGTGGCGACGCACCGTCAATGTGTGGTCTGCCGATTGGTATCAAGGACCTGTTCTGCACCAAGGGCGTGCCTTCGCAGGCCGCGTCAAAGATTCTGGATGGCTTCAAGCCTGAATACGAATCCACCGTGTCGCAGCAACTGGCCGATGCGGGTGCCGTGATGCTGGGCAAGCTGAACATGGACGAATTCGCCATGGGCTCGTCCAACGAGACATCCGTCTATGGCAATGCGGTAAGCCCCTGGCGCCGTGGTAATGATGACGCGCAGCTGACACCAGGTGGCTCGTCGGGTGGGTCCGCTTCGGCCGTTGCAGCCGACCTGTGCCTAGCCGCAACCGGCACCGATACAGGCGGCTCGATTCGTCAGCCTGCCGCCTTTGTTGGCATCACCGGTATCAAGCCGACTTATGGTCGTTGTTCGCGCTGGGGTATCGTGGCCTTTGCATCCTCGCTGGATCAGGCCGGTCCGATGACCAAGAACGTACGTGATGCGGCGATCATGTTGGAAACCATGTGCGGTCACGACGCCAAGGATTCGACAAGCGCCGAATTGGCCGTTCCGAATTTCGAGGCGATGCTGACGGGTGACATCAAAGGCAAGAAAATCGGTATCCCAAAAGAGTACCGCATGGATGGCATGCCCGCCGAGATCGAAAAGCTGTGGTCTGAAGGGGCCGAAATGCTGAAAGCGGCAGGGGCGGAGATCGTCGATATCTCGCTGCCGCACACCAAATACGCGCTGCCTGCCTACTACGTGATCGCACCGGCTGAGGCCTCGTCGAACCTCGCGCGCTATGACGGTGTCCGCTATGGCCGCCGCGCTCAGTTGGCGCAGGGCGACGGCATCACCGAGATGTACGAAAAGACCCGCGCCGAAGGGTTTGGTCACGAAGTGCAGCGCCGCGTCATGGTCGGTACATATGTACTGTCCGCAGGTTTCTACGACGCTTACTATAATCGCGCGCGTCGCGTCCGTACCCTGATCAAGAAAGACTTCGAAGATGTCTTCGCCGCAGGTGTCGACGCGATCCTGACCCCGGCAACGCCGTCGGCCGCTTTCGGCCTGGGTGAAATGACCGAGGCGGACCCGGTTCAGATGTATCTGAACGACGTCTTTACGGTGACAGTGAACCTGGCCGGTCTGCCGGGCATCTCTGTGCCTGCCGGTCTGGACAAACAGGGCCTGCCGCTGGGTCTGCAGCTGATTGGTCGCCCGTGGGAAGAGGGCGATCTGCTCAACACGGCCTATGCGCTGGAAAACGCCGCCGGGTTTGTGGCCAAGCCTGGCAAATGGTGGTAATCCTCAAGTCAGGCAAGACAACGCAAGACGGAGCAGCTGGATGCGCTTTACGCTTCTGATCCCCGCAATCGGGTTCGTGGCCGCCTGTAATACGGTGGCCCCGATAGGTGGCACGGATTTCAACACCCCCACCTATCAGGCACAGCGTGAGGCCCAGTTGGCGGGGCAGGGATATACTGGCAACCCGCTGCTTGGCCCGCCCGACGTGTCAGAACAGCAGCTGGGCGCGCCTGGCACAGTAGCCCCGTTGCCAACCGGCGAAAATGCCGACATCGCTTCGGCGACCGCGGCTGCGCTGGCTGGCACCTCAGGGCAAGGCGCGATCACTCCGGCACCGTCGCCCGTCGAAGACCCCACCAACAACGCGATTTCCGATGAGCAGGATTTTGGAGCGGTCTCTGACCGTCGCACCATCGAATCCGACGCCGCATTGATCGAACAGAACCGCCAGACCTATGAGGTGGTCGCGCCCACCGCCGTTCCGGAACGTGGAACGGATGGTCAGCCCAATATCGTGCAATACGCGCTGAACACATCGAACCCGGTCGGGACCCAACTATACAGCCGTGCAGGTCTGAACCTTCAGGCCAAGGCGCAGCGCAATTGCGCCCGCTTTCCATCCCCGGATCAGGCTCAGATTGAGTTCCTGTCCAACGGTGGCCCGCAACGCGACCGCAAGGGACTTGACCCGGATGGCGATGGCTACGCTTGTGGCTGGGACCCCAGCCCGTTCCGCAGTGCCGTCAACAACTGAGCCGCTGACGCCTAACTGGCACCCGTCCCCTAACTTTGGCGAACGCAGGGATGGGCTGACCCCGTCGCTGATCGTGCTGCACTATACCGCGATGGACAGCGCAACCGAGGCGCTGGACCGGCTGTGCGACCCTGCCCATGAAGTATCCGCGCATTACCTGATCGGTGGGGATGGTACACTCTGGCAGATGGTGCGCGAGGAGGATCGGGCCTGGCATGCCGGGGCGGGTGAGTGGCATGGCCAGAGCGATATCAATTCCCGTTCGATCGGAATTGAACTGGACAACACCGGCGCGCACCCTTTTTCCGAGCTGCAGTTGGACGTTTTGGAAACCCTGTTACACCAGATCATGAACCGGTGGGCTATCCCCCCTGAACATGTAATTGGCCATTCCGACATGGCACCGGGCCGTAAGTCCGATCCCGGTCCGCGCTTTCCTTGGCAGCGGCTGGAACACATGGCCCTTGCCGGAAAGCGCTCTCAACACGACCCTGGCAAAACCCCTTTAAATACGTTCAATGCGTTGGCGCGCGCAGCAGGTTACTCGGCGGAGACGGACCATGACACGCTTCTGGCCGCGGTACGCCTCAGATATCGTCCATGGGGTGACGGCCCGTTGGAACCGGCTGACCTTATACCCTTGATCAAGAAAACCTGATCCGCACTTGACGCCGCCGTACCCAGAGCATACCCACACCCCGCGCGGAGGGACGGATGGCCGCTGGGGCGTATGCCCGAGAGGAAAGTCCGGACTCCACAAGACAACGGTGCCGGGTAACGCCCGGGCGGGGCAACCCGACGGAAAGCGCCACAGAAATCAGACCGCCGCACCATTGCAGAGGTTCGCCTCAGGCAATAAGCGGTAAGGGTGAAACGGTGGGGTAAGAGCCCACCGCGCCGCTGGCAACAGCGGCGGCACGGCAAGCCCCACCGGGAGCAATGCCAAATAGGGTCCCCGCGCGGGCCGGTCGGCGTCAGCCGATACCGCCGCTAAGCGCGTCTTGGCCGAGAGGGACCGGGTTGGCAGCTTGAGCCGCGCAGCAATGCACGGCCTAGAGGAATGGTCATCGAAGGGGGTAACCCTGGAACAAGATCCGGCTTACAGGCCCTCCGCGCGTAGATCCCGATTAACGGCCCGGCGCCTTGTAGGCTCCGGTCAGTTTTGCGGCTTTTTTGGTCACAGCGACAAAGTCCTTTGCCTTCCATGCGCGCACGGTTTCAACTTTTGACACCGCGCCTGATGCTGCAACGGCCATGCCTATAGCAACTGCATCCGTGCTTTCCGGCAATTCGCTGACAACCACCACGTCATTGTCGCCAGAGGTCATGTAAAACGCCACCAGCTTACCGCCGGCTTTTTTCAGCAATGCCCTGACCGCGCCCGAACGGTCCACGGGTTTCTTGAGCATTCCCTTAACGCCTTCCGGCGAATAGGACGCGTAGGTAATGAAAATAGGCATGACTACCTCCTGTCAAAAAAGTTAATGCAGAACCTGAAATTTGGCCGGTCCTTCAGCCCTTATGAACGTTTCAGCCTGTCGCGATCTATGAGATTGCGATCAGCCAAACGCCCGCGACGATCAACGCAACACCAGTGAGCGGAACGAACCACCGCACCCGTGGCATCAGCTTTTCCAGCGCGACATAAACGGCAATCCCCACAATCCAATAAAGGTTCATCACACCGCCCACGAACAGCAGCAACATCAACGCCCAGCAACATCCAAGGCAAAACGCACCATGCAGCGCGCCGGTACGAAACGCGCCATAGGCACCGGGCCTGTTGTGGTCGGCCAGGAATTGGGCGGGGCTGCGGCAGTGGCGCAGACAAGCGGTTTTCAAGCTGGACAACTGGTACAAACCGGCAGCGACCAGTACGCATCCGGCAAAAAATTTCGAGTGGATCGTCATCATCGGCCCATCGGACAGTCCGACGCTTTCCATCGCCCATTGCGCCCCGGTTGCAATGATGCTGAACACCGCCCAGGCAACCAGATAGCCCGTCAAAAAAAGCAGGCTGAGACGCGACGCCCGCAACTTGTCCGGCCCCATTCGTTTGATCGCCGTATACAACAGAACGGTGGGGGCAGCGCTGGGGGTCATCATGGCAATCATCATGACCCACCACATCAGGAAAATCAGAACGGCGTAGATCGGCGTCCAGCGTGTTTCAGTCGCCATATTCATCGGCTCGCCAATCGGGCCAGCCATTCGGGTCATGTCGATGGCGGACATGTTCATACCGATGCCCGCAATCGTGTACCAGGACGCGCCCAGAATGATCAGCAGAACGCAGAACACAACGATGCCGCTGTCGCGCCGCAGCACCCGATCTACGACTCCGGGTCGGGGAGGGAACGTGTTCATGTCAGCCTCCGCTACGCGCCGAGGACTCCGTGGCCTGAGATGTTGAGATGCGCCAAATGCGCGTGTGTTGCGTCAAAGGTTAGGCTGATCGCGCCGCCTGTTGTCTTGGCGGTCCCCGAGGCCGCCTCGGCGTGGCGATACTCGAACCCGTTGGGCAATTGTATCGAGGCACGATGCGGCATGCCTGAGACGATATGCGGGATCGGGCTGACCTCTACATCGAAGATACCCGAAACTTTGGCGTATCCAGCACGCTCATCCCGGTTCCACTTCAATTCGATCGGGGCATACAAAGTCTCATGTTTTGTCGGGGCCATGGCGCTATAAACGTACCACATGGTCGCCATTTCGTCGGTGTCTTCACCTTTCATGATGGCCTCAATAGCGGCGCGCTGGTCGGCGCTGGCGGCTTCGTCAATGATCAGCTGCATTTGGCCATTGCCCTCGTGAATGGGGCCGGGCCAGTGGTACACGCCAGCCGCGCGCACCCCGGCCAGATCGGTGTCGCCATAGTTCCCGGATTCGATATCGAACACGACAACAGCCTCGCAATTGCCATGGCTTGGAAGAACGCTGAACTGGCACGGGCATCCAAAGTTGCAGTTGCAATTGGCCAATTCTTCACCCTGAAGTTTCCATTCCGTCATGATAGCCCCCCAAAAACATGCTTAAAACCTCTGCTCGCAGAGGGTTTCGCCTGTTGCTGCCGTTTCGAAATACGAGCCTGTCGTCGGCTTCTTTGTGGGATAGAACGGCGGGACCTTATCACAGAACCGTGATCGCGCCAAACCGGGGCAGGGTGCGACTGCAGGAATTGTGCGCGTTGTGCGCGGAATCTGGTTGACTCGGCTGCGCGACCGAGTAAAAGCGCACGCTCATAGGAATTCAACCGAAAGGCCCCTGCCTTTCCGGACGCAGGAGATAACCATGGCGAAGCCGACGACAATCAAGATCCGTCTGAACTCGACCGCGGGCACGGGCCACTTCTACGTGACCAAGAAAAACGCGCGCACCATGACCGAGAAAATGACCATTCGTAAATACGATCCGGTCGTTCGGAAACATGTCGAGTATAAGGAAGGCAAGATTAAGTAATCTGCCGTCCAGCTTGGACAGTTTTTAAAGGGTTCTGCCGCGGCAGGACCCTTTTTCTTTGCGCATATCCCGATGGGATCGCGCTTGTGGCGTTCCGCGCCGTTGCAACGAAGCATCAGCGATTGGGGCAATCGGATCGTCGACGGGTTGCTTTTTTTGACGTCTTACTCATACGCTTCAACAACTCGTTCCAAAATGTTGGCCGTCATGAAAAAAATCTTGTTTTCCTCTACGATCATTCTGGCCCTAGCGGCCTGTGAAGATCCCTATAACCGCGAAGGCATCGGATTCACGGGTATCGATGGTGAACCGCGCTCGCTTTCGGATGTACCCGGTGCAGTGGGCATCCTTCCGCCTGCAACGAATGTGCCGGCTGAACTGGCTGTTCTGCCTGCCGTGGCCGTCACGACGGATGAGACTGAGGCAGAGAAAGTTGCCCGAGTTGCAATTGAAAATGGTGGGCGCAGCGATACGGACTCGGTGGTTCTGACCGGGCAGGACACCAATCTGTTCCTCAGCACCGTCAATGTGAACGGCACCCTCTATGGTGTTCTGCGCACCCCGAACAACAGCACGCGCGTCGATAATCAGATCGGTGCCAACTTTGGTCGCAACGCGGAACAGTTTACCGGCTGTCTGCCTGCGGGTGACGTTTACCGCAAGGGCTCTTCCGACAGCAGTTCGGGTTTTGCGGTGCCGCTGAACTGCAGCTAAGACCCCGTTCTTTCTAACTTCCAAGGCCTCGCCATTTGAGCGGGGCCTTTGTCTTTTTGGGGCACCGGTCGAGGTGTCCGCCGGGCAGTGAAACGGCTAAATAGGCAAAAGAAAAGGGCGGGTCGTTTTGGACCCGCCCTGTTTGATTGGTGCAGTGTTGAAGCGCGTTATTCTTGCTGCCCCATGAACATCAGCAGGAACTGGAACATGTTCAGGAACGAGATATACAGGCTCAGCGCGCCGTCAATCGCGGCTTTGTTCAACCACTCCTGATCACCATGGGTTGCGTGCGCAATGTAGGTGTTCTTGATGTCTTGGGTGTAGAACGCGGTCAGACCAGCAAAGATCAATACACCAATGGCCGAGATTGCGAACATCATCGCAGGCGATTGCAGGAAGATGTTGATGACCATCGCCACCAGCAGGCCGATCAGACCCATCATCAGGAACGTGCCCATGCCGCTCAGGTTGCGCTTGGTGGTGTAGCCAAAGAGGCTTAGGCCAGCAAAGGCAATCGAGGTCACGATGAACGTCTGTGCGATCGAGTAGGGGGTGTAGATCATGAACACCGAGCTCATCGACACGCCCATTACGGCGGCGAAGACGAAAAAGCCCAGCTGTACGGCTGCAGCCGATCCGCGCCGCATAAGTGCGCCCCATCCGAAGATTAGGAAGGCCAGAGGCGAGAAGATCACAACCCATTTCAGCGGCGACATGAATAGTGCCCCACCCAGGCTGGTCAGATAACGGTCAGCGCCGATCTGGGCCACTGCGTTGGTCGGATCAGACGTCACAGCAAGACCGGCAATCGCCCATGCGGCGAGCGCCGTGATCAGCATGCCCACGGACATCGTGCCGTAGACTTTGTTCATATGGGCGCGCAGGCCCTCGTCAATCTGGGCAGCGCGCGTACCGGCAGCCGTCCGGATCGTGTCAAATTGTGCCATTAAAGGGTCTCCCTTCACATAATTCTTTTCGCGGTCCGAAACCCGGACCCCGTTCCCAGCAAATATCGGCAACTGCGGGCCGTGTTTCAAGAGTTTAGAGCGGGAAACCGGTTAAAACATGCAACAAAATGGCGACCTGCGTCAGCGGGCCGCCATTCAAAAGGAAAACATGAGTGTCAGAGTCATTTTTGCCAGTATTCCGGTGCATCCCAGAAGGGGCGAGCGGCTTCGGCATCGGCCTGTTCGCGGGTGATTCCGATATCTTCCAGCGCTCGGGCATCCAATCTGGCAAGCGTGCAACGCTGGCGACGCAGCGAGAACGCATCCAACAACATGGTCAGGCCAAAACGACGACGGGGCGGGCAAGGTCTGTGAATTGCAATTTGGGTCATAATATATGTCCTTTCATCGATCCTCGATGAGTTTTCGATCTCTCATCAAGTTCCTTGATTTATATGGCGCACTATGACACATTTTAAAAATGAATGTTTTTGAAGTGATGCATAAGGATTCGTGAACATGCGGAATTTGGACATTACGACATTGCGATCGTTTGTGGCGGTGGCGGATCAGGGTGGAGTGACACGTGCCGCCGGGTTCCTTCACCTGACGCAATCCGCCGTTTCAATGCAGTTGAAGCGTCTGGAGGAGCTGCTGGGACTGGAACTGTTGGATCGCAGTGGCCGAACCATCGCGCTGACAGCGTCCGGAGAACAATTGTTGGCTTATGCCCGCCGGATGATTGCGTTGAACGATGAGGTGATCTCGAAACTCACTGACCAAGCCTTTGAGGGCGAAGTCGTTCTGGGTGTGCCGCATGACATCGTTTACCCGGCTATTCCGCGTGTCCTGCAGCGGTTCAACGTGGATTTCCCACGGGTGCGGGTGCAGTTGGTTTCTTCGTACACGATGCAGTTGAAGGAAATGTTCAAACGCGGCGAATGCGATTTGATCCTCACAACTGAGGCAAGTGCGGGCGAGGGGGGCGAAATCATCGCCGAATTGCCGTTGCGCTGGATCGGGGCGCCGGGTGGATCGGCGTGGCGCAAGCGGCCGATCCCAATAGCGCTTGGCCGTCGCTGCATGTTCCGGCCACAGGTCATCGCGGCATTGGATGAGGCTGGCATCCCGTGGGAGCTGTCGGTTGAAACCGAAAATGATCGCACCATCGAGGCGACCGTCGCCGCTGACTTGGCCGTCCACGCCATGCTCGACGGAACCGAGGCTGCGCATTTGGTTCAAATCGATGATGGCGGTGTATTGCCTGAGCTGCCCGAACATATGATCAACCTGTACGGAGGCGATACCGGACGCGGGCCGTTGGTTGAGGCACTTGCAGCTTTGGTTCGACAGAATTTCCGCATGCTCGGCAGTGCGCCCCTGAAGGCTGTGGTCGGTTAGGGCGTAATCACGACCTTGCCGGTTGCCGCGCGGTCGCGCAACAATTGCAGGCCTTTCTCGGTATCCGACAGGGGCAGCACGTGGCTGATATGCGGCTTGATCCGCCCTTCGGCACACCACCGAAACAACGTGTCAAAACTGTCCTGAACGATCTGCGGCCGAAAGGTCAGATAACCACCGATGTAAAAGCCGATCACCGTCAGGTTCTTAACCAGCAGATGATTGGCCGGAATCTGCGGCACATCTCCGCCTGCAAAACCGATAGGCAGCAGGCGGCCTTCGGGGTTGGTGGCGCGAAAGGCGGCTTTGAACACGTCGCCGCCAACGGCGTCATACACCACGTCCGCTCCGCCCAGTTCCTTGACACGCGCGCGTAAATCCTCGGACGCATCAATCAGGTGATCCGCCCCCGCTGCCTGAGCGACCGCCAGTTTGTCTGCGCCGCGCGCCTGCGCAATTACGGTTGCCCCCATCAGCTTGCCGATCTCGACGGCGGTCAGCCCAACACCACCAGCCGCGCCAGTGACCAGCAGAGTTTCTCCGGGTTGTAATTGGGCGCGGTGATCCAGGGCGATGTGACTGGTGCCATAAGCGATCTGAATCGCGGCGGCGTCCTCAAAGCTGACCGAGTCAGGCAGGGGAATTGCGCGTTCAGCGTCAAACACCCCGAATTCCGCCAGACCGCCCAGACCTGAATAGACCGCAATCCGGTCACCTGGGCTTAGATGCGAAACGCCGGGACCTGTTGTTTCGACCACGCCGGCGATTTCCATTCCTTGAGTGAACGGCGCGGGCGGCGTGTCCTGGTACGTTCCCTTCTGCATCAGCAGATCGGCAAAGTTCAGACCGCATGCCTTGATCGCGACACGGACCTGGCCTTCTTGTGGGGTCGGCACGTCAATGTCGCAAAGCTGGGCGGCGGCGTCCGTGGATGAAATTCTATAGGCCAGCATGGTCGGGCTCCTGTGGTTTGGCGCATAGGTTCGTGCTGACCGGGGAATGTCAATCGCTTACCCGGCGCGGCGGAAAGGACTGTATGGATGACGTCTCAGGCTTCCCCACGGTAACTGCGTGTGCGGGATCGAAAGGGCACAACCTTAGTCCTGTGCATGGCGAAACAGATTCAACCTTCTTGAAAAAAAGCCCAAAAAGAGCAATATTGTCCCAGGTGCTGATTTGGGGGGCATGTTCCTGATTAGGGAGTGGTTAAGGGCGGCTCGCTAGTGTTGCGGTAGTACATGCATGTCGCACACCCGAATTAGTTGTGTGTGTAGTTAAGAGGAGAATACCAATGACCCATCACGTCGATGTCCATGTGGGCAAACGCGTCAGGCATCGCCGCTGGCTGATTGGCATGACCCAACAGCAGTTGGCGCAGCAGGTTGGTATTAAGTTTCAACAGATTCAGAAATACGAGACCGGGGCCAACCGGATCAGCGCGTCGCGACTTTGGGACATTGCCGAGGCATTGGATGTTCCCGTCAGCTTTTTCTTTGAAGGTCTGGAAGAATCTGAAAAGGAAACAGCCGGCAAAAAATCGGTTCCGGCCGATCTGATGGGGGACAAGGAAGCTCTAGATCTGGTGCGCTCTTACTATGCGATTCCGGAAAACCAGCGCCGCCGCTTGTTCGAACTTGCCCGCGTCCTGAGCGACGTCGCCTGAGAGAACCGGGGTTGACTCTGGCACGTGTGATCCGCACGGGTAGCGCATGCAAGAGACAACTTTAAGTGATCTGGATGTAGCCGAAGAAATGGCCGACGCGGCGCGTGCGGCCATTCTTCCGTTTTTTAGACAATCAAATATTGAGACTTCGAACAAGCTGGTCGACGGCTTTGATCCGGTCACGGTCGCGGATCGGAATGCGGAAAAGGCCATGCGCGAGGTTCTGGCCAAGCACCGCCCCGATGACAGCATTTTCGGCGAGGAGTTCGGCCAGACGCAGGGCAATTCCGGCCGGACGTGGGTGTTGGACCCGATCGATGGCACCCGCGGTTTTATCAGCGGCACACCGACATGGGGCGTGCTGATCGCGCTGAGCAACCAGAACGGGCCGTTCTTGGGCGTCATTGATCAGCCCTATATCGGCGAACGTTTCCTTGGATCAGCGGATGTTGCACAGGCGACTGGGCCGACCGGAACTATGCCGCTGAAAACTCGCAAAACCTCCAGCCTGGATCAGGCCATTCTGTTCACGACCTTCCCCGAGGTCGGCACCCCTGAAGACCGCGCCGGGTTCGAGGCTGTGGCCCAACAGGTGCAACTGACCCGGTATGGCATGGATTGCTACGCTTACGCTTTGCTGGCGGCGGGGCAGGTCGATCTGGTGATCGAAGCGGGCCTGAATGCTTATGATGTTCAAGCCCCCATTGCGGTGATCGAGGCCGCAGGTGGTATCGTGACAGATTGGCAAGGTGGTCCAGCCCATGAGGGCGGACGGGTGTTGGCTGCGGCAAATGCCGAATTACATGCGGCGGCGCTAAAGCTTCTGCGCAACTACTGAAACAGCTTGTCGGGTTAAGGCTGGTCAGGTAATCTCTGCCCGGCTGGTTCTTATGCCCGTTTTCCGCCAGCCCATACCTTCTTGCACGAAACGGGCGGATGCAAGGAGGGCGACATGACCGAAATCCTGATCAAGAACGCAGACACCATCCTGACGATGGATGACACACGCCGCGAGTTTTCCGGCGCGGATATCCTGATCCGTGGTGGACAGATCGAACAAGTCGGCCACGGGCTGCAAACAACTGGAGAGGTGCATGACGCAACAGGATGCGTCGTAACGCCGGGACTGGTGAATACTCATCACCACCTTTACCAAAGCCTGACCCGCGCGGTGCCCGGTGGGCAAGATGCGCTGCTGTTTGGCTGGCTTAAGACGCTGTATCCCATCTGGTCCCGCTTTGGGCCCGAAGAAATGTTTGTCTCGGCCCAGATCGGGTTGGCCGAGCTGGCGCTGTCAGGGTGTACACTCAGTTCCGACCACCTTTACCTGTACCCCAACGGTGCCCGGCTGGATGACACGATTGCTGCCGCCGCCGAGATCGGAATGCGATTCCATCCGACGCGCGGTGCGATGAGTATCGGGGAAAGCGACGGAGGTCTGCCGCCCGACGCCTTGGTCGAAAAAGAGAAAGCGATTCTGGACGACATGATCCGTGTGGTCGACGCGTTTCATGACCCGTCCGAAGGCGCAATGTGCCGTGTAGGGCTTGCACCGTGTTCGCCATTTTCCGTCAGCCGTGACCTGATGCGCGATGCTGCGCTTCTCGCTAGGAACAAGGGCGTTATGCTGCATACTCATCTGGCGGAAAATGACGAGGACATCGCCTATTCGCAGGCCCAGTTTGGCTGCCGTCCGGGCCAATATGCCGAGGATTTGGGCTGGACCGGCACGGACGTCTGGCACGCCCATTGCGTCAAACTGGATGGGGTGGAAATAGACCTGTTCGCCAAAACACAAACCGGCGTCGCGCATTGCCCCTGTTCCAATTGTCGGCTGGGTTCGGGCATCGCGCCGGTGCGCGAGATGCGGGATCACGGCGTGCCTGTTGGACTGGGCGTGGATGGTTCAGCGAGCAATGACATTGGCAACATGATCCTCGAGGCGCGTCAGGCCATGCTGTTGCAACGGGTAGCCAACGGCGCGGATGCCATGTCGTCGCGCGAAGTGCTAGAGATTGCGACACGCGGTGGTGCAGATGTGCTGAACCGTCCTGATTGCGGACGTCTGGAGCCCGGAAAACGCGCTGACATCGCGATTTGGGACACAAGCTGTATCGAAAGCGCCGGCAGTTGGGATCCGGCGGCTTTGCTGTTGGCCGGGCCGGTGAAGGTCAAGCACCTGTTCGTCGAGGGCCGCCAGATCGTATGTGACGGGCATGTCACCAGTTTGGACATGCCCCGCGTGATCGAGCGGCAGAACCAGCTGGCCCGCGCCCTGCAAGTCTAGTTGGAAACACGTTGACCGGCGATCCAGACCTCTGCGATCGCCCGGTCATCGCCCATCATGATGGTGGGAAAGATGGCCTCCCACAGGTTCTCGGCGCAGGCTTCGCGCTGGGCAATGGCGGGAGTCGAGGCGAGGTCGAGCACGATCAGATCAGCCTCCATCCCCGGTGCAACGTTGCCGATGCAATCGTCCATCCTTAGCGTACGTGCTGAGCCAACCGTGCTTAGCCACAAAAGTTGCGCGGCGTGCAGCGGCGCCCCGCGCAGTTGTCCGATTTCATAAGCTGCTGCCATCGTTCGCAGCATCGAAAAACTGGACCCGCCGCCGGTATCCGTCGCCAACCCGACGCGATGGCCGTCACGCATCAACCCCGCCATATCGAACAAGCCAGAGCCGATGAATGTGTTCGAGGTCGGGCAGTGGATTAGCGCCGCGTCGACCTCGCGCAGGCGATCACGTTCGCGTGCCTCAAGATGGATAACGTGGCCATACAGGCCGTTCGACCCTAATAGGCCAAATTTTTCATAGGTATCCAAATAATCGCGTGCCTCGGGGAATAGCTCGCGGACCCAGGCGATCTCATCGGTTTGTTCGCTCAGGTGGGTTTGCATCAGGCAATGCGGGTAATCGGCCCAGAGCGCGCCCATGGCTTCCAGTTGTTCCGGCGTGGACGTGGGCGAAAAACGCGGGGTGATAGCATAAGACAGGCGATCTATGCCGTGCCAGTTCTCAAGCAGCGTCTGGGACTGATCATAACCCGTTTGCGCCGTGTCCCGCAGCCCCTCGGGCGCATTGCGGTCCATGCAGGTTTTGCCCGCCACAACCCGTTGGTTGCGCTTTTGCGCGGCGGTAAAAAATGCATCAACGCTTTCGGGGTGAATGGTGCAGAAACTGCACATGGTCGTGGTGCCGTGCGCAGCTGTCAGGTCGAGATAGCGATTGGCGATTTCACCGGCATAGGCCGGATCACCGAATTTCATCTCTTCGGGAAAGGTATAGGTGTTCAACCAGTCGATCAGACGTTTGCCCCAACTGGCGATCATCGCTGTTTGGGGATAGTGGACATGCGCATCGACGAAACCTGCCATGATCACGTTCTGGCCGTGATCCACCACGTTGGCCTCGGAGTTGTTGGCGCACAGGCTTTCGGCATCCCCAACAGCGGATATTCGGTCGTCTTCAACCAGAACGGCCCCGCTGATTTTCACGGCTTCGGTCGGTTCTCCTTCAAAAGGGGAACCCGTAAAGCTCAGAACACGACCTTTCAGCAGCGTTTTTTGCGCCATTTTCATCCATCTCCGCCTGAATAGGACTGTGAAACAGCATAGGCGGGCGAAACTTGCCGGTAAATCGGCGCATTGTCATTGTTTTCCGGTAGCTGCTTCTTCTAATTAGGGGGCAATGAGCGCGCGAAACGGGGGCAGACATGACAACAGGCTTTGATGAACCCGTAACCGAGTCCACAAGTGACGAAGACGTCTATGCGCTGGATCGCAAGACTGTGGCGGATATCCTGTACGCGGTCGAAGTGGATGATCGCGACAAACTGATCGAGCTGATGGATCCGCTGCACGCTGCGGACATCGCCGACCTTCTGGAACAGATCAGCCCTCAGGAACGCGCCCAACTGATCCGTCTGTACGACAAGGAATTCGACGGTGATATCTTGTCGGAACTGGATGAGGCCGTTCGTGAAGAGGTTATCGAGGTTCTGCGCCCGGACGTTCTGGCCGACGCTGTACGGGACATGGAAAGCGACGATGTTGTCGACCTTCTAGAAGACCTCGAAGAACCGCAGCAAGAGGCCATCCTTGACGCGCTAGAGGATTCTGAGCGGATCGCGGCCGAGCAGGCGCTGTCCTACCCCGAAAACTCGGCCGGCCGCCTTATGCAGCGCGAGGTTGTCATGGCCCCCGAACATTGGACCGTTGGGCAGGCCATCGACTTTATGCGGGCCAATGACGACCTGCCGGAACAGTTCTATCACGTTGTTTTGGTCGATCCCCGGTTGAAACCGGTAGCGCAGGTCATGCTGGGCAAGCTGATGGCCGCTCGGCGTGAGGTGCCGCTGCACGACATCGCCGAAGAAGAGTTCCACACTATTCCTGTCGATCAGGACGAAGAGGACGTGGCATATGCGTTCAACCAGTATCACCTGATCTCGTCGCCCGTGGTCGATGCAGACGGGCGGCTAGTCGGTGTGATCACCATCGACGACGCGATGGTTGTTCTGGATGAGGAATACGAAGAGGACATGCTGCACCTTGCGGGTGTCAGCAACGAGAGCTCGCTGTCCGACAGCGTTGCCGCGACCAGCAAGCGTCGCCTGCCGTGGCTGGCGGTGAATCTGTGCACGGCGATTTGCGCCTCGTTGGTGATCTCGCAGTTTGAGGCGGCGATTGATCAGTTGGTGGCGCTGGCCATCCTGATGCCGATCGTGGCGTCGATGGGCGGCAATGCGGGCACTCAGTCGCTGACTGTTGCGGTGCGGGCCTTGGCGACGCGCGACCTTACGGGTTCCAACGTTTTGCGCGTGATCCGGCGGGAATTGTTGGTGGGGATGCTGAACGGCCTGTGTTTCGCCATCGTTTTGGGAACCGTCGGGATGATGTGGTTTGATTCCGCGCTGCTGGGTGTCGTGATCGGTGCCGCCTTGGTCGTGAACATGATCATCGCGGGGTTCATTGGTACGGTAGTACCTGTGGTGCTGGACCGTTTGGGCGCTGACCCGGCGCTTGCCTCCGGCACCTTCGTGACGACCACAACGGACGTCATGGGGTTCTTCCTGTTTCTTGGGCTCGCCAGCGTGGTACTACTGTGACCGATCTAACCGAAATCAAAGCTGCGGCGCGCAAAGCGGCTTTTGCACGCCGTAAGGTTGCATTTGACACCCGTCTGCCCGGTGCGGCGGGGCGCTTGTCCGAAGTTCTGGCAGGTCATCGAGGCGTGCCCCTGTCCGGCTACATGCCGATCCGAACCGAGATTGATCCGGTGCCGGCGATGGCCGAGGCCTCGGCTTATGGACCGGTCGGCGTGCCGGTTATACAGGCTGCAGGTCAACCGCTGAAGTTTTCGCGCTGGACCCCAGAGGGTACGCTGAAAGATGGCCCATTCGGAGCTAAAGTGCCCGAGGTCGACGATTACTTCGATCCGGAAATCCTGATCGTGCCGCTGGTCGCTTTCGATGCGCAGGGCGGGCGGCTGGGTTACGGCGGCGGCTTTTATGACCGCACGCTGGAAGGCCTGCGCGCCATACGTTCAACACTGGCCATTGGCTTTGCCTTTGACGCGCAGCAGGCCGAGGGTCTGCCGTTGGAGCCAACGGATCAGCCATTGGACATGGTAATTACGGAAAGCCGGGTTCTGACGTTTCCGGCCTGATCACCTCAGCCCGGATTGTTTTCACGGAAGAACTCCCACGCGTCCACTTCGCGCCCATCCGGCAAAATACAAACACCTGTCTGGCCATTGTCGCCATCGCGGATTTCGTACTTGGCACCTGCGTCGATGCAATGGGTCGCCGCCGGGTTTGCCAGTTGTGGCGCAAGTTCGTGCGGCGTTATGGGCTGACAGGCGGTCAAAATCGCGAGCCCGACGGCCGCCAGAAGGATGCGAGACATAAAGATTCTCCTGTGTAATGTGCTTTGACAGATTATGCAGGCAGCTTAATCACTTGTGCTTGGTCATTGCCACACTTAGGACAGGTTGGATGAGGATACTTTTTCTGGGTGACGTCATGGGCCGCGCGGGACGCACGGCCATACAGCAACATCTGCCGCGTTTGCGCGACGAATGGCGGCTGGATTTCGTTGTGGTCAATGGCGAGAATGCCTCGAACGGGATGGGGTTGACCGGTGATCATGCCAAGTTGCTGCTGGACGCGGGCGCGGACTGTCTAACGCTGGGCGATCACGCGTTCGATCAGAAAGAAATGCTGCAATTCATCGAGAGCGAACCGCGTATCGTGCGCCCGGTGAATTTTGCCAAGGGTGCGCCGGGGCGGGGGCATCGGTTGTATACAGCCCCAGGTGGGCGCAAGGTTCTGGTGGTGCAGGTTCTGGGGCAGGTCTTTATGAAACGGCCCTTTGACGATCCGTTCTCGGCGGTTGAGCCCATTCTGAAGTCCCACCCGCGTGGCGGGCAGGCCCAGGCGATCATCGTGGATATGCATTGCGAGGCCACGTCTGAGAAGATGGCGATGGGCCATTATTGCGACAAACGTGCCAGCCTTGTGGTCGGCACGCATACGCATGTTCCAACTGCGGATGCACAGATCCTGCCGGGTGGCACGGCGTATCTGACCGATGCGGGGATGTGTGGCGACTATGACTCGGTGATCGGGATGGACAAGGTCGAGCCGATGCGCCGCTTTATCACCGGCATGCCCAAGGCGCGGTTCACCCCGGCCAATGGCGAAGCAACGCTGAGCGGTGTGTTCGTTGAAACCGATGACCGCGACGGGCGGGCAAAATCTGTGCAAATGGTGCGCGTCGGTGGGCGTTTGCAGCAGGCCGGGCCGCAATAAGGCGATGTCAGGCTTGCTCTGCCGCGCGCAATGCGTGACACTGGCTGCCGGGCGCGCAAGCCAGGCTAGGGTTCGGACAGAATACCAAGAATGCAATTCCTTCAACTGACAGAAACAGGCAGCGCAATACTGGCGCTTTTGGTCGTCGCGGGCATGTTCGTCATGTTCCTGCGTGAGGTCTATCCGACCGAGGTCGTTGCCATCGGCGGTGTCGCCATCATGCTGGTGACGGGTATCTTGCCGTATCAAAGCGCGCTGGCGGTTCTATCCAACCCGGCGCCGTGGACGATTGCGGCGATGTTCATCATCATGGGGGCTCTGGTGCGCACTGGCGCGCTGGACGCATTTACCTCGACCGCGCAAAAGCAAGCACAGGTAAACCCGCGTTTCGCCATCGGGCTGCTGATGGCGTTTGTTGTGCTGGCGTCGGCCGTGGTGTCGAATACGCCGGTGGTTGTCGTGATGATCCCGGTATTTGTGCAGATCGCGCGCACGCTGAATGTTCCGGCCTCGAAACTGCTGATCCCGCTGAGCTATGCAGCGATTTTAGGCGGCACGCTGACGTTGATCGGAACCTCGACCAACCTGTTGGTGGATGGTGTGGCCCGTGCGCAGGGGATGACTGCCTTCACCATTTTCGAGGTGACCCCGTTGGGCATCGCTCTGGTGATCTACGGTATGGTCTACCTGCGCTTCATCGCGCCGCGACTGCTGCCGGATCGGGACAGCATGGCGACGTTGTTGTCTGACCGATCCAAAATGAAGTTTTTCACCGAGGCTGTCATTCCGCCTGAAAGCAACCTGATCGGTCGAGAGGTCACAGGGGTTCAGCTGTTCAAGCGCCCCGGTGTGCGGCTGATCGACGTAATCCGCGGGGATGAGTCGCTGCGGCGTAATCTGAAAGGTGTTGAGCTGAAACTTGGCGACCGTGTCGTTCTGCGAACCGAAATGACCGAATTGCTGAGCTTGCAAAGCAACAAGGAACTAAAGCGCGTCGATCAGGTCTCGGCCGTTGAGACCAAGACGGTCGAGGTTCTGATCACCCCAGGTTGCCGCATGGTGGGTCGGACGCTGGGCACGCTGCGTTTGCGGCGTCGGTATGGTGTCTATGTGCTGGCTGTACACCGACGGAACCAGAATATCGGGCGTCAACTGGATGATCTTGTGGTGCGGGTCGGCGACACGCTGCTGCTGGAAGGATCGCCCGCTGACATTCAGAAACTGGCCGCCGACATGGACATGGTCGACGTTTCGCAACCGTCGGCACGTGCGTTCAGGCGAAGCCATGCCCCCATTGCGATTGGCGCGCTGGTCGGTATCGTCGCCTTGGCCGCGTTGGGTGTCGCGCCGATCCTGTTGCTGTCGGTTCTGGCAGTTGCGGTGGTCCTGATCACGCGCTGCATCGACGCGGATGAGGCATTTTCTTTTGTCGAGGGCCGCTTGCTGGCGTTGATCTTCTCGATGCTGGCTATAGGGGCCGCGCTGGATAAATCCGGGGCCGTATCGCTGATTGTCGAGGCGATTGCTCCGGGCCTCAGCTCATTGCCGCCCTTCCTGATCATCTGGGCCGTATACCTGCTGACTTCGGTGCTGACCGAACTGGTATCAAACAACGCGGTGGCCGTGGTGGTGACACCGATTGCCATCGGGTTGGCTCAGGCGGTCGGGATTGACCCGCGCCCGCTGGTGGTGGCGGTGATGGTGGCGGCCTCAGCCTCGTTCGCGACGCCGATCGGGTATCAGACCAACATGATGGTTTATGGTCCGGGCGGGTACAGGTTTGTCGATTTCATGAAGGTCGGCATTCCGCTGAACCTGACTGTTGGGCTGCTGGCGTCGTTGCTGATCCCGCTGATCTGGCCCCTGTAAATCAGGCGTGGAATCGCCGATTTGGATCACTAGGTCTTGTAAATACTGATCTGGCCACGATCTTTTCACCAAAGTGGAAGTGAAAGGATTGTGTCATGCCGTTTCCAAAGCTCGGCCAGGCCATCGTTGTCTGCGCTCTTGTCCTGACTATTTTGGGCAGCCAAAGCCATGCTGGAACCGTAACGGGAACCGCTGCCTATCGCGAGCGGATTGCCGTGCCGCCCGATGCGACGCTATATGTCGAGCTTCAGGATGTCTCTCTGGCCGATGCGCCGGCAGTGTCCCTTGCTGCTAAACGCTATGCAATGGACAGCGTTCCCGCGCAGTTCGAGCTGACATTCGATGACGCGCTGATTAAGGACGGGCACCGCTATGTGGTGCGGGCCTCGATCAGCCAGGGGCAAGACCTGCTGTTCACCACCGATACGGCCTATCCGGTTCTGACCGATGGGGCAGGAAATTCCGCAGACCTTATGCTGGTGCAAGTGCAGGGGGGAAACATGCTGGACAACACGCAGTGGACGGCCGCCGCCCTGAACGGCGCACCGATTGAAGCAGAGCGCCGCCCAGAGATTAACTTTGCCCCAGATGGTGCCTTTTCAGGCAGCGGTGGCTGCAACCGGTTCAACGGGCAGGCCGACATTTCCGGTGCGACTATCACATTCCCTGACAATATGGCTGCCACGCTGATGGCGTGTCCTCCGGCCTTGGAAGAGGTTGAGCGGCAATTCTTTCAAGCCTTGCAAAGCGTCACCACTTACGCGGTTGAAGGCGATGCGCTGGCCTTTCTGGATGCCGCAGGCGAACCGGTTATCAAATTCGTGCGCACCCGGTAAGGCGGGGCCGTCAGGCGACGGCCCTTGATCGCCCGGCATTGCGGCCCGAGAATATGCAGCCGCCCAGAAACGAGCCTTCAAGAGCATTGTAACCGTGATAGCCACCGCCGCCGAACCCGGCGACCTCGCCTGCCGCAAACAGGCCGGGCACAACCTGACCATCGACGCCGATCATCTGGCTGTCGAGATTGGTCTGCAATCCACCCAGCGTTTTGCGTGTCAGCACGTGCAGTTTCACGGCGATCAGCGGGCCGTTTGCGGGATCAAGAAACTTGTGCGGCTTGGCGGTGCGGATCAGCTTGTCGCCACGATAGTTGCGAGCAGCCAGAATGGCGGCCATCTGCGCGTCTTTGGTAAAGGGGTTGTCGACCTGTGAATCCCGCGCCTCGATCTGGGCGCGCAGATGCGCCTCGTCAATCAACCCATCGCCCATCTGGTTCATACCGCTGACCAGTTCGGTCAGAGTGTTGGCGACAATGAAATCCTCACCATGTTCCTTAAAGGCCTCGACAGGCGCGGTGGCTTTTGAGCCGGTCAGGACGCGCTGGAACAGCACCTCGCGCCAGCCGCCATCAGTCATGTCTGGGTTCTGTTCGGAACCCGACAGGGCGAATTCCTTTTTGATCACCTTTTGGGTCAGAACAAACCAGCTGTATTCATATCCTGTTTTAAGAATCTCCTGCAGCGTGCCCAGCGTGTCGAACCCCGGCATGAAGGGCGGTTTCAACCGATTGCCACGCGCGTCAAACCACAATGAGCTGGGGCCGGGCAGGATACGGATGCCATGCGCGGGCCAGATCGGATTCCAGTTCCGCACACCCTCAGTATAGTGCCACATCCGGTCGCCGTTGATGACGTGCCCGCCGGCCTTTTCGCTTATGGGGATCATACGACCATCCACGTGAAATGGAACGCCCGCCACCATATCTTTGGGCGGCTCACCCAGCCGATCGCGGGGCCAGCTTTTGCGCACCATCTCAAAATTGCCGCCGATCCCACCCGAGGTAACGATGACCGAGGGCGCATAGACCTCGAACTCACCAACTTCATCGCGGTTGGTTTTGGCACCGTGGGGTGCCGTGTCATCGGCTAGAATCTCACCCGAGACCCCTTTGGCGCACCCGTTCTGCATAATGATGTGGCTGACCTGATGGCGGAATTTCAACTCGATCAGACCGGCGCTGACATGTTCGCGCACGCGGCGGACAAAGTTCTTCAGAACGCCCGGTCCGGTGCCCCATGTGATGTGAAACCGCGGCACTGAATTTCCATGACCATCCGCATAGGACCCACCGCGTTCAGCCCAGCCAACGATAGGGAACCAGCGCAGACCCATCTCATACAGCCACGGACGCATTTCACCTGCGGCGAATTCCACATAGGCCTCGGCCCATTTGCGGGGCCATGCGTCTTCTTCGCGGTCAAACTGCGCGCTGCCCATCCAGTCGCGCAGCGCAAGGTCCTGACTGTCTTTGATGCCCATCCGGCGCTGTTCTGGCGTGTCGACCATGAAAAGACCGCCCAAACTCCAATGCGCTTGCCCGCCCAGAAAATGCTCAGGCTCCTGATCCAGCACGATCACCTTCTTGCCACGATCCCCCAACTCAGCCGCAGCGGCCAGCCCGGCCAGTCCGGCGCCCACGACAATGGCGTCAGCAGTAGTGTTGGTCATTTCTTGTCCTTTCAGCGGCTGCGGAGCCAGGCGATATAGGGCAGGGCCACGACATACATCATGATCCCGTAGACGGCCGAGGGCAGAGCCAGCGGGCTGAACCCGCTGTCTGTCCCGGTGATCAGCGCCGCCAACGTGATCCCCAGCGTCGAATTCTGAATGCCGGTTTCGATTGAGACCGTTTTGCTTTCCGTCCACGACAGCTTCGCGGCACGGGCAATTCCCAATCCAATCGCCAACAGCGCAACGTTCAGCGTGATCAGACTCGCGCCCATGATCCCAAGGTTGTCGACGAACAACTGCCAGTTCCCGGCAAGCGCGGCGATCACGATCAGAACGAAAAGAACGGTGGCCGTCTTGGACAGCGGCGCGTCGATCCGTTCGGCAAATCCGGCTGCGAATTGGCGCAGGCTGACGCCGATGGCGACGGGCAGTGTGGTTATCAGGAACATTGCAATGGCCAGCCCGGTGATCGACACTTCGGGCGCGTCTTCGCCCATGAAGTGAGCGATGGTCCAAGCCGCCAAAACGGGAACGGTAATCATGGACAACAGGCTGATCACGGCAGTCAGGCTAACCGACAGCGCGACATCGGCCTTGGCCAGTTTGGACAGGATGTTGCTGGTGACCCCTCCGGGGCAAAAGCTAAGCAGCATGAACCCCACCGCGATCTCGGGCGGCAAAGCGAAGAGTTTGACTATGATGAAGGCTGCGACGGGCAGCAAAACAACTTGGCTTAGCGCGCCTATGGCAAAAGGATAACCCCGGCGCAGCACCCGTTGGAAGTCAGATGCCTGAAGCCCAACACCAAGGGACAGCATGATAATGGCCAGCGACAACGGCAGCCCGACATTTATTAGCAAATCCAAGAACAACTCCTCCCTCAGTCGTTCGGATCAGCCTAAGCGAGGGTTCAACGCGCAAGCAACCGCGCCGTTGGGTCACATGTAGCGTTGGGCGAAGCGACGCAGGATTTCGCCGGGCTTGGTGACCTCGGCGGCGTGACAGATATCGATCAGGCGCTGGGCGTCTTCGGGCGGGAAATAGCCGAAATCCTTATAGATATTGATGCGCTGTTCGAAATCTTGCGCGTTGGCCTCGGGGTGGAACTGCGTGGCATACACATTTTGACCCCAGCGGATCATCTGAAACGGACAGGGGTCCGAGGCCAGCAAGTGGACACATCCGTCGGGCAGGGACTGCACAGCCTCTTTGTGGCCGACGAAAGCCTCGAAACTGTCGCCCAGCCCGGCGGTCAGCGGGTCAAGCGCGCCTTCATCTGTCAGTTGGCAGGTCGAGGGGCCGACGGGTTCTCCGAACTGTTTCTTGCTGACATCGCCGCCCAGATGCGCCGCCAGAATGCCCAATCCGTAACAGCAGCCCATGAAAGGGTGATCATTCGCGGTAATCTGCGGCATCAAACCCATGATGGCCGCTTCGATACTTGCATCCATCTCGGATTTCGTCGCCGGATCATCACTGACGCAACCGGGGCCTCCACCTACGATAACGCCGGCATAATCTGTCACATCCAGACCCGCGGGCAGGCCCTGACAATCCAGACGGATACGATGGGTCTGGTCCGTCGACAGACCGGTCTTGTCCAGAATCGAGGCGTATTCGGCGTCCGAAGCTTCGGTCTCGGGACGCAGTTGCAGGATCAGAAATCGTTTCATGCAGTGCCCTTACCCGTCAAAGCGGCCAGAAGACAAGGATGGCAGGAACGGAAACTGCAACGATGAGGATTTCCAGCGGCAGCCCCATGCGCCAGTAGTCCCCGAACCGATATCCGCCAGGCCCCAGCACCAGCGTGTTGTTCTTGTGCCCGATCGGGGTAAGGAACGCGGCCGAGGCTGCCACGGCAACCGTCATCAGAAACGGATCGGGAGAGACTTCAAGCGTGCGCGCCATTTGGATGCCAACGGGGGCGGCGACGATGGCCGTGGCGGTGTTGTTCAGCACATCCGACAGGGTCATTGTAACAACCATCAATACCGTCAGGATCGCCCATGCGGGCAGGCCATCCGTCAGTTGCACTAGCGCATTGGCGATCAATTCGGTGCCGCCTGAAGTCTCCAGAGCACTGCCCAATGGGATCATCGATCCCAGCAGCACAACGACCGGCCATTCGATATGGTTATAGAGATCGGCAATCGGCAAGATTTTGGTCAGCACATAGGCGACTACGACAAACCCCAGGGCAATCGGTAGGTAGATCAGCCCGACACTTGCGGCCAACACCGCAGCGACAAACAGCCCGATGGCCAGCCAGGCCTTGTCATTGGCGGTGACGTTCAGGCCACGCGTGGCCAGCGGCAGGCAGCCCAGCCATTCGGTCACGTCGGCACTGCGGTCACGAGGGCAGAGCAGCAGCAGGATATCGCCTGCCTCGACTTCGGTCTTTCGGACCTGTTCGGTGATACGGCGACCCTGGCGCGAGATGCCCATCAGCACAGTGCTTTGCCGCCAGGCAAGCCCTAACCCTTGCGCGGTGCGTCCGGTGATGCGGGCGCTTTCGGTGGCAACAACCTCGATCACTTCCAACCCGTCGCCCTCGGCCGTCAGCAACTCCTGCCTCCGCGTGTCCGAAAAATCGAGGTTCAGCGCTGCACGGAATTCATCCAGTGCCTCGGGCCGCGCCTCAAGCACCAGCGCGTCGCCCGGTTTCAAGGTAGCATGGGCCGATCGTCCATAGCGCCGCTTGCCATCGCGGATCAAACCGATGATGGCGACGTCGGATTTCTCGGCAGCCTCATACAATTCGCTGACCCGCTTGCCGATATGCGCTGATTCCGGAGGGATGGTCAGTTCGGCGATGTATTCCGCCAGCGCCTCGGACGTTTCCTCTTGCGGGCCGCGGTTCGGGATCAGACGCCATCCGATCAAAGACACAAAGGTCAGCCCGGCAATGGCCGCTAACCCGCCGACAGGGGCGAAATCGAACATCCGGAACGGCTCTCCCAATGTTTCGGCACGGATCGAGGCGATTATGATATTTGGCGGCGTCCCGATCAGGGTGGCCATTCCGCCCAGAATGGTGGCAAAGCTCAGCGGCATCAGGGTCAGGCCTACCGACCGCCCCGCCTTGCGCGCGGTTTGAATGTCGACCGGCATCAACAAGGCCAATGCGGCCACGTTGTTCATGAAAGCCGACAGAACAGCTCCGATCCCGCCCATCAGTGCGATATGCGCGCCAAGCCCGCGCGAGGCATCAACCAGCGTGCGCGTGATCAGAAACACCGCCCCCGACCGAACCAGCCCTGCTGAGACAACCAGAACTAACGCCACAATAATGGTTGCCGGATGTCCAAACCCGGCAAAGGCGTTGTCCACCGGCACGACGCCAAGAACGACCCCGATTAACAGCGCAGAAAACGCCACAAGATCATAGCGAAACCGCCCCCACAGAAGCATTCCGAATACAGTGGCAAAAAGGGTGAAAAGAATAATCTGATCTGTCGTCATCCCGTCACCATACCCGCAAGGGGGCGTCTCGCAAGCCGCTCTCTTGATCCCATGCCCTGCAAACGTCTATATGAGCGCCGAATACGCAATCACTATCACGAGGACGCACCATGGCAGGCCACTCCAAATGGGCCAACATCCAGCACCGCAAGGGACGTCAGGACGCCGCGCGGTCCAAGCTGTTTTCCAAACTGTCGAAAGAAATCACCGTCGCCGCCAAGATGGGCGACCCCGATCCCGAAAAGAACCCACGCCTGCGTTTGGCAGTTAAAGAGGCCAAGTCGAACTCAGTCCCCAAGGACGTGATCGACCGGGCCATCAAAAAGTCGGTTGCGGGTGAAGGCGACGATTACGAAGAAATCCGGTATGAGGGTTACGGCCCGAACGGTGTGGCTGTGATCGTCGAGACGATGACTGACAACCGCAATCGCACCGCCTCGACCGTGCGTTCAACCTTTTCCAAGAATGGCGGCAATCTGGGTGAAACCGGCTCGGTCGGGTTCATGTTCGACCGCAAGGGCGAGGTGGTGTATCCGGCCACTGCAGGCGATGCGGACACCGTTTTTGAGGCCGCCATCGATGCCGGCGCCGAAGACGTCGAAAGCTCGGAAGACGGTCACATCATCTGGTGTGCTGACACCGACCTGAATGATGTGTCGAACGCACTGGAGGGCGCGCTGGGCGAATCCGAATCTACCAAGCTGATCTGGAAACCCACCACCACAACCGAGCTGGGGCTGGAAGACATGCAAAAGCTGATGAAGCTGGTCGATGCGCTGGAAGATGACGATGACGTACAGCGCGTGACCACGAACTTCGAGGCCACAGACGAGGTCATGGCGCAGCTTTAAGCGTTTTGAATTTCTGTTGGAAAACCCGGCCTCTGGTCGGGTTTTTTGCTTTGTGGGTTCTTGGCCGGTTGGACAGAACCCGATAGGCTTGACCAGAATATCTGTGCCCAAACGGCACATAATCTGATTGAGCGAATGACGGACAGCCCAGCCAGCCAACCCAAACGCAATATTCCTGTTCTGACCGGTCAGAGCATCCTGTCTCAGGTCGCGTGGACGCTTGGCAGCCCTTCAATCGTCCTGCCGTTTCTGGCCGTTTCTTTTGAATTGCCCATGTTCATCGCAGGCGCATTGGTGTCCATTCGGATGGTCGGCAGCATGATTTCGGATATCTTTCTGGCACAGCCGATTTCGGCGCGACAGCAGAAGAAACGCGGGATTGCCCTTACCGAGGTTTGTATAGGCGCCTGTCTTGTCATGGCTGTTTTGGTGGCCGCGACCGGGTTTGTTCCTGCAATTGCACTGGCCTTTGTCGCGGCGTTCTTCGTGATCGGCCTGATCGAAGAAATTCAATCGTTGATGTTAACGGATCTGATAGGGGATCAAGTGCAATCCAAATCGCGGATGATCATGCACTATCTTCAATTAGGTATAGGCGGGTTGGGAGCCATCGGATTGGCGCTGCTGGTGCATGAGATCACCAAGGAAAACCCACCGTTTTCCCGCCATTCCACCGTGATTGCGGTTTCGGTGGCCTTTTTCGTTCTGTCTGGCCTGTCCATTCTTGCGATCTCGGAAATCGCACGAGAGGATGAGGTCAAGGACACACCGCAAAGGGTGCGGAAACGGAAATTCTCAGAGAACTTTACCGATATTGCCGCCATGTTCGACCAGGCTTGGTTCCGTCGGTATCTGGTCATGCGGCTGCCCTTGGTCGTGGTCTCCCTGTCGGTGCCATTTTTTGCCCTGATCGCGGCCGAGGCGCATCATGCCTCAGCCAAGGGACTGACGGCCATGATCATCTCATCCGCGTCGGGATATTTGGTCTCGGCACCGCTGTGGCAGCTGGTGAACATGAAATCCCACCGCGCCGTCATGGTGGCCGGAAACCTGATGGTTGCCGCGACAGGTGCCACGTTGGTTACTGTCCACTTTCTGGGTATTGATCACGCAGTTCATCTGCATGCTATCGCGCTGTTCGTTGTGACCGTGGCCGTAACTGGCATAAGCGGTGCGCGGCAGTTGTATTATTTGGACGTGGCCCCAAAGGATCAACGTGTCAAAGGCGCGGCGGCGATCAAAAGTATTTGCCGGATCACGGCGGTGATCCTGTCGGCGGCCTTGGCCGGGGTCGCCCATATGCATGAGGTTGCGTGGGCCATTGTGTTCATCACTATGGTCAGTCTGTTTGCTGCCCTCACCTGTTACCGCGTGGTCCTTCCCAACGCGGAACAGGCCAAGGGCGCGCAACCAGGACAGTCATGATTGCGACGGAAGAAGCTCCTTTGCCGCGGTTTGTCTGACCGCACGGGTCAGCGGAATCAGCGCAGAGGACAGAACGCGCCCCACCTGCCAAGTCAGACCCACGTCAAGAGGGGCCTCAGGCAGCAGCGGACGTAGTCGCCCATCATTTAGTGCGCTCTTCGCCAGCCCGACAGGGTTCATGCCCCAACCCATCCCAGCTATGGCCGCATCCACAAACCCTTGCGGAGACGGCAGAAAATGCGAGGGTGGGGAAATCCGGCACCCCATCTGTTCGATGATCCACGTTCGTTGAAGGTTGTCCTTGCGGTTGAACGTCAAGCAAGGGGCAAGGGCCAGCGAGCGTTCGTTTACACCCTCGGCAAACCATTGTTGCATATAGGCCGGGCTGGCGGTCGCGATGTAGCGCAGCGCGCCCAAGGCATAGGTGTCGCACCCCGAAACCGGCTGACCGCCTACCGTGATTGCAGCGCTGACCTCGCCGCGCCGCAACCACTCGGCCGAGTGATCCTGATCATCCACCACCAGATCAAACAACAACCCATCTACCTGTGCCATGGCATCAATGAACCACGTGGCCAGAACGTCGGCAGGCACTGCCACGCGGACACGGGCCGGGCCGGTGCCTTGATCCAATGTCAGTTCGCGGGCCAGCTTCGCTTCGAGCAAACCGATATCCTCAGCATGCTGGGCAATACGCAGCCCTGCCGGTGTTCCGGTGCAAGGCGGTCCGCGATTGATCAATGCTGCCCCCACGCGATCTTCCAGTGCCTTGATCCGCTGGGATATGGCTGAAGGCGTCACCGTAAGTTCCGTCGCAGCGGCCTCAAAACTGCCGTGCCGCAAAATCGACGACAAAGCCGACAAGTGGTTGGGGTCGAGTATCATTAGCTAAACTTAATTAGGATCAACATCTTTAATTTGATAGGATGCAAAAATGCACATAGTCAATGCCCCTGAACGCACAGGAGGCATCATGTCCGCATCCCTTTTCGCCGGTTTTTTACTGGGCTTCAGTCTCATCCTAGCCATCGGAGCACAAAACGCCTTTGTGTTGCGTCAGGGATTGCGGCGCGAACACGTTTTTCCCCTGTGTCTGACCTGCGCAGTGTCGGATGCCATCCTGATAGCCGCAGGTGTCGCGGGGTTTGGTGCGCTGGCCGAAGCGGCACCTTGGTTTGAGACAGTCATGCGATACGGAGGGGCGATCTTTCTGACGTGGTACGGGCTGCGCAGCCTGCAATCTGCGTGGCAGGGCGGGGCGGCGATGGACGTGACCAAAGGCCAACGCGCCAGCCTGCGGTCAGTGCTGCTGACGGTGCTGGCTTTTACCTGGCTCAACCCGCATGTCTATCTGGATACGGTAGTGTTGATCGGATCGATCTCGGCCCAGTATGATGACCGTCTGGCCTTTGCGAGCGGTGCGATGCTGTCCAGCTTCGTGTTCTTCTTTTCCCTCGGTTATGGGGCCAGGGTGCTGTCCCCGGTCTTTGTAAGACCGCGTGCCTGGCAGATTCTGGATGTGGTCATCGGTATTGTCATGCTGGGGATCGCACTGAAACTTGTTGCCATGTGAAGGGTTGTACCTGCGCAGTTTTCAGTGTTCAGGTTTCGGCATGAAAACGTCTGCAACCTCATACCGGCCCCTTGCGGGCATGTTCTGGATGTTTGCCGCCGGGCTGTCCTTTGTGGTGATGACGGCCTTGGTCAAATCGCTGGGCACAACAATGAGTCCGATCCAGGCGGCATTCATACGCTATGCTCTGGGGTTGGTATTTCTGTTGCCGGCCCTGCGTTTGATCCTGTCGACTCATCTCACAAAGCGTCATCTGACCCTGTTCGGGCTGCGTGGGATCATTCACGCCTTTGCTGTGATGCTGTGGTTCTATGCGATGACCCAGATCCCCTTGGCCGAGGTCACGGCGATGAACTATATGACGCCGGTCTATGTCACGTTGGGTGCGGCGCTGTTCTTGGGTGAGCCGCTGGCCTTTCGCCGAATTGCGGCGATAATGGTGGCGTTGGTCGGTGTGGTGATCATCCTGCGCCCGGGGTTCAGAGAGGTTTCGACCGGTCACCTGGCCATGTTAGGAACTGCTCTGCTGCTTGGAGGGTCCTACCTGCTGGCCAAACTGCTGGTGCGCGATATTCCACCATCGGTGGTCGTGGCGCATTTGTCGATTTGGGTGACACTGGCGTTGATCCCCTTTGCCATCGCCGTTTGGCAGCCGCCCAGCTTGCGTGACATCTGGGTTTTGTTTCTGGTCGCCTGCTTTGCCACCGCGGGGCACTATTTCATGACGCTGGCCTTGCAGGCGGCTCCGGTGGCGGTCACGCAGCCGGTGACCTTCCTGCAATTGATCTGGGCCACACTGCTGGGCGCTTTGGTTTTTCACGAAAGTGTTGACATCTGGGTTGTTGCCGGGGGTACGCTGATCCTGTCTGCCGTCAGCTTCATCGCCTGGCGCGAAGCGGTTCTGAACCGCAGCAACCTGACCACGCCCAGTATAGCTTCAAAACTCTAGCAGGTTTCAGCGTGCGGAAATGGTTATTGATTGACGAGTCAATAAAAACACCGTAGCGTTTTCCTACCAGTCATAGGGAGGGGACAGCTATGCCGAAACTCGGAATGGAGCCGATCCGCCGTGACGCAATCGTCCGGGCGACGATTGCCGAGCTTGGGTCGAAGAAATCCCTAGATGTGACCGTCAGCCAAATCGCCAAGCGGGCCGGCATGTCCAGCGCCCTTGCGCATCACTATTTCGGTGGCAAAGACCAGATTTTTCTGGCGGCGATGCAACGCATCCTGTCCGATTTCGGTGCCGAGGCTCGCAGCGAGCTTAAGGCAGCCGCACCGCAGGAGCGGGCGCAGGCCATCATCCGGGCCTGTTTTGCGCCCTCGTGCTTTACGCCCGATGTCATTGCCGCATGGATGACGTTTTACGTTCTGGCCCAAACCAACGATGACGCGCTGCGCCTGTGGCAGATCTATCAGGCGCGTATCCGTTCCAATCTGATTGATGCCCTGCGCCCGTTGATGAGCGACCCGGTCGAAGCGGCCGAGAATATGATTGCTCTGATTGACGGGCTGTATATCCGCGCCGCGCTGAGCGCGCCGAAAAAGCCGCAACTGGCGGTTAATCACGCATTGCGTGTCCTCAACACTCTGCTCGAGGCTGAAAAATGACAAAACCGAACATTCTGATCCTGATGGTGGATCAGCTCAACGGGACACTCTTTCCAGATGGTCCCGCAGACTGGCTGCATGCACCCAATCTGAAGAAATTGGCGGAAAGGTCGACACGGTTCGCCAATGCATATACGGCCTCGCCGCTATGCGCGCCGGGGCGGGCCAGCTTTATGTCCGGCCAGTTGCCGTCGCGGACCGGCGTCTACGACAACGCCGCTGAGTTCCGCAGCGACATCCCCACCTATGCGCACCATCTGCGCCGTGCGGGGTATTACACTTGCCTGTCCGGCAAGATGCATTTCGTCGGCCCCGATCAGTTGCACGGGTTCGAGGATCGCCTGACCACCGATATCTATCCGGCCGATTTCGGCTGGACGCCCGACTACCGCAAACCGGGTGAACGGATTGATTGGTGGTATCACAACATGGGCTCGGTGACGGGCGCAGGCGTGGCCGAGATTTCCAACCAGATGGAATACGACGACGAGGTCGCCTATAACGCCAAAACCAAGCTGTATGATCTGGCGCGCGGTAAGGATGACCGACCCTGGTGCGTAACCGTCAGCTTTACCCATCCACATGATCCCTATGTGGCGCGCCGCAAGTATTGGGACCTGTACGAGGATTGCGAACATCTGCTGCCCGAGATCGCGGACCTTGGCTATGACAACCAAGACCCGCACTCCAAACGGATTTTTGACGCCAATGACTGGCGCAGCTTCGACATCACCGAAGAAGATATCCGCAAATCCCGCCGCGCCTATTTTGCCAATATTTCGTATCTGGACGACAAGATAGGCGAGATTCTTGAAGTGCTGGAAAGTACACGGCAAGAGGCGATCATCCTCTTTGTCTCGGATCACGGCGATATGCTGGGTGAGCGTGGATTGTGGTTCAAGATGACCTTCTTCGAGGGCTCGTCCCGTGTTCCGCTGATGATTTCGGCCTCTGACTTGCCTGCCGGTCGGATCGACACGCCAGTTTCGACAATCGACGTGACGCCGACATTGGGTGCATTGGCAGGTGTCGATATGGCCGAGATCGAACCTTGGACCGATGGGGAAGACCTCGTGCCGCTGGCCAAGGGCGTTGAGCGCACCGCGCCCGTAGCAATGGAATATGCGGCCGAGGCATCTTATGCCCCGCTGGTTTCGCTGCGCTATGGCAAGTGGAAATACAACCGCTGCGCGCTGGACCCGGACCAGTTGTTCGATCTTGAGGCCGACCCGCACGAACAGGCCAACCTGGCCGAAGACCCGTCGCATGCCGGAACGCTGGAAACGCTGCGCGCCAAGTCCGAGGCCCGCTGGGATCTAGATCAGTTCGACGCGGATGTCCGCGCCAGCCAGGCCCGCCGCTGGGTGGTGTACGAGGCGCTGCGGCAGGGTGGGTATTACCCGTGGGATTACCAGCCGCTGCAGAAGGCATCGGAACGCTACATGCGCAATCACATGGATCTGAATGTCGTTGAGGAAAACGCGCGTTTTCCGCGTGGCGAATAGACTTATCAACCTAATCGAAGATACCTCGCCGAAAATTCGCAACTTGGTTCGGCGGGGCATGGAGACCAAATAATGGAAGCAGATTTCGTCATCGTTGGCGCAGGATCCGCAGGATGCGCGATGGCTTATCGCCTGAGCGAGGCTGGGGCCTCGGTTCTGGTGATCGAACATGGCGGTACCGATGTCGGTCCGTTCATCCAGATGCCCGCGGCGCTGAGCTATCCGATGAATATGTCGCGCTATGACTGGGGCTATCATTCTGAACCCGAGCCGCACCTGAATAACCGCCGTCTGGCCTGTCCGCGTGGCAAGGTGATCGGTGGGTCATCCTCGATCAACGGCATGGTTTATGTGCGAGGTCATGCGCGTGACTTTGACACCTGGGCCGAGATGGGGGCTGATGGCTGGTCCTATTCGGATGTGCTGCCCTACTACAAGCGTATGGAGACCTGGCATGATGGTGGCCATGGTGGTGATCCTGAATGGCGCGGCACTGATGGGCCGCTGCATGTTTCGCGCGGTCCCCGTGAAAATCCGCTGTTTCAGGCCTTTGTCGATGCTGGTCAGCAAGCTGGCTATGAAGTTACTGGAGACTATAACGGCGAAAAACAGGAAGGCTTTGGCCCGATGGAGCAGACCGTCTGGAAAGGGCGGCGCTGGTCGGCTGCGAATGCTTACCTGAAGCCTTCGCTCAATCGTGAAAACTGCGATATCGTGCGCGGGCTGGCCGCGCGCGTGGTCATGGAGAACGGCCGTGCGACGGGTGTTGAGCTGGTGCGTGGTGGTAAAAAGGAAATTATCCGTGCGCGGCGCGAGGTGGTGTTGGCCGCATCCTCGATCAACTCGCCCAAGCTGCTGATGTTGTCGGGCATTGGTCCGGCGGCACATCTGGCCGAACATGGGATCGAAGTTGTCGCTGATCGCCCCGGTGTGGGGGCGAATTTGCAGGACCATCTGGAGCTTTATATCCAACAGGCTTCGCTGCAGCCGATCACGCTGTATAAGCACTGGAACCTGATCAGCAAGGGCTTGATCGGGGCGCAGTGGCTGTTTACCAAAACCGGCCTTGGCGCGTCGAACCAGTTCGAAAGCGCGGCCTTCATCCGGTCGAACCCCGGTGTCGAATACCCGGACATCCAGTATCACTTCCTGCCGATTGCTGTCCGGTATGACGGGCAGGCGGCGGCCGAGGGGCATGGCTTTCAGGCGCATGTAGGGCCGATGCGTTCGCCTTCGCGCGGGGCAGTCACGCTTCGCTCGGCCAAGCCCGAGGACGCGCCGGTGATCCGGTTCAACTACATGAGCCACGAAACGGATTGGGAGGACTTCCGCAAATGTATCCGCCTGACCCGCGAGATTTTCGGGCAGGATGCGTTCAAACCCTATGCGGGCAAGGAAATCCAGCCGGGTGCCGACGTGCAGACAGACGAAGAGCTGAATGGCTTCATCGCCGAACATGCCGAAAGCGCCTATCACCCCTGCGGTACCTGTCGCATGGGTCGGGTCGATGACAAGAATGCGGTGGTCGATCCTGAGGGTCGTGTGATTGGTGTGGACGGCCTGCGCGTCGCCGACAGCTCGATCTTTCCGCAGATCACCAACGGCAACCTCAACGCGCCGTCGATCATGGTGGGTGAGAAAATGTCGGATCATCTGTTGGGTAAAGAAGCCCTGCCAAAAGCCAATGACCGTCCGTGGATTCATCCGGCATGGGCAACAGCGCAGCGGTGATTTGATCCGCGTCAAAGCAGGGTGTGGAAAAGACGTATAGACCTGAATCGCAACGACATATTTTGAGGAGCGAACAGGAATGTCCCACACCCCGCATGAACTGGCCGAAGAGTTTCCGGACAAGGTCGAACTGATGAGCCAACTCAAGCAAGCGGATGCACATTTTGCCCGGCTGGCGGATGAGTATCACGAGATCAACCGCATCGTGCATCGGGCCGAGACCAACATCGAACCAGTCGAAGATCTGACCGAGGGTGAAATGCGCAAGAAGCGCGCGGCGCTCAAGGATGAGATCTGGGCGATCTTGTCGAAAGCCTAAACCTTAAGGCGGGGGCGATGCCCCCGTCGCCGCAGGCCGCGACTCCCCTCAAGTATTTTCAGGCCAGGTGAAGATCAGGTGACCTTATATGGCAGGGTTCCACGGGTGTGGGCGTCGATCGACAGGCGGCGTTCCAGCGGCGGGACCGAGCGTTGGTGGCAGGTTTGCCGTTCGCAGATACGGCACGAGATGCCGATGGGCTCATAGGCGCTGGCGTTATTGATGTCGAGATTGTCGGCATAGACCAGCGCTTCGGCGTGGCGGATTTCGCAACCAAGCGCGATGGCATAGCGACGCACCGGCGCGCCATAGGAACCGCCCGATTTCGAAACATCCCGAGCCAGAGAGATATAGCGCACGCCGTCGGGTGTTTCCGCCAGTTGCCGCAGGAAATGGCCGGGCGTTTCAAAGGCACGGTGGACATTCCACAGGGGGCAGGCACCGCCGAAACGTGCAAATTGCAGGCGAGTGGCCGAATGGCGTTTGGTAATCGTACCAGCCTGATCAACGCGGACAAAGAAGAACGGGATGCCTTTGGCGCCGGGGCGTTGCAGTGTGGAAAGCCGGTGTGCCACTTGTTCGATTGACGCGCCGAACCGGTTGCTGAGCAGTTCCAGATCGTGGCGATAATCCTGCGCTGCGGTCAGAAAGGCGTCGTAAGGCATCAAGGACGCCCCGGCGAAATAGTTGGCCAAACCGATCTTGGCGATGGCGCGGGCTTCCTCGCTTTGGAACTTGGCGAAGTCCAGGGTGGCTTCGAGCAGTTTGTCCTGGCTGATAAGCGCCAACTGCAGCAGCAGTTGAAACACTTGTGTTTGCGGAGCGATACGGGACGAGAGTTGCAGTGTCTTGCTGTCAGCGTCGTATTTCCGTGTTTCGGGGATATCGACAAATTGCACCCGAATGTCGCGCTCATTAAGACTGTTGATCGCTTCCGCCCTTATGCCATCGGCCTTACCAGCGCGGGTCGAAAAATGTTCGGCCGCGCGGTCGACCGCGTCGATGTAGTTGTCGCAATAATGGAAAAAGTCACGCACCTCTTCCCAGGGGCTGGCCTGAATCTGCGCGTCCTCGCGACCCAAGGCTTCGTCCAGCGAAGCGAGCCGTTCATGGGTTTGCCGATAGGTGCGGTGCAGTGCAATGAACGCGCGCGCCAGCGCAGGGGCGTTCGAGGCCGTCAGGCGCAGATCGGCCAGTGGTGGTATGGCGTCATCGAAAACCGGGTCGGCCAAAGCCTCGCGCATGTCCGAGACCAGACGCTCGCTGTCGCCGGTGCTCAGCTCGGTCACGTCCATACCGAATTCCTGTGCCAGAGCCAGAACAACTGTGGTCGAGATCGGCCGGTTATTGTTCTCCATCTGGTTTAAGTAGGGCAATGAGACGCCCAATTTGGTGGCGAATTCCTTTTGCGTCAGGGTCAGGCGTGTGCGCATTTCGCGCAGTTTCGCACCGGCATATAGCTTTTGAGTGGCCATGGCGTTTCTTTGCAACTTTTCCGTTGTGGCAAGCTAACTTTGCAAACCATGCGGTGCAAGCTGTGTTACAAGCCCAGTTGCCTCTCGCGTCGGATGACGGACGCAATCGCGCAGATCGCCAGCGCCGATGTTGCCAGCATCAGCCAAAGCAGGGGCATGGCGCCGGTTTCATGGGTCAGCAGCGTCCCGGCCAGGGCGCTGAGGCCCGCACCACCGCCCAGCATGATCGCGCCACTGAGGCCCGAGGCGGTGGCGGCCAGATGCGGACGAACCGACAGGGCGCCCGAGGTCGCGTTGGGGATCGTCATGCCGTTGCCAAGGCCCACAAAGGTCATGAGGCCAAAGAAGCTGAGCGCGGTGCCAAAACCTGCCAGAAACAGGATGGCCGACAAGGCAACACCCATCGCGTTCAGCCAACATCCCCAGTATACCATCCGGTTGACGCCAAATCTGACCGAGTATCGACCGCTGAGAAAATTGCCGACAAAATACCCGACAGCAGGAGCGCCGAAATAGATGCCGACCTGCGCGGCACTGAGGCCGAACAATTCCGTACCGATGAAGGGCGCGCCGCCCAGATAGGCAAAAAAAGCGCCCGAAGACAGGGCAGAGGACAAGGAATAGCCCCAGAACCGAGGTGAGCGCAGCAGCTCTGGATATTCCCGGAATTGCTGTACCAGCGTTTTACCGCTTTTGGCGGAGGTTTCCCCAAAGTCGACAAAGGTCAAGGCCAGAGTCAAAGCGCCCAGGCCGAAAGGCAGCCAGAAATTGGCTTTCCACCCAAAGCTTTCCTCAAGCAGGCCGCCGATGGCAGGGCCGATCATCGGTACGATGGCCATGCCCATGGTCACATAGCCGATCATCGAGGCCGCCTGATCCTGATCATAAAGATCCCGGACGGCTGCTCGGCTCAGCACCATGCCGACCACCACGATGGCCTGGCACATTCGAAAGGCTAGAAAAACCTCGGCCGTCGGCGCATAGATACAGCCCAGCGTGGCGATCAGAAACAGAGCCAATCCCCATAGTAAAACCGGGCGACGCCCCGCTTTATCCGCAATCGGGCCGATCAGTACCTGCAGCACCGCATTGACCAGCAGGTACAGCGCGATGGAAAGTTGCATGACCTTGTAGTCGGTCTGAAAATGCAGCGCCATATTTGGGAGGCTGGGCAAGAACAGGTTCAGGCTGAGGGCGGACAGCCCCGACAGCAAAACCAGCGTGAAAATGGTGGGTGGCGACCGACGCGCCATAGGTGAACTAAACTGCATGGTTCACAGGTATAATGACCGTTTCAGGGAATGCTATCCAAGACGGTGTTTCAGTATGAAACTTAGCAATTTTACAGTTTTCCATAACTTTGTTGCCAAAGGTTTGCAAATTTGCCGAAATGTACTTTGGCAACGGCATCCGTGCGTATAGTGTCCGCCTAAATTTCACAGGGAATTAGCGCCATGAAAGACATCCTGACTGAGCTTGAAGACCGCCGCAACGACGCCCGTCTTGGGGGTGGGCAAAAGCGTATCGACGCGCAGCACGGCCGCGGTAAGTTGACAGCACGCGAGCGGATCGAACTGTTGTTGGATGAGGGCAGTTTCGAAGAGTTCGACATGTTCGTCAACCATCGTTGCACTGACTTTGGGATGGAAAATCAAAAGCCTGCGGGTGATGGTGTGGTCACAGGCTGGGGCACAGTCAATGGCCGCATGGTCTATGTGTTTAGTCAGGACTTCACCGTGTTTGGTGGTTCGCTGTCGGAAACCCATGCGCAGAAGATTTGCAAGATCATGGATATGGCGATCCAAAACGGCGCACCTGTAATTGGAATCAACGACTCGGGGGGGGCGCGAATCCAAGAAGGCGTGGCTTCGCTGGCCGGTTATGCCGAAGTGTTTCAGCGCAACATCATGGCTTCGGGCGTCGTTCCTCAGATCAGCGTGATCATGGGGCCATGTGCGGGCGGTGCGGTTTACAGCCCGGCGATGACCGACTTTATCTTTATGGTCAAAGACACGTCGTACATGTTTGTGACCGGCCCCGACGTGGTGAAAACCGTGACAAACGAAGTTGTCACGGCAGAGGAACTGGGTGGTGCGTCGACCCACACCAAGAAGTCCTCGGTCGCTGATGGCGCGTTTGAAAACGACGTCGAAGCACTGGCCGAGGTGCGCCGTCTGGTCGATTTCCTGCCGCTGAACAACCAAGAGAAACCGCCCGTTCGTCCGTTCTTTGACAGCCCCGAACGGGTTGAAACCTCGCTGGATACTCTGATCCCAGACAATCCCAACACGCCCTACGACATGAAAGAGCTGATCACCAAGGTGGCGGATGAGGGCGACTTCTACGAAATTCAGGAAGATTACGCCAAGAACATCATCACCGGTTTCATCCGGTTGGAAGGGCAGACCGTGGGTGTCGTGGCGAACCAGCCGATGGTTCTGGCTGGATGTCTGGATATCGACAGTTCGCGCAAGGCGGCGCGGTTCGTGCGGTTCTGCGACTGTTTTGAAATCCCGATCCTGACGCTGGTGGACGTGCCCGGATTCCTGCCGGGGACGTCGCAAGAATATGGCGGGGTGATCAAGCACGGCGCCAAGCTGTTGTTTGCCTATGGTGAAGCTACGGTTCCAAAGGTCACCGTGATTACTCGCAAAGCCTATGGTGGCGCCTATGACGTTATGGCCTCCAAGCACCTGCGCGGCGATTTCAACTATGCTTGGCCCACAGCTGAAATCGCGGTGATGGGTGCCAAGGGCGCGACTGAGATCATCCACCGTGCCGATCTGGGCGATGCCGAAAAGATCGCGCAGCACACGCAGGACTACGAAGATCGCTTTGCCAACCCCTTTGTTGCGGCTGAGCGCGGTTTCATCGACGAGGTGATCATGCCGCAATCCACCCGCCGCCGAGTGTCGCGCGCATTTGCCAGCCTGCGCAACAAGCAGCTGAAAAACCCGTGGAAAAAGCACGACAACATTCCGCTGTAACGGACTGCGCTGAATGACCTGCCCTTTGCAGAATGTTCCTTGGGCGGGTCATGGCAAGGTAACTGTCGGTACGTTTGACTTTGAGGCCAAAGCTGCTAGATGAGACGTCTTACCAGATACAAACACGCGCGGGCCGAAAGCCATGCGCGCGCGATCCCGGAGAGAGGAGCCCACTTGTGGGTCTGGGATCGCGCTTTTGTAATGGCGTTTCTGGCATGGACTTCCCCTGCAATCGCTCAATCCGAAAACCTGTTGCCTGTCCCCTCTGGTCAGCCGGTGCATCTGAGTGATGTGCTGCTGGACAACAACCCGGGCGAGCTGTGGGTCAGGTTCCGTTTTATCGCGCCTAAGATCGGATCGGACGTTGGACGGATCGGGTATGATGTGGCCTCGGTGGACATGGAACATCTGTGCCAAACCCTTGCGGTGGCCTATGTCGCGAAATACGAGCTTGATCCGGCGCGGGTCGTAATCTCCTTGTCTGATCGACCCCTTGAATTCGGGCGATCTTCACCTGACGCAACTCAGTTCTTTGAAGCCTACCGGTTGGAGCAATCCCAATGTATCTGGGAGGGGCTCTGACCATGAAACCCCGTTTTCACCACGTCCGAGCGTTCCTAGACACCAAAGCGACTTTGGAGGTGCGCGAAATGATCCCGTCTGCACTCGGGTGCAAGTTTGTTTCCCGGAATATATCGAACAACGAGGTGCTGGCATGCTGAAGCACCGCGGATTTCCCGGACGTCTGGCCGGAACTGATTTTCAGTTCACCATTCGCCGCGCCAATCCCAAGGGCGTAACCCCGATTGCCCGGCGCGAGCGGTTCCGTGACCGCAAACCCGCCGATCGCCGTGCGGATGCGGCGTTTATGGAAGCGCTGTGGCAGAATTTCGGAGACCAGCCGTTCGAGCGCGGCAACCTGGACGCCGGTCGCCTAAGTTGGTTGTTCGAGCGTGAGGTGATCGCGGCCGAAGATCCGTTCGATCCGGCCAGCTATGATGCGCTGCTGGTGATTGATGTGGACGCGGCGCGCATGTCGTTCCCAGATATCTTCGACGGGATACGCTGATCCGTGCAACCCGCTGTCGCGCATATCCATTCGGGGGAAACTTCGGAAAAAACCCTGCCCAGGATCGGGCAGGGTGGATTTGTGTGCCTAGAAATTCAGCTGGGCCGCGAATTGAACACGGTCCGAGTCAAATGTCCGGCCTGTAGACGCGTCGTTGCGTTCGCCAAAGAAATATTCGGCGCTGAACGTCAGGTCGTCGGTTGCCTTGTAGAAGGCATTGACGTGGATTGTCTCAAGCTCGGTAAAAGCCAGAGTTCCGGTCGAGGTGGGCAGGTCGTAATCTTCTTCGCCATAGGCAATGCCGACATTCCACTTTTCGCTAATTTGCTGCCGGAGTTCGACGGTAAAGCCGTCAACGTCGTTGGCCTCGCCACCGACGATGGCGTCCCCGAAGCCGATCAGATATGGGCCAAGCGCTTCGCCGTCGACGTAGTTGACCTGAAACAGACCACCTTCCCAGGGACGGATACCAGCCGACAGAGTAAAGCCGGTTTGATCAACTTCGACATCACCGGATTGTGCCCTGCCGTACAAGGCCGAGGCTCGGGCGATGTATTTCCCGTCATTATATTCCGCCGACGCCGTCAGAACCGGATCATCGGAATTCGAAGCGCCGACATTTTCTTCAACCGAAAGGGCAAAGGTTGCGTTGCCGCCAATCTTATTCGTAAAGCGTACCTGAGGGACACGCGCGAAGGGGATACCAACGGGGCCGTTGAATTCCACAGAGGTCGGGTAGGTATCCAGCGGCTGGAAGTTGGTCCAGTACTGACCGATCAACCAGTGGTCACCGATTGTGATGTTGGCGTGTCTCAGACGCAATTCGGCCGGACCGTCCGTACCGCCGGAGAAAAGATCCAGTTCCAGTTGACCACCGATATCGCCCAACGCACTTGGCGTCGTCGTGCGCAATCCGACCCGAGATTGGCGAACCGTGGCGCCAAAGGTTCCATCCGTGGCAAATTGGGGCTCACCAATCCGCGACGTATCGGCCAAATCGCCAAGTTCAAAATCCGTATCGTAGAAAAAGTCGGCCTTGACGTAGCCATAGAGATCCAAGGTGGTGTTTCCGATCCTCAGGTCTCCGTCTCCGCCCCCAGAGCCGGTATTTGCGGTCTCCAGCGCCTCGACGCGGGCGCGCAGCGCATCCAGTTCGGCCTGGGTTCCGGCATCTTGAGCGAGCGCGAGCGTGCCCGTGACGCTAAGCGCAGAGGCAGCAAGCAAGATTGCCTTTTTTCTATTTGTAATCATGCAGTTGATTCCTTGTGTGCGAGTGTGCCCACGCAAAGTTTCACGCAAACGTCATTGGGGGAAATCACGAGAACGGCAAAGAAAGCGCCGTTTTCCTCAAGCAAAATTGTGCAAAGAGCCGGTATTTTTCACAGTAAGGTGAACAGATCGGTTAACCATACGTTCACAAAGACTTTTTCACGCGGAATCCGCGAACTGAAACGTGATGTTGCACGTGCAGAAAATTGCCTCGGAAGCGCGACTTGTAACGGAAGTGTGACTGATTCAGAGGATGGCGTTTTCCAGTCGGGACGACCCGGTGTCGGCACGATTTTGCGCGGGAATTCGCCTTATGGGCGAATTCTGGCCGGAAATTTGGGTGGAAACAATACTTTGTTTGCGGCCTCATTTGTGCCGTGCAATGTGATCGGGCCGTGCGGCTCTACTTTGCCTGCGCCGCACAAGCACCTACTATTCCGTACCCCTTCCTTCCGCGGGCAGGTTTGTGAAACCCACAAAATCCTGCCCGCGTTTTTCTTTGCGCACAATGCAGGCTTAATGCGGCATAAATCTGCGCAAAACATCCATTTCCAGCGCTTGTTATTGAATAACAGCGCTTGGTTCCGGCATCTGCGCCCCAATGCATCAAGAAAGCTAAAGGGGCAAAACACATGCGAATCTCAAAATTCTTCCTGGCCGTTGCGACCTGCGCGGGCCTTGCTGCCTGCGGCGACTCATTCGGTGAACAGGCGTTGCTTGGCGGCGGCGCAGGGGCACTGGGTTCGGCGGTCATCGGAGCGGATCCGTTTGTCGGCGCAGCAGTCGGGGCTGCGGGCAACGTGCTGTACTGCAAAACACAGAAGAACTGTTACTAACCAAGAATTCGGGGCGCCCGCCGCTCCGGTTGCCATTGCGCATCACGCCGTCGCAGGGTTTACGCCCTGCGGCGGCGTTTTGCGTTTCCAGAACATCAAGACAAAGGACGTTCCATGTTCAACAAGATCCTGATCGCCAACCGGGGTGAGATCGCCTGCCGGGTCATCAAGACTGCACGCAAGATGGGTATCGGCACAGTTGCCATATACTCGGACGCGGACAGACAAGCGTTGCATGTATCGATGGCGGATGAGGCCGTACACATCGGCCCGCCGCCCGCGAACCAGTCCTATATTGTGATCGACAAGGTGATGGATGCCATCCGCCAGAGCGGGGCGCAGGCGGTGCATCCGGGTTACGGTTTTCTGTCTGAAAACGCCAAATTCGCCGAGGCATTGGATGTCGAAGGCGTGGCTTTTGTGGGTCCCCCGGTTGGTGCGATTGAAAGCATGGGTGACAAGATCACCTCGAAGAAAATCGCGCAGGATGCGGGTGTTTCGACTGTTCCCGGTTATATGGGCCTGATCGAAGACGCCGATGAGGCGGTGAAGATTTCGAACGAAATCGGTTATCCGGTCATGATCAAGGCCAGCGCCGGTGGCGGCGGTAAAGGCATGCGGATCGCGTGGAACGACGAAGAAGCGCGCGAAGGGTTCCAGTCCTCCAAGAACGAGGCCGCGAATTCGTTTGGCGATGACCGGATTTTCATCGAGAAATTCGTGACCCAGCCGCGCCATATCGAAATTCAGGTGCTGTGCGACAGCCACGGCAACGGGATTTATCTGGGCGAGCGTGAATGTTCGATCCAGCGCCGGAACCAGAAAGTCGTGGAAGAAGCCCCGTCGCCCTTCCTTGACCCCGAAACCCGCAAGGCGATGGGCGAACAAGCTGTCGCTCTGGCCAAGGCTGTGAACTACGCCAGCGCGGGTACGGTGGAATTCATCGTGGATGGCGACAAGAACTTCTACTTCCTTGAAATGAACACACGCCTGCAGGTGGAACACCCAGTGACCGAGTTGATCACCGGCGTCGACCTGGTCGAACAGATGATCCGCGTTGCTGCGGGTGAGCCTCTGTCCATCACGCAGGACGACGTGACCCTGACCGGCTGGGCCATCGAAAACCGTCTGTATGCGGAGGACCCGTATCGCAACTTCCTGCCGTCGATTGGCCGTTTGACCCGCTATCGCCCGCCGCAGGAAACCGCTGCTGGTCCAATGTTGGTCAACGGCAAGTGGCAGGGTGACGCGCCCAATGGTGAGGCCGCCGTGCGCAACGATACCGGCGTCTATGAAGGCGGCGAGATCAGCATGTATTACGACCCGATGATCGCTAAGCTGTGTACCTGGGCCCCGACCCGTGAAGCCGCGATTGAGGCGATGCGTGTAGCGCTGGACAGTTTCGAGGTCGAAGGCATCGGTCACAACCTGCCGTTCCTGTCCGCTGTGATGGATCACCCGAAATTCGTCAGCGGCGATATGACAACGGCCTTCATCGCCGAAGAATATCCCGACGGGTTTGAAGGTGTAACCTTGCCCGAGGCCGACTTGCGTCGCATCGCGGCCTCATGCGCGGCGATGCATCGTGTTGCTGAGATTCGCCGCACCCGTGTTTCGGGCCGCATGGATAATCACGAGCGTAAGGTCGGAACCGATTGGACCGTTACCCTGCAAGGTCAGGATTTCGAACTTGCCATCGAGGCGGATCATGACGGGTCAACGGTTACGTTCACTGACGGTGCGGTGATGCGTGTTGCATCAGATTGGACACCGGGCGATCAGCTTGCGTTGCTAGATGTAGACGGCGCTCCGCTTGTTCTGAAGGTCGGCAAAATCTCTGGCGGCTTCCGTATTCGCAATCGAGGTGCTGACCTGAAAGTTCATGTCCGTACACCGCGTCAGGCAGAACTGGCCAAACTGATGCCCGAGAAGTTGCCACCTGATACCTCGAAAATGCTGCTCTGCCCGATGCCCGGACTGATCGTGAAGATCGACGTCGAAATAGGTCAGGAGGTTCAGGAAGGTCAGGCGCTTTGTACGGTCGAGGCAATGAAGATGGAAAATATCCTGCGCGCCGAGAAGAAAGGTGTGGTCGCCAAGATCAACGCAGGCCCCGGCGACAGTCTGGCCGTGGACGACGTGATCATCGAGTTCGAGTGATCATGTTCGCGCGATCGTCATATATCCATACGGTCCCGGCGTTTTGCGCCGGGTGCTTTGGGCGTGGCGAATGCGTTCAGCCGCCCTGGCGCCGCTCGCGAATCTCGCGTTCGCGCAGGGGGGTTTTGTCGATGGACCGGCCGATTTCACGCACGCTCCATGGGGACGGTTTGCGCAGTTTGACCACGCCGTCCTTGTCGACGAATACCATTTGGAACCCGCGAGGCCGCAGCTGCGACCGGATCGGAGACCGCGCCGAAGGGTCGGTGTCGGTCAGCACGACCACATCACGGTCGCGCATCGCTGCCTCGCCTTCGGTCAGCATATCGATCTGTTGCTGGAACCGCGGGTCGGCTGGCGTGTCGGCAAAAACGACGATGGGCCGTTTGACCCAAAGAAACTCACTGAGATCGCTGTCACCAGTAGGGCGAACAAATTCGTCTTCCACCGGTGCGGACCCGTCGGCAGCCAAGGCGGCCAGCGGGAATAGTGCCGAGAAAACAAGGGCAAGCGTTCGTATCATGGGGCCTCCTGTTGAATTGAATATAGCCCCTGCGTCGGTGAATGCGACCGGCGAATTGCATCAAAGGTTCAAAATTTTGCGTAAAGCGCTGTCTGAACCAACCCGTCCGAACACCACAACGCGCAGGCCAGGCCCCAGCGCGACCCGAATTGAAAAAAGGATATCGCTATGACCGATACGAAAGACTGGCGCGCGCTAGCCGAAAAAGAGCTGCGCGGGCGTCCGTTGGAGGACCTGACGAAAGAGACGTTGGAAGGCATCGACGTCAAACCGCTCTATACGCAGGAGGACACTGCAAATCTTCCGCATATGGGATCGTTGCCCGGTTTCGGTCCGTTTACGCGCGGGGTGAAGGCGACGATGTATGCGGGGCGGCCGTGGACAATTCGCCAGTATGCCGGGTTTTCGACGGCCGAGGAATCGAACGCTTTTTACCGCCGCAATCTGGCTGCGGGCCAACAGGGCGTCTCGGTTGCTTTCGATCTGGCGACGCATCGGGGCTATGACAGTGACCACCCGCGCGTGGTTGGTGATGTCGGCAAGGCTGGTGTGGCCATCGACAGCGTTGAAGATATGAAAATCCTGTTCGATGGCATCCCGTTGGACAAGGTCTCGGTTTCGATGACGATGAACGGTGCGGTGATCCCCATCCTTGCCAGCTTTATCGTGGCGGGCGAAGAGCAGGGGCACGACAAATCCGTCCTGTCGGGCACCATTCAGAACGACATTCTGAAAGAGTTCATGGTGCGCAACACATATATTTATCCGCCCGATCCTTCGATGAAGATCATCTCGGATATTATTGAATTCACGTCGAATGAGATGCCCAAATTCAATTCGATCTCGATCTCCGGCTATCACATGCAGGAAGCCGGTGCGAACTTGGTGCAGGAGCTGGCCTATACTTTGGCGGACGGGCGTGAATACGTACGCGCCGCAACGCAGGCCGGGATGGACGTGGACAAATTCGCTGGACGCTTGTCATTTTTCTTTGCCATAGGCATGAACTTCTTCATGGAGATTGCCAAACTGCGTGCCGCACGCACCTTGTGGCACCGGGTTATGACCGAGTTCGGAGCAAAATCCGAGCGGTCGAAGATGCTGCGCACCCACTGCCAGACTTCTGGTGTGTCGCTTCAAGAGCAGGACCCTTACAACAACGTGATTCGCACCGCCTATGAGGCGATGAGTGCGGTTCTGGGCGGTACCCAATCGCTGCATACCAACGCGCTGGACGAGGCGATTGCGCTGCCCACCGATTTCTCGGCACGTATCGCGCGGAATACTCAGTTGGTACTGCAGGAAGAAACCGGCGTGACCGATGTGGTCGATCCGCTTGCCGGGTCGTACTACATCGAAAGCCTGACCAATGAACTGGTCGAAAAGGCCTGGGCGTTGATGGAAGAAGTCGAGGAAATGGGCGGCATGACAAAGGCCGTGGCCTCGGGCATGCCGAAACTGCGGATCGAAGAAAGCGCCGCCCGTCGTCAGGCAATGATCGACCGGGGTGACGAGGTTATCGTCGGGGTCAACAAATACCGCAAGGAACAGGAAGATCCGATCGACATCCTGGACGTCGACAATGTCGCCGTGCGTGAGGCTCAGGTGGCACGTCTGGAACGCATTCGCGCCACCCGCGACGAAGCTGCGTGCCAACAATCGCTGGACGCACTGACCAAGACTGCCCGCGAGGGTGGCAACCTGCTGGCTGCTGCGGTCGAGGCCGCCCGCGCCCGCGCATCCGTAGGAGAGATCAGCATGGCAATGGAGAAAGAATTCGGCCGCCACCGCGCCGAGGTGAAGACTTTGGCCGGTGTCTACGGCGCGGCTTACGAAGGTGATGAGGGCTTTGCTGCGATCCAGAAATCCATTGAGGAGTTCGCCGAAGCCGAAGGCCGTCGCCCCCGTTTGCTGGTGGTCAAGATGGGGCAGGACGGGCATGACAGGGGTGCCAAAGTCATCGCCACAGCCTTTGCCGATATCGGGTTTGACGTGGACGTTGGCCCGTTGTTCCAAACACCTGCCGAAGCTGCGCAAGACGCAGTTGATAACGATGTGCATGTGGTTGGCATTTCCTCGCAGGCCGCGGGGCACAAGACACTGGCGCCGCAACTGGTTGAGGAACTCAAGAAAGCCGGGGCAGAGGACATCATTGTGATCTGTGGCGGCGTGATCCCGCAGCAGGATTATCAGTTCCTTTTTGACCATGGCGTAAAGGCGATCTTTGGTCCGGGAACCAATATCCCCGAGGCCGCGCAGGATATCCTGCGTCTGATCCGAGAAGCAAAAGGCTGAGGCCAGCCAAGATTTTTCGCCGAAAAATCTTGTGATTCACCGCCGTTGGCGAAAACATGCGACCAGACCCATCAGGATCTGGTCGTTTTTTGTTGGAGGCAGCGCAGGTGTTACTGGATCATTTGGCCGTTGCGGGCGAGACATTGGAAGAAGCCTCGGCCCATATCGAACAGGCATTGGGAGTGCCATTGCAGGCGGGCGGTAAACATGATGCTTTCGGCACGCACAACCGTTTACTGGGTTTGCGGGAAGAGCTCTATCTCGAGGCCATCGCGATTGATCCGCAGGCACCAAAACTAAAGCGCACACGGTGGTTCGATCTGGATCGATTTTCTGGCCAGCCGCGCCTAACAAACTGGATATGCCGGGTCTCAGATATCCAGGCCGCGCTGTCCATGTTCCCAGATGGCGTAGGCCAACCAATTGACCTGACCCGAGGTGCGCTGAGGTGGCAAATGGCGGTCCCGCCCAACGGGCGGCTGCCATTCGACAATCTGTTTCCTGCGCTCATTCAATGGTACGGCGATCTACACCCGGCGCGTATGTTGCAAGACAGTGGATGCCGCCTGAGACGTTTGGTGGTTTTTCATCCTGACGCTTTGGATCTGGCGCGGTTGCTGGGTAATCTGGAAACCGTGGTGTTCGATACCGGTCCGGCCGCCTTGCGGGCCGAGTTCGAAACCCCGCATGGCCCCCGCGTGCTGGAATGAAAATACGGCGCGCAATGGTCGCGGACGCGGCCTCAATCGCGGAAATCACCAACACGATCATCCGCGATACGCTTGTGACCTTCACCACGGATGAGCGCAGCGTCGAAAGCATCGCCAAGGATATTGTTTCTCGTGGGGACGGCTATTGGGTTGCGGGAAAAGGCAAGCAAGTTGTGGGTTTTGCCACCTACGGCCCATACCGCTCTGGGCCAGGTTACACGCAGTGCCGCGAGCTTACGATCCAATTGGCCCCTGATGCGCGGGGGCAGGGGGTTGGGAGGGCATTGATGGCGGCGCTTGAGACCGCCGCCCGGGTGGAAGGTGTGCATGTGCTGGTGGCCGGGATCTCCTCGGCGAATCCTGGGGCGGTCGCATTCCACGCGGCGCTGGGGTTTAAGCAAGTGGGGCACATGCCAGAGGTTGGATTCAAATGGGGCAAACGGTTGGATCTTGTGCTGATGCAGAAAATTATTTCCTCTGACCCACCTGTCGTACCTGACAGTCGCGATTTCGGACGCTAGGGTGCGCCCATGTCGATCTGGACCCGCATATCCGATGCGCTAAGTGCGCTTGCCCAGGGTGAAAGCCTTACGGACGTATTTGAAAAACTGCGCACGCCGCCGGAACGCTCGGTTGCGTTTGCAATTGCCGTGATCGCGCTGGGTGCGAAGATGGCAAAGGCTGACGGGCAGGTGACGCGGGATGAGGTCACCGCCTTTCGCGATGTCTTCCAGATTGCCCGCGATGATGAGGCCGGTGCCGCACGTGTTTTCGACATGGCCCGGACGGACGTTGCCGGTTATCAGGACTATGCCCGCAAGATTGCCCGTATGTTTGCCGATGACAGCACTACGCTGTGCGACCTGATGGAGGGGCTGTTTCACATCGCCATGGCCGACGGGTTCTATCACCCGAACGAGAACGAATTTCTGGAACAGGTCAGCCGCATTTTCGGTCAGACCGACGCGCAGTTCATGGCCTTGCGCGCGCGGTTTGTGCCTGACGCACCCAATGACCCTTATACCGTGTTGGGAGTGCCGCACGACATGCCGCTGCCTGAAATCCGCAAGATTTGGCGGCAACTTGTTCGTGATACCCATCCCGACGCGATGATGGCCCGCGGTGTGCCCGAAGAAGCCATCCGTCTGGCCGAGAAAAAGATGATCGACATCAACCGCGCCTGGGACGAGATCAACGGCGCACGGGCGTAGGCGAATGCGGTTGGCGACCTACAACATCGAATGGTTCGCCAACCTGTTTGACCGCAATGATAATTTGGTCGTCAATGACCGGTGGTCCGGTCGTCACAACGTCACCAAAGCGCAGCAGGTCGAGGCCATCGCCAAGGTTCTGACGGCAATTGACGCGGATGCAGTTTTGATTGTCGAAGCCCCCAATTCCGGGAAATCGCAGGACACCATCCGTGCTTTGCAGAATTTTGCCGAGGCGTTTGATCTGCGCACCTCACACGCGGTGATGGGGTTTCCCAACGATACCCATCAAGAACTGGCGCTGCTTTACGATCCGAATGTGCTGCAAGCGCGGCACGACCCGGTTGCGGGCAACGATGCGGCCCCCAGGTTCGACGACGTGTTCCATATCGACCTCGATATCGATGCGACCGAGGATCTTGTGCGTTTTTCCAAACCCCCGATGGAACTGGCGGTGCAGATCCGATCCGGCGCGCAGCTTCGCCTGATCGGGGCGCATCTGAAATCCAAGGCCCCGCACGGGGCGGGATCGCGGGATGAGGCGATCCGCATCTCGATCGCGAATCGCCGCAAGCAACTGGCGCAGGCCGTGTGGCTGTCTCGGCGTGTCAAAGCGCATGTCGAGGCCGAGGAACAGGTCATCCTGCTGGGCGATTTGAACGATGGGCCGGGGCTGGATGAGTTTGAACACCTGTTTGGCCGATCCTCGGTCGAAATTCTGCTGCAGGCCGGATTGTTTGACCCGCATGCCGCGGGGACGGACGCAGAGCCGTCAACCGCCCGGTTTGCCCGCGAGGGTGGGCGGTATCTTGAGGCGCTGCTGGACTACATCATGGTCAGTGAAAACTTGCGTGCCAAACGTCCGGCGTGGCGTATCTGGCACCCTTTCAAAGACGCAGGCCTTCGTGCGTCAGAGGACTTGCATCAGGCCTTGTTGACCGCGTCCGACCACTTCCCCGTTACTCTGGATATCGCGTTGTGACCTTTTATCGACGGAAGGCTCTGCTTATATTCTTTGACATGAAACATCTCATTGCGATCTGCGCGTTATCGGTCGCGCTGGCCTTGCCCGCACAGGCCGAGGAAGATACCGGCAAATCCTTGATGGAGCAGGGGGCCGAGCTGTTTTTTGAAGGTTTGCGCAAGGAAATGGAACCCGCGCTGGAAGACTTGCAGGGGCTGGTCAGCCAATTTGGCCCGGCAATGCAGTCATTCTTTGAAGAGATGGGCCCAGCCCTGGCCGAACTGGCGGGTGAGATCGAGGACTGGAGCGCCTATGAAGCGCCTGAGATATTGCCCAATGGGGATATCATCATCCGCAAAAAGCCTGAGGATCAACCAGAAGAGCCCGAGCAAATCGAAGAAGAAGCTGACGGAGCGACGGAAATCTAACCTCGGATAGTGACGTGAACCTCTGACTTTAGGGCATTCGCCAAGGAATTCAGGCGCGCTTCGGCCACCTCACTGAACAATGGCTCTGCGGCTTTGGGCAGCCGCAGTTCAAGCTGACGCTTTTTGGGATAGAATCGCAGCGTGCCCATTTTGACATCGTGGTGCATCCACAGCATGGCGCCAAAGCGCATGGCCTTGCCCAGAATTTCAGCCTGTTTCTGATCTTTCTCGTCCAGCAGTTTATAAAGTGGCTCGAACCGGTTGCCCTCGCGCTTGTTGCGATATCGGTGTTGCAGCGCAAGGCCGATAAAAACCCGTTCTGAATGTTTCAGCCCGCCAAGATTGGCGCGGGTGACATTGTCGAAACAGATCTCGGCTCGGTAATCAGGATGAGCGCGCCAGCTGACGTCATGCAGCAGGCAGGCTGCCTTGATCAGGCGCACGCGTGCCTCCGGAGCGGATTTGAACAACGGCATGACGAAATCAAAAAGGTGTTTGCCAAATCCGGGCAGACGGGCATCTTTGGCTTCGGAGAAGTAGCTGGCTTCGATCAGCGGGTCACGGTCGCGCAGGATTTGCGGCATTTGCTCGTACAGCAGCCCCTCGCGGATGCCATAGCTTGAGATCGCGATGTCCTTTGGTTTGAAAGTGCGGATCAGCCGCGCCAGAACGTCCATCGCATAGGGGATCAGCGCCATGCGGGAACTAGACACGCCCGCCTGACTGCGCAGCTGATCCGGATCACCTTTTTCGATGAACTTTATGGTCTCACGGACCTGCTTTGTGGTCATGCGGTATTCATGCAGCACGTTCAGCGGATAACCCCGGCGCAGCATGTCCAGACGTGCAAAGGCGCGCCAGCTGCCGCCCACCAAAAACAGGCGATCCCGCTGCGGCCCCAGCTGATCCCGCAGTTCTTCCATGGTGGCCTTGATATGGGCCTTGCGCGCGCGCCGCCCGCCCTTGATATCGCGTAGTTTCAATGGCCCCAGGGCCGAGGTCAGACGGCGCCCGACCTGACCGTCGCCAATCTCGGCCAGTTCCATGGATGAACCGCCAATGTCGCAGATCAGGCCATAAGCCCCGGGCCAGCCCAGCAACACACCCTGCGCGGACAAGCGCGCCTCTTCGCCGCCGTCTATGACCTGAACGGTCAAACCGGTTTCCGAATGAACCTGATTGCAAAAATCCGGTCCATCCTTGGCTTCGCGCACTGCAGCGGTTGCCACGACATGCAGGCCCGGTAGGTCCAGATCATTGGCCAATTGCTGAAACCGGCGCAAAGCGGACAGCGCACGCTTGCGCCCGCGCGGGTTAAGGAACCCGGATTCCGACAGGCCCGCACCCAGCTCGCACATTATCTTTTCATTGTAGAAATAAGCCGGGGATCGCGCGGCCCCGTCAAAGATTACCATCCGGACCGAGTTCGATCCAACGTCGACCACGCCCACCCGCGACAGGGCGCGGGCCTCGGGGTTGTCGAACAAGGGCTTGCCGAACGATCCCCAGTCCGGGATTTTGGCTTCTGCAATCTGATCCATGTCGTTTCCAGATATTCGGGTGGCAGAATGCGAAATCGCAGTGTGCGGGTCAATTGTCGGATGCGACATCTGTCATGTCCGCGTTTAGCACCCGGATCGCAAGAGCGCGGGTGATTTCCCGCTTTTCCGACAAGGCCAGATGATCCAACCGGGCTACGACCTCGGCTGCGGTCTTGAACCGCCGATCCATGTGCTTGACGAGATAGGCAATCACGTCTGGTCCGGGGTTCAGTTGGCGGTCGACAAACAGCTTGGCCAGAACGGCCCCCAAAAGGGCATCGTCCGGTGGGTCCAGCGCCACGTGATGCGCCCCTTCGATCCGGCTTTGCAGATCGGGCAGTGGCAGTTCCCACAGCTTTGGCGCCAACCGCCCGGTCATTAACAGCGCATGGCCTTCTGCCAACACCAGATTGTGCAGGTGAAATAGGGTTTTTTGCTGATCGAGGTCGCCTGCGACCATCGGAATATCTTCGACCGCTATCGGAGTGCTGGCCAAGGCGGGCACGTCTTCGTACCGCACATCACGGGCCTGAATGATCCGCCCGCCGGTTTCGGCAGCCCAGACATGGGCCAGATGCGTTTTGCCAGACCCGGCAGGGCCGCTGAGGACCAGCTTGTTACCGGGCCACGATGTCGCCGAGATCATCGCAACGGCCAGCGCATTGGCGGGCGAGACAAAAAAATCTTCGCGGCCCAGTGCGGTTTTGGCCGGTAGATCAAAGCTGAGTTGTTGGGCCATTTATTCGTCTTCCTGCTTCAACCCGTCGAGGCCGGTATACAGGCGGCTGTCCAGATAGATTGAGGTCAGGAACCGGGCGACCACGCCCAGCGCTGCGGCAACCGGAACAGCAACCAGCATACCCACAAAGCCGAACAGCGCGCCAAAGACGGACAGGGCCAGCAGCAGCCAGACAGGGTGCAACCCGACCGAGCTGCCAACCAGCTTGGGCGTCAGGAAATTGCCCTCGGTCACCTGTCCCAGCGCGAAGATGCCTGCCACCAGGCCGATATGAAGCCAATCGCCCCAGAACTGAAACAGCGCAAGGCCGATAGCCAACGTGCCGCCAATCAGGGCACCCAGATAGGGGATGAATGTCACGAGCCCCGCGATGAAGCCCACGATCAGGCCGAATTGCAGACCAACAATCATCAGCGCAACGGCGTAATAAGTGCCCAGGATCAGACAGACGGTTCCCATGCCGCGGACGAATGAGGCAAGAACATCGTCAATCTCACCCGCCAGCCGCTTGATCGTTGGGGCGTGGTCACGAGGTAGCAGCTCTCCTATGCGGGCTATCATACGATCCCAATCTAATAACAGATACACGGCGACCACCGGCACGATGACAAGCAGAACCACCACGTTGATGGCTGACCCCAGCGAAGCGGCGACGGATTGCAGAACGTCTCCAGTTTTGGATTGCAACGTCTCGCCCAGCGACACAAGGAATTGGTGAGAGCTGGATTCGGTATCCAGCAGGGATGGGAATTGTTTTTCGATGAAGCCGCGCAGTTCTTTAAGCAGACTGGGCATAACTTCGACCAGATCGATCAACTGGGTAATCAGCGCGGGCACCACCATCAGCACCATGAGCACAAATCCCAGAACGCCGACAATGGTGATGATCCCTGTCGCGGCCATTCGCGACAGCCCCAAGTTTTCCAACCGGTCTGCAATTGGATCAAGGAAGTAAGCGATTGCTCCGCCAATCACAAAGGGCAAAAGAACGTCGCCAAGTGCCCACAATAGAAGCACAAAAACTACAGCGGCTATGCCCCAGTACCTGAGCTGATCCTTCACCGGCAAAGCCATGGCTGTCCCCTTGTTTTCGGCTCTTGCCAGTGTTCTTGGCGCATGCAGCCCCATGATGCAAGCGCTTCATCGCCCGTACATTTCCCGGGCGCTAATCGCTGAGCGTGCCCAGTTCAGGCGTGGCGTCATGGGCGGCCTCGTCCGGCCAGTTGGTGCGCCAGATTTCCGCAGACCAATGGCCGCAATGTACCGCGGGCCGATCAAAGCCGGGCAGGGGGGCGACCAGAGGTGAAACCACCACGTCATGGCGGGGCACGGCAAAATAAGGAAACGAGTAACGTTCCTGTCCCGAGCGATTCACCACCCGATGCGGCGTAGATTTCAGCCTCCCGCCGGACCATAGTTCCAGCATGTCTCCGATATTGACGACAAATCCTCCCGGCGGGTAATCAGGGCTGATCCAGCCGCCGTTGCGGGTTTGCACTTCAAGTCCGCCGACGGGATCAGGGGCGATGATGGTCAGGGCATCGGTGTCCTTGTGGGGATGAATGCCATAGCCGCCCTCATCGGGGGCTTGAGGCGGATAGTGCAGCAGAGTCATGTTGGTCATGGGATCGCGGAAAGCGTCCCGCAATTGGCGCGCGGGCAGGCCCAGTCCTGTTTCCAATGCACCCAGCAAGGCATCTGCAACGCGGTCGAGTTGGGACCAGTAGTCAAGGATCATTCCGCGAGCGTCTGGCACCTGCGACGGCCAGACATTCGGGCCGTACAAGGCACAATCGTTGCGGATCGGCGCATCGCTGGCGACCTCATAGTGCAACTTGTAGCCTTCGTATTTGTCCGCCTTGCCAGACCCGTCATTTGGGGTGAAGAACCCCAGCGGGATGAACCCGCGATAATTGTCGCGGGTGATGGCCTGATCCCACTTGGCACCTTCTTCAACGTCAAAGATGGCCTGCACACAGACGCGCATGTTTTGAACCGTGTCAGTGGATATGTCAGTTCCAGTGATCGACAAAAAACCGATATCAGTGCAGGCGCTCATAACCTGCTGAACGGTCTGCTCATAATCCGCATGGGACGCATTAAACAGCGGGGCGATGTCGATAGTGGGAATGCGACCCATCAGTGAACCCTGACGCCTTGGCGGTCAAGTTCGGCATGAACCGGGGCTAGGTTCAGCCCATGCAAGTCCTGATTGCTTTTCAGCGACAGGGCGGCTGCAATTCCGGCCCCCTGACCCATGACTGCACAGCAGGACATATTGCGGGTGGCGGCATGGGCCACCTTGTCTGCCCCGTGCGACCGGCCTGCAACCAGCAGACCCTTAACGCCTTTCGGCAGCATCGAACGGTAGGGCACATGCATATACCGGCCCGTGGTCGGCAGGATCAGGATGCCATAGCCGTCGATGAATTCAGGATAGATGCCGATCGTATCCTCGAACCGACCCTGATGCCGGGCGTCGTACTCGGTCATATTGTAGATCGCATCGATCTTGCGGGTGTCGCGAATGCCGATGGTCATGCCGAAATTCCGCAGACGCGCGTTTTCGCAGCCGGGCATGAAACGGCGCAGCGCCTCGATGGCTAGCATTGACTGTCGACGGCCCTCGATCTCGCCACGGGTCAGGCTATCGGGATCGGTGCCGTCTATCCCGTCCATATGGATCAGGTTCATATAAGTCAGCTCACCCGTATCGTGGACCGCGCCCCAAGTGCCGGCGATGGTGTTCAGATGCGGTGGGATCAGACCCTGTTCGATGGCTTGCTGGAACGGTTTCTTGACGAAGGGTGAGAACATGTCGTCCTCTTTACCACTGGTTTCAATGTTCCACTCGCCACCGCCGCCCCAGTCCTTATAGGTCTGCGGGTCGGCCTTGACGCCCTCCATGAAGGCGCGCTTGTCGACGCCTGCCAGATGGAACATGACCGAAGCGGCCATCATATCCTCGCGCGCGGTCTTGTAGGTGGGCGCGCCTGCGCGATGGGCTACATCCGCGTCCCCGGTGGCGTCGATCACTACCTTGGCCAAAATCGCCTCACGCCCGGCTTTGGATTCGGTGATGACGCCGGTGATCCGGTCACCATCCATGATTGGAGCAACGAATTGACGGTGCAACATCGGATGCACCCCGGCCTCTTCGACCAGCTTGTCAGCAACCAGTTTGAACCCTTCGCTGTCCAACTCATAGCTGAGCGACTGGCTCTCTGGCACCGCTGCCCCCATGTCCCGGGCGCGGGTTTCAAATTCCAGACCAATGCCGCCTGCTTCGACGGTTTTCTCATGGCGGTACCAAGCAAATCCTTCGACTCCCACGGCGGTGATATTGCCACCCATGCAGCCAAAGCGGTCGACCAGAGACACTTCGGCCCCTGCGCGCGCTGCCGCCAAGGCAGCGGCTAGCCCCGCGGGGCCGGAGCCCACAACTAGAACGTCGGTTTTGTGAGCAACGGGAATTTGACGGGCGGGTTCCTGAATGGTTTGCATCGGCGCCTCATGGGTTTGCATTTTAGCCACCATTGAAAACCTTGGCTGGCGGGTCAATCAAAATTCCGACCGTCCCGAGGTCGCAAAATAACCAATGGCCGATTGCCCCCGGCGGGGCTTTGGAATAAGGACCTTTGAAGTCGAATTCTCACCCGTGAAGGTCATACAATGCGCCTCAGCCGTTACTTTCTGCCCGTTCTCAAGGAAAACCCGTCCGAGGCCCAGATCGTCAGCCACCGGCTGATGCTGCGCGCCGGGATGATCAAGCAAGCATCGGCCGGGATTTATTCCTGGCTGCCGCTGGGTTTCAAAGTTCTGCGTAAGTTGGAAAATATCATCCATGAAGAGCAGGCGCGCGCAGGCCATATCGCGATCCAGATGCCGATTATCCAATCGGCAGACCTGTGGCGTGAATCCGGGCGCTATGATGACTACGGTCAGGAAATGCTGCGTATGAAGGACCGGCATGACCGGGATATGCTGTTCACGCCCACGGCCGAAGAGCTGGTCACCGATATCTTCCGCGGCCACGTCAGCAGCTACAAGGACCTGCCGCTGACGTTGTACCAAATCCAGTGGAAGTTCCGTGACGAGATCCGCCCGCGCTTTGGCGTGATGCGGGGGCGCGAGTTCTACATGAAGGACGGGTATAATTTCGACCTGACCAAGGAAGACGCTCTGCACGCCTATAACCGTCATCTGGTTACCTATCTGCGCACCTATGAACGCATGGGCCTGCAGGCGATCCCGATGCGTGCGGACAGCGGCCCGATAGGCGGAGACAACACCCATGAATTCCTCGTGCTGGCCGAAACCGGTGAATCCGAGGTGTTCTATGACAGCGCCGTCACCGATCTGACCTTTGGTGATCGTCAAATCGACTATGACAGCCGAGAGCAATGTCAGGCCATTCTGGAAGAATTCACCTCTAAATACGCCCGTACCGATGAAACCCATGACGAGGCGCTGTTCAATCAGGTGCCCGAAGAGCGTCGCCGTGTGGCGCGTGGGATCGAAGTGGGCCAGATCTTCTACTTTGGAACCAAGTATTCCGAGGCGATGGGCGCGACTGTTCAAGGCCCCGATGGCAAGCCAACGCCGGTCCATATGGGCAGCCATGGCATTGGTGTCAGCCGCTTGATCGGTGCGATCATCGAAGCCAGCCATGACGACAAGGGCATCATCTGGCCCGAGGGCGTAACACCGTTCCATTGCGGTATCGTAAACCTCAAGCAGGGTGATGATGAGGCTGACGCCGCCTGCGACAAACTCTATGGCGCGCTGACCGCACTGGGTCTTGAGCCGCTGTATGATGACCGCAACGAACGGGCAGGGGGCAAGTTTGCCACCATGGACCTGATCGGGTTGCCGTGGCGTATCACCGTCGGGCCGCGGGGTCTGAAAAACGGCGTCGTTGAGCTGACCTGCCGCCGTACCGGTGAAAGCGAGGAGTTGAGCCCCGAAGCTGCCGTCACGAAAGTTGCCGAAATCTATGAGCAAATCGCCTGAACAGGATCATCGGCCGCTGATCTCGGTCGTCACCGTTACGCGGAACCTGATCGAAGCAGGGCGCGAGGTGCAAGTCCTCGCCGCCCTGGACAGCGTGCAGTCGCAAAAGCTCCGTGACATCGAGCATGTGATCTGGGACGGCCAATCCGATGACGGAACGCAGGACCTGCTGAAAGACACGATTCAGAAAATCTCGGAGTCGGGCGACCCCATTCCGGTGCGGTACTTCTGCGAGGCAGACAAAAGCCTGTATGACGCGATGAACCAGGCGGTTGATCGGTGTCGCGGCGAGTATGTCTTGTTTCTCAACTCGGACGATCTGATTGCAGACCCTGACAGCCTGTTGAGGGTGCAAAAAGCTATCGAGCCCGATAAGCCCGATTTTGTGTATGGTGAAACCGTCTTTTTCGATGATGAGGGCAACCGTCGTCATGCCCGTCGGCTAACCCCGAAATCCATCTTGCAGCGCTTACCATTCGGTCACAATGCGATGGTCCTGAAACGGGCGTTGTTTCAGGAATTGGGCGGTCACGACCTGCAATTCCGTATCGCCGCGGACTATGACATGGTTTTGCGAATGATCCTGTCTGGCCATTCCGGCCAGCGGTTGCAGGCCCCAATATCACTGTTTCGGATCGGTGGAGTATCAGCAGACACAGACGCTGCCGGGGCCGAAATGGCCGCATGTTGGCTGAAAAACTACAGTCAGTTCTGCGATCTGTCCGGGTACTCGGACGCGCAGCGCTTTGGTTGGTACAAGCAAGGCCATTTGCCGGTTCGGGTTTCAGGCGCCATTTTGCTGAAATCGCTATCGCAGCCCGCTATCGCGCGTGCCGCTCTTTACAGCCTGACAAAGACGTTACGTCGCAAGGCTCAGTTCTGGCGGTCTTTCTAGGTTCACTGCGGTTCCGGTCGTTCCGTCAGAATTTCACCATCCGCACTGTTGCCGCGTGCTACGACAATCGGACGGCCCAGACGTCTGACCAGATCTTTGTATTCGAACCCTAGAAAGCGTATCCCACAAACCCGTTGATCGGTCGTGCGATCCGTAATGCACAGCCGCCCCTGACGGAACGCCAATCGGTATCCTTTGTCTTTCAGGATATCGGTCAAATTTGCCCAGCTTGCCGCTGTATCGAATACAGGACGAATGACTGCGCGCAACAATGCTGCTGTTTCACAATCCAGTTCTGAAGATGCGTTTCGGACCAAAATCGGGTCCAACAATTCCTTATTACTCTTTACAAACATGAGCGACCCCCGCTCTTAAAATGGTATCCCCCTTACATCTAGGGTGACAAAGTTTTAAAAAATAAGCAAAAGGCGAAAGAATATTGCTTAATCAATGTTGCATTTTGAGTTCAGTAACTCACGCAACGGCCCTATTGACTTCATAGCTGAAACAATTGGGGGTTGTCTGTGAAGGGGGTCACAACCAAGGGTATAACTTGGGCCATTTCCATCTCCTTCCGCCAGAGCGGCCTTCCTGATACATAGAGTGATTCGCATTGGGCGATGTCAATAAAAGTCGCAGGATTGCCGATCCCGGGCGGGAAGCGCATAACCACCTTGACCATCCCTGCAAATGCCGAAAGGGTCGCGCAAACCAAAAAGCCCCGGAGCAGACATGGCCAAGACGCCCCCGCCCTTTGCCCCATTCGAATGGAAGATCGCTTGGCGATACCTGCGCGCACGCCGTGCCGAGGGCGGTGTCAGCGTGATGACCTGGATTTCACTGATCGGAATTACACTGGCGGTGTTTGCCCTGATCGCGACGCTGGCCGTTCGGTCGGGCTTCCGATCCGAGTTCGTGGGTACCATTCTGGGGGCCAATGCGCATGTCACTGTTTACTCGGCGGGTAATTTTGATGCGCAGGGTAACCTGGACCGCACCATCGCGGATTATGACGGAGTGGCTGAGCGCGTTGCGCAGGTGCCCGGCGTTGAACGCGCCGCGCCCTTGGTCAAAGGGCAGGTGCTGATTACCAATCGCGAGCGCAGCAGCGGGGTTGAGGTCTTTGGCATTCAGCCTGACGACCTGCTGGACCTGCCCGGCGTCGCCGAAAGCGAACAGGCGGTGGGGGATCTCTCCGAATTCCAGAATGGAGAGGACGTTATCGCCATCGGTTCGGGCGTGGCGCGCAGTATTGGGGCAACTGTGGGGGATACGGTCAAACTGACGTCCCCTAACGGGGTGAAGACGGCCTTTGGTACCTCACCTCGTGTAAATGCCTATCGGGTGGTCTATGTCTTCTCGGCCGGGCGCTATGATATCGACCGTACCCGCGTTTATATGCCGTTCGAACAGGCGCAGGGCTTTTTCAACCGCGAGGGCGTTGCGGATGAGATCGAGGTGATAGTTGACCGCCCTGAAGAACTGACACCGATCCTGATCCCTATTCTTGAGGCCGCCGGCGAACGAAGTCAGATCTGGACCTGGCAGGACGCCTCGGGCGGGTTCCTGCGCGCGTTAGAGGTCGAGGACAACGTGATGTTTATCATCCTGTCGATCCTCGTGTTGATTGCGGCGATGAATATCGTCTCGGGGTTGATCATGCTGGTGAAGAACAAGGGGCGCGATATCGGCATCCTGCGCACCATCGGTCTGAGCGAGGGGTCCGTACTGCGGGTGTTCTTCATCTGCGGTGCATTCACCGGTATCATAGGCACCGTGATGGGTGTTGTTCTGGGTTGCTTGTTCGCGATTTATATCGACCCGATCTTTTCGTTCGTGAACTACGTCATGGGTGGCGGTGTCTGGGACCCTTCCATTCGCGGCATCTATGCCCTGCCCGCCGAACTGCACCTGTCGGACGTGTTGAAGGCAATCGGCTTGTCGCTGGGCCTGTCCTTTTTCGTCACCTATTTCCCCGCCCGCCGCGCGGCGCGGCTGAATCCGGTTGAGGCGCTGCGCTATGAATGATGTGACATTGCGATTGAGCGGTCTGACCAAGACCTATCTGAAGGGCACACCGGGCGAGGTTCAGGTGCTGCGTGGGGCCGATCTGGAACTGCACGCGGGCGAAGCGGTGGCGCTGGTTGCACCATCCGGCGCGGGCAAGTCGACCCTTTTGCACATTGCCGGTTTGCTGGACACGCCGGATGACGGCTCGGTCGAGATTGCGGGTCAGAATTTCAAGGGTAAGGGCGACCGGACACGCACCGCATTGCGGCGTCAGGACGTCGGGTTCGTCTATCAGTTCCACCATCTGCTGCCCGAGTTCACGGCGCTGGAGAATATCACCTTGCCGCAACTGGCCAACGGGGTGTCCGAGGCGGCGGCACAAGCGCGGGCGAAGTCTTTGCTGGACCGCGTTGGTGTGGCACCGCGCGCTGATCACCGCCCGGCGGCGCTGTCAGGCGGTGAACAACAGCGGGTTGCTTTTTGCCGGGCGCTGGCCAACAAGCCGCGCGTTCTGCTGGCGGATGAGCCGACAGGAAATCTGGATCCCGAAACCTCGGATCAGGTGTTTGACGCGCTGATGGCACTGGTGCGGGACGAAGGGCTGTCGGCACTCATCGCCACGCATAACATGGAACTTGCCGCGCGGATGGACCGCAAGCTGCGGTTGGAGGGCGGTATACTCAGGCCAGTTGAGTGATCGCAACGCCCGCGGCCATCACGGCGATCCCACCTGCGCGTATCCATGTCAGCGGCGTGACTTGCGCGCCGAAAAGCCCGAAGTGGTCGATGGCTGCCGTGCTGATCAGTTGCCCGAGTAAAACGAAGAACACCGCATTACCGACACCGAAATGCGGTGCGACATGGGTGATGGATAGGACGTAAAAGGCGATCAGGACACCGGCCAATAGCAGGTGTTTCGGGGCCTGCGTGACTTTGGGCAGCGCGCCCGTGCCGGTAAATAAAACCATCACCAGCGCGGATGCTGCGAACGCGATGGCGAACAGGATGACGGCGGCGGTGGTCGGTGATCCGATCAGCTTTCCAAGCGCCGCGTTCAGAGCGGCAAGGATTGGAACGCCAATCCCGGCGGCCAGCATGATAACTGCATATTGTGTCATTGCCCGTACCCATCTGCTTCGTTGATCTGGATCATTGCGCCAAGCCGGCCCTCGGGCAAGCCTGTATATGTCAATCGTGACAGGAGGATGCGATGCCCAGACCCCTAATGACTGCCGTTTCGTTCGGAGTGCTTGTGACCGCTGCGCAGGTCGCGGCACAGGATGTGGATACCGGGGCCGAGCTGTATCAGCACTATTGTGCAACCTGCCACGGAATCGATGCGACCGGGCATGGGCCGATGGCGGGGATATTGGTCATTCAGCCGGTTGATCTGACCAAGCTGGCCGGAGAAGACGGTGTTTTCCCAACTGCGCGCGTCGTTGCGCGGATTGACGGGCGCGATCCGTTGGTCAGCCACGGCAGCCCGATGCCAGTCTATGGTCCTTATTTCGACGGGCAGGATACCTCGATGAAAACACCAGAGGGGCAGCCGATTCTGACCAGCCAGCCGATCGTGGATCTGATCGCCTATCTTGAAACATTGCAAGGCGGGTAACGTCTAGCGGCAAATGCCTTCGGTTTTTGCACCGCTCCAGGGGATGACGATATCGCGCTCACGCGGTTGGTTCGGCAGGGGTGAAATGTCGAAATGTGCGCCCAGCATGTCGTGCAAGCGTTGGGTGCGGGGGGCTTGAGGGTCCAGCGCCCGGCAGCAGACATATTCCTCGACAATCGCGCCTTGTTGTTCAAACCCGTAGGATAGGAAGTCGGACGAGGTTTCGATATCAAACAGATAGGGGTCCTTGTTGCCACCATGCTCGGCCGCTGCACGCAAAGGGTGATAGCCTGTGGTTTTCCGGTTCTGCCATTGCCACACATGTGTCAGCTCATGCGCCAGCAGCATTCCGGCGATTAGGTTCATCTGCTCGGGGAAGTCGGACATATAGTCCTCAAGATACCACTCACGCGTGAAATAGACCTTGTTGAACAGGGCTACGGCGGCGGGCTTTGCTGTGACGACCCCTTCGGTCGGGGCTGGCAATATGCGTTCACGGCAGGCCAGACGGGGCCGTTCCTTGCGGTAAAACGTGATTGGCGCGACCGGAGCCCCCTCGACTAGGCGCACCCGATCCAGATTCAGCGACTCGCCCTGAACAGCGGTGGCAAAAGCACGTTCCTGCTCGGTCAGCGGGCGACCGCAGGATGCAAGCAGAAGGAGAACCATCATCAAAATGCGGCAGGTCATGAAGTGAGCCTAGTGTGAAGCACCCGCACTGCAACCGGTTTTACAGGCTCATCGCCAAAACCCGGCTGATTTCCGTCAACGACCGCCCGGATTGGTCCATCCAGGTGTTGAATGCGTCTTGAACGGCAGCCATCGCCTTCTTGGAGCTTGGCGCTTTGTCGATCACGCCTTCAGCAATCAATCGGGCGGTGACGTCCCGCGACAGGATGAAACTGTCGCGCCCGGCAAATCGCATGGCGTATTGCGCCGAGGCCCCACCCAGACGCGACCCGCGCTTGCCTAGCATCGCCAGCAAGCCGACGTAATCAGCCGAGGGCCAGCCGCCCAGCACCTTTCCCACGCCACCTTCCTGACGCAGTTCCAACAGAAACGCGGCATTGTCGCGGACCGTGGCGATCTTGGTGCCGTTGCGGACAATGCGGGTGTCTTGCAGCAGGGCGTCGAACTTCTCATCATCCATAAAGGCGCAGCGGCCGACGTCAAAACCATCAAAGGCAGCTTCAAACCCATCCCATTTGTTTTCGATAACCTTCCAGTTGAACCCGGCTTGAAAGACGCATTTCGTGATGATCGAAAGCCAGCGATCATCGGGCAGGGCGGTTAACTCAGCCACGCTTTTAGGTTTGCTCAGCTTGACCCGCAACGCGTCGGGCCCACCGTGGCGATTGGCAGCCATGGTGTAGATCTCATCGAAATGGTGCATCGGTGTCCTCCGCAGGCAGGGTTGCCTGTTCATTGTCGGGTTGCAAGCGTTGAAACAATATCCCCAGAACATGCGCGGAAACCCCATGCGCCGCACCCGACTTGATTTCGGACAAGGATCATGCCGCGTTACGGACCTAAATAGCGGCCAACATTAACGGAGAATATCATGCTGGGTTGGGCCCTTTTCCTTGCCGCACTGATCACCTTTCTGCTGACCCACGCCATCCCCGCCCGACCCGTCGTGCGCGGGCGGTTGATCGACGTGATGGGACGCAGGGGGTATTTTACGGCGTATTCCGCGTTGTCCCTGCTAGTTTTGGGCTGGCTGATCGTCGCCGCAGCGCAAGCGCCCTATGTTGAAGTAATTCCACCGCTTCCCATCCTGCGTTGGGTGCCGCTGTTGACCATGCCAGTGGTGTGCTGGTTGGCCGTGGCAGGTTTGACAATCCAAAATCCGTTTTCTTTTGGCGGCCTGGGCCACCGTCGGTTCGACCCCGAAAACCCCGGTATCCTGCGCACCACGCGTCACCCGCTTCTTGCTGCCATGATGCTGTGGGCCTTGGCGCATCTTCTGGCGAATGGCAGCCTGTCGCATGTCATCCTGTTCGGCCTATTTGCTGGTTTTGCAGCGTGGGGCATGGCGCTGATCGATCAGCGCAAGGCGCGCGATATGGGGATCGAATGGGTGCGCCTGTCCCGCAATACGGCGCGGTTTTCCCTGCGCGCGCCGCAACCCTGGCCTGGCTTGGGGATCGCGCTGATTTCCTTGGCCGCATTTGTGGTTCTGCTTCACCTGCACGCGCCTGTGATCGGCCTTTCGCCCCTGCCATAACGCAAGGAGTGGCCGGACCGGGTCATGCGTGCTATCTGGAAAGTCACACTTTAGGACTATGAGGGTCTTTCAATGTATCTGGCCTATGTTACCACCACCGATCGCGGCGCGACCGACCGCCTGCTGAGCGCCGTTGCCGAACATCTTCTGGCCAACGATGCCCGTCTGGTCGGCGTGGTTCAAACTAACACCGAATGCGCCGACAGCAGCAAATGCGACATGGATGTCCGTGTGCTGCCAGACGGCGAGACCATCCGCATTTCGCAATCTCTGGGCGAGCATTCGCGCGGTTGTCGGCTGGACCCGGCTGCGTTGGAGCGGGCTGTGGGGTATGTCACCAACTCGCTTGAGGATGCGCCGCAGTTGCTGATCATCAACAAGTTCGGCAAGCATGAGGCTGACGGGCGCGGTTTTCGCCCGGTGATCGCCGAAGCGTTGACACTGGATATCCCCGTGCTGGTCGGCGTGAACGGATTGAACAAGGAAAAGTTTCAAGAGTTCACCGGCGGCGCGGCCGAGCAGCTGGAGCCGAACCTCGAAGCCATCTCTGCTTGGTTCGACCGGGTCAACGCGCAACGCGCGGCTGCGGCCTGAGTTAACCTCTCGTTGGGTAAACCTCTGTAGTCCTGACTTGTTTCGTTCCACCTGTGCTGCAATCTTCGATTTCGGAGGAGATTGCATATGTGGACCAACTGGGCCGGAAACCAGCGTACGCAGACGCCGATCAAACGCCCAACCTCGATTTCCGAGTTGCAGCAAGCCGTGGCGCAGTCAGGCACGCTGCGGGTTGTAGGCGCGGGTCATTCGTTCACACCCATCGTTGCCGGTGGGGATCGGATACTGGACTTGTCGGATCTCGACTTGCCAGTGGTCGGAGAAGTCGGGGAAGACAAGGTTTGGGTGAACGCAAATGCCCGGCTGCGCGACATGTCTCCGGCCTTGGCAGGGCAGGGAATGGCCTTTCGCAATCTCGGTGACATCAACACACAGTCTTTGGCCGGTGCAGTATCAACCGCCACACACGGCACCGGACGCTCGCTGCCCTGTCTGGCAGCGGAAATCACCGCCGCAAAACTGGTCAGCGCGGGTGGGGATATTCTGACAACCGACGACCTTCCGCTTGAGATGGCGCAAGTCACTTTGGGCATGTTGGGCATTTTGACCGAGGCCCAAATCTCGGTCGTGCCGAAATACAACCTGCGCCGAAGGGTACGATTGGCTGATCTGCAGGACTGCATCGCCAACATGCACCAGAACTGGGCACAGAACCGAAATTTCGAGTTCTTCTATATCCCTTTCACCGGTAAGGCCGTCGAGCTGCGCCATGAAATTTCAGACGCAGCCGAAAGCAGGGCACCACGTGATCTGGACATGATTGCCGTCAAAGTGCTGAAGCTGGCGCGCAATGTTGGTCGGCTCAGCAGTGGGCTACGCGATTTGCTGTTGCGACTACTGACCATGGCGCAATCGGACGAAGACTATGTGGGCGAAAGCTGGCGGGTACTGTGCAGTGACAGGCATATTCGGTTCAAAGAAATGGAATACCACCTGCCGCCCGACGTCGCCCAAGATGTTCTGCAAGAGGTCATTACCCGGCTGCATCGCGACCACAAGGATATCTATTTCCCAATTGAAGTCCGCCAAACTGCGGGCGACTCGGCCTGCCTATCCCCATTTCAGGGCGGGCCGCGCATTTCAATTGCGATACACACAGATGCGAACGAGGATCACCAACGGTACTTTGACGCCATTGAACCACTGTTTATCGAAGCTGGCGGACGACCGCATTGGGGCAAAATGCACAGCCTCGGCTATGCAGAACTATCCACCCTGTATCCTGATTTCGACGATTTCTGCGCGCTGCGGGAACAATTGGACCCGTCGGGCAAGCTCCTTACGCCCGCGCTTGCCAGGCTTTTTCGACCATGATGGACTATCTCCAAAACCTTTCTGAAACGCTGCGTGCGTATGGCGTGGACAAGCCGGTCGCGGTGGTTGATCTGGACAGGCTCGATGCAAATTGTGCCTTGGCGGTGGACAGGTCGGATGATGGGTTGGACCGTCGATTGGTCGCCAAATCCCTGCCTTGTTTGCCGCTGCTGGATCATATTCGGGGCCTGATCCAGACCTCGGGCCTGATGACGTTTTCCGAGCCCATGCTGTTGGTGCTGTTGAAGGCCGAGCCGAAAACCGACCATTTGATCGGCAAACCTCTCCCTGTCCGGTCGGCTGCGCGGGTTCTGAGCGAATGTCCGGATGCAGCCGCGCGTGTTCAATGGCTGATCGACTCGTCGGAACGGTTGCAATCCTATCTGGCCCTTGCGGCGGATCGTCAGCTAGCCCTGCGCCTGTCGCTTGAGGTTGATATCGGCCTGCATCGCGGAGGTTTTCAACCAGATCAAGTTGCGGGCATTGCGCAAGAAATTGCGACAAACCCTAATGCGCGGTTGTCCGGTGTTATGGGGTACGAGGCGCATCTGGCCAAACTGCCGCATTTCTTGGGCAAGCGTGCCTTTCGGGCCAGCGCGGATGCGTTCGATCACGCCGTTTCCAGCCTGCCGAATGAGGCCAAGGGGCTGTGCCTGAACACGGGTGGCAGTCTGACTTTTCAGTCCTACCGCACAACAGGTAAGACCACCGAGATCGCTTTTGGGTCGGTCCTCGTGAAACCCACAGATTTCGACCACAAAACGACACAGGGATTTCAACCCGCAGCGTTCATCGCGACTCCGGTTTTGAAAACCATGCCCGGTAATTCGCTGCCGGGATTGGATTTTCTGGCCCGGCGCAAAACCGATCTTGCGATTTTCGGGGGGTATTTCCGCGGTAAACCGGTATTTCCCAACGGCTTTGGCTATTCCTCCATTTTCGGACGTTCAACCAATCAGGAGGTCTGGACAGGCCCACCTGATGCGCCTGTCAAACCTGGCGACATCGCCCTGCTGCACCCAAGTCAGAGCGAAGCAGTGCTGAACCAGTTCGGGATCGTATTGGCAGTTAGGGGTGGTCAGGTGGTAGACGAATGGGAATGCCTGCCGAATTAACGGCCCCTTGCACTTTGTCACCATCAGAAGAAGATGGTGGGCGACCCTGGAATCGAACCAGGCGTGCGTCTCCGCGAGGGAGTTACAGTCCCCTGCCACACCTTGCGGCCTGTCGCCCACTGTCAGGCGTTGCACCTGACGTGGAGGCGTGATTACTAGCGCCTTAAAGGAGCGTCAACAGGAAAATACCGCTTTGACGCAGGAAACCGATTTCCCGGCCCGGAGGCCCAAGAAATGAAGAAACCCAAGTGGGTCGTTGAGAAAGAACAAGCCCGTAAAGCGGCTGCGTCCGAAACTGTCTGGCTGTTTGGCCTTCACGCTGTACGCGATGCGTTGATGAATCCGAAGCGGCAAAAACTGCGTTTGATCGTGACGCGAAATGCGCAGGACAAGCTGACAGAGGCCATTGATTTTGCAGGGATTGAGGCCGAAATGGTCGATCCGCGCAAATTCACCGCGCCGATTGATCCGGGGTCTGTCCATCAAGGCGCAGCGCTTGAGGTTAAACCGCTGGATTGGGGTGGGCTGGCCGAGAATTGCATCGGGCGCGAACATCCTCGCGTGATTCTGCTGGACCGGGTGACCGACCCGCATAACGTCGGGGCGATTCTGCGCTCAGCCGAGGTTTTGGGGGCCAGTGCGGTTATCGGCACGCGGCACCATTCGGCGCCGGAAACCGGGGCGCTGGCTAAAACCGCTAGCGGCGCGTTGGAACGTCAGCCGTATTTGCGGGTTCGCAATCTGGCCGACGCCATCGTCGAGCTTCAGAACATGGGATTTCTGGTTCTTGGTCTGGATGGTGAGGCCGAAGAAACCATTGAGACAGCGTTGGGTGGCAAACTTGATCAGCCGGTTGCGTTGGTATTGGGGGCCGAGGGGCCGGGCTTGCGGCAAAAAACCAAAGAAACAGTTGATCAACTGGTGAAAATCGACGCAGCGGGCGGGTTTGGGTCACTTAACGTCTCAAATGCTGCCGCAATTGCCCTATATGCCTCAAGGCACAGATAGACAGGAGAGTGCCATTCCCAGCCCGTCCAAAATCGCCACCTGTTGTTATTGCGGGACCCGCGCTGCGCTGGTTCTGAAAGGTCAGGACCGTCATGAGCTGAGCTGTTCCAGCTGCGGGGCGCCATTGCATAACCTCAAGATGATGCCCAAGCGTAAATTGTCCGAAAGCCAATCAAGGCGTGGTGCGGCAAAGCCGACTGCAAGCCACAAGAAAAAGAAGCAGAAAAAGAAAAAGAGTGTCTTCTCACACGTGTTGGATGAGGCATGGGATGTCATCGAAGACATCTTTGATTGATGTGGCGCCTGGGCGACACAGGTGATCACAAGCCCGTTAAGTGGGGTGTCACTTGGTCATAAAACTTGCATCTTGAGACCCTGATGACCTTGTTCCGATTTCTGTGATGTTGACCCGACGTTTTCTTCTGGGCGCGATTGCCGCCGCTTTGATCACTCCTGCCGCAACAGCGCAGGAGATACCTGTCTTCTACGTGACCGATGGCACCGCGATGTCCGGGTATGACGTGGTGTCGTATTTCAATGGCGATGCTCCGGTTCATGGTCAGCCGAAATACGCCGTTGTCTGGAAAGGGGCCCAGTGGCACTTTGCAACCGCTGAGAACCGTGACGCGTTTGAACGTGATCCACGTGCCTTTGCCCCTCAATTCGGTGGATATTGCGCCTATGCCATGGCGCATGGATCGCTTGTTAGCACCGATCCCAAGGCATGGCAGGTCGTGGACGGTCGGCTGTATCTGACCCACTCACCCGAAATCGAAGCGATGTGGCGTGAAGCCAGGACGGAATATATCCGTATGGCCGAGGCGCATTGGCCTGTAATTCTTTACGAGCAATAGGCGGGTTTTCGCTTTTCGTGATCTGTCATCACAAAAATGCGCACCCCCTCTTTTTTTCTCTCAATTTATGCCTAAATGTCACAGTGACCGCGGAACGGAACTGCCGCGGGTCATTTCACTGTCCCTCGTTCCAACAACTGGCGCTCAGGTTCAACCTGGGCGCTTTTTTCTTTGGTAAGGACGGCATAGGGTGCGCAGATGGCCGACTATTCCGATAAGCACCTAAAAGAGATTCTTCAGCGCACCAAAGTTGTCGCTGTTGTGGGTGTGTCAATGAACCCGGTACGCCCCAGTTATTATGTGGCACGATATCTTTCCTTGAAGGGCTTTACGGTCATTCCGGTCAATCCGGGCCACGCAGGCAAAGAGCTGTTTGGTCAGACCGTCAGGGCAACGTTGTCCGAGATTTCTGAGCCCGTGGATATGGTCGACATTTTCCGCCGGTCCGAAGCTGTGCCACCTATTGTGGATGAGGCATTGGATGCCTTCCCGAACCTGCGCACCGTCTGGATGCAGATCGGAGTTGAAAACGCTGATGCTGCCGCCAAGGCACAGGCGCGCGGGGTGGATGTGGTGATGAACCGTTGCCCCAAGATCGAATATCAGCGCCTGTTTGGTGAGTTGCGCATGGGCGGATTTGCCACTGGTGTCATCTCGTCTAAAATCTAGCCGCCGGTATAGGGCAAGAGATCGCCGTATTGTTCCACGCGGCGCTTCTCCAAAACGACGTCGCGTGGCACCCATTCGTATTTTGTGTCTTCGATCAGCGGCGACCAAAACAGCACGCCGCCATAGCGCCACGGATCCAACACCACACCGTCATACATCGTTTCCCCTCTGCGGCTGATGATGGCCGTGCTGTGATCGATTCTGAACGGGTTGTCGGCGTTGGCGATGGCGCGGTGCAGGTCAAGCGTCTGGAAGTTTTCCTGCTTCAGGCGGCGCTCGATATCTTCGGCCCAGTGCCAGCACAGCCCGCGCGGGCGCAGACCCTTGTTGACCTTGGCGTTGTGGATCAACGGAGGGTCGGTGATTTCGTATTCCTGCACCAATTGCGCCGTATAGGAATAGGCAATGCGCGCGGCGCGGTCAGCCTCTTCCGGGGCGATATCGGGGCCGAGGCTGCGTATTTCGCTGGCCAGCCGTTGAACTTCATCTCCGGTCGAAGGGGGAGGGGACGCGCATGCCCCCAACGTCAGAAGGGCCAGCACCAAGGCCAAAGCTTTGATCATCTGCGTGCCCTTCGATCTGCAAAGCATGAAACACGATGATAAAGGGTTGAGCGGTATGACGAAACCCTGCCGATTACCCCTTGGGGCGCGCGGATTTTTCGGCGATGCCGCTGGTGCCCTGACGACGTTCCAATTCCGCCAGCACATCATCCAGTGCCACATCCCGCGCAGCCAGCATGACAAGCAGATGATAGAGCACATCCGCCGCCTCTGCCGTAAGCGCGGCCTTGTTGTCCTTGACGGCCTCGATAATGGCTTCGACGGCCTCTTCGCCGAATTTTTCGGCGCATTTCTCGGGCCCTTTTGCCAGTAGCTTGGCGGTCCAACTGGAGTCAGGATCAGCTCCTTTACGGGCCTCAATGGTGGCGGCCAGGTCGTGCAGAATGCTCATGTTAGCCTCATCGGAATACCTGCAGCGGCCATGTGTTCCTTAGCCTCGCGGATAGTGTATTCGCCGAAATGAAAGATCGAGGCGGCAAGAACTGCGCTGGCCCCGCCTTCGGTCACACCTTCGACCAGGTGGTCAAGGTTTCCAACCCCGCCCGAAGCGATCACTGGTACGTCCACCGCGTCGGAAATGGCGCGGGTCAGGGGCAGGTTGAACCCGGCCTTGGTGCCGTCGCGGTCCATTGACGTCAGCAGGATTTCCCCGGCACCTTTGGCGACGACGGTTTTGGCGAATTCCACCGCGTCAATGCCGGTGGGTTTGCGGCCGCCGTGGGTGAAAATCTCCCACTTGCCGGGGCTGACGGTCTTGGCGTCGATGGCACAGACAATGCACTGGCTGCCGAACTGATCAGCCGATTCCGCAATCACATCGGGGTTTGCCACGGCGGCCGAGTTGAAACTGACCTTGTCCGCACCAGCCAGCAACAGAGCGCGCACGTCATCTTTAGTACGCACACCGCCACCCACGGTGAGGGGCACAAAGCACTGCTCGGCGGTGCGTTGTACCACGTCAAACATTGTACCGCGGTTTTCATGGGTGGCGTGGATGTCCAGAAAGCAGATCTCATCTGCGCCGGCGGCGTCGTAGGCCTTGGCCGATTCAACCGGGTCACCAGCATCACGCAGGCCAACGAAATTCACGCCCTTGACCACACGGCCATCAGCGACATCCAGACAGGGAATGATGCGGGTTTTCAGCATGTCGGCATCCTTTGTTGCCGCACCTCTACCTACAAAGCCCCGCCGATGCCAGTGCTGAACAGCCTGACTGTGGCGGGGCACAGGTTGCGTTATGTGCAATCAGTTTGTGTGCAGTATCTTGAGGGCCGACAGAAGGTTCGCCTTGTCATCCGTCCACGGAACCTGACCGTCGGTGACCAAAGGCTCCCACTTGCCGGTATCGATGAACGATTCGATGCGATTTTTGTCTCGGCTCAGGATGACGACATGCGTGTCAGACGCGCCGGTTTTTTCTTCTTCCTCGGTGGCATCGTCCATTTGAAGTGCTGCGTGCAGGTTCAGCGTTGCTGCGGCTCGCGCCAGTTGCGGTGAAAGATCGTAATACTGGTTCGAGATATGGAAGACCAACGTGCCATCCTGATCCAGATGGTTCAGATAGACCTCGATTGCCTCCTGCGTGATCAGGTGGAGCGGTATCGCGTCTGAACTGTAGGCGTCCAGCACCATGATATCAAAGTCGAACTTTTGATATTCCAGAACGATCCGGGCGTCGCCCAGATGGGTGGTCGTGTCCGGTGCACATGTGGACATATACGTGAATAGTTCAGGGTCGCGTGCAATGCGATCAACGGTTTGGTCGATCTCAAAGAAATCCCACGTCTGATGCGGTTGCCCATAGCAAGCCAACGCACCGGTCCCAAGGCCGACAATTGCGACATTGTCCGAGTTCTGGCCGTATTCCGATGTCAGGATTTCGGCCATTGGCCCGTTCGGATGATAATACGAGGATCCGACCGGCCGCGTACTAGGCGGTGTTTGCCTTTGCCAGCCGTGTACGGTGGTTCCGTTCTTGTAGACCCGGAACTCTTTGAAATCATAGACGGCGTGGGTTCCGAAAAAGCTGCGATCGCGGAAATAGACCTGAGTCTTCGAGATCAGGTTCGGTGCCAAAACGATCAGCAGAACTGTCGCCAATCGGGTCGGGGCATTTCTAAAGGCCAGTAGCACTGCGGCAACAAGTGAGGACGCCACCAAGATACCAAGTGTGCGAGAGTCGAACACGAGGCTGAAGCGCAGTGCGCCTGTCACGAACAACAGCGGAATCGACGCAATGATTCCAATGGCAACGTGACGGATACTAAAAGTACCTGCGTGCAGCAGAAACAGTCCACCGGTCGCAATGAGTGTCAGGGCGAATTCGATCTCGCGGTCAAAGAAGACCGGCGCAATGATCGAGTTGAACAGGCCTCCACAAGCCCCTCCAACCGAAAGCGCCAGATAGAAGACGGTCAGATGCTCGGCTGGTGGCCGAAGTTCATACAGAAGCCTATGCGCAAACAGGGCGACCAGAAAGAGGATCGGAACATACAGCATCATCAACGCCAAGGCCTTGTGCGTCGGTGCAACCTTGGACAGCAGGACCACGGCGATTGCCAGCGCGATCAAAACCGGAACTTTCAGACTATCCAGGGTGACTCGACGCCATTTGGTAAAAGCGAGAATGAAGGTCAGGATATATGTCGCCAGTGGCAGAACCCAGATTAGCGGGATGGCACCAAGATCGATGCTGAGCTTGGTTGTTGTGGCCAGCATCAGGGATGACGGAATGAATGCAATGAACACCCAAGTGGAAATTGTCTTGATGCTCAGGGCGCTGCCTGTCGTTTGCGGTTCATGTACGGCGACAGGTTCGGTTCCACCACGAAGGGCAAACACACCACTGACGGCCATAAGAATACCAAACACGACAAATCCGACGGACCAGAACAGGCTGATGTCTTGCGCACCAAAGAATGGATCGGCCATCAGTGGGAACGCCAACAGGGCCAGCAGCGATCCAACATTGCTGGCTGCGTACAGAAAATATGGATCGTTGGCCGATGGACCGCCAGAGCGCGAATACCATGCCTGAAGAAGCGGGGCATTTGCGGACAGCACTGCAAATGGAACGCCTACCCCTGCCGCAAACAGAATCAGCGTTTGAAGGGCAATAGATTGCGAAGAATCGAATCTCCAGCCTTCTTGCGTGGCCAAGGGTAAAAAGCTGAGGGCGATCAGCCAAAGGGCCAGATGTGTAACAAGTTGCCAACGCAGGCTAAACCACCGGGTCAGGATATGGGCGTACAGATATCCCATTATCAACATAAGTTGGAAAAACAGCATAGCTGTTGTCCAAACCGCCGGTGCACCGCCGATTTTGGGCAAGACGAGTTTTGCGAAAAGCGGTTGAACAAAAAACAAAAGGCTAGCGCTGACAAAAATTGTCGCGCAAAAACTGATGACCGGAGCATAATAGCGCCAATTTTCAGTCGGTTGAGATACGTTTGAAACGGACACAATGAAACTCCGGCATTAGATTGCGGTTCAGCCCTAGCGACGGAATAAGACTATTTTGCGGCTGATATGTGCAAACTCTTACCGGAAACGTGGAATTGTTCACGATTTGTCATCGGTCGCGGCGGACCCATTGAAACCCATTTAATTCGCAACCGGCAAAGCCTCGCCGATGCCGGAGATGTGATTGCCACCCGGTTCAAAACTGTGAACACTGCGCCCAAATTCATCAGGAGATCAAAGAGATGCGTAAACTTTTTTTGACAGCCGCTTTTGTATTTGGGGGGACCGTCGCAGCGATGGCAGACGATATCATCAAGGTAAACACAGCTAAATCCGTACCCGAGGTAATGGATGCACTTGAAGCCGCCGTTGGCAATGCAGGCGCGACCGTATTTGCGCGCGTCGATCACGCGGCTGGTGCGGAAAAGGTCGGGCTGAGTATCCCAGCCAATCAGGTGCTGATCTTCGGCAACCCGGCGCTGGGAACGCCCGCGATGCAGATCGACCCGCGGGCGGGATTGTTCCTGCCACTGAAAGTTCAAGCCTATGAGGATGAAAACGGTCAGGTTTGGCTGGCTTATGAAGACCCGAAAGAGACCATGGATGAGCTTGACGCCGTCGAGAATTCTCCGGTCATCGAAAAGATGCGCGGTGCGTTGGCCAAACTGACTTCGGTCGCGGCTCAATAACATCAGGAATGCGCCAGCTGCACTTCTTGCTGGCGCATTTGGGCCCGCTCTAGTTGCTCAGGGTGGCCAGGGCCTCTTTCAGATTGAGGGCTCCGTCATAGAGCGCCCGACCAGAAATCGCCCCGTTCAATTCGACGCCGCAATCGCGCAGGGCGATGAGATCATCCAGCGAACTGACACCTCCCGAGGCAATGACCGGGATTGAGACGGCGCGGGCCAGATCGGCGGTTGCTTCAATATTCGGGCCCTGCATCGCGCCATCGCGGTTGATGTCTGTGTATATGATGGCTGCGACGCCTGCATCCTCGAAACTGCGGGCCAGATCGGTGACCTGAACGTCGGTCTCTTCGGCCCAGCCCTTGGTGGCGACCATACCGTTCCGCGCGTCAATGCCCACAGCGACCTTGCCGGGGAATGCCTTTGCTGCTTCACGCACCAGATCGGGGTTTTCCACTGCAACCGTACCCAGAATTACGCGAGCGAGGCCTTTTTCGATCCAGGTTTCGATTGTGGTCATGTCGCGAATGCCGCCACCCAACTGCGCGGGCACGTTGCAGGCTTTCAGAATGGCCTCGACCGGCGCGGCATTGATCGGCTCACCGGCAAAAGCGCCGTTCAGATCGACTAGATGCAGCCACTCGCACCCGGCCTCGACAAAGGCGCGGGCTTGCGCGGCCGGATCGTCATTGAACACGGTGGCCTTGTCCATTTCACCGCGCAGCAGGCGCACGGCCTGGCCGTCTTTGAGGTCAATGGCGGGGTAGAGGATCATGTCGGGCGGCCCTATATCTTGGTCAGTCGCGCGGGATATCGCACAGTCAGGGCAGGGGATGCAACGCGACGCAAAGTCATTCTTGCCCGAAGCCGGTCGCCGGGCCAGAGTGATCGCAACACAGGGAGAGCATTATGAAGAAATTTCTACTTGCAGCAGGTTTAGCCACCATGGCGACCACCGCCTTTGCGGCTGACCCGGTTGATGGGCTGTGGAAGACCCAGCCGGGGGATACGGGCGGCTATCTGCATGTAACCATTGCGGAATGTGGCAGTGCGATTTGTGGCACAATTGACAGCGCCTTCGACGGTGATGGCAACCAGCAGTTGGAATATGAAAACCTGGGCAAACAGATCATCTGGGATATGGTGCCCGAGGGGGATGGTCAGTACGACAGCGGAAAAATCTGGGCGCCAGACCGCGACAAGACCTACAACTCGAAAATGACACTGGACAGTCAGAATGAGCTGACTGTCAAAGGCTGTGTTGCTGGTGGTCTGGTCTGCCGTGGGCAGACCTGGACGCGGGTTCAGTAACCGTTCAGGGCATCCAGGTCAGGAAGTTTCCGATCATGCGTAGGCCCACGTCCTGGCTTTTCTCGGGGTGGAACTGCATGCCAACCATTGTGTCGCGGCCAATCACGGCCGTGACCTCTTGGCCATAGTCCACAAAAGCCAACCGCTCTGCCGGGTCTGTTACCCGAAAATGGTAGGAGTGGACGAAATAGACATGATCACCTGTTTTGACGCCACTGAACACTGGGTGATCGCTTTCCAGCACCAGATCGTTCCAACCCATATGGGGCACCTTCAGCGCATCGTCCGAGGGTTCGATCCGCAGCACATCACCGGCCACCCAATCCAGGCCGTCGGTCTCGGTGTATTCATGACCTTTTGAGGCCATCAGCTGCATCCCGACGCAGATGCCAAGAAACGGGCGGCCTTTTTGTTCCACCGCCTCGACCATCGCGTCATAGATGCCCTTGTGGCCGCGCAGTTCAGACGCGCAGGCTGGAAAGGCGCCGTCACCGGGCAGAACCAGACGGTCGGCCCGCGCCACAACATCCGCGTCCGAGGTCACTACGACCTGACCGGCATCCATTTCGCGCGCCATGCGCTGAAACGCCTTTTCGGCCGAGTGCAGGTTGCCGCTTTCGTAGTCGATAATGGCCGTGAGCATTTACAGCGCGCCCTTTGTCGACGGAATCGCATCGGCCTTGCGCGGGTCAGTCTCAACCGCCAGACGCAGGGCGCGGGCGACGGCTTTGAACGCGGCCTCGGCAATGTGGTGGCTGTTGAAGCCGTGCAACTGGTCGATGTGCAACGTGATGCCGCCATGGGTGCTGAGCGCCTGAAAGAACTCGCGTACCAGTTCGGTGTCGAACGCGCCGATCTTGGGCGTCGGCAGGTCCACGTTCCAGATCAGGAACGGACGGCCCGACAGATCCAGCGCACACCGCACCTGGGCGTCATCCATGGGCAGGTGGCATTCGCCATAGCGGCGGATACCTTTCTTGTCGCCTAGGGCCTGGGTCAACGCCTGACCCAGCGCGATGCCGGTATCCTCGACCGTGTGGTGGTCGTCGATGTGATAATCACCCTTGGCGCGGATCGTCATGTCGATCAGCGAATGGCGCGCCAGCTGGTCCAGCATATGATCGAAGAAACCGACGCCGGTCTGGTTGTCATAGGTGCCGGTGCCGTCCAGATTGACCTCGACCGATATTTCGGTCTCGGCGGTTTGACGGCTGATCTTTGCGCTGCGCATGGGCGAATTCCTTTTGCTACAGGCGCGCTTATAGACGGGGATGGCCCGCCTTATCCAGACCAAGCGTGGCATTCACCGCAAACTGTTGCAGGGGATTGCGCCCGGTCGCGGCCCATGCCAGCCTGCAGGAAACTGAACCAACAAGGCACGGCCCATGTCCACTTGCGTTTTCATCCAGATTCGCTGCAAACCCGGCTCTACCTACAAGGTGGCCGAGGAAATCGCCCTGCGCGAAATCCATTCTGAGCTGTATTCGACCAGCGGTGAGTTTGACCTGCTGCTGAAGCTTTACATCCCCGAGACCGAAGATGTAGGCCATTTCATCAATGAAAACCTGCTGGTGATTCCCAACATCGAACGGTCGCTGACCACGATGACGTTCAAGGCGTTTTAACCAAGCTCAAAGGTCGTGACGCCAAAGATGCGGCTCAGATCGATGTCTGGTTCGTAGTCTGAATACATCCGGGCTGTTTCGAACACCTTGTCCAACCCAAGTTCATCGGCCAGCGCGAACGCTGATGGGTTGGGTTGAGGCATGTCCACGAAGACCTCATGCTCATTGTGATCCTCAGGGATTGCAGTCAGAATTGCGGCCAGCAAAGCCCTTGCGATGTCGGAGTTATCCGCAAACAGAGGGCCAACCTTATACCCAGTGAGGCAGGGGCGAAGTGTTGCGTACCCTCTGATTCTGCCGTTCTCGGTAAAGACTTTCGATACGTGGCTATAGGCACTCAGCCAGTCGCCCAGAAACAAGTCGCGTGGCGCGGGAAACAGTTCGCGATCATAGTCTTTCAAGGCGTCGGATGCTTGGGTCAGATCGGTGATTTGATCGTTCTGTCTGGTTCCCAGCTTAGCCAACATCCGACTTTTCGTGCCGGCAAAACGATAGTTGTTATAGGCAAAGGTAAAGCCGGACTTGCGGTAATTGTCCTGTTGCTCGACCACGCCATCCAGCCCCATATTGCGCCCGGTACAATGGGCCAACGCATGCTGAGCGATCTCAAGCCCGTGGCCATGGTGGCGAAACTCGGGTTTGACGATATAGAACCCCAGGAATGCGAAGGTTTCGTCGTAATTTACCGCTGATACCGACGCGATCATCTCGCCATTCAGAAACCCACCCAGAAACCCATCCGGGTCTGTCGTGCGAAAGCACTTGGCATCATGTTTGCCCGGATTCCACCCTTCGCGACCGGCCCAATCCACGGCGTGTTCGACTTCGGCGGCAGTAAGGGGGCGAATGACATAGTCCGACATTGGCGAATTCCGTGCATGATTGAAATCACGGCCAGAATGGCGCAACGCTTACGAAGAAACCAGTGTGTTTGAATGGGTTTGTATCTGGAGCGGGCGAGGCGATTCGAACGCCCGACCCTAACCTTGGCAAGGTTATGCTCTACCCCTGAGCTACGCCCGCATCAGATACAAATGTTGGTCCGAAGACCTCTCAATGGAGCGGGCGAGGCGATTCGAACGCCCGACCCTAACCTTGGCAAGGTTATGCTCTACCCCTGAGCTACGCCCGCGCCGTTGAGTGAGGAGGGATGTATAAATTCCCACGCGGGCCTGCAAGCAGAAAAAGACAAAAAGGCGGAAAAATCTTTCGACGGAAACCCCGCCGCCGCACGTTCAAACCACAGAGCATTATAAAACAAGAGGGTTCGAGGAGAGGAAATGATACGGGTTGCAGATATGAAAATGGCACTGCTGGCTGCACTGATCGTGTTGACGGCCGTGTTCTGTGCGGAAGATGATGGCAAACTGGTCGAGGTTGAGCCGGTCCTAATGAAAGCACCACTGATTGAGACGCAGATATTGGCGGGATAAGCCCCCGCCAGCCGGATCAGAGCGCCAGCACGAGATTTGCAATTGCGGCCACCAGAATGGCCGTGAAGGTTAGCAGCATCCCGATCTGGCGCAGAATCACGATCTGCGGGCTGCGACCGAAGCCATAGGCATGCATCACCCGTCCAGTCAGCAGGGCCAGCCCCAGCAGATTCAGCAGCAGCCCACCCGCGCCTTGCAGCTCGACCATCGCGATCAACAGAAGGGCAAAGGGTGTGTATTCGACAAAGTTGGAATGCGTCCGCATCACTTTGAGCATGTCCTGATTGCCACCGTCCCCGTAGGAAATCTTGTCGCTGCGACGTTGGCTGATAACCTTGGCGCTTAAGACGACGTACAAAATCGCCAGCAGTGCGGCGTAGATTGGGGTGACGGACAGCATCTTGATCCTCCTAGGCGTAAAAAAGGCCGCCCGGTTCCCCGCGCGGCCCCTGTTAATTTAGACGGCTAAACCGGTTATTCCAGTTCGACCAGCAGGTCCTTAGCGTCAATCTGGCCTCCGGGCTGCACGTGAACGGCCTTGACCGTCGCGTCGCGTTCGGCGTGGATGCCGGTTTCCATTTTCATCGCTTCGATGGTCAGCAGCATGTCGCCTTCCTTGACCTGCTGACCAGCTGTGACGGCGACAGTGGCCACAACACCTGGCATCGGTGCGCCGACATGGTCGTGGTTGCCCGCCTCGGCCTTGGGCCGCGCCTGCGTGGTCGAGGTGACCATGCGGTTCGGCACCCGGATCACGCGGGGCTGGCCGTTGAGTTCGAAGAAGACTTTGACTTCGCCTTTTTCGTCGGTCTCACCAATGGCCTGACAGCGGATTTCCAGTGTCTTGCCCGGGTCGATCTCGGCGGTGATCTCTTCGCCTGGCTCCATGCCATAGAAGAACGTGCGCGTGGGTAGGGTGCGGACCGGACCATAGACGCGGTGACGGCCCATGTAGTCCAGGAAGACCTTGGGATACATCAGGTAGCCGTTCAGATCCTCGTCATCGACCTCTTTGCCTTCCAATTGCTTGGACAGCTCGGCGCGTGTGGCTTCCAGATCAACCGCCGGCACGTCCTTGCCCGGGCGGTCGGTGTTCGGTGCCTCGTCTTTTAGCACCTTCTTGATGATGGTGTCCGGGAACCCTCCAGGAGGCTGACCCAGATTGCCACGCATCATGTCGACGACCGAGTCGGGGAAGGCCACGTCAGAATCCGGGCTTTCCACATCGTCACGTGTCATGTTCTGACTGACCATCATCAGCGCCATGTCACCGACGACCTTGGATGACGGTGTTACTTTCACGATATCACCGAACATCTGGTTCACGTCCGCATACATCTGCGCCACTTCGTGCCAACGCTCTTCAAGGCCGAGGCTGCGCGCCTGTGCCTTGAGATTGGTGAACTGACCACCTGGCATTTCGTGCAGATACACCTCAGACGCGGGGGCTTGAAGGCTGGACTCAAAAGCCGCGTACTGGCCGCGCACTGCCTCGAAGTAATCGCTGATCTCCCGGATTGCCTTGATATCCAGCCCGGTGTCGCGCTCGGTATGGCGCAGCGCTTCGACCACAGTGCCCAGCGTTGCCTGCGAGGTGTTGCCGCTGAAGCTGTCCATCGCGCAATCCACCGCATCCACGCCGGCCTCGGATGCGGCCAGAATGGTGGCGCTGGCGATGCCGGCGGTGTCGTGCGTGTGGAAGTGGATCGGTAGCCCGACCTCTTCTTTCAGCGCCCGGATCAGAATCTTGGCCGAGGCCGGTTTCAGCAAACCTGCCATGTCCTTCAGGCCCAGAACGTGTGCCCCTGCATCGCGCAACTCTTTCGCCATGCCGACATAGTATTTCAGGTCGTACTTGGAGCGATCCGGGTCCAGAATGTCACCGGTATAGCAAACGGTGCCTTCGCAGATTTTGCCATTCTCGACCACTGCATCCATCGCAACGCGCATGTTCTCGACCCAGTTTAGCGAGTCGAACACGCGGAACACGTCGATATTCTTGGACGCCTGACGTACGAATTCCTGTACTACATTGTCGGGATAGTTGGTGTAGCCAACCCCGTTCGCCCCGCGCAGCAGCATTTGGGTCATCAGGTTCGGCATCGTTTCGCGCAGGTCACGCAGGCGCTGCCACGGGCATTCCTGCAAGAAGCGATAGGCCACATCGAAAGTTGCGCCGCCCCAGCATTCGACGCTGAACAGTTGTGGCAGGTTGGCCGCATAGGTCGGTGCCACCTTGATCATGTCGATTGACCGCATCCGGGTGGCCAGCAGAGACTGGTGGCCATCACGCATAGTGGTGTCGGTGATCAGCAGCTGACGCTGCGCCTTCATCCAGTCGGCTACAGCCTGCGGGCCCTTTTGCTCCAGCAGATTGCGGGTGCCCATTTGCGGCTCGGCTTTGGGCGCGGGGGCTTTGGCTTCTTTTAGATCAGCGCGCGGGGCGGGACGATCTACGGTCTCGGGATGCCCGTTCACGGTGATATCCGCGATATAGGTCAGAACCTTGGTGCCGCGGTCGCGACGACGCTTGAAGGTGAACAGGTCCGGCGTCGTGTCGATGAATTTGGTGGTGTATTCATTCGACAGGAAGGTCGGGTGTTTCAGCAGGTTGATGACAAAGTCGATATTGGTGCTGACGCCGCGAATACGGAACTCGCGCAGGGCCCGGTCCATCCGGGCAATCGCCGCGTCGGGCGTTGGGGCCTTTGCGGTTACCTTGGTCAGCAACGAGTCATAATACCGCGTAATCACGCCACCCGCATAAGCCGTGCCGCCATCCAGACGGATGCCCATACCCGTGGCCGAGCGATAGGCGGTGATGCGGCCGTAATCGGGGATGAAGTTGTTCTGCGGGTCTTCGGTGGTGATCCGGGTCTGCAGCGCGTGACCGTTCAGATGCACATCAACCTGGCTGGCGGCACCTGTGGCCTCGGCCAGGGTTTTGCCCTCGGCGATCAGGATCTGCGCCTGCACGATGTCGATGCCGGTGACTTCTTCGGTGACGGTGTGTTCGACCTGCACGCGCGGATTCACTTCGATGAAGTAGAACTTGCCGGTTTCCATATCCATCAGGAATTCGACAGTGCCAGCGCATTCATAGTTCACATGGGCGCAGATTTTACGGCCCAGTTCGCAGATTTCCGCGCGCTGTTCTTCGGACAGATACGGGGCAGGGGCCCGTTCCACGACCTTCTGGTTCCGGCGCTGGACCGAACAGTCGCGTTCATAGAGGTGATAGATCTCGCCATGTTTGTCGCCGAGAATTTGCACCTCGACATGGCGGGCGCGGGTGATCATCTTTTCCAGATACCCCTCGCCGTTGCCGAACGCAGCCTCGGCCTCGCGGCGGCCTTCCAGTACTTTTTCTTCCAGCTCGTCCTCGGATTCGATCGGGCGCATCCCGCGACCGCCGCCGCCCCAAGACGCCTTGAGCATCAGCGGATAACCGATCTCGGCAGCTTCCTTGCGGATCGCGTCCATGTCATCGCCCAGAACCTCGGTCGCCGGGATGACGGGTACGCCCGCCGCGATAGCCACACGTCGTGCGCTGGCCTTGTCACCAAGCGCGCGCATGGTTTCAGCTTTGGGGCCGATGAAGGTGATGCCATTCTGAACGCAGGCATCCACGAAATCGGGGTTCTCGGACAGCAGGCCATAGCCCGGGTGGATCGCGTCCGCGCCGCATTCCTTGGCCACGCGGATGATTTCGTCGATGCTCAGATAGGCAGCAACTGGTCCCATCCCCTCGCCGATGCGATAGGCCTCATCCGCCTTGAACCGGTGCAGGCCCAGCTTATCTTCTTCGGCGAAGACAGCGACGGTGCGTTTGCCCATCTCGTTTGCTGCGCGCATCACGCGAATGGCTATCTCGCCGCGATTGGCGATCAGGATCTTGTTGAAGTTGGTCATATCAGGTCCCGGTCTTGGTGGTTTGGCCGTATTCATAGGCGGACAATACGCGCTCGTATATCAGTCGTTCTGGGTAGAACCGGCATGTTAACGCTCGCAAACGCCGCTTGGTGGCGCAAACTTACTAGCAATTCTGCGCTGCAGCATCAATTGCTGTATTGACGTAGCGTAAGTTGATCCAACTTTGCCAAACCCATCTGGCCCATATTCGCCAGCATGTCCTGTCGCAGAATGTCGATGACATGGGCCGGGCCGCGTGACCCAAGGGCAGCCAACCCATAAAGAAAACCCCGCCCCAGCATGACGAAATCCGCCCCAAGCGCCAAAGCTCGCAGAACATCAAGCCCGCCTTCAACGCCACTGTCAAAGATCAGCGGCAAGTCTGTGGCCGCACGTATGGCGGGAAGCGCACAAATGCTAGCCGGGGCGCCATCGAACTGCCGCCCACCGTGATTCGAGACCCAGAGCGCATCAACACCGGCTTGTTTCAGGCGAGCCGCGTCTTCGGCGCGCATCACGCCTTTCAAAACGAACGGACCATCCCATGCATCGCGCAACCATTTGACATAGTCCATATCCGGCGATGTGCGCAGCAGGTATCCGATATGCGCCGTGGGGGACAGCGCGCTATCGCCATCGATGTATTTGTCGAGCGTCCTCATTCGCGGCATACCATGTCGCGCCATGCCCAAGGCCCAAGTCGGGCGTTGGGCGATCTGCGCCAGCAAACGTGGCGTCAGTCGGGGTGGATGGGTCAGGCCAGATCGCACCTGCCGTTCGCGCCGCGATGCAACCGGGACGTCAACTGTCAGCACAAGCGTTGAAAACCCGGCGGATTTGATGCGACCTAACATGTCCGCGCGAATATCCGGGTCCTTTGGAGGGTAAAGTTGAAACCAGGCGTTTTGACCAAGATGAGGAGCCAGATCTTCGGGGCTTTGGCTGGCGACGGTCGACAAAGTATACGGCAACCCTGCCTTGGCACCGGCGAGGGCCAGCAGTTTCTCAGCATCCGGCCAGATCAGCCCCGACATTCCAATCGGCGCAATACCGAAGGGCAAGGGAAAGTCTTGGCCCAAAAACCGTGTGCTGGTGTCACATTCGATAGGACCGTGCAGGATTGAGGGTAAAAACTCCACATCATCCAGTGCGGCCCTGTTTTTGTGCAGCGTGACCTCGGACCCTGTACCGCTATCCAGATATTCCCATACGAAATGCGGAACCTTGCGCCGTGCGTGGCGTTTCAGATCGCCAATGCTGGGGAATGAGCTGTGCAGGTCCATACGAATTGATCCGACCTACACAGTGATTCTGCAAGGTTTTCAGGCCGCTGATGCCTGAGTTGTCGATTTGGTCGGTTGCTCGGGCTTGCTTTTATTACCCTGTGCCGGATCAGTGCCATTGGCGACCTGCACCTGATTTCGACCCTTGTCTTTGGCCACATACAGGGCGTCATCCGATGCACGCATCAAATCCTGCGGCATAGAACCGCGCGCAGCACCATGTCGCCCGCATCATGACCATGGGTGTCGTTGAATTTCTTGAAGTGGTCCACATCCACAGCGATCAAGCTCAGCGGTGCGCCTGTCTGTTGGCTGCGGCTGATGGATTTGCGCAACGTGTCGGTCATATGTCGGCGATTGAACAAGCCGGTCAGCGGATCACGGACCGATTGGTCATGCAATTGGTCCCGCATTCGCACGTTTGCAATCGCCTTGCTGATCTGTTCCGCGCACAGTTGGGCCAGTTTTCTATTGGAATGAAACACTTTTTGGCTGCCTTCATGCGCCCGCAGATGGAGCAGGCCAACTGTTTCGCCATGCGCCAGAATGGGAAAACAGAAATAGGGGCGGCCATCATGGGGTTCGGCATGTTCGCAGACAAAATCAATCTCAGACGCGCCGTATTGGTATGTGCGACCGCGACGCAGACCCCAGCATCCTTCAGGGTGGATATGCGCCTTGTGAGTGCCGCCGTTCCAGCTTGCGCAGCCATCCAGAACATCGCGCGAGTTGGAGTAGAGATAGACGCTGTCCTCTGCCTCGGGCAGGATGTGGGTCATAAACCGTGAAACCATGTCGAACAGTTCATCCAGGGATCGGCTCGACTGTAGCCATTCATTCAATTCGCCCAACAGGCGTACCTCACGCGCCAACCTAAGTTGTTCATCCATCAGGTTGCGTTCTTTGGCTGATTGCCGTTGCAGCGCGCGTAGCTGCAGACGGTTGGTGCGATATGTCACCAATGAGACGCTGGCCAAAGCGAACAGAGCAATGCCGCAAAGGATCGAAAGTGAAACCCTCAGTCGGGTAATAAATGTTGTGCGCAGATCGGTGAAATCGGTGAAAAACTCAATCGCGCCGATGAAGCGTCCGCTTTTTTGTGATCGGAACGAACACCTCAGCCACCTGATGTTGCACGGCGGTACGCGTGCTTTCGGAATGCAGGTCGAGTCCGTCGATCTCAGACTGTGGGAGCGCTTCCTGAATATAATGCGTCATTCCGCGTGCAACATCACTGCGGAAAAAGGCACGCGTTTCGTAGGATCCGATTTCCTCGGGACGTGTTGACCAGATAACGCGCCCGGCCGTGTCGAACATTTTGAACCGATACACATCCGACGCTTCGGGCATCGAAGAAAGAAATTCGGCATCATGCGGGTCGATCTTGCCGGTTTGCAGCGCCGTTTCGGGATCTTTTAGATGCAGAACAACGCGGCGTTTCCACAGTTCGGACTGTTTCAATATGTCAGTTTTCAGCATTCGGTCCACAACCGGTGCCGGAAGAGAATAGACTCCCCAACCTGCAACCGCCGCCAGCGCTATCAACAAAACGGTGATCCCCGCCCATTTTATCCGATAGGCAAGCCGTCCCCGAGCCGTGAGGCTCATATCCCGTCCCCTCGCAATCTGACATCAGCATTGAGGCCAGAGTTTGAGAGAGAGTTAACGAGACCGGCATAGGAGCAGACAAAAAAGCTCGAATTGCTCAGAGCTGTAGCTAAGGATTTGTTGCTTTTTAGGTGAACAAGCCGTGAACAAACCCTTTCCCTTGTCGCGGAACCAGCGTAGTTTGGAGTCATGAGCAGTTTCGACGAAATGGACGCCTTTGAGGGCGCATCGCTTTCGGCACGCGCTATGGCAGCGCGGCCCGCACCTTATCTGGATGAGTTGAACCCGGCGCAACGTGACGCGGTTGAGCGGTTGGACGGTCCGGTTCTGATGCTGGCCGGGGCGGGGACGGGTAAAACCAAAGCCCTGACCGCGCGTATTGCCCACTTGCTCAGCACGGCGCGGGCGCGACCGAATGAGATTCTGTCGGTGACATTCACCAACAAGGCCGCACGTGAAATGAAAGACCGTGTGGGTCGCCTGTTGGGTCAACCGGCCGAAGGGATGCCTTGGCTTGGCACCTTTCATTCTATCTGCGTCAAGCTACTGCGGCGCCATGCTGAGCTTGCAGGGTTGAAGTCGAATTTCACCATCCTGGATACGGACGATCAGTTGCGTTTGCTTAAGCAGTTGATTCAGGCCGCCAATATCGACGACAAACGCTGGCCCGCACGATTGCTGGCCGGAATCATCGACGATTGGAAAAACCGCGCTCTGACGCCAGACAAGGTGCCCGCAGCGGATGCCGGGGCCTATAACAACAAGGGCATTGAGCTTTACGCTCAGTATCAAGTCCGCCTGCGCGAGCTGAACGCGGTGGATTTCGGCGACCTGCTGTTGCACATGGTCACGATCTTTCAAACGCATCAGGATGTGTTGGAGCAATATCAACGCTGGTTCCGCTATATTCTGGTGGACGAGTATCAGGATACCAACGTGGCCCAGTATTTATGGCTGCGCCTGCTGGCCGGGGCGCATAAGAATATTTGCTGCGTAGGCGATGATGACCAGTCGATCTATGGCTGGCGCGGGGCCGAAGTAGGCAACATCCTGCGGTTCGAAAAAGACTTTCCCGGCGCTTACGTGGTACGGTTAGAACAGAACTATCGCTCGACCCCGCATATTCTGGCCGCTGCGTCGAATGTCATCCGCGGAAACGAAAACCGTCTGGGCAAGGAACTTTGGACCGACGCGCAAGAGGGCGAAAAAGTTCGTCTGATCGGCCACTGGGATGGCGAGGAGGAGGCCCGCTGGATCGGCGAAGAAATCGACGCGATGCAAGGCGGAACTCGGGGTGCGCGGCCCTTTAATCTGGATGAGATTGCCATTCTGGTCCGTGCTTCGCATCAGATGCGCGCGTTTGAAGACCGGTTCCTGACCATCGGTTTACCCTACAAGGTTATTGGCGGCCCGCGTTTCTATGAGCGGATGGAGATCCGCGATGCCATGGCTTATTTCCGGCTGGTGGTCAGCCCCGGCGATGATCTGGCGTTTGAGCGGATTGTGAATACTCCGAAACGCGGCCTTGGAGATAAGGCGCAGCAGACGATCCAGATGACAGCGCGCGAGCATGGCGTGTCACTGGTTGATGGCGCGCGGATCGCGGTCGATAACGGGTTGATCAAGGGCAAGGGCGGCAAGGCGCTGCGCGAGTTGATCGACGGGCTGGCCCGGTGGAATGCGATGACGCGTGGGCCTCGGATCGAGGTCGACGACGATTCGGTTATTGATGACGGTACTACGCCCACGCGGTTCGGCGAGCCGGAGGTGTCGCATATCGAACTGGCACAGATCATTCTGGATGAGTCCGGCTATACCACCCATTGGCAAAATGAAAAAACGCCCGAGGCGCCAGGACGACTGGAAAACCTCAAGGAGTTGGTGAACCAGTTGGACAACTTCGAGAACCTGCAAGGGTTTCTGGAACATGTCAGCCTGGTTATGGATAACGAGCAGGAGGGTGACGGGGCCAAGGTTTCGATCATGACCCTACACGCGGCCAAGGGGCTGGAGTTTCCCGCCGTGTTCCTGCCCGGGTGGGAAGACGGGTTGTTCCCGTCGCAAAGGTCGATGGACGAATCCGGCCTTAAGGGCCTCGAGGAAGAACGACGGCTGGCTTACGTGGGTATCACCCGCGCGGAAGAAGTTTGTACGATATCCTTCGCTGCAAATCGACGCGTGTTCGGCCAGTGGCAAAATTCGATGCCGTCGCGGTTTATCGACGAACTGCCCGAGGATCATGTTGAGGTGCTGACACCTCCGGGGCTTTATGGCGGCGGTCAGCCTGCGGCGGGGATCGAAACCCGCGCGGCTGAGGCAAATGTTTATAACTCGCCCGGTTGGAAGCGGATGCAAGCGCGGCAGGGGCAGTATGGGCTGTCTCAGCCACGCGAAACCCGCAACACGGTGATCGATGCAACCGCGGTCGCCAGCTTCACCCTGGGCGAGCGCGTGTTTCACCAAAAATTCGGCTATGGAGCGGTGATCGGCATCGAAGGCGACAAGGTCGAGGTGGATTTCGAAAAGGCGGGCACCAAAAAGGTGGTCTCGCGGTTCCTGTCGGCCAAGGACAACATACCCTTTTAATCAAAAGGAATGTTCCTGACGGCACATGCTCGGTTTTTTTTGGGGCGCCCGGCCATGGCTGCGGCGCCCTGTTTCATTTGTGAAAAAAGAAAAACGGCGGTTCCCGGGGAGGAGGAGGGGAACCGCCGTTCTTTTCAACATCAGGGCAGGGAGGAGAAGAGCCCCGATGTATCCGAACCCGGGTTTGATCCCGGTATGTGTAAGTCGCGGCGACACCAGGGAGGAGGAGAGGTGTCGCCGCGGGCTTTCAACATCAAGGCAGGGAGGAGAAGAGCCCTGATGTATCCGAATCCGGGTTTGATCCCGGTATGTGTAAGTCGCGGCGACGTCAGGGAGGAGGAAGACGTCGCCGCGCGCTTTTAACACCGGGAAAGGGAGGAGAAGTACCCGGTGTGTCAGTGTCCGGCTTTCAGGGCCGGTATAAGGTGCGGCGATATCAGGGAGGAGGAGAGATATCGCCGCTGAAATACAGATCCTAAAGGGAGGAGGAAGGACCTGATCTCGGTTATGTCAGTGCGCGCTTAGTGCGCGACGTATTCTTCGGCCGCCTGCATTGCCACGCGGCGGATCATCGAACGGTGCAGGCCCAGATCGGCCAGCTCTCGGTTCGACAGTTCGGACAGTTCATTCACAGTCCGGCGGTAGACCCGGTACCGAACGAACCTGGTTTTTGCAGCCTCAATCAGTGATGCCAAGCCGGTTGCCGGTGCGCCTTTGAGCGCGGTCTGATGTGTTGCTACAGCCATCTGTGTTACCCGATATGTTTTGTTTTTGCCGCTGTGTCTCGGCGTTTGCTTGAGGATGAAGATAAGGAAATGCTGCACATGCACAATAGGTGAACTTGTCAATGCTGCTATGCGGCAAATGCATAGATATCAACGTGTTGGTGTGCTGTTGTCATTTGGGCCTTAAAAACAGGAGTTTTATGAGTGCCTTGCCCACGGTGGCAATCTTCCGAATTTTACTGGTTAGTAAAAATTGCCGCTTCTTTAAGCGCGATGTTTCTAAGTTGAGCATCTTTTGATTAAGGTGCGCCTCTTGCCTCACTAAAAGAGTGTTCTGGTGTGCATGGGAAATCATGGGCGACGTCTGGGAATGCCTTGGCGATTTGCATAGGGGGCGGCAAATGGAAGGTGATTCGTACGGTGGAAGCTGTGAGATTGACCTCTGGGTGATTGAATTTTCCAAAATCTGGAAAATTTTTGGGAATTCATGGGACATGATGTTCAGTGTAAACTTTTAGCTATATATGGTATTTTGCCTCGATATAAATTCTAATTATGGTGTAGCGCGGGTGGTTTTCAATTGATTGCCATGTGTCTATATTGCGATTCTTGCTTAAGTGCCTTGAAGTTTCCTATTGATTTCCATGAATTCCCATGGCATCCCTTGTTTATCCGATGAGGACGAGGCACATGGGGCGCCAAACGACCCCGAACCAATAAAAACAGGTTTCATACAGGCATCTCGCTTTCATCAATCAAGAGATCCGGCGCGCGGGCGAGCAGACATCCCCCCAGGTGGCGCGCGCAGCTGGACATCCCGCAAAGCGGGTCAATGCGGCGGGTTGATCAGTGGCAGCAGATCAACCCGCCGTTTTTCATCCGGGGGGAACGTGGATTTTGGGTGGGGCGCAAGCGAAAGGGACAGTCGTCTTGGCGCGCAGGTTTAGAGGTGAAAGCCACCACAAGGTGGATACGAAGGGTAGGGTGTCGATCCCGGCCTCGTTTCGCCGTGTGCTTGAGGCTTCGGACCCGAACTGGCAGCCCGGTGATACCCCCGAACTGGTGATCGTCTATGGAGATCACCGCCGCAAATTCCTTGAATGCTATACCATGCAGGCGATTGACGAGGTCGATCACAAGATTGACGCGCTTCCGCGTGGTTCGATGCAGCGGAAGATGCTGCAGCGCATGTTCCACGGTCAGTCTTTCCCGACAACTGTGGATGAGACGGGTCGCCTTGTGCTGCCGGTCAAGTTGCGCACCAAGATCGGGCTTGAAAACGAGGCGTTCTTTATTGCCGCGGGTGATACGTTCCAGATCTGGAAGCCTGAGACATATGAGTCTGAAGAGCTGGCGGCCGCCGAAGATTGGCTGGACGAACAGCCCGAGGATTTCGATCCTCTGGAGTTCCTAGATGGCGTCGGGGACGCGTGACGGCATGGCCGGCGCTGACACCCCTTCCGACAAACCTCATATCCCTGTTCTGCTGCGCCCATTACTGGCCGCTGTGGCGCCGGTGTCCGGTGCTTGGCTGGATGGGACGTTTGGGGCGGGTGGTTATACACGTGGCCTACTGGAGGCCGGGGCTGACAAAGTCATTGGCGTAGACCGTGATCCGTTGGCCTTTGAGATGGCGGCAGACTGGGCGGGTGGCTATGGCGACCGGCTGGTTATGCAGCCCGGGGTGTTTTCCCGCATGGATGAATACGCGCAAGATCTGGATGGCGTGGTGCTGGACCTCGGCGTCTCGTCCATGCAGTTGGATCAGGCCGAGCGTGGCTTTTCCTTCATGAAGGACGGCCCGCTGGACATGCGAATGAGCCAGGAGGGTGAGAGCGCCGCCGATCTGGTGAACACGGCGACCGAGGCCCAACTGGCCGATATTCTGTTCCACTATGGTGAAGAACGCGCCAGCCGACGGATCGCCAAGGCGATTGTGAAAGCGCGGGCGGATGACCCGATTACGACGACCCTGCGTCTGGTTCAGATCATCGAATCTTGCTTGCCGCGCCCCAAACCGGGGCAGTCGCACCCGGCAACGCGCAGCTTTCAGGGGCTGCGGATTGCAGTGAACGCGGAATATGAAGAGCTGTTTCAGGGGCTTATGGCTGCCGAACGCGCGTTGAAGCCAGGCGGGCAACTGGCTGTTGTGACTTTCCATTCCATCGAGGATCGGATGGTCAAAAGGTTCTTTCAGTCCCGCGCAGGCAAGACCGGGCGTGCCAATCGCTATGCACCTGAAATGGAACAAGAACTGCCGCAGTTCACGCTCAAGACCCGCAAAGCTGTGGGTCCGGATGAACAGGAATTGCAGGAAAATCCGCGTGCGCGCTCGGCCAAGCTGCGTGTGGCGGTACGGACTGAGGCTCCGGCAGGGGAAATTGATGCCCGCGCCATTGGGATGCCGCAACTGGGGGGAAGGGCAAAATGAAGAGTGTTTTGTATGTGTTGACTGCTCTGGCCGTGTTCGGACTGGCGCTTTGGGCGTATCAAGAGAATTACCGCACCCAGCAAGTGGTGAAGGAAACTCAGAAGCTACAGCGCGAGATTGGCATGGCGCAGGTGCGGCTGGCCGTTTTGAACGCCGAATGGGCTTACCTGAACCGTCCCGACCGGCTGCGCGAATTGGCCGACCTGAACTTTGAACGTCTGGGCCTGTTGCCGCTGCGCGCCGAACAATTCGGACGCGCTGATCAGATTTCTTACGCCGAGGACCCGGACCTGCCTATCGTCGACCCGGTCGAGTTGCAGGCGATCACCAGTACTCAGGCGCTGGGCGAGGTGCAGATCCCATGACCCGTACCCCTCTGCGCCCCCTGGCCCGTGTTCTTGACGCTCGCGCCCGCGGGGAAAACCCAAAGGCGATCGAGCGGGAAAACATCCGTCAGCGTCACGAAGACATGAAAGATCGCGCCCGTGCCCGCGCCGAAGGGCGTTTGCTGGTGCTGGGCCTGTTCTTCTTCTGCGCTTTCTCGGTGGTAGGGGTCCGAATGGGCATGCTTGCGACGTCCGAGGCACAAGAGCCGCTGGCAAGCGCCCCCGGTGCTGCGATTGCGATGCAGCGCGCAAATATCGTGGATCGCGAGGGGCGCATTCTGGCGACAAATCTGGACACCTATTCTGTCTATGCCCAGCCGCCTGCAATGATCGACCCAGTCGCCGCTGCAGATCAGCTGGTGGCGATCTTCCCTGATCTGGAAAAAGAGCGTCTAGTCAAAGATTTCACCGGTAGTCGTAAGTTCCTGTGGATCAAGAAACGTATCTCACCGGAACAGAAGCAGGCGGTGCATGATATCGGCGATCCCGGCATCTTATTTGGCCCGCGCGAGATGCGGTTGTATCCGAATGGGCGTCTGGCCGCGCATATTCTGGGTGGTTCGGGCTTTGGCCGCGAAGGCGTCAGCGCCGCCGAAGTTATCGGCGTGGCGGGGGTCGAGAAGCAATTCGACGATTATCTGCGTGACCCGGCCAACGGCAACAAACCGCTGCAACTTTCGCTGGACCTGACCATTCAAGCGGCGGTTGAGCAGGTTTTGTATGGCGGCATGAAGATCATGAACGCCAAAGGGGCCTCGGCGGTGCTGATGAACGCACACACGGGCGAGGTCATCTCGGCCGCGTCGCTGCCGTCCTTCGATCCGAACGACCGTCCGCGCCCGCCAACCTCGGGGTTTGATCCGTCGGACAGCCCATTGTTCAATCGCTATGTGCAGGGCGTTTATGAGCTGGGCTCGGTATTCAAAATCTTTACTGCCGCACAGGCTGTTCAGTTGGGGTTAGTGAATTCTGAGACAATCATCGACACCTCTGGTCCGATGCGGATCGGACGGTTCCCGATTGGTGAGTTCAACGGCAAGAACTATGGTAAGATCAGCGTTGCGGATGTGATCGTCCACAGCTCGAACCGTGGCACGGGCCGATTGGCCTTGCAGATCGGGTCGCGTCGTCAGCAGGATTTCCTTGAGGCGCTGGGCATGTTCGAACCCACCCCCTTTGAAATTGTCGAGGCCGCAGGCGGTGAACCGCTCAAGCCCAAGAAATGGGGCGAGCTGAGTACGGTAACCATTTCTTACGGTCATGGCCTATCCACCAGCCCGATGCATCTCGCAGCCGGATATGCAGCGATAGCCAATGGCGGGCATTATGTCAGCCCGACCATTCTGCGCAAAAATGGTGCTCAATACGGGCCGCGAGTCATGTCCGAAAGCGCCGCGAAACAGGCGCAGAACATGCTGCGCCGTGTGGTGACAGATGGCACTGCCAGCTTTGGCGATGTTGCAGGCTATGACGTGGCGGGTAAGACCGGCACGGCGGATAAGCCCAAGCCGCGCGGTGGGTATTATGATGAAAAGGTAATCGCGACGTTCGCGACGATCTTCCCGGCCTATGATCCGAAATATGTGTTGATCGTCACTCTGGATGAACCGTCCATCGTGGCCTACGGCGAAAAGCGGCGGACGGCGGGTTGGACGGCAGTTCCCGTGGCTGCCGAGCTGATCGGACGGATTGCCCCGCTACTTGGGTTGCGTCCCCGGCTTGAGCCTGAGGCGCGCGCTGCTATAACCCTGACCTCAAATTAGGCTGTCCAGCAGAGGTGGGTCATGGGCACAAGGACGAAAACACTTAGCCAACTGGCCCTGACTGCGCGGGGCGGGGCGAATCCCGACATTACCGGGCTGGCCGTTGACAGCCGTGAGGTGAAGGATGGCTATCTGTTCGCTGCGCTTCCCGGCACCCGCGTACATGGTGGAGAGTTCATACAATTCGCCCTGCGTATGGGGGCCGCTGCGATCCTGACAGATGCCGAAGGCGCTGAAATAGCGGCGGAGGAACTGGCCGCATCGGACGCTGCTTTGATCGTGGTTGAAGACCCCCGTCAAGCGCTGGCCGGATGTGCCGCGCTTTGGTTTGGGGCCCAGCCGCAGCACATCGTGGCTGTCACTGGGACAAACGGAAAAACGTCCGTGGCCACATTTGTACGCCAGATTTGGATGGAACTTGGACTGGCCGCCGTCAATCTTGGAACAACAGGGGTTGAGGGTGCGTGGACCGCACCGCTGGCGCATACCACGCCCGAGCCGATTACCTTGCACCGCTGTTTGGCCGAAGCTGCGGAAAACGGCGTGACCCATGCCGCGATGGAGGCGTCTTCGCACGGGCTCGAACAACGTCGTCTGGATGGCGTGCATCTGGCCGCTGCGGGCTTTTCGAATTTCACGCAGGATCACCTAGACTATCACGAAACCTTCGAGGCCTATTTCGCCGCCAAGGTGGGATTGTTCGATCGTGTGTTGCCACAGGACGGCACCGTGGTAATCAACATGAGCGACCCCAAAGGTGTCGAGGTTCGCAAAATAGCCGAAGCGCGGGGTCAAAGTGTATTGACCGTCGGGCTGGGCGATGCCGATCTGTGCCTAATCGGTCAGCGTTTTGACGCAACCGGGCAAGACTTGCGGTTTTCCTGGCAGGGCAAGGTGCTGCAAACCCGTCTGAACCTGATTGGAGGGTTTCAGGCCGAGAATATCCTGCTTGCCTGCGGGCTGGTCATCGCCGCCGGAGAAGAGCCCGAGCGTGTGTTCGAAACCTTGCCGCACCTGACAACCGTTCGGGGCCGAATGCAGCTGGCTGCGACCCGTGACAACGGCGCAGCGGTATTTGTCGATTACGCCCATACGCCGGACGCGGTGGCAACGGCGCTCAAGGCGATGCGGCCGCATGTCATGGGGCGCCTGATCGCCATTGTCGGCGCGGGTGGGGATCGGGATGCCACCAAGCGCCCGCTGATGGGTAAGGCAGCCGCCGATCATGCGGATCTTGTCTTTGTCACCGACGACAACCCACGCAGCGAGGACCCGGCCACGATCCGCGCCGCTGTTCTGCTGGGTGCGCCGGAGGCCACCGAAGTGGGCGATAGGGCCGAAGCCATCCTGCGCGGCATTGACGCTCTGCAACCCGGTGACGCGCTGTTGATCGCCGGAAAAGGCCATGAGACTGGGCAAATCGTCGGTGATCAGGTGTTGCCGTTTGATGATGTGGAACAGGCCAGTATCAGTGTGGCCGCGCTGGACGGGAGGGTGGCATGACGCTTTGGACAGCAGCCGAGGCGGCCGAGGCCACCGGAGGGCGCGCCACGACCGATTGGGCGGTAAATGGCGTATCGATCGACACCAGGACCATTCAGCCGGGCGATTTGTTCGTTGCTCTCAAAGCCGAGCGTGACGGGCATGATTTTGTGGCGCAGGCGTTGGAAAAAGGTGCGGGTGCTGCTTTGGTGTCGCGCATTCCCGAAGGTGTTTCGAAAGACGCTCCGCTGTTGATAGTCGATGATGTTCAGATCGGGCTAGAGGCATTGGGGCAAGCAGGCCGCGCCCGAACCGACGCGCGCGTGGTGGGTGTTACCGGCAGCGTCGGAAAGACCTCGACCAAGGAAATGCTGGCGACCATATTGGAAAAGCAGGGAAAAACCCACGCCAGCGTGGCCAGCTATAACAACCATTGGGGCGTTCCCCTGACGCTGGCTCGGATGCCGCGCGACATTGAATTCGCCGTGATCGAGATCGGCATGAACCATCCCGGAGAGATTGCCCCGTTGGCGCGTCAGGCACGCCCGCATGTGGCGTTGGTGACGACGGTTGCGGCGGTCCATCTTGAGGCGTTCGATTCGGTTGCGGGTATCGCTCAGGAAAAAGCCGCGATCTTCGAAGGGCTCGAACCCGGTGGAGCGGCCATCGTGAATGCAGATATCGAACACGCAGAAATTTTGCGTCAGATCGCGCAGGACTACGGGGCCGGTATCGTTGATTTTGGCCGTAAGGCTGCAGATTACGCTTTGACCGATATCTCGCAAGGAGGCGACTCGGTGCGTGCGGAAGCTGCGGTTGGGGATGCCACCATCACCTATGACGTGCAATCGGCAGGAACGCATTTTGCCATGAATGCGCTGGGTGCATTGGCGGCCTGTGTTGAAATGGGTGTTGATCTTGATGAAGCCATCGCAGGTCTGCGCCAATGGTCTCCGGTCAAAGGGCGGGGCGTGCGCGAGGTGCTGCCGCTGGCGGCGGGCGGGCAGATTGAGCTGTTGGATGACAGTTATAACGCCAATCCCACCTCGATGGAGGCCGCGTTGGATGTGTTGGCTGCGGCGGAGGGCACGCGCCGGGTCGCTTTTTTGGGTGATATGAAAGAGTTGGGCACGCAGGAAATCGCCATGCATTCCGGAATGGCGGATGTCGCGGCAATGGCGCAGGTCGATCAGGTTCACTGTATCGGTCCGTTGATGAAGGCTCTGCATGCAGCGCTGCCCGAGGGCAAGCGCGGGTTGTGGAGTGAAACAAGCACCGAAATGGCCGCGCATCTGCCGGATTTGATCCGGGCAGGCGATACGGTTCTGGCCAAAGGGTCGCTGAGCATGGCGCTGGCTCAGATTGTTGACGGTTTGCGGAAAATGGGGCAAGGGAGCGCGCTTGACCCATGACCTCCGCATGAGAAAGGTTTTGACATGCTCTATTGGTTGACCGCCCTGTCGGATGGGGGGGATTTCTTTAACCTCTTCCGCTATATCACCTTCCGTGCGGGCGGAGCCTTTCTGACCGCGTTGATCTTTGGCTTTATCTTCGGCAAGCCGCTGATCAACGTATTGCGCAGGAAACAGGGTAAAGGTCAGCCGATCCGAGACGACGGTCCTGAGGGGCATTTTTCCAAGGCTGGTACGCCAACTATGGGCGGGTTGCTGATCGTTGGTGCGCTGGTGACCTCAACGCTGGTCTGGGCGCGGTGGGACAATCCTTATGTCTGGATGGTGTTGTTTGTGACACTGGCTTATGCGGCAATCGGTTTTGCAGATGACTATGCCAAGGTGTCCAAGCAGAACACTAAGGGTGTGTCCGGAAAGACAAGGATGGCGCTGGGGGTGATTATTGCGGTTCTGGCTTCGCTTTGGGCGACATTGCATCACCCTGAGGCGCTGCAGAACCAATTGGCGGTGCCAGTTTTCAAGGACACGCTGGTCAATCTGGGTATTTTCTATATTCCGTTCGCAATTGTTGTGATCGTGGGCGCGGCCAACGCCGTGAACCTGACCGATGGGCTGGACGGGCTGGCGATTATGCCAGCGATGATTGCGGCCTCGACACTTGGCATCATTGCCTATGCGGTCGGTCGGGTCGACTTTACCGAATATCTGGACGTGCATTACGTGCCGGGTACGGGGGAGATTTTCATCTTTACCTCGGCACTGTTTGGCGCGGGGCTTGGGTTTCTGTGGTACAACGCGCCACCCGCGGCTGTGTTCATGGGCGATACCGGTTCGCTGGCTTTGGGCGGCGCGCTAGGTGCAATTGCGGTGGCCACCAAGCACGAGCTGGTACTGGCCGTTGTCGGTGGGCTTTTCGTTGTGGAAGCGCTGAGTGTGATTATTCAGGTTCTGTACTTCAAACGCACCGGTCGCCGCGTGTTTCTGATGGCACCAATCCATCACCACTATGAGAAAAAGGGGTGGGCCGAGCCGACCATTGTGATCCGGTTCTGGATCATCTCGCTGATCCTGGCGATGATTGGTCTGGCGACTTTGAAAGTCCGGTAACGCTCCCGCCAGGTTCGGCGGACCTGCGGTCCACCTGCCACCTGTTGTGCCCGGCTCGCGCTGACGCGCGAGCCTTTTGTTGCCCTTGCCAATAGAGTTTTCTTCTGCGCAGTGTGACGGCCAATTGGACGTCAGAAGAAGGTGGGCGGCATGATCCCGGTCAAAGGGTTTTCAGGGCAAAAGGTTGCGGTTCTGGGGCTTGGCCGATCGGGTCTGGCCACGGCCCGTGCATTGCGGGCAGGTAAGGCTGAGCCTGTCTGTTGGGATGACAATCCCGCCGCTCGCGAAACAGCCGAGGCAGAAGGTTTCACTTGCGCCGATTTGCACCGCCACGGGGCGTTTGACGACATCGCGTCGCTGATCGTGTCGCCGGGAATTCCGCATCTCTATCCCGAACCGAACCCGATTGTGGTTGCTGCGCTAGACGCCGGAGTGCCGGTGGACAACGATATTGGGCTGTTCTTCCGATCCTTTGCCGGGCCGGAATGGAACAACTATGACACTCCGCCTCGCGTTATTGCGGTGACCGGGTCGAATGGGAAATCAACCACCGCTGCATTGATTCATCACATCCTGACCGAAGCCGGGCGTGAGGCACAGCTGGCAGGGAATATTGGGCGCGGGGTGCTGGATATTGATCCGGGTGGAGACGGGTCGGTGGTTGTGTTGGAGTTGTCCAGCTATCAGACCGATCTGGCCCGCGCTCTGACGCCGGATGTGGCAGTGTTCACCAATCTGTCTCCGGATCATCTGGACAGGCATGGCGGGATGGGGGGCTATTTCGCAGCCAAACGCCGGTTATTTGCCGAGGGCGGACCGGATCGCGCAGTGATTGGTGTGGATGAAAACGAAGGCGCGTTTCTGGCGGGCCAGCTGTCCGAAGGGCCGACTGACGACCGGGTCATCCGTGTCTCGGTGGCGCGCAAACTGACCGGGCCGGGGTGGCAGGTCTTTGCACGCAAGGGGTTCTTGTCGGAGTACCGCAAGGGGCGGCAGGCTGGGTCAATCGACCTGCGTCAGATCAAGGGCCTGCCCGGCGTTCATAACCATCAGAACGCTTGTGCCGCCTATGCTGCCTGCCGCGCGTTGGGGCTGGCGCCGCGCGTAATTGAGGATGCGCTGCACAGCTATCCCGGCTTGCCGCATCGCAGCCAGATTATCGCCGAAGTGGACGGCGTGACCTATGTGAACGATTCCAAGGCCACCAATGTAGACAGCGCGCTGAAGGCGTTGAGCGCGTTTAAAAAGATCCGGTGGATTTGTGGGGGACTGGAAAAAGAGGGTGGTCTTTCAGCGTTGAACGGCGCGGCGGATCAGGTGCTCAAGGCTTATGTGATCGGGCGCGAAGCTGCCAATTTCGCGCTTCAACTTGAAGCCGAAGCGCAGGTCTGCACCACAATGGCGGAAGCCGTAGCGCAGGCCATGTCAGATGCGCAACCGGGAGAGACGGTGCTGCTGGCCCCTGCAGCGGCAAGTTTCGATCAGTATGACAATTTTGAACAGCGCGGAGAGGACTTCGCTGAACAGGTTCGGCAACGGCTGGCGTGATAGTCATTTGCAATAGACCGCCGGTTGGGCCAAGCTACAGTGCTATCAGCTTGACGCGCCGTGACAATTACGTTTGGCTCCGGGCAAATTCAACACGAGGTAATGACTATGCCATACCGTAAGTTTTCTCTGATCCTACCCGCCGTTTTGGTGGCTGGTGCCTGCACGAATGTTGGTGCCAATTATCAGCCGATTGTCGATGGCCCGATTGGCCCGAACTACAACGTGGATCTGCAGCAATGCCAACAGCTGGCTGCATCGCAAGCCAGCGTTGATGGCTCCACCGCCGGGAACGCCGCAATCGGCGCGGCAGGTGCGGCTGCGGTTACCGGGATCGTTCAGGACAGCAGCGACAATCTGGGTCGTGCAGCGGTCGCTGGCGCTCTGGTCGGTGCCGGTGCGGACGTGATCAACAAAAACCAGAATAAAGAAGTCATCGTGCGCAACTGTATGCGCGGACGTGGCTATAACGTCGTCGGCTAACGGGTTGCGATTGCAACTCCAGCAGCGTGGCCCGAGGACCACGCCCATTGGAAATTGTAGCCGCCCAGCCAACCGGTGACATCCACCGCTTCGCCAATCGCATAGAGGCCGGGGACATCCCTGGCCTCCATCGTTTTTGACGACAGATCATCAGTATCGATCCCGCCCAGGGTGACCTCGGCGGTGCGATAACCTTCGGTGCCAGAAGGGGTCAGTGGCCAATTGGACAGGGCCGTAATCAAATCGGTCAGTGCCGCGTCGGATTGGTCGGCCAGGTTGCCCTGCATCGGAATATGCTGGCTTAGGTACTCCACCAGCCGTGTTGGCAAGTGGCGGGCAAGTTCGGTGGTCAGGGCCTTGCGGCCCCCGCTCTGCCGCTGATCGCGCAGCAGGTCGAAAAGGGGAAGATCGGGTATCAGGTTGACCCGGATCGCCTCACCCTCGCGCCAATAAGAAGACAATTGCAGCACCGATGGCCCGCTGAGGCCGCGATGGGTGAACAGCAGCGCCTCGTCAAAGCTGGTGCGCTCGTTTGACAGGCGTGCGGGCAGGGACACGCCGGAAAGGTCCTTGAATTTCCCGTCCGAGAAGGTGAACGGCACCAATGCTGCGCGTGTGTCGGTGATCCGCAGACCGAACTGGCGGGCGATATCATAGGCCAAGCCGGTTGCACCCATCTTGGGGATCGACTTACCGCCCGTTGCCAGAACCAGATTGGTGCAAGTCAGGCTGAGGCGCTGCCCTTCGCGGTCGACTTCCAGCGCGAAACCGGCCTCGGTCTTGCGCAAGTCTTTCAACTCGGTACGCACCCACAGATCGGCCCCGGCGCGCTCCATCTCGGTCAACAGCATCTGAATGATCTGTTTCGAGGAACCGTCGCAGAACAATTGGCCAAGGGTTTTTTCATGCCACGCGATATCGTGGCGCCCGACCAGGTCAACGAAATCCCACTGCGTATATCGCGCCAAGGCCGACTTGCAGAAATGCGGGTTTTGCGACAGGAAGTTGCCCGGCCCGGCGTACATGTTGGTGAAATTGCAACGCCCGCCACCTGAGATGCGAATTTTCTCTCCGGCCGCTTTGGCATGATCGATCACCAGAACGCACCCACCGCAATGGATCGCGCACATCATACCGGCTGCACCGGCACCGAGGATGATCGTGTCATATGTCATGGGCTGCGCATGGCGTGGAATTGGAAGGAAGGCAAGAGCCAGCGCGGTTTCGGCACGTTGCTAAAGCCTTCATGCGTCACTGCACGTGAAGCGCTTTGTTCAGTAGAAATACAGATTGCCAGCTACCCAACGCGCTGACATGCTGCCCTTTTGACGCGCGTTTTCGAAAAAGGATGAATGGATGCGATTTCCGGACTTTATTACTGCGTTTCCAAAGTTGGATGTGCCTTTCCCCGAGGATGTCGTGCAGACGGCGGTCATAAGATCTGACGCCGGCCTCGCGGCGTTTTTTACGTTTCTTCAGGATATGGAGCTTCCATTGCATTCACATGGGGCCCAATGGGGAACGGTCATCGAAGGTGAGGTCGAGCTGACTATCGGAGGAGTTACCAAAACCTACCGTCCCGGTGACAGCTATTCGATTCCGGCCGGGGTGGAACACGGCGGGCAGATCAAGGCCGGGACCCGTGTGATCGACGTGTTTGAAGAGCCGGATCGGTATCCAATCAAAGAGTGACGTAAATTCTGCGCTGTCCTGCGCGGGCATTATTCAGCCCCTTTGACACCGCGATGGGATTGGGGCCGTTTGTCCAATTGCTAAGGTCACCGCCACTGACGGGCCGTTTTCCGCATACCCGCTCATTCCGCTAGCCCAAACGCAAAAATGTCTGTAGACTCTCAATCAGATCCCGAAAACGGGGCGTGAACGAGGCAGTAAGTGGCGGTATCTCATGACTGAGATGGTGTATGGCGCGGTCCAGGACCAGCGCGGAGAACCGATTCTACCAAAGTGGTGGCGGACGATTGATCGCTGGACCATGTCCTGTGTGCTGATCCTGTTTGTCATTGGGCTGTTGCTGGGGCTGGCCTCGTCGCCGCCGTTGGCCGGGCGCAACGGGTTTGACCCGTTCCACTATGTCGAACGGCAGGCGATCTTTGGCGGGCTGGCTCTGGTTGCGATGCTGCTGACCTCGATGATGTCCCCGACACTGGTGCGGCGTCTGGCAGTGCTGGGCTTTCTTGCGTCGTTTGTGGCGCTGGCGTTTCTGCCGGTCTTTGGCACCGATTTCGGCAAGGGGGCAGTGCGTTGGTATTCGCTGGGCTTTGCCTCGATGCAGCCATCCGAGTTTCTAAAGCCCGGCTTTATTGTCGTGGCCGCATGGTTGCTGGCCGCGTCGCAGGAAATCAACGGTCCTCCGGGGCGGTTATGGTCCTTTGCGCTGTGCATGGCCATCGTTGGCATGCTGGTGTTGCAACCTGATTTCGGTCAAGCCTGTCTGATCCTGTTTGGCTGGGGCGTGATGTATTTTGTGGCAGGGGCACCTATGCTGCTTCTGCTGGGTATGGCCGGGGCGGTCGTGCTGGGCGGTATGCTGGCCTATTCGAACTCGGAACACTTTGCCCGCCGCATCGACGGGTTCCTGAACCAAGAGGTCGATCCGACCACGCAGCTGGGCTATGCCACCAACGCCATTCGCGAAGGTGGATTGTTCGGTGTTGGCGTGGGCGAGGGGCAGGTAAAATGGTCGCTGCCCGATGCGCATACCGATTTTATCATCGCTGTCGCGGCTGAGGAATACGGCCTGATCCTGGTGCTGATCATCATCGCGCTCTATTCGATCATCGTTGTACGCTCGCTGCTGCGGTTGATGCGCGAGCGGGACATGTTCATCCGTCTGGCAGGCACAGGTCTGGCCTGCATGTTTGGCGTCCAGGCCATGATCAACATGGGTGTTGCGGTGCGGCTTCTGCCCGCCAAGGGCATGACGCTGCCGTTTGTCAGTTATGGTGGTTCATCCCTGATTGCGGGCGGCATCGCGGTTGGCATGTTGTTGGCCTTCACCCGCACCCGCCCACAGGGCGAGCTTGGCGATATTCTGCGCGGACGAGGTTAATGAACAAACCCTACCTTCTGATTGCAGCTGGCGGCACCGGGGGGCACATGTTCCCGGCACAAGCGCTGGCCGAGGCGATGCTGCAAAAAGGTTGGCGCGTGCGCCTGTCTACCGATACGCGCGGCGCACGGTATACCAGTGGCTTCCCGCACTCGACCGAAATTGTCGAGGCGTCCTCGGCCACTTTCGCGCGTGGTGGTTTGGCCGCAAAGGCGCTGGTCGGACCCAAGATTGCGGGTGGCGTGACCAGCATGTCATTGCAGATGATGCGCGACCGGCCGGATGTGGTTGTGGGATTTGGCGGTTATCCTTCGATCCCGGCGCTGGGCGCGGCGACGATGTTGAAAATCCCGCGCATGATCCATGAACAGAACGGTATTCTGGGACGGGTAAACCAGCTGTTTGCGACCCGCGTGTCTCAGGTAGCTTGCGGTATTTGGCCCACGGACCTGCCCGAGGGGGCAAAGGGCATCCATACTGGCAATCCGGTTCGGGCCGCCGTTCTTGAACGCGCGGCGGCGGGTTACATTCCGCCCGGAGATTACCCGATGTCGATCCTGGTGGTGGGGGGATCGCAGGGCGCGCGCATCCTCAGCGATGTGGTGCCCGGCGCGATTGCAGCTTTGCCCGAATTGCTGCGCGGCCATATCCGCGTTGCCCATCAGGCACGTGACGAAGATGGCGAACGGGTTACGGCGTTCTACGCTGATCACGGCATCCGTGCCGAGGTCAAACCGTTTTTTCACGACGTTCCCCGCCGCATGTCGGATGCACAGTTGGTTATCTCGCGCTCGGGGGCGTCAAGCGTTGCCGATATTTCGGTCATCGGGCGACCCTCGATCCTGATCCCGTTTGCGGCTGCCGCAGGCGACCACCAGACCGCCAATGCACGCGGGCTGGTACAGGCGGGTGGGGCGATCATGATTCCAGAAAACGCCCTTGACGTTTCCTCGCTGACCGAGCAAATCACCGCAGTTCTGACTAACCCTGAAGCCGCGCAAAAAATGGCCCATGCCGCCCTTTCGACCGGAGCTCCGGACGCAACCGAGCGTCTGACGGCCCTTGTCGAGCAACTGGCGCAGAAGGAGACCGCATGAATCCTGCAACCAAACTGCCGCAAGATGTAGGGCCGATCCATTTCGTAGGGATCGGCGGGATCGGGATGTCGGGCATTGCCGAAGTGCTGCTGAACCTTGGCTACCGGGTGCAGGGGTCGGACCTGAAGGCCTCGAAAATCACTGACCGTCTGGCCAGCTTGGGGGGCGAGATTTTTGTCGGCCAACGCGCCGAGAACCTGGAAAACGCCGCCGTAGTAGTGGTGTCGACCGCGATCAAACCGGGCAACCCGGAATTGGACGGTGCCCGCGCGCGCGGACTGCCGGTTGTACGCCGGGCTGACATGCTGGCCGAATTGATGCGCCTGAAGTCCAACATCGCGATTGCCGGAACCCACGGCAAAACAACCACCACCACCATGATGGCCGAGTTGATGGTGGCCGGTGATTTCGACCCGACGGTGATCAATGGTGGGATCATCCACGCCTATGGCTCCAACGCGCGGATGGGACAGGGCGAATGGATGGTGGTCGAGGCCGACGAATCCGACGGCTCGTTCAATCGTCTACCTGCGACCATAGCCATTGTTACCAATATCGACCCCGAGCATATGGAACACTGGGGCGACTTCGACAAATTGCGCGACGGTTTCTACGAGTTCGTGTCGAACTTGCCTTTCTACGGTCTGGCCGTGTGCTGCACCGATCATGCCGAGGTGCAGACGCTGGTTGGCCGCATCACTGACCGGCGCGTGCGGACCTATGGTTTCAATGCGCAGGCCGATGTACGTGCAGTTAACCTGACTTACAAAGGCGGCATCGCGCATTTCGACATCCACCTGCAATACGAAGACACGGTGATCGAAGGCTGTACCTTGCCGATGCCCGGTGATCACAACGTCTCAAACGCCTTGTCTGCGGCGTCAGTGGCCCGGCACCTAGGCATGAAGACCTCGGAAATTCGTGATGCGCTGGCCAATTTCGGTGGCGTGAACCGCCGCTTTACCAAGGTGGGTGAGGTTGATGGGGTCACCATCATTGACGATTACGGCCATCACCCTGTGGAAATTGCTGCTGTGCTGAAAGCTGCCCGTCAGGCCACTGAGGGACGGGTCATCGCCGTGCATCAGCCGCACCGGTATTCCCGCCTGTCCAACCTGTTTGATGATTTCTGCACGTGTTTCAACGACGCCGATGTCGTTGCCATCGCTGACATATTTGCCGCCGGAGAGGACCCGATCAAGGGTGCATCCCGCGATGATCTTGTGCAGGGCCTGATCCGCCACGGCCATCGACACGCCCGCGCATTGCTGGACGAAGGCGATCTTGAACGTCTGGTTCGCGAACAGGCGCGTCCCGGAGATATGGTCGTCTGCCTGGGGGCAGGTACGATCAGTGCTTGGGCCAACGGATTGCCCGCTCGATTGCAGCAAAAACAGGCGGTCTGAGGCAATGGACTCTCGCCTATTGCAACTATAAAGTGTGACGTCGCAATCGCAGACGGGATGTCCTCGGAGGGGCATATGGCATATTCGGTAATGTTTGCAGCTTTGTGGGTCGTGGCCTCGACAATTGTGGCCATGTTGCCGATGCGTCTGCAGTTCCCGCCTGGAGTTGTGTTATTCATCTCTGCGCCTGCTCTGATTGTCTGGCTGGGCCATGACTATGGCTGGGTGTTTGGGCTGTTGGCTAGCGCTGCCTTTGTATCCATGTTCCGCAATCCCATCCGGTTTTACTGGCGCCGTTGGACCGGTGCGGAGGTTCAGAAATGAACTTGTCCATCGCCCTTGCCGCGCTTTGGGGAATTGCCGCAAATGTGCTGGCGATGATCCCCAGCAAAGACAATCACTGGACCCGCGCCTATATCCTGATTGCGGTGGGGATTCCGATTTTGGGATACGTGACGCTTCAGAACGGACCGTGGATCGGGTTGATTGTAATGGCAGCAGGCATGTCGGTGCTGCGCTGGCCGGTGATTTATCTGGGGCGTTGGGTGCGACGGCTTGTTGGACACTGACATGGTCGAATACGTATTTTACACTCTCGCATTCTTTCTGCCCCTGTTTTTGATTTGGATAGCCTCACACATTCTTATTATTAAAGGGAAGTTCAGAGGACCGATCTATCTTCTTATATTTTTGTTTGTTTCTTTTGCCGTGTGGTATTGGACCCCTGTTAGCGCGTACGCCAGTCAGAGCGCCGAGGGGTTCGTTGTGCTATTTACAGTCGCTTATACCTCGAGCGTGATCGTCCAATTCGTGCCAGGTCTTACCCTTGGAATTTTGACTGGTGGATTGCACCGGATTTTGCTCAGGAAGTTGAAGTCTGATGCCAGTATTGCGCCCGTGTAATAACCCAAGAGGGTAAAATGCTGTGCTCCAAAGAAACGCTTGGTTGAGGACAGCTGAACCATTTTGACCAAACATTCAGATGAGGACACTGATTGGAGATAATTGAAGTAGTAGCCGCTGTCGTGTTGGCGATGGCGCTTCCGGTATTTTTATCCGGGCTGGCATCCCACAATCTTGTTAAACGGGGTCGTTTTCGTGGGCCCGTCTATCTTTTGTTGTTTCTTGTTTTGTCCAGTGCCTATGGGTTTCTGGCTTCGGACAACGTAGGATTGTTAGAGCCGATGTGGTGGCGGGCCGAAGACTTCTATAATCTTTTCGTTATGTTCACAGCCTTTCCTTTGGGAACCGGGTTGGTTTTGGGATTCAGTACAGGTCTGCGTAGCCGACAGCGGTCAAAGCGTATGCAAAACTTAGTCCAGATAGATGACAAGCGAACAGAATCGAACTACCAGAGCGCCATGGTTCAAACACTTCCTGCGCCTCGTGGCAAACTCACTGAAAACCGACCTTTGAATGATTTAACCTGGCTTCGGGTCGGTGGGCCTGCGGATTATTTATTCCAGCCTGCAGATATCGAAGACCTTCAGCACTTCCTGCGCGACTTGCCTGCTGAGGTTCCCGTCTTCCCAATGGGTGTTGGTTCGAACCTGATTGTTCGGGATGGCGGGTTGCGCGCGGTGGTGATCCGGCTTGGGCGCGGGTTCAACGGTATTTCGGTCGATGGCAACACCGTCACCGCTGGCGCGGCAGCGCTGGATACGCATGTGGCGCGCAAGGCGGCGGATGTGGGTGTGGACCTGACGTTTCTGCGCACCATTCCCGGCTCGATCGGGGGGGCTGTGCGGATGAATGCGGGATGCTATGGCAGCTACACAGAGGATGTGCTGCGCAAGGCCACCATCGTCACGCGACAGGGTGAGGTTCTGGACCTGAGCCCAGAGGATCTGAACTTTCGCTACCGTCAGTCCGATCTGCCCGACGGGGCGGTATTGGTTTCCGCTACCTTCGAAGGTCCGGCTGGTGACCCCGAGGAATTGCACACCCGCATGGCGGCACAATTGCAAAAGCGCGACGAGACCCAACCCACCAAAGACCGCAGTGCCGGTTCGACCTTTCGCAACCCGGCGGGCTTTTCGTCCACGGGTCGCGCTGATGACGTGCATGACCTCAAGGCCTGGAAAGTCATCGACGATGCCGGTATGCGCGGGGCATCGCGGGGCGGGGCGCAAATGAGCCCAAAGCATTCGAATTTCCTGATCAATACCGGCTCTGCCACGGCTTCTGACTTGGAAGGTCTGGGCGAAGAGGTGCGAAAAAAGGTTTACGAAACAAGCGGCATCACGCTAGAGTGGGAAATCATGCGGGTCGGTGATCCGCTGAAAGAATAAAGCCCCAACCGTCAGACCATAACAGGCAAATTCAGGCGACGGATCAAAGGCATAACGCAGTACGGACCACTACATAAGGTCCTGGGACATTGAGGCGCTAAGTGGGTAAGTCGAGCAGGACAAACCCCAAAGTGGCGGTATTGATGGGTGGCCCCTCGGCGGAACGCGAGGTGTCTCTCAGCTCTGGGCGCGAATGCGCAGCCGCCCTGCGGGGAGAAGGCTTTGAAGTAGTAGAGCTGGACGCAGGTCCCGACCTTTACGCGCGCCTTTTAGACATCAAACCAGATGTGGTTTTCAACGCCCTGCATGGCCGCTGGGGTGAGGATGGTTGCGTGCAGGGTCTGCTGGAGTGGATGCGCATTCCGTACACGCATTCCGGCGTGCTGGCTTCGGCGCTGGCGATGGACAAGCAACGCAGCAAAGAGGTGTATCAGGCCGTAGGTCTGCCCGTAGTGCCCAGCGTGATCGTTCCAAAGATCGAGGTGATCGAGGTTCACGTTATGGAACCTCCTTACGTCGCCAAGCCCAATAACGAAGGCTCCAGCGTCGGTATCTATATCGTGCATGAAGGGTCAAACGGCCCGCCGCAACTGTCCGAGGATATGCCTGAATTCGTGATGGTCGAGAAATACATCGCAGGTCGTGAATTGACAGTGACCGTGATGGGGGACCGCGCGCTGACCGTGACCGAGATCATGACCGATGGTGGTTGGTACGACTATGACGCCAAATACAAGCCAGGCGGGTCCTGGCATGTGCTGCCAGCCGAAATCCCGCAAGACATCTTTGACCGTTGTCTGGATTACGCATTGCGCGCCCATGATGCGTTGGGGTGCAAGGGGGTAAGCCGCACTGATTTTCGTTGGGATGACGGCATGGGGGCTGATGGGCTGTTCCTGCTGGAAACCAACACGCAACCCGGGATGACGCCAACGTCGCTTGTGCCAGAACAGGCCGAGCATTTCGGCATGAGCTTTGGCCAGCTTTGCGCGTGGATGGTGGAGGACGCCTCATGCGACCGCTAAGGGCCACTCGTGCGCCGGTGATCCACCGATCAAAGCCGCTGGCCGGACCGGATGCGGATTTTGGCTCGGGCGCGCGGTCCGAGGCGGAGCCAAAGCTGCGGTTGAGTGGGGTCAAGCTGTTCGGTCGCAAATCGCAACGCTTTGATCCGGCGCCGTCGCGGCTGAATTACCGATTGCAGCGTTGGATGCTGACGCCGGGTGTGCGCCGGGGTTTGCGGGTTGGTTTGCCCATATTCGCGCTCTGCGCTGCGGCCGGGATCTATTTCGGCTCGACCGAGCGGCGCGAGGCTGTGGTGGCCTATGTGGCCGACATCAAGACCTCGATCCAGCAGCGGCCTGAATTCATGGTCAATCTGATGGCGATTGATGGCGCGGGCACCAATCTGTCTGAAGACATCCGCGAAGTGGTGCCGTTGGATTTCCCGATAAGCTCCTGGGATCTGGATGTCGAACAGATCCGCGACACGATCACCGGGCTGGACCCGGTCAAATCCGCCTCGGTCCGGGTGCGCCCCGGTGGTATCTTGCAAGTGGATGTTGAAGAGCGTCAGCCCGTCATCGTCTGGCGCACGCGCCGCGGGATCGAACTGTTGGATGAAACCGGCGCGCATGTGGAACGCATCGCTTCGCGTAAGGAACACACCAACCTGCCGCTGATCGCAGGCAAGGGTGCGGATGCCCATGTGGCCGAGGCGCTGCAACTGGTGACCACTGCCCGCAGCTTGGGTGGCCGGGTTCGCGGTCTGGTGCGGATCGGTGAACGCCGCTGGGATCTGGTTCTGGATCGCGGCCAACGCATCATGTTGCCAACCGAACGCCCGGTGCGCGCGTTGGAACGTGTGCTTGCCGTGAACGAAGTGCAGGACCTGTTGGAGCGTGACGTGGCCGTGGTGGACATGCGGCTTGGGCAGCGCCCGACAATAAGAATGACCAAAGCTGCCAGCGAAGACTGGTGGAATACAAAAGTGACAGTGGGTAACGGGCAGTAACGAACATGATGACCGATCTTTATCAGTCCCAACGGGCCATGCGGCAGATGCGCAGGCAGGCGATGCAACGCGGTGTTGTCGCCATTCTGGATGTCGGCAGTTCCAAGATTGCCTGCCTTGTGCTGCGCTTCGATGGCGCAAACCGCTTGAGCGAAGATAACAGCATCGGGTCCCTGGCCGGTCAGACCGGATTTCGGGTGATTGGCGCTGCGACCACGCGGTCGCGTGGTGTGCAGTTTGGTGAAGTCACTGCCATGCAGGAAACCGAACGCGCCATCCGTACCGCGTTGCAGGCGGCGCAGAAGATGGCTGATATCCGGGTGGATCACGTAATCGCCTGTTTCTCGGGCGCAAACCCGCGTTCTTACGGTCTGGACGCTCAGGTTGATCTGGAAGGTCAGGTTGTGTCCGAGGCCGAGGTTGGCCGTGTTTTGAACGCTTGCGACGTGCCCGATTACGGGGCAGGGCGCGAAGTGTTGCATGCCCAGCCGGTGAATTTTGCCTTAGATAATCGCTCGGGGCTGATCGATCCGCGCGGGCAGATGGGCCAAAGCCTTGCGGTCGACATGCACATGTTGACCGTCGATGCCGTCGCGATCCAGAACATCGTGCGCTGCATCAAACGCTGCGATCTGGAACTGGCGGGGATCGCGAACTCGGCCTACGTGTCTGGCGTCTCGGCCCTGGTCGAGGACGAACAAGAGTTGGGTGCCGCCTGTATCGATATGGGTGGCGGTACAACCAGCGTGTCGATTTTCATGAAAAAACACATGATCTATGCCGATTGCGTGCGTATGGGCGGCGACCACGTGACCGCCGATATCTCGATGGGACTGGGTGTTCCGGCGGCTGTGGCCGAACGGATCAAGACCTTTAACGGAGGTGTCCACGCGACTGGCGCTGACGACCGCGACCTGATCGATATTGGTGGTGATACCGGTGATTGGGAACACGACCGCCGCACCGTCAGTCGGGCCGAGTTGATCGGTATCATGCGCCCTCGCGTCGAAGAGATTCTGGAAGAAGTGCGTGTGCGTTTGGATGCCGCCGGATTTGAGCATATGCCCAGCCAGCAGATCGTTTTGACAGGTGGTGGCAGTCAGATCATGGGGCTGGATGGCCTCGCTACCCGCATTCTGGGTCAGCGCGTACGTTTGGGTCGACCCTTGCGCGTTCACGGTCTGCCGCAATCGGCGACAGGCCCAGGTTTTTCGTCAGCGGTGGGGCTTAGCCTGTTCGCTGCGCATCCGCAGGACGAATGGTGGGATTTCGAAATTCCGGTCGATACCTATGCCGCGCGACCTTTCAAGCGCGCCATGCGCTGGTTCCGTGACAATTGGTAAAGCGGTCGGCGTTGCGGCGCTGGTCGTTGCAACCCCGCTTGCCACACACGCCCAGACACGGATACCGCCTGAGGCATTTCTGGCTGCTGTGCAGGGTAAAACCGTTACGTTTCACGACTATCCCAGCGGCCTTCTGGTGGGGACCGAGGAATTTCTCAGCCCCAAACTGTCTGTCTGGCGGATGGAGGGGCGGGGTTGTGTCTATGGGCAGATCACTACACCCAATGGTCAGATCTGCTTTTTGTACGATGATGACCCGGATGACGTGCCGGTGTGCTGGTGGACCTTTCAGCACGAGGGCCGCCTTTTGGTGCGACTTGCCAACTTCAACCGACGCGAAATTCAAGAGGTGCGCAGCATTACCGAAGACGGTTTGAATTGCCCAAGTACCCCAATTAGCTAAAGAAATGGCTTGCAGCCAGCGGTCTTATCCCGCAAGATATCCACAAGGCCCGTCAGAGGCCCTGCGGCAGGACCTGAGCAGTTTTCCGCATCTGAAAAATCAGTGAATCCCTCGAGTGGCGTGCATGTTGACTGCGGCGCGTGTGTCGCTTGCTTTGTGGTGGATTGAGTTCAATCCGCAACATCTGGCTATGAATGCAAAATACCGCTGACGACTGCCTTATTTCCTCCATATTTTGTGGGATTCGGCGATTTTTGGCGTGACCTTTGCCGTTTGGACCGGTAGGATTGTAAGCGGATAGGTAAGAAAAACACCGCTTTGGCGGGTCAATAAAACAGGCGGACAGAGCATGACATTGAATCTTTCGATGCCCGGGCACGACGAACTGAAGCCTCGGATTACAGTATTTGGCGTTGGTGGCGCGGGCGGCAACGCTGTCAACAACATGATTGAGAAACAGCTGGACGGCGTTGATTTTGTCGTCGCCAACACTGATGCGCAGGCGCTGCAGCAAAGCCAGTCTTCGGCGCGGGTGCAATTGGGCGTGAAAGTGACCGAAGGTCTGGGGGCAGGGGCCCGTCCGACCGTGGGCGCTGCGGCGGCCGAAGAAAGCATCGAGCAGATCGTCGACCATCTGGCTGGCGCACATATGTGCTTTATTACAGCTGGTATGGGCGGTGGCACAGGTACGGGTGCGGCGCCGATCATCGCGCAGGCCGCGCGGGAGCTTGGCGTTCTCACTGTTGGCGTTGTCACAAAACCCTTCCAGTTTGAAGGCGCCAAGCGGATGCGTCAGGCTGAAGACGGCGTTGAGGCACTTCAAAAGGTTGTCGACACGCTGATTATCATTCCGAACCAGAACCTGTTCCGCCTGGCCAACGAAAAGACCACGTTCACCGAGGCATTCTCGATGGCGGATGACGTTCTGTATCAGGGCGTTAAAGGTGTGACTGACCTGATGGTCCGTCCGGGTCTGATCAACCTCGACTTTGCTGATGTTCGTGCCGTGATGGACGAGATGGGCAAGGCGATGATGGGCACTGGCGAGGCCACCGGTGAAGATCGCGCGGTTCAGGCGGCTGAGAAGGCGATTGCCAACCCGCTGCTGGACGAAATTAGCCTCAAGGGTGCCAAGGGCGTGCTGATCAACATCACCGGCTCGCACGACCTGACCCTGTTCGAGTTGGACGAAGCGGCCAACCGCATCCGCGAGGAAGTGGACCCCGAGGCCAACATCATCGTCGGTTCGACCCTGGATACCGTGATGGAAGGCGGTATGCGTGTGTCGGTTGTGGCCACTGGTATCGACGCCAGCGAAAAGCCCGTCGACGTTCCGGTTGCGCGTCGCTCGATGTCCGAGCCGCTGACCCGTACCGTTTCCGCGGAAGAGGCGCAGCAGGATGAGACCCCCGCTGCTGTGGCCGAAGTAGCGGAGCCCGCGCCCCAGCCAGAAGTGAACCGTGAACCTTCGCTGTTCGAAACCGCCGAGGAACCGGCGCAGCCGCAGGTGGAGCGTGACGATGACGGTCTACCACCCCCGGCCTATCAGCCCCGTGTGGCTGAGTTCGAGCCGACACCTGAACCGATTGAGCCCGCGCCGGAAAGCTTTGTCGCACCGCAGCCACAGCACTCCGCAGGCACACCGTCGCCCGAAGCGCTGCAGCGTTTGCAGGCCGCTGTACAAAATGTCCCGGCCTCTGAACGTGGGTATGCGGCGCCGCGCCCACAGGCACCGCAACCGGCCCCCGCACCGCAGGCTGAAGGGCAGGATCGTTCCCGGTTCGGCTTTAACCGCCTGATCGATCGGATGACCGGCCACGCCGCCGATACGCCGGCACAGCCGGTGCGCCAGCAGCCCCCGATGCGCCAAGCTGACGCTACGGCACCTGCGCATGATGAGGCCGACCCCGATCAGGATCGGATCGAAATTCCCGCCTTCTTGCGTCGTCAGGCCAACTGATCACGGTAACAAATTAACGACTTAGGGTCGCCTTTTGGCGACCCTTTTCTTTTGAAATACACGGCTTTAACTGTATGTAAGCAGGCTTTTGCCGATCTGTTACATTCATGTTTCATTCAGTTACAAAGAGTGAGTTGAGCCTTGACGCTTGCTTCCTTAGGTGAGTGTCCAACACGGACCGAAAAGGCCGGACACCACTCACCGAGGTTCACCTTGCAACATACGCTCAAATCTCCGATCACGTTTACAGGCGTCGGGCTGCACAGCGGCAAGCCTGCGACGATGGTCCTGAAACCGGCAGCCGCCGGTCACGGCATCTGGTTCAAACGGACGGATATCGAGCTGGGCAATGCGCTGATCCCCGCGATCTATGACGTGGTCGAGCGGACGCCGCTTTGCACCCGTCTGGTGAACGATGCAAATGTTTCGGTGTCGACCGTCGAACATATCATGGCCGCGCTCGCCGGATGCGGCGTGCATAACGCGCTGATCGAGATTGACGGACCCGAAGTTCCGATCATGGATGGGTCGTCGATTGATTTCGTGCGCGGTATCATGGCCAAGGGTGTACGTCGTCAGGCCAGCCCTGTTCTTGCGTTCGAAGTTCTCAAGCCCGTCACTGCCACGCGCGAAGGCGCCAGCGCGTCAATCGCGCCCGCAGATGGGTTGATCATCGATTTCCACATTGATTTCGAAGACGGCGCAATTGGCCATCAGACCAAAACGCTGGACATGCGTAACGGCTCGTTCGCACGTGAGCTTAGCGATTGCCGCACATTCTGCCGCCGCACAGACGTTGAAGCGATGCGCGAAAACGGCCTGGCCTTGGGTGGGACGCTGGAAAACGCTGTCGTTGTACAGGGTGACGAAGTTCTGACCCCTGGCGGTTTCCGCCATGCGGATGAGGCTGTTCGCCACAAGATGCTGGATGCTCTGGGCGACCTTTACCTGGCGGGAGGCCCGATTCTGGGTCACTTCACTGGCGACAAATCCGGCCACGCGATGACCAACACGCTGCTGCGCAAGCTGTTTGAAACGCCTGGTGCGGTGCGTCCGGTACTGTGTACCCCCGAACAGGCCGCGCGCCTGCCGGGTCAGGGCCTTGTTTGGGACGAAATCCCCGAAGTCGCCTGATTGGATCAACTCTGCCGACAATTCCGCTAGTGAGTGTACTAAGGCGTTTTGCCCCGGAATTATCTATGCTAGACCAAAGGCCAATCCGGGGCGTGCCCCGATAAGCAATACGACGAGGATAGGCGGAATGGTTGGCACCAAAGCGGCAGTCAGATTCGCAGGCGCGATTCTTCTGACAGCAGTTTTGACGGCATGCGGCGGAAAAGGCGCAGACCGCAATCAGAACCTGGAAGGCTTTACGCCAGAACAGATTTACACACGCGGCGAGTTTGAGCTGTCGCAGAATCGCTCGGATGATGCGGCGTGGTACTTCTCGGAAGTTGAGCGTTTGTATCCCTATTCGGATTGGGCCAAGCGCGCGCTGATCATGCAGGCGTTCTCGTTCCACACGGACAAGAACTATGAAGAAAGCCGGGCAGCGGCGCAGCGCTATATCGACTTTTATCCGACTGACGAAGATGCGGCCTATGCGCAGTATCTTTTGGCGCTGAGCTACTATGACCAGATTGACGAGGTTGGCCGCGACCAAGGGCTGACTTTTCAGGCGCTGCAGTCATTGCGTACAGTGATCGAGGTTTATCCTGATAGCGAATATGCCACGTCGGCGGTTCTGAAATTCGATCTGGCCTTCGACCATCTTGCTGGTAAGGAAATGGAGATCGGGCGCTATTATCTGCGTCAGGATCACTATACCGCAGCAATCAACCGATTCCGTGTCGTGGTCGAAGATTTCCAGACCACAACCCACACAGCTGAGGCGCTGTATCGTCTGATCGAAGCCTATCTGTCGCTGGGCTTGGTGGATGAGGCGCAGTCAGCCGGTGCTATCTTGGGTTACAACTATCAATCGTCGGAATGGTACGATGCGGGCTATGCATTGCTGACCTCGCGTGGGTTGGAATTGAAGAGCCGTGGAAACAACTGGCTAAGCACCATCTACCGTCAGACCATCAAAGGTGAGTGGTTGTAATCGTCATGGCTAAAGGCGTGGGACGCTAAGACCCGATGCTGCGCGCCCTTGATATCCGCGACATGCTGATCATTGACCGGCTGGAATTGACGTTTCAGCCGGGTTTGAACGCATTGACCGGTGAAACCGGGGCGGGCAAGTCGATCTTGCTGGATTCGCTGGGTTTCGTGCTGGGCTGGCGAGGGCGGGCTGAATTGGTTCGGCAAGGCGCTGCGCAGGGGGAGGTTGTAGCCGAGTTTGAGCTGCCAGATGGCCACCCCGTCCATGCGATTCTGGCCGAGGCAGGCTTGCCTGGTGGTGAGGAACTGATCCTGCGCCGGGTTAATACAGCCGAGGGGCGCAAGACCGCTTGGGTCAATGACCGGCGCTGTTCCGGTGAGGTACTGCGCGCCCTGTCCGAGACGTTGATCGAACTGCACGGCCAGCATGATGATCGCGGGTTGCTGAACCCGCGCGGGCATAGGGCAATGCTGGATGACTATGCGGGGGCAGAGGACCTTCTGGCAGCTGTGCGTGCGGCGTGGATGGATATGTCCCGCGCGCGTAAGGATTTGGACGAGACCGAGGCGACGCTGGCCGCCATGCGCGCCGAGGAGGAGTTTCTGCGCCACGCCGTTGCCGAGCTGGACAAGCTGGACCCTCAGCCCGGTGAGGATGCTGAATTGGATGCCCGTCGGCGCATGATGCAAGGGGCTGAACGCATTCGCGATGACGTTGCCCGTGCTTTTGACCTGTTGGGCGCAGATGGGGCCGAGGTGGCGATGTCTAACGCGGTGCGTTGGTTGGAAGGCGTGTCCGACAATGCGGGCGGGCAGCTTGAGGCCCCGATAGCCGCATTGGGGCGCGCCTTGATCGAATTGGGTGAAGCGCAGGACGGGGTGAGCGCCTGCCTTCAAGCTTTGGATTTTAACCCGGCTGAGCTTGAAGCCGCAGAAGAACGTCTTTTCGCCATCCGAGCGTTGGCCCGTAAGCATGATGTGGTGCCTGACGAATTGGTAGTTTTTGCCGACACGCTGCGTGATCGACTGACCCGTTTGGATGCAGGTGACGCCGACTTGGCGGATCGGCGTGCTGCGGTTGCGGCTGCACAGGAAACCTATGACAACGCCGCCGCCGCACTTAGCGCCGCGCGCCAACAGGCGGCCGGGCAATTGGATGCGGCCGTGATGACCGAGCTTGCACCGTTGAAGATGGAACGCGCGGTATTTCAAACCGAAATCACGGGCGCCGATCCCGGACCTGAGGGGGTGGATGCGGTGGCCTTTACCGTTGCCACCAATCCCGGCGCTCCGTCTGGCCCACTGAATAAGATCGCTTCGGGCGGGGAACTCAGCCGGTTTTTGCTGGCGCTCAAAGTGTGTCTGACCGGCGACGATAGCGCGCGAACTATGATCTTTGATGAAATCGACCGGGGTGTCGGTGGGGCGACTGCTGATGCGGTGGGTCGCCGTCTGGCTTCTTTGGCACAGGGGGGGCAGGTTCTGGTCGTGACCCACTCGCCGCAGGTTGCCGCCCGCGCGGCGCATCATTGGCGGGTTCAAAAACAGGTAACTGGCGGGCAGACATTGTCCACCGTTATTCCGCTGGCCGAACCAGACCGTGTGGATGAAATCGCCCGGATGGTCGCAGGGGACACCATCACGGACGAGGCGCGCGCCGCCGCCCGCGCATTGTTGGACGCCTGAGTTAAATTTGCCGCTTTCCGGTTTTCAAACCGTCGCGATCCTACTTTTATAAGGGGGCTCCGTGGCTTACTAAGGAATATACCTTGATCCCCGAGTGCCAATGACCCAAACGACCCGCACCGTTCTGCGCAACCAGCTCAATCAGGCTCTGGCCGCGATGAAGGATGCGTGGCGGGTTATGTTGCGACGTGGGCCTAGCCAAATTCAGTTCTGGTTCATTGCGTTGGCAATTGGGATTGCGGCAGGGTTTATGGCCCTTGGGTTCCGCAAGGCGATCCGGTCGCTGCAGGCCTATGTCTACGACACAGATGATATCCTGTTGCTGCACAGCCATGCTGAGAAATTGCCATGGTTCCTGATCCTGATCATACCGATCATTGGTGGTCTGATCGTTGGCGTTATCCTGCACAGGTTCACCGATGACGGCCGCGTACGCTCAGTTGCGGACGTGATCGAGGGTTCGGCGCTGACCAATGGGCGGGTTGAGGGGAAGGCGGGAATCGCCTCGTTCTTTGCCTCGCTGATTACGCTCAGCACAGGCGGGTCAACTGGTCGGGAAGGTCCGGTGGTGCATATGGCCGGAGTGATCTCGACCTGGGTCAGTGAGCGTATCCATGCGGATGGCATCACTGGCCGCGATCTGTTGGGCTGCGCTGTGGCAGCAGCGGTTTCAGCCAGCTTCAACTCACCCATCGCTGGGGCATTATTCGCGCTTGAGGTGGTGCTGCGCCACTTTGCCGTGCATGCATTTGCGCCCATTGTTATCGCCTCGGTCGCGGGTACGGTGATCAACCGGCTGGAATACGGAGATGTGACCGAGTTCGTTCTGGAAACCCCGGGCTCGCTGCAATTCTATGTGGAGCTGCCAGCCTTTTTGATCCTTGGGCTGATCTGCGGGCTGGTGTCGTTGCTGTTGATGCGCTCGATCTTCTTTGCCGAGGACATCGGCACTCACGTTCAAAATCGCCTGTCGCTGCCACGTTGGCTGCGCCCCGCCGTGTCCGGTGCGATGCTGGGACTGCTGGCGATCTGGTTTCCGCATATCATCGGGGTCGGATATGAAACGACGATCCGTGCCCTGACTGGCGATCTGACCCTGACCGTCGCGATATTGTTCGCGGTGATAAAAACAGTTGCTTTGGCCATCACCATGGGGGGGCGTATGGGCGGTGGTGTGTTTTCTCCTTCGCTGATGGTTGGCGCTCTGACCGGATTGGCCTTTGGGTTAATCGCCACCGGGCTGCTGCCGGATGTGTCCGGGACCCATACGCTCTATGCCTTTGCGGGCATGGGTGCCGTGGCCGCCGCAGTGCTGGGTGCGCCGATTTCCACCACGATGATCGTTTTTGAGCTGACCGGAGATTGGCAGATCGGAATTGCGGTTATGGTCTCGGTTTCGATGTCGACAGCCTTGGCCTCACGTCTTGTGGACCGGTCGTTCTTCCTGACACAGCTGGAGCGCCGCGATGTTCATCTGGCCGCAGGACCACAGGCCTATTTGTTGGCGATGTTGCGCACCGGGGCGGTGATGCGCCCGATTGGGGATCCGCGCTCGATCACCAAAGAAAAGGCACAGGAGTTGATAGAGCAGGGCCTATGCGTACAGGCCAGTGCCACGCTTGAGGCGGCGATGCCCTATTTCGACCACGACGACATCCCTTGCATCCCGGTTGTGGTGATTGACGACGAGGGTAACGAATCCCCGGTCGGTGCTCTATTTCATATCGACGCGCTCAAGGCCTATAACCGGGCGCTGGCCGCCACGGCGGCCGAGGAACATTCCTAACCGTCGTAGACCGTTGCCGCGTCGCCTAGATAATTGTCCCATGCAAACCAGTAAGAGATATGTCCAGCCACACGCGGCAAGCGAGTTCCGTCTGGTCCGATCAACGCCTCTTCGGTCATGGTCCATTTCTGCCCGGTCTGATCCACCAGGCCGCCGTCGGACGCGGTGAACCGGTGCGAGGCGCGTTCAAACGCCCGTACCGCGCGCTTGTCGGGGTTGCCGATCAGAACCAGCGGCCGGTTGGCAATCGCGTCATTGATCACGCGCGTCTTGCTAAACGCATCCAAAGGCCAGGCCCGCGCCGCGCCGAACTGGCGGATAGCGAAGATATAGTCTTTCTGCCGATGTTCGGATTGGTCAACCAGTACTGGAAACATCAGTTCGGGCGAGGCGAAATACTCACGATACACCACGCCAGAGCCATAGTTGCGCCGATGGCCGGTGTTCTGAGACAGAACGCGCGTGCCGGGATGTGAAGTTTTCCAGCTTTCCCATGTGGTGATCACCACTGGGCGCTGCTGTAGCGTGATTCCACTGCCGACCAGCGGGCCCACAACCGGCTTCCCGGTGTATTGGTTCCACAGCGAATGCGTCTCGCGATCAAACATCAGCTTGTTGGAACGGTACAGGAAACCAGATGATCCAAAGACAAGCGGTTTTCGCCGTCCCGTCACGTGAGTTTCGAACAAGATACCCGATCCGCACAATGTGCAATAAGCCAGCGCTACCGGAACGCCGCCGATCACCTCGTTGAACATCTCGTGCCATCCCATGATCCGCAGCGGATAGGCGCGTTCATCCCCATTGATCGAGACGGCAAAGACCAGATCATCGTCTTTCAGGTAGCTGGCTTTTGAGGCCGAGATCAGTGTTGGATTGTCGAGCGAAGGAATGCCGTCCTTGCTAACGCCGCCCCAGGTGATTTCCTCTAGCCGGATCTTCATCTTGTCGCGCTGCAGGTATTTTGGGCGCAAGAAGTCGTCAAAATTCGGGTCAATCCCCAGAAGAACCTCACGCTTGAACGGGATCAACGAAGGGTGCGGAACCACCTGCGGGTTCTTTTCCTGCCACAACATCCAATCGAACCAGTCAGTGCCAAGGTTCTGACCGGTCAGGGTCTGCATCACTTCGGCGATTTCGTCGGTACGTCGCCCTCCGTAACGCATTCCGGTCAGCAGGGCGGGAACCACATCCGGGTTACCGCGTTGCACCAGATAGGCCATTCCCTGTTCGAATTCTGCGTTGCTGCCGTAAAGAGTGGACCTGACAGCCTCAAGCACGGGGTCTTGTTGAGCTGACAGCGCGCTGGGTAGCGTGGCTGCGGCCAGCATTCCAGTAAAACTGCGACGGGTGATCGACATGGCATCCTCCGATGGTGACCATGTCCAGTGTGCATCGGCCGCTGTTCACATGCATGCAACAGGTGCGTGAGGGAAAGAAGCATACCTAAATTGGTGCCAACGTTTTAAGAAAATCTCGTTTCATCTTACCTTGCGAGCAACAAAGCATTCTTTCTGGAAAGAAGCTTCGAAACCATCAATAGTAGAATTTCCTACGTGAGAATCGGAAAGGCCTGTGCGTGAAATTTTACTTTAGGTTGGCTGCTTTGCTGGGTGCGGTTAATGCGGTCACAGTCCCGGCTGTTTCTGCTGAGATAAAGGTTAACAAATCTTCCAAGAAAACTTCAGTTTTGATGGATCTAAAACTGTCGAAACGACAAAAATCCAGGTTCAGAGAATTTAAAACCAAAGAGTATTTTGCGGCATTTGTTGTTTCTGGACAAAACAGCAGTGGTTGGGTTGCCAACCGTCACTCGCTTGCTGTCGCGAAAGAGCAAAGCCTAAGAGATTGCCGTTTGCTTTCTGAATACCCGGATACGTGCGCGGTTTATGCTGTGACAGTGCCAAAAGACTATGACCCGAATTTTGGAGGAACAACACTTAGCCAGTACGGAAATTCCAGTTTCCGGAATACCAAAAGAAAAACTCTGCATCTTCGTCGGGTGCATTCGTAATCGCAGAAAACGGCTCCGTTGGGTATTCATGGGGGTTTCCAGACCCGATTGAAGCACAGGAAAACGCAATATTAGCGTGCGAATCCGATGTGGCCAAGTGGTTGGTGAGCATAAAGAAACAAGTACGTGACAAAACTCCAAAATCGCAAACAACCTGTCGAGTTATTCATGAGGCCCGACCATAAATTTTTGGGAAGAGTACCTGATTGAACAGTAGGTAGAGCTTCTGAAAGGTCTTTCGCTAGATCTGCTCTACCTTCACCGACTCGACCGGGTAAAAGGCCACATAACCCTTGATCTCGGCCATGGCGGGAACAGGGGTTTCATAGCTCCACGCGGCGTTTTCGGTCACCGAGGATTTGTTGACGATCGAGAAATGCGAGGCATCCCCCTTGTGTGGGCAGTGGGTGACCTTGTCTGTGCTATCCAGAAAGGCCATCGCGATATCGGTACGGGGGAAATAGATCACAGGAGTCAGATCACCTTCGATCAGTTCCAGCGCGCCAGTGCTTTCACCCAGTACGGCACCACCGGAACGAACGCTCCATTTGCCCGGAGCTTTGCGGATCGTGATCTCAACCATTTTTCTTCCCTTGTCTTATTTTCGGCCTCTCTTCTGCTCTGTGTATGTAACAGGTCAGTGTCAGATAGGCGCAGTTGCGGCATCCAACCACAGTTGCGCGTCGTCGCCCAGCCTTGAGCGCAGTTTTTTCGCAACGTCGTAGTGATAGGTATTCAGCCAGTCACGCTCTGCCGACGTCAACATGTCGGTCACAATCAGCCTTCTGTCAATTGGGACGTATGTCAGGGTCCGCCAGTTCAGCATCGCGCGTTCCGCGTCACCACCGGGCAGGGCTGGGGCTTCTTGAACAACTACGAGGTTTTCGATGCGGATACCAAAGGCGCCCTCGCGGTAATAGCCCGGTTCGTTGGAAAGGATCATGCCGGGTTGCAAGGGCACATGGCTGACTTTGGACAGGCGCTGGGGGCCTTCGTGAACGCTGAGGTAGGCACCGACACCGTGTCCGACACCGTGATTGAAATCCTGACCCCCGGCCCACAGCGGGGCCCGTGCGATACATTCGATGTCACGCCCGGCCAGCCCGACAGGCCAGCGCAGCATGGATAGGTTAATCATGCCCTTCAACACACGGGTAAAGCAGGATTTTTCCTCATCTCCGACTTTACCGATGGCGATAGTTCGCGTGATGTCAGTGGTGCCGTCCAGATATTGCCCGCCACTGTCCAGAACCAGAATATGACCATCTTCAAGGCGGCTGTCGGTTTCTTCGGTCACGCGGTAATGCATGATCGCGCCGTTCGGACCAGTGCCGGCAATCGTGTCGAACGAGATATCCTGCAGCGCATTGTCCTTGCGCCGGTTCTCTTCAAGGCGGGTCACCACCTGCGTCTCGGTCAGGGTACCCGGAGCCTGCGCATCCAACCAGCAAAGGGTTTCAATAACCGCCGCTGCATCGCGCAGATGCGCTTCGGCGCTGCCCGCGATCTCGGCCGCATTCTTGCAGGCCTTGGGCAAGGCGCAGGGATCTCCGCCATCCACCATCCGATCCTGCAACACATCGGCTACAGCCTGAGGCAGCGTTCCCAAATCGACCTGTATCTTCCCCTCTAGCGCTGTAACGGCGTCCAGAAATGCCCTCGGCGCGTGGACGGAAGCCTGATCCGTCAACGGCTCGGACAGTTTTTCCTGATCCATGAACAGATCCACCCGGCCACCGGCATGCAGAATAGCAAAGCCATGCGCCACCGGGTTGTACCCGATATCCGAGCCGCGAATGTTCAAAAGCCACATGATCGAATCCGGCAACGTGATTACTGCAGCTGTGCAATTTGCCTCGCGCAGGGCTTCGGCCAGAAGGGTGATTTTGCTGTCCGCGGTTTCACCTGCAAACTCAATCGGATGGGTCTTGACCGGGTTCATCGGGGCGGTGGGCTGGTCGGACCACACGCGGTCCACCAGATTGTCACAGCGCACCAGTTCGATGCCGCTGTCGGTCAGCTCATTCTTTGCGCTTGTGATCTGACCTGCTGCATGCAGCCACGGATCAAAACCTACCTTGCCGCCATCGGGAAGGTGTTCCTTCAACCAGGTGCTTAGGTTGACCTCGGGCCACGGAACCGGAGTGAATTCGGCGGCGACCTGCGCCTTGACCTGGGTTCGATACCGGCCATCGACAAACACGCCCGCTATATCTGGCAACACGGCGCAAAACCCTGCTGATCCCGTGAACCCTGTCAGCCACGCCAACCTTTCATCCCGAGCGGCCACGTATTCGCCCTGATGCGCGTCTGTGCGCGGGATCAGAAATCCGTCCAGCCCTTCGTTCGCAATTTCACCCCGCAGAGCCGCCAACCGGGGTGGCCCCTGTTCCGGGCGCGCCGTCACCTCAAAGGACTGAAACATCACATACCTCTCCCAAGCGGGGGTTCACCCCTTATTCTTTTGGAAAATTCTCTGGCCCGGGGCAAGGCCAGCCTCAGCTGGCCCTTTTCATCCCCATCACCCGCGCACGTGCGCGAGGATCACTATCGAACAGGGCTGCCAGTTGCTCGGTCATTGCGCCTGCCAGTTGTTCGACGTCAGTGATCGTCACCGCGCGGTCGTAATAGCGGGTGACGTCGTGACCGATGCCGATGGCCAGCAGTTCCACCATTTTGCGCTTTTCCACCATGGCGATCACGTCGCGCAGGTGTTTTTCCAGATAATTAGCGGGGTTGACGCTGAGCGTTGAATCGTCAACTGGTGCACCATCCGAAATCACCATCAGAATTTTGCGTGCTTCGCGCCGGGCCAGCATTCGGCGATGCGCCCATTCCAACGCCTCGCCATCGATATTCTCTTTCAGAAGCCCCTCTTTCATCATCAGGCCCAGATTGGGCCGTGCGCGCCGCCAAGGGGCATCCGCGCCCTTGTAGATGATGTGGCGCAAATCATTAAGACGCCCCGGCTGTTGCGGGCGACCATCGTTCAACCACGCCTCGCGCGCCAATCCGCCTTTCCACGCGCGGGTGGTAAAGCCCAAAATCTCAACCTTCACATTGCAGCGTTCCAGCGTGCGCGCCAGAACATCCGCACAGATCGCCGCAATAGAAATCGGACGCCCGCGCATCGAGCCCGAGTTGTCCAACAACAGCGTTACCACCGTGTCGCGGAATTCGGTGTCTTTCTCGACCTTGAAGCTAAGCGGCGTAGTCGGGTTTGCCACAACTCGCGCCAGACGGCCCGCATCCAAAATGCCTTCTTCGCGGTCGAATTCCCAGCTGCGGTTCTGTTGTGCCTGCAGGCGACGCTGCAACTTGTTGGCCAATCGGCTAACAGCGCCCTTCAGGGGCTCCAACTGCTGATCCAAATAGGCTCGCAGCCGTTCCAGTTCGGCCGGTTCGGCCAGATCTTCGGCTGCGATCTCTTCGTCATAGGTGTTGAGATAGACCTTGTAATCGGGATCAGCTTCGGATGCCGGCGGGGGGGCAGGGGGTTCCAGCGGAGCCTCACCTTCGGGCATCTCTGCCTCATCGCCCATCTCATCTTCGGCCATCTCATCCATCGAGACCTGAGCCTGAGACTGGTCCTGCTGTTCTTCCTGCGTTTGCTCGGGCGTGGCGTCGGCGTCCTGCTCCTCTTGGTCATCCTGGCCGGTGCTGTCGGGATCGGGCTGTTCCTCGGCGTCGTCTTCAGCCTGATCTTCCTGTTCGTCGTCCAACTCATCAGGGTCATCGCCCAGCTGGTCGCCGTAACCCAGATCCTTGATCATCTGGCGGGCAAACTTGGCGAATTCCGCCTGGTCCGAGAGCAGTTCGTCTAGGTTTTCCAGCGTGCCACCGGCCTGTTCTTCGATAAATCCACGCCACAGGTTCATGATGTTAGAGGCCGCCGGGGGCAGGTCCCGCCCCGTGGCCAGGTGCCGGATCAGATAGCCCGCAGCAACCGCTAACGGTGCATCCGCTGGCTGCTTGCACTGGTCGTATCCGCGCCGCAGGGCCTCATGCCCAATCTTGACGTCGATATTGCTGGCAGTGCCGGGCATATCCCGCGCACCCATCGCCTCGCATCGCGCGACTTCCATCGCCTCGTACAAATCCCGCGCCATATCACCCGGAGGCGCGTAGCGTGCATGGGTGGCGTCGTCATGGTATTTCCGCTGCAGCGCCAGAGCATCCGCCGTACCGCGTGCCAGCAAAACCTCTTCGCGCGTCATCCGGCGGCTGACTTGCGGCAGACGCATCGACTCGCCCGATATACCAGAAGGGTCGACTGTGTAGGTCACGTTCAATTCAGGGTCGTCGGCCATAACCTTGGTGGCTTCGGCCAAAGCCTTCTTGAACGGATCAGCGGGGTTGTCGTTGGGTTTGCTCATCGGTGGCAGTCCGGTCTTGTTCTGTCCCGGCAACCTAGTGCCAATTCAGGGCCTTGACCATAGGGCCAACCCCGTTTTCGCATGAAACCAGAGCGGGACCTATGGTAAAATCATGGGGTGTCTCGATGGGTGGCGTGCGTCAAACTAACTATAAACTACAGGCCAGGGAGATTGCCCAGCCTTGTGCGCCCCAAAACGACTTGGCGGTTCCTACCTGAACCATCCTACAAGACCCTCAAGCACTCCCTTAAGCCCATTTTTCCGGAACAGTTTCTGATCTTTGCCGTGGTGCGAGCGCATAACGATATTCGTCAAGTCACGCATCTGTCCGGTGTTGAGCTTCATGGGATCGTTTACAGCACTGGAGTTCACTTTCTTGCCGGGCATGTCGGTTAGGTCAAAGCCGTTTTCCCGGCCAAATGCCTCAAGCCCGTGCCGTAAATCGGCAAAATCCAACAGCGACACGCGCGCCCCTGACGCATGCCGGGCGCTTTTGTTGACAGTTAACCTACCTGAAACATTTTTGATATCCAACAAGTCCGAGATGGATTTGTTAGCCGACACAAGTGTCTCAAATTCCTCAAGGTTTATTGGTTCGTTGCGGGGATCAAGGCCGAAACCACCCCCTTCTTGCGCGCTCATCCAGCGGTGGGGCGAATAGTACAGCGAGATCATCCGCTCGACCGGGGGGCGGGCAAAGGCATAAGCGGTATATTCGGCAAAGGCCGGGCCAATCAGTTGGCTGTATTCCGCAAGTGTCTGATGCTTGGACTTGGTAGCGTCACCGCTTAATTCGAACCGGTCTGTGCCGTCTTGGTGGCCGCTGGTGACGATGGCATCGTCTGAGAACCGAAGGAAACAGCGCGTAAAAAAGTTTCCTCCGGTTTTCGGTACGTGGATGAACACGCATTTTTGCGCGGCAAATTGCACCTACTTATCCCAGGCTTGTGCTGGCAGCGCTTTCCGGCAGTTCCTCGTCAAAGCAACGCTGATAGAACTCGGCGACGGTTTGGCGTTCCAGTTCGTCACATTTGTTCAGGAAAGACAGGCGGAAGGCGTATCCTACGTCACGGAAAATCTCGGCGTTCTGGGCCCAGTTGATCACGGTCCGCGGGCTCATCACGGTAGACAGGTCGCCGTTCATAAAGGCGGTCCGGGTCAGATCAGCAACGGTCACCATCTGGCTGACGGTTTTGCGGCCTTTCTCGGTATTGTAATGCGGCGCTTTCGACAGGACGATCATCGTCTCGGCGTCGTGGCTCAGGTAGTTCAGGGTCGAGACTAGCGACCAACGGTCCATCTGCGCCTGGTTGATCTGCTGCGTCCCGTGATAGAGGCCAGTGGTGTCACCCAGACCCACGGTGTTTGCAGTGGCGAACAGGCGGAAATTCGGGTTCGGCGTGATGATTTCGTTCTGGTCCAGCAAAGTCAGTTTGCCGTCATGTTCCAGCACGCGTTGGATCACGAACATCACGTCGGCGCGGCCTGCGTCGTATTCGTCGAATACGATGGCTACGGGGTTGCGCAGCGCCCACGGCAGGATGCCCTCGTGGAATTCTGTGACCTGCTTGCCGTCGCGCAGTTTAATCGCGTCTTTACCGATCAGGTCGATCCGGCTGATGTGGCTGTCCAGGTTCACACGTACAGCGGGCCAGTTCAGACGGGCGGCAACCTGTTCGATATGGGTCGATTTACCGGTGCCGTGATAGCCTTGAATCATAACCCGGCGGTTATGTGAAAACCCTGCCAGAATCGCCAGTGTGGTTTCGGGATCAAACTTATAGGTCGGGTCGATGGCTGGAACCCGATCACTGCGCTCTGCAAAGCCTTTGACCGCCATGTCGGTATCAATGCCGAATACGTCCCGAACCGAGATTTCCTCGGTGGGTTTTGCGTTGATATCAATCGATCCGTCAGCCATTCGCCTTGTCCTTATCCTTTGGCCCGTTTTGCCGGGTTTGAACCCGTGTGTGGTGCAACATATTGCCGGGAAGGGCAAGGGAAAGAGGCGCCGCGCGGAGGCTGAGAGGATGTTTCTTCGAAACTGGCCTTATAGAAGTGCTCGACAAGCGATCGTGGTCGCTCATTCGAACCTTGGGCGACACAAATAAGTTCCATTCGAAACAGGCCGAGGGGCGCGTTCTTCCTCCAACTTTTGGCGCTCTGGCTGATAGTGCTAATTAGGCAGAGTGCAGGTTCAGCTTGAGATAGGCGCTAGGGGACAAGACCAAATTAACGGTAACCAAAGGGTAAGCTCATGAATCGGGGTCCCAAAACAAACTAATGAATTAGAATATTCAGAAGTTAATGTTGGGTTAATCGACGCGTGATAAGCTCCGGATATCGTTTCCGTTGTGCGTTAAACAGTAAGTTTTGCGATGTCGCTTGTTATTTCAGGTCCCTCTTCTATCTCGATCCCCAGCGGGTCGACCTCGGTTATGCAGCAGTATACCACGACCAAAGCTGTGTCTTGGAGCGTGACCGTAACTGGCTCAGGTGGCTTGAATCCTTCCGACTACACTGTATCGATTTCATCCAGCGGAGTTTTGACCGTTGAACTTACACCGGGCGCTGACATTCCCCCGAATACACAACTTACGGTTCTAATACGGGCGACGACGGGGAATCCGGGAAATGGTAACAATGCCTCTCTCAGTGTGACAGTTGACCTGCCTGCCGGAACAGTACCGTGTTTTGTGAAGGGGACGCTGATAGAAACTAAAAATGGCCCTTGCCCCGTCGAAGAACTGTCGGTTGGCGACAGGGTTTGCGTATCTGATGGTCAAACCCTTCCTATTGTATGGATCGGGAAACGAACACTCAGCGCTCAGACTTTGCGCTTCCAGCCAAGGTTTCGCCCAGTGAGAATTCAGCGCAACGCGTTAGGCAAAGGTCTGCCCAACCGCGATCTGTACGTATCCCCGCAACACCGGATTGTGATTGAAGGCTGGCGGGCTGAGTTGCTATTTGGGGAACCGATGGTCTTCTCGGCCGCGATTCATCTGGTCAACGATGATACGATCCGTCAGATAGGAACGGATGAGCCCGTCACCTACTTTCACATTGCCTGCGAGCAGCATGCCATCCTGTCCTCGCATGGCCTGCAAAGTGAAAGCCTGTATGTCGGCGGTCAGTCTTTGAATTCTTTCAGCCGCGAAGATGTTGACGAACTGCGCGTGCTATTTCCCGAACTCAGTGACAGCGCGCAGGTGCCAAAAACCAAACTTCGTTGCTTGAAACGCCCCGAAGCGCAGGCGCTGCGGGGTACGTTTTCAGCGTAGTAGAGCTTACTTAAAATTCCGGCTGTCCTTGATCTGATCCCAGGCCCAGACGACCTCTTGCAGCTGTTCCTCTTGGGAGCGGTCGCCGCCGTTCATGTCCGGGTGCAATACCTTGATCAGCTTTTTGTAGGCCTTGCGCACCTCAGCCTTGGACCAGCTGTCCTGCGCTTCAAGAATCTCGATTGCGCGGCGTTCGGTGGGGGGCAGGCGGCGGCCTCCGGAATTGGCGCGGCCGGGGTTCTTAGTAGCGTTCTCGCCCAGAACCTGATGCGGGTCCTCGATGCCCAGACGGGCCCAGGCACGCGCTTCGGGGTCGCCCATCGGCTTGGTCTCACGCTCCCACACTTTGTCTTTTGAGCGCTGAGCGTTCAACTCGGCCTCGGTGGTGCCGTCGAAGAAGTTCCACTTGTTGTTATATTCGCGGACGTGCTGCTGGCAGAACCAGTAGAAGTCGTCCAGCACATCCGGCGCCTTGGGCGCACGAAACTTACCGGCCTCCTCACAACCCTCGTGATCGCAGATTCGCGTCGAGGTCTCTGACGCACCCGACATCCCCCGGCGCCCGCGCGGGTTCTTTTTCTTTGCGCTGGAAACGGACATATCGAATCCGAAGGGGTCTGATTTTACCATGCTCTGATCCTCGACAAGGCATCTTTTCGACTCGGAGGCAGCAGTTTAGTCTAAGCAGCCGAAAGTAGAAGAGGGGGAGCGGTAAATTTTTTGCCGCTGAGCGAAAAAATGAGCGTGAGTGACGAAATCTATCAGCGCCTTGAAGCCGCGTTCAATCCGCGTGAGCTGGAGGTCGTCGACGACAGCGAAAGCCACCGCGGCCATGCCGGGTATCAGGACGGAGGCGAGAGCCATTTCAATGTCCGCATCCGCGCCAGCGCGTTCGAGGGCCAGTCCCGCGTCGCCAGCCACCGCGCTGTACACAAGGCGCTGGGCGATATCGTGCCGCGCATCCATGCTCTGGCGCTGGATATTGGGGGGTAGCTGGCCCAAAGTGCTTTGAGGGGAGGGATCAAATGTCCAGAACGGAGACGGCCTTTACGCTCGAGTCCACCCTGACCTGCCCATCCTGTGGGCACGTCGAAACGGAAACCATGCCCACGGACGCGTGTCAGTGGTTCTATGAATGCAAATCCTGCCACCAAGTGCTGAAGCCTCTGGAGGGCGATTGCTGCGTCTATTGCTCATACGCAACGGTGCCTTGCCCTCCGATACAACAGGGAAAAACGTGCTGCGCTTGACTTGAGACTCGCCGCGATCAGGGCTTTTCCTGAGGTTCGGATTTCGCCTCGGACCCTTTCAGCGACAGGGGCGGGTCATTCACCTCTTCGGCAATCGGAGCCGGGGCAACAACTGTTTCGGGTCCAGGTACGGGTTGCGCCAGCGGCACGCTGTCCGGCGTTTCGGTTGGGTTACGGGTCGAGACAAAAGACGCCTCGATCTCGCGCCGAAAGACCAACACATTGCGCCAGTTCACGGCTGAACCGGTCAGGCCAGTGCGTTCCTCGCTGGGCAGCAATTCGGCCCGCTGATATTCCCAGCCGTCTTGCCCCATCTCGTTCAGCAGCTGTTCCACGGATGCTGCAAACCGTCCTTCGGCGGTTTTGACGCCCTTGGCCTTGGTGCCTTTTTGCGGGGCTGGGACAACTTTGTATTCGTAGCGCTGCATCGGATTTTCCTGGTTGCCGTGTTCCGGCAATCTAACATGTTGGCGATTTTGGGAAAGTCATCATCGCATGGACGTGGCGGAAAGAAAAACGGCAGGGTTTTGTTCAAACCCCGCCGCGACTGTTCGATATCTCGAAGGCTTTACGAGCCCAGCTTCTTGCTGACCAGCTCGTTCACTGCCTTGGGGTTGGCCTTGCCACCCGTGGCTTTCATTACCTGGCCGACAAACCAGCCCGCCAGTTTCGGGTTCACCTTGGCCTTTTCAACCTGCGCTGGGTTGGCGGCGATGATCTCATCCAGTGCAGATTCAATCGCGCCGGTGTCGGTCACCTGTTTCATGCCACGCTCTTCGACGATCTGCGCCGGGTCGCCGCCCTCTGTATAGACAATCTCGAACAGGTCCTTGGCGATCTTGCCCGAGATCGCATCCGATGCGATCAGGTCAATGATTCCACCCAATTGTGCCGGCGACACGGGCGACTCGGTGATGTCGTGGTCTTCTTTCTTGAGGCGACCGAACAATTCGTTGATGACCCAGTTTGCGGCCAGCTTACCGTTGCGGCCCTTGGCAACTTCTTCGAAATAGGCGGCCGATTCCACCTCGGCGGTCAGCACGGAAGCGTCATAATCGGTCAGGCCGAATTCGCTTATGAAGCGCGCCTTCTTGTCGTCGGGCAGCTCTGGCAGTTTGGCGGCGATATCGTCCACCCATGCCTGCTCGATCTCAAGCGGCAGCAGGTCGGGGTCGGGGAAATAGCGATAGTCGTGCGCCTCTTCCTTGGACCGCATCGAGCGGGTCTCGCCCTTATCCGGGTCATACAGGCGGGTTTCCTGATCGACCTTGCCGCCGCCTTCGACGATGGCAATCTGACGACGGGCTTCAACCTCGATCGCTTGCTGGATAAAGCGCATCGAGTTCATGTTCTTGATTTCGCAGCGGGTGCCCAGATGCGAGAAATCCTGCGTTTCCTGGTATTTCTCATACGCGCCCGGCAAACAGATCGAGACGTTCACATCAGCCCGCAGGTTGCCGTTTTGCATGTTGCCATCACAGGTGCCCAGATAGCGCAGGATCTGACGCAGCTTGACGATATAGGCCGCCGCTTCTTCGGGTCCGCGAATGTCGGGGCGGCTGACGATCTCCATCAGGCAGACACCGGTCCGGTTCAAATCGACAAAGGACATATGCGGGTCCATGTCGTGGATCGATTTGCCCGCATCCTGCTCCATATGGATGCGTTCGATCCGCACGTTGCGCGCGGTTCCATCACCCATTTCAACCAGCACTTCACCTTCACCCACAATCGGGTGATAAAGTTGGGAAATCTGGTATCCCTGCGGCAGGTCAGGATAGAAATAGTTCTTGCGGTCAAACGCCGATTTCAAGTTGATATCCGCCTTCAGGCCCAGCCCGGTGCGGACGGCCTGTTCGACGCAGTATTCGTTGATCACTGGCAGCATGCCCGGCATCGCCGCGTCCACAAAGGCCACGTTCGCGTTCGGTTCGGCCCCAAATTGGGTCGACGCTCCCGAGAACAGTTTGGCATTGGACGAGACCTGCGCATGCACCTCCATCCCGATCACCAGTTCCCAATCGTGCTTGGCCCCGGCAATGGTTTTGGGTTTGGGCATTTCATATGTCAGGTCGAGCATGGCGCGCCTCATTTCCGCAGAAGTCTAAGCCTGCGTATTAGGCCCGGCAGGGGCGAGGGGCAAGGGGGAATCAGTGTTGAGACAGGCGCAGACCAGACGGTGTAAAGGTCACGTCCGTGCCGCTGCGCAGTTCCTCGCGGAACAGATCACGGATGGCACGCAACGCATCGCGCTTGCCGCGGGCTGCAAACCGTTCGGCAGAATTGATGCGAACCGAGTTGTTGAACCCATTCGCGGCATGCGCCCAGATCAGCGGGTGCAGTTCAGTCATGTGGTCGCGGATCAGCCTGTTTGCAGATTCGTGAATTTGCGAGCGCACAAGGTCGGCCTTTTCGTTCAGGCCCTGACCGTTCTGTATCGTGATGGCGCAATAGGCCGACAGCATGTTGACGGTCTGCTGATCGGGGCGGCGATGCAAAATGTCATCCAACCCTTCCAGGAAGTACTCGACATCCAGACGAGCGCAGGCCTCTTCGTCCAATGCGATGGCGTCAAACTGGACCCAAGTATAGCCGCCAGCGCCCCAGATGTCGCCAGTCCGCGCGGCGTTCCGCAGTGCCTGAACTTCAAGCTTTTCATAGCTGCCAAACCAACGCGGCAGCAGATGCGTGCCCATCGCCCGCATAGGCCGCTGATTGTGCGGATCCAGGGAGATCAGGCGTTCGTATTCTTCGGCTACACGCTGGTTGGTCTTCCGTTGACCTGCCAACAGGGCACAGCTTGCGGCTGCGACAATGGGGCTGTCTGGCAACGCAGCGCGGCATGTCGGCAAAAGGTCTGCGGCCCGGTCGAAATGGGCCGCGCAACGCGACCGGTGAAGGGGCGGCAACGTGGCATCCGTTGCGGTTCCGCGCCATGCCCAGGCCAGGTCAATGTGTGCTAAGGCGACCACCAGCGTAATCATCGGATCACTCGGATGCTCACGCATTTCGTCTTCAAGCTCTGAGATACCGCCCAGCAAGTCATATTCGCACAGCGCGCTGCCATCCGACAGGGCATGTTCCACTGCCAATACAACGTCGGAACGCGCGCCAAAGGCCAACAGATCGGCAATCGGTGTTGCGTCCGATGCGATTGCGCGGTCCTTGTCGGCGGCATGCATCATTTTGGACAGCTTGGCCCAGCGGTCCTGTCTGGCCAGTGTGCGCCCTTCTTCAATGGTGTTACGGGCGGTCAGGTCTTCGGTCCTGATATCGGCCACTGGAATGTTCAATTGCCCTTTATCCGGCAGTGATGCCGTCACCGCGCAGTCGGTTACCCGCACGTTTTGCGTGGAATGACCCTTGGATAAATAAGAAAGGGCCTCACGTGCCCTGAAAAACCGAAACATGGTAAAACTCGAAACCGTAACAAACTGGTAAGTTAGCTTGAAACTTTTACCGAAAATCACCTCAAATTCAAGTTTTTTGGGGGGTGTTGTGTGACAGGCCGGGAGAATAGGTCCCTTTCCGACTGATTGTTTCAGAAAACAGTGAAATGGTGCCGTTCAACCCGTAATCCGGCGTCTTGCAGGACAGTTTCAAGGGTCTTGTGGGGTGGTGTGGCTTCATCCGGCAGCCGAATCCGCTTGCCCGAGGCCAGAACCAGTGACGTGCGCACGGAAAAGTCCCAGCGCGTGTCGAGCCGGACATGGTCGATATCGGCCAAGGCAACCTCAGCCTCGCGATTGCCTGAAAACCATCGTATTGCGCGGTGATCCAAGGTTAGTCCGGCACTTGTGCCATGCGCAATGTCCCAAAGGGCGGGCAGGGTGGGCAAGCTCAGCAACCCAACCAGCCACCACGCCGCATCGAACAGAATAACCAACGCGATCAGCCCCGCGTAGACGCACATCAGGATCACGACGGCGCGTGGCGTCCCGTTGTGGCGTTGGAAAGTAAACGGGGTCATGCGCCGAGGATGCGAGACACCATTTCCGTTGTATCCCGCGACAGGTTCTGTGTGTCGGCGATACGCGTCAGCTGAACTTTCATCAGGTCCTGACGATCGGTGTCATAGCGTTTCCAAGTCTGGAAGGCAGAACACATCCTGGCGGTGGTCTGGGGGTTAACCGGGTCCAGCCTGATCAGCCAGTCTGCCAACAACGCATATCCTGCCCCGTCCGCACGATGGAACCCGGCGTGGTTCATCGCCAACGCCCCCATGACTGCCCGGAACCTGTTGGGGTTCTTCCAATTGAAATCAGGGTGCTTGGTCAATGTGCGCGTAACATCCGGCGTAGTTTCAGGAGAGGCCGTTGTCACCTGCAGGCCGAACCACTTATCGACCACCAGCCGGTCATGCTGCCACTGCCTGTAAAAGTCCGCCAGTTCGGTTTGGCCCGCGCCCGCCCGCAACAGGCAAGACAGGGCGGTCAGTTGGCGGGTCATGTTGTCGGCTGCTGCGTATTCCTCGACCGCTTTGGCACCGCCATCCAGCCGCGAAGTCAAGTACAGTACTGCGCCACCAAGCGCCCGCTTGCCGGCCTGATCAGCATCGGGGCTGAACGGCGCGTCGATCAGTGTTTCGCTGTGCAGCCTTGGCAGCAGGTCCTGCACATGCTGTGCGGTCGCTTGGCGCAGGGTTTCGACGGCGGTCCATATCGCCATCGGATCAGGAGTATTACCACTTTCAAACAAGGCCGCAGCCAGTTCGGATTGCGTTGGCAGACCCAACATCAAAGAGCGATAGGCTGAGTCCAGATCGCCGTCACGCAGCACGGCCAACATACCATCCAGATAGTTCGTTCCCGGCGCTGAATCTTCGCGGATCATGCGCAGCAGCGTATCTTGCGCAAGCGACCGCCCTGCCTGCCAACGGTTGAACGGATCGGTGTCGTGGGCCAGCAAAAATGCGCGTTCGGCATCCGTGTGGTCATGTTCCAGAATGACCGGGGCCGAGAAATCGCGCAGGATGGAGGCCACAGGTTTTGCTGCCAGTCCAGTGAAAGTAAAGCTTTGCTCGGCTTCGGTCAGCTCCAACACTTCGGTGGCGCGCACTTCGTCCCCGTTCTGGCCCAGCAGGCCCACGGCGACGGGGATCACCTGCGGCAGTTTCTTGGGCTGGCCGGGTGTAGGCTTGGTGCTTTGTGACAGGGTTAGGGTATAGGTGCCATCCTGCCAGTCTTCGGCAACTGAGATGCGCGGCGTGCCGGATTGGCTGTACCAGCGTTTGAACTGGGTCAGATCGCGGCCTGTCGTGTCCTCAAACACCTTGACCCAGTCTTCAATAGTACAGGCCTGCCCGTCATGGCGGTCGAAATAGAGGTTTAGCGCCTGCGCATAGGCCTGATCCCCGACCAACCGTTTGAGCATTCCAATCAGCTCGGCGCCTTTTTCATAAACTGTCGCGGTATAGAAGTTGTTGATTTCCTGAAAGCTTTCGGGTCGAACGGGGTGTGAAAGCGGGCCATTGTCTTCGGGAAATTGCCGTGCGCGCAGGTCGATCGCATCATGGATGCGTTTCACCGGGGCCGAGCGCATATCGGACGTAAACTGCGCATCGCGAAACACCGTCAGGCCCTCTTTCAGACACAGCTGGAACCAATCGCGGCAGGTAATGCGGTTGCCGGTCCAGTTATGAAAATACTCATGGGCAATGATTGCCTCGATCCGCTCGAAATTGGCATCGGTCGAGGTTTCGGGGCTGGCCAGAACGGCGGAGGAGTTGAAGATGTTCAGCCCCTTGTTCTCCATCGCGCCCATGTTGAAGTCATCAACGGCCACGATGTTGAACACGTCCAGATCATATTCGCGGCCATAGACGTCTTCGTCCCATTTCATCGACTTTTTCAGCGCCCCCATCCCAAAGGCGCATTTGCCTTCGTCTCCGGGGCGCACCCAGAGGTTCAGTTCCACGTCACGGCCCGACATGGTGGTGAACTGACCGGGATGGGCGATCAGGTCGCCTGCGACCAACGCGAACAGATAGGCGGGTTTGGGCCACGGGTCGGTCCACTCAGCCCAGCCTTCTCCCTTGCCCGAGGGGTTGCCGTTGGACAGCAAGACCGGCAAGTCACCGTTGATGCGTACGGTGAACACGGACATCACGTCGGGCCGGTCGGGGTAATAGGTGATCTTGCGGAAACCTTCAGCCTCGCACTGGGTGCAATACATGCCGTTCGACATATACAGGCCCTCAAGCGCGGTGTTGTTACCGGGGTCGATCTCGACAACGGCCTCCCAGATGAAGGGCGCATTGGGGACTTCAACAGTCAAGCCCTTGTCGGTGACATTGGGGGTGACTTCGACCCCGTCAACAACCGCCCAGATCAGGGTCAGGTCTTCGCCATGCAAAAAAAACGTACGATCCGTTGCCTCGGGGTTGGGGCGGAACGCAATACGAGACGTAACGCGTGTGGCATGATCTGCCAGATCAAACGTCAGATGCACGCTGTCCACAAGATAGCCAAAAGGCGTGTAATCTTTCAGATAGATCGTGGTGGGGGCAGCGTCACGCATCGGGGGCCTCGTATCGGTTGAGTTCTGGCGTGACGTTATGGGGATCACTTGTCAGCCGCAAGCCGATGCTGGGTATTCCGAGCCGCCAGGCAGGTCAATTTGGTCTTCAAATTCCACCGGAAACTTGAGGGGTCTGTTGCCTATCGGAAACTTTCGCACTAATTGACGCCTGCATGCCAACGTACACAATGCGGGAGAATTGACTTATGAGCGGCAGAGAAACCCGGAAAGGGCTGCAGATTGCCTGGGAGCTGGCGGCTTTCATCGAAAATCAGGCATTGCCTGGAACAGGTGTCACGCCCGAGGTGTTCTGGTCCGGTTTCGCCCGCTTGGTTGATGAGCTTGGCCCAAAAAATCGGGAACTACTTGCCAAGCGGTCGGAAATTCAAAGCCGTCTTGATGGTTGGCATCTGGAACGCAAGGGGCAGGCCCATGATGCCGCCGCATACGAGGCATTCCTGCGAGAAATCGGGTATCTGGTAGAAGAAGGTCCCGATTTCCAGATTGAAACGGCAAATGTCGATCCCGAAATCGCAGCAATCCCCGGGCCGCAGTTGGTTGTTCCGATTACCAATGCCCGTTTTGCCCTGAACGCTGCGAACGCCCGTTGGGGCAGTTTGTATGATGGGCTGTATGGCACTGATGCGATGGGTGATCTTCCCACTGGCAAAGGATATGACACTGAACGCGGCGCACGGGTGATCGCCTGGGCCAAAGGTTTTCTGGATGACGCTGCACCGCTGGCCAGCGGTTCGTGGGCGGATGTCTCGGGACTGCGTGTGGAAAACGGAGCACTGGTGCCCGCGCTGGCGGACTCCTCGCGTTTTGTTGGATATGGCGGCGCCGCTGAAAACCCCGAATTCGTACTGCTGAAGAACAACGGTCTGCACGTCAAAATCGTGATCGATCCGTCCAGCACGATCGGCGCATCCGACCCGGCAGGCATCGCCGATGTGGTCGTCGAAGCGGCCTTGTCAACGATCATGGACTGCGAAGACTCGGTTGCTTGTGTTGATGCCGAAGACAAGGTTGTGGCCTATGGCAACTGGCTGGGCCTGATGAAAGGTGACTTGACGCAAGAGGTTTCCAAAGGCGGAAATACCTTCACCCGCAAGCTGGCAGAGGATGTCGATTACACCACCGCAGATGGAGAGCAGGCAACGCTGAAAGGCCGCTCGCTGATGCTGGTGCGTAACGTGGGTCACCTGATGACCAACCCCGCCGTACTGGATGCCGACGGCAATGAGACCGGTGAAGGTCTAATGGATGCGCTCTGCACCACTGTGATCGCAATGCACGATCTGCAGCGCGAAGGCGGCAATTCGGTCAACGGGTCGGTTTACGTGGTGAAACCCAAGATGCACGGGCCGGAAGAGGTGGCATTCTCGGTCGAGATTTTTGACTTGGTCGAAGACATTCTCGGTCTGCCGCGCAACACCGTAAAACTGGGCATCATGGATGAGGAACGCCGCACTTCGGCCAACCTCAAGGAATGTATCCGAGCTGCGAAATCGCGCGTGGCTTTCATCAATACCGGCTTTTTGGACCGGACGGGGGACGAGATTCATACCTCGATGGAAGCAGGTCCGGTGCTGCCCAAAGGCGACATCAAGAACACGCCCTGGATTGCGTCTTACGAAGACCGTAACGTCGATATCGGTCTGGCTTGCGGCCTGAAGAGCAAGGCCCAGATCGGTAAAGGCATGTGGGCGATGCCCGACCGTATGGGTGAGATGCTTGAGGTCAAGATCGGCCATCCGCAATCCGGCGCGACCTGCGCCTGGGTGCCGTCACCGACCGCTGCGACCCTGCACGCCACGCATTACCACAAGGTCGACGTTCTGGCCCGTCAGGACGAACTGGCCGCTGGTGGCGCCCGTGGCACATTGCGGGATTTGCTGACGATACCGCTGCTGGATGGCCGCAACCTCAGCGAAGATGAGATCACGCGTGAGATCGAAAACAGCGCTCAGGGCATTTTGGGATATGTCGTGCGCTGGATTGATCAGGGCGTGGGCTGCTCGAAAGTGCCGGATATCAACGATGTGGGTCTGATGGAGGATCGGGCAACCTGCCGGATCTCCTCGCAAGCGCTGGCCAACTGGCTGCATCATGGTGTCGTCAGTAAAGAACAATTGATGGCTGCGATGCAAAAAATGGCTGCCGTGGTGGACCGTCAGAACGAAAATGATCCTGAATACTCGCCGATGGCGCCGGGGTTCGACGGGATCGCCTTCCAGGCCGCGTGTGATCTGGTATTCAAGGGACGTATTCAACCTTCGGGGTATACCGAGCCGGTTCTGCATGCGCGCCGTCTTGAACTGAAAGCCAGCCTTTAACTTCGCAAAAACGTTAGGACACACCATGACCATTTCTCTGCGCAAAGCCCGCACGATCATTCGCAAAACTCTTGAGAAAGGCCGCGAGATGGAGCTGAAGCCGCTCTCGGTCGTGGTCTTGGATGCGGGTGGGCACGTCATCGCGTTTGAACGTGAAGATGGCGCAGCGCCCGGCCGTTTCGCTATCGCGCATGGTAAGGCTTATGGGTCGGTCATGCTGGGCATGGCGGGCACTGCGCAAATGCAACGTGCCGAAGCTCAGGCTTATTTCATGAATGCGGTGAACGGCGTTTATGGTGGTCAGGTTGTGCCGGTTCCGGGGGGAATTTTGCTGCGTGATCGCAAGGGCGCGGTGATCGGGGCCATTGGTGTGACAGGCGACACATCGGACAATGATGTCGTTGCGGGTATGACCGGGGTCGAGGGGGCAGGCCTGACCGGAGAAGCCTGATTTCGATCAGCCTGTGGTGCTGGTTTTTCCAGAGAATAGGGAAAAACTCTCAAAAACTTGGTATCATTTGTAATTCTGTTCCGACATTTGCCGTATAGCCCGAACGTTTTGTGCGCAGTTGAACACGTCCTTGCGCCGTCATGCAGGACGTGTTCTGTTGCACGTTCTTTCTGCTGAGGATAGCTTCCCTGTTAGTTACAGAAACTGCAAGGAATGCGGAATGTCTCGACCTGTCGTCGGTATCATCGGCAACTCTTACCTTATGAACGATGAATACCCTACCCATGCGGGTGGAACGATGAACTCTGAGGCCGTGGCTAATGTTTCGCATTGTCTGCCGCTGCTGATCCCATCCGACCCGCGCTTTGTCACGGTTGAGGAATTGCTTGAGGTCTGCGACGGGTTCCTGCTGACCGGTGGGCGCCCGAATGTACATCCCGAAGAATACGGCGAGGACGCCACTGACGCGCATGGTGAGTTCGACCGGGCGCGGGATGCGGTCACTTTGCCTTTGGTTCGCGCCTGTGTTGAGCGTGGTCAGCCCTTCATGGGCATCTGCCGCGGGTTTCAAGAGGTCAACGTCGCCATGGGCGGCACGCTCTATCCTGAAATACGCGATTTGCCGGGTCGAATGAACCACCGCATGCCCCCGGACGGAACTTTGGAAGAGAAGTTTGCCTTGCGACATGTGGTGACACTGGACGAAGGTGGCGTATTCCACCAACTATTCGGCGCGCCCGAAGTGATGACCAACACTTTGCACGGGCAGGGTATCAAGACGGTCGGTGACCGTGTTGTCATCGACGGCCACGCGCCTGATGGTACGCCCGAGGCGATCTATATCAAGGATGCGCCAGGCTTTACTCTATCGGTGCAATGGCACCCTGAATGGGATGCAATGAACGATCCCGTTTCCCGACCTTTGTTCGAGGCATTCGGTGCCGCAGTACGGGCATGGGCCACCGGTTCGGATGCCAGTCTGGTACAGCAACGGGCGTGAATGTCGCGCTGATCCACAAAGGGGACTGGCGCATTGCAATCAAATCAACAGATCAAACTGCTGATTCAGAGGCAGCTTTCGGGCGCGTTCTCCGGTCAGATCAAACAACGCATTGCCAAGCGCCGGCATTGATGGCGGCGTTCCGGGTTCGCCCGCGCCACCCATGTGGCGGTTGGTTTCCAGCACGCGCACCTCAACCTGCGGAGCAGTATGCATTCGGATCGCATCGTAGTCGGGGAAGTTGTATTGCTCGACCTCACCTTCGGCAAAGGTGATCTCGCCGAAGCAGGCTGCTGACAGACCATACATCATGCCGCCGAACATCTGCGCTTTGACGTTCTCGGGGTCCAGAGCCAGCCCCATATCACAGGCAATCCACGCCTTGTTGATGCGGATGGTGCCGTCTTCGTCTACCACCTCGATCACTTGTGCGACCGGAGTACCGAAACTGTAGGTGAACGCCACGCCGCGCCCCACGCCGTCCGGTGTCTGCCCGGTCCAACCGGACATTTCGCGCACCGCTTCAAGGCATCCGGCCGAGGGTGCATGTTCACTCTTCATCAGTTCCAACCGGAATTCCAGCGGGTCGCGGCCCGCGGCATAGGCCATCTCATCCATGAAGGTTTCGTGGAAGAAGCCGTTATGGCTGTTGCCGACCGACCGCCAGAACCCGACGGGGACGTCAAGTTTGGGGATGTGGCCGCTCATGCGGTAGTTCGGCACCGCGTAGGGCTGGTTGAAAAAACCTTCGACCAGAACCTTGTCCGGGCCGGCACCAGGCATGCCAGTGTATCTCGTCACGGCCTGCTGAGTGCAGGATTGCGCCGAAACTTTGCCGTCAATCAGAACTGCCTTGCCGTCCTGCACTGCCCCGCGCATCCGGGCAATGGCGCCGGGGCGGTAATAGTCGTGGCGCATATCTTCTTCGCGGCTCCAGGTCGTCTGAACCGGGGTGCCGGGCATGGCCATGGCAACCTTGGTGGCAATCTCGCCGAAATCCAGTTCACCCCGGCGACCAAACCCACCACCCAGATATGTGGTGTGGATCTGTACCGCTTCGGTGTCCAGATTAGCGGTGTTGGCCGCGCGAAACCGGATCAGGGTTGGGGCCTGATTGCCGCACCACAGCTCCAACGCATCGCCGGTATACAGCGCAGAGGCGTTCATCGGCTCCATCGTGGCATGGGCCAAATATGGCACTTGATACTCTGCGGTAATCTCGGTTGCGCCTTCGGGTGTGACGCTGACATCGCCATCGTCGCGCATTGTCGAATTCGCCGAGTCATCAAACGCCTCGGCGATCTTGGTGAAAATGCCATCCGTCTCGGGCGGGTAGGGGGCGTCACCCCAATCCACGTCGATGGCCTCGACTGCTTGATTGGCGAGCCACGTGTTGTTGGCAATCACGGCGACACCTGTGCCCAGATCAACGATTTTCTCGACCCCCGGCATGGATTGCGCGGCGCTGTCGTCAAAACCATTCATCGCGCCGCCCAGCTTGGGGTTCATGCGCACGGCCGCGAATTTCATCCCCGGCAGGCGAACGTCGACGCCAAACTCGGCGGTACCAGTTGCCTTTTCGACCATGTCCAGACGCGGCTGGGTTTGGCCCAGATAACGCCATTCGGACGGATCGCGAAGGGGCACTTCGACCGGCTCAAGTCCGGCGGCGTCTACGGCCAAGTCCGTATAGGCAATCTTGTCGCCATTTGGCGCGATGACATGCCCTGCGGCAGTTCCCAGTTCCGACGGGTCAACACCTAAACGAAGGGCCGCAGCGCGTTTGAGCGTGTCTCGGGCCGAGGCACCGGCCCGACGCATCCGCTCGAACCCATCCTTCATCGATGTCGACCCGCCGGTGACCTGGAGGTGAAGAGCTTTGCCAAGCACACCCAGCGCTTCGCCCAGATTGTGCTGGAAGTCCGATATGTCATAACCCTTGTTAGGCAGACCTTCCCCCAGCATGGCAGAGTTATAGTAGGCCGCTGCCGCCGGACCGTGCAGCACAGTGATCTGGTTCAGATCCACGTCCAATTCCTCGGCAATCAGCGCGGCCCATGTGGTCTTGACACCCTGACCCATTTCAGCGCGCGGTGCAAAGAGGGTTACGCCGTTTTGGTCGATCAGGACAAACGGGTTCAACGCCGCCTGACCCTCGCCAGGTTTTAGCGGGTTCGCGGCGGGGCGGCTGACATAATAGGCGCCGAATGCTACGCCGCCGACAATTGCGGCCGAGCCGATCAGGAAAGTGCGGCGAAGGATTTTACCAACAGAAGCCATGAGTTACGCCTCCTTCAGTTTGCCAGCCGCGTCATGGATCGCAGCGCGGATACGGGGGTAGGTGCCACAACGACACAGGTTGCCCTGCATCGCCTCATCAATATCGGCGTCCGAAGGTGCAGGGTTTTCAGCCAGCAACGCAGCGGCCTGCATGATCTGGCCCGACTGGCAATATCCGCACTGCGCCACCTGATGATCGACCCAGGCTTGCTGGATTGTCGCCATCGTACCCGGCGTCCCGATACCTTCAATCGTGGTGACATCGCCCCAAACATCCGACAGGCTCACCTGGCACGAGCGCACAGCCTCGCCATCAATATGAACTGTGCAGGCACCACAGGCCGCCACGCCGCAGCCGAATTTGGTGCCGGTCAGGCCGACCTCATCGCGCAAGACCCAAAGCAAGGGGACGTCATCGGGCAGGTCAACCCGATGTTGCTTACCGTTAATCTTCAGGGTGGTCGCCATGGCGCACCTCATCTGGCTGTGGCTGGTTGCTGACATATTTAGCGCAAAGTGTCAGTGTGTCAATTGACAAAATATACAAAAAATGTCAAAGGTTCTGGTATGACGGAAGCAGTTGAAGATTTACGGCAAAAAACCATCCTGAACTCGGCTTTTCAGGCTTTTGCCGCCTATGGGTACCGAAAAACCTCGATGGATGACATTGCGCAGGGGGCGGGGATGTCCCGGCCGGCGCTGTATCTGCATTTCAAGAACAAAGAGGCGATCGTCAGTAAACTGACCGAGATCTACTATGTCGAAAAATGCGCGGCTGTTGCCGAGGCGCTGGCAACGTCAGGTTCAGTGTCCGAGGTTCTAGCCAGTGCGATTCAGGCGCAGACGGCAGGGATGGCCGCGATACTGGCCTCGCCTCATGGGCTTGAGATGCTGGACAACACCAAATCCTTGTCCGCCGAGATCATCGAGGAGGGTGAGGCTAAACTGTCAGGGCTATACGCGGATTGGCTGACACAGCAAGAACGAGCCGGGCGGGTGCGCCTGCTGGCCGGTGCGGCCGAGACTGGTCGGACGATTACGGCCACGCTTAAGGGGCTCAAGCTGATCGGTGCAGGTGCAGAGGTCTATGAACAGCAGGTTGCGCAGATCGCGGCGTTGATCGGTGCGGGGCTTGAGGTCAGGTAACCCGCTGCCGCACTTTGAATTCCGGTGCATCCCATAAACGGTTTTGCATAATGTCAGCCAAGATTTCGACAGCGCGCTCGACGTCCCTCGCGTCGATATACAAAGGCGTGAACCCGAAGCGCATGATATCCGGCGCACGGAAATCTCCGATCACGCCGCGCGCGATCAGAGCCTGCATGGCGGCGTAACCTTCAGTAAACCGAAACGAGACCTGACTGCCGCGCTGCTGCGGATCACGTGGGCTGGCCAGTTCCAACTCAGGGCAGGTGCCTTCGACACGGGCTATGAACAACTCGGTCAAGTCGATGGATTTGGCGCGCACATCAGCCATGTCCGCCATGTCCCAGATGTCCATCGCGGCGGACAGGGCGGTCATTTGAAGGATCGGAGGGGTGCCGACCCGCATCCTCTCGATCCCGCTGCCGGGGCGGTAGTCCAGGTCGAAGGCGAAGGGTGCCTCGTGCCCCAGCCAACCTGACAAGGCCGGACGGGCGCGATCTGTCAAGCGTGGCGCGACATAGATAAAGGCTGGCGCACCGGGGCCCCCGTTAAGGTATTTATATGTGCAGCCCACCGCGAAATCGGCGTTGCAGCCGGACAGGTCCACTGGGATAGCTCCGGCGGAATGGGCCAGATCCCAGACAGTGACCGTCCCGTTTGCATGTGCCAGTTCGGTCAGCGCCTTCATGTCGTGTATGCGCCCGCTGCGATAGTCCACCTCGGTCAGCATCAACACGGCGACGTCGTCGGTTATGTTAGCGGCCACGTCCTCGGGTGCGACAACGCGTAGTTCATAACCCGGCCCCAGCGAGCGTAGTAGCCCGTCCACCATATACAAATCAGACGGGAAGTTGCCGTTATCCGACAGGACCACCTTGCGGTCCGGGCACAGTTCCAGCGCAGATGCCACGGCCTGATACACTTTGATCGACAGGGTGTCGCCGGTCACAACCGTCCCGGGTTCCGCGCCGATCAGACGGCCAATGCGGTCGCCCAGGCCGGTCGGCAAACCCATCCATCCGGCCTTGTTCCAGCCGGTGATCAGCATCTGGCCCCATTCCTTGACCATCATGTCACTGACACGATCACTGGCAGCCAGCGGCAACGGACCCAGCGAATTGCCGTCCAGATAAATGACATCCTCGGGCAGATCGAACATGGCTTTGGTCGCGGCAAAGTCGGTCATGGGCGGCTCACTACTTTGTGTTGTGTTGCTTTCTTTCGGCCTAGCCGATCCGTATCGGCCTGTCCATTGATGCGACAACCTGAGCTTTTGCCATTTCGGTTCGAAAGCGGTAGGACATCGGCCAGAAACGACATGCCTGTGCATGTTGTCAGTTGCGGGGATGCGCATGCACCGGATCGACATACCGCCCGTCTGGCTTGTTGGGTTCGCTTTTCTGGCCTGGCTGCAGGCGCGTCATTTCCCCCTGGGCTTGTCGCTGGACGGTGGACTGACTGACTTGTTAAGCGGGTTGCTGATCGGGGGCGGCATTCTGCTCGCCGTATTGGCGATTATGGAGTTTCGCCGTCACAAAACAACCGTTATCCCGCACGAAACACCTTCGGCGCTGGTTCAGTCAGGCATTTATAAACGCAGCCGCAACCCGATCTATGTTGGCGATGTTCTGATTCTGGCTGGTTTGGTTTTACGGTTTGATGCTGTGCTGTCTCTGATCCTTATCCCAATCTTCGTCTGGGTGCTTGAGCGCCGGTTCATTCTGCCCGAAGAAGACCGCCTGCGCCGTACTTTTCACGCTGATTTTGCCCGTTACGAACGTAAAACCCGCCGGTGGGTTTAGGATGGATAGACCGATAATATCATATCGTGAATGCTGCACTTGCGAAATAATGTTGCGCAAGATACATGTTTGCTTAACGAAGAATACCGACCACCCGCTCAGCTTGAGTGAGAACTAGGGGGACTGCCAGTGAAGATAGGCACACCGAAGGAAATATATGAGGGCGAGAACCGCGTTGCGATGACGCCGGACTCTGCGGTGCAGTTGCAGAAACTGGGCTATGAGTGCCTGATTGAGAAAGGCGCTGGGGCTGCTGCGGGCTTTTCGGATGCGGCGTATGAGGCTGCAGGCGTTGAGTTGGTCAAGACCGCCGCATCGCTGTGGAAAGCGGCTGACATTGTTGCCAAGGTCCGACAGCCCGACGCAACCGAGCTAAAGCGACTGACCAAGGGCAAGACGCTGATTTCCTTCTTCAACCCGGCAGGGAACGAAGAAGGGATGGAAGCGGCTAAGGCCAAGGGCGCCAACGTCATCGCCATGGAGATGGTGCCGCGTATTTCCCGCGCACAAAAAATGGATGCGCTGTCGTCAATGGCCAATATCGCCGGTTACCGAGCGGTAATCGAAGCGGGCAACAACTTTGGCCGGTTCTTTACCGGTCAGGTGACGGCGGCCGGTAAGGTGCCGCCTGCGAAGGTGCTGATCGTAGGGGCCGGTGTTGCCGGTCTGGCGGCGATCGGGACCTCGACCTCGCTGGGTGCGATCACTTACGCGTTCGACGTGCGCCCCGAAGTGGCCGAACAGGTCGAATCCATGGGCGCCGAGTTTGTCTATCTGGATTTTGAAGAAGACCAGCAGGACGGCGCGGCCACCGGTGGTTATGCCAGCGTCCAGTCGGACGAGTTCCGCGAGGCGCAGCTGGCCAAGTTCCGTGAACTAGCGCCGGAAATGGACATCGTCATCACCACGGCGCTGATCCCCAACCGCGAAGCGCCCGAGCTTTGGACCAAGGATATGGTCGAGGCGATGAAGCCGGGCTCGGTCATTGTTGACCTTGCGGCGGAAAAGGGCGGCAACTGCAAGCTGACCGTCGCGGATGAGAAGGTCGTGACCGACAATGGCGTGACCATCATCGGCTATACCGACTTCCCCAGCCGGATGGCGGCGCAATCGTCGTCTCTGTACGCGACCAACATCCGCCACATGATGACGGACCTGACCCCTGAGAAAGACGGTCAGATCAATCACGACATGGAAGATGACGTGATCCGTGGCGCGACCGTGACCCATGAGGGCGAGATCACCTTCCCGCCGCCACCGCCTAAGGTGCAGGCGATTGCGGCGCAGAAAAAACCCGAGGTCAAGGAACTGACCCCGGAAGAGAAAAAGGCGCAAGAGATTGCGGCCTTCAAGGCGCAGACCAAACAGCAGTTCACCCTGCTGGGTGTCGGTGGCGCGCTGATGCTGCTGGTGGGGCTGATCGCTCCGGCCAGCTTCATGCAGCACTTCATCGTCTTTGTGCTGGCGATCTTTGTGGGCTTCCAGGTGATCTGGGGCGTTGCACACAGTCTGCACACACCGCTGATGGCGATCACCAACGCGATCTCGTCGATCATCATTGTTGGGGCCTTGATGCAGATCGGATCGGGGTCGTTCCTGGTTATTCTGCTGGCGGCGCTGTCTGTCTTCATGGCCGGGATTAACATCTTCGGCGGCTTCCTCGTAACCCGGCGCATGCTCGCCATGTTCCAGAAATCTTAAGGAGGCCGGGCACATGGAATTTGGCTTCACTACTGCCGCCTACGTTGTTGCGGCTGTTCTGTTCATCCTTTCGCTCGGCGGATTGTCGAACCAGGAAAGTGCCAAGCGCGCGGTCTGGTATGGCATCGTCGGTATGGCGCTGGCGGTTTTTGCCACGCTGGTTGGTCCCGGTTCGGGGCTGTGGCTGCTGTCGCTGCTGCTGATTGCGGGCGGTGGCCTGATCGGTCAGTACGTCGCACAACGCGTGCAGATGACCGAGATGCCGCAGCTGGTGGCTGCGATGCACTCGCTGGTTGGTCTGGCGGCTGTGTTCGTTGGCTTCAACGCACATTTTGAGATTGGCAACGTGGCGCAGGTCATGGCCATTGCCGACAGTGCAAAAGAAGCGGACCTTTCTGATCTGGGGGCATTCGCCAAGCTGATTGCCAAGAAAACCTCGGCTGAGTTGGCAATCCTGCATGTCGAACTGTTCCTGGGCATCTTCATCGGTGCGATCACCTTTACCGGGTCGGTCGTGGCCTATGGCAAGCTGGCCGGCAAGGTCACATCGGCGGCGACCAAGCTTCCGGGCGGTCATGCGCTAAATGCGGCGGCTGCAGGTCTCTCGCTGATCTGCTTGGTCTGGTACACCTCGACCGGCGGCTTCTTCCCGCTGTTCCTGATGACGCTGGCCGCGCTGTTCATTGGCTATCACCTGATTATGGGAATCGGCGGTGCCGACATGCCCGTGGTTGTGTCGATGCTGAACTCGTATTCGGGTTGGGCCGCGGCGGCGATTGGCTTTTCGTTGGGCAACGACCTGCTGATCGTGGTTGGTGCGCTGGTGGGCTCGTCCGGTGCGATCCTGTCCTACATCATGTGTAAGGCGATGAACCGTCACTTTGTCAGCGTAATCCTGGGCGGCTTTGGTGGCCCGCAGGGCGAACAGATGGCCGTGGAGGGTGAGCAGATTGCCATCGAGGCCGATGGTGTGGCCGCAGCGCTGAACGATGCTGACAGTGTCATCATCATCCCCGGCTATGGCATGGCCGTGGCGCAGGCGCAGCAGTCGGTATCCGAACTGGTCCGCAAGCTGCGCGCCCAGGGCAAGAACGTGCGCTTTGCGATCCACCCGGTCGCGGGCCGTCTGCCGGGCCACATGAACGTGCTGCTGGCCGAGGCGAAGGTGCCGTATGACATCGTGCTGGAGATGGACGAGATCAACGACGACTTCCCCGAAACGGATGTGGCCATCGTCATCGGCTCGAACGACATCGTGAACCCTGCGGCACAGGAAGACCCCAACAGCCCCATCGCCGGCATGCCGGTTCTGGAATGCTGGAAGGCGAAACAGGTGTTCGTGTCCAAACGCGGCCAGGGCACCGGGTATTCGGGCATCGAAAACCCCCTGTTCTTTAAGGAAAACACCCGCATGTTCTATGGCGACGCAAAGGCCAGCTTGGACAAGCTTCTGCCCATGATCGACTGAGCTTGGGGTGTAACCAAATTGCAAAGGGCGCCTTCGGGCGCCCTTTTCTTATTTGTAGTGAAGGAGGCTCTGCCTCCGGACCTTGGGGATATTTGTAGCCAGATGAAGCAGGCGGATTTTGATAGACTGGTCTGACGTGGTGGGTGTCAGGAGAGTAGCCACGCAGAAAGTAAACGGCATAGGTGGTGTGTTCCTTCGGGCCCGCGACCCAGACGCGTTGAGCGCGTGGTATGAGAAACACTTGGGCGTCAATCATTACGATCCTTTGCCCTGGTAGCAGCGCGAAGGGTTTACTGTCTTTGCCCCATTTGCCGAAGATACGGAATACTGCGGCCGCGCAGATCAGCAATGGATGATCAATTTCCAAGAAGACGATTTGGCGGCGCTGATAGCGCAGCTTGAGGCCGCCGGGATCACCGTGGAAACACGTGCTGAGTGGGACAGTGAGGTGGGAAAGTTTGCCTGCATTCACGATCCCGAGGGCAATCCGACCGAGCTGTGGCAGCCAAATCAATGAGATAGAGGGAATGTATACAGCCGTATCCACTTAAGTATATGAAATAAAAAGAGAATTGATGTATTTTTGAGGTGGCGTATAGTGCCCCGGACAAAACGGAGCTCTGCATGACGCCCATTGATGATCACCCGCTGCGCTATGCGCTGGCCAATGAACTGCACGCGCGCCCCTTTCCGGTGGCCGCGACGCCGTGCACGGTGGTGTTCTTGGCGATCAAGAAGCCAGACGCAGCCGTGGCGCGGGACCGAAATGAGGATCTGGCCCATCTGATCAATCTGCTGGATCGCCACGGCGCACAACATCCGCAGCCGGAGGCGACGCATTACGCTGGTCAGATTGGCCGTCATTGGTTGAAATGGGAACAGCATACCGAATTCGTCACTTACACTGCGATTACACAAAATGTCAGCGATCGCCCCTTCAACCCGGCAGATTTCGAAGTCTTTCCCCCTGATTGGTTGATGGCCAGCCCAGGGCAGAGGGTGACGTCGGCCATGCTCCGCGTGGTTGAACGCAAGGACGACGAAGCGGTCCGGTCCTCTCTGGGGAACTGGTTCGAGCCTGAAAGCCTTGCCGTGGCCCGGGTGCTGGACGATACCGCCATTTGTGCCAGTGATTTCCGTATCGATCCGGCCGGGCATATGCGCTTTGCGTTGTTTGTCAGCAAGGGCACAGGGCGACGCAGGACGGGGCGGATCATTCAGCGTTTGTGTGAGATCGAGACCTATAAAGCAATGTCAATGCTTGGGTTTGCCCGCGTCAAACAGCTGACCCCACGTATCGGTGAATTGGACGGTAGGCTGACCGAGTTGATGGGGCAAATGACCGACAACACGGCCCACCCAGATGAATTGCTGCCCGATCTATTGTCCACCTCGACCGAGCTGGAAACGCTGTCCGCCCAGTGTTCCTTTCGGTTTGGGGCGACGGGGGCCTATGAGGCAATCGTGAACCAGCGGATCGAAGTGCTGCGAGAAGAGCGGTTTGAGAGCCGTCAGAGTTTCGCCGATTTCATGATGCGCCGGTATGATCCAGCCATTCGAACCGTCAAATCCACCGAGCGCCGCCTGCAGGCTTTGTCCGACCGGGCGATCCGTGCCGGAGAATTGTTACGTACCCGGGTCGATGTAGAACGCAGTGCGCAAAACCAGGCACTGCTGGAAAGCATGGATCGGCGTGCCCAGATTGCGCTGCGGCTACAGCACACCGTCGAAGGGCTGTCTGTGGTAGCTATCAGTTTCTACGCGGTGACGCTGGTCAGTGACTTTCTTTACCCGCTGACCGAGGATGGGATCAGTCAGGGACGGTTGACTTCGGTTGTGACGATCCCTGTCATTCTGTGCGTCTGGGTTGCCATCCGTCAGATTCGAAAGCGTTTGCAATAGCCCACAATTGCGAATTACCTAGGGCGCTTTAGGAACAGCAAACTGCGCGTGGGAGTTTTCTGTGATCGGAATTATGTCTGCATGGCGGGCGGTGGCTGCCATGTTCATCCTGAACGGTGCGCTGTTTGGCATTTGGGCATCTCGCATTCCAGCCGTGCGGGACAGGCTGGAATTGACGCATGAGGCTTTGGGCTATGGTCTGCTGTTCATGGCAGCGGGGGCTGTGTGTTCCTTTCCGGTGACGGGGCGGTTGTCTGATCGGTTCGGGGCCGTAGCCATCACGCGGGTTATTGCGGTGCTGTACACGTTGTCTCTGATCCTGTTGGCCGTGGCCGATGGGTTCTGGGTGCTGGCGGGGTTCCTGTTCGTATTCGGTGCCTTTCACGGTTCAATGGATGTGGCCATGAACGCCTGGGCCGCCGAGGTCGAGCAAGCCTATGACAAACCAGTCATGTCCTCGTTCCACGCGATGTGGAGTTTGGGCGCCGGGTTGGGGGCGCTTAGCGGATACGGGGCGGTGCAGCTGGGACTGACAGTAATGCAGCACTTTTTACTGGCTGGCGGAGTTGTCGTGGCGCTGGCGCTGACCCTGTCCTGGGTTAAGTGGACGTCGCGCAGAACTGTCTCACATGACGGCAGTGTCTTTGCCCTGCCGTCCGGTGCGTTGATCCTGGTTGGGTTCACTGCGCTGTGCGGCGCTTTGGGGGAAGGCGCCGTAGCGGATTGGAGTGCAATATTCCTGCGCGATGTGACCGGTGCCGCCGAAAGCGTCGCTGCGTTGGGATATGCCGTGTTTTCGGTGACGATGGTGGCGTTTCGGCTGGCTGGCGGATTTGCAATCGCGCGGTTTGGTCCTGTCGCAACGGCCCGTTTTGGAGGCATTTGCGCGGCACTTGGCGTGTTCGGTGTGATCTCGGCATCAGAGGCGGGATTGGCCTTGGCGGGTTTTGCCCTGATGGGGGTTGGTTATGCTGTGATCATGCCGCTGGCCTTCAGCCGGGCAGCCAATGATCCGCATGTGCCGCCGGGGCAGGCCATCGCCAGTGTGGCGACGCTGGGGTACGGAGGGTTACTGATCGGCCCACCGCTTATTGGGATTTTGGCCGAGATGCTTACATTACGATTGGCATTCATGGTTTTGTTGCCCTTGGCCATCCTGATTGTCCTGCTGTCCGGCGCGCTGCGGCCTGCGTATTTGGACTGACTTGAGAATTCCGCGCCGGGATAAAGCCGGGGCAAAGAAAAAAGATGGGAGAAGACTATGCCGATCAAAAACCGTTTTGCCGAATTGCAGAGTGAAATCACTGGGTGGCGGCGCGATATTCATGAAAACCCCGAGATTCTATTCGAAACGCACCGCACCAGCGCACTGGTTGCTGAGAAGCTGAAGGAATTCGGCTGTGATGAGGTTGTCACCGGAATTGGTCGCACCGGGGTCGTTGGGGTGATCAAAGGTAAGGTCGACACGGGGGGCAAGGTGATCGGTCTGCGGGCCGATATGGATGCACTGCCGATACATGAGGCGACGGGTCTGGAGTATGCCTCCAAGACCGATGGGGCGATGCACGCATGTGGCCATGACGGGCATACTGCGATGTTGCTGGGCGCGGCGAAATACCTCTCGGAAACGCGGAATTTCGACGGCACCGTCGTGGTGATCTTTCAACCTGCCGAAGAGGGTGGCGGCGGAGGCCGCGAGATGTGCGAGGACGGCTTGATGGACCGTTGGGGCATCCAAGAGGTCTATGGCATGCACAACTGGCCGGGTCGCCCGGTCGGCAGTTTTGCCATTCGTCCCGGTGCGTTCTTTGCGGCCACAGATCAATTTGATATCACCTTTGAGGGCAAGGGCGGTCACGCGGCCAAACCGCATGAGACAGTCGATACAACCGTGATGGCGGCGCAGGCGGTTCTGGCATTGCAGACGGTGGCGTCGCGCAATGCAGATCCGGTGGATCAGGTCGTGGTTTCAGTTACGTCGTTTGAAACCTCGACCACCGCCTTTAACGTCATCCCCCAAACGGTACAGATCAAAGGTACCGTCCGTACGATGAGTTCAAAAATGCGGGAAATGGCGGAAAAGCGCATCAAAGAGATTTGCAACGGTATCGCGGCGACATTTGGCGGAACGGCCAATGTCACCTATTACTTGGGCTATCCGGTGATGGTGAACAGCGACGAGCAGACCGACTTTGCAGCGGATGTCGCGCGTTCAGTGGCGGGCAATTGCGACGAAGCGCCGTTGATCATGGGCGGCGAGGATTTCGCCTTTATGCTCGAAGAACGGCCGGGGGCGTATATTCTGGTTGGCAATGGCGACACGGCGGCGGTGCATCACCCTGAGTACAACTTTAACGACGAGGCCATTCCGGCAGGGTGCAGCTGGTGGGCTGAGATTGTCGAACAGCGGATGCCGGCGGCCTGATCTTGGCGTTGGGTGGCGAGGGGCCAGCCCCTCGCGCTACCCGGGACAAACTTAGTCAGATGACGTTGAACCCGACCCAGTTAAGCTGAGTTCGGTGCATAGCGTCTCAACGATTGCATCCAGTGCCGATTGTTGGGTGTTTACGCAGGATTTCGCAGCCTTACGGGCTGTGTCCAGCGTGGTTTGGTCCGATAGCCAGGTTTCCACGGCCTCGGTCAGTTCGGAAGCAGATTGAACTTGTAGCGCCCCGCCGGATTCGATCAGCGGGGCGAAGGTTTCGGCAAAGTTGAAATTGCCGGGGCCGGTGATTACAGCGGCACCCGCCTGGGCCGGTTCGAACGGATTATGGCCGCCGATCTCTTTCAGTGATCCGCCAAGGAACACAATAGGGCACAGCGCGTACCATGTGCCGGTTTCACCCAGCGTATCTGCCATGTAGACCTGCGTTTTGTCGGTGATCTTGTCGTCATTCGATCGAATGGCCACAGTTTGCCCCGCTTGGGTTGCCAGACTGGCGACCTCGGCGCGGCGTTCAGGGTGGCGCGGGATCAGCAACAGCAGCAGGTCGGGCCAGCGTTTGAGCAGCTCTGCGTGGGCGGCAAGAACGGTTTCCTCTTCACCGGCATGTGTCGAACTGGCGATCCAGACGGGGCGGGCGCCGATCTGTGCGCGGATTTCGGACAACGTGGCCTGATCAATCGGCAAGGGGTCAGACATGGCCTTCAGGTTCGTGCCCGGCTGTACACGATCAGCGGGCGCGCCCATCACGATCAGGTTTTGCGCGGTCTTGTCGTTCTGGGTCAGGAACAGGCGAAAACGATCCAGAATGAACCGGGCTGTGTCCGGGCGTTTCTTCCAGCCTTCGACGGATTTGTCCGACAGGCGTGCGTTGAGCAGAGCCAAGGGCATGCCACGCTTGGCACCTTCGACAATCAGACGGGGCCAGATTTCGCTTTCGACGAAAATACCGGCATTTGGGTGCCAGTGGTCCAGAAAGCGCCGCACAGGGCTTGCGGTGTCTAGTGGAGGGTACTGGTGCCGCGTTCGTGGTGGCATGCGTTTTTCGATCAGCGCAGCCGAGGTTGGCGTGCCAGAGGTGATCAGAAACTCGGCATCCGGCAGACGTTCCCCCAACCGTTTGATCAGGCTGATGACCGAAAGGGTTTCACCAACGCTGGCGGCGTGGAACCAGATCATCTGGCCGTCGGGGCGGGGCAGGCTGGCACGGCCTTGGCGTTCCTGTTGTCGGGTTACGGAAACATCCGCGGCTTGCAGCTTGTTCCGTACGGTGCGCCAGACAAACGGCTCCACAACAGAGGTCAGGCCGCAATACAGATGATACAGCAGCGTCGGTCGGCCCATCTGGTCCGGCACGTCAGCCGCCTGTGTGGCTCATGTGACGGCTCATCTTGCCGTCGACCGCCTGGCGGGAATAGTCGAAATCATGTCCCTTGGGCTTGAGGTTGATCGCCGCGCGGATTGCGTCTTCGAGCGGTTGCTCTGTATCGGGGTGATCGCGTAGTGGACCACGCAGGTCAGCCATGTCCTCTTGGCCCAGACACATAAACAGCTCACCAGTGCAGGTCAGGCGCACGCGGTTGCAGCTTTCGCAGAAATTATGCGACAGAGGGGTGATGAAGCCGATCTTTTGGCCGGTTTCCTCTAGGCGAACATAACGCGCTGGCCCGCCGCTGCGTTCTGCCAGATCGGTCACGGAATAGTGGTTCTCGTATTCCTTACGAACATCCTTGAGCGACCAGTATTGATCCAGACGATCCTCATTGCCGATATCGCCCATGGGCATGACTTCGATCCAGGTCAGGTCCATATCGCGTTCCGCACACCATTCCGTGATCGTGGGCAATTCTTCTTCGTTAAAGCCCTTCAGGGCCACCGCGTTTATCTTTATCCTCAGCCCGGCTTTCTGCGCCGCGTCGATGCCGTTCAACACTTGTTTAAGACGGCCCCAGCGGGTGATCGCCGCGAATTTATCTTCGTCCAGCGTATCCAGCGAGATATTTACCCGGCGCACACCGGCTGCGTAAAGGTCATCGGCAAAACGGTGCAGCTGCGAGCCATTGGTGGTCAGCGTCAGCTCTTTCAACGCGCCGCTGTCCAGGTGGCGGGTCATGCTGTTGAAAAACGTCATGATATTTCTGCGCACAAGCGGCTCACCACCGGTAATGCGCAGCTTTTCAACCCCCAACTTCACGAAGGTCGAGCACATGCGGTCCAGCTCTTCCAGCGTCAGCAGGTCTTTCTTTGGCAGAAACTTCATGTCCTCGGACATGCAGTAAACACAGCGGAAATCGCAGCGGTCCGTAACAGAGACGCGGAGATAGGTGATCGCACGTGCGAATGGGTCGATAAGCGGAGCAGTCATGCGACATAGGTAAAGCCGCGACCTGCCTGCGACAAGGGCGAAGTTTCCTTTGCGCTGGTACAGATGCGCACAGGGCGATAGGTTGATGGCATGAGATATATGCTATTTGCTTTGTGTATGCTGGTGGCCGGATGCGACACCGTGCGGTCCACGACAGATCGGGTCTTTGGGGGCGAAAAGACGCCTTCTGAACCTGAAGACGCCGTGGTCGAAGAGGTTGTGGCAGAGGAAGCAGTTGAACCAGAACCCGTTGCGGCCACTGCTGCCGGCTGGGTGGGCGCAAAGACGACCATAGCCGGACTGGGCGATCCGACCACGCCGGGTCGTTGGTTGGAAACTCCGCTGGTCGACGTCGAATTCACCGGTCGCGTGGTCGTTCCCAGAACCGGCTCGCAGGCTTATATTACGCTGGTTCCAGCGCCAGGGCCCGAAAGCGGTGGCAGTCGGTTGTCTCTGGATGCGATGCGGGTCTTGTTGTTGCCATTCGACGAATTGGTTGAACTTGAGGTCTATTCCAACTGATCTTTCAGGTATTTTCCGGCTTCGCGGCGGGCGAAAGGCTTCATCGCGTCACCATGGGTTTTCAGAAAAGCGATGACGCGTTCAGCGTCGTGTTTGGACAGGTCACGCAGCCACCAAGCAATGGCTTTCTGAATGAACCAGTCCCGGTCCGGCACATAGCTTGCCGCCCAACCAAGGATGCGGTCGCGCCGTGCCAGATCGTCGGGTTTGGGGTGATTCTGCTTGGTCCAGGGCAGGGTGGCAACCAGCGCTGCGCGCCGTGTCCACATATGATCGGAAGTCGTCCAGATTTCCACCTGATCCAACCGGGTTGGGTCGGCTGACAGACGTTTTTGCATCGCCATGCAGGCGTGATCGGCCGTAGCCCAGGCGTCGAAATCGGGCAACCAACTGTGCAGTAAATCCCAGACCGCCCCTTCAGGCCGAATGCGGGCCTGGGTCAGCAGTTTGGCAGCGGCCAGACGGCCCTCGTGTATATTGGTCTGCCACAAGGCATCCGCCAACTCCACGCGCTCAGATACATCCAGGTCTTGACGCCAATCTTTCGTCAGGTCGTTCAGAACGGGGTTCGCGACACCCAGATAGGGGCGGTCGACCTTGTGATAGGCCGCCATTTGGCTCGCGCGCTCGAGGTCGGCATGAGCTTTGATCTGATCCAGATAGAAATTCAACGTTTGCCGCCCTGTTGGTGAAACGGGGCCGTGTGCGCGGCCCGATCTTGGCTTATTCGACGGTGACGGATTTTGCCAGATTGCGGGGCTGGTCCACATCGGTACCTTTGGCGACAGCCGTATGATAGGCCAGCAGCTGCGCCGGAACCGAATACAGGATCGGGGCAAGGCTGGGATGGATATGGGGCATGCGAATAGTGCTCCACACCCCATCCTCGGCCTCGGTAACGCCGTCATCATCCGAGACCAGTATGACCTTGCCTTTGCGCGCCATGACCTCTTGCATGTTCGACACGGTCTTGTCGAACACCGCATCGCGCGGGGCCATGACCACCACCGGCATGTGCTTGTCGATCAAGGCGATGGGACCGTGCTTTAGCTCGCCAGATGCATAACCTTCGGCATGTATATAGCTGATTTCTTTTAGTTTCAGCGCACCTTCCATAGCCAGTGGATACATCAGGCCGCGGCCCAGGAACAGCACATCGCGCGCCTCGGACAAGCGCTGGGCCGAGGCCTTGATGGACTGGTTCTGATCCAGCGCGGCATTTAGTGCGGTCGGCAATCCACGCAATGCGGCGGCATGATCAGCCAGTTCCTCATCGCTTAGGGTGCCCCGATCCGCAGCCGCCTTGAGCGCCAGCATCAGCAATACGCTTAGCTGACAAGTGAAAGCTTTGGTCGAGGCCACACCGATCTCAACCCCAGCATGGATCGGCAGGGCGATGTCGCTTTCGCGCGCGATCGAGCTTTCGGGGACATTGATCACCGAAACGATCTTATCGGCCTTGCCCTCGCAATAGCGCAGCGCGGCCAGCGTGTCGGCGGTCTCACCCGACTGGCTGACAAACAAGGCCGCCGTGCGATCGGGGATCGGAGGTTCGCGATAGCGAAACTCGCTGGCGATATCGACCTCGACGGGCATTCTGGCCAACTGTTCGAACCAGTACTTTGCTGTCAGACAGGCATAAAAGGCAGTTCCGCAGGCGACCATGGTCAGGCGGTCCAGCTTGCTGAAATCCAGCTCACACGGCAGAGTTATCTCGTTGCCGCCAGTGGGCAGGTAGGATTGGATTGCCTCGGCAACCACCACGGGTTGCTCGGCGATTTCCTTTGCCATGAAATGCTTGTGACCCGCCTTGTCGGCCCGTGTTTGATCCAGTTTGATCTGGCGGGTCTCGCGGTTGGCCAGTTCTCCGGCTTCGTTGCGGATTTCAAGCGAAGTGCGGGTCAGGACCGCCCGGTCGCCTTCTGCAAGATAGGTGATACGATCCGTCAGCGGGGCCAGCGCAATGGCGTCCGAACCCACATACATTTCGCCTTCCCCATGCCCAATGGCCAAAGGTGAGCCCTTACGCGCCGCGACGATCAGGTCGTCTTGCCCGTCAAACAGAAATGCAAGTGCAAACGCCCCTTGAAGCCGCTCGATGGTTTTGAACGCCGCATCAACGGGCGATAGTCCATTGTTCAGATAATGCTCGGCCATCAGGGCCACGGTTTCGGTATCGGTCTCGGTGACGAAATCGACGCCATGTTCGGCTAACTCAGCCCGCAAATCGCGATAGTTTTCGACGATTCCGTTGTGCACCACGGCCACGGGGCCTGCCTTGTGCGGGTGCGCGTTGGTGACTGATGGTGCGCCATGTGTGGCCCAACGGGTATGCCCGATGCCCGATTTTCCGCGCAGAGGATTGTGCACCAGCAAATCGCTGAGGTTGACCAACTTGCCCACAGCCCGACGCCGCCCAAGTTCACCGTCATTGACCGTCGCGATACCGGCGCTGTCATAGCCGCGATATTCCAGCCGTTTCAGCGCCTCAACCAAAATAGGGGCGGCTTCGTGTTGCCCCAGTACACCTACAATTCCACACATAGATCAGGCTCCTTTGTCGCGGCGAGCCTTCTTCGCCTTCAACATATCAAACAATTTACGTGCATAACCCGGCTTGTTGTCCTGCTTGGCGCGGGCCACGGCCAGCGCGTCGGGCTCGACGTCTCGCGTCACGACTGTGCCGGTGGCTGTCATTGCGCCGTCTCCGACCTTCACCGGGGCCACCAGCATTGTGTTTGAGCCGACAAAAACATTCTCACCAATTGTGGTGCGATGCTTCATCACACCGTCATAGTTGCAGGTGATTGTTCCAGCGCCGATATTCGACGCCGCACCTACCGACGCGTCACCGATATAGCTGAGGTGGTTAACCTTGGCCCCTTCGGCGATCTCGGCGTTCTTTATCTCGACAAAATTGCCGATGCGGGCGTTTTCGGCCAATTCGGCACCTGGGCGCAGGCGGGCATAGGGCCCAACAATAGAACCGCGGCTGACGTGGCAGCCCTCCAAATGCGAAAACGACCGGATTGTAGCACCACTTTCGACTGTGACGCCGGGGCCAAAAACCACGTTGGGTTCAATCACAGTGTCGCGCCCGATGACGGTGTCAGCGGCCAGATAAACAGTATCGGGTGCCATCAGGGTGACGCCAAGATCCAACAGTTCGGCACGGGCACTGGCCTGAAACACAGCATCTGCCGCAGCCAAATCGGTGCGGGAGTTCACACCTAATGTCTGTGCTTCGTCACAGGCGACTGCGGTGACTTTCAGACCGCGCGCGCGCGCGATTTCCACGACGTCCGTCAAATAATACTCACCTGCCGCGTTGTCATTTCTTACCGTGTCGATCAGGGAAAACAACGCCTGCGCATCACAGGCCAAAAGACCAGAGTTGCAAAAGGTTATCGCGCGCTCTTCATCCGATGCGTCTTTGAATTCGACGATCCGCTCAAGACTGTCACCGTTCATCACCAGGCGACCATAACGCGCAGGATCGGCGGCCTCAAACCCCAGAATGACAAGATCGTTTTCTGCCCGCGCCGCGATCATGCGTTCCAGCGTATCGGGCTGCAGAAACGGCGTGTCGCCATACAAAACCACGACGTCGCCGGTGAATCCGTCCAAAGCCTCGCGTGCCTGCGCGACGGCATGGGCAGTGCCCAACTGCTCGTCCTGAACAGCGATTTGCGCCGCTTCATCCTCGGCAGTTGCAACCTTGGCTACGGCTTCAGCCCCGTGCCCGGTGACGATCACGGTCCGCTCGGGCGACAATACGGCCCCGGCGCGCATGGCGTGCACCAGCATCGGGACCTGCGCGATGGGATGAAGAACTTTGGGAATATCCGAATGCATCCTGGTGCCTTTTCCAGCGGCAAGGATGACAAGGGCAGTGCTCATGAAATCGATTTCTCTTTGTGTTTTGTTGCGCTCCGTTTTATCCGCTGAGGGCAAAGGCGCAAGCGGTTCACGGATCAAACAAGATTGCCGTTTGCAACACGAGACGGCAATAAACCGCCGAGGCAGGAGGCACAATGCGCACAGTAATCTTCGATCTGGACGGAACTTTGGCCGATACGTCGGGCGATTTGCTGGCTGCGGCCAACCACTGTTTTCGCCAGATGGGGCATGGGGATGTCCTGGTTCACGATGATGACGCAGCCGTTGCCTTGCGGGGTGGACGGATGATGCTGACCCATGGGCTGAAGCGGGTCGGTGCTTATGATGAGGATACTGTTCTGGCCTATTATCCCACCCTGCTTGAGGCTTACGCGAAGGACATCGACACCCACACTCGGTTCTATCCCGGTGCGCTTGAGGCTGTCGAAATACTGAAATCCCAAGGTTATGGCGTAGGTATCTGCACCAATAAACCCGAGGCTCTGGCCCATCAGTTGCTGACCCAGATGGGCGTGCGGGATCAGTTTGCGTCTTTGGTGGGGGCAGACACGTTGCCCGTGCGCAAACCGGACCCCGAACCACTGCGCGAAGCCGCGCGCCGGGCCGGGGGACACCCCGATTTGTGTGTGCTGATCGGCGATTCCGACACCGACCGAAATACGGCGCGGGCAGCGGGCGTGCCCTCGGTGCTGGTGACGTTTGGCCCGTCCGGGGAAGATATGGCCGCATTGGAACCCGAAGCACTGCTGCATCACTTTGATGATCTGCCTGAGCTGGTCACCGGACTGATTGGTGCGGCGGCACAAATTCTTGACCCCAACCCTTTGCAGGATCAGAACTAGCCCATGACCGAAACATTCACTGGCAGCTTCACCCAGCAGGAACCTATTCCAGAAGAGGCGATTGACGCCGCCATGGCCGTTCTGCGCCATGGGCGTCTGCATCGCTATAACGTCGTACCCGGAGAGTTGGGCGAAACCGCGCTGCTGGAGCAGGAGTTCGCGGCGCAAATGGGGGCGAAATACTGTCTGGCTGTGTCTTCTGGGGGTTATGCACTGGCCACCGCATTGCGGGCCGTGGGGGTGCAGCCGGGTGATCCGGTTTTGACCAACGCCTTCACGCTTGCGCCGGTGCCGGGGTCGATTGCCTCGGTCGGGGCAAGGCCGGTTTTTGTGGGCGTGACTGAGAATCTGACGATTGATCTGGATGATCTTGAGGCCAAGCTGGATCAGGCGCGGGTGCTGATGCTCAGCCACATGCGCGGACATCTGTGCGATATGGACCGGTTAATGCAGATGTGTGATACGGCGGGCGTTGCGGTGATCGAGGACTGCGCCCACACAATGGGTGCCGCATGGCGCGGGCAATTGTCGGGGCGTCAGGGGGCGATTGGGTGCTATTCCTGCCAGACGTACAAACACGTCAATTCCGGTGAAGGCGGCCTGCTGATCACCGATGACGACGTGCTTGCGGCCAAGGCCACGATGCTGTCGGGTTCGTACATGCTATATGAACGCCACCTTGCTGCACCGGGGCCCGAGGTGTTTGAAAAGATCAAATACACCACGCCCAATGTGTCCGGCCGCATGGACAATCTGCGCGCCGCGATCCTGCGCCCGCAACTGCGTGATCTTGACCGGCAGGTGCAGCGCTGGAACGAACGCTATGACGAGATCGCGGCCGGCCTGCGGGACACCCCCGGTCTGACCATCGTCGAGCGTCCCGAGCAAGAGACCTATGTCGGTTCGTCGATCCAGTTCTTGCTGCTCGACTGGACGCCCGAACGTATTGCCGAGGTAATCCGTCGTTGCGGTGCACGGGGGGTTGAGATTAAGTGGTTTGGTGGGGCGGAGCCGACGGGATTCACCTCGCGCTATGACAGCTGGCGCTATACCGAAAGCACGCCTTTGCCCGCAAGTGATCGTATCCTTGCCGGGGTGATGGATATGCGCGTGCCGTTGACTTTTTCGCTGGACGACTGCCGCCTGATCGCGCGCATCATCCGGGCCGAAGTTGGGGCTGTGTTTCAATCGTGATCCAATTGAGTGCGCCTTTGGCGCACGCTTTAATCTTGAAAAATGCCACCCTGTTCGGGGTGGCATTTTCTTTGGTGCTAGCCTTCTCATTGACCCGTGGAGGATTCGCTGTTACCTAATTATTGAACAAGTGTTCATTAATTCGATGAGGAGGTCGCAACATGTTCACGGCCACAATGCAATTTGATCTGGGTGAGGATGTGAACGCTCTGCGCGAGATGGTGCATCGCTGGGCGCAGGATCGGGTCAAACCGATGGCGGCCGAGGTCGATCAATCGAACGCCTTTCCCAATGAACTGTGGAAAGAGATGGGTGACCTTGGGCTGTTGGGCATCACCGTGCCCGAAGAGTATGGCGGGGCGGGGATGTCCTATCTGGCCCACACCGTAGCGGTGGAGGAGGTGGCGCGGGCCTCGGCTTCGGTCTCGCTGTCTTACGGGGCGCATTCGAACCTGTGCGTCAATCAGATCAAGCTGAACGGCAATGACGAGCAGAAGGCGAAATACTTGCCGCGCCTGATCTCGGGTGACCATGTTGGCGCGCTTGCAATGTCCGAAGCCTCTGCCGGATCAGACGTTGTGTCGATGAAGCTGCGCGCGGAAAAGCGTAACGATCACTACCGTCTTAACGGCAACAAATATTGGATCACCAATGGGCCGGACGCGGACACGCTGGTCGTGTATGCCAAGACTGACCCCGAGGCGGGTTCAAAAGGGATCACGGCCTTTTTGATCGAGAAAGAGATGAAGGGATTCTCGACCTCTCCGCATTTCGACAAGCTGGGGATGCGGGGGTCGAACACAGCCGAACTGATCTTTGAAGATGTCGAAGTGCCGTTCGAGAACGTTCTGGGCGAAGAGGGCAAGGGCGTTGCGGTTCTGATGTCAGGTCTGGATTATGAACGAGTCGTGCTGGCTGGGATCGGCACCGGCATCATGGCTGCCTGTCTGGACGAGATCATGCCCTATCTGGCCGAGCGTAAGCAGTTCGGCAAACCGATCGGTAGCTTCCAACTAATGCAGGGCAAGATTGCCGACATGTATACCGCGATGAATTCCGCGCGGGCTTATGTCTATGAAGTTGCCAAAGCTTGTGACCGGGGTGACGTGACCCGTCAGGATGCAGCGGCGTGCTGCCTTTACGCCTCGGAACAGGCGATGACGCAGGCGCATCAGGCTGTGCAGGCGATGGGCGGGGCCGGGTTCCTGTCGGATTCAGCGGTCAGCCGGATATTCCGAGACGCCAAGCTGATGGAGATCGGCGCGGGCACCAGCGAAATTCGCCGAATGCTGATCGGGCGCGAGTTGATGAGCGAAATGCGCTGAGAAAAACGCCCCGCCAAAGGGTGGCGAGGCGTTAAAGACAAGGATCAGAAGCGATGGACGTAGGATACGCCGACCAGCCAGGGATCGATTTCTGCAGTGCCGATATCGGTGCCGTTCAGTTTGACGTCCGAGTCGATGTCGAACCAGCGCACGTTCAGACGCACGGCTCCTTTTTCGGTGACCATGTAGTCCAAACCGGCTTGCAGCGACACACCGAAGGAGTTGTCGATGTCCAGATCCCCAAGCGCGGATTTTTCGTCAAAGAAGATGGTGTAGTTCAGTCCGGCGCCAACATAGGGCTTCCAGGCGCTGTTGGTCGCGAAGTGATAGTTCAGCGACAGGGTGGGCGGCAGGTGTTTGGTGCTGGCCAGATCGGTGCCCCCCAGCGCGATGCTGTGGCTGAACGGGGTCGCGGCCAGCAGTTCGATGCCAAGATTGTCCTGGACAAAATACTCTACTGTGAAGATCGCGCTGGTGTCTGCGTCAATGTCGGTATCGAGACCAGCCAGGGTTCCGTTGTCGGATTTCGGGTCCAGATAACCAACACCGACACCCACGGTCCAGTCACCTTGGTTTTGGGCCATTGCAGGGGCGGCAAGTGCGACAAGCGCAGTCGAGAGCGTCAAAGCGGCGAGTGTTTTGGTCATTTTATGGCCTTTGAATTTGTTGATGAGTCGCTTGTGCAGGACCGGACCGTTGCGAACTCTGATCTGTATCAAGTTCCTGTGAAAGCAGGGGGGCGTCCGCGCCCGCCAAGGGTAAGAAAAACAAGGGGTTTTGCGCATGCATCCCGATAGGTGCATACCCGGTATGCGGAAGGCGGGCGTCTGGGATTTTCCGGATCAGCTCAATATGGCGCGACAATGCTTGGCGCATCCTCGTGACAATGTGGCCATCGTTGATCTGACAGACGGGTACCGCGAAACCGTTACCTTCGGTCAACTCACGCGCATGACGGACGGGATTGCACGTGAACTGCATCAGCAGGTGCAGCCCGGCGACCGCGTGGGTGTGTTGCTGAGCCAGTCGCCCTGGTGTGCGGCGGCGCATCTGGCGATCTGGAAGCTTGGGGCGATTTCGGTGCCGCTGTTCAAGCTGTTCAAGCGGGATGCGTTGGCCTCGCGCGTGGGGGATGCGGGTGCGCGTCTGGTGCTGACCGATGCCGAAGGAGCCGCGTTGCTGGGCGATCTGGCCCACCCGGTTCTGGTCGAACATATTGCGCCATCGGATGATCCGTTCCCCTGCTCAGATACAGGCCCCGAGGACCCGGCGGTGCTGATCTATACCTCGGGCACCACGGGCAGCCCCAAGGGCGCACTGCATGGGCACCGGGTTCTGACCGGCCACCTGCCGGGTGTCTCGATCAGCCACAATCACCTGCGCGAAGGCGGTTGCCTATGGACACCTGCGGATTGGGCCTGGATCGGAGGTCTGTTCGACGTATTGATGCCCGGGCTTGCGCTGGGTATTCCTGTGGTCGCGGCGCGGTTGGAAAAGTTTACGCCGGAAGCCTGCGCCGACGTGATCGCCCGCGGCGGTGTGCGGAACGTGTTCTTCCCTCCGACCGCACTTCGCATGCTGAAGGCGGCGGATCAGGCAATCCCCGGTCTGCGCTCGGTCGCTTCGGGCGGTGAGCCGCTGGGGGCCGAGATGCTGGCATGGGGGCAACAGGCGTTTGGCCTGACGATCAACGAATTCTACGGCCAGACCGAATGCAACATGGTCGTGTCTTCTTGTTCCGAGGATTTCCCGGTGCAACCCGGCTGCATCGGTAAACCGGTGCCGGGGCATGAAGTCGCGGTGATCGACGAAGACGGCAATCCGATCGATGAAGAGGGTGACGTGGCCATCCGGCGCGGCTCGGCCTCGATGTTGCTGGAATACTGGAACCGGCCCGAGGCGACGGCTGAGAAGTTTCGCGGCGACTGGCTGATCACCGGAGATCGCGGCGTGTGGGAGGGCGAGTATCTACGCTTTGTCGGTCGCGATGATGACGTGATTACCTCAGCCGGATACCGCATCGGCCCGGCCGAGATCGAGGATTGCCTGCTAACCCACCCGGCGGTGGCGACCGTGGGCGTGGTCGGCAAGCCCGACCCACTACGGACCGAGATCGTGAAGGCCTTTGTGGTGCTGAAACCGGGGGCCGAGGCTTCGGGGTCGGAGTTGCAGGACTGGGTCAAGGCGCGTCTGGCTCAGTATTCCTATCCGCGTGAGGTCGCATTTCTGGAGGAGTTGCCGATGACGGTGACGGGGAAGGTGATCCGGAAGGAATTGAAAGTGCGAGCGGCGGCGGAGGACAAACAATGCTGAATAAGTTGCACAGCTTTGATTTGCTTACTCTAAGCACTGTTTCAGTTCTCACCTTTGTGCTGCCCCAAGACCTTTGGGCACAGAGCTATCAAGTTCAAGATGAGCACGGACAAACTACCGTGGACCAAGCCTACATGGATGCTCAAGTCCGTGGGTGTGTCGAAAGTGCTGGAGCACCAACAGACCTTTCCGACTGTATTGGTGCTTTTTCGGGCGATTGCATGAATGAAGATATTTCTTGGGGGCAAAGCACTCTGGGAATTTACTTTTGCGTCGAAGCTGAAACAGCGGTCTGGGACACGCTGGTGGACGAGAGTGCCGCAGACCTGCTGGTTCATTACAGCATGCTTGATGAAGGAGACGCTGAGAAAGCTTCCTCTCTACCTTTTAGAGTGCCGAGTTTAACCGAAGCACAAGAACGTTGGGAAGAAATGCGGGAGGCGGACTGCTTGGTGGAGTATCTTCAGTGGAGAGGGGGAACAGGTGCGAAACTCCTTGGGGCCGGGTGTCGCTTGGAGCGAACGAGCCAAAGAGTGGTTTGGTTGAAGACGTTGTTGGAGGAAAGATGATGCTTCTTATTTCGGCGGGTTTTCTGATGGACCAGGAAAGCAAAGAATGAAACTCACATCCAAAGCCATGCCCGCCTCTGAGGGCTTCAAGACAAACCGCACCGCTCATCTCGATGCGCTGGCACAAATCGCTGCCGCCGCCGAAGCAGCCCGCGTGGGCGGTGGTGAGAAATCCCGCGCGCGGCATGAATCCCGGGGAAAGATGCTGCCACGTCGTCGGGTGGCGAACTTGCTGGACCCGGGGTCTCCGTTCCTTGAGATCGGGGCGACGGCGGCGCATGCGATGTATGGCGATGCTGCGCCCTGTGCTGGGGTCATCGCGGGCATTGGTCGGGTGCAGGGGCGCGAGGTCATGGTGGTGTGCAACGACGCCACCGTGAAGGGCGGCACTTATTACCCGATGTCGGTCAAGAAACACCTGCGGGCGCAGGAGATTGCTGAGGAAAACAACCTCCCCTGCATATATCTGGTCGATAGCGGCGGCGCGAACCTGCCCAATCAGGATGAGGTCTTCCCCGACCGCGACCACTTTGGCCGCATCTTCTACAATCAGGCACGGATGAGCGCCAAAGGGATTGCACAGATCGCCGTGGTCATGGGGTCGTGTACGGCGGGCGGGGCCTATGTGCCTGCGATGTCGGATGTGACGATCATTGTGCGCGACCAAGGCACGATCTTTCTGGCGGGGCCGCCTCTGGTCAAGGCCGCGACCGGAGAGATCGTCAGCGCCGAAGATTTGGGTGGCGGCGACGTTCATACTCGCTTGTCTGGTGTAGCCGACTATCTGGCCGAGGATGACGCCCACGCGCTCGCTCTGGCACGGCGCGCGGTCGGGTCGCTGAACCTGCGCAAACCGCAGACGGTGGATTGGGCCAGCCCCGAGGACCCGGCCTATGACCCCGAGGAAATTCTGGGCGTTGTGCCCGCCGATCTGCGCACGCCGTATGACATCCGCGAGGTGATCGCGCGGCTGGTCGACGGCTCGCGTTTCGATGAGTTCAAACCGCGCTTTGGCGAGACGCTGGTGACGGGGTTTGCTCATGTCAAAGGCTGCCCTGTCGGGATCATTGCCAACAACGGCGTGCTGTTTTCCGAATCTGCGCAGAAGGGCGCGCATTTTGTCGAGCTGTGTTCGCAGCGGAAAATCCCTCTGGTGTTTTTGCAGAATATCACCGGCTTCATGGTTGGTCGGAAATACGAAAACGAGGGTATCGCACGGCATGGGGCCAAGATGGTGACAGCAGTGGCCACGACGAACGTGCCGAAGGTCACGATGCTGGTCGGCGGTTCTTTTGGGGCCGGGAATTACGGCATGGCGGGACGGGCCTATCAGCCGCGCTTCCTATGGACCTGGCCGAATTCGCGGATTTCCGTGATGGGGGGCGAGCAGGCGGCGGGCGTTCTGGCCACCGTCAAACGCGACGGGATCGAACGGCAGGGCGGCACCTGGTCTGCCGAGGAGGAGGCCGAGTTCAAGCGCCCCACACTGGAGATGTTCGAGGAACAGTCGCACCCGCTCTATGCCTCAGCCCGGTTGTGGGATGATGGCATCATTGACCCACGCAAAAGCCGCGATGTGCTGGCGCTGTCGCTGAGCGCCGCGCTGAATGCCCCAATTGAAGAGACACGTTTCGGCGTGTTCAGGATGTGATGTGCATGGACCTGAAAGAAGTAATGGCCCGCTACCCGGACGCACAGACTTTTAAGTTCGGCGATAGCGCTGCCTTGAGTGCTGAATTGCTGGCATTGGTGCGCTCAGGCCAAAAAAAAGCAACTTGTGGGGCGCTGCGCGACTATCCGGACGGAAGCCCTGAGACACCAGTTGTCGGGCGACGCGATATCGTTCTGGAATGGGATGACACCCCGGCTTTGGTGATCGAAACGGTCGATGTCACGATCTGTCGTTTTTGCGATGTGACTGAGGTCTTTGCATTGGCCGAGGGTGAGAATGAAACGCTTGAAGGATGGCGCGAGGATCACCGTCGTTACTTCGAGCGCAATGGCGGTTTCGATCCCGAGATGGAGTTATTGTGCGAACGTTTCCGTCTTGTCGAAGATCTGGCTGTTGAGGGGTAAGACATGTTCAATAAAATCCTGATTGCCAACCGGGGCGAGATCGCATGTCGCGTCATGGAAACGGCTCAGAAAATGGGCGTCTTCTGTGTTGCGGTCTATTCCGACGCGGATGCCTCGGCAAAACATGTGCAGATGGCCGATGAGGCTGTCCATATCGGCGGCGCGGCTCCCGCTGAAAGCTACCTGAAGGGCGACGTGATTATTCAGGCTGCGCTGGATACCGGAGCTCAGGCGATCCATCCGGGGTATGGCTTTCTCTCGGAAAACCCCGAATTCGTGGATGCGGTCGATGCGGCTGGTTTGACGTTTATCGGCCCTTCGGCGGATGCGATCCGCAAGATGGGTCTCAAGGATGCGGCCAAGGTTCTTATGGAGCAGGCAGGTGTGCCCGTTGTTCCTGGGTATCACGGTGACAATCAAGACCCCGAGCATCTGGCGGGCGCTGCTGAAACCATCGGCTGCCCTGTGTTGATCAAGGCCGTGGCGGGTGGTGGCGGCAAAGGCATGCGGCTGGTCGAACGCCCCGAGGATTTCGCCTCAGCATTGGACAGTGCCCGTGGTGAGGCCAAAACAGCCTTTGGCAATGACGCCGTTCTGGTCGAGAAATTTGTCGCCAAACCCCGCCATATCGAAGTGCAGGTGTTTGGCGACGGCACCCATGCGGTGCATCTGTTTGAACGAGACTGCTCGCTTCAACGCCGGCACCAGAAGGTGATCGAGGAGGCTCCGGCTCCGGGTATGACGGCTGAGATGCGCGAGGCGATGGGGCAGGCGGGCGTGCGGGCCGCCGAGGCGATCGGGTACAAGGGCGCAGGGACGGTTGAATTCATCGTTGATGCTTCGGACGGGCTGCGTCCGGACAGGTTCTGGTTCATGGAGATGAACACGCGCCTGCAGGTCGAGCATCCCGTGACCGAAGCGATCACCGGGGTCGATCTGGTCGAATGGCAATTGCGGGTCGCCGCTGGCGAGGCGTTGCCGAAACGTCAGGACGATCTATCCATCACTGGCCACGCATTTGAGGCCCGTCTTTATGCCGAGGACGTGCCCAAGGGCTTCCTGCCTGCAACGGGCAGCCTGACGCATCTGCAATTCCCTACGGCCTGCCGTGCCGATAGCGGAGTGCGTGCGGGTGACACGATCAGCCCATGGTATGACCCGATGATCGCTAAAGTCATCGTCCATGGCCCCACGCGCGCGGTTGCACTGGAACAGCTTCATCGTGCCCTGCAGCAGACCGAGGTCGCGGGCACCGTGACCAACCTCGCCTTTCTGGGCGCGCTGACCCGGCATGAAGGTTTCGCCACAGGTGATGTGGATACCGGGCTGATAGGGCGGGATATTGATGCGCTGACAGAAGTATCTCCGATTTCGGCAGCGACATGCGTGGCGGCTGCGATGACGGCGTTGGACTTGGTCGATACGAAGGAAGAGACTGGGTTTTCCCTGTGGGCTCCGTTGCACCGTGCAGTTCAGCTAAAGGTAGATGACACCCTTGATCTTGATGTTCAGGTTGAAGGTTCAAATCGTCAGGTTTGGCAGGTCGGGGAAGATACTGTCATTGCCGAGCGCAGCAACGGTATCTGGTCCATTGACGGCAGCCCAATGCCGCAGGTGTCGGTTTCGGGCGCGCGGATCACGGTCTTTGACACCTACGGGCAGGCGTTTGACATTGTTGATCCGCTGGACCGCGATGCCAGCGCTGCAGGCGATACTAACGTGATCGAAGCCCCCATGCCCGGATTGGTCAAGGCGGTGTTTGCCGCCGTTGGTCAAAAGGTAAGTGAGGGAGACAGGCTTGCCATTTTGGAGGCGATGAAAATGGAACATTCCCTTCTGGCCGCCCGCGACGGTGTCATTGCCGAGGTGCTGACTGAGGACGGCGCGCAGGTCGAAGCCGGAGCGGCCCTGATCAGATTAAAAGAAGAGTGACCTGTTCGCGCGCCGCATCGCGTGGCACAGTCAGGCCATCCGAACAGGACACGAAACAAAACCGGGAGGAGCGCGGCCATGGGTGAGCGGGTCGAGATTTTCGAAGTAGGTCCACGTGACGGCCTGCAAAATGAACAGCGTGAGATCCCGGTTGCCGAGAAAGTGGCGCTGGTCGACTGCCTCAGCCGCGCCGGGTTCAACCGGATCGAAGTAGCCAGTTTTGTATCGCCCAAATGGGTGCCGCAGATGGCCGGCAGTGCGGAAGTTTTGGCCGGAATAAAAAGGACAGATGGGGTGCGCTATGCCGCGCTGACGCCCAACATGCGTGGATATGAGGACGCCCTGACGGCCAAAACGGATGAGATTGCAGTATTCGCCTCGGCCTCCGAGGGATTTTCGAAAGCCAATATCAACGCCACGATTGCCGAATCCATCGAGAGATTTACACCGATCCTCGAGGCCGCGCGCCACATTGATCTGCCGGTGCGTGGCTATGTCTCTTGCGTGACCGACTGCCCCTATGATGGCCCAACACCGCCCGAGAAGGTGGCCGAGGTCGCTGATCAGCTGTTTGGCTTGGGCTGCTATGAGGTCTCATTGGGCGATACAATCGGGCAGGGGACGCCAGATACCATCGCGCATATGCTCTTGGCCGTACGAGAACGCGTGCCAGTAACCCGTCTGGCTGGGCATTTCCACGACACCAATGGCCGGGCGCTCGACAATATTGATGCTGCCCTGGCGCTGGGCGTGCGGACCTTTGATACGGCAGTTGGTGGATTGGGCGGCTGCCCTTATGCGCCCGGAGCTGCGGGGAATGTCGCGACCGAGGCCGTGGCCGCCCATCTGGAGCGGTTGGGCTATGAAACCGGGCTTGATCTGGAAATCGTAGAGCAGGCCGCGCAAATGGCGCGGGCCATGCGGCCAGAGTGAGGGGCGGGCATGTTTGAAACGATCTCGGTGACCACAGACGCGCGTGGAGTTGCGACTTTGACGCTCGACCGGGCGGAAAAACACAACGCGATGTCGGCGCAGATGATTGCCGAACTGACACAAGCGGCCGCGCAACTGGGTGCAGATGACACAGTGCGCGTGGTGGTGCTGACCGGGGCGGGCAAGAGTTTTTGTGCAGGCGGTGATTTGGGCTGGATGCAGGACCAGATGGCCGCCGACCCCGAAACGCGGTTTGCCGAGGCGCGCAAGCTGGCCGAGATGCTGCAGGCGCTGAACACCATGCCCCGCCCGCTGATCGGTGCAATTCAGGGCAATGCGTTTGGCGGTGGTGTTGGTTTGGCTGCCGTTTGCGACGTGGCCATTGGTGTGGACAGCGTAAAAATGGCTCTGACCGAAACGCGGCTGGGCCTGATCCCCGCCACGATTGGCCCATATGTGATTGCCCGGATGGGTGAGGCGCGGGCGCGGCGCGTGTTCATGTCGGCCCGTTTGTTCGATGCTGTCGAGGCGGTCGAGCTTGGGCTGCTGGCCAAATCCGTTCCGGCAACCGATTTAGCTAATGCGGTCGAAGCCGAAGTTCTGCCCTATCTTTCCTGTGCGCCAGGCGCGGTTGCCTCGGCCAAGGATTTGGTCAGCAAGCTGGGACCCAATATTGACGATGCTGTGATTGACCAGACGATCCGATCCTTGGTGGATCGGTGGGAAACCGACGAAGCGATGGAGGGAATCGGTGCGTTCTTTGAAAAGCGAAAACCTGTATGGAAAAGTTAGGTTTAGGCCTTAATTTCATTGCAGTTGCAGTAGGAATCACCTTTCCCGGATCACAGGGCATGACAAGTGGATTATTACTCCTGTCTGCGACTGTGTTCGGTTGACCCTCTGACCCCGCGCGGATAGAGAATGTCCAGTCAACACGCCAATTGACGGCGCCCCCCGACCGGGTTGCGCAGGAAAGGAGCTATTCGTGGAAGACCTGCTACGGGAGTATCTCCCGATTCTGGTGTTTCTGGCCGTTGCTGTCGGCCTTGGAATCGTCCTGATTCTGGCGGCTGTGGTTCTGGCAGTCCGCAACCCCGACCCTGAAAAGGTCAGCGCATATGAATGTGGCTTCAACGCCTTCGACGATGCGCGGATGAAATTCGACGTTCGGTTCTATCTGGTTTCGATTCTTTTCATCATCTTCGATCTGGAAATCGCCTTTCTGTTTCCGTGGGCCGTGGGCTTCAAGGACATCAGCGATGTTGGGTTCTGGTCCATGATGGTGTTTCTGGGCGTTCTGACCATCGGCTTTGCCTATGAATGGAAGAAGGGGGCCTTGGAATGGGAGTGATGACGGGTGCAAACACCGCTGGCGTCGACAAAGAAGTCGCCACCCAGGCCCTGAATGCCGAGCTGCAGGACAAAGGGTTCCTGCTGACCTCGACCGAAGATATCATCAACTGGGCCCGCACCGGATCGCTGCACTGGATGACCTTCGGTCTGGCGTGCTGCGCGGTTGAGATGATGCACACCTCGATGCCGCGTTATGATGCCGAACGGTTTGGTATCGCCCCGCGGGCGTCCCCACGTCAGTCCGATGTAATGATCGTGGCGGGAACGCTGACTAACAAGATGGCCCCGGCCCTGCGCAAGGTTTACGACCAGATGCCCGAGCCGCGCTATGTGATCTCGATGGGGTCCTGCGCAAATGGCGGTGGGTATTACCACTATTCCTATTCGGTCGTGCGCGGCTGTGACCGCGTGGTTCCAGTGGATATCTACGTCCCCGGGTGCCCGCCAACCGCCGAGGCGTTGCTGTATGGCCTGATGCAGTTGCAACGCAAAATCCGCCGCACCGGCACCATCGTACGCTGAGGAGAGAGCTGATGAGCGAAGCACTCAAAGAACTCGGCGCGCAGCTTGAACTGAAACGGGCCGATTGCGTTCTGTCCTGGGATGTGACCCATGGCGAGCTGAACGTGGATGTGGCGCCGTCGAACCTTGTGGAATTCGTTGAGTTCCTGAAATCCGACCGGAATTGCCAGTTTTCGTCGCTGGTTGACATCACTGGCGTGGATTACCCCGAACGGGCCAAGCGGTTCGATGTGGTGTATCACTTCCTGTCGATGTACCAGAACCAGCGCATCCGCCTGCGGGTTTCAATTCGAGAAGAAGACATGGTGCCCTCGATCGTTGACGTTCACCCCTCGGCGAACTGGTTCGAGCGTGAGGTGTTCGACATGTTCGGCATCCTGTTCTCGGGCCACCCGGACCTGCGCCGCATCCTGACCGACTATGGGTTCCGCGGCCACCCACTGCGCAAGGATTTCCCGACCACCGGCTATACCGAGGTGCGCTATGACGAAGCGCAAAAGCGCGTTGTCTATGAGCCGGTGTCGTTGGTGCAGGAATACCGTCAGTTTGATTTCATGTCCCCGTGGGAAGGCGCGAACTACATTCTTCCGGGGGATGAAAAACAGGAGACTGAATAATGGGTGGCATCTGGTGGCTGATCCTTTCTGCAATGACCATCATTCCGATGGTGAAGATTTTGCCGTTTTTCGGGATCAACAAGTTCTGGTGCCTTCTTTGTCTGGTTCCATTTGGCACAATTGCGTTGCTGTGGTGGGTTGGGCTGAAACTGCAAGAGTTGGAGCGCCGCTGAGATGATGGGTGAACTTATCATTCTGGGTGCGCTGGGGGTGCTGCTGGCAGGTGCCGCTGCCAAAGCGGCCGAAGCTGAAAAGGTTCGGGTTCGGGCCGAAGCGAAAAAGAAAAAACGGGGGCGTTGATGGACGGCTCAAGATACGATGACGGCAGCACGGACGCGCTGAGCGGAGAACAGAAGATCCGCAACTTCAACATTAACTTCGGCCCGCAACACCCTGCGGCACACGGGGTTTTGCGTCTGGTGCTTGAGCTGGACGGTGAGATCGTCGAACGCTGTGACCCGCATATCGGTCTGCTGCACCGTGGCACCGAAAAGCTGATGGAAAGCCGGACGTATCTGCAGAACCTGCCGTATTTCGACCGCCTGGATTACGTGGCGCCGATGAACCAGGAGCACGCCTGGTGTTTGGCCATCGAAAAGCTGACCGGGGTTGAAGTGCCGCGTCGCGGCTCGCTTATCCGTGTTCTCTATTCCGAGATCGGGCGCATCCTGAACCATCTGCTGAATGTGACCACGCAGGCGATGGACGTCGGCGCGCTGACGCCGCCGCTGTGGGGCTTCGAGGAACGCGAAAAGCTGATGGTGTTCTATGAGCGCGCCTGCGGTGCCCGCCTGCACGCCGCCTATTTCCGCCCTGGTGGTGTCCATCAGGACCTGCCGCCGGAACTGCTGGACGATATCGAGGCGTGGAGCCACGAATTCCCCGCCGTTCTCGATGACATCGACGGTCTGCTGACCGAAAACCGTATCTTCAAACAGCGTAATGCCGATATTGGCGTCGTAACCGAGGATGACATCCAGAAATACGGCTTCTCGGGCGTGATGGTGCGCGGGTCTGGTCTGGCATGGGATTTGCGTCGCGCGCAGCCTTATGAATGCTATGACGAGTTCGAATTCCAGATCCCCGTCGGCAAGAACGGCGACTGCTACGACCGTTATCTGGTGCGCATGGAAGAGATGCGCCAGTCGCTGTCGATCATCCAGCAGGCCATCGTCAAAATCCGTGAGTGCCCCGGCGATGTTCTGGCGCGCGGCAAGATCACCCCGCCGAAACGCTCAGACATGAAGACCTCGATGGAAAGCTTGATCCACCATTTCAAACTTTACACCGAAGGTTTCCACGTTCCCGCCGGTGAGGTCTACGCCGCCGTTGAGGCCCCAAAGGGCGAGTTCGGCGTCTATCTTGTCGCCGACGGCACCAACAAACCCTACCGCGCCAAACTGCGCGCACCGGGGTTCCTGCACCTGCAAGCTATGGACCACGTCGCCGGAGGCCACCAATTGGCCGATGTTGCTGCCATCATCGGCACCATGGACGTCGTATTTGGAGAGATTGACCGCTAATGCTCCGCCGCCTCCACCCCGAACAACCCGAAAGCTTTGCCTTCTCCGCTGCCAACCAGCAATGGGCCGAAGCGCAGATCACCAAATACCCCGAGGGGCGCCAGGCCAGCGCGGTTATCCCGTTGCTGTGGCGCGCGCAGGAGCAGGAAGGCTGGCTGAGTCGTCCGGCGATTGAATCCGTCGCCGACATGCTGGGCATGGCCTATATCCGCGTGCTTGAGGTCGCATCTTTCTACTTCATGTTTCAGTTGCAACCGGTTGGCTCGGTGGCACATATTCAGATCTGCGGCACGACGTCCTGCATGATCTGCGGGGCCGAGGATCTGATTGCGGTTTGCAAGGACAAGATCGCTGCCAGGCCGCATGAACTATCTGCCGATGGCAAGCTGAGCTGGGAAGAGGTGGAATGCCTCGGGTCCTGTACCAACGCGCCGATGGCGCAGATTGGTAAGGACTATTATGAGGACCTGACCACCGAGAGCTTTGGCAAAATCCTCGACGATCTGGTTGCGGGCAAAGTTCCGACACCGGGCCCGCAGAATGGGCGTTATGCGGCAGAACCTCTCAAGGGTCTGACCAGTCTGACGGAATATGACAGTGGTCGAACCCAGTTTAACGCCAGTGTCGAACTGGCGAATGATCTGGGCGATACAGTCAAGCGGATTGATGGGACCGAAGTGCCCATCCTGACCCCTTGGCTGGGTAAGGACGGTAAGGCTGCAGCGACCAAGGCAGCACCGAAACCTCCGAAGGCGCCGGCACCGGGCAAGCCTGCGGTGAAACAGGCCGAAGAGGCGAAGGCGAAAGAAGACCAGCCGGAAACCCTGACCGCGCCGCGCGATGGAAAAGCTGATGACCTGAAGATGCTCAAAGGTGTCGGACCCAAGCTGGAAGAAACGCTGAACGAGTTGGGCTTTTACCACTACGACCAGATTGCGGCCTGGACATCGGAACAGGTGGCTTGGGTTGATGCGCGGCTGAAGTTCAAAGGTCGGATCGAGCGGGACGGCTGGATCGAACAGGCCGGTAAGCTGGCGGCGGGCGAGGAAACCGAGTTCGCCAAACGTGCCAAGGAAGACGGCACTTACGAAGACTAGGACGCATGCCCATCCGGGGCATGAAGGATGAGATGGACAAGGACAAAGAACAGGCCATAGCCCGCAAGGGTCGTCACATAGGTATCGTCATTGCAGTGACGATGACCATTTGGCTTGCCATGAACCTGTTCATTGGCCCCGCACTGGAACTGACGACGCGCCATGCGTTGTTGTTTGATCTCGCCGCTCTGGCGGCGTTCGTCTATGCGGGCGTCAACATATTTCAACTCTGGCGCATGCGTCAGGATAGCTGAAGGTAACACGCGATGCTGAAGGATCAGGACCGGATCTTTACCAACATCTACGGGATGCACGAGCGCACGCTGAAAGGTGCGCAGGCCCGCGGGCATTGGGACGGCACAGCTGGCCTGATTGGCAATGGGCGCGACTGGATCATTCAGACGATGAAGGACTCGGGCCTTCGTGGGCGCGGTGGCGCGGGTTTCCCAACTGGTCTGAAATGGTCGTTCATGCCCAAGGAAAGTGATGGTCGTCCGGCCTATCTGGTGGTGAATGCGGATGAATCCGAGCCCGGCACCTGCAAAGACCGCGAGATCATGCGCCATGATCCGCACACGTTGATCGAAGGCTGCCTGATCGCGTCTTTCGCGATGAACGCACACACCTGCTATATCTACCTGCGCGGCGAATACATCCGCGAGCGCGAGGCGCTGCAGGCCGCGATTGACGAAGCGTATGACGCGGGTCTGCTAGGCAAGAACGCCGCCGGTTCGGGTTGGGATTTCGATCTGTTCCTGCATCACGGCGCCGGTGCCTATATCTGCGGAGAAGAGACCGCGCTGATCGAAAGCCTTGAGGGCAAGAAAGGTATGCCGCGGATGAAGCCTCCGTTCCCGGCGGGCGCGGGGTTGTATGGCTGCCCGACCACGGTGAACAACGTAGAATCCATCGCGGTTGTGCCGACCATCCTGCGCCGTGGTGCGGACTGGTTTGCGGGATTCGGCCGTCAGAACAATGCAGGGACCAAGCTGTTTGCCATTTCGGGTCACGTGAACAACCCCTGCGTGGTCGAAGAGGCAATGTCTATTCCCTTTGAGGAGCTGATCGAAACCCATTGCGGCGGCATTCGCGGCGGTTGGGATAATCTGCTAGCGGTCATCCCGGGTGGGTCTTCGGTACCCTGTGTGCGCGGCGAGAAAATGCGCGATGCGATCATGGATTTTGACCACCTGCGCAACGATCTGGGCTCGGGCCTGGGGACTGCTGCGGTCATCGTGATGGACAAGTCCACGGACATTATCAAGGCGATCTGGCGGCTGTCGAAATTCTACAAACATGAAAGTTGCGGTCAGTGTACGCCCTGCCGTGAAGGCACCGGCTGGATGATGCGCGTGATGGACCGTCTGGTGCGCGGCGAGGCCGAGCTGGAAGAGATCGACATGCTGTTTGATGTGACCAAACAGGTCGAAGGCCACACCATCTGCGCCCTTGGCGACGCGGCGGCCTGGCCGATCCAGGGCCTGATCCGCAACTTCCGCGAAGAGATTGAAGATCGCATCAAGGCCCAGAAATCGGGCCGCATGGGCGCGATGGCGGCGGAGTGATCGAGATGCGGAGCTTTCGAACAACTTGTGTCGCACTCTTGCTTATCGGGGCTGTAGCAGCCCCAGCCGCAGCTGCGAAACGTGCGGTATACGATCAGGCTGTCGGTGAGGTTCTTGCGGCTCATTTCATAAAAGACAGATGCAGCGGTCTGGCCACTGTTGGCGGTTCAGATTACCAGAGTTACGTACTGACCGCGACAGAACTGACTGCGGCTCAGGGATTGCGTCGGCAAAAATGCGCAAGTTCTTATTCTATGGGAGATCCGATTGGCTTAAGGGGCAAGTAAGGAATGTTCTCGACGACAGAAATGTAGAAATTTCAAACAATAAATCTCTGTGTGCGTTTGGACGAGGCGTGGCAGGAACCGAAGATGCTATCGGGCGATTTCTGGTAAAGGAGTGACCTAGATGGAATTTCTAACCGACTACTCCCACGCAGTTACTTCGATAGTGATCTTCACGCTCGTACTCCTGTTCATGTCGCCATTCACGGCTTTGGCGAAACAAAGCAAAGGGTTGGCGCCGGGGGCCACACCCGAACAAGATTATGCTGACAAGGCCTATCGCCTGAATCGCGCCTACCTGAATGGGACCGAGACGCTGCCCGCCTATCTGACGGTCATTGTCGCGGCCATTCTTATGGGGGCCAGCCCATTTTGGGTTAACCTGCTGGCTTCGGTCGCGTTGCTGGCGCGCCTGATAATGCTGGTGGTGCATATTCGCGGTATCGGCAAACCGTCTGCTGGTTTGCGCTCGGTTCTGTATGTCATCGCCTGGGCCTGCATGGTCGTGATGGGGATTATGGCAATAGTGGCGGCGTTTTGATGAAGACTTGGGGAAAAAATCAGATGCTAGGACGTAAAAGTGTTGCCGGTCGCGTGTCCGTGTTGGCCGGTGTCCTTACGTTGTCACTTGTTTCGGCGTGCGGTGGCATCACGTCGTCCAGTGATCGTGTCCTGTTTGACGGTAAGTATTTTCGGGCCAAAGCAAAGCCCGTCGATAAAAAAAAGATGCCGACCGAATTCACCGTGGTTGTGAATGGGGTTTCTGCCTCGTTGGACGGCGCGCGCGAAGCGGGACGGTACGAGGGGACGAAATTCTGCATCAAGAACTTCGGTTCTTCCAGCATCGCGTGGAAGGTCGGCCCGGATACTGAACCCCAGAACTTGCGTGTCAGCGACGACAAGTTGACCTTTGCAGGAGCTTGCCAGCGACCATGACGCGTGTGTTCGCATATCACTCGAAGACACGGGGGATGTTATTGCATAGCACCCCGACTGCCGGTCGTCTTGGGTTTCCCAAGACGAAAGGAATTGTCATGTCCAGTGTGAAAATGTTGACGCTGCTGTCTGTGCTGGCTTTGCCCACCATCGTTGAAGCGAAACCGCCCTTGCGCGAAGTCAAAGAGATCGACAACGAACTCTATTACATCGCCATTGCAAATGAGATTTCAGAGTATTGCCCCTCGATCAGCGGGCGGCGTCTGAAAGCGATCGGTGTGCTGTGGGGATTGAAGTCGCAAGCGAACAAACTGGGATACTCGGACAATGAAATCCGGGCGTATGTGGATTCGGATGCTGAAAAGGACCGGATGCGCGCCAAGGGCGAGGCGTATCTGGCCCGACACGGCGTCACCTACGAAAACCCCAATTCCTTCTGCACGCTGGGGCGGGCAGAGATTGAAAGAAACAGCGCCATTGGCGTGTATTTGAGGGCGAACTAGACGATGTCTGACCTCCGTAAGATCAATATCGACGGGCAGGAAATCGAAGTCGATGGTGCGATGACCCTGATCCAGGCTTGTGAGCAAGCCGGGGTCGAGGTGCCGCGCTTCTGTTATCACGAACGTTTGTCGATCGCAGGGAACTGCCGGATGTGCCTGGTTGAGGTTGTGGGCGGCCCGCCCAAACCTGCGGCGTCCTGCGCGATGCAGGTGCGCGATTTGCGCCCCGGCCCCGAAGGGCAAGCGCCGGAGGTCAAAACGAACTCACCCATGGTCAAAAAGGCCCGCGAAGGGGTGATGGAGTTTCTGCTCATCAACCACCCGCTGGACTGCCCGATCTGTGATCAGGGCGGCGAGTGTGACTTGCAGGATCAGGCGATGGCCTATGGTCTGTCGGGCAGCCGCTTCAAGGAAGCCAAGCGCGCGGTGGACGATCTGGATCTGGGACCGCTGGTTGGCACTGCGATGACGCGCTGCATCAGCTGCACCCGTTGTGTGCGGTTCACGACCGAGGTTGCCGGGATCACTCAGATGGGTCAGACGGGGCGCGGAGAAGATGCCGAGATCACCTCGTATCTGAACCAGACGCTGGATTCGAACCTGCAGGGCAACATCATCGACCTGTGTCCGGTGGGGGCGCTGACCTCGAAACCGTACGCCTTTACGGCTCGTCCGTGGGAATTGACCAAGACCGAGAGCATCGACGTGATGGATGCCTTGGGCTCGAACGTCCGGGTGGATACCAAGGGGCGTGAGGTCATGCGCTTCCTGCCGCGCAACCATGACGGTGTGAACGAAGAGTGGATCAGCGACAAAACCCGCTTTGTGTGGGACGGTCTGCGGCGTCAGCGTTTGGACCGCCCATATATTCGCGAAAACGGCAAGCTGCGCCCGGCCTCGTGGCCCGAGGCGCTGACCAAAGCGTCCGAGGCGCTGAAAGGTGCCGAGAAACCGGCGGGTATCGTGGGTGATCTGGCGCCAGTCGAAGCGGCCTTTGCGCTCAAACAGATGATCGAAAGCCTGGGCGGTGTCGTCGAGTGTCGCACCGACGGTGCCCGACTGCCTTCGGGTAACCGTGGGGCTTATGCCGGGACTGCTGCGATCGAGGATATCGACAGAGCCGAGCGTATTCTGTTGATCGGCACCAACCCGCGTGAGGAAGCTCCGGTTTTGAACGCGCGTATCCGCAAAGCATGGGCGCACGGGGCCGAGGTTGCTCTGGTCGGTCCGGCTGTCGATCTGACCTATAAATATCACCACATGGGTGATGACCGCGCAGCACTGCAAAAAGTCGTCGATATGGGCGGCGATGATGTGATCAAAGGCAAGGCCTCTCTGGTTGTTGTGGGGCAGGGTGCGCTGCAAGAGGCTGACGGTGCCGCTGTTTTGGCCACTGCGCAAGCCATTGCTGCAAATACAGAAAGCGGTCTGATCGTTCTGCATACAGCAGCCTCGCGCGTGGGTGCGATGGACGTGGATGCGACAAACGAAGGTGGTATGGACGCGATCAGCGCGGCGGACGTAATCTATAACCTTGGCGCGGACGAGGTCGAGATCGGTGAGGGCGCGTTCGTCATCTATCAGGGCAGCCATGGCGACCGGGGCGCACACCGCGCCGATGTGATCCTGCCAGGCGCCGCCTATACTGAGGAAAACGGCCTGTTCGTGAACACCGAAGGCCGTCCTCAGCTGGCCATGCGCGCAGGCTTTGCACCGGGTGAGGCCAAGGAAAACTGGGCGATCCTGCGGGCCTTGTCGGCCGAATTGGGCGCGACGCTGCCTTACGACTCGCTGGCGCAGTTGCGCAGTGCGCTGATCGAAGCAGTGCCGCATCTTACGCGCATCGACGAGGTGATCGAAAACGAAGTGCAATTGATGGAGGCTGGCCCCCTAGGTACAGCCACTTTCCGCAATGCGATCAAGGACTTTTACCTGACCAATCCAATCGCCCGCGCCTCGCAACTGATGGCCGAGCTGTCGGCGCAGGCACAGGCACGCAAGGCCAGGAAGATCGCGGCGGAATGAAACAGACCTGTTTCATATCGCTTTCGGGCGCCTGCAATAAGGTGGCTGGGAAAATGCGCGTGAGACGCAACAATAAGGGTGGCGTAAGTGCGGCGGATGCTGTTTACACCAACGCGCCGACCCAGCCGCAGTTTGCGCAGGCAAATGGCCTTCGCAATTTACGCGGAAAACGGAATACCCACGGTGTGAGGACCAATGGCTGATTTCTTTAACACCCCAGGCGGAATAGCCATCATCATTTTGGCGCAAGTGCTTGCCGTTGTAGCCTTTGTGATGATCTCGCTGTTGTTCCTCGTTTATGGCGACCGCAAGATCTGGGCAGCGGTACAGATGCGCCGCGGTCCCAATGTGGTGGGCGTCTATGGCCTGCTGCAATCGGTGGCAGATGCGCTGAAATATGTGGTGAAAGAAGTGGTCATCCCCGCCGGGGCCGACCGCACGGTTTTCATTCTGGCACCGCTGACCAGCTTTGTTCTGGCGATGATCGCCTGGGCGGTGATCCCGTTCAACGATGGCTGGGTCCTGTCAGATATCAACGTTGCCATTCTGTATGTCTTCGCCGTATCTTCGTTGGAGGTTTATGGCGTGATTATGGGTGGTTGGGCGTCGAACTCAAAGTACCCGTTCCTAGGATCGTTGCGCTCAGCTGCGCAGATGATTTCTTACGAGGTTTCCATCGGCCTGATCATCATTGGTGTGATCATTTCTACAGGGTCGATGAATTTCGGCGACATCGTACGCGCGCAGGATGGCGGGCTGGGCCTATTCAGCTGGTACTGGCTGCCGCATTTCCCGATGGTCTTCCTGTTCTTCATCTCGGCGCTGGCGGAAACCAACCGCCCACCGTTTGACCTGCCCGAGGCGGAATCCGAACTGGTCGCCGGTTATCAGGTGGAATACTCGGCCACACCCTTCCTGCTGTTCATGGCAGGCGAATACATTGCGATCTTCCTGATGTGCGCGCTAACATCGCTGCTGTTCTTCGGTGGCTGGCTATCGCCGATCCCGGGTCTGCCCGACGGAGTGCTGTGGATGGTCGCCAAAATGGCGTTCTTCTTCTTCCTCTTTGCAATGGTCAAGGCGATCACGCCGCGTTACCGCTATGACCAATTGATGCGGCTGGGTTGGAAAGTGTTTTTGCCATTCTCACTGGCTTGGGTGGTGTTTGTGGCCTTTGCGGCGAAATTCGACTGGTTCTGGGGGGCATTCGCCCGTTGGAGCGTAGGAGGTTAATCATGACGCAAATCGACTACACCCGCGCTGCCAAGTACTTCCTGCTGCAGGATTTCTGGGTCGGCATGAAGCTGGGACTGAAGTATTTCTTCGCCCCGAAGGCCACCGTGAACTACCCGCACGAAAAAGGCCCTCTGTCCCCGCGTTTCCGGGGCGAACACGCCCTGCGCCGCTATCCGAACGGCGAGGAGCGCTGCATCGCCTGCAAACTGTGCGAAGCGATCTGCCCGGCGCAGGCTATCACGATCGACGCCGAACCGCGCGAGGACGGTAGCCGCCGTACGACACGCTATGACATCGACATGACCAAGTGCATCTATTGCGGCTTCTGTCAGGAAGCCTGCCCGGTCGATGCCATTGTCGAAGGCCCGAACTTCGAATTTGCGACCGAAACCCGGGAAGAATTGTTCTACGACAAGGAAAAGCTGCTGGATAACGGTGAACGCTGGGAAGCCGAGATCGCCCGCAATCTGGAAATGGACGCGCCGTACAGATGAGTGACACGCCCCAAAATCCGTTCGACCTGATGATGAAGCAGGCTCAGGACATGGCCAAGGCGATGAACCCGGCGATGGAGAATTTCTCGCCCAAAGGGTTCGAGGCGCTGTGGCCGACCATGCCGAAAGAGGTCATGGAAATGATGTTCGGCAACACCGTCAACAAGGACGGATTGGACGCCAAGACCCGCCTGCTGCTGACGCTGGCCGGGCTGACCTGTCAGGGCGCGCAGGCGGATTCAGCGGTGCGTCAGACCGTGCGTCACGCGCTGGAAGCGGGCGCAAAGAAACAAGAGATCGTGGAAACGATCGGCCAGATGTCGGTCTTTGCCGGCATCCCGGCCATGACCCGCGCACTGGATCTGGCGCAAGAGGTCATGGGCGATAACGAGGATGAGGATCAATGACCGTCTTTGCCTTCTACCTGTTTGCCATCAGCGCCATCACCGGCGGGCTGTTCACGGTGATCAGCCGCCAGCCGGTGCATTCGGTGCTGTGGCTGATCCTGTCTTTCCTGTCTGCGGCGGGGCTGTTCGTTTTGCTGGGGGCCGAATTTGTGGCGATGCTGCTGATTATCGTCTATGTCGGCGCGGTCGCGGTTCTGTTCTTGTTCGTGGTGATGATGCTGGATGTGGACTTTGCCGAGCTCAAGGCCGAGATGGCGCGTTACATGCCATTGGCCTTGCTGATCGGTCTGGTCATTCTGATGCAGTTCGTCATGGCCTTTGGGGCCTGGGACAGCGCGCAGGGCGCGGCGGCCAATCTGGCTCAGCCGGTGCCTGTTGATCGCCATAACACCGAGGCGCTGGGTGTCATCCTTTATGATCAATACTTCCTTCTGTTCCAGCTGGCGGGCCTGATCCTGCTGGTGGCCATGATCGGCGCCATTGTTCTGACGCTGCGCCACCGTCAGGACATCAAGCGTCAGGACATCATCGGCCAGATGATGCGCGACCCGGCCAAGGCGATGGAGTTGAAGGACGTGAAACCGGGGCAGGGACTTTGAGACGATGATCGGACTTGAACACTATCTTACGGTCGCGGCGACACTGTTCGTCATCGGCATCTTCGGTCTCTTTCTGAACCGCAAGAACGTCATCATCCTGCTGATGAGCATCGAACTGATGCTGCTGGCGGTGAATATCAACCTTGTGGCGTTTTCCAGTTTCCTCGGCGATCTGGTCGGGCAGGTGTTTACGCTGTTCGTGCTGACCGTTGCAGCGGCCGAGGCGGCGATTGGTCTGGCCATTCTGGTCTGCTTCTTCCGCAACCGCGGCACCATCGCGGTTGAAGACGTCAATATGATGAAGGGGTAAGAGAACATGGAAACTACCATCCTCTTTGCCCCGCTGGTGGGCGCGCTGCTTTGCGGGTTCGGCTGGCGATTCATTGGCGAAAAAGCCGCGATGTGGACCGCCACCGGCCTGCTGTTTCTGGCCTGTTTGCTGTCGTGGATCGTGTTCTTCACCTTTGACGGGGTGACCCAGCAGGTCGAGATCATGCGCTGGATCGAGAGCGGCTCGCTCTCGACAAGCTGGGCCGTGCGGCTGGACCGGCTGACCGCGATCATGCTGATCGTGGTGACGACCGTATCGGCGCTCGTACACCTGTATTCCTTTGGCTATATGGCCCATGATCCGCAATGGCGTGAAGGCGAGAGCTATAAGCCGCGCTTCTTTGCTTATCTGTCGTTTTTTACCTTTGCCATGCTGATGCTGGTGACGGCGGATAATCTGGTTCAGATGTTCTTTGGCTGGGAAGGTGTGGGTGTCGCGTCTTACCTGCTGATCGGCTTCTACTACCGCAAGCCATCGGCCAACGCGGCGGCGATGAAAGCGTTCATTGTCAACCGGGTGGGCGACTTTGGTTTTGCGCTGGGGATTTTTGCGCTGTTCTTCTTGACGGACAGCATCAATTTTTCCGACATTTTCGCGTCGGCCCCTGAGCTAGCGGAAACGCAACTGCACTTCTTGTGGGGTGAGTGGAACGCCATCGAGGTGATCTGTGTGCTGCTGTTCATCGGTGCGATGGGTAAATCGGCGCAGCTGATCCTGCACACCTGGTTGCCGGATGCGATGGAAGGCCCGACACCAGTGTCGGCACTGATCCACGCTGCGACCATGGTGACAGCAGGTGTCTTCCTTGTCTGCCGCATGTCGCCGCTGATGGAGTTCGCGCCGGGTGCGACTGGGTTCATCACCGTACTAGGCGCCTCGACCGCGTTCTTTGCGGCGACCGTGGGTCTGGTTCAGACCGATATCAAGCGCGTCATCGCCTATTCTACCTGTTCGCAGCTGGGCTACATGTTCGTGGCCGCTGGTGTGGGCATGTATTCGGCGGCGATGTTCCACCTGTTTACGCACGCCTTCTTCAAGGCGCTGCTGTTCCTTGGGGCCGGTTCGGTGATCAACGCTATGCATCACGAGCAGGAAATGACCGAATACGGCGGTCTGCGTAAGAAAATCCCTTATACCTTCTGGGCGATGATGATCGGGACACTGGCTATTACCGGGGTTGGTATTCCGCTGACCACCATCGGGTTCGCCGGGTTCCTGTCCAAAGATGCCATCATCGAGAGTGCCTATGCTGGTGGGTCTGCCTATGGCTTCTGGCTGCTGGTGATCGCGGCTGCGTTCACTGCGTTCTACAGCTGGCGCCTGATCTTTCTGACTTTCTATGGCACGCCGCGCGGTGATCAACATACGCATGAGCATGCGCATGAAAGTCCGATGACCATGTTGATTCCTTTGGGCGTGCTGTCCTTGGGCGCGGTCTTTGCCGGGATGATCTGGTATGGCAACTTCTTTGGTCACGCGGATAAGGTCGGCAAGTTCTATGGCATTCCGGTGGCCGAGGCGTCGGAGCATGCCGAGGCGGGCGATCATGGCACTGCGGATTCACATGCGGATGATGCACACGCTGATGAGGGGCACGCAGAAGATACTCATGCCGATGATGGGCACGGCGAGAAGGACGCGCATGGCGGTGATCACCACTATGTCTTCGCGGGTGAGCCGGGCGAGGGCGCGATCTATATCGCGCCGGACAACCATATTCTGGACGATGCGCATGCCGCCCCGAAATGGGTCAAGGTCTCACCCTTTGTCGCGATGGCGCTGGGTTTTGTCATGGCCTATTGGTTCTATATCGTGAACCCGTCCCTGCCGGGGCGTCTGGCACAGAACCAGCGTCCGCTTTACCTGTTCCTGCTGAACAAGTGGTACTTTGACGAGATCTACGATGCGATCTTTGTCAAACCCACCGTTGCGCTTGGTCGGTTCCTGTGGAAACGCGGTGATGGCAATACCATCGACGGCTTCCTGAACGGGGTTTCGATGGGTGTTATTCCCTTCTTTACCCGCCTCGCAGGCAAGGCACAGACGGGCTACATCTTTACTTATGCCTTCTGGATGGTTCTGGGTATCGCTGCCCTGGTCACCTGGATGTCGATCGGCGGAGGCGCACACTAATGGATAATATCCTCTCGATCGTCACCTTTATTCCGGCAGTGGCGGCAGGCATCCTGGCCCTGTTCCTGCATGGTGAGGACGCGGCTGCGCAGCGCAACGCGAAATGGGTTGCACTGGTGGCGACCACGGTGACCTTCCTTGTCTCGATCGGTATCTATACAGGCTTTGATCCGTCCAATACCGGCTTTCAGATGGTGGAAGAGGCCGAGTGGCTGTTGGGCCTAAAATACAAGATGGGTGTAGATGGTATCAGCGTTCTGTTCGTACTGCTGACCACTTTCATCATGCCGCTGACTATTCTGGCCAGCTGGCAGGTCACCGACCGCGTCAAAGAATACATGATCGCCTTCCTGCTGCTGGAAACGCTGATGCTGGGCGTGTTCATGGCGCTGGATCTGGTGCTGTTCTACCTGTTCTTCGAGGCCGGCCTAATCCCGATGTTCTTGATCATCGGCATCTGGGGTGGGGCGAACCGGATTTATGCGAGCTTCAAGTTCTTCCTCTATACTTTCCTGGGCTCGGTGCTGATGCTGGTGGCGATGGTTGCGATGTATTCCGATGCAGGCACCACTGATATCGAAGCCTTGATGAGCCACCATTTCTCGTCCGAAGGGTTCAGCGTGCTGGGCGTTTATATCGTCGGCGGTATGCAGACGTTGATGTTCCTGGCCTTCTTTGCCTCGTTTGCGGTGAAAATGCCGATGTGGCCGGTTCATACCTGGCTACCTGACGCACACGTTCAGGCGCCGACTGCAGGCTCGGTTGTGCTGGCGGCGATCCTGCTGAAGATGGGCGGCTATGGCTTCCTGCGGTTCAGTCTGCCGATGTTCCCGGTCGGGTCAGCGGTGATGACCGATCTGGTGTTGTGGATGTCGGCCATCGCAGTAGTCTACACCTCGCTGGTGGCGCTGGTGCAGGAGGATATGAAAAAGCTGATCGCTTATTCCTCGGTTGCTCATATGGGCTTTGTGACTATGGGTATCTTTGCTGCGAACCAGCAGGGTATTGACGGCGCGATCTTCCAGATGCTCAGCCACGGGTTTATCTCGGCCGCGCTCTTCCTGTGTGTCGGTGTCATCTATGACCGCATGCACACGCGTGACATCGACGCTTATGGCGGTCTGGTGATCCGCATGCCCGCATACGCGCTGGTCTTCATGCTGTTCACAATGGCCAATGTCGGCCTGCCGGGCACATCCGGGTTCATCGGTGAATTCCTGACGCTGATGGGCGCGTTCCAGGTCAATACCTGGGTGACGGCTGTGGCTGCATCTGGCGTGATCTTCTCGGCTGCCTATGCGCTGTGGCTGTATCGCCGGGTCGTGTTTGGCGATCTGATCAAGGAAAGCCTCAAGGCAATGACGGACATGAGCTCGCGCGAGCGGCTGATCTTTGCACCGCTGATCGTGATGACCATCCTGCTTGGCGTTTACCCGTCGCTGGTAACCGATGTGATCGGCAATTCGACCGCCGCGCTGATTTCGAACTATGACTCGGCTCTGGCCGCGGCTGAGGCCGCGACCCAGACGGCCGCCTCGCATTAAGGGAGCTTTGGAGACATGATCCAGGCTGATCTGACAATAATCCTGCCGGAAATCGTTCTGGCCGTGTATGCGATGGCCGCCCTTATCGGGGCAGTTTACACGACGAAAGACGCGCTGGCGCCAATTCTGGTGTGGACGACGGCGGGGCTGATGGCGCTGCTGTCCTTCTGGATTGCAACCAATGGCGATGGCACCAACGTGGCGTTCAACGGGATGTTCGTCGATGACGGGTTCTCGCGGTTTGCCAAGGTCGCGATCCTGCTGTCGGCTGCGGCTGTTCTGGTGATGAGCCAGGAATATATGACCCGCCGCGATCTGTTGCGGTTCGAATACCCGTTGCTGGTGGCACTGGCTGCTGTCGGTATGATGATGATGGTCAGCGCAGGCGATCTGATGTCCTTGTATATGGGGCTGGAGCTGCAATCCCTGTCGCTGTACGTCGTGGCTGCGTTGCGTCGTGACAGCGCCAAATCAACTGAGGCCGGTCTGAAGTACTTCGTACTGGGTGCGCTCAGTTCGGGGCTGCTGCTGTATGGTGCATCGCTTGTTTATGGCTTTACTGGCACGACGCTGTTTTCGGGCATCATCCAAACGGTCCACCATGACGACATCTCGGTTGGTCTGCTGTTCGGCCTGATCTTCCTGATCTCGGGCCTTGCCTTCAAGGTTTCGGCTGTGCCCTTCCATATGTGGACGCCGGACGTGTACGAAGGATCGCCCACGCCGATCACCGCCTTCTTTGCTACCGCACCAAAAGTGGCGGCGATGGCGCTGTTTGCCCGCTTGATGCATGACGCCTTTGGTGGCGTAGTGAAAGACTGGCAGCAGGTGATCGTACTGCTTTCGGTTCTGTCGATGCTGCTGGGTGCGGTTGCCGCGATTGGTCAGCGCAATATCAAGCGGCTGATGGCGTTTTCATCGATTGCCCATATGGGTTATGCGCTGATCGGTCTGGCAGCGGGTACGGAAATGGGCATCAAAGCGATGCTGATGTATCTGGCAATTTACGTGACCATGAATATCGGCACCTTTGCCTTCATCCTGATGATGGAGCGCGATGGCAAACCCGTCACTGATATCGATGCGCTTCGCCAGTTTTCCAAACGCGATCCGGGTAAGGCCCTGGCTGTTCTGATCCTAATGTTCAGCCTTGCTGGCGTTCCGCCAATGTTGGGCTTTTTCGCCAAGTTCGGCGTCTGGCAGGCTGGTATCAGCGCGGGTCTGACCGGGTTGGTGATCGTGTCGGCCATCGCTTCTGTGATCGGTGCGTTCTATTACCTGCGGATCGTGTTCTACATGTATTTCGGGGCCGAGAACGAGGATCCGATCGAAACCCACTCGACCCCGGTTCTGTGGGTCGCGCTGATGGGGTCGGCGGCGCTGATGCTGGTGGGCGTTTTCTATCAGTTCGGCATCGAAGGCGCGGCTGCAGCTGCGGCAGCGACGCTTGTCAACTGACGTGTTTAACATCCAATTTCAGGGGGCTCGGTCAAAAGGCCGGGCCTTTTTGACGTGACTGATTGGCCGCAAGGATACGGACTGCACATCGTGCAGGAAGTCGACAGTACATTGAATGAGGCTGCCCGGCTTGCCCCTACGGCGCCGGGCCCTGTGTGGATCATGGCGCATCACCAGACGGCGGCGCGGGGACGACGGGGTAGGGCGTGGGCCAACCCCAAGGGCAACCTGGCGGCGACCTTGTTAATGCGACCGCAGGGTAATCCGGAACAAGCGGCCTTGCGCAGCTTTGTGGCGGCCTTGGCGCTGTTCGACGCCTGTGTCGCGGTCACCGGTCGCGCCGACGGGCTGTCATTGAAGTGGCCCAACGACGTGCTGCTGAACGGGGGCAAGCTGGCGGGCATCTTGCTGGAAAGCACCGGAAAGGGCGGGGGCGTGTCGTATCTGTCGATTGGCATCGGTGTAAATCTTTCCCAGGCGCCCCCAGCCTATGCGGTGGAACAAAGCGCGGTGCGGCCAGTCTCTCTGTTGTCGGAAACCGGTGCCGCAGTGCTGCCCGAGGATTTTCTGACCGAATTGGCCGCGGCTTATGCACAATATGAAACTCAGTTCGTGACCTACGGGTTCGAGCCGATCCGCACTGCCTGGCTGTCTCGTGCCGCTCGCTTGGGTGAAGTGATCACAGCGCGAACCTCGACATCTGAAACGGTTGGAACCTTTGAAACCGTGGACTCGGGCGGCAACCTTGTCCTAAAGACCGCAAAAGGCCGTGTCAGCATTCCTGCGGCGGACGTGTACTTCTAAAGGGGGCTCAGATGCTTCTGGCTATCGACTGCGGCAACACCAATACCGTTTTCTCGATCTGGGACGGCGAAAAGTTCCTGTGTACCCTGCGCACCTCGACCCATCATTCGCGTACGGCGGATGCCTATTTCACTTGGTATTCGACGCTGGTGAAACATTACGGGATCGAAGCGGAGATTACTGACGTGGTGATCGCCTCGACCGTGCCGCGTGTGGTCTTTAACCTGCGTATTTTTGCTGATCGCTTCTTTGGGTGTCGGCCGCTGGTTGTGGGCAAGCCTGAATGCCTGTTGCCCGTGGCACCGCGCATTGACGAAGGAACAATCCCCGGCCCGGACCGGTTGGCCAATGCCGTGGGCGCGTTTGACCGCCATGGCGGCGATGTTGTTGTGGTCGATTTCGGGACGGCCACGAATTTCGATGTAGTGGCCCACGACGGTGCCTATGTTGGCGGCATCATTGCACCGGGTGTGAACCTCAGCCTTGAGGCACTCCACCAAGGCGCGGCTGCATTGCCGCATATCGACATTACCCGCCCGGAAAAGGTGATTGGTACGAATACGGTTGGCTGCATCCAGTCCGGCGTGTATTGGGGCTATTCCGGCTTGATCGAGGGGCTGATTGCCCGGATCAAGGCGGAATACGGTATGCCGATGAAAGTGGTCGGCACCGGTGGGCTTGCGCCTTTGTTCGATCAGGCGGATGTCGGGTTTGACGCGATCGAAGAAGATCTGACGATGCACGGGCTGACCGTGATCCATCGCTATAACAAGGATAATGGCTCGACATGAGCAGTGAACGACTGATCTATTTGCCGCTGGGTGGCGCCGGCGAAATTGGCATGAATGCGTATGTCTATGGCTATGGAAAGCCCGGGAAAGAGCGTCTGATCCTGGTGGATCTTGGCGTGACCTTTCCGGATATGGACACGACGCCGGGCGTTGATCTGATCCATGCCGATATCTCGTGGCTGCGCGAAAGGGCGGACCGGCTTGAGGCCGTATTCGTCACCCACGCGCACGAAGACCACGTCGGCGCCGTGGCCCATTGCTATGAGACACTGGGCGCACCTGTCTATGCACGCGCCTTCACCGCCAACATTGCCCGTCGCAAGATGGAGGAACATGGTCACCCCGAGGACGCGGTCCGCACGGTATCGGCCTGGCCCGAGCAGGTCTCGGTCGGTCCCTTCACGATTGGCTTCCTGCCTGTGTCGCATTCGATCCCCGAAAGTGCTGCGCTGGTGATCGACACGCCCAAGGGGCGGATTGTGCATACTGGTGACTTCAAGCTGGATGAAAACCCCGTGGTGGGTGAGCCCTTTGATCCCGATCTGTGGGCCGAGGTCGCGAAATCCGGTGTTAAGGCGCTGGTCTGTGACAGCACCAATGTTTTTTCTGGCCATGCGGGTCGTTCGGAATCCGAGGTTGGCCCCGAGATCACCAAACTGGTTGAAAGCGCCGAAGGTATGGTGGTTGCGACCACCTTTGCATCGAACGTTGCACGGGTGAAAACACTGGCCGAAGCGGGCCAGCGCGCCGGGCGTTCGGTTGTGTTGCTGGGGCGTGCCATGCGACGGATGATTGAAGCCGCGACTGAAACTGGAATCCTCACGGATTTTCCCAAGGTTGTCAGTGCCGAAGAGGCCGTGGACATGCCGCGCCAGAACCTGATGCTGATCGTGACCGGCAGCCAGGGCGAACGCCGCGCCGCCAGTGCCCAACTGGCGCGGGGCAAATACCGCGGGCTGGAGCTGAAAGAGGGTGATCTGTTCCTGTTCTCATCCAAAACCATCCCCGGAAATGAGCGCGGCGTGATTTTCATCATGAACCAGCTCAGCGAAAAGGGTGTGGATGTGGTGGATGACAGTTCAGGTCTGTACCACGTGTCCGGCCATGCCAACCGACCGGATCTTGAAAGAGTTCACGCCCTGATCGACCCGCAGATGGTGATCCCGATGCACGGCGAGCATCGGCATTTGCGTGAACACACTAAACTGGCCGAGGCCGGTGGGCGTACGGGCATTCTGGCCGTCAACGGAACGATGGTTGACCTGACAGGCAATGCGCCGCAGGTGGTGGATTATATTGAAACCGGCCGCACCTATCTGGACGGCACCGTCAAGGTCGGGGCTCTGGACGGGATCGTGCGTGACCGTATTCGCATGGCTTTGAACGGGCACGTGACCGTGACGGTCATTCTGGACGAAGAGGACGAGCCGCTGGGTGAGCCGTGGTGCGACACGATGGGCTTGCCTGAAATCGGGACGTCGCGGGCGGCGCTGATTGAGGTGTTGGAAGAGGATCTGAACCAATTTCTGATGCGGGCCGATGCCAAGACGTTGCGCGACGATGACAAGCTGGAGGAAGCTTTGCGCCGCATCGTGCGCCAGACCGCCAAGTCAGAAATCGGTAAAAAGCCCGAGGTGACGACGGTTATCAGCCGGATGAGGTGACGCCTAGTCCGCGTCGGGCATGGGATAACCCTTGAGCTGCAAGAACAGGCTTTGTTCTTCGGTATGCAGATATAGCGGCACGGTGGCGGGTGGTTCGGGATTTGAAGCCCGGGCCGCTATTTCGGCAAGAACGACCTCGGTTATGAAAGGCAGGTCCAGTTCGCGCGCGCGGTCCAGCGGGACCCATTGCAAATGGGACAGCTCATCCGACGCGCGGCTGAAATCATCCAGATCCCCCTGAACGGCGTTGGCATCGACCAGAAAGAACCGTGCGTCGAAACGGCGTGGGCGCCCCGGAGGGGTCACAGCACGGAACACAAATTGCAGCGCGCTGGCCGATGGGCGGTAACCCAAGTCGGCAAAGCCCTGCCAATCGTCCGGAACTGTGCCGCTCCACCCGCCGGGATCCCCCAGGATCAGCCCTGTTTCTTCCCACAATTCACGAATTGCGGCTGCGGCCAGTGCGTTTTGCAATCCCGGTTCGGACTTTTCGTCCAGCCTGTCGCTGCACAACGCGGGCAGGGGCGTGGCCAAAGGGACCGAGCTGTCCTCGGCATCGACGGCACCGCCTGGAAACACGAACTTATTGGGCATGAATACGGCCTTTGCACCGCGTTGCCCCATCAGGATGGACGGCTCGATCATACGATCTCGCAGAACGATGACCGTTGCCGCGTCCCGTATCGCTGATTTGTCGACTGTCATGTTCTGTGCGAGCCGATGAGCGAGGTCATTGCGCTTTTTCGAACCCGTGCATGCGACGTGCCCATTGGTACGCGACAACCGCGCCCTTCAGCCGAGGCAGCAGGAACAAGGACAGGGCCGTACAACCGATGGCAAAGATCAGGAACATGGTCATCGGTTCCGGGCGAAACTCTACATAAGACACGTGAAGGGCCGGTGCCATCAGGTGTCCGACCAGCAGAATGGTCAGGTACGCCGGACCGTCATCTGCCCGATGGTGAAACAGCTCTTGCCCACAAGAGTCGCAGCTGTCCTTGACCTTCAGATAGCCTTTCAGAACCTTGCCCTCGCCGCATTTGGGGCAGCGGCAGCGGAAGCCTTTGACCAAAGCAGGCCAAGTGGGGCGGTCATTCTCAGTCGTGGTGTCGATCGTTTGATCTGTCATTGTAAAACTCGCGCGTTCGTTTGAGCCGGATAATGCGCTTGTTTTGCCCTGAAAAAAAGAGGGGTGCGTCGCTTTGTGGCGTGGGGTGTTGGTAAAGGCCTGCAAAGTTTTTTGGATTTTTGCGACGGAAAGCATCCAGCCCTGCGTTTGAACTTATGTGAGCAGCGGCGATGGGGCCGCCAAACAAAGGGAAAACGACATGAAAAGCGCCAAATTCATTCCGGCCATCCTTATCTCGGCTATTGCAATCACAGGCACGTCCGTATTGGCGGCCGGACCAAAGGATCGTGAACCTGCAAGCTTTCAAGAACTGGATGCCAATGGTGACGGTCAACTGACGCAGGAAGAATTGGAGGCCCACCGCACGCAGCGATTCTCGAACGCTGACGCTGACGGCGACGGCAAACTGAGCGTCGAAGAAATGCAGGCCGCTGGCCAAAAACGCGCCAATGACCGCGTGACCAAGATGTTCGAAAAACACGACGCCAATCAGGACGGCTTTCTGAGTGAAGACGAGTTGCCCAAACCGCGCCGCGCTGGCAAGATGTTTGACCGTATCGACGCCGATAACAGCGGAACGATCTCGGAACAGGAATACGCCGATGCGAAAGAGCGGATGGGTCGCAAGCACAAGAAACACGGCAAGGCGGACTCTGACGACAGCTGATGAAGGATGGAGGATCTGACCTCTCCCTTACAGGATGTCCGCGGCGCAGAATGTGCCGCGGATACGACAGATGATGCGTTGCTGCGGCAGTTCGCGGGCGGCGACGCGGCGGCTGCCCGTCAGTTGACTGACCGGTTGGGGCCGCGTTGTTTTTCAGTCGCGATGCGAATGCTGGGCAACCGGGCCGAGGCCGAAGACGTAACGCAGGACGCCATGATGCGGCTGTGGCAGATGGCCCCAAAATGGGCGCCGGGGCAGGCCAAGGTGTCCACCTGGCTGTATCGGGTCACGCTGAACCTGTGTGTGGATGTGCAGCGCAAGAAAAGGCCGGACTGTCTGGACGATGTGCCCGAGCCCGAGGATGAAGACCTGAGCGCTACCGAGCGGCTACAAGAAGCGGCGCGTAAGGATGCGCTGCAATCAGCGTTGTCGCAATTGCCAGACCGCCAACAGCAAGCGGTGATTTTGCGGCATATCGAAGAACTGCCCAACCCTGAAATCGCCGGGATCATGGGCATTTCGACTGAAGCGGTAGAAAGCCTGACCGCGCGCGGAAAGCGCGCCTTGGCGGCAATACTGGCAGGACGGCAAGATGAACTGGGGTACGAAGATGGCTGAAGATGACATGAAATTGGACCAGTTGTTTGCTCAGGCACGGCAAGCCCGGCCGGAACTGCCCGATGATCTGGCGGTTCGCATTCTGACGGACGCCGAAACGGTGCGTCTTGACCGGATGAAACCTGCAGATCCACCGCGTTCTGTCTGGGCGCGGCTGCTGGACGGGATCGGAGGCTGGCAGAGCATGGGTGGTTTGGCCGCGGCCAGTGCCGCAGGGGTTTGGATTGGATTTGCCGCGCCCGACTTTTTACCTGACCCGGCAACGATTATCTTTCCGCAGGACACCAGCTTTGTGGTCGCTGACCTTGGCCTGGACACAACTTTTCTGGAGGACGCCGAATGAGCGATAATGCCAAACCCAAAAGACGGTGGGTGACGGTTCTTTTGACCGTATCGCTGGCGCTGAACCTTTTGGTTGTCGGGGTCGCTTTGGGCACTGTTTACAGGGTCAAAGGCGGGCATCACGGCAAGGGTCCGCCCGGATTTGCCCCAACATTGTACCGGGCGCTGCCCAAAGAGGAACGGAAAGCGTTGCGCGGTGAGTTGTCTGAGCGGCATATCAAGGGGGCGAAGATGCGGTCGCAGGACTTTGCCGCGCTTGAGGCAGCCTTGCGCGCGGAACCGTTCGATCCCGAGGCGGTGCAGGCGCTGCTGCAGCAACAGGCGCAAGCCATGGCCGAATTGCAAAGCGCATTACAGGATAAATGGCTGGACCGCATTACCGCGATGACTGACGCGGAACGTCAGGCTTACGCGGACCGGCTGCAGGAAGTGGTCGAGCGCAAGGCGCATGGGCGCAAGCACAAGGATTGATCGGTTCAGGCTGCGCTCTGCCGGACCCGAACCTGGTTGCGCCCAGCCGACTTGGCAGCATAAAGCGCGGTGTCGGCCGATTTGATCAGCCCCTCCAACCGGAGTGGTTGAAGTGATTGCGACAATCCGTTTGGTTGGGCTGCGATTAGTCCGATGCTGATCGTGACCGGTATTGGGGCAGGGGCGTCTGGCAGCTCAAAAGGTTTGTCACGGATGCAATCACACAAGCTTCTTGCTAGTTTCAGTGCTTTGGCCTGCGTTGCTTCGGCGAGGCCAACCATGAACTCTTCGCCACCGATTCGTGCGATGAACCCGGCCGAGCCAATCGTTTGTTTCATCCGGGCCGCTGCCTCGGCCAGCACCAGATCCCCGCCGGTGTGGCCGAAGGAGTCGTTGATACACTTGAAGTGATCCAGGTCAGCCAGCATCACCGCAAAACCTTGTTCGGTCCGCGCAGCCTTGTGCATGATCTGATCCATCGCGTGCATCGCATATCGGCGATTGTGCAGGCCGGTTAACGGATCGACCCAGGAATCCTCCAACCCGCGCCTGAGCGACGCGCGCATCAGGTCCAGCCGGGCCTTTCGCACAATCTGGTTTTCCAGGCGCAACAGCGTTTCTTCGGGGCAGAAACTACCCATGCAAATCGCGTCGGCACCCCGATCAAGCGCTTCGGATGCCAATTCGGTATTCTCTTCCTCAAGAACACCAATCAGAACCGTATGCCGCGTTGTGCTTCGCGATTTCAGATCGGCCAGCAGTTTGAGGTCCGACGGGTTTGCACTGACCTCGAACACGATGGCATCAGGGACAGGTCCCGACAGAATACCCCGAAGGTTGGATGTTGTATGAGCGGATAGGTTGTGCGGTGTCTGCTTGAATAGGGCCTTTTTCCACAAAGCGCTGGTGCATGACGATTGTGTCAGAATAGCGACTCGACCGGTTTTCGCAGGCATGATCAGCGCAGCGCTGGGTTCGGCAAATCCTATGGGGTGCGAACTGGTTCCAACCTGCAATTCTTGGGTATCGGCGCGCGCGCGCAACAGGCTGCGAACCCGCGCAAGCAGGAACGTATCCTTGAACGGGTGGGCCAGAACATCGTCCAACCCGTCAGCCAGCGCATTCAACCGCGCGGCCTTGTCGTTTTGCTGTGCGATCGCAACCACAGGCACATCGGTCAAATCCGGGTCTGCCATGACAAGCTTCTTTACGTCAGCGGCAGAGCCGTCCGGCAAGGTTTGCGAGGTCAGAACCAGGTCGGGCCTGGCACGCCGTAAAAGCCCGGGCAGACCCTTAAGCCGTTCACCCTGAACAACGTGATACCAAGCCGCAGTTAGCTGAACCTTCAGCATGATGCGATTGGTTGAGGCCCCGTCGAGGACAAGGATGGTTCCCTGCACGGACATATCAGTCACCATTTATTGCATGCGTTGCTAAAGTGTTTATGAGTCTGGTTAACAAACCCTTTCCAAGACCTGATCCGGGGCTACTTTATGTCAATCAACGCCCAATCTGCCGAAACGCTGGCGCTCAATGTTCTGAGTTGGCTGGTGGGCAATGAAGAATTGCTGCCAATTTTCCTTGGCTCAACCGGTGCATCGACACAGGACCTGCGCGAAAGAGCAGGCGAGCCCGAGTTTCTGGGGTCGGTGCTGGAGTTTCTTATGCTTGACGACTCGTGGGTAATCGCCTTCTGTGACGCGAATTCCGTGCCCTATGACCTGCCTGGACAGGCCCGCGCGGTTTTGTCCGGTGGCGCTGACGTCCACTGGACCTGACCCACAACTTTGCAGGAGCATGCAATGCCTATCGACGCGATCCTGTTCGACAAGGACGGCACCTTGTTTGACTTTGCCAACACCTGGGGGGCTTTCGGGCGCAATGTCGTGTTGCGCCTGGCCGACGGAGACCCTGCACGCGCTTCAGAATTGGGGCGTGTTATCGGCTTTGACCTGGAAAAGGCCACCTATTCCGAGGACAGCATCGTCATCGCCGGTACGGTTGATGAAATCGCCGAAGCCTTGGTTCCGCATCTTCCCGACATGACGCAGGAAGATCTGGTCGATGTCCTGAACACCGAATCGGCGTCGGCTCCGCAGGCGCAGGCCGTGCCATTGGCCCCCTTTCTGGAAGGTTTGAAACAGGCTGGGCTAAAGCTGGGCGTGGCCACAAATGACGGTGAGATGCCAGCGAAACAGCATCTCTCATCGGTCGGGATTCGCGATCATTTTGACTTTGTCGCGGGCTATGACAGCGGCCACGGGTACAAACCAGGGCCCGGGCAGTTGCTTGCCTTTGCGACCCATGTAGGCGTGGCACCTGAACAGGTGGCCATGGTGGGCGACAGCCTGCACGACCTGCAAGCTGGTCGCGCTGCCGGGATGACGACAATTGCCGTTCTCACGGGCATGGCTCCGGCCGAAGCACTGGCACCCATGGCGGATGTCGTTTTGCCGGATATCGGGCACATTCCCGACTGGCTGGCGATAAACTGATCACGCTCCAGCCAATTTCGTCGCTTCGGGATAAAAAACCGACAAAGTCTGTCGCAGACAGAGCGGCCAGCCCCCGACCTTCGGGGCTTGCTTGTGATAGAGCAAGCTCCGGAGGATCAGATGGCAGACACAAAAACTCGTAGGCGTCGTGGTGGTGGACGTGCCGGGGCCGCTGAACGCAGAGGTACTGCGGTAATCGACCAGATGCCGTGGAGCCCGCCAATCAACATCGACCGCCCGACTGAACCGTTGGATCAGGACGGGATCGAGGCGATCCATGAAGGGGCCATGCGCATCCTCGAAGAGATCGGGATCGAGTTCTACAACGAAGAAGCCAAAGGCATTCTGCGTGAGGCAGGATGTACGGTCGAGGGCGACAATGTTCGCATGGGCCGGGACTTTGTCATGGAGATGGTGGGCAAAGCCCCGTCAAGCTTTACGATTACTCCGCGAAATACGGACCGCACGATTGAGATCGGCGGAAAGAACATGGTGTTCGGCAACGTATCATCGCCGCCGAATTACTGGGATATGGAGATCGGTACCAAGGTTCCCGGCAATCGAGATATGTGCCGCAACCTGTTGAAACTGACGCAATATTTCAATTGCATTCACTTTGCGGGCGGGTATCCGGTTGAACCCGTCGATATACATGCCAGTGTCCGGCACCTGGATGTGCTTTATGACAAGCTAACGCTGACCGACAAGGCGATGCATGCCTATTGCCTCGGGAAGGAACGGGTCGAAGATGTGATGGAGATGGTCCGCATCGCTGGCGGGCTGAGCCACGAGGAATTCGAGGCAACGCCTCGGATGTATTCGAACATCAACTCGACCTCACCGCTGAAACACGACCACCCGATGATTGACGGTTGCTTGCGTTTGGCGCGGCGGGGGCAAGCGATTGTTGTGACGCCGTTCACGTTGGCTGGTGCAATGGCTCCGGTAACGATGGCGGGGGCTGTGGCGCAATCGCTGGCCGAAGCCTTGTGCGCAATCGCTCTGTTCCAATACGTGCGCCCGGGGATTCCCTGCGTAATCGGGACGTTCACATCCAATGTGGATATGAAGTCAGGCGCACCTGCCTTTGGTACACCAGAATACATGCGTTCCACCCAGATGACTGGACAAATGGCACGGTTCTACAACCTGCCGATGCGGTCGTCGGGAGTGTGTGCCGCAAACGTGCCCGATGGCCAATCGGTTTGGGAGACCTCGAACTCTCTGTGGGCGTCCGTTCAGTCGGGTACCAATATGGTTTACCACGCAGCAGGTTGGCTTGAGGGAGGGTTGATCGCCAGCCCCGAGAAATTCATCATGGACTGTGAAATATTGCAGCAAATTCAGCGCTATATGCAGCCTGAAATTACCGCGACCGGTCCAGATGAAATCGCGTTGGATGCGATCAGGTCGGTGGGCAATGACGGCCATTTCTTTGGTATTCAGCACACGCAGGACCGCTACACCACCGCATTCTATCAACCCTTTCTGAGTGATTGGAAGAACTTCGAGGGGTGGAATGTTGCGGGTGGCATTTGGACGGCGGAGCGGGCCCATCACATGTTCAAAGAGATCATCACCAGCTTTGAACCACCGGCGCTGGATGATGCGATCCGGGATGAGCTTGCCGACTTTGTCGCCCGTCGCAAGGCCGAAGGTGGGGCGCCGACGGATTTCTAGTTCTCTGTCAAAGACTTCCACTGTGATATTTGTTCAGATTGTTGGAATCCAACGTCCTATCTTGGGGGTTTGTTAAGGAATCTCGGGCCAGATTGGAGAAGTAACCAATCTGGGGCATTTTATGCATGGTCTGATCAATCGGGCGGTACAATCCTTCGTATGCGCGACCTACGGGCAGACGTGCTGGTTGCGCGTGACCGAGATGGCTGAGCTGGGATTTACCGAGTTCGAGGCCATGCTCGTCTACGATGATGACATGACTGCCCGGGTTTTGGACGCACTGTGCGACGAACTAAAGCGCCCACGTGCCGAAATACTCGAGGATTTGGGAACATATCTGGTGTCTCACCCGAATATGGAGGATCTGCGCCGTCTGCTGCGCTTTGGCGGCGTCACTTATATAGAGTTCCTGCATTCCCTGGATGACTTGTCCGACCGCGTCCGTTTGGCAGTTTCCGACCTTTGCGTGCCAATGTTGGAGCTTATTGAGGTGAGCCCAACAGAATATCAATTGTATTGTCATCCCGGATTGGCCGGATATTCCAGCGTTATGGTCGGGGTTTTGCGCGCCATGGCCGACGATTACGGTGCCTTGGCCATGTTGTTCCATGACGGGCAAGAGGGCGAGGCCGAAGTCATCTCAGTCGTACTTGTGGAAAGCGCTTTTGCCGAAGGGCGTCATTTCGATCTTGGGGCGCGCAAATCATGATGGATACTGGCGATCTGGGTTCTTTGCTGGAAACACTATGTCCAATGTTCGTTCTGGTGAGCGAAACTGGGCGGATAACACGCGTAGGGCCGACGTTGCAGAAACTTCGCCCGGATCAACCGATGGAGGGGAAAGAATTTCTGGACGTATTCGAGTTGATACGCCCGCGCGCTGTCACAACCCTTTCGGCGCTGATGTCGTTGGCTGGCGCAAAACTGCACCTGAAACTCCATGATACGCCACGAACGGCGTTGAAGGGATTGATTGCCCCACTGCCCAACGGAAAAGGCGCAGTAATTAACCTGTCCTTCGGCATTTCGATTTTGGATGCTGTACGTGATTATGCGCTGACCAGTGCGGACTTTTCTGGCACCGACCTTGCGATCGAACTGCTGTACCTGGTCGAGGCTAAATCGGCCGCGATGGAGGCTTCGCGGTCGCTTAACCTGCGGCTGCAAGGGGCGATGTTGGCCGCCGAAGAACAAGCCTTTACCGATATGCTGACCGGGTTAAAGAACCGTCGGGCCATGGACGTGGTTCTGGGCCATCTGATATCCGGGAATTCGCCTTTCGCCCTGATGCATCTGGATTTGGATTTCTTCAAGTCGGTCAATGATCAATATGGGCACGCAGCGGGGGATCACGTGTTGCAGCAGGCCGCCCGGATCATGGTAGAGGAAACCCGCAACGATGATACAGTGGCCCGCATTGGCGGGGATGAGTTCGTTATTATCTTCAAGGGTTTGATGGATGAATCTGTCCTTTCAGCAATTGCGTCACGTCTTATTGACCGGCTGCAAAAACCAATGGTGTTCGAGAAAAACCCCTGTCGGATATCAGCCAGTATCGGGACCGCGTTGTCCACGCAGTTTTCGCCCCCCATATCCGCGGAAATTCTGAACGCGGCTGATTTGGCGCTGTATGAGGCGAAGAGGAAAGGCAGATCTCGGCATTGCTTATACTCGACACTGGTGGGGCATCGACAAGGCGACCCGGCATCCGGGGTTCGTTTGGATTAAAATCGCGCGGACCCGGCTTAGATGCGATCAAGGCTAATCGAACACACGGCTCAGAGTGTTTGCAATATGGCGCTTGATCGGTGGAAGCTCTCCGACAACTGGCATGAGTTGTCCTTTGAACGTGGCTTCAGCCAACTCTTGCGGCAGGTCCTCCAGAACGTGACCGCCGGTGCAGGCAAAATAGGGCAGGCAAATAGCTTGCGCCGACAGACCTGACGCGGCCTCGGAGATGGAAGGGGGTTCTTCGACAAAACCCACACGAATGGACCTGAATGCCAGATATTTTTCTAACGTGCTAGCGAAAGCAAAGGCAACGGCAGATGGGTTGCGACTGCGACCTGAGCCATGAGCCGCCACAACGAGATCCGTTTCCTGCGCCGTCCACTGGTTTTCCACCAACCTGTCGCGCAGCGCCCCGGCCACAAGTTTTGGAAGTTCAGGGTCGATACCAAGCGGGTCCAGAATGCGTAGATTTCGCCCGGCAAGACGTTTGGGTAGCGCGCTGGTGACAAACCACCCATTTGCCATGAACAGCGGGTAAATTACCGCGTCATCTGTCAGCTTTGAAACGCGCTCTTCGAATATACCCGGTGCCGCCAGCGTTGCCGACCGCACAGTCACCTTTGCGCACAGTACGTCGACCTCGGCGGCATACTCGGCTAAGGCCTGTTCGGCCGGGGTCGGGTCCGACGGTTGGCCATGGGCGACGATAAGGGCGTGGTGCATTCGAATTGTCCTTTTAGCTTTACCGATAGGTGCGTCCCGCCGCGCCAGAGTCAATCCAAACTAAGGTGCCATCAACCTAAAAGTGTCAGCCAGAACCAGACCGTCAGAATCGAGGTCGCCGTTCCAATCAAAACGGATGAGGCTGCCACCCGTTTTGCGTGTCCGTACATGTTGGCAAATATATAAGCGTTGAAGCCGGGCGCCATCGCCGCTGTGAGAACGCCCGAGCGGAACAAATCCTGAGGCAGACCAGCAGAGGTCCCAAACAGCCAAACCAGGGCGGGGTGCAGGATTAATGAAATGCAGCAGACATAGGCAATCGCGCGCAGATCGCCCTCGGGCTTGTATTTGACCAGAACTCCGCCCAGCGCAAACAGGGCGCCGGGCAGGGCGGCACGAGTAATAAGGCCAAGCGCTTCGTCCAAAACTGAAGGTACGCCAATTCCTGAAAGGTTAACGATAAATCCCAGCGCGATACCGAGGATCAGCGCATTGCGGAACATTGCCGACATCACCGACCGGATCATGCGCCTGCCGCCATTCCCCCGGTTTCGGACAACTTCCATCACCGTGATGCCGATGGCATAGCAAAATGGTGCATGGAAGGCGATGATGGCGTAGTTCCCGTCCAAATTCTCGGACCCAAAGGCGCGTTCCGTGATCGGAAGGCCCAGCAAAACCGAGTTCGAGAACAAACAGCAAAAGCCGATGGCGACGCAATCTTCCCACTCGCGGTGAAAGATCAGGCGGGCGCCGAACAACCCGGCGGTGAAACACAGGGCTGCGGCGGCATAAAAGCTGCCAAGTAGCCGGGGATCGAAACTGGCGCTCAGATCCAGATGTGCGATGGCCAGAAACAGCAGGCAGGGAATCGCGAAGCCCTGGGTGAATTTCATCAACCCTTCGACATGGGCTTCTTTGAAATACCCCAGACGGGTCGCGGTGTGTCCGGCACCGATCACAAGAAATACCGGCAGGATAACTTCGATCAGAGTTTGCAGCATCCAGCCGCCCCAGAGTGTTTCGCGGGCTGCAACGGAAGTGCCCTATAAATCCTGATGGATCACCATACCGTCATAGGCAGGGGTGATGTGATCGGCGGTTTCGGCGTCAACCGTGACATAGTCGAGGTCGATATGCATGTTGGTCAGAACCGCTCGTTTGGGTTTCAGCTGATCGATCCATTCCAACGTTTTATCCAGATGGGCGTGTGTGGGATGAGGGCTGCGGCGCAGGGCGTCAATGACCAGACAGTCCAGCCCTTCCATCATAGGCCAAGCGTCGTCATAAAGTTCGGCGACGTCCGGCAGATACACCAGCTTACCCATCCGAAAACCCAAAGAATCGATCGAGCCATGATTGACCTTGAAGGGGTGAAACGGGATCGAACCGCCGGGGCCGTCGATTTCGAACGGGCCGTCGATGGATTTCAAGTCAAGGATCGGCGGATAGGGAGAGCCTTCGGGTTGGATGAAGGCATACCCAAACCGCCCCAGCAGGGCGTTCTGCGTATCACCGTCGGCCCAGACCGATACTCTCTCGCGCATGTTATAGACGATCATGCGCAGGTCATCGATGCCGTGGACGTGATCGGCATGGGAATGAGTATAAACCACGCCATCCAAACGCCCTGTTCCAGTACTCAACAATTGGCTGCGCATGTCGGGGGTGGTGTCGATCAGCACCGTGGTCGTGCCATCTGGCCCGTCACGTTCAACCAGCATCGAACAGCGGCGGCGAATATTCTTGGGGTTCTGCGGATCGCAATCCCCCCAATGCCCGCCCAGTCGCGGTACGCCGCCGGACGAGCCGCAGCCAAGGATGGTGCAGCGCAGCTGGGTCATGCAGCCGCCTTGTAGGTTGCGGCCTTGGTGAACAGACGGTCGAAATTGGCCTGCGTCTGGGCAGCGAAATCGGCATAGTCCAACCCGAACACTTCGGCCCCCTTATGGGCGGTGTGGGCGGTATAGGCCGGTTCGTTACGTTTACCGCGATAAGGCGGCGGGGCCAGATAGGGGGCGTCAGTTTCCACCAGAACGCGGTCGACGGGCGCGGCGGCGAAGATATCGCGCAATTCCTGGCTTTTGGGGAAGGCGGCGATGCCGGACATGGACAGGTAGAAACCCAGATCCAGCGCGGCGCGGGCCAGTTCCGCCGAGGATGAGAAACAGTGCATTACGCAGGAATAGGGCGCATTGCGGTGTTCCTCAGCCAGAATGCGCGCCATGTCATCATCAGCTGCGCGGGCGTGGATAATCAGCGGCAGACCGGTGTGCTGGGCGGCCTCGATATGAACGCGCAGCGATTGCTTTTGCACCGAGGCTGAGTCAGCGGTGTAGTGATAATCCAGTCCTGTTTCGCCGATGCCGACAAATTTCGGGTGCCGGGACAGCGCGATCAGTTCGTCGACCGTGGCCATCGGCTCATCCGCGGCGCTCATGGGATGGGTGCCTGCGGCATAGAAGATCGGCGCGTGTGCCTCGGCAATGGCACGAATGGTGGGTTCGTTGCGCAAGCGGGTGCAGATCGTGACCATGCGGGTCACGCCTGCTTCGGCGGCATTGGCGATGATCTGGTCCAGCTGCCCCTCAAAATCGGGGAAGTCCAGATGGCAATGGCTGTCGGTGATCTGGGGGGTGTCGCTCATCTGCTCTGACCGGCGGTTTCCTGTATCTTGAACACCGTATCTAGGACCAGAACGGCAGGGTCAAGGTTCACCGCCTGACCATGGCGCGCGCGGGCCGTGATTGTCGCCGCAACCTCGGCCCATTGACGGGCCTGATGCGGAGATGGGGACAAACGTGACAGCGTTTCCGCCTCATTCGGCGCAGCCGCGGGTAGTGGCGGCGCACCGGTTGCGCCGGTCAGCGCCAGGCGCGACAGGACGACGTCGATCAGGGTCAGCAGCAGTTCGAACCGCTCTGCCGCGCCGCGTTGGGCGGCGGCTTCGGCCAGGGCCAGCGCGCGCTGGCGATCCATGCGGGGCAGGGTGCCGAGAATGGCGATCAGTTCAGCATAAATCTCTAACCCACCCAGATTGATCAACCGCACCGCATCGCCGACCGACCCGGCAGCCAGCGCCGCCAAATGGTCGGTCTGCGCGGGCAGGTCCGCACCCGTTTGCACGAGGGCGGCTTGCATATCCTCAGGTCCAAGTGGAGAAAGGCGCAGGGTTCGACAACGGGATCGGATCGTTGGCAACAGGCGTGACGGCTGGTGCGAAACCAACAGTAATGTCGTGCGCGCAGGTGGCTCTTCGAGCATTTTCAGCAGGGCATTAGCCGCACTGACATTCATCTCGTCCGCTGAATCGACGATTACGACACGCCGCCCGCCATCGGCCGAGGACAGACCGAAGAATTTCCCCAGCTTGCGAATATCATCAACGACAATTTCGTTCCGCAACCGCCCCTGATCATTCACGGATCGGGTGATGGCGGCCAGCCCTGGCTCGGCCCCGGCCAGTATGCGGTGTGCGACCGGATGTTCGGGATCAATCGCAAGGGTTTCAGGTGGCGGAGGGGCACCGAACAGCCCATCCTCTTCCATCGGCGGCGTTGCCAGCAAAAACCGTGCAATCCGCCAGGCCAGGGTTGCCTTGCCCACCCCGCGCGGGCCAGTCAAAAGCCAGCCGTGGTGCAGCCGGTCCGAGGTGTAGGCGCTCAGAAATGCCTGTTCAGCCGCGGCTTGCCCAAACAGTTGCTGGGTTTCGCGCGGGTGCGGGGCACCGGGGGCCTGATCCGGGGTTGGGGTATCGTCGCTCATCTATCGTCAGTCACAAAGCTTGCAGAACGATATCTGTCACATCCTGTGCAACGCTGTCCATGTCGCGGTTGCCGTCAATCACGCGAAAGCGGTCCGGAAACTCATCGGCCAGCGCCAGAAATCCGGCGCGCATCTTTTGCTGCAGATCGATGCCGAAATCTTCGAACCGTTCTTCTGTGCCCTGTCGCCCCTTGGCGCGGGCCAGACCGGTTTGTGGGTCCATGTCGATCAGCAGTGTCAGATCGGGTTCGCGCCCAATCACCAAGCTGTGCAATTGATCAACCACCCCGCGCAAATCGCCACGCGACAGGCCCTGATACATGCGAGTGCTATCGGCAAATCGGTCACAGATAACCACTTTGCCAGCGGCAAGGGCGGGCTCGATTGTGCGTTCCAAATGATCCCGCCGCGCGGCAGTGAACAACAGCAATTCCGTTTCGGCCGACCAGCGGTCGGGGTCGCCTTCCAAAACCAGGCGGCGGATTTCTTCGGCCCCGACCGAGCCACCGGGTTCGCGCGTCAGCACGACCTCATGACCAAGGTCGCGCAAACGCTCGGCAAGCATGCGCGCCTGCGAAGATTTGCCTGATCCGTCAATGCCTTCGAAGGTCAGAAACAACCCAGGATTTGTCACAATGCATCCAGTGGATTGCCGATTACATCGGTCAGAAAGATACCGCCCACGGTCATCATGCGCACCACGAAGCCTCCGGCCGGGACGCTTTCAGACGCCACCAATGGGCGTCGGATTTCCGGCAATCCTTCGGGTTTGATAACCAGCTCAGCCAGTTGTTGACCCTTTTCAATTGGCGCGTTGACCGGCCCGTCATAGACAACCTCGGCCTCGATATTCTTGTCACCCAGAACTGGGAACAGCAGCGACAGGTCCTCTTCCGGGACCAGACCCACGGTCTTTTGCGCGCCCATCCAGATCTTGGCCTCGGCTATTGGCGTGTCCGCGTTGGCAACTGTCCTCTCGACAAAATTTCGAAACGACCAGTTAACCACGGCCTCAGCCTCCTCTGCCCGTTTGCCGGTGCTGTCGAGACCTGAGAGTACAAAAATCACCCGACGGTCACCCTGTTTGGCCGACCCGACAAGGCCATACCCGGCCTCTTGCGTGTGGCCGGTCTTCAGACCGTCGGCACCGATCCCCAGCTTGAGCAGCGGGTTGCGGTTGCGTTTGTTCGACGGCGCGCGGCCATCGAATTCAAACTCTTCCTCGGCGAACAGGGGGTAGTATTCCGGGAAATCCGAAATCAGATGATTTGCCAACACAGCCAGATCATGGGTGGACATCATATGACCGGCAGCGGGCCAGCCGTTCGAGTTGGCAAAGTTGGAGTTGTTCATGCCCATTTGCTGCGCACGTTGCGTCATGTATCGGGCAAACCCAGCCTCGGTTCCGTCAGGGCTGAGCGCCTCGGCGATCACCACGCAAGCGTCGTTGCCCGACAGTACGATAATGCCGCGCAACAGGTCTTCGACCCGAACGCGGTCCTGCGTGTTCAGGAACATGGTTGAGCCGCCATAGCTCATGGCGTGTTCTGAAACCGGCAATGTTTCATCCAATGTCAGGCGGCCATCGCGCAGTGCCTCGAACGCCACGTAAAGCGTCATAAGCTTGGACATAGAGGCAGGCGGTAGGGGCAAATCGGCCTCTTTGGACAGTAGAACCGTACCTGTGGTCTGATCTACCACATATGCCGCGCGGGCTGTTGTATCAAAGGCTTGGGCGGGCAGGGCAAACACAGCCAGCCCAAGGGTCAAAACGGATGATCGCAGTGAGGACAGCACGAGGGGCCTCCTTTGTTTCAATTCTTGACAGAGAACGCGTCGGAAAAACCAAGGTCCTTGACGTCGCTTTGCAATGCGTTGCGTTCCGAGCGGGTTTTCGCCGGGCCAACCAATACGCGCCAGACCGTTTTGTCGTTGGTCTTCAGCTCGCGAACATTGGCAGTCATTCCGTTCCGCTCAATTTTTTGCGCCGCGCTCTTGGCATTGGCTTCGACATTGAAGGTTCCAACCTGAACAAACGGCTTGGTCAGAGATCGTGGTTTTGGATCCTGAGCCGCCGGAGCAGGCGCGCTTACCGGGGTGGGGTCGGCCGCTTCAATCGCGGCTGCAGCACCTGCAACGGGGTCAAGCGGCGTTTCAGTGATCTCGTTAGGATCTTTCTTTTGCCACCACTTCCGCTTGGCCGGTTTGTCCTCGGGTGGGGTGACTTCGGGGTCAGACAGAGAGGGGGCCGCGGTGGGTTGAGTTGCGGGTTCTACCACTTCTCCCACCGCATCAGCGGTTGCCTCAGCTGCGGTGTCGCTTGTTGCCGCCGCGGTGGCTCCGGCGGCACCTGCTGCGGCAACCGGTTCTTTCTTTTGCCACCACTTCCGTTTGGCGGGCTTTTCCTCGGACGGGCTGACTTCGGGTTCAGATTGAGTAGAGGACGGTGTGGCCTGAGCTGCGGTTTCAACCACGTCCTCCGCGGCATCGGCGGTTGCTTCAGCTGCGGCGTCGCCTGTTGCCGCTGCAGCGGCTCCGGCTGCACCTGCTGCGGCAACCGTTTCCTTCTTTTGCCACCATTTCCGCTTTGTGGGCTTTTCGGCATCTGCCGTAGCCGTTTCTATGGCTGCGTCTTTTGATTTTGCTTCATCGGTGACCGATTTATTCTCGGTTGTCGCGGTTTCTTCGGGCTTGGGTTCTTCTTTTTCTACGGGTTTGCGCCGCAGGGCAGTAACCTGAACCTTGGTCGGCGCACCCGCAAGGATACCCAGCTTGCCAGCGGCCGCAGAGGACAGTTGCAAAGCCGGGCCGGGCAGGTTTCTTTCCCGCCGGAACAAGGCGCCATTCACGGATTTGTTGTTTTTCGGATTCTTGATGACAACGCGTTCGGGTTGAGTCACATCTGGGTGGGCAACCCAGATACCGCCCAAGGACGGACGCCCATCCCACAGCGCGGCCTCGGTCACATTGAAGGCCTCTGGCGCTTCGACCGTTGCGCCTGATTTGTCTGAATGACCGGGAAACAGTTCGACGGTACCGCTGGTCTGGGTGCCGTCACTTGGTGCGTCCGACAATGCTTCCTCGGTCGACAGTGTCTCGTCACACCCCGCCAGAATTGCCAATGTCACGGCCAGCACCGCCCACGATCGCGGTTTTACGCGTGTCTCAGTCGCTCGCTTCATTTTGTCATCCCTTGCCTGAAGGGGTCTCGTTTCCTGAACCCCGCCGCCAATTGCCGGTTCTGTCTTGCCGGTCTGTTACGGTCTTTCCTGCAAAGCATAACGTGGGTGAGGTGTCATGGAAAGACCACTGCACATGCTTAGGCGAGAATTCCCTATTTGCTCTTGCCACCGATTTCAGTTGGCCTTAGACCCAGCCCCACGCGGGGAGGTGGCAGAGTGGTCGAATGCGGCGGTCTTGAAAACCGTTGGGCGTGAGAGCGTCCCCAGGGTTCGAATCCCTGTCTCCCCGCCACTCATACCTGTCTCACTTCAGTTGTATTTTCTGATCCGGAATTGTGCCGCAATTCCCGCGCGTTGGCACGTGGGCTTTCAATCAGAGACAGCGCACACCGTACACTCTGAGTAGATTGCGATCTCTAGTCTCAGTGCCGCATTTTGGCGGGGTCGCTTTGGGCGGGATTTCCCTGATACCCGGCAATTTACAGGAAATTTCGCGAAAAGGGTCTAAGTTCCGTCATTTCTCGGGTCAGAACTAAGTATTTTACAGAGGTTTATCCTGCAAATTCCCTAAAACGTGGAACAGGGAATTCTCTCATTGGAACAGGGAATTTTGCCGACGGATCAGGGAGGGCGAACCCCGTATCAGGGACGTAGGATCTGGAGATGTCAGAAGCCGAACAGGCGTTCCTGTTCGGACCAATCAACTGGGTGGGTCACGCTGACCAGACGCTTGAGTGTGAGTTCGGGAGGCTGTGTGCCGTCGAGAATCGCTCCCTGAATCTTCGGGGAGAGAAAGGCGAGCTGAGCACGGGTGCGGATGAAGGCGCCGGGGACGCTTTCGCGGCGTGCGATTTCCATCAGTTGAACCCCGGCTTTCAGATCGCGCGCCCAGCCATCGGCGCGGATCAGCATGGACCAGAGGTGGGGATCGGGTTGGGGTGCCATGTCTCCGGCGATGACCTTGGCCTCGACGCCGCGGCGGCGCAGATCGAAGGATGCGGTGATGTGCGTGAGATCCGGGTGTAGATGATCGGCAGAGATGCCAAACGTGCTTGCCAGGGTTTTGCGGTTCAATTCGAGGTCAATTTGTCCTCGTGCAATTCTTCCGGTGGCTAGAATATCAGCACCGACTTGACCGCATTGCCGTCGAAGTCGGGTTACTAAATCCGCAACTGAAGTCTGCACTGCCTCGGCTGACCCAGCCTCCAGTTGCGCCAGAACCTGGTGCGCGGCGGCGGCGTCTTGCAGGTGTCTGACGATGACATCCATGACAGCGTGTTCCAGCGCCGGGCCGGGCAATCGCCAGCCGGAGACATCCATGCCACCCGAGATCAATCTGTTGGAGACGTAGTAACGCAACCGTCTACCTTTGCGCGTGGTGTGGGTTGGCGTCAATCGATCACCTGTCTCGTCCCGCATTAGACCCGTGCGCCAGGCGCCGTGATCTTTCGGGTCTTGTCAGATTAACTTTGCTTGAGCGGGGCACGGCGGTTGCGTAGCGTTTAGGGATGACCAGACCTGCCTCTTTTAAGTACTTCAAAACCAGTCCCGAGATCATCCGCTTAGCGGTAATGCTGTACATCCGATTCCCGCTCTCGCTTCGGAATGTCGAAGATCTGCTGCACGAGCGAGGAATCGACGTGAGCCACGAAACTGTCCGATATTGGTGGAACAGGTTTGGCCCTATGTTTGCATCAGAGATCCGAAGAAAACGGGTTCAGCAACTCCGAGCCTTTTCAAAATCGAAGTGGCACGTTGACGAGGTTTTCGTGAAGGTGAATGGCAAGCGGCATTATCTTTGGCGGGCCGTTGATCATGAAGGCGAGGTGCTGGAAGCCATTGTCACCAAACGCCGAAACAAGCAGGCTGCACTGAAATTCCTCAGGAAATTGATGAAGCGGCACGGAAAAGCGGAAAACGTCGTCACGGATCGCTTCGCCTCATACAGAGCCGCGCTCAGAGAATTTGGCGCTACCGAAAAACAAAGGACGGGTAGGTGGCTCAACAACCGCGTCGAGAACTCACACCTCCCGTTCCGACGACGAGAACGCGCGATGCAGCGTTTCAGGCGCATGCGAAGTTTACAGAAATTCGCAGCCGTCCATTCTTCCGTTTACGACCACTTCAACCAGGAAAGATCTCTCACCACCCGAGACGCCTTCAAGCTGACACGCACCGCAGCTCTCGTCGAGTGGCGTCAACTTTGTTCCGGATAGGATCGCGGTTTCCACACCAAACTGAGACTGGTTCGAATTCGTCTGACAGCACCAGTTTGGGTTTCCATGACTGATCCTCCGATCTGCCATGCCCTCCCACGACGACAACCCGACAATGACGAGAGACAATATCTCAGGATGCTGCGTCGCCTCGGAGGTCTGCTGGGAACCCAAAGCCGACCCATTTGCTCACACATTGGCCCTGCCGAAGTCAGTATAGAATGACGTGCTGGTCAATTTTGCGACGGTTTCCCATCAATCGTTTCAGGGTTCTAAACAACTTTTCTTATTCCTGTCCCTCAACGAGGCGGTTCACGAAGTTGAAAACACCACAAACCTGGACCGCATCAAACAACGCACTTTCCGACCAACCGGCTTCATAGACCGCCTGTGCGTCCGCCTCAATCATACGGGAAGGCGATAGAGTGAGCTTCTTTACATAAGCAAGGATGGGCTTGAATCGTTGATCGACAGGCGCTGAATGAAGGTCTTCCATCAGCGCTTTAACCAGTTTTGGATCAATGCCATAGGCGCGGGCAAATACAGTATGCGCATCGTGACAATAGGAGCAGGCATTCAACCCGAAAACGTAGGCAGCGATTAACTCACGTTCGGAGGCGGAAAGTTTACTCTCTCCTCGCATCACAAGGCTCTCATACTGGCACCAAAGTGAAAGCCTGTCCGGAAACATTTGAAAGACGCTGCCAAGTGTTGCGTCCTCGGGAAGGGATGGAAATAGTCTCTTTATTTGATGACCTTCATAAACAATGGTGCCCAAGCGTTCGTGTTGCCCGGATATAAGTCCAACAATACTCGCTTGATCGACAAATGCCTGCTTAGTCCGCGAACTGTGAGTTCGTTAATCTGAAAACTCCGCACCCGCAGCGAGTGGCCGGTTTGGCGGGCCGCAACGCAGCAAAGACAGATGGCGGTCAACCGATCACCTGTTTCGTCCTGCAGCAGACCTGTGAGCCAGGCGCCAGGTGATTGGTACTTAGGCGCGTATCTTTCAAGTTCTTAATTCGATAGGAGGTTTCGGAAGCTGATTGTGCGAGACGCAACAATGTCCGGGCCTTATACTCTACCAATCTGGAAAACGTGTCGTGAAATAACTAGGGAGCCGGACTGTAAACAGCCGCTGCAGCATGGATCTCAAGGAAATGCCCAATGTTATTTTCGCGGGGCTTCCATCCTTTGGAGAATAGCCAATCGCTTGTCGTGTTTCGGTGATGTCCCAGCGCATACCTGGGTTATCTGACATTAGGTTCAGGGCTGCGAAGGAAATATCCTTGGCATCTATTGCGGCGCGCATTCCGCCTAGAAAGTCCCGATCACTCAACCACATTTCCTGACCCCACCGGCCCATCGCCATGTGTGTGCCGGGTTGGTTGCCGTGAGTCCATTGCGTCCAGCCGATGCGCAAGCAGATGACCGACAGTCCGTGATGCTCGGCGAAATAGGCCCCTGTCCGTTCACAGAATAGCTTTGACATGCCGTAGGCGTTTACTGGCCCTGGTGGTGTCGCGCTGTTGAGCACCTCATGCGTGAACCTTTTGTCGCCATGGACCCAGTTGGAGCTGGCAAGAACGACGCGGCTGACGCCCATGGCTGCCGCATGGTGATAGAGAGAAAGCGTTGCATCCATATTGTGTTTGATCGCGGAGGCCCAAGTGGCGGAGGGCTCTCGGTCACCAGCAAGATGCACGATAACGTCCACGCCCTTTAGCAAACTGACCCAACTGCTGTCGTCAGACAGGTCTGCGGTGTGAATGTCGGGATGATCAACGGGGCGAATGTCGAGGCCAGAAACGATGTAATCGGGGTCATTTTCTAGCGCGTCGAAAAGTTTGCGGCCTAGATGCCCACCAGCGCCTGTGATCAAGACATGCATGACAGGAATTCCTTGTTGTTTGTGAGGCCCAATGGCATTTGGGGTGCATTCTCGTCCGCCAAAACGTGAAACTTTTGCCGAAAATTCAGCGTTTCATTCGGTGCGAGGTTGCGTGCCGGGGAGTGCCACTCCGCTTCGCAATAGGCGTAATCGCCCGAGTTAAAGACCTCAAACGGATAGTCGTGTGCAAATTGATCGCCCTGTTGAGGTTCTGGTACTGAACACATCAGCAGAGGGCCATCAGCGCCGCACCGCGCCACTGTACGTCCGTTTGGGTTCGGTAGCCCGACCTTGAATTCCTGCTGTCTGTTGCAATCCACGACAATGCTTTTGCCGTGCGTAGCTATCATCCCTTCGGAAGAGCCAAAAACAGGATAAAACGCGGGGTCTTCCAACTCGACACCGATCTTGGCAGGGGTGTTAAGCATCATGACTGACCAAATGCCGGTGAGGCGAGAGGAGGTCCCATGGTTGACCACGAGGTGTTCTATTTCCCAGCTTTCCGCTGAGGTCAGTGTGATGCGACGCGACACCGATAAGTGCGAGGTCGGACATACTGCGCTGGTCATGTCGATACGAGTGCTGTTTCTTGAAGTGATCTGGTAAGCGCCGCTATCCAACACGGGAAACGGAGCGCCATTTACCCAGGATGCATCCGGGGCGATCCACGTCTTCTCACCGCCCCAGAGTGGAAAACCAAATTGTGGAGAGCGTGTGGGTAGATCAGTAAGCCGCGTGTCATCGACCTCCAACCCGTCGAGATCTGTGTTCTGAAAGAGGAGGGAGCGCCCCTGGAAATTCACATCCCATAAGCGGCCCCCGATGCCGGGCAGGAGTGTCAGCTGCAGATCGTTTTGCTGCAGGTGAAGAACGCTCCATCTGTCCGACATGTACCCCCTCCTATCGGTTTCCCGGCGCGATAGAATGCACCGGGACAATCCCTTAGGTGTGCTTGAACTGGACGACGTTTTCGGCAGTGATCGGCATAACCCCGGTTTCAACACGCTCGGGTAGAGGATTGATGCCAGCCGCCTTCCAATCGGGCAATACCTTCAGCGCGTCAGTGTTCTGCCAATGCATCATGTGGAAGGCGAGAAAGATCTCAAGATAGGATTTCTGAGCCACTGCGCCGTGAATTGTGCCGTCTTCGATATAGGGAAGCATATCATCATTTCGGTCCATCGCGACGATCTTTATGTCCTTGCGTCCCGCCTCATTAACGGCAATTGCAGCGCCTTTGCCGCTGTCGCCGTCCGTACCGCCAATGCCAACAATATCCGGGTTCGCCTGAATGGCTTGAAGATAGGCTGTCGGTGCATAAGACGGGTCGGCCTTATCGTTGACGACGTCGACAACCTCGATATCCGGGTATTTCTCGGCAAAGATTTGTTTGTACCCTTCGACACGCTCCAATGTGGAAGGGGCAGGGAAAGTGCCGAGGATAACTTTGCCCTTGCCGCCAATCGCTTGCGCGAGCATTTCGCCGCCGACACGTCCTGCCTGAACACCGTTGATACCAAGGAATGTGGACCGGGGACTGTCGGGAATATCGCCAATACAACATGTGACCGGAATGCCCGCCTCGACCGCACGTTCGACGCCGGGGGCCAGAGTGGCTGGATCACCGGGGAAGATAAGAATGCCTGCGGGGCGTCTTGCGATCAGTTCATCCAATTGACGTGCTTGTGCGGCCGTGTCGAAATCCAACGGACCGGTGAATGTGGCCTTGATGCCCATCAATTCTTCAAGGTCTTCCATCGCATTGCGATAGTCCACCCAGAACGGCACCTGCGTGACAATGGACAGGAAAACATACTCTTTGCCGGCCGCTTGCGCCATGGCTTCTTTGGACAGCATGGGCAGTCCAAACGCTGCGGCCAATCCTGCGGTGGTGCCCGCTGTCAGCAGCCTGCGCCGATTCACATTCAATTCAGTCATCGTAGTCTCCCTGTTTTGGATCTTTGGTTGTTGTTAAGTTTTGGAAAGCTTCGGGATTAGCCCCGTTTGCTTCGGATCAGCATGTCCAAGGCGACCGCTGTAACGAGTACACCGCCGATGACGATCATCTGCCAGTAGATCGATACAGCCAGCATCGTCATAGTGTTGTTGATCAACGCAACGAAAACGACGCCGAGGAAAGCACCAAGAATAGTACCTTCGCCGCCGCGTAGAGATGCGCCACCGATGACAGCCGCTGCCAGAACCTGAAGTTCGATACCGTTTCCTGCCGTGGGCGTGCCGCTCATCAGGCGCGAGGCCAGCAAAACTCCGGCCAAAGCAGCCAGAATACCGGTCAGTGCGTACAGAATGATACGCACGCGTGTGACATGGATGCCTGACAACATCGCGGCCTTTTCATTGGCGCCGATGAAATAGACCTGACGGAAAAAGCGTGTATGGCGGACGGCCAGGTCAAACAGAACGACGAGCAGAATGGTGAACAAGACGATTACCGGAAAGCCGCCTATGTCAGCTTTACCGATCCAGGCAAATGATGCCGGCAGGCTTGAGACTGAGAAACCTTCCGTCAGGACAAGAGCGATGCCTCGCGCAATCGACATCGTGCCGAGGGTTGCGATAAGCGGATTGATCCCGAGGCCGGTCACCAGCAAACCGTTCACTACGCCGACAATTCCACCCAGCACCAATCCGCATACCACAGCGAGCGGAATTGGCATGCCGGTCAAAAGCAGCATGGCTACGACGGTAGAAGACAAGGCCATTACCGACCCGACGGAAAGATCGAACCCGCCAGAGGCAAGCAAGATCGCCATACCGATCACGATGATCGCGGTCGGGGCCATGCCCACGGCCACGGCTCGAAAGTTCGAGAAGCTGAGGAAGTAGGGATTGACGTTGGACATCACGATGATGATGGCGGCGATCAGAACGATCAGAGTCAGTTCACGAATATCGACAAAAGCTTGCAAAACACGGCGCAGCAGCGGACGCTTCATGGGCAAGTTGGCTTGAGCGGTCATGGTCACGTCGCGACTCCTGATTGATTGGTTTGGGGCGCATCAACAATTGGGGCGGAATTTCCGGCGGCCATTTGAAGAAGCGTTGTTTCGGTTGCCTCAGCGGCTGCGATGTCTCCCATGAGGCGACCGTCGTGGACGACAAGGATGCGGGTTGAGAGAGAAACAAGTTCGGGAAAATCGGATGACACGACGAGGATGGCCATTCCCTCGGCAGCTCGACGCAATAGTTCCGTGTGGATTTGGAATTTGGCTCCGACATCGACCCCTTTTGTGGGCTCCTCGATGATCAGAAGAGCTGGCGCGCGTTTGAGCCACTTGGCCAACATTATCTTTTGTTGATTGCCCCCTGAGAGATCACCAACAAGTTCGTTAATCCCGCTGGTTTTGACACTGAAGGCGTCAATGGCTGCTTGGCTAGCTGCTTTGATCGAGCCCGAACGCATGAGCCCAGCAGACGCATGATCGGAAAGGCTAGCCGCGATCAGGTTGTCGCTGAGTGATTGCTCCAGAAAGAGGCCTTCAGTCTTGCGTTCCTCGGGAACAAACCCGACTCCAGCACGCATCGCCTGCCGCAAGGACGCAAAGTTAACAGGCTTGCCGTGAAGTCTGATCTCCCCGGTCGCGCCATGCATCAGCCCGACAATCGATCGAACAATCTCGCTGCGGCGAGCGCCCATCAACCCTGCCATCCCTACAATCTCTCCGGCTTTAATGGAGAAAGAAACGTCTTCGAATTCACCTGGATGGGTTAGGTCTTGGACATGCAAAACCTCTTCGCCGTTAACCTTACCTGACCGCGTGACATCACCGGGGTGAGCGCCGCCGATCATCTCGGCAATGACTTGTTCCTGAGAAGTTTCCGAAACCGGTAAAGTGCTGATGTGGCGCCCATCTCGCAAAACGGTAATGCGATCCGAGATCTGGAAAATCTCGGCCATATGGTGGCTGACATAGACGATGCCAATCCCTTTCTTTGTCAGGGACTTTAGGACTTCGAATAGTGCGTCTACTTCGTCGGGTGCCAATGCCGATGTCGGTTCATCCAGCAAAAGGACGCGGGAATTCAACGACAGCGCCTTGGCGATTTCAACAATCTGGCGGGAGCTAATTGGCAAGTTTTCTACGGGTGTTGAGACGTCGATATCCAGACCGAATTCCGCCAGTAACGCCTCCGCACGGCGGCGCAGTTCAGGCCAGTCAACTACGCCAAATCGGGTGGGTACGCGCCCCGCGTAGATGTTTTCCGCAACAGAGAGTGCGCCAGCGAGGCTGAGCTCTTGGAAAACACAGCCGATGCCCAGGGATTGCGCATGCGACGGGCTTTCGACCCGCTGTTCCTTGCCGTCGCACAGGATACGCCCAGCAGAAGGTTGGTGAAGTCCATAAAACAGGCCGAGACAGGTGGATTTTCCGGCGCCGTTTTCCCCGCATAGCGCGTGAACTTCGCCGGGTCTCAATTCAAAGTCGACGCCATCCAAAACAATGTTCGTGCCGAAGCTTTTGCCAACCCGATCCAGTTGGATCAGTGGCTGTAGCCCCGGTGAGTCAGGTTTCATTGCTGGCGTCATATAAGCTTCCTCCCGCCTTCTGATTGGCATCTGATATCTCAGATGTCAACGGAAAAAGAAAAGACAGTGAGGTGCTCAAAAGAAAGGGGCGCCGCCGTTCTGGCCCGCCCCCGTCACAACGAAGCTACGTTTTTGCTAGGATGCGGTCGCTCCTTCGAGGACGATGGCGGCGCTTTTGTAGGCTTGTCTGGTGCGGTCAATATGCGCTGTGAGAAGAGATTTGATTTTGGCCATGTCACCTTCGCGAACGGCAATAGCGATTTTCGAATGCTCATCGAAGGAGAGCTCAGTATGCTGTGGCAGCTTCGCCAAATGGGTTCGCAATGCGGCAATCTTACCGATGTAGCGTGTATAGCTGGCCGTCAGATAATCGTTACCGGCATGTTCAAAAATCAACTGATGAAATGTGGTATCCAGTGAAAGGTAGCCCTTTTCATTACCTCGCCTGCGTTCCTTCTCCATGTCCTTCACGACACGCTGCATGTCGTCGGCAAGACCTTCCGGGTTCCGCAACAACGCAAGTTCAAAGGCGGCAGTTTCGATAGCCTGTCTGAAATCGCAGATCTGAGTCACTTCCGGCTCAGACAGCGAAAAAACACGTGCGCCTTTTTGAGGCTCGATACTGACCAACCCTTCGTCACGTAGTTGAGCGAGTGCTTCGCGGACTGGCGATTTCGATACGCCCAGCTCTTCGGAGATTTTTCGCTCCGACAAAACCTGACCCATTTTCAGGGAGCCATCGATAATACTATTCCGCAAATGTTCCAGTGCGAGTTCACGCAAAGACTTGGGTCTCTCAAGCGCCATCTGAGGATATCTCCAAAAAAAGGTGTTGCCAGATGCAAGATATCTGATACACCAGATTAGGCAAGCTGGTATATCAGATATCAGAATGTACTTAGGAGATCAAAAAGTGCGCGCAGAGTTGGTCGTCGATTGTAAGAACCAGCACGGGGAAGGGATTTTCTGGAATCCCGCCGATGGCCTTATCTGGTGGACCGACATTGAGGGCTGCGCGCTTTGGTCATTTGATCCTGCAACGTCAGACACCGCTTCTCATGAGATGCCGGAGCGCGTGTGTTGCTTCGCGCCGCGCGCGTCTGGCGGTCTGATAGTTGCTTATGCTGATCGAGTTGTCTTGTTCGAGTCGCCCAATAGCGAGGAAACCCTCGTGACGCGATTCGAGCCGAACAATCCGGAGACACGGCTGAACGATGGGCGAACTGATCGCCAGGGGCGATTGATTGTTGGAGGCATGAACGAAGTTTCTGGTAAAGCCGATTCGTCAGTCATCTGCGTCGATAAGGATTTGAGTGTACGGACGATTATCGAAGGAGTGTCTTGCGCCAATTCGACTTGCTTTACGTCCGACGGTGAGACGATGTTCTTTGCGGATACCCCGGATCGGGAAATCGTTGCATTTGATTACGACACACGCAGTGGAACCGTTTCGAACCGTCGGCAGCACGCTTCTTTCAATGATGAGCCTGGCTTGCCTGATGGGTCCTGTGTCGATGCGGAAGGGGGCGTCTGGAACGCCGAATGGGAAGGTCATCGCGTTGTTCGCGTCGCACCTGACGGCACGATAGATCGCGTGATCGAGGTGCCGGTCTGGAAGCCCACCTGTTGCGCTTTCGGTGGCCCTGATCTCGACACGCTGTTCATCACGACCTCAAGGCTGATGAGTGACGACGCAGCTTTAACAAAAGAACCGGAATCCGGCGGCCTCTTTGCTGTGAAACCCGGCGTTCGTGGCGTGATCGACGCGCCATTCAAAGGATAACCGACGAATTTCTGGAGGAGAAAACTATGTTGAAAACGCTTATGACCACTACGCTTGTCGCGGGGTTCGCCACGCTGGCAACGGTCGCTCTGGCGGAAAATTATCCAACACCGGTTCCACTTGAGGACGGGGCACAAGCGCCAATCGATGCAATAGAACCCAAAAACGATACGTTCCGGATCGCGTATATGCCGCCGGCGACCGAGTTCAACTATTACATCGCCATCGGTGAAGGCATCAAAGCGGTTGCTGCTGAGGCCGGGGTCGAAGTCTTCATGCTTGCGCCCCAGTCCGGTGCGGACATCAACGGCCAAATGGGAATGATCCAGGATGTGCTGACGCAGGATGTGGATGCAATCATCTTTGGTACACACGATGAATTTGCTGCCGCACCGCTGCTGAAGCAGGCCGTCGACAAGGGCATGGCAGTTTTGATGATCAACTCGGACATCCCGAACTTCCCGACACCAATTCATGGCGTGGTCGGGTACTCTCAGCGCAATGGCACACATGCCATCGCTGACTGGGCCATTGAAACTTATGGCGATCAACCGTTGAAGGTCGGAATCATCGAAGGGCAGCCTGGCTATCACTCGACCGAGCGTGTGGGCGGCTTCCTCGACGGTATCGAGGGCAACGATAACTTCGACGTTGTGGTGTCGATTGACGGTAAATGGAACGTTGAAGGCGGCAACACAGCTGGCATGGATATCCTGCAGTCGAACCCCGATCTCGACATGATCTTTGCGGCGAACGACTACATGATCATCGGGGCATCTTTTGCGGCGAAAGCGCTTGGCCGCAGTGACATCGTCCTTTTGGGCAATGATGGCGACACGTCCGGCCTTGAAGAAATTGCGGCTGGCAACATCACGGCAACCGTCAACACCTCACCATTCCTGATGGGTAAGGCGGCTATGCACGCAACCATTGATGCGCTCAACGGGTCCTATCCCGGCGGCTGGATCGAAACGCCCACATCAATTGAAGACAAAGATGGTGCGATCAGCGTGCTGCAAGAGCCAGAAAAGCTCTTCCCGCAGCCGTCCAAAGAGTACTGAGTTTTCTCCCCGCTTCCCGGTGGCGCGTGCGCGTGCTGCCGGGTCGCAAACCAACCGAGTTTCACTTTTGTCGAGGCAATCGCGATGACACCCGCAACGCCCCTTTGGGAGTTTGTCGATATTACCAAGGCCTATCCTGGGGTTTTGGCGAATGACAAGGTCTGCATCCGGCTTTTGCCCGGTTCCATTCATGGGCTGCTGGGTGAAAATGGCTGTGGCAAGTCGACTATGATCAAGACTCTGTCCGGCGTACAGCAACCCGATAGCGGTCAAATCCTGCACAATGGCAAGCCGGTCACGATCAGCGACCCGCAGGCGGCCCGTGAGCTGGGCGTCGCAACAGTTTTTCAGGAATTCTCGATCGTGCCCACCTTGTCGGTTGGCGAAAACATCTTCCTTGGCAATATGCCTCGGTCCCGCTTTGGTGTGATCGATTGGTCCAAGGTCCACAACGAAGCCGCTCGCGTTTTGGCGGAAATGGATGTCGATGTTTCACCCGAGACCATCACCGGCTCGCTATCGGTCGGCGAGCAACAACTGGTCGAGATCGCGAAGGCAGTCGCGATGGACGCCCGCATGATCATTCTGGATGAGCCAACAGCGGCATTGGGTGAAGATGAAATTGAGCGCCTGCACCAGCTACTGCGCAATATGCGTGAGCGCGGCACCGCTATTCTCTATGTGTCGCACAGGCTGGATGAGGTTGAACGGATCGTTGATGAGGTGACGATCTTGCGCAACGGCTGTGTTGTGCGCGCAAGTGGCGAGACCAAGATCAACGTCTCTGAGATTGTCAGCGCAATGGTCGGTGAGGACATTGGTGAACATTATCCCAAGGAGCAGAACGCGACCAAGGATATCGTGCTGGAGGCGGCGGGTCTGGCCACCAATTCGGGCGTGAAAGATGTATCGTTTTCGTTGCACCGGGGTGAAGTTCTGGGCTTGGGTGGCGTATTGGGCAGTGGCCGCACAGAGATTGCCCGCGCCCTATTTGGGACAGATGAGCTTACCGCCGGGCAGATGTCACTGAACGGCAGATCGGTTCGCTTCCGCCGGGAAATCGATGCGATCCGTGCTGGATTGGCCCTTGTTCCGGAGAACCGTAAGTTTGACGGGTTGTTCTTCAATTTCCGCGCAAGCGGGAACGTCACCGCAGCGTCCCTCGGCGGGCTAAGCCGGTTCGGTGTTTTGAATCTCAAGGCGGAAGAGCAAGCCACCCATGACCTGATCCGCGATCTGGAAATCTCGACCCAGGCTGAGGAAAAGACGGTCAACTTCTTGTCTGGTGGTAATCAGCAGAAGATCGTGATTGCACGTTGGCTGTTCTCAGCCTCGGACATTCTGATCCTTGATGAGCCGACGCAAGGGATCGATATCGGCGCCAAGATCGCTGTTTACAAGCTGATTAACAGGCTCACGCGGGCGGGAAAATCGATCATTCTGATCAGTTCAGACCATGATGAGTTGCTTGCGATGAGCGATCGGATTGCCGTCGTGCAGCACGGAACGATAGTGCGCACGGTCGATGCATCCGACCTCACTCATGACGACCTTGTGCGCGCGTCCGCCGACACTCCTCAATCCAAGCCTAAGGAGGCTTTCGCATGAAGCGGATCTTTGACACCCAGTTGATCGGACCATTTGCAGCAATGGTGATCGTCGCACTGATCGTGGCACTTACGACGGAACGCTTCCTGAACCCGGGCAACCTTTCTAACTTGTCGCTACAGGTAAGCATCGTGGCCTTGATCGCAATCGGGTCTACTATCGTGATCTTCGCTGCGGGCATCGATCTGAGTTCCGGGTCTATGGTGGCTTTACTGACCATGATCCTTGCGCAGATGTTGAAATTTGTTGGCATTCCACTGGTTCTGGCGTTGCCACTCATTCTTCTCATGGGCGGATTGCTTGGTCTGTTCATTGGGCTGATAACAGCCTACGGGCGTATCCCGTCTTTCATCACAACATTGGCGGCGTTGATTGCCTTCAGGGGCCTTGCGCTGACCTTCAACAATGGGTCTCCGATCTTTTCGCTGGATCCGGCGCTGGAGCCAATCTTTTACGGCAAGCTGTTCGGCGTTCCGATGCCTTTCTTCTATCTCGTGTTCTTCTACGTCCTTGCCGCGTTCACTATGAACTTCACGAAACTCGGCCGTGAGATTTATGCCGTGGGTGGCAACCCAGCCGCTGCTGTTCTGACAGGTATCAACGTACGTAAAGTTCAGACGACGACATTTGTCATCGCAGGTTTCATGACTGCGGTTGGTGCGATCCTGATGTCCGCGCGCCTCAACTCTGGTTCACCGAACTATGGCCAGACGCTGGAACTGCAGGCCATTGCCGCTGCTGTTGTCGGCGGGGCCAGCCTTGCAGGCGGCCGCGGCAACATCCTCGCCACGCTGATGGGGGCGATGACAATCGTTATCGTCCAGAACGGTTTGAACCTGAACGCTGCGCCATCATCGGTTCAGAACATCGTGTTGGGCCTGATCATTCTGTTGGCCGTTGGCATAGATATGTGGCGTGCGGAAATTTCGGGCTTGATGGGTCGAATATTCGGTCGCCCCTCATCGCAGCAGTCATCTAACGTTAAGAAGGAGGCCTGAGATGGATCTAGGGCTCAAAAATAAGCTGGTCCTGGTGACTGGCTCAGGTTCCGGCATCGGCAAAGCCACTGCCCGGGTCTACCTGGAAGAAGGCGCGCGGGTCATCGTGCATGGCCTTACCGAGGCGGAAGTGTCCGACTGCGTCGACGACCTGTCATCTCTGGGCAAGGTCGAAGGCATTGCGGCCGACCTGACCAAGACCTCAGATGCAGAAACACTGGCGGATTTTGCCCGCGCGCGCGGGGCGGTGGATGTTCTTGTGAATAATGTCGGCATCTTCTCGGTCAAACCGTTCGAGGATCTCACGGATGACGACTGGATGCACTACTTCAACATCAATGTCCTGTCCGCCGTTCGGATGAGCCGAATTTTCCTGCCTGACATGCTTGGCCGGGATAAGGGATCTATCATCAACATGGCCAGCGAAGCGGCAGTGAAACCGCTCCCTCAGATGGTGCATTATTCTGTCACTAAAACTGCCATGTTAGGTCTGACACGCGGCATGGCAGAACTGACAAAGGGCACGAAAGTCCGGGTTAACTCGATCCTGCCTGGTCCGACCTGGACCGAAGGTGTCGAAGCCTATTTTGACGGTCTCGCGGATCAAAAGGGTGAGCCGCTCGATACGATCGTCGACAATTACTTCAAATCAGATGAGCCCACATCGCTCATACAACGCTTTGTCCAACCAGACGAAGTCGCCCGCATGATCGTCACGATCTCAGCAAGCACAGCCTCCAATGGTTCTGCGCACCGGATCGAAGGCGGCATCGTTCGCAACATTCTTTAACTTCTAACTGGAGGAGCCCTACATGGCCGCTCTCACTTTCTCTCACATCGGCATCACAGTTCCCGACCTGGAAAAAGCCGTGGAGTTCTATTCCAAGGCATTCGGCCTTTACGTGCTGATGGAACCAACTGAAATCCTGCATGACGAAAGCGCCATCGGTCAGATGTGCGACGATGTATTTGGGGAAGGCTGGGGAAGCTTCCGCATCGCACATTTGTCGATGGGCGACGGTGTTGGCATCGAATTGTTTGAGTTCCCGAAGACCGTCGAAGAAGAACGCCCGTTTGAATACTGGCGGCGTGGCTTGTTTCATTTCTGCGTACAGGACGAGGATCTGGAAGGCCGCATCAAGGTTATCGAAGACCTGGGCGGACGCCAGCGCATGAGCCAAGTGCGCAAGTATTACCCAGGTGAAAAGCCTTATCGCATGGTTTATATGGAAGACCCGTTTGGCAACATCTTCGAGCTCTACAGCCACTCGTACGAATTGACCTATTCGGCGGGTGCTTATGACTGATCGCGCCGACTTTCCCCCCAGAACGGACAAACCCAAGGTCGTGATAACCGATTACGACTTTGGTAATGTTGCCGTTGAGACGGAAATCCTGGAAGCCGCAGGAGCCGAGGTGATTGCGCTTCAGGCCAAGCGCCAGGAAGACCTGTTTGATGTCGCGCCGCATTGCGCAGCGATGATGAACCAATATGCCCGGATCGGGAAAGAAACGATTACGCGGATGCGGAACTGCGAAGTCATCGCGCGCTATGGCGTAGGCGTAGATATCGTGGATGTCGGCACGGCAACGGAAAAAGGCATCCTCGTTACCAACGTGCAAAACTATTGCACCGAGGAAGTCGCCGATCACGCGATTGCCCTTTGGCTGACCCTGGCGCGCAAGTTGCCTGACTATGATCGGGCCACTCACGCAGGGGTCTGGCAATGGCAAAGCGGGCAGCCGGTCTACCGGTTGCGCGGGCGGACGATGGGTGTCGTTTCGCTGGGTAAAATCGGGCAAGCCATCGTTGCGCGGGCGCAATCTTTCGGAGTTACGGTCATCGCTTACGACCCGTATTTGCCAAGAGAAGTCGCCGCGAAGATTGGGGTCGAGCTGGTGAGCAAGCCCGAATTGCTAGCAAGGTCCGACTATATCCTGATGCAGGCGCCGATGACGCCGAACACGCATCACTTTTTGTCGGATGCCGAATTCTCGGTCATGAAACCCGGTGCGATACTCGTGAACACTGGACGCGGACCAACGGTCGACAACAAAGCCCTGTTCCGGGCGCTGACCGAAGGCCATTTGGCCGCTGCAGGACTCGACGACCCCGAAGAAGAGCCGGCAAAGCGCGCCAACTGGACGCCTGATGACAACCCGTTGTTCACACTGCCCAACGTCCTCGTAACACCACATGCCGCCTACTATTCCGAGGAATCGATACACGCAGCGCGGGTTACCGCGGCTACGCAAGTGGCCAAGGTCCTGACAGGACAAAACCCCGACTACACAGTCAATGCCGACGCATTGGCCGTATCTACCGCATAACAGGAGACAAGAATGCCAGACGTCAGCACGGACCTTAGGGTTTTTAATGATTTTGAAAGAAACCCGGAACTTCTCAAAAAATTCGACAAGGTGTTGGAGGCGTACTCTGCTGCTGCCATTTTTGCGGATGTGCAGTACCGAACAGGCGTGATGGACAGCGCCATCAAGCCCGCTTTCCGCGCCAAGGTGACAGGCCAGGCCGTGACGGTCCAGCTTTCAAAAGGTGATCTGGTGGACCCATTGCGAGCGCTTGAAATGGGACAACCCGGGGACGTGATCGTTGTGGACGCGGGTGGTGATCGTCAAACGTCAGTCTGCGGCGGTTTAATGGGTGGCCTGGCCAAGAACCGTGGCATTCGGGGTATGATCGTAGATGGCACTGGGCGTGACACAGATGAGTTGGAAGACATTAACTGGCCAATCTGGACGCGCGCGATCACGCCGCGCGGAACGCACACGATGTTCTCGGAACGTAAAGAAGAACTTTCGATCAATGTGCCAATCGCCTGTGGGGGCGTCGTGGTAAACCCCGGAGATTTCATTGTAGCTGATCTTATGGGCGTCGTCGTGGTTCCACAGGAAATTGCAGAAGAAACCGTGCGCCTTGCTCAAGAGCAAGCTGACCGTGAGGAGGAAACCCGTAAATGGGTGGCCCAAGGCAAAACCGTTGAGGATCTGCTAAATGAATTCGGTCGCATCTGAACCAGCGCTGATCGGCGTAGATTGGGGCACTTCATCGTTTCGTGCATTTCTAATTGGTGCGGAGGGCGACGTGATCGATGGGGTCTCGTCGCCTGAAGGTATCATGCAGGTTGCGGGACAAACCTTTGAGGCGGTCCTTGATCGTCTAATCGGCCCTTGGGTCGCCAAGGCTAACCTGCCGATCCTGGCATCTGGCATGATCACCAGCCGCAATGGCTGGGTAGAAACGCAATATGCTGAAATGCCGCTGGGTGCTGGCGGTCTTGCGCGAGCGTTGGTCCCGCACGAAGCGGCCAACGGAGCGCGTATTCATTTTGTGACAGGTGCTTCGACAGAACATGCTGGAGGACCGGACGTAATGCGGGGCGAGGAGACCCAGATCATCGGGGCATCTTCGCTTGGCTTGAGTGAAGGTATGTTCGTGATGCCGGGAACGCACAGCAAATGGGTTCAGGTTGCGGACGGGAAGATCGTGGATTTCTCGACTTACATGACAGGTGAGATCTTTTCGGCGCTGAAAGAACACACGATCCTTGGCACATTGATGAAGGAGGACGCCTTCAGCGAAGACGCATTCGTGATGGGCGTAAAGGCGGGCCTCAGCGGTGAGTCGAACCTGCTGCACAGCCTTTTTCATGTTCGGACGCTTCCTCTCATGGGCAAAATCCCAAAGGTTGCCACGGCCGACTACTTGTCGGGCTTGTTGATCGGGACCGAGGTTGCTGCCGCGACCGGCGAAGTAAAAGACGTCGGCACGATCACTGTTGTTGGACGAAGCGACTTGTCCGACCGATACGAAATCGCGCTTCGAACTGCTGGTTTCGAAAGCCGTCGCGCGCCAGATGATATCGTTGCGAAAGGGCATTTTCTGATTGCTCGCGCTGCGGGGTTGGTCGGATGATTGACCTCACCGCAGCTCTTGCCGAGTACCCGCTGATTGCGATTTTGCGGGGGCTTGCACCAGAAAATGCGCGCCCGGTTTCTGATGTACTCTTCGATACCGGGTTTCGGATAATCGAAGTGCCGCTCAACTCACCGGACCCGCTGGAATCGATTACGCAGATCGTTGCGAAACATGGCGCACAAGCCATAGTCGGCGCTGGCACTGTGTTGACTACGGATCAGGTTGCGGCGGTCGCAGATGCAGGCGGGCGGATCATCGTGTCGCCCAATATGAATCCGGACGTCGGGCGCGCGGCTGTCGCGCGGGGTCTGTATTGGTGTCCAGGTGTCATGACCCCATCCGAGGCCTTTACGGCGTTGGATATCGGAGCATCGGTCCTCAAATTCTTTCCGGCGGAAATGGTGCCACCCGCTGCCATCGCTGCAATGCGCGCCGTATTGCCTGCAGACGCAGTCGTCGCTGCGGTGGGCGGCATAACGCCTGATACGATGGCGTCGTATCATGCCTCGGGTGTAGATGGATATGGGCTGGGTTCCGCGCTGTTCAAACCGAGCTATACATTGGATGATATCGGCAGGCGCGCGCGCGCCTTCACCAATGTATTGGAGGAACTTGGATGAAACAGGCCCTTGTTACGGGCGGTACGCGAGGGATTGGTGCGGGTGTTGCACGGTCGTTGGCAGACGCAGGTTGGTCCGTCATTGCCGCATCCGCCTCCCAATCCGAAATGGATGCATTCGAGCCTCAGGACGGGTTAAAGGTGCAGCTCTTGGATGTCACCGACCAGACGTCCATCAATGATGTATTCGGCGAACTCACGGGTCTCGATGCCTTGGTGAACTGCGCAGGTATTCTTTTGCGTGGCGAAGAATATGACATCGACGTCTTCGCCAAGGTGCTCGATGTGAATCTGACAGGCACCATGCGCTGCTGTCTTGCCGCGCATCCATTGTTGGCTGAAGCGAGTGGGGCCATCGTCAACACCGCCTCTATGCTCAGTACCTTTGGTGGGCCTTTGGTTCCGGCGTATTCCGCTTCTAAGGGCGGCGTGGCACAGTTGACCAAGGCGCTCGCAGGTCGCTGGGCCGAAGACGGAATCCGGGTCAATGCCATCGCGCCGGGTTGGATTGAGACAGAGATGACCCAGGGCCTTCGGGAAGACCCTGAAAGAACAGCGGGGATCATGGCGCGTACGCCTATGAAACGCTGGGGGAAACCCGAAGAAGTCGGTGCGCTTGTGCAATGGCTTTTGAGTGAAAACGCCAGCTTTGTGACCGGATCAATCTATCCGGTCGATGGCGGCTATCTCGCTATGTGAGGAAAATCAATGAATGACGATGACACCGCCCGAATGCCATATCAGTTGCCGTTTCCCAAGGATGCGCAAGACGAGATCGTGATCCCGAATGCCATGAGCGAAGACGACAGGCTATGGGTTCCGCAGGCAGAGAACGTCTGGTTCCGACCGCTCTGCTTGAACCGCTCGCAAGGTTATTGGATGAACCTTCTCAAAGTGCGCAAAGCTGGTGTTCTTTCGCGGCACCGCCATCCACAGCCAGTCCACGGTTTTGTCCTGAAAGGGCGCTGGCATTATCTGGAACATGATTGGGTTGCGGAAGAGGGGGGATATGTCTTTGAGCCGCCGGGTGAGACTCATACTTTGGTCGTTCCCGACGATGTTGAAGAGATGGTCACCTATTTCCAGGTCAATGGCGTGATGTGCTATGTTGATCCGTGGGGCAAGGTCACTGGCTACGAAGATGTCTTTACCAAGATTGATCTGTGCCGAAAACACTTCGGGGAAGTCGGTCTTGGAGAAGATTACGTTGAACAATTCATCCGGTGATGCGCCGCGTTTCGCGCTTGTAGCGCATGATGCGCGAAAGGACGAAATCGTTGAATGGGTGGGTCTGCAATTGGCCCGCCTGTCCAGAGTACAAATCTTTTCGACTGGGACTACCGGTAGTCGCATTAAGCAAGCCTATCCAGAACTGGATGTGACCTGCCTGAAAAGTGGACCACTCGGAGGCGACCAACAGATCGGCGCCATGATCTGCGAAGAGAAACTGGATGCATTGATTTTCTTTGTCGACCCTCTCTCACCCATGCCACATGACGTCGACGTTAAGGCTCTGACCCGTCTCGCAACGGTATATAATCTGCCAATGGCATGTTCGCGCTCAACTGCGGATCTGATCGTCAAGGGGCTGATTGACGAGGATGAAAACGCGCCTGCGTGATACGCCACGCGCCGCAAGCGCCGATCAGCTGGTTTTCAAAAGGTGCTCTGCCAGACTGCCGAGGTTTTCGCTACCAAGCTGGCTCATGTTGGCCTCAATGTCAGCTTTCAGGATGTGAACGAGATGGTCGATCCCTCGTGCTCCGAACGCTGCAACAGCATATTGAAAGGCGCGCCCGACCATGACGAAATCTGCACCTTTCGCCAGGGCACGCATGATGTCCAATCCCCAGGCAACGCCAGAGTCGTAGATCAGTGGCACATCTATACCGACCGCCTCGCGGATGTTCGGGAGTTGGTCAATCACAGCGGGTCCGGCTTCGAATTGACGCCCGGAGTGGTTTGAGACCCAGATGCAATCCACGCCCTCGGCCACCATTTTTTGCGCGTCCTCCGGCCGCAAAACACCCTTGACGATCAGGTGACCCTCCCATTCCCGCCGCAGTTCGCGCAGGTAGTCCCAATCTGGAATCCCACGGATCAGAGCGCCTGCATGGGTAAAGCTTTCTCGCCCGCGGGTCGGGACGTAATCGTCAAAGAACCGCATACGTGGCATGATGCCCTCGCGCAGATGTGCAAGGCACCAGGCGGGTCGTGATGCCATTTCTGTCAGCGTGCGCAGGTCAGCTTTTGGAGGCACCGTCAGATTGGCGCGGCGTTGTCGTTCGCGCCGACTCTCTTCTGGAACGTCCACCGTGACAATCAGCGTATGAAATCCCGCTGCCTTAATCCTCGGCAGCATGGCGCGACGCAGATCGCCGGAGTTCACCGGGTAATGCTGAAACCATCCGTTATTGCCAATGTAAGGTGCCACATCTTCCGGTGAAGCAACCGCCACGCTGGACAACGAAAACGGAATGTTGTGAGCGACTGCTGCCTTGGCAAGCATTCGCTCTGCTCCTGCCCACATCAGGCCGGACATGCCGACCGGTGCAATCCCGAATGGCAGATCGTAAGTTTGACCCATCAATGTAGTCTGCAGGTCGGCCTGTGTTCGGCCGCATAGTACACGCGGCATGAATCCGATGGCATCAAGTGCGTCCCGGTTGACCTTCAACCCCAGCTCCCGGCCGGTCGCGCTGTCGAGGTATTCGAAAGCAAACTTCGGAATACGCTTCTGTGCGGTTTGCCGAAGGTCTTCTATCGACGGGTGAGATAGGTCCAGATCCATCCGGGTCCTCTGGTGTTGTTGTCTAACGTTAGTAGGGCTTCAGCCGGTCACCAAAGGGATGGCAAGGCCAAGGAAATTGCGGGCACATAAGTGATGAACATCAACAAGATCAGCATGCCAGCAAAGAATGGCAGGATTGCCCGGCTGAGGCTTTCGATGGAAACCTTCGAAATGCTGCTGGCCACGAACAGGTTTACACCCAATGGCGGTGTGCAGAACCCTATGGCTAGGTTGACCGTCAAGATGACACCAAAAACGATCGGATCGACACCCAGCGTGGTTGCAACCGGCAGCAGGATCGGCGTCATGATGATGATCGACGAAATCGTCTCCATGAACATGCCGATCACCAGCAAAAGCAAATTGATCAACAACAAAATGATGATCGGATTATCGGACAGGCTGGTGATTGTTGTTGCGAGCTCTGTCGGGATTCTTGCGAGCGTGATCAACCTGCCAAAGGCGGTCGCCATGATCACCAATATCAGAATGGTCCCGCTGGTCTTTGCACTGCCCGCCAAAACCTCTGGCAGGTCCTTGAGGGTGATGTCGCCATAGACGAATATGCCGATGAAAGCGGCATAGACTACGGCCACGGCACCGGCTTCGGTTGGGGTGAAGATACCGCTGTAGATGCCCCCAAGGATAATTACCGGCACCAATAGCGCCCAGATGGAAGACCGGAAGCTCTGCCAGACGCCCGGGCCTGAGAACGTAGTCGTCGATTGCTGAACAACCTCGTCCTTTCGCAGCAGAACACGAGCGACCAACATGAACATGAGGGCAAAAAGGATGCCAGGAACAACGCCTGCAAGAAACAGTTTGCCGATCGAAACCTCGGCAGTAACACCATATATGATGAAGGGAATACTTGGCGGGATCATTACACCGATCATTCCTGAGGATGCTGTCAATGCGCCGCTGAATTTGCGCGTATAGCCGACCTTTTCCATCTCTGGGATCATGTTCGACCCGATGGCGGCTACGGTCGCAGGAGATGAGCCGGATATGGCGGCAAAAAACACACAGGCGAGCACGTTCACATAAGCCAGCCCACCCCGGATATGACCGATCAGCGCATTGGCAAATCCAACCAGTCGGCGAGACATTCCGCCGTGTTGCATCAGGTCGCCTGCCAATATGAACAGAGGGACGGCAATTAGAGGAAAGGAGTCCGCGCCTGTTACCACCGACCGTGCCAGAAGAACCATGGGTGGTGTGCCATCTACAAAGACCATCACGATCATAGTGGCCAAGCCCAGACAGATGCCAATAGGCACGCTGAAGAGCAACAGGGCAAAGAGCGTCAAGAAAAGCGTTGTTGCAAGCATGCCGGGTTCCTCACGCTTTGGTTCCTGCGATCAGACGCAGGGTTCGGAACAGATGTTGAGTGACGCGGATCGCGGACAGGCCCGCGCCAATCGGCGCCGAAGCATAAAGGATCGGAATCGGTAGCCCCAAAACGACCGAACTCTGGCTGGCGACAAAAGGCTGTCGGATAAGCTTGATGCATTCAATTGTCAGAACGATCAGAAATCCAAGGACAAGAAGCGCGATCACAACATCCGCGTAAAGCCTTGCGCGCTCGCTTAGGACATCACGCAGGACCGTGATACGCACATGATCGCCTGTGTGGAACGCATAGCTTACGCCTAGCCAGACAAACCATACAAACAGCCAAAGCGTTAGCTCTTCGCCCCATGAAAGAGAGGCATTCAGAATGTAGCGCATGAACACATTTCCAAAGATCAACAAGACAATCGCGGCCAAAAGTGCACTGGCTAAGACCTTTTCGGCATTCATATCGATCCATTTGATAACCGACACCGTTCACCTCCCCTTGAACGAAAGGGGCACCCGAACTTTCATGGCGCGGGTGCCCGTATTGGCTGAGTAGTCCGAGGGTCAGCTTCCGCTCGCTGCGGAAACCGCTGCTACCCAGTCGTCATAGGCTTCAGCGCCAACCTCGTCGCGATACTGCAGACGGACGCTTTCGGTTTTGTCGGCAAAGGCCTGTCGCTGCTCTGCAGTCAGTTCCAGAACCTCGACACCAGCAGCACGAATCTGTTCCAGTTGTTCCGCATCTTCGCTCGCGACCAGTTCAGCCTGATATTCACGTGCGGCGGCCATCGAGTCCCGGACCAGTTGCTGATGCTCTGCGGACAGCGAGTCAAAGAACGGTTTGGAGATGACGGGCATATAGACCGCAAAGACATGGCCCGTGGTCGAAAGGTATTTCTGAACCTCGTAGAAACGCTGTGAGGTAATGATCGCCAGTGGGTTTTCCTGGCCGTCGATCACGCCTTGCTGGAGAGCAGAATAGACCTCACCAAAGTTCATCGGCGTCGGGTTGGCCCCGAGCGTTTCGAATGTCGCCACATGCGCCGGAACCTTCATGGTACGTAGCTTGACACCCTCGAGATCTGCGGGGGTTGCAACCGGGCGGACATTGTTGGTCACATTGCGTACACCCAATTCAAGCCAGCCAAGACCGACCAATCCCTGGTTTTCGACCCGTGCAAGCATGCCATCACCAGCATCACCATCAAGAACATCAAAGGCGATGTCCTTGGAGGAATACATGTAGGGCAGTTCAATTACTGCAAAAGCCGGATCCCAGCCCGCGAAGAAAGAGGAAGGAGGAATGGCCATTTCCAGAACGCCGGTTTGAACACCTTCGATCATTTCGCGATCAGGGCCCATCTGCGACGAAGGGAATATCTGTACGTCGATCTCACCATTCGAGCCAGCTTCGACCAGTTCTTCAAATTTCAGTAGCGCGCGATGCATATGAAACGCTTCTGCTGCGCCATGCCCAACCTTAATGACTGTTTCAGCGGATGCTGCAAAAGCAAGCCCGGCTGACATGACGACGCCAAGCGCCAATGTTGATTTCTTGAACAAGGTATCCTCCCACGGATTTAGTTTTTCGATCTATTATCTGAGATATCAGATATAATATAGAAATCAATCTTACATGTGCTATTGTGTTAGAAAGACGAAATTGGACGAAGTGAAAATGACCGAGATTTTGCCGATTAAGCGCCCGGATTCGTTGAGTAAAACTGCTGAAGAGCATATCCGAAAAGGCATAATCAATGGCACGTTTCAATTGGGTGAATCGTTGCCGGAAGTGAAGTTGTCAAATGCCATGGGCATCAGCAAAACTCCGATTCGCGAAGCTCTATCAGCTTTGAATCTTCAGGGTCTCGTTCAGATCTTTCCTCATCGAGGAGCCTTTGTATTCTCTCTTTCTCAAGAGGACGTGGTGCAGCTTTGCCAGTATCGGCTAATCCTGGAATCTGCAGCTTTGGAGCAGGCGCTTGAAAAGAACCCTTCGGTTCTGATCAATGAGCTGTCTACAATTGTTTCGAAGATGTCGGAAGCGCAGGAAGCGGATGAATTCGAACAGTACTTGGAACTTGACGCCGAGTTTCACGACGCGTTTTTAAGGTCCTGCGGAAACAGTTACCTGCGGGATGGATATCAAAAAGTCAGTGATATCGTCCAAACTATGCGGACACACCTGTCCAAACGTTCCAATCGAACGAAGAAATCTTTCAAGGAACATCAAGCGATCACATCGCTATTGGACGAGGGTAAAGTAAAAGCAGCAACGAACACCCTCAAACGTCAAATCACTCGCGGTGAGCGTTCTTACTCCGATTTGGTTGGTCTGAAGCAAGCATAGTTGTTCTGCCATCTGGTCTTGTCAGTAGAACTTTGCTTGAGCGGGGCAGGGCGGTTGCGTAGCTTTGCCCATGACCAGACCTGCCTCTTTCAATTACTTTAAGACCGGTCCAGAGATCATCCGCCTTGCGGTGATGTTATACATCCGCTTCCCGCTCTCGCTTCGGAATGTCGAAGACCTGCTGCACGAGTGAGGCATCGACGTGAGCCACGAAACTGTCCGATATTGGTGGAACAGGTTTGGTCCGGTGTTTGCTTCTGAGACCCGAAGAAAGCGTATTCAGCAATTTAGAACACACTCCAATTGGAAGTGGCACGTGGACGAGGTTTTCGTGAAGGTGATGGCAAGAGACACTACCTCTGGCGGGCTGTCGATCATGAGGGCGAAGTGATGGAAGCAATCGTCACCAAACGCCGAAACAAGCAGGCCGCGTTGAAATTCCTCAGGAAATTGATGAAGCGACACGGTAAAGCGGAAAACGTCGTCACGGATCGCTTCGCCTCATACAGAGCCGCGCTCAGAGAGCTGGGCACGCTCGAAACACAAAAGACGGGAAGGTGGCTCAACAACCGCGTCGAGAACTCGCACCTGCCGTTTCGACGACGCGAACGCGCGATGCAACGTTTCAGGCGCATGCGAAGTCTACAGAAATTCGCCTCCGTCCATTCCTCCGTTTACAACCACTTCAACCAGGAAAGATCGCTCGCCAGCAGAGATACCTTCAAGCTGACGCGCGCCGCCGCTCTTAGCGAGTGGCGTCAACTTTGTTCCGGATAGCTTCACGGTTTCTGCGGCAAACTGAAACTAGTTCGAATTAGTCTGACAGCACCCCTTGCAGACTCTTGAAGTCAAATGGCTTACTATGGGGCAATCGTGCATTAGGGCTTAAAATTTATGCGCAAAAGGAACCTTCAATATGAATAGGAGATTGTCTACGATCTTGGCCGCTGATGTTGTCGGTTATTCCACTCGAATGCGTGAAGATGAAGTCGACACGATAAATCGTGTTACACTGTTAAACGAGTTAATCGGAACTGTTGCGTCTACGCACAATGGGCGGGTCTTCAACCGCGCGGGTGATGGCTTTCTTTGGAGTTTTCTAGCCCGGTGGCGGCTGTTCGCTGTGCTTACAACTTACAACTTCAACTCGCTGCACCAGTAACCAAGCGAGAGATTGGACTAGAAATCAGGGTTGGGGTCCATCTTGCCGATGTCGTAGTAGATGGCGACGATTTGCTTGGCGATGGGGTAAATGTAGCAAGTCGTATTGAGTCTGAAGCCGAGCCGGGTATGGTCCTCGTAAGCAATGCAGTGTTCGATCACGCCAAGCGGTCGGCCCAGCTAAAATTTGAGAACAAGGGCACCCGAAAGCTAAAAAATATTTCCGAACCAATTACGGTCTACGCTGTTGCAGGCGAGCTTGGCACGCACAGTTGCGGAACCGCCCTTATCGAGGACAGTAGCCTTCCTGCGTGGCGGAACTTCAAAGTCCACCAACTCAATTGTTGTGCTTCCCTTCAAGAACATGAGCAATGATCCCGAGCAGGAGTATTTTTCCGATGGCCTGACGGAAGACATCATTACAGAGTTGTCCCGGTTCCCTGACATTCTCACGATCTCCGGGAATACTAGTTTTGGGTTAAAGGGGTTGCGGCGGACGCTCGTGAACTTGGACAGAAACTCGGCGTGCGTTTCTGTCTTGAGGGCGGGGTTCGCAAGCTGGGAAATCGCATACGGATCAACGCGTATCTGACGGATGCAGTGTCAGGCGAACAGCTTTGGGCAGAGCGGGCGGATTGCAATCTGGAGGATCTTTTCGATTTCCAAGATGACCTTGTTGCTAAAATCGTAGCTAGTGTGGCTGGCCAGATCGAACGGCAAATGGAAGCCACGGCACAGCGCAAACGTCCGGGTGACCGGAAGCCTATGAATGTTTAATCCGCGGTTTGTACTATCACCGGATTGGTGGAGTCACAAAGGAGAATGCACAGGAAGCAGTTCATTGGTTTGACGAAGCGCTGAAACGAGATCCAAGATATGGTCGAGTTCATGCGTGGAGGGCGTGCGCTGTCGCTACAGTAGCAGAATGGACCGGTGAAGATGTATGGGATGAGTTGGTCGAAGCAGGGAACCTAGCTGTCGAGCTGGATGAAACGGACGCTGAAAGCCATCGAATTGCCGGTTCCTTGGCGCTCTATGTTCGTGACTTTGAACGGGCTAAGTTCCACTTCAATCGCGCTCTGGAGTTAAACCCCAATCACGCGTTCATTGTCGGACGAACCGGTGAACTCCATAACTTTCTCGGAGATGGAAAGACTGCTCTTGAGTACCAAAAGCGTGCAAAGATGCTTGATCCCTTTTTGCCCGAATATTGCCGCGAACTAGAGGCAATTGCCTACTATGTCATGCATGATTTTGAGGCTTGTTTTAACACCGTGGATGAATTTGCGAGGCTCACTCGGCGGGCGGCAGCTTATCGGACTGCGGCCGCAACTCACTTGAATAATGACTGCAAGCTTGAACGAGCAGTTCGCGATTTGTTGCTTCACGATCCGGACTTTAGACCTTCTACATTCATTCAAACTGAATACTTCAAAGATCGCGAGATATCTAAAGATTGAAAGCCGAATTGAGGAGCGCTATGGCGACAACCTCACTTCGCCTCGCTGGTTGAATACACAATTTGCTAACTTAAAGATTGAGGATTAACGCGTCTTCTCTGTGTAAGAAAAGGTCTTGGATCGCCGGAGTCTAACGACCACTTTGTCCGCAAAGCAGTCGTACGAGCAACTAGCAGCGAATGGCCGCACCGAGCCCATAGTGACTGCTGCTGCGCGATCAACCGACGGCGGCTATGCGGTCAAAACTGACATTCCGGTCTACTGTATGTGGTCGTCATTTTCCTGCAAAAGATTACCTGAGCGGACCTACCTACCGTTCGCCGGGTATCAGAACGCCGAAACAGAACTTACATTTTTTTGGCATGTGATCTAGAAGAAACGACTCCCAACGTTTATCGGGAGCCGCATTTACTGAATAGGAGGGTCTTTGGAAAATCAGGCGTGTCCACCACCGATCAAGCCGATACCCGAAGTCAGACCGAACCAAGCTTTAACCCGCAGACCGACTGCCTTGATGATACCCATAGCCTGGATCCCGTGGGCAACAAGTGTTCCTTCCATGTCACCTTCAAATTTGGTGGTGTAGGATTGGACGATGCAACCACTACCTGGCACCAAAAGTTCGCGGTGTTCTGGGTGCACCAGATCGAGATGCACAACGATCTGACCCCGTTTCGCCTTTTCACTCGGCTCAATCAGGCGACCGCTAGGCGCGAGCTGACCCGAAGAAATCTGCTCCTGAATACGTACGATCCTTGCAGGAAGAACGGTGTTGCGCATCGAGATGTTGAAGTTGCTTTCGCAAGCCACCTCTGCGGCCATACCTTCGTACAGTTCGGTGCGAGAAACCTGTGAGAAGCCGGCTACGACGCGTCCTTTCTCTACATCTTTTCGGTCGGGTACGATCAGCATTGCGGGGCTCATTGCGGCTTGCGCTGCGCGTGAACCAACATTCAGGGTAACTTGTTCAACTACACCATCGACAGAGCTGCGCGTCAGGGTCTTTGAGAGTTCCACCTGAGCTTGCTGTAACGATGCACGCGCCGATGCAAGTTGGGCGGGCAGAACAGCCGTCGCCTGAACTTGCGCCACACCAAGTTGCGTTTCAGCAGCCTCAACCTCAGCTTCCCGAGTGCTCAAAGTTGCTTGAGCGCGCTCCAGCTGGCTCACTTGAAATGCCGCAGAGCCCTTTGCTTGAAGTGCCTCGTGATCCATCAGCACCAGCTCAGCCTGTTCTCTAGCGGTAACTGCGGCATCCACCACGGCCTGCGCGGTCTGGACCTGCAACTCAGCGGCCAGTTTCGCGCTTTCAATCTCTTCAACTTTGCGCATCGCAAAATCTACAGCGGCTTGTTCCGACGCATTCTCGACTGCAAACAGCGGATCGCCCGGTTCGACACGATCGCCGCCCTTTACATAGATGTCCGTAACGGTTCCGCCGTTCTCGGCGACGACCGGAACAGTTCTGAATGGCACGAGGCCGGTGTAGGACTTGGGATAGTAGTAGAATACAGCAAAGAACACGATCAGGGCGAGAACGAACCACATGAAGAGCGCTCGGTGAACATTGTAGAGGGTGACCGGTAGCCCGCGCCATTTCAGATAAATCACGCGCAGGACAAACGGAAAAGAGGTTACTAGAAGCTCAATCATTTTGCCAACTCCTCTTTCGATGGACGCCACCACAACATGAAGTCGCGAGCGATTGCGGTCAGGATTAAGGCACCCGGCAGTAGACTGCTGAAGTGGCTCAGGGCAGGCATCAGCTCATACGCCAAGGCGACAGTGAGCATTGTCGGAATAGTTGTGCGCAGCGGAGTGCCGATTGACTTGTGTTCGGTGTAACGTTCAAAGCGCGCGTACAGATGTACGACCAGCAGGATCGCAAGGGCGAGAACGACCAAGCCTACCCATGCATAGGTGTCGGTTTGGTTGGGCGCGACCCACCATCTGGGATCGCCGCCAGCGGCAAAGGCCGGAGTTGAAATGACGCCAACTAAGGGCGCCATCAGGAACGCGGGTGGTTTCATGTTTCAGGTCCTTTTGTTACGCAGCCACGCTGCGAATGTAGATTTTCAGTGTTTGGAGAACGTCAATTCTCGGTTGGTTGTTGTGCGGGTTCTGAGGGCTGTTCCTGCGGGGCGTAGGGTGGATCCCAACGACGTCCGTTCGGTGTTTTCTCGCCAAGTGGCGAACTGCGCAGACCGTGGATGTTCCCCCCGGACCACTCTTGCTTGGCGGAGTTTTGGATTGCCTTCAGTACGCGGTAGTACCTTGCGAAGTAGATCATGGTCGTTTCCTTTCTGATGACCCGGACCTAACCGTCGTCGCGCCAGCAATCCTGAGGGTTCTGGACATTTGTTGTTGGCTTCTGGACAATTACTGTGACTGCAGGGAGTTGCGTGCCATTCAGGGGAGGACGCGAAAGTGCCACGCATCAGCACTTACAGACTGCGAAACGTCGGGCTGCGTTATTCTCAAGAACCCGGCGCGCGCATTCCGTTTCCCGAAGTCCTGGAAATGGCGGGGGCACCCGTTGATATCGGCGATAGCCCCGACGCAACTGTCGAGCTGCTACATGAGGCGGGTGCAGTTGAAACTGCCTGCCGGGTTTTGGAAGACAAAACTTTTGCCGCGCGCGTTGGGCTTTCGGCGCAAGGTCCCGGAACGCTTTTGGCTTACATCGTTCGTGCAGCCGAAACGATCGAAGACGCGCTGGCGCTTACGCAACGTTTTTACGCAATGCAAGACCCTGACTTGAGTCTGGACGTGGTGGGGGCGCCCGACGAGCCAAGGATCACTCTGGAGAGCAATGTAATCCCGGCACATCAATATCCTCGTCATCGCGAAATGCTGATATTCGGCCTTTATAAGCGAGTTCAACAAATCACCTCTGGCAGGCTTGCCCCGATCTCTATCGAGTTGGAAACGGACGACGACGAGCACTGCCGGCGGCTGGCCGAATTGGCGGGATGTGATGTCGTAGGCTTCAAGTCTGGATACGCCTTGGCCCTGCCCACAAACGGCATGAGTTTTAAGATACCAACGGCAGACCCCACCTTATTGGGACATTTACGAAGGCACGGAGAAGAGCAACTGAAGGCGCAGCCTGATGCAGTCCGTAGTCTGTCCGACCGCATAATGGATATGCTCGGCGAACGTCTTCCCGGACCGATACCAAACGGCGACGATATAGCCGGAGAACTTGGCCTGACGCGTCGGACCATGACACGGCACCTGTCGGCCGAGGGAACAAGCTTTAAGGCTCTTCTGGAAGGTGTGCTGTGCGACCTGTCCAAACGCATGCTGCGTAGCGGTGAGGGTGTTGCCCGTGTTGCCTTCATGCTTGGATTTGCGGATCAGGCCGCCTTTTCGGTGGCGTTCAAGCGCTGGACAGGTGAAACGCCTGCCAGATTCCGTAAAGCTGGCCGCTAGAGGGACTGGCACCGGGGATCGAAAGATGTCCAAGATCCACAAAACCTTGTCCCGTCTCCAAAAGAAAGCGGGCCATCGGGTCACCTAGTTCAATGGCACACAGCAGCCACGGTGGTTGCTAACCCAGAACAAGGATGAACCCTATGAAGACCTCGAAGAAATTCATTATCGCCCCGATCTCAGGCGCACTTCTGATCACCATGGCGGCAACAGCTCATGCTGACTACGTCACCGACAAGGCGATCAAGGGTGCAGTTGTCGGCGCCACTGTCGCCGGTATCGCAGGCGAAAGCATCGTAGGTGGCGCGGCTGCTGGTGCCGCAGTCGGAGCCGTAGGCGGCGCGATCCAAAAGGACAATTTCGAAGACGCGCAGGACGAAGCCCAGGAGCGTCGCGACGACTTTAAAGAAGAACACAAAGACTGGAACGACTAAGACACCACCCCCAGTGAAGCAAACAAGGAGAAACACAGCCGAACAAACCCGACCGGTCAGCATGCGCTGTTAGCATCCAGACGCAGTTTGACTGACCATCCCGCACAGAACTCGCACAGTTTCTGATAGGTTGCCATCCAGCTCACAAACGAGCCGGGTGGCAACTTTGTTTTGAGCCCTCGAACGCAATTGTTTCCAGAAGGCGCGGTTTCAACTTTCAGCCTCAGTCCCAGCCAATGGGAACTGGGTTTTGTCCAAAACCCAAAAACAACCGTCCAGAACCCAAATGAACTGAAACAGGTAACAACCCAAATCCGGCTCATCTGAATGACATCGATGAGCTGGCAGCCGAGGTACTTCTGTTCACTGCCGCACTTTGCAACCCAATGCCAAAGGAAACGGCAATGAACTTATTCGCAAACTTTGACGCAGAGACTCTGGCACGCATCCAGTTTGCCTTTACTGTGTCATTTCACATCATCTTCCCGGCCTTTTCTATCGGCTTGGCAAGCTTCTTGGCCGTTCTCAATGGCCTCTGGCTATGGCACAATGACAGGACTTACCTCAACCTGTTCAACTACTGGAAAAAGATCTTCGCAGTTGGTTTTGCGATGGGTGTCGTGTCCGGCATCGTGATGTCGTACCAATTCGGTACGAACTGGAGCACATTCTCGGACACCGCAGGCCCTGTAATCGGGCCCTTGATGGCTTACGAGGTCATGTCAGCCTTTTTCCTGGAGGCAGGCTTCCTCGGCATTATGCTTTTCGGTCGCGAACGCGTCGGTCCGAGCTTGCACATGATGGCCACAGCGATGGTCGCTCTTGGCACTCTGATATCGGCTACGTGGATCTTGTCAGTCAATTCTTGGATGCAAACCCCAGCTGGGTTTGACATCAACGAACTGGGGCAGTTCATTCCCGATGACTGGTGGTCGATTGTCTTCAATCCGTCCTTCCCCTACCGCCTGATGCACATGGTTCTTGCCGCCTATCTCACCACTGCTTTTGTGGTGGCCGGGGTTGCGGCGTGGCATTTGCTGCGGCGCAATCGCACGGCTGAGATCACCCGAATGTTCTCGATGGCAATGTGGATGGCCGTTCTAATCACCCCTCTGCAGATCGTTGCCGGCGACCTTCATGGTTTGAATACGCTGGAGCATCAGCCGCAGAAAGTGATGGCGATGGAAGGTCACTTTGACAGCCACCCCGAAGGTGCACCGCTAATCCTGTTCGGCATTCCAAACGAAGATGAAAAGCGCGTGGACTACGCCATCGAAATCCCGAAACTATCATCGCTGATCCTGAAACATGACCCCAACGCGCCGCTTGACGGGCTGGACACTATCCCCGATGACGAAGAACCCCCGGTCGCGATTGTATTCTACAGCTTCCGCATCATGCTCGCCATCGGCTTTGCCATGCTGGGCATCGGCTTGTGGTCGCTTGTTCAGCGGGTTCGCGGCCGCCTCAACGAAGATCGCTGGTTGCACCGGACATCCGTTCTATTGGCGCCCAGCGGGTTTGTAGCGGTACTGGCCGGTTGGATTACCACCGAAGTGGGGCGCCAGCCGTACACGGTGTACGGGCTGATGCGGACATCGGACTCACTCTCACAAGTGGATGCACCTTCTGTTGCCGCGTCTTTGATAGCGTTCATCGTAGTGTATTTCGCCGTGTTCGGAGCGGGCACGTTCTACATGCTGCGCCTCATGGGCAAAGCACCCGCCGAAGGTCCTCGGGAAAATTACAGAACTATTGAAATCCCGACTATGGCGGAGGCGGCGTAATGCTTGAACTCTCGACAATCTGGGCAGGCATAATAGCGTTTGCCGTTTTAACCTACGTGATCCTGGACGGTTTCGATCTTGGAATTGGAATCCTCTTTCCATTCGCGAAAACCGACAAAGATCGGGATGTTATGATGAACTCAGTCACTCCGGTATGGGACGGGAACGAAACCTGGCTGGTCATGGGCGGCGGAGGTTTGTTCGCTGTTTTCCCGCTGGCTTATTCCGTGGTGATGCCCGCGATCTATTTGCCCGTTATCATCATGCTTCTTGCGCTTGTTTTCCGCGGTGTCGCCTTCGAATACCGGTGGCGAACGGTGCGTGGGCGCTGGCTGTGGGATGTCGCGTTTCACGGCGGTTCAACCGTGGCTGCCTTCTGCCAAGGCATCACGCTTGGCGCGCTGGTCCAGGGCATTCCGGTCGAAGATCGGCTGTACGCAGGTGCACAGTGGGATTGGCTGACGCCGTTCTCTGTCCTATCGGGTGTGGCCTTGGTGATCGGGTATGCCTTGCTGGGCGCGACCTGGCTCAATATGAAAACAACGGGCGGAATACAGCACCAGATGCGTTCCTATGCACGTCCACTGATGCTCATGACGCTCGGGTTGATTGGCCTCGTCAGTCTTTTGACCCCGTTCCAAGATCCGATCTATCTGATCAGATGGTTTTCGTGGCCCGGTGTAGTTTTCTCTGTGTGTGTGCCGGCTGTTGTTGCTCTCATTGCTTGGATGCTTCATCGCGGCCTGAAGACACAGCGCGACTATCAGCCCTTCTTCTGCGCCATTGCCTTGTTCGTCGTGTGCTTCATTGGCATTGGGATCAGTTTCTATCCCTATATGCTACCCCCAAGTCTCACGATTGCCGAAGCCGCAGCACCTGACAGCAGTTTGGCTTTCGCTCTGGTCGGAGCCGTCATTCTGCTGCCTGTGATCCTTGCTTACACCGCCTACACGTACTGGGTATTCCGCGGAAAGATCGATCCAGAGGAGAGCTTCCATTGAAACTGATAAAGCAAGTTTTCTGGTTCAGCGCGATATGGTTCGGCAGCGTCTTGTGCCTAGCCAATGTCGCTTACGTAATCAGGTTGTTCATCACCTGAAATTGCAAAGATACCAATGCTCGCGCGTCGGCATGTCCAACTCGCGCAAATATTAGTCCAAGCGCCGAAAGAAACCCCGTTTCAGCTCACCAGATTTTCAATAACACGCGGCTGGCTGGGTCGTCTCAAACTTAACAATGCAAGGGGGCTGTAATGCTTTCTCGTCAAAAACAAATGTCTGTGCAGTGGGATCAGATTGACCCGGCTCTGCCCACTCTACCTAAGCAACAAAAGCTGGGCGATAGCCGCTCGTCTGGCCTGTTGCCAAAGCTATTCACAGGGCTCCTTGCAGCAGGGTTTGCGACCTTCGTTCTATTGCCATTCACTTCGACCCTTACGGGAACTGTTACGAAGGGTCTTGTCAGAAGAACTTTGCGTGAGCGGGGTAGGGGTGTTGCGTAGCTTTGCCCATCACCAGACCCGCCTCTTTCAAATACTTCAAAACCAGTCCAGAGATCATCCGCCTTGCGGTGATGTTATACATCCGCTTCCGCTCTCGCTTCGGAATGTCGAAGACCTGCTGCACGAGTGAGGCATCGACGTGAGCCACGAAACTGTCCGATATTGGTGGAACAGGTTTGGTCCGGTGTTTGCTTCTGAGACCCGAAGAAAGCGTATTCAGCAATTTAGAACATACTCCAAATGGAAGTGGCACGTGGACGAGGTTTTCGTGAAGGTGAATGGCAAGAGACACTTCCTCTGACGGGCTGTCGATCATGAGGGCGAAGTGCTGGAAGCAATCGTCACCAAACGCCGAAACAAGCAGGCCGCGTTGAAATTCCTCAGGAAATTGATGAAGCGACACGGTAAAGCGGAAAACGTCGTCACGGATCGCTTCGCCTCATACAGAACCGCGCTCAGAGAGCTGGGCGCGCTCAAAAAACAACAGACGGGTAGGTGGCTCAACAACCGCGTTGAGAATTCCCACCTTCCTTTCCGACGACGCGAACGCGCGATGCAACGTTTCAGGCGCATGCGAAATTTGCAGAAATTCGCCTCGGTCCACTCCTCCGTCTACAACCACTTCAACCAGGAAAGATCGCTCGCAACCAGAGATACCTTCAAGCTGACCCGCGCCACCGCTCTTAGCGAGTGGCGTCAACTTTGTTCCGGATAGGTTCGCGGTTTCCGAGGCAAACTGAGACTAGTTCGAATTAGTCTGACAGCACCAACTGCTGCAATCTGACCTAAAGCAGACACTGGTCTAAACTTCAGGCTGTGTATGGACTTCTTTCTTCTCTGACAGAGTTAATGCATTGTGCATGAGCATGTTTCGAGGATTGCATGAAGATAGACGAATACGATTTTGTCATTGTTGGCGCCGGTTCGGCCGGCTGTGTCGTTGCCGAAGGATTGAGTCGCGATCCGTCAGTTTCTGTCTTACTTCTCGAAGCCGGGCCAATTGACCGTAACGTCATGATACAAATTCCCGCCGGAGTTTATCGGGCCTTCCGAAACAAACGGATCAATTGGAATTACGTATCGGAACCCGAAGCCGGGTTGAATGGCCGCCGGATACCAACCCCGCGAGGGCGAGTTGTGGGAGGTCTTCTTCGATCAATTCAATGGTCTATATGCGTGGCCATCCAGACGATTTTAACCGCTGGGAGCGCGATCATGGACTTGCGGGTTGGGGGTATGCCGACTGCCTTCCTTATTTCAAGGCAGCCGAAAGCTATGATCAAGGAGCCAATGATTGGCGAGGAAACTCGGGCCTTCTAAAAGTAACGCGCACAGATAACACTGACCCACTATACGACGTTTTTCTTGAGGCTGGCGCACAAGCCGGACAGGGAGCAAGTGATGATCTGAACGGTCAGCATCCTGAGGGCGTGGCGCGCTATGACGCTACGAAAAGCCGCAATCGCAGGTGCAGCGCCGCAACAGCTTACCTGACCCCGGCATTACGGCGCCCGAACCTCAAAATGCAAACTGGAGCCCATGTCGAAAAACTGGAAATTCGCCGTCACCGCGTTGAGGTGTGACGTTCCAGCTGGCTGGGGAGCATAAGACTGTAAGGGCGAAACGAGAAGTTGTCTTGTGTGGCGGAGCGATCAACTCGCCTCAATTGCTCATGTTGTCCGGTATAGGTCCGGCGGATCATTTGCGTGATTGCGGCATCAAGTTCTTGCTGATTTGCCTGGCGTTGGCCAAAATCTTCGGGATCATGCCAAGATAAAGCTGCAGTTTGCCTGCCGCAAACGGCTTGCATTTCACCGCATCGGCAATCCTTTGGTCAGGGCGACCGCAGGTGCAATGGGCCCTGACCGGCCAGGCATCGCTACGTCCAACATATGGGAAGCGGGTGGCCTCATACGCAGCAATGATGATGTTTCCCATCCCAATCTTCAGTACCATTTCGGCCCCTTGGGATTTACGGTTCAAGGGGATCGTATCACGATCAATCAGGCGTTCTCAGTCAACGTAGATCATGCAAGACCACGAACGAAAGGCTACATCGAACTTAACCGCACCACGCCTCGGGGACCACCAAGGTTGCATTTCAATTATCTTGCCGACCCCGACGACCTGCGCGAAATGGGAGAAGGTGTGCTCCGCGCGCGAGAGCTTGTGGCGCAACCGGCCTTTGACGAATTTCGCGGCGCGGAAATGACTCCGGGTGCCGATTGTCGAACAAGTGAGGATATCGAGGCCATGCTGCGCGAGAGAGTGGAAACCGCTTTTCATCCGTCGTGCACCTGTCGGATGGGCTATGATGGACTGGCGGTGGTTGATAACAAATTTCGTGTGCACGGAATTGAAGCCTTGCGCGTAGTGGATGCTTCGGTTTTGCCAGAGATTACAAGCGCCAATCTCAATGCACCTACGATGATGATCGCGGCCGGGCTGTGGATTTCATGCGGAGTGCACCACAGTTGAAACCGATGCACGAAGAGGCGGTCCGCACAGGTAAGGAGCGCGCGCGATACAATTCTGTTGAATGTTGACTCAGGCTTTCTGGTCGCTGACAGCACACTGGGCATCTAAGCTGACTTTTGCGTCAACTGTAGCGAATTTACGCTTCGTCCCCCAAACTGTGAGTTCGGACAGCACCATAGCGCGCAATCGCAGCGAAAGACCGGTAACCGGATTGCGGCTGCAGCATCGTGAGGGTGGGACGAAGGTCTGGAAAGGGCCGTGAGACTCAGTTGGGGCGGGCAGCAGCGCTGCCTGCCCCGGAACAATACCTGTCCTCTCATGCCGAGGCTGTCTTGGGGCCATCTGCCTTCAACAGCCGTGCAAAGATCATCACATGCGTGACCAAAAGTACCGGCACAAAGAATGTTGGAATGAACCAAGTGGGGCCAAAGTAGTTAATTGCCTCGGCCTGGCGCAAGGCGTTCACCAGATCGACAGTACCAAGGATGTTGAAACCCCACACCAACGGAAGGGCAACCACTGATCTCCATCGCAAAGCGATAAGCGCGGCGATTGCCAGAAACGCCGAGAGTAGATCGCCATAGCTGGCGCTGGTTGCGAACACCTCGGGCAAACCTCCGTTGTTGAGATTTGGTACCATGAAGCTCATTCCGATGTGTCGGAAAGCATGCGGCAGCAGCAGCATTGAGAGCGCCGCAGCCACCGACAGCCGTGCAAGCCAAGGTGCAACGTACCATGCCGCGATCAGAGCAAAGACAAAGAGACTCATCGCGAATTGAAGAAGGAATATCACTGTGGGGGTCATCTGATCGATCCTTTCGATATGCGTCTGTTTACGTGAATAGGGGTGGGCAGACCTTCATGCTCGAGCTGCAGTTTGCGATACGCTCGCCTCGGCCCGGATTGTCCCCAGTGAAGCGGCTGGAGTAATCTCTTGGGCTTTTCCAGTGGCGACATCGTAAAGCAAGGCCGAGACGGTGATCGCGTCCGGTACCTCCGGTGCTGCCGCTAGACGCTTGATGTCTGCCGAAAGGTCGCTTTCCTGATCCGTGATTGCGTATTCGGATACGTTAATCCCAAGCTTTTTTAACAGCGCGTCCTGAAGGTCCGGATTGGACAGCCGCTCGGCTCCACATTGTGTGTGCTGCATCAGGATGACGTTGAACCCCTGTTCGCGGCCCTCCGTCATAGCGCTCACCAGAAAGGCGAGGGTGGCGATTTCTTCGATTGCGGCGCGCGTAACCCGTCCGCCATTGTTTCGGATCACAACCGCGTCGCCAAGCTCCAGTCCGAGGATGTGCGCGGATCGACCCGGGCATCACCGCAGGTCAGAACAACCGTTCGCAACTTTGGCAGGATCGGCAGGTCAGCACTGTCAAAGCCCGCAGAGAATTCCTGGTTTCGAGTGATAAGTTCGTCCTGAATGTTCATTTAGAGGTCCTTTCGTCTTGGGAGACAATCCTTCGTCGTTTGCGGTCTCAGGCAACACGCTTCGGTTCGGTTTGTACGTCCTTGGGTTGGTGCTTTTCTGTCCAGGCCGCATTGTCCTGACAGTACGAAGCGGATGAGAGCTGCACGTAGTCTCGCTGCTTCTGAGCGTGATCAAGATCGAACGGGCGCGTCGTGAGAATCTTCAGGAAAATGCCGATCGCGCCAATGCTGCCGGACAGGCTGCGCACCAGGTCGGGTTGTTCAGCAACCTTGCGTCGTACAATGCTTTCGAAGGCTTCTGGTTCGTGCCCGCTGACTTGGAACACGTCTTCGGTTGGGGCATTCACCGCGAAGGCGCCTCGCCTGTACTCTTCTGAATAGATTGCAAGCTGGGTGACTGCCGCTTCCGAATAGTTTGCAGGGCGAAGGGCTTTCAGCGCTTTGATCATCATTCGTTCGGAAATATCGACATAGCGTACCCGCCGCCCCAGCGCGCGGCCCATTGCTTCGGCGATCTCGTTGGGCGACAGCAGCGTTGGACCCGTGGGACGATAAGTCTTGCCTGCATGGTGTGCCGGATCCGTCAAGGCACCGACAACCACGCGGGCAATGTCTTCGTTTGAGGGGGCGGCATTCTTCTTCACGTCGCCGTCGCCGAGCGGCATCGTGAACGTCCCAAGATGGGCCGCCATGCCCAGTACCATCAGGTAGTTTTCGGCAAACCAGCCGACATTCACCGTGGTCACAGACATCTCGGGACGCATGCCGATCAGGATATCGCCCGGTATACTTCACGTGTAAACAGTGATGGGTGATCTACGCTCGAAAGCCATTGGCTAAGTGTAACGACGTGTTCGACCTTTGCTTCGTAAGTCGCAGCGGTGAAGACCGCACTGAAGTGCAGCCCATTGGGTGCTGTCGGAGCGCATTGATACGCCCGCTGCACGCCTTTCATCGCCGAGCGCATGTCGCTCAGGGAATACTGGTCACCCACGAATAGTTCAGCGCCCGCGCGTTCGAGAATATCAGAGCGATGATCCCTCTGCCGTATGAAAGCGCGGACAGGATAGGCTTTGGCTCTGAGTTGAAGCGCGACTTGCAGCCCGGTCTTGCCGCTTGCGCTGGTGACGAGGATCTTAGGCTTGGCAGGCACGGGCACACTCCTTTAGATGATGCTTGCAATCTATAATTTAGATGATACATGTAATCTTAATTGTCAACCCCGCCTAGGAGCGCGAAATGCCGAGAATGTCGGAAGCGGAAAAAGCGCAGTCACAACAGGATACTGGATGCTGCAGCGCAGTTGTTCCGCGAACGCGGGGTCGAAGCGACAAGCGTCGCTGACGTCATGAAGGCAGCCGGAATGACACATGGTGGTTTCTACCGGCACTTTGAGTCGAAGAGGATTTGATCGCGACAGCCTTCCGGCACGCGATCGACGATGTTGTTTCAGGCATGGAACGCGAGGAATCCAGCGAAGGGCGAGGGAAGGAACGTCAGGACTACAGCCAAGTACCTGTCCCAAGCTCATGTTCAAGACAGTCGGCATGGATGCCCGTTGGCGGCGATGGGAACCGAGCTTGCCCGCACCAAGGGCGCATCTCGGTACGCGGGCGCTCAAGCTTCGGATCGCATGGCGGCCCTTTTGCGGGACACGCCGGAAACCGGCTCGGACCAGGGCCTGGCTGCGATGGCACTCCTGATGGGTACGATCACTCTGGCTCGTTTGGCAGGAACTGAAGAGGAGGCTGACCGAGCTCTGGAGGCCGGACGCACTGCCATAGTTTTGCTGCAGGATCATTGGCCGAAAGGCAGGTCTTAAGCTGCGGCAGGGTATTCCGCGAGATTGGCGGCTATGTTGTGCGTTGTGTGAATTCGTTCTGTCGTCGATCATGCAGCCGCAGCGAATGGCAGCTTCGACGGGCCGCACAGCCGCAATCAGAACCTGTGGTCAAGGTCGGCTCTGGGCCGACGTCGGCTGGCGTAATGCTGAAGGTCTGCCAATGACTGCGAAGGAGCCCAAAGTAAGGTCTTGTCAGACTAACTTCGCTTGAGCGGGGCAGGGGTGTTGCGTAGCTTTTGCCAATGACCAGACCCGCCTCTTTCAAGTACTTCAAAACCAGTCCCGAGGTCATCCGCCTTGCGGTGATGCTGTACATCCGTTTCCCGCTCTCGCTTCGGAATGTCGAAGATCTGCTGCACGAGCGAGGCATCGACGTGAGCCACGAAACTGTCCGATATTGGTGGAACAGGTTTGGCCCAATGTTTGCTGCTGAGATCAGGCGGAAGCGTGTTCAGCAGCTACGCGCGTTCTCCAAATGGAAGTGGCACGTGGACGAGGTTTTCGTAAAGGTGAATGGCGAGCGGCATTATCTTTGGCGGGCTGTTGATCACGAAGGCGAAGTGCTGAAAGCAATCGTCACCAAACGCCGAAACAAGCAAGCTGCATTGAATTTCCTCAGGAAATTGATGAAGCGGCACGGTTAAGCTGAAGAAGTAGTCACCGATCGCTTCGCGTCGTATCTAGCTGCTCTCAGAGAGCTCGGAGCTACCGAAAAGCAGCAGACGGAAAGGTGGCTCAAAAACCGCGTCGAGAATTCACACCTTCCTTTCCGACGACGCGAACGCGCCATGCAACGGTTCAGGCGCATGCGAAGTCTACAGAAATTCGCCTCCGTCCATTCCTCCGTATACAACCACTTCAACCAGGAAAGATCGCTGACCAGCCGAGACACCTTCAAGCTGACCCGCGCCGCCGCTCTTAGCGAGTGGCGTCAACTTTGTTCCGGATAGGTTCGCGGTTTCCGAGGCAAACTGAGACTAGTTCGAATTCGTCTGACAGCACCGCCATATTAAAGGCGAAATCGACCACCTTCTGAATGCCTTTTGAACCGGCCAGTGTGCCAACTTTTCACAATGCAATTGAAAATTTCTGGCTTTGGTAACCTCTGGCCAACAGTCACCACGTGATGCGTATCGGTGACATCGCCCAAACCATTGTTGCCTCTTTCTCCGTCTTGTTGCGAAAGCGATGCGCGATCATGGATGGGTAGGAAAAGCTGTCTCCTTCGCGCAATGAAATGATCTCGTCCCCGAGACGTAGCTCAACTTCACCGCTAAGAACTATGGCGTGTTGCTCACCTTCAAAAGAATAGCCTTCGAGTGGCTCGGGTGGTTCTCCTGCGCCGGGGCGGAACCGTGATAGGATCAAGTAACAATGGCCGGACAATGTGCTTGAAAGCAACTCGTCCTCAAAACCTAATTCATCAGTTGAGCGCGTGTACATCGCGGACAGCGCCCTACGGTTTTCGCGTCGCACGACGTGCTTTCGCTCAAGAGGCCCGTTGCCTTCCTGTTTGGGAAAGAACCAATTGGGGTCAACTGCAAGCGCATCGCTGATTTCACCAAGCAGGTCGTCCGACACATTGGCCGCCCCAAGTTCAATTCGGCTGAGATAGGCTTTGGAGCACGACACCACCTCGGACAGGTGTTGTAGGGTCAATCCACGCGCTTTGCGCACTTCGCGAATTTCACTGCCGAGCCTTTGGGCGTCGGTCTGAGACACGTCACTTTTCATGACTTCAGAATAAATGATTTTAGTTGACTTTTCGAGCTCAAATCAACTTAGTTGAAAAGAAGGGGAAAAATCAACTGATTTTCCATCGGCTGGGAGAAAGTTATGCGCTTTGATTTGATTGCCAATTTTAGCCCCGGTGAGACGATTCCATGGACGCGCACGCTGGAGATGATCCTCGAACAGTGTTCGCTGGCCGAACAGGCAGGGTTCACGACCGCATGGTTCACCGAGCATCATTTTGCCCATAACGGTTACATGAATGCGCCGCCCAACCCGATCCAGATGGGGACCCACGTTGCCGCGCATTGCAAGACGCTGCGGGTTGGAACAGCGCCCATCATTTTGCCTGACTGGCATCCTTTGCGCGTGGCTGAAGATGCCGCGATGCTGGATAATATGACGCTGGGCCGTTTTGATTTCGGCGTCGCCAAGGGCATCAATGAACGCTCGACCCTCCAGTTCAATAAAGATGCCGACCGGCGCGATAATGCCAAGGTTATGCGGCTGTATCAGGAGAGCCTTGAGATTATCCTGAAAGCCTGGACCAACGAAGCGTTCACCCATCATGGTGAGTTCTATCGATTCCCTGTTCCCGGCTGGAAAGAGAGCAACCGGTTCTTTGACCCTCTGGATCCGCGTTATCACGATGAAGATGGCGAATACAAAGCGATGTATGTGCATCCGCGCCCCTATTCCAACCCTCACCCTCCGGTCTGGCTGATGTCAAATGCACCGCCCACATTCAAACTGGCCGGGGAACGCGGTTGGGGCGTGATCTCGATGGCGGCTGGCCCCAAGGCGACGCTGGCCTGTTGGGAGCCCTACCGCCAGGCCCTGTCGCAACGCGAAGGGCGCGAGGTAAGTCTTGGCGAGGGCGTTGGTGTCTGCACAGCGTTTTATGTCGGTGAAAGCATGGAAGAAGCGGTGAACACAATCCGTGGTCCGATCAATGCCTATTACGAATTTCTCGGCGGGTCGCGTCCCAAGGGGGAATGGACCAAACACGGCTATCTGGATGTCGGCGAAGAGATGACCCCCGAAGATGAGGACATGGACTGGTTCGATTTCCTCAACAAACGCGGGATCATTGTGGTGGGTGATGCCGAATATGTTGCGGATCGTTTTGCAGAACGGCAGGAAACCATCGGCCTCGATCACCTCATGCTGATGCAGCAATATACCGGCGTACCTTACGAGAAAATTCTGGCCAGCTGGTATCGTCTGTTTGAGCATGTCGTTCCCAGGTTCGGCACGCAGTCCATCGCGCAAAAAAGGATGCTGGAACATGCTTGAGATTTGGGGGCGACCCTATTCGTCGAACGTCATTCCGGTGATCTGGACAGCGAATGAACTGGGGTTGGACTACGCGCTGCAACTTGCCGGGGGCAGCTTTGGCAAGCTCGACACCGAGATGTATGCGCAGATCAATCCCAACAAGATGATCCCGGCGATCCGCGACGGGAATTTTGCGCTGTGGGAAAGCCTTGCCATCGTACGATACCTCTGTGATCGATACGGGGCAGGAACGCTGAGCCCATCCGATATTCAGACCCGCGCGATTGCGGATCAATGGATGGAGTGGTCGGCAAGCCGCGCCTTTGGGCCGGTGATCTATCTGTTCTTCGCAACGGTGCGCACGCAACCGGGCAAGCGTGACCCCGAAAAGATCGCCAAGCTGCGCGATGAGGCGCACGAGGCCCTGACCCTTCTGGACCGGCACCTTGCGGAGCGCACCTATGTCTGCGGTGACAGCTTCACCATGGCGGATATTCCCTTGGGATGTGTGGCCTATCGTTATTTTAACGTCGAGGTCGACCGCCCGTCCTTGCAGAATGTCGAGGCCTGGTATCAGCGGCTGGCGGAACGCCCCGCCTATCAGGATCACGTCATGCGCCCGTTCGGGACCAACCCCGATGAATGGGCTGCTTTGGAAAAAGCCTGTGCCAGCGAAGGGGTGCTATGATGGACGTCCGAGAATATCGCCGCGCACTTGGCGCCTTTCCGACGGGTGTTACCATTGTAGCCACCTATGACGCGGACAGAGAACCGTGGGGTCTGACCGCCAACTCATTCACTTCGGTCTCATTGCAGCCGCCGGTGATCTCGGTCTGTGTTGCAAAGTCAGGCCGGGTCTTCCCAACGCTGTCGCAATCGGATCATTTTGCGGTCAATATCCTGTCGGCCGAGCAGAAAGACCTTGCTATGCACTTTGCAAGCGATGTCGAAAACCGATTTACCGACACCGATTGGATCCCCGGAACCGCGACCCCCTTGATCCCCGGTGCCTCGACGCAATTGGAGTGTACGGTTCACAGCAGGGTCGACGCAGACGATCACGAGATCCTCTTGGGCCGCGTCATCAACTTCGCCCACGCGCCCGCTCCGCCCCTTGTCTTTTGCCGCGGCGCGTTCTTCTCCGCGCCCCAACCCGAGGCTTCATCATGAGCGATCATCTGACCTTTCACACACGCTTCGGCCCTGATGAATTCGACGCTCAATATAATCTAAGGGCAGGGCGACCGGACTATGAAGTGACCGTCATTCCCGGTTGGAGCAGCGATAGCGAGACAGCGCGCGCCACCTGCGATTGCAGCCTGGACCTCCGCTATGGGGAAGGCGAGAAGCAAAGGTTGGATGTCTTCCGCTGCTTGGACGCGGCTGCGCCGACATTGGTCTATTTCCACGGCGGCTATTGGCAGCGTGGTGACAAATCGATTTACAGTTTCATAGCGCCACCCTTTGTTGCCGCGGGGTTCAATGTTGTTGTCGTCGGCTACGATCTTTGCCCATCCGTGACCATTACGCGTATTTCAGAAGAAGCGCGTGAGGCCATGGCCTATATCTGGCGCAACGCGCGCGATCTGGGCATCAATCCAGACCGCATCACCGTGATGGGTCATTCCGCTGGCGGACATATCACCCAGATGATGATGGCGACTGATTGGCCTGCGTTTGGTGATGATCTTCCCGCGGACCTGATAAAATCCGGTATCCCGGTGTCACCGCTCAGCTATCTCGAACCGGTCCGTCTGACCGAAGCGCTGAATGCGGGCATCCGCATGGATCCAACAGAAGCCGAGGCTGAAAGCCCGATGACCAACCACCCCCCGGTCACCAATGCGCCTCAACTGGTTGTGGTCGGCGGTGCGGAAACCGAGGAATTCCACCGACAGGCACGCATGTATGTCGAGAAATACGAAACAGCAGATCGCAAGGTCGGTCTCTATTTCGTGCCGGGCGTGGATCACTTTGACGAACTGAATGTGCTTGTCGACCCGGCAAGCCCCTTCTTCAAACACACTTGCGACATGCTTCAAGGAAAAGGACTGCAATCATGACCGCTTTGACCCGTGACCTTGTCGACTCGGTCGGCGACGCTTTTAACGCGAACGACATTGACGCTGTGATGAAGCATTTTGCAGACGACGCGACATTTGACCATGCCGTTGGCCCCGAAGAACATGGCATACGTCTGGAAGGTGCCGAGGCCATTCGCAACGCCTTTTCATCCCTGTTTGAAAAGGTTGCGAACGTGCATTGGGAAACACTTGACTGCACCATTTCTGGAAACAAAGCCTGTTGTGAATATCGCCGCACGGCCACGCACAAGGATGGCACCAAGGAAGAGTTTCTAAGCGTCGACATCTTGACCTACCGCGATGGGCTGATCGTTCACAAAGACACGTATTATAAGCAACGCACAAGCTGATCCGACAGTCTCGGACGCAGCCAGACACGCAGTCGTTTTACCGAACCTTTCCCAGTTTGGTGCCGCTGGGGTTGCTGGCCCGAGCGGCTGTGACTTCTAAAGCCAGGTTTCATTTCCAGATTGGGGCTAAGCGCTTCTGACGTGGAAATTCAGGTGTTGAAATCCCGACCTTTGAACGTCATGTGTCCACTGGATGCAATCTTAGGGCGAGGCCGATTTGAACGCTCAGCCGAGATGTATGATTGCGGATCGATCGGGTGGTGAAGGCCGAAAATTGTTGCCATTGAAATTCACACCTAAGCATATGAAAATCGGCAATGCTAAATGGCGGCGCACCATATTATTTACAAAAAATATTATTATTCGTGAATTTTTTTACAAAATTATGTTTCAAAAATAGGAATTTATTGAGGAATTTTCATTCCGCTTTCCATTATTGAGATGCACAAAAGTGCGCTTTTGTCCGCTGGAAGAGGAGCCAGAGGGCGAAAGAACGAAAATGGGAGGAATGAATGACCAACAAATCTGTCACACGCCGCGGCGTGCTGAAGTCTGGTGCCGTTGCAGGTACCGGTCTGGCCCTGCCTACAATCTTTACGGCTTCGTCGGCTGCTGCTTTCACCAACGAGCCGACAGGGGCATCTGTCACTTTGGGTTTCAATGTCCCGCAAACCGGACCTTACGCCGAAGAAGGCAATGACGAACTGCTTGCTCAGCAACTGGCGGTCGAACATCTGAACGGCGAAGGGGACGGGGGTTGCCTTAATACCTTCACATCCAAGGCGCTTCAGGGGAACGGCATCCTTGGCAAGAAAGTCGAATTTGTTACGGGTGACACGCAGACCAAATCGGACGCCGCGCGTGCTTCTGCCAAATCGATGATTGAAAAAGACGGCGCGATCATGATCAACGGTGGCTCGTCTTCGGGCGTGGCTGTCGCGGTTCAGGGCCTGTGCCAAGAGGCCGGCGTGATCTTTATGGCGGGTCTGACCCACGCGAACGACACCACGGGCAAGGATAAAAAAGCCAACGGGTTCCGCCATTTCTTCAACGCCTACATGTCGGGTGCAGCGCTTGCACCGGTGTTGGCGGCTGAGATGGGCAAAGAACGTCGCGCCTATCATTTGACGGCCGACTATAACTGGGGTTGGACCCAGGAAGAGTCGATCGTTGCCTCGACCGAAGCCTTGGGGTGGGAAACGGTCAACACGGTGAAGACACCACTCGCGTCAACGGACTTTTCGTCCTATATCGCCCCGGTTCTGAACTCGGGCGCGGATGTTCTGGTTCTGAACCATTACGGCGGGAACATGGTGAATTCGCTGACCAACGCAATTCAATTCGGCCTGCTGGACAAGGTCGCCAATGGCAAGGACTTCAAGATCGTCGTGCCGCTGTATTCCGAGTTGATGGCCGCTGGTGCGGGTGAAAACATCAAAGGCGTCTTGGGGTCGATGAACTGGAACTGGCAGCTGCAGGATGAGGGCACCAAAGCCTTCGTGAAATCCTTTGGCGAGAAGTACGGCAAGCCTCCGTCCAACTCGGCCCAGACCTGCTATGCGCAAGTTCTGCTTTATGCGGATGCGTGTGAGCGGGCAGGAACCTTCAATCCATGCGGTATTGTCGAAGCTCTGGAAGACTTTGAGTTCGACGGGCTGGGCAATGGTCCGACTTGGTATCGCGGTGCGGATCACCAGTGTTTCAAGGACGTGCTGGTCGTGCGGGGCAACGAGAACCCGACCAACGAGTACGACACGCTGGAAATCGTCGAGATCACGCCGCGTGCGCAGGTCGAATACGATCCGGAACACCCGATGTTCGCCGGCGGTGAACTGGGTAAGTGCAACCCGGGCGCTTAAGGCCTTTGGCTGATGTCTGACCGCCGGTCTCGGCGGCCAGACCCCTTGTGGCCAGGCGCTAAAACCCGGTCACGACCACTCAATTACACTGACCAATCTTGAGGTGGGGCCGATGGACGCCATCCTACTGCAAATTCTCAACGGGCTGGACAAGGGCTCGGCCTATGCGCTGATCGCGCTGGGCCTGACGCTGATTTTCGGAACGCTGGGTGTTGTGAACTTTGCCCACGGGGCGCTGTTCATGATCGGAGCGTTCTGTGCGGTGACCTTACAGAAGCTTCTGAACCTGAGTTTCGAAACGGTTGACGAATCCCAGAAGGACTTTCTGGGCAACCCGCTGAAAGTTGAAACGCCTTATGTCGAGGCCTGGTTCGGCCCCGAGGTCGGAGCCACCATCATTGACTGGTCCGTTCCGCTGGCGATCCTTTTTGCGATCCCCATCATGTTGCTGGTTGGCTATGTGATGGAGCGTGGGCTGATCAAGCATTTCTACAAGCGCCCTCATGCGGATCAGATCCTTGTGACCTTTGGACTGGCTATCGTGCTGCAGGAAATCGTCAAGTATTTCTTCGGCGCTAATCCGATCCAGACCCCGCCGCCAGATGCGCTGAGCGGGTCGGTCGATTTGGGCATCATGGTTGGGTTCGACCCCAACGCGATCATCTATCCGATCTGGCGTTTGGTCTATTTCGGATTTGCGGTGGGCATCATCGGTGCGGTGTTCTCATTCCTGCAATTCACTACGTTTGGTATGGTCGTGCGTGCCGGGATGGCGGATCGCGAAACTGTCGGTCTGCTGGGTATCAACATCGACCGCCGGTTCACCATCATGTTCGGCATCGCCGCTGCCGTGGCCGGCCTTGCCGGGGTGATGTACGGCCCGCTTAATCCGCCAAATTACCATATGGGCATGGACTTTCTGGTTCTCAGCTTTGTTGTGGTCGTTGTGGGCGGCATGGGTTCATTGCCAGGCGCGGTGCTGGCCGGGTTCTTGCTGGGTATTTTGGAGAGCTTTGCCTCGACAACCTGGGCAACCACTACAATCCCGGGCATCAATCAGATCATCATCTACCTTGTCGCCATCATCGTGCTGCTGACGCGTCCACGCGGTCTAATGGGCCGCAAGGGCGTGATGGAGGAATAAGCCCATGTTGGGACTAAACAAAAAAGACACCGGCCTGCTGATCATCGTTGCGATCCTGACATTGCTGGCCCCCTTCATCCTGAACCCATTCCCTGAAGGCAGCGCTATGGCGCAATTCAATGCTGGGTATCCGGATCTGATGCAGCGTTTCGTGATCTTCGGCATCTTCGCCATCGGCTTCAACATCCTGTTCGGCTTGACGGGATACCTGTCTTTCGGTCACGCGGCCTTTCTGGGGGTGGGGTCTTATTCCGCCGTTTGGATGTTCAAGCTACTCAGCTACAACATCCTTCCGGCCATTGCGCTAAGTGTGGTCGTCGCCGGATTGTTTTCGCTGCTGATCGGCTTTGTCAGCCTGCGCCGGTCAGGAATTTACTTTTCAATCCTGACACTGGCCTTCGCGCAGATGAGTTTTGCGCTGGCTTATTCGGTGCTATCGAACCCCAAGTTTAACCTGACGAACGGGGAAACCGGCCTGCAAGTCTATGCAGATGATCCGCAGATCCTGCAGGGCGCCAATGCGCCGGACCTGCCGCACCTGTTCGGCTTACCGATGCGTGCGACCTACACAATGGACGTGGGCGCATGGAGCTTTGATTTCAACGCGGGCTATTACCTGTGCGCGGTTGTTCTGATGGTGGTGTTCTACCTGTCTATCCGCATCTTCCGGTCGCCCTTTGGCATGATGTTGCGGGCGGTGAAATCAAACCAACAGCGGATGAATTACACGGGTTTGAACTCGAAGCCTTACACGCTGGCGGCCTTTGTAATCTCGGGCATGTATGCCGGTCTGGCCGGTGGTCTGATGGCCGCGATGGACCCGCTGGCTGGTGCTGAACGGATGCAATGGACAGCCTCGGGAGAGGTGGTCCTGATGACTATCCTTGGCGGCACCGGAACACTGATCGGTCCGGTTCTGGGTGCTGGATTTATCAAGTATTTTGAGAACATCTTCTCGAAGATCAACGATAACGTCCTGCACAGCTGGTTCGCATTCCTGCCTGACGGGCTGGAGGATGCGGTTGTCTTCGTGATCCATCCCTTCATCGGTAAAGGTTGGCATTTGACGCTGGGCATCCTGTTCATGCTGGTCGTCATCTATCTGCCAGGCGGTCTTGTCGAAGGTGGCCAACGATTGCTCAACCGCTTTAAGCGCAAGAAATCTAATACCGACGATGCAACGTCGGGCAAAACAGAACCGGCCGAGTAGGGGGCGAACCATGGCAATTCTAAGAGTCAAAGATGTCAGCAAGCGCTTCGGTGGTCTCAAGGCGCTGACGGATGTAAACCTCAATGTCGAAGAGAACTCGGTCCACGCCATCATCGGTCCCAACGGTGCAGGTAAGTCGACGCTGTTGAATTGTTTGGTGGGCAAGCTGATGCCGGACACCGGGTCCGTTTTGTTCAACAACAATTCGGTACTTGGTTTGGAGCCGTTCCAGATTAACCAGATGGGCATCAGCCGCGTGTTTCAGACGCCCGAGATATTTGGCGAGCTGACGGTGATGGAAAACATGTTGATCCCGATCTTCGCAATGCGGGATGGGGCTTTTCGGATGCACGCCTATGAGACCATCGCCAATGAAAAGGCGGTTGTGGAACAGGCCGAGGCGATGCTGGAAGAGATGAATATGGCTGACAAACGCGAAATGCACGCCGCTTCGCTGTCCCGTGGTGACAAGCGGCGGCTAGAGATCGGCATGTGCCTCAGTCAGAACCCGCGCTTGCTGCTGTTGGACGAACCCACGGCGGGCATGGCGCGGGCTGATACCAACAATACCATTGATCTGCTGAAGCAAATCAAGGACGAGCGCGACATCACCATCGCGATCATTGAACATGACATGCACGTGGTCTTCAGCCTGGCCGAACGCATCACGGTTTTGGCGCAAGGCACACCCCTGGTTGAAGACACGCCTGAAAACATTCGTGGCAACCCAAAGGTCCGAGAGGCCTATTTGGGTGAAGCAGCGTAAGGAAAAGCTATGAACGAGAAACCTGACTTTTCGAAAAACGCGAACAGGGCCAGTACCGCACCTGCGTTTCTTTCGGTGTGGGATATGCATTCATACTACGGAGAAAGTTACATAGTTCAGGGTGTCAGCTTCAATGTACACGAAGGTGAGATTCTAGCTCTTCTTGGGCGAAACGGCGCTGGCAAGACCTCGACGCTCCGTTCCATCGCAAGGGTCGGAGAGCCGGAAGTAAGGCATGGCGAAATCTGGCTGGATCACCAACCGCTGCACAATATGACAAGCTACGAAGCGGCTGCTGCGGGTCTTGGTCTTGTCCCGGAAGATAGGCGAATTATTCCGGGCCTAACTGTCGAAGAAAACCTGCAGCTTGCGCAAATCGCGCCGCCGATTGGATGGTCGCTGGAAAGGTTATACGAGTTGTTCCCGCGCTTGGGCGAGCGCCGTAAACAAGAGGGAATTACGTTGTCCGGCGGCGAACAACAGATGCTGTCAATCGCCAGAGCACTGGCCAGAGACATCAAGGTCTTGCTTTTGGATGAGCCTTATGAAGGTTTGGCCCCTGTCATCGTCGACGAGATCGAAAAAACGCTTATTCATGTCAAGCAACAGGGCATGACCACGATCATCGTCGAACAGAACGCCGTTCGTGCTTTGGAACTGGCGGACCGGGCGATTATTCTGGATACCGGGAGCATTGTGTTTGATGGGACTGCGAACGAGGTGCTGGAAGATACCAATCTTCGGGAAGAGTATCTGGCGATATAAGTATCCTGTTTAGCCGCCTGAAAAGTCTAAAAATATTAGGCTTTTTAGGTGCTTGAAATTCGCTGACTTGGGCGGTTTCGGATAAACCATTGCCCGTCTTTCAAAGACAGTCAAACCTGCTGGCCACGCACGTCACCAACCCATTCTGTGTGGGGGTTGGCCTTCACTTCCTCAAGCATTTTTAGAACTTCGGCTTTCCAACCAGCCTTGATCTTTAAGGCCAACTGAGACGGCGGGCGGTGAGCGGGTTCAAGGATCGCATATTCATACCTGAGCGGATTGCCCAAAGGCACGAACACAACCTTGTCGTTGGACAGATTCATCTCACGTTCCGTTGCGACGGTCAGCGGATCAACTATCGTGCAGCACTGGCCCGAACTTACAAACGGAATGAGCGGTAGGAAATACTGACAGGTCACGGTCGGGTTATAGTTGGCGGATATGTCCTGAAACTCTCGCCGGACTTTGCGCTGAAACGGATGGGTTGCGTATAGCCCGCCCATCGGCGTTCCGTCCAAATCGGAAATCGTAATGCTGTCCTGGGACGCAAGCGGATGATCGCAATCTATTGCGCAGAAACAGTCTGCCTGAATCAGTTCGACCGAATATTGTGCTTTTCGTCCGGCTGAATGCTCGAAATCAGCAAAGCCGAAATCGATATTCTGCGTTCCCGCAAGTTCCATAATTTGCGGAGAGCTCCGCGAGGACAACGTGATTTGAATGTCCGGGTTTTCACCCACCGACTGACTGATGAACCGCGGGAACAAAAAGGCCGAAGGGCCCGGCATCGTTGCGATATTCAGGCTGCCGGAATGCCCTTTGATCAAACCCTCCATGGTGTTTGAGATCGTTGACAGGCGATCCAGAATGCCTGCGGTCTCGGCCAGAAGGTAATGCGCCTCGGGGACCGGAACCAGCCGACGTCCTTTGCGTTCAAACAATGTCAGGCCCAAAGATTTTTCGAGGTTCTTGAGGGCAAGGCTGATCGCAGGCTGCGTCCGATGCAATTTCTTGGCAGTCTGAGAGATGGAGCCGGACTCCATCACCTCGCGAAAAACGGTGAGTTGGGTGAGGTTCATGCTCAATGTATAAGTTAAAATTTAGTTTTGTGAAATATAACAAATTTGTATTTATGAGAATTGCCTTTACGCTTGCAGGATCGAAGTCGGGCGAACCGAATCCGACGTTCCAACTTGGGAGATGACAATGAAACTAGTGAAATGCTTGACTGGACTGGCTTTGGCTGGCGCGCTGGCCGCACCGGCGTTGGCGCAGGACCCGACCTTTTTCCGCATCGGCACCGGCGGTGCTGGCGGAACCTACTTCCCCATCGGCGGCACCATCGCAAACGGTATCTCGGCCCCTCCGGGTTCGCGCCCCTGTGAAGAAGGCGGCCAGTGCGGTGTTCCTGGTCTGATCGCGATTGCACAATCGACCACCGCGTCGGTGTTCAACAACGCGGCTGTTCAGAACGGTGAGTTGGAAGCTGGCCTTGCGGCGGCGGATGTCACCCGCTCGATGTATCTGGGTGAGGGCAAGTTCGAAGGCAAACCGCACCCCAAGCTGCGCATTGTCGCCAATCTGTTCCCCGAAGACCTGCACCTGGTGCTGCCCGCCGGATCGACGATCAACGATCTGGGTGATCTGGAAGGCAAGCGTGTCGGTATCGCGCAGGCTGGCTCCGGCACGCAGGTTGCCGTGCTGCAGATGCTGGACGCCTGGGGTGTTAACCGCGACAACATGGACGAAGCCGAGCTGAACAACAGCCAAAGCGCCGAGCGTTTGGCCGATGGTCAGCTGGACGCCTACTTCTATGCCGCAGGCTGGCCGGTTGCCGCGATGGTACAGCTGTCCTCGACCAAGGGTATGAACCTGCATTCCTTCAGTGACGAAGATCTGGCCAAGATCAACGAGATCATTCCGGCCTATATCCCCTCGGCCATTCCGGGTGGTGTTTATGAAGGTATCGATGGCGAAACCAAGACCCCGGCGGTCAGCGCGATGTTGGTTGTGTCCTCGGACCTGTCGGATGATCTGGTCTATCAACTGACCAAGGCGATGTGGAACGACAACACACGCAAGCTGCTGGACAATGGCCATGCCAAAGGCAAGCAGATCACGCCGGATACCGCGCTGGACGGCGTCGAAGCGCTGGGCGTTCCGCTGCATCCGGGTGCCGAGAAGTTCTATAAAGAAGCTGGGCTTCTTCAATAATCAAATCTCACCGTAACCTATCGTCCGGTGCCCCATTTCGGGGCACCGCACACTTGAATTATGCGAAATCAGGGGGCCATCATGACCGAGACCCAGAAACTTGATGACCACGAACTGACGGCCGAAGAACTTGCGGCCATCGAAGAACAGTTCGACGAAGGCGCCGCTGTTCGGCAGGTCACACCAACCACCGGTAAGGTCCTGCGCGTTGTTGCCCTGATCTTTGCGTTTTACGAATTCTTTACTGCCGGGTTCGGCCTGCCTGCCGACCACTGGCATATGGGCATCTATCTCGCCCTGCTGTTCATTCTGGTTTACGCGACCATTCCGATTATCGGATCGCAAAGCCTGTACGCGCTCAAAGTCAGCCGGTTCCGCATCGGCAACATCCCCCTTTACGATCTGGTCTTCATGGCGCTGGGTATCATTGCCGCGCTGTACGTCGGCTTCGCCTGGCGTGGCATTCCCTTTCTAGGGATCGAGGAGCAGACGTTCCGAATGGGCAACCCGAACGGGTATGACGTGTTCCTAGGTGTCGTCATCATCCTGCTGGTGCTGGACATCGCGCGCCGCACGCTGGGTTGGGTTCTGCCGCTGATCATCTGTGTATTCATTTCATACGCGCTGCTGGGGCCGTATTTCCCCGGTCTGCTGCAACATCCCGGTGTGAACTTCAAAACTTTCGTGTCGTCGATGTATTTCCCGCAAGAGGGTATTTATGGCGTCACTCTGTGGGTTGTCTCAACCATCGTGTTCCACTTTGTCCTGTTCGGCGTGATCGCACAGCGCACAGGTCTGGGACAACTTTTCATCGATAACGCCACGATTTTGGCGGGCCGCTATACTGGCGGTCCGGCAAAAGTGTCGGTGGTATCCTCGGCCTTCTTCGGCACGATCTCGGGTTCTTCGGTGGCCAACACCGTATCAACCGGCGCGCTGACTATCCCAAACATGAAGCGCCTAGGATACCCCGGCCATTTTGCAGGCGGGGTCGAGGCCGCGTCTTCGGCTGGTGGTCAAATTACACCGCCGATCATGGGCGCTGCGGCGTTTATCATGGCCGAGTTCCTTGAGGTTCCGTACACCACCATCGTGATTGCGGCGATCTTCCCAGCGATCCTGCACTATGTCGGCGTCTTCGCCGTTGTGCATCTGATGGCGCGTAAACTGAACCTGCAAGGTCTGGCCAAAGAGCAGTTGCCGCAGCTCAAGGCTGTGTGGGCCGAAGGGTGGGCGAACATTGTGCCCCTGATCGGTCTGCTGGTGGTCCTGTTCACCGGTTACACGCCGTTCATGTCGGCCTTCTGTGGTATTTCGCTGGCAGTGATTGCGGGCATGTCGCGGATCAAGCAACCTCCGACGTTGATCTACGCAGCCGCCTTCCTGGCCTTTGTCCTTTGGAAATTCTCGGATGGCGGATTTGATCTGACTATGACGGCCATTCTGTGCGGCCTTTCGGTTGTCGCAACGCTCAACCCGCAAAAACGGATCGAAGTGCCCGAAATGCTGCAGGCGGTCGAGCTGGGCGTGAAATATTCGCTGGCCGTGGGTGCCGCTGCCGCAGCCGTGGGCATCGTGGTCGGAGTGATCAACACTACCGGCATCGGGTTCCGCATCGGGTTTATGGTGACGCAGGGCGCAGGCAATCTGGCATCGGATCTGTACAACATGATCTCGTTCGGCAGCTTCCAACTGTTTGCGATGGAAGACCTGCAACTGTTCATCTCGCTGGTCTTCATCGCCATCGTCTGCATCCTGATGGGCGCGGGTATCCCCACCACGGCGCTGTACATCATGCTGGTGTCCGTCGCGCAGCCTGCGCTTGCGCAGCTTGGTGTCCCGCCGATCGCCAGCCACCTGTTTGTGCTGTACTATGGGGTGGTCTCGGAAATCACGCCGCCAGTCTGTACCTCGGCCTATGCGGCGGCGGCCATTGCGAACTCGAACCCGTTCCGTACCGGGCTATCTGCCTTTACGCTCGGGTTGGGCAAGGTGATTGCACCGATGGCTTTTGTCTATGCGCCGGTTCTTCTGTTTGTGTCTTCGACCGGGTTTGACCTGTGGGAATTCACCTATACGGCATCAAGCTGTATCGCCGGGGTTATCGCCCTGTCCGCAGCCGTCGTGGGATACTGGCTGAGCCCGTTGAACATGGTGTCGCGTATCCTGATGGCGGTCGCCGGGTTCATTTTCGTGGCGCCGACCCTGACTGCCGATCTGGTCGCACTGGCCGTGGCTTCGCCAGTCATCATCACGCAGTTGATCGCCCGCAATCGCAGTCATTCGGCGGCCTGATGAAATGACAGAACAAGTCACCATTATCGGTGCCGGCATCGTCGGCATCTGCTGCGCCTTGTCGCTGCAAGAGCGTGGCATTCCGGTCCGGCTTGTCGATAGAGGCGAGCCGGGTCAGGAAACCTCGTTCGGGAATGCGGGTGTGGTGTCGCCCTGGTCGATTATCCCGCAGGCGATGCCGGGGATCTGGAAGAAGCTTCCCCAAATGCTTTTGGATCCGAAAAGCGCGCTTTCGGTGCGGCCCAATTTCTGGCCAAAGATGATCCCCTGGGGTTTACGTTTTCTGGGCAATTCCGGTGAAAAGACCGTTCGCGAAGTGTCGGATGCGATGGATCTTTTGTGTCGCCCGTCAATTGACCTGTACCGTCGGCATCTGCAAGGCACTGGCTGCGAAGATCTGATTACCGACAGCTACTATGTTCATGCGTTCCGTCGTCCCGAACAGGCTGATTTGGAAGGTCTCGACTATCTTATTCGTCAGGAAAAGGGTGGTGATCTTGAGCGCGTTGACGGGCACGAGCTGCGGCGTCTTGAACCTGCGCTGACGCCCGAGTTCAAAGCGGCGGTGCTGATCAAAGGTCAGGCCCGTTTAACCTCGCCGGGGCGCGTTGGCGCAGTTCTGGCGGAAAAAGCCCGCACGCAGGGGGCAGAGATCGTAAAGACCGAGGTCACCGGACTGACCTTTGTCCAAGGTGGCGGATGGCATCTGTCCACACCGCAAGAAACGCTGCACGCGCGCAACATCATTCTGGCGGCTGGCGTATGGTCTGCTGAATTTTTGAAACCGCTGGGTCTAACCGTCCCGCTTGTCGCCGAGCGGGGATACCATGTTCAATTTCAGAACCCTGCTGCCAGCCTGAACAATTCGGTCATGGATGTGGATGCAAAGGTCGTTGCCAGCTCGATGGTCGATGGGCTTAGGGTTGCCGGAACGGCCGAGTTTGCAAAGGTCGACGCACCGGCCGATCCGCGCAAAGAAAAAATTCTGACAGAGCAAGCCAAGGCGATGGTGCCGGATCTTGATACCAGCCAGGCACAGTTCTGGATGGGTCGGCGGCCTTCATTCCCAGACAGCCTTCCTGCGATTGGGCAACTTGACGGGCAGGCCGGGCTTTATACGGCGTTCGGGCATTCTCATTATGGCCTGATGATGGCCCCTAAAACCGGCGAACTGGTTGCCGATCTTGTGTCGGGACGCAAGCCCAACGTCGATCTGGCGCCATTTTCACCGACCCGGTTTTGAACCTGCGGCACACTCACCTTGAAAGGATTTGAATACCATGCCGATTTATGAAGGCGGTCAGAATATCTGTGGGGCCTCAATAGGCGTTCTTTGTCTTGAGAGCTATTTCCCCAAACCTCCGGGGCATATCAAGAATCCATCCAGCCTGCCGTTTCCGGTCCTTTATGAAATGATCGACGGCGTTACTGTCCCGACTCTGCTGAACAACCCCACACCCGAGCTGCTTGACCCATTCATCAAAGGTGCGCAGAGGCTAGAAGCTGAAGGCGTACGAGCCATTACCGGCAGCTGTGGTTTTCTCGCCCTGTTTCAGAAGGAACTGGCAGCAGCAGTGTCTGTTCCTGTATTTGCGTCCAGCCTGATCCAGGTGCCTCTGGCCTTTCACATGACCGGAGCCAAGGCGCCGGTGGGCGTGGTGACCGCAGATGCATCGGCACTGACGGACCGGCATTTCGAAGGCGTCGGAGCGGCTGGTATTCCCGTGGTCGTACAAGGGTTAGAGCACACCAGTGAATTCGCCGAAGTGATCCTGCGCAACACAAAAACCCGTATGGACACCGATCTGATCGAGGCCGAATTGATGGATGCAGTGCGCAACCTGAAGCGGCAGTCGCCTGACATCCGGTCCATCGTTCTGGAATGCACCGATCTGCCGCCCTACGCCGCGCGGATTCAGCAAGAACTTCAGCTGCCAGTATTTGATCTGACGACATTGGCTCAGATGGCGCATTCCGTTGCCACGCGTAGCGTTTATTCCGGGATCATGCCCTGGACGTAAAAATCTGCAGGCCAGGCGCTTCGTGCCATATCGGAAAGGCATGGACCCCGGTCTGCAATTGCGGATATGCCAATCCTTGCAAGGGGTGACAATGACCAAGGGGGTGTGGAAGTGTCTGTCGAACTATCCATCCTGATGGTCGCCATCTGCTTAGGCGCAGTACTTCAGGTCGGGGTAGGAATCGGGTTCAGCATCATTGCAGGCCCGCCAATGATGATCATGTTGGGTACATCCACGGCCGTGCCCGTTTTATTGCTGTTGAACACCATAGTGTCCGTGGTCGCCACTGACCGGCGCATCCTTGCGATCGAACGAAAGACAATCCTCATCGGCATTGCCGGGTGCCTTGTCGGAGTGATCGCTGGCCTGGCAATCTACCCGTTTCTAAGCGAGGTGTTCGTTCTGACCCTGACGGCCTGCTTGCTACTGACCGGGTTGATTACAACCCTTATCCCGTTTCACCGCGCCATTGGTACGGCGGGTTTCTCAGCCGTGTCAGGGTTATCCGGGCTTGCAACCGTTTGGGCAGCGACGCCCGGGCCCCTGATGGTGTTCGGTCTGATTGCGAAAGGTCATCAGGCCAAGGAAGTCGCGAAGCTGGTCCAACCCATTGCTCTGGTCGCCTATGGCATCGCGTTCTTGCTGCATAGTTTGTCTTCGGTGCAGACAAACCCGTTCGGGCCGCAGTTGTGGGCGTTCGCTTCGGTTACTTTGGTCGGTAGCCTGATCGGCCGCGCCATCGGCCCGTACTTGCCGCAACCACTTATCACTGCAGCAATTCGGCTGGTTTCGCTGATTGCCTGCTGTGTTCTCTTTCAACGTGCCTATGCGATGGCTTATCTCTGAGGGGCAAATGATGACACGCACTGATATACTGGCCCGATTCCCACGCACTAAGCTTATGTCCGGCCCAACGCCGCTGGAGCGCCTGAACAAAATGTCCAACGAACTGGGCATTGATCTGTGGCTGAAACGCGATGACCTGACGGGGCTTGGTTTTGGGGGAAACAAGACACGGCAGCTCGAATTCTATTTCGGTGACGCCATACAGCAAGGCGCTGATACTGTTCTGATCACAGGTGCGGTCCAATCCAATTATGTGCGTTCCGCCGCCGCGGCAGCTGCACGGTTGGGCATGCAGTCGGTCCTGCAACTGGAGGAGCGTGTGCCAGACATGGCCCCCGACTATTACACCTCGGGGAATGTTCTGTTGGCCAAAATCCTCGGCGCGGAACACATGAGCTATCCTCTGGGCGAGGACGAAGCCGGGGCAGATGCAGCCCTGCATGCGCGCGCGGATGAGTTAAAGGCACAGGGGCGCAAGCCTTACGTCATTCATCTGGGGCTACATCACCCTCCGTTGGGTGCTTTGGGGTATGTTACAGCGGGTCAGGAACTGTGCCAGCAGATGCGTGATTTTGATGCGGTTGTCGTGCCGTCGGGCAGTGGGGCGACACATGGTGGCTTGCTAACCGGCGTCGCGCTGTCAGAGGTGTCCGCGCCGGTCTTCGGTGTCTGCGTGCGTCGCGACAAAACCCAACAGCATACGCGCATGGAAACTGTCCTGCAAAAGCTGGCAGATTTGCTGGGCATCGAAGCGGACCCTCTGAAAGACAGAATTGAGGTTATGGACGAAGCCTTGCCCCCGGGTTACGGCAAGTTGAGCGCCAAGACACAAGCCGCATTGCAAAAGATGGCCCGGACAGAAGGAATATTCCTTGATCCCGTTTATACCGCAAAGACCTTTGCGGGGTTGTTGCATTTGGTTGAAACAGGGAAAATCCAACAAGGACAGAAGGTTGTCATGCTGCATACCGGAGGATTGCCTGCGCTGTTTGGTTACCAAAGCGAGTTGTTGGGCAGCCTGCAGTAAGACGGCCTGCTGCTTATGGGGTGGCGTCTACAAGCCAATCCATAATTTTCAAAGCAGCCGCATTGCTTTGCGCGCGCTCTGTCAGGCACACGAAGTACCCCCGTTCAGTATTTAGGCGCCGTGACGTCACCGGCGTCAATTGCCCAATGTCAAAATGGTCCTGCAACAGTGTTTGCCATCCCAGGATCACACCATCCCCGTTCAAAGCAGCCTGCAGGTAGACCATGAAACTGGTAAACTTCCGCTCGGACACTGGCGGGGGCGGTGTAAGGCCAGTATCTGCGAAGAACGTATTCCAGTCGTCGGTGTGATTGCCCATTGTAAGATGGAGAAGTGGGCTTTGCGCCAGGGCCGCCGGGGTGTCAGGGATGGTGTTCGCGACTTCAGGATGCGCCACTGCAACCATGGTTTCCTGAAAAATCAGGCGGTGCCTGACCCCCGGCAACCTGTCCGGGTGGTCAAACGCAATGATGATGTCGGCATCAGGCCCATATGCGTTGTTTTGGTCCCGGGATATTAACTCGACCGAGATTTCGGGATGCGCGGTACGAAAGGCAGGCAGGCGCTTCATCAAGTAACAGCTGGCGAAGCCGATGGTGGTGTTGACGGTGACAACATCTTTGTCCGGACGGCGGCAAATCTGTACTGCCGCGCTGCTAACCTGTAGAATGCTGCTGGCAACGGCGCGGAACAGAACTTCGCCTTCGCGTGTTAATGAGACGTTGGGGCGGGTCCGATTTAACAGTCTGACGGCAAGTTCCGTTTCAAGCGCGGCAACGCGGCGGCTGATTGCCGGTTGCCGAACATTCAGTTCTTGCGCGGCACGCGTAAAGCTGCGGTGTCGTGCAGCTGCCTCAAAAGCAGTAAGTAGTTTCCAATTTGGCGCGGCCATATCATTCCTCATTGGAATGTCGAGTATAAGGTTTTTCGATCTTTCCGGAAAAAACAAGCGGAATTAGCATTCTTGAAGAATAACAGCATTCCAAGAATGAGGTGCGTCATGAAAGTGCAAATAGCAGTTCATTGTGATCCGCAATCACGGATGCGGGCCGAAGCATTGGATCCGCCGTGCCAGACGCCGGATGAAGGTTTTTCTGAATGAAAACCACGGGTATCATCCTGTTAAACAAAGGTGTGCCATGACCCGACCCGCCCTTTGTCGGTTGGCCCGCTTTGTGGTCGACGATCCGCTTAGGCCCGACCCGGATACCCTGGCCGTGCTGCGCGATGGGGTGATCGATACGCTGGGCTGCATTCTGGCAGGTGTAAGAACCGAAGTGGCCTTCAAAACACGCGCAGCAGTGCAGGCTATGTCAGTGGAAGGCGGGGCTGAGGTGCTGGGTGCCAAAATGACAACCTCGCGCCCGCATGCCGCGTTTCTGAATGCGGTTGCGGGACATGCGCTGGATTTCGACGATTGGGAATTGCCCGGCAATACGCATCCGACCGTTGTTTTGCTTCCCGCGATGCTGGCTGTTATGGGGTCAAAGGCAACGGGTCGTGATCTGGCGCAAGCTTATTTGGCGGGGTTTGAAGTCATCGCACGTCTGGGTGAGGCGTTGAATTTCGAACATTACGACGCTGGCTGGCATTCTACCGCGACTTTTGGGGCTCCGGCCGCTGCTGCAGCTTGCGCGCGATTGATGGGGCTGGACGCATCGGAAACGACCCATGCGATGTCTCTCTCAATCAGTGCGATTGGTGGATATACCTGTCAGTTCGGCTCTGATGCCAAGCCGGTTCAGGCGGGGTTCGCTGCGCGAGCAGGGGTCGAGGCCGCCTGTTTGGCTCGCGCTGGTGTAACCGGTCAAGCACATGTGCTGGATCATGAGCGGGGGCAGGCGGTTTTGATGGGCGGGCTTGTGCCTGATCGGTTGCAGGCGGCGCTGGGCAAACTGGGAACGGGATACGCTCTGGCCGAATACGGGCTGGTTCTGAAACCCTGGCCAAGCTGCGGGTATACCCATCGGATCATGACCTGCGCACGTCGCCTTTATGGACGGATTGATCCGACGAAGATCACCGCGATTGACCTTTATGTGCCCGATTTTCACGCCGCCGTGCTGCCATTCGTGCAACCCAGGTCCATCCCAGAGGCTCTGTTCAGCCTGCCATTTGTAGCGGCTATGGGGTTGGTAAATGGTAATTTGACGCTTGCCGATCTCACGCAGCAGGCGTGGAAGAAACCAATGATTGAACGCCTGATTGGCAAGTCTCGTGTGCATGCTTTTGTGCCCAATCAGTCCGGTCAAAACTATTCGGCCAAGGACCCAGACCGACTTGTGGTGACGTTCCAAGATGGGCAGATCATCGAGGAAAGCTGCAGCTTTCCCACAGGTGCGCCGCAGTCGCCGATGTCACAATCACAGCTTTGGGAGAAGTTTGCGGCCAATACTGGGCCGGTGCCCGAAAGCTGGGTCGAAAAGTTGCGCATCTGGCCCGAGCTACCTGCCGTGTCCTCGTTGTTCTGCCGTCAGGGAGAATAAGCATGAGCCGCGTAAGATCAGGACGGACCGCCCGCAGAACTCAGCGAAAGGGTGGGGCAGGAACAGGCCCAACCACCGCGATCTGGCCGGGCATCGAAGGTGGGCGATATCGCCCAATCTCAACTGACGGGATTGCTGCCATCGACAAAACCGCACGCCGCATTCTGGCCGAGATTGGCATGGCCAACGCGACGCCCCGCTGTGTTGACACCGTCGTCGCCGCCGGGGGATTGGTTTCGGATGCTGGTCGGCTTTTGTTTCCGTCCAAGTTGGTGGAGCAAGTGTTCACAACGGTTGGCCGGGGTTTCACGTTGTACGGTCAACGGTCGGAATACGACCTTGATCCAAGTGGTACGCGCATCCACCTTGGTACCTCGGGCGCGGCGGTCCATATCATCGACAGCGCGACAGGTGAGGTGCGCGACAGCACGCTGAAGGACCTGCACGACATGGCGCGGTTGGCTGAAGCGCTGCCTAACATTCACATGTTTCAGCGCACAGTGGTCGCCCGGGATATTCCTGACACGCATGCAATGGAGATGAGCACGGCCTTCGCCTGCGCAGCGGGTACCGCCAAGCCAATCGGAACGTCCTTCAGTTCTGCCGAAACAATGCGTGAGGCGATTGAGATGTTCCATATGATTGCGGGCGGCGAAGCGGCTTGGCGGGCAAGGCCGTTCTGCTGTGTTTCCACGTGTTTTGTCGTGCCGCCGCTGACTTTTGCTGCCGAAGCACTGGGAATAATCGAATGCGCAGCCGAGACCGGGACACCGTTAAAACTGGTGTCGGCAGGGCAGGCGGGTGCGACAAGCCCCGCGCCTTTGGCGGGCGCTGTCGCTCAGCAAACGGCCGAGGTTCTGGCCGGGCTGGTCTATCTGAACCTGCTGAATCCCGGGCACCCGGCGTTATTTGGTGCCTTGCCCTTTGTCAGCGACCTACGCACCGGCGCGATGTCCGGTGGCAGTGCCGAGCAGGGCGTGCTGATGGCGGCCTGTGCGCAGATGGCGCAATATTATGGCGTTCCCTGTGCGGTGAGCGCGGGGATGACGGACAGCAAGCTGCCAGACTTTCAGGCAGGGTATGAAAAGGGCATCACCGAATTGCTCAGCGCGTTGGCGGGGGCCAATCTGATTTACGAAGCCGCTGGCATGTACGGCTCGCTTCTGGCGGCGAGCAAGGAAAGTTTTGTCCTGGATAACGACCTGATTGGATCGGTGATGCGTGCGACACGCGGGTTTGAGATCACCGAGGATGCGCTCGCCTTCGATGTGATCCGCGACATGTGCCTGAACGGTCCGGGGCATTTTCTGGGCGCGAGTCAAACCCTGGGCCGCATGCAAAGCGACTATTACTATCCCGCACTTGCGGATCGGACGACACCACAGGCGTGGTCCGATGCAGGATCACCCAGTCTGATCGATTCTGCACGCGTCCGGACCGACGCGATTCTTGCCGGCGATCCAACGCCCGTGTTCGGCGTAAAAACAGCAACCGACATCGCGCAGCGGTTTCCCGAGATTGGCAGATATTTTCCATGAGAATGGGCGACGAAATCGAACCTTGGGTTTCACGGCGAGAGTTGTCGCAAAGTCCGATCCAGCACCGCCCGTACCTGCGCCCCGATTTGTGGTGCTTCCGAGGCACGGGGGCCGGCGATGTTCAGAACCGACACCGGGTTTGCCTGCAGCCACTCACTGACTTGCGCGGCACTGGTCGCTATTCCTTTTCTGACATCGACGGTCAGATGTAACTTTCCAGTTTCTTCAGCGAAAACAATAGTTTGCTGCGTTCCGGGGCTGATTGAGCCATCCACAAAGATCAAGGTAGCATCGCTCGATAAGACATTGCAGCGGGTGCGTTCCACAACGTCTTCGGAGTGCGTTTCGGTCAGACCGTCGAATTGGGCCGGAATCCTTCCCTCCTCGTTCATGCGCCCTTTGGGGACCCAGCCACCGTATGCAAAACCGTTTTGGCGTGCGAACTCCAAAGCAGCCATATCTACGCCAGTCTGTCCACCTGAGACAATTTTCATGACTCACGCCCCTATTTGTTGTGGTCTAGATTAGTCAGGTTGCCGGTGTACCGCAAACCGGCGAAATTCAAAGGGCTGGAGGTATTCACCCCTTGCACGAAACGGATTTTGAGCGGTTCATGGGATCGTCAAACTGTCACCTGAAGGTCGGTTTGTCGCCTTGGACGCAATTGCCGTACGGTCAGAGTGGTCCGAATTTGTCCTGTAGTTCCTGTACGGCTCTCAGGTAGTGCAAGAGGAACTGGGGGCTTACCGGGCAGTTCCCCCAACAGAACCAGAGAAGTGCCCGCATTCAAAAAGGCTAATAAGGCATGGTGACACAATCTGACAGCAAGGCGGTCTTTCTGACGGGCAGCCTGATGGGGCACGTGACCCGGATGTCCTTGACCACCAGCATTGGTCTTATGGCAATTTTCGCCGTTGATTTCGTCGACATGATTTTCATCTCGATGTTGGGAAACGATGCACTGGCCGCAGCTGTTGGCTATGCCGGGACGCTTTTGTTCTTCACCAACTCGGTCAATGTTGGCCTTTCGATTGCGGCAGGGGCCCTGGTCGCTCGGGAACTTGGCGCCGGGCGGCACGAACAAGCGCGCCAATTCGGCACCAGTGTGGCTGTTCTGGGTGCCGTCGTCGGGTTGATCGTGTCTGTAACCGTCCTGTTCAATTTGACGTTCTTTCTGTCGCTTCTGGGCGCAGAAGGTGAGGTGCTGCGGTTGGCTGCCCGCTATACCTCGATCATTTTGCCAACCATGTGGGTGATGGCTGTGGCGATGACCGGTATGGCGGTTCTGCGCGCTTACGGAGATGCTCGGCGTTCGATGTTGGCCACGATTTATGGTGGTGTGGCAAACGCCGTGCTGGACCCGATCCTAATTTTTGCTGTCGGGCTGGGGCTGGATGGGGCGGCCATCGCATCGGTCATTGCGCGTATTTGCATGTTGATCGCGACGGTCAGACCGGCGGCGCGGGTACACCGCGGGTTTGGTCGGCCCTCTTTGCAGCAGCTTGGGGCGGATATTCGTCCGGTCAGCGCAATTGCTGTACCTGCCGTTCTGACCAATATCGCCACCCCCATCGGCAATGCCATCGTCATTCGTGAGATTGCACAGTTCGGAACGGATGCGGTGGCTGGCATGGCCGTGATCGGGCGGCTATTGCCCGTGGCATTTTCGGTCATTTTTGCCCTGTCCGGGGCCATTGGACCTATTGTCGGGCAGAATTTCGGGGCGGGGCAGTTCGACCGCGTAAAGCAGAGTTTTCTGGCCGGGGTCAAATTCACCGCTGTTTATGTCTGCGTGATGGCCGTCACCCTATTCTTATTGCGCGCGCCGATTGCCGATCTGTTTCAGGCGCAGGGGGAAACGCGCGCACTGATCTACCTGTTTTGCGGGCCGCTGGCCATGGCGTCGTTCTTTAACGGTGTGATCTTTGTTGCAAATGCCAGTTTCAACAATCTGGGTCACCCTGTGTATTCGACTTGGGTGAATTGGGGGCGGCATACTTTGGGCACATGGCCCTTTGCTGTGGCCGGTGCCTATATCGCAGGGGCACCGGGGGTCCTGCTGGGGCAGGCTTTGGGTGGCGTGATCTTTGCGGGGGTCTGCTGGGTTCTGGTCCGCCGGGTCGTATCAAAACTGGCTACGCCGCAACCGATGGACCCGTTTGCCGGGCAGACGCGGTTGCAAGCGCTGTTTGGGCGGCGAGGTTGGTAGATCAATCAGTTGCCTTGATTGCGCGCCTCTAGCCGTTCCAGGTTAACGACAGTCGACAGCATCAGCCGGTCGTGGCTCCAATCCTCGGTCTGTTGGATCGAAGCGGCACCGAGGCCCAGCACCAGTGCAAACAAGATTGTCAGGCCTAGGAACATGAACGGCATAGATGAGTTAACCGAAGGCGCATCGGCCAGCGCGATTACGCGTTGCCGCAGAACCCGCTTAGCTTTGCCTCCTGTAACCAGAGCAACATTCAGCACACGCGGGCTGCCGCGCACAACTGTTCGGGCGCAATAGTCCAAAAGACAGCTGGTGTAGTCCTGCGTGTCGATGCCTTTGCGGGCAACGACCGATTGATCACAGGCCAACTCACGCAGGCGGTCGAATTGGTATTTCAAGACCAGATAGGCGGGGTTCCAGAACAGAAGGGGGCGCAGCAGTTCAAACCCCAGCTCCCACTCTACATCACCGGCGCGGATGTGTTGCAGCTCATGCGCAAGGGCAAAGCGCATTTCGTGCGGGGAATCCAGCAGATGGCTGGGCAGCACTACATGGCGTCGACGCAGGCCGCGTACAGCAAAGGGAACGGCGATACGGTCGGACAGGCGGATGTCCACCTTGGCAGAGCGTCGCCACAGAAAGCTGGTATTCACCGTATCGCGGATCGACAGTCCGTCGCGGATGACGCGCAGGGTATAAATCAACGCTGCCAGCGCCAGCAGCGCAAGGATCCCCAAAACAACGGGGTGATCCCCGCTGAACAACACATCGACCCAACGCTGGCGTGTGTTCAGCAAGGCTTCGAACTGGGTGGCTGGCATCGCAATGTCACCACGCAGATAAGCCGCCACGGCGATGTCACCGATGGCTAGAGTGCCTTTTGCCGGGGTGTGAGTGGCCAGCACGGACACACCCAATGCCAGAACGGGGCTGAGGACGACGCACAGGCAAAGCGCCTTGAGCGCGTGCAGTTGCGCCACAAATCCGTGGCTGAAGGATGTTCTGGACAGAATGCCTCGGGCTGCCAGCCACACAAGCGCGGCTAACCCAAGGACCAGATTCAATTCCAGATACGCGTCGAGAACCGGTTTAACCGCTGTCATTTTGCAGTCTCCTCTCTACCAGTGCTCGAATTTCCTCCAGATCGGCTTCGCTGAGTCCTGCGTCGTCAACCAAACGCGCGACCAGTGTGGCGGGCGTGTCGTCGAACAGGGTCCGCGACAGGTTTTGCAGCGACCGCGCCTGATATCTGTCCTTCTCCAGCAGCGGCGTATAGATCAGCGTCTTTCCATCCTTGCGGCTTTCGACAAATCCTTTTTCATCGAGAATACGCAGGATGGTGGCGCCAGATGTATAAGCCAGATTGCGTTCGGCTGGCAGGCGATCAAGCACGTCACGAACCGAGCCCTGACCCAGCGCCCAGAGCTCGTTCATGAACTCAAGTTCTACTTCGGTCAGCAGGTTTGTTGTTTTTTTCTTTCGCATCGGTCTTTCGTGTCGCATTTTTTAGTATGCCTGACAGACAAGCATCCTTTCGCTGTTTCGCAAAGCTTAAACTTTCCAGAAGACGAAGATGCCCCAGCCGACGGACAGAAAAAGTGGTGTCCAGACCGGCTGACCCACCAGACCAAGCCAGGCCAGAAAGATATAGGCTGATCCCAGCAGGGTGATGAACAGCCGGTCGCCCAGCGTGGTTGTCAGGCCTAAAACACCCCGTCGTTCGATGCCGTCGCGGTACTTGAAACCTTCGAAAACGCCGATCAGGGCAATGGCCGAAAAGATGCCTACGAATAAGGCCAATGTGGCCGGGGTCCAGGCCATCCAGAAATCGGGCCACAGGGGTGCGGTCCAGGAAAAACCCTTTTCCTCTTGCTGGCCGACATTGCCCCATCCGGCCTGAGCCTGTGCGAAAGCCGTCGAGGGCAGGAAGGGAAGGATGAGTAGCAATTTTCGCATTTCGAACCTCATACACGACCCATCGCGAAACCACGCGCGATGTAGTTGCGGACAAACCAGATGACGATGGCGCCGGGGATGATGGTGAGCGTTCCGGCGGCGGCCAGGAGGCCCAACTCATACCCCGCGCTGGAAGCGGTGCGGGTCATTACGGCTGCGATAGGTTTGGCCTCGACCGCGGTCAGGGTTTTGGCCAGCAGCATCTCAACCCATGAGAACATGAAGCAAAAGAACGCCGCGACGCCCACGCCCGCTTTGATATTGGGCAGGAAGATGGTCACGAAGAAACGCGGGAAGGAATAGCCATCGACATAAGCCGTCTCATCCAGTTCCTTCGGGATGCCACGCATGAAGCCTTCCAAAATCCACACCGCAAGCGGCACGTTGAACAGCGTATGCGCCAACGCCACGGCCAGATACGTGTCGAACAGGTGGATCGACGAATAAAGCTGGAAAAACGGCAGGGCGAAGACCGCCGCTGGGGCCATACGGTTGGTCAGCAGCCAGAAGAACAGCTGTTTGTCACCCAGAAACCGATAGCGCGAGAACGCATAGGCGGCAGGCAAAGCCACGCAGACAGAAAGCACCGTGTTCAGAGTCACATAGGTGATCGAGTTGATGTAGCCCCAATACCATGTTGGATCAGTGAAGATGGTGATGTAATTTTCCAACGTAAAGGTCTGGGGAAACAGGGAAAAGCCCGACAGGATTTCATTCGTGGTCTTGAAGGACATCGCCACCAGCCAATAGATCGGCAGCATCAGGAATGCGATATAGAGGATCGGGATGATGGAACGCTTTTTCATTCTGCGTCATCCTTTGTCATCAGAGTGTAGAATAGCCACGACACAAGCAGCGTGATGGCGAAATAGATCAGGCTCATCGCGGCCGCAGGACCAAGGTCAAATTGCCCCAGCGCGATCTTCACAAGGTCGATCGAAAGCAAGGTGGTCGAGTTGCCGGGGCCGCCGCCGGTCAGAACGAATGGCTCGGTGTAGATGTTGAAACTATCCATGAATCGCAACAAGACTGCGATGGTCAGAACCGTTTTCATCTTGGGCAACTGGATATAGCGGAACACCGACCACGGGGTGGCACCGTCGATCTTGGCTGCTTGGTAGTACGCATCAGGGATCGACACGAGCCCCGCATAGCACAGCAAGACCACCAGCGAGGTCCAGTGCCAGACATCCATGACGACGACAGTGATCCAAGCCGAGATTGGCTGTTGGGTCATGTCATAATTGATGCCCAAAACGTCATTCAGAAAGTAACCCAGCAGGCCGATCTGGGGCAGGGTGAAGATATTCCACATCGAGCCGACCACATTCCACGGGATCAGCATCGGTAGCGCCATAAGCACCAGACAAACCGGCACCCAGAACCCTTTGCGTGGCATCGACAGGGCCACGATGATACCCAGCGGGACCTCGATGATCAGGATCAGGAAGGTGAACAGAAACTGCCGCCCCAGTGCGGCCTGGAATCGGTCAGATCGCAGGATTTGTTCAAACCAACCAAGACCTTCCCAGAAGAACTGGTTGTTGCCGAAGGTTTCCTGCACCGAGTAGTTGACCACGGTCATCATCGGCACCAGCGCGTTGAACGCGACCAGCGCCAGAACGGGCAAGACAAAGAACCATGCCTTTTGGTTTTCGGTTCTCATTGCACCCGCTCCTCGGTTGCGATCCAGCCGTCGCGATAGACGCGGGATTGTTCAGGTTTGAATTGCAGAAAGACTTGTGATCCGGGCTCGGGTACACTGTGTTCGGTCACAGCCTTAAGGGCCGTGTTGCCGACCATCGCACTGACAACAAAGTGGCGGCCGATATCGGCCACTTTGGTCACATGCGCCGGGATACCGGTGTCCCCAAAACCCACATACTCAGGGCGGATTCCCAGGTGTGTACGGCCTCCGTCACCAAGGGTGGGACCTTCCAGCATCACCTCGTGGCCTTCGAACACGGCGCGGTCGCCTTTGGCCTCGCAGGGCAGGACATTCATACCGGGTGAACCTATAAAGTGTCCGACAAATGTGTGCTGGGGGCGTTCAAACAGTTCGACTGGAGTGCCGATCTGAACCACTTCGCCTTCCTGCATTACGACGACTTCGTCCGCGAAAGTCAGCGCCTCGGTCTGGTCGTGGGTCACATAGATCATCGTGGCTTGCACGCGCTGGTGCAGTTCTTTCAGCTTTGACCGAAGTTTCCATTTCAGATGCGGGTCGATCACCGTAAGGGGTTCGTCAAACATCACCGCGTTTACATCATCGCGCACAAGACCGCGCCCCATCGAGATTTTCTGCTTGTTATCCGGGCTCAGACCCGATGCACGGGTGTTCAGCATATCCGTCACATCCAGCATCTCGGCAATCTCATCGACCCGACGTTTGATCGTTGTGGCATCGACGCCCCGGTTTTTCAGGGGGAAGGCAAGGTTTTCGCCCACCGTCATCGTGTCGTAGATCACCGGGAACTGGAACACCTGCGCAATGTTGCGTTGATCGGGGGGCAGGGTGGTGACGTCGCGGTCATCGAACAGAATCTGCCCCTCGGACGGCGTCAACAGACCCGAGATGATGTTCAGCAGAGTGGACTTGCCGCAGCCCGACGGGCCGAGCAGCGCGTAGGCCCCACCATCGCGCCAGGTCACATCGATTTCCTTCAGCGCGTAATCTTCCGGGCCTTTTGGCGTTGGCATATAGCTGTGTCGTAGGTTTGAAAGTTTGATCTGTGCCATGTCAGGCCACCCTTTTGCCGTCTTGGCCGAAATACCGGCAATGGGCCGGGTTCATATAAAAGCTGTGATCCTCACCGACCTGATAGGGATGCACACCGGCAGCCAGCGAGACCCACGCTTCATCCCCATGTTGGAAATGCGCGCTGGAATCGGAACCGGACAGTTCGGTGACGATTACACGACCGGTCAGTTCCACATCTGCGTCCGAGGTGCGGACCGGGGTTACTCGGTGCGGACGCACAGCGACCATGTATTCTCCATCAGCCATATCCGTAACGGTCCAGCCGCCCCCGCCCGCCAGTTGCGCCTGAGCGCCAGTGACCGAGACTCGAGCTACATTGATTGGCGGGTCCGAGAACACCCTCGCAGCGGCGATGTTTTCGGGATTGCGATAGATATCAGCGGTTGGGCCGAACTGAGTAACGTGGCCGTCTTCCATCAGAGCGGTGTACCCACCTAACAGCAGGGCCTCTTCTGGTTCCGAGGTGGCATAGACCACGACGGCACCGCGACCTGCAAACAGGTCTGGTAATTGTTCGCGCAGCTCTTCGCGCAATTTGTAGTCAAGGTTCGCCAACGGTTCATCCAGGAACACGGCGCGGCTTTCTTTCGCGATGGCACGGGCCAGCGCGGTACGTTGTTGTTGCCCGCCCGACAGCTCATGCGGGCGACGGTTAAGCATCGGGCGCAATTGCAGCAGATCGGCGGCCTCTTCCACGCGGCCCTCGATCTCGGATTGCGCCATACCAGCCACGCGCAGGGGCGAGGCGATATTGTCGAAAACACTCATATGCGGGTAGTTCACGAAGAACTGGTGTACCAAGCTGATCTGACGCTTTTGCGTGTTCAGCCGTGTCACATCCTGCCCATCCATCAGAACCTTGCCCGAGGCGATCGGGTCCAGCCCGGCCATCATCTTGATCAGAGAGGTCTTGCCCGAGCCCGTCGCGCCTAACAGCACGTTGAAATGGCCCGTTTGCAGTGTCAGGTTGGTGGGTTTGATATGGATGACGTTGCCAACGCGTTTCGTGGCATCTTGAAGTTCAATCATGTCCGTGAGTTCCGGTCCTTCAGTGCATCGCACTGGTCTTTGGGGTGGGGATGCCTGAACCGGCACCCCCGGGTTTCAATGGTCTACTGAGCCTGCCAGCGCTGAACCAGTTCGTCATAGTTGACTGTCTGGCCTTGCGGTTTTTCGTTCTCAAGCTTGGCCTTTGGCGAACCCTCTTTTTCCAGCCAGAAGGCAGGATCCTGCGGGTCGTTCAGGCGTGGACCACAACCACCGTAGACACCGGCGCTTTCGTCCGCAGCCTGCATACGGGCCATGGTGATGTCCATCTCTTCAGCCAGACGGTCCATCGCCTCTTGCGGGGTAAACGCACCCGAGTTCACGTCACCGATCTGCTGCCACCAGATCTGGGCCAGCTTCGGATAGTCCGGCACGTTGATGCCGGTGGGCGACCATGCCACACGGTCAGGCGAGCGATAGAACTCGACCAGACCACCCAGCTTGGGTGCGCGCTCGGTGAAGGACTCGTGATTGACCGAGCTGTCGCGGATGAAGGTCAGACCCACGTGGGACTTCTTCACATCGACAGTCTTGGAGGTCACGAACTGAGCATAGAGCCAAGCCGCCTGAGCACGATCCGCAGGGGTCGATTTCAGGAAGGTCCAAGACCCCACGTCCTGATAACCAACCTTCTGGCCTTCTTCCCAGTAGGGGCCGTGCGGGCTGGGTGCCATCCGCCACAGCGGCGTGCCCTCGTCATCCACGGTGTTGTTACCTTCGGATTTCGGCTTCACCATGTCGGCAGTAAAGGCGGTGTACCAGAAGATCTGCTGGGCGACGTTGCCTTGGCTAAGCGCTGGTAGCGACTGGTAGAAGTCATAGGACGCCGCACCCGGAGGCGCATAGGCACGCAGCCACTCATCCCATTTGCGGATCGCATAGACCGCAGCGGGACCGTTTGCAGCGCCGCCGCGGGACACGGATGCACCGACAGGGTTACAGGTGCCCGCTTCCATGCGGATGCCCCACTCATCAACCGGAATGCCGTTCGGCTCGCCAACGTCGCCGGCACCGGCCATTGACAGCCACGCATCGGTCATACGCCAACCAAGGTCAGGTGCGCGCTTGCCGTAGTCCATGTGGCCATAGATCGCCACTCCGTCGACTTCCTTCACGTCATTGGTGAAAAATTCGGCAATGTCTTCGTAAGCCGACCAGTTGACCGGAACACCCAGGTCATAGCCGTACTTTTCTTTGAACGCGGCTTTGTTGGCTTCGTCGTCGAACCAGTCCTTGCGGAACCAGTAAAGGTTCGCGAACTGCTGGTCAGGCAGCTGGTACAGCTTGCCGTCCGGACCGGTGGTGAACTGAATGCCCATGAAGTCATCCAGATCCAGCGTCGGCGAAGTTGTCGCCGCCCAATCGCCAGCCATCATGTCGGTCAGCGGATAGGCCAGTTGCAGGCGCGAGTGGGTGCCGATCAGGTCACTGTCGTTGACATAGCCGTCATACAGATTCCGGCCGGTCTGCAGCTGGGTTTGAACCGCCTGAACCACTTCGCCTTCACCGAGGATCTGGTGGTTGACCTTGATGCCAGTGATTTCCTCGAACGCCTTGGTCAGGACCTCGGATTCGTAAGAATGTGTCGGGATGCCTTCGGACAGGACGTTGATTTCCATGCCAGCGTAAGGCTGTGCAGCTTCGATGAACCACTGCATTTCCGACATCTGTTCGTCTTTCGACAAGGTCGATGGCTGGAATTCGTCGTCGATCCAACGTTGTGCTGCGGCTTCGTCGGCCCAAACGGGACCGTGCCCCGCAATGACGGCAGCCGCCGCCACTGCGGAAAGTAGATGTCTCCGCATCTGTCTCCTCCCAAAAAATTATGGTTGTCCGGTGCTAACCGGATGACCGACAGCATCAGCGATTTTCTGCGCACCTGTCAAACTAAATTTTTAGTAAATGATAATTCAGCCGGTTTCGAAGGGTTGATTTATCCTCGGTTGCCAATTTCTGAATTCGTTGTAAGCTGTCCTTACAATTACAAAAAATGCCACTGACCACCGTGGCGAATTTACTGAAAATCTCTTTGACGCATGGGGGTAAGTGATGTCCCGAAGCCTGTTGAAGTACACGCGTGTTCTGGAAATTGTCGGTGACACGATCAAGGTTCGGGTGCCGATTGATGGCGCGCGCGACCCAGCCGTTCGCTTCAACGATCTGGCGGTGATCGAGACGGTGGATGGCCGCAAAACTCTAGCTCAGGCGATCTTAATTGATCGGGACGTGGTGACGTTGCAGGTGTTCTCGGGCACCAAGGGCATATCCACCGAGGCGACGGCGACCTTTCTTGGCCACCCAATGCAGACGCCCTATTCGGCCAACATTTTGGGGCGCGTGTTCGACGGGGCGGGGGTGGCGATCGACGGCGGACCCGACCTGGCTGCCGAGCCGCGCATCGACATCGGTGGTCCCACCGTAAACCCGGCCGAGCGTGCGGTTCCCAACAAGATGATCCGCACGGATGTGCCGATGATCGACGTGTTCAACACGCTTGTCGAAAGCCAGAAAATCCCGATTTTCTCGGTCTCAGGTGAGCCGTTCAACGCCTTTCTCAGCCGAATCGGTATTCAGGCGGATGCCGATATCGTGGTGTTCGGCGGGCTGGGATTGATCTTTGATGACTATTACACGTTCCGCACCTCCTTTGAGGATGCGGGCGTGTTCTCGCGCACCGTGATGTTCGTCAATCAGGCGATGGACCCTCTAGTCGAACGCTTATTGGTGCCGGATATGGCATTGGCCGTGGCCGAGAAATTTGCGGTGGAAGAGGGCAAGCGCGTGCTGGTTCTGATGACTGACATGACCGCTTTCGCCGATGCGATGAAAGAAGTGGGGATCAGTCAGGAACGCGTTCCATCGCAGCGCGGATATATGGGTGACCTATATTCGCAGTTGGCGCGCCGGTACGAAAAGGCGTGTGATTACGCCAAGGGCGGGTCGGTCACCGTGTTGACCGTGACGACAATGCCAGGCAATGACGTGACCCATCCGGTGCCGGACAACACGGGCTATATCACCGAAGGCCAGATTTACCTGCATTCGGGTGTGATAGACCCGTTCGGCAGCCTGTCGCGCCTCAAGCAGAACGTAGTTGGTAAGACGACCCGCGAAGACCACGGGCAGATTATGAACACGATGATCCGGTTTTATTCGGAAAGCCGGGACGCCGCGCAGAAGCAGGCGATGGCGTTTGACCTGTCGGATTACGATCACCAACTGCTGAAGTTTGGCGCGCTGTTCCGTAAGCGTTTCATGGATATCAACGTCTCGATCCCGCTGGAGGATGCGCTTGATCTGGGCTGGAAAACCCTGGCTGAGTGTTTTGCCCCAGAACAATTGCTGATGAAGCAATCTCTGGTCGACAAATATTTCCCAAAGGATGCCGATGGCGCGGTTGCAGCTGAATAAATCGTCGCTCGCCCGCGAGCAGACGCAGCTGAAAAGCTATGAGCGGTTCCTGCCGTCACTGGACCTCAAGCGCCAGCAATTGATGGCGGAACGTGTGAAAGCCCGTGAGGAGGTGAGGCGGCTAGAGGATGAGGTGCAAGAGCTGGCCCAGCAGGTGGGGGCAAAGCTGCCAATGCTGGCACAGCAAAGCATCGATCTGGACGGGCTGGTGGAACTGAAAGACTACAGGATCAAAGAGGTCAACGTGGTGGGCGTCAAAATGCCTGATCTGGAGCGGATCGAGGTTGCTGTGCGCCCCTATTCGCTGTTGGCAAAACCTCATTGGGTGGATGCCGCGGCGCAGTTGCTGCATGACATGATCGAGGCGCGCTTGCGGGTCAAAGTGGCCGAAGAGCGGGTCAGGATTTTCGACAAGGCCGTTGCCACGATCACGCAGCGGGTGAACCTGTTCGAAAAGGTTCTGATCCCGCGCGCCAAGGCCAATATTAAGAAGATCCGCATCTACCTGAGTGACGAGCAGATGCAGGCCGTCGTCCGCTCGAAAATCTCCAAGCGTAAACATGCGCAAGAGGCGGCGTCATGAGTATCGCCCGCCTCAAAAAGCTCTCGCTGGTAGGACGAGCAGCGCAGAAAACCGAAACGCTTGAGGCTTTGCAGGAACTGGGGTGCATGCATGTATTGCCACTGGCCCCGCCACCATCTGAGCCGGAAAAGATCAGCGCGCGCGGTGCAAGAGATGCCTATAAGGCGTTGCGATTCCTGACAGATGTACCTGAGCCACGCCGCCAAATTCAGCGCGACACGGACTTTAATATGGATCAGTTCGTCAAGGATGTGCGCGACCTGATGCAGCGCAGCCGCGACATGACCGACAGGCGGGATTTTCTGGCCGATCGCATTGCGAAGGTGCGGCCGTGGGGCGATCTGGATTTTCCGCCCGATGACGTTCTGGCGGGCAACCGGCTATGGTTCTACCAACTGCCGTTAAAGCGTCGAGATGCTTTGAATGACCTGACGCTGCCCTGGGCGATTCTGGAGCAGGATCATCGGTTTATCTATGCGGTCCTGATCTCGTCGGATGAGCCCGCCGACGACATTCTGCCAGTACCGCGCACCCATACGGGGTCACTGCCCATTCATGAGCTTGAGGCCCAGTTGGAAGAGGCGGAAATTGCCATCGAAGCGCTTGAGGCCGAACGGGTCGCCCAGACCCGCTACTTGACGCTGATGCGGCGTAACCTCTCGGTGGCTGAGAGCGCGGCAGAGCTTGCCCATGCGACGCAGAAAGTGCGCGACGAAGAGGCGATGTTTGCCCTTCAGGGCTGGGTGCCAGAAGATCGCGTTGATGCCGTGTTGGACATGGCGAAGGGTAAGGAAGCCGCGATTCTGATCGAGGACCCAGGCCCCGAAGACTCGCCACCCACGCTGTTGGAGCAGCCGGAAAAACGTAACGCTGCCGTAGATTTGGCGCTGTTTTATCAAGTGCCAGGTTACAAAGATTGGGACCCAAGCGTCATCGTCGCCGTGTCCTTCGCGTTCTTCTTTGCAATGATTGTGGCTGATGCAGGGTACGGCGCGATCATACTGCTGGGCTTGCTGCTGTTTTGGAAACGAATGGACGGAACTGCAGGGCAGAAATCATGGCGTCGGTATGGGCTGATTATTTCGGGCGCGACGATTGTTTATGGCTTTCTGGTGGGCAGTTATTTCGGTGTGTCACCGCCGGAAGGGTCGATCCTCGCCAAGGTGAAACTGCTCGATCTGAACAACTTTGGTGCCATGATGATGGTCTCGATCGTTGTGGGAGTTCTGCATTTGGTGCTGGCCAATGCACTGGCCGCCCACGCCGCCTGGGGTCAGCGCAAGGCGATTGCCAATCTGGGCTGGATCGCTGCGCTGATTGGCGGATTTATTTTGTGGCTCAGCTATATGAAGGGAAACTCTGCAACACCCGGTGCGGTGATCCTTAGCGCGGGTGTTCTGGCGATCCTTTGGTTTTCCAGCGATCGCCAGATCAACAAGCCAATCGATTGGTTATGGCGTCTGATTGGCGGCATCCAAGCCCTTGCCGGAGCGATGGGGGCGTTTGGTGACGTCCTCAGTTATATGCGCCTGTTCGCGCTGGGCTTGGCCTCGGCCTCGCTGGCGATCACATTCAACGATCTGGCGGTGTCAGTGATGCACGCGCTGAAGGGACCCGGGATCCTGTTCGCTCTGCTGATCCTGATCGTCGGTCACGCCCTGAACTTCGCCCTCGCGATGATGAGCGGCGTCGTCCACGGGCTGCGTCTTAATTACATCGAATTCTTTAAATGGGGTTTGCCGGATGAAGGCATCGTCTTTCGCCCGTTTGCCCGCAAGGAGGTTCAGGAATGAATGAGCTTGTTCTTACATTGGGTTGGCTGGGGATTTACGCACCGATGGCACTGGGGGCGGCGGCAAGCGCCATTGGCTGCTCCATTGCTGGTATGGCCAGCATCGGTGCCATGACCGAGACCGAGGGGGGCTATGGCCGGTTCGTCGGCGTTTCAGCCTTTCCGTCGACCATGGTGATCTATGGCATCGTCATCATGTTCACCCTGAACCGTGAGGTGACGCCTGAAAATGCGGGCGGGTTGTTCGGGATCGGCATCTTGTCGGGCATCGCCTTGATGTATTGCGGTATCTGGCAGGGCCGGGCCTGTGCAGCAGCGATCAATGCAACCAAGGAAAAGCCGGAAATCTTCGGGCTGTCGTTGGCACCGGCCGCGATTATCGAAGGCTTTGGCGTTTTCGCCTTCGTCTTTGCCTTGGTCATCAGCGCGGGGATAAGCTGATGGCACAGGATGGCATGATCTCTCACGGTGTTGACGCGCTGATCGACAAGTTGCGCAACGATGGGGTGGCCGCTGGCCAGGCGGATGCAGATAAACTGCGCGCCGATGCCAAGGCCGAAGCGGCGAAGATACTGGCCGACGCCAAACGCGAGGCGGACGCGTATCAAAAGAAGGCCCGCACGGATTCTGACAACTACCGCGCAGCGGGCGAAGAGGCGCTGAACACCGCCATGCGGGATGCGGTGCTGACCATGAAAGCCGGGCTGACGGACCACTTCCGCGAAGATGTCGAACGTCTGGTCACCAAGGAAATGGCTGATCCAGACCTGCTGAAGCAGATGATACTCGAAGTTGTGGGCCGTGCGGCAGAAGGCGCCAATCTGGACGGAAAGGTAGAAGTCATTTTGCCCGCCAAGATCGCCACGCAAGAGGATATCAAACAGAATGCCGACGATATCCAATCTGGCAAGCTCACCAAATACGTACTGGGCCTGACCGCTGAAATGCTGCGCGAGCAGGTCGAATTGCACGCCTCGGATGATGCCGAGGGTGGCATACGGGTGCGGGCGGACGATCAAGGCGTGGCTTTGGATCTGACGGATAAAGCGGTGGCCTCGTTGCTGATGGAGCATCTACAGCCGCGTTTCCGGGCCGTTCTGGAGGGGGTGATCCGTTAGAATGCCAAACCCTGACGCCTATATCGCGCTGATCAGCAGCTTACCGGGGTCGGAGCGGTTGTTTGTCGCCAAACAGCCGCCCTTGTCGCGGTTGCGGCTGGATCGACGTTTAACGGCGCTGACACCCGAGGATGCGCGCGTTTTGAAGGTGTTGGAGCATGCTTTGAACTGGGGCGACTACGACATCGGGGTAACCGACGCGCAGGCCATTGGGCGCTGCAACGAGGCGTTGCACGATATCTCGCAGCCCACCTTGCGCAAGATGCTTATTGAGCGGATGGACTTGCGTACTGTAGTGGCCGCGCTGCGCCTGCGCAAACAGGGGGTCAGCCCACCTGCCGGATCGTTCGGTATGGGGCGTTGGGCCCGCCATATCCCTGCCAATTGGAACGACCCGAGCTTTCGATTGGAAGGTCCGATGCCTTGGATCAAGGAGGCCCAGCAACTATTGGACGCCGCAGATCCTTTGGGCTTGGAGCGGCTGCTCTTGTCGGTCAGCCACAAGCAACTGAAACGCCACGCTGCCCGCCATTATTTCGATTTCGAAGCAGTGGTGATCTACGTGCTGATCTGGAACATTTTCGACCGCTGGGCGCAAAGCAACGCGCAGGAGGCGGCCAAAAGATTTGAGCATCTGGCCCAGCAGGCCATGGCTAATGTCGCCGATATCGATTTTGACGGAGCAAACGCATGACCGCCCCAACCTCTGCCAAACAGACCGCCACCGCCCGTGTCGTCTCGGTGCAAGAGGGGTTGGTGCAGATTCAGGCTAACCATGACGCCTCGGGCCAGCCCGGGCAGTTGGTCAAGAACGAAGTGGTCTTTATTCTGCCAACACGCCCCGGGCCGGGTGGGCGGCAGGAACGCCTGAAGGCCGAGGTGCTGCGGGTGCGTGGTGATACGGCGGATGTGCAGGTCTATGAAAGCACTGACGGGGTTGCCGTGGGTGACCCGGTCGAACAATCTGGCCAATTGCTGTCGGTCGAGCTGGGGCCGGGTTTGTTGGGGCAGGTGTTCGACGGGTTGCAATCGCCTTTGCCCAAAGTAGCGGCTGATTTTGGCACCTTCCTGCCCCGCGGGGCTGATGTCGCTCCGCTGGACGATCAGGCAAAATGGTCGTTCAGCCCTTCGATCAAGGTCGGGGATACGGTGACGGCCGGTGACAGCATCGGAACGGTCCCCGAGGGACATTTCACCCACAAGATCATGCTGCCGTTTAACTGGATGGGTGATTACAAGGTCATCTGGGTACAAAAAGGCGCGGCCACGATCCACGACATAGTGGCCCGTCTGGAAGATGAGCAAGGCGGCGAACACACGCTGACCTTATGCCAGAAATGGCCAGTGCGGCGGCCTTTATCGGAAAGCATTCTGAAACGCCCGCTGTCCGAGCGGTTGTATCCGACCGAACCGGTCCTGACCTCTCAGCGCCTGATCGACACGTTCTTTCCCATCGCACGCGGGGGGACGGCCTGTATTCCTGGGCCGTTTGGGGCGGGCAAAACCGTTCTGCAAAACCTGATCGCGCGCAATGCCAAGGTGGATATCGTCATTGTCGTAGCCTGTGGCGAACGTGCGGGTGAAGTGGTTGAGACGATCCATGAGTTTCCCAAGATGACCGACCCAACCACGGGTGGCAGTCTGATGGATCGTACGATCATCATCTGCAACACGTCGTCCATGCCGGTTGCCGCGCGCGAGGCCTCGATCTTCACCGGTATTACGCTGGGCGAATACTATCGACAGATGGGCTATGACGTGTTGCTGATTGCCGACAGTACCAGCCGCTGGGCGCAAGCGATGCGCGAAACATCCGGAAAACTTGAAGAAATCCCGGGCGAAGAGGGTTTTCCTGCCTATCTGGAAAGCTCGATCAAGGGACTGTATGAGCGTGCCGGAGCAATGAAAACCAATGACGGCGATTTGGGCAGCCTTACCTTGATCGGAACCGTCTCCCCCGCCGGCGGCAACTTTGACGAGCCGGTCACGCAATCGACCCTGTCCACAGTGAAATGTTTCCTCGGCCTGTCTTCGGAACGCGCCTACAAGCGGTTTTATCCTGCGGTCGATCCGATGCTCAGTTGGTCGCGCTATACGGATCAATTGTCCGACTGGTACGACAAAAACGCCGAACCGGGTTGGACCGGCAAGGTCCGGGATTTGCTGGCCCTGATCGAAAAAGGCGAACAGGTCGATCAGATGATGCAGGTGACGGGGGAAGAGGGCGTCACGATCCAAGATTTCGTAACCCAGCAAAAAGCGCTGTTTGTGGATATGGTTTATCTGCAGCAGGACGCGTTTGACAAAGTGGACGCGACGGTGCCGCTGGAACGTCAGAAAATGACCTTCAAGCTGGTCTACGACGTGACCCAATCAACTACGGAGTTCGCTGACAAGGCCGAGGTTCGGCAGGTGTTTACGCAGCTCACAGGATTGATGAAGAACTTTCACTATGCGGCGGAAAACACACCGGAATTCAAGTCGATCTGGGGGCAGATACAAAATCTGTGCCGCGAGAAGTTTGGTGTCTAAATAGGGAAGTGGTAGCCCGTAGGGGAATCGAACCCCTCTTTCCAGGTTGAAAACCTGGCGTCCTAACCGATAGACGAACGGGCCATTTGGTATGGCGCAAGCACAAGTGGTAGCCCGTAGGGGAATCGAACCCCTCTTTCCAGGTTGAAAACCTGGCGTCCTAACCGATAGACGAACGGGCCACGCTGGCTTGTGGAGGGCCTTTTACGGTTTCGCCCGGACCCCCGCAAGCCGAAAAATGCAAGGACGTGAAAGTTTTTTCCAAGGCCTGAAATCGGGCTTAAATGGCCTCTGCTGCGTCTTCCAGCCGAAGTTGCACACTTTGGCGTCCACCCCACGTGTTCACTTCCAGCCGTCCGGCGAAATGAAAGCGCGCGCCGCCGTGATTTGACAGCTTTTCGCCCATCGGACCGTCAAAGGCCCCAAAGGCAATGGCGTCCAGACCGCCGCCAACACCGTCGGACAGGGACAGTTTCAGATGGGATTCACCAACGCGTTTGGCAAAACGCACCTGCAGGTCGGGCAGCGCATATCGCGGGGCAGGGGCGCTGGCCCCGAACGGACCTGCCTTTTCGATCTGTTCGATCAGATCAATAGTGGCTGCGCCAGGCATCAGGGTGCCATCCAGTTTCAAATCGGCCGGACCGTCGTCACCCGCGCCTTGCTTGGCCAGCAATTCGCTGAGCCGCGCCATGGCAGGTTCCAACTGGTCGCGCATCACGGTCAGACCCGCCGCCATCTTGTGACCGCCGCCTTTGACCAGCAACCCTTCGGCGGCAAGCCTCTGGATCGACGCACCCAGATCAACGCCCGAGATCGAACGGCCCGAGCCTTTGCCCTCATCCCCGTCGAAACCGATGACAATCGCGGGGCGGTTGGCGTTCTCCTTCAGGCGTGAGGCCACGATGCCGACCACACCGGGGTGCCAGCCTTCACCCGCAGCCCAAACCAGCGGCGCATCCAGACCACGTTCCTCGGCCTGCTCTAACGCTGCGGCACGTACGGCGTTTTCGATGTCACGACGCTCGGTGTTCAATTCATCCAAGCGTTGCGAGAGCGCCTGCGCCTCATGCATCGATTCTGTGCTAAGCAACCGCGCGCCCAGGTCCGCCTGACCAATGCGCCCGCCCGCGTTCACGCGCGGACCCAGCAGAAACCCCAGGTGATAGCTGTTAGGCGCCGAGTCCATGCGCGCCACATCCGACAGCGCCACAAGACCGGGCCTTTGCCGTTGGGCCATAACCTTCAGGCCTTGTCGCACAAGCGCCCGGTTTGCCCCGATCAGCGGGGCCACATCAGCCACGGTCGCCAGCGCCACGAGATCCAGCAGACCAATCAAGTCAGGCCCCTTTACACCTGCCTCACGCAGTTGACGTCCGGCTTCGACCAGCATCAGAAACACGACACCGGCGGCGCAGAGAAAGCCCAGATCGCCGCTTTCATCCTGCCGGTTCGGGTTCACCACGGCGGCACAATCGGGTAGAGTTTCGCCGCCCAAGTGGTGATCCAACACGATCACATCCGCGCCCTTGGCGGCTGCAATCGGTTCGTGACTCAGTGTGCCGCAATCGACGCAGATGATAAGGTCATGCGTGGCGGCCAGTTCCTGCATCGCGGGCACGTTGGGGCCATAGCCCTCGTCAATTCGGTCGGGCACGTACAAAGTAGCCTGCAGGCCCATCTGCCGCAGCCAAACCAGCAGCAAAGCCGCAGAACTGGCGCCATCTACGTCATAGTCCGCGAACACTGCGATCCGCTGATTGTTCGTGACCGCTAACAGGAATCGCGTTGCGGCTTTTTCCATATCCTTCATGTCGCGCGGGTCAGGCAGCAGTTCTTTCAGTTTGGGTTCCAGAAACCCGGACGCCTCCATAGCAGAGATGCCGCGTCGCGCCAGAACCTGACACACCGCGCGGGGCAGACCGGCCTGTTGGATCAGCATTTCCGCGGCCCGCTCAACGTCGGGCACTGGGCCGACCCAACGTCGCCCGGATAGTGACTGCTCAACCCCAAGATAACTCATGGTGTGCCTCTTATGCGCCAAGGCCGGACCCTCTCGGATCCGGCCTCTTCATCTTTTTCCAAATACTCTCGCCGAAGGCAATGGCGCAAGCCATCACGCTTTGTCGTGGGGCCACATCGGCGTGCGATACGACATGCGGCGGACCGAGCCGGTTTTCGACCGCATCAGCAGCGTGGTGGTTTCGACCCAGCCGGGTTCGCGCTTGATGCGCGGCAACAACGAACCGCCGGTGACACCGGTGGCAGCAAAAATCACGTCGGCGGTGACCATTTCGTCGCGGGAATAAACGCGGTCCAGATCGGTGATGCCTGCCTTAGCAGCGCGGCCGCGTTCGTCATCGTTGCGGAACAACAGGCGGCCAAAGATCTGCCCGCCCATGCATTTAAGCGCAGCTGCAGCCAGAACGCCTTCGGGCGCGCCACCCGAACCCATATACATGTCGATGCCGGTCTCTTCGCTTTCGGCACAGTGCATGACACCGGCCACGTCACCATCGGTGATCAGGCGGATCGAGGCGCCGGTTTCACGGACTTCAGCGATCATCGCTTCGTGACGGGGACGCTCCAGAATGCAGACGGTGATATCGGTAGGCTCACAACCCTTGGCCTTGGCCAGTGCTTCGACCCGTTCGCGGGGCGACATGTCCAGATTGACCACACCTTCGGGAAATCCCGGACCAATGGCCAGCTTGTCCATGTAAACGTCCGGCGCATGCAACATCGAGCCGCGCGGGCCCATGGCGATCACGGTCAGCGCATTTGGCATGTCCTTGGCGGTCAAGGTGGTGCCTTCCAGCGGGTCCAGCGCGATATCCACACCAGGTCCGTTTCCGGTGCCGACTTCTTCGCCGATATACAGCATCGGCGCTTCGTCGCGTTCACCTTCGCCGATAACAACCACACCCGCGATATCCAGCAGGTTCAGCTGTTCGCGCATGGCGTTTACTGCTGCCTGATCGGCGGCTTTTTCGTCGCCACGCCCAACCAGAGAGGCGGACGCCAGTGCGGCCTGTTCTGCGACCCGCGCAAGGCCCAGAGACAACAGTCGGTCGTTGAAATCAATCTTGGCAGCACTCATTTTTCACTATCCTCAGGTCAGTATCGGCGTTTTCTTCGGCATAGCCTGCGTCTTGGGCAGGCCGCAAGGGTCAAACCTCTTCGATGCGCAATGCAACTGGCTCATCCGCCACCACATCGGTGTCCCGCAGCCCGTTCAGGGCAACGTCCAGCGTGGCGCGCGTGGTTTTGTGGGTGACGATCAGAACCGGAGCGGTGCTTTCCGTGTGCCCGTATTGGCGCATCCGGTCGATTGAAACACCTGCATCGCCCAGAATAGCCGCCACTTTGGCCAGCGCACCAGGTTTATCGAACAGGGCAAGCCGCAGATAATAGGGGGCGGGCAGTCCGGTCACCGCTGGCTTGGCATCTTGCAACGAGGTTGCGGGGCGACCAAAGGTCGGGATTTGCAGCCCGCGTGCCAGATCGCAGACATCGCCCATCACTGCGCTTGCCGTAGGGCCTTCGCCAGCACCGGGGCCGCGCAGCACGACTTGCTCGACCGCGTCGCCCTCGATCACCACCATGTTTGTGCCGCCTTCCAACTGCCCCAAGGGTGAGCTGCTGGGCACAAGGCACGGCTGCATACGCTGTTCCAAACCACGAGCCGAGCGTTGCGCGACGCCCAGCAGTTTGATGCGATAGCCCATATCGGCGGCCTGATGAATGTCTTCCAGGGTGATCTGCTGAATGCCTTCGATCTGGATTCCATCGAAGTTCGGCTTGGTGCCAAAGGCGATCGAAGACAACAACGCCAGCTTATGCGCCGCGTCGATGCCGCCAACGTCCAGGTTCGGATCGGCCTCAAGGTACCCAAGCTGCGCGCATTCTTCGAACAGCGCGTTATAGCCCAGCTCCTGCGATTGCATGCGGGTCAGGATATAATTGCAGGTTCCGTTCATCACGCCCATGACGCGGGTGATCTCATTTCCGGCCAGCCCTTCGGTCAGCGACTTGATCACCGGGATACCGCCTGCAACGGCGGCCTCGAACCGGATGACACTACCGGCTGCTTCGGCCTTTTCGGCTAGGTCCTGACCGTGGATCGCCAGCAGTGCCTTATTGGCGGTCACCACGTCCTTGCCAGTGGCCAGCGCCGCCTCGACCGAGGCTTTGGCCGGGCCGTTTTCGCCGCCGATCAGTTCGACATACACATCGATGTCATTGCGCTTCGCCAACGCCACGGGATCGGTTTCCCAGGCGTAGTCCGACAGGTTCACACCGCGATCCTTATTCGCATCGCGCGCCGAAACGGCAACGATCTCGACAGATCGGCCCGTGCGAACCTGCAGCAAGTCTGCGTGGCGGCGGATGATCTTTACGACACCCACGCCAACCGTTCCCAAGCCCGCAATTCCCAGCCGCAGCGCCTGTGTCATCCCGTGGGTTCCTTTCCGCTCGAAATTTCCGTGGTTTCGGGCCTTTTGCCCGTTCAGCGCTGCCTTAGCGGGTTCAGAGCTAGGGTGCAATGCGTACCGGTCCCGGATGGGGCTTAATCCTAGGGGCTTAGTTGATTTCCGCGTTCTGGAGTTCTTCTGACTTTTTCTCAAGTTCCTCACGCCGCGCAATCAAGTCTTCTTCGACCACGGCGGCCTCGTTCACCGGATCAACGGCGGGGCCCAGTTTTTCCTGCAGCGGGATAAGCTTAGGATAGCGTGCCGACTCCAGCTCCGGCAACTCGCGCCCTTCCAATTCTGGAATATCGGTGCATCCGGCACATGCGAGCATCAGTATCAGCAAAGGCAGGGGTTTCATGCAGAACTCTTTCAACATCAACTGAAACTGTGATGCACCTTTTAGTGACTTGGTTCAAGCGGGGTTCTATCTGAACAAACGTTCAGATACTGTGTGGGAATGGCACGTACGCAAGGATCACATTCCGATATTACCGGCCCACGCATCCGCAAGGCGGCGCTGGGTTTGTTCGCCCGTCACGGCTATGCGGCCGTCTCGATGCGCCAGATCGCGTCCGAGGTCGGGGTGCAGGCAGGGGCTCTGTATAACTACACGCCGGATAAACAAAGCCTGCTATACCGTCTGATGCACGAACACATGCAAGAGCTGCTTTTGGCTTATGACGACCTTGACCATCCTGCCGATGCGTCCGAGGCGTTGCGCCAGTTCGTAGGGTTTCATATCCGCTTTCACCTAGAGCGCCCAGATGAGGTGTTCATTGCCTATATGGAATTGCGCAACCTGACACCGGAAAACTTCTCGGAAATCGAGGCCTTGCGCCGCAGCTATGAAAACGCGCTAGAGACCATCTTGCGCAGCGGGCAGCAGGGCGGGGTGTTCGATATCGCGGATACCAAGATCGCCACTCTCGCCGTCATTGCCATGCTGAACGGGGTGATGACTTGGTATCGCGCAGGTGGACGCTTGTCGCTGGACGAAGTTGAGCAGGTCTATTGGGACATGGTGCGTAGATCGGTCTCGATCTAGTGTGCCGGTCGAATGAACGTGCCATTACGTAATTCGCGAAAGGCCCGTTCCAATTCAGACTGAGTATTCATGACAATTGGCCCATGCCAAGCTACAGGTTCGGCAATCGGAGCACCTGAGATCAAAAGGAACCGCACGCCTTCAGCCCCGGCCTGCACCGTGATCTCATCGCCGCTGCCAAAGCGCACAAGGGTTCGATCACCGGACATGTCCCGAATGTTAACTTCTTGCCCTGCAACCTCTTTTTCCAGCAGGACGCCAGTAGGATGCGACGCGTCGGCAAAGGCAGCCTGACCTTCAAACACATATGCGAAGGCACGGCGATAGGTATCTATCCGGAGTGTTTTCTTGACCCCTGCGGGGATTTGAATGTCCAGGTATTGCGGGTCGGCTGCGATCCCATCGACCGGACCGGTTTTACCCCAGAACTCTCCTACAATCACACGCACAGTTGTTCCGTCATCATCAGTGATTTCCGGGATGTCCTTGCTTTGCACATCTTGATAGCGCGGCGCAGTCATTTTCTGTGCCGAGGGCAGGTTGCCCCACAACTGGAAACCATGCATTTGGCCAGCGGCGTTACCCGTCGGCATTTCCTGATGCAAAATCCCAGACCCGGCTGTCATCCATTGCACATCTCCGGCGCCCAATGTCCCGCTGTTGCCCAATGAGTCCGAGTGGTCAACCGTGCCAGCCAGAACATAGGTGATCGTTTCGATGCCACGATGAGGGTGCCATGGGAAACCCGCTTGATAATCCTGCGGGTTCTCATTGCGAAAGTCGTCAAACAGCAAGAAGGGATCCAGTTCAGTCGGGTCCTGAAACCCGAACGCGCGGTGCAGTTTTACGCCCGCGCCCTCAAGCGTTGGTGTGGATTTACGGGTTTCCAAAACTGGTCGTAGGGACATTGTGACCTCCATAGCTTTGGCTTGCATGTATGATAAGCGCGGGTCGGGTCAATCAGCAGAAAAGAACGGGTGCTGTGCGGAAATCTACCCCTCTGTCCTTCCCGGAACAAAACCGTTAAACCGTGACGAAAATATCGGGGAGTCACATGCATCAAGAGGTTTTGGCCACCATCAGGCCCTCAATCGCCAGACGTTGGCTGGGCACCGGAATGTTGGGCTGTGTCGGTGTGCTTGTTCTGTATGTCGCGTTGTCACATCCATCCGAACCGATATGGCTGGTTTTCCTGCTTGTGGTGGGTGGTGCGTCTTTCTGGTTGGCCTACCGAATGTGGTTCGCGACCGATGATGCGATCGAGTTGACGCAAACCGAACTCAGAACCGGGGCAGGGCGGCTGATTGCCAAAGTCGAAGATATCGAGAGCATTGACCGGGGTGTCTTTGCGTTCAAACCCTCAAACGGGTTTCTTCTAAAGACACGGCAAAGTGCCGAAAATAGCTGGGCGCCTGGCCTGTGGTGGCGATTGGGACGCCGGGTGGGTGTCGGCGGGGTAACAACGGCCGCCGAAACCAAGTTTATGTGCGAAATACTGCAGGCTCTGGTTACGACTGGCAGCCCTGTTGAGAAACAACCCCAATAATCTGATTTTCGAAGCGCGGACGCGTGAAGATGTAGTTCTCGAATTGATAGTCGGTATCCAGCCAGGCGGGCTTGACTGTCCATTCATAATCGTTTGACGATTCTACGATAATCATCGGCTCTAGGTCGGCCATGGGTGGAAGTCGGTCGCGCAATCTGTCGATATTGCCGTTGTCCCATATCCCGGGAAATCCGCAGGTTGTTGACCATTCCACATCGTAGTAGTCGTCGCCACCGTTTTCGAAATACCGGATGAATGACACACGCAATCTCATCTCGGCGGTGCTGTTTACCATCCTTTGCATAAGGGTGTGCATGGACTCGATGTAAGTGTCAGTAACAGTGTCTTTTTCCCGCGAGAGCAGATCGCTTACCGTATACGCGGCTTTCACGTTCAAAGTGCTTTGGCGAAAGCCGTCAAAGAACGTGTAGGTCAGTGAGATCGTCATAACGAAGATCGGGAATAACAGCAGGGACTCCAGGGTGAGGCTCCCGCTCTCACGCCGTGCGGAGCTTCTCAGATACTGTCGGATTCTAGTAAGAAAACGCATTGTATCAAGGCTCCTGAACAAAAGCGGTCGTTGAAGTTAGAGAGATCACGCCATCGTCACTGACCAAGGCGACTGCCATGTCTGATCCGGGGAAAACCGGATCAATCTGTGCGCAAGCGCGCAAGATCATCAGCTCATTTGCCGGACCATTCGTGAATTCCCGAACGGGTTTTGTCGGTTCCGCACGGTCCGTACAGTCCGGTGACACAGGCAGCGTGACGCCAGTGAAGGCGCTCTGACGGATCATTTCCAGCTGCAAGTTACTCGTGCAATCGTCAATTACGAGGGATCTTTCGCAAATTGCATCCTTGATTTGATCGTGCGTGGGCCCTGATCCGGTCCCAAGGCGAATATCACGGACAACCATATCGACAGCACGTTCCAGCATAACTTGTTTTACGGAAACCAGTGCATATTCCACAGCGCACAGTATGACGACGAGGTACAAGGGGAACAAGATGACGAACTCAACCGCCAACCCGCCTTTCTCGGACCGTCTGAACCGTAGTATACTTTTCAGAAACCCACGGGTCATTGCGTCAACTTCAATTGTTTGATCGAAGCAGCGATGGATTCGAACACCTGTTTAAGGGTCAGATTGGCGCTGCCCAACGTCCCATCGCTGTTTACTGCATAAACTGTGCTGGGGCTGCTGGCGCAATCCTCGATGGTGGTCACGCCGACTGCAGGTGCTTCGAAAGCAATGCCGTAGACGATCACACCCTTATCCTTAGCGGCCGCACAAATATCCGAAGTGCGAATATTTTTAGTGGACGAACCGATAGAGTTATATGCACCGTAGTACCAGTTGTTGATACGATTGCTGTCAAAGCGGTAGTTGTTTTCGGCATTCCAGCGCAGCGACGCACGATTGAACAATTGTGGATAAGTCAGGCGAATGGCATCTCCATCCTCTTGATCGCCATGGGCGTGGTCGCGGTATTCCTGCTGACGGGACCAATAATAAACAGGCGGTTCTACGCCAGGTTCCGTAATTCTGACGCTGTATTCACCTACTTTGCCGTCCCAATGCGTGTATCCAGCGTTGAACCAGACATCCGAATTCCCGTCACGCAGATCTTCTTCCAGCCTGTATTGTGAGGTATTTTCGCCATCGGTAAACACAATGAGAATTTTTTCTACATCGTCTTCATAGTTTTTCGGACGGTCACCGAAAGTAGCAGGAACAATGGTCTCGGTCGAAGACGAGCTGACTCTCTGTGCCGACAAGTCATTTATGATGTCCTGAAAATCGGGGTCCAGCAACGCCATGCCCCACTTTACGCCGATGTCGATCGAAGTGTTGCCCTGCGCCGTAAGATCGTCGATCCGGTCATGCAATTTTTCGATATCGTTTGTATGAGCGGTGATTTCACTACCGTCCCGCGTTGGGCAAGTAAGATACCTGGGTTCTTCCCATTGCGTTCTGCTTGTCCGATAGCGATCAAAATGGGCGGTGCGGTCAAACGAGGCGGTTGGGTCCAAAGCAGCCTGCCGGAAATCTGATGAGCTAAAGTTCAGGCAATGCGAGTAATTGTGTTCATTTGTTACGTTTGTGAACTTGCCCAGAATATCCTCGCCCGCGTTCACTTGCGTGGCGTAGGGGATGATCGAGATTGAAATCTTATCCGGATTTTCTTTCTCATACATTGTGTCCACGAAACTTTTAGCCGCATCGCGCAGAACCGCAATTTTGGATCGGCCTTCCGTGGCGGATGCCCGAGTCATCGAACCGGACATGTCCAGAACTAGGGAGATTTCAACAGAACCAACAGATTCTTCCGCGGTACTTGTCGCTGAGGCGGTCAAAGTGTCGATGTACACAAACCTCATGAAGTTTGTTGTGACGGTTTTATCTGCCGACGCGATCACTTTCCGAGATCCGATGCCTTCAATGACCTCGATGTCGTAGTTGACGTCACCCAACCCAGATTTCTTGATGTACTCTTCAGCCACCAGCTTGGGGTCTACATCAACTTGATCCAAATTGGCGGCAGCAAGAACAGCGCGATCCAAGGTCGCTTGCATCGTTGCTCTTTCGCGTTCGAACTTCATGATATCGACGCCCAGACCGGTTGTCGCAAACATCATCAGAAGGCCGATAAGTACAAAAAGCGTGAATACCGCACCGCCTTCGTCTTTGGCGAAACGGCGGGCGACCGAAGCCTTTTTATCAGATCTCTTTGAGCCGCTTTGAAATACGCGCTTATTCATCTTGATGACCTCGCTGAGCAGACATCCAAACTGCTAAGGAAATATTAACTCTCAAAAATTAACGCCGAATCGTGGCGGGATTTAGGCGAAAAAGCTGCTGACTTGACTGATTTACAAGCAAAAGCGGGATAATTCGCGGGCGATGAGCGCTTCTGTCTTCGGTTGGGCGACAATTTCGATACTAGGTGCCGAATTGGGCGACTCAGCGACCGTCACAGTATTTTTGATGCGTTTTTCGAGTTTTATTTCTGCTTAATTATTGATCGTTTACCCAATGGGTGCGACAAAACGTCAGAACGTAAACCGTTCGCTGGCACGGAGGATTAAATGACGGCCATTAAAGAACCCAGCTTTCGCGAGAGTGTGGACCTTATGTTCAACAGGGCAGCGTCCCTGATGGACCTGCCTCCGGGGTTGGAGGAGAAAATCCGGGTCTGCAACGCGACCTACACCGTGCGTTTCGGCGTTCGCCTGCGGGGTGAGATTCATACTTTCACCGGATATCGGTCGGTTCACTCTGAGCATATGGAGCCGGTCAAGGGCGGTATTCGCTATGCTCTGGCCGTGAATCAGGACGAAGTCGAAGCTCTGGCGGCACTGATGACTTACAAGTGTGCATTGGTTGAGACACCGTTTGGCGGCTCGAAAGGTGGCTTGTGCATTGATCCCCGGCAGTATGAAGAACATGAGTTGGAACAGATCACGCGGCGTTTTGCTTATGAATTGGCCAAGCGCGATCTGATCAACCCGTCTCAGAACGTGCCTGCGCCCGATATGGGCACGGGCGAGCGCGAGATGGCGTGGATTGCGGACCAGTTCGCACGAATGAACACAACCGATATCAATGCGCGTGCCTGTGTCACCGGCAAGCCGCTGAATGCCGGTGGTATCGCCGGACGTGTCGAAGCCACAGGGCGGGGCATTCAATACGCATTGCGTGAGTTCTTCCGCCACCCTGAGGACGTGCAGAAGGCAGGCCTGTCCGGCAAGCTGGACGGCAAGCGCGTTGTCGTGCAGGGGTTGGGCAACGTGGGATATCACGCCGCAAAGTTCCTGAGTGAAGAGGACGGCTCTCGTATTGTCGGTATCGTTGAATGGGATGGTGCGCTCTATAATCCCGACGGGATTGACGTTGAATCGGTCCGGCAGTGGATCGTCAAGCATGGCGGTGTTAGCGACTATCCGGATGCAACGCATTCTGCTGAAGGTGCCGAGGTTCTGGAAGCAGATTGCGACATCCTCATTCCGGCGGCCCTTGAAGGTGTCATCAACCTAGCTAACGCCGAACGGATCAAGGCACCCTTGATCATCGAGGCGGCGAATGGTCCTGTGACGGCGGGTGCGGATGAAATCCTGCGCAAAAAAGGCACCGTGATCATTCCGGACATGTACGCGAATGCCGGCGGTGTGACGGTGTCTTACTTTGAATGGGTGAAAAACCTCAGCCATATCCGCTTTGGCCGGATGCAGCGTCGTCAGGAAGAAGCGCGCCACGAGCTGATCGTCAGCGAGTTGGAGCGGCTGGACCGGTATCTGGGCGATGCGTGGTCGATGTCCCCGGACTTTAAGGCCAAATACCTCAAAGGTGCGGATGAGCTGGAATTGGTTCGTTCGGGCCTCGATGACACGATGCGCATTGCCTACCAATCCATGCGCGAGGTCTGGCACAGCCGTGATGATGTCGAAGACCTGCGGACGGCGGCTTATATCGTGGCCATTGATCGCGTCTCGAAAAGCTACCGCGCCAAGGGGCTTTGATCCTTTGCATTACAGGGGCGATCGGGCCACGATCCGATTGCCCCTGTTGCTGTCCGGCCTAAATTGACCGCAAGCGGTGAAAAGGAAGATGGCAGGCAGTGCGCCTGACAGGTAAGCTGCCGCGAAAGAAACGATTCCGGGAGATCCCCATGTTGCGTACCGCCATCGCGGCCCTGTTGTTGGCTACACCTCTGGCTGCTGAGGAAACCAAAGAACAAAGTTGCCAGTACCAAGCCGATGTCGTTGCAGCGATCCAAAAGGCCCGGCTGGACAGGGTCAAGGAGCGCGACGTGCCGCAAGCGGTCGCTGATACAAGCCCGGCTTGGCCCGAAAACTACAACGCCGCCATCCCGTTGATCGCTCCTTGGGTCTATGAGCAAAAGATGCGCGACGTTCGCAAAAAGGACCTGGGCGCCGCCTGGTTAGAGCTGTGTTTGCAGCAATAATCCACAGGATCACAATTTCTCTGTGGACAACCGCGCGCCTTCCCCTTGGCGCGCGTTTTCATTTCTGCCAAGTTTGACCCATGTCGCTGCCCCCCGGATTTCTAGATGAACTGCGCACCCGCCTGAGCTTGTCTCAGGTCGTTGGGCGCAAGGTCATGTGGGATGCCCGCAAGTCCAATCAGGGCAAAGGCGACATGTGGGCGCCATGCCCATTCCATCACGAAAAGACCGCATCCTTCCATGTCGATGACCAAAAGGGGTTCTATTACTGCTTTGGCTGTCACGCCAAAGGTGATGCGATTAGCTTCGTGAAGGAGACCGAAAATGTGTCGTTCATCGAGGCAGTTGAGATTCTGGCGCGCGAGGCCGGGATGCCGATGCCCGCACGAGACCCCAAAGCACAGGAAAAGCAGGACCGCCGTTCGCAACTGGCCGAGGTGATGGAGCAGGCGGCGCAATTCTTCCGCCTGCAACTGAAGACCGGGGCAGGGGGTGCGGCGCGCGATTATTTGTCACGCCGAGGGTTGGATGCGCAGGTGTTGGAGCGATGGGAAATCGGCTTTGCCCCGGATGGCTGGCAGGCGCTGTGGGACCATCTGCGGGGCAAGAACGTGGCCGAGGATTTGATCCTTGGCGCAGGTTTGGCCAAGCCGTCGAACAAGGGCAAAAAGCCTTATGATACGTTCCGCAACCGTATCATGTTCCCGATCCGCGATCCGCGCGGGCGTTGCATCGCCTTTGGCGGGCGGGCGATGGACCCGGCCGACAACGCCAAATATCTGAACTCGCCCGAGACTGAGTTGTTCGACAAGGGACGCAGCCTCTATAACCACGGGCCCGCACGGCAGTCTGCGGGCAAAGGGCTGCCCTTGGTCGTGGCCGAAGGGTACATGGACGTGATTGCTCTGGCAGAGGCTGGGTTTGGTGCTTCGGTCGCGCCGCTAGGTACCGCGATTACCGAGCATCAGTTGCAATTGCTGTGGCGTATCTCGGACGAGCCGATCATTGCACTGGATGGCGATACGGCGGGTCTGCGGGCCGCCCTGCGGGCGGTTGATCTGGCTCTGCCGTTGCTGGAGGCCGGGAAATCCCTGCGCTTTGCCCTGATGCCCGAAGGCAAGGACCCCGACGATCTGTTGCGTGCCGAAGGGGCAGGGGCGGTGCAGGCCGTGCTGGATGGGGCCATTCCGATGGTCAAATTGCTGTGGCAGCGCGAAACCGAAGGCAAGGTCTTTGACAGCCCGGAACGTAAGGCAGCGTTGGATAAGGTGCTGAGGGACAAGATCAAACTGATCCGTGACCCTTCGATCCGCTCTCATTACGGGCAAGAGATTAAGGATCTGCGGTGGCAATTGTTCCGCCCGCAGCGGCAATCTGAGAACCGCCAATGGCAACCTCGGGGCAAGTGGCAACCGCAGAAACAGCCAGCAACGCCCGACGCGCGGGCATCGTTTTTGGCGTCGTCCGAAGGTGCCGAGATTCAACTGCGCGAAGCGGCTATTCTTGCCATTGCTGCGCTAAACCCCGATGTTGTCGTCCAGTTTGAACACGAGTTGGAAGAGATGGAGTGCCGCGATACCGACCACGCGGCCCTGCGCCATGCGATACTGCGCCACGCGGTAGATGATCCGGACAACCTGAAAGACCACATTGCCGAAACTTTGGGGCCCCAAGCCCTTGAAAACCTGCTGGCCCTTCGCCATGTCGCAGTAATCCCCTGTGTGTACAAACCAGGCGACGTTGAAAAGGCCGAGATGACGCTGGCCGAGGAACTCGCAAAGATCAAAGCGCTCCGGGGGTTGGATGCTGAGATTGCCGAAGCTGCAGAGGAACTGTCCGATCTGGCCGATGAGGCGTTGACGTACCGATTGGCGCAAGCCGCCGAAGAACGCAACCGCACAAGCCGTAGCCAGAACGAGGACAGGGCCGTTTTCGACATCGCCGACAATGGCGCGCGGATCAACCGCGACGAGAAAGATGCGTTCAAGGCAATCATGTCGGGCATCAATTTTGAACGGAAACGCCGGTGAAGTGGTGTTTTCGTAAGGCACTGGAAAAGAAAAACAGGTAAACGGGTGGCCGAATCACTTCTACGCGCTAATGATTCGGTTGAAACGAATCACCCATCCCTGCAGGAGCATTGAATGGCCGCCAAGGATACGAACGAAGACCGCAAATCCGACGAGCAGGAACAGGAAATCTCGTTGGACATGAGCCAGGCCAACGTCAAGAAGATGATCGCCGAGGCCCGCGAGAAAGGTTACATCACCTACGACCAGCTCAATCAGGTGCTGCCGCCTGATCAGGTCAGCTCGGAACAGATCGAAGACGTTATGTCGATGCTGTCCGAAATGGGCATCAACATCATCGAAGATGAAGAGGCCGAAGAGGAAGAGAACAAAGGCTCGACCGAACTGACCACCACGGAAAGCAACCGTGAGGTTGCGTTGTCCGGTGCTGCAACGGAAAAGCTGGACCGCACTGACGACCCCGTGCGCATGTATCTGCGCGAGATGGGCAGCGTCGAACTGCTGAGCCGTGAGGGCGAGATTGCGATCGCCAAGCGGATCGAGGCCGGTCGCAACACCATGATCGCCGGTCTGTGCGAAAGCCCGCTGACCTTCCAGGCGATTACCATCTGGCACGACGAATTGTTGTCCGAAGACATTCTGCTGCGTGACGTCATTGACCTGGAGGCCACATTTGGCAACCAGTTGGACGAAGACGGCGATGTCGAAGAACCGGTCGTCGACACGTCAGCCGTACAGGCGGCAAAGCCAGCCAAGGACAGCGGACCGGAACTGGACGCGGATGGCAATCCGATCGCCAATGATGACGATGATGACGAAGATGATCAGGCCAACATGTCTCTGGCCGCGATGGAAGCGGCGCTGAAAGATCAGGTGCTGACCACGCTGGAGCGAATCTCGACCGATTTCGCGATGCTTTCGGAAATGCAGGACAGCCGGATTTCGGCCACGCTGAACGAAGATGGCACGTTCAGCGCCAAGGACGAAGAGACCTATCAAAAGCTACGGGCCGAGATTGTTGAGCTGGTGAACGGTCTTCACCTGCACAACAACCGTATCGAAGCGCTGATCGACCAGCTTTACGGCATCAACCGCCGTATCATGTCGCTGGACAGCGCGATGGTGAAGCTGGCGGACCAAGCCCGTATCAATCGTCGCGAGTTTATCGACGCTTATCGTGGCCGTGAACTGGACCCGAACTGGCTGGCCGAGATGGCTGAAAAACCCGGTCGGGGTTGGCAGATGTTCATCGAACGCTCGACTGCCAAAGTCGAGGAACTGCGCAACGATATGGCTCAGGTCGGGCAATATGTCGGTCTGGATATCCCCGAATTCCGCCGCATCGTGCAGCAGGTTCAAAAGGGTGAAAAAGAGGCGCGGCAGGCCAAGAAGGAAATGGTCGAGGCAAACCTGCGTCTGGTGATTTCGATTGCCAAAAAGTACACGAACCGCGGCCTCCAATTCCTTGATCTTATTCAGGAAGGTAACATCGGCCTGATGAAGGCGGTAGACAAGTTCGAATACCGCCGCGGCTATAAGTTCTCGACCTATGCGACTTGGTGGATTCGTCAGGCGATCACGCGCTCAATTGCGGATCAGGCCCGTACAATCCGTATTCCGGTCCACATGATCGAGACGATCAACAAGCTGGTTCGGACCGGCCGTCAGATGCTGCACGAGATCGGGCGCGAGCCGACGCCAGAAGAACTGGCTGAAAAGCTGCAGATGCCGCTGGAAAAGGTTCGCAAGGTGATGAAGATCGCCAAAGAGCCGATCAGCCTTGAGACGCCGATTGGCGACGAGGAAGACAGCCAGCTGGGCGATTTCATCGAGGACAAGAATGCCGTGCTGCCGCTGGACAGCGCCATTCAGGAAAACCTCAAGGAAACGACGACACGGGTTCTTGCCTCGCTCACCCCGCGCGAAGAGCGGGTGCTGCGCATGCGTTTTGGCATCGGCATGAACACCGACCATACGCTGGAAGAGGTCGGTCAACAGTTCAGTGTGACCCGCGAACGTATCCGTCAGATCGAAGCGAAAGCGTTGCGCAAGCTGAAACATCCCAGCCGTTCGCGAAAACTGCGGTCTTTCCTGGATCAATAAAACCAAGGCGCCCCGAGAGTGGCGCCTTTTTTCTTTCACCCCACGCGCTTTCACATTGTCCATTGGAAAGATCAAATTGGCGGGAAGTCACAAGGCAAGACCCCTGCACCTCTTTATATCCGCATTGTCCACTCATGGGACAGGCCGGGGTGAGGCTTTGCGGCTGATGACCCCCGGCCACTAGCCATATAGCGCATCCGATTAATCCAGACGACTGCGGAAAGTGCTGGGGGCCTGACCGGTCCAGCGTTTGAAAGCGGTCGAAAAGGCCGGTTGATCGGCGTAGCCCAGCGAATAGGCAATCTCGGACAGCGCCATGCCGTTGGTGATAAATGTTTGCGCCAGATCGCACCTTAGGTCATCGACGATATCGCGATAGGTTGCCCCTTCTTCCTTGAGCCGCCGTGTGAAGGTGCGCGGACTCATCCCCAGATTTGCGGCGGCCTCATCGGCGTGAATGACAGTGCCGGGCAGCGAGCGGGTAATCAGCCCTTCGACCTGCGCGCGCAGTTTTTGCTTGGGCGAGCGTCGCTCTGCCAGGACGCGTTCACCATATTCCAGAAGATGCGAGCGCAGGTTTGAATCGTAGGTCGGAACCGGCAAATCCAACGAAGATACGGCAAAGACGATTTCCAGTCTCTCTGCACCGAAAACAACGGGAAACCCTGCAAGTTTTTGAAATTTTTCGCTGTTTTTCCCAACCTCGTGCTGAAACCGTATCTCAATGGGACGGAAATTCGATTGCGTCAGGGTGCGCATGCGGGCCAATCCGGCGAACATGAGGAATTCGGTCCGGCGGTGATACCGGGCAAAACTGGCATCCTTCCATTCGGCCTCAATAGTGGCAAAGTTTCCGGCAAGGCGTAGTGCAAAGGCTATGGCCGGGTCGATGAACATATGAAAGCGCGAGGTATTCTCGATCACCTGCCGCAGGTCGCGCGAATACTTACTGATATACGCCGTCAGGCTAGAGGACGAAGAAAACTGCAACCCGGTCTGCGCGGCAAAGGTAATATCTCCGACGGTATCGCAGGCATAGCGTGCAAACAGGGCTTCTTGATGGGCGCTGCACGTTGTTGTCGGCGCTGCAATTCTATCCCGTGAGAGTTTACACTTTTCCAGTATACGGTCAGATGCTTCGGTGCCGTTTGTTCGTTGATCAAGCGCTTTGGTCAATAACTGAATGCGGGCGATATCAACTTCCATGGCTGTTCCACTGTGTTTTCAATCGGGTTTAATGCCGTTGTTGCGTATTGGGCGTTTGTCGATCCCATGTATTGCTTCAATGTCTGGAATTCGAATGGTTTTGGCCGGCAAACACAAGACCCAAGGTCAGACATTTTGTATTTCCCCGTCCGTTGTCGGGTTAGCGCCTTGTGGGGATGAGGTCAGAGCCCTGGATAAAAAACCACCAAAACCGGTGGCTCCCCGGCATATTCACGCGTTTGAAACAGACGGCCTCATGTCGCATTGCCCGGTCCGGACCATGGTGAAAGGGTGCGGGTAGGAAAGCTAACGGGCGCAACAGATATGCCAAACTTTGCCGTCTCAGAATTGGTGGATGCTCAGGATGCCATTGTTTTTGATGGAGAATGTGTTCTGTGTTCAGGTTTTTTTCAATTCATGACGATGAGGGATAAAGCGCAGCGTTTTAAATTCGCAACGGCGCAATCGCCGCTAGGGCAAAGGCTGTACCAAGAGCTTGGATTGCCCATGCAGGATTTTGAAACCAACCTGGTGATCGTGAACGGCAATGTACATCAACGTCTGGATGCCTTCGCCGCGGCGATGGGCGCGCTGCCGGGGATTTGGCCGATCTTGTCTTTTTGTAGGTTCCTGCCCAGCTGGATCAAAGACCCGCTGTATCATGCCATTGCACGTAACAGGTACAAGATATTCGGACGCAATCCGACCTGTATGATCCCGGATGCCGCACTGCGATCCCGTTTTTTGCCCGAGGGATTTTGAGTGGAACCCGATCCGTTTTTGCAATCCCTTCCTGCCGGGGTAGAAGTGCCCTTGGCCCTTCAGCAGTTGCATTCCAACACAGGTCACTACGCGGGACGGTGCGATATTGTCGAGGGACGAGGGTGGCTGATCAGGCTTGCTTTGCACCTCGGACGGTTTCCTCGAAGCGCCAACGACATACCGGTGCAAGTTCGGATAGACCGTGACGATGACACATGGCAGTGGGTACGTGATTTTGATGGCCACACGACTCGATCCCTCCTGACATTTGATCACGGCGCAGATTGCGTTCGTGAAAGGATGGGCTGGCTGACGCTGTGGCTGGAGGTCGAAGTCGAAGCTGAACGCCTGTTGATCCACATCCGGGGCCTGAGCATTTTGGGTCTTCGTTGCCCGGCATTTTTGCTGCCACGCTCATCAACCGTAGAATGGCAGAGCGAAACAGGGGATTATTGCTTTGATGTCTCGGCCAAAGTGCCGGGCCTTGGGGTATTGATCCGGTATAGCGGCTGGTTGAAACTTGTTCACGTACAGATGGACCCGGATTGAATTCATCGTGAAACGGGTTTGTTTGAATTCAGAGTACACTAGGTCAATACCTACCTCGAAACAGGAAAGAGTGTAATTATGAAAAAGGTTATGTCTTTTGCCGTATTCGCGGCCCTTGTATTGACCACTCCAGCGTCAGCGACGTTCGCTCGGTTTGGCTATCAGACCGTAGCGCTTAGCAACACAGTCTTTGAGGTTATCCCTCGCGGGCGGACCGATATAGACGGGTATTGGTGTGCGGCCTCTGATTTTGCCCGCAGAACACTGGGCGCCAGTTGGCAACAGCGGATTTACGTCAAGCGTGGTTATGGTCCAAGCGAGGCCACGGGGCGCAGAACAGCCGTGCAGTTTTCGCTTACGGCACCCGAGGGTGTTCCGCAGCAAAGCAGTGGTTTTTCGACGGGGTTTCAGCCGGGTTTCAGTATGTCAGTTTCGGCCGCCAATGGCCGGTGTACTGCTCGGCCAATCTTTGACTAATACAGGCCTGTCCACCTAATGAAGACCGAGTTTTTAATTTCAGCGCGGGGTCCCGGACTTTATGAGTTCACTCCGGATGTGCGTGACTGGCTGAACTCAGTCGGGGGGGATGGGTTGCTGACACTGTTCGTGCGGCACACCTCTTGTTCGCTGGTCATTCAGGAAAACGCGGACCCCGAAGTGCAGGCGGATTTGCGTGCGTTCTTCGATCGGCTGGTGCCGCCGTCGGATCACCCGTCGATGGCGTATCTGCGGCACACCTATGAAGGTCCCGATGATATGCCAGCCCATATCAAAGCCGCGCTTTTGCCGGTTTCCCTGTCGATTCCTGTGGTGTCTGGACAACCCGTTCTGGGCACTTGGCAGGGTATATATCTGTTTGAACATCGAACTGCGCCGCATCACCGTAAGGTTGCTGCGCATTTCGCGTAGATTCATGATCTTGCGGTTAAAATTTCCGACTACCCAAATCCTAGCGGCTGCCCTATAGTTGTGGATAACTAAGCCACTGCGCTTACAATAAGAAGCGGAACAAGGGACGAGGAGAGGGCGAATGCGCTGCCCGTTTTGCGGTAATATCGACACTCAGGTCAAAGATTCACGCCCGGCAGAGGATCACGTCGCGATCCGCAGACGTCGGTTTTGTCCCGCTTGTGGGGGGCGTTTTACCACATATGAACGTGTACAATTGCGCGATCTGGTGGTGATCAAAACCAACGGAAAACGAGAGGATTTCGACCGGGATAAGCTGGAACGTTCGATCCGCATTTCGATGCAGAAACGCCCCATTGATCCCGACCGGATCGACCAGATGATTTCGGGCATTGTCCGCCGTCTGGAAAGCATGGGTGAAACCGATATCCCGTCCAGCAAGATCGGTGAGATCGTTATGGAAGCTCTGGCGCGGATCGACACCGTGGCTTATGTTCGCTTTGCGAGTGTATACAAGAATTTCCAGGCGGCCGATGACTTCGAGGAGTTTGTCCACGAACTGCGCCCGCCGCAGCCTTCGACGGACGAGTGAGCGAAACAGATAAGCGATATATGGCGCTGGCCTTGTCATTGGGGCAGCGCGGTCAGGGCACGTGTTGGCCCAACCCTGCGGTAGGGTGTGTTATCGTGCGCGACGGTCGGATCGTCGGGCGTGGCTGGACCCAACCCGGTGGTCGACCGCATGGTGAAACCCAGGCGCTGGCCCAAGCGGGCGAGGCCGCGCGAGGGGCAACTGCGTATGTCTCACTGGAACCTTGTTCTCATCACGGTCAAACACCGCCATGCGCCGAGGCGCTGATCAAGGCAGGTGTGTCGCGGGTGGTTTCCGCGATTGAGGATAGCGATCCGCGCGTCGCAGGGCAGGGGTTTGCCATGTTGCGCGAGGCTGGGATTGAGGTCACCACCGGTGTTTTGGCGGAACAAGCCGCACATGATCACGCGGGGTTTTTCTTGAAGACGGAACAGGGGCGCCCGTTTGTGACGCTCAAACTGGCCAGCAGTTTTGACGGGCGCATTGCGACGTCGACCGGTCACAGCAAGTGGATTACGGGACCGAAAGCGCGGCGGGCGGTCCACGCGATGCGCGCGCGTCATGATGCGGTGATAGTCGGAGCAGGGACAGCGAGGGCTGATGATCCGTCTCTGACTGTTCGCGATCTGGGGGTCGAGGCGCAGCCGGTGCGAGTGGTAGTGTCACGCCACATGGATATTCCGCTGATGGGGCAATTGGCACGTACGGCTGCTGAGATACCGGTTTGGTTATGCCATGGTCCGTCCCCTGATGCCGATCGGGCCCGCGCGTGGGAGGGGCTGGGCGCACGTCTGATCCCCTGTGCGCTGCAGGAACATCACATAGATGCCGCTGACCTGTTACAACAACTTGGGCACGCCGGGTTGACGCGCGTTTTCTGCGAAGGTGGGTCGGCGCTTGCGGCGTCCTTGCTGGCCGATGATCTGGTGGACGAGCTGGTGGGCTTTAGCGCGGGGCTGACAATTGGTGCCGAAGGCTTGCCCGCCATTGGATCAATGGAGCTGGACAAGTTGGACGCGGCCCCCCGGTTTGACCTGATCGAAACCCGCGCCATCGGGCCGGATGTTTTGCATCGCTGGGCGAGGGCGCTACGTTAGCGGCGACGCCATAGGCGAGCGTGCGTGGCAAGCGCGCCTTGCAGTTTCGATAACAAGCGCAGAGATATACCGCCCTTGCGTTCATTGCCCTCTGTCAGGCGTTGCAACGCGACTTCGACAGGGCAGGGCAAACTGGTAAGCGGATCGTGGTATCGTGGATAATCGATCAACGCGGCATGAACCAAACCCAAGATGGACGGTCTTGCGCCACGTCGCGCCGGTACCGTTCCCAAATCGTTCGTCAGCCCCCACCCAGCATAAAAAGGGGCCCCAAGCGTGGTCACACTGACCCCGCGCAAAAGGGCCTCGAACCCAAGCAAAGAGGTCATCGTCCAGACTTCGTGTGTTTGGGCCAGCAGCGCGGCTGGATCGGTGTCTGTGGCGATCACGTCGGCGAGACTTTCGTCGCCAATCGACCCTTCGCGCAGTCCGGCCTCGACATCAGGATGCGGCTTATAGATCAGGATCGCATTTGGGTTCGCCTCACGCGCGGCCCTCAGCAAGTCGGTGTTTGTGTGGACAGTCGTAGTGCCAAGCAGGATTGAGGCATCATCCTCGACCTGACCCGGAACCAGAATGCGATGCCCTTCGGGCAGTTCCGGGGGCGCTCCGCCGGTATTGTATTTGCTGAGTTGGCCCGAAACGATCTGCGCCACCAACCGTTCGGCCCGCAATTCCTGATCTGGGCGCAGGGTTTCACGTGCGGTGATCAATTCCTCCAATCGGCTTGGATGTGTCGGGTCGTAGTAGATGCCCAGATCGTCCGTTGCCAAAGACAGGGGCGGCACCAGATTGGCGCCAAGCCCGCGGGACCTCAGAAAACCGTCCTCGATCCTGATCGCGTCTTCTGCATCGCGGGCGTGGTTGGCCCAAACCATATGCGGGCAGTCGGGTGTATCGGGCGGGGTCGGAGTGAAGCGAATCTTCTTTTCGCGACCGAACATCTCTTGCAGGTGTTTGCGCTTCCACAGCCGCATGCCGGAGGCTGTCCACCCCTTATGATCCTGACGCCACGCCCTCGTTTGCGCCTCGAGCGTGTCCAGCACAGTTTCCAACTCGCACAGCTGATCCCGGTATGGGTCGTACCATGTAGGATAGAGGATCATTGCTGCGGCAAATAACTGTGCCCGGGTCAGGTTGTGCTGGCGGCGAGGGAAATAGACCTCATCCTGTGTCAGCCCCCATCCGGCATAGAAGGGCTGGCCAAAGACACGCGGCTTGTGGCCAGCCATTATAGCCTCAAAGCCCAACTGCGATGACAGGGTGTAGACGCCGACCGCACCCTCTAGCAGAGTCCATGGGCTGATGGGCTCGGTTACAAACGAAACCCGGTCGGTCATATCTTGATCCGAGTAATACCCGCTGCGATGTCCGGCAGCGGTTTCGGGATGTGTCTTGATCAGGACACGGGCACCGGGGTTTTCCTCTTGTGCCATGACCAGCATCTCGCGGAAGCGTGCGTCATCACCCGCGCTGGCCGTGACCGAGGCATCATCTCGCGCCTGATCGACCACTAGAACGTAACCCGGTTCAGGTGGGGGCAGGGTGGGATCGACGGCAGAATACTTGCTGAGGTGCAATTCGCGCATCCTTTCGGTCCCATATCGGGCCCGGTTCAGCAGGGCGGTATCGTCCAGCGGATGCGTGGCCAGAAGGGTTTCAAGATCCGAAGGCTGCGCAGGATCGAAATGAACGCCCGACCGATCAAGCAACAGACCCAGCGGCGGCTCACCCGTCCGCCCAGGATGTAACGAGCGCAAAAAGGCGTCTTCGACACGCAGAATCGGTGCGTTGTGTTGGGCCGCGATGCTAAAGCCGCGATGCGCAGTTGGGCTGTTGCCCCAAACACCCACTACGTCTCCGTCGCGGGGAAGACCCAGCCGGATGTCGTAACCCTTGAGGTGTAGGATGCGCCGTATGCGGCGTTGGGTCAGGAAACCACCGTTATAGACAAGCAACCGGGTCCGTTGTGCCCCGGCTGTTGGGTCAAGTTGCATCAGCCGCCCGTCAGCGTGGCGACGTTTGCAACCGGTGTCAGTCCACCGGCGATCAGCGAGATCGATTTGCTCCACTGCGCATACGGGGCTTCGGTCACATAGATCGTGTCGTCGTCACGGATGACGAAGTCCCGAGCGACGAACAATCCATTGGGCGCGGTCAGGTTCAGCAGATAGATCATGCGCTGATCACCTTGCAGATCCTGGCGCCCCATGACGTTGCGCGCGATGTCCTGCCGTTCCTTACGTAGTACGAAAATACCGGTCGGGTCCGAGGACAGGGATTGCAAGCCGCCCACTTGCGCCAGAGCTTCAAGCGCCGAAAGGTCTTGTGTGTCGAATGCCACGCGCGACTGCCCGGTGGCCCCAAGCGCGATGTAGGAACGGCTGTCAGCTTCGACGAGAATGCGGTCTCCGCCGCGCAGCGCGACGTCCAACTGGGGATTACGCACCAGATCGTCATACCAGACCGTCCCGCGGTCATTTCCGCGGATCAGCGTCACCAGCGCGATGTCCGAACCTACGGCAACGCCGCCGGCCCGCGACAGCATTCCGGACAGGGTACGGCTTGGCCGCTCGATTGGATAAATGCCCGCTGCCCCGATTTCCCCGCTAAGCGAAACGGTTGCGCCATCCCCTGCGACACGGCGCACTTCGACTTGCGGATCAGGTGTTTGTTCCTGCAGTTCGCTGGTGATCAGTTGGCGCAGTTGCTCGGGCGTGTTGCCCGAGGCTCGGATGCGTCCGGCATACGGCACAAAGATAAAACCGTCGCTGTCGACCTGTATCTGTTCTAGGATAGTGGAGGAGCTTATTTCACCGGACAACAAGCCGTCATCGACGTTTTCCCAGACCGTCAAACCAAGGACGTCACCGGGGCGAACAGTGTCTGCCGCCAGGCGTTGCGCACTGCGAAAAGAGGACGAAAACCCGTATTGAGGGATGGCCGAAGTGGCCTTTGCGACGCGGTCATCAACTTCGACCACAAAAGCATTGCCACCTTTTTCCGTGGAGCCCGCCAAAATTTCAGACTTGTTGGGCCCTGATTTCGGAAGTTGACACCCGGCCAACAGGCCAATTGCGGTCACAAGGGATATCCCCCGTATCCATCGGATTGGAAAGCGCTGCACTGCCGGTAATCCTCGGTCGTTTTTGTTATGGTCTTTTGTTGGGCGCAGGCTACCCGGTTCGCGCGATAACTTCTAGCGCCAACCGGCCAGTTTTACTCAACAAGCTTTAACTGTGGCGTCTGCGCCTCTTTGTGGGACAGGACGGATTGATAGGGGTCTGCGGCGTTCAGTATCATATCCGCCACGCCACGCAAAAGCTGCCTGCGACCCCGGCGGGAATAGAATCCTCCGGGCACCTGACTCGTTTTCAACAAAAACCGGCGATAGGCCTGATAGGCATCCTGATCCGGGGGCATCGGGTCCGCAAAGAACGCCGCCAATGGTTGGCGCGATACAAATTCGGGTTTGTCATAGACCGATTTGCCAAAGATGCGCAGCGGGATGCCACGCCACAAAACCTGCTGCCCGGCAGTAGAATTGATCGTTACGGCAGAACTCGCACCATCCAGAAGCTTGGCGAGCTTGCCGCCGGGCACATAATGCACGCGATCCGCAATTCCATGCGCTTGAGCCAGCGCATACACACGGTGGCGTAGTGGTTCGCGGTGGTTTTCCAGCGGGTGTTCCTTCACCACCAACCGATGATGCGCGGGCGCGCCGATGGCAAAACCACGGATTACGTCCGCAAGAAAGTCAGACATGCAGGAATAGTTCGAATGGGATTGAACCGAGCTGTCATGCCCCAGTTGCAGCAGTGCCAGATGGTAAGGGTGACTGCTCCCCAGAACGCGCGCTGTGGCCCAGCGGCGCTGAAGCCGGTGAAACGGCATCAGTGCCAGCCGTTTGAAATACAAGCCAAATTCCTTTGATACAGGTAGGTCGCGATGCCGCCGGAAGTTTCGATAACGCCGGTTCCGAAACAATACAAACCAATGATAGAGCGCCCCATAAAAGATGTGCTGCCGCATATCCCCCCAATGCGAAGGTGGCGGTGGTGTCTGCGCTGTCGACTGATTCAGTGCATGTCGCATCTGATCGACGCCCAAAGACATCAGGCGTGAGTTTCCGTTTGAGCCGAACCGCTCATACGTTACCCACCAGGGGCGTAGGTAACCTTCCTCAAACACGTGAACAGTGGCGCCGTTGCCTTGGGCAATCTTAACGGCGCTGGCGTGAATTGGGCGCGTGTCGCCGTACAGTACAATATCCGTGATTTCGCGATCTGCGATCAACTCAGACAACCTGTCCGGCCAAAGCTCGGGCGTGTCGAGAAATGGGATGTACGAGGCCTTGTCAAACCAGAACGCCTGATCCCCGGCGTTGAACCCCACGCGCCAAACCTCGGCCCCCGTAGAGCGCAGCATACGCCCGAGCCCGTTGAAAAACGGGCCATGCGGTCCCTGCAAAAACAGGAAAACACGGCGGTTCAGGCCTTTGGCGTCGGGTGACATCACTACTGCTCTTGCCTTTTGTTCAGGAAATTATGCCTGTTTCGACCTTTCCCGGCAAGGTGGGGCTTGCCCGTCACGCCGCTTGCGCTTACCTCGGCTTGGAACACTGGATCAGGTTGAGAGCTGAGGGTTAGCAGAATGTTTACAGGGATCGTCACCGATATCGGCACCGTCACCGAGCTGGATCAGCAGGGCGATCTGCGGGCCCGGATCAAAACGGATTACGACACGGCGGGAATTGATATCGGCGCCTCGATCGCCAGTGATGGCGTGTGCCTGACCGTGATCGCGCTGGGCGATGATTGGTATGACGTGCAGATCAGCGCTGAGACGGTTTCGAAAACCAATCTGGACAGTTGGCAGGTCGGTAAGCGCGTCAATCTGGAACGCGCCCTGAAAGTCGGGGATGAGCTGGGCGGTCATATCGTTTCAGGTCACGTGGACGGTGTGGCCGAGGTGGTCGCCGTGCAGGACGAAGGCGACAGCACGCGCGTGACCCTGCGCGCACCCAAAGAACTGGCCCGGTTTATCGCGCCAAAAGGTTCGGTTGCATTGAATGGAACCTCGCTGACCGTCAACGATGTGGATGATTGTGATTTCGGTATCAATTTCATCCCCCACACCAAGGAAGTCACAACCTGGGGTGATGTAGGGGTTGGTGACAAGGTGAACCTTGAGATCGACACACTGGCCCGCTACGTCGCGCGCCTGGCCGAAATGTCCTGAAACTACGTCGCGCCGGGATTGCCTGGTGCCGCAAGTGCTCTGGCCTTTGACCGTCTGGTAGTCTATCCACCGGGTCAAACATGCTCTGTGAAAGGCTGCCTCATGAGCTTTGAAACCCCAGGACCCGTCGAAGCCCAGCTGCGCGACGCGATCAGCCCGATCGAAGACATCATCGACGAGGCGCGCAAGGGCCGGATGTATATTCTGGTCGACCACGAGGATCGTGAAAACGAAGGCGATCTGGTGATCCCCGCCGAGTTTGCCGATGCCGACGCGATCAACTTTATGGCCACACATGGGCGCGGGCTGATCTGCCTGCCGATGACGGCCGAACGGGTGGACGCCCTTGAACTGCCGATGATGGCGGTGAACAACTCATCCCGACACGAAACTGCATTCACCGTTTCGATTGAAGCGCGTGAGGGCGTGTCGACCGGCATTTCCGCCGCTGACAGGGCATTGACGGTCGCCACTGCGATTAACGAACAGAACACGATGGCGCATATCGCCACCCCCGGCCACATCTTTCCCCTGCGCGCCAAGCGCGGCGGGGTGCTGGTCCGTGCGGGCCACACCGAGGCCGCCGTGGATATCTCGCGTCTGGCTGGGCTGAACCCTTCGGGCGTGATCTGTGAGATCATGAAGGCTGACGGCACCATGGCGCGTCTGCCTGATCTGGTCGAATTCGCCAAAGAACATGACATGAAGATCGGCACGATCAGCGACCTGATTGCGTATCGGTCTCGCAATGACAATCTGGTGGTCGAAACATCGCGTGAGACTGTTACCTCGGAATATGGCGGAGAGTGGGAGCTGCGTATTTTCACCGATCAGACCCACGGCATCGAACATGTCGTCATGATCAAAGGTGACATCACCACACCCGACCCGGTGCTGACCCGCACACACGCCCTGCACGAAGCACCCGATATTCTGGGTCTGGGCCCGAAATCCTCTCGCGAACTGCCGCGGGCAATGGAAAAGATCGCCGAAGAGGGCCGCGGCGTGGTGTGTCTGTTCCGTCAGCCGCGCAACTCGCTTTACGCGGTCGAGGACGAAGGCCCGCGCACCATCAAGCAAACCGGCCTGGGCGCGCAGATCCTGTCCAAGATGGGTATCCAGGAGTTGGTACTGCTGACAGATTCGCCGGAAACTGTATATCTGGGGCTCGACGCTTTTGGCCTGTCCATCGTCGGCACCCGCTCAATCCTTAAGGATGACTGATCGTGGCTGAACAAGACAAACACGGCGTCCTGCCGACACCAACCTTCGACAAACCGGCGAAACTGCTGATTGTGGTCGCCCCGTTCTATCGCGCCATCGCCGACAATCTGGTAGCCGGTGCAAAAGCCGAGATCGAAGCGGCTGGTGGTACTTGTGACGTGGTCGAAGTACCCGGCGCGTTGGAAATCCCGACCGCCATCGCTATGGCTGACCGTCAGTGCAATTTCGACGGTTACGTCGCGCTGGGCTGCGTCATTCGTGGCGAGACCACGCATTATGAAACGGTGTGCAATGACTCCAGTCGCGCCATCCAACTGATGGGTTTGCAAGGTCTGCTCATCGGCAATGGTATTCTGACGGTGGAAAATGACGATCAGGCCGAAGTCCGCGCAAATCCAGAAAAGATGAATAAAGGTGGCGGAGCTGCCGCTGCGGCCTTGCATCTGATCGCACTCAGCCGTAAGTGGGGCGCCTCACAAAAGGGCGTTGGCTTCAAGCCCCCGTCCGAGTCCATCCTTGTGGCGGGCGACAGCAACGGACCCACGACAGCATGACCCAGACAGATGTGCCGAAACCGGCCAACCAGAAACGCCTGATGAAATCCGCCGCCCGGCTTTATGCCGTGCAGGCTCTGTTCCAGATGGAGCAGTCAGGTCAGACGACCGAACAGGTTGTGAATGAGTTTCTGGATCACCGGTTCGGCGCTGTCTATGAGGGCGAAGAGATGTTGGACGGCGATATCCGCGTGTTCCGCAAACTGGTCGAGGACGCCGTGAACTATCAGGCGCCCATTGACCAGATGACCGACCGCGCGTTGGTCGCCAAATGGCCCATTGCGCGCATCGACCCGACCTTGCGCGCCACGTTCCGTGCCGCCGGGGCGGAGCTGACTCAGGGCGACACTCCGCCCAAAGTCGTCATTACCGAGTTCGTCGATGTAGCCCGTGCCTTTTTCCCGGAAGGCAAAGAGCCAAAATTCGTCAACGCCGTGCTGGATCACATGGCGCGCGAGGCCCAGCCCGAGGCGTTCTGACGCCTTTACCATGGTCCGACACGCGCTACACTGACTGTACAAGCGCAATGAGGTCCGCCATGCCCAAACTGATCCGATTGTACATCACTCAGGTTATCTGGGGATTTGTCATCTCGGCCATCTTTGTCGGGGTGCTGTTGGCGCTTAACGTGGCCAATTTGCGCGGTTTGATCAGCGGTTCGGATATCGGTCTGATAGCGCTGTTCATGATCTGGTTCATGAACGGCATTGTCTTCGCAGGTGTTCAATTTGCCTATTCCATCATGAGCTTGGCAGAGAAACCGGGTGGTCCGCGTCGTGGCTCACCCGTCGTACACAGCTTTGAACCTGTTGCAGTTCAACAGAACGCGCCTGCGCCGAAGTAATTTTGCTTCAGAAAAATGTGGCGGGACCGCCAGTCAACCGTGCGGTGTGATTCCCGAGGACCTGTATGTACAGGTGGGCGCCAGGTAATCAGGCCAGGACCTGAACAGAGCCAGCCCCCTCGGAATTGCTTAAGGCCACCAGAATGCTACCTATCACAAGAAGGGCAGAACCCGCCACGCGCCTAAGTAGGGGTTGCGGCGGGTTTGCACAAGGGGTCAGGCATCGACTGTTTCGTGCAGGGCGGTGCGCATTTTGACGAAATGCTCATCCCAGCCGCTATCGAGCGACAGGATCAGACCAAAGGCTTCGGCACTCTGAGGCAGCCCTTCGTGTTGCAACGCAAGCCGTGTGCCGCCCGAAACGGGTTCGAGCGTCCATTTCACCACGCTGACGGCGTCCCCCATGGGTTTGACGGTGAATGTGTATTCCAGGTATTCCGGTGGGCGTGCAACGCGCACTTCTCCCCAGATCAACAGATCACCACTGGTTGTTCCGAACATCTCAAGCTTTTGTCCGGCGGCCAGCGGGCGTTCGGGTTTGTGAAACCATTCGGCCAGACGGTCGGGGTCCGTCAAATAGGCCCAGACGGTTGTGGGCTCGGCCCGTAGAAAGATCGTTTTTTGCAGAACGGTATGTGTCATGTGTCTTTCCTTTCAATGGCTTCTTTCAGTTTGTTCAGGCGGTCGTCCCAGAACTGGTCGAAATAGCTGAACCAGTCGAGAACAGGGGCCATCCCCATTGGTTCCAGTCGGTTGATACGTTCCCGCCCGCGTGTCTCGACCGAGATCAGACCGCCATCCGACAAGACAGTCAGATGCTTTTTGACGGCGGCGCGGGTCATGTCGAACCGTTCGGTCAATTGAGCGATGGTCATGTCCTGCGCGGCGAGCATCTGAACGATGTCCCTGCGGGTAGGGTCGGCCAGCGCACGAAATGCGTTTTGGGTTTGAGGCTGCATGTGCTTCACCATTCGTAATACCTTTTGGTATCACATTGAATGCAGTACCAAATGGTATTGTGTCAAGCCTGAAGTGGTTCTTGATTTTTGTTCACGAATTGTTCACATTTCTAAAATGACACTCGATCTGCAACCCGGACAAAAGCTGGCCCGCGGCGTGGCCCGCCATTTGTCGGCGCATGGTTTTGTTTCAGTTGAAGAATTCGTACCGATGCGTGGGCTGCGCGTCGATGTTATGGGGCTGGGCCCTAAGGGCGAGCTTTGGGTGATCGAATGTAAATCCAGTCGGGCGGATTATCAGTCCGATTCCAAATGGCAGGGCTATCTGGAGTGGTGTGATCGATTCTTCTGGGCCGTCGATATCGACTTTCCAACCGATCTGCTTCCTGCGGAAACCGGTCTGATCATCGCCGACGCTTATGACGCCGAGATTGTGCGCATGGCGCCGGAAGACAAGGTTGCACCGGCGCGGCGCAAGAAGATGATCCAGAAATTCGCAACCGACGCGGCGCGCAGGTTGCAAGCGCTACGTGATCCCAGGATTTAAGCGACTAGCTTTGGACAGCGCGGGCGGCCTGAGCAGCAGCGCGAATTTCATCCGCGATTTCCTCGGCCTCTTCGGGGTCGAAATCCATTGGGATTTCGATGTTGTCTGCCTCGATGAATAGCCGCACCATGCCGTGATCAGTGGGCCCGATCTGCAGGTTTGCCTGAATGTCGCGTTCGGTATTGATGCCCATGTTCGCCTCCGGGACTAGGCGTTCGTGCTAACGCGCAAAGGGTTGAGAATCAAGCTGCCTTTGCGGTCTGATGAGGTATGGAGAATATTCAGATCAGACCCTTTCGCGCCACTGATGCACCCTGGCTAGTAGAGCAGCACGGCCGGTATTATGCGCGCGACGAGGGGTTTGATTCCTCGTTCGGCGCTTTGGTGCAGAGCATTCTGGAGGATTTTGTGGCCAGCCATGATCCGACGTGTGAACGCGGCTGGATAGCGGAAAGCGACGGCCAAAGACTTGGCAGCATATTCTGCGTCGCATTGGACGAACAAACTGCAAAACTACGGCTCTTTCTGTTGCTGCCCGAAGCACGGGGGAGGGGCTTGGGAAAGCGCTTGCTGGACACCTGTATGGGCTATGCGCGTGGTGCAGGGTACGCTGAAATGCGGCTTTGGACCCACGAAAGTCACAGGGCGGCCTGTGCGCTGTATCGTGCGAATGGATGGCAGTTGCTGGACAGTAAGCCGGTGCATTCCTTTGGTGTCGATCTTGTCGAACAAAGCTGGAAAATTCGGCTTTAATCCTCTTGCATTCCTTGGACGCGTTCGGTACATCGCCCCTCACGAGTGCCGCCTTAGCTCAGTTGGTTAGAGCGCTGGATTGTGGATCCAGAGGTCCCCTGTTCAAGCCAGGGAGGCGGTACCATCTCCCTCAATATAGTCTGAAAAAACGTGCAAAATGTGCTGCTTGGAGCAGTGACTGATTTTGCTGTAGTTGTTGGCAGATTTGACGGCTGGCGCGCCTGTGATTAGCGCGCCAGGTTCAGTTTCAGCTTCATTTTGCTCCGCTTTTCTGCGGGCAAATGTCGGTTCAAGTGCTTATTCACGCGACCAAAGCTCCAGATGACCACGAGGGTCAGCAGGATAAAGTAGAAGGCCAGAATCGGGTAGGGGATGAACGGGTTGAATGTTTTGTCCGCAAAATAGCCCGCGTAGTACAGCGCATCGCCACGTTGCTGCCAGACCGGGAAGGCCGAGAAGAACACCAGCGTAGTGGCATGAAAGAGGAAGATCGCCTCGTTCGTATAGGCAGGCCAGGCCAGCCGCAGCATGGTTGGCCACACGATGCGGCGGAACCGTGCCCAGCCCGTCATGCCATAGGCATCAGCAGCCTCGATATCACCCTTGGGGATCGACCGCAGCGCGCCATAAAAGATCTCGCCGGAATAAGCGGCGGTGTTGAAGAACAGCACGATCAGCGCGCCAAGCCAGGCCGAGGTGAGCGCGTCGAGGAACGGATAGCTCTGCTTCAGCGACAGGAAGAAGAAATAGGCGAAGAAGAACTGGATAAACAGCGGTGAGCCTCGGAACAAGAAGATGAACCACTCTGCCGGTTTGCGCAGCCACTTATTCGTGGAAGCCTTGCCCATGGCAAGCGCGGTGGCCAGAAAGAACCCGGTCACCAGCGCCATGATCCCGAAATAGATGTTCCAGATCATGCCCGAGCCGATCAGGGTAAACTGTTCGCACAGGGTAAAATCGTTTCGTGGCAACAGACGTTCGCCAATCCCGATCGAGCGCAGGCCGTAATCCTGGATCGTTTGCAAGCAGCTCATGCGGTGGTCTCCTTGCGCAGCAGCTCTCCGCCCGAGGTCGCCTGACCGTGGGACAGGCGACGCATCAGCCGTTCAAGACCGATTTCCGAGACTCGGGTCATGCCCAGGTAGAACACCAGAAGGGCTAGGAAGTACCACATGCGCCAGTCGCCATGCGGGTATTGGGTGAATTTCGGGTTCTTGTACCCACCCAGCTCGCGCGCCCAATAAACGATGTCTTCGATGCCCAGCAGGAACAGCAGCGGTGTAGCCTTGATCAGTACCATCCACAGGTTTGACAGGCCGGGCAGGGCGTATACCCACATTTGTGGCACCAGAATGCGCCAGAAAGTCTGGCGGCGGGTCATGCCATAGGCCTCGGCCGTTTCCAGCTGAGCACGTGGGACAGCGCGCATACCGCCAAATAGTACGTTGGCGGCAAAGGCGCCGAAAACGATTGAGAATGTGATGACGGCCAGAAAGAAGCCGTAAGTTTCGTGTACCCATTCGGGGGCAGTGCCAAGCGGCAGCTTGGCGGCCTGACAGACGATAAAGTCATTGCCCTGTCGGATCGGATCAGTCCATTCCGGGCACAGTATTTGATGACGAGTCCATTCGAACGCCTGATCCAGTGCGATCACAAAGAACATGAAGAAGGCAATATCCGGCACACCGCGCACGACGGCGATATAACCTTTGCCCAGCAGGCTGAGCGGCAAGAAATGCGACCGAGCCGCCATAGCGCCCAAAAACCCAAAACCCAGCGCGACCGGCGCCGTAATGGCCAGCAACAGCAAGACCTTGAAGAAGGACAGGTAGAACACCCAATGCACACCGTTGGTCAGATAACACGAGAACCAGTGGAACGTGCCGAGTGTTTCGGGATCAGTGCAGAACGAGAAAATGGCGGGCCTCTTTGACTGGCAAGGGCGCATGGGCGGCGCGCCCAAAGATCAGGCGCGCCGCTGAATGTAAGATCAGAAGGTCGAGGACACTTCCCACTTGGTGATCAGCTCGTTCAGGCTGCCGTCGTCCTTCATGGACTGGATGGCGGTGTTGAACTTTTCTTTCAACTCACCGTCGGATTCACGGATACCCATGCCGACGCCACCGCCCAGCGGAACTTCGTCACCAACAAAGACTAGACCCGAGCCATCTTCGGTGAAAGGCACCAGGAAGGATTTGTCTGCCAGAACTGCATCCGCTTCACCACCACGTACGGCGGCAATGGTTTCTTCCGGGCTTGCGAACTCAACCAGAGTTGCGCCGGAATCAGCAACGTAACCGGCCTGAATGGTACCGGTCTGCGCTGCGATCACGCCGCCTGCCAGATCAACGCCATCGGACATGGCGATATAGGCCGACGGATCCGGGGGCGTGTAGTTGTGGGTGAAGTCGATGACTTCGTCACGCTCATCAGTGATCGACATACCCGCGATGATCGCATCGTAGTTGCCCGACACCAGGTTCGGAATGATCGAATCCCAATCGTTCTTGACCCATTCGCATTCCAGGTCGGCACGCTTGCACAGCTCATCGCCCAGCTCACGCTCGAACCCGTCAATCTCGCCCGCGTCATTGACGAAATTCCACGGTGCATAGGCACCCTCGGTGCCCAGGCGGATGGTGTCTGCCATGGCCATACCAGCGCCAAGCGCCAGTGCTGCAGTAGTCAGAATCAGTTTTTTCATTGGATACTCCCCAGTTTTGTTTTCTGTCCTGAAGTTAAGCCGCCTGAGTGGCGGATAGAAAGCCCCGAAGCCGTTCGGATTCGGGGGACGTAAAGATATCTTCTGGCAGGCCCTCTTCTTCGATCAGACCCTGATGCAGGAACACGACGTGGCTTGAGATGTCGGCCGCCATTTTCATGTCGTGGGTCACGATGATCATGGTGCGCCCTTCGGCGGCCAAATCCTTGATCACCTTGATCACTTCCTGTTCCAGTTCCGGGTCCAGTGCCGAGGTGGGTTCGTCGAACAATAGCGCCTCGGGCTCCATGCAAAGGCCGCGGGCGATGGCCGCGCGCTGTTGCTGACCCCCCGAAAGCTGCGCCGGGTAGACGTCGCACTTATCGCCAATGCCGACCTTCGCCAAATATTTGCGGGCGCTATCCTCGACCTCTTTCGGGTCGCGGCCAAGAACGGTTACTGGGGCCTCCATCACGTTTTGCAGGATGGTCATATGGGCCCACAGGTTAAACTGTTGAAACACCATCGACAGGTTGGTGCGGATGCGCATCACCTGTTTTGGGTCGGCGGGGCGGCGATGGTGAAGGTCACCGGCCCAGCGTACGGGTTCACCCTTGAACAGAATCTCGCCCTGCTGGCTGTCTTCCAAAAGGTTACAGCAGCGTAACAGTGTGGATTTGCCTGACCCGGACGATCCGATAAGCGAAACCACATCCCCGCGTCTTGCCGTAATATCAACCCCTTTCAGCACCTCGAGATGGCCGAAACTTTTGTGGAGGTTTTTGATTTCGATAACGGGAGTGGAATCTGTCACGGGTGGCCCATGTGTTGTCGGTGTTGGTGCGGTAATAGGGCGCAAAAATCGGGGCAATGCAATGCGCAATTGACATCATCGGGTGCTGAAACCGTCAAATTGACCAAACGTACTGACCAAAATGATCACCGATTGGGTCAGATGGCATAATCCCGGACCGGATTGGGGACTGACAAATAGTTCTCGGCAGGGATGGTTATCAGGCCGCGAAGATGCAGCAGGTCGCGATCTTGTGGGTTCAGGTCGTCAATTGCTGCGCGAACAGCGCGGGCGATACCTGGTGCATCCTGCCCGATGGCCGTGATATAGGGTAGGGCGGGCGTCGGCGGCGTCGTTCCAACCTCGCGTAGGGACGCGTCAAGGTCGGAATGCGTCTTGAGCAATTCCCAGGTCAATGCATCCAACGCCGCGTAATCAGCCTGTCCATCGGTCACAGCGTCGGCAGAAAGCGCATGCCCACCGGTTTCAAGTATGGTTTTGGGGCACAGGTTGAGCGCCTCTAGATGAACCATTGGCGCAGCCCACCCCGATTGTGACAGGCCCTCGTTATAGGCAAACGTGCCGTTCGAAAGCCCGTGCAGATCGCGCGGGTCATTTTTTCGGGCCACAAAAACGGAGTGATAGTAACCGGGCGGGCACCCCTCAAGCCCATAGTCCGGGGTGCCGACCAGCTGTACGTTGCCATGTAGGCGGGTGCGGTAAGGCATGCCGCAGGTCTGCGCAAAGGTCAGGTCGGGGTGTTGCCAGACATCCCAGAAATCGGTGTCTCGCGTTAGCTGATCCGGGCCAAAGCCCAGGTGATCGCGAATCAACGCCCATAACCGATCATTCGCAGGCTGTAATGCGGGCATGTCATACATGCCCAGCATCGCGATCACGACTTGGCGGCCTTTTGACGTGCCAGGGCGGAATCTACGTCACTGACGCCCAGCAGGCTGACCACCAACCGCAACAGCGAATCCTCTTCGCCCGAGCGCTGTCCGTCGGCCAAAGCGACGGACCACATCGCCTGCACCACGGCCAGACGGTCGCCATAGGCCACGGCCTCTTTGATCGCGCGGGTAAAACGGACCGTGTCGGGGGCCTCAGACTCTAGGTCTTCGGCGCGGGCGCGCAGGGCGGCGGCCTCGAACGGGGACAGGCCATAACGTTCGGCTGAAATCTTGTCGATTCGGGCCATCTCGGTATCGGCATAGTCGTTGTCGGACCTGGCGATGCGCACCAGCAGGGCCGTCAAGGCCAGACGGGCATCATCATCGGCAAGCGGGTCGGGGGCGGGCTGTGTCAGCCGGGACAGGAAATCACTAAACATGGGTTAGATATAGATGGGGCTTAATGCTCTTCCAAGCTTCTTTGAACGCGCTCGCGGGCGGTCTGGCTGTCATTGAAGCTAAGGCCCATGGCAATGCGTGCCTCTTCCACGATCTTAATCTCACCTTCGTCTGTATCGCCATCGGCCAGAACGACCTCCCACAGGGCGTCCAACGCGGCAAGGCGTTCGTGAAGGTCGGTGGTTTCGCGGATCAGCTTGCCGAATGTGTCCGTCTCAGGTGCGGCGGCGTGCAGCTTTTCGCAGGTCGCGCGAACCTTGGCAGCTTCGATCGCATTGTGTTGATAGAGCCGCGCAAGGATGCGGTCGATCAGGCTGATTTCCTCAAGCTTATAGTCACGATCCGCCTGCGCCACACGCACCATAAGCGCACCCAGAGCCAGCTCGGCATCCGGGTCGGGCAGTTTATCGTGCTGCGGTGGGCGAAAAGCCTGAAAGAACTTCTTCAACATACGCTCAGGTTATTCCATATTTTGTGGGCCGCCAAGCACAGACCACCCGTCATAGGCAGAATGGTCGCAAGACTGTCGGATTTGGCAGAAACACGCTGGCGCGATCCACCTGCGGATGGATCAACCCGCCTGAAGCGCCTGTTTTGCCTGCTCTTGCAGCCAGCCCAGCATCTGCCGATAGGGGACAGGGCCATAGCTGACCCGCGCCACGCCCAGTGACGCCAGAGTGGCCGTATCGGGGGTGCCGGGAAGGGCAATAATGTTGACGGGCAACTCGGTCGATTCGCAGAGCCGAGCGATCAGCCCTTCGTCTTTGAGACCCGGCGCAAAGAACCCGCTGGCCCCGGCATCGGCATAGGCCTTGGCCCGTGCGATCGCATCGTCCAGCATCGAATTATCATGAGTGTCGGGCTTGGCTTTCAGGAAGATATCCGTGCGGGCATTGATGAAGGCCGGGATGCCGGCAGCATCGCAGCCTTCGCGCATTGCCTGGACGCGTGCTTCCTGCGTTTCGATGTCGTAGAGGTCGTTGGTGCCAACGATTTGGTCTTCAAAGTTAAAGCCGATGACACCGGTCTGCAGCGCAAGTTGAACATTGGCGGCGACGCTTAGCGCATCCTCAGCATAGGCGCCTTCGAAATCCAGCGTCACGGGAAGATCCACCGCGGCAACGATCCGGCGTGCATTGTCCAGGGCAGCATCCAGTGAGATTTTCTGCCCGTCCCCGAACCCCTGCGCCATCGCAACCGGCGCACTGCCGGTCGCAATTGCCTTGGCGCCCGCATCGCGGACAGCCCCGGCGCTGCCCGGATCCCAGATATTGTACAGGATGACCGGCTCGCCCTTTTTGTGTAGGGCGGCGAATTCTTCTGCTTGGGTAATCTGGTTGGTCATGCCGGTCTCCTGTCGCTGCTATGGCGGCAGTTAACCGTGCAAATAGTCGGCGCGTAAAGATGTTTCGCGCCGACCAACACAATACAGTGATTTGTCCGAGGTCAAACCAGCCGCGAACTGTCCTTGGCTGCGCGCACAAAGTCGCGGAACAAGGGGTGCGGGTCAAACGGTTTGGATTTCAGTTCGGGGTGATATTGCACGCCGATGAACCAAGGGTGATCTGACCATTCAACGATCTCGGGCAAACGTCCGTCCGGTGACATGCCCGAAAAGTTCAGGCCCGCCTTTTCCAGCTTTTCGCGGTATTTGATGTCTACTTCGTAACGGTGGCGGTGGCGTTCTTCGATATTAGTGCCACCGTACACCTCGGCCACTTTCGAGCCTTCGGCTAGTACCGCGTCATAGGCGCCCAAACGCATGGTGCCGCCTTTATCGTCGCCGACTTTACGTTCGACTTTGTGATTGCCCTGCACCCATTCTTTCAGGTGATAAACTACCGGCTCGAAACGCTTTTTCCCGGCCTCGTGGTCGAATTCCTCGGACCCGGCTTCGGTGATCCCCGCTGCATTTCGCGCAGCCTCGATCACGGCCATCTGCATGCCCAGACAGATGCCCAGATACGGCACTTTGTGTTCGCGCGCATATTGCGCCGCTTTGATTTTGCCTTCGGTACCGCGTTCACCAAACCCACCCGGCACGAGGATCGCGTGGAAGCCTTCCAGATGGGGGGCGGCGTCTTCTGTATCGAAAACTTCGGCATCCACCCATTCGACCTTTACCTTGACCCGGTTGGCCATGCCGCCGTGGGTCAGCGCCTCGGCAATCGACTTATAGGCGTCTTCGAGCTGAGTGTATTTGCCCACAATGGCCACGTTAACTTCGCCCTCGGCGTTGTGGATGCGGTCGCTGACGTCTTCCCACTTGGTCAGATCGGGTTTAGGGGCCGGGCTGATCTGGAACGCGTCCAGTACGGCCTGATCCAAACCTTCGCGGTGATAAGCCAGCGGGGCGTCGTAAATGGTGGAAAGGTCCTGCGCCGCAATTACGCTGTCGGGGCGCACGTTGCAGAACAACGCCAGCTTTTCGCGTTCCTTGGTCGGGATCGGGCCCTCGGACCGGCAGACCAGAATATCGGGTGCCAAACCGATCGAGCGCAGCTCTTTGACCGAGTGTTGCGTCGGTTTGGTTTTCAACTCGCCAGACGCCTTGATGTAGGGCAGCAAGGTCAGGTGCATGAACAGGCACTGACCACGGGGCTTGTCCTGGCTAAACTGACGGATGGCTTCAAAAAAGGGCAGGCCCTCGATATCGCCGACGGTGCCACCGATTTCACACAGCATGAAATCAACTTCATCCTCGCCGATAGCGATGAAATCCTTGATCTCGTTAGTGACGTGCGGGATCACCTGAATGGTCTTGCCAAGGTAGTCGCCGCGACGTTCCTTTTCCAGCACGTTGGAATAAATCCGGCCCGAGCTGACCGAGTCGGTTTTGCGGGCCGCCACGCCAGTGAAACGCTCATAGTGGCCCAGGTCCAGATCAGTCTCAGCCCCGTCATCAGTGACGAATACTTCGCCATGTTCGAAGGGCGACATCGTGCCGGGGTCGACGTTCAGATAGGGGTCCAACTTGCGCAAACGCACCGAGTATCCCCGGGCCTGCAACAGGGCACCCAGAGCCGCCGAAGCCAGCCCTTTGCCCAAGGACGAAACCACACCACCAGTGATGAAAATAAAACGCGCCATGTTTTTCGGCTGCTCCCGTGAGACGTCAAAATCAGCTGCCCGACGGTTCCGAAAAACCGCTGCATCACGGGACTTCACGTATAAAGGATTCGCGCCAATAGCGCAAGAGAACCGCAAGATGCTGTTGCAGCTCTCTTTCAGATTTCTAGGTTTTGTGGATCAGTTGGCCTGAGGAATCAGAGGTGCGTTGTCGCCCTGCGCCGGTGGCAGCAGATCATCCGCCGACGGAACCGCCGGGGTGCTTTCTTCGGTTGCCGCAGGTGCCGGAACGCCCAAACGGTCGATAACCGAGCTGCCCGAAGACTTCTGAGCCGCCAGAATGGTCAGCGTGATCGAGGTCACGATAAAGCAGGCTGCCAGAATCCAGGTCACCTTGCCCAAAGCGGTCGCTGCCGCGCGACCTGTCATGGCGCCACCGCCACCACCGCCCATACCAAGGCCACCGCCTTCGGACCGCTGCATCAGAACAACGGCAATCAGGCCCAGGGCCAAGAGGAGGTGGATGATGAGAACGACGTTTTCCATGGTGTTCCTGTACAGCGTGGCGTGTATCGCGTGGTACTTATGCAAGTTTGCCTTCGGGGGCAAGGGATGAGTTGGCATCACGAACGGTGATATTCCAGATCACAGCAAAGGGACTGGACAGGCAGATGATACGTAACGCAGGCTGCGGCCATGCCTCATGACCATCACGACCACCCGCACGCCCTGTTGCCGCCCGATCCCGCGCTTCGAGTTAAAGCGCTTGAGACGATTCTGACCCGTAAGGGTCTGATCGACCCGGCGGCGCTGGATGAGATTATCGACACGTATCAAAACAAGATCGGTCCACAGAACGGCGCGCGCGTTGTTGCCAAGGCGTGGGGTGATTCTGCGTTCAAGCAAGCCCTGCTTGCAGACGCGACGTCTGTTGTCGCTGATCTTGGGTTTTACGGGCGGCAGGGCGAACATATCGTAGTGGTCGAGAATACGCCGGAACAGCACAACATGGTCGTTTGTACCCTATGCAGCTGCTACCCGTGGCCTTTGCTGGGTATTCCACCGGGTTGGTACAAGTCCGACGCCTACCGCGCTCGATCGGTACGTGAGCCGCGCAAGGTCTTGGCCGAATTCGGTGTCGAATTGCCGCCAGAATCATCCGTGCGGGTATGGGATTCGACCGCAGAGATTCGCTACCTCGTGCTTCCCATGCGCCCGGAAGGCTCAGAAGGGCTGGGTGAAGAGGATCTTGCCGCGCTTGTTACCCGTGACAGCATGATTGGCACGGGCCTGCCTAAGGTGCCGTCATGACCCGTGTTCATGATATGGGTGGTCGGTTTGGGGACGGTCCGGTTACGCCCGAGGCCGAAAGCGCCCCGGTCTTTGCCGAGGACTGGCATGGTCGTGCCTTGGCCGTGACGCTGGCGGCCGGGTTTCTGGGGCAATGGAATATTGACGTCTCGCGCCACGCGCGCGAAAGGCTGTCGCCCAAGGACTACGCACGGTTCTCTTACTATGAAAAGTGGATATCCGGTCTGGCCGACCTGCTGGTCGAAAAGGGGGTGCTGACCTTGGATGATTTGTCGGGCGCAGGCACCGACGACCCACACCCTTTGGTAGCCCGTGCTCTGAAAGCCGGGACCGTCTCGGGAGCCTTGGCCAAAGGCGGGCCAGCAGATCGGGCTTCGGACGTGCCGATACAGTTTGAGGTCGGGCAGAATGTCCGAACTGTGGATCCCGCCGCCAATCGCCTGGTGAATGGCGGCCATACGCGACTGCCAATCTATGCATCGGGTGCAAATGGCCGAATTTTGCGGCTGCACGGTACGCATGTGTTGCCAGATTCAAATGCACATGGTTTGGGCGAGGCACCAGAGCCCCTTTATGCGGTGGCGTTTGCCGCGTCCGAGTTATGGGCTGACCCGGAGCATCCCAAGGACGAGGTCGTTCTGGACTTGTGGCAAAGCTATCTGGAGCCCGTATGAGCACCTGTACAACCCATTCCGCACCAGAGCCGGTTTTTGCCGAACCCTGGCATGCGCAGGTCTTCGCCCTGACAGTTGCATTGAACGAAGCTGGACAATTCGAGTGGTCAGATTGGGCCGATCGATTTTCGCATACTTTGAAATTGCACGGGTTGGACAAGGAACTGGATGGCGGGAATGATTATTTTCACGCATGGCTGGAGAACTTGGAGCAATTGTTGGTCGAACAAGGTTCGACGTTACCAGGTGACATTCAACGCATGAGAAATGCTTGGGAAGAGGCTTATTTGACGACGCCACACGGTCAACCGGTGCATTTGGCGGCAGGCGAATAGGAGGGGCGCTGCCCCCGCCGCCTGTTCTGGGCGACTCCTCCAAGATATTTGAGGCCGGATGAACAGGGGAGCCATACTTAATCTGGCCGAAACTATCCCCGCCGGAGGCACCGCACATTGCGCGGTTCTGAACTGCGGCGAATTACCGGTTTCCCTGCCGCTTTGACCCCGCTATATGAGCCGAGTTTGATAATTCAGCGCAAAAGGACCGGATATGGCCAATGTGGTTGTTGTCGGCGCCCAGTGGGGCGACGAAGGAAAAGGCAAGATCGTCGACTGGCTCAGCGAACGGGCAGACGTGATCGCGCGTTTTCAAGGCGGGCATAATGCCGGTCATACGCTGGTCATTGATGGTGAAGTTTATAAGCTGAACGCGCTTCCCTCGGGCGTTGTGCGCGGCGGTAAGCTGAGCGTCATTGGCAATGGTGTGGTTCTGGACCCGTGGCATCTGGTCAAGGAGATCGCATCAATCCGCGAGCAAGGTGTCGAGATCACACCTGAAACGCTGATGATTGCCGAAAACACCCCTTTGATTCTGCCGATCCACGGTGAGTTGGACAGGGCGCGCGAAGAGGCCGCCAGCAAAGGTACCAAGATCGGCACAACCGGACGCGGTATTGGTCCGGCTTACGAAGACAAAGTTGGCCGCCGCTCGGTGCGTGTTGCCGATCTGGCGGATGAGGCAACACTAGAGGCGCGTGTAGACCGCGCGCTGCAACATCATGACCCGCTGCGCAAAGGTCTGGGAATCGAAGCCGTCGATCGGGACAAGATGGTTGAACAGCTGAAAGAAATTGCTCCGCAAATCCTTCCGTTTGCCGCTCCGGTCTGGAGGGTGCTGAACGAAAAGCGCAAGGCGGGTAAGCGTATCCTGTTCGAAGGGGCGCAAGGCGCGCTGCTGGATATTGATTTCGGCACCTATCCTTTTGTGACCTCGTCCAACGTGATCGCGGGGCAGGCGGCGACCGGCGTGGGTATTGGGCCGGGATCGGTCGATTTTGTTCTGGGGATCGTCAAGGCATACACAACCCGCGTGGGTGAGGGGCCTTTCCCAACCGAACTGGATGATGACGACGGCCTGCGCCTGGGGACTCGCGGGCGTGAATTTGGCACCGTTACCGGGCGCAAGCGCCGTTGCGGTTGGTTCGATGCCTGCCTTGTACGCCAGACTTGTGCGACCAGCGGTGTAAACGGCATCTCGCTGACCAAGCTGGACGTGCTGGATGGGTTTGAGACGCTGAAAATCTGCGTGGGATACGAGTTGGATGGCGAGCGTCTGGACTATCTGCCTACCGCAGCTGATCAACAAGCGCGCTGCAAACCCATCTACGAAGAAATGCCGGGGTGGAGTGAATCCACCGAAGGCGCACGCAGCTGGGCCGATCTGCCTGCCAACGCGATCAAATACGTGCGTCGCGTCGAAGAGCTGATCGAGTGTCCCGTGGCCCTTCTGTCTACCAGTCCGGAGCGGGACGACACCATTCTGGTGACCGACCCGTTTGCCGACTGATGAGCGATCACGGCAAATCCGGTCTGAGCTACAAGGCCCGGCGGCGTTGGTCGCTGGTGCTGCTGTTGATTGGGCTTCCTATCTATATCGTGGCGGTTGTGACGGTGGTGAACTGGCTCGACCGTCCGCCCATCTGGTTGGAACTGCTGGTCTACGTCGGATTGGGCATTGTGTGGGCGCTGCCGTTCAAATTTGTCTTCAAAGGTGTTGGCAAAGAAGACCCAGAGCACAACTCGGATTGATCACTGGCAATTCAGGTGATGAAGAGAAAAGGGCCAAAGTAACCTCTGGCCCTTTATCCATTGTACTGGTTGGGGGGGATTATCCCGCGGCGCGCTCGTCATCCGGGCGGAACCCGATCTGGGTCGAGGCCGCGAAACGCCCGCCGCCCGCTTTTTCAATCTTTCCATCGCGTAGCAACTGACCGAAGGACCGCAGGCTTTCTTCGCGGTTGAAGTCATTTTGCTTGAGTGAGCGGATTTTGTTCATCAACTGCGGGCGCGAAAACTGTTCCTGACCTTCGATGAACGACAGGTACGCGGCGGCAGCCTCAAGCAAGTCGGGTAGGGACTGCGCGCCCTGTTCCTGCGCAAACAGAGCAAAGCCACCTTCCTCGGGTGTTTCGTCTTCGGCTTCAGTTTCTGATTTGACGCGGCGAGGGGTAACTGGTCCGGCGTCTACGGTTTGATTGTCGATGCGCTGTTCAGCGACCAGCTTAAGAGGGGCTGCATCGTCACTGATGGGGCGCATGCTGGTGACCTGAATTTCCGGGCGGCGCGGGCTGACAACCGAGGAAAGATCTCCACGATAGCCCTGTTCCTCACTGTCCTGTGCTGTGGCCATACCGTCGCCACGTTCAGCTTCGGTTGCGGCGACGGCCGCCCGCAGATGCGTGTAGGCCTCGCGCTGATCGCTGGTGTCCGGGTCGTTCAACTGTTTGCCGGCCTTATCCATCAGGCGCGATACGTCCCGGTCCAGATCTGACGTTCCAGCGTCTGTATTGGCCGAGCGTTTTGCCAGTACAGCTTCCACGCTTGAAATCTCTTCCAGCAGGTCGACTTCATCCTCTTCCGTCAACACACCTTCGTCGGTGGCTTCGACGACGTCTTCATCTGCACCGGCGTCGTCGAGAATGTTGGCCTCCTCTTCAGAATCGCTTTTCGCAATGTCTTCGAGGTCCGAGAACAGCACTTCGGATGTGTCTTCCTTTTCTGCTTCGGTCTGGTCTTCCGATGTCGCGTCCAACACCTCTGAATCCAGATCCTCGGCTTCGACTTCCAGTGCAGGGGCTTCGGATTCTTCGATCTGAGGCATCTCAGCCTCGGCTTCTTCTGTTGCCGGTGCTTCGTCTTGCGTTTCGACGTGCGCGCTGGCCTCTTCAGTGTCGTCCAGATCAACGGGGTCAAGCGAACCAGCTGCGAAGGCCGCAGCCACTGCATCAGACGGAGCGGCGCTTTTCATCAAGGTCGTGTCTTCGTCTTCCGTGTAGATGACCGAGTTTTCTTCGGAATGAGAGACAACGGCCCGGATGCGCTGCAGCTTGGCGGCAATACTGTCAGCGGCAGGCGCCGGGGCATCTTCTACGGTTTCCGCGTCAGAAAAAACGGGCTGAGAAGAGGGCGGCGTGTCGATAACATTCAAACCCTGAGCGCTGGCGGCGGATTGGGGGGATGGAGCGTTTTCTTCGGTTGCGCGGATCAGCAGGCCAGAGTCGTTCTGACTGGCTTCGACCCTGCGGGATGCGTCACGCTGCGCGATCCGTGTCAGCATTTCGGTGTCAGGCTGTGGGGGTTCAGAACCAAAGTAGCGATCATCAGCCGCGAGATCGCGGAAGTATTCGGCAATCGCTTTCATCGTTTCAAAGGAATCATCAAAGCCTTCCAAAGTGCACGAGAAGGTTCCATAAGAAACGGTCAAAACCTTGTTATTCTGTACCATCAGACGCACGTCCTCTACAAACTACTAGAGCCACCCACCCAATAGAGGGCACACCTATGGCTCGAAACTCTCTGCATGAACCTACCATTTTGTGGTCTCAATGTGTCCAAATCCGGGAAAAATGATCAATCTTAAAAAAAATCAGTCGATTGTACGGTCTGAGGAGCCAATCGCGGTGGTCGGAGGCGGAGAAATCGGTCCAGATGACCTAAATTTGGCGCTGATTCGCGTCAATACCGTTGTTGCCGCAGATGGCGGAGCGATCCCGCTGATGGATTCGGGGCGGATGCCGGATGCGGTTATTGGTGATTTTGATTCGCTCAGCAGCGCCTATCGCGACCGGATTCCGGCAGAGCGATTGTTTCCGATCCGCGAGCAGGACAGCACGGATTTCGACAAGACCCTGCGCAGTGTCGAGGCGCCGCTAGTGCTAGGGGTTGGGTTTCTGGGCGGGCGGCTGGATCACCAATTGGCGGTGCTGAGCGCGTTGATCCGACTTCAGGATCGCCCGTGCATTTTGCTAGGGGAGCATGAAGTCGTATTCCACGCCCCACCGCGGATCGCTTTTGACCTTTCACCCGGCGATGTGGTGTCGCTGTTTCCGTTTCAGAGGGTAACGGGGCGCAGCCGTGGATTGGAATGGCCGATTGATGATCTGGTGTTAGAGCCGAGCGGTCGCGTCGGGACCTCCAATCGCGCGTTGGCTGATGTAGAACTGGAGGTGGACAGGCCCGGCCTTTTGGTCATGGTTCCGCGCAACGCCTTGGATCAGATCATGCAGGCGTTTCTGTCGGAGCAGACCGGGCGTTGGCCCGCTCGTGCAGAATAACGTAAAGGCCCGCGGCGATGGTGATGGCTATGCCGATGGCCGCAACCCCGTTGGGCAGGTCGTGAAAGACGAGCCAGCCGAATAGGGTGGCCATTGGAATTTCCAGATATTGCATCGGGGCCAGCGTAGCCGACGGCGCAAAGCGCAGCGACCATGTCATCAACAGATGCGCGACGGTTCCCAGCAGCCCGATTGCGATCAGCAAAAGGTGAATGTCCGGGTGAGGTAAGATCAGCGATACGGCCCAACTGCCACCGATTGTTCCGGCCAATAGAACCGGCAGCATTAGGATTATAGCCATCATGCCCGATGCCGCTTGTAGGGTGATTGGGTCTGTTTCTTTGGCGATCTGGCGCGTCACCAGCATGAACAGGGAAAAGAGCAAAGCTACCACAAGCGGTAGCAGGGCTGCGGCCCCCACTTGTACAAAGCTGGGCTGAATGACCAGCAAGGTCCCAACAAAGCCAACGGCGCAGGCTATCAGGCGGCGTGGGCCAACGGTTTCCTTCAGTATGTATTTGCCCAGGATCAACATGATGAACGGCATGACAAAGACGATGGCGATCGCGTCGGCCAGCGGCAGGAAAAGCAGTGAGCTGAACATGGCTGAGAGGGCGAGGATATGCAGAACCGTGCGAATAAATGTCAGCCACAGGATACGGCCACGCATGCGCAGGGATCGCCCGGTCAATACGGCCAGTGGGACCAGCACCAGCGCCTGAACGGCGAAGCGGACAAAGACAAGCATGCCGACAGGTGTGGTTTCGGCCAACAGCTTTGCCATCGCGTCGCCCATCGGCGCGATGATGCAAAAGCCAAGCATCAGGATGATGCCAAAGACCGGACGATCCTGTGTCATAAAGGCGACGCTACGGGGTTTGGGGTCCGGTGGGAAGCGTCTAGGGCAGGGGTTGAACCTTGGTATAGTCTGGACCGATGCAAGTGGGCAGGCCGTCACCCAGTTTCAGCCAGTTCAGCTTTTCCTCATGCGCCACGTGCAACGTTGGCTCCAACTGGTTCGGGTCTTCCAGTGTTGCCACGTACAGATGCAGCACGTCCGACATGGCTTGTGATCGGAATGATATCGGAGTGCCGCAATTGGGGCAGAAACTGCGGGTGACACCGGGCGACGAGGCAAAGGTTTTCGGCTCGTCCCCGGTCCAGCGCCACTGGCCGTCGCGCACGCCGAAATAGGTGGTCATCGGCGCGGCGCATTGCCGTCTGCAACTGTTGCAATGGCAGGTAACGCAGGACAGGACCGGAGGCGTAACTTCGTACCGGATTGTGCCGCACAGACAATGTCCCCGCATGATATCCCCCTTATTGCGGCATCAGCAGTTGGGTACGTTCACAGCCAGGCCGCCCAGTGACGTTTCCTTGTATTTCTCGTGCATATCATGGCCGGTCTGGCGCATGGTCTCGATCACGGAATCCAGCGGTACGAAGTGTTTCCCATCGCCACGCAACGCCAGCGATGCTGCGGAAACGGCTTTGATCGCCGCCAGTCCGTTGCGTTCGATACACGGAACCTGCACCAACCCGGCAACCGGATCACAGGTCATGCCCAGATGATGCTCCAGCGCGATTTCAGCTGCGTTTTCAACCTGTTCCGGTGTTCCGCCCATGACGGCACACAGGCCTGCCGCAGCCATGGCTGATGCGCTTCCGACTTCGGCCTGACAGCCCGCTTCGGCGCCAGAGATCGAGGCGTTATATTTCACCAGCCCGCCAATGGCGGCAGCGGTCAGAAGGAAATCTTCGATATGGCTTTCCGACGCGCCGGGCACGTGATCAAGGTAATAGCGCAGCACCGAAGGCATCGTTCCTGCGGCGCCGTTGGTCGGGGCGGTCACGACCTGCCCACCGGCGGCGTTTTCCTCGTTCACCGCCATGGCATAGACACTCATCCAGTCATTGATGGTGTGCGGCGCGTTCAGGTTCATGCCCCGCTCGGCCAGCAGAGCATCGTGAATGCCTTTGGCGCGGCGTCGCACGTTCAGGCCACCGGGCAAAATGCCGTCAGTATTCAGGCCGCGCTCGATGCAATTGTTCATAACTTCCCACAGACGCGCAGTGCCCTTGGCAAAGCTGTCGGCACAGCCGCGCGCGATTTCATTGTCGCGCTTCATTTGAGCGATGCTTTTGCCGCTAGTCTTTGCCATCTCAAGCATTTCGGCGGCGGATTTGAACGGGAAGGGGACCGGGTCGCCCTCGTCGGTTGCCTTGCCTTCGGCCAGTTCCTCTTCGGTCAGGACAAAGCCACCGCCGACCGAGTAGTAAACCTGCCGCAGGATCACATCGCCTTGTGCGTCGGTGGCCATCAGGATCATGCCATTGGCGTGGCCGGGCAGGTTGTTGTCATAGTCAAAGATCAGGTCGGTCTTTGGGTTGAACTGAAGCGTCGGCAACCCTTCGGGCGTCACCGAGTGCGTCTTGGAAATTTCGGCCAGCGCGGCCTCGGCCTTATCGTTGTCGTATGTGTCGGGCACAAACCCGGCCAGTCCCAGAATGGTGGCACGGTCGGTGGCGTGACCGACCCCAGTAAAAGCCAGCGAGCCGTGCAGCGATCCGCGCAGCCCCGCAAATTCGAACGGGGACGCGCGCATCATGTCCAGAAAACGCGCGGCGGCCACCATCGGCCCCATGGTATGAGACGATGACGGGCCGATGCCCACTTTGAACATATCGAAGACAGATAGAAACATATCAGGTAGCTGAGCCTTCTTCAGGTGTAGCGTAACGTGGTGAGGTGAACGGCGTAACCCCCAACCCCTCGGCCGCGATGGCGGCTTGGGTTGCGGGTCGGGAATCCAGCCGCGTCAGGATGTCCTGCAGATGGGGCGTGTCCCTGAGCTGAAACCAGCTGCGATCCGCGCTGGCGGGGTACAGCGCCATCCAGCGCATTTGACACGCCAGATAAAAGCTTAAAACCGATGGGGTGTCGGCCTGCAGCCAATCCGGCGCTTTCTGGGCTTCGGCATCCACTACCCGCAAATGTTGGCGCAGGCGCGGGCGGATGCCTTCACGTAGGGTCTCGGCCTGCGCGGGGTCGATGTACTTTTCAGCATAGAAAAGAATGCGCAGATCGGCGTGCAGTGTGTTGGACGCAAAAAACAGCCATTTCAGAAACGCCGCCCGATCCGGGCTGTTGGGGGCAGGGGCCAGTTTCTTGTGCGTATCTGCCAGCCACAACAAAATGGCTGCCGTTTCAAAGATCGGTCCTTGCGGGGTGTCCAGCACGGGGATCAGTCCATTCGGGTTCAAGGACCGATAGGCCGCGCTGTCCTGTTCGTTCCGGCGGCGGTCCACCAGTACGGTCTCAAAAGGAAGGCCCATCTCTTCCAACACCAGTCTGATCACCAGCGAGGCGTTGTCGGGGGCATAATGAAGGCGATAGGGCGCGGTCATGGCCCCTATGTAACTTGCAGGGCGAATGCTGGAAGCCTCGATTGCGACGTTTCCCTTCGGAAACGCGTATTTTCCACGCATGTTTACGCGTGATGGCGGCGATTTGGCACTCGCGGTTGGTGGCCGCATTTCGTATAAGTCTGGCAGTAATAAAGGGAAACGCTGCCATGACCCGTGATCTGTCACCCATCGATAACGCCAAATATGTCGCCGCTCGTCGCGCTGCTGACATGGTGCAAGACGGAATGCGTGTTGGTCTGGGGACAGGGTCAACAGCCGCTTGGATGGTGCGTCGCATCGGTGAGCGGGTCAAAAAAGAAGGGCTGCGGATCAAGGGTGTTCCGACGTCGATCCGCACCGCGCAACTGGCCTGCGAAGTCGGGATCGAAGTGGTCTCGTTGGATCAGGCGGGGTGGCTGGATTTGACCATTGATGGCGCGGATGAATTCGATGGCGAACTGAACCTGATCAAAGGTGGCGGTGGCGCGCATCTGCAGGAGAAGATCGTCGCCACGGCCAGCGACCAGATGGTCGTTATCGCCGATGCCGGCAAAGAGGTCGAAACCCTGGGCGCCTTCCCTTTGCCGGTCGAGGTGATCCCCTTTGGTTGGCAAACCACCCGCACTTTGATCCAAGAGGTGCTGGACACGATGGATGTTCTGGGCACTTCGGCCATGCTTCGGATGGATGGTGAAGCCCCTTTTGTGACAGATGAAGGCAACCACGTTTTGGATTTGCACCTGCAGCGCATCGGCAACGCGCGCCAGTTGGCGCTAGTGCTTAATCAGGTGCCAGGTGTGGTCGAGAACGGGTTGTTCATCGACATCTGTGACAAGGTCGTGATTGGCCACGGGGACGGCCGGGTCGAACTGCGCGACATCAACGCGGGTACCACCGAGCTGGACGAATTGGTGGACAGTGGTGAGAACCTGTTCTCGGATTTGGCTGACTGACGAATGTCAGAGCTTTCGGCATTACAATTCGGCGAAGTCAGTTTCCAAAAACCGGACGGCACATTCGAGAGCATGCCCCTCCAGTTGCAATCTATGGCGAAACCCATATCTGAGCGGTTCGTAAGGACGGTTGAGCATTACTGGCCGATTTTTTTGCGTCCTGGCAAGATCAACTGTCTCACCAGAACGGTCTGGACTGTGGTGAGCAATAGGATACACCCGTGGCGTCGCTTTGATGGCGCTTGCTGAAAACTGAAAGAGGCACGGTAAATGAGCTTTGATTATGATCTGTTCGTCATCGGAGGCGGCTCGGGCGGGGTTCGCGCAGCGCGTGTGGCTGCTGGTGAGAATGGTGCCAAGGTGGCGCTGGCCGAAGAGGATCGTTATGGCGGGACCTGTGTCATCCGAGGCTGTGTTCCGAAAAAGCTGATGGTCTTTGCCAGTGAGTTCTCAGGGACAATGCAGGACGCGCAAGCCTATGGTTGGGATGTTAAACCCGGCGGGCTTGATTGGAACACGTTCCACGACAAGCTGGTCGCGGAACTGGATCGGCTTGAAGGTGTTTATCGCAATATCCTGAAAAACAACGGTGTCGAAAGCTTTGATCAGCGTGCCCATGTGGTTGATGCGCATACGGTTGAGCTGGCCGATGGCACGCGTAAGACGGCCAAGCACATCCTGATCGCCACCGGCGGTCGTCCGGTCGTGCCCGAGTTTCCGGGCGCGGATCTAGCCATCACCTCAAACGAAATCTTCCATCTTGAGAAATTGCCTCAATCCATCTTGATCGTAGGTGGCGGCTACATCGCCAGCGAGTTCGCAGGGATCATGAACGGGATGGGTGTGAAGACCACTCAGTTCTACCGCGGCGCGCAAATTCTGCGCGGCTTTGATGAGGAAGCACGCGGCCTGATCTGCGAGGAAATGCGCCAGAACGGTATTGATGTACGTCTGGGCACCAATGTGTTGGAGATGGCCAAGGAAGGTGACAAAATTCGCGTCAAAGCCACCGACGGCACCGAGGATCAATTCGATGTTGTCATGTACGCCACTGGTCGTGCGCCCAATGCCGACAACCTAGGGCTTGAGGCAGTGGGCGTTGAACGGGGTCGTAAGGGCGAGATCGTTGTGGACGAATACAGCCAGACGGGCGTGCCTTCGATCTTTGCAATTGGGGATGTGACAGATCGGGTGAATTTGACACCGGTTGCTATCCGCGAGGGCATGGCTTTTGTCGAAACAGTGTTCAAAGGCAACCCGACGCCGGTCGATCACGAGCTGATCCCGACCGCGATCTTCACCCAACCGGAGTTCGGTACCGTGGGATTGAGCGAGGAAGACGCTGCCGCGCAAGAACCGGTCGAGGTATATGCAACCTCGTTCAAGCCGATGCAAAAGGCGTTTGCGGGTGGAACGCAGCGGGTGCTGATGAAGCTGATCGTCAGTCAGGCGACCCGCAAGGTGTTGGGTTGCCATATCGTGGCACCGGGCGCGGGCGAGATGATCCAGCTGGCAGGAATCGCCGTTAAAATGGGTGCAACCAAGGAAGATTTCGACCGCACGGTTGCCGTTCACCCGGTTATGGCCGAAGAACTGGTGACAATGCGGCAACCTGTTCGCACTGCTTGATTTGCAAGCGCGCGCACACAAGTTACAAGGGACACCGTGATCACACGGTCCAACACGAAGGAACAGATACATATGGCGGGCAACAGCGGTGGCCCCTGGGGGGGCGGAGGCTCTTCTGGAGGCGGAGGAAATCGGGGTAATAATGGGGACGGACGCAAGCCTCCCGAAGGCGACGGCCCGCAGATTCCCGAGATCGATGAGCTGATGAAAAAAGGCCAAGAGCAACTGCGCGTCCTCATGGGCGGTCGCGGCGGCGGTGGCCGTAGCGGCGGTCAGGGAACGGGCGGCGGTGGTCCGGTTTTCACCAAAGGCACGATAGTGATTGGTTTGCTGGTTGCCGCGGGTCTGTGGGGAGCTGCAAGCTTCTACACGGTCAAACCGGAAGAACAGTCGGTTGAGTTGTTCTTGGGTGAATTTTCGGCCGTTGGAAATCCGGGTCTGAACTTTGCGCCTTGGCCGTTTGTGACCGCCGAGGTGATCCCGGTAACCCGTGAACAGAATGAAGACATGGGCGGTGCGCGCGGCAGTGACGATGGTCTGATGCTGACTGGCGACGAAAATGTGGTCGACATCGACTATCAGGTTGTCTGGAACATCAACGATCCGGCTAAATATCTGTTTAACCTGCGCGATCCGCGTCAGACGATTCGGGCCGTTTCTGAATCGGCGATGCGCGAGATCATCGCGCAGAGCGAGTTGGCGCCGATTCTGAACAGGGACCGGGGCATTATCGCGGACCGGTTGCAGGAATTGATTCAGCTGACAATGGACAGCTACGATTCTGGTGTGAACATCGTCCGCGTGAACTTTGACAAAGCGGACCCGCCGCAAGACGTGATCGCAGCGTTCCGTGATGTTCAGGCTGCGGCGCAAGAACGTGACCGCCTGCAAAACGTGGCCGACGCTTATGCGAACCGTGTTCTGGCTGAGGCCCGTGGTGAAGCCGCGCAGGTTCTGGAAGAGGCCGAAGCCTATCGCGCCCAGCAGATCAATGGCGCGCAGGGTGAGGCCAGCCGCTTTAGCGCGGTTCTGGAAGAATACTCCAAGGCACCTGATGTGACGCGCAAGCGTCTGTATCTGGAGCGCATGGAGCAGGTTCTGGGCGACGTAGACAAAATCATCCTCGACGAGAACTCGACAGGATCGGGGCAGGGCGTCGTGCCTTATCTTCCACTGAACGAGCTGCGCCGCAATCAGACTGAGGAGAGCAACTGATGCGTAAGTCACCTATTATCCTCATTCTGGTCGTGATTCTGGGCGTTATCGGCCTATCTTCGATTTTCATCGTGGACGAGCGTGAGCGCGCACTGGTTCTGCAATTTGGCCGGGTTGTCGCCGTTAAGGAAGAACCTGGTCTGGCGTTCAAGATTCCCGTCATTCAGGAAGTCGTGCGTTACGACGACCGTATCCTGTCCATCGACGTTCAGCCGTTGGAAGTAACGCCACTGGATGACCGTCGTTTGGTTGTTGATGCGTTTGCACGTTATCGGATTTCCGATCTGAACCGCTTCCGTCAGGCCGTCGGTGTTGGCGGTATCCCGGTCGCCGAGGATCGTCTGGATCGCATCTTGCGCGCCGAAACCCGCGAAGTGCTGGGTTCGGTTTCGTCCCGCGATATCCTGAGTTCCGACCGTGCCGCCTTGATGCTGCGCATCCGCAACAGCGCGATTGCCGAAGCGCAGGCGCTGGGCGTTAACGTCATCGACGTGCGCTTGAAAGCAACTGACCTGCCGCAAGCCAACCTTGAGGCCACCTTTGACCGGATGAAGGCCGAGCGTGAACGCGAGGCGACCGATGAACGCGCCCGTGGTAACGAGGCGGCCCAGCGAGTGCGCGCCCAGGCGGATCGTACTGTGGTTGAACTGGTGTCGGATGCTCGCCGTGAGGCCGAGATCATCCGCGGTGAAGCAGATGCCGAACGTAACGCGATCTTTGCCGAAGCCTACGGCGCGGACCCTGAGTTCTTTGAATTCTACCGCTCTTTGTCGGCCTATGAAAATGCGTTGGGCGGTAGCAACAGTTCGATGGTTCTGAGCCCGGACTCCGAGTTCTTCAATTACCTGAAGTCACCCACCGGGCAGGCTGGTCGGTAATGGGCCTGATCCTTCTGGCCTTCGGGCTGGTACTGATTGTCGAGGGGCTGGCCTATGCGCTGGCCCCTTCGCTTATTGAACGTATGCTTGAGGCGCTTCGGTCACTGCCTGAACAGGCCCGTCGTCTGGCCGGTCTGCTATGTGTTGTCAGCGGTCTGGTGTTGTTGTGGGGTGCATTTCAGCTCGGGTTTTGACACGTTGATTTCAATTGCCGGTGAATTCCCCGCGATCCCGAGTTGCGGGCTTGGGTAAACTGACTACATTGGTTTCCAAGAGGGGTTGCTATGCGGCACCCTTATGACGTTGTTCGACAAGGAGTTCCCAAGTGCAGGCACAAGCGCGCAGTATTTCCGTCCAAAGGGACGACAGTGTTGGTTTCATGCGGCTGATGTGGTTGGCCTTTGCGGGGATGTTGCTTGTTCTGGCCCAATCCGTCGCCGCGCAGGCGCGGAGCGAAAGCCTGGCGCCGCTGGCCGAAAAGATCAGCCCGGCAGTGGTGAACATCACCACATCGACCCTGATCGAAGGGCAAACTGGCCCGCAAGGGATCGTGCCCGAGGGCTCTCCGTTCGAGGATTTCTTTCGCGAATTTCAGGACCGAGATGGTGAAGAGGGCGACCGCCCACGCCGCAGCAATGCGCTGGGATCGGGTTTTGTGATTTCCGAGGACGGTTATATCGTCACCAACAACCACGTCATTGCGGAAGCTGATGAAATCCTTGTGGAATTCTTTCCAGGCGACGGCCAGCCCAAGAAAGAGTTGCCCGCCAAGGTGATTGGCACAGATGAAAAAACAGACATCGCGCTGCTCAAGGTCGAAGCCTCGGGCCCGCTGCAATATGTGCAATTCGGTGACAGCGACATTGCGCGTGTGGGGGATTGGGTGATTGCCATGGGTAACCCACTGGGACAGGGCTTTTCTGTTTCGGCTGGTATCGTGTCGGCCCGCAACCGGGCGCTGAGCGGTTCTTATGACGACTATATTCAGACGGACGCAGCCATTAACCGGGGGAACTCGGGCGGGCCGCTGTTTAATATGAACGGCGAGGTGATTGGCGTGAACACCGCGATCCTGTCGCCCAATGGCGGCTCCATCGGGATCGGGTTCTCGATGGCGTCCAACGTGGTCGTTAAGGTCGTCGACCAACTGCGCGAATTCGGTGAAACCCGCCGTGGCTGGCTGGGCGTGCGCATTCAAGACGTGACCGAGGACATGGCCGAGGCGATGGGGCTGGACAAACCCGGCGGCGCGCTGATCAGCGATGTACCGGACGGTCCGGCCAAAGATGCGGGCCTGCTTGCGGGTGACGTTATCCTCAGCTTTGACGGGGTCGAGGTCGAAGATACGCGCGGTCTGGTGCGTCAGGTGGGCGAGACTACGGTTGGCAAGTCGGTTCGTGTTGTGGTGCATCGCGACGGGGGCACTCAGACCGTTCTGGTCACGCTGGGCCGTCGTGAGGATGCGGAACGCGCGGATAGCGAGGAAGAGGAAACACCAGATGCCGCGCCTGAGGAAAACGCCGATATTCTGGGCCTGACGATTTCACCCCTGACAGATACGTTGCGCACCGATCTTGATTTGGATGCGGAGGCAGAAGGGCTGGTCGTGACTGCGGTGGACGAAGCGTCCGAAGCTTATTCCAAGGGGCTGCGCTCCGGCGATCTGATTACCGAAGCCGGTCAGCAGAAGGTCAGCTCGATTGAAGATCTAGAGGCCCGTATGGAAGAAGCGCGCGAGGCAGGCCGCAAGTCGTTGCTGTTGCTGGTACGCCGTGGCGGTGAACCGCGCTTTGTGGCGCTGAGCCTGGGCGAGTAACTGACACCTAAATAAACGAAAAGGCCGGGGTTATCGCTCCGGCTTTTTTGCGTTTTTGGGGGGCAGAAAAAAGGTGAGCCACACGCCGGGGAGGCGCATGGCTCTGATACAGGGAGAGGTCAGTGGACAGATATCGGGGATGATTCTCTGACCTCCTACGGTAACAACTAAGAGATTAAACTTGATGTTGTAAAAGGTCTGTGAAGCAGGTCACAGGGATCAGATCAGGTCGGATTCTGCCAGTTCGCGCAGGGCTTGGAAATCCTGAATCATCAACCCGCCACGCGAAGCTTCGACCACATTGTCGCGTTTCCAGGTCGAGATCGTCTTGGACACCGCCTCGCGCGTGGCGCCAACGAATTCGGCAAGTTCGCTTTGCGACAGGGTGATCCGGGTCGAAGGGTCATCCTGAAGTCCGGACAGGTGTAACAGCTTGCGGGCCAACCGGATTGGCATCGGCAGGAACACCTGCTCATTCAGCTGCGACCCCATCCAGCGCATGCGCAGACCAGCCAATCGGATCAAGTCGACCGCCAGATCGGGATGCTGGCGAATTTGCTCCATCACGTCCCCCTGCCGGACACGCAAAATGCGCGAGGATTCTGCCGCGGCGATGGTGGCTGTGCGAGGGCCGCTGTCGAACAGTGCAATCTCTCCAAACACTTCGCCAGGGCGCATAAGGGTCAGCGACAGCTTGCGGCCGCTCATGGCCAGAAAGGACACCTCAAGCGTACCTTCGAGAATGGCGTACAATGCGTCACCCTCGTCACCCTGTTCAAACAGGACGTCACCACGTTCCAGTGCGATTTCAGTCGCCTGGGCGGAAAGCATGGCTTTCAACCCGTCGGATGCCTCGGACAGGAAGCCGCTGTCTGGGAAAGCCGTCATGAGTTCCAGATTCTCCGGCTGTGAGTGTTTTGGTGGTGACACAACTTTCCACAGGTTCGGCGTTAAGCCAAGGATTTTGTCGGCTTCGGCCGACAAACCATCGCAAACGTATGAGGCGAACGCCTTCCCGACCGGTTCATCTACTGGTGGTCGGGGTCATCCATATAGCTTTGAAGCAGGTTGAATTGCAGCATCAGAAACACCATCAGCGCTATGGGAAAGCCGAATGTTTCGATCTTGACCCAAAGGTCGGTGGACATCGTCCGCCAGACAAATTCGTTAGCCACGGCCAGAACGGCGAAGCAACCGCACAGGCGTCTGGTCAGGATCATCCACCCCTCGTGGCGCATGGGCAGCATTTCGTCCAGAACATAGGCGAGGTAGGATTTGCCCTGCAGCAGACCGATGCCAAGCATGATTGAAAAGAAGCCGTAGACCAGCGTGGTTTTCATTTTGAAAAACCGCTCGTCATTGAACCAGGCGGTCAGGCCGCCAAAGAAGATGACCATGAATGCGGTGAAAATCTGTATCCGGCTGAGCTTACCAGTCAGGAACCAAAGAACCCCCATCGCGGCCAACATCAGCGGCACGAAAAGGATTGTGGCAATGATAAAACCGGAATACTCGATGCCGCCGATCAGGAAGCTGTCGTCGCGCAGGCGTAGGTAGATGAAGAAAAAAGCCAGTGGAGGCCCAAGCTCCAGCACTTGTTTCAGAAACGGGTTAATCTCTTTTTTGCCTGACATAGTGGTTTCCTGCTGCTTACCCGCCCATTTCAACTATTACGGCGCCAAGTGCAATCAATGCCATCAGCGCAATCCGCCTTGGCCCCACGGTTTCCTTCAACACCAGCCATCCGATCAGGGCCGCAAAGACGGTTGAGGTTTCACGTAGGACTGCCGCTTCGCCGACCTTGTCGAGCCTTGTGGCCAGCATGATGGCACCGAAAGACATCGGGGCGATAATGCCGCCTGCAAGGCCGCGCAGCATCAAGGGCCCAATGGTAGGCCGATTGATCATCGCGCGCCATCTCAGAAAGGCATAGATCGGCATGGTCGCACCGTCGATCATGAAGAACCAGGCCAGAAAGGTGAACGGATCGGCAGTGGCGCGGATGCCATAGGCGTCATAGGTGGTGTAAAGCGCCACGAACAAGCCGGTCGAAACGGCCAATACCAGCGCTATGCCCAGCGTGTCGCGGTTGGTTTCGAGAAACCGAAAGTTATAGGCGGCCAATCCAAAGATACCGGCCAGCAGAACAGCCACGCCGAACCACTGGGTACCGGTGAATGTTTCTCCGAACAGCAGGTAGGCACCGATGACGGTGAACAGGGGGCCTGTGCCGCGGACAACTGGGTAGACGACGGTGTAAGAGCCCTTGGTATAGGCCATCGCCTGCAGAACTTTGTAGGCGACATGGATCAGCCAGACGGTGGCAAAGATTGGCCACATATAGGGTTCAGGCCACGGTACTACAAAAAAAGCGAACGGGGCGGCCATCAGGCAATAGCTAGCGTCGATCGCACCGCGTGATAGCCATGGATCGTGGCGGCCTTTTTGCAGGGCGCCGAACACTGCGTGCAGAAAGGCGGCCATCAAAGCAAGCCCCAGGGCGAGTTGATGGCCTGCTTCCGTGCCTTCGAGAGAAATCAGCCAGTCGCTCAAGTGTCAGATCATTTCGCTGGGAGGGGGCGGGGATTTTCCATCCCCAGACCCCCAGAGAGTATTTGAGGCCAGATAAAGCTGCGGTTCAGGACTGATCCAGACCAGTGAGCGCGGCGGCGAATTCTTCGGGGTCGAAAGCAGCGAGGTCATCAATCTGCTCTCCGACGCCGATGGCGTGAATGGGCAGGCCGAACTTGTCAGCCAGTGCGACCAGAACGCCGCCCTTGGCCGTGCCGTCCAGTTTGGTCATCACCAGGCCCGAGACATCGGCTAGATTGCGGAAAGTTTCCACCTGGCTCAGCGCGTTTTGACCGGTGGTGGCGTCCAGCACCAGCAATGTGTTGTGCGGTGCGGTTTCGTCTTTCTTGCGGATAACACGGACGATCTTAGCCAGTTCTTCCATCAGGTCGGCGCGGTTTTGCAGCCGACCGGCGGTGTCGATCATCAGCAGGTCGGCTCCGTCCTCTTGCGCCTTGGTGAGCGCGTCGAAGGCAAGGCTGGCCGGATCGGACCCTTCAGGGGCGGTCAGGACGGGCACGCCCGCGCGTTCGCCCCAGACTTGCAGCTGTTCGACAGCGGCAGCGCGGAAGGTATCTCCTGCAGCGATCACGACCTTTTTGCCGGCAGCTTTGAACTGGCTGGCCAGTTTGCCGATCGTTGTGGTTTTACCTGAGCCGTTCACGCCGACGACCAGCACCACTTGCGGACGTTTGGCATAGATAGGCAGGGGTTTGGCGACTGGCTCCATTACGCGGGCCACTTCCTGCGCCAAAAGCTGTTTGATTTCCTGGGTCGAGAGTTTGCGACCAAAACGCCCTTCGGCCATGTTGGCGGTGACACGTAAGGCAGTATCTAAGCCCATATCCGAGGCGATCAGCAGCTCCTCGAGCTGTTCCAGCATGTCGTCGTCCAGCGTACGGCGCACGGCGGTTTTGGCCTCGCTGCGCCCGAACAATCGACCCAATACGCCTTTGGAAGGTGTCGCCTCGGGGGGCGGGGGGGCAGGTGTCGGATCAACAGGCGCGGGCTCGGGTACCTCAACCGGTTGCGGCGCTGGCGTAGGTTCGGGCACCTCTGGGACTGGTTGGGGAACTTCCGGCACAGGTTCCGGCTGCGGCTCGGGGTCCGGGATGATCGGGTCGGGTGCGACTGTTTCCTCGCCCCCATCTTCAACAATGGCCTCAAGCCCCTGTTCGAGGCGGGACGAGGATTTGAACAACTTGTCCTTGAGCTTTGAGAAAAACGCCATTTTTGGTCTCCGCAGGTGTTCCCCTCACCTAATGCGGATTTGCGGCAGTTGCAAAGGGTCAGAGGAACGCAAGTTGCAAAGGGTCAGAGGAACGCAATCAGCAGACCCGCCTGAGCACCCCAATAAAATGGCCAGACCAGATAAGGCGTGATCTTCAGGGCGGGGTGGCCCTTGGGCAGCAGGAACTTTTCGGTTGCCAAGATAAGATCCGAGGCAATGAAGGCCAGAGCTGCAGGCAAGGCCCATCTCAGTGCACCGGTTTTGGACAGGGTCAGTACGGCGACGCCCATCCCCAGAATGATCGGAATATAGCCCAGAACAGGACCTTTGAGGTCCCCGGCCCGTGGGGCCAACAGGGTGGCGGCGACAATGCCCAGAATGATAAGTGACCAGAAATATCCAGGCTGGTCGAAAATCAGGGCAAAATTGCTTGAAGGATGAGTGAGAAACAGGGCGATATATGCAAGGTGACCTGCGGCAAAGGCCCCAATCCCGGCCATGAAAGTGCTGTCAGTTTCGCGCGACAACAGTGCGTCGCCAATGGCGCACAATAAGAGGGCGACCACCAGAAGAAGCGGACCTGCACCCAACAAGGCAGTCACGGCCAGCAGTGCGACGGATGCAGTTTTCAACACGGATCGCAATGTGCTGGCCGGACGCGGCGACAGCGGTAGGTAGGCCAAAGCACAAGCAGCCGCGAGCCAGAACAGTACAGTTGTCATAGATACCTCTCCGTTTTCAGCAGCTTGTGACGGGTTGTTGATTCACCTCAACCGTGACGTTGAGGCAGGGATCCTGCGGAAATGGTGATTGGCGCCGGACAATTGCTTCTGACACAATGTGGCTATGCTCAGATATCTTGTGATTCTTCTTCTGCTGCCCGCGTATTCAGCGACGGCTCAATCAGCCCTGTCGGGTGCGGATTTTGACGACTACACGCGGGGGAAAACCCTGTTCTACGGTTTTCAGGGGCAGGTATATGGCGTTGAGCGGTACTTACCCAATCGCCGCGTCATCTGGTCGTTTCTGGATGGCGATTGCAAGCATGGCGTCTGGTACGAAAAGGATGCCCAGATCTGTTTCATCTACGAAGACCGTCTGGACCCACAATGCTGGGTGTTCACCCGATCAGGGGGTGGTCTGATCGCGCAATTCGAAGGCGACCCGGAAGAAACCGAGCTTTATGAGGCCGAGGATGTCGACGAAGAGATGATCTGCTATGGGCCGGATGTTGGAGTCTGAGATCGGCTCAGAACAATGAACCCTGATCTGGCGCGTCTTTTTTGGGCGTTTTTTTCGTAGCTGATCGTGGGGCAGCAGTTTGACCGGTGGTTAGCACGCCATCGGCGAACTCTATCTCAAGTGAGCCATGCTTTGCAGCCTGAGCTTTTGTCGTGACAACCTGATCCTCGGCGCGGACAACGGCATAACCCCGTTGCAACGTTGCCTTGTAGCTGAGCGTTTCGCGTAGGCGGTCGGTAGCGTCCAGCTGTTGTCGCATCCGGTCCAGACGCGTTGTTTGGGCGGCATTCATACGCTCAGCCAATCGGGTGATGGATTGGCGCTGTATCTCGATTTCACGCTGAATGGGACGCAAGGACAGGCGTGACGACAGATTTCGCACGGATTCTTGTCGGCTTGAAACAAGGTTGCGCAAGGTCGAAGGGCGCAAATGGGCGGAAAGTTTAACCACTTGTAGGCGGCGGTTCTGCACACCGCGCTCAAGCGCCGGGTTCAGGCGATCTGCAATCAAATCAAGCCGTTGGCGCGGGGTGTTCAACAGGCTGTCCGGTCGCGGTAGCGCACGCGATAGGTCGCGCAGGCGCTGCGACCGACGTTGGACCGCATCGGTTGCGGCACGCGACAGACGTGCGCCTTGTTCGCCGGTCCAGGCCAGCAGCTCTATCCGTACAGGTACGGCCAGTTCGGCGGCGGCGGTCGGGGTGGGCGCGCGACGGTCTGAGACGTAGTCAATCAGTGTCGTGTCCGTCTCGTGCCCCACGGCCGAGATCAGCGGGATATCTGATCCCGCAGCGGCGCGCGCCACGATTTCCTCATTAAAGCCCCACAGATCTTCGATCGATCCTCCGCCTCGGGCGACGATGATCAGGTCGGGGCGCGGCAGAGCCCCGCCGGGTGTTAATTTGTTGAACCCCTTGATCGCATTTGCAACTTCGGGGGCACAGTTCGACCCCTGCACGGCGACTGGCCAGATCAGAACCTTACGCGGGAACCGATCCCGCAGGCGGTGCAGTATGTCCCGGATCACCGCCCCTGAGGGAGAGGTCACAACACCGATGACCTGTGGCAGGTAGGGCAGCGGTTTTTTACGCTCGGGGGCAAACAGCCCTTCGGCCTCAAGCTGTTTCTTGCGTTTCTCCAGCAACGCCATCAGCGCGCCTTGCCCGGCAACGGCGACCTCATCGACGTTCAAGTTGTATTTCGACTGCGCGCCAAATGCGGTCAGTCGACCGGTGACCACAACCTCCAACCCTTCTTCGGGGACAACGGACAAGCCCGAGATCTGGCCTTTCCATGTGGTGCAGGCCAGCACATTCCGGTCATCCTTGATGTCGTAATAGAGATGACCCGAGCGCGCCTTGAACACGCGCCCGACCTCGCCGCGCACACGGATTCGACCGAACGTACCTTCTAGCGTGCGTTTCACCTCGCCCGAGATGTCCGAGACAGTGTATTCAGGGGTGTTTTGGCCGGGAATGGGGTCGTCAAGCAGGTCAGACATTTCAGCGCCTTGTGTCAAATGCCCGGCCAGCTTAGAACGCGCGCAAGGCGAGGCCAAGCAGATCGGAGAGCATTCATGAATATCCTCATTCTCGGCAGTGGTGGGCGGGAACACAGCCTGGCCTGGGCGGTGATGCAGAACCCCAAATGTGACCGTCTGATCGTGGCGCCGGGAAATGCCGGGATCGCGCAGATCGCGGATTGTGCCGCGCTGAATATTGAGAACGGTGGGGACGTCGTTAGTTTTGCTGAGGAAAACGCGATTGACTTCGTGATTGTAGGCCCCGAGGCACCCTTGGCTGCCGGCGTGGCGGATCGCCTGCGCGAAGCAGGCGTGCTGGTTTTTGGGCCTTCTGCGGCGGCAGCCCAGTTGGAGGCGTCGAAAAGTTTTACCAAGGAAATCTGCGATGCGTCGGGCGCACCGACCGCAGCCTATGCGCGGTTTACCGAGGCTGAACCAGCCAAAGCCTATATTCGCGAACAAGGGGCTCCGATTGTCGTCAAGGCCGATGGATTGGCCGCAGGCAAGGGCGTGATCGTGGCGATGGATGACCAAACCGCTCTGGACGCCATCGACGACATGTTCGGCGGTGCTTTTGGCGGGGCAGGGGCCGAGGTTGTCATCGAAGAGTTCATGGATGGAGAAGAGGCGTCACTGTTCGTGCTGTGCGATGGCGAGAACATCCTGTCCGTCGGCACCGCACAAGACCACAAGCGCGTGGGCGAGGGTGATACCGGACTGAATACTGGCGGTATGGGCGCCTATTCACCAGCACCGGTTCTGAGTGCTGAGATCGAAGAACGCGCGATGGAAGAGATTATCAAGCCCACCGTGGCCGAAATGAAGCGTCGTGGTATGCCGTTTCAGGGCGTCCTTTATGCCGGTCTGATGATCAAGGACGGTCAGCCTCGGTTGGTAGAATACAATGTGCGCTTTGGTGATCCCGAGTGTCAGGTTCTTATGATGCGCCTCGGTGCGCAGGCGATGGACCTGATGCATGCCGCTGCCGAGGGCCGGTTGGGCGAGGCGCGGGTGAACTGGGCGGATGATCATGCCCTGACCGTGGTGATGGCGGCGAACGGATATCCGGGTGCGTACGAAAAGGGCAGTGTGATCAATGGTCTGGAGGGCCTTCCCGAGGATAGCGGGAATATGGTGTTCCACGCCGGAACCAAGGCTTCGGAGGGTCAGATCGTGGCCTCTGGCGGTCGCGTACTGAATGTCACTGCCCGTGGAGGCACATTGCAAGAGGCACGGGACCGGGCCTATGCGGCGGTCGACGGGATTGACTGGCCTGATGGGTTCTACCGTCGCGACATTGGCTGGCGGGCGCTTTGATCCAAAACGCTCCCGCGTCCTGACGCTGCATCAAAGATGCACCGCCAAAGGCCTTGGGCCGGGCAGCCAGCTGGCGCGGGCTGCGGTCGGTTCTATTTTGGACAGGTCAGTGCCCCTTTCATTGCGGATGGGGTAAAGGGCAGCAGTTCACGTTTTTTCCAGCCATCATCGTAGTTGACGCTGACAATGCTGCTCCAGTCAGCGTTGACCACAATAATTTCACGGTTTCCTCCGCATTTGCGAATGCCACCGGTGATGAAGTCCTCTCCAATCTGGTGATTGGTCAGACCGGGTAGGGTTGCGATCTCGGTCAGTGCGCTGTTCTGAAATCGCCAAATGCGCAGGGTTTTGGCTAGATGCGGGCGGTCGATGTAAGCAATCTCGACTAGCCCGTCACCATCCAGATCTGCAGCGCCAATTGGAGCGAGCCAGCGAAAGCGGGTCCCAATGTGGGGCGTGGCTGCGATCTTTTCTCCGCGTGCATCATAGATTGCGAGTTGTGCACCGGCATGGACGTTGGACTCCACGACGATCACTTCGTTTGATCCATCTAGATTGATATCGACCAGACGGGGACTGAGGTCTTCAAAGACGCGATCAAGCGGCAACTTGATGGTCAGAACCGAGCGTTTGTATACCGGCTGGATGAAGAGCGTTTTAGTTGACGTATTCGAAACTTTGAGTTCAAGCGCGCCATATTCGATGTCGTCGCCCAGTACGCCATGGGCATAGCGTGTCGTTGGCTCAGTGAAGCGGGCGCTTGTGATGGTGTCTGCAGTTGCTGGTCCCATCCCCGTCAGCCACACACTCAACGACAGCACCGCGCCGCGTGCCCGATGTTGCCACAGACGGGCGGACAGACGCGGCGCTTTGGAAAGCATTAGATCTGCTTTTCGGGCATCTGTACCACCAGACCGTCCAACTCATCCGTGACCTTGATCTGGCAGGTCAGGCGCGAACGGGTCGGGTCGGGCTCATAGGCAAAATCCAGCATGTCTTCTTCCATGTCATCCTTGCCTGGGACTTTCTCGACCCAGTCGGGGTGGATGTAGACGTGGCAGGTCGAGCAGGCGCACGCGCCGCCGCAGTCGGCCTCGATGCCGGGGATGTTGTTGTCGCGGGCCCCTTCCATGACTGTCAGCCCGTTGGCGACCTCGACTGTATGTTCGGTACCGCCATGCTCGACATAGGTGATCTTTGCCATTGCGTGCGTCTTCCTTTTTCGGTTGTCGAATTCTTCCTTAGTGAAGGCGTTTAGGTCTTTCCAGTACCATTTGCGACTCAACACGCCGTGTCTGGACTTTCCTGCAGTTTGTTCTATTTTTGTTCTCATGCTTGTTGCCCCTGTTCATCCTGCGGTTTCAAACTGGAACTGGCCGCGCCCGCCGACCTGTTTGCCAGCCAACCGGCTGGACGACCCGCCCGAAGGCGCGCGCGTGGCTGTCGCCGGGCTGGTGATTCTGCGGCAGAGACCGGGGACAGCCAAGGGGGTGATCTTTGTCACGCTTGAGGATGAGACCGGTATCGTGAACGTGGTCGTCTGGCGGAAAATCTACGAACAATTCCGCCGCGCGGTGATTTCCGGGCGCCTGTTGCGGGTCACGGGCCGGATGCAGCGGGCGCATTCGGTGACCCATGTGATCGCGGAAGAGATCGAGGATATCTCATCAATGCTGGATGTATTGGTACGGGGGGAGGGTTAGGCCTCTAGCGACAAACAGATCCGCTGCGGCGGCGCGCTGTGTCAAAATGGAAATGCCCTTTGTGATAGCGGTCGGCGTCCGGACCCAGAACTGTGCCGAACAGACCGCAAGCACCTGCATGAAGCTCTCGCATGGCGTCGCTTGTATCTTCAGCTGTCCACCCGTCGCGTACCGTGATCACAGTGCCATCCATGAGTACGAAAGATGAGATATCAATCGCGCGACCGCGGGCGTGTTCCGACATTCGCGCGCGCGGCTGATTGTTCTGTGTCTTGCACGCATAATGGCCGGCCAGACGAATTCCTTTCAAACCGCCACCCTGATCCGCAAAGGTCGGTTTGGCCGTGTTCTCCAGCCAAGTCTTGAGCGTGATGGCGGTTTCGCAATCCATCAGCGCCAATTGGCTGAGAAAGACATCAGACACCACGCGGATACGCACGGGATCGGCAATGCCGCATCCCCTGTACTTTCCTCTAAAGGGTTTTCGGCTCTCGCCGAGAATGGTCCAGTCACCACACACCGCACCGCGATCGCGCATCCGTTCGCGGCCAACCTCGATCTGACGGAATTTGCAGGGTCGCAGTCGCGGTCTGGGGGATACAGTCAGTTCGCGCTTGGTGGGGGCTGCGGCGGCGTCTTCCTCCAACAGGACGTCCAATTCAGCGGACGGGTCATAGGCCACCAGTTCATGCGGTTGAGCCTGCGCAGGCTCCTCGCAATCTGGCGCGGCACTCGCCATACCTGCGCATAAAAAAAACAGAGGGGTTAAAACTCGCATAAAACAACTCGTTCATTTTCCGGCCCGACCAATGGTCGCCTGATCAGCCTCAAAGCAGGTGTCGCGGCGTGGACCAGTCTGGGCTTTGCAAAATCCTTTTCCTATTCAAAGCCAGAGTATAGCAGGGATTTCTCATCGCTTGAACAAATTGCTCTGTGCTGGCTTTCCCTTGTTGCCTCAGCGCATGTCGAAATGCTGTGCGCATTTGGTGCCCAATTTGAACGCAGAGATGTTGAGGATATCTCGCGGAGCTGGATGTGATGGTGCGGGCGGGGGGATAGGTCTGCAATGCGGACTTAGCAAACCTTCGAACTCAGTCGAAATAACTTCTCGAGCAGAGTTGTGCTATGGTGCCTTCAATTATGGAGGAAAAATTGTTTCGCTATGTTTTGCCGGCAGCTCTCATTCTGGGAGCCCAGTCCTAGCTCAGGATGCAATAAATCCGTCAGGCCTTTCAGGCCCTTCCGGTCGACCTTATTCACCTTACGCCGAACGTGCGTATCCAACTCAAGTCTATTTTGGTGACACTCACGTTCACACTGGTCTTTCCGGGGATGCTGGTGGGGCGGTACGCGCCTCATGCCTCATGATGCCTATCGGTTTGCGCGTGGCGAAGAAGTTGTGTCGAACACGGGGCAACCTGTAAAGTTGTCGAGGCCTCTCGATTTCTTTATGATTACAGATCATTCGGATGCTATGGGTGCGATTACCGATATAATCGGAGGTGCTCCCAACATCTTGGCAGATGAGCAAGGCAGATATTTCCATGAAGAATTCAATAAGGAGGAAGCCGCTCTAGCGGCTGCGCTTGAGCTTACAGCCGCGTTTGCGCAAGGACAGGTTTCCCCTGCGCTGAACTATCAACCAGGCAACCCTGCGTATGCCCGTGTTTGGGGCGAAATTATCGATGCCGCGGAAGAGTACAATGATCCGGGCGTGTTCAGCACCTTTATCGCCTATGAATGGACATCTCTCGTCGCAGGGAACAATTTGCACCGAAATGTGATCTTTCGCGATGGCCCTGAGCTCACAAGACAGATACTGCCTTATACAACAACGCCACCTGTGGGCTCACCTAACCCTCGTGATCTTTGGAAGTGGTTGGAGAACTATGAGCAAACGATAGGCGGGCGTGTTCTTGCTATTCCACATAATGGGAACTTGTCTAACGGCTGGATGTTCCCGTTAGTCGATGACTTCGCGGATGGGGTGCCGTTAGATCCCGCATACGCAGAAGCGCGAAACAAATGGGAAAGACTATACGAACCAACGCAGATTAAGGGAGATGGTGAGGCCCACCCGTTCCTATCACCTGACGATGAATTTGCTGACTTCGAAACATGGGATTACGGCAATCTGGATGCTTCGGTTCCGAAAGAGCCAGCAATGTTGCCCGGTGAATACGCTCGATCCGGGTTACTTCGAGGCTTATCTTTGGAAAAGGCTTTGGGAGTAAACCCGTTCAAGTTTGGCCAGGTGGGGCCAGTGACACACACAGGTTTAACGGCTCCAGATAACGACAATTTCTTCGGGAAGTTCACCGGTTACGAGCCCAGCGAAGAGCGCAGCCAACATGTCAGTAAGACCTATGCTGACGGGACTGTTGCGCTGCTTTCGTCGCAATACATTACTGGTGGTTTGACAGCTGTGTGGGCGCAGGAGAATTCCCGAGAAGCCATTTGGGATGCGATGCATCGGCGTGAAACCTACGCAACTACAGGGCCCAGAATGCGCGTCCGTATGTTCGGAGGATATTCTTTTACCGAAGAAGATGCCCTACGGCGCGACCTGGCGCTTGTGGGATACAGCAAAGGGTGCCGATGGGTGGTGATCTTTACCCCGGTGAAGGCGCACCTTCCTTTCTAGTATATGCGCTTCGTGATCCGATGGGAGCAAACCTGGATCAGATCCAGATCATAAAGGGCTGGTTAGATGCAGATGGAGAGCAACGGGAAAAAGTCTACGACGTGGCCTGGTCTGGTTCCCGCGAACCAGATGCCGCTGGCAAGTTGCCGTCAGTAGGCACCACAGTGGACCTTTCTATCCCCTCGTGGACCAACACAATTGGAGCCTCTGAGCTGGGAACTGTGTGGCAGGACCCAGATTTCGATCCTCGGAAAGCGCATTTTATTATGCCCGGGTTATGGAAATTCCGACCCCTCGCTGGACGGCGTATGATGCAGTGAAATTCGGAATAGACATGCCGGATGGCGTCCCTATGACAGCACAGGAACGCGCCTATACTTCGCCTATTTGGTACTCTCCACAATAGTAGTTCGATTCACGGTGTCGGTCCGCTATGGGCTCACAGCTGACACTGGATCGATGTGATTTATCGCTTGAACAAGGTCTCTTGCGCCTGCTTGTCACGATTATCTCCACGCAATTCGGCATGCAGTGCGCGACCGGCTTGGACGCCGGGTCGGGCACTGACCGTCTCCAGCCAGCGGGTAAAGTGCGGCTTGTCCTTTAACACCTGCTGCTGGCCTTCCCATAGGCTGGCCCAGCCCCAGATTGACATGTCGGCAATGGAATAGAAGTCGCCCGCGACATATTCGTTGTCGGCCAGCCGTCGATCCAGCACGCCGTATAAACGCCCGACCTCGGTGCGGTAGCGGTCTTTTGCATAGGGCAGGTCCTGCGGTGGGTCCATATAGGGTGCGTATTTCAGGAAGTGATGCGCCTGACCGGCCATCGGGCCAACGCCGCCCATCTGCCACATCAGCCATTCTTCGACCGCGATCCGGTCACGCTCGGTATTGCCATAAAACCGCCCGGTCTTGCGAGCCAGATACATCAGGATTGCCCCGCTTTCGAACACGGAAACCGGCGCGCCGTCGGGCCCGTCAGGGTCAAAGATTGCAGGCATACGGTTGTTGGGCGAAATCTTCAGGAACTCGGGGTCGAACTGATCGCCCTTGCCGATGTTGATCAGATGCGTGGAATAGGGCAACTCCATCTCTTCTAACGCGATGGATACCTTCCACCCGTTGGGGGTAGGCCAAAAATACAGATCAATCGGGTCCGCCATGTGCCCTCCTTTTGTTGAATGGATCATGCGGGTTTCTGACGGGGCGGCAAGGGCCGATTACGCAACCGTGACCGGGGGAACGCCGGGCTTGACGGCAAACCGCCCGAAGCGTATTGCCTCTCGCAGAGCTACGTGGCGATTTGTTACCGGATTGCGGGCCACGCTAAACAACACCGCTAAAAGGTCAGGATGAAAGGCCCCTTTCGCTTGACCGCGTCTGGGGTTTTTTTGATGCCTTTGCCGGGCAAAGGTCGAGAGGAATGACATGAGCGAAAGCTGGAACAAACGCACTCAAGCCGTCCATGGCGGCATCCGCCGCAGCCAATACAATGAGGTTAGCGAGGCGATCTTTCTGACCCAGGGGTTCGTCTATGAGAATGCCGAACAGGCCGAGGCCCGTTTTCTGGAATGTGGCCCGGATGAGTTCATCTATGCCCGCTATGGCAACCCCACCGTGTCGATGTTTGAGCAGCGTATCGCGGCGCTTGAGGGGGGCGAGGATGCTTTCGCCACAGCTTCGGGCATGGCGGCTGTCAATGGCGCGCTGACCTCGATGCTGAAGGCAGGCGACCACATCGTTTCGGCTAAGGCGCTGTTCGGCTCATGCTTGTATATTGTCGAGAATATCCTGACCCGGTTTGGTGTAGATGTAACTTTTGTAGACGGCACCAATCTGGACGAATGGAAAGCAGCGATCCGGCCCGACACAAAGGCTGTGTTCTTTGAATCCATGTCGAACCCAACGCTTGAGGTGATCGACATCTCGGCCGTAGCCGAACTGGCCCATGCAGTTGGTGCGATGGTGGTCGTGGACAATGTGTTCTCGACCCCAGTGTTTTCGCGTGCGATCGAGCAGGGCGCGGATGTTGTGGTCTATTCGGCGACCAAACATATCGACGGGCAGGGGCGTGCGCTGGGCGGCGTAATCATCGGCACCAAGGACTTCATCCGCGGCACCGTTGAGCCTTATCTGAAGCACACCGGTGGGGCGCTGAGCCCGTTTAACGCCTGGATCATGCTGAAAGGTCTGGAAACGATGACCCTGCGGGTCAATGCTCAGGCTGAGACGGCCCAGATCGTGGCTGAGGCACTGGAGGGTCACGCCGCGTTGGAACGCACATTGTATCCGGGGCTAAAGACGCATCCGCAGAATGCGCTGGTTCAATCACAGTTGGGCGGTAAGGGCGGCACCGTTCTGTCGCTGGACATCAAGGGCGGAAAGGAGGCTGCGTTTGCGTTCCTCAACGCGATGACGATTCCGGTGATTTCGAACAACCTGGGCGACGCCAAATCGATTGCGACCCATCCAGCGACCACGACCCACCAACGGCTGAGCGATGAGCAGAAAGACGAGTTGGGCATTACTCCCGGCCTGATCCGCCTGTCCATCGGTCTGGAGGATGCGGGCGACCTGCTTGCCGATATTAAGCGCGCTTTGGACGTTTCTCAGCGCTAACTACGCTCTATATCCTGTTATGCCTTGGGTGAAACTGCGTAAACGCGGCGTAACTCCCGCGATGTTTGCGGATTTTCATCCGGGCCGTACTTTGATGCGTATACGGTTAAACTGGAAAAAGCGTCGAACCTGTATATAGTCCGGCGACCAACCGAGGAACCCCGTTCGATGAATGTGTACCCCCGCACCATTGAAGACGCACCTGACAATGAAGACGCCGCCGCCGCGCTTAGAACGCTGCGCAAATGGGCCGAGTCCGCGAGTGAAGCTGAGATCAGCCAGCTTGATCCTGCAATTGCGCGCCTCGTGCCCGGGCTGGTTCCAGTGAATTATCCTTCGCTGTCGCGAGAATATGCCGAAGACTTCACAGTTGACGCGGCCTATCGGGCATCGTTGCCGGACCTTCAAAACGGACCGTCCAGCCTGATCCGCGGGGCCATGCAACAAATTCAGCATGTGGGCATTTCTAATTTCCGATTGCCGATTCGGTTCCACCGTAAACATGGTGAGGATCTCACGCTTGAAACCTCGGTCACCGGAACGGTCAGCCTTGATGCCGAAAAGAAGGGCATCAACATGTCCCGCATCATGCGCTCGTTCTACAAACATGCCGAGCGTACGTTCAGTTTTGAGGTCATGGAGGCTGCGCTGGACGATTATATGACCGATCTGGACAGTTTCGATGCGCGTATCCAGATGCGGTTATCCTACCCGGACCGGGTGGAAAGCCTGCGATCGGGGCTGCAAGGGTATCAGTATTACGACATCGCGTTGGAATTGGTCGAACAAAACGGCGTACGTCAGAAGATCATCCATCTGGACTATGTCTATTCATCCACCTGCCCATGTTCGCTTGAGCTGAGCGAACATGCGCGGTCCACACGGGGGCAACTGGCGACACCGCATTCCCAGCGTTCTGTTGCGCGGATTTCCGTTGTTGTTGATTGCAAAGCAGATTGCCTGTGGTTCGAAGATCTGATTGCCCTGTGCCGCCGCGCCGTACCGACCGAAACGCAAGTGATGGTCAAGCGCGAGGACGAACAGGCCTTTGCTGAGCTGAATGCCGCGAACCCAATCTTTGTCGAAGACGCCGCGCGCTTGTTTTGTGCCGAGCTTCTGGCCGATCATCATGTCGGTGATTTCCGTGTTGTGGCCAGCCATCAGGAAAGCCTGCACAGCCACGACGCAGTGTCGGTGCTGACCGAAGGGCCAACCTTTGTTTCCGCCAGCTTGGATCCACGCTTGTTCTCGACCCTGTTTCACATCGGGTAGATCGAAAAGAGCATCCTGTTGTCTCATTTTGATCCAATTGGCGAAAAATTGCCGCATTGCAGCAATATTTCTGCACGCGCAGTGTGTTTCGCGTTAAACTATCCGTGAACGCAGCCATGGTGTGAGGGCGTGTCAGCCCTCGGGCCACTCTGAAAAGGAAGCCGCGACGTGCGATGTCCGGGGATTTCAGGCCTTGGTCACTCGCCCCTAATACCGGGGTGGGGCAGAGCGGTTCTTTTCTTGGAAGGTTGCTTCGCTTTTACAGGAGAAATGACTAATGAATCCGATTACCCAACCGCTTGAGTTTCAGGCGGCGGCCATTCGACTGGCCGGTTATGCAGTCAGCAACCAACTGAAGATCATGCAGATTTTGGCGAATTCGGCCATGGAGCTGCCTTTCGTTCCAGTGAATGCTCTGCACGCGTCTTCGTCGGTTCCTGCACCTGCCAAAAAGAAACCGGAATTCAAATCCAAGGCGGCAGCTGCCAAGCCTGTAGCCAAGGTCAAAACGACCGCCGCACCAAAGTCCAAGCCGCGCGTTCGGGCCAAGACGGCAGCGACCCCAAAAGCCGAATCACCTAAACCGGTTGTAGCAAATGCGGCCTCCCAGCCAGCAGTGGCCAAGGTTGCAGCGCCTAAACCTGCGGCCGTCAAGCCCGAGGCAAAACCTGCCGCACCCAAACCTGCCGCAAAACGCGTGGCTCCAAAGGCAGTAGCGAAACCTGCCGCACCCAAGGCCACAGCCAAGCCAGCCGCGCCCAAAGTGCAGGCGGCGAAATCGGTGACGGCAAAACCAACGGCTGCACCTGCCGCCAAGCCTGTGGCCCCCAAAGCCGAGGCGAAACCTGTGGCGCCTCTGGCGAATACAGCCAAGTCTGCGGCACCTCAGAACCGGACGCGCGCGCCTTCAAAACCGCCCGCAATGCCCACACCCGTCAGCAAAACCGACGAGTAAACGGGACATCCGCTTGACACAGTCGTGCAGGCGCGCCAACGCTGCGCCTCATGACGGATATGCGCCCGGTTGGATATGTGATTGGCCTGTTGGTCGCCATTCTTGGGGCGACCATGATGCTTCCCATGCTTGCGGATTTCATCGAAGGCCGGGGCGAATGGCCTGTTTTTCTGGGAAGCGGCGTGATCACCATGCTGACGGGCGTTATCCTGTCCATCAGTTGTTCGAACGGAGTGGGCGAAGGTCTGACGATCCGTCAGACCTTTTTGCTGACCACCGGCGTTTGGGTGGCGTTGCCCTTTTTCGGCGCAATCCCGTTTTTATTCGGCGAGACCGAGCTGCGCTTTGTCGATGCTTATTTTGAGGCTATGTCGGGGCTGACCACTACTGGTTCGACTGTCATTTCCGGGCTTGATAATCTGCCACAGGGTTTGCTGTTGTGGCGCGGATTGCTGCAATGGCTGGGCGGCATTGGGATTATTGTAGTCGCCATGGTGTTCCTGCCCGAACTTCGCGTGGGGGGGATGCAGATCTTCCGTTCGGAAGGGTTTGAAACCATGGGGAAAATCCTGCCGCGCGCGCAAGAGATCGCTGGGCAGATATCCCTGATCTATGTCTTTTTGACCTTTGTCTGCGCGCTTGTCTACGCCGGCTTGGGGATGGGGTTTTTCGATGCCGTGGTGCATGCGATGACAACCATCGCGACCGGAGGGTTCTCGAACTACGACACGTCCTTCGGCAGTTTCTCGGGGCCGACCGAGTATGCGGCTGCGGTCTTTATGATCCTCGCGGCGCTGCCTTTCGTGCGCTATGTTCAATTCGCCAATGGCAACACGAACTCACTGTGGCAGGACAGCCAGATACAGACATTCCTGGCGACAATCCTGGTGCTGGTCGTGGTCATGGCGGTGTTCCTAACCGTAGTCTTTCCACATCATTGGGAACAGGCGTTCCGGGAATCGCTGTTCAACATCACCTCGATCATTTCGGGTACGGGTTATGCCAGCGTTGATTACATGACGTGGGGCAGTTTCCCGGTCATGCTGTTCTTTTTGATCGGTCTGATCGGCGGATGCGCGGGCTCGACCGCCTGTTCGATCAAGATTTTCCGGTATCAGCTGCTGTTTGCGTCGATCAAAACGCAAATTCGCCGTATCCGGTCACCGCATGGCGTTTTTGCCCCGCGATATGGCGGGCGCACGATCGGGACGGATGTCCTGACTTCGGTGATGAGTTTTTTCATGTTCTTCGTGCTGTCGCTGGGTGTGCTGGCCTGGGCGTTGGCGCTGACGGGGTTGGACTTCATCACTTCGGTTTCGGGGGCTGCGACCGCACTGGCCAATGTGGGGCCGGGACTGGGCAGCCAGATCGGTCCGGCAGGAAATTTCGCCGGGCTGAATGACACCGCCAAATGGTTGTTGTCCATCGGCATGTTGGTCGGACGGCTGGAACTGCTGGCCGTCTACGCGTTGTTCACCGTCCAATTCTGGAGAAACTAATGAAAAGACCCTTGGGGGCCCAGATTTCGCATATGTTGAAAGATCGGGGCGTTGACGTGATTTTTGGCATTCCGGGTGTTCACAATCAGGAAATGTATCGCGGCATCGAAGAAGCTGGCATCACACATGTGTTGGCCCGGCATGAACAGGGGGCCGGGTTCATGGCCGATGGCTATGCCCGCGCGACCGGCAAGCCGGGCGTCGCCTATGTGATCACCGGGCCGGGGCTGTGCAATATCATGACACCGATGGGGCAGGCCTATACGGATTCGGTGCCACTGCTGGTGATGTCTTCTTGTCTGGATGAAACGCAAGCGGTGCATGGGCAATTGCATCAGATGAAGGATCAGCTTGGGGCGGCTGAAACCGTGACTGACTGGTCGCGGCAGGCCAATTCCGCACAGGCCGCCTATGGTCTGGTCGAGCGTGCTTTTGAAGAGTTCGAACTGTCCCGACCGCGCCCCAAACATATTCAGGTGCCGATTGCCCAGCTTGAGGCCGATGCCGACCCCGCGCCGTTTCCCAATCAGCCGGGGCTGCGCACCAAGGTTTTGCCGCCCGATATTGCTCCGGTCATGTCTTTGTTGAATATCGCGCGCAGGCCGTTGTTCATTTTGGGCGGTGGCGCGCGGTCTAATCTGTGGCGGCAGATATTGACGGAACTGGGAGCAGCCTGCTTCACAACTTTTGCTGGGCGTGGGATGGCCGGGCAGGGCTATGCGTTGGACTTTGGTGCCATGCTGACGCGCCCCGGCAGCGCCGAGGTGATTGGGTCCGCTGACCTTGTAGTCGCCGTAGGTGCCGAACTGGGCGAGGTCGATCTGTGGCGCGACAACCTGGGGCACAGCGCTCATCTGGTGCGGGTCGATCTTGATCCCAGGGTTCTGTCCGATCACCATCGTGCAGGCATCAAGCTGCAGGCTGATGGGGAAAGCTTTGCGCATGCCTTGTGGGGTGCGATTGACAAGGTAAAACCTGCAACGGGTTGGACGCCGGAAGAAATCACCGACGCACGCAGACGCTGGCGCGCCGAGGTCGATGCCGAGCGGCCGGGGATCGTTCCGGTGCTTGATGCTCTGCGCGATGCCATGCCGGCGGATACGATGATCTATTCCGACATGACCCAAATCGCCTATGCCGGGAAAGAGGTCTGGGACATGGCCTATCCCTATCACTGGCATCACCCGACCGGCTTTGGCACGCTGGGATATGGCTTGCCCGCTGGTATTGGCGGTGCGGTTGCGCGTCGGGACAAACCAACAGCCGTGGTCGCCGGGGATTACGGGTTTCACTATACGATGATGGAACTTGGTGTGGCGGTCGAGCTGGGCCTTTCACTGCCCATTATCCTATGGGACAACGGCAAGCTGAAAGAGATCGAGGACAGCATGGTCCGAGGTCAGATCGCGCCGAACGCGGTGATCGCCCACAACCCGGATTTCTGCAAACTGGCTGAGGCTTTCGGGGCCCTGTCTGCCGCGCCTACTAGTTTGGCGGAGATGCAGACTGCAGTGCGCGCGGCCTTTGACGCGCCGGTTCCAACCTTGATCCGCGTAACGCCTGATATCGTGTAAACAAAAAAAACGCCGCCCAAAGGGGCGGCGTTCCACTTTTGGGGATCAAATTAATCCCAACAATGCACCAGAACAGTCATTCCGTTGGCTCTGCGGCTAAGTTCGTTGGGTGAGATCTCGGCAGTCGATTGACCCGGTTGGCCCGAGACGCCTGCCTGTTCAAGCGCCGCGTTCAACCGCTCAGCCGTGGCTGCCAGACTGACCGAGGCGGGTAGGGTGCGCCCATCGGACGGGGTGGGTAGCAACATGCCGACAACCTGACCGGCGTCATCGAAAACAGGTCCGCCAGCATCGCCCGGCTGGGCGGCCATCGCCAGACGTTTCACTCCGTCTTCTCCATTCAGGCCGCGCACGTCAGTAATCTGGCCATAGGTCAGCGTCGGCGCCCCCAATGCGCCCTGATACGAAAAGCCCGACACTGCGACCTCGGATTGGATGCGCGGTTGATCGGTGCCGAATTCCGCGACGCTGATCGGCGCAAGGTTGTTCCGGGGCCGCAGAACGGCCACGCCCAGATCAGCATCGGCCCAGGCGACCCGAACTTCCTGATCGTCGTTCAGGGTGATCCGGGTGCAGCTGTCGGTGGCCTCGGATACCGTCAGGATTGTACCGCTAGCATCGGTGAAAAAGCCGGACCGGGACAGGCGCGGCTTGCGGATTTGCAGGCCGGAAACAAGATCGATCCGTTGCTCGGCATTTGCACCGGCCCCTGCGTCTAGAACGGCGCTGTTTGTGGTGAAGCTGGCCTTGAGCGCGGCCAGAACCCGTGCCCGGCGGGCCTCATCCCCTTCGGGCCAGACCAGCGTGAAGCCTTTGATCTGGCCGTCCTTCAGCGCGGCCTGGGTGTACGAGACAACCCCGTTCCCGCGACCTTCCAGTGTAAAGCGATCACCGCGCAATTGTCGGGGGCCGTCCAGTGGGACGATCTCTAGCGATTGCATGACCTCGTAGAGCGCGCGTAGGGTCGCCTTGTCGCCCTTCTGACTGATCAGCAGCGCTTTGGCATCCAGGTCGGTGGTGCCTTTGAAATGCGCGAACGGGGCCTCATAGCGGTCAAAGGCAAGAACATCCAATGGCAGGTCGAGTTCAATCCCTGCCTGCGGGTCCGAATATCGCGCCATGCCGACGCTGATCAGCGGCGCGTTATAGTCATCCATCAGCGACTTGCGCTGCGCTGTGGTCAGAACGCCGGTGGCTTCAAAACCGTTGAATCGTTGCCAGTCACCCATCGATCGGCGCGTGCCTTGACCAAACGCGCCGTCGATAGTGGCGTTGTAAAACCCTGCGGCCTGCAAGGCTGTCTGCAAATCCCGACGCTCTTGCGCAGTGAGCAGGCGTTCGGACTGTAGGGCTTGCGAGCGGGTTTCATCTGCGGGCTCAGCCGACAACCCCGAAACGGTCGCTTCCGGTTGTGGAGTGTTTTCGACGGGCGGTGTCACCACTCCCCGGTTCAGGATATTCGCACCGACTGGCCAGAACTGCTGACCCAGAGAGCTGGTGAAGGCTATGTAGCTGTCAGCCGGTATCTGCCCTTCGGCACGGTAAACGTCCAGTACCTGTTCAGCGTCACTGCGCAAATAAGGCCCGATAACAATAGCATACCAGCCAGAGTTCAGGCGAAATCCGTTTACGTCCGGCAAGAGGCTCGAATAAGCCTGCGCGCGCTCTTGTGCCTCGCGCAGCGAAGGGCGCGCCTCGACCTGAACCCAGACGCCAGCGTCCTGTTGCGCTGATACGGCGCCTGCGCCGATAGAAAATAGAAACAAAATTACAGTGAATATGCGTGTCATTGTCTGCCCGTGTTCGCAGTGTTTTAGCTTTGCGGCAGACTACGCGAATTGAACCGCAGAAAGCCATGCCTGGAATACGGGGAATTTCCAGTGTGGCGGTGCAGTGACAGCCCAACCCGATTGGCCCGTTGACGCCCCTTGGCCCCTTGCATAGGAAGGACAAAACCGACCGGAACAGGGCGCAGACGTGCCCAAAGGGAATGTCATGACCGAACCGTCCAGCGCACCACGTTCTTTTCAGGAAATTATCCTGCGACTTCAGACCTATTGGGCTTCGAAAGGCTGCGCGATCCTGCAGCCCTATGACATGGAGGTCGGTGCAGGTACGTTCCACCCGGCCACCACGCTGCGCGCTTTGGGGTCAAAGCCGTGGGCGGCGGCCTATGTGCAACCCTCGCGCCGTCCAACCGATGGGCGATACGGTGAAAACCCCAACCGGTTGCAGCACTATTACCAGTATCAGGTGCTGATCAAACCCAGCCCGCCGGATCTACAAGAGCTGTATCTGGGTAGCCTACAGGCCATCGGTATAGATATGGACCTGCATGACATCCGCTTTGTTGAAGATGACTGGGAAAGCCCCACACTGGGCGCCTGGGGTCTGGGTTGGGAGGTCTGGTGTGACGGCATGGAAGTCAGCCAGTTCACCTATTTTCAGCAAGTCGGCGGCCATGACTGCACACCCGTTTCGGGTGAACTGACCTATGGTCTGGAGCGTCTGGCAATGTATGTGCTGGGCATTGATCACGTGATGGACATGCCCTTTAACGATCCGCAATCACCCAGCCCGCTGACCTATGGCGACATCTTCAAACAGACCGAAGAGGAATACGCCCGCTGGAACTTTGACGTGGCCAACACCGAAGTTCTGCTGCGCCATTTCGAAGAGGCCGAGGCAGAATGCGCCGCTATTTTGGCGCAGGACCATGACGATCCCAAAACCGGCAAGCGCATCGTGATGGCGCATCCCGCATACGATCAGTGCATCAAGGCCAGCCACATCTTTAACCTGCTGGACGCGCGGGGCGTGATCTCGGTGACCGAACGGCAGGCCTATATCGGCCGGGTCCGGGCGCTGGCCAAGCAATGTGCCGATGCGTTTGTACAGACCGGGGCAGCCGGGTTCGAGGCCTGATGGCGGGCTCAGGCCAATCCCGGCAACAGCACTTTCAGGCCATCCGCGATCATGCTGATCGCGATGGCCGACAGGATCATGCCCATGAAACGGCTCATGATTACGCGCGCGTTGTCGGACAGGCGTTTGGCCAGGGCCGAAGCGTTCCAGAAGGTGATGAACAACAAAAACAGAACCACCAGAAACACGCCCGCATAGATGATGGCGTCTATGGGTTTTGCGATATGGTGGGCGTACAGGATCAGCGTCGTGATCGTGCCGGGACCGACCAGAATAGGAAAGGCCAGCGGGTAGAAGGCGACCGTCGCGGGTTCGGGGTAAGCCTGCTTTTCCCCTTTGGTTCCATGGTGCGAGGTACTTTCATTGCCGTTCAGCATATTCAGACCGATCATGAGAACGACCAAACCGCCTGCAACACGCAGATCATCCACACTGATGCCGAACAGGCCAAGCGTCTGATTGCCAATGGCCGCAAACGCTCCGCCCAGGATCAGGCAGTACGTGGCGGTTTTCGCCGCGACCTTGCGCTGGTCGGTGGGCGTCAGGCCGTCGGTGACGCTCAGGAAAACGGGCAGGTTGGTGATCGGGTTCATAATCGCAAACAGCGCGCCGAAGAACCCAACGGCAAGGGTCATGTCCATTCGAATAGCCTCGTTCCGACCTGTATCAGTTTGGAAACTGGCCTATTTTCCGCCAAGTTGAAAGAGGCCGCGTGATCGGGATGTTGAGAAGATGACCGGAAAACTGCTTGCAATCATCCTTATTGTTTCTGCGGCTTTGGCCGGGGTGGGCATGTATTACCTTCAGGTGTACGGGTTCTACTATGACGTCGCGCCCCAGCCAGGGAAGGACGTGGAATTGCTTGTTGAGGGGGCAGAGGAACCCCAGCCGATCCCGTACACGGCGTTTCAGGCGATTGATGCGGACAGCTCTCCGATCCGATACCGGGCGTGTTTTGAGACCGAGATGACGAGCGATGATCTTGCGGCTTTTCAGCCGGTCGAAAACCCCGAACCGCTGACCGCGCCGGGCTGGTTTGACTGCTACGACGCGGTTGCCATTGCCGAGGCTCTAAAGTCTGGACAGGCGCAAGCTTTTATGGGGGCCAAGAACATACACTATGGCGTGGATCGTATCGTCGCGGTGACCACTGACGGCAAGGGCTATGTCTGGCACGCGCTGAACAATTGCGGTGAAAAAGCCTATGACGGAACGGTTGTGGGCGAGGAATGCCCGCCACGGCCGGGGGACTGAGATGCCCGAAGTCGAGGAAATGCTTCACATTCCCAATTTTCTGACCGCCACGCTTGGCATTGCGGTCTATCTGATAGGGGCCGAGATCAACTCTCGGGTCGCTCCGCTGCGTCAATTCAATATCCCTGAGCCTGTCACCGGCGGGTTGCTGGCGTCTCTAGTATTGCTGGTTCTGTATGTCGTGGCAGGGCTTGAGCTGACGTTCGACCTTGCCTCGCGGGATTTTCTGCTGATCGTGTTCTTTGCCGGAATTGGGTTGAATGCGCGGCTTGCCGATTTGATTTCCGGCGGCAAGCCTTTGTTCCTGCTGCTCATTCTGACGTTGGTGACAATAGTTGCCCAGAATGCCGTCGGTGCCGCCGGAGCAGTTGCCTTTGGCTATCCGGCCCAAGCTGGGGTTCTCTTTGGCTCTGCGTCTCTGATTGGCGGGCATGGTACCGCCATCGCGTGGGCCCCCGAGGTTGGCGCAGTCACCGGGCTTGAGGGCGCGACTGAACTCGGCGTGGCCGTGGCGACGCTTGGCCTTGTGTTGGCCGCGCTGGTGGGCGGGCCGATTGCCCGTCTATTGGTCGAAGGCAAGAAGTTGACCCCGGAACGCCCGGACGAAGAACACACAGTTGGGCTGCCGGATGATGCCGCCGAGGCCGAGACCATGATCGACCACCTGACCATCATGCGCGTGTTGCTCTATCTGAATCTGGCGATCATCTTCGGATATTTTTTGAGCGAGGCAATCGCGGCTACCGGGTTGAAACTGCCCTTGTTCGTGCCCTGCTTGATCATGGGGATCGTCATTGCCAATGTTCGCGCAGCTCTGGCCCCCAAGGCGCCGCCGGTGTCTCGGACTCCCTCGCTGGCGCTGATATCCGAGTTTTCGCTGGGCGCGTTTCTGGCCATGTCGCTGATGAGCCTGCAGCTTTGGACCATTGCCGAACTGGGGTTGGCCATCGTCGTTATCATGGGTGCGCAGACCCTGTTTGCCGTGGCGTTCGTGATCTGGGTTCTGTTTCCGGTGATGGGCGGCAACTATCGCGCTGCTGTTCTGTCTGCGGGGTTCGGCGGCTTTGCTTTGGGTGCGACGCCGACCGCTATTGCCAATATGACCGCAGTTACCAAGCGATATGGCCCGTCGCCTATTGCCTTTATCGTGCTGCCCCTTGTATCCGCCTTCTTTGTGGATATCGCCAATGCCATCGTCATTCAGACGATCGTTAATTTCTAAGGACCGAAAATGCCCGACCTGCTGATCGAACTGTTTTCCGAGGAAATCCCCGCCCGCATGCAGACCCGCGCCGGTGAGGACCTGAAAAAACGGATGACCGACGGTTTGGTTGAGGCCGGTCTGACCTATGCCGGGGCTGCCGCCCTGACCACGCCGCGTCGCCTGACGCTGGCGATCGAAGGTCTTCTGACTGAGAGCCCAACGATCCGCGAAGAGCGCAAAGGGCCGAAAGTCGGCGCACCGGACAAGGCCATCGAAGGCTTCCTGCGCGGTGCGGGCCTGACCCGCGATCAGTTGGAAGAACGCGATACACCCAAAGGCGCGGTCTATTTCGCGACTATCGAAAAAGCCGGACGCCCTGCGGCCGAGATTGTGGCCGAGGTGCTTGAAACCACCATTCGAAACTTTCCCTGGCCCAAGTCTATGCGCTGGGGCGGCGGTTCGCTGCGCTGGGTGCGCCCGTTGCACTCAATCTTGTGCATTCTGTCCGATGAGGCTGGCGCGCAAGTCGTGCCGCTTGAGGTCGAAGGGATCAAAGCGGGCGACACCACTGCGGGTCACCGTTTCATGGCGCCGGATCGGTTCGCGGTCACGTCCTTCGACGATTACGCTGCCAAGCTGAAACGTGCATTCGTAGTGCTAAAGCCAGAAGACCGGGCAGACCATATCTGGAACGATGCCCAGAACATGGCCTTTGCCGCGGGTCTGGAAGTGGTCGATGACAAGGGTTTGTTGGCCGAGGTGGCCGGTCTGGTCGAATGGCCCGTAGTGCTGATGGGCAAGATCGACGAAGAGTTTCTGGAACTGCCGCCCGAGGTGTTGCAGACCTCGATGAAAGAGCATCAAAAGTTCTTCTCGGTCCGCAACCCCAAGACGGGCCGGATCGAGCGTTTCATCACCGTCGCCAACCGCGAGACCGCCGACAATGGCGCGACCATTATGGCGGGGAACCAAAAGGTGCTGTCGGCGCGTCTGGCGGATGCCAAGTTCTTCTGGGAAAACGACATGCGCGTTGCCAAATCGGACATCGCCCAATGGACCCGCGCGCTGGAGAATGTGACTTTCCACAACAAGCTGGGCACACAGGCCGAGCGGATCGACCGCATCGCGGCATTGGCTCGCGAACTGTCCCCGGTGACGGGCGCGGATGCGGATCAGGCCGAGAAAGCCGCGCGTCTGGCCAAGGCTGATCTGAACTCGGAAATGGTTTATGAATTCCCCGAACTTCAAGGGCTTATGGGGCGGTATTATATTGAAGCCGCAGGCGAAGACGCCACCGTGGCCGCCGTTGCGCAGGAGCATTACTCACCGCTGGGCCCGTCCGACGACGTGCCGACCGCGCCGCTGTCGGTGGCCGTGGCACTGGCCGACAAGCTGGACACACTGACCGGGTTCTGGGCGATTGATGAGAAGCCGACCGGATCGAAGGATCCGTTCGCCCTGCGCCGTGCGGCGTTGGGGGTTATTCGGTTGGTACTAGAGAATGATTTAAAAATTCCATTGACCAAGTCAATCAATGATCATCTGTTTTCTCTCCTCCGTGACCCAGATGGGTTTGTTGATTACGAGACTGAGTTTTGTGAAGAACTTGGAGGTTTAAGTTCCCACAGTGTGAACTACTTGGACCAGCATTTTGATGGTCGACCGCGTGCCAACTACTTTAAGTATCACAATAGGGACTTGGACGAAAAGGCAGTTGCCAAATTCAGGTCTGAGGTTTCAGAACTGAATGAGAGGGGGCATATTTCCGAGAAGGCGTCAACATCTAGAACACAGTTTACATATCGGTCAGCAAACTTGACTAGTTTGATGATGTTTTTCGACGAGATGAACGCGCATGGCCTGGCCGCCGTTTTGATGGGGGAAGTACCTCATCCAAATGGAAATGAGAAAGAAGTTTGGAAAGAACTTGGTGAGTACTCTTTTAGTTTGGTATCCAGTCTTCTTAACTTCTTCCACGACCGCCTCAAAACCTTCCTCCGCGATGAGGGTATTCGTCACGACATCATCGACGCCTGTATTGCGATGGAGGGGAATGACGACCTCAACCTGCTGGTCAAACGCGCCCGTGCGCTGAATGCGGTGATTGCGACCGAGGATGGCGAGAACCTTGTGCAGGGGTTCAAGCGCGCCAACAACATCCTCACGCAGGCCGAGGAAAAAGACGGCGTCGAATACTCCTATGGCGCGGATGTGAAATTCGCGGAGACGGACAGCGAAAAGGCTCTGTTTGCCGCTTTGGATCAGGCGCAGGGCAAGATCGAACCGGCGCTCAAGGCCGAAGATTTCCCCAAGGCGATGACGACAATGGCGGAGCTGCGTGGGCCGGTCGATGCGTTTTTTGACGAGGTTCAGGTGAATACGGACAACGACATTCTGCGCCGCAACCGTCTGAACCTGCTGAGCCAAATCCGTCAGGTTTGTTCCAGCGTGGCGGACCTCAGCAAGATCGAAGGTTAATCCAGAACGCCCTTGCGCCATTGGTGCAAGGGCTTATGCTGCGGTGAAACCAAAAGGTGCTGCAGTGCAGAATAATCCGCATACCACTCTGATAACGACCGAAGCGCCCGTGGCCGCCAACACACACGGCGGGCGAGCGAAATGTCTGCAACGTCTAGTCCGTTTGGAACTTCCGGTGCCGCGAACGGTGGCGCTGTCCTTTGACGCGGTACATCGGATTGCCGAAGGGCAGGTACCGGATATCGCCGCAGTTCTGGAGCAGTTTGAACAGACGGCGTTGCTGTGCGTCCGGCCTAGTTCCGAAGACCCCGATTGGGGTGGCCCCGGTGCGATCTTGAACATCGGTATGAACGACGCGCGCTACGTTGACCTGTCGGATTCGATGGGCGCCGAGGCCGCCGCCGCGCTGTACTTGCGCTTTGTCCAAAGCTACGCAATTCATGTGGCCCGTCTGGACGCGGATGTTTTCGACGATATCAGCGCGGATGGCAGCGAAGGGCTGAGCCAATCCTTGCGCGCTTATGAGGATGAAACGGACGAGGCATTTCCCCAAGACCGGGGCGAGCAGCTGATTGCCGTCCTTCGATCGATGGCGCGGGCGTGGGATGGAACCTCGGCCCGGTTGCTGCGACAGGCCAAGGGGGCGCCGGCGGATGCCGGGTTGGGCTTGGTCATTCAGGAAATGATCCCCGGCGTGGGGCAGGGTGAGTGCGGCTCGGGTGTGTTGCAACTGATTGATCCTGCAACTGGGTTGCCGCAAATCACCGGTCGTTATCTCAGTCAAAGCCAAGGCCGCGATGCGCTGGGTGCGGATGTGGCAGCGCTGTATCTGGAAAAGGACCCGCGCGGGAAATCACTGGAAGAGGTTGCACCCAAGGCATTTGCCGAACTCAAGGCCCACGCAGCCTTGATGCGCGCCAAGCTGCGCGAGGAAATGCAGGTCGAGTTCGTGATAGAGAATGGTCATGTGCATATTCTGGACGGTGTACGTGTACAGCGCAGCGCTCGGGCGGCGATGCGGATTGCCGTTCGCCTGGCCGAAGACGGCATCATACCGCCGCAAGAGGCGGTGATGCGAGTCGATCCGCATTCCCTGAACGAGATGTTGCACCGTCAGGTCCACCCCGAGGCAGAACGGGATGTACTGACCACCGGTATTGCCGCCAGCCCTGGGGCTGCAACGGGCAAGATCGTGTTCACCGCCGCCGAGGCGCAGGCCAGCGCCGCGCGCGGCGAGCCGTGTATTCTGATACGCCGTGAAACCTCGCCCGAAGATGTGCGCGGGATGCATGCGGCGGTCGCCGTACTGACCGAAAAGGGCGGTATGACGAGCCACGCCGCCGTGATTGGGCGCGGTTTGGGCTTGCCCTGTATCGTTGGTGCGTCCGAGATGCGGTTCCAGACCAAGAAAAGGCTGCTGTCGGCCCCTGATGGGCGGGTGTTCAAGACGGGTGACGTTTTGACGATCGACGGGTCCTCGGGGCAGGTTCTGGCCGGACAGCCCGCGATGCTTGAAGCAGCTTTGGACGATTGTTTTCAAACGCTTATGGGCTGGGCGGATGATGAACGCGACATCGCCATCCGCGCCAACGCGGATACACCGGCCGACGCACAGACTGCACGGAACTTTTTGGCGCAGGGGATCGGCCTGTGTCGGACCGAGCATATGTTCTTTGATCCCGGTCGTCTGATCGTGATGCGCGAGATGATCTTTGCGCAAACTTCATCGGGTCGCGCGGCGGTTTTGGAGCGTCTGCTGCCCATGCAGCGCGAAGACTTCGTTCAGCTGTTCCGTATCATGGAAGGTCAGCCCGTCTGTATCCGCCTGTTCGACCCGCCTTTGCACGAATTTTTGCCGACCACGCGCAGTGGACAGCGCGAGCTGGCTGAGGCGCTGGATTTGCCTGTGTCGGATGTTGAACGGCGTGTTGCAGCGATGACTGAATACAACCCGATGCTGGGTCTGCGCGGTGTGCGTCTGGGTGTGACTGTGCCCGAGATCTACGACATGCAAGCACGCGCCATTTTTGAGGCGACGCTTGAGGCCAGCAAGGACGGCGCGCCTGTCGTTCCCGAGGTGATGATCCCGTTGGTTTCGGCCAAGCGCGAGGTTGAGCTGGTCAAATCCCGTATCGACTCGGTCGCTGCGTCTGTTGCAGGCGAACGGGGCGAAGAGTTTGAATACCGTCTGGGCGTGATGGTCGAAACGCCTCGGGCCTGTTTACGGGCGGATGAAATAGCCCCTCAAACCGCATTCCTGAGCTTTGGTACCAATGACCTGACCCAGATGACTTACGGGCTGTCACGCGATGATGCGGGTCGGTTCATGTCTGACTATGTTCGTCAGGGCGTTTTTGTCGAGGACCCGTTCCATGTGCTTGACCCCGACGGGGTCGGAGAATTGCTGAAACTCGGCGCGGAACGTGGACGTCAGGCCCAGCCGGATGTTACCCTTTCAGTATGCGGCGAGCATGGCGGTAACCCCGAATCAATCGCCATCTGCCGCGATCTTGGGTTTGACTATGTGTCCTGCTCTCCGTTCCGGGTGCCTGTCGCTCGGCTGGCTTCCGCTCAGCTGGCGATTTCGTCCAGACTTGGGGGTTGACACAGGCTGTTTGCCCTAGGATTAGTGGTTTTTAAGCAACCTTGTGGCAGAATTAATTTTCGCCACGGGCGATTTTCCACTTGCGTTTTCTTCTGATCTGGACGTCTGCGCCGGACTGCGCTAAATGCCTCGTCGCGCCCGCCGGGGGAGGGTACGGCGCGATATGTGCCTGTGCGAGGTTATCTGATGCTACGATACATACTGGCTGCTGCCACGTTGGCGGCAACCATGCTGCCAAGTGTGTCTTTCGCTGAAAAGAAAGCCACCGATACTGCCGAACGCGAACTTGTCACCCGGACCGAAGTGCCCGGGCAGAATTTTCGCGACTATCTGACTCTGTTCAAGCCCCGAAAAGAGCTTGAGCCCCAAAAAATGTCGTACTCAAAGGATTGGCTGGACCAACAGCCCAAGGCCACCGGGGACGAGAATTTCAAGTGTCTAGCTGAGGCGCTGTACTTTGAAGCACGTGGTGAAAGCGTGCGCGGACAGTTTGCCGTGGCCGAGGTTATCCTGAATCGCGTGGACAGTGGCCGGTTCCCGGACTCGCTTTGCGGCGTGATCAAGCAGGGAACCGGTAAGAAATACCAGTGCCAGTTCACTTACACCTGTGATGGCCAAAAGGAAGTGATCCGCGAAAAGAAGGCGTATGAGCGCGTAGCTAAAGTTGCGCGTGCGGCCATCGACGGTGTCACCAAAGAACTGACCGAAGGTGCCACACACTATCACACCACGGCGGTTCGTCCGTCTTGGTCGCGCGTGTATAAAGAAACCGCGCGGATCGGAGTTCATATTTTCTACAGGCATAATTATCGAACAGCGAGCAACTGATTGACGCACCCGCGCTGGAACCTTGCTGGCGCGGGGCGTTTTATAACCTATGTTGCGGGCCAGGAGGCCCGCAATGACGTTTACACGCAGACAATTTCTGCAATCAGCAGCCGCACTGGCGGTACTGCCACACTCGGCCCGCGCATCAAGCTCTGATCTGATCGCACAGACTGCGATGCAGCAGATCGCCCCGAGTGGTTTTCCCCAAACGCCTGTCTGGTCCTATGGCGGTGGTGTACCTGGTGCCGAAATCCGTTTGCCTCAGGGCGCGCGGGTTCAGCGCAGGTTGGTGAACGAGCTGCCTCAGCCAACAACAGTGCACTGGCATGGCATCCGGATCGACAACGCGATGGACGGTGTGCCGGGCCTGACGCAAGATGTGATCGCACCGGGCGAGGGGTTCGATTATGACTTTGTCGTCCCGGACGCGGGAACCTATTGGTATCACGCGCATAACCGCTCGGTCGAGCAGGTGGCGCGCGGCTTATACGGCCCGCTGATCGTTGAAGAGGCTACAGGGCCAGATGTCGACCAAGACCTGACACTGATGCTGGACGATTGGCGACTGGACCCAGACACCGGACATATCGTTGAGGATTTTGACAACGGTCATGATCAAAGCCATGCCGGGCGGTTGGGGAACTTGATCTCGGTCAACGGCCAGTTTGATCCTGTTTTTCCCGCTCGCCGCCACGAGCGTTTGCGCCTGCGGCTGATCAATGCCTCTAACGCGCGAATCTACGATCTGGCTCTGGATGGGGTGGCAGGATGGATCATTGCGCTGGACGGAATGCCGCTTGAAAGCCCGTTAGAGGTTGAGGACGGTTTTCCACTCGCCCCGGCTCAACGCGCGGACTTGATTGTGGACGTAACAGCGGAATCTGACACCGTCGCCGGGCTGATCAGTCGCGAGCGGGACGGGGGCTTTGGTCTGGTGCGGTTCCCGGTTTCCGGTAATTCGGCTACGACTGCCCGGTCAGGCGTTGTGCTCTTGCCCGCGAATCCATTGGCACAGGTGGTGTTGGACGGCGCCCCGGTTCATCGGATGACGTTGCAGGGTGGTGCGATGCAGTGGCTGGAATCCGCGCAGCTTGGCGGCACGCAGCTTTCTGGCCGCGAATTGGCGCAACTGGGCCGGTTCTGGGCTTTGAACGGGTATGCTGAACGCCCGTTGGACCCTTTTCTGGATGCGCAGCGCGGTAGTACCCACCGGATCGAGTTCGTCAACGAAACCGCTTTTCCGCATGCTATGCACCTACATGGGCACCATTTTCGGCTAATCCTGCCCGACGGCAGCCTTGGCCCATGGCGCGATACGGTGCTGGTGGAGCGCGGACAAACCCGTGAAATCGCCCTTGTGGCCGACAATCCGGGCGACTGGTTGCTGCATTGCCATATGCTGGGGCACGCCGCATCCGGGATGATGAGCTGGTTTCGCGTAACCTGACGCCGCAATCAACGACTAGAATGGCGCTTGTTGCGATGCTATATGCGCGCGCATCCTATAAATTTGGTAGATTAGTGTACCAAGCCCGAAAAGGTTCGCCGAATGAGCTCTGAAATCCGCCTTGCTTTTGCGCACCCGTCTGAACGGTCAGAAGCGACCGCGACGCGCGGCCCGCTGGATCGCATCTCGCTCAGGGATCATACCGTTGAAGTTGAGATCGGTGCCTTTCAGGCCGAACGTGGCACCACACAGCGTATCTGCTTCAACATTGTTGTAGAGGTTCGGCCGCTGACCGATCCGATTGACGATGATGTTGATCGCATTCTGTCATACGACCGAGTGACCGAGGCGATTGCCCATGAACTGGCGGCTGAACGTCTGAACCTGCTTGAGACGTTGGCGGATCGCGTGGCAGAGCGCATTTTGCTTGAGCCTCAGGCTGTAAGAGCTTTTGTTCGCATCGAAAAACTTGATCGTGGACCGGGCGCGCTGGGTGTCGAAATCGTGCGCGGCAAGGACACGATCCACCACGATGTGGTCGAAGAAGAACGCCCCCATCCGCGGTTGGTATTCCTGTCGAACGAGGCCATTTCATCCGCCAACCTGACGGGTTGGATTGATCAGTTGGAGAACCGTCAGCGCCCGCTGATCCTGTGTGTTGGCGCATCAGAACTGACGCTGCCACAGACTGGTCACGCGATGACCCAACGCCGGATTGATCTGCTGGCGATCGAGCAAAACGCCTGGGTTCTGGCCGCACGGGATCATCGCTGTGTGGTGGTGTCGACGCGGACGGAATTGGATTGGGCAATGAAGAATGGGCAGATTTGTGTCTGGGCCCCATCAAAGATTGTGCTGGATGCGGTTGATGGCCCTTCGGCGGCGCCTTCGGACGCTGTAGCCTTGGCAGCCTGGTTTGCGGCCACTTTTGAAGCCAGCGAAATGATGGTGATCGGCGGTGCCTTGCCGAACGCTCCAAAGACGCCTCTGCGCGCTATTCCAGTGGATCAGGCGCAACTGTGACTGCGTATTTTCGACCGCTGGTACAGCACGGGTCTGTACGCCCGGACGGGGCGGTTTCTCTTGCCGGGCAGGAATTGTGGTTCACCCATGCAGAACGGCTGTCCCGCACGGATGCGCCGACGATTGTCACGGCGCGGGATATTCCAGCCGATGCACTGAACCGTCTGACGCGCCCACGCGCAGAGATTGCTGGTGTGGCGATGGATCGCCCGCAGATCATGGGAATTCTCAACGCCACGCCCGACAGCTTCTCGGACGGCGGGGTGCACAACTCGGTTGAAACGGCAGTGTCCGCTGCCGAGCGGATGGTGGAGCATGGTGCCAGCATTCTGGATATCGGCGGTGAATCGACCCGACCGGGGGCTACCTATGTGCCCGAGGATGAGGAAATCGCCCGGACGCAACCCCTGATAGATGCCATTCGCGCCAAGACGAATGCTCTGATTTCCATCGATACCCGCAAGGCCAGCGTGGCGCGGGCTGCGTGGACGACAGGCGCGGGGCTAATCAATGACGTATCGGGCTTTACCTTTGATCCGCATCTCGCGCCGTTCTGCGCTGAGGTTAACGCGCCCGTCTGTGTGATGCATATGCAGGGCGATCCAACTGTGATGCAGGACGATCCGCAATATGATGACGTGTCGCTGGAGGTTTATGATTTCCTTGAAGGTCAGGTTGAAAAGCTGGAGCAGATTGGGCTGGGCCGCGATCAGATCTTGGTCGATCCGGGTATCGGGTTCGGTAAAACCCAGGCGCATAATTTGACACTGTTGAAAAATCTTAGCCTTTTCCATGGCTTGGGATGCCCGGTTCTGCTGGGCGTCTCGCGCAAGGGCTTTATCGGGCAAATCGGGCAAGAGCCGCGCAAGGATGCCCGTGCGCCGGGATCAATCGCTGTAGCACTGGCCGGTTTGTCGCAAGGCATGCAGATCGTGCGTGTTCATGACGTGGCTCAAACCGCTCAGGCCTTGCGTCTGTGGGCCGCCGTCCGGTAATCCCGTTCTAGACGAGTAACTACGGAGTTAGACAATGCGCAAGCTGTTCGGAACCGATGGGGTGCGGGGCACCGCCAATACTCATCCGATTACGGCCGAAATGGCCCTGCGCATTGGGGCTGCCGTGGGGCGGTATTTCCGTCGCGATCGATCCGGTGCGCACCGGGTGGTGATCGGCAAGGATACGCGCTTGTCCGGGTATATGCTGGAAAACGCGCTGACTGCTGGGTTGACCTCGACAGGGATGAACGTGCTGCTGTTGGGTCCTGTACCGACACCGGCGGTAGGGTTGATGACCCGCTCGATGCGCGCGGATCTGGGGGTGATGATCTCGGCCAGCCACAACCCGGCTGAGGATAACGGTATCAAGTTCTTTGGCCCCGACGGGTACAAGCTGTCCGATCAGGCTGAGCTGGAGATTGAACGTCTGATCGAAGAGGGTGTCAAACCAGCGCAAGCACAGAACATTGGCCGTGCCCGGCGGGTGGATGATGCGCGGTTTCGATATGGTGAGCGGGTAAAATCCTCGCTGTCCCGCGATCTGCGTCTGGACGGGCTGAAAGTAGTGGTCGATTGCGCCAACGGCGCGGCCCACCGCACGGCGCCCGAGGTTTTGTGGGAGCTTGGCGCAGATGTCATTCCGGTCGGAATCGCGCCGAACGGTAAGAATATCAACCTGAATTGCGGCTCGACCAAACCTCAGCTGGCGGCCGAGACGGTTGTCGCGCACGGCGCGGATGTGGGTATCTGTCTGGACGGTGACGCCGACCGCGTGGTGATGGTTGACGAAAACGGGCAGGTGGCTGACGGAGATCAGCTAATGGCGTTGCTGGCGACCTGTTGGGCCAAGGCGGATCGTCTTGAAGGCGGCGCGCTGGTTGCGACGGTCATGTCGAACCTTGGGTTGGAACGGCACCTTGCCGCGCAAGGGCTGCGTCTGGAACGAACAGCCGTTGGTGACCGCTATGTCGTCGAAAGGATGCGCGAAGGCGGGTTCAACTTGGGCGGTGAGCAGTCAGGCCACATCGTCATGAGCGATTATGCCACCACCGGTGACGGCCTGATGGCCGGTCTGCATTTCCTGGCCGAGATGGTGCATTCAGGTCGCAAGGCGTCCGAGCTGTCGGTGCAATTCGAAACCGTTCCACAACTGCTTAAAAACGTGCGTTACGGCGAGGGGCAAACCCCACTGGAAACCAGCGCCGTGAAAGCGGCCATTGCGGATGCCGAGGCGCGCCTGAACGGGCAAGGACGGCTGCTGATCCGCAAGTCGGGGACGGAACCCCTGATTCGCGTGATGGCAGAATGCGAGGATGATGCCCTGTTGACACAAGTCGTCGACGGTATCGTGGCCGAGGTCGAGGCGGTCGCCGGTTAACGCCCGATCAGCATCTTGCGCAGGCTAAACCATTGGCTGATGGCCAGCCCGGTCAGAATCATGGTCAGCGCGATGTAAAAGCGCAGGGGCAAGGCCTCGGACAAGATCCAGGCGCCGAAAACCATCGACCAGATTGGCACCTGATAATTGACCAGCGTCAGAAAGACGGACCCGGCGCTGCGAATGATCGATACGCGCAGCAAGGTGGCAAAGGCGGTCGGTAACAAACCTAGCGCGACAATGGCTAGACCGGGGCGTGTTCCTTCCCAGCGTGGCAAGCCCTCGGTCACCAGCATGATCGGCAACAAAAGAACGGCGCCAACCACCAACGACAGCGCTGCCAGCACTACTGGGTCAATCGGCGGGCAGCGCCGTGTGAAGATAGACGCGCAGGAGTAACACAAAGCTGCGCCGATGCAGGCCAATTGTGCCAGGGGTTCGTTACCTTGCCCGATCTGCGCCAAACCCGGCCCGATCAACACCAATGCACCGCAAAATCCCAGTGAGACTCCAAGGAATCTGCGGGCATTCAGCGGCTCGTCTGAAAAGAAATGGGCCAATGGCAGAACCATCAGCGGAATTGCCGCCATCGACAGCCCGGCAAAGGCCGAGGCCACATATTGCTGCCCCCAGCTGAGCAACATGAAGGGCAGGGCGGTAGAAAGCAGTCCAATAATAGCAATGAACACCCACAGGTTCAGATCGCCAGTCGGCAGCTTGCGACCGGTCAACGCCATCATCCCCAGCAATGTCAACGCGCCCAGAGTCGTACGTGCAGTGGCAACTGTCACAGGCCCGTATCCCTCAAGCGCCATTGCGACGACCATGAACGTGCCGCCCCATATGAGGCCTAAAGCGATCACGCCGCTCCAATCGCGGGATGTGGGTTGATCAACCATGTTACGCCTTGGGGTCAAAAGCGGTTGTGACGAAAAAGGGCGGCCACTTGGCCGCCCCTTCGCTTAGAACAGTCAGGATCAGTTCTTTTCCTGATCGACCAGCTTGCCGGCGGAAATCCACGGCATCATGTCGCGCAGTTTCTTGCCAACTTGCTCGATCTGATGCTCGTCATTGTGGCGGCGGGACGCTTTGATGGTTGGCTGACCAACTGCGTTTTCCAGCATGAAGTCACGCACAAACTTACCGGTTTGGATGTCCGACAGGGTCTCTTTCATCGCCTTCTTGGTCTGCTCATAGGGCAGAATGCGCGGGCCGGTGACGTACTGGCCATATTCCGCAGTGTTCGAGATCGAGTAATCCATGTTGGCGATGCCGCCTTCATAGATCAGATCAACGATCAGCTTGGTCTCGTGCAGACACTCAAAATAGGCCATTTCAGGTGCATAACCTGCTTCGACCAGAGTCTCAAAACCGCAGCGGATCAGCTCAACGATACCGCCGCACAGAACGGCCTGCTCGCCGAACAGGTCGGTTTCGCATTCTTCACGGAAGTTGGTCTCAATAATGCCCGAGCGGCCGCCACCGATGGCCGAGCAGTAGGACAGGCCGATTTCCAGCGCCTTGCCGGTTGCGTCGCTGTCCACGGCCACCAGGCAGGGCACGCCGCCGCCTTTGACGTATTCGCCACGCACGGTGTGGCCGGGGCCTTTGGGGGCCATCATGATGACGTCGACACCTTCTTTCGGCTCGATAAGGCCAAAGTGGACGTTCAGGCCGTGGGCAAAGGCAATGGCCGAGCCCGGCTTGATGTTGTCATGCACGTATTTCTTGTAGGTTTCGGCCTGCAGTTCGTCGGGCATGGTGAACATGATGACGTCACACCAGGCCGCCGCTTCGGCGATGCCCATGACGGTCAGGCCTTCGGCTTCTGCTTTCTTGGCGGATGCCGACCCTTCGCGCAGAGCGACAACCAGGTTCTTGGCGCCCGAGTCGCGCAGGTTCAGCGCATGAGCGTGACCTTGCGAGCCATAGCCCAAGATCGCTACTTTTTTGTCTTTGATCAGGTTGATATCGCAATCGCGATCGTAATAGACGCGCATGTTTTCGGTCCTTTCATTTGCGGTTGCTGCGGTTCTAATAGGGTCCAAAGCTATTGGCGAGCGCTTTACAATCGACTATTGAAGCTAAATGCGAAAATTTATGCGCAAATTCTGACTTAACCGGAAAAAACATGCTGGATGATATGGACAGGCGCATTCTGCGTCACTTACAGGCCGAACCGACCCTGACCATGGCCGAATTGGCCGAGCGTTGCGGGATCAGTCAGGGTGTGTGCTGGCGTCGGGTTGAAAAGATGCAGGCCTCGGGTGTCATTCTGGGGCAAGAGGTTGTTATTGATTGGCCGGCGATGGGATATGCGGTTGAGGTTTCACTGCGCGTGACGCTGGACAAAACCCAACCGCGCGCGTTTGACGAATTTACTGTTGCCGCGCGGGGAGTTTCGGAAGTTATTGAAATTCAGACGTTTTTGGGGCGTGTGGACGTGAGGCTGTCGGTGATTGCACGCGACATGACGCACTATCAGCAAATCTATCGCGATCGTATTCTAACCCTGCCGCACATAGCCGATATCGAAGCGCTGATGCATATCGCGCGGGTCAAGCGGAACGAGGTGTTGCCGGTATGATCGAACTGGATGAAACCGACCGGACCATCCTGCGTGCGCTGGTACTGGATGCCACGCAAAGCGCCGGGGCGTTGGGGCGCAAGCTGGGGTTGTCCCAACCGGCAACCTGGCGGCGCATCCGCCGGCTGGAATCAGCAGGGGTCATCAAGGGCCGTCGCCTGCGTCTGAATGCCGAGGCGTTGGGGTTCGGCGTGACCGTGTTTCTGGGCGTCAAACTGGCGCGCAAGGGACAAGTCAGCCTTGAAGACTTTGAGCGCGCCGTCAGCGCCATCCCCGAGGTGCAGACGGTCGAACATGTGTTGGGTCTTTACGACTATCGCCTGAGGGTAGTTGCACGTGATCTGTCCGATTTCGAACGGGTGCTGCGACGGCGGATTATGACCTTACCCGGCGCGGGTGAGGTCGAGGCAAACGTATTGCTGAGCGAAGAGCGCTTGCCCGGCCCAATCGGCTAAGCAAGGTTAGTATTTGGTGCGGATGCAATAGCCGGGGTGATGCGTCATCCGGGCAAAGGTCATCGGAACACCATCTTTCCAAGTAGTGCGTTCCAATTGAATCATCGAAGTTCCGGCAGTGGTGCCCATGAATTCTGCCAGCCTCCCGTCGGCGGAAATTGCGCAGAATGCAACCTCAGCCTCGGTAAAGGGGGCAACGTTCAGCAGCCACTCGTGGGGGCCCCGCGTGTTGAGATCCGCATGCTCAACGTCAGGTACTGTGTCGATGTTGATCCAGCGCTCCTCTAGCTGAAAGGGGCGGTTGTCCGCATAGTGCATGCAGATCACATGCAGCACCCGCGCGTCGGGCGAAACGCTGAGTTGCGAGGCCAGCCAACCGGGGCTGGATACGACATTCCGTTCAACAAGTGCATAGCGATAGATTGAGTTTTGATTCTCAACCGATTGACGGGCCAGAGAAAACTCCAGCTTGGCGTGTTTGCTGGGCTCCTTTTTTACCCGCGTGCCGCTTTTGCGTTTGCGTTCTACGAACCCTTGCTCGGCAAGCTCGCGCAGGGCGCGGTTTACCGTTGCACGCGCGCAATTGAATTCTTCAGCAAGCTGCGTTTCTGTCGGCAGCAGAGATCCTTGTGGCCAAATCCGGCTTTCAATACGCCGCTTAACTTCGTCACGTACGACCTGAAAACTGATCCGCTTTTGAGCAGTCACGAGAAGCAATACCTTTCTTGTACAAAGTGTATGTATCTGTTCAGAAACACCTCTGGGTGTAAAGGGGTGGTGACCCTATTTGGCGTCAACGAGTTGTTCAATTAGAGCTTTTCGTGGTTAATTTTTTGTTAGGATTTTGACTTCCGTTGCGTCAATTATCAGCACGAGACTGGGGCTGTACCATTCTCGAAAAAGGCCTCAAAATTCTGAAGGACAGTTTGAAAGGACATATCATGCCCGCGCTTTTGGAAAGTATCGACCCGAACGGGCTCGAAGAGTTTTCGGTTGTTTTTACGGATCGGTCGCTGAACCACATGTCAGCCCGGTTTCAGACTGTCATGCGCGATGTTTCGTCCATCTTGTGTGATGTTTACAACGCCGATGGCGTTGCGGTGATCCCTGGTGGCGGTACTTATGGGATGGAAGCTGTGGCGCGCCAATTCGCGCGTAACGCCAACGTTCTGGTCGTGCGCAACGGGTGGTTTTCTTATCGTTGGAGCCAGATAATCGAATCTGCGGATTTGACGGCATCGGCGACCGTACTCAAGGCGCGGCAAACCGGCAACTCCAGCCCATCCCCATTTGCGCCGGCACCGATTGAAGAGGTGGTGTCAACAATTCGCGAGCAACGCCCCGATGTCGTATTTGCACCGCATGTGGAAACATCCGCAGGCCTCATATTGCCGAGTGATTACGTGACTGCCATGGCGGAGGCCGCGCATGAGGTTGGCGCATTGATGGTGCTGGATTGCATCGCTTCGGGCTGTGCCTGGATTGATATGAAGGCCACCGGCGTGGATGTTCTGATATCGGCCCCTCAGAAAGGGTGGAGCGCCTCGCCTTGCGCCGGTCTGGTCATGCTGTCCGAACGAGCCGAAGCGCGGCTGGAGGAGACAACGTCTGACAGTTTCGCTGTAGATCTGAAGAAATGGCGACAGATTATGCAGGCGTATGAGAACGGTGGGCACGCGTATCACGCGACCATGCCAACCGACGCGCTGCAGGCGTTCCGGGACACCATGGTCGAGACCCGTGATTACGGTTTTGAAAAGTTGCGGGACGCTCAGTGGGCCTTGGGCAACGGGGTGCGGGCGATGCTGAAAGACCAAGGGCTGATCTCGGTCGCGGCAGACGGGTTCGGCGCGCCGGGGGTTGTGGTCACCTACACGTCGGACCCCGAAGTTCAGAATGGCAAGAAATTCGCCGCTTTGGGTATGCAGATCGCGGCAGGTGTTCCGCTGCAATGTGATGAGCCCGAAGGGTTCAGCACGTTCCGGTTGGGTCTGTTCGGGTTGGACAAGCTTTATGACGTTGATGGCACAATCGCGCGGCTCAAGCGTGTACTAGATCAGGTTCTTTGATTGCGGAGCCTCAGCGTACGCCGAGGCCCATCTGCATCAATGTCTTTCGTACGGGCGGTAGGGAATAGAGAGCGCTCAACCCCATCGCCCGTGCATCCCGCAGCGGACGCGCCTCGATCATCGAGGCGCGGTTCAACAGGTCGATACCTTTGACGCGCATCTCGATTTCGGTGTGGCGGGCCTTGTGATAAGCGTCCAACATCTGAGCATCGCCCAGACCTTCGGGTCGTGCTTGTGCCAGATCCAGCAAGGTACGCAGATCACCCAGTGACATGTTCAATCCCTGCGCGCCGATGGGGGGCACCACATGGGCTGCCTCGGCCATTAGGGCAACCCTTTCGCCCGCCAGCCGTTCTGCCGACTGGCTGATGATCGGCCAGATCGTCCGGCGCGAGGCCAGTTTCAGCGGCCCGAACAACCCGCAAGAGCGTTCGGTCATCAGCGTCTCGAACGCCTCGGGGTCGGTGTTCAGCAACTCGACCGCCCGTGGGCCGCGCTCCATCCACACAATCGCCGATGAGGGCTGCCCTTGCCAGTCGGGCAGGGGGACCAGAGTGAACGGCCCGCCGGAACGGTGAATCTCGGTCGAGACATTGTCGTGCGGAATCGGATGTGTGACCGCAAAGGCCAGTGCTTTTTGGCCATACCGGGTGGTGTGGACGTTGATTCCCGCGGCCTCGCGCATCGGGGAATTGCGCCCGTCTGCGGCGATCACCAGCTTGCAGCGTATACGGCTGCCATCGCTCAGCCCCACACGGGCTTCGGCGGTGCGCGTAAACAGGCTGACGGTACCGGTGCCGGGGCGGAAATCGACATTGGGAAGTTCGGCCAGGCGGGTCACCATCTCGCGCCGCAGCAACCAGTTGGGCAGGTTCCAACCAAAGGGTTGGTCCGAAATATCGGCAGCGTTGAAATCGCGCACTACGCGGGGTTCGGGAACGTCGCCTCCTGCATCCACGATTCGCATGATCTGAAGGGGTGCCGCGTATTCGTCCAGCCGTTGCCACAGCCCGCATTGCGCCAACAACCCATGCGCAGGTTGCAAAAAGGCGGTGGTCCGCAGGTCGGATCCGTCCACATCTCGTTCGGTAATCGGTGGCGCGGGGTCGACGCAAACCACGTCGAACCCGGCAGTTCCAAAGACCGCCGCAGCGGTCAGTCCGGCGATTCCTCCGCCAGAAATCAGGATATCACAGCTGTCAGTCATGGCCTTGGTCTCCGAGTCTTGGGCAGAACCTAGTTCGGTTCCAAGGCCGGTGCCAAGTGACATCCTGTCCCGTGTGTCAGCCGCGCGAGATCAGGATGAGCAGGATGAACATCATCGGCACCATCATGACGGCCGGGATGTAAAGCCCAGGCAGGCCGAAGAGCAGCGCCGAACATCCCCACATGCTGAAAATGGCGGCTGCCGTGTAATACCAATCCTCGGCCGTTCCATTGGCGGCATCGCGGGCCAGCCAGCCGAAAACGGGGATTGCAAACAACAGGCGCTGCCAAATGGGCAGGCGCCGAGGCATCTCGATCGCGCTCATGGGGTCTCCGATTCTGTTCGTCGCTGAGGCGCATATAGGATCGATTTTGCACCTGCAGAATGTGCAGATCGTCGCAGTGTGACAGCCTATCGCAGGCGAGCCAGAAAGGCGGTTAAATCGTCGGTGTGATGGTGGATATGGTCCGCCTCGTGCGGCTCGGGCGCGACGTGGACGGTGCGCATTCCCATTGCATGCGGGGCGGCCAGATTGCGCGGGTCATCCTCGAACATGGCGGCCTGCGCAGCATCGATTCCGTCTTGCGCAAATATCGCCTCAAACGCTGCCTGTTCGGGCTTGGGGCGATAACCGGCGTGTTCGACCCCGTAGATCGCATCGAACAGACCGTTGAGGCCGCGCGCCTCAAGTACACGTTCCGCATAGGGCGCGCTGCCGTTGGTATACACGATCCGACGACCGGGCAGGGATTGGATGTGATCGGCCAGTTCGACATCGGGGTCCATGTGGCTCATGTCGACCTGATGGACGGCGTGCAGATAGGGATCGGGGTCCAGATCATGCTCGGCCATCAGCCCAGCCAGCGTAGTTCCGTATTGCCGCCAGTAATGTGAGCGCAGCCGATCCGCTTCGGCCCGGTCAACGCCGATAGCCTGCACCACGTAATCCGTCATCAACACCTCGATCTGATCGAACAGGCGCATATGCGGCGGGTAGAGCGTGTTGTCGAGGTCGAACACCCATTGGGTGACGTGAGCAAAAGCTGGTTTGACCATGGGGTTTGTTTAGGCCGCAAAGGCACGGTTTTCAATGCTGCTCTTGATCCAAAGGGCAAGTGACGGATAGACATATCCGAACGAGGAGACAAACCACCATATGCCCCAGTCCAGACAGCCGTCCAAAGACGCCTATAGCCTAATTCTCGAAGCGATCGACGTAGGCGTTTACAAGCCCGGTGACCGTCTGGTCGAAAGCGAGCTTGCCGAACGGTTCGGTGTATCGCGCACACCTATTCGCGAAGCTCTGCAGCGACTTGAAACGCAATCCCTCTTGGAGCGGGACGGGCGGTCACTGATCGTGGCCTCGCTGAACCACAACCAGATGGCCGAGTTGTACGTCGTACGACGCGAGTTGGAAGGGTTAGCGGCCAAGCTGGCCGCAAAGCACGCCACCGAAGAAGAAATCAAAGTGCTGCAGGAAATGGTGACCGAGGATGACGCGCTGGTCGACGACCCTCAGGCTTTGTCTCGGGCGAACCGCCGGTTTCACGAGCAGATACATCTGGCCTCGCACAACCGCTATCTGGTGCAGCAGCTGGATCTTGTGCATCGCACCATGGCGCTGATGGCCACGACGTCGCTGGCGGTGCAAGGGCGCGGTGAGATTGCGCAGAGCGAACATAAGGGAATTGTCGAAGCCATCGCTGCGCGTGACGAAGAGGCCGCGGCACGCGCGCTCAAGGATCACATTTCTGTGGCGTTCATGACGCGGCTGAAACAGGACGCGGTTCTGCGCGAGAACTGATCACGCGGGCGGCAGGCTTTCTTCACTGGCCTGCCCGTGTTGCGTTTTGTCCCAGAAGAACGGGTTCAGCACCAATTCCCATAAGGCTTTATAGGCCGCCAGAACACCCAATGGGAAATACAGCGGCATGGTCGGCACCCATGGCAATAGAAACCGTCTTTCACGTGCTGAAACGGCGATGGTGCCAACTGCAATATTGGTGATCTCGGCGCTTAGAAAAAGGCCGATCAGTGCCGCCAGAACGTTGTCAGAGAGAATGGGGTCTAATGGGCTGGCCAAGCCAAAGCTTGTCAGCCAGAACAGCCACAGAACCGGTGCCAGCAGGAATTGCCCGACAGTTCCCAGGAAAAAGGCCTGCACGCCTAAAAACCGAAATAGCCCCAGATCTTGAAGCAGCCGCGTGGGGGCCCGCATGTGAACCAGGTAGGTCACCATGAACCCTTTTAGCCACCGTGATCTTTGTCGTACCCAGGGCCAGGCGCGGAAATTGGCCTCTTCATAGGTGGCGGTGTCCACCATTTCGGTGCGATAGCCGGCGCGCGAAAGGCGCACACCAAGATCGGCGTCCTCGGTGACGTTGTGGGCGTCCCAGCCGCCCAACTCCAACAGCTTGTCGCGGCGGAAAAAGAACGTGGTTCCGCCCAAGGGCACAACAAGCCCAAGCCGCGCGACGCCCTGAAGGACGACCCGAAACCAGCTGTTGTATTCAATGGTAAAACAGCGGGACCGCCAATTGGTGCGAGGGTTGTAGTAGTCCAATACGCCCTGCAAGCAGACAACATCTTCGTCCGCCTGGGTGAAATGGCGGACGACACGTTCGATCTGATCAGGCTGCGGCGCGTCCTCGGCATCCCAGACACCCAGAATATCGCCGCGGCAGAAATCCAGCGCATAGTTCATGGCGCGGGGTTTGGTGGTCAGACCGTTCAGCTCGGGCACTTCGACGGTTCTGATCCAACTGGGCAGAGCAACCTGAGCAAGAGTGGCGCGTGTTACCTCATCGGTTTCCTCAAGCACCAGAATAATGTCCAGTAGCGCCTTGGGGTAAGTAAGCCGTTGCAACCGATGAATGAGCGCGTCGGCGATTTCACGTTCCTTATAAAGCGGCACCATGATCGACACACAAGGCAACGCTTGTGGCGGGGCTGCTGGGTTTGCCCTGGGCCGGTGTTTTGCCGAATGCCAGACAAAGGCCAGCAGCCCGGCAAGGCGCAGGCACAAAAACAAGACCAGGCTGATCACGGCGGCGGCGACCAGAACGGTCAGCCCTGTCGTGGGGAAAGCAGCAAACAGCCCCGTAAGCCCTGTTAGGGCAAGGGCGGGTCCTATATGAGATTTCGGGGTCCATGATCGGCAGCTTTGATCCAGCTCAACGCGCGTCTCGGCCGATTGGGCAAGCGGAGAGGCGTAAATGCGCGCGATGGTGTTGTCGATCTGATCGGCACAGGCGAGTACCGGCATGACGGTGTAACCGGCATCCTCAAACCCGCTGCGCACGGCGGGGAACAGATCGGGTCGCGCAGTTGCCACAAGCAGGATTGGACCCAGGCGGCGCCAGGGAATGACGTTATGTTTCAGCCAGAATTCAACTGGTTTAAATTGACACAGTTCCAGGGGCGGGGGCGAACTGCTGAGATCGGCAATCTGTAGACCGGTTTGTTCGGACAACGCGCAGAGAATATCCTGACGGGTGACCCAATCTTCGGCCACCAGAATTTCGCCCAGCGGTGCCTGTTGCCAGGATTGCAGAAACAACGCCTCGTCCAGTTGTGACCGGGTGATCAGACCTCGATCAATCAGACACGCCCCCAATGGCTTACGGTCTTGCGCAGGGATCGGTGCGGCACGCGCGAAATGCTGCAGGTTTAGTTCGACCATAATGAAACAACCCTGACGCGGTTACCAGACGTCAGGGTTGCGCAATTTAGGTTAACACCAGGTTAACCATGATCGAACTGGCGATTATGCCTGTGCTTTCTGGGCTGCCATTGCCTCAGCAAAGCGTTCAAACAGATAATAACTGTCCTGTGGGCCGGGCGAGGCCTCGGGGTGGTGCTGTACCGAGTAAACCGGACGGTCGGTCATGCGGATACCGCAGTTCGACCCGTCAAACAGCGAGCGGTGCGTTTCCACAACGCCGTCGGGCAAGGATTGCGCATCCACCGCAAAGCCGTGGTTCATCGAGGTGATCTCGACCTTGCCAGTGTCCATATCCTTGACCGGGTGGTTGGCGCCGTGGTGGCCGTGGTTCATCTTGACGGTCTGACCACCAAGGGCCAGCGCCAGCATCTGGTGGCCAAGGCAGATGCCAAAGACCGGCAGTTCGGTGGTGTCCAGAACCTCTTTGATCATTGGTACGGCGTATTCGCCCGTTGCAGCAGGGTCGCCGGGGCCGTTGGACAGGAATACTCCGTCAGGATTGTGGGCCAGTACCTCGGCCGCTGTCGCGGTGGCGGGCAATACGGTTACATCGCATCCAGCCGACGCCAGGCAACGCAAGATGTTGCGCTTGGCACCGTAATCGATGGCGACAACCTTGTGCACGGGGGCTTCCTGACGGGTGTATCCGTCGGGCCAGGCCCAAAGCATCTCATCCCAGCGATAGCTTTGGGCGCAGGTGACCTCTTTGGCCAAATCCATGCCTTCAAGCCCAGCAAAACCCCGCGCAGCGGCAATCAGCGCAGCGATGTCGAAATTGCCCTTGGGGTCATGGGCCAGCGCCACATGCGGCGCGCCTTGCTGCCGGATGGCGCGCGTCAGGCGGCGGGTGTCCACACCGCCGATAGCGATGCGGCCACGGCTGGCAAGCCAGGTCTTCAACTCTTCAGTTGCGCGCCAGTTGGACGCATCGGTCGGGTCCCATTTGACCACCATCCCGGCAGCAACCGGATCGCCGGTTTCGTCATCCTCGGGGTTTACACCGACATTGCCGATATGGGGGAAAGTAAAGGTCACGATCTGACCGGCATAAGAGGGATCGGTCATGATCTCCTGATATCCGGTCATGGCAGTGTTAAAGCACAACTCGGCCACGGTTTGGCCGGTGGCACCGAAGCCCATCCCGTAGAACAATGTTCCGTCGGCCAAAGCCAGACATGCGGTGGGCTTGGACGGGGCGTTCTGGGCCATGGGGCGACTCTCCTGCTGGGTAAATCGGCGCATACCTAAGGGGGTTGTGGCGCTGGGTCAAGTCTGTTCAAAATTTGGGCTATTGTGGAAAATCAATTACTTAGAGATATTCACCCCCTGTTGTATCACGCTTTTTGTTTCGATATGGTCAGGGTTCCTTTTCCATGGGGATGGACAGAACATATGGATATGCGATCACGGGTGAACTCAGCCCTGAAGCAAGCAATGAAAGACAAGAATGCCGAGCGTCTGTCGACGCTGCGCTTGATCAATGCCGCAATCAAGGACCGCGATATTGCTTCGCGGGCTGCAGAAAACGAAGAGGCCAAGGGCTGCGGCGATACCGAGGTCCTTGAAATCCTTGGTAAAATGACCAAACAGCGCAAGGAAAGCGCGCGCGCCTATGAAGAAGGCGGACGGCTGGATTTGGCCGAGCGCGAGTTGCGTGAGGTTGAAGTCATCGAGGAGTTTCTGCCCAAGCAATTGGACGATGACGAGGTTTCCAAGGCCATTCAAACGGCAATCACTGCGACAGGTGCGGGTTCGATCCGCGACATGGGCAAAGTGATGGGAGAACTTAAGACCCGGTACACCGGCCAGATGGATTTTGGCAAAGTCGGGCCGATGGTCAAAGATCAACTTTGCGCGGCAACAGGCGGCGGTTGCTGATCCGTCTTTCAGTCTGAAACGGCTTTTACTGCGCGACCGGTTCGCGCAGTTTTTGTATCAGGTCGTCGTATAGCGCGATGCGTTCTTCCTCGGACAGAAATGACCCTATTTCAACTTCGCGCCCATCTCCGGTCAGCGTCACGTAATTCGGGACAGGTCCACCGCGTTTATGCATTTCGGGGCGGGCCCAATAACGGTTGCAGATCCATTCCTGCTGGCCGCTGCGCGGGTCATGGTGGACGAGGTGCGCCCGTGTGCCGGTCAGAGTTAGAATCTCGAACACGCTGCGCGCGCGATAGTTGGTCTGGATCGCCAGCCACAGTCCCAGAACGGTTATCAGCAGGAAAGGCAAAAGCCCCCAAAGGATGATCGACCCAAGCACTGCCAACAGGGGGATCAGTCCAAACAGAAACACGGACAGAATCACGATCATCGCCCCGCGTGGAGGCAGTGAATTATGCGGCCAGAGGCGCAATTCCTGTTCAGTTTCAGACGTCTTTGTCCATCGGTAGGGCATGGCTGATATGTAGCGCAATGCTGTGGCGTTTCGAAGGGAAATGATTACGCAACGTGGCCAACACGCACCCAGGATAGCGCGTCGTCCAGTCGGTCATCTCCCCAGAAAACCTCGCCGCGGACGACAAGGCTGGGGGCGCCGAAAACACCCAGCTTGGCGGCCCGTTCGGTTTCCGCTTCAAGTGCGGCCACGGTATCAGGGCTGCGAGCGCGGGACAGTACCAGGCGCGGGTCCTGCTGGCATCTGTGCAGCGCTTCTGAGATCGCGGTTTCGCTGCCGGCTTCGATATTTTCTTCGAACCAAATGCGATACAGGGCCAACGTGAAATTCTTACCCCAGCCATCGCCCATACCCAGCAAGGCAACCTGATTGGCAAGCGCCAGGTCCGAGATCGGGTAGGGTACGGGCAGCTTGGCGTGGATGTGATATTTTGCGGCCCGACGTTCGATATCGCGCCACATATATGCAGACTTCACCGGTTTACCTGCAAAGGGAATATTCTTCTGATCCGCCATGACCGTGCGTACGTTGAAGGGCCGCCAAGTTACGGCAACGTCATGTTCGTCGCACCAATCATCCAGCCGCATGATCGTCAGGAAGCTGTAGGTGCTGCCAATGGAATACCAAAAATCAATTTCGGGCATGTAATCACTCCGATCTCAGAGTTCCTTCGCCTATCATACCCTAAAATGGTCGAAGTTTCGAATTTTGCCTGAAACACGCGGTTCACCAGCGTGGTGGCACGTTGTTCAAAACAGGGCTTTTTCGACAGGTTGCGCGGGTTGGTGGGCAACACCGCAGCCGGTCATCTGACGCATATCGATCTCGATTGTTCGGCACAGCGCCGAGATTGGCACGTCGGTGACATCTCCTTCGAACGGATCCTCCATCGAGGCACTGACGCGCTCGGTCACAAAGAAGATCCAGCAAACCAGCGCGCCGACAGGGGCAAAGGTCATCCAGTCGAACAGCACTGTTCTTATCATCGAGGCATCGGTGCCCACCATGATGGAACGTTCGTCGTTGAAGGCCAGAGGCAACAGGAAAAAGAATATCCAGCTGAACAGGCGACCGACCTCGGCAACCTGACGCGGGAATGGAGTGTTTTTGATCCGCTCGCACTGACCTTGCGCCGTCGTAAACCGGGATAAGCGATCCATCAGCGCGACATGCCAGAAGGGGTCTATCTTTCCCTGTTGCGCCATATCTGACAAACGACGGGCCTGCAGGTTGATAAGACAGGCCGCGCGATTGGTCTTGTCCTCTAACAGCGGCAAATCCGCCTCAAGTTGACTGTTACGCCAGCTTTCGGGTTTTTAATGCAGGTCTTCGCGGCCTGATACGGGCTTGTGGCCGAACATCCATGGCCTGCGTTTGCGACCGGTAGTTGCAGGTTAGCGCAGCTGGTAGGCCAGCATGTTTATCCGGGCGATGTGCCGCTCGATCAGTTCATCGCGCAGGTCTTCTTCAATCACTGAGCCATTTGGTTGAACCAGGGTACAGATCGTATTGCCCCAGTCCCGGCTTGTATTGGCGATATCACCCCAAACCCCGCGGGCTTCGGTCCAGCGGCCATAGGTGGAAGTATTCTTGAAGCCCAGAAAAAACGCCACTGCCAAACCCAACATCGCTACTGGTGGGCTGGGATTCGAAATCAGGTCAATCGGCGTCAGTTCATCGACCACCTGAACCAGTAAAATCCAGGCCAGAACGATACCGATAAAACCGACCGAACCTTTGAGCAGATTTCTGATCGAAATGCCATCATGAAGTATCATGGTATGCGTGTCTTCCGCCGGGGCGCCCTGAATTCCTGTTTTTGAATACTATTCCCATGGTGCTGGATGTGTCTATGCACGTGCCGGACAGGGTGCAGAGACCGGACACAAAAAAAGCCCCGCTCAAGGCGGGGCTTTAATGGGTTTATCGGACTGCGGGATCAGTGCGCGTGGCCTTTGTCCCAGTCTTCCTGCTTTGGCAGCTGCTCGAACGTATGCTCAGGCGGCGGCGAGGGCAGGGTCCATTCCAGCGTGTCTGCGTATTCGTTCCAAGGGTTCGGACGGGTCTCTTTCGCGCCACGCAGCAGGGCATAGATCACGATGCCGAAGAACAGCAGGAACGAAGCGAAGGAAATGAACGCACCGATCGACGATACAAAGTTCCACTGGGCGAAAGCCTCAGGATAGTCGATGTAGCGGCGGGGCATGCCCTGACGGCCCAGGAAGTGCTGTGGGAAGAAGGTCAGGTTGGCGCCGATGAAGAACAGCCAGAAGTGAACCTTGCCCCAGAACTCTGAGTACTGACGACCAGTCATCTTTGAGAAGTAGAAGTAGACACCGGCAAAGATTGCAAAAACAGCACCGAGCGACATCACATAGTGGAAGTGCGCAACGACATAGTAGGTGTCGTGATAGGCGCGGTCGATACCTGCCTGCGACAGTACAACGCCGGTCACACCACCAACGGTGAACAGGAACAGGAAGCCGAAGGCAAACAGCATCGGCGTCTTGAACTCGATGGAACCGCCCCACATTGTTGCAATCCACGAGAAGACCTTGACGCCTGTCGGCACCGCGATGACCATTGTGGCCAACATGAAGTACGCCTGCTGACGAAGCGACATGCCAACGGTGTACATGTGGTGCGCCCATACGACGAAGCCCAGAACGCCAATTGCGATAATCGCCCAGACCATTGGCAGGTAACCGAAGATCGGCTTGCGTGCGAAGGTCGCAATCACGTGGCTGATGATGCCGAAGCCGGGCAGGATCACGATGTACACTTCCGGGTGGCCAAAGAACCACAGGATGTGCTGATACAGGATCGGGTCACCGCCACCTGCCGGGTCAAAGAAGGTGAAGCCAAAGTTGCGGTCCATCAGCAACATGGTGATCGCGCCGGCCAGAACCGGCAGCGACAGAAGAATCAGCCACGAAGTGACGAAGATCGACCAACTGAATAGCGGTACCTTAAACAGCGTCATGCCAGGGGCACGCATGTTCAGGAAGGTGGTGATCATGTTGATCGCGCCGAGGATCGAGGAGGCGCCCGATACGTGTACGGCGAAGATCGCAAGGTCCATGGACATGCCGCCCTCGGTCGTGGACAGCGGCGGGTATAGAACCCATCCGACACCCGAACCAAGCTGGTCGTTCCCACCGGGGCTCAGCAACGAAGCCACGCCCAGCGAGGTACCGGCGACGTACAGCCAGAAGGACAGGTTGTTCATCCGCGGGAACGCCATATCCGGCGCACCGATCTGCAACGGCATGAAATAGTTGCCAAATCCGCCGAAAAGAGCCGGGATGACAACGAAGAACATCATCAGAACACCATGGTAGGTGATCATCACGTTCCACAGGTGTCCGTTCGGGGTACACGGGTCGGCCATGAAGCCTTCCAGGCACATGAACTGCACACCGGGGTGCATCAGCTCGAGCCGCATGTAAACGGTCATCAGAACCGAGATCAGACCGGCAAGTGCCGAGACGATCAGGTACAGAATCCCGATGTCCTTGTGGTTGGTCGACATGAACCAGCGGGTAAAGAATCCGCGATTATCTTCATGCTCGTGACCATGAATGGCTGCGTCTGCCATTATAGGTGCCTCCTGTTGCAACTGCACCGCGCAGCCAGACCTCTCTGGCGCGCGGGATTCCTGCTGGTTTTAGAGGGCGAAGGGGGCACCTTCAATGGCCGAGTTTGATCTGGATCAAGAATAATTGTCGCGGGTGGGAGGAAATCCCGCGAATTCTTGGTCTCAGTCAGGCCCTATCTGGCGATGGCTGTCAAAATTTCAAGGGTCCGCTTCTGCCCATTCGTGCGGCGTGGCAGAGTTCCGCCTTGACCCCCGGTTGTGTGGATCGCAGTACTATCCCCAATTCCCGAAACCGGAGACAAGATATGGCCGCTTACGATCCCGACAACATCTTTGCCAAGATCCTGCGCGGGGAAATTCCCGCGACCCGCGTGTACGAGGATGACGAAACGCTGGCCTTTATGGATATCATGCCGCGGTCCGACGGGCATCTGTTGGTGATCCCCAAAACACCCTGCCGAAACCTGCTGGACGCATCACCCGCGCAACTGGCCGCCGTGACAGCGACGGTTCAAAAATTGGCGAAGGCAGTGGTCAAGGCGTTTGACGCCGACGGGGTCACCGTTCAGCAATTCAATGAGGCTGCAGGCGGGCAAGAGGTGTTTCACCTGCATTTCCACATCCTGCCGCGTCAGGAAGGTGTTGCCATGCGGCCTCCGGGCAAGATGGGTGACTTCGGCCTGATCGCCCAGCATGCGGACAAGATCAAAGCAGCGCTGGTCTGATCACCCCTTGCCGTCGTGCGGCCCAAGGCACGCGCTGTGGTCGCCGAACGTGTGGAGCACGGCGCAAACATGGTCGTGCCCACCGTCACAAGCCGAGGCGATACGGGTCAGTTCCGCCTCAAGCCTGACCAATTGGGCGATACGCTCACGTACATCCGCCAATTGACGTTCGGCGATTTCATGTGCCCGGTTCAAATCATCGCCATGCGCGCCTTCCAAGGATAACAGTGCCTCAATATCGCTCAAAGGCAGGCCAAGGTCTCGCCCGTGGCGAATGAACTGCAACCGATTTAATACGGCAGTGTCATACCGGCGCTGATTTCCAGCCGTTCTTTCCGGCTTTGGCAGCAACCCTTTGTCTTCGTAGAACCGGATTGTGGGCACTTTGACGCCGGTTCGCCGGGAAAGCTCTCCGATCGAGTACATTTTTCGGCTTTCCTCTCTTGAACCTCTAGTGACTAGAGGAATTACATGTGCTGTGCAGCCAAAACAAGGAACACCGGCACCATGGCACATCATCACGGCCACGAGGGACATAACCATCACCATATCGACCCGGACGCAGGCGATATGCGCGTCGCAGGGGCGATAGGGGTGAACATGCTGCTGACCCTGGCGCAAGTCATCGGCGGCATCCTTTCCGGATCTCTGGCACTGATTGCAGACGCATTGCACAATTTTTCGGACGCTATCGCGCTGATCATCGCTTTTTTCGCACGTAAGATTGCCCGTCGCCCCGCCGATCCGCGTATGAGTTTTGGCTATGGCCGGGCTGAGGTGGTCGCGGCGCTGGTCAATTACACCACACTGATCGTGTTGTCGGTGTATCTGTTGTACGAAGGTGTCATGCGGTTTTTCCAGCCCGAGCCTGTCAACGGCTGGATGGTTGTCTGGATCGCCGCGCTTGCCTTGGTCGTCGACCTTATCACCGCTGCGCTGACCTATTCGATGTCGAAGGACAGCATGAACATCCGTGCGGCCTTTATCCACAATGTCGCTGACGCCCTTGGATCGGTTGCCGTCATTGTCGCAGGTGCGGCCGTCATACTGTTTGGCTGGACCTGGGTAGACCCTGCGGTGACGATCCTGATCTCGGTCTACATCCTGTGGCACGTGAAATCTGAGATCGGAGAAACGATCCGGGTGCTGATGCTGGGCGCGCCGCCCGATCTGTCACCCGAGGATGTGGCCACCGCGATCGAAGCCACTGAAGGAGTGGCCGGTGTCCACCATATCCACCTTTGGAGCATGCAGGAGCAGGAACCAGCCCTGACCGCGCATCTTGAGATCGACGCCCAAAGCTGGACAGACGCGGAAACCATAAGACTGTTGGTGAAAGAAACCCTGAGGTCGCGGTTCGCAATCGGGCATGTCACATTGGAGTTAGAGCGCGCGGGCAAAACGCATGCAGCATTGCCCCGGTTTGGACATGACAATTTGCAAGGGTCCTGAAAAGGAATTGCCGTTCCGATTTTGGGGTCGGAACGGCAGACTCGTAAACAAACACTTTTTCCGACACCCAGGTCTTCCGGGATCTCCGGTTTAACACACCACTCACTCTAGAACGGTAAAGTTAGACTACCCGTTAACGCGCAATTTGTATCGTTCTGAGTGAGCTTTCCGCCAAATAAACTCAAAATTAACGAGCTAAATGGCGGATTGCATACGGGTTCGGAAACAAAGGGAATTCTTAGGGGGAATTGTCAATTCGCCTTGCCGCGTTTAGCGATTCGAATTCAGGCTATGCGATGGCCGTTTCGAAACTATCCACAAAGGTTTTTTGCAAGGCAGCGTCCACGTCGGCCATCGTTACAGGCAAGCCTAGATCGACCAGAGACGTCACACCATGCTCGCTGATTCCACAGGGGACGATGCCGGAAAAATGCTCAAGATCAGGTTCAACATTGATTGAGATACCGTGAAAGCTGACCCATTTGCGCAGGCGCAATCCAATGGCTGCGATCTTGTCTTCGGCTGGCTGGCCGGTCACCGTAAGCGGCTTGTCATCACGTTGCACCCACACGCCGACACGGCCGTCGCGAATTTCGCCTTTAACGTTGAACTCGGCCAAGGCTGCGATCACCCAAGTCTCAAGCTTTTTTACAAAGCCCCGCACATCCTTGCCGCGTTTGTTCAGGTCCAGCATGACATAAGCCACGCGCTGACCGGGGCCGTGATAAGTATACTCTCCACCACGCTTTGCTTCATAGACCGGAAAGCGATCTGGATCCGTCAGATCCTCGGACCGGGCCGAGGTGCCTGCCGTATAGAGCGGCGGGTGTTCCAGCAGCCAGACACACTCGTCCGCCTCGCCCGCAGCGATGGCCGCGACGCGCGCCTCCATAAAAGCGACGGCTTCAGTGTAATCGGTTAACCCGTCGGTGATCTTCCATTCCATGGCGGTTCCATATCGCGCAGGTGCTGCAAGGGGAAGGGGTCAGGCGGCCTCGGCCAGGCACCTTTGCAGAATCTGGGCATAGGTGTCCGTGCCCTGCGCTCCGGTCACCAGATATTTGCCGCCGAACACCATTGACGGGACACCGGAAATACCCCGGCTGGTCCAGAACTCTTGCTTCTTACGTACTGCGGCGACATGCGCACCGGTTTCCAGCGCAGATCGCGCCGCATCAACGGGCAGACCGGCCTCTGCAACTGCTTCAAGCAACACATCAATCTTCGACACATCCTTCTGGTCGGTAAAATACGCCTTGAACAGGGCAAGTTTCAGCGGATGCTGGCGGCCCTGAGCTTCGGCCCAGTCCAACAGTTGGTGGGCCGCAAAGGTGTTCACCATTCGGCTTTCTTCATTGAAATTGAACGCAAACCCCAGTTCGACTCCAAGCTGCGTCAGCCGATCTCGATTCTGTTGGCTTTGTTCCGCGGTCGAGCCGTATTTCTCCATGATATGCTCGCGTAGGTTCTGACCATCGGGCGGCATATTGGGGTTCAGTTCAAACGGATGCCATCTAAGGCGCGCCAGAACATTTTCCTGCTTCAGAGCCAGATCAAGCTGTTGAAATCCGACGATACACCAGGGGCAGACGACGTCTGAAATGATGTCGATCTGAAGCACGGGGCGGGGATCTGCGGCAGTCATGTTTAGACTCCTGAGCGGAAGATGAAGGATACGTTGACGATACAGATATGAATGCAGGCGGGGAATTCAAACTGGCGTGTTTTTGTCTCTTCACATCCTGATCATCTGCGTCTATACGCGCCTCAACCAAGTCACTGGCAGTGCGGTCGTGGCGGAATTGGTAGACGCGCAGCGTTGAGGTCGCTGTGGGGTAACACCCGTGGAAGTTCGAGTCTTCTCGACCGCACCAAATAATTCATCTCGTCGTGTAATTTCAATTTATCATGTTGGCGTGAACGATCTTGGTCCACCTAAAGGCTTGTGATTTGGTCATCGGCGCAACGTAAACGCTTTCGCTGCTTCTGCACGCGTGCGCTGATGCCTCCGATCGTCGAGTAGAGTGCCCGACAACCGATCAAGTACATAAATGGCTTCCACCAACTACTGTTTATCGAGGATGAATCTCCACTGCTGGTTAAAAGGCTGTATGAGTGCGTCAACGTAATTAGCTGCCGCACATGTGAAGGCTGATCAGCCGCGAGTATTGAGATAAACGTGCAATATGGGCTTAAGAACTGTGACGACCATACAATCTGAGTTGGGCGTCAAAACTTGAGTGAATTAGTTCAAATAGAGTGCGCCGAATCGATGAAGAAGCTGAATATGTTGACAGTCCGGCGGTCATTAGCTTTTTTGTTTCCGGTTTACATCAGTTAGAACAACTAAAACGAACAAAACACGAGAAATTCTCGGTGCTTGAACAGCTCATCCCTTATGATGTTCGTAGTAATATCGCGGCCTGCAAGTAGTAGGCTTATTTGCCGAAAGTTGTAAATCTACAGCATCTTCGGAAGTGTATTTGGTAACGAGTGTGCTGTTTCGATCGTATGATCGGGACAGCATTTTCTTTTTGGAGTTGCTTTGGCAATATGCAGGCTCCCTCATTTTACCGCAGGCGATTTCAAGCTTGTCATGAGGTCATGTAGTTTTGGCGTTAACTTTACTGCGAAGAATCCGCTCTAAAACCTTGGGATTCCTTCGAAAAAGCATGGTGACCTGCTTAGTGGGATTCGGCTAAAGTTGCTTGGATTGCACGGCGCAGGTTAGTGAGGTGTGCTCGGCTCCGGCGGAACCTACCTCGTGCCCGCTTATCGCGGGAAACATAACAAAGAACTCTGTGCCTTCACCAAGTTTGCTCCTGTAGTCTATTGTACCGCCAAAATGCTCAACAATTTCCTTTGAAATGTGCATCCCGAGGCCGGTACCGCCTGCGTGACGTTCGTCGGAGGAGTCTATCTGGGAAAAGCAATCGAAAACTTTGTCATGGAACCCCTCAGGTATCCCGATGCCATGGTCTTTGACGAAGAGGCGAATATTCCCGCCGACTTTCTCGCATCCGACGGTTATCTCGCCTCCATCAAGGGAGAATTTAGCTGCGTTGGAGATAATGTTGGCCAACACCTGAAGAAGGCGGGAGGCATCACCTTTAACGTACAGATCATTGTTTCCCCTTAAGTCTTCTACAATTTCTACGTTGTGAGCACTGGTGTATCCCATGTTACAGGCAATCGCTTCCTGAATCAGCGCATGTACATCAACAGTTCCTTCACGGTAGTTCATCTCGCCCGCTTCCATTTTTTGAATGTCCAGCACATCATTTATTAGGGATGCGAGCCGTTCGCAGTTTTTACCTGCTAAATGAATGAGGCTTTGCATTGATTCTGGAGCTTCACCCAATGCGCCTGTGTTGATTAAGTCAAGTGATCCCTTGATCGAAGTGAGGGGCGTACGCAGTTCATGGCTAACTGTCGATATGAACTGAGTTTTCGCAATGTAGGCCGCTTTTGTTCTTTCGTGCTCTGCTTTGAGCTTTTCGAGTTGTTCCAAATTCCTGCGGTAGAGCTTCAGAAACACCATCGAACAGTCAATCAGAAAGTACATTACAAAGATAACGGTGAAGAAGTGCAGCCAGAGTTCAGATGAAAGCTCGGGGCGTTCGGTCCAGATATCTTTGACGACAATCAACATGAACGATACGCCGTACATGGTCAGACGGACAATCATTGCCCACAGAAACTGATGGTTGTTCATTGCAGCAAACAACGCCGCAGCAAACAAGAAGAACATTGGAGTAAAGTGACCGCCGGCGGGTTGTGCGAAAGCAACTGAAACAGCATACAGGCAGATTGCAGTTGAGCTGAGGATCGTGTTCAACAAAATCCAAGCAACCATCATACTAATTGCTTTGTGCTGATCTGGCTTTAAGCGCGGTACGCGTTTGGCCAGCAATAAATCTTGCGCTTCGCATATGAGGATTGTCCCATAGAACAGCATGGCGTTAACGGGATCGAAGAAGAACGCAGTCAAAATGGTCGTGGCCAGATAAATAGCCTGCCGCTGCCACAGAAGCGCAAAGCTCATGGCAGTATAATCTATTATGTTTTGCAGAAGCCGGTTTTCCGTTTCACCAGAATCCCGGTCCGGCAGATTGGCGTCGATGGCTGTCATCTAGATGTCTTCGTTTTTCGCGCTTGGACAGTACCATTAGCGGCATAATGAGGACTTAGTTGGTCTGAATTGGGTTCACAGTTTGGCGCTAATCCTTTGAAGGCCACCGTGATTGTTGGCGTTTCACGCAAGATTCTGATGTGAGAGGTTGAAAAATTTTTGTTGCGCAAATGCAGTGTGGGGCGCCCAGAATTGACGATCTCGTTGCTAAGTGCAATTTTTTTTATCTTAATGTGCCATAAAGAAGGAGAAAATCTAAAAGGGTTGGGGTTTGACTGCAGTTGAATTTACGAAGTTGGGGCAGGGCGCTGTCGCTCCTGTTTCGGCTAGGCTTGCAAAAAAGCCGGTGACACTGCTTCAGTTTGCAAGGTCCGCGGGTCGAAACATGTTTGAAGTCATCCCGGCCGAAACTCTGCGTGAAACTTATGTTCGTGGGCCTTTAAACATACACTATATCTGCGATCCTGAAATAATAACCGAGTTACTTGTCGGGCAGGGCCGTTCGTTTCCCAAAGCCAAGTTCACTAAAGACATTATTGGATCGGCTGTAGGCAACGGGTTGATACTCTCTGAAGGGGAAAAATGGCGTCAGCAGCGGCGTAGGTATTCTCCACTATTCGCCGCCAGGAACCTCCCGGTTCTGGCTCGGCATTTTGCAGAGACTGGTGTCGAGATTGCAGATTCATTGGCGGAACACGAAGGCCCCGTAGATGTTGCACAAATTGCGCCTGCATCAACGTTGACGAATATTTCCAGGGTGATTTTTTCGGGTAACAAGAAAGTCAGTTCAGAGCAAATACGCGTGGGGCTGATCAAGTATTTTGAGTACATTTCTGATTTGTCTCTTTTCGATTTAATGGGTTTGCCAAAGTGGGTGCCGCGCAAGAATTGGCTACGCAGCCTGGCCCCGGTGACTAATATGCGGAACCTTGCCAGACAGGTTATTGATCAGCGTCGCTCCGAATGCCGCAGCGAGCCACAGGATTTCCTCGATTTCATGATTGAGGCGTTGAAAACAGATTTCGAGGATGAAGCGACAACCGTTGACAACCTTTTAACCTTTGTCGTCGCTGGTCATGAAACTTCCGCCAACGCTCTGGCCTGGGGGTATTATCTGCTGGCGTTGCACCAAGATATGCAAGCTAAGGTTAGACAAGAAATTCGGTCGGTTCGCCCCAAAGGTCCAATGGAGTTTTCTGACCTGGAGGCAATGCCACTCCTGCGCGCCCATGTAAAAGAGACGCTGCGGCTTTACCCTTCAGCCGCGTTCTTTGCTAGAGACGCAACTGCTGACCTTGAAATCAAAGGGGTAGAGATTGCAAATGGTGACGCGCTGTTCTTCCCAGTTTATTCTTTGCACAGAAACGAAAAACTATGGGATGCTCCTGACCACTATCGACCGGAACGGTTCTTGGGATCTACACTACCTCGAGGTCAGTACATTCCATTTGGAGATGGTCCCAGAATCTGCATTGGTGCTCAGTACGCTGAAACTGAAATCATGGTACTTATGGCTTCGGTGCTCCGTCGAATAAATTTTTCGATTACAGAGACTGAATTACCGGAACCAGTTTTGACATTCACCATGCGTACCAGTGGCCCACTCATCCTCAATGCCAAACGGGTTCGCGAATAAAGTTGATATCTAAACTCCAGTGCCTGACCTTTGATCGACGTCAGGCCTGGCGATAGAATTAGCTTACTGCCGGCGAGTGAGGTAAGTGTTATCGCCGTACAGCTCACGCAAGACTACATCAAACAATCTATCGTTGACCATTTCTTTGCGATGCGGTGTGGGCTCTGAAAATGTGGAAGAGGTTGTAACCAGACCCTTTCTGAGATTGGCCTCACGATGATTCACTTTTTTGATAGCCGTGTCCAAAGAGGCGAATGCTCCAACCTTCGTAAAAGAACGAAGCGATACCGGTGTACCTTTCACCACTTTAAGATGGACAGATGCGCAGCGGTTGCTGAGAACAGTCCCTAGATCTTGGTTTAGGAAAGCTTCGGTCGGAATATTCTGGGTGCGTTCCCGCCCATGTGTAACAACGAGAAATGCGCCACTCCCGCGATAGGAATAGATTCCTCCAGCAGCCTGTGTTGTTCTTTCAATGCAGAATCCAATGTCGGAAACAGATCGCCGAAAATCACCAAAATTCTTCAGATCAAAGTGATACTCGGCGTCACGAAATTTGATTGCGGTGACCCAGGTGTCAAATCGACGCCTCCGTGAAAGCTGCTCGACATAGTTATCGAATTCGACATACCCCAAGCATTGTTCCTGCTCGTCGATAGACAAAGGATCCTCGAAATTGAATTTCTGGTTGAAATCCAACTCACTGCGAAGGTTTTCTATCGACGCCGATGAGGATTGGGTTTTCCTTCTTTCCATCATCAGAAGGTGAGCAGCGTTCATACGGCTGCGCAATTCAAAGAAGTCGAAGGGTTTAGTTACATAATCAAACGCGCCTTCTAAAAATGCCTTCTCGATGTTGTGCCTGTCATCCAGTGCAGTCAGCATTATGACAGGTGTTTCCAGATTTTCCGGCAGGTTTCGGATTTGCGAAAGCAACTCTATCCCTGAGGTTCCAGGCATCTGAATGTCAACAAGCAGACAGTCGAACGGGGATTCTGCTGCTTCTATTATCCCAAGCGCTTCATCAGCTGAACTGGCAGCAGCCACATTGCAGTTTTCGAGTTCAGGAAGTGCTGACTGGAGCAATTTCAAAATGTCAGGATCATCATCAACCGCCAGTACAGTAAGTGCGGTCTTTCTTTGCGCTCGATGCTCTAATTTTCTTTGGAACCGATCACTGCCAAATGTGGAATGTCTCATAACTGGTGAACCGTCGATATCCTCATAACGGGATAAACTTATGAGGAGAGTGGGCCGAAACAGCGGCAAAAATGGAGAAAGTCTTCGTAGAAAGGGGCTTTTTCTTGACCTTTATTTGGCGCCAACGGCCTCAATAACGAATTGCCAGTTATTGTTGTGAACTAGCGTCGCTTTCTCTTAACGTTATTTTTTCGGCAATCTGTTGGCGCTAAAGGGCAGTCTACGATCGCAAAACTACGGAAATGAACAACGGTTGGAAGTCTAAGCATCGACTCTGGAAACCCCACGAAAATGCAATACAGCCGAGTTTTCCCAATAGTCTTAAAATCAACCTTAGTTGCAATGAAATATGCGTCGGGCGTCCAAGAGTAAATAAGACAATCTAGTGGGTGAGGTGTTCTATTTACTTGTGGATGTTGAATAAAACCGACTGACTGATGGTGCCATCGATGGAAAACTTTGCGCCGACAGGCGAGGCATTGATGCCCAGTCGCCGTGACCACCGTGCCCAGACTGAGGGGACGATGCCCAGGATGCTGGTCGCACCACCTTCCATCGCGACAGTAGTCATCTGGTGAAACAACTCCTGTTGAACCGAAAGCCTGCGCGACGATGCAACATCCTTTGCCACGAAGAAACGGGATGCTTCCCAAACAGAGCGCTTTACCGGGGCGTCAATAAATAGAACGTCAGTTGGTATTCCTTTAAGGATACCTCTTTGCGCGTCGCGCAGCATATAACTGTATACCCCGCACTCTGCAGTCGTGGGCAGAAGTCGCACACCTCCTAAGATCTCACCGAATTCATGCAACACAACCCATCGACAGGCTGGCGTGTCGTATTGGTCAAATTCCATCCCGTCAGCTTCACCAACTTGCCACTTTAACTGGTCAATGAAAATTGATTTTCTGGTTTCAAGGTATTTTGCCAGAAGGGTGCCATGCTCGGAAATATTGCGAAAATTAAGTGTAGTCGCGCGAATATTGCCAATGTTGCCACGTGGCATTGGCGGACTGCTATTGGCAGCAAAAATTTCTAGTCGCGCCAAAGTATTTGGTGCGCCTGAAGTGCCGTTAGCAGGTGTCAGTTCCGGAAGCCCCTCCGGGACCGGGTATGTCTGCTTATACCTGAGTGGTCGGTCCATATTTTACTCATATTTCTGACACACTTATGGCAAGATTCAACTCAGCAAGTCCACAACCCTATGCGGTAGTTGCCCGAATAGATGGATAGGTGTGTCTAAATCTCCTCCCTTCCTTTGGTTACCTTCGCTAATTGACCAAAAACTTTAGAAAGTTCTTGGCCTCTATTTTCTCCCGCAGGTTCCACTTTTTTCCCCATGTCTGGCAACATTTTGAAAAAATACAGCTTCTCCTATGTAATCCTTTCAAATTCTCGATGGATCAGGCGCGGTTTCGCTATCCGATAGTATTTCGAGGCAGTCGTGACGGCTGATAGGAGCAAAGTTAAAATGGCATCAAGAATTGGAGGGATTTGCTTTTCAGTATGCGCTCTCGCACGGGAAGAATTGCGCAAATTAAAAAAAATGCACAGACATAAGGAAGCCCACCTTGTGTCACCGTTTTGCCGCCTTCGTAAGAGAGGATGAGAAAACCCTGAGTGTATCATGCGCGAGCCAACCGTTGCCTGAAGTCTGCAATGCCCAACGTTTGGTGAGGTGTAAAAGGTTGGTGAAAAGTTATGCGTATACTTGCTGTAGACGACGATCCTAGCATCCTGGAGTTGCTAGATAGAGTTCTAGACGCGTTCGGTTATAAAGACGTCGTCACCGCCAGAAGTGGGCCAGAGGCCATTGAAATACTGTCACGACCTAACGAAGCGTTCGACTGCTTGCTGCTGGATGTGCAGATGCCGCAAATGAACGGCATAACTCTTTGCGAAGAAGTGCGAAAATTACCAGAGTACACTTACACGCCTATTATCATGGTGACCGCCATGGTGCAAAAAGAGTACATCGACGAAGCATTCGGAGTTGGGGCGACGGACTACGTTACAAAGCCTTTTGAGTTCTCTGATCTGAAGCAGAGGTTGTCTGACGCCTATAGAATGGCAGCGGAACGCAGAGCCGCAATCGAAGTGCTGGAAGCTGAAGCGGATTTTGAGTTGTGTTTTGGCAATAGTCCGGACGTTCGCTTAAGTGATCCGCAATGTTTCGGAGATTTGCCCGGTTTCATTGGGTTAGCTGAATTTGAGAACTACGTAATTCAGCTTTCAACGATGCACTCCATGGCTGCAAAGCTTGTGGCGGTGAAATGTATAGGCGCCGAACAAATCTATGAGACGAGCACGGTCAGTGAATTCCGTAGTGCCATGACTTTAGCGGGTACAGCGGTTCTGTCAGCTAGTCAGGAAGGGCGTAAAGTGGCGACCTATTGGGGAAATGGCGTGTTCTTGGTGATCTACGACAATCAAATTAATTTGAGCGTGGACCAGTTTGGAGCTCCGCTTCCGGAGGCATTTAAAGAAATTTCCGGTGACACCACTTCAGGTCGGCCAATTGGCTTCCAAGTTAGCGAAGAAGTTATGCTTAAAGCCAAAACCAAGATGGAGGCGTTGTTCTTGATAGACAAGGCCGTCGAAATGGCTGAAATGTCGGAAGGTCGAGCGGCGAATATCGGTTGAAAAACTGCATATATGGATGGTGATTGAGACTAGGCTGTTGGTGTAAAAAATACATTAGAACGCCCTGAGTTTTTCATTTTGCTGGTTTAAATCGATCCGCGCGCTCGTTCATCAGACGTTCAACCTTTGTGCTTTTGGCCTACTTTGTCCGTTCTCAGTGCCTACCCGGCGGCAACAACTCGGAGAAAGAACCCGTAAGCTTCTTCTCGAAATTTGATCTGATGCGAGATCTGGCGTATTCGCCTCTCTCTAATTTCCTGAAGGTTTCTTTCGCTACCACGGTCAAAGCGTGATCGGTCTAAGCAGCTTCCCGGCGTATCCGTTCTTGTTCTTTGATAGGGTCTTTGCCTTTACGGGCTACGGGTCGCCATTTCTCTACTTCTTGGCGTGAATCTTCAGAGCTATGGCTGACAGAGCACCCAACCCCATCCCTCTGCGAAGCCTGTGGACATGAACCCGAAGCACTACTTGCCAGCATCACCGTCGTTTTTGGCAGCCAGAGGTTCTCGCCATCCAAGCACTAGCCGGTTTGAGTGTTCTTCACTTGCATTGATGATAGCTTGTTGAGTGCTGGAATTTGGTCCACCCTATGGTCCACCTTTTAGTGTGAGGCACAGTGAACCACTCTGAGGCGAAATGAAACCATATTTTTATATTTTGCAGTAAGTTAGGCGACTTCTTGAAGCAGCCAGAAACGGTCAGAAGTATGCGCGTTCAAGTCTTCAATGCATCTCGACCGCACCATTCTCTTCTTAATTCATGGCGATCAGCCCTTTGAATCGGGGTAGAGTTGCACCAGTTTGTGCCGGATTGCTGATTACTCCAATTCCTGCCTCGCCCGCGCCCTCTGGGTTGTGTATGACGAAGGTCAACGCAAGTCGGGAAGTATTAATGTCTCAGGCCATTACCGTATTCACCACGATGAAGAACGAAGGCCCCTATATGCTGGAATGGGTCGCGTTTCATAAAACATTGGGGGTCGATCACTTTGTGGTCTTCACCAACGATTGCGACGATGGCACCGACGATATTGCCCGCCGACTGCAGGAGTTGGGGTTGGCCACCCATGTCTCGAACGAGGTGAAAGAGGGGGGCAATCCACAGCATCAGATGCTGCGTCGGGCGCGGCGTCAACCTAAGGTCAAGGAAGCGGACTGGCTGTTATGTCTGGATGTAGATGAGTTCTGGAACATCCGCCACGGCGACAACAGCTTTGACGCGTTGATCACCGAGGTCGAAAACCGTGCAGGGCAGCAGGTGGATGCGATTTCATTTGCTTGGAAACTGTTTGGCAGTTCCGGCAATATCAGTTTTGAAGACAGGCCCGTAACCGAAACCTTCGCGATGGGAGATCAGGAGTTTCCATACCATTCGGGCCGGGCGTTTGGACTTAAAACCCTGTTTCGCAACAATGGCAAATTCACCCGGTTTGGCCCGCATCGCCCAAAGGGTATGGAAGAAGGCAAGGAAAGTGAGATTGCTTGGTCTGACGCCGGGGGCAAGCTGTTTCCGGCCGAAAAGGTGGGCTGGCGCGCTTGGCGTGGGTTCGATCATTCACTTGGGCGCCTGCATCATTACTCGGTTCGATCGCTGGACGGATTTCTGATCAAGCGAGACCGGGGGAGGACCAACCATATCAAAGTGGATCAGGGGCAATCCTACTGGCAGGACATGAATGCCAACAAAGAAGCTGACCAATCCATTCAGCCCATCGCACGGCGCGCGGCGCCATTGTTGGCAGAGCTGAAGGCGGACGAAACGTTGGGCGCGCTGCACGCAAAGGCCTGTGACTGGCACCGTGCCAAGGTCGCCGAGATAAAAATGCGGCCTGACTGGGTGGATTTTCGGGTTTGGCTGGCGGATAATCTTATCTGAAGATCATGGCAGACGACCTTTCGAAAGAGCAGTTGAAACCAGATCACCCCGACCGCAAGACGGGGTATGAACGTATTCTGACCGACCCTGCACCGCCGTGGTTTGTCGAACTCTATCCTGGTGGAGATGGGGCCGGTTTCCTGCAAAAGCTGGAACGCCATTCGGTGCTGTTTCATCAACGCTCTGCCTCGCAACTGGTTGTCAGTTTTGACAATATCGCCAATGCGAACGACCTGTCCTTTGCGCGTGAACCTTGGGGTTGGAAGTTCTTTCGTGATGAGGGCTGGTCGCATATGGGGATATTCGCGCGCACCAAGGCCTGGTATCGAGATCCCGAGATCATCACGTATTTCCAGAACCGCGCAGCCGAAGGGTTTTTCGATCAGTTCGACCAGGTCGTCTTTGCCGGGGCCTCGATGGGTGGCTTCGGGGCGCTGACCTTTTCTATATTGGTCCCGGGCGCAAATGTGATCGCATTTAACCCTCAGACGTCACTGGATGAACGATTGGTCCCGTGGGAAACGCGGTATCGTTTCGGGCGGGTGCAGGATTGGGATCTGCCATACGGTGACGCCGCGCAGACGGTGAAGCAGGCGGGTAAGGCCTATGTCTTCTATGACCCGTTTTTCGACCTTGACCGGCAGCAGGTCACTCGGCTGAAGGGTGAAAATGTCATGCTGCTTAAGACATGGTTTTCGAACCATTTTGCAGCCCCTATGTTGCGCAAGCTGGGTATCCTCAAGCCCGTCATGCAGAGGGCTATGGACGGATCGCTTGAGGCAGGTGATTTCTATCAGATGATGCGCGCACGGCGCCGGTTGCCGATGGTGATGCGCGCGATTGAGGCGCAGGCAGGCGAACGTCACCCAAAGTTGGTGGGTCAGGCGCGCCATAAGTTCCGCATACTGCGTCGCGCCGCATTGGTTGAGGCAGAGAAGTCCCAATGACGCCTGCGAAAGGAGTGTTCATCGGCCAGCGCAAAGACCGCATGGGCGCGCGCCTGCTGATGATGCTGACCTGCATTCGTTTGGCCGAGGATTTTAACACCACTTACAAGGTTAATTGGTTTCCGAAAGGATCGGATGCACCCGAGCTGGATCATCCGCAGGAACTGTTTGCCCAGGATTGGATGGATGCGCAATTCCTCAGTGCAAAGGCGTTTGAAAAACTCAGCGACAAGGCTTTGCCAATCTGGACCTTTCAGGGGGACAAAACCCCAGACCGCCTGATCGCGCATCTCAATTCGGGCCGGTCGGTTGTGGTTGAGGAAGGGTTCGAAGTGCTGGCCTTTCCCTGGGAAGATATCGAAGCGATCCGCCCTCGGTATCGGGATTTCATCCATCAGATCGGCTTTACGGAGGAAATCCGCGCCATCATGGACCGGGCGGATGAAAAGCTGTCGGGACAGGGGGTGACGGCTTATCACATCCGGCGGGGCGACATTCTGAACGGTTCGCCGTGGAAACACACAACCTGGCCCGCCAAGATCGAGCCCGAAGAACTGTACGAGGCGCATCTGGAGAAAACCTCCGGACAAACGGCCATCATGTTTTCCGATCAGCCCGAACTGATCACCCGTTTTCAAAAGCGCTATCCTCAGTTACTCCAGATGTCAGACATAGCCGATTTGTCGAGCATGACCCGCGCGCAACGTGATTTTCTAGAGCTGTACACGATGTCGCGGGCAGATCAGGTGATTGCGCCCGTTATCTCGGCCTTTTCGATGGCGGCAGCGCGGATTTCCGGGCAACAACGCAAAGTATTTCGCGACTTGATGAGTGAGGACGAAATCCAAATTGCCAACGAACGCGTTGTCCAGAGGCTGAAGGGCGGCTCCGATGGATTTCTGAATACGTCAGAAGCATCGCATATCTACGCCAAAGTCTTGTTTCACATGTTTCAGTTTGGCTCCGATGACCGTTCTCAAGAGGCACTGGAGCTTGCGGAGCCATTGTTGAAGGCCGGGGCGGACAACGCATTTCTGCCGCTCCTTCAGGCCTTAAACCTTTTTTACCTTGGTCGATGGCACGAAGCGCTCGCCATGTCCGAGGAGGCCCTTAAAAACGACAACCTATGGCCGGAAGACTATGCGGTTCTATGCGCGTTGCAATGTGCGGTCCTGGGTCGGCTGAAGAAAAGATGGCGCGCGGCAAGGGCTTTCAGTCAGGCATTCTGGGCAAAACCACTTAGGCCTGATGTCGTTGTGCTTGGTTCGCGTGCTTTTTATCGCGACCAGTTGGCTTTGCGTGTTCTGCCTCCAACGGATTGGTCACTGCAAAAACTCATCAGACGGCCTTGGTTCAACTTTAATTCTCACCTCGCGCAGCGAAAGGCGCTTATCCGGTTACCCTGTAACTTTGACTTTATCCTATTTGACTGGTCGGACTTGGCTTTGGATCAAAAGGCAAAAAGATTGTTTAGCAATCCGGCTCGGATTGCGTTGCTTGCAGAAAGTTTGGAAAGAGCAACGGATATTCCGGGCGACGACCTTCGAAAAATGAGTTTCGAAGCAGTCTTGCGCACGCATACGGGCGAATTTTCTAGGTCTCGGGCCATCGATATCACCCGAGAGGTCGTTTCACGCAGACCTGAAAATTCGCTGTATTATAAAAGACTTGCTGAACTTTACGAGGATGAGGGTGATCAACAACGGGCAAGGCTGACCATGGCAGAAGCGTTGGCCTGCGATCCGGACAACCCTTTTTTGATCTTTGCAATGGGGCGCTTCTTGGAAAGAACTGGTGCCTCTGAGCAGGGGGAAAGTCAGATTCTGCAGGCAGCGGACCTCGACGATGCAACCGCGTCGATACAAGGTATGGCTGGGCAAATTTACCTTCGTCGTGGAAACAAAGGTAAAGCAAGGTCCTACTTGCAAAAAGCGCATGATCTGTTCCCGCCCTACAAGCGATTTGCAAACCAGTTGGCGCGAACACTATGAGAATGGCACACGCTTTCAAAACGTTGCCGGATTGCTCTTGGCTGCTGTGGTCAGTAGACCTAAGCTGTGGCCCGAGCGAAAACCGCAGGACATCGGCTGCAAGTTCAATAGGCGGTAAAACATGAGGCGAATAAGTGTCTGATCAGGACCCCCGTTATGTCAGCGTAACCCCCATGAAGAATGAGGGCCCCTTTGTGCTGGAATGGGTGGCCCATAACCGGGCAATCGGCATCGACCAAATAGTGGTGATGACCAATGACTGCACCGATGGCACCGATGAGTTGCTGACGCGGTTGGATGAAAGGGGCATTCTGACCCATGTCGACAATAATTCGCGCCGTCAGACCAGCCCCCAAAAGCGCGCCTACAGAAAATTCCTTAAGATGGAGGTCGCGCGGCCGCAAGACTGGGTGATCGTGATTGACGCCGATGAACACATCAACGTCAAAACTGGGGATAACACTCTGCGCGCGCTGACCGATGCCGTTCCGGACGCCAAGATGATTTCGATGACATGGCGCCTGTTCGGAAATGCTGGTGTCGTTCGATATGAGGATCGATTCCTGTCGGACCAGTTTCGACGAGCGGCGCAAAAGCAGAAATACCGTCCACCGCAAGCTTGGGGTTTCAAAACGATGTTTCAGCGCGAACTTTGGAGTGCGCTGGGGGTTCATCGACCCAAACGCCCGACAGTTGAGACCATGGAAGATTGTCACTGGTACAACGGATCGGGGCAATTGATGCCGGACCGGTATTTTAGTGCCAGTTGGCGCTCGGCACGGGATTCCATTGGGTATGATCTGGTGCAGATCAATCACTATGCGCTGAAGTCCTGTGAAAGCTACCTGGTCAAGAAAATGCGCGGGCGGGCCCACCATCTGGGGGAAAGCCTTGGCATGGACTATTGGAACATGATGAACCAAAACGCCGAGGAAGATGGCTCGATCGATGTCATCCTGGATCGCAAGCGCGAACATTTTTACGAGTTGCTGTCAGATCCTGAAACGGCCCGGCTGCATCATTTGTCCTGCGATCTGCACAGGCAGAAGATTTCCGACCTCCGGGCACTGCCCGAGATGCAGGACCTTATGCAGCAGATGACGGCCGACTTTGCCGCCAGTCACGGGGAATGAGCGGAATTCTCTTTGAAACAGGAGGCCTGTGATGCTTTGGCTGCATATAGGTATGCCCAAGACCGGCACGACTGCGTTGCAGGCATATGTGCGTCAGAACAAGGCCCCACTGGCTGATGTCGGCTTGCATTATCTTGAGGCGGGCCGTCGTCGGTTGGAAGGGAGCGGACGTCTGGCGATCAGCCACAACATCATCGCCTTTCGCATCAATCAGACCAATGAGTCGATGGACCCGTTCCGCGCGTTGATGGCAACCGAGTATGAGGCGCACAGCGATCAGACCTGCCTAGTGTCTTCAGAGATGTTCTATTCCTGTGATTTGAACAAGTTGGCACAGGTATTCGCGGAAATCCCCTCTCGCGACTTAAGGATCACCTACTATTGCCGCCGCTACTCGGATTTCTTTGAAGCCGACTACAAGCAGCGCGCTAAGAATGGCCGTATGGGCACCAGCGCGTCGGAATATGTCCGGGACAGGCTGGCGAAAATCAAGAATGACCCTGGGACCTTCACCTTTTCGGCGAAACTGGACCAAATCCGGCAGGCTTTTCCGGGCGTTACGATTGTCCCGATGATGTATGATCGCGCGCAGATGGTCCAAGGCCATATCGTGGATGATTTCATGTCGCGCATAGGCGTGCCTTTGCCGGAAGGCACGGCGGCTAAACGGCCCGCTAACCAATCTCAGTCGCGTGTGGCCAGCGAAGCTTTTGGCATTGTCTCACGTTCCATGGGGCGCAAGGAAAGTCGCCAGCTGCGTCGGCGCGTGGTCAGTGATCCGGTCATGATCCGGCGCTATGATGTGCTGGAGCCGGACGAGCGGGCCTGGCTGGATGAGTATTTGACCAAGCAAGACGTCACATTCCAGCAAGAGTTCTTTCCCGACCGGCCAAGGTTGTTTGAACCGGTTGAGCTAAACGAAGAAGACCAGAAATTCCGACGCGACACGCCCGAGGAATACGACGCCCTGCGCCGCGCGTCCGAGATCGTCTTTCGCATGGCGCTAGAGGATTGAACCCTACCGTTCGATGGTGATTTCCTGACGCTGGCGACCGGTTGTTTTGTCAAAGATCAAAATACGGTTGTCATCGGTCACCACCGCATACCAGTTGCTGCCGATTGTCACTGCCTGTGCTTTGGCGCCGTCTGGAAGCTCGATCTGATCGGGCAGGGTGGGGGTTCCGTCCGATAGTCGGATGACAATCAGCGCGAATGTCACTAGAACCCCGCCAATCATCACCGCGGTCAACAACATGACCATTCTCCGCAGCAGGCGAAGCTGCGGTGTTTCCTGCGGTTCTTGGGGTTCGGAAGGGACAGTCATGGGCACCCGCCAGATTGAATTTCAGATTGCGGCCGATCCGCCGCCTCGTCTTGATAAGGCGCTTTCGCGGGATGTGCCAGCCGATGAAAACCTCTCGCGCACGCGGTTGGCCCGGCTGATTGATCAGGGCGCTGTTCTGATCGACGGCATCGAGGCGCGCGACCCAAAAGCCAAAGTGGCCGAGGGCGCATCCGTGGCGATTACCGTGAATGAGGCAGAGGACAGCCATATTGGTCCCGAAGATATCCCGTTGGAGGTTGTCTTTGAGGACGCAGACCTGATCGTTATCAACAAACCGGCGGGCATGGTTGTGCATCCTGCGCCGGGGTCTCCGAGCGGTACATTGGTCAATGCGTTGCTGCATCACTGCGGTGACGACCTGTCCGGGGTAGGCGGGGTCAAGCGTCCCGGAATTGTACATCGCATCGACAAGGAAACCAGCGGCCTGCTGGTGGTGGCGAAATCCGATGCGGCCCATCACGGTCTGGCTGCACAGTTCGAGGCGCACACGGTCGAGCGCTACTATCGCGCGATTTGCTACGGCGTGCCGGATGCCAATGACCCTCGTTTGCGCGGTGTCAAAGGCGTCAGCTTCGAGCCCGGAAACATCATGCGCCTGACCACGCAACTGGCACGGCACAAGACCGACCGGCAAAGGCAGGCGGTGCTGTTTCATGGCGGGCGTCATGCGGTGACGCGGGAACGTCTGGTTGAGGTTTTTGGATCACCAGCAGGGTTGGCTTTGATCGAATGCTGGTTGGAGACCGGGCGCACGCACCAGATCCGCGTACACATGGCCCATGCCGGGCACGGTTTGGTGGGCGATCCGGTTTACGGCGGCAAGCGAAAACTGGCCGCCAAGGCGTTCAGCGCGACCACAGCCGAGGCCGTGAGAGCCTTTCCGCGGCAGGCGCTCCACGCCGCTGTGTTGGGTTTTGAACACCCGGTAACTGGCGAAAACCTGCGGTTTGAGGCCGAATTGCCCGAAGATATGCAGAAACTGATTGAACAGCTTCGCGCACCGCTGACATAATGCGCAAAGTTACGTGATTAAGACTTTCTTTGGTTTCCTTTATCTATCGTTAATTCCAAACTGTTAACGGTACCTCTTGAACGGATTGGGACGACCTCCCATATCCCATGTTAACGAATTAAACATTTGTCGGAGGGACATGAATCATGGCAAATTACGCAAATCTCCCCGCGCCGACGCCAGAAGGCGGCCTGAACCGCTATATGCAGGAAATTCGCAAGTTTCCGCTGCTGGAGCCGGAAGAAGAGTACATGCTGGCGAAGCGTTGGGTCGAGGAACAAGATACTGAAGCGGCTCATAAAATGGTCACATCGCATCTGCGATTGGCGGCCAAGATTGCCATGGGCTATCGCGGTTATGGTTTGCCGCAGGCCGAGGTGATTTCCGAGGCCAACGTGGGCCTGATGCAGGCTGTCAAAAAGTTCGACCCGGAAAAAGGTTTCCGGTTGGCGACTTATGCCATGTGGTGGATTCGCGCTTCGATCCAAGAGTACGTCCTACGGTCGTGGTCCATGGTGAAACTGGGCACGACCAGCGCGCAGAAAAAGCTGTTCTTCAACCTGCGCAAAGCCAAGGCACGCATTGGTGCGCTGGAAGAAGGCGACCTGCGTCCCGAGAACGTCAAGCAGATCGCCAATGATCTGGGCGTGACCGAAGAAGAAGTCATCAGCATGAACCGCCGTATGTCCGGTGGCGACGCTTCGTTGAACGCGACTGTTGGGTCCGAAGGCGAAGGCACCATGCAGTGGCAGGATTGGCTTGAGGATGAGGATGCCGATCAGGCTGGCGATTACGAAGCCCGCGACGAGCTGGACGCCCGGCGCGAGCTTCTGGCGGCTGCTCTGGAAGTCCTGAATGATCGGGAAAAGGACATCCTGACTCAGCGCCGCTTGATGGATCAGCCCGTCACGCTGGAGGACCTGAGTACGCAGTACAATGTCAGCCGCGAGCGTATTCGTCAGATCGAGGTTCGTGCGTTTGAGAAGCTCCAAAAGAAAATGCGCGAATTGGCGCGTGAAAAAGGGATGCTGGGCAACGTTTGAGACGGACCCAAGCAAAGAAAGCCCGCCTTAGATGGCGGGCTTTTTCGTTTACGCGAAGATAAAATCGCTTTCCGACAGTTGACCGTTTCCAACGCCAAGCAAGTCAATGCTGTCGCCATCTCCCAACTCGATTGTGGTGCGGAAGAACCCACTTTCGATGTGGTCTTCGATATCCTCGAAGCTGTCGATACCGTCATAGGCGCTGAGGTCGATCTTGTCCTTGCCGATCTCGAAATCGAGGATGGTATCTTCTCCGTCGCCTTCATCGAAGAAAAAGGTGTCACGCCCACGGCCGCCGACCAAAAAGTCATCGTCAGCGCCGCCATCGATCAGGTCTTTGCCGCGACCGCCAAAGATTTTGTCGTTCCCATCATCGCCGCGCAGTATATCCATGCCGCGCCCGCCGAAAATGGTGTCATTGCCATCACCACCTAGAACAATATCCTTACCGCGACCGGCGCCGATGACGTCATTTCCGCCACCACCATGCACAAAATCTTTGCCACGACCGGTGAAGTGGAATTCGTCCGAGTCATCTCCCAGAATGAAATCTGTATTCTTCTGGCCCAGGATGCCGGTCACGGAAACTGGCAGTAGTACCCCATCCAAAACGTGGATGATCCCGTTCGAGGCGGGAACGTCGAAACCGACAAGACCTGGATCGTCGATTCCCGGGTCCGCATCGCCCAAGCTGGGTGGCATGCTGGAAAGGTTCAGTTCCACTTCACCACCCTGCAGCGTTTCGATGGCCGCACCGTCACCAAAACTGACGACCTCTTGTTTCGTGAATGACCCATCGACGACGTGATAGGTTAGAATCTCGGTCAGCAGAGGAATCGGGTCGCCACCGCCTAAAAGGGTCAGGGCTTTCACGATGTGATTGATCGCTCCGGCTTCGTCCGAGCCTTCAAAGCCCAATGCCTGAGCCAATCCGATGAATGCCGCATCTTTCGGCGCAAAAACGGTCAGATCGGCGTTGGGGTCGGCCAACGCTCCGTCCAGACCTGCTGCAAGAACAGCCTCGCGAAGGATGTCGAAATCATGAGCGTTATGGTCGAAGGATCCCGGGTCCCCGCTTAGTTCCAGGACTTTTCCGGTAATCGAAGGTAGTTCTGTATTAGCTGGCATATCGGTTTATCTCCCACCCGGTTGCGCGCCTTTTGATCGGGAGTAATGCTGACAGGTCAGGTTTCTCTCCCCGGCGATAAAGTTGTTACGGGGAGAGTTGGAAAACGGATCACGAAATTCGGATTTATCAATTGAGAGCCCGGATAAGATCCGGTTTGGCGGCACCGAATCTCATTTAAATTTCAACAATTTGAATCACAAGGTGCAACTAGTTCAATTGTTGCTGGAAAACTCTCACCATATTCTCACCCATCACTTTCCGAACCTGAGCTTCGGTCAATCCCTGATCCAACAATGCCGAGGTCAGGGCCGCCAATTCCGATGTGTCAAATGCGGTTTCTACTGAGCCATCATAGTCTGACCCCAACGAGACATGGTCTTCGCCAACGGTCTGGATGGCTGCCTTTATCATCTTGGCGATGCCGGTCGGGGTGATGTCCCCGCAGGTAACGTCCGCCCAATAGCCCATGCCGATTACACCGCCGGTGGCGGCAATCTGTTGCATCAGATCGTCGGGATAATTGCGTTTGACCGGGCAGAATCCGTGCAAGCCGCTGTGGCTGACGATCAGGGGAACATCAGTCATATCGATCACGTCACGCGCGACCTGAGGGCTGGAATGGGCCAAATCGATCACTACGGGCCGTTGCGTTAGGTCCGCCACAAGCTGACGGCCGAACTCTGTCAGGCCAGCGTTGCCCACCCCATGTAATGATCCGCCAAGTTCGTTGTCAAAAAAGTGGTGCAGTCCAAACACTCGGTGGCCGGCGTCGAACAGAGCGTCCAGATTGTTCAGATCGCCCTCTAGCGCATGCGCGCCTTCAATGCCCAGGATGCCTCCGACAACGGGTTGGCCTGCCGCGCGGGCAGCCAGCACGGCGTCCAGGTCAGCCCTTGTCTTGACGACTTTCAGATGCCCGTCCGAGGCCGCTTCGAACTGATGTAGCTTTTCCGCCTGATAGACGGCGCGTTCCTTCAGGCTGTCCCACGTGCGCAATGGCCACAACTGTCCGATGGCCAAAAGGGTAATGTTATCAAAAGACTCAGCCGAGTTCGCCTCATAGTTCTGACCGGCAGGGGATTTGGTGACGGCGGTGAAGACCTGTAGCGCGACGTTACCCTCGATCAGTCGTGGGATATCTACCTGACCGCGGGTGCCTCGTTCGGTCAGATCACGGCTCCATAAAAGGGGGTCCGCGTGTAAGTCGCCGACGATCAGGATTTCGTGCAATGCGGCGGCATCGTCGGACACCGCATAGGGGGCATGGGCGATCACGTTGTTCCGATCAGCTTCAATGTAAGACGGAAGAAATCCGAAAAACACGACGGCACCGACCACAACTGCAAGCAACAGCAGACCGCCAATCCACTTGAGGACCCGTTTCATTCTCACTCCCTTTCAACCATTGGGGGCAGACTACGAAGGTTCCATGCAGATAAAAGCCTGACTTAACGTCGGATGGTTGCTAGAAGGTCAGGAAATGGGGCTGTTAGCGATAACGCTTGGATCGCCCCTGATTACACATGTCGGAGGAAATTATGCATATACCAGTTCAATGGGGCGTTCTGGGTGCTGCCAAATTCGCGCGGCAATTCATGGCACCGGCGATTCATGCGGCCCACGGCGCGCGTTTGGCCGGGTTGGCCACGTCGGATACTGCCAAGGCTGAACCGTTTCGGGCCTTTTGTTCTGACTTGGTGGTTTATGACAGTTATGACGCGTTGCTTGCGGACCCTCAGATTGAGGCTGTTTATATTCCTTTGCCCAACCACCTGCATGTGGAATGGAGTCTGAAGGCACTAGAAGCGGGCAAGCATGTACTGTGTGAAAAGCCGATGGCCATGACCGGGGCCGAGTTCGACACCCTGATCAAAAAACGGGATAAGACCGGGCTGCTGGCGGCCGAGGCTTACATGATCGTCCATCATCCGCAGTGGCAATTGGTGCGAAAGTTGATTTCCGATGGGGCCATCGGCAAATTGGTGCATGTGACCGGTGCCTTCAGTTTCGACAATCGCGCGGATACCGGAAACATCCGCAATCGTGCCGAGACCGGCGGTGGCGGGCTGCGCGACATCGGTGTCTATGTGATCGGCGGCGCGCGGTTTGCGACAGGGCAGGAACCTGTGCGGGTGGAGTCAGCCATCCGATGGCAGGAAGGGATCGACACTTTCACGGAGATTCGCGCACAATTTCCAGATTTTACCTATTCCGCCTATGTCTCGATCCGCATGCATCCGCATCAAGAGATGGTGTTTCACGGCGAAGGTGGGGTTATTCGCCTGACAGCTCCGTTCAACGCACGCGTCTTTGGTGAGGCGCGCGTGGAATTGCACCGTCCGGGGCTTGAAGTTCAGGTCACGCGCTTTCCCGGGGATGACCATTACAAGCTGCAGGTCGAGGCGTTTTGCCGATCCGTGCGCGAAGGTGTCAAATACCCATGTCCGCTTGAATTCTCACGCGGGACGCAGGAGATGATCGATCGCGTGCTGGAAGGGGCGGTTTCCCTCTGACTTGCCACGTCGCGTCCGGCTCGGCTAATCTGGCGTGCACCTGATCAGGAGGACGCCATGGCAGGCGGTTGGGCGCGTGACGGCGCAGTGAGTGAACAGATCGAAGTATCCATTTCGGATGAGCTTGCCCGGATGCAAGCGCAAAAGCAGCCAGTGGGCGAAAGCCTGACCCATTGCGCCGAATGCGAGGAACCGATCCCCGAGAAACGGCGTTTGGCCTTGCCGGGCGTCAAATTGTGTCTGGATTGCCAGCAGGAACGGGATGGGGCTTTCAAAGCGCGTTCTGGGATCAATCGGCGTGGCTCTAAAGACAGTCAGTTGAAGTAACCGGATCCGAAGGATGCCCGACACCAAGCTTTTTCAAAATGGTCTGGTGCTTGGGTTTCTGGCCGCCTTCCTTTGGGGCACACACAGCGTTATCGTGCGCTATCTGACCAGCGATCTGGGCGGGCTGCAAATTGCGGTGACGCGCCTGTTCATTGCCGCAATGGCCATCTATTGCATGCTGCGCGTGATGCGGGTTGCCGTGTCGATCCGTCTGAGCGACTGGAACTTTCGGCTGGCGGTTCTGTCGACGGTCGTCAACTACATCCTGTTCCATATCGGCTTGGAATATACCGGTGCGGCCAATGCGATGGTGCTTGAAAATACGGCGCCATTCTTCGTGCTGGTGTTTTTGTACTTCTTTGCCGACACCCCCGTCACACGCACCGATGTTCTGGCCACAGCGTTGGCAATTCTGGGCGTTTTTCTAACAGTTTATCAGGATTTCCAAGGGGGCGGAGACCCCTTGTTCGGCGATCTGCTTGAAATCGGTGCGGGCCTCAGCTGGGCGGTATTTCTGATCTCAAGCAGCCGCGCGATGCGCAATTCGGAATCAACCGCAGAGCGTCTGAATTTCCTCTTCGGGATATTCCTATGTTCTGGCGTTTTGTTGCTGCCGCTGGCCGTGTTTTCGTTGCAAGTTCCGACGGCCAATGACGTGGTCTTCCTGCTCCTGCTGGGGGTGCTTCCGACCGCGCTGGCCTATTACTTGTGGTACGAGGCCGCCGCGCGGGTGTCGACGCTGACAGCGACCTTGATGTTCGCCGCCTCGGTCGTGTTCACTTTCATCAACTCGGCGCTGTTTCTCGGGGCCGCAATCACGCCGATTGCAGCCCTTGGGGCGGTGTTGATCGTAGCCGCCGTGTTCCTGACGACCAAAAGTCAGAAGTGATCAGTTTTCCATCGCTTCCAATTCGTCGATGAAGCCCGAAATCATCGACAAGCCCTTGTCCCAGAATTTCGGATCGCTGGCGTCCAGCCCGAACGGGGCAAGCAGTTCTTTGTGGTGTTTGGACCCACCGGCGCGCAGCATTTCGAAATACTTGTCTTCGAACTCTTCGGACCCGCTTTCGTAAACGGAATAGAGCGCGTTCACCAACCCATCCCCAAACGCATATGCGTAGACATAGAAGGGTGAGTGGACGAAATGCGGGATATAAGCCCAGAAGGTTTCGTACCCGTCCATGAATTCGAATGCGGGGCCAAGGCTTTCAGCCTGAACACTCATCCACAGGGCGTTGATGTCATCCGGGGTCAGTTCGCCTTCACGCCGTGCCGCGTGCAGTTTGCATTCAAAATCATAAAAGGCGATCTGACGGACAACCGTGTTGATCATATCCTCTACCTTACCGGCCAACAGCACCTTGCGCTGCTCGGGCGTTTCTGCCTGGTCCAGCATTTTGCGGAAAGTCAGCATCTCGCCGAATACGCTGGCGGTTTCGGCCAGGGTCAGCGGGGTGGATGACAGCATCTCACCCTGATCTGCGGCCAGAACCTGATGCACGCCATGGCCCAGTTCATGCGCAAGGGTCATCACGTCGCGCGGCTTGCCCAGATAGTTGAGCATGACATAGGGGTGCACCTCGGTGACGGTTGGATGCGCAAATGCGCCCGGTGCCTTGCCCGGTTTTACAGCCGCGTCGATCCAGCCCTTCGAAAAGAACGGTGCCGCGATTTCGCCCATACGCGGGTCGAACGCGTTATAGGCGTCCATCACGGTTTTCTCGGCTTCGTCCCAGCCCACGATGCGGGTGTCTTCCATCGGAAGCGGCGCATTGCGATCCCAGACCTGCATGATGTCCAGACCAAGCCACTTACGCTTCAGTTCGTAGTAGCGGTGGCTGAGCTTGGGGTACGCAGCCACAACAGCCTCGCGCAGGGCCTCGACCACCTCGGGTTCGACATCGTTTGAAAGGTGGCGACCGGTTTGTGCCGTGGGCATTTTGCGCCAACGGTCGACGATTTCCTTTTCCTTGGCCTGCGTGTTGTGAACGCGGGCGAAGGTTTTGACGTTGTCCTGAAACACAGCCGCCAGTTCCCGCGCCGCCGCCTCACGCTTGGAGCGGTCCTGTTCAGTCAGCAGGTTCAGGGTGCCTTCGATGTTCAGTTCTTCACCATCAACAGTGAATGTCAGCCCGGCGATGGTTTCGTCGAACAGACGTTCCCAAGCGTCACCTACAACGCCCAGATCGTGCAGGAATTTTTCTAGCTCATCAGACAGCTGATAGGGCTTCATCGCGCGAATGCGGCGGAACACGGGCTCGTAACGGGCCAGATCGGCGTTTGCACCAAAACTTGTTTTCAGCGCGTCATCGTCGATGCGGTTGATCTCAAGCGTGAAGAACACCAGCGGCGTGGTGTAAATGGTGATTTTCTCCTGCATATCCGACAGGAATTTGGCGCGCTCAGCATCTGTGGTCAGTTGGTAATAACGTAGACCGGCAAAGGACATGATACGGCCCGCGATAGCGTTGATCTTTTCGTTGCGCTGCACGCAGTTCAGCAGGCTTTCGGCATCCAAATCGGCCAGCTTGCCTTCGTAGTCGGCGGCGAAGGACGCGCATTCGCCCTCAAGCCATTCCAGATCGCGGTCCAGTTCCGGCGCTTCTTCCGAGCTGTACAGATCAGTCAGATCCCATTCGGGCAGGTTGCCAAGATCGCCGGCGCCTCCGGCTGCGTTTGCGTCACGGACGGGAAAGGGAAGGTCGCGCATGGATCACCTCGGAATATCTGCTTTGGCAAACATCTAGGCGCGGGCGGCCCGGATCACAAGCCGCCTTTGCTTGAGGTTTTGTTTAGCTGGAAAGAGCAGCCGAGGTCGGTGTGTCCGAGTGGGCGGCCAAAAAATGTGCCGTCAGTTGATCAAAGACGGGCCCGCGCACGTCAGGCGCCTCCATCAGTACCTCATGTTCTCCATCGGGAATTTCAACCAGTGTGCCGCTGGGCCAGTTGGCCATCCGCGCCCGGATCGCTTTGCGGTCAACGATTTGCTCGTGACTGCCAAGGAAGGTCAGGGCGGGCGTCGCGGGAGCGGTTTGTTCCATCAGCCAGGCGCATTCGTCCAGCGCCTCGCGCAGCCAAATGGTCGAAGGCGCGCCAAGGGCCAGTTCCGGGTGCGCCTCAAGCTGGTCTTTCATCATTTGATACATCGCCGCATCGCGCGTCAGCATGTTGCCTTCGAAGGGTTGTGAGGCGACGTAACTTTCCAGCGACGTGGTCGGAGGCGTTTTCTCACCCAGCCCAATTCGTGGCCCCCAATAGGCCGTCAACCGGCTGAGCGGTTTCATGATCGGAGTGAAAAAGATCCCCCACATCGGGCCGGTAAAGGCGCAGGCTGCAAAAACGTCTCGCTCCAGCACCGCGCGCAGACCAATTGCGCCGCCCATCGAATGTCCGATCACGTACCACGGTTTGGGCAGATTAAGTTGGGCGGCAAGTTCCAAAGTTGCGTGTACGTCTTGTTGATAATCGGTGAACTGGTCGACATGGCCGACCCGGGGATCGTCCAGCAAACGGTCTGCCAACCCCTGACCGCGCCAGTCAACGGCCAGAAAGGCAAACCCACGGTCGATAAATTCAACCGCCGTGTTGCCGTATTTTTCGATGTATTCCGTCCGGCCGGGGAACATTATCACCGTGCCGTTTGTTGCACCTTCGGGGTACCAGTGACCCACACGGATACGCGTATCGTCCGCAGTCGTCACCCAATGGGCCGCACCACCGGCAGGTCCGCCGGCCACGTCTTCAAAGAAAGGGGCCGGCGAGAACTTCATCAGGCCAGCACCGAGGCGAGTTTCATGGCAATACCCATGTCTCCATCCACGCTCAGCTTGCCCGACATGAACGCACCGGTGGGGTTCAGGTCGCCGCTGAGGATTTGTTCGAACGTATCCGCATCTGCGCTCAGGGTGACATCTGCGTCGTCATCGCTGACACGTGCGCCGTCCGCGTCCAGTACGATAGCACCCAGATCGGCGATGGTAAATTTGGCCGATGCGTCGAAATCGCCGCCGGACAGCTTTTCGTTCAGCGCGGCTGCGGCTTTTTCAAGAATGTCGCTCATGGTGTTCCTCATATTGTTTCTGCGCCGTGAATGGACATCCCCGGTCGCAACGCTACACTGAACATTGTTATGGGCATTGCAATCAACAATCTCAAACGTACCGTCACGGCACTTTTTGTCACGGTCATGTTTTCCACCAGTTCGGTGGCACAACAGGCGGATTCGCGGGACGAGGACGCCTTGCTACAGCAATTGGCGCTTTCCACGCCGGAACAGGCGATTGCTATCGACCGTCAACTCAAAGCTCTTTGGTCGCAATCGGGCTCGGCCTCGGCGGATTTGTTGCTGGAACGCGGGCGCGAGGCGCTGGATGACGGGGATGTGTTGACCGCGGTTGAACACCTTACGGCCCTGACCGACCATGCGCCCGGCTTTGCCGAAGGGTGGCACCTGCGTGCTTCGGCGTTTTTTGGGATGGATCGCTTTGGCATGGCCGCGGCTGATCTGGAACATGCGCTGACGCTGAACCCGAATAACTACGAGGCTATTTTCGGGCTTGGCCTGATTTTTGAGATCATCGAACAGCCCGACAAGGCACTGGATGCGTATGAACGTGCGCTGGCTATACATCCTCATCATGAAGAAGTAACCAATGCGGTGAATCGACTGAAGCCTCAGGTCGAGGGCTCGGCCCTCTAAAGAACCGGGGCAGGGGGCAAAGGTGAGCGGGTCATCCCGAATCGTGGCCGTACTTGGCCCGACCAACACAGGTAAAACCCATTACGCGATCGAGCGGATGCTGGGCTATCGGACCGGAGTGATCGGTCTGCCGCTGCGTCTTTTGGCGCGAGAGGTTTATGACAAGATCGTCGCCATTCGCGGCCCTTCTGTCGTGGCTCTGGTCACGGGCGAGGAACGGATCGTGCCGCCCCGTGCCCAATATTGGGTCTGCACGGTCGAGGCGATGCCCGAAGGTATGGGCACAGATTTCGTGGCGGTGGATGAAATCCAGCTGTGCGCCGATCCAGAACGCGGTCACGTCTTCACCGACCGCCTGCTGCGCGCGCGCGGCACGAACGAGACGCTGTTTCTGGGTTCGGACACCATGCGCGGTTCCATCGCGGCTTTGATCCCTGAGGCACAGTTTGTCCGGCGGGAGCGGATGTCGCAGCTGGTCTATGCAGGATCCAATAAAATCAGCCGCATGCCATCGCGCAGCGCAATTGTCGGGTTCTCGGTTGATAATGTCTATGCGATTGCCGAGCTTTTGCGCCGCCAAAAGGGTGGTGCGGCCGTGGTCATGGGCGCCCTCAGCCCGCGCACACGGAACGCGCAGGTCGATTTGTATCAGAATGGCGAGGTCGACTATCTGGTCGCCACCGATGCCATCGGGATGGGGTTGAATCTGGATGTGAACCATGTGGCGTTCTCGTCCCTGAGCAAATTTGACGGACGCAGAATGCGCCCTCTAGCCCCGAACGAACTGGCGCAGATCGCAGGTCGGGCCGGGCGCGGCATGTCGGACGGCACTTTTGGCGTGACCGGTGAGGCCCCACCGCTGGAAGACGGCGTGGCGCAGGCGATCATGGACAGCCGCTTTACGCCGATGAAAAAGCTGAACTGGCGGAATGCTGCTTTGCGATTTGGCTCGATTGACGCACTGATCGACTCGCTTGAGGTCAGCCCGAATGACGAACACCTGGTCAAGGCGCGGCCTGCAGACGATCTGAATGTGCTGAAATCACTCTCGCAAGTGACCGAGGTTGCCGCCCGCGCCAGTGATGGTCAATCGATCCGTTTGTTGTGGGATGTGTGCCGCATCCCCGATTTTCGCGGCATCAGCCACGCGGAACACGCCAGCCTGCTCGAAGTGATCTATGGCCACTTGCATGAACGCGGCTCGATCCCAGATGATTTCATGGCGCGGCAAATCCGCCGGATCGACAGAACCGACGGAGATATCGATGCTTTGTCTAAAAGGTTGGCATATATTCGCACCTGGACATATGTTGCGCAGCGAAACGGTTGGGTGCATGACGAATCACATTGGCGTGACGAAACACGCACTGTAGAAGACAGGCTGTCAGACGCATTGCATGATCGTTTGACTCAGAGATTTGTGGACCGGCGCACGTCAGTGTTGCTGCGCCGGCTCAAACAGAAGGAGGCCCTTTTGGCCGAAGTAAATGACAAGGGTGAAGTGACCGTCGAAGGTGAATTCGTCGGTCGTCTGGAAGGGTTCCGGTTTATCCCGGACAAAAGCGCGCAAGGAACCGAGGCGAAAGCTTTGAAAACGGCCTCCCTGCAAGCACTCGCGCCGCAATTCCATCTGCGCGCCGATCGCTTCTACAATGCGCCCGATACCGAAATTGATTTTACCGATCAGGGCGGCCTGATGTGGGGCGAATATGCCGTTGGCAAACTGGTTGCCGGGGCTGAACCGCTCAAGCCGATGGTCGAGGTGTTTGTGGATGAGGCCGCAGGCCCAGAGGTTGAGCAGAAAGTGCAGCGCCGTCTGCAGCATTTCATCGACCGTAAAGTGGCCGCGTTGTTCGAGCCGTTGCTGAACCTGTCGCGGGACGAGGAACTGTCCGGAGTGGCCAAGGGCTTCGCCTTCCGCATGGTAGAGGCACTGGGCGTGCTGCCGCGTGCAGGCGTCGCGCAAGAGGTCAAGGATCTGGATCAGGACGCCCGCGGCGCGCTACGCAAGCACGGCATCCGGTTCGGTCAGTTCACCATCTTCATGCCGCTGCTGCTGAAACCTGCGCCGACGCGTCTGCGTCTGGTTTTGTGGGCTCTGGCCAATGGGCTGCAGGAATTCCCCGAAGCACCGCCTCCGGGTCTTGTCACCGTACCGGTCGCGAAGGATGCACCCGAAGGGTACGACACCATGTGCGGCTACCGCGATGCGGGCGAGCGCTCGATCCGAATCGACATGCTGGAACGTCTGGCCGACATGTTGCGCGCCGAAGACAGCCGTGGCGGGTTTGAAGCCAAGCCCGACATGCTGTCGATCACCGGTATGACGCTGGAACAGTTCGCTGACCTTATGCATGGGCTGGGCTATAAAGCCGAGCGTGGCGAGCGTGAAAAGGTGAAAGCGGCACCTGCCGAAACTTCTGAGACCAATGCGGTCGAGCAACCCGCTGTTGAAGAAACCCCGGCACCAGAAGCGGCAACCGAAGAGGTCGTCACCCCCGCCGAGGCGCCAGCCGAGGCCACCGACAACACCGAGGCGGCAGCCGAGGCTCCGGCAACGGATGAACCCGAAGTCGAGGTGTTCTATACGTTCACTTGGGGCCGTCAGCGTCAGGCCAACCGTGGCCCGCGTCGTGAACAGAGGCAGGGGCCGGGCAAAGGCAAGCCGCGCGGTAAACCGCAGGATGGTCGCGGCAAACCGCAGGGCAAGAAGGGTGGCAAGCCGCAAGGGGCCAAGACCTTCTCCTCCCGACCGCCCAAGAAAGAAAAGGCGATCGACCCCGATAACCCGTTTGCAGCTGCGCTCATGGGTTTGAAAGACGGTAACTAAACGCCGATGGCTGAGGCCAAGCTGCGCATCGACAAATGGCTTTGGCAGGCGCGGTTCTTCAAGACCCGCAGCCTGGCCACCAAACAGGTCAGCGGCGGCCATGTTCGGTTGAACGGAAACCGGGTTCTGAAACCAGCGCAAGCTGTAGAACCCGGTGATGTTCTGACCTTCCCGCAAGGGCGAGTTGTACGCGTCGTTCGCGTGGAAAAGCTGGGCGAACGACGCGGCCCTGCACCCGAGGCGCAAACACTGTACTTCGATATGACCGAAAAGAAGGACGCGCCGCCCGGAAACCCCGGATTCGAAGGAAAAGGTCGTCCAACCAAGAAAGATCGGCGCGCGCTTGATCTTTCTCGTACCACTAGGGGCTGATCCGCCCTTGAAGACAGTATAATACTGGATTAGCTAAACGCCCAAACCGCAAACGGGATTCCCACTATGACCTATGTTGTCACCGAAAACTGCATTGGCTGCAAATACACCGACTGCGTCGAAGTATGCCCGGTGGATTGTTTCTACGAAGGTGAGAACACTTTGGTCATTCATCCCGATGAATGCATCGACTGCGGCGTGTGTGAGCCCGAGTGCCCCGCTGACGCCATTCGCCCTGACACTGAGCCGGGGATGGACCAGTGGGTGGAATTCAACCGGAAATACTCGGAACAATGGCCGGTGATCGTGACCAAGAAAGACCCGCTGCCCGAGGCCGAAGAGCGCGACGGCGAAGAGGGTAAGATGGAGAAGTATTTCTCGGAAGCGCCCGGCGAAGGCGGCTAAGCGATTCGCTCTCTGAACTTGCCGGTTCAGGTGTAGAAACAAGTTGCAACGCTTTGAAACTTATAGGGTTTCACGGCCATTTTTGGGCGTGCCCTTTCAGATGTCGTAATTTTGTGATATAATCGAAAGCTGAATGATGAATGAGATGGGGATGTACTCCGTAAGTATGTGTGCTTTGGAGTTCTGATTTTTTGACAAACAAGCCACCTGACGGGGCCGAAATGGCACCGGCTAGGCTGTTTTGTTGTCCGCATCTTACTCTATAACCAAGGATGAACCTGTATGTCTAAGTCGAAAAAGCTTGAGTTCCGCCCGAATGACTATGTTGTCTACCCTGCGCATGGCGTGGGTCAGATTATCTCGATCGAAGAGCAGGAAGTCGCGGGATATTCGCTTGAGCTGTTCGTCATCTCCTTTGAAAAAGACAAAATGACCCTGCGGGTGCCGACCAACAAAGTCACCGAGTCCGGCTTGCGGTCACTCAGTTCGCCCGATGTCATCAGCCAGGCGATGAAGACGCTCAAGGGCAAGGCCAAGGTGAAACGCGCCATGTGGTCGCGCCGGGCGCAGGAATATGAACAAAAAATCAACTCGGGCGATCTGATTTCGATTGCGGAAGTGGTGCGCGACTTGCACCGCACAGACGATCAGCGCGAGCAGAGCTATTCCGAGCGTCAACTGTACGAAGCCGCGCTAGAGCGTCTGACCCGCGAAGTGGCCGCTGTGTCCGGCGCCGGTGAGGTTTCGGCCGCCAAGCAAGTTGATGAGGTGCTGACCTCGCGCGCTGCTGCCGCCTGATATCTGGCAATTCTGAAATTGGGGCCGCTCCTGAAAAGGGGGCGGCCTTTTTTTGTGTCTTGTCTTGGTGAAATCCGCTTTTGCCGCTAATTTTCCTGTAGTCAGAGGCGGATACATGACCAGGATAAAGCAAACCGTTAAGTTTCTGTACATCGCGCATGACCCGATTTCGGTTTGGTTTCGCTATGGCTTGATCCTGTTTGACGCCGCGTCGATCGTGTTCTTCGTGTCCACGGCGAATGTGCCGCATGGGCCGGGGATCACGCTTGCCAGTCTGTGCGTCGGGTTTCTCATCTTGTTGGATTTTTTGGCCCGGTTATGGATTTCGAAAGACCGCTGGAAACTTCTGTGCAAGGTTTACACACTGGCCGATATCGTCGTGATCGCCTCGCTGCTGCTTGAGCCGTTCTTGCCCGGAAACTTGGCCTTCGTGCGAATATTGCGCGCCCTGCGCCTGATCCATTCCTATCACTTGCTGCGGGATTTGCGGCGTGACAGTCAGTTTTTCCGAACGCATGAGGATGCCGTCATCGCGGCGATCAATCTGCTTGTATTCGTATTCGCGACCTCAACGGCGGTTCTGGTGTTCTTCATTCCTGATAGCAGCCCGCATGCATACATTGATGCGCTCTATTTCACCATGGCCACGCTGACGACGACGGGGTTTGGCGACATCACCTTGGCGACACCGGCTGGCAAGTTGTTCTCAGTTTTCATAATGGTTGTGGGTGTGGCGCTGTTTGTACGTCTGGCGCAGGCTGTTTTCATGCCGCAGAAAGTGCGCCACAAGTGCCCCAGCTGTGGCCTTTATCGGCATGATCCTGACGCGGTGCATTGCAAGCACTGCGGTGAAACGCTGCGTATCGAAACCGGTGGTACGGCCTAAAGCGCGGCAACGACCGCGGTCATGAATGTCAGTTCTGCCAATTGCTGCGAAGCCCCTAGGATATCACCGGTCTGACCACCGATTTTGGCCTTTGCGACCCCGGCGAGCACCGCAACAACCAGCGCAGCGACGAGAGTTGGCGGAATGGCCGCTGCGCCCATCAAAAGTACCGCGCCTAGCAAAGCCAATCCAAAACCTGCCGCAACCGTCACACCTTGCGGCCCTCCGACCGAGTGGCTCAGACCACTATTGCGCGCATTTGGCAGGGCATTCATCAGAACCGGCATAATCGCGCGGGACAAGATGCAGGCCGCAAGGATCGCGGCATAGTCGCTTGCCGTTAACAGGGTTGCAATCAAAGCGACGCGTATCAACTGCGTGAAGATCAGAGCCAGAACACCATAGGCGCCAATATGGCTGTCCTTCATGATTTCTAATCGGCGCTCCGGGGTGAACCCTCCCCAAAGTCCGTCTACGGTATCGGCCAAACCATCTTCGTGCATCGCACCGGTGGTTATGATCAGAACCGCAACCAGGAAAACAGCGCTGACCATAGCGGGTAAATTCAGAGCCATCGTGGCCCAACCAACCGCGCAAGCCAGCAGCCCTATTGTCAAACCGACCACGGGAAACGCCCAGGCGGCGCTGGCCTGCCGTGCAAAGGTGTTTTCCGGCAGCCGCGGCAGCGGTAGGCGGGTCAGCAAGACCAGCGCCAGTGGTATATCCCACACGGAAAACAGCTTGGTGTCGTTTTTATGCACTCCCGCGCCTTTCGGGGTCTTGTTGGATCGGACGCTTCGGTTAAACACACAGGACCACTCTGATGCAACGAGGCTTTGGATGCTGCCCGAACTTAATGACCTGAAAACACTCCGCGATGCCCTGAGTCAGGCGCCGGGTTCGAATGATGCCGCATTGCAGGGCGCGGCTGACCGGAACGGACAGCTCACCAAACCGCCCGGCGCGCTTGGGCGGCTTGAGGAATTGGCGATCTGGTATGCCGGTTGGCGTGGCGATGCCCGCCCGCAAATCTTGGCACCGCAGGTTATCGTGTTTGCAGGAAATCACGGGGTGACGGCGCAGGGTGTGTCGGCTTTTCCACCAGATGTGACCGTGCAGATGGTCATGAACTTTGAACATGGCGGTGCGGCAATCAACCAATTGGCCAAGGCCGCAGGGGCCACCATGGATGTGCATGCATTGGAATTGGACCGGCCAACGGCGGATTTCACCGCAGGCCCGGCGATGTCCGAGGATGACCTGTTGTACGCCTTGCGCACCGGTTGGACAGCTGTTGACCCCAAGTCCGACCTGCTAGTCGTCGGAGAGATGGGGATCGGCAACACAACCCCGGCTGCTGCAATCGCGTGCGCTCTGTTCGGGGGAGAAGCCTCGGACTGGACAGGGCGTGGCACCGGTGTGGATGACGCCGGGTTGGCGAACAAAACCCGCGTGGTGGCCGAGGGCGTGGCCTTGCACGGTGCATCGGGTGACGGGCTGGAGATCCTACGACGTCTGGGCGGGCGTGAGATTGCGGCCATGGCTGGAGCGATCGCAGCAGCCCGTGTTCTGTGTATTCCGGTCATTTTGGATGGCTTCATCTGCTCGGCTGCGGCGGCCTGCCTGGCCGATGTGTCTGCCGGGGCTTTGGATCACGCCGTAGCGGGCCATCAAAGTGCCGAGGGCGCACACGGTGCGGTATTGGAGAAGCTGGGCAAACAGCCACTGTTGAACCTTGGGCTGCGCCTGGGCGAAGGGTCGGGCGGTGCGCTGGCGATCAATATCCTCAAAAGCGCGGTTGCCTGTCATTCAGGTATGGCAACCTTTGCTGAAGCCGGCGTGTCCGGCGGCTGAACCGGATGGTTTGATCCGCCAAAAAGGATCAGGCCGATTTCTGAGCGTGTTTCTCAGCCAGTTCCAGCAGTTCGGTTTCAAGGTCTTTCTCGAATTGCTGGGCGCGCTCGATGTATTTCTTGTTTTCCGCCGTCGGCATGCCGGGAATCCAAAGCTCGGCCAGATCCCGGATCGAGGCTCGGTCGTGGTGATAAAAGGTCTGCTCGGCTTGTGCGGCCTCATATTCGCTGAGGCCGATATTCTCGAGCACATAGCGACCGGCGCGCAGTGAGCTGTCAAACATCTCGCGCACGATATCATTCGCGCCCGCCTGGTACAGTTCATACACATGGGTGCGGTCATGCGCGCGCGCGATGATGTGCAGATCCGGGCGTTGGCGACGTGCAAAGCTGACCAGACGGGTCACAGTCTTGCGGTCGTCCATTGCAGCAACCAGTACGGCGGCTTTATCAAGCCCCGCTGCACGCAACAACTCGGGCCGTGTCGGATCGCCCAAGAAGCCTTTGACGCCAAAGCGGCGCATAAGTTGAATGGTCTCGATATCATGATCCAGAACGATGGTCTTGAACCCACTGGCCCGCACCAACCGGTTCACGATCTGACCAAAACGTCCAATGCCCGCGATGATCACCGGGCCTTTTTCGTCGATCTCGTCAGGTTCGACCTGCGGGGTATTCTCCCTGATCCGACGGGACAGAAGGTCGTAGATGATGAACAACAGCGGAGTGATCAGCATGGTCAGTGCGATAATCATCAGCAGTTTCTGCGACAAATCAGGTGGGATTACGTTCTGCTGCGTGGAAAAGGCCAGCAGGACAAATCCGAACTCACCCGCCTGCGCCAGACCCAGCGTGAACAGCCAGTGATCGCGCCCGCGCAGCTTGAAGGCGCGCCCGACCAAGTACAAGATGGCCCCCTTTGTCAGAATGACCAGCAGCGCCAGTCCGATCAGCTCAAGCGGATCGTTGAAGAAATAGGCGACGTCAATTCCGGCACCAACGGTGATGAAGAACAGGCCTAGGAACAAACCCTTAAAGGGCTCAAGGTCGCTTTCCATTTCGTGCCGAAATTCCGAGCTGGCCAGAACTACGCCTGCCAGGAAAGCTCCCAGGGCGGGGGACAGACCAACAAGGGTCATCAGGAAGGATATCCCAACGACGATCATCAGGGCCAGCGCAGTATACATCTCGCGCAGGCGGGTGGCGTGGATGAAACGGAACAGTGGGCGCGTCAGGTAGACGCCGGCCAGGATCACAAACGCGATGGCACCAAGGGTGACCAGCGTGACGGCCCAACCGGGCAGGCCCTCGACCAGAGATAAGCTGTGATGCGCCGTGTCGTGCAGGTCCTTCGCGCCGCGGTCGATCGATCCGTCGCTTTCGATATGTGGCATGGCTGGCAACGCCAACAGCGGCAGCAAGGCCAGAATGGGGATCACTGCGATATCCTGCGTCAGCAGCACGGAAAACGTGGCGCGGCCTCCGTTCGTCTGCATCAACCCTTTTTCGGACAGGGTCTGTAGCACAATCGCCGTCGAGGATAGCGACAGGGTCAGACCAACGGCCAACGCCACGGACCATGGGTGGTTCGCATAAATAGCAACAGCAGCAATGGCGGCAGTTGACAGACCGACCTGCAGGCCGCCCAGCCCCAAAAGCCTGTCGCGCATGTCCCAAAGAGCGCGCGGCTCAAGTTCCAGTCCGATCAGGAACAGCATCATAACTACGCCGAACTCGGCCACATGTTGCAGGCTTTCTGTTTCCGCACCAACCAGCCCGAATATGGGTCCGATGACGATCCCGGCGGCCAGATATCCCAACACCGACCCCAATCCCAGACGTGCCGATAACGGCACTGCGATCACGGCAGCTGCCAGATAGATCGAAGCCTGATAGAGGAAATCGTCCATGTCGGTCCTTTCGGTCGGGTCAGGTGGGCAACGGGGCGTCGCGTTTGAGCTGGTCCATCACGATTTGGCTTTGAACCCGCGCCACGGCAGGATGCGGCAGGATCACCTGGTGAAGCAAGCGGTTGAGCGCGGCTAGATCGTCGCAATAGACATGTAGCAGGTAATCTGCCTCACCTGTCATCGTCCAGGCGCTGGTGATCTCAGGCCGCGTGTCCACCATGCGTGCAAAGCTTTGCGATTGTTCGGGGCCGTGGGTGCCCAGATGTACTTGAACGAATCCCTGAACATGCAGCCCAAGTTTCAGCGGGTCCAGTCGCGCCGCGTACCCGGTGATGTATCCTTCGGCCTCCAACCGTTGCCGCCGCCGCCCGGCCTGACTGGGCGACAGGTTCAGCATCTCACCCAGTTGATGTGCAGTTAGATGGGCATCCACCTGCAAAGCGGATAACAGGCGCATATCGGTGGAATCCAACATATGCGGAAAATCTCCAAAATTTCGCGCAAACATGCGGAATTTGCGCACTCTTGCCTAGTTTACACGAAAACTATGCGCAGAAACAGCGCCAGTTAAGGCATATTTTGGAATCAGCAAAGAAATTCCTGTTTTAAGGAGACGCGCCATGGGTCCTTTCCCCCACAACGCCCCGAAATCTGTGATCAGCAAAGAAAATCCGGTCGGTACGGACGGGTTTGAATTTGTAGAGTTCGCCCACCCCGAACCGCAGGAGTTGCGCGACCTGTTTGCCAGAATGGGTTATGAAAAAGTCGGCCACCACAAGGATAAGCCCACGGTCGAGCTGTGGCAGCAGGGTGACGTGACCTATATCCTCAACGCTGACTCTGAAAGTTTTGCGGCCCGCTTTGCTGCAGAACATGGCCCCTGTGCTTCGGCGATGGGCTGGCGCGTTGTGGACGCGCAAAAAGCTTATGAACACGCTGTGGCCAAAGGTGCAGAACCCTATGATGCGGCGGACAAGGTCATGAATGTTCCGGCGATCAAGGGGATCGGTGGCTCGTTGATCTACTTCATCGATCAGTACCACGACACTTCGCCCTATAATCAAGAGTTCACCTGGACCACACAGTCCAAGCCGCGTGGCGACGGTTTCTATTACCTCGATCATCTGACGCACAACGTCTATCGCGGGAATATGGATAAGTGGTTCGAATTCTACGAAACTCTGTTCAACTTCCGCGAAATCCGTTTTTTTGACATTCAGGGCAAATTTACCGGCCTTTTCAGCCGCGCTCTGACGTCGCCTTGTGGACGCATTCGCATTCCGATTAACGAAGATCGGGGCGAAACCGGGCAGATCGTGTCCTATCTCAACAAGTATAAAGGTGAGGGGATCCAGCATATCGCAGTGGGCAGCGAAGATATCTATGCCTCGACCGACGCGATTGCCGAGAAGGGTTTGAAATTCATGCCTGGCCCGAACAAATCCTATTACGAGATGTCCAAGGAACGGGTTGCCTACCATGACGAGCCGTTGGACCGTATGATGAAGCACGGCATTCTGATTGACGGCGAAGGTGTTCTGGATGGCGGCGAGACCAGAATCTTGCTGCAAATCTTCTCAAAAACTGTGATCGGCCCGATCTTTTTCGAGTTCATTCAGCGAAAGGGCGACGATGGGTTTGGCGAGGGAAACTTTCAGGCCCTATTCGAATCTATCGAACGCGAACAGATCGAAAGCGGCGAAATTTCAGCGGCTTGAGTTCGTGTGTTAAAGCATAATGCGGGCGTTCGCGTCCGCGTTAGCTGCGCGGCATCTTCAGCGTCAGGTTCCTGCCTTTTTTCTGATAGCGCAATTCGCTGTCACCAATTGCGATGACCTTGCCGCCGTCCACCCTGTCACCGACCTTCAGCTTCTTATAACGACCGCTAGGCAGCCGCACCAGCGCGCGGCGGTTGGCGGGTGTTCCATAAACCCCGATCAGGTTCAGTTTGCGCAAGTTTAGCGCGTTGTCGATTGTCGCCTGACGCGCGACCGAAGCGGCAGACGGAATCTTTGGAGCAACGGCTTTGGGTTGGAATGACCCGGCCTCGACCTGACCGATGGCCGCCGTTGACCCCAGATTGGCGGTTTGCGTCCCGGTAGGTGGTGCAAGACCTGCCGGGCGGGATTTTGGTCGCGGCACGCGCACCACCGCCAGCGCTGTGGGGGTATAGTCAATCTGCGGCTGTTGTTGCAGTGAGGCAGGGCGCAGTTTGGGGCGCCGTCCCGCCAGTTCTTCACGTGTTCGTCCGCCCAGCTGCTGACGTTCGAACTGTTCGATCAGATCGCTGGGGCGGGGCTTTGGGCGCAGCCCGGCCAACCTGTCAGGAGTTTCCTCAAGTGTGGGTTCCTCTTCGAACCGGACAGGTGGCTCGGGTGGTGTCTTCGAAGGACGCCCGAGATAGACGACAATACCGTCCGGGTTCAGCGTCCCCTCAGCGCTGGGTGTGACCAGGCCGCGATCATCAAGCTCGAACTGGGCGCCGGCAGTGCTGGGCAGTGCAACCTGGTCAAAGGGTTCATCTGTGGCAAAGCTCTGCGCTATGGGCAGAGCAACGGCGTCAGTCGATAGGTTGGAGTTGTCGACCGAAGCCAGATACAGCTCATCCTGCGGGGGTAAAACCGGGGGCAACAGGGGATCGGGCGCGATGATCTCAAGGCCGGGCTGGGCTGAGGTTGCTTGGATCACGGGGTCGCGGGCAACCTCTTCCACGATTGTCGGGGCGACGTTTAACGCCTCGAGAATGGCTGTGTCCGTGGGCGAAAGATCGGGTTGAATATTCTCGTTTTGGGCAGGTGCGTCCTGTTCAGAAAGGGTGGCGTCCGTATCAAGCTCAGCCGTTTCGGCAGGTGGCACTCCGGGCGTGGCCGGGTTCTCGGTTTCGACACTGGCCTGAGGGGTGGGTGCGGGCAGGGCGTCTTCTACCTGTGCCGTTTCCGGTTCGGCTGTTTGTGACTCGTCGTTTGATCCGATCAGCGCCCATGCGCCCAACACTGCCGCTATCCCCAGTGCGGCCGCGACTGGCACAACGTACTTTTTTGTAAATACCTCAGTGGGTATTTTGGTGGGGGCGGAGGCCGCCGGCGCAGATCGGAACACATCCGGGGCTGCATCTGCGGCGATGGGATGTACATTTGGTTCTGCTGCGTCCGATTGAACCTCATCTTTGGCTTCGGTCGCAAAGGGGACAGTTTCTGAGGCCCCAAACAATGGCTCAGAAGGGAAAGAACTGGCGTCGGTATCTGTAGTGAAATGAACCGGTATGAAACCGTGTTCGGTTGCAAAGTCGCGTGCCTCATCAAGTGTTTGTTGCGTCACGGCGGCGACATAGGTGGTGGGGCCGACGGTTGTGGTGTCAAAAACCAAGTCTTCGACCGTATATGGCGTAGCCTCGGCCAGCTTTTCCTTTGCGTCTTCTCCCAAGGGTTGATTGTCAGTTTCGACCGACAAAAAACGCACCTGCTCGGTCGGGATTATGACCTTGCACCGTAGGTTGTTTTCCAAAGCAAATGCTTTTTCCCGCAGGGCGTGAAGTTGCGCATTCAGGTCCGGCGCGTCCAATGCAACCTTACCAATGCAAAACCAATCGTCATCGGATTGGTGGTGCACAGATATTCCGGTTGCAGAAAAAGACAGCGCAAAGGCGGGTTTCATATTCCCGAGGAACCATAATTGTCAGCATCGATGCAAACGACTTTTCGTCCGCAGGCTGACATTAAAGCAGGATCTCGCCGAGGGAAAGAAAAAGCCAGCGCTTCCCCTTGTCTGATAAACCCTGGCGGCCCCATCTTGGTGCAGAAGATATTGGAGGGAAGACCTTGAAGAAAATCGCTTTTCTGGCCGCAATGCTGGCCGTGACAGCCGCAGGTATGGCCCATGCGGAAGAACGTCGCATCTTGGTAGATGCAACCGGCACCGTTCAGGCTGCACCGGATATGGCAACCATCACATTGGGTGTCACCAACGAAGACCCGCAGGCGTCAAATGCGATGCAGGCGACATCTGATGCGGTGGCGCAGATTCTGAAACGGCTTGAGGAGATGGGCGTCGAATCCCGTGATGTACAAACTCGCGATCTGTCGTTGTCGCCGGTTTGGTCCGGGCGCAACAATCAAAGTGGTGAACGGCCCGAGATTTCCGGCTTTGTGGCATCGAACAATGTGCAGGTCCGCGTCCGTGACCTGACACAGTTGGGCACGATCATGGATGGGGTCATTCAGGACGGTGCGAATGATTTCGGTGGGCTCAGCTTTGGTGTGCAGGACCCCGCACCGCTGCAGGCGCAGGCACGAGCCAAAGCTGTTGCCGAAGCAACTGCAAAGGCGGAACAACTGGCACAGGCGGCCAATGTAACTCTGGGTCAGGTTCAGCAGATCAGCGAGCGGGTCGGAGGAATCAACCCCGCACCGCAGATGCGTGCGATGGCTATGGCCGAAGGCGGCGGTGTGCCGGTCGTGGGGGGGGAGATTTCAGTCTCGGTCAACGTGTCGATGGAATTCGGGATGGCCGAGTGATCCTTTGCTTTGACTGCGGGCCTGTAGCGGTTGTCGCTGTTGGCCCGCCTGGTCAAAATTGTCAGGTGACAGCCAATCCTCAAACGCGGTCTTAATCCGCGGCCATTCACTGTCGAGGATCGAATACCAGGCCGTATCCCGGTTCCGACCTTTGTAGTGGGTGGCCTGCCGAAAGATGCCTTCGAATGTAAAACCCAATCGTTCAGCCGAACGGCAGGAAGCAGCATTCAGGGCATCGCATTTCCACTCATAGCGGCGATAGCCCAACTCGTCGAAGACGCGGCGCATCATCAGATACATGGTCTCGGTCGATTTCGGGCTGCGCTGCAGCAGGGGTGAAAAGTGAATGTGGCCGACCTCGATCACACCTGCCGCGGGTTCGATCCGCAAAAATGAAGCCATGCCAATCGGCGTTTCGTCTTCGTCTAAGACCGTGTGGAACATCGGATCGGCATCCATGCATGTGGCGCGGGTCCAATCCTCGAAATCCTGCTCCCTGTCGAAGGGACCGTAGGGCAGATAGGTCCAGTTGTGCCCATCCGCGTCGTTGGCAAACGCCTGGTAAAGTCCGGGCGCATGCCGGTTCACGTCCAGCGGCACGACGGAACAATACTGACCTTCCATCGGTGTATAGGGCGGCGTGGGACGCGGGAATTCGCCCGAAACCGGCAGACCGATGGGTTGACCCAGTTCGTTGGTATCGTGGCCGCTCATGACTCAGGCCGTTGCCTTGGCCAGCGCCTGATCCAGATCGGCGATCAGGTCGTCTGCGTCTTCGATGCCGATGGAGACGCGGACTACGCCGGGGCCTGCACCTGCTGCCTCTTGCTGTTCAGGCGTCAACTGACGGTGGGTGGTCGAGGCTGAGTGAATGATCAGCGACCGCGCATCGCCAAGGTTGGCGACATGGCTGAAAATCTCAAGCGCGTTCACCAGTTTGACACAGGCGTCATAACCACCCTTGACCGCAAAGGTGAACAATGCGCCGGCACCCTTTCTATAGTGTGCTTTCACCCGGTCATGATAGGGCGAGGAGGGCAGACCCGCATAGGTCACATAGTCCACGCGGTCGTCTGCTTCGAGCCAGGCAGCGATCTTTTGGGCGTTTTCCACGTGGCGTTCCATCCGAAGGGATAGGGTTTCAACCCCCATCAGCGTGTAATGCGCGGCTTGCGGGTTCATGGTCATGCCCAGATCGCGCAGGCCAATGGCGATACCGTGAAAGGTAAAAGCCAGCGGGCCAAAGGTCTCGTGGAACTTCAGTCCGTGATAGGCTTGTTCCGGTTCGCTGAGCGAAGGGAACTTGTCATTCGCCGACCAGTCGAACTTGCCCGAATCCACGATACAGCCGCCGGTGACCGTGCCATTGCCGGTCAGGTACTTGGTCGTCGAATGCACAACCAGCGTCGCGCCCTGTTCGATGGGGCGGCATAGGTACGGTGTGGCCGAGGTGTTGTCGACGATCAGGGGGATACCTGCTGCGTCAGCGATATCCGCCATAGCCTGAATGTCGGTCACATACCCACCCGGATTGGCAATTGATTCACAGAATATCGCCCGGGTGTTTTCGTCGATGGCATTCTTTACGGCATCCAGATCATCGGTGTCGACAAACTTGGCCGACCAGCCAAAGCGTTTGATCGTCTGGCTGAATTGCGTGACCGTACCGCCATAAAGGCGCGTCGAGGACACCACGTTGCAGCCCGGTCCCATAAGCGGAAACAGCGCCATGATCTGTGCTGCATGACCAGAAGAACAGCAGACCGCGCCCACTCCGCCTTCCAGTGTGGCGATACGTTCTTGCAATACGGCCACAGTAGGGTTGGTCAGGCGGGAATAGATGAAGCCAACCTCTTGCAAGTTGAACAGCGCCGCCGCGTGATCGGCATCGCGAAACACATAAGCTGTCGTTTGATAAATCGGAGTCTGACGCGCGCCCGTTGCCGGATCGGGCCGTGCGCCCGCGTGAATCTGAAGTGTGTCAAAACCGTAGGTAGGGCCGTCAGACATCGCTAAAATCTCCTGTTGGAATGTTTGTTGCTGAATCTCTAGGCGATTGAGCGCGCGCGCACAACAATCCTGTCAGCGCATCCACAGGCCCTTGTTCTTGATTGTATTGCGAATGACCTGTTCGCGCTGGGGCAGGTTATCACGGTCGAACAGGTCCCGGATCTTGTGGCCCTTACGCTGCAAAACCAGCTTTTTGATCGGGTCATATCCCTTGAGAACCTTCTTGACCCGGTTGGGGGCCACGACGGTTTCAAGCACCTCAATCACATGGTCGCTTTCGCGGGCATAGAGCAGGGGGAACAGACGATAGTGGCAGCTGACCGATCCATCCAGCAGGCCCGGGGGCAGGGTATCCCGCCCGCCACCGAAGGAATGGACAACCAACGGCAGCGCGGCCTGATCCAGCCATGGGTCAAGGTTCTGCCCGGCCAGTTCGGGGATATTCCCATCCCGGATCGTGCGGGCAAAGTCCAGATAACGCGCGCCGAACTTGCGCGGGCAGGAATAATAGAAATAGCCCGCGTTGAAGTACAAATACCGCCGCCAGTAATTCTCGGGCTGGCTGGTATCCAATGAGCTTTCGAAGTCCAGTTCGAACCGGTGATAGAGGGCGCTCCAGATACCATCGAAATCAGGGCCATACAGGGTGGGTTTGGGCCACGTCCCTTCGACCTTTTGTGAGGCGCCAGGTCGGTCAAAATCAAACGGTACCGAAGCCAGATCACCGGTGATCAGAGTATCGCTGTCAAAGAACACAAAAGGCTCGCCTTCTGGCAGCGCCAGCAATGCCTCGATCTTGTTGCCGTGGGGATAGCTGTTGCCGAAGACATGGTTGTCGAATGGCAGGATTTCCGCATCCAGTTGCCGCAACGCTTTCAGAACGTCCTCGCTCCGGATGCTTGGGTCTTGCGGCCAGCGCTGGCCGGGCTGTGGGACCGCCACAAACAGCCGACCCGCGAAATTCGGTGAGCTATGACGCAGAGAGGCGGCAAACAGCAGTGCCTCATACTGTAGCCGGTTGTTTTGCCCGATGATGACGATGTTGAACTTCGGGTGGGTGGCCTGCATCGAATGACTTTCAGGTATCTGGCCGTTGACCGGCGCTGCTCGGGTTGAGTTTGACCTACATTACGCAGCTGGCTCCGTCAAAACCAGATGCCGGAAAAACCGGAATTCGTGGCTGCTGTCTGCCCTGCGCAATCGGTCTTTGGGCACAACAGGAGTATCGAATGCCAATAAAACAGGCGATTTCCTCAGTAAAATGGGCGGAATTTTCCGGTTTTTTCGATTTTTTGATGATTTTCTAAATTTTACCAATTGATAAAAAATCAGATTGTGGCAAGCTGAGAACATAACGAACATATCTACAGGGAGTAGAGCGATGGCACAGGGCCAGATTGCCCCCGGCATTGTCTCCGGGCGGCTTTCCAGCGATGAGCTGACATCGAATTTCACGGACTTGCACCCGCCATTGGCCACGCATGAGGCCGCAGTTGCCGCAGATCGGTGCTATTTCTGTTATGACGCGCCATGTGTGACGGCCTGTCCGACGGATATCGATATTCCGTTGTTCATGCGTCAGATTCAGGCAGGGCAACCTGAGGCGGCGGGTGAAACCATTCTGGCGCAGAACATTCTGGGCGGCATGTGCGCCCGTGTCTGTCCGACCGAGACATTGTGCGAAGAGGCCTGCGTACGTGAAACGGCCGAAGGGGCCCCGGTCGAGATTGGCCGCCTTCAGCGGTATGCGACGGACAGCGTGATGGTTTCCGGGGATCACCCGTTTGAACGCGCCGCGTCAACTGGCAAGACTGTTGCTGTGATCGGGGCAGGGCCTGCTGGTCTGGCCTGCGCGCACCGCCTAGCGATGTTTGGGCATGACGTGGTGATCCACGAGGGCAAACCCAAGCCGGGCGGTCTGAACGAATATGGCATCGCTGCCTATAAGTCGACCAATGACTTTGCACAGGCCGAGGTGGACTGGCTGCTAAAGATCGGCGGTATCACGATCGAGACCGGCTCGGTTCTGGGTGAGGGTATCTCGCTGGACGGTCTGGTCGAAAATTACGACGCTGTCTTTTTGTCCATCGGTTTGGCCGGCGTGAACGCCCTGCGCTCACAAGGGGCTGATCTGGATGGCGTGCGCTTTGCCGTCGATTTCATCTCGGATGTGCGCCAGGCTTCTGATCTGGCGCATTTGCCGGTTGGTCGCAACGTCGTGGTGATCGGTGGCGGAATGACGGCCGTTGACGCCGCAGTGAAATCAAAACTGCTGGGGGCTGAGCATGTCACCATCGCTTATCGGCGTGGCCGCGATGCGATGGGGGCCAGCCGATATGAACAGGACCTCGCCTCATCCCACGGCGTCAAGATCATGACCAATGTGCAACCCGTTGCCGTTCATGGAAACGGAGCAGCGGCAGAGATCGAGCTGGAGTACACATCCAGCCATGACGGCCAGCTGTCGGGGACCGGAGAAATCATCCGCGTGCCCGCCGATCAGGTCCTCAAGGCGATTGGCCAGACGCTGGATGGCGCACCGGATGGATTGACGCTGGACGGCAACAAGATCGCCGTGACGGGCGCTGGGCGTACCTCGATGGATGGCGTCTGGGCCGGGGGCGATTGCGCAGCTGGTGGCGAAGACCTGACCGTAACCGCCGTGGCCGAAGGCCGCGATGCGGCGATGGACATCCACGCAACGCTTGTTTCGTGATAGGATGGGGCATTCACCCCATCCCATTCGCTGCTGAGGTATTCTCATGTCCCAGATCGAAAAAGCTATTGCGCAACACTACACAACCGGTGCCCTCACGGAGCGTATGCGTGAGGCACTAAAGGCAAGTGGCATTGACCCAAACGCGGCCACGGTTGCAGACCTCAAGGCTGGTGATGAGTTCCACACAGGCGGGGTTCTGGCAACGGACAACCTGTTTGCCCAGCTTTCGCCGACCCATGCGACACGCGTCCTGGATGTCGGGAGCGGCATCGGCGGGACGTCGCGCTACATCGTGGATCGCTATGACTCGACAGTGACCGGGGTCGACCTGACGCCTGAATTTGTCGAAACGGCCACTGCATTGAGTGAACTTGTCGGGCATTCCGACAAAACAAGTTTTCTGGTGGGTAGCGCACTGGATATGCCCGTGCCCGATGCGGGTTTTGATCTTGCCGTTATGATGCACGTTGGGATGAACATCGAAGACAAGGCGGGTCTTTTTGCAGAAGTGTCGCGCGCTCTGGCCTGGGATGGTTCCTTTGCCCTGTTTGATGTGATGGGAGGGGACGTGGACGAACCGCTGGCCTTTCCTCTGCCCTGGTCAACTGTTGCCGAGACCTCATTTGTAGATATGCCGGAGGTTTACAAGAACGCGGCGGCCTCGGCGGGTCTTGAGCTGGTAGCCGAGACAGACCGGACCGAGTTCGCGCTTGCTTTTTTCGAAGAAGTTTTCGCGCGCATCGCCGAGAGCGGCCCGCCCCCATTGGGCATCCACCTTATGATGGGCGAGACGGCGCCCGAAAAGTTTCAAAACTACGTCATGAACCTCAAGGCCGGGCGCATTCGCCCGACCGAAATGATATTCAAGAAATCCGGCTGAGCCGGGAAGGGAGAAGCTATGGCCGATCTGACAACAAACTTTCTGGGTATTTCCAGCCCCAACCCATACTGGTTGGCCTCGGCGCCACCGACGGATAAGGAATATAACGTCCGCCGTGCTTTTGAGGCCGGATGGGGCGGAGTTGTGTGGAAAACGCTCGGGGCCGAGGGACCTCCGGTCGTAAACGTCAACGGGCCGCGCTACGGCGCGATTTATGGCGCTGATCGTCGGCTGCTGGGCCTGAACAACATCGAACTGATCACCGATCGCCCGCTTGAGGTGAACCTTGAAGAAATGGCGCGGGTCAAGGCAGATTACCCGGACCGTGCGCTGATCGCTTCGATCATGGTGCCGTGCGAAGAAGAGGCATGGAAAGCCATCTTGCCGCGTGTGGCAGAAACCGGCGCAGACGGGATCGAGTTGAACTTCGGTTGCCCGCATGGGATGAGCGAGCGCGGTATGGGCTCGGCCGTGGGGCAGGTGCCAGAATATATCGAAATGGTGACCCGCTGGTGTAAGCAGTATTACGACCGCCCGGTTATCGTAAAGTTGACGCCGAACATCACCGATATCCGCAAGCCAGCTGAGGCGGCTAGAAATGGCGGCGCGGACGCGGTGTCGTTGATCAACACGATCAACTCAATCACCAGCGTCAATCTGGACACATTCAGCCCCGAGCCGTCGATTGATGGCAAGGGCAGCCACGGCGGGTATTGTGGCCCGGCGGTAAAGCCGATTGCCCTGTCGATGGTGTCCGAAATTGCCCGTGCCCAAGCCACGCAGGGCCTGCCGATATCCGGTATCGGTGGCGTGACCACGTGGCGCGATGCGGCTGAATTCATGGCGTTGGGATGTGGGACCGTGCAGGTGTGTACCGCCGCAATGACCTATGGGTTCAAGATTATCGACGAACTGACTGCCGGACTGTCCAAGTGGATGGATGAAAAGGGCTATACAGACGTATCGCAAGTCGTAGGTCTTGCTGTGCCGAATGTGACCGACTGGCAGTATCTGAACCTGAACTACGTTGCCAAGGCCAAGATCGACCAGGATCAGTGCATCAAATGCGGTCGCTGCTACGCCGCGTGTGAAGACACCAGCCATCAGGCGATCTCAATGTCTGACGATCGGGTTTTTGAGGTCATGGATGACGAATGCGTCGCCTGTAACCTGTGCGTGGATGTCTGCCCTGTGGACGGGTGTATCTCGATGGAGCCGATGGCAGCCGGTGAGGTCGATCCGCGCACTGGAAATGAGGTGCAGCCTGGCTATGCCAACTGGACGACGCATCCCAATAATCCAATGGCGAAAGCGGCCGAGTAGATTGGTTAACTGAAACAAAGAAAAGGGGCTGGTATAGGCCAGCCCTTTTCAAATGGCTCAGAAAATTTGAGCGATCCTGCAGGTCTGGTCAATGTTCGCTCTCGATAGACTATCCGGATTCAAAAACGACCGAAGCCCCTCTGAAACGCGCCCGCTCTTTAAGCCAAAGCTGTCAATTGGGAATCGCGAACTAGATTGAAAATCGCCGTAAGCTAACTGTCGACAAGCTCATAATGTCTGATTGAGCGCGACTCGACCAGTTCAGCTTCCATAGGATCAATATGAGGGCTGGAAATATCGTCCCCTACAAAAGCCTTCAGAGACACAAGGTCTTCCCAAACCATAACAAAACTAAACTCTCTGGGCGTATCGGCACGCGGCGCCCCGGGTATGACCTGAACTATCCCTTTCGTTCCCTTCATGAGCGGGATCGCCGTCTCGTGAAAGAACTTCCCGAACTCTTCTTCTTTGCCGGGGCGTGTAACGACCTGAAATATGCGAATGATCATGCAATCACCTTCCTTTCGGTGTTGCTGCCGCATGAAAGTCACCTCAATTGACCCAGTATATCATGGCAAGATGGAATGGTCTGCCAAGGGTTCTGTGAGACTGTTTTTCTAGGGTGTCAGAAGTTTGCGATAAAGCGTATCAATAAACGGTTCAGCACCTGCGAACGGATCCTCGTTGCCCAGAATGGCACGGACCTGCACATCGAAATCGGCGTAGTGCTGCGTCAGAGCCCAGATTGAAAAGATCAGGTGATAGGGATGCAGGCGCGCAATTTTGCCCTCATCCATCCATTGCATCAGGATCGTGGTTTTATCGTCCACCAGCGCCTTAAGGTCATTCGACAAAGCCTCGTGAATGCGCGGCGCGCCCTGAACAAGCTCGTTCGCGAACAGGCGGCTTTCACGCGGCAACTCTCGGCTCATCTGCAATTTGCGGCGGATGTAGGACAGGATTTCCTCCATCGGGTCTCCGTCGGCATCCAACTCGTGTAAGGGGGCCAACCATGTGTCCAACAGCCCCGAAAGCAGGGCAGTATGGATCGCCTCTTTCGACGGGAAATAATACAGTAAATTCGGCTTGCTTAGCCCAGCTTCGGCAGCAATCTGATCAACAGTTGCGCCGCGAAATCCGTGGGCGGAAAACACGTTCAGCGCGGCCTCAAGAATCGCAGCGCGGTTCTTTCTCTGTATTCGGGTCGGGGCGCGATCCTTGGGCATGTTTCCAGCGTGTCTCTTTTTTTGCCATGCGGGGCCAATTATGCCGAAAATTCCGGCGGCACCATGCAATTTCTTGACTGATCTCGAACCCGTGATAGCGTGAGTTTGACCAGATGGTCAAATCAAGACACCAAAAGCGAGCCAAATCGCAAGCAACAGGGAAGACACCAATGGCAGCTCCGGCGCAAAACCTCAGGATCAATGGCGACAGACTTTGGGATAGCCTGATGGAGATGGCAAAGATTGGCCCCGGTGTTGCAGGGGGCAACAACCGCCAGACCCTGACGGATGAGGATGCTGAAGGGCGCGCCTTGTTCCAGAAATGGTGCAAGGACGCGGGCTGTACAATGGGCCTGGATCAAATGGGCAATATGTTTGCTCGCCGAGAGGGGACTGACCCCGAGGCTCTGCCGGTTTATGTAGGTTCACATCTGGATACGCAGCCGACCGGCGGGAAATATGACGGCGTGCTGGGCGTGCTGGGCGGGTTAGAGATCATACGGACGCTGAATGATCTGGACATCAAAACCAAACATCCCATCGTGGCGACCAACTGGACCAACGAAGAGGGCACACGTTACGCGCCGGCTATGTTGTCTTCGGGCGTTTTTGCTGGAATGCACACGCAGGATTGGGCCTATGACCGCGAGGATGCCGAGGGCAAAAAGTTTGGTGATGAACTGAATCGCATCGGCTGGCGGGGCGACGAAGAGGTCGGCGCACGCAAGATGCACGCTTTCTTTGAGCTGCATATCGAACAAGGACCGATCCTTGAGGCCGAGGGTAAGGATATTGGCGTTGTCACACATGGGCAGGGCCTAAGCTGGACGCAAATCACCGTGACGGGCAAGGACTCCCATACTGGGTCGACCCCGATGCCAATGCGCAAGAATGCTGGCCTTGCGATGGCACGCATCCTTGAGAAAGTGGATGAAATCGCCTGGTCGCATGCGCCCCATGCGGTCGGTGCAGCAGGGCATATCGATGTCTATCCGAACTCTCGCAACGTGATCCCCGGCAAGGCTGTTTTCACGGTCGATTTCCGCTCACCCGAATTGGACGTGATCACCGACATGGTTAACCGCCTGCGTGTTGCCGCCGAAGATATCGTCGAAGAGATGGGCCTGCAGATCGAATTCGAGAAAGTTGGCGGCTTTGACCCTGTGACGTTCGACGAGGGGTGCGTAAAGGCGGTTCGCGATGCGGCTGAGAGGTTGGGGTATTCGCACACCGACATCATCTCGGGTGCAGGACATGATGCGTGCTGGATCAATCGAGTGGCACCAACCGCGATGGTAATGTGCCCGTGCGTTGATGGGCTGAGCCACAACGAGGCCGAAGAGATCAGTAAAGACTGGGCGGCCGCCGGGGCGGATGTTCTGTTTCATGCAGTCGTCGAAACCGCAGAGATTGTGGAGTAAGGGACGCTGCCCCTGTCGCCCGAAAAGCGACTCACCCGAGGTATTTTGGCCAGATGAAGCAAGCGGCGCAGACCGCGTCAGGGAGATTAAAATGAGCACTGTTATCAAAAACGGAACCGTCGTGACCGCCGATCTTTCCTATAAGGCGGATGTGCTGGTCGAAGGCGGTGTGATCACCGAGATCGGAATGGATCTTAAGGGCGACAAAGTGCTTGATGCGACGGGGTGTTACGTGATGCCCGGTGGGATTGACCCGCACACGCATCTTGAGATGCCGTTCATGGGAACCTATTCCAGCGATGATTTCGAAAGCGGGACGCGAGCGGCGCTGGCCGGGGGCACCACGATGGTGGTCGATTTCGCGCTGCCAAACCCCGGTGAGGGTCTGCTTGATGCCTTGAAGCGCTGGGATAACAAGTCGACCCGTGCAAACTGCGATTACTCCTTCCATATGGCGGTGACCTGGTGGGGTGAACAGGTGTTTGACGACATCAAAACGGTGATCGAGACGCGCGGCATCAATACGTTCAAGCACTTCATGGCCTACAAGGGCGCACTGATGGTGAATGACGATGAGCTGTTCGCCTCGTTCAAGCGATTGGCTGAGTTGGGTGGCATCGCGATGGTGCATGCTGAAAACGGCGATGTCGTGGCTGAGTTAAGCGCCAAGCTGCTGGCCGAAGGAAATACAGGCCCCGAAGCGCATGCGTATTCGCGACCGCCACAGGTTGAAGGCGAGGCAACCAACCGGGCCATTATGATTGCCGATATGGCGGGCGTGCCGCTTTACGTGGTGCATACATCCTGTGAAGAGGCGCATGAAGCCATTCGCCGGGCCAAGATGAATGGAAAGCGAGTGTGGGGAGAACCCCTGATCCAGCATCTGACGTTGGATGAAAGCGAATATTTCCATCAGGATTGGGACCACGCGGCGCGGCGCGTCATGAGCCCCCCGTTCCGGAACAAACAGCATCAGGACAGTCTGTGGAACGGGTTGCATTCCGGGACATTGAGCGTTGTGGCCACTGACCATTGCGCCTTTACCACCGACCAAAAGCGTTTTGGCGTCGGTGACTTTACCAAGATACCGAATGGGACCGGGGGGCTGGAGGATCGGATGCCGATGCTGTGGACCCATGGTGTGAATACGGGGCGTTTGACGATGAATGAGTTTGTGGCCGTGACTTCAACAAACATCGCCAAAATATTGAATTGCTATCCTAAAAAGGGTGCGATCCTTGTGGGGGCGGATGCCGATATCGTTGTATGGGACCCTGAGAAATCCAAAACGATCAGCGCTGATACCCAGCAATCCTCGATCGATTACAACGTGTTCGAGGGTAAAGAGGTCAAAGGTCTGCCGCGCTTTACGCTGACCCGTGGACAGGTGGCCGTGCATGACGGTGAAATCCGCACGCAGGAAGGGCATGGAGAGTTTGTAGCGCGCGAGCCCAATGGTCACGTGAACAAGGCGCTGAGTACGTGGAAAGAGCTGACTGCGCCGCGCCCGGTTGAGCGGACGGGCATTCCGGCGACGGGTGTCTGATTGCGCAGGGATTGTCACCAAGGCACCCTAAAGCCAAACCTTTTCAAGGCAATGGAATGAATACTGAAAGCACTACCCAGCCCGTAATCGAGGCAAGGCAGTTGGACCTTACCTTCCAAACAAACGACGGGCCAATCCATGCGCTCAAGGATGTGAACCTGACAGTCGACAAAGGCGATTTCGTCAGCTTCATAGGCCCCTCGGGCTGCGGGAAAACCACCTTTCTGCGCTGTATCGCGGCGCTGGAAACACCGACAGGGGGAACGTTAACCGTCAATGGAATGACCCCGGATGAGGCGCGGCGGAACCGGGCCTATGGCTATGTGTTTCAGGCGGCGGGGCTATATCCTTGGCGGACCATTGCCAAGAACATTAAACTACCCTTGGAAATCATGGGTTATTCCGCCAGCGAGCAGGAAGAGAGGGTTAAAAAAGTTCTGGAACTTGTTGATCTAGAGGGATTTGGCGGGAAATTCCCCTGGCAGCTTTCTGGCGGTATGCAGCAACGCGCCAGCATTGCGCGGGCGCTGGCTTTTGACGCCGATATCCTTTTGATGGATGAGCCCTTTGGCGCGCTGGATGAGATCGTGCGCGATCACCTGAACGAACAGCTTCTGGCACTTTGGGCGCGCACTGAAAAGACCATCGGTTTCGTGACGCACTCGATCCCTGAGGCGGTGTATCTCAGCACAAAGATCGTGGTGATGAGCCCGCGACCGGGGCGGATCACTGATGTGATCGACAGCCCTCTGCCAAAGGAACGGCCGCTGGATATCCGCGACACGCCGGAATTCATCGAAGTCGCCCATCGTGTGCGCGAGGGGCTGCGGGCGGGGCATACGGATGACTAGTGCAGGGATCAAAGCTGTCTGGGCCGTCTTGACCGTTGTAGGCGTCATTATCCTGTTCTGGTATGCCGCCAGCGTGCCGATGAACATCAAAGGTGTTCTGACTGAATTCGAACGAGCCGGGGAACAAGTCGATCCGCCCAAAGCTGTTGACCGCCGCGACATGAGCGAGTTCGAGTTGGTCATCGACAACCCCTATGCCATTGATGAGACATGGGAACAGGACCGACCGCGTTTGCCCGCACCGCATCAGGTGGCCGAAGAGCTGTGGGACACCACGGTCGAGAAGAAAATCACCTCGAAAAGATCATTGATTTATCATTCCTGGGTGACACTCAGCGCCACTATTCTAGGTTTTGCGATTGGCACCGGGTTGGGCATTCTGCTGGCAGTGGGAATTGTACACAGCCGAGTGATGGACCTGTCGGTCATGCCCTGGGCCATTGTAAGCCAAACCATTCCAATCATCGCGCTGGCCCCGATGATCATCGTGGTGCTGTATTCGATAGGTATTCAGGGGATCATCCCCAAGGCGATTATCTCGGCCTACCTTAGCTTTTTCCCCGTCGTGGTCGGTATGGTGAAGGGGCTGCGCAGCCCCGATGCGATGCAATTGGACCTGTTGCGCACGTATAATGCCAGTCGGTCTCAGGGGTTCTGGAAGCTGCGGTTACCAGCGTCGATGCCGTATCTGTTTACTTCGCTGAAAATCGGAATCGCGGCCTCACTGGTCGGGGCTATCGTCGGAGAGCTGCCGACAGGGGCCGTGGCTGGTTTGGGTGCGCGACTGCTGGCTGGCAGCTATTACGGTCAGACCGTGCAAATCTGGTCGGCGTTGTTTGCGGCGGCCATCCTGGCGGCCTGTCTGGTCGGGCTGTTGGGTCTGATCGAGCGGGCGGTCCTGAAACGGATGGGGATGGCGCAATGATATCTGTTCTCGGTGCAATTGGCGTCTGGCTGTTTGGCTGGTGGTTGAACAGCCGCCTGGCCAGTGGACCTTATGCCGATACAAAGACGGTGCGGTTTCTGGCGCCGCTGATCTTTGGACTGACCGTGATTGCAATTTGGGAACTGCTGGTGCGTGGACTTGATGTGCCGTTGGTCATTTTGCCTGCACCGTCAGTGATCGCTGTGCGCTTTGCTGACAGCCTTCCAATCCTGTGGGCGGATTTCGTGCAAACCATCATCAAAGGCGCGCTGAGCGGTTACATCATCGGTTGCGGATCGGCCTTCCTGATGGCGATTGCCGTGGATCGCTGGGATTTCCTGCGCCTCGGATTGTTGCCGGTCGGGAACTTTGTGGCGGCCCTGCCTATTGTCGGGACGGCCCCCATTCTGGTGATGTGGTTCGGGTTCGACTGGCATTCCAAGGCGGCGGTGGTCGTGGTGATGGTGTTCTTTCCCATGCTGGTGAACACCGTTGCCGGTCTACGAGAAGCCACCGTCATGCAGCGCGACCTGATGGAGACCTATGCCGCGACTTATTGGCAGAGCTTTCTGAAACTTCGCTTGCCCGCAGCGATGCCGTTTGTTTTCAACGGGCTAAAGATTTCTACCACTCTGGCGCTGATCGGCGCTATCGTGGCCGAGTTCTTTGGCTCTCCAACTCTGGGCATGGGCTTTCGGATATCGACCAGTGTCGGGCAACTGTCACTGGATATGGTCTGGGCCGAGATTGTCGTGGCTGCTTTGGCCGGGACGGCGTTTTATGGGCTGGTCGCCATGATCGAAAAGGGGGTGACATTCTGGCACCCATCGCAACGCGGATAAATGGAAATTAACAGACCCCGAAAATGGGGCGCCAACAACAACTAGGAGATATGAAGATGAACAAGCTACTCAGCGGGGTGATTGCTGCCTTTAGCCTGACTGCCAGCGCAGCGCTGGCCGCAGATGAGGTGACTTTGCAACTCAAGTGGGTCACTCAGGCGCAGTTCGCGGGTTATTATGTGGCCAAAGACAAAGGGTTCTACGAGGAAGAGGGACTGGACGTCACCATTTTGCCCGGCGGCCCGGATATCGCACCGACTCAGGTCATTGCGGGCGGTGGTGCGGATGTGACCGTCGAATGGATGCCCGCCGCACTGGCCGCGCGCGAAAAGGGTCTGCCCCTAGTGAATATCGCGCAACCGTTCAAAAGCTCAGGCATGATGTTGACCTGCTGGAAAGATGCCGGGATTTCCTCGCCCGAGGACCTAAAGAACCGCACGCTGGGTGTTTGGTTTTTTGGTAATGAATTCCCGTTCATGAGCTGGATGAGCCAGTTGGGTATCGACACCGGTGGCAAAAGTGAAAACGGCGTCGAGGTTCTGAAACAGGGCTTTAACGTTGATCCTTTGCTGCAGCGTCAGGCCGATTGCATCAGCACCATGACCTATAATGAATACTGGCAGGTCATCGACGCTGGCGTCAGCCCGGATGAGCTGGTCACTTTTAAGTACGAAGACCAGGGCGTGGCGACGCTGGAGGACGGTTTGTATGTGCTTGAGGAAAATTTGGGTGACGCGGCCTTTGTTGAAAAAATGGAGCGTTTTGTTCGTGCTTCGATGAAAGGCTGGAAATACGCTGAAGAACACCCTGATGAGGCAGCCGACATCGTGCTTGAGAATGACGCGACCGGTGCCCAGACCGAAGAGCATCAGAAGCGCATGATGGGCGAGATCGCCAAACTGACCGCGGGTTCGAATGGCGCGTTGGATCCGGCCGATTTTGAACGTACCGTGGGTACCTTGCTGGCAGGTGGGTCTGACCCAGTGATCACCAAGCAGCCCGATGGGGCCTGGACACATCAGATCACAGATGCGGCGCTGAACTGATCCCAGTTCAATTGCCTGAACACGCGCGGCCCCAACCGGGGCCGCGTTTTTGTTTGGGGATGTCGGAATCGTGTCTGTACTTGGTGAGTAAATGGTCTAGTATCTTTATGAAATTAGGCGCATTTTGTACGAAATGCTCGTTATGTGGTAGGAAATGCAGGGTTTTGCATCAGAATTCAACTCGGCAATGACTCTGATCCTAAACGGGGATGCAGAGTTGTGGGCGATTGTGTTGCTGTCCCTGAAAGTTTCCATCTTTGCCGTGCTGATTTCTGCGTTGATTGGCATGCCCGTTGGTGCGGCTTTGGCGGTCGCTCGGTTTCCGGGACGTCGAATTCTGATCGTGCTGATGAATGCTTTGATGGGGTTCCCACCGGTCGTTGTCGGGCTGTTGGTCTATCTGATGTTGTCACGCTCGGGTCCGTTGGGTGTGCTTGAGTTGCTGTATACGCCGACCGCGATGATCATTGCGCAGGTTGTTCTAGTTACCCCCATCATCGCAGCGTTGACCCGGCAAGTGGTCGAATTGCTGGCCGAGGAGTATTCGGAACAGCTCCGCTCACTGGGGGTGTCCCGGCTGGCATCGGTTCCGGTGCTGTTGTGGGATGCGCGATTGGCGCTGGTGACCGCACTGCTGGCTGGATTTGGTCGGGCCATTGCCGAGGTCGGCGCGGTGATCATCGTTGGCGGCAACATCAATCACGTCACGCGTGTTATGACGACGACCATTGCTTTGGAGACCTCAAAGGGCAATCTGGCGCTGGCGTTGGCACTGGGGGCGATCCTGATCGGTATCGCGGTGGCGGTGAATGCCATGGTCAGCACGCTCAGCCTGCGAGCCGAGCAGGAGGGGTTGCGCCATGCGTGATTTGACTTTGCAATTGGCCAGTTGTTTGTCGGTTGATGGGATGCGGATCACCCGTAAAGGCAAGGCCTTGTTGGATGTGCCGCAGCTTATCCTTGATGGTCCGGGGCCAACCTTGATCCTTGGGCCGAATGGATCGGGCAAAAGCCTGCTGCTGCGCTGTCTGCATGGGCTAATTGTGCCGGATCGCGGGCAGGTCCGGCAGGATGGTGTCGAGCTGAATGCTGATCACAAGGCGCGGCAGGCGATGGTGTTTCAGCAGCCCGTGCTGTTGCGCCGGACCGTTGCTTCCAACCTGGATTTTGTGCTGAAACGCCAGGGGATGCCGCGCAGCACGCGCAAGTCCCGGATCGAGGAATTGCTGACCGAAGGCGGCCTGGATGGCAAAGCCCGCCAATCCGCCCGGTCCCTGTCAGGGGGAGAAGCGCAGCGGCTGGCCATTCTACGCGCCCTCGCGCTGGACCCAGAGACGTTGTTTCTGGATGAACCCACCAGCGCGCTTGATCCCAATGCCACGCAGATGATCGAAAGGATGATCCTGCGCGCCTCAACCCGGGGTGTCCGCATCGTTATGGTGACGCATGACATCGGGCAGGCCCGGCGGTTAGCCGCCGATATCGTGATGATGCAGGGCGGTCACGTGGTTGAACATGGGGCGGCCAAACAGGTACTAAATGCCCCCAAAAGCGACGCCGCACACCGATATCTGGCTGGCGGGCTAGTCACTTAAACAATAACGGAGATCTAAATGATCCGTACTTTTTTTCGAGCAGCTCTTTTCGCCGTTGGTTTGACCGCTGCGTCCGCCAACGCCGAGGAACCCTTTATCGTGGTGCAATCGACGACGTCCACTCAGAATTCGGGTTTGCTGGATTACATCCTGCCGGGGTTCGAGGCCGAGACGGGTATTGACGTACGTGTTGTTGCCGTGGGCACCGGTCAGGCGATCCGCAATGCCATCAACGGGGATGGGGACGTGTTGCTGGTGCATTCCAGACCAGCCGAGGAACAATTCGTTGACGACGGTTGGGGGGTCGAGCGGTTTGACGTGATGTACAACGATTTTGTTCTGGTCGGGCCAAAATCCGATCCGGCCAAGGTGCGGGGTGGCATGGATATCGTTGAGGCGCTGGTTGCGGTGTCCGAAGCCGAAGCTCCCTTTGCCTCGCGCGGAGATGACAGCGGAACGCACAAGGCCGAGATGCGCCTTTGGGATTGGGCGGGTGCCGATCCGACCGCCGCATCAGGGACGTGGTACCGCGAGACCGGCTCGGGCATGGGGGCGACTTTGAACGTGGCCAGCGGGATGGGGGCCTATGTGCTGACGGATCGCGCCACGTGGCAATCCTTTGGCAACAGGGGGGATCTAGAGGTTCTGGTCGAGGGTGACCCGCGTCTATTCAATCAATACGGTATCATTCTTGTGAACCCGGATAAGCATCCGCAGGTCCGGGCCGCAGCGGGTCAACGGTTCATTGACTGGCTGATCGGCCCCGACGGGCAGGCGGCCATTGCGTCTTACAAGCTGGATGGTGAGCAGTTGTTCTTTCCCAACGCCGAGTGATTGGGGTCAGCCGCTTGCGCCGTTGTGGTGGATCGTGCCCAACTCGGACAAGTCATAACCACCGAATTCGGCAGCACGGTTGGTGAAACGTTCAGACTGAAAAAAGCTGAGAAGTTTCAGCATCGGGTCATCAAAATAAGCGCGGCGCCAGATGGCCAGGTCCAACCGTTCAGTATGGGTGGGCGCGAAGCCCAGATTGTATAGGCTGGCCAGGGCACCCAACCCAAACCCGGCTTCGGCCTTGCTGTCATGCAGGGCAATGGCCAGTTCTTCTTCGGTCCGGGCGCAGGCGGGTAGGGCGTCCAGATCGTCGCGTGTCAGACCGTGGGCTTCTAGCTGTGCGTCGAACAGCCGTTGGCTGGCGGCGCTGTCCTGCCGCAGGATCACCCGCCGTCCCTTCAGATCCGCAAAGCCAGTGATGCCAGTGACGCCCGGTGCCAATAGCAATCCGCGTTGCCGCTGCGCGACTTCATACAAAACCACCGGGGCTTCACCCAGATTGGCACGCAGAGATTGCGTATTGAACCCCTGATCCTCATGAATATGCAGCGCCGCAGCCTGCGCACTGCGGTCCTTCAGGCGGATCAGCCCGTCGAAGGAACCGTCGTAATACGTGGCCAGACCCGAGCCGCTTTCGCGCAAAGCCCAATCAAGCAGCGGATCATGGCTGCCAGCAATGATCAGGGGCAGGGCGGGTTCTGCCACTTTCGGGCCGGACCGGGATGCGTTCAGCCAGGCGATGACCTCGGCCCGAGGAAACAGCAGCTTGCCCATGGCGCGCACGCAGGGGACCGCGCCGGATGAGGCCAGATCATAGGCCTTACGCTCGCCAATGCGCAGCAGGTCGGCCAGCTCTTTGGTGGTTAGATATTCGGACATTCAGTCGAGGCGCACAGCCGAACCGGTTCCCGCATCGGCGGCGCTGAAGCCGACCTGTTGCAGTGCATAGGGCGCTGCGACGGTGATTACGACCATTACGGCCACAGCGGCAAGAAAGGCTTTCATTGGTCTCCTCCGGTCTTATTCTCCGGTGCCGTTGCGCGGCGCAAATAGGCAATCAGGTCATCGCGATCCTGGGCCTGAGTGATCCGCTGCATCGGCATCTTCGATCCCGGTATGTAGTGGTCTGGCCCCTCGTCGAAAAGGGCATTTATCGTTTCGTCATTCCAAACGATATCAGAGTCTTGCAGCGTATCCGAGTAGAAATATCCCGCCAGCGTACCGGCCTTGCGTCCGAAGACTCCATACAAAGTCGGCCCGGCACGCCTTTGCCCGTCGGGCGTTAGGCTGTGGCAGATCGAACATTTGCGGGAAAATTGCCGTTCCCCGTTGCTCATTTCTTCGGGGTTCTTCAAGAAGCTGGGCTCGGTGGCTGCCATCTGTGCGCGATCGCCGAGGGATGAAACCGGCCAGCTATACATCGCCTCATCCATGCCGCCCGCATGGATGTTCTGGCCGTCCGTAGAAAAGGCCAGCGCCCAAACCGGCCCGCGAAGAGTGGCGCGGAAGTCCTGCGCGATGTGCCATTCGACTGTGTCGATCACCATGATGTAGCCCTCACCATCACCCACGGCCAAAAGGCTACGATCCGGGCTGAGTGCCAGCGCCAGAATAGGACGGCGATCCAGGGTAAAGTCGCGTTCTTCGCCGGTGGTCAGGTCCAAAATGCGGGTCACACCGTCGACTGCACCATAGGCAATCCAGTTGTCGGCGACGTTCAGAACCAATTCATTGATCCCGAACCCGTGTTCGACCAGTCGCTGGATTTCCTGTCCACTGGCTACATCCCACACCCGCAGAGTTCCATCTATGCCAGCCGAGTACAGGGTTGCTCCATCTGGTGAAAAAGTGACGGCGTTCACACCGCTGCCCGCCGTAAGCGTTTGCGCGGCTGATCCATCTTCGGGCCAAAGTCCAATGGTGCCGTCCCAACTGGCAGTGGCGACATGCGTTTTCGAGGCCGCGACCCCCACGATCTTGCCTTTGTGCTGGCCAACAACCTCTCCGCCCGGCCAGCGGCGCAGGGTGAAATCATCGCCTGCTGAATAGATCGCGCGCCCGTTGAACGCGACCGAGTTTACGGCTGCCTCGTGCCCTTCCAGCCATTCGGGCCTGCGGTTCGACCACAAGCCAACCGAGTTGTCGAAACTGGCGGTGGCGATCCGTCCGTCTGGCGCAGTGGCGATCCCCATGATCGGTCCGCCGTGACCCTTGAGCGTGAAAAACTCGGCCATGGCAGGCAGGGGGACCAGCGCCAGGGCCAGGACCAGCCCACGCATCTATTCTGCGGGTGAGGCCGCTGCCTTACCGGCCTCTTTTTCTTGTACCTCTTCCAACCACAGCGAGTGATGCTCGCGTGCCCATTGCTCTTCGACTTCGCCGGTACCCATTGCGTCAAAGGCACCTTCCATGCCGACCGAACCCAGATAGATGTGGGCGATAATGATGGCGATGAACACATAGGCGATCATCACGTGCCAAACCTGCGCGTATTGCATCTCCTCCTGTGGGGACATCTGGGTTGGCAAATTCAGGCCAAACATCTGTGGAATACCGGTGGAATTGGCGACCGAGAAGGTCTTGGCGAACATCGGCAGTTCGAACGGGAACAGCAGCGACAGCCCGGACAGGCTGATCGAAACGCCCAGCAGGATACAGGCCCAGAAGATGACCTTTTGTCCTGCGTTAAACTTCCTGGCAGGCGGATGGCTACCCTTGGTGAAAAGGCCCCCACCGGCGGCCAGCCACTTCAAGTCCACCCGGTTGGGGATGTTGTGGGCGATCCAGTTCACGGTGACGATGACCAGACCCAGCATAAATGCCCATGCGAGATTGTTGTGTAACCATTTGCAGCCTTGCGCGATGGTGGCAAACCCTTCTTTCCCGAAAAGCGGGATCAGGAAATCACGGCCATAAAGGGTCAGCAGGCCGGTCAGGCCAAGTACAAGGAAAGACCCGGCGAACAGCCAGTGCCCGAACCGCTCAAAGCTGTTAAAGCGGGTTACGGTGCGGCCGGTTTTTTCCCCGTCGATGCGGATTTTTCCGCGGATCAGAAAAAACAACACGATGATGGCCGCCATTCCGCCCAGGATATACGTTCCGTATTCGCGCAAGGGGCCTGTGCGGAAGTTCAGCCACCACATGCCACCGTCCTGGATTAGAACGCCAGCCGCAGGCCCCTTGGATGAAACTGTTGTATCGGCCGAGCCGTATCGGATCGCGCGATAGACATCACTGTCTGAGGCAACGCCGCGTGTTCCCAACTGGCCCAGCAGACCTTCGGCATTGCCTTGACCGGTGTTGTCCGAGCGATAACGATTGTCGACCTTTTCACCGCGCTGACGGGCCAGAATGTCTTCCAGTGTCGTGGCGCCGCCAGTGGTGCTGCGTTCGGATTCAGTCGGGACATCCGCACTTTCTTGAGCCAAGGCGACACTGGTGAGGAATAGGGGGATCAGCAGCATTAAGATCAGGCGCATCTGTCGAATCTCCTGTGTCGTTCGTGTCTATCGGTCAAAGCCGCTGACTTGTTTGTGAAAGACCGCTCCAACCGGCGTAAGCGCCGCGTGCAGGTCTTCTTTAGCGGGGCCGTAAACGTCCAGCTGAGTTGGTGTCAGAATTGCCAGAAAACGATCTGCGAAATTTGCCCCGAAGTTTTGCATGTGGATCATCGCATCATCAGAACTGGCGTATCGTTCAAATATGTGAACTGCCGATCCGCTGCGGTGCCATTCATAGGACTTCGCACCGCTTTCATTCAGTGTTGCATCCACCATTTCAGCCATTAGCGCATCGAATAGGTCATCCTGATCTGCTTGCAGGTCAAGTTTCAGCAGCCAATAAACATCTTCGGTCATGAAATACTCCGTTCAGGTTGGTCACGCCAACTTATGCCCGGCCAAGTGGTTTGGCCGGGCTGGGACGGTCCCGTAGCTGACACTACGAGACCGCCAATTTCAAAACGGGACTAACCGTCTTTCTGGTCGTAGGCCGTGCCCCAACCCCAGGCGCCCGAGCCAAACCCGCGCGCCACGACGCGTTCGCGGTAGATGGCCGAAACCACGTCGCCATCACCGGCGAGCAGGGCCTTGGTGGAACACATCTCGGCGCAGATGGGCAGTTTGCCCTCGGCGATCCGATTGCGACCGTATTTGGCGAACTCTGCGGTCGAGTGCGTTTCCTCGGGACCACCGGCGCAGAAGGTACATTTGTCCATCTTGCCGCGTGATCCGAAGTTTCCGGCCTGCGGATACTGCGGCGCGCCGAAGGGGCACGCATAGAAGCAATAGCCGCAACCGATGCACAGGTCCTTGGAGTGCAGGACGACGCCTTCTTCGTTCTGATAGAAGCAGTCGACCGGGCACACCGCCATGCAAGGCGCATCCGAGCAATGCATGCAGGCCACCGAGATTGAGCGTTCGCCCGGGTTGCCGTCATTGATCGTCACCACCCTGCGGCGGTTGATGCCCCATGGGACCTCGTGCTCGTTCTTGCACGCGGTGACGCAGGCGTTGCACTCGATGCAGCGTTCAGCGTCGCAGAGAAACTTTGCTCTAGCCATAAATCGTCCTCCTTACGCTGCCGAGATTTTGCAGAGAGTACATTTCGTCTCCTGCATCTGGGTCACTGAATCGTAGCCATAGGTCTGGGCGGTGTTGGAGCTTTCACCCAGCACGTAGGGATCAGCGCCAGCGGGGTATTTGTCCCGCAAGTCCTGTCCCTGGAAATGGCCGCCGAAATGGAATGGCATGAAGGCCACGCCGGCACCGACTCTGTTGGTCAGCATCGCCATCACTTTGACTTTGCCGCCCTCGGGACCTTCGACCCAGACCTGAGACCCATCACGAATACCAAGGTTGTTGGCATCGCGCGGGTTGATCTCGACGAACATGTCCTGTTGCAGTTCGGCCAGCCACGGGTTCGATCGGCTTTCCTCGCCGCCACCCTCATATTCGACCAGACGACCAGACGTCAGGATTAGCGGGTAATCCTTTGAAAAGTCGTTCTTCTGGATCGAAGCGTAAAGGGTAGGCAGGCGATAGGCCTGACGGTCTTCGTAGGTCGGATAATCCTCCACCAGATCGCGCCGGTTGGTATATAGCGGCTCGCGATGCAGTGGGATCGGATCCGGGAAGGTCCAGACGACCGCACGGGCTTTAGCGTTCCCGAAGGGCGCACAGCCATGCTCGATCGCGACCCGTTGGATGCCGCCGGACAGGTCGGTTTTCCAGTTGGTCTTCGGACCCGCAACAGCGTCGATTGCTGCGCGTTCCTCATCCGTCAGATCGCCATCCCAACCAAGATCCATCAGCATCTGCATCGTGAATTCGGGATATCCATCCTGAATTTCCGACCCTACGCTATAGACCCCTTCGGCCAGCAGGTTGTCGCCATCGCGTTCCACCCCGAAACGGGCGCGGAAGGTCAGGCCACCCTCGGCCACCGGTTTGGACATGTCATAAAGGTTTGGAGTCCCCGTATGACCCATCTCGGCCGTGCCCCAGCAGGGCCATGGCAGACCGTAGTATTCGCCGTCGTTTGGTCCACCAACAGCCTGCAACGTCGTTCTGTCGAACGTGTGCTGGTTGGCCATATGGCTTTTCAGACGTTCCGGCGACTGACCGGTATAGCCGATGGTCCAGAGGCCCGAGTTGAACTCACGCGTGATGCTTTCAACATTCGGGGTTTCGGCGTCTTCCATTTCGATATTGCGGAAGAACCGGTCCGCCCAGCCGAACTTGTTGGCAAACTTGGCCATAATGACCTCATCCGGCAAGCTTTCGAACAGCGGATCAACCACCTTGTCGCGCCACTGCAGCGAGCGGTTTGAGGCCGTGACCGAGCCACGGGTTTCGAACTGCGTACAGGCAGGCAACAGGTAAACGCCATCGGTGCGGTCATGCAGAACGGCCGAGACGGTGGGGTACGGGTCAATCACGACCAGCATGTCCAGCTTCTCCATCGCCGTCTTCATTTCCGGCCCACGCGTTTGCGAGTTCGGCGCGTGACCCCACAGAACCATGGCGCGAACGTTGTTGTCCTGATCCATGTTTGCTGGGTCTTCCAGAACACCGTCGATCCAGCGAGAGACAGGGATACCGCGCTCGTTCTGAAGCGGTTTATCCTTGCCTTCCTTGTCCTTGATCGTGGCGAACTGACCAGCCAGCCATTCGGGTTCTTCACCCCAGACACGTGCCCAATGACCCCACGCCCCTGCTGACAGGCCGTAATAGCCGGGCAGGGTGTGAGACAGAACACCAAGGTCCGTCGCGCCCTGCACATTGTCGTGACCGCGGAAGATGTTGGTGCCACCACCCGAGGTGCCCATGTTGCCAAGCGCAAGCTGCAGCACGCAGTAGGCGCGGGTGTTGTTGTTGCCGTTGGTGTGCTGAGTCCCACCCATACACCAGACGACTGTGCCGGGCCGGTTGTTGGCCATGGTGCGGGCAACGCGCTTCAGCTGCGAACCGGGCGTGCCGGTGACGCGCTCGACCTCTTCTGGGTTCCACTTGGCAACCTCTTCCTGGATCTGGTCCATACCCCAGACACGGGTGCGGATGAACTCTTTGTCCTCCCAGCCGTTGTCGAAGATGTGCCACAGGATGCCCCAGATTAGCGCAACGTCTGTGCCGGGGCGGAAGCGGACATATTCATCTGCATGGGCCGCGGTGCGCGTAAAACGCGGGTCGCAGACAATCAGCGGTGCGTTGTTCTGCTCTTTCGCGCGCAATATATGCAGCAGCGAGACAGGGTGCGCTTCAGCCGGGTTACCGCCGATTATGAAGATCGCCTTACTGTTGTGCATGTCGTTATACGAATTGGTCATGGCGCCGTAGCCCCATGTATTCGCAACACCCGCAACAGTGGTCGAGTGGCAGATACGCGCCTGATGGTCCACGTTGTTCGTGCCCCAGTAGGCGGCGAACTTGCGGAACAGATAGGCCTGTTCGTTATTGTGCTTCGCGGAACCCAGCCAATAAACACTGTCTGGCCCCGACTCTTCGCGGATGCTCATCATGCCGTCGCCGATCTCGTTGATCGCTTCTTCCCAGCTGATGCGTTTCCACTCGCCACCTTCCTTTTTCATCGGGTATTTCAGGCGGCGCTCGCCATGGGCGTGCTCGCGAACCGAGGCCCCCTTGGCGCAGTGCGCACCCAGGTTGAACGGACTGTCCCAACCGGGTTCCTGCCCGATCCAGACGCCGTCCTGCACTTCGGCGACGACTGTACAGCCGACCGAACAATGGGTGCATACGGATTTGATGTTTTCAACGGCCTGATTGGCCGCTGTCTGGGCGCTGGCTGGCGTCACGGTTCCACCCGTGGCGCTGATCGCGGCAAGGCCGCCGATCGTCAGGCCCGATCCACGCAGGAATGCGCGGCGATCGACGGTTTTCTCGCCGACCTGGGACAGGATACTTGTCCGCTGGGGGCGTCTCGCAACCCCGTTGGTCTTTTTCCTTAGCATTGTTTTCCTCCCTTGCGCGCCGTGTAAGCCACGGCTGGCTTGGTACTGCTGATGCCGACGTCAGGGCCAATCGCAACCGTCAGTCGGTTGGTGACATCGTCCGGTCGGTAAACCGGGCGCAGTCGAGGCGGCTTAGAATCGCGCGCTGTCCAGGTAAGCGCGGGTGTGCGCTGTATCCTGCATGCGGGTTTCGTCCGTGGGCAGCTCGGCTGCTTCGGCTTTTCCGCTTAGTGTGGCTGCGGCAACAGCAGCGGGCGCTGCGGTTCCGGCCAGTTTGAGGAAGTCGCGGCGCGAGGCGCCTTCTTCCTTGGTCTTGCTCATGGGCTTCTCCTTTCCCATTTGCGATCTAGCGCCAATTCGGGCGCTGGCGAGTTGCGGTGGTTCACACCGCCGTCATTCGGAAGGCCTCGCGTTCGATTTCCATAAACACCCGACCGGCTGTGCCGACCGAGGCATAGAGAACCGACGCTTCGGCTGCTTCCAAATCAGAATAGAAATGTGTGGCCCAGGGGCCGATATGTTTGTTCCAGAACACCTTTTGATCCTCGACCGTGGCGGGTGCGCCAAAACGGCCAACGATCATGCCTGCCATCATTTCCATCAGCGAGGCTATGTTGTCTTCGGGCTCGAATACGTTCTGCGCTCGGGTGATTCCGCGGACGGCCATGTCATTGCGCAACTGCGCCAGAGGTTTCTCGTTCAAAAAACCGGTCAGGTAATAGCTGCCATAAGGCAGCAGCTCACCCCGACCCAGTCCGATGAACAGCGCATTGAATTCCCGTTCCGCGGCGGCGGGTTTGGTGACTTTGGCCACCCGCGCCATGGCTTGAATGGCTTGACCCAGGTCTGTGCCATCCCCGGTCAGACCCGCGACCTGATCTAGCAGCATTTGATCTGGTGGGCCTGACAGAAGCAGACCCAGAAAATTGTAGAAATCCGCGCGCAGGCGATCTTCGGCCGAGACTTCCAGATTTTGCGCATTGCCTGCGGTCATTTCGTCATCCTTCGAATTCAAATTTCATGCGGCGCGGGGCAACCTGCGGCGCTGTCTCGTCCACCTCATCGGTAAATGCCACGGCCACCTGGGCAGGGGCTGGGGTTGGAACCACTTCCGGTTCCTCTTCGGCTGCCAGGGTTTCACCTTCATCCACCAAGGGTTCGATTTCAGGGGCATCCTCTTCGGCCTCTGCAGCCAATGCTTCGATGTGGCTCAGCATTCCTTTGCCAACTTGATAGGCGGTCTGGATGTTCTCGATCACACAGGCCGCGTCGGTATAGTCCTCACCATAGTCGACAAGCCCGTCCACATTGGCCAATACCGGGTTCAGCCGCCACAGCCGCCGCAAGGCACGGCGGCGCAACCGGTCAGGGACGGCCTTTGCCATAAACCCCGAGACATCATCCCCGGCCTGCAACTGATCGGGGTCGGGCAAGTTGAACTGTGCCAAAATCTCGGCGTCGCTCTTTTCTTCCAACTCGGCGTGTTGCGTGGCGATGACCTGTTCTTCACTTGCGATGACCTCGGCCTCGGCTTCGGCCTGAACGGCAGCTTTGCGGCGGGACCAGAAATCGCGAGCTTGGGTCATTGCAACAGCCTCCGCGGTGCGCGGTAAACGTCCGAGGTCTGCCGGATACGCGCATCCCCCTTGCCGTCCTCTACAAGGTCCGTCCGTTTCTTGTCGCGGCGGCGTTTAACGAAAACCTCATCACGGTGGTGTTCCAGCGCGAAATCCCGAACCCAGGCAATCAGCCCTTCAGTCATCGGGATTTTTTCGACGATCTCTTCACCGGTATCTGCATAATCCTGCCCTTCGAACGGGGACGCCGTGACCAGCACCGCATCCATCGGGCGTTCGCCATCCAGCGCATCGCGAAGAACAAGGTAGATCGAAGGTTGTCCGTCGGACAGGTTGACCATGTAGGCCTCAGTTTCATCAGCCCAAAGCGTCAAGGGAAGGGTGGCGGCGTGGTACTCCACGGCTTCACCCTCGCGGCGCATCTCAAGCCAATCCGCTGGCCCGGCACCGGGCAGCACAGCAACGGCGCGCCAGTTCCATTTCGCCCAGCGGGTAACACCGGGTGTTTTGCGCACGACGACGCCGATTGGCATTTCAATCTGGCTTGCGGCCTTGGCCACTTAGTCCTCCCCGGAAGGCTCTCCCCTGCCTTCCCCTGGGTCTACTATGGTACACAAAGCAACCATGTGCCAAGTCTGAATTGCTGGGTTAATTATCTGATCACCGATTGTTTACGAACCCGAGAGGCATTGAAGACCCGGCCATGCCGAAAGATTAGCCATGGGGCATTGCCACTTTTCCAAGACACCCTAAGCTGAAACCAAGATGGGGAGGGGATGCCATGGGCACAAAACTAATACTATGCGATTGCGCCGGAACGCAGGAACTGGAGGCCGAGAAAATCGCATCCGCTTGTGGGATCGCCTGCTCAAAGGTTCATACGGCCCTGTGTACGGTTGAGTTGGAGACTGCTGCATCCCTGATGCAGGACGGGGATACGGTGATTGCCTGCGGGCAGGAGCAAGATGTGTTCCGGGACCTTGCAGACGAATTGAATATCAACATGCCGGGGTTTGTCGACTTGCGTGACCGCGCCGGTTGGTCAGAGCAGAACAGCGAAGCGACCCCCAAGATGGCCGCTTTGGCCGCTGAGGCGCTGCTGCCTCAGCCCATCACGCCCAGCGTTGACGTCTTTAGCGAAGGCACCTGTTTCATTGTCGGGGCAAGTGAGGTGAGTTTTGATCTGGCGGCCCGGCTGTCGGACACTTTGGCGGTGACGGTGCTGGTGACCGATGACGCGTCGCCGGTTTCGCGGTCATTTGACGTGGTGCGCGGCCAGCTTCGGTCGCTGAACGGCGCACTGGGCGGGTTCACATTGCGGCTGGACGCCTTGCAACAGCTGAAACCGGGCGGTCGTGGGGCGTTTACCTGGACTGAGGCCCGCGATGGGGCGCACTCGGCCTGCGATATTATAATAGACCTGTCCGGCGGCACTGCCTTCGTTCAGGCCCCGGCCAAACGCGAAGGCTATTTGCGCGCCGATCCCAAAGACCCGCTTGCTGTGGAACGGTTGGCCTATGAGGCAGTGCAACTGGTTGGCACGTTTGAAAAGCCGCTTTACGTGCGGCTCGAAGAAACGCTGTGTGCCCATTCCCGCGCCGAGCAGGTCGCCTGTACTAACTGTCTGGATATCTGTCCGACGGGCGCGATCGTACCGGCGAAGGAACATGTGTCCATTGACCCAATGGTCTGCGCCGGATGCGGGGAATGTGCGGCGGTGTGCCCATCGACCGCAATCACATACGAGGACCCGCCAGTTTCTGCCCTGTTGTCACGCATGCACATTCTGGCGCGGACCTATCGGCGGGCAGGGGGGGCGTCGCCCCGTTTGTTGGTCCACGATGCCCACGGTGCTGAGATGATCCGGCTGGCCGCCCGGTTCGGGCGCGGCTTGCCCGCAGATGTCATCCCGCTTGAGTTAAACGTGATTTCGGGGTTCGGCCACGCCGAAATGCTGGCCGCATTGGCGCATGGGTTCGCACGTGTCGATATCCTTCTGGCCCCAACCACCGAACGCGACGCGCTGGATCGTGAATTGGTTCTGGCGCAGGCAATTGCAGGACCGGATGGATTGTCCTTGATTGATCAGGCCGACCCCGATGCGATGGCAGACCTGCTATATGCGCAGGATGTTCCGTCACCGCTGTCCGATCCGGTGCTGCCGCTGGGCAACCGCAGACAAATCGCGCGCTTGTCCGCACAGGCGTTGAATCCGCAGGCGGATACACCTTTATCATTACCCGAAAATGCTCCGTACGGGGCGGTGGCGGTGAATACGGACGCCTGTACATTGTGCCTCAGCTGCGTGTCGCTGTGCCCGTCAGGTGCGTTGGCTGACAACCCGGACAAACCGCAGCTGAACTTTCAGCAGGACGCCTGTTTGCAATGTGGCTTGTGCAAGGGCGTTTGCCCCGAGGATGCGATTACCCTTGTCCCGCAACTGGACCTGAGCGACGCAGCCTTGTCTCAGCAGGTGCTGAATGAGGAAGAACCCTTTGCCTGCGTTGAATGCGGTGCGTTGTTCGGTGTGAAATCTACGGTCGAACGGATCATGGAAAAGCTGTCTGGCACGCATCCGATGTTTGCCACCTCGGACAAGGCCCGGATGATCCAGATGTGTGACAATTGCCGAGTGAACGCGCAGTTTCAGCAATCAGACAATCCGTTCCAGTCCAATCCAAGACCCAAGGTTGTCACGACCGAGGATTATTTCTCAAAGCGAAAGGATCATTGAAGCTGTAGCGGCGCGCCTAAATCAGCAGCCTGGATGGCTGAGACAAACGCCAGAATGGCCTCCAGCTCTTCCAGCGTCATCTCGACCGGGTAAATGGGCGAGGGGCGTTCTGGGTCAAACGGCGGTGTTAGCCCGTCGATCTGTGTAAAGGCGGGATGGGGGTTGAGGGCAAAGAACGCCTCAAACCGTTCAGACCAGTCCGGCATCGATCGCAGCACCGCGAACGATGGGGTTGAGCCCAGACCGTTCATCCGGTTTTGCGGCCCAATCACATGGCACCGGCCGCAATGGATCATCGACAGTTCCGCGCCGCGCACGGCGTCACCATCGACCACAGTTTCCTCCTGCGCGGCCGTTACTTCGAAACTCGCAGAGAAGGGTGCCCCTTGGTCAGGGACAAAGCTTTCGACCGTATTCTTGCCGATATCGGACAGCAGCCAGTCGCGGAACCGTTCGTGCCGGGCGTTGTCTTCGATCCGTAGATGGTACACCACTCCGCCGCGTGCAAAGACCGGGTCGCCCGGCGGGGAGGTTTCCAGCACCAAAATGCCCCCGTCATCCGCAATAACGCGTATCCCGGTCTTGAGAGAGAAGCGAGGAAGGATATGTTGCAGCAGACCAGAGTCTGTTACTTCCGTCGGGGCGGCAAGGCCAATGGCCTCCTGCGACCAAGAGGGACTGGCAGAGAGCGTCAGGCTCAGGCACAAAAGGACAACGCGCATGGCCCAACCTAACGGTCTGGTCCCGATTGCGTCAAATGAACTGAATGAGACGGAGACACATGCAATGAAACGCAACCTCATCGTGGGTGGAACTAAAGGGGTAATGGCATGAGTGTTCGTGACGCGGTTCTGGCAAACCTGAAAAAGATCACTGACCCTGTGTCGGGGCAGGATATCGTTAGCGCCGGAGTGGTGCGCGCGCTGAATGTCGAAGGTGACACCGTTCGGTTCGTGCTTGAGATTGATCCGAAACAGGCCGAGCGAATGGAGCCCGTTCGTGCCGCCGCCGAGCAGGCCGCAAAGTTGGCAGACGGTGTGGCCAATGTGTCTGCTCTGCTGACCGCGCATTCGGAAAAGGCTCCGCCAGATCTGAAACCGAAACCCAAGCCGTCGCAAACCGGCCCGCAGGCCGTACCGGGAGTGGATCGAATAATCGCCATTGCCTCGGGTAAAGGCGGGGTAGGTAAATCCACCGTTTCGGCCAACCTTGCCTGTGCGCTGGCGGCCGAGGGTCGTCGTGTCGGTCTATTGGACGCTGATGTTTATGGCCCGTCGCAGCCCCGGATGCTGGGTGTCTCGGGCCGTCCGGCCAGCCCTGACGGAAAGACGATCCTGCCGCTGCGCAATCACGGCGTCACCATGATGTCGATGGGTCTGATGACCAATGAAGGGCAAGCGGTTGTCTGGCGCGGCCCAATGCTGATGGGCGCGCTGCAACAGATGATGAGCCAGGTTCAGTGGGGCGCTTTGGACGTGCTGATCGTGGACTTGCCGCCAGGCACCGGTGACGTGCAACTGACGCTGAGCCAAAAGTTCAAGGTGGACGGTGCCATTGTTGTATCTACCCCGCAGGACGTGGCCTTGATCGATGCCCGCAAAGGGATCGACATGTTCAACCAGCTCAAGACTCCTATCGTCGGCATGATCGAAAACATGTCGACCCATATCTGCTCCAACTGCGGGCATGAGGAACACGTGTTCGGACACGGCGGTGTGAAATCCGAGGCCGAAGCGCTGGGTGTTCCGCTGCTGGGTGAAATCCCCCTGCATCTGGATATCCGGGTCGCTGCGGACGGGGGCGCGCCCATCGTGGTCAGCAAACCCGACAGCCCGCAGGCCGAGGCATTCCGCAAAGTCGCCCGCGATATGATCGCTAAGGGAAACGCATGAACCAACCGGTCTTTCCGCCATTGCTGACGGGCCATCCTGTGCAGGGCGGGGAAGACCCGTTCGACCGCGCCCAAGCCATGGCCGCGCTGGGCTGCGACGCGGGGACGGTGGTTTACAACATTCAGGCCGACCGCTTGCGCGTTGCCATCGTCTTTGCGCCCGAGGTGCCTTTGCAGGACGCTATGGCGATGCTTCCTTTGTGCGCCGTGGGGTTTCAGAACGCGCTGGGCGCGCTGGCTCCGCCCGAGGTTGCCGTGCATTTGGGCTGGGATGGACTGATTTGCGTGAACGGGGCGAAGTGTGGAATGTTCCGCACCGCCGCCTCAGGCCGCGATCCCGGGCAAGAACCCGATTGGCTGGTGGTCAGTTGGGAACTGGCGTTACTGCAAACCGGGGATGATCCGGGGAAAACGCCGGATGTCACCGCACTGTATGACGAAGGGTGCGCCGATGTCTCAGCAGCACAACTGGTTGAAAGCTGGTCGCGGCATATGCTGACCTGGCTCAATCGCTGGCAAGAGGACGGCAACGCCCCTTTGCACGGCGAATGGATGGGGCTGCTGCGCGGCGTCGGAGAGCCCTATGGAGAGACGGGCGTGTTTCTGGGAACGGATGAGCGGTTTGGCATGCTGATCCGTGACGGCGATGAAACACGTTTACGCCCGCTGACCGAACTGTTGGAGAACCGATGATGAAACTGGCCCGTGCGATCCATTTCGATGAAAGCGACATGAACGTGTTCCATTCCCCGGCGCGGACGGGGGAATGGTGCATATCAGGCGGGTTTGAATTCTCGAACTGGGGTGAGGCCGATCTGGAAGGTAAGTCGCGGCAGGCGTTTTCAAACGGTTGGTTGGGCGTCGAAACCTTTGGGCGCGTGACATTTGTCGCCGTGACCCAGATCGAACAGGCCGAGTTGGACCAGATCGTGCAAACTCTGGCCGAGCATTTTGTGCAATTCTACGGTGCGCCTTCAGTCGAAGCGGCCTTGGGTGTGGCAAAGGCCGAAATCGTCCATATGAGTGAGCTTTGCGAAGAACACGCCCCGAACACGCTGTTGACAGTCGCGCGCGAGTTGTCCGACACGGGTGTGCACGAAGCGTTCCGTATTATCACCCCACAGGAAACACAGCTTGAGGCGTTGGCCGTTCACGGCTCGCTTGATGAATGAAGGTTACAGCAGGTCCGCGAAGCCGCCGAACTGACCGCGTTTGAAAATCAGGCCTTTGCCTGTGCGATACATCACCTGTTCGACCTCACCAACCAAGATCAGGTGATCCCCGGCCTCGTGCTTGGCATGTAATTGGCAATCGAACCGGGCCAGACACTCGTTCAGTTGCGGTCTGCCTTTGTGATCCGTATCCCATTCCACGTGCGAGAAATCCAACCCATCACGCGCGAACTGCAGTGCCTGATCCTGCTGTTCCTGTGCCATCACGTGAATGGAATAGTGTTGGCAGGCATTAAAGGAATTAAACCGGAACGAGTCTTTTGCCAGGCACCAAAGCACCAGCGGTGGGTCCAGCGAGACCGATGAGAACGAATTGACGGTTATCGCACGCGGTCCGTTTTCGGTGTTCGTCGTGATGACGGTGACACCTGTGCCGAAACACCCCAGCGCTTCGCGAAAAGCGGTACTTTGGTCAGGAGTTGGGGTGAAGGTCTTTTCAGTCATTGTCCGCTCGTGCAGTGGCCGCGCATCAGGTGCCACGGTCTGCCGGAATTGTCCATGAAAAGCTGAATCTTGAGCGAATATTTTGACGTTCAGTTCAAGTCTTCCAGCAGGCGGCCATGCTGACGGGTTGCCTCGATGACTGCGCCAAAGGTTGTCATGCCACGGGCTTGCAGCATAGGCAGCATCTTGACCAGTGCTTGCGCTGTGGCGACAGCGTCGCCAAGGGCGGTGTGGCGCAGGTCGTGCGGAATGGCAATCTCTAACCTGTCACACAACGCATCCAGGGTGTGCTTGTCGCTGGCGCCGAACAGAACGGCAGATAGCAAAACGGTGTCGAGGATGGGGTGATCCCAGTCGACATCCATGCGTTTTGCATGGCGCCGCAGAAAGGCCATGTCGAAAGGCGCGTTATGGGCCACGATCACCGCATCCCGCGCGAATTGGTGGAACGTGCGCCCCGCCGCAGCAATATCCGGTGCGCCCTGAACCATGTGGTCGCTGATATGATGAACTTTGGTCGAAGCCGGCGGGATCGGCATGCCAGGATCAACCAACATATCAAACCGCTCGCCCTGAACGATGCGTCCATTCACAACCCTGACCGCGCCGATCTGTACGATTTCGTCCTTGTGCGGCAGTAGTCCCGTGGTTTCGGTGTCAAACACCACAAAACACAGATCGCGAAGAGCGAGAGATTCGAACTCGCCCGCGACCGCGCTGTTCAGCAAGTCAAAGTCGTATACCAGTGGGCGCGCAGCCTCGGGTGCGATATTAGCGGCACTTTCGTCGAATATCAGCAGATAGCCGGGCGCGTCGCCCAGCGGCTTCATGCGGGCGGAATAGGTTTGCGCGCCGTCGATGCTGGTCAGGGTGCAATCGACCTCAAGCCCGGTTTTTGACAGTTTCTCGTAGGCTTGTTGCAGTGGCACGGGTTGCAGGTATTCGTAAAGCGAGGCGTTCAAGCGGGGATGGGCGATTTGGGCCAGCACTCCGGCGGCCTGCCCATCGTACAGCACGATTTTGTGGGTGGGGCTGGCCAGCACCATCGCCACCGGAATCTCGGTCAGCAGGGCCGTCAGTCTTTGTTTTTCAGCAGACAGATGCGCAGTCTCAGCAGCCACGGCCTGAGCCACATCCATGGTCTTGCCTGACAGCTGATCCGCCAACCCGGCTGCCGCTGGGGCCAGGTCGCCCAGATAACGCGCGGCCTGCATGTCCATATCCGTGCTTACGCCCGCATGTGCGCGGGCGCGCAGCTGGGCCGATAGACGTTCGATGGGCTTTGCCACGTTGTCGTCAAACAGCAGCCAGACGGCAATGATCAAGGCGATGAAGCCGAAACCCATAAGGATTTCAGCCAGGATAAAAGCACTTGCTAACGCAGGATCAGCGACACGCAGATAGCTTACCCAAAGTGCCACAGAGCTAACGGCCAGCGCGCCCACTGCCATCAAGCAGAAGAACAGAAAAATTCGGACGCGCAGGCTAAGCCGGGTCAGCATGTTACACTCCGCAGGTGGCCTCGACGATGGGGTCCTCGGCGTTGACGGTCAGCCAGTCGGCATTGAGCAATTGGCCGTCGTCACCGAACTCGGCTCCATCGGCCAGGCTGGCACGGCTGTTGGTGGCGCAGTCGACGGCCACCGGCAGTTTCGAGATCGGGGACCAGCGACCAAAGAAATACATGTCCACAAGGCGTTGATCCGGCACCTGCTCGTTGGTGCGGACCGAGGCGGTGTCGATCGCGGCAAAGCGATTGACGAACGGTACGGCGTAGGTCCACGGGCGATAGAAGGCCCGGCTTTCGACCTCTTGCACGATTTCCATTTCTTCCGGCAGCGTTTCAGCGGTCCGGTCGTACCAGGAATACTCGCTGGCGATGGTCATGCCGATCATACCCAACCCAGCCGCGACCGGAGCGGCCCAGCGGGGCAGGCGACCACCCGTCAGTTTGTTCACTCCCATCACCACTCCTGCAAAGGCGATCCCTGCAAAGATGGTGCCGATCAGTTCCAGAAACATGTTTTTCTCCTGGTTTAACGCTTTTGCGCCCGTTTGGGTCTGCCTAGTTCAGCATACCTTTGCCATGGCCCACCGCCGACTGCATTGTTTTTACGACGACAAAGGCGTCTCGCAGATGACTTCGCTCAAAGTCAGACAAAGTCGATGGTGGAAGATAGTTGTCGGGGTTTTTGCCGGATTTGACCAGCCTCACCTGATGTTCCAGCCGTGTCTCAGCGATCAAGTCATAGGCGTCCAGAATATCCCGCGCGCCCGAAGGGCTAAGAACTTGGGCCGCTTCGGCGGCTTTCAAGCGGGCGCGGGTGTTGGCCTCGGGCAACTGACCCTGAAGGCTGTAGATGCGGGCCAGATCAACCACCGGCACAACGCCGTTATGTTTCAGATCAAGCGTGTTGCGATGTTCGCCCGAGCGGATGGTGGCAAAACCTCGCAACAGGCCGAGCGGGGGCGTGTGCTTTAATGAATTGGAAATCATGTGCGCCACGAAGATCGAATTCGCGTTGGCTGCAGCCAGCGTGTCGGCTTGCAGATCCTCGAACAGTTCGAACGCGCCGCCGATGGGGCGCAGGTCGAACATGACCGAGGCCAGCATTTGCGCCTCGGGGTTCGGTTTGGCGATCCAGCCGTTGAAATAATCCCGCCATACCCGCACCGGCTGACACCAGCGGGGATTGGTCGCCATCATGTCGCCCGGGCAATAGAAATACCCGCAAGTGTCCAACCCGTCCGAAACATATTTTGCCAGTTCGCTGAAATAGGCCATGTCGCCGTCAGACATGTTGTCGTCCAACACCAGGCAATTGTCCTGATCCGATACGCCGGTCTGCTCTTGCCGCCCTTGCGAACCACAGGCTAGCCACAAATAAGGCACGGGCGGCGGGCCCAATTTCTTTTCTGCCAGCGCCAGCAGACGGCGGGTCACAGTATCGGCGATGTCGGTGATCAGACGGGTAACGATCTCATGCCGGTTACCGCTGGCCACCAGCTGCACCAGAAGTTGAGGAATTTCAGCCGTGACCAGTGCCATTTCACCCGCAGAGTTGGCATGAGCGATCCGCCGAACCAGTTCGGCCGAGTTTACGGCCTGATAGTGGGTCAGATCGGTCTGCGTGACGATACCGACCAGCTTGCCGCCTTCACAGATCGGGATATGGCCGATCCCGCGCTCCATCATCACATGCAACACGTCCGATCCAATATCGGAGGGTGAAAGAGTGATGGGATCATGTGTCATGATCGCTGAAACGGGCGTTGTTTCGGGCATGTTGTCCGCCACATATTTTCCGGCTACGTCCCGCAGCGTTGCGATGCCCAGCAGCGTGTCGTCTTGGGTCACGCACAGAGACGAGATATGGCGATCGCGCATCACCCGCGCGGCTTTTTGAACTTGCATGTCCGGAGGACAGGTGGCCGGGTTGTGGGCCATCAAAACGTCAATCGCGCTGGTCGCCAAGCTTTGCGGACCGGCACGTTCCCCCCGCGTACGGTTGAAGAAGTTGGCGACAACATCATGGCCGTCGATCAGCCCGCGCACCACGTTGGGGGGCAGAACCATCAGAACGGACGGCGTATGCGTATGTGCATGGGTTGCAGCTTTGCCGTCCTTCAGAAGACCACGTTCCCCAAAGGAATTGCGCAGTCCCAGATGCGAAACGACAGCGCCGTTTTCATCCGTGATCTCAACCTGTCCTTCATAGATCACAAATATGCCGGGTAGGGTGTTGCCCAGCTCATACACGGGAAACCCTTCATCGACCTCCCACACCTCGATCTGGTTGGCCAGATCGTCCAGCGTGTCAGGCGGCAAGGCGTCATAGGGGTGTACGGATTTCAGAAACCGGGTGATCTGGTCATGGGACAGGGGCATCAGACAATCCTGGGCTTCCATTTGAAAAATCCCGCCCGGTGGAATGCCGGGCGGGAACAGTAGGTCGAAAGACGCGGCACACGGGTGTTATCCATATGCCGCATCATGCTCATTTATTCTGAGCTGCGCCAGCGCCACGGGGAATGCGAACGCTTTCGACCAATTCCACGATCTCCTGCGGGGTCTCTTTGGTCATACCAGCGACCACGTAGGCGACACCGAAGTTGATCATCGCACCGATTGCACCGAACGAGGTCGACTTGATCGGACCCAGCAGCGGATCAGCATCGGTGAAAGAGTTGGTGCCCGGAATGAACAGCCAGCCCTTATGCAGGAAGATGTAGACCAGGGTCACGGTCAGACCAGCCAGCATACCAGCAACCGCGCCGGTGTTGTTGATGCGGGTCGAGAAGATCCCCATCATCAGCGCCGGGAAGATCGAGGCTGCCGCCAGACCGAAGGCCAAGGCCACAGTTTGCGCTGCAAAGCCCGGTGGGTTCAGACCCAGATAGGTTGCAACAACGATGGCCACGGCCATTGCGATCCGCGCCGCCATAAGCTCTCCTTTTTCCGAGATCTGCGGGTTGATCGCGCCTTTGACAAGGTCGTGGGACACAGCCGACGAGATCGCCAGCAACAGACCCGCAGCGGTCGACAGAGCAGCTGCAAGACCACCGGCCGCGACCAGACCGATCACCCAACCTGGCAGGTTGGCGATCTCGGGGTTGGCCAAAACCAGGATGTCGCGGTTGAACTTTGTCAACTCGTTACCCACCCAGCCTTTTTCTTCGGCAAGCACCTGCATGTCTGCATTCTGATCGTTGTAGTACTGGATTTTACCGTCGCCGTTCTTGTCTTCCCAATCCAGCAGCCCGGTTTTCTGCCATGTCTGCATCCAGTCATAACGCGGATCCGTGTCGATTTCCTCGACCGAAACGGCACCACCTTCGATGCCACCATTGGGCCACATCATGTCGGTGATGTTCAGGCGGGCCATTGCGCCAACCGCAGGGGCGGTCAGATACAGCAGCGCGATGAAGACCAGCGTCCAGCCAGCCGACCAACGGGCGTCAGCCACGCGAGGCACGGTGAAGAAGCGCATGATCACGTGCGGCAGACCAGCAGTACCGATCATCAGCGACAACGTGAACAACACCATGTTCAACGTGTTCGAATGGTGCGCTGTGTAGTCGGCAAAGCCCAGCTCGGTCACGATTGCGTCCAGCTTGGTCAGCAGAGGCTCACCACTGGCGGTATCACTGAAAAGACCCAGCGCTGGAATCGGCGTACCGGTCAGCTGCAGCGAGATAAAGATTGCCGGGATGGTATAGGCTGTGATCAGCACGCAGTACTGAGCGACCTGAGTATAGGTCACACCCTTCATCCCTCCGAACACCGCGTAAGCAAACACGACACAGGCACCGATCAGCAGACCGGATGTGTTGGACACCTCGAGGAAGCGGCCAAAGGCCACGCCAACGCCGGTCATCTGACCGATTACGTAAGTCACAGAGGCCACGATCAGACAGATCACCGCTACGATACGTGCGGTCTGGCTGTAGAAGCGGTCGCCGATGAATTCCGATACGGTGTATTTGCCGAATTTACGCAAGTAAGGCGCAAGCAACAGTGCCAGCAGCACGTAGCCACCGGTCCACCCCATCAGGAAGGTCGAGTTGTCATAGCCGGTAAAGGCAATCAGACCCGCCATCGAGATGAACGAAGCCGCCGACATCCAGTCGGCCGCTGTTGCCATACCGTTGGTGACCGGGTGAACGCCGCGACCGGCGGCGTAGAATTCCGATGTGGAACCCGCCCGGGCCCAGATCGCGATACCGATGTACAGCGCAAAGGACGCGCCGACAAACAGCAGGTTGATAGTAAACTGGTCCATGGGGTTTACTCCTCATCCACGCCGTATTCGGCGTCCAGCTTGTTCATGCGCCAGGCGTAGTTGAAGATCAGCACCAGAAAGACCAGGATTGATCCCTGCTGAGCGAACCAAAAGCCCAGATCGGTGCCGCCAACGGCGATACCGGACAGCAGCGGACGCAGCAGAATGCCGAATCCAAAAGACACCAGCGCCCAGATCACGAGGCTGATGTAGATGAGACGCAGGTTGGCCTGCCAATAGCCCTTGTCGGCCTCGGCAGCCTGCGCGGAGTTTGTTGATTGATCCGCCATTGCGGGTTCCTCCTTCGCTTCCTCGTTGGGCGGCCCGTGCCCAACTCCTCCAGTGACTTGGGCCGCTTCTCGATTGTGCCTGGCACCAGCATGATGTCAGGCAAGACTCCTCTGGTCCGCCAAGGCGGGTCCATTGAAGTATTCTCTTGTTGGATCAAAGCCTTGGGGGGCTTTTCTCCTCCCCTTAACTCATCGCGCCACCCACGATATCCTTGAGGTCGCTCGCGATGTCTTCGATCTTGCCCATTGCGTTGGTGCGTTGCAGAACGCCGTGGGTTTCATAATAGGTGATCAGCGGCGCGGTTTGGGCGTGATAGGCAGCAAGGCGCGAGGCAACAGTTTCGGCGTTGTCGTCGGCGCGGCGTTTGAACTCGGTATGGCCGCATTTGTCGCATTTGCCCTCGACCGCGGGGACCTTGAACGTGTCATGAAACCCTTCACCACAGCCTGCGCAGGTATAACGGCCCGAGATGCGGGTGACCATTTCGGCGTCCTCGACCTCAAGGCTGATTGCGGCGCTGATTTTCTGGCCGTTCTCCGACAGCAAACCGTCCAGCGCCTCGGCCTGCACGGTCGTACGCGGGAAGCCGTCCAGAATGACGCCTTTGGCGCAGTCCGGTTCATCCAGCCGATCGCGCAAGATAGCGATGACGATCTCGTCGCTGACCAGATCGCCAGCTTCCATAACGGCCTTTGCAGCAAGTCCGGCCTCGGTCTCGGCGGCAACGGCGGCGCGCAACAGGTCGCCGGTGCTGAGTTGTATAAGCCCGAACGTGTCTTCGAGCATCCGCGCCTGCGTGCCCTTCCCGGCGCCCGGAGGGCCGAGAAGGATCAGAACGGCGGGGGTGGTGGTCGTGGCAGCGTCCATCACATCCTCACTTACTTGCGCGGTTTTCGATCAGATCTTCGACCACCGACGGATCGGCCAAGGTCGAAGTATCACCCAGCGAGCCAAAGTCGTTTTCGGCGATTTTGCGCAGGATACGGCGCATGATTTTGCCGGAACGGGTCTTGGGCAGGCCGGGGGCCCATTGGATCACATCGGGGCTGGCAATCGGGCCAATTTCTGTGCGAACCCAAGTGCGCAGCTCTTTCAGAAGCTCATCCGAAGGCTCGCGATCGTTCATCAGAGTGACATAGCAATAAATGCCTTGCCCTTTGATATCATGGGGATAACCGACAACAGCAGCTTCGGCCACGGCGGCGTGCGCCACCAGCGCGCTTTCTACCTCGGCCGTACCCATACGGTGGCCCGAGACGTTGATCACGTCATCGACGCGGCCAGTGATCCAGTAGTCGCCATCCTCATCCCGGCGGCAACCGTCGCCCGTGAAGTAATAGCCTTTGTAGTCGGCAAAATAGGTTTTCTCGAACCGCTCGTGATCGCCCCAGACGGTGCGCATCTGTCCGGGCCAGCTGTCTTTGATGCACAGCACACCCTCGACCCCGTTTCCTGTGATTTCGACACCCGATTGCGGGTCAAGAACGACAGGCTGAATTCCAAAGAACGGCTTCATCGCCGAGCCGGGCTTCATCGCATGTGCGCCGGGCAGGGGGGTCATCAGGTGACCGCCGGTTTCGGTCTGCCACCATGTGTCGACGATGGGGCAATTGCCCTGGCCGACAACCTCGTTATACCAGTTCCACGCTTCGGGGTTGATCGGTTCACCCACGGTGCCCAGCACTTTCAGATCGCTCAGATCGTGCTTTTCGACCCATTCGGTACCCTGACCCATCAATGCGCGGATCGCCGTGGGGGCGGTATAGAACTGGTTTACCTTGTGCTTGGCGCAGACTTCCCAAAAACGGCCAGCGTCGGGGTAGGTCGGCACGCCTTCGAACATCAGGGTCGTCGCACCATTGGCCAGCGGGCCATAGACGATATAGCTGTGGCCGGTGACCCAGCCTACGTCTGCGGTACACCAATAGATGTCGCCATCGTGGTAATCGAAGGTGATCTGATGCGTCATGGCTGCGTAGACCAGATAGCCACCAGTGGTATGCACCACGCCTTTGGGCTGACCGGTTGATCCGGAAGTATACAGGATGAACAAAGGGTCTTCGGCGTTCATCTCGGCGGGCGCGCAATAGTCATCCGCTTCAAGCGCCATTTCGTTGTAATCGAAATCGCGGCCGTCAACCCATGTGGTCTGGCCGCCGGTGCGCTTGACCACCAGACATTTCACGGTGTCTTTACAGTGCAGCAGAGCGGCATCCGCATTGGACTTAAGAGGGGTCTTGCGACCGCCGCGCGGGGCCTCATCCGCCGTGATAACCACCTTGGCATCGCAGCCGTTGATCCGCGCTGCCAGCGCGTCGGGCGAAAAGCCCGCGAATACGATGGAATGGATTGCGCCAATACGCGCACAGGCCAGCATCGCATAGGCGGCCTCGGGGATCATCGGCAGATAGATCACCACCCGGTCACCTTTGCGCACGCCCAGCGATTCCAGAATATTGGCCATGCGGCAGGTGCGGCGGTGCAGCTCGGCATAGGTGATGTGCTGGGCGTCGTCGTTCGGATCATCCGGTTCCCAGATGATTGCGGTCTGGTCGCCGCGTGTTTTCAGATGGCGGTCCAGGCAGTTGGCTGCGACGTTCAGCGTGCCGTCCGCATACCAGTTGATCCCAACCGAGCCGAAATCATAGCTGACATCTTTGACTTGTGTATACGGCTTGATCCAATCTACTCGCTTGCCTTGCTCATCCCAGAACGCCACAGGATTTTCAATCGAGGCGTTGTACATCTGGGTGTATGCGTCGGCATCGACATGGGCGCGGGCAACGGTTTCTGCGGATGGCGGATAGACCTTGGCATCTGCTTGAGCAGCGGTTGTCATTCTGAGGCTCCTCCCTCTGGACTTTATTTCACTGGGCCAAATCTTGCCCGCGGAACGGGCGATGTCGACCCGTTTCCTCCCCACGTCAAATAATAAGCGAAACTGAAAACAATTAAATAAATTACCGATATCTTTAGATTTGTTTGTAAAGAAATTTTGTTAGTGTGCAAAAAATAGTAAATAAAGCCACTATGAATTTCAAAAAAACAAATAAAACCAGAATAGTAAGTGTCATGAAATTTTTGATTGGCGGATGCAGATGATCAACCGCAATTTTTGAATCTTGGATGCACCTATTGTTTGTCAGCGCTGTCTTCTGGTGCTTGGTGAATTTGTCCGGGGTTGGCACACATCAATGTTGGCGCTAGCTTTGAACGCAAGCGCTTGGAGAAGAAGCGCAACAAAGGGAGAATTCATGATGAAAAAGATGTTGAGCGGCGCGGCCGTCGCCGCCTTGGGTGTTGCATTCGTCTCAGAGGCTGCTGCAACCGAATGGAATGCCTCGGTTTGGGGCAAGCGGCGCGCCTTTACTGAACATGTCGAAAAGTTGGCCGAACTGGTTGGCGAAAAGACGGGTGGCGAGTTCACCATCAACGTCAGCTACGGTGGCCTGTCAAAGCCCAAGGAAAATCTGGACGGCATTGAAATCGGTGCTTTTGAAATGGCTCAATTCTGCGCCGGGTATCACCGCGACAAGAACCGAGCGATCACCGTGCTTGAGCTTCCGTTTTTGGGCGTGAACAATCTTGACGAAGAAGTGGCTGTCAGCCACGCGGTCTACGATCACCCGGCCGTTAAGGATGAGATGGCGCAGTGGAACGCGCGCATAATCATGACCTCACCAATGCCGCAGTACAACCTGGTCGGCACCGGTGATCCGCGCGACGAATTGGCGGATTTTGACGGGATGCGTGTACGTGCCACTGGTGGCCTGGGGCAGGCGTTCGAGGCTGTGGGCGGTGTGCCAACCTCTGTCCCGGCAACAGAAGCGTTCAACGCGATGGAATCGGGTGTGGTCGACACGGTTGCCTTTGCCCAACACGCTCACCTGTCTTTCGGCACCATCAATGAAGCCGACTGGTGGACCGCGAACCTGAACCCCGGCACGGTCAACTGCCCGGTGGTGGTGAATATCGAAGCCTATGAAGCGCTGCCTGCGGAGCACAAGGAGGCGCTGAACAGTTCGATCGACGAGGCGATTGATCATTACCTTGCGAACTACGGCGGGCTGCTTGAGCAGTGGGATAGCGTTTTGTCTGAGAAGGGCGTTGAAAAAGTTGAGATCGATGATGCCGTTCTTGAAGAATTCCGTGCTAAGGCAGCCGATCCGATCCGTGAACAGTGGATTGCGGATATGTCCGCACAGGGTCTGCCAGCGCAGGACCTCTATGATCTGGTTCAAGCTACGCTGAAGCAACAGCGCGGCGGAAACTGAGTTCCTTTTCCGGGTGCCTGACCGGGCACCCGGACACTCATCAAAAAACAGGGGATCACCGGAATGGCAGGACAAGCCACGGTGCTTGAGGACGGCAGTCGGCTCAGTTGGCTGGATCGTCAGCTCTTGAGGTTAGAGCAGTTTTTGGCATTGATCAGTGGGCTTGCCGTCTTTGGCTTGATGGTGCTGGCAGTGGTTTCGGTCAGTGGCCGCAACGCGATTAACGCGCCTTTGCCCGGTTATGTGGACTGGATCGAACAGGCCATGCCGCTGATTGCCTTCCTTGGAATCTCATACGTGCAGCGCGAAGGCGGTCATATTCGTATGGATATCGTGATCGCGCGTCTGCACGGGCGGGCGCTGTGGCTGTTCGAACTGATCTCGGTAGTTTTGATCCTTGTGCTTATGCTGGCACTGGTCTGGGGCAGCTGGTCCCATTTCGACCGCTCTTTCGATTTTGGCGCACCGCTGTGGAGCCGTGACAGTTCAATTGACATCGGCATTCCGCTTTGGCCTGCCAAGCTGCTGGCGCCAGTGGCGTTTTCGGTCCTGTGCGCGCGGCTGGTGTTGCAGGTCTGGGGATATGGGCGTGCTTTTGTGCTGGGACTCGAACATCCGGTGGCCGTGCCGTTGATCCAGGATGCGGCGGCGCAGGCCGCTGCCGAGGCCGAGCAATTCGAAGGGCAGGACTAACGCATGGACACAATAGATATTGGTCTGTGGGTTACAGGTGGCCTGCTTGTATTGGTCGTCACAGGGATGCGGGTCGCCTTTGCCGCTGGGCTTGCCGGGTTGGCCGGGCTGGTCTGGATCTTCTGGGCCAAGTTCGGATATGACCCGGATCGGTTTGGCAAAGCATTGACGGTGGCTGTCAAAACAGCCGGGCAGGTGCCGCATTCCAAGGTGGCCGCCCATACGCTCAGCCTGATCCCAACCTTTATCCTGATCGGATACTTGGCCTATTACGCGGGCCTGACCAAGGCATTGTTCGAGGCCGCCAAACGCTGGGTGGCGTGGGTGCCGGGTGGGCTGGCGGTTTCGACCGTGTTCGCGACAGCCGGGTTTGCCGCCGTGTCGGGCGCGTCGGTCGCCACATCCGCGGTTTTCGCCCGCATCGCCATCCCCGAGATGCTGAAAGTCGGTTACAACAAGCAATTCGCTGCCGGAGTCGTTGCTGCCGGGGGTACGCTGGCCTCGTTGATCCCGCCTTCGGCCATTCTTGTGATCTATGCCATCATCGTTGAACAGGACGTGGGTAAGCTACTGTTGGCCGGGTTCATCCCCGGGGCGTTTTCGGCAGTTATCTATGGCCTGCTTATTGTGGGAATAGCGGTGATTTTCAAAAGCGTTGGGCCTCCGGTCACGGGGTTTACATGGAAACAGCGCTTTGCGTCCTTGCCCGGTGCCTTGCCGATTGTGGCTGTGATCCTGATCATCATCTGCTTTGTCTATAACCCGTTCGGAGAAAAGGCCTGGGGCACACCAACCGAGGGTGGTGCCATCGGCGCCTTCATTGTCTTCTGTTTTGCCCTGTTCCACGGCATGCGCTGGACCGAGCTGAAATCCGCGTTGCTTGAAACCGCCAAACTGACCGCGATGATCTTTTCGATCATCTGGGGCGTGCTGATCTACGTGCGGTTCCTTGGTTTCGCCGACCTGCCGGGCGCGTTTTCGGACTGGATCACCTCGCTTGAGATGTCGCCGATGCTGATCCTGATTTGCATCCTGCTGGCCTATGCGGTGTTGGGCATGTTCATGGATGCCATCGGAATGCTGCTGCTGACGCTACCGGTCGTGTACCCGGCCGTCATGGCTCTGAACGGTGGGGAAGCCGTCAGCGCCGCTGAAAGTGCCTTTGGCATGTCGGGGCCGATGTGTGCGATCTGGTTTGGTATATTGGTAGTGAAAATGGCCGAATTCTGCCTGATCACGCCGCCGATTGGCCTGAACTGCTTTGTTGTCGCTGGTGTGCGCCCGGACTTGAGCGTTCAGGACGTCTTCAAAGGCGTGACACCGTTCTTCATCGCCGACGCGATTACCATCGCGTTGCTTGTGGCGTTCCCGGCCATCGTCCTCTACTTGCCGTCGCTGGCCGGATAGAAAAAGCCCCCGGGGTTAACCGGGGGCGAGGTAATGCCATTTGCGGGTTCTTTAGCTTGCCCGCATCAGCATTCCAAATAGATCGCGCGGATCGTCAGGATCGGCCAGCATGTCCAAAGGTTCAAAGAAATCAGTTCCCTCGATAGCGGACTTGATGTAGCGGAGGGCCGAGAAATCCTCGATCGCAAAGCCGACGCTGTCGAACAGAGTGATTTGACGATCATCGCTGCGCCCTTTGGCCTGGCCGGTCATGACCTGCCACATTTCTGTCACCGGATGGGTGTCGTCCAGTGCCTGAATCTCACCTTCGATACGGGTCTGCTCGGGGTATTCCACGAAGATTTCCGACCGCAACAGGATATCACGATGCAATTCGGTTTTGCCGGGACAGTCACCGCCGATGGCGTTGATGTGAACGCCGGGGCCGACCATATTGTCAGTCAGGATCGTGGCGTATTTCTTGTCGGCGGTGCAGGTCGTGATGATGTGTGCGCCTTCGATGGCCTCTTCGGCGGTTATGCAGGGCACTACTGTCAGACCTTTGCCTTGAAGGTTCGCGGCACATTTCTTGGTGGCATTCGGATCGGTGTCATACAAACGAACCGTATCAATCCCGCACATGGCCTTGAAAGCCAGGCACTGGAACTCTGATTGCGCGCCGTTGCCGATCATGGCCATAACCGACGAAGACTTCGGTGCCAGATAACTGCCCACTAGTGCCGAGGTTGCGGCTGTACGCAGGGCGGTCAGCATCGTCATCTCGGTCAGCAGGGTGGGATAGCCGGTGTAGACATCAGCCAGCAGGCCAAAAGCGGTCACGGTCTGCAGCCCTTCGGAGGTGTTCTTGGGGTGACCGTTCACGTATTTGAATCCGTAGGCCTCACCATCCGACGTGGGCATCAACTCGATCACGCCATGCGGCGAGTGGGCCGGGATGCGCGGGGTTTTGTCGAAGCTCTCCCAACGCTTGAAATCGGCTTCGATCTGGGCCGCGATTTGGGTGATCATCTTCTCAAGCCCGACGTGATGAACCAGACGCATCATGTTGTCGACGGATACAAAGGGCACAAGCGCCTTTTCAGATGGTTGCATTGGGGTCTCCTATCGACGGGACAGGTGGATGCCTGCAATCATACAGCGCACGGATCCACCGGCAGTTTCAATTGTGGGAACCGACAGCGGCAGCGGCGTTGCGCTGGCTTCGATTGTTGCGAGTTGATCCGGGGTCAGGGCGGCAAGCGCCCGGCTCGACAGTGCCAAAACCAGGCCATCCCGACCGCTGAGTTCGATGGCGTTGCCCGCAAATTCGGCGATCTGTTCGTGGGTCAGGTCAATGACCGTGCGACCGGATTCTTCCAACCGGGCTTTTACGGTCGCGCGCCGTTCCGGATCGGTGATCATGTCCAGACAGATCAGTGCATACTCGCTGCCGATGCCCATCAGAACATTGGTGTGATAGACATCTCGCCCTTCGGCATCATGTGCTTCGAACACAATAGGCTCATAATTGAAATGAGTGCAGAAACGCTCCAACAAAACGGGATCGGCACGGTTGGATTTGACTGTGTAAGCGACGCGGCCAACGTGGTCCAGAACCATTGCTCCGGTGCCTTCCAGCGCCAGTTTGTCCTGCTCAAGCCCGGAATAGTCAATCACGTCCTGAACACGGTATTCCTGTTTCAGCATCTCAATGACGTCCGCGCGGCGTTCGCGCCTGCGCGACGGAACGAACATTGGATAGATTGCCACATGCCCGCCGGGGTGGGTCGAGAACCAGTTGTTCGGGAACACGCTGTCGGGTGTGTCGAGGTCCCCGTGATCGTCGAAGACATGAACCTTTACACCTGCATCGCGCAGCAATGCGACCGCCTGGTCATGTTCATCGCGCGCCTGAGCAGATGTGGCTGCAGCCGAGCGGTTGGCCAATGTCTGAAACGCATTGTCGTCGCGGGTCTCAGGGTTAGAAGCAAACGCATGGGGCCGGATCATAACGACGGCAGGGGGGGCTTGCAGAGAGTGCATCAGAAGCTCCGTGTTGGGCGGTCAAAAATGCGGCGGCCCAACAATGAGGCGGCCAGATCGACCATCAGCTTTGCGGTACGGCCGCGTTCGTCCAGAAACGGGTTCAGCTCGACCAGGTCCAAAGAGCAGACATGGCCGCTTTCGTGCAGCAGCTCCATCACCAGATGCGCCTCGCGTTCGGTCGCGCCGCCGGGGACGGTGGTGCCGACGGCAGGGGCGATCGAGGGATCAAGAAAGTCGACATCTAGCGAGACATGCAGGATGCCATTCTCCGCCCGGACCCGATCAAGAAACGCGTTCAATGGGGCTTTGATTCCGTGTTCGTCAATGCTGCGCATATCGGCCAGCATGGCGTGATCTTCCTCAAGCCGTGCGCGCTCGGCAGGATCGACCGAGCGCAAGCCAATCATGCCCACGCGATCTGTTGGAACCGGGGCGGGTACGGTTGGGAAATTATCAAAACCCGCCTGGCCGGTGAAATAGGCGACAGGAGTACCGTGCAGGTTGCCGCTGCCAGTGCTGTCGGGGGTGTGAAAGTCGCTATGGGCATCCAGCCAAAGTACGAACAGAGGGCGCCCGATCTGCTGGGCATGGGCGGCCATCCCTGCAACGGTTCCCATCGACAGCGCGTGGTCGCCGCCCATAAAGATCGGCAGACCCTTGGGGGCAGTTTCCTGCGCCGCACGGCTTAGCGCGTTGGTCCAGCCGATAACCTCGGGCAGGGCGAATAGATGTGTGTCCTCAGCCACATCCATGCTGTCCGGCTGGACATCGCCAATGTCTGAAACCTGATGACCCAGATTGGCCAAAGCCTGATCCAGACCGGCCACTCGATAGGCGTCAGGCCCCATTCGGCAGCCCTGACGACGCTTGCCAGCGTCCATCGGGGCGCCGACCAATATAACGTGTTTGTTGTCCATATGTTTGTTTAGTTCCGCAGGGTGGGTTGCGAAAAGAGAGCAAAATGTTCAAAATGAAACCTCAATAAGCGAAATGAGAAATGACTATGGACGATTTGGACAGTAGGTTGCTGAATGCGCTGCACCGGGACGCGCGGGCCTCGCTGTCTGAACTGGCCGAGACGCTGGGCGTCACCCGCACCACGGTGCGCAGCCGCCTGCAGCGTCTGAAACAATCGGGTGAGATTGTGGGCTTTACCGTCCTGACCCGTTTGGATGTGGCGGAAAGCCCGGTGCGGGGCCTTATGATGCTTGAGATCGAAGGCCGCGGGACCGAACGTACGATGGCCAGAATCGCGGCCCTGCGCCAAGTGCGCGCCGTGCATACGACCAACGGCAGTTGGGATTTGATTGCCGAGATTGGCACCGAAACTTTGGCGGAACTGGACGAGGTCTTGTTTCAGATCCGGCGGATGGAGGGGATAACGCGGTCCGAGACCAATCTGTTGCTGTCAACGCGTAAAGGGCGGGTCTGATCCCTTGTAGTGCTTTGACGTTCAAGGAAATTGTGCCAAGGTTGCCCTGCGTCGCCGATCCACGCACAGGATCGTTGCAGTGCCTCGGAGCAGGGGGGAACCATGACCACGCAGGAGACTGATAAAGAGCTTTGGGCCGTTCGTCTGGCCGAGCGGGTCACCGGGTTCCTTGAAAAGCCCGCGGTCAGAATTGCGGTTCCGATCCTGGTGACGTTGATTGCGCTGGTCGTACTGCACGAACTGTCCCAGCACGTGAAATGGGCCGATGTTCAGGTGGATGTGGCAAATACATCCTGGAAACTGATGTTCATCGCCCTGTGCTGGACCTGTTTCAGCTTTTTGTCCTTGTCCATGTACGACGTGCTGGCCGTTCAAAGCGTGGCGGACGGAGAGGTTCCCCTGGCCGTAGCTGGCATGGCCGGAGCCAGTGGTTATGCCGTATCGAACTGCCTAGGCTTTTCCTACATTACCGGAACGGCGATCCGCTATCGCATCTACGCCTCGCTTGGGTTGGACCTAAGCCGGGTTGCCGGGGTCATCGCGACCTCTTGGATCGCGTTCTGGTCCGGGCTGGTGCTGTTGCTGGGCATACTGCTTACCCTGCATCCCGATGGTATTTCAAATGTTCTGCCGATCAGCGACACGACTGAGACGATAATCGGTCTGTGCCTGTTGGCCGCGTTGGTGGCCTTGTTCCTCTGGCTCGCGCGGGGCGGGCGCAAGTTGGCCTATGGCGGATTTGGGTTCAACTTGCCTGGCGGCAAACTGGCAGGCTTGCTAACGCTGGCCGCGATCGGGGACCTGTTTGGCGCTTCGATGGTGCTTTATACCCTGATGCCCGATGACCTTGGGGTCGGCTACCCCTATTTCTTCACGATCTTTATTGGGGCTATTGCCGTTGGGATCGTAAGTCACGCGCCGGGCGGTATTGGCGCGTTCGAGGCGACATTGATCGCAGGTTTGGGTGCCTCTGGCCGGTCTGACGTAATCGCGGCCTTGCTGCTGTATCGTCTTGTCTACACATTTCTGCCTTTTGTCATTGCCAGCGTGTCGATTGCTGTGGCCTCGGCGCTGACGCATCGCAACCATATCAGCGGCGCGGCCACATGGGTCTATCGCGCGATCCGGCCGATTGTGCCGATGGTTGCCGCAGGCGTGACGGCGGTTGCCGGGATCATCCTGTTGGTGTCCGGGGCCTTACCGTCCAGCAGTCAAAGCCTTGGTGTTTTGCGAGATTTTCTGCCTTTGTCCTTTGTCGAAGCCTCACATCTGGCAGGCAGTGCAATAGGTGTTCTTCTGATCCTGATTTCGCGCGGTTTGTTCCGCAAACTTTATCGTGCCTGGATCGTGGCGATGTTGCTGATGGTGGCCGGTTTCGTTGCCTCGTTGACCAAGGGGTTGGATACGCACGAGGCGATCGGCATGCTGGCCTCAATCGCGGTGCTGGCCACATTCCGGGGTGCGTTTTACCGGGTCAGCGGCGCGTCGATTTTTCGGCTGAACATCCCGTGGCTGGTCAGCGTAGTGGCCCTGTTGGCGGTCATTTTCTGGATCGGGCTGTTTGCCTATTCGCATGTCGAATACCAGAACGCCCTGTGGTGGGATTTCGCGTGGAGCGGCGACGCCTCACGGTTCCTGCGTTCCAGCCTGGTGGTAGCGGTCATACTTGGTGTGGTGGCTGTTAACTCACTATTCGGGCGGGAAATCCCTGAACCGGTACGCACGGAAATCCCGCCTGTCGTCGAACGGCTGGCGTTGGAAAGCGAAGACACGGAGGCGCAGATTTCGCTGACCGGAGACAAGCAGTTTTTGATCGCGCCCGATGAATCCGCGTTTCTGGCCTATGCCGACACCGGCAACGCTCTAATCACCAAGGGAGAGCCGGTTGGCGATGAAAAAGCCGGTCAACAACTGATCTGGCAGCTGCGCGAAATGGCCGACCGCGAGGGCAAGCTCTGTGCGTTTTACAGCGTCTCGACCAAATATCTGCCAACCTTTCTGGATCTGGGTCTGTCCATCTTGAAAATCGGTGAGGTCGCGCGGGTGCCGCTGCAAGATTTCTCGCTGGATGGCAAATCCCGAAAACGGTTCCGTCAGGCCAAAAACCGGGCCGAGCGTGAAGGGTATGTGTTCGAGATCATCCCGAAGGAAGAACTGACCCCGGTCCTGCCGGAGCTACGCAAAATTTCTGACGACTGGCTCGAGCATAAAGCGGGTGAGGAAAAGGGATTTGCCCTAGGCGGGTTCGACGATGACTACCTGTCCTATTTCGATTTTGCCGTGCTGCGAAATGGGGACACAGGCAAGATCGTGGCTTTTGCCAATCTGTTCCAAGGCGGCCATAAATCTGAACTGTCGCTGGATTTGATGCGTTACGAACCTGACGGCTCGAACTTCATCATGGACGCGCTGTTTGCCGAGATGATGTCGTGGGGAGCAGAGCAGGGGTTCCACTGGTTCTCGCTGGGCGCGGCGCCGTTTTCGGGGATCGAGAACCGGCAACTGGCTTCGTTCTGGAACCGTGTCGGCGGGTTCGTCTATGAGCATGGCGAACAGTTTTATCACTTTGAAGGGTTGCGATCCTTCAAGCAGAAGTTCGACCCGGAATGGAGCCCGAATTATCTGGCCAGCCCGGGCGGTTTTGCAGCGCCGCGCATCCTGTATGAAGTGAACATCCTGATTTCCGGCGGGCTGCGCGGATTGACCAAATAGCGATTAGTTGAGGCTTGCCCGCGTCGGGTCTTGTTGCAGCAGGTCGCCCCAATCGGTGCGGTATGCCATCTCGGCCAGCACGGTTTCAGGCAGGAATTCCTGATTTTGGCGAATCTGCCAGCCGCCGCCCAGCCCCTTGTACACGGCAACCAGATTGCTTGAGACCTGTTGCCGCGCCTCGATCAGATTGGCCTGCGACCGCAGCAACGCGGTCTGAGTGTTCAGGATGCGGGAATAATCGGCAATACCGTCGCGATATTGATCCACCGCAATCTGGGCGGCCTTGCGCGACGCGGTGACGCTGTTTTCGTAAAAAACCACCTGCTTGCGCGATTGGGCATAGGCGACCATCGCGCTTTCCACCTCGGAATAGGCGGTTAGAACAGTGTTTTGGTAGTTGGCGATCAGCGCTTGATAAGCCGCGTCTTGCGCACGGACGTTGTTCTTGATCCGGCCGTAGTTCAGCACGTTCCAGACCACACCTGCATTGGCCAGACTGGTCGTGCTGGCTGCGGAAAACAAATCCCGCCCGCCCGAGGCTTGTAGGCCGATGGACCCAGACAGAATGAATTGCGGGTACAGATCAGCCATCGCAATGCCGACCTCGGCCGATTGCGTTGCCGCCGCCAACTCGGCCGCGCGGACATCGGGACGGCGACGCAGCAGCTCGGCCGGAACACCCACGGCTACATTCGACCGGGCTGAAGGGATGCGCCCCGAATTACCCAGCAGACTGGTCATGCGCGAGGGCGTTGCCCCCAACAACACAGCCAACGCATTCTTGGCCTGTTGCAGATCGCTTTCAATCTCTGGGACCAGCGCCTTGGTGTTGTTCAGCAGGGCAGTGGATTCCTGCACGTCCAGCTCGGTCGTCACACCGTTGTCAAAGCGCAATTGCGTCAGATCAGCAGACGCCTGTTGCAGCTGAATGTTCTCACGCGCGACCGCCAGAGATTCCTGCAAAGCGCGGATATTTACGTACAGGGCGGCGACGTCGCCGGTCAGCGTCACCAGGGCGTCGTCGTAATTCGCCACCTGCAGCGCCAGATTGGACCGCGCCGCCTGAACGCCGCGCCTTTGCTGACCCCAGACGTCCAGCTCCCATTGCGCATCGAACCCAACCTGAGATGTCGAAAACTCGGTATCCAAGGGGATGATCCGATTTACATCCGAAATCGGCCCAAGATTGTCACTGATTTGGCGCCGCTCGATTGATCCGCCGATGGCTTGCGATTGCGGATACAGCTCCCCGAACGCAATCCCCAACTGCGCGCGAGCCTGCAGGACACGGGCACCTGCCACCTGTAGATCAAGGTTCTGGGCATAAGCCTCTGCAACCAGTTTGTTCAGGGTGGGGTCGTTGAACGTCTCCCACCATTTCACCACCGGCGCGCTGCGCGAGGTTAGGCCGCTGGGTCCGGCGCTGGGGCTGTTCACCTCGATCCATTCTTTCACGACCGGAGAGTTCGGGCGCACGAAATCCGGGCCAACTGGCGTGCAGCCGACCAGCAGGGCCGCGCATAGGGCGGTGCCGATCAATCTGCGGTGAAGTCTGGCCCGGGTCATGTCATGTGTCCTCAGATATCCAGTGGTCGGATGAAGTTGGCGAAGGAATACAGGCGGATATTGATGCGGCGCAGGAATTCAAAGCTTTTGCCCTGACCGGTGTAGATGGCGACCGCCGCGTGGCCGCCGGCGGGAAATGTGTGACTGTCTGGGATGTCGACCGAGATCTGCACCGCGATGCGACCCGGTAGTTTTGGAAACTCAAAGCCGGGCAGGCGGCCTGAGGGCAGGTACTGACCTTGACGCGTAGCCCACCAGATTGCTTCGACCTTGCCGGTTAGAATCTCGCCGGGATAAAGGTCCAGCGCGACCTCCACCTCCTGACCGGGCTCGACAAATTTCAGGTTCTGCTGACGATAGGTGGCCAGAATGTAAGGATTGTCCTTGGTCACGAAACTGGCAATTGCACCCAGCCGGATATCGCCAACAACCAGACCGGGACGCGCCTGTTGCGAGACGATCATGCCGTCTTCGGGTGCATAGATCGTCGTGTTATCAAGGAAATACTGGGCTTTATCCAGCTGTGCCTGCGCCTGAAGGATGCCGGTATTGACCCCGTCAATCTGGGAATCCAGCGCGAGTTGGGCCTTTTCGAGATTGGCCTCGGCCTCTTTGACCTGTGCCTGATCCTCGGTGACCTGCTCATCCCAGCGATCTAATTCGTCCTGCCTTGCGCCACCAGCAGGCACGAGGTTCTCGTACCGCGCCTGTTGGGTCAGGGCGTAAGCTAGCTGCGCATTTGCGCGCTCGATGGCCTCGGACGCCGCGATCACGTCCTGTTCCAGGATTTTGGCATTCTGCTCGGCTGCCACCAGCTGCGCGGTTGCCTCTTCAACTTCCAAAGCGAATACCGTGTCGTCAAAGCGATAGAGGGGATCGCCCTTTTTCACCTCGGTATTCGGCTCGACCAGCACTTCGGTCAGGATCGTGGGCTCGGTCAGGCGCGGTACGATCTGAATGGTCGAACGCACCACGTGGCTGTCGATGGAAAACGGTTGGAAAAAACGCAGTGCGACAAGGAAGATCAGCAGCAGATGCGCGCCGACCCAGAATGAAACGACACCCCAGGTGATGTTGAACTTCAGTAACTTCGCTTTGAAGAAAATGAACCAGACGAAAATGATGTAGAACAGCGTAATGCCGAGGGCGACAAACATATTCTGTGACTTCCTTTGGCCTTAGCTTTTCTGCGTCTCGTCAGGGTCTAGCGGATCGCTGTATTCTTCGTTCACCGTTCCGCCCAACCGCTTGATTTCCTTGCGGATCGCATCTTTTTCGTCATCGGGTGTGCGCCGAATGTCGACTGTGACGCCATCGTGGAAGGCCCACATAAAGGCATGCACCCACGGCACAACAGCCAGAAAACCCATCCACCCCATGATCTTGACGGCTTCGGCATGGGGGTGATTGCGTTTGATCGCGATCCGCCCCGGTAACCCCATGATGAACAGGATCAGCGCCATCACAGCCGCAAGAAGCAGGATCAATGCCACGAAAGTCAGGTAGTCATAGTAGCCAAGTGGCTGCCCCAATAGTCCCATGCTCGTGCCTCCTTTTGGGCAGGTTGTCCTATCCTCAGCCGTCGGTGCCCAGTTCGTCAATCAATTTGTAGCTGGTGGGTGGGTCTGCGCAGATTCCAGGCCCGCATTCCACCAGTGTCGAGACCGCATTCAGCGCCGCCAGCCCCAGCATGATAAAGAACGCGCTTTTGGCCAAAATGCTGCCACCAAAACGCGGTTGTTGGGTGTTTTCGGCGTATTGCTGGTCAAACAGCAGCATAAAGGCCGTACCCAGCAAGATCAGGAAAAAGCAGATCGCGGACCAGGTATAATAGTGCAACCCCAGAACCGGTGACCCATAGTGACCTGTACCCGGTACGATATGCAGCAGAATCTGGCGTACGGCGACGCTGCCGCCGAACAGTGCCGCAAGCAGCATGATCGCATAGTGCTGCGGCCGCGCTCCGTAAAGCAGGTTCAGGCCTAGACCAACGCCCACGGCCACCAGTCCAACCCTTTGCAACAGGCACAGAGGGCAGGGGAGTTCATCGAGTTTTAACTGGTAGAAATAGGCCAGTACCAACACCAGGCTGACAGCCAGCATACCAAGAGCGTTGAGATTGCGTGAAAGTTCCGGTGTCATCGCGGCCCCCTTACAATTGGATCGTCAGTTGGCTGGTGGCATGGAACTTCAGCCAATACACACTCAACGCCAGCGTGAAAAAGAAAAGCACGTTGGCCGCTGTTGTCCGATTAAAGTAATTCAGTCCCATCGTGGCTGTAAGTAACGCAAACAAAAGCGCTATCATGGCTCGGTTCTCCCCTCCCGTGCGACGATTGCAATATGGGGGAGTGTGTCAGGTGAATTTGGTTCTGGCAAGAAGTCGCGAAGGAAGTTCCCGTTTAATGCGAATTACTTGGGGTCAGGCGCACAGCTTTAATTGTGTTCGCCATTCGGAACATTTCTTGGTCAGCGAATTGGGAAGGGCTTTGTCGGTATAGAACACATCGACATCGGACAATGAGGCAATTCGGGCGGGGGCTGTACGTTGGAATTTGGAGTGATCGGCCACCACGCAGGTTCGGCGGGCTTGGGCAATGATGGTCTGACTGACCCGGACTTCTTGAAAGTCAAAATCCATCAGATCACCTTCGGCATCCAACGCCGAACATCCGATGATGGCATAGTCGAACTTGAACTGTTCGATGGTAGCAATCGTCAGGTTGCCGACCAGTCCCCCATCCGAACGGCGCAGCACACCGCCCGCCACAACAATCTGACAGTTTGGGTTGTCGACCAGAATATTGGCGACGTTCATGTTGTTGGTGACCACCATCAGGTCCTTGTGGTTCAGTAATTGCCGGGCAACAGCCTCGGTCGAGGTGCCGATGTTCAGGAACACAGATGCGCCATCGGGAATATCCTGCGCGCAAAGTTGCGCGATGCGCGTCTTGGCGTCTGCGTTAAGCGCTCGGCGATCCTCATACCCGATATTCGACACCCCCGAACGAAGGACAGCACCACCATGCACGCGGTCCAGTTTGCCCATGTCAGCAAGTTCCGAAAGATCGCGGCGGATGGTCTGAACCGTCACACCAAACCGCAGCGCCAGGTCTTCGACCATCACGCGGCCATCTTGTTTAGCGATGTTCAGAATGTCTGACTGGCGAAAGGAAAGGGACACGGTTGGCTCCAATTTTGATGTGTTCGTTTTTGTTCTGTTTCCGTTGAATTGCAATAATGTGCTGGGCGAATGCACAAAAAAGCAAGTATTGTGTGGTAAAACGAACAAAAACGAAAACAAACATTGACGAAGCGCGGACCTGTACGGTTAATGAGCGCGCGTTTTCGGCAAACGGGAATCATCCAGATATGGAACAGTCACACGACCAGATCTCAGACCTTTTCATCATTGGGGGCGGCATCAATGGATGCGGCATCGCACGCGATGCAGCGGGGCGCGGGCTGTCGGTGACACTGGCCGAGATGAACGATCTGGCCTCGGCAACCTCGTCGGCGTCGACCAAGCTGTTTCACGGCGGATTGCGGTATCTGGAGTTCTTCGAATTCCGCCTTGTCCGCGAGGCTCTGATCGAACGTGAGACCTTGCTGCAGGCGATGCCGCATATCAGCTGGCCGATGCGATTTGTGTTGCCGTACCACGCAGACATGCGTTTCGATTCCGAAACGCCGACCTCGCGCCTGTTAAGCACGGTGATGCCTTGGATGAAGGGTCGTCGTCCGGCCTGGCTGATCCGGTTGGGGTTGTTCATGTACGACCATCTGGGTGGGCGTAAAATTCTACCGGGCACGGCGTCTCTGAACCTGAAAACAGCACCCGAAGGGCGACCGCTGCAGGACAAGTTTGAGACCGCCTATGAGTATTCCGATTGCTGGGTCGAGGATTCGCGCCTTGTCGTTCTCAACGCCCGCGATGCCGCGGTACGCGGTGCTAATATTATGGTTCGCACCGAGGTTCTGGCGGCGAAGCGCGTAGACGACCTATGGGAGGTGACGGTTCGGGACCGCGACAGTGACGAGACACGCGTGATCAAGGCTAGAATGCTGATCAACGCTGGTGGTCCATGGGTTGGGGATATCATTCAATCGAAAATCCACGTGAATTCGCGCGAGGGCGTCCGGTTGGTGCGGGGCAGTCATATCGTGACCCGCAGGCTGTTTGACCACGACAAGTGTTACTTTTTTCAGGGCGAGGATGGGCGCATCATTTTCGCCATCCCGTACGAGCGTGATTTCACCTTGATCGGCACGACAGATCAGGATCATCCGAATCCATCTGAATCTCCGGTGTGTACCGAGGCGGAACAGGAATATCTGTGCGCGTTTGCGACCAAATATTTCAAGACGCCAGTGACGCGAGATGAAATCGTCTGGACATACTCAGGTGTCCGCCCGCTGTACGATGACGGTGCCAGTAGCGCCACCGCCGCGACTCGGGACTATACGTTGAAAGTGGACGCGCAAGGCGGGGCACCGGTGCTGAATGTCTTCGGCGGCAAGATCACAACCTACCGACGTCTGGCCGAGAGTGCGTTGGAGAAAGCAGCCGAGCATTTCCCGGACTTACCCGGTCCCTGGACGGCTGGTGTGGCTTTGCCTGGCGGAGATTTCCCTGTCGAAGGGGTGCAAAATCTGGTGGCTGGGTTGGAAGCTGACTTTGCCTTTTTGGAGCGCGCCTGGGCCGAGCGTCTTGTGAGCGCCTACGGCACCGAGGCCAGGATCATTCTAGGGGATGCGAAATCCGCCCAAGACTTGGGAGAGGACTTCGGTGCCACACTGACTGCGCGCGAGTTGGAATGGCTGATGGATAAAGAATATGCCCGCACGGCCGAGGATGTCGTCTGGCGTCGAAACAAGCTGGGCTTGCGTCTGAGCGTTGAGCAGATCGCCCGGATACAGGATTGGATGGACCATCGCAGCGCTCAGGCTGCTGCCTAAGAAAAAGCCCCGCCGATTTGGCGGGGCATTTATTATTACGCTGTTTCTTCCGAGGGACCGGGGTCGTTCTTGGTGCCCTTGATCCATTCCCTGAGACTCTGCATCAGGGCATAGAGAACCGGCACCAGAATGACACCAACCAGCGTGGCTGCAAGCATCCCGCCAAAGACGGCAACACCGATCGCTTTCTGGCTGGCCGCACCCGCGCCACTCGCTGCTAGCAGCGGTACAACGCCTAGCAGGAAGGACAGGGCGGTCATCATCACCGCGCGAAAACGCTGATAGGCTGCCTCGGCGGCGGCATCCCGGATCGAAAGGCCATTTGCCCGTTGCTCCATCGCGAACTCAACGATCAGAATGCCGTTTTTCGATGCCAACCCCACAAGCATGATCATCCCGATCTGTGTGTAGAGGTTGATATCACTGCCCACGATGGCCACGGCGGCCACCGCCCCGAACAGGGCCACAATCACCGACAGCAGAATCGACACCGGCATCGACCAGCTTTCGTATTGCCCCACAAGGAACAGATAGCCAAACAAGATCGCCAGCCCCAGGATCACAATCACCAGACTGCCCGAGGCCAACTGCTGCTGCGCCGTACCAGTCCATTCGAACGCGTATCCCGGGGGCAGGGCGGTCGCTGATTCCTCGGTCATCACGTTGATAGCATCGCCAGTGGACAAGCCCGGCGCTGGTACAGCTGTAACGGTCGCCGACCGGAACAGGTTGTGCCGCTTAAGCAGCACTGGTCCCAGCACGTTTTCCACGTCGATCAGCGTACCCAGTGGCACCATCTCACCTTGTTCCGAGCGGACATAAAGGTTCGAGATATCTTCGACATTGTCGCGATAGCTGCCATCGGCCTGGATCATCACGCGATACACCCGTCCGAACAGGTTGAAGTCGTTGACGTAGTACGACCCCAACTGCGCCTGCATGGTCTGGAACACTTCGGCCACGGACACTTGCAGTGTTTTGGCTTTTTCGCGGTCCAGATCGACGAACAACTGCGGCACGTTTGCGCGGAAGGTCGTATAGGACTGCCCGATTTCGGGCCGCTGGTTCGCCGCGTATACGAACGACCCCACGGCTGAGGCCAGATCCTGCGGTGTTCCGCCCCCGGTTTGTTGCACCTCCATCTCGACACCGGCCGAATTGCCAAGGCCCTGAATAGGCGGCGGGTTAAAGGCCACGATCGAGGCGGCGGATTCCCCATACGCAATCGCCAGAACCTTTTGCAGAATAGCATCCGCACTCAGGTCATCGTCCTGACGATCATCCCAGTTTTCGAGGTTCACAAAGATCGCCGCGCCATTTGTGGTGGTGCCATTCAGGATCGAAAATCCGTTGATCAGAACGGTACTTGAAACGCCAGGGATCTGCTGAATCTGATCATCCACACGAGCCGAGACGATCTCGGTCCGTTCCAGCGTTGCCGCGTCTGGCAGCTGAATGTCGACGAACAGGTAACCGTTATCCTCAAGCGGCAGGAAGCCGCTGGATGTGTTGGACATGATGGTCCCGGTGCCCATCGCCAGCGCAACGATAACGCCCAGACCGACGACCGGCAGGATCAACAGTTTGCGCACGATGGCGACATAGCCGCTGCGGATTGTGCCGATGAAGCGTTCAAACACGGCCAGCAACCCCTTGGGTGGCCCCGAACGCGCCTTCAGAACAAGGCCGCACAAGGCTGGCGACAGGGTCAGCGCGTTGATTGAGGAAATCACAACGGCGGTTGAGATGGTTACCGCAAACTGTGAATACAGCCGCCCCGAGATACCGGGCATGAAAGTCACCGGTACGAACACGGCCAGCAGAACCAGCGTGGTAGCAATAACTGGGCCGGTGATCTGTCCCATGGCCTTTCGGGTTGCTTCTGCTGGGGGCAATCCTTCGTCCGCGATGATCCGTTCGACGTTTTCAACCACAACAATCGCGTCATCCACCACGATGCCGATGGCCAGAACCAACGCAAACAGGGAGATCGTATTCAGTGACATTCCGAACAGCAGCAAAAACGCGAACGTACCGATCAGAGAGACCGGGATCGCAACAGCCGGGATGATCGTCGCCCGCCAACTGCCCAGAAAGACAAACACAACAGAGATTACCAACGTGAACGTCAAGATCAGGGTCGTCACCACGTCGTTCAGTGATTGCTCGACAAAGTCGGTGGTGTTGAAGGGAACGTCATATTCCACATCGTTGGGGAAGCTGCGAGACAGCCGCTGCAACTCGGCCTCGACACGTTCAGAAACCGCCAGCGCGTTTGCGCCAGGGGCCTGATATATACCAATGACGGTAGCCGGAACGCTATCGAAATAGCCGGACGCCGCATAGTATTCTGCACCCAGTTCCACCCGTGCGATATCTTTGACCCGCACGATAGATCCTGCATCGCCGGTGCGGATGACAATTTCGCCGAATTCCTCGGCCGAGGTCAGGCGGCCCTTGGTCTTGATCGTGTACTGAAATGTCTGCCCCTCGGGCACCGGAGGCGCACCGATCGAACCTGCCGATACTTCGACGTTCTGCTCGCGGATAGCGTTGATCACGTCGCCCGGAGTAATGGACAACGCGGCCATTTGATCCGGGTCCATCCAGATCCGCATGGCGTATTCCAGATTGGTCAGAACGTCCGCCTTACCAACGCCCTGAACGCGCGCCAGTGCGTCTTTCAGGTTGATCGAGGCATAATTCGACAGAAACACGCTGTCATACGTTCCCTCGGGCGAGGTCAGCGTCACCAGTAGCAGCATGTTGGTGGACGCCTTCTGCGTCACCACGCCCGAAGATGTCACTTCGGCCGGTAGCGAGGACATCGCTTGTGCCACGCGGTTTTGCACGTTCACCGAGGCGATATCGGGATCGGTGCCGACCTCGAAGGTGACATTCAATGAATACGAGCCGTTATCGGCCGAGGTGGACGTCATGTAGATCATGTCATCCACACCGTTCACCTGCGCCTCAATGGGCGCGGCAACAGTGTTTTCAACGGTCTCGGCGTTGGCACCGGTATAGGTGGTCGTTACGCTGACCACCGGTGGCGTGATGTCGGGGAACTGGGCCACTGGCAGAACCAGATAGCCGATGGCACCCATGATGGTCAGGACAAGCGAAATAACAAGCGCCAGCTTGGGCCGGCTGATGAACAGGGCTGAGAACATCTGTTACTCTCCCGGCTGCTCAGATGCCACGACGGCATCGACGGCAACCCCGGGACGAACCCTTTGCAGGCCCTCAACAATGACGCTTTCGCCTTCGCGCAGACCGTCTTTGACAATCACTGCCGTGCCTTCGTTGTCGCCGGTGGTGATGTAACGCTGTTCAACCATTTGCTGGTCATTGACGACCAGTACGAATTCACCCCTTTGATCACGTTGCAGTGCGGCCTGTGGCACCAGAACCTCAAGCGTAGGTTGCAGGGCCTCGATCCGCACGTTCAGAAATGCACCGTCCACGATCAACCGGTCGGCGTTCGAGAATTCGGCACGCATCGTAATGGCACCGGTCAGAGGGTCGATCCGGTTGTCGACAAACACGATTTTGCCCGTTTCATCCAGTTCTGAGCCGTTTGGCAGATCTATATGAACATTCGGGCTTTTGTCGCTTTCGCTCAGGGATGCAGGGTTCTCACCCACGGTTTCAAGAACCGAAGTAAACTGCTTTTCATTCAGTGAAAAATTCACATAGATCGGCGCCTCGCTGACGATATTGACCAGCGGCGGGTTGTTCGGACCGACCACGTCACCGACGCTGATTGCAACCCGACCAATGCGCCCGTCAAACGGGGCGTGGATTTTGGTGTAGCTCAGATCAAGTTCGGCCTGCTGGATCGCGGCTTTGGCAGCTTTGACTTGTGCTTCGGCCACCAGTTCATTTGCGCGTGCGATATCGCGTTCGGATTCAGGGGTGGCGTCTCGTTCGTACAGCTCTTGTTTACGGGCCAGCTCGACCTTGGCAAGTTCCAGATTGGCCTCGGCCTTGTCCAGGTCGGCGTTGCGTGCTTCTACCGTCGCTTCATAAAGGTCGGGCTCAATGGTGAACAGCAAATCGCCCTGTTTCACCAGCGCGCCGTCTTCGACATTCTGACTTTCCAGAAACCCGCTGACGCGCGCCACGATGTCGGCCTTGTTCAGGGCCTCGGCGCGGCCGATAAAGCTGGCCTCTTCGGTGATTTCCTCAGTATACGCAGCCGCGATCGAAACTTTGGGCGGCGGGGCGTCGCTTTGGTCTTGTGCTGTGGCTGTGTGTGCCATGCCCAGACAAACCAAGACAGCAAAGGCCTGGACCGGTCCGCTGTGACGGATATTCAAGTTCTTCAATGCAAGGGACATGGCAGGCGCCTCGTTCATTATAAGGATTTTGCGCCCGGGCAGGTTGGTCGCCCCGGCGAGTCGACTGAATTCAGGTCAGGATGACCGTTTTAGGATTATATCTCAAGCTTCTTGAATGCGATGAACGGGCGGAGACCTGCAGGAATTTTCTCGTTAACAGGCTGACTTAGGCCAACGTGCCTGCGGTCGTATGGCTGGATTCCGGTGAGGCAACCGAAAACGGGGACCGTTTGGCCCCCGTTTCCAAATTCAGATGTTGCATCGGATCATTCGCGCGCGCCGGCGAACCGGTTTTCCCAATCTTCACGCTGTTCGTCAGTGATTTTGGCGAACAGCACGTCTGGTACCGTAAAGGCATGCCCAGCGGGCAGTGCGTTCAGCGCAGCCGCGATATCGTCGGGCCAGCTGGTGTCCAGAGTATTCATCGCGCTCAGCATCCGGGCCGAGGTTTCGGGGATGAAAGGGGCGCTGAGAACGGCATACAGGCGGATCAGGTTCAAGCCCAGACGTACCTGAGCTGCGGCCTGTTCCGGATCTTCTTTGAAGGTTGACCAAGGGGCAGCGGCCTGCAGATATTCGTTGCCCGCGACCCAAATCGCCCGCAATTCCTGCGCGGATTTGCGAACCTCCATCGCCTCCATATGTCCTTCATAGGCCCGAACGCGTTTTGTGAGATCGTCAATCAGGGTCTTTTCACGTTCACCAAAACTACCGCCCTCGGGCACGGCCTCAGAGAATTTAGACCGGCAGAATTTGGTGATCCGGCTGACAAAGTTGCCCAGAACATCCGCAAGGTCTTTGTTCACAGATTGCTGGAAGTTCTCCCACGTGAACTCGCTGTCGCTGCTTTCGGGCGCATGGCTCAGCAGCCACCAGCGCCAGTAATCAGCGGGCAGAATCTCAAGCGCCTGATCCATGAAGACGCCGCGGCCCTGAGAGGTCGAGAACTGGCCGCCGTCATAGTTCAGGTAGTTGAACGATTTCAGGTGGTCGACCATCTTCCACGGCTCACCCGACCCCAGAATGGTGGCCGGGAAGGACAGCGTATGAAAGGGCACGTTGTCCTTGCCCATGAACTGCACATAGCGTACGTCATCCGCGCCCTTGTCGGTGCGCCACCAGCGCTGCCAATCGGCGTCGGCTTTGCCGTTTGCATCGGCCCATTCTTTGGCGCAGGCGATGTATTCGATGGGCGCGTCGAACCAGACATAGAAGACTTTACCCTCCATCCCCGGCCAGTCCTGATCACCTTTCTTGACCGGTACGCCCCAATCCAGATCACGGGTGATGCCGCGATCTTGCAGACCGTCGCCATCGTGCAACCACTTCTTTGCGATGGAGGTCGTCAGGATCGGCCAGTCGGTCTTGCTGTCAATCCAGGCGTCCAGTTGATCCTTCATGGCCGACTGACGCAGATACAGGTGCTTGGTTTCGCGCACCTCCAAATCAGTCGAACCGCTGATCGCGCTGCGTGGCTCAATCAGGTCGGTCGGGTCCAGCTGCTTGGTGCAGTTTTCACACTGGTCGCCGCGCGCGCGCTCATAGCCGCAATTGGGGCAGGTGCCCTCGATATAACGGTCGGGCAGAAAGCGGCCATCGGCGTTGGAATAGACCTGCTTTTCCGTCACTTCACGGATCAGTCCGGCGTCGTCCAGCTTACCTGCAAAATGCTGGGTCAGCTTCTTGTTCTGATCGCTGGACGAACGACCAAAGTGATCAAAGCTCAGACCAAAGCGGTTGGCGATGTCGGCCTGAACGCCATACATCTCGGCGCAATATTCGGCCACTGGTTTACCCGCCTTGGCGGCGGCCAGTTCGGCGGGGGTGCCGTGTTCATCCGTGGCGCACAGGAACATGACCTCATTTCCCCGGCCACGCTGATAACGCGCGTACAGATCGGCAGGCAATTGCGAGCCGATCAGATTGCCGAGGTGCTTGATCCCGTTGATGTAAGGGATCGCCGAGGTGATGAGAATCCGAGCCATTTTGCGTTTCCACGTATCTATCTGCGCGCCCGTCTATCTTATGTGGAAGGCCAGCAAAAGCCCGGCTTTTGCTCAGGGGCGAATTAAAACAACAACAACCCCGAAAATCCATCTAGCAGAGGAATACGATTGCATCCGGCTGGTGGTCCACAATACCCCTAGGTTGAATAGCGGAATCACAGCTACTTGAATTTGTGTTATCGCTACCTATCTAATGTATACAAAAGTATACACAAAATGAGGGCAGTCTACTGATGTTCGACTTTCTGCTTGAGGGTGCGTTTGTGCCCTTTACTCTGGCGCTTGCGCTTCTGTTCGGTCTTCTTGGGCTGGAACTGATCGCATTGGTTCTGGGCGGAAGTCTTTTGGCAGGCGAGGCCGAGGTTGACCTGGATGTGGTTGACGGTCCCGATCTGGACATTGGTGATTTTGACCTGGATGTCGACGCGGATGTTGATCTGGGCGAATTCGAATTGGCCGAGGTTGAGGCGGACGCACCGGGCGCAGCCCCTTCGGGTCCGTTGGCGTGGCTTGGGATCGGCAAGGTGCCATTCATGATATGGCTGGCGGTTCTGCTGGCTGGATTCGGCCTGTCGGGAATTGGCCTGCAATTGGCGCTGCGCGATCTGCTGGGCTTTGACCTGCCAAGCTGGATGGCAGCACTTCCGGCCGGTGCCTTTGCCCTGTGGTTTGCGCGCGGCTTTGGTGGTGTCTTTGCCCGCCTGTTGCCGAAAACCGAGACCGAGGCGATGTCGGAACGAATGCTTGCACGCCGTCGTGGCGTGATCACGCAAGGAACGGCCTCGCGCGGGCGTCCGGCTGAGGTCCGCGTCACCGACCGTTTTGGAAACTCTCACTACCTTCGCGCGGAACCGCTGCAGGACAAGGATGCGCTGAAACAAGGCACCGAAGTGCTGGTTTTGCGTGACCGACGGCGTGACCGGTTCGTTCTGGTCGGCTTGTCAGACTAACAAAATTCAAACCCCAACCTGGAGGATTTAGCATGGAACTACCATTCCTGGCCGTCACAGTTGTGACCTTATTAGCAGTCGTTTTGTTCATCGGCCTTGTGCTTGGCCGTCTGTATCGCCGCGCGACCCGAGAGGTCAGTCTGGTGAAAACCGGGGCAGGTGGCAAGAAAGTCATCATGGATGGCGGGGTCATCATCGTACCGCTGCTGCACGAGGTCAGCCCGGTCAACATGAAGACCTTGCGCCTTGAAGTGCAGCGCAGCGGCGAGGCTGCTCTGATCACCAAGGACCGGATGCGTGTGGACGTTGGCGTGGAATTCTACGTCTCGGTCATGGCCACCGAAGAAGGTATTTCGCGCGCGGCTCAAACACTTGGTGGTCGCACTTTTGACGTCGAGCAACTGCGCGAGATGATCGAAGGTAAGCTGATCGACGGTCTGCGTGCTGTGGCCGCTCAAATGACCATGGACGGGCTGCACGAAAACCGCGCCGACTTTGTGCAAGAGGTGCAGAATGCGGTGTCTGAGGACTTGTTGAAAAACGGTCTGTCTCTGGAATCCGTCTCGCTGACCGCGCTGGACCAGACGCCGTTTGAGGCCTTGGACGAGAACAACGCGTTTAACGCGGTAGGTATGCGCAAACTGGCCGAGGTTATCGCCGTGTCCAAGAAAGAACGCGCGCAGATCGACGCTGAAGCTGAGGTTGAGGTTCGCCGTGCCGCGATGGAAGCGGAACGTCAAAAGCTGCTGATCGAGCAGGATGAAGCGCAGGCGCGGATCGAGCAGACGCAGAAGGTGGAAACCTTGCGCGTGGCACAAGAGGCTGAAATTGCGGCGCGAACCGAAGATTCGGTGCGTGAAACCGAACGCGCCCGGATCGCCCGTGAGGAAGCCATTCGTGCCGCCGAGATCGAGCGTGAGCGCAATATCCGTGATGCCGAAATCGCGAAAGAGCGGGAACTGGAAGTGGCTGAGCAAGAACGCCAGATCATCATCGCGCAGAAATCCGAAGAGGAAAGCCGCGCGCGTGCCTCTGCTGACTTGGCTCGTGCTGAAGCGACTAAGGCGACCGAAGCCGTGGCAACTGCTCGCGAAGTGGCCGAGGCCGAGCGTCAGAAGCAGATCGTACTGATCGAAGCCACGCGTGAAGCCGAACGTCAGGCCACCGCTATCCGATTGGCCGCACAGGCGGAGAAAGAGGCCGCCGCCGACCGCGCCGAAGCCCGCCGCGAAGAAGCGCAGGCCGAAGCGGACGCGCTGAATATCCGCGCCGAGGCCAAGAAGAACGACATGCTGGCCGAAGCGGAAGGTAAGCGCGCGATTGTTGAGGCAGACAATGCCCTGTCGCCCGAACAGATCCGCATGAAGGTTGATCTGACCCGGATCGAAACCATGCCGTCGATCATCTCGGAAATGGTGAAGCCGGCTGAAAAGATCGACTCGATCAAGATCCATCAGGTCGGCGGCATCGGCGCTGCCAATGGAGGCGGGGCTGCAAATGGCGACAAGCCGGTGGTCAATCAGGCGCTGGATTCGATCATGGGTATGGCAGTGCAGATGCCCGCGCTCAAGAAGCTGGGTGAAGAACTTGGTTTGTCGATGGAGCAAGGCGTCGGTGGCGTGGTGAACGGCGCGCTGGAGCAGACGGTTGAACCCGCCAAAGTGGCCGAGGTGGTGGAAGACGAAACACCGCCGACACAGCAATAACCGAATAAGGGGCCGGGATTTCCCGGCCCTTTAATCTTCGCGCGACTTTTTCAACAACCGCCCGATGGTGAACGAAGTGCGTGGGGCGTAAACATAGTTGGTCCGCTCGTCCGGTGTTGGGCGAGACCGCATCCGGGCCAGGCCAAACACGATCAAAACCAGATGCCCGGCTGCCACGAAAGCAAACAGGGCACTTGGACCGAATTGCTGGATCAGGGTGGACGAAATGTAGGGCGACGCAATAGCCCCTAGCGCGTACCAGAACATCAACGCGGCTGATAATTCGACCCGTTCCTCGGTGGTAGCAAAGTCATTTGCGTGCGCCGATGACACCGAGAAGATCGGGAAAGTTGTCAGGCCAAAAATGGCAGCGGCCAGCATGACGCCCAAGGTGCCGGTTCCGCTGGCGGCCATTGTAACGCCACAGCTAAGCACGGCAGCACCAGACAACCAGATCAGTACCCAGCGCCGGTCGAATTTGTCGGCCAACCATCCCAGCGGATATTGCGCCAGCGCCCCACCCAGAACAAATGAGGCCAGGAAGAACGCGATCTGATCCACGCCTAGTCCGACCTCTTGCCCATAAACCGGACCGACCATTCGGAACGAGGCTGAGCTGAGCGCCGCAACAATCACACCTGCCACAGCAAGGGGCGAACTGCGCCAGGCCAGTTTGGGCCGCAAGCGGGGGGCGTTAGGTGTGATCGGCTGACTGGCGCGGGTCAGGGTCAGCGGCAACAGGGCGGCACAGCACAAAATCGCCAACAGGTTATAAGACACGTATGAGGCGGGCGGCAGCACGGCGATGATCAACTGTGCCCCCAGTGACGCCCCCATATCCACGAACCGATAGGTCCCCATCGCCCGGCCACGGGTTTCGTTGGTGACCTTGGCGTTCAGCCAGGCCTCGATCACGGTATAGCAGCCCGCCACACAGGTGCCCGAAGCGATCCGCAATGCGGCCCATAGATAGGGGTTGTCGGTCAGGGTGTGCCCGATCAACCCCATCGCGCCCAAAGCCGTGCAGACCGCGAAGGCGCGAGAGTGGCCGACATTCCCCATCAGTCTCGGGGCCCACCAGCAACCAATGAAAAAGCCTAGGAAATGGGACGAGCCCAGCAGACCGATCTGCTCGGTTGTGAATTCCAGTGTAATGCCCGAGATGGCGTCCAGCGGCCCGACGCCACCTGTGGAAAGTTGCAGCAGAATGACTGAAAGAAAGAGGGCGGCAAAAGAAATGATCGTACGCATGATGGGGGCACCTTGGCGGAATTTGCCGGTGATGCGCGCGCCTAATCGACGCGGGCGCGTCGTTTTTTGCCTATTCGGCCTTTTTGATTTCCGCCCGGATGTCCAGCCCGACGGTGTCCTGTACAAGATCAGCATAGCCGGACGCCCCAAAGTCATGGCGATTGAGCGAGCCGGTCAATTGGATCGAGAGCATATCCAGGATGTTTGCGGCGCTGCCGGGCGGTCGGTGAAGGTTGGCTTGCAGGGTGATCGGGCGGGTGACGTCGCGCAGGGTCAGGTCTCCGGTAATCTCTGCCCCGCGTGAAATTCGACCGCCTTCGCCAAGCTGCACCTTGGTTGACGTAAAGTGAATGGTTGGAAAGTTCTCAACGTCCAGCACCCCGGCGCTCAGCATTGCGGTTCGGGCAAAGGGCAATCTGGTGCGGGCTTCAGCCGCGTTCAGGGTCACGCTGACGCGGCTGTTGATCAGATTGCTCAGGTCGATCTGAATATCCGCCGACTGGATTGGCATGGTACCGGATTGTGCAAGGCCCGACAGATCAAAGGTAAAGTCGACGGATGTGCCCTGTGACAGCAGCTCGTATTGAGTAAGCGCAGCTTGGGCTGGACGCGCCATGGGCAAGGCGGCCATCCCGGCCAGAACGATGCGCCGGGACAGCAGGCTCATGCCAACGCCCCGTGCCCGCGAGGGCGCGAGCGGTGCAGCAGCACCAGCAGGATGGCGATGTTCAACCCGTTCCAAAGAAGGCCGTTAACGAAGGCCAACTGATAGCTTCCCGTCACGTCGTATATCCACCCGGACAACCACCCGCCCAAAGCCATACCCATGATGGTCATCATCAGGACGAACCCCACCCGTGCGCCGGCCTCTTTCGGGGGCATGTATTCGCGCACCACTAAGGCATAGCTAGGCACGATCCCACCTTGCGCCAGCCCGAACAGCATACTGATGACATAAAGCGAGACCATCCCGTCATAGGGCAGGAATAGAAACAGGGCGATGCATTGCAGGGTAGAACCGATAAGCAAGGTCCTGATCCCACCCAACTTGTCGGCGACCAACCCCGAAACGATCCGGCTGAGGACACCACCCAACAGCATTAGTGACAACATCTCGGCCCCGACCGCAGGGCCATAGCCCAGCCCGACGCAATAGGACACGATATGAACTTGTGGCATGGACATGGCTACGCAACAGCCGATCCCAGCCAGACCCAGGATGTATTGAAGGGTGCGCGGAGGTATTCCAACGCTGCGCGTATTAATTTGAGCAGTAGCAGCTGCAGTACTGTGGGCTTCGTCCGGAACCTTACGGCCTAGTAGTAAGGAAAGAGGTATAACAACGATCAGTGTCACGATGGCCAATGTCAGATAGACTTGCTGCCACCCTTCTCGGGCCAGAATTCCGGCCAGCAGGGTGGGCCAGATGGCCCCAGACAGGTAGTTTCCGCTGGCGACCAGCGCGACGGCGATCCCGCGTCGCCGCATGAACCAATGGGAAATGTCCGCGATCAAGGGGCCAAACCCGATGGATGCGCCCAAGCCCATCAATAGATGCGCCACCGAGAGCATCAACATGTTCGGGGCCAATGTCGCCAATAGATAGCTGACTGCACTTAGCACAGAAGCCCCGATCAGCGCTTTGGTCACGCCCAGCCGATCCACCAGTTGCCCCAGCCACATATTACCCAACGCAAAGCCGATCATGGCGAGCGTGTAGGGCATCGACACTTCGGCTCTTCCGGCGTTGAACTGTACCTCGATGGCGGGCATCACCACGACCACCGCCCACATACCGGCATTCGCGACCATGGCGATGCCAAGCGTGATCAGAAGGCGAAGCCAGGAATATCGACTGTCATGGATTGGATGGCTCATGCTGGCACGCTAGGGTGGGGGTCCGGCTTTTGCCAGTCACAAGTTGCGTGAACTGCGTGATGTGTCACACCAAAACATCTTCGGCTTCGGTCCGGTTCAGATTCAGCCCGGCGCGCGGTTTGATCTGGGTGGCGCGCCAGCTGACGGGGGGCAGGGCGCGGGCGCGGCGGCGGGTCAGGGTCCAGCGGCGGGCCTCGCCCTGATGGTTCGCGGCCATGTGCCAGCGGGTCTCGACCCCCTGCGCGCCACCGTCGCCGGGCGTCAGCAGCAGCCCCAGCGGCGCCCGCCCCATCGTGCCACCCTGTTCAGCAGCCAGATGCATGCGCCGCACCGGCGTCAGCCCCGGTGCGCCCGGCAGGTCGCCGATGATCAGCGGAATGGCCCCGCTGCGCAGCGCCTCTTCCATGCACCACAGCAGGTCTTCGGCGCGGGTGGGGCGGACGAACAGGAACCGGGCAGGATCGGCAAAGGGCATCATCCCGTCCGGGTTCAATTGGCCGGACTCCCACGCTGGGGAAATCCACAGCACCGGCCCCTGCGCCTGACCGGCCAACCACATGGCAAAGCTGCGCCGGGCGGGGCCGCAGGCCTCATGCACGCGGGCCAGCTGCAGAGTGATCTGAGGGTGTAGGGTCAGCCCCGGCGCCTCACGCGCAGGTTTGCGGCCAAGAAGGTTTGTAGACATGCCCGCAGCCTAGCATGTTCTTATTTTGTTCTCAATTCGGAAATGCCGCCGCAGACCCTTTAACGAGACAGGATCAGACGGCCATCCGCGAACTGGATATTCGAAAAGCGATGCAGATAATCCATGCCCAGTAGCGATTGGCGCAAATCGCCTTCGTTGACCCAGGCCGAGACGTTGTGATCGGTGATCGGCCCCAGCTCAAGGCTATCCAGCCGAACGGGTGCGGTGCGGACCTCTCCATTCGCGGTCGAGGCACGGCCGAGATAGTTCAGTTGGTCAGGGTCAATACCAATGCGTCGGGCGTCCTGATCGCTCAGCACGATCTGGCTGGCACCGGTGTCGACAAGAAAGGTTATCGGCTCTCCGTTCACCACAACGGGCAGGTAATAATGGCCGTCACGTGCCCGAGGCACCGCGATCGTTTCGCCAGTGACAGTCATCTGCGGGGCAGGGCCAACGGTTGATCGGATGTCTTCCCACAGTCCGACAACGGCAATGGCACCGACGAAAATGAACACCCAGGCCATCGCCTGTTGCATAGTCTTGTTCAGAGACTGACGGTTCTGCGAGACGAACCACGCCACCACCGCCGCACCAAGCACGGCCAGATACACCAAACGTCCAATGCTGTCGCCGTCCATGCCGTACCCCTTACCACGCTTACTTTAATCTATATGGGGATTTACGACGTAAAACCAAAGGCCTTGAGCCCGTCCAAAATAAACTGAACCGACAGCGCCGCCAGCAGCATGCCCAGCAGCCGGGTCAACACATTCAGCCCGGTTTTGCCCAATACACGTGCCACCGCCCCAGATGTCAGATACATCACAAAGACCATTGCCAACACGACCAGCATTACTCCGACGACCACGGCCAAGCCCTGAATACCGGGCTGCTGACCTGCCAGCAGGATCATTGTCGCAATCGAGCCGGGGCCAGCGATCAGTGGAATACCCAGCGGAAATACCGATGGATCCGGATGTTCCTCTTCCTCGGCACTGTTTTCCCGACGTTTGGTGCGGCGTTCAAACAGCATGTCGAGCGCGGTCAGAAACAACAGAACGCCCCCTGCGACGCGAAACGCTTCCATCGAGATGCCTACAAACCCCAGAAGGGCCTCACCGAAGGCAGCGAAGGCGGCCAAAATCACACCTGCTGTCAGACAGGCCCGGATCGCGATTGAGCGACGGGTGTGCCAGTCCATGCCCTGGGTCAACGCCACAAAGATAGGCGTTTGGGCCGGCGGGTCGAGGACCACGAAAAGCGTCGTGAATGCGGTGATAAGGAATGCGCTGTCTATCATGCTGCTGTTTCTGCCTGTTCAAGTCGTTCGGCGGCTGCCACCCACAAAGTCTCGGCCTTTTTCATGGCTTCAACCACTTCGGCAAATTTCCGATTCCAGGTTTCCAGATCGTTGATGCGGTCGTCTTCGTACAATGCTGGATCTGCTAGTTTTGCGGACAGTTTCTCATGCATGTCCGTCAGCTTTTCAATCCGGTCCTCGCATTTGCGCAGATCGGCGCGCAGGGCCTGCATCGTATCACGCGAAGGGCGTTTGGGTTTCGCTGCCTTGGGTTTCTCTTTGACCGGTTTGTCACGGGCCAGCAGCATGGCGCGATAAGCCTCAAGGTCTCCGTCAAAGGGTTTGACCGTTCCGTCCGAGACCAGCCAAAGTCGGTCAGCAACCAGTGACAGCAGGTGCATATCGTGGCTGACCAGAACGACTGCGCCGGAGTATTCAGTCAGCGCCTCGACCAGCGCCTCGCGGCTTTCGATATCCAGGTGGTTGGTCGGTTCGTCCAGGATTAGCATATGAGGCGCGTCGATGGTTGCGATCAGCAGCGACAAGCGGGCCTTTTGACCGCCCGAAAGGCGCCCAACCAGCGTTTCCGCCTGATCCGCGTTCAGCCCGAACCCGGCCAGACGTGATCGCCATTTGCCCGGTGCCTCATCTGGGCGCAGACGGCGCAGGTGGTCCAGCGGCGTTTCGTCCACGTGCAGCTCATCCACCTGATGCTGTGCGAAATACCCGATGCGGAGTTTGTTACTGCGGGTCATCTTCCCCGCCATCAGGGGCAGGCGGTCGGATAGCAGCTTGGATAGCGTCGATTTACCCTGACCGTTTTTACCTAACAACGCGATGCGGTCGTCCTGATCAATGCGCAAGTTCAGACGGCGCAATACTTCGGTTTCGCCATAGCCAGTCACACCGCCTTCGATCTGGATGATCGGGGGGGACAACTCTTCGGGCTCGGGGAAGGAAAACGCCCGCAAAGCGGCCTCTTGTGGGGTCGAGACCAGCTGGATGCGTTCAATCATCTTCAGGCGGGACTGGGCCTGAACGGCTTTGGATGCTTTGTACCGAAACCTGTCCACGAAGCTTTGCAGGTGAGCGATGCGGGCCTTGGCCTTGGCGTTCTCAGATTCCGCCTGGGCCAGTCGCTCCGCCCGGCGTTCAGCGAATTTGTCATAAGGCACCGCGTAGTAGGTCAGTTTGCGGTCTTCCAGATGCAGGATCGAGCCCACCGCACGGTTCAGCAACCCGCGGTCGTGGCTGATGATGATCACCGTATGCGGATATTTCGCCAGATAGCTTTCCAGCCACAGTGCGCCTTCGAGGTCCAGATAGTTGGTCGGTTCGTCTAGCAGCAATAGGTCGGGCTGCGAAAACAACACCGCCGCCAGTGCCACACGCATCCGCCAACCGCCCGAGAAATCGGAACAGGGGCGCAATTGATCTCCGTCATCGAATCCCAGACCCTTGAGGATCGAGGCCGCGCGGGATTCGGCAGACCACGCGTCGATATCCGCCAGCCGGGTTTGAATCTCGGCAATGCGTGCGGGGTCTTCGGCGCTGTCGGCCTCGGCCATTAGGGCGCTGCGTTCGGTGTCGGCGGCCAGTACCGTGTTGATCAGCGACACGTCGGACGAGGGGACCTCTTGCGCCACGCCGCCGATCCGTGCGCGTTTCGGCAATACGATATTGCCCGATTCCAGCGCCAACTCGCCCCGGATCAGGCGGAACAGAGTGGTCTTGCCAGTGCCGTTACGCCCCACCAGACCAACCTTGTGGCCATCGGGAATGGTGGCGCTGGCACCGTCAAAAAGGGGGCGGCCTTCGACCGCATAGGTGATGTCTTCGATCCGTAACATGAGCCGCTCATAACAGAGCATGTCAGACGCCGCCAGCGGGTTGGCATGTTCATCGGTCAGCCTATGTGCTAGCGCTGGTCCGGTTGGATTTTGACGGTTTTAACATGCGCGCGGCTTCTTCGCCTCCCTCTCTGGTCACTTTGGTGTTCGCCACGGCGATTTCCGTGCTGACGTTGAATATGTTCCTGCCGTCGCTGGCCCGAATGGCCGAGGATTTTCAGGTCGACTATGCATTGGTGAACCTGTCGGTGGCCGGATATCTGGCGGTGTCTGCAGTATTGCAACTGATCATGGGGCCGCTGTCCGACCGATTTGGTCGCAGGCCCGTTTTGCTGATCTGTATGTCGGTCTTTGTTGTGGCCTCGGTTGGTTGCGTTTTAGCTGAATCAATCTGGGCCTTTCTGGGCTTTCGTCTGTTGCAGGCGGCTGTGGTTGCCGGGCCTGTGCTGTCGAGCGCCGCAATCCGGGACATATACCCGCCGAACGAGGCCGCCAGCAAACTGGGCTATGTGGCCATGGCGATGGCGCTGGCCCCGATGCTTGGGCCAATGCTAGGCGGTGCGCTGGACGGCCTGTTCGGCTGGCGGGCAGGCTTTGTTCTGTACTCCGGCTTAGGGGCGGGGATGCTGCTGTTGCTGTGGGTCGATATGGGTGAGACCAATACCAACCGTTCTTCAACCTTCGCGGCGCAGTTGCGTGAATACCCCCACCTTTTTCGTGCTCGCCGGTTCTGGGGTTATGCCTTGTGTGCATCGTTTTCGATCGGCGGGTTCTACAGTTTCATCACCGGCGCGCCCCTTGTCGCCGCTGCTTGGTTCGATCTAAGCCCCGCGATGTTGGGATTGGGGATCGGCATCATCACCGGTGGCTTCATGGTGGGGAATTTCATCACGGGTCGGATCGCCGCCAGAACACCACTGACAACCATGATCCTGATCGGACGCATGGTCGCGTCAACCGGGCCGCTTTTGGGTCTTCTTCTGTTTCTTGCGGATCTGGGCTCGGTCTGGGTGTTCTTCGGGTCGGCTATTTTTGTTGGCTTTGGCAACGGATTGACCAACGCCAATGCCTCGGCCGGGCTGATGTCTGTCCGGCCCAAACTGGCAGGCAGCGCCGCTGGCTTGTCAGGTGCGATGATCGTGGCGCTTGGGGCGGTACTGACCTCGCTGACCGGGTTATGGGTCAGCCCCGACAACGGGCCGTTTCTGGTTTTGGGTATGATGTGGGCATGCAGCTTTGCCGGACTGTTGGCCGTGGTTTATGTGCGCTGGGTTGACCGTCAGGACCCACTGCCCGAGACGATCTGAGCCGCTGCGCATCATAGTCCTTTTCATATCAGACAGACCGTGCTACGCGGCGCGCGATGGATTTCGGCGCGACCCCGCGCCTTATGTTAAGGAGAGGCCGACATGGCACTGGAACGCACATTCTCGATCATCAAACCTGATGCAACCCGCCGCAACCTGACTGGCAAGATCAACGCCAAGTTCGAAGAAGCCGGCCTGCGCATCGTTGCGCAAAAGCGCATCCACATGACCAAAGCTCAGGCTGGCAAGTTCTATGACGTGCATGCCGAGCGTCCGTTCTATGACGAACTGTGCGAATTCATGTCGTCGGCTCCGGTTGTTGTTCAGGTTCTGGAAGGCGAAGGCGCCATTGCAAAGAACCGCGAAGTCATGGGCGCAACCAACCCTGCAGACGCAGCCCCCGGCACCATCCGCGCCGAGTTTGCTGAATCGGTTGGTGAAAACTCGGTCCACGGTTCGGACGCCCCCGAAACTGCAGCGGTTGAAATCGCTTACTTCTTCTCGGGCATCGAACTGGTCGGCTAAGCCGCTGTCAGATCGGATTCTTGAGCCGCGCCAGTTTACGGGTGCGGCTCTTTTTATTTCGGCTTGAGGTCGTCGGCAGACACCCGCACACCGATTGCATCCAGATCCGAGATCATCTGGGTTTCAGGCATCGCGGTGACGCTGGCCTTAATGGCATCGAACCGCTGCCGCAGGGCCTTTTTCTCATCGCCCTTGCAATCGTTCCACGGGCGGCCCTGCAACCCCATGACCATCACGTAATAGCCGATGAAATGCGGCTTGGTTCCTGTCTGCAAAAGCCGGGAGTAGGCTTTATCGGGACCTAATTCGCGCAATTCCCGTGCCGAATGAATACCTGCACGGGCGCAGGCTTGTTCGTAAGCCGGGCCGAGGTTGCGGATTGAGGAGATAGGGTCGGACATGCGCTACTTTTAGCGGGGTGTTTAGGGGCTGTCGACCTGACGCACGGTCAGTAAGACATCAAGCTTGCCAGACGGAATAGTATGCGATTTCATGGCACCATGCTGTCATGAGGGTGCCGATGTTCAAGAACCGGGAGACCGCTAAGAGACACGGCAAGAACCCGCGCTGGCAGTTCGATGGCACGGCACTACGAAGCCTTGATGCCTTGAAAACGAGGCGCGGGTGATGGGGCGGAAACGCAGGGTGTTCGTCCTTTCAGGCAAGTTCGACCAGGACGAATTCTCAGGATTAGTTAAGGGGTTGACGATCGCGTTTGAACCGCCTTCCGCTGCCCGCTCCTTTGACCTGCTAGACAGCCATGATCAGTCGCTACGGGCTAAAGGGCGGTTATTGATCGAAACAGGCGGCTCGTTGCAGCTGCTGAACGACAGGGACTTTCTGTTTCAAGATGGCTGCGGCACAGGCATGTTCGTACAGGACCTGCCGGATGGACCTGTCCGCGCGGCGTTGAAAGATTTCCCAAAGTTGCGCGCGCTTATGTGTATCGGCTCTGGCACCATCAAAAGCAGCACCTTTGCCGTATTGGATGACCTGCAAAAGACTCAAGTTCGCGGTCACGCCCTGACTTTGGGCACACACCACGGGCAGGTGACGATCCTGACCGTTCAGCCCATGCGCGGCTATAAACGCGCCTTTCAAAAGGTCTGTTTGGCGCTAGGGGAATTGGCGGCTGGCGCGTCAGGTGCAGAGGTGGTCATGCAAGGCCTTTTTGCAGATTTCCCTGCCTACAATGCCAAACCCGATATCGAGTTGGGCAAACAGGAACCCTCGATCGAAGTGGCGGTGGATATCATCCGCACCTATCTGGAGGTCGCGCGCAAGAACGAGGCGGGAATTGTCGCGGATATAGACACGGAATTTCTGCATGATTATCGCGTCTCGCTCAGGCGCGTGCGGTCCGTACTAAGCCTGTTCAAAGGCGTGTTTTCGCCACAGCAGACAAGCGCACTAAAACGCGAATTCTCGGACCTGATGGCGTCTACCGGGCGGGTGCGGGATTTGGATGTCTATCTTTTGGAAAAAGATATTTATTTCAACTTGATACCGCCTAACCTTCATCTCGGTATCGAGGCGATGTTCGCGAAGTTTGAACAAGAGCGTAACCGCGAACTTGCTGTGCTGAGTCGGCGTTTGCGCAGTGCCGCCTATGGCAGACAGATGAAGCAACTTCTAGCACTGTTTGCTGATACTAAACGGTTGGAACCCGGACCCAACGCCGAGCTCAGAGCTTATGACTATGCCCGTTCGTTGATCTGGAAACGCTACCGAAAAGTATGCAAGCTTGCCCGTGGGATTACCCCGAAAACTCCAGACGAGGCGGTGCATAAACTGCGGATAGATTGCAAGAAGTTGCGCTATCTGATGGAGTTCTTTGCGCCTTTGTTCGACAAGAGTAATTTCAAAATGCTCATTAAGCCATTGAAAAAAATGCAAGATAATTTGGGTTTGTTCAATGACTATTCGGTGCAACAAGAGGCGCTGCTTAATTTTGTTTCCACTCAAAGTGATGCCCGAAATCGGACAAGTGCGCCGCTTGCCATGGCCGCCGGAGGGCTGATCGCCGTACTCGATCAGCGCCAAAAAGCTGAGCGCGACCACGTGATTGCCAATTTTCAGCATTTCGATAGCCCCGAGATTCAGAACCTGTTCCGAGCCCTGTTTCGCCAAAAGGAGGATTGACTGGTGAAGATCATTGCCTGCTACAGCAACAAGGGCGGTGTGGGTAAAACCGCAACCTCGGTAAACTTGGCCTATGCCTATGCGCAAGCAGGGTACACCGTGTTGTTGTGCGACCTTGATCCGCAGGGTGCGGCGGGGTTCTATTTTCGGGTAAAACCTTCAAAAAAGTTGACCGACGCGCGGTTTTTCGGGGATGTTTCCCGGTTCACCAAATCTATCAAGGCCAGTGATTTCGAAGGGCTGGACGTGTTGCCAGCGAACCTGACCTTCCGCGACTTTGACGTGTTCCTATCGCGTATGCGAAACAAGCGATCCCGGTTGAAAAAGGCTCTGGCCGCCGCCGGCAGTGACTACGACGTGATCATTCTGGATTGCCCCCCGAATTTTTCGACTCTGTCCGAGAACGTTTTTAAGGCGGCGGATCAGATCGTGGTGCCGGTCATTCCGACCACTTTGTCCGAGCGAACGCTTGCGCAGTTGGTGGCCTTCTTTGACCAACAGAAGCTGCCCAAGAAAAAGATTAGGGCGTTCTTTTCGATGGTGCAGCGGCGCAAAATCTTGCATCTGGAAACGATGGAGAAGATGCGTAAACAGTACAAAAAACGGTTCCTGCAAACCGAAATACCTTTTGCCGCCAATATCGAACGTATGGGCCAAAACCGCGCCCCGGTCAGTATCTTTGCTGGTCGCAGTGACGCCAGCTCTGCCTATCAGTCGTTGTTCGATGAATTGGAAAACGGAGTGATTTCAAGCAAATGAGCATGGAAATTGAACGCAAGTTTTTGGTCGCGGACCTGCCGGACCTCAGCGGCGCAGAGAAAGCTGTCGTGCGGCAGGGATATTTGACAGCGCCCGACGATTCCACCGAACTGCGCCTGCGTCAAAAGAATGACCGGTTCTTCCTAACCCTCAAAGGTGGCGGCTCGATGGTGCGGGTCGAGCGTGAGGCTGAAATTACGGCCGAGCAATTCGAAACATTCTGGCCGGAAACTGATGGGCGCCGGGTGGAAAAGGAACGTTTCACAGGCCAGTTGTCCGACGGGCGCGCGTTCGAGTTGGACGTGTTTCAGGGCGATCTGGCCCCGCTGCAGTTGGTCGAGGTGGAATTTGAGACCGAAGTCGAGGCTATGGCCTACACTCCGCCGGATTGGTTCGGTGAGGATGTTACTGCTGATAAACGCTATAAAAACAAGACAATGGCAATCAACGGCGTACCCACTTAGGGTTTGCGCGCCAATTTGATTTTCGCTTCAAGCCCCGGATTGCAATTGCTGGCTTCAAACGCGCCGCCATGCATGTGGGAAATCGCAGCGACAAGGGCCAGGCCCAGACCGGCATTCCGCTCGGTTCGGGCCGGGTCCAGTGTGACAAACGGCATTTGCAGGCGCGGCAGGTCTTCTTGCGGAACGCCGGGACCACGATCGCGAACGCTCAGATTTGAATAGGCACCATCTTCGGACAGGTGGATCGTGACAGTGGTGTCCTGCGGCGCATAGCGCATCGCGTTTTCCAGCAGGTTCGAAAGGGCCTGGGACAACAGCGGGCGATGCCCCGGTATTGGCGCTGCTGTGCCCGTGACCTCAAGCTGGATACCCTGATCGACTGCCACGGGATCGTAAAGCTCCACTACATCCGCCACCAGTTGCTGCAGATCGACCGGTTCGAATTGTTCCCGACCAACACCAGCTTCGGCGCGTGAGATTTCGGTCAGTTGCCCCAATACTCGCAACACATGGTCGATTTCCACACTGGCCCGCGCGATATCAATCTCGCGCTCTTGATCCGTTTTCGAAGGGTCAGACAGCGTTTCAACTCGTTGCTTCAACCGCGACAGGGGCGAGCGCAGATCGTGGGCGATTGAGTTTGACGTTGTACGTAGATTGCTAACCAGTTCCTCAATCCGGTCCAGCATGGTGTTGAGCGTCCCGGATACCTGATCGAATTCGTCCCCAGTGCCGCGCAGGGGCATGCGCCGGGTTAGGTCGCCCGATACGATGTTCTCTGCCGTGTTGGCGATATCGGACAAGCGAGAAAAGACCAGGCGGGTGAATAGCCAACCGGTGAGTACACTCAGCGCCAGGGCAATTGCCAGCGCGATGCCGACCGACCGCAGCAGAACCCGGTCGAATTGCTGCCGCGCCAGTGCGTCGCGTCCTACCAGCAGGCGTTCACCGCCGGGCAGGCGAACCGAGGCGGCCGAGACGGGCACCAATTCATCATTTTCGGCCCGGCGCAGTTCCAGATCGACCCAGCCGCTGCCGGCTGCGATATTCTCGGGCCATTGTTTGAGGTTGCCAGCCAGATTGACGCCAAAGCGATCGGTCAGAAGATACAACGCATCGCGGTCTGCGGCGGTTGGAAGACGCCGCTCAATCGCCCGCATCAACCCGATCAGGCCTCGGCGTTCGTATTCATCTGCTAACCCTGTCAGCTCTGCCGACACGACCGAGCGTGTCTCGCTTTCGATGCTGCGGTTCGCCGTTACATAGACCAACGCCAGCACGGTCGCGGTCAGTAACGTACTGAGGACCATGCTGGCCAGTACGAGGCGTGTGCGTGAATTGTTGAAGGAAAGTCGCAGGTTATCCATCAGATATCATGTAACCGGCGCCCCGGACGGTTTCAATCAACGGCGGCTCGCCGCCTTCGTCCAGTTGACGCCGCAGTTTCGAGATATGGACATCGACCACATTGGTATTGGGGTCGAAGTGATAGTCCCAAACCCCCTCAAGCAGCATGGTGCGCGATACCACGCGGTTCTTCCGGCGCAGGAAAAACTCGAGGATCTGAAACTCACGCGGGGTGAGGGTGATCTCGCGCCCGTTGCGGGTGACCTTGCGGGTCAGCAGGTCCATCTCAAGGTCGCGGCAATTCAGGGTCGGGCTTTCCTCGGCCTCTTGCGGTCGGCGCAGAAGGGCCTCGATCCGGGCGTGCAATTCCTGGAACGAGAACGGTTTGACCAGATAGTCATCCGCACCGGCACGCAGCCCTTTGACACGTTCATCAACGGCGCTCATAGCGGTTAGCATCAGAACCGGCGTTTTAACGCCCGCCGCGCGCATCGATTTGATCAGCGACAGGCCATCCAAACCCGGCAACATGCGGTCCAGAACGACCGCGTCAAATCCGCCGTCGGTGGCATGATACAAACCTTCACGGCCGTCCTCGGCCTGCTCGATGACATAACCTTCTTCGCCAAATCCCTTGGCGATGAACTCTCGTGTGTCTTCATCATCTTCGACGATCAGCAAGCGACGGCTCATGATGCGAGTTCCTTTCTACCGGGATTTAAACACAATTTTTGGGCAAAGCACATGGGTTGGCTAATCAATCTGCCGGGTGCGGTGTATCGCACCCGGCAGTCCCGGAGGTTTGCGGACAATTCAAACCACCGAGGAGGCGCCCGCCAGATTTCCCCATCACGTGGCGCGCGCTGGTGTCAGATCAGGCGATTTCCACCGCTACAAAGATCTGGTTTCCACCGCGATTGATAAGAACAAGCGCGGGGTCGGTTTTTTCGCTGTCCAGAGCGGCCTTCAACGCGTCCGGTGTTGCGGTTTCCTGGCCGCCCAGTTTCACGATCACATCGCCCCGTTGCAGACCGGCTTTGGCTGCCGGGCTATCGGGTTTCAGGTCAGTGACGATCACACCATCGACATTTTCAGCCACACCCATCTCGGCGCGGTTGGTGTCGGTCAGCGGTGCAATTGTTACGCCCAAAGCAGTGCCAGAGACGGTTTCGTCCACTGACTTATCAATCTGGGCCGATGCGCTTTGATGCTGGCCGACGGTCAACTCGATCTGTTGTTCCTTGCCATCGCGCAGAACGGTCAGAACGCTGTCAGTGCCCACTTTGGTGGTGCCGACAAGGACCGGAAGATCGCTGCTGGAATCGACCACTTCATCGTTGAAGGTCAGAATGACATCACCCTGTTGCAGAACGCCCTCGGCCGGGCTGTCGGCAACAACGTCCGCAACCAGCGCGCCGATTGAGCTATCGATGCCCATGGCTGCCGCAAGCTCGGGGCTGACATTCTGGATCGACACACCCAGCCAACCCCGGCTGACCTGGCCGTCATCGCGCAGGTCGGCCGCGATGTGTTCCACAATGTTCGATGTCACCGCAAACCCCAGACCCACTGAGCCACCGGTGGGCGAGTAGATCGCCGAATTTACGCCGACGACTTCACCTTCCATGTTGAACAGCGGGCCACCCGAGTTGCCTTTGTTGATGGCTGCGTCGGTCTGAATGAACTCAGCATATGGTCCTTGCGATATGTTGCGCCCTTTGGCCGATACGATACCGGTCGTCACGGTTGAATGCAGCCCGAACGGGTTGCCGATGGCTACGACGTCTTCGCCCACGCGGATGCCGTCGCTGTCACCCAGTTCAACCGCCTGCAGGGTTTCATCTGCGTCGATCTTCAGAACTGCGATGTCGGTCAGCGGGTCGGTGCCAATTACCTCGGCGTCAAACGTACGGTCGTCCGACATGCGAACCGTTACGGACTCGGCATTGTCTACGACATGGTGATTGGTAACGATGTAACCCGCTTCATCCAAAACGAAACCCGAACCCAGACCTTGTACCGGTCCACGCTGCGGGGCGTTAAACCCTTCGGGCGCGCCGAAGCGTTTGAAAAATTCTCCGAACGGGTGTTGGTCAAAGTCAAACTCCTGTCCCTGCGTGGGAACCGGTGTAGCACCTTGTTCGGCGATGATGGTGACGACCGAGGGCGATACATTTTCAACAAGATCGGCCAGTGCTTCGTCGGCCATCGAGGGCAGGGCGGTGGTCGCCAGCAATGCGGCGCTCAGTGCGCCAGCGCCAACCCAACTGGCTGTCCCGGGCAAAAGAAGTGAGGATTTGCGGATGCTCATTTTTTTTCTCCTGTTTATTTCACGCGGGTGCGGCCGCGCGTTGAAACAGGAGATGCGCCTTCAATCTGTGTGTTTCCTGAGCGAATTGTTAAGATATCTTAATTTTGCCACAAACTCGCGGTTCTATCGCGACGTTCGAGGACTGGAGTCGGAGGATTTGTGCGAATCACTGAGTACGAATCGGTGGATTGTTGCCGGTTTGGACGCCAAAGCTCGAAAAAGGTTGAATTGAATCAAAATCGTTAACAAGTCAGCCGTCGCAAACTCCGATTTTCAGGTGATACCGTCTTGGTTGTGTCGACCTGCAAGTGTTAATGCGGTTATCGAAAACAATTTATAACATTTAGACCAGATAGCACATTAGGTTTATGCTTAATGGTGAAATGTGGTGTTTCGGGCAAAAATGGCACTCATCTTAAGGTTGATTCGCCGTTATTAAATGTTGCGGAAAAACCATCCTGATATCGGCAAAATTAACCGTTCTTTCCAATTTTACGTTGTTTGAATCCAACGGATGGGTGACGATGAATGTGCCCAAGCGAGGGGGAGCCAAAGGCACTAGGGGGTGCCCAAGGCTTGTCACAGTCACTGGAAACGCTGAGCGGCATGTTAACGAGGGGGTCTTGTTTAGGTTCGGCGGCGGAATAGCCAGAGTGTCGACAGACATTATTGGCCGCGTTTCCGGGATTGATGAAAAGTGGTAGTCCTGTTTTGGGTACCGGCCCGGTCGTTATCGACCGGGCCGATTTACTTTCAGACCTGTCGATTTTAGATGGTCCGCTTTGCGCGCCATGTCGCCCAATCCGCGGGCGTGTCCAAATCCAGCAATGCGTGTTGGGCGGGCAGGGCGTGCAGATGCACCTTGTCCGCATGCGCGCGCACCACGGATTGCGCACCTTCGTCTCCTGTCAGACGGCTGAGCTGATCAAACAGGCTGCGATCAAATATGACCGGATGACCTGGTTTGCCGTCCTCTGTGGCGCCGCGCCATATCAGGTTGTCCGGGTGGGCCTGGACCGCGGATAGCATTGCAAGCAAATCTTCGGTTGTGATGTCCGGCAAATCTGCCAGCAAGATCATTGCGCCGGTCGCTTCGGGAGACACGTGCGCAAGTGCGCCGCGCAGGCTGGCATTCATACCTTCTTGGGCATCCGGAATTTCGACCTGATGCAGATTCAATCCATCAAGGGCTTGGTATCGGAGATGCGGGGCGGAGGGCAATGCAACGATGACTGGTGCCGCTAGCCCGGCAATCAATGCCGCGCGACGTAGCAAGGGTTGGCCGTCGATGATCTGCAACAGCTTGTCCTGGCCGCTCATGCGGCTGGATTGCCCAGCGGCCAATAGAATTATGGGTATTTGTGTCATACCGCCACCATGCCGCCGCAACAGGGCAGAGTCATCCCCGCATGCGCGCGCCATCTGCGTCAAATAGTGGTTCCGAGATCACCCTAGCCTTACACAGTTGACCAAGGATTTCGATTTCAACCTGCAGTCCGTCAATCACCCGGCCCACGGGCAAGAACCCCATTGCAACCGATCTTTGGGCATGGTGCGAGTATCCGCCAGACGTGCAGAAGCCAACAACCTTACCGTCCAACCAGATCGGTTCATACGCATTCACATCGGCGTCGTCGGCGTCCACCTCAAAAGCCACCAATTTGCGCGCCGGGCCCTGCGATCGGTCTTGCTCAGCGGCGGTTCGGCCGATGAAATCGGCGTTTTTCGAGAATGATATGAACCGATCCAGACCTGTTTCCGCGGCGGTATAGTCAGGTGAGAATTCCCTCATCCATGAGCCAAAGAACTTGTCCAGACGCAGGCTCATCATCGCACGCATTCCAAACGGCACCATCCCGTGCGGTTGCCCAGCCTGCCATAGAACCCACCAGAGCTGTCTTTGTGCCATCGGATCGCAATAAATCTCGTACCCCAGATCGCCGGTATAGCTGACCCGCTGCACGATGCAGTCGGTCATGCCAACGGTCATACGCCGCACGTCTAGAAAGCTGAGGTCCGAAACATTGTCGCGGGTGCAGGCGTCCAGGACTTGCTTTGCTTTTGGACCCGCGATCTGAAACCCGTTCAACCGGTCGCTGATGTTATCGATTTGTACGCCGTTCTGCTGATGTGTCAGGAACCAGCGCATGTGGAACGCCTGACTGCCGTATGACGCGGTCAGTTGAAACTCGCCTTCAGCCAGGCACGAAACGGTAAAGTCTCCGATCAGTTTACCCCTGGGTGATAGCATCGGGGTCAGAGACACTCGGCCAGGTTGTGGAATGCGTCCGGCCATAATCCGATCCAGCCACGCGCGGGCCGTAGGGCCGGCAATGCGGTACTTGCCGAAATTGTGGACCTCGTTGATGCCGACACTGTTGCGAACGGCGCGCACTTCGCGCCCAGTCGCGTCAAACGCGTCCGAGCGACGGAATGAGGGAGTTTCATAGCCCGGCTCGTCCCCTTGGGCGTAATAGTTCGGGACTTCCAATCCGTATTGCTGACCCCAGACAGCGCCCAGATCGCTGAAAATATCGTACATCGGGGTTGTTCGGTTCGGGCGCGCGGCGGGCAGTTCCTCATTCGGGTAGGCGACGCTGAAGCGTTTCTGATAATTCTCGATCACTTTCGGGCGGGTGTACCCGGGGCTGATCCAATCTCCGAACCGGGCCACGTCCATCGCAAAGACATCGCGTTCCGGTTCGCCCTCGATCATCCATTGCGCCAACGTCAGGCCAACTCCGCCACCTTGGCTGAATCCGGCCATCACGCCGCAGGCTGACCAGTAGTTGCGCATCCCCGGTACCGGCCCGACCAGAGGGTTCCCGTCCGGTGCAAAGGTAAACGGTCCGTGGATCACCGATTTCACCCCAGCTTCGGCCAGAACAGGAAAGCGACGATAGGCGAATTCGATACTGTCGGTGATCTTGTCATAATCGTCTGGCAGCAGTTCATGCCCGAACTCCCACGGTGTGCCGTCGACGGCCCACGGCTTGCAGGGCTGTTCATAGAACCCGATGCACAGCCCGCGCCCTTCTTGCCGCAGATAACTTTCCCCGGCTGGATCCATGACATGCGGGTGTTCTCCACCAGCGTCGATGATCGCTTCGATCTGCGGGATCGAATCTGTCACCAGATACTGATGTTCCATTGGGTGCAGCGGGAAATAGACACCGGCCATCGCGCCAACCTCACGCGCCCAGAGGCCACCAGCGTTGACCACATGTTCGGCGTGAATGGTGCCCTTGTCGGTGACCACATCCCAGGTGCCGTCGAGGCGCTGGTTGGTCTCGCGCACCATGCAATGCGTTTCGATTGTGGCCCCACCCATCCGAGCCGCCTTGGCATAAGCATGAGTGGTGCCCGATGGGTCCAGATGCCCGTCCAGCGGATCATACAGTGCACCGATGATGCCGTCTGTATTGGTGATGGGCGCGATCTTCTTGATCTCGTCCGGCCCGACGATCTCGGTCTCCAATCCCATGAACCGATGCTTGGCGCGCTCGGCCAGTAACATGTCGAACCGGTCCTGGTTGTCGGCTAAAGTCACGCCACCTACGTGGTGCAAACCGCAAGACATACCGGTGATCTCTTCCAGCTCTTTATATAGACGGATTGTATACCCCTGCAGCGCGGCCATGTTGGTGTCACCGTTCAACGTGTGGAACCCGCCCGCCGCGTGCCAGGTTGAGCCGCTGGTGAGTTCTGAGCGTTCCAGCAGTATGACGTCGGACCACCCCAGTTTGGTCAGGTGGTACAGCACGGAACAACCGACGACGCCACCGCCAATAACTGCTACGCGGGTTTCAAGTTTCATGAAGGCCTCCGTCAGTGTTTTTGTCAGTCTGATCAGTGGGGATCAGGATGCAATTCCGAATGCGACAAAACGTGTCGCCGCAGCAAATCGCATCTGCGGAAAACATCAACTAAACGGTGTCGTGGTTCTGTTACGGAATCGATCTACCAGGCATCCGGGAAGGACCCTGTGTAACTACTCTACAAGGACATAAGATGAGCAAGTTTGATCCCCAACCCCAAGCGTTGAGCCGCCGTGAATTCATGGCCAAAGCCGCGGCACTTGGCCTGACAGCCACTGCTGCGAACCTGATCTGGGCCGAGGCCGGTCTGGCCGAGACGCCCCAAAAAGGCGGTCATTTCGTTTTGGGGCTGACGGGTGGTGAAAGCACCAACTCGCTGGACCCGGCGCTGTCGGCGTCGCATGTGACGGCCAAGGCGCTGCGGGCCTATGGAAACACCCTGACCGTGGTGACTACTGATGGTGGAATCGAGCCAAGCCTTGCCGAAAGCTGGGAAGCGAATGAGGACGGTAAGGTCTGGACTTTCCTGATCCGCAAAGGCGTCGAATTCCACAATGGCAAGACACTGACGCCTGAAGATGTACAGCAGACCCTAGCGCGCCACTCGAACGAAGATTCCCAGTCGGGTGCTTTGGGAATCATGCGCGGGATCGAGGATGTGCGGGTCGACGGTGACTATGTGGTGATCACGCTGACCACACCCAACGCAGACCTGCCGTATCTGATGTCGGATTATCATCTGGTCATGCAGCCGGGTGGCGGGATCGATAACCCCGGCGAGGGGGTTTCGACCGGTGCTTACAAGGTGACCGCAGATGAACCTGGAGTGCGCTATGCGTTCGAGAAGTTCGCCAACCACTGGGATGAAAGCGTTGGCCATTATGACAGCCACGAGATCCTTGTTCTGAACGATGACACAGCACGTTCGGCAGCATTGCAGGCCGGTCAGGTACACGCCATTAACGTGGTGCCACCGCGTACCGCCAAGCTGTTTGGCCGCGCGCCGGGTGTCACCATCAACGCGACCTCGGGCCGGGGGCATTACATCTTTGTCATGCACACCGACACCGCACCGTTTGACAACAAAGACCTGCGTCTGGCGCTGAAATATGCCATCAATCGCGAGGAGCTGGTCGACAAGGTTCTGCGCGGTTTTGGCTCGGTCGGGAACGATATTCCGATCAACGAAGCCTATCCGCTGTTCGATGCGTCGATGGAGCAGCGCCAGTTCGATCTGGCCAAGGCAGCTGAGCATTACAAAGCGTCGGGTCATGACGGCACGCCCATCGTTCTGCATGTGTCTGACGCCGCGTTTGCCGGTGCACTTGACGCGGCGCAATTGTTCCAGCTGTCGGCACAAGCGGCTGGTATCCCGCTTGAGATTCAGCGTGAGCCGGCGGACGGCTACTGGTCGGAAGTGTGGAACAACAAACCGTTCTGTGCATCCTACTGGGGTGGGCGTCCGGTGCAGGATCAGATGTGGTCGGTTGGCTATCTGTCGACCGCAGACTGGAACGACACCAACTTTAAGAACGAAGAGTTCGACGCGCTGGTATTGAAAGCCCGTGCTGAACTGGACGCCGCCAAGCGCAAAGACATCTACGCCCAGATGGCGCGGATCGTCTGGGAAGAGGGCGGTTTGATCAACCCGATGTTCAACCAGTTCATCGACGGATATTCTGACAAGGTGACGGGTTGGTCCGCACATGCGAATGGTGACCTGATGGATGGCTATGTCGCCAGCCGTACCTGGTTCGCGTAACCCAGGAAATGAAACCGGCGCCCGATGGTGGGCGCCGGTTTTTTCTTTAGCCGAGTTATAGCGGTCGGATTTTCAACTCGGTCACCCGGTTGCCGTCCTTCGCGGTGACTTCGAACCGAAATCCGTGGAATGAGAAGACCTGACCTACCACCGGGATCATCTGTGCCTCATGTATGACAAGCCCGGCGACTGTGTTCGCCTCATCATCTGGCAATGACCAGTCCATCGCGCGGTTTGCGTCGCGGATCGTCATTGCGCCCTCGACCAGATACTGCCCGTCTTCGGTGCGGGTCACCGGAACGTCTTCTTCGATATCGAACTCGTCGGCGATTTCTCCCACGATTTCTTCCAGGATATCTTCCAGCGTGATCAAACCGCGCAATGATCCGTATTCGTCGACCACCAGTGCAAAATGGCTGTGCATCCGCAGGAATTCCCGCATTTGGTCGTCCAGCGTCGTGGTTTCCGGCACAAAGTACGGGTCGTTTGCCACTTTGGAGATATCGAATTCTTTTAGCCGGTTGGTGTCACTTTCACTGGCACCTGCGTGGGCATACATGGCGCGAAACAGGTCCTTGGCGTGCACGACACCTACGATGTTTTCGGGCTCATCCCGGAAGACGGGCAGACGGGTGTGCGGGCTTTTCAGACATTGTTGCAGAATGGCCTCGGGCGCGTCGTCGGCATCGATCATCTCGATATTTGATCGGTGAAGCATGATCTCTTCCACCGTCCGATCACCCAGATCCAGCGCGCCAAGGATGCGGTCGCGGTCTTCTTTTTCTACCACACCTTCGGAATGGCCCAGCTGCAGCGCGCCCGCGATCTCTTCACGTACGGCAAGAATGTTGCTGTCCGGGTCGATCCGAACACCGAACAAACGCAAGACGCCGCGCACCAGCAGGCGTACGGCTGCGACCATGGGCGAGAACACCGTCACCACAATACTGATGATCGGCGCGACCAATGCTGCCGCTTTTTCCGCGTTGGTAATGGCATAGGTCTTGGGCAGAACTTCGGCGAAAACCAGTACCAACAAAGTCATGACAAGCGTTGCAAGCGCCACGCCGCTTTCGCCAAACAACCGGGTGAACAAGGCCGTGGCCAGCGAGGCGGCAAGGATATTGACAAGGTTATTGCCCAGCAGGACCGAGCCGATCAGCCGTTCATTGTCATCGGTGATGTCCAGCGCCTTTTGCGCCCCGCGTGAGCCTTTGTCGGCCTGCGCCCGCAACTTGCCGCGTGACGATGCGGTCAATGCCGTTTCAGAACCCGAGAAAAAGCCCGACAGGACGAGCAAAAGCAGAATGGCGCCTGTGGTAAACCAGAATGCGCCGTCGATCAGAGAAGAAGAGGGTTCCATTGGTCCTTGGTTGTTGGTGTTGCTGCATCCGTTATGGGGGCGCGCCCCCTGCGGATCAAGGGGTTAGCCCTTGTTGTCGGGGTCTTTCGCCAGTGGGTGATGCTCTAACACCAGCTCGGCCAGACGTTCGTCGAGAACATGAGTGTAAATCTCGGTAGTCGCCACATCCGCGTGCCCCAGCAGGGTCTGGATCGACCGCAAATCGGCACCGTTGGCCAGTAGATGCGTCGCAAATGCGTGGCGCAGCGTGTGCGGCGTGACTTTTTCCGGTGACACGCCGCCCTGAACGGCCAATTCCTTGACCAGCAGAAAGAACATATGCCGAGTTAGATGCCCGGATTTGCCGCGTGAGGGGAACAGGAACTTGGATCGCTGGCCGCCATCGGCAACAACTTGATCTTCGGCTTCATCCCGCACCATTAGCCAGACCGCCAGTGCGTCGCGTGCAGGCGGAGATAGGGGCACCATCCGCTCTTTTCCGCCTTTGCCCAGCACCAGCAACATGCGCGGATCACCGCGGGCTGACGACACAGGTAATGAGACCAGTTCGGTCACCCGCATACCGGTGGCATAGAGAACTTCCATCAGGCAGGTATTCCGCACCCGGTCTGCCTTGGTGCGCCCGGTTTGGCGGGCGGCTTGCAGCAGCCGGTCCACCTCGGGCACGTCCAGCGTTTTGGGCAGGCGTTTTTGGCGTCCGGGCCCTTTGATCTGAATGGCGGGGTTGGTGTCGCGCCAGCCTTCCTCGAACGCGAAACGGTAGATTTGTTTGATCGCTGACAATCGTCGGGCACGGGTGGACTGCGCCAGACCTTGGGCGTCGCAGTCGATCAGATATGCCTCGATCTGATCCCGCTCTGCCTCGGCAAAGTTGGTTTTGCGGCGCTGCAGCCAGGCGGCGAAATCCTTTAGGTCGCGGCCATAGGCCAACAGGGTATTGTTGGCTGCCCCAAGCTCGGCGGCCTGTGCTTGCAGGAAGGAGGAAATCCAAAGCTCAGAAGTTGCCGGGGACGCCATGATCATGTGCCCTGCAGGATCAAAAGGTTCAGGGCCGCACGCCGCGCCGTTTCTTCTAGGCCCACCCGGCGCAGGGTCGCAATGGCAGCCGTCAGATCGACCAGATTGCCCCTGGCGCCATGAGCAAACATTTCCATCGTTTCAAGAATTGCTTCGCCCAGTTGGTTGTTGTTCAGCATCGCCTGAATGTCCGATGGGATCGGCGCCGCCCAGGCAAAGCCTTGAGCCACCGCATCGGCCAAAGGTGAAGGGCTGCGCGCACGCCCCGGATCACCTTGCGCCAAAGCGGTTAGAAAAAGCGCATCTTCTGATTTGTCCGGCGGAGTCTCGGCTGCGGTTTCATAGAGATCGGACAGCAGCAGGATACGCCACCGCAGGTTTTCGGCTTTGTCATCCGGCAGAGAGACTTGTGACAGGCGACCAGCAAATAAATCGGCGAAGGGAACCTCAAGCCCGACACTGCGCATCTGGTCCCACACAAGGGGCAACGACTTGGCGATGGCCTCAGGCTTACCGGTTTCCAGCGCGTCCTCAAATTTCTGAATGGTTGACACCCTGTCCCAAACAGCACCTGACGCCGCCGGGTCCCGCTCGGTATACAAGCCCAAAAGCTGGTTAGGGGTCAGCGCGCCAATCCGCGTCAGGCGTTCGGCCGCTTCGATCTGGGCTTTCCAGCCCGCCACATCGCGCAGGTCGGCGTTGGCAAAAGCCCGCGGCAGAGGGGCCGAGGGCAAACGTTCGCCAATCGCTTCAAACAATCGAAAAGTCAGCGGATCGGGATTGTCCGGCTGGGGAAGGTACTCGGCATCCTCAAACAGTTCGGGGCTCAAGAAGCGGTCCAGCACATCCAGATCCTCGGGGGGCAGGACTTGCAGCGCATGGGCCGCCTCAAGCGTTAGCGCGGCAGAGTTCCAATCGCCTCGGCGCGCCTTGCAAAAAATCTGGGCTGCATAATCCAGCGATAGGTGCGGTTGCGCGATGAGCGCTGTGCAGCTGCGATCCTCATCCCCGGTCAGTAGCGTTGCATCAAACCAGCGCTGAAACCGCGCGCGGCTGTCGGTGGGTCCGGCCAGTTGCACCAGCGATTGCGTCGGATCGGCGGCACCCAGCTGCATCAAGCGGTCGAGGCGAGCTAACAAGAGGGTTTCCTCCGCACTCGGCCCGGCAGGGGCCCGCGCTTCAGACAATAGCAGAGTGAATAACAGCCGCTGCATTGCTGGGTTGTACTTAACAGGAACCCGAGCGATCAGCTGCGCCAACCGGTCGGGATCACTGTTCTGCCATAGGCTCACAGGCAGGCCCGTTACAGAGGACGACACCAACCCCAGCGGTTGCGACAGCGCCTCAAGCGGTGTGACTTCGACATCCGGCCGCACACCGGTCTGTGTCACGGGCGGTTCCAGCAAAACGGTTCCCGGCAGGTTTTCTGGCGGGTTGCTCAACCAATCAATGACAGAAAGAGGTTCCTGCTGCGCTTGCGCCGAACCGGCCAAACACAGTGCGAACACTGCGGCCTTATTCGACATTCAGGATTACCGGCTCTCGTATCTCGTCTTGCGGCGCCGAGAAATCCGCACCGAAAAACGGCCCAAGATAGGCATATGCCACCAGCCCGATAAAACCCAGGCAAATCAGATATAACAGGAACTTGATTAGACGGCCCATTGCTCAACGCTGCCCCAATTTTCTCTTTTGTCATAGTTATAGCTAGCATTTTTCCTAAGATCACGTCATTCACAGTGAAATGAGCGAAATTAAGCATAACACCCACAGCTCGGACACAGATGCGGGCTTTGCACTGCACAAAACGGTTGTACTTGTAGGCATGATGGGGGCGGGAAAGACGGCGGTGGGCCGTGCGCTGGCCGCGCGGCTGGGCGTTCCCTTTCTCGACAGCGACGCCGAGATCGAATCGGCAGCCAATATGACCATCCCCGAGATTTTCGAACGTGACGGAGAACCGTTTTTCCGCGCTAAGGAATCTCAGGTTATCGGGCGTTTGCTGGATGAGGAAAAAGGCATCCTATCGACCGGTGGCGGCGCGTTTCTGGCGGAACAGAACCGCACAATGATCACGGAACGTGGGGTCTCGGTCTGGCTGCGGGCCGAACTCGAGGTTTTGTGGAATCGCGTCAAACACAAAGACACGCGCCCCTTGCTGCGTACCTCTGATCCTTATGCGACTTTGCGCGGCTTGTATGAACAGCGTGTCCCGGTTTATGCGAAAGCGGATTTGATCGCCGAGTCCGACGGCGAGACCTCGATCGAGAATATGGTGAACCGGGTGGTGGATGCGCTGGCAACACGCCCCGATGTTTTGGAACGGAAGTAATGCATCAAACCGTACATGTAGAGCTGGGCGAGCGCTCGTATGATGTAGAAATCGGCCCGGAATTGCTGGCTCAGGCCGGTACACGGATCGCACCGTTGTTGCACCGGCCCAAAGTGGCGGTTGTGACGGACGAGAACGTGGGCGCGCTGCATCTGGACGCTTTGCGTGACGGTTTAGCCCACGCCGGGATCGAGATGACGTCGCTGACTTTGCCCGCTGGTGAGGCGACCAAAAGCTGGCCGCATTTCGAACGCACTGTAGAGTGGTTGCTGGCTGAGAAAATTGAGCGCCGCGATATCGTCGTTGCCTTTGGTGGCGGTGTGATTGGCGATCTGGTGGGGTTCGCCGCTGCGGCTTTGCGACGCGGAGTACGGTTTGTGCAAATCCCGACCTCGCTGCTGGCGCAGGTCGACAGTTCGGTGGGGGGAAAAACCGGGATCAACGCGCCGCAGGGCAAGAATTTGATCGGGGCATTCCATCAGCCGTCGCTGGTGCTGGCAGATACTTCGGTGTTGGGGTCGATGACCCAGCGCGATTTCCTTTCAGGCTATGGCGAGGTGGTGAAATACGGCCTGCTGGGAGACGCAGCGTTCTTTGAGTGGCTGGAAACCAACGGAACGGATGTCTCAGGCGGTGATATGGCCGCACGGGTGCGGGCCGTAACCCGTTCGGTGCAGATGAAGGCCGATATCGTGGCGCGGGATGAGACCGAGCAGGGCGACCGCGCGCTGCTGAACCTTGGCCATACCTTCTGTCACGCGCTTGAGGCTGCCACTGGTTATTCCGACCGTCTGCTGCATGGCGAGGGCGTCGCCATTGGCTGCGCGCTGGCGTTCGAGCTGTCGTCGCGCCTGGGTCTGTGTTCACAGGAAGACCCCAGCCGAGTGCGGGCACATTTGCGCGCTATGGGCATGAAAACCGATCTGAATGACATCCCCGGCGACCTGCCTGAGGCCGAAGCCTTGGTCGATCTGATGGCGCAGGACAAAAAGGTCATCGACGGTCAATTGCGGTTCATCCTGGCACGTGGGATCGGTGAAGCTTTCGTGACATCGGACGTCCCGCGTGAGGCGGTGATATCCGTGCTGGAAGACGCCCTGGCGACGGCCTGATCAGCGCCCCCGGATCACCATCAACTCACCAATGTTTTCCCGGGTGATATAGCCGACCATTTTACCAGTCTGCGTGCAGACGGCGATAGCCGGTGCGCCCTTGTGGAGCGTTTCCAGAACCATCTCAAGCCCGCTGGTCAGTTGCACCCTTGGGATATTGGTTTCCATGACCGACGTGGCGGGGTCGGACCGCGGAGTTTCCCCGGCTAGGGCTGCAAAAAGACGACCGCGGGTGACAAAGCCAAGCAATGCGCCGTCACCATCCAAAACGGGAAATTCGTGCTGAGTGGTGTGGATGACGGCCTGCGCTGCCGTCGCCAGCGTATCGGACGGGGACAGAGCGTGGAATTCAGTGATCATCGCATCACGCGCCAGAACCCGCCGCGCGACCGAACGCATGGCCACGTCCTGACTTTCGGAATTGGCGGCGACAAAAACGAAAACCGCAATCAGGACCAGAATGGCGTTGCCGGTACTCAGCCCCCAAAAGCCAAAGGCGACAGCCACGATCTGTCCTGCGATTGCCGCGATCCTTGTTGCCTTCACCCGATCCATTTTGAGACATAACAAGGCGCGGAACACCCGCCCGCCGTCCATTGGGAAAGCTGGTATCATATTGAAGGCGGCCAGCAGCAAATTCACATATGCCAGACGGTTCAACAGACCCGGAACAGTGGTGTCGATCTGCGCCATTGTCTCAAGTGGCATACCAGCCCCCAGCGCGACCAGAATGATCCAGATGACGATATTCACCGCCGGACCGGCAAGGGCCACCCAAACCTCTTGCATCGGCTTTTCGGGCATCCGTTCCAACCGCGCCAAACCGCCAATTGGCAGCAAGGTTATGTCTGGGGTTTTGATGCCGTATCGCCGTGCCATCAGCGCATGGCCGAATTCATGCGCGACGACGCAGGCAAACAAAGCCAGCACAAAGATCAGGTTTTCGATGGCGGCTGGCAGCCCGCCGCGGGAATAGGCGGCGAAACCGACCCAAGCCAGCAGCAGGAAAAAGGTGACATGGACCCTCAACTCGGACCCCAGAAACCGGCCGAGTGAGAAGGACCATGTCATGATTTGCCTCCGCTACGCTTAGAACGGAATCTCGTCGTCGTCGATTCCACCGGATGCCGGGGCAGGGGCGCTGGACGGTGCGCCATAAGGATCGCCGTATCCACCCCCGGCCTGACCGCCGCCGTAACCGCCCGATTGGCCGCCACCGCCGCCGCCTTCGCCGCGGCCATCCAACATCACAAGGGTAGAGCCAAAGCCCTGTAGAACAACTTCGGTCGAATACCGATCCTGTCCGGATTGATCCTGCCATTTGCGGGTCTGCAGTTGGCCTTCAAGATAAACCTTGGACCCTTTGCGCAGGTATTGCTCGGCCACGCGGACAAGCCCTTCGTTGAAGATCGCGACCGAGTGCCACTCGGTACGTTCGCGACGCTCACCTGTGTTGCGGTCTTTCCAGGTCTCGGATGTGGCGATGCGCAGATTGCAAACCTTGCCACCGTTCTGGAATGTCCGGACTTCGGGATCGCGGCCAAGATTTCCGACCAGAATGACCTTGTTGACTGAACCCGCCATGTATTTCCCCGTTTTGAATTGACGTATGCGCGCCGAATCTGGCGCAGTGTTTCCCAGCGACCCTATACGGCCTGCGTCTTGGTTGAAACACAGTTACTGCATGCAACACTGAGCAAGAAATTACTCAGGTTCGGTTAACCATGCTTTCATTATAAACTGAGATATCTATACTCCATAAGGTTCCTGACTAAGCGAGATTGGCTTTAATGCGTTTTCTGGTTGGTTGTTTTGTTGGTTTATGTGTTGCTCTGGTCTCGGTTCCGGTGGCCGCACAAACGTTGTCGACCAAAAGCCGGAAAGACATTTTCCTTAAACAATCCAAGATTTTGGACACGCGCGCCGCAACCCAGTATCGGGATTCCGAACGGCTTAAACCCAAGACTGCTCAACCGAAGTTTAACAAACGCTATACCGGGAAGTATCGCGGTCAGTATATGACACTGGCGCGTCAGGCGGCACGCAAACATAACGTCCCGGAAGAGCTTTTCCTGCGCTTGGTTCAACAAGAAAGCGGTTGGAATCCACGTGCAGTATCACACAAAGGCGCTTTGGGACTGGCACAGCTGATGCCCGGTACAGCGCAGCTTTTGGGTGTGAATCCGCATGATCCACAGCAAAATCTGGAAGGTGGCGCGCGGTATCTATCCTGGCAATACCGCAAGTTCAAATCGTGGCGTCTGGCGCTGGCGGCCTACAATGCCGGACCTCAGGCGGTTGAGAAACACGGCGGCGTACCACCTTACAAGGAAACCCAGAACTACGTGAAGGTTATCTGGGGCGGTTGAGCTAAATTCGATGCTTAGGTCTCCTTTGACCAGATACATTTAGCTAAAATGCTTATGAGAAAATTTGTTCAAGTAATGCCAAAGGGCGCCGATCAGAAACCGACGCCCTTTGCACCAATTTTGAAGCCTATTCCGCGGCGATTTTGATGACCGGCTCCATACGGGCCAGTATATCTTCGGCCAGATGACATTTCACCTGATGACCATCGGCCAGAGTTTTCACTGGCGGTACGTCGCGTTCACACAACCCGCCCGGAACTTCGGATTTCCAACGGCACCGGGTCTGGAACGGGCAACCCGGCGGTGGATTCATGGCTGACGGAATATCCCCCTCAAGCACGATGTGCTGCTTCTCGATCGACGTATCCGCAATGGGAACAGCGCTCAGCAGGGCTTCGGTATAGGGGTGGTAGGGCGGCGCAAAGACCTGATCGGTGGTGCCCAGTTCGACCACATGGCCAAGATACATCACCATCACCCGGTCGCTGAGGTAACGCACAATGGACAGGTCGTGGCTGATGAACAGCAGCGTGGTCTTGTGCTCGCGCTGAATCTCCATCAACAGATCAGTCACCGCCGCCTGAACGGACACATCCAGGGCCGAGACGGGCTCATCCGCCACCACAATGCGGGCGTCCCCTGCAAAGGCGCGGGCGATACCGACACGTTGCTTCTGTCCGCCCGACAACTGGCGCGGCATTCGATCCGCAAAGGCGCGGGGTAGCTTCACCAGGTCCAGTAGTTCCAGCATACGTTGCTTACGTTCAGCCTCGGAATTTCCGACGCCGAAAATTTCCAATGCGCGGATAATCTGACGGCCTACGGTCATCGATGGATTCAGTGTGTCGAACGGGTTCTGGAACACCATCTGAACCTCGCCCACGGTCTTGGTGTCGCGCTCCTCAATCGGGACAGCTTCGATATTGCGGTTGTCCAGCAAGATCTGACCGTCGGTGGCCGTTTCCAGCCCCATCAACACCTTGGCGAAGGTGGATTTTCCGCAACCGGATTCACCCACAATGGCCAGTGTCTCGGACTCGTGGGCCTCGAAGCTCAACGTTTCATTGGCCTTTACAACTTTGGTCTCTCCACCCCCGAACAGGGCATTCGCGGCCACCTCATAGTATTTCTTGAGATTGTCCATCTTCAGAATTGTGCGCCCGATTTCGCCCTTTTCCTTCTGTTCAGCCATGGTGATCGGTGCGTTCCAATCGATTTCCTGGAACTTCAGACAGCGCGTGTGGTGCCGATCATTGCCCGGCACCGGCTCCATCAGAATGTTTTGCGCGTCACAACGGCCTTCCTCAAAATAGTCGCAGCGCGGACCAAAGTTACAGCCCGGCGGGCGTTCATGCGGCAGAGGGAAGTTCCCCGGAATGGCCACCAGCGGGCGTGCGTTCTTGTCAGCGCCGGGCAAGGGGATCGAGCGGAATAGCGCCTGCGTGTAAGGATGCTGCATCTCGTCGAACACATCATGAATCGAGCCACGCTCGACCGCTTCACCCGAATACATCACGCACAGCCGGTCACAGGTCTCAAGCACTAGACCCAGGTTGTGCGAGATGAAAAGCATCGAGGTGCCGTATTTCTTTCCAAGATCCTTGACCAACTCTACCACGGCGGCCTCAACCGTCACATCCAACGCGGTGGTTGGTTCGTCCAGGATCAGCAGCGCTGGTTTTGACATCAACGCCATGGCGATGACGATCCGCTGCTGTTGACCACCCGACAACTGATGGGGGAAGGAATTCAGCATACGCTCGGGGTCGGGCAAGCGTACATCGGTGACCACCTCAAGCGCGCGGGCATAGGCCTCTTCTGCGCCGACGCCTTCGTGGATCATGGGCACTTCCATCAACTGTTTGCCGATCTTCATCGCCGGGTTCAGCGAGGCCATCGGCTCCTGATAGATCATCGCGATTTCATTGCCACGAATGTCGCGCAACTCGTCCGAGGTCATCTCGGACAGATCACGCCCCTTGAACTTGATGGTGCCGCCGACGATCCGACCGTTTTTGCCCAAGTCCTGCATGACACCCAGTGCCACTGTGGATTTGCCGCAGCCTGACTCACCAACCAATCCTACAGCTTCACCCGGTTGCACACTGACCGAGAAATCCATCACGGCCGGAATTTCCCGCAGACGGGTAAAGAAGGAAATCGACAGCTTGTCGATCTCGAGGATCGGGCCGTCATATTCCGCCAGTTTGTTCATCGTTTCCTACTCCCTGATGAAATTGATCAAGCGACCATTTTCATCTTTTCGAAAATACTTCGGGGGTCCGGGGGCAGGGCCCCCGGCCTCGATCACATCAGTCCTTCAGACTTTCCTCACGCAGGCCGTCCGCCAGCAGGTTCAATCCAAGAACCAGTGACAACAGGGCCAGCGCAGGCGGAAGGGCAGGGTGCAGATAGATCGACAACAGCTTGCGCCCCTCGTTGATCGTCGAACCCCAGTCTGGGCTTTCCGGTGGCAGCCCCAGTCCGAAGAAACCTAAGGTTCCCAAAAGGATGGTGGTGTAGCCAATCCGCAGGCAGAAATCGACGATCAGCGGACCGCGCGCGTTTGGCAGAATTTCCCACAGCATGATGTACCATGGACCTTCTCCACGGGTTTGCGCCGCCGCCACATAATCTCGCGTCTTTATGTCCAACGCCAAACCACGCACGATGCGGAACACGGTGGGTGAATTCACGAACACAACGGATACGAACACCACCAGGATGCCGCCAGGAATATCGAACAGGTCCAGATAAGTCGGCAGTCCCCAGATGCGATAGCTATCGGTATTGATGATGTAACCACCGGTCGAGATCAGCGACAGGTAGAACCAGATCGCAACGCCTAAAACCCCGATCAGCAGCGGTGTGCGGAAATTCGGTCGCGTGTAATAGCGTGAATTCAGCAGAACGCCTATGAATAGGATCGGAAAGACGAACAACACAGCAGCCATATAGTTCGGCACGCCCGTCGCTACGATTTCCGGTGTCACCAGCAGGTAGAACAGCAAGATCACCGGGAAGGCCAGGATAAGGTTGGCCAGGAAGGACAGGAACGTATCCAACCGACCGCCATAGTAACCCGCGGGCAGACCCAGAGTGATCCCGACCATAAAGGCAAACAACGTTGCCAGCGGCGCAATCTGCACCACGATCCAGGCACCTTTGACCATGCGGCTGAAGACGTCGCGGGCAAGGTTGTCACCCCCCAACAGATACCAGGTGTATTCCCCCTCTTCCGGGCTTGGCAGAGGTGTTCCGGGAACTTTGTTTTTCATCCCAGAAATCTGTGACAGCGGGTCATGGGTGACGATCAGGTCCAATGCCCCAAAGATGCCGGTGAAAACCCAGAACATCACAAGGCCGAAGCCGATCATGCCGATGGGGCTGTCGAACAGTTTGCCATAAAGGCCCAGACGCCGCTTAAACGCGATCGACATGGCGTACAGGATGATCAGCGACAGCCAGACAGGTAGAAACTGCTGTGAGATCGCACCGATGATCCCCGCGCTGGTACCCAACACGATGCCCAGCACGATATAGGCCACGGCAAGCGCGACACAGGCAGCAAAGCTGTAGCGCAGCGCCTTTTGCGTCAACCCACGCATGCCCGATCCTGAGCTGAGCGTGCCGTCCAGATTCACACTCATCGGCGCCTCGGGCAGTACGATACTGCCAACTATCCAAGTCACGATGGAGACCAGAAGGGCTGCGATTGCGATCATCAGCAGCGGGTTCAGGAAGGCGATAGAGCCGGTCCAGGTAAGTGGTTCCATGTTCTAACCCTCCTTAAGAAATGCGAATGCGCGGGTTGAGGTAGACATAGCCGATATCCGAGATCAGCTGGGTCAACAGCACCACAAAGACCGACACGACCGAAATCGCCAACAGCAACTGGATGTCGTTGTTGCCCGCCGCCTGCACCAGTGCCCAACCGAAACCCTTGTAGTTGAACAGCGTCTCAACAATCACCACGCCGTTCAACAGCCATGGGAACTGCAGCATAATGACGGTAAAGGGCGCGATCAGCGCATTGCGCAGCGCGTGTTTCATGACGATGTTGGGGAAGGATACGCCTTTCAGCCGTGCGGTGCGGATGTACTGCGCTGTCATCACCTCGGTCATCGAGGCGCGGGTCATTCGGGCGATATAACCCATACCATACAACGCAATGGTTAGTACCGGCAGGAAAAAGTTCTCGAAGGTCGGATTGTCCATCGCCTGCGTTGCAGTGCCTTTGAACCATTTCAGACCAACGGTGGATGAGGTGAAGATGGCAATGAAGATCACGCCCGACACATATTCTGGCGTCGCCGTCGTTATGATTGAGAATGTAGACAGAGACCGATCCAGCGCTGAGCCTTCGCGCATCCCGGCCAGTACGCCCACCAACAGGGCTGAGGGGACCATCAGGATCAAAACCCACATCATCAAGTAGCCGGTATTGCCCAATCGCTTGGCGACAATGGTGCCGACCTCATCCTTGAAAACAGTGGAATAGCCCCAGTCCCCCTGAAGGATGCCGCAAAACCGGGGCGTGGTTTCCTCAGTCAATCCGGGTCGGGTGCAGGTGCCCACGAATGTGCCGTCATCCAGAGTTTTGGAAAACCCCGGTGCCACGCCCAGCCATTGGCCATATTTGACCAACGTGGGTTGCAGGTAGCCACGATTACCCAGCCAGGCCTCGACCTGTTCGTCGGACATCCGTTGGTTGCCCTGGGTTTTGGCCAGCTTTTCCAAGTTTGGGTATAGGTTGGTCAGAAAGAAGACCACGAACGTCAGGCACAATGCTGTCAACAGCATGACGCCAAACCGTCGGAGGATGAATAGTCCCATGATGGCCCCTGTTTTTCGGGTGTTCCGCAGATCTTTGGACCATTTTCTGGCCTCGGACTTCCAACTTGACGCCGGGTTGTCTGCGGCTGGAAAGGGGCGCCTGGATCAGGCGCCCCCGTTGATTGTCTGACAGGTTTTAGGCCGACCAGCCCCACTTGTAGTGGTGATGTTCGAAAGCGATATGCATATCGGTTCCGACCAGACCATCTTTCATATGGCGATACAGCGCGCGCCAGTAGGGTTGGATGGTCACGCCTTCTTCCTGAATCAGCGCCTCGCCTTTAGCGACCACTTCGCGCCGTTTGTCGGCGTCGGCAATGGCCAGGGCTTCGGTCAGGATGGCGTCGAATTCGGAGTTGGCCCAACCGAACTCGTTCCAAGCTTCACCGGATTTATACGCCAATGCCCAGATCTGTACGCCCAGAGGGCGGTGGTTCCAGTTGGTTGAACTGTAGGGGTATTTCGTCCAGTCGTTCCAGAAGGTGTTCCCCGGCAGAACCGTGCGTTTTACATTGATGCCCGCGTCCCGCAGCTGCGCGGCAACAGCGTCGGTTGTGTTACGGCGCCAGTCGTCGTCAATCGACAGCAGTTCGTGCTCGAAATCAGCCATGCCAGCTTCTTCCATGAGCTTTTTCGCCCCAGCCGGATCGACCGTTTGCTTGGGCAGTTCTGCATAGTCCGGATGGATAGGCCCGACATGGTGGTTTTCAGCCAGCGTGCCGCGGCCGCCATAGCCTAATTCAAGCAGAACGCTGTTGTCCACCGCCATTTGCAGAGCTTTGCGCACGCGTTTGTCGGCATAAACCTGTTTGCCGTCAACTTCGGCCAGCTGATTGGGGCGAATCACGAGGGTTCCCATGGTGATCACTTCGGATTTCTCATAGCCGAGGCCGTCCATCACATCGATGAATTCACCCACGGATTCGTGCAGCATATCGACTTCGTCCGATTCCAGGGCTGCCAGCCATGCCGACGGATCGGTGCCGTAGTCGATATATTCGATACGATCCAATGTCGCAGGACCAAACACTTCTTCACCCCACCAGGTGTGGTCAGGTGCGCGCACCAATGTGCATTTGACCCCGACTTCCAGCTCTTCAAGGATGTAGGGACCGGTTCCGACGTTGTTGAGTAGGTCGTTTTCATTGAACGAACTATGCACGATGGCCGACGGATAGTCGGACATGCCGGCAATCAATGAAATATCCGAGCTTGGCAGGTTCAATTTCACCGTCGTCGGATCAACAACTTCGATCGAGCCTTCGATAGCCTGGCCGGTGTCCGCGTCGATCAGTGTCGCAAAGCGACCTGCCATCGAATTGGTTTCCGAGCTTTTGTCACACCAACGCGCAATATTGCGTGCCACGTCATCTGCAGTGAAATCATCGCCGTTGGTCCACTTCACACCTGGGCGCAGTTTCAGTGTGTAGACAGTGGCGTCATCATTGATTTCCCAACCTTCCAGCAACATTCCGCGGAATGTACCGTCCGAGTTGTATTCGACCAGGTATTCCATTGTGCCGCGGGTTTGGTTGCCCATTTCCGACCAGTCATACGTGCGTGGGTCTTTCAAGGCACGAACGCTCATCTGGACGCGCAGGGTGCCGCCTTCTTGTCTGGTATCTTCGCCCTCGGCGCGGACAGGGGCTGCCAAGCCAATCATGCCGTAAGCACCTACAGCAGTAACACCCAGACCCGTGGCGCGGGTCAGAAACTCGCGCCGGCTTAATTTGCCGTCCCGATATTCCTGAGCATGCATCTCTGCCGCCCAGTGAATCGGTGCTCCGGTAAAGGTTTGCTTATTCATCGATGTCTCTCCCTGTGACATGTTCTTTTTATTGAAGAAGGTTGGAACCGTTCAGACCATATTGAGGTGAACAGCAGGTTCTCGGAATACTCGTTGGATTTTCATCATCCCCATGGGGCTATTCCGCCCTAGAATTCAAATGAGGTCAATGTTCGAAATCGACGTAGATAGCACAAAAACGACATGGCTGGGAGTGTTTGCTGTTGTCTCGGGCCCGCAGCGTCTTATTTCAAGCGATGTATACTGTCGTAAACCGAAACAATTGGCGTTTTTGGGAATCGCTGGAAAGGATTCTCGGAGATGAAGTTTGAACTACGGCTTGTATCGTTTTGAGAAATCTATCTGATTCCAGTTCTTCATCCGTGCGCGAAACCAGGTGCGCTGACGTTTGGCGAATCGGCGGGTGGCAATAGTTGCACGCTCTTTGGCGGCGTCCAGCGTAAGATGACCGTCAAGATAGGCCAGCAATTCGGGAACGCCGATGGCTTTGAAGGCGGGCAACGTCGGATCATAGAGGTCTCGCATCGCTTCGACCTCTTGAAGCGCGCCAGAGTCCAGCATCAGATCGAACCGCCGGGTGATGCGATCAAGAAGCCATTGTTTATCCACGTCAAAAACGATCGGAACCGTGTCAGTCAAATTCAGAACGGGCGGCGGTGTCTCAGCCTGCCAGTCGCTCAGGCTTCGTCCGGTGGCCCGCTGCACCTCCCAAGCTCGCTGAACACGGGCGCGGTTCTGCGTGTCGATCCGTTCCTGTGTCCGCGTATCGACACCAGCAATTAATACGGTCAGGTCTAGTTGGTCTGCCTCGGCGCGGATTTCCAGCGGCGTGGCGGGGATGTCGGCCATCCCTTCGGTTAACGCCGAGAAATACAAGCCGGTGCCGCCCACGATTATCGGGCGCTGCCCCCCGGTCAGCAGTGGCGTTACCTCGCGCAGCCAATGACCCGTCGAATACTCCTGATCATACGCGATGTGGCCGTAAAGCAGATGCGGCGCGCGGGCCTCTTCTTCGATCGAAGGGCGGGCCGAAATTACACGCCAGCAGTCATAGACTTGGCTCGCATCCGCATTGACGATCACGCCGCCGAACGTCTCGGCAATCTGCAGGGCCAGGGCCGATTTGCCCGAAGCGGTCGGCCCCGCAATCAACACTGGTTTGTCGTCGGGGATGGGGGGAAGGCGGTCCCAAATCTGCGATCTGTCGTTATTGTCCATTCGGGCTGCCTCAATCGTCACCAATCGCATTGAACCTGCGGAGGTTTTGCTTCATTTTGCGCCGGAAAATAAACCCGTGCCAGCCCGGAGCGCAACATGAGCCTTTCCCCGACCCTCGAATCCACCGAGACCGCCAAAACCAAGTACAATCGCGTGATGCTGAAAATCTCGGGCGAGGCGTTGATGGGCGATCAGGGGTTTGGCTTGCATCCCCCCACCGTTCAGCGCATCGCACAAGAGGTCAAGTCGGTGCATGATCTGGGGGTCGAGATTTGCATGGTCATCGGCGGGGGCAACATTTTCCGCGGCCTCAGCGGTTCAGCACAGGGGATGGAGCGCACAACGGCCGATTATATGGGCATGCTGGCCACGGTGATGAACGCGCTGGGGATGCAGTCGGCACTTGAGGAAATCGGTGTGTTCACTCGTGTCATCTCAGCCATTCGCATGGATGAGGTTTGCGAGCCCTATATCCGCCGTCGCGCCGTGCGCCACCTTGAGAAAAAGCGGGTTTGCATTTTTGCTGCGGGAACTGGCAACCCGTATTTTACCACCGACACCGCCGCGACTCTGCGTGCCAATGAAATGGCGTGTGAGGCGATTTTCATGGGCAAAAACGGTGTGGATGGGGTTTATGACAAAGACCCCAAAGAACACGCGGACGCAGTGCGCTATGACACGGTTACTTATGATGACGTGCTGGCAAAGCGGTTGCGCGTCATGGATGCCTCGGCCATTGCACTGGCACGCGACAACAACCTGCCGCTGATCGTATTTGGCTTGGATGAGCCGGGCGGGTTCCGCGGAATTCTGGCGGGTGAGGGGACCTACACCAAGGTTCAGGGCTAAATCCTTCGACAGCTTTTTGTGTGCAGGCCGGGGCGATTGCCCGGCCTGTTTTCATTTACAGCGACCGATTTTCGTCATGGCGGTCATATGAAGCAAGCCTGTCACTTTTACGCAATTTGTCGCTTTTAAGTAATAGGTGGTCTTCTCAGTTACGCCCTTGCCGATCCGGATATTGGATGTCCTGCGCATCGATAAGGGGAAGGAAAGATAATGTCCGACAATACGGAAACCGACTATGAAGTCGGTCAGGACAACGTTCAGATCATGGGTCTGGACGTCCACAATCCGGTCTTTGCCGTTTCGGGGCTAACCATCATTGCATTCGTGTTCTTCTCGCTGGTGTTCCGCGAGCAGGCGAGCGAGTTCTTTGGCTGGCTTCGACCGGCTTTGACCAGCAATTTCGACTGGGTGTTCATGATTGCGGCGAACATCTTTGTCGTGTTTTCACTACTGCTGATCGTCACGCCGTATGGTTCGATCCGTCTGGGCGGGGATGATGCCAAGCCGGATTACAGCTATGCCGGGTGGTTCTCGATGCTGTTTGCCGCGGGTATGGGCATCGGTCTGGTGTTCTGGGGCGTGGCCGAGCCAATCTCGCATTACGGGTCGTCGCTGGGCGGGGTTGCCGCTGGCGAGGATGGCCTTCGCACCGACTGGGCACCGTTAGGTGCCGGTCTGGAGGACCCCGAAGCCTCGAAGAAGCTGGCGATGGCAGCCACCATTTTTCACTGGGGTATGCACCCTTGGGCCGTGTATGCGGTAGTGGCACTGGCGCTGGCGTTCTTCAGCTTTAACCGCGGTCTGCCGCTGACCATGCGGTCGGTGTTCTACCCACTGTTTGGCGAGGCGACATGGGGTCCGTTGGGTCACATCATTGACGTTCTAGCCGTGTTCGCCACGATCTTCGGTTTGGCGACATCGCTGGGCTTGGGCGCAACGCAAGCGCTGGCTGGTCTGAATTATCTGTTCGATGTTCCGATTACGGACGGGATGAAAGTTCTGCTGATCGGTCTGATCACGGCATTCGCATTGATCTCAGTGGTTGCTGGCCTCGATAAGGGCGTAAAGCGGTTGTCCGAGGCCAACATGATCCTGGCCGCGGCCTTGTTGCTGCTGGTGCTGATCCTTGGGCCTACCGTGGCGATTCTGACCGGCTTCTTCGACAGCCTGATTGAATACGTCGTCGCATTGCCTGCACTGTCGAACTGGGTCGGTCGCGAAGACACCAACTTTATGCAGGGCTGGACCACCTTCTACTGGGCGTGGTGGATCTCCTGGTCACCTTTCGTCGGCATGTTCATCGCTCGAATCTCGCGCGGCCGAACCGTGCGCGAATTCGTGACTTGCGTGATCCTGATCCCAACCGTTGTAGGTGCCCTGTGGATGAGCGTTTTTGGTGGAGCCGCATTGGATCAGGTTATGTCCGGTTCGGGGCAGGCCCTGTCGGATGCTGCGCTAGAACTCAAGATGTTCTCCATGTTTGAACAATTCCCGATGACAGGTTTGCTGTCCTTCGTTGGCATCGTTCTGGTGGTTGTATTCTTCGTCACCAGCTCGGATTCCGGCTCGTTGGTGATTGATACGATCACGGCAGGTGGCAAAACCGATGCGCCGACGGCGCAGCGTGTGTTCTGGTGCATTCTGGAGGGCGCAATCGCGATCGTTCTATTGCTGGGTGGCGGCCTGGGTGCGCTGCAGGCTGCTGCGATTGCAACAGGCTTCCCGTTTGCGATCGTTCTGGTGCTGATGTGCGTGTCGATCTTCATCGGTCTTGCGAACGAACAGCGACGCCGCTGAATCCAATTCAGCCCTTCGAAAGCCCCGGACAAGCGTCGGGGCTTTTTTGTTTCATGCCGGGTTGACCGAGCTCAGGGCCGCTGGCTATGTATCCGCGTCTTTTGATTGCCAGATCTGGTCCCGAAAGACTGCCCGTGCTTCTGTTTGTTTGACTGGGGCTGTGGCTGGGCTGGAAGACCTGCCGTGATTTCCGAGTTGTCCGAAATCATGCACGGGCACGTCATCGGAACAAGCAGCATGAGCAAGGAGCGACGTGCCATGGGCACTCTTGATATCGATTTCGTTAGGGCGCAGTTCCCGGCTTTTTCCGAGCCCAGCCTGCAAGGTCAGGCGTTCTTTGAAAATGCAGGCGGGTCATATACTTGTAAGCCGGTGCTGGACCGGCTGACGCGCTACTATACTCAACGCAAAGTGCAGCCCTACGGCCCCTATGACGCCAGCCGTCTGGCAGGCGAAGAGATGGATGAAGCCCGCGCACGCATGGCTGCGATTCTGGGCGTGAACACCGATGAGCTGAGCTTTGGCCCCTCGACCACTCAGAACACCTATGTTTTGGCGCAGGCATTTCGCCAGTGGATGCAGCCGGGCGATGCCATCGTTGTCACCAATCAGGATCACGAGGCCAACTCGGGACCGTGGCGGCGTCTGGTCGAGGACGGGTTTGAAATCCGCGAATGGCAGATCGACCCGGAAACCGGTTCGCTCAACCCGCAGGATCTTGAGAACTTGCTGGACGAGAAGGTGCGTCTGGTCTGTTTCCCGCATTGTTCCAACGTGATCGGAGAGATCAACCCGGTCACCGAAATCACCGCCATTGCCCATGCGGCGGGGGCGTTTGTCTGTGTAGATGGCGTTTCATACGCGCCACATGGGTTCCCAAATGTCGGCGATCTCGGGCCGGATATCTATCTGTTCTCGGCCTATAAAACCTACGGTCCGCATCAGGGTTGCATGGTGATCCGGCGTGCGCTTGGAGAGCTGCTGCCAAACCAGGCGCACTATTTCAATTCAGACGCGCTGTACAAGCGTTTCACCCCGGCGGGTCCGGATCACGCGCAGGTCGCGGCCAGTGCAGGTATGGCGGATTACGTTGATCTTTTGTGCGACCATCATAACGGCCCCAAGGGTAACGCAACCGAACGTGGAGCTTTTGTGCATGACCTTATGCGCGGTCAGGAGGTTGCGCTGCTTCAGCCCGTATTGGACGCGGTCAAGGATCGAAATGCCGTACGCTTGATCGGTACCTCAGATGCTACGCGTCGCGCTCCGACCGTAGCGTTATCGCTGAGCCGGAATGCCGAAGCCGTGGCCACCGATCTGGTTGAACACGGGATCATGGCAGGAGGCGGCGATTTTTACGCCGTGCGCCCGTTGCAGGCGATGGGTGTGGATTTGGATCAGGGCGTGCTGCGGGTCAGCTTTACGCACTATACCTCGCAACAGGAAATTGATCAGTTATTGGGCGCACTTGACGCCGTTTTGTGATCCGGTTTCTGCTCGGCTTCGTAATGCGAAGAAAACAGCCGGGCGGTCATGGATAACAAACAATCACCGATCATCATGTGGTTCCGACGGGATTTACGCCTGTCGGACCATCCCGCGCTAAGTGCTGCGGCCCAAACGGGTCGTCCTATTCTGCCGGTTTTCATTCTGGATGATTTGGCTCAAGCGCTCGGTGCCGCGCCGAAATGGCGGCTTGGGCTGGGGCTTGAGGCCTTCGCGCAATCTCTGTCGCACATTGGCAGCCGATTAATCCTGCGGCGCGGGGACGCGCTGACTGTTTTGCAGAACCTTTTCGCAGAAACCGGAGCCAGCGGCGTCTATTGGACGCGAGCGTATGATCCTGATGCCATCGACCGTGACACACGCATTAAGTCTGCTTTGGCAGAGCAGGGGGTAGAGGCCAAATCCTTTGCGGGTCACTTACTGTTTGAGCCCTGGACCGTAGCAACCAAAACAGGCCAGCCGTTTCGTGTGTTCACACCGATGTGGCGATCCGTTCAAGGCCGAGAAGTTGCCACGCCTGAAGGCGTGTCGTCGATCAAAGCACCCTTGAATTGGCCGACTTCGGAAAACCTGACCGGTTGGAACCTGGGTGCGGCAATGAACCGGGGCGCAGCCGTGGTCGCACCTTTTGTCCGCCCCGGCGAGAATGCCGCCTTTGAGGCTTTGCACGAGTTTCTGGACCGAATCCAAGACTATTCGCACGATCGGGACCGTTTGGATTTGGAGGGCACCTCGGATCTGTCCGAATACCTATCGCTTGGCGAAATCGGCCCCCGCAGTGTCTGGCATGCGGTACAGCGGGTTGCGATGAACGGCACGCAAGGGACAGACGCCTACTTGCGTCAATTAGTTTGGCGTGAGTTTGCGTATCACTTGATGTATCACACACCGCGTTTGCTCAGCGGGAACTGGAAACCGGAATGGGATACGTTTCCGTGGAACACGGACGCCGATCATCCCTCAGTTGTTGCTTGGCGACAGGCCCGCACTGGAATTCCGGTTGTCGATGCGGGATTGCGTCAAATGTATGTGACCGGCCGTATGCACAACCGCGCGCGCATGATTGTCGCCAGCTACTTGACCAAGCATCTGATGACGCACTGGAAAATCGGAATGAACTGGTTTGCCGACTGCCTGATAGACTGGGACCCGGCGGCGAATGCTATGGGTTGGCAGTGGGTTGCAGGCTCGGGTCCCGATGCATCACCGTTCTTTCGGATATTTAACCCGCTGACACAGCAGGAAAAATTTGATCCTGATGGTGTTTATCTAAAACACTGGATCGCCGAAGGGCAGACCAAGCCTTCGGCTACGGCGTTGGCTTATTTTGGGGCGGTGCCGCATTCGTGGGCGCTTGATCCGGCGGAAAATTACCCTTCACCAGTGGTCGATCTGGCCGCTGGCCGAGCGTGCGCCTTGGCGGCTTATGAAGGCCGAAAAACCGGGTAAGGAACTGAAAACTTGCCACAAACACAAACTCGGCCTAGCTTTTAACTGCGGCCGCACAGGGGAGAGCGGATGATCCTGACGACAACTGAAGGGCAAAAAGACCTGCCCAGATACTTTGCTCAAGTGTTCAAAATGTTGAACCGGATGGGTTCGGGGCGAATGGATATCGCTTTGCCCGATGGGCGCGTGTTCCGATCCGAAGGTGCCAAGCCGGGGCCAGTGGCGCGCGTGGACATTCACGATCCCGACGTATTTGCGCGTTTGATCCGAGAGGGTGAGCTGGGTTTTTCGGATTCTTATCTAGAGGGTGGGTGGAGCACGCCCGACCTGCGATCGTTCATGGATCTGGTGCATTTAGGGACTGAGACGGTGTATGACGATTTCACTGGAAGGTTCCTGGTGCAAGCCTATGAACGCCTTCGATTTTGGTTGCACAACAACAACCGTCGACAGGCCAAGAAGAACATCTCGTACCATTACGATTTGGGGAACGATTTCTACAGGCTGTGGCTGGATGAAACGATGACCTATTCCAGCGCGCTGTTCGAAACAGGGCAGGAAAGCCTGGAGAAAGCGCAGACTGCGAAATATGCCAGCCTAGTCGATGAAATGGGTGCCAAACCCGGTGACCACATCCTTGAGATCGGTTGCGGATGGGGCGGTTTCGCTGAATATGCCGCAAAAGAGCGTGGCCTTCGGGTCACAGGTTTGACGATCAGCCAGGAACAGTTAAACTTTGCAAGGCAAAGAATTGAAAAATTAGGACTTTCTGACCTTGTTGAGTTCAAATTGCAAGATTATCGCGACGAGCGTGGCCAGTATGACGGCATCGCCTCGATTGAGATGTTCGAAGCCGTCGGACAGAAATACTGGCCGGTTTACTTTGAGACTGTGCGTGATCGGTTGAAACCCGGTGCGCACGCGACCCTTCAAATCATAACCGTTGCCGATCACCGTTGGGATATTTACAAGAACGGCGTTGATTTCATTCAGAAATATATCTTTCCCGGCGGAATGCTCCCCGCGCCGACGATCCTGAAACAGCAGGTGGCAGAGGCAGGATTGAACGTCGTGAAATCGCGGGAATTCGGTAAAAGTTATGACCTGACATTGCGTCGTTGGTACGAGACGTTCAACGACAAATGGGACGAAATTTCGGAAATGGGCTTTGACGAGCGTTTCCGGCGCATGTGGAACTATTATTTAACCGCGTGTGGCGCGGCCTTTGACACTGGCAACTGCGATGTGACACAGATCACTATAGCAAAACCCAGTTAACAAAGGGAAATTCCGAATGCCTACTGCGCCGCGACTTGTTGCTTCACTATGCCTATTGGCAGTGGCCTTTATCGTGTCGAGCATGATTATCAGCAACGGCGAAGAGGGCAAGGACTATGGCTGGTTCACCTATGTCAACATGATTATTGCGGTGGCCTGTGGTTGGAAGGTGATGGGAAAGCGCGTTGGTCGCGGCTGGACCGCCGCGGTCAATAATGGCATCGCTGGGGTTGTATCCTTGGTGTTCTGGGCCCTTTTTGTTCAGGGTTGCTACGAGATGTTCCGACTGGCCATGCGTCATCGCTATGACGGCCCGTTTGAGGCGCTCACGGCCATTTTCCAGATTGGTGTGGACTACGGCAAACTGCTCATCGTTCCGGAAATTCTGTGGACTTTGGCTATCGGAGCTCTTATCGCAGGGCTTGCAACAGAAGAAGCCGGCCGTCGCTGGCGATAACTCACCAGAATTTAGACGAGCTTTACTCTAGTGTCCGATTTGTTTTTTTACGGCACGCTTAGGCATTTGCCGCTGCTGGAATGTGTGCTTGGCCACCCGCTGTCACAAATAAAAATATCTCAGGCCAGTTTGCCGGACCATGCTGTTTATGGCGTGGCAGGCCAGGCCTTCCCGATGATTGTTCCAGAAAAGGGGAGTCAGGCCATGGGGTTGCTGGTTCAGGGTTTCAGCCCCGAAGACCTGAAACGATTGGCTTTTTACGAAGGTGGGTTCGACTATGATCTCAGCCCGCACGGTGTGGACGTTGCTGACGGCTCACGCGCCGAGGCTAGTGTGTTCTTTCCCGAACCCGAATTGTGGACACCAGACAAGCCGTGGTCGTTGCAGGCCTGGGTTGATGAATGGTCCGAAGTGACCTTGCTGGCTGCACAAGAAGAGCTGGCCTATTACGGCAAGGTCGACGCAACCACGATCGCTCGTAACTTTGCGCCGATCCGCACCCGGGCTTGGGCTAAGCTGGCTGCGCGAAAACGCCAGACGGGCGATCCGCGTGACGTCGCAAAAGATGTGATCGTGCAAAGCCATCGGCGGGCCTATGTCAATTATTTCGGTGTGGAAGAATTGGATGTGCAGCACCGCCAGCATGACGGAACGATGGGTCCTGTGCTGCACCGGAGCGGATTGATGCAGGGGGCCGCCGTCGTTGTTCTGCCTTATGACCCGGTGCGCGACACTGTTCTTTTGGTTGAACAATTCCGCGCGCCGGTTTTTCTGATCGACGATCCCGAACCGTGGATGTGGGAGCCGGTAGCTGGCATGATCGACCCCGGTGAAACGCCGGATCAGGCCGCCCACCGCGAAGTGCAGGAAGAGGCGCAGGTGTCGCTGAACGCCTTGGAATATGCAGGCGGTGCCTACTCCTCGAGCGGGTCATCGACCGAGTATGTCTACCTTTATGTTGGGTTGGCTGATTTGACCCGGACCATCGACAATGGTGGCGTTGCTACGGAAGGTGAGGATATTCGCACACAAATCCTGCCATATGACGCGTTCCTTCAAAAGGTCGACAGCAACGAATTCAAGGATTTGCCCCTGTTGTTGATGGCCAATTGGCTGGCCCGGCATCGCGATCGTTTGCGCGGTTAACTATCGCCGCTTGTGGTTGTCGCACGGCATCTGTAAATCTTCGTTGATACGTAATGAAATGAGGGCGCCATGCGCATTGCACGAGACCTTGCCGACGCAGTCGGGAAAACACCGCTGATCCGGTTGAAGCGCATCAGTGAAGAGACCGGTTGCGAGATTCTCGGGAAGGCCGAGTTCATGAACCCGGGGCAATCGGTCAAGGATCGCGCGGCGCTCTACATCATCAAGGACGCAATTGCGCGCGGTGAACTGAAGCCCGGCGGAACCATTGTCGAAGGCACGGCTGGTAACACCGGTATTGGCCTTGCATTGGTGGGCGCGTCGATGGGGTTCAAAACGGTGATCGTGATCCCGGAAACCCAATCCGAGGAAAAGAAAGACATGCTGCGTCTGGCGGGCGCGCAACTGGTTCAGGTTCCGGCCGCCCCGTATCGCAACCCCAACAACTTTGTGCATTATTCGCGCCGTCTGGCCGAGGAACTGGCGCAGACTGAACCCAATGGCGCGATCTGGGCCAATCAGTTCGACAATGTTGCCAACCGTCAGGCCCATGTGGAAACCACCGGCCCCGAGATTTGGGAGCAGACGGGCGGCAAGGTTGATGGCTTCGTCAGCGCTGTAGGTTCGGGTGGTACGCTGGCCGGCGTGGCCGACGCGTTGCAGCCCAAGGGCGTCAAGATCGCTTTGGTCGATCCGATGGGGGCAGGACTGTATTCGTACTACACCACTGGTGAGATCGCTATGGAGGGCAGCTCGATCGCCGAAGGTATCGGTCAAGTGCGCATTACCAAGAACCTTGAAGGGTTCAAGCCAGACTTCTCGTACCAGATGACCGATAACGAGGCGCTGCCATACATCTTTGATCTGCTGCGCGAGGAGGGTCTGGTTATGGGCGGGTCGACCGCGATCAACATGGCGGGCGCGGTGCGTCTGGCCAAGGATCTGGGGCCGGGCCACACCATTGTGACGATCCTGTGCGACTTTGGCACGCGCTATCAGTCCAAACTGTTCAATCCCGAATTCCTGCGTGAAAAGGAACTGCCGGTGCCAGATTGGATGACCGAAGCCCCACGCAGCATTCCTGGCGTATTCGAGGACGTATGATGCTGCGGCAGGTTCGCCTGTTTCTTGCGTTTCTTCTGGTTTGTTTTGCCATGCTGGGCGGCCCCGTTGCCGCCCAGTTGACTGATCGGCAAAGCGAATATTACCAGAACTGGCTTGAGACGGCGGATCGCGCCGAGAAGGATATCGAATCCGATCGCACGTCAAACGCGGCATTGGAAAACCTGCGGGCTGAAATCCACAACTATCGTGAGGATTTCAACAAGGCACGTGGCGCCAATACCGACCGTATCCAGACGCTGGACGCGCAGATCAAGGCGTTGGGGCCAGCCCCCGAAGGGGATGCGACCGAACCCGAAGAGATTGCCAAGCTTCGCGAGCATCTGGAAAACCAACTGACCAGCCTGCAGGTGCCGCAAATCATCTCGGAAGAAGCGTTCAGCCGCGCCAACGGCCTGATCAGCGAGATAGACAGCCTGTTGCGCGAGCGACAGACAAAAGAGCTTTTAGAACGCGGTGTATCGCCGCTTAACCCTGTCTATTGGGGCCCAGCCTGGGTCGATATTGTCGAGGCCGTGCGAGGCCTGATCAATGAATCTGCGCTGAACCTGAAAACCAACATCGTTCAAAAACACCTGAAAGAGCGCGGGCTGGGCATTTTCTTCCTGACCGTCGCGGCAGGGATTTTACTGTACTACGGACGTTACTGGTCCGAGGCTGCAGGTGAATATCTACGGCAGTTGGGCGGCCGGGGCAGCGGCGTGTGGTCGTTTCTGGTTTCACTGCTGCGGATTCTGCTGCCATGGCTGGGTGTCTGGTTGCTGGTTCAGGCGATCATAATGACTGGCCTGCCGGGATTGCGCGGAACGCTATTAATCCAGAATGTTCCTTATTGGGCCGCGATTATATTTTATTACGACTGGATCGGACGTCAGGTTCACATCTCGCAGGCGGCACAGAACTTTAACCGGCTATCCCGCAAGAGTGTCACGCAGCTGCGGGTTTACTTGGATATTCTGGCGATCTTCCTGATCGTGTACGAATTCGGGCTGCTGTTTGATCAGATCGAAAATATCTCGGACGCGACGCGGGCCGTTATCAGCTTTCCTGTGGTAGTGGGAACCGCGCTGGTACTTCTGCGTATCCGCCGGATTCAGACCACAAAACCAGAAGCCGAAGATGGGCAGTCAAGCGAAACGCCGAGAAGTGCCGGGCTGACCCAGCTGATGGACTTTCTGCGCCGGGCGATTTTTCTGTTGGGGATTGCGAGCCCGATTTTGGCCGCCGTCGGTTACACCAATGCAGCCGAGGGGATCGTTTTCCCGGCGGTGAAAACGCTGGTTCTGTTTGCGGCTTTGACGATCTTTCATCGCTTTATCACCTCGGTTTACGGCTGGCTCAGCGGGCAAGGGGAGTCGGCGCGGGACTCACTGTTTTCGGTGTTGGCCGGGTTTATAATCGCCATCCTGACATTGCCGGTTCTGGCGCTGTATTGGGGCGCACGACAGACTGACTTGCTTGAAGTCTGGTCGCGTTTGCTGCTTGGTTTTGACATTGGCGGCGTTACGATTTCGCCCCGCAACTTCTTTACCTTCCTAATAGTGTTTGTCATCGGCTATGGCTTGACCCGGCTGTTGCAAAGCGGGCTGCGCAATTCTCTGCTGCCCAAGACCAGTATCGATCCGGGCGGTCAGAACGCGATTGCCGCGGGCACCGGCTATGTGGGGATATTCCTGGCCGCGCTGGTGGCCATCATGTTGGCGGGGTTTGATCTGTCTTCGCTGGCCATTGTCGCCGGCGCGCTGTCGGTTGGGATCGGCTTTGGACTACAGACCATCGTGTCGAATTTTGTGTCGGGGATCATCCTGCTGGTCGAGCGTCCAATCTCCAAGGGGGACTGGATCGATGTGAATGGGATGATGGGTTATGTGCGCGATATCTCGGTGCGGTCTACGCGGATCGAGACGTTTGATCGTACCGATGTGATCGTTCCCAACTCGGACCTGATCAGCGGGGTGGTGACGAACTACACGCGGGGCAACACGATCGGGCGCGTTATCGTGCCGGTGGGCGTGGCCTACGGCACAGATACCCGCGTGGTCGAGAAGATTTTAGGTGAGATTGCCAATTCCCATCCGATGGTTCTGGCGCATCCAGCGCCCAGCGTGGTGTTTCAGGGCTTTGGTGCGGATTCGCTGGATTTTGAAATTCGCGCCATCTTGCGCGACGTGAACTGGGTGCTTTCGGTGAAATCGGATATGAACCACGAGATCAACCGCCGGTTTGTCGAAGAAGGTATTGAAATCCCCTTTGCGCAGCGCGATGTCTGGCTGCGCAATCCTGAGACGCTGCAAGGGCAGGGGCCTGCGCAAGAAACCGAACCTGCAACGGAAAAAACACCTACCGAACCCCTGTCTTCCAAGCCTGCGGACATGACCGAGGCCGATCTTGCAGACGGTGATGGGGACGAGCTGTAACGGGGTCTGTGGCGGAACTGCGGAAGGTTGAATTTTCGCTTTAATCGCCCCTTGCAAATCCCCCGGCGATGGTCCAAATATCGCGCGCACGGAGAGGTGGCCGAGTGGTCGAAGGCGCACGCCTGGAAAGTGTGTAGGCGGGAAACCGTCTCCAGGGTTCGATCCTGTCTCCGCCACCCACAATTTACCGAGAGAAACTGATGTAGGTTTGGGATTTTGCCCTGCCATTCCGGGGCTTGCGCCGTTGTTCTTCACTCAGAGATACAACCCAGAGACGGTATTTTCTCGTATTCCCGCTGCGTCTCTACACGGCTTAAACCGGGGTCGGTTTTGCCTGATTTTCCCTGCCAGCAGGGAATTTACGGTCTTGTCAGAAGAACTTGCCTTGAGGCGGGCAGGGGCTTTCGTAGCTTTCTCATGACCAGACCTGCCTCTTTCAAGTACTTCAAAACCAATCCCGAGATTATCCGCTTGGCGGTGATGCTGTACATCCGTTTCCGCTCGCTTAGGAATGTCGAAGATCTGCTGCACGAACGCGGGATCGACGTGAGCCACGAAACTGTCCGGTATTGGTGGAACAGGTTTGGCCCGATGTTTGCTGCTGAGATCCGACAAAAGCGTGTTCAGCAATTGAGAGCATACTCCAAATGGAAGTGGCACGTGGACGAGGTTTTCGTGAAGGTAAATAGCAAACGGCATTATCTTTGGCGGGCTGTTGATCACGAAGGCGAGGTGCTGGAAGCCGTTGTCACCAAACGCCGAAACAAAGCTGCAGCACTGAAATTCCTCAAGAAATTGATGAAGCGTCACGGAAAAGCGAAAACCGTAATCACGGATCGCTTCGCATCGTATCGGGCTGCTCTCAGAGAGCTTGGTGCTACCGAAAAACAGCAGACGGGCAGGTGGCTCAATAACCGCGTCGAGAATTCACACCTTCCTTTCCGACGACGCGAACGCGCGATGCAACGGTTCAGGCGCATGCGAAATTTGCAGAAATTCGTCTCGGTCCACTCCTCTGTCTACAACCACTTAAACCAGGAAGGATCGCTCGCAAGCCGAGATACCTTCAAGCTGACCCGCGCCGCCGCTCTTAGCGAGTGGCGTCAACTTTGTTCCGAATAGGTTCGCGGTTTCCGAGGCAAACTGAGACTGGTTCGAATTCGTCTGACAGCACCATTGATAGGATCTTCCGACTGAATCCCAGCTACGTTTTGGGTATGGAGGCGAGCGGTTACACTGAAGTTATTGCCGGAAACTGGGAAGCTGCTCGGAAGAGTTTAGCGAAGGCCGTCAGTCGTTCCACCGAGGATCCGTTTCTTACGTACCGGCTTTATCCTCTTTCGATTGCCCACATGATGACAGGTGATAAGCAACTCGCGATCGAAGCAATTTCAGACGCGACTGAAATGCGTCCCTACTGCAGACACTTCTGGTTAGTGAAGGCGTGGATATTCAGGAAGTCGGGAATGCATTCCAAAGCGGAAACTGCTGCAGAACATGCGGAGGCGCTGTCAGAAAAAGCGAATATCCTCGCACAAAATCTGAATCTGCCTGACGCCATCAGAGAGGCGATAGGGTTGCCAGGTGATCCGATCCAAGCATAGAGGCCTAGATAGGTTACTAAAGCGTAGGCTTATAATCGAATAGAAGACATGTAAGACGTTCTCGCCTTTCGATATTCTATCAAGACCCAACTTAAAGCGAGTTATCTGCATTCACCGCGGGCGATGGGTTGCGTCATTTTGCAGGATCGATCTGGGCTCGAACCGGAAATTCGCCACTGTTGATAGGAGTAAATTGTGTTAACGCGGAAGTGATCGCGTAACGGTACAACATCAGACAAAATCGGCGGAATCGGACATTCGCTGCGATCGCGAAATCACGTGGTTCACCGTCAAAGCGGACCTTCGATTTCTCATCGTCGATGAAATTGCATTTCGACCACCCATATCCGGAGATTGGACCAAATGAAAATCAAAGGGCCGATCAATTGCGCCACGCCAGCGTTAATGCCAGATTTCCTTGATGGAATGTAGAAAAACTGTGCAGACATTCCGCTGAACGTAAAAACATGCTGATAAAATGGGCAAGCTGGCAGCATGATGAAATGCTTGGCGGCCTTGGAATTGCGATCGATGAAGTTTGGGCGCACTTGGTGCCTATGAAACAACACCTTACCGTCGTTGTCGTCGAGCAGAATCAAGAACGTGCTTTTGCAATTGTGGATGCTTTGAAAGAGTCTGGAGACGTAGACGTTTCTGTAATCGGCAATGTCTCTGGGCTGGCACGTAAAATCGTAATGCATAGCCCAGACATAGTTCTGATCGACATAGACAATCCATCGCGAGATATGCTGGAAGAGTTGACCGTTGCCTCCGGCCCGATGGAGCGACCGGTGGCCATGTTCGTCTCGGGCGCTGCGGGCGGATTAGCGAAAGCCGCAGTTGAGGCCGGGGTATCAGCTTATGTGGTCGATGGTTTGCAAGCCGAGCGCATCAAACCCGTGATCGATACCGCCATCGCCCGGTTTCAGGTACTACGCCAGATGCGGACCGAACTGGTCGAGACCCGCCGCGCGCTGGAAGAACGCAAGGTGATCGAGCGCGCCAAAGGGTTGTTGATGAAAGCCAAGGGTGTGTCTGAAGACGAGGCCTACGCACTTCTGCGCAAAACGGCGATGAACCAGAACCGCCGGGTTGCAGATGTGGCCGAAGCCTTGGTCACGGCTTCGGGATTGTTGTCATGAGAACCGTAAACCTGCCTGTCGCCTATATGCCGCTGGTTGACGCGGCCCCGTTGATTGTCGCGCGCGAGATGGGGTTCGATCATGCCGAAGGTATTTCGTTGGACCTGCGACTGGCTCCGTCATGGTCCTCTTTGCGCGATATGCTGGCCTTTGGGCATGTGGACGCGGCACATCTTTTGTCACCTATACCTGTCGCAATGGCCTTGGGTTTGGGCGGTATCGCGACGCCGCTTTCTGCGGTGTCGGTCCTTTCCCTGAATGGCAACGTCATAGGTGTTGGAACTCAATTGGCCGGGCGTCTGACCGATCAGGGCTATGGCTTCGATTTCACTGATGCCGCGGCGGCTGGGGCTGCACTGGCAAAGGCTGCTGGTGACGTTTTGGTGTTCGGCGTGCCGTTTCCGTTTTCGATGCATGTCGAACTGCTGCGCTATTGGGTTGCGGGAACCGAACTGGCTTCGAAGCAGGTCGAAATCCGCACTGTCCCGCCCCTCTGATGGCGCAGGCGCTTGCAGGTGGTGAGATCGACGCCTTCTGCGTGGGCGAGCCTTGGGGCTCATTCGCCGTGGATGATAGTGTTGGCGCGTTGCTGCTGCCCGGTAAGGCGATTTGGACCTGCGCACCTGAAAAGGTGTTGGCAGTTAGAAACGACTGGGCCGAAACCGAGCCGCATTTGCTGCGTAGCCTCATGCGGGCCGTTTGGCGCGCGGGACGTTGGCTCTCAAACACGGACAGCCGAACAACCGCGTCCGAGATGCTATCGCGCAAAACCTACCTCAATGTCTCACCCGAACTAATCGATCGTGCATTAATGGGCGAATTCACAATCTCGGCGCGCGGCGAGCAACGCCATGTGGATGGGTTTGTCGAGTTCTTTGATGGCGCTGCCACCTTCCCATGGCGCAGTCAGGCCAAGTGGATCGCGCATCAGCTAGCACAACGGAACGGGATCTATGTCAGCACAGCCGAACGTCAGGCTGCCTGCGTCTTTCGCAGCGACCTCTATCGGCGCGAGTTGTTCGGGCTGGGTGTCGAAACCCCCGGAGCGTCAGAGAAGCTGGAAGGGGCGCTTCCTGAGTCGACCACCGTTGCCTCGACAAACGGAAGCTTGATTCTGGCGCCGAACGTCTTCTTCGACCGTCGCATTTTCGAGCCAACGGGGTAAGAGTGCCCAAAATTTTGCATCGCAGCATCAAATCACGCTGCACCGCAGAAAAATCACACTTTGACGCTCAAAACTGGGTGACGGCCCGGATCAAGGATGTCTTAATCGGAACATCGGAAGGCAACGACGCCCACCGACGGAATTCGCCCACAATCCAGGGCACCTTACAAGAGCAAAGCCGCTCGACCATCCGCCACCTCCTCCCGGCGGACTGTGTCGGCGGCTTTTGTTGCCAAGAGGTTGGGCTGAACCGAAAGGGATCGAGATGAAAAAGCTTCTTTTAGGCCTCGTCGCAGCGACGGCGCTTGTGTCTCCGGCACTGGCCGAACTGGAACTGGAAAAGACGAACTGACTTTTGGCTTTATCAAACTTACCGATATGGCGCCGCTGGCTGTCGCTTACGAGAATGGGTACTTTCTGGACGAAGGCCTGTTCGTGACGCTGGAAGCACAAGCCAATTGGAAAGTTCTATTGGATGGCGTGATCGATGGGCAGCTTGACGGTGCACACATGCTGGCCGGACAGCCTTTGGCCGCGACTATCGGATACGGGACCGAGGCGCATATCATCACACCGTTTTCGATGGACCTGAACGGCAACGGCATCACCGTGTCCAACGAAATCTGGGAAGAGATGAAACCGAACATCCCGGTGATGGAGGATGGTCGTCCCCAACACCCTATCAGTGCCGAGGCGCTTGCTCCGGTCGTTGAAATACAGATCCGAAGGCAAGCCCTTTAACATGGGCATGGTATTCCCGGTCTCGACCCACAATTACGAACTGCGCTATTGGCTGGCCGCGGGTGGGCTGCATCCGGTATTACAGCCCAGACAATGTTACCGGTCAGATCGGTGCGGATGTGTTCCTGTCGGTAACACCTCCACCACAGATGCCAGCCACGTTGGAGGCCGGTACAATTTATGGCTACTGCGTGGGTGAGCCACAGGATCAGCAAGCGGTGTTCAAGGGCATCGGAGTTCCGGTTATTACCGATTACGAGCTGTGGAAGAACAACCCCGAAGGTTTTCGGCATCACGGCTGAGTTCGCTGAGGAGTATCCGAACACTACTCTGGCGGTGACCAAGGCTTTGATCCGTGCGGCGATGTGGCTGGATGAGAACGACAATGCTAACCGCCCCGAGGCGGTCGAGATCCTGAGCCGTCCAGAATTTGTGGGCGCGGACTATGACGTCATCGCCAACTCGATGACCGGCACGTTCGAATACGAAAAAGGTGACAAGCGCGAGGTTCCCGATTTCAACGTGTTCTTCCGCTACAATGCCACCTATCCGTTCTACTCTGACGCCGTCTGGTACCTGACGCAGATGCGCCGCTGGGGTCAGATCAACGAATCCAAGCCTGACAGCTGGTACGACGAAGTCGCTAAATCCATCTACAAGCCTGAAATCTATCTGGAGGCCGCACGCCTGCTGGTCGACGAAGGGCTGGCGAATGAGGCCGACTTCCCTTGGGACAGCGACGGCTACAAAGCCCCGACCCCGGCCGAGGATATCATTGACGGCATCGCCTACAACGGCCGCACCCCCAACGCCTATCTCGAAAGCCTCTCCATCGGTCTGAAAGACGGTCAGACGATCGTCGGCTCGGACGTGCAAGGCTAATCCCAAAAATCCGCGCCCAGCATCTGCTGGGCGTGGCCCAAACAGTGCCCCGCCATCGCAAGGACGCATCAGATGACAACGGTCGATCCAGAATTCAATGCAGACGCCGCCCGAGAGGAACGTCGCGCCCGCCTTTTCACCCGCATCAACGCAGCCGACAAGTGGTTTCAGGTGCTGGGCCTCAGCTGGGCCACGCCCGTCCTAAAGGCCGCCGCCGGAGACAACCCACGCGCGCAGATAACCGAAATCTGGCGGTTGCTGATCGTACCCCTGCTGTCGATCTGTGCCTTCCTGCTGCTCTGGGCCACACTGGCCCCCAAGGTTCAGACCTCGTTGGGCGCGGTGCCCGGACCGGCTCAGGTTTGGGAAGAAATGGTCAGTCTGAACGAGGACGCAAAGGCCAAATCCGCCAAACGAGCGAAATTCGAGGCCATGGTCGAGAAGCGCAATCAGAAATTCATTGATGCCGGACAGCCCGAGAAAGTGAAAGACGTAGCCTTCACCGGGGCGCCAACATACTACCAGCAAATCTGGACCTCGATAAAAACTGTCTTCTTCGGGTTTTTGATCGCCACTGTCATCGCGGTTCCGCTTGGCATTGCCGCTGGCCTGTCTCCGACCGCAAATGCCGCACTGAACCCGCTGATCCAGATTTTCAAACCGGTCTCGCCTCTGGCATGGTTGCCGATCGTGACCATGATCGTCTCGGCGGTCTACGTCACAAATGACGGCTGGTTTGCAAAGTCTTTCCTGATCTCTGCCATCACCGTGACTCTGTGTTCGCTCTGGCCGACCCTGATCAATACCGCGCTTGGTGTGGCGTCCATCGACAAAGATCTGGTGAACGTCTCCAAAGTTCTGAAGATGAACACCTATACAAAGATCACCAAGCTGGTGCTCCCCTCGGCTTTGCCGCTGATCTTCACCGGTTTGCGCCTTTCTCTAGGCGTTGGCTGGATGGTTCTGATTGCGGCTGAAATGCTGGCGCAAAACCCTGGTCTGGGCAAGTTTGTCTGGGATGAATTCCAGAACGGTTCATCCAGTTCACTCGCCAAGATCATGGTTGCGGTTTTCACCATCGGCATTATCGGCTTCCTGCTGGATCGGGTGATGTACGCACTCCAATCCCTCTTCACCTTTACAAACAATCGGTGAGCGTGATGAGTATTCTGAGCTTCAATAACGCCTCCAATCCTTCGGAGAAGGTACCGCTTGCACCGAAGTGCTGAAAGCATCGATCTGGACGTGCAGGAAGGCGAGTTTCTGGTGATCCTCGGGTTTTCGGGCTCCGGAAAGACCACCCTGATCAACCTGATGGCCGGGCTGGACTCCCCGACCGGCGGAGAAGTCACGTTTAAAGGCTCCCCGATCAAGGGCCCGGGTCCGGAACGAGGCGTGATCTTCCAGAACTATTCTCTGATGCCGTGGTTGACAGTTAGCGGCAATGTGGGGCTGGCGGTTGATACGGTCTTTCCCGGTCTCTGCAAGGCCGAGAAAGCCGAGAAGGTTGCACATCACATCAAGATGGTTGGCCTCAGCCACGCTGCGACGCGTCGCCCGGCTGAACTGTCCGGCGGTATGCGCCAGCGGGTCAATGTGGCCCGTGCGTTGTCGATGAACCCAGAGGTTTTGTTGCTGGATGAACCACTCTCTGCGCTAGACGCATTGACCCGCGCCAATCTGGCGGATGAGATCGAACATATCTGGGAAGCCGACAAAAAGACTTGCGTGCTGATCACCAATGATGTGGATGAGGCGATCATTCTGGCCGACCGCATCATTGCCCTGAACCCGGATGGCACGTTGGGGCAGGAGTTCCGCGTTTCGATCCCTCGACCGCGTGATCGAGGGCGATGAATAATGATGAAACCTTCAAACGCCTGCGCGCGGACGTCACCAAATACCTGATGGATGTGGGGATCGAGGCCAAGGTCGAAGGTTCACGCATCCTGCCCAACGTAACGCCAATGCACGGCGTGCCAGCAGCGGTTGCCAAGGCTCAGAAGGGGATGATTCAGAACCGCTTCCTCAACTTCTCGCAATTGCACAAGATCTATCCGACCCCCAAGGGGCCGCTGACCGTAGTAGAGGACTTTGATCTGAAGATCGACAAAGGTGAGTTTATCTCTCTGATCGGCCATTCCGGTTGCGGCAAATCCACGGTTCTGACCATGGCGGCGGGGCTGAATGAGATATCTAAAGGTGCGATCAAGTTGGATGGCCGCCACGTTGAAGGCGCTGATCCTGAACGTGCCGTGGTGTTCCAATCGCCCAACTTGTTCCCATGGCTCAGTGCCAAGGAAAACGTCGCGATCGGGGTCGATAAGGTCTATCCCAAGGCCAGCGTCGCCGAGCGGCAAGATGTCGTTGAATATTATCTGGAACGCGTCGGTCTGGCTGACGCGATGGACAAATCTGCCAGCGATCTTTCGAACGGTATGAAGCAACGAGTCGGCATCGCCCGTGCCTTTGCCCTATCCCCCAAGCTGCTGCTACTGGATGAACCGTTTGGCATGCTCGATAGCCTGACGCGCTGGGAATTGCAGGAAGTGCTGATGGAGGTCTGGTCCCGCACTAAAGTGACCGCGATCTGCGTCACCCATGACGTGGATGAGGCGATCCTGCTGGCCGACCGCGTGGTGATGATGACCAACGGCCCGCAAGCGACCATCGGTAAGATCACCAAGGTTGATCTGCCGCGGCCACGAACACGCAAGGCGTTGCTCGAACATCCGGATTACTACGCTTACCGGCAAGAGGTTCTCGATTTCCTCGAAGAATACGAACACGGCGCCAAGCCTAAATCGTCCGCCCCCAAAGCGATTGCAGCGGAGTGAAACCATGAAGCAAAGACTAGTTGTTATAGGCGCAGGGATGGCTTCGGGCCGGGTGCTGGAGCACTTGACGGATGCCGCGCTCGATGCGTTCGACATCACTCTGTTCAACGCCGAACCGCGCGGAAACTACAATCGCATCATGCTCAGCCCGGTTTTGTCGGGTGAGAAGACCTATGACGAGATCGTCACCCATGACGACGCCTGGTATGCCGAACGTGGCATCGCCTGCCGCTTTGGCGAAAAGGTCGAGAAGATTGACTGCGAGATGAAGGTAGTCGAAGGCGCAAATGGGCATGTACCCTACGACAAGCTGGTAATCGCAACCGGGTCGAACCCGTTCATGATCCCTCTACCAGGGCATGATCTAGAGGGCGTGATCGCCTATCGCGACCTAGAAGACACACAGCAGATGATGGGAATGGGTTCGGGAAACCGGGTCGTCGTAATTGGCGGCGGTTTGCTGGGGCTCGAGGCCGCTGCGGGGATGGCCGCGCATGGTGTTGACGTCACCGTCGTGCATATCATGGGCCACCTGATGGAGCGTCAGTTGGACGAGGCCGCAGGCTACCTGCTGAAGAAATCGCTGGAAGACAAAGGTATCAAGATTTGTCTGCAAGCAAACTCAAGGAGATTCTCGGGCACGAAGGCAAGGTCCGCGCATTACTGCTGGAGGACGGAACCGAACTGCCCTGCGACCTGCTGGTCATGGCCGTGGGCATCCGTCCCAACACGGCTCTGGCACAAGAGGCGGGGCTGGCCACCGGGCGCGGTATCCATGTGGATGACCAGATGTTGACCTCGGACCCGGATGTCTACGCCGTGGGCGAATGCGTCGAACATGACGGAGAGGTCTTCGGCCTAGTTGCGCCGCTCTACGATCAGGCGAAGGTGGCGGCGCAGTCGTTGCTGGCGGAAGACGCTGCATTCACGCAGAAAACCCTCTCGACCAAGCTGAAAGTCACCGGCTGCGATCTGTTCAGTGCGGGCGACTTCGCGGATGGGCCGGGGCGCGAGGATATCGTGTTCCGCGACCCCTCGCGCGGGGTCTACAAACGCCTTGTGATCGAAGAGGATCGTCTGGTTGGGGCCGTTATGTATGGCGACACGGCGGATGGCAGTTGGTTCTTTGGTTTGATCAAGGACGACACCAGTATCGAAGAGATGCGCGAGACGTTGATCTTCGGACCCGCCTATCAGGGGGGCGACACTGCGGACCCTCTCTCAGCCGTTGCAGCATTGCCGCCTGAGGCGGAGATTTGCGGCTGCAACGGCGTATGCAAAGGCGAGATTGTCGAAGCGATCAACGCAGGTGCCGACGATCTGGGCGCAGTGCGTGCAGGCACGAAGGCCAGTGCGTCCTGCGGCACCTGTACTGGATTGGTGGAACAGGTGTTGCAGGTGACGCTGGGTGACGACTTCCAAATGCCAACCGCACAACCGATCTGCGGTTGTACGAATCTGACCCACGAAGACGTGCGCCGCCTGATCAAGGGGCAGGAGCTGAAAAGCCAGGCGGCTGTTTGGCAGGAACTCGGCTGGTCCACGCCTAACGGCTGCCATGTCTGCCGTCCGGCGATCAACTATTACCTGCTGGCGGATTGGCCGCTGGACTATAAGGACGACCCACAAAGTCGGTTCGTCAACGAACGCAAACACGCCAACATCCAGAAAGACGGCACCTTCAGCGTTGTGCCGCGCATGTGGGGTGGCATCACCACCCCGAAGAACTGCGCGCCATCGCAGATGCGGCCGACAAGTATGACGTGCCCACTGTCAAGGTCACGGGTGGTCAGCGCATCGACCTGCTGGGTGTAAAGGGCGAGGACCTGCCCGCCATCTGGTCGGATCTGAACCAGGCCGGTCTGGTCTCGGGCCATGCCTATTCCAAGGGTTTGCGCACGGTCAAAACCTGCGTCGGCACGGATCATTGCCGGTTTGGTACACAGGACAGTACAGGCCTGGGGATCAAGCTGGAGAAAATCCTGTGGGGTCGTGGACGCCCCATGCTTAAGCTGGCCGTATCCGGGTGCCCGCGCAACTGCGCCGAGGCGACGTGCAAGGATATTGGCGTCGTCTGTGTGGATTCGGGCTTTCAGATCAGCATCGGCGGTGCCGCAGGCATGGACGTAAAGAGACCCAACTGTTGTGTCAGGTCCCCACCGAAGACGACGCGATCGAGGTCGTGATGGCCGTGACCCAGGCCTACCGCGAGGGCGGCAAGTATTTGGATCGCCTGTATAAATGGTTGGGCAAGGTTGGCATGGACTGGGTCAAATCTCAGGTCGTGGACGATCTTGAAAACCGCGCTGCTTTGGTCGCCCGGTTCGAACTGTCGCAAGCATCTACCGCAAAGACCCGTGGGCCGAACACGTCAAAGAAAAGCGCAGACCTACGCGCCGATTGCAGATTTTACATTGGAGGCCGCGGAATGAGCTGGATCGACATCGGACATATTGATGAGGTGCCGGTGCGCGGAGCGCGTCTGGTGAAAACCCATATCGGCTGTATCGCCGTCTTCCGCACCGCCGAGGCGGAAGTATTCGCAGCGACCAACAGCTGTCCGCATAAAGGCGGCCCATTGTCCGAGGGCATCGTCCACGGCCAATCGGTCACCTGTCCGCTGCACAACTGGGTCTTTGACCTGAACACGGGCGAAGCTAAAGGCGTGGATGATGGCCGCATCACCACCTATCCGGTGCGTCTTGAAGACGGTCGTATCCTTCTGGACGACAGCGTGGTTTCCCGGCGGAGCGCGGCCTGATGGACGGAAGTGGTCTGCCCGAAGTTCGCTCGACCTGTGCGTATTGCGGCGTTGGCTGCGGTGTGCTTCTGCGACCTGATGGAGTTGGAGGGCTGACTGTCCGGGGCGACCCGGATCATCCAGCGAACCATGGTCGTTTGTGCTCGAAAGGGTTGGCTTTAGGTGAAACCGTGGGGTTGGAAAACCGGTTGCTGGCTCCTCGCGCCTTTGGTCACGACACCAACTGGGATAACGCGTTGCAACTGGTCGCAGACCGGTTCTCTGCCGCGATAGCTGAACACGGGCCGGACAGCGTCGCGTTTACGTCTCGGGGCAGTTGCTGACCGAGGATTACTATGTCGCCAACAAGCTAATGAAGGGCTTTATGGGCTCGGCGAATATCGACACCAACTCTCGGCTTTGTATGGCCTCGACCGTGGCCGGACACAAACGCGCTTTTGGTACCGATACGGTGCCGGAACCTATGAGGATCTGGATCAGGCTGACTTGGTTGTGCTGGTCGGCTCGAATCTCGCTTGGTGCCATCCCGTTCTCCATCAACGGGTCATAGCTGCGCGTAAGGCGCGCGGCGCGAAGATTGTGGTTATTGACCCGCGTCGAACAGCGAGCTGCGATCAAGCCGACCTCCATCTGGCGCTTCAACCGGGCAGCGACGTCGCATTGTTCAACCGCTTGTTGGCTAGAATTCACCAAACGGGGCACGTGTCAGCGGATTTTCTGGATCGCAGTGTTGGGTTCAATGAGGCGGTTGAGCTGGCACAGCTTGACGATCCTGATGAGACGGGGCTGAGCCCTGATGAGATTGAAGCTTTCTGTGATATGTGGATCGGGACTGAGCGCGTTGTGACAATCTTTAGTCAGGGTGTGAACCAGTCTTCCAGCGGAACCGACAAAGTCAACGCGATCCTGAACTGCCATTTAGCCACCGGACGGATCGGTCGTGCGGGAATGGGTCCGTTTTCAGTCACCGGTCAGCCAAACGCCATGGGTGGTCGAGAGGTGGGCGGCAGGCCAATATGCTCGCGTGCCATTTGGATATCGAGAATAAAGCCCACAATGCAGCCGTCCGGAATTTCTGGAAGGCACCCAATATGCCACAGAAGCAGGGGCTCAAAGCGGTCGACTTGTTTCGCGCTGTCGAAAGCGGCCAGATCAAAGCACTGTGGGTCATCCACACCAATCCAGCGGCCACTATGCCAGATGCAGACCGCGTGAAGGCGGCCATCGAAACTGTCCATTCACAGTTGTCAGCGACCTGACCGCCAGAACAGATACCGCGCGTGTCGCAGACATATTGTTGCCAGCAGCAGGTTGGGGCGAAAAAGCGGTACAGTGACCAATTCAGACCGCACGATCAGCAGACAACGCGCCGTTTTGGCGCCTCCGGGACAAGCGCGAGCGGATTGGGATATTTTGGCCGAAGTGGGCCGCCGCATGGGCTGGACAGAAGCATTCAGTTATAAAACCCCAGCACAGGTTTTCGAGAACACGCTAAGATGACTTCGCTCGCCGTATCATTTGGCAAAGATCTGGATATTACAAGTTTTTCGGACCTTGATGACGAAGACTATGAAGCGCTGAGCGCAACACGGTGGCCGACGACATCTCGTAAATCAGATGGCCGTTTTTTCGGCGATGGGCAGTTCTTTCATCCTGATGGTAAAGCACGTTTTGTGCCTGTTACCCATCGTCCACCTAAGGCGACGACTTCTGAACAATTTCCGTTTCTCCTGAACACGGGACGAAACAGGGACCAGTGGCACACCATGACAAGGTCCGGGTTGTCGCCGCGCCTGTCTGCCCATCTTGCCGAGCCTTATGTTGACGTTAACCCCAACGACGTTGATCGATTGGGCCTTAGTGCCGCAGATTTGGTTGAACTCAACAGCTCAGTTGGAAGCGGTATATTTCGGCTTCGGATCACGGAGTCTGTGGAACCAGGTCAAGTGTTTGCGCCAATTCACTGGACGGCTGAAACGGCCCCATCAGCCTGTGTGGATGCGCTTGTTCCAAGTGTGACTGATCCGATTTCAGGACAGCCGGAAAGTAAGTCAACACCGATATCTGTAAAACCTATGCATGCCGCGTGGTACGGCTTTGCCGTTTCAGTTGACGCGGCGGCCCTGCTCAGAGTACTGGGCAACAGCCAAAACACCCAACGGCTACAGGATGGAGTTGGCAGGCAAGCAGATCATAGACGATTGGGAAAGCACTGCCCGCGATTGGTTTGGGCTACCGGATGCCGAGGCCACCGTAGTAGAAGATCCAAAGAGGGGCTCTTACAGAATAGCGCTGACAGACGAGCAGCGCTTATTGGCAGCGCTCTTTGTCTCGCGCCAACCTATCACACTGATGCGAGATTATTTGGCAAGCTTTCCCAAGGTGACGCCTCAGCAGATTTTGTCTGGCCGTTCCTCTGCGTCTTCAGAAGATTGCGGACCAATTGTCTGTTCCTGTTTCGAAGTCGGGCTAAAAACCATCATCCGTGCCATTCATGACCAGCATATGATCAGTGTGGACGATATCGGAGATGCCCTTCAGGCTGGAACGAATTGCGGGTCTTGCCGGCCAGAGTTGGCTGGCTTGCTCACCGAGCATTCGAAATCAATCCGCAACAAACAGAAGAACTGCCGGCAAGAACAATCCGCGTAGATTCTAGGTTCTTTTGAAGGTCTTGTCAGAAGAACTTGGGTTGAGCGGGGCAGGGGTGTTGCGTAGCTTTTGCCCATGACCAGACCTGCCTCTTTCAAGTACTTCAAAACCAATCCCGAGATTATCCGCTTGGCGGTGATGCTGTACATCCGTTTCCCGCTCTCGCTTAGGAATGTCGAAGATCTGCTGCACGAACGCGGGATCGACGTGAGCCACGAAACTGTCCGGTATTGGTGGAACAGGTTTGGCCCGATGTTTGCTGCTGAGATAAGGCGGAATCGTGTTCAGCAGCTGCGCTCGTTCTCCAAATGGCAGTGGCACGTTGACGAGGTTTTCGTGAAGGTAAATGGTAAGCGGCATTTTCTTTGGCGGGCCGTTGATCATGAGGGCGAAGTGCTGGAAGCCGTCGTTACCAAACGCCGAAACAAGCAGGCGGCATTGAAATTCCTCAAGAAGTTAATGAAGCGACACGGTAAACCGGAGAACGTCGTCACCGATCGCTTCGCCTCATACAGAGCAGCGCTCAGAGAGCTAGGCGCGCTCGAAACACAAAAGACGGGCAGGTGGCTCAACAACCGCGTTGAGAATTCCCACCTTCCTTTCCGACGACGCGAACGCGCGATGCAACGGTTCAGGCGCATGCGAAATTTGCAGAAATTCGTCTCGGTCCACTCTTCCGTCTACAACCACTTCAACCAGGAAAGATCGCTCGCAAGCCGAGATACCTTCAAGCTGACGCGCTCCGCCGCTCTTAGCGAGTGGCGTCAACTTTTTTCCTGATAGATTCACGGTTTCCGCGGCAAACTGAGACTGGTTCGAATTCGTCTGACAGCACTGCCATCCTTACCTGATTTCCGCATTTGAGCTTTGGCCTATTATATGCGCGGAAGTTACATCTCCTTACGGATCAGGATGTCGGCCAGACAAGAGCATGCGTCTTTTGTGCATCGAATTTGATCGCGAGGCAGGTCAAGCGCGTCGCCGAGAGTCCCTATTTTGCCCCCAACGCCGCAGACGCCCCGGAAGATTTCGCCATTCCCCCGGACCCGAAGGGATTCAAGCCCTACGTTGCATTTATATCCACGCCAGCGGTTCATATCCCTAAGAAGGAAGTCATTGGGGCGGAGTATCTCAGTGTGGCCCGACCGCGTGGTTGCGCGCATCACTGATCGAGGTTCTTCACCAACCGGGGCCCTGTCCGAGGGCAAACCCACCGCGAGAACCTGCAACTGGTCGTCGGTGTAGTCGTACAGCTGCACTCCGAAATCTTTCCGCAACGGTTTCAAGGAAATCGAAGCGGTGGGCAGCGCCGCGCGTAATTCCCGCGCATCTTCAAGCGTCTGATCAAAACGATCTGGATGCATCGTCACGTTGATATGAACGGTGATACGGTCAGTCATCGTACCCGCCACTTGGATAAAATGGCTCAGCTCTGCAAATTCGGCATGATAGGTCAGGATAACGCTGTTCAGGCGGCTGTTGATCATCTCCCAAAACCGAAGTGTGCGCGACGCATTGCTGATCAGGCTGACCTTGAACCCTATATCGGACGCATGACCTAGCAGATCAATGATGCGAGGATGCATTGTGGGTTCGCCGCCTGTAAACTGCAGCCAGACAATCTTGCCTAATTCATCCACATAGTGTCGATTTAATTGACGGTACAGATTCAGAACGTCACCGGTTTTCTGCCACTCAAGCGAACCGTCGTGCAAAGCCTTTGGGCAATAACTGCACGCATAGCTGCACGAATTCCCGAGCGTCCAGTCCACCACGACCATGTTGCCACACGCAGGATCGGGGTGGTCAATCAGAGTAAATAGGTCCGGATGGTTCTGGATATCTTCCATTAAAATCCAAGCGTTTAGCTAAGTTCCTCCGACAGTGCGACCAGAGTGGTCCTGTGGCCCCCACCAATTTTCCACAGCCTATCTTGAAATAGGAATTGGAACAAAATTTTTTGGAACACTAGGCATCAATGGCGCTTTGGTGGACGGTTTCGGATACCTGAGAACCCATTTCACAAGGCCAATTGCCTATGTGACAGGGCGATTGCGGGTTCGGTCGACTTGTTTTCGAGTGGCCATCTTTTTATAGTTTGAACATAATCTTTTAGAAATTTCGGCGCTAAGGCGTAATCGGTTTGTCGAATTTACAATAAATTAGGGCCTGTTTCGGCGGCCAGTCGGGGGAATTTATGACAAAGGCTAACGGCCCAAGAACTCGACCTAAAGTTGCCAAGAAAACTGCCAATCAAACGGCGGATATTTATGATTTTGTGCAATCCCCCGAGTGGCAGAAGGTGCTTGAAAAAGCGCGGGTAGAACGAGAAAAAAACCTTTCGGCCCCTGCGCAGCAAAACAAAGAGGGTCAACAACCCAAACCGGTTCGCCGTAGGACCAACCAATCAACCACAAATGAGCGTGCCCAAAGCAAGCAAAAGCCATGGTCCGCTCAGGTCGAGGAAGCAAGACACAAAAGAAATGAAGTGCTTGCCCGTCGTGCAGCCGAGTCGAAAAAAGCAGACCCCAGTAGTTCTGAGGCCCGTCAGGGAGATCTGCAAGGTGGAGACAAAGCAACCTCTACACGGACACCGAGACAGGAAGACAAGCCGACCAATCGTGAACAGACTGATCGTGCAGCTGCCAAACCAGACCAAGCAACAGCCAAGAGCGTTCTGGAAGAAAAGGGCGCAGGGAGGCCGGGCCCGTCTGATGACGCTCTGGCCAGCGAAGACGCGTCCTTAAGCGCGCTGACGAGGGCAGAGTTAAGTTTAATACTGTCTTCCGAGGAAGTTGATCATCGCTTGTCCAAAAAGCTCCTGCAACAGCTGAAAGATCACCAACGGACGCGGCGCAGGATCAGGTGGAGCTTGGTAGCCCTTGGATGCACCATCGGTGTGGTTGCTTCGTCTTCGATATTTCTGACTTTGTTCGGATTGGGTGTATCGAACCCGATTGAAAGCGCGGCTATTGGGTCTACTGATGGTACAGCGGCAGACGATTTTGGCCAAACCGGACCATCGCAACCTGATGTGCCGAGTGGAGCAGGGGGCGAAACTGTCATTTCCGCCGAATTGTTCGACGCGTCATCATTGCCGTCGTCATCCGGCGCAGAATTGGAAGAGACGCAGGATTTGAGCAGTCTTGCCTCATCAGCGCCCCTTCAGTCCGAGTTGGCGGAAACGGCCGAGATCGTTGAGCCCGGCACTCCAAGTCTGGCCCCTAGCGTTCTGTCGTATGTTCCGACGCTTGAACCACCGTTACTACCGGTAGGCGGCGCTGGCTATTTGCCGAGACGAGAGGCTAATCCCAGTTTCCTGCCCTATGAGTTCGAACCAGAGTTTTTTACTACGTCGATCGCTTTGCTGGACGAAGTTTCGGCAGGCTTTGATCCAGTGGCGATTTCGATTGACCCGATCCCGCCCTCGCGGCGTACGACTACTGTTTCTTCTAGCACCGAGGTTGTTGAGCCCAGCACCTCAAGCGTGCCGCCTAGCGTTTTGTCATTTGTTGCGGCGCTTGAACCACCGCTGTTGCCGGTGGGCGGGGCTGGTGACCTACCAAAACAAGAGGCAAACCCGAGTTTTCTGCCTTATGAACTTGAACCAGAGCTTTTCGCCACGCGGATTGCCTTGGTGGATGAGATTTCCACAGAAATTGATCCTTTGACGATTTCGATCAACCAGATCATTCCCCCGCAGCGCGCGCCCAGCGTGTCTTCACAGCTTGTGTCGTTGCAATCTCCGGTGGCTTTGGAGGCCGCAGAAGATCACCAGTTGCCGTCTAATCTGATCCAGGAACCTCAGCCAGATCGTCCTTTGGCGGGTAATCTTGCTGAGCGTCCTTTGAAAGTCGTTTCATCTGATCCTTCTATCCTGCTGGAAGACGTGGCGCTTAGCCCGCCAATCCCACAGGCGCTTACTTTGAAACAGACACCAAACCCGCTGGATTCGGCCACACCCGCGGCATTGCCTGCCGAGGATATTGCGGCCCTACCGAGCGAAGACGCCAAGCCATCGAATCCGAGTGCAAATGGTGGCGGCGCGTCATTCAGGCTCTACGCGCCAAACAAGATTCCCAATGATGCTGTGGACTCATTTGTTGCTGAATTAACAACGACGGGGCATGAACTTAGCGGAACGGCGCGCGTTGGTTACAAAGTATCCCAATCCAATGTGCGGTTTTATCACAGACAGGATGCGGCCAAAGCTGCCGCCCTTGCTAAGGACGCAGGCGCCTTGTTGCGCGATTTCACGGGATCGAAATCCAAAACACCCACCGGGGTGATCGAATTGTATTTGGCCGGCGAAGGTCTTGGCCAAGCTCCGGTCAAACGGGTGGCCAAGAAAAGCCGCCGGTCCACAACTCAAAGTAGCCCGGTTAACCGCCTTAAAAGTCAGGTTCTGAAAAAACTCAGGACAACGACAAACTAATGGCGCTATTATAGGGTAAGTGCGAAGGACCAAGTTGAATTGTGTAAAGTTAAAAAGTATCGACGGGTTTTTGTAAAATGACTGAAAGCAGACTTATTGGCATAGTAACCGCGCTACTATTTCTGACGACGGCGCAGGATGCGCGCGCTGAGATCACGCTTGAGCATCTCCTTGCCATCGATCAACTCTTGTCGGCCAATGACACCCAGGCGCTACGCTCGTATCTGGAAAGAAATCCCGAATTGCTGACCGGAACCGATGAACTGTCGGTCGAATTGCGCAGCTTTTACGAGGCCGCGTCCACGGGCACTTTGAACTTTGGCTATACCGCCGGTCCGACAGCCGGTACCGCGGCTGCTGCGACCGACAACGAGCTGGCGCATTAAAGCTTATGTCGGCGCTTGAGGCCATCAATTGCTCAGTGCGTCCAAAGATCGCCTACATCATTGAACCGCGGTTTTCCGGTGGAACGTCAGCAGCGGTTGCGGCCGAACTGCGGGTGGCTGTGGACTTTGGAACGCTAGAGGTGCACGCGATAACTTCGCGAACTTTTGGTGAAAATCAATCTGTTGCGCCGGCACTGCGGCAGGTGTTGGACGAATTGCATATCCCGCTGATTTGGGATGCACCGCGTATTAGTGCGGATTACGTGATCCTGCACAATCCATCGTTTCTAAAGTTCAACGAGGCACTGAACACCAGAATTTTTGCCCGTGATCTGATCGTGGTGACGCATGAAAATTTCTTGCGTCCGGGCGGCGAGGAAGGGTTCGACGTTTCCGGCTGCCTGAACCAGATTGAGGCGTCATCTTTTGTGCTGAAGCGTACCCTGGCACCGATTTCTCCCCATAATCGCAAGACCGTGAACGATTGGTTGGACAGCTCGCGCATGGCAAGGCAGTGGAGGGTTCGGGACACCGACTGGTTCAACATCTGCCATACGGATGCAAGTCCTCCGTGCGAAAAGCCACAGGACCGTCGGGGCAGGCATTCACGACCGGGGTTTGAAAAGTTCCCATCGCTTTCCGACCTCGACATGTGCTTTCCCGAACATTCTCAAAGCAATGTAATTCTGGGTGCTGATGCCATGATGAACGCAGGTGTTCTGCGGGCTCATTGGACCTTGCTTCCTTTTGACGCCATTAGTGTGGACGAGTTTTTTGGAATGATCGATTTCTACGTCTATTTTACAGCGTCGACCTGGCAAGAAAGCTTTGGTCGCGTCGTGACCGAAGCGCTGGCCGCTGGCAAAGTGGTTCTAACCAATCCGGAAACCGGGGCAAATTTCGGCGATGGTGTCCTTACGTGTCATCCGGGCGACGTGGACCGGGTCATATCTGATCTGGTCGCTGACCCGCAGCGATATCATGAACAGGTCTCACGGTCGCAAAAAGTGCTGGAGCGTTACTCGGCAGAGAGTTTCAGGGCAATGTTGTCAAATGTCCTGACTACAGACAGCGGGGTTATGAAATGATTTTCATCGAGGCTGGCACGCGCTCGCTGCGGACCTTTGATGCGCAATTGATCTTTGCCGATCAGCTGACCGCACGCGGTTTTAACGTGTGTATCGATGCCGAATACTTGCCGAAAGACGCAGGTCGCGGCCGGGTTTACGATGCTGCCAAGTTTTTGGTCGATCCGGGCGAGCATGAGGTCGAAAGGGTATTTGTGCTTGGCGCCGAGGAGATTGATGATCTTCTTCTTGCGTCCCTGCGGCAAAGGCAACTGCCGGCGGATGTTCCAGTGGTTGCCACGGGCCGTTTCGAAACGCAGCAAAGTTATATCGGTGCAAAGGCGCGTCTGGCATATGCCCTTGGGCGTGAAGCCACGGTGTTGGACCTTACGGACTTCCAGCCGCGCTCGATGTTACCTTCGGCGGCCTGTCCCTTGGTCGCAGACATTCGGCCAACGGCTCGTTCGGCGGTCGAAAAGCCAAATGTTGCCGTGGTCTTGGGGTCCATGGAACTTGACGCGCCCGAGACTCTCTCTTGCTTGGCCCGGATGAGCAATCGCAGTGACTATACTCTGCAACTTATCGTCAACGGGGCGCAGAACAAGGTGATCAATGAGTCGCCCTTTCATGATCTGCCGACTATTTTGTATACCGATCTTTCCGCCCGTATTCTGGCAAAAACGACAGATGTCCTGGTGATGTTTGGTCATGGTGTCGCCGGGGTTCGCATGGCCGCGCTTGCAGTCGAACTGATCGCCACTGGTGGGGTCGCGATAGATTGCACGGATGATGAGGCCATTGTGTCCTCTGGCGCCCCGGCTTTGATCGGGCCCAAAACGCCGCTTGCCCTGGATGGGTACCTCACAGGGAAGATACTTGAAAACCTTGCCGGGGTGGCTGAACAGGCGACAAAATCCCAGTGGCTGCATTCGGTGGACATTTCCCGTTTGGAAAAGGCAGCAGACCTAAAGCCCCAAAAACGGGAACCTATTCGAACGGCACAGCGAACAGTGTTTTTTCCAACCAACGGGGTTGGATTGGGGCACGCTCAGCGATGCGCTATCATTGCCAAAGAATTGCCGGATGATATGGCCCCGATTTTTGCGGCCTTTCCCAGCTGCGTTCCACTTGTGCGCCGCGAAGGCTTGGACAGTATCCCTCTGGTTCAGCGGACTGAAGTTTCAGCCAACTTTAATGGCAACGATATCCTGACTTACCGCCGACTTGGCGCAGCTCTGCAGGAAAATGACAGGTTGGTGTTTGACGGCGGCTATGTCTTTGATTCCGTCTACCGAACGATCCTTGAGCGCAACTTGTCGGCGGTTTGGATACGGCGTGGGTTGTGGCCTGATGGGCGGTCCAGGCCAAGAATGCTCCAGCGTGAGGCCGTATTCGACAAGGTCATAGTGCCATCCGAAGCCTTTGAAGAGCTAAACGACACCTACAGTTACGGCGATCACGTTCGCAACGTTGGCCCGATCTTTCGCCGTGTGGTCCAGTCGGGTGATGAACGCCAAGGACTTAGGGGTCGGCTGGCTGAACGGTTCGGGCGTGAGTTCGATCATCTGGTTGTCAGCATGTTAGGCGGCGGCGTGGCGTCGGACCGGTCGGCACAACTTCAGGCAATTTCCGGGATGCTTGAGGACCGGTCAGACTGTTTGCATCTTGTCGTAACCTGGCCGGGCAGCAAGGTTCAGCCGGCCACCTTCGGTTGGTCAAATACTCACGTTGTTCAGACCTTTGAGGCCACAACCCTTTGCCTGGCCGCGGATTTGGTCATTTCGGCGGCGGGATACAATTCTGTTCTCGAGATCCTGTACAACAAAATTCCGGCAATCCTAATCCCCCAATCAGCTCCGTATCTGGACAATCAGGAACGACGCGCCCAGGCGTTGGCTGACCGCGACCTGTGCGCGATCATCACCGAAAAAGAGTTCATGAAACTCGAGCGAACGGTTTCAGACTGTTTGGATCAAGGTGATCTGGAGGTCTATCGGACCGCGTTGAATAAAATTGAATTGCCAGAACCGGGTGCGGCGAAAGCGGCCGAAATCATTGCAGAGGCCAAGTGCAGAAAATGACAGATATTTCATGGTACGATATCCTAAGCAGAACGACGCCAAAACGGCCGGTTCAATTGGATGGTCTGATCTCTGGCGATCAAGCACTCAAGCCGCACGGGAATGTTGTATTTCCTGAAATGGGCCTTATCCCTTCCGTTGCTCTGTGGGAACGGGATGAGGGTGGGCCAACGCATATCGGTGTTCGGATCGTGAACCCTATGAAATCAGTGTATAATGTAGCAAGATTTCTTGCTGCAGCTGCGTTGGAGCGCGAGGTTTATCCGGTCATTCTAAGCCGCATAGATTACAGCGGATTTGAGCAGTTCGGTTTCCGTGTTGAACGTGTGCCGGATGAACCGAGTGCAGCGCGGGCCGCTGAAGAAGAGATCCGAAAATTCTGGGATCTGGCGATCATTATCGACGGCGACGATATCGGGCTTTGGGTCGGTCAAAAGGCCCAGTCCCAGAGCCCGGCGGATAACAGCAAATGACCGTACAGCGTTATGAGCCGGGGCAGGGCGTTCGCTGGTGTTACACCGACCGTGTCAGCCCACCGTCTACTCGGATGTTCTGGCCGGTGATATATGCTCCACCGCCCGACGCTAGAAAAGCTACTGTCGCCGCGATTTCGTCATAGGCCTTGCCATATCGTTCCATCGGGATGCGGGCCTTCCAGTCCGGGTTTTCCGGCAGGCTGTCAATGAAGCCCGGCAGCACGTTGTTCATGCGCACATTGTCAGTCGCATGTTTGTCTGCGAACAATTTGGTGTAGGCTGCCAGACCCGCCCGCATCACACCAGACGTTGGAAACACCGGGTCGGGTTCGAACGCCGCGAAGGTCGAGATGTTGATGATTGCTCCGGACTTTTGGTCGATCATGATCGGGGTGATGATCCGCGCGGCCCTTACCGCGTTGAGGAAATAGACCTCAAGCCCTTCGTGCCAGTCGTCATCACTGATCTCAAGAACCGGGGCGCGGGGGCCGTGACCAGCTGAATTCACCAACACATCAACGCGACCCCAGCGGTCCATGGTCATGTCCACCAACCTTTGCATGTCTGCGCTGGATCTGTTGGTGCCGGTCAAGCCGATGCCGCCCAATTCAGTCGCCAAAGCTTCGCCTTTACCCGATGATGACAGGATGGCGACGTTGAACCCATCAGCTGCCAAACGACGGGCGCTTTCCGCGCCCATGCCGCTGCCGCCGCCCATGATGATTGAGACTTTGTTGTCCGACATGTTGCACCTCATTGTGTCTACTTAGGATGAAAAATGGCGTCAGCGGTGGCGTTTGACCAATCAGTAATTCTGCCTTAACCTTGTAGAAAATCTATCGTGTTGAATCCCTAACCATGCGTAATTTACCCCCCTTGAACGCGTTAAAGGCTTTTGAAGCGTCCGGGCGCCATCTGAACTTCAGCCGGGCCGCTGATGAGTTGGGCGTCACGCAAGGCGCTGTGGCCCAACAGGTGCGGTCGCTTGAGGAAATATTGCAAATCAAACTGTTCCACAGGCAGGCCAGAGGACTGTCCCTGACTGATGAGGGTCGGGCTTACCTTGCACCGATCCGTCGCGCTTTTGATATGATGGCCGAGGCAACGGAGAACTTATCACCGCAAGACGTTGTTGCCACGATCAGTTCAACCCCTTCTTTTGCTACACGGTGGCTGGTGCCGAGATTGGGGTATTTCGCACAGGATCATCCCGATATCCGGCTACGTCTGGATGCGTCGAACACGCTGGCGAATTTCCAGACGGACGGGGTCGATATCGCGATCCGGCAGGGTAAGCCACCGTTTGGTCCGGGATTGGTCTCCGTGCCTTTGTTTTCTGCAGAGTTGATCGCTGTCTGCCATCCTGATCTCGCGTCAGGGCATAGCCCCATTCAGTCGCCTGCAGACCTGATCAACCATGTTCTGCTCGAAGACACCCATGGCCAGTGGCCCCTGTTTCTGGAGGCCGCTTTGGGAGAGGTGCCTGTATCCGGGCTAAAGACCATGGCGTTCAGCCAGACTTCGCTGGCCATCGATGCAGCAATCGCCGGGCAGGGCATCGCGCTGGCCAACCGGGAATTTGTCGCTGGGGACCTTGAGGCCGGGCGCTTGTGCCATCCCGTTTCTTTTGCGACCCCGGTGCAAGAGGGGTACCACGTCGTCACCCAACGCACGCCCAGACAGGCAATGGTCGCCGAGGCGGTTCGGAACTGGTTGATCAAACAGGTTCAGGAAGCGTCATCGCTAGTTCAGGCTGAAACAAAGGTGAATTGTCACGGAAATCAGAACGCCCTATGAAGGGCACTAATTTTAGCACTAAGTGCCCCTGCGGCGCACGTTTCTCATGATTGGGACCTGACAGACATGATTGACCTAAGCGGTCACACCCCGCTGCGCGAAAGCCGCAACTACAAGATTTTCCAACACCCTGAAATTGAAGGCGCGTTGTTGAAAGTTCGGGTGGATGAACCTATTCGACATCATACGATTCCGCGATATGCGGCATGGCGCTATGGCAATCTGCGGCAGTGGAATCGAGAAGCGAACGAATATCTGGCCGCGTTGAATCGCGGCTGCCCGGAAATCGAACGCCTCGCGCGGTTCATGGGGTATGCGCCGACGTCGAAAGGCCCGGCATTGGTGGTTGAAAAACTGACCGGTTCAGATGGTGGGCTTGCGCCGACCCTGCAATCCGAAAAGCGTGCGGTTGCGTCGGACAGGGAGGCGCGCCAACGGCTGCATGATGAGTTCATGGAACTGATGGACGATCTCAAAAAAGGGCAGATCATTGTCGGTGACATGGGGTTTGAAAACATCGTCCGCGCGCAGGAACGCGGCGGAAAGCTGGTCATCATCGACGGGCTAGGTGAACGGGTGATGTTCCCGCTTGTTTTGTTCAGCAAGTTGGCGTTTCACAAGTCGATCGAACGCCGCCGGGAACGTATGTCCAAAGCGTTCAATCTCGGGGCCAGTTAACTTAGCCTGCGCCGGTCGCTGGCATCGTGGTCTCAACCTCTTTGCGGATTTCCTGAATGAGTGCTATTGCAGCCGGGTTTCGGCGCTTTAGATGCGTGCGCGCGACAAAGGCGATACGGGGCGGGACAGGGAATAGCTTGTCGATGATTTCCATGTCCGAAGTGATGTGCATACCGTTCAACAATGCAACACCCAAACCCGACCGCACCGCCGATTGGATGCCCGCCGCACTCGGGCACTCCAGAACGTTATCGAACTGGTGCAGCTTTCGTCCCATGCCCCATTGTTTATAAAAACATTGGCTATCGAAGGAGAGAAATGGCACGGGTGTGGATAAATCCAAGTGAAATTCCGGCGATTTGACCCAGTGCAGCGTGTCTTCAAACAGGATCAAATCGTCAGGTAGAATGTCCTGACGAAAGATTTGCATCACCGCCACATCCAGCTCTCCGGCTTTCAACCAAGTCTGCACGTTTAGGCTTTGACTGGTGCGGGTGCGGACACGAATGTCAGGGTACAACCGCGTGAAACGACCCACTATTCGGGCGATGTCGCTTGTGGCGGTGTCCTCGGTCATGCCCAGGCGGATGGTTCCGGTCAGAGGTTTCTTGCCCAAAGATGACAACGCTTCGTCATGCAAATCGGTGATCCGGCGTGCATAGTTGCACAGCCGTTGACCGGCTTCGGTAAACAAGGGGCCACCGGCGCGGCGGGCCAGCAAGTTACAATCCAACGTCTGCTCTAGCCGACGAATTTTGTGGCTGACCGCAGATTGAGACAACGCCAGATGTTCTGCCGCGCGGGTCACGCCACCATGTGCCGCAATGGCCAGCAAGGCGCGCAGGGCGTCAATTTCCAGACGTTCGTTCATGTGTCGCCATATGACAATATACGATCATCGAATGACAATCATTCATTTGAGTCACATGATAACCTTGGTCTAGTCACAGGAAAAGACAAAACATCAAAGGCCCAAAATGACATTTTTTATCACTGAGCCCGCTCCGATAAACCGCATGACAGGACAGGGGTGAAGCATGGAAAAACTCGAAACCTCGCGTCGCAATCTGACTACGGTGTTTGAAATCACCGGGTCCGTGTTGGCGATGGCCTATGCCTTGCTGATCGCTTCGAATATCGGGGCGGAGCTGTTGGGTTTTACGCTTCTGCTATTGTCGTCGGGTCTGTTCGCAGCCTGGGCTGTGATCGATCGTCGCTGGACATTTCTATTGCTACAGGGGTTTTACGCAACATCAGCCATCATCGGGTTGATCCGCTGGGCTTGAAACTTCGCTTAGGGCAGCGGCGGATTTCCTGCTAGGACAGGTCCATGCGGACTGAAAACAGAATCGAGATCGGCTTTTTGCTGTTTGATGGCTTTCCCATGGCTTGCCTGACCTCAGTGATCGAGCCGCTGCGGGCGGCCAATGAAATCGCGGGGCAAGAAGCGTTCCTCTGGTCGCTGATTTCCGAGAATGGCCAAAAGGTCCAATCCAGCGCAGGTGTCGGATTCGAAGCCGAGCGATCTCTGGCAGCCTGCAAGGACATTGATATTGTTTTCCTTCTCAGCAGTCCGACTTCGGTCTTCGACAACCCGAGTTTTGGCAACGGTGCCCTGCGCAGTCTAGGCCGCCACGGGACGGTTCTGGGCGGGATCAGCGCCGGTGTTTTTCCGTTGGTTAGGTCGGGTGTCATGCAAGGTCATCCGGTGTCGGTTCATTGGTGTTATGAGGCCGCGTTCGAAGCGGAATTCCCTGACATGGATGCCCGCAGTGAAGTGATCGTCAGAGATGCCAGTCGAACAACCGTTTCGGGCGCGGCGGCAGGGTTTGATCTGGCATTGCATCTTATTCAGGATAGGCTGGGTGGGGACGTAGCACATGAAGTCGCCTGTTGGTTCCAGCACCCGATGATGCGCGGCGCCGGTGTGCAACAGCAGGTGCCCAGAGCAACTGCGCCCGACACGGGCGATAACCTGCCGCCTCTGGTTTCCCGCAGTGTTGCGTTGTTCGCTGCGCATATGAGCGAGCCAATTTCCGTGGCAGAGGTGGCGCAGCGGATGGGGGTGACGCCCCGACAGATCGAACGGGCTTTCAAACAGGCAACCAGTCAAAGCCCCAGCCACTATTACCGCGCCATGCGTATGAAAGCTGCGCGGCAGATGGTGGTTTATACCAAAGACCCGATCCCCCAGATCGCCTCAGCCGTCGGGTACGGTTCGGTCGCGCCTCTGGTGACGCATTATCGGGCGGCCTTCGGGCTCAGCCCCAGCGAAGACCGCCGCAGAATCAACCGTTTTCGCGTTGAAGATAACGCGCCGCTCCCGTCGGTCTGACCGATGGATCAAAGTGCCGAGCGCATCGCTGTCAAAAGGGCATGATGCAGTGAACCGGCCGAGGATCGTGGACCGTAGAAACTGAAACTCTCGGGTGTTCGGCACAGAACAAAACAACCGATATGATGGATCGAACAGCGCGCCGCGCTGCCTGGGTCAAGCTTGCGCAGATCAAGCTGGCACAGGAGTTCCAGAACCGCAGGAATATGATCTCCGTTCAGGTCGAACCGGGTCCAGCCGTCCGTTTGCTCGGTGACCGAGGCGGCATCTCCCATGGCGGTTTTGACCTGTTCGGCAAGCGCTTCGTGGGTGTCAAAGGGGGCCTCAATCATCAATTGATCGGGGCCGGCCCAGAACGCGCTGATCGTTGTACCCGCCCAGCGACCAATATCGGGGGTGGGGGCATCGATCAACTTGGCCAGAGAAGTGGCGGTTTTGTCTTCCTGCCCCATCCGGGCCGCGACCGAGGCCAGTGCCACGCCGGGCACTTCGGTACATGCGACACCTCCGACGGTGTCCACGTGTGGGTCAGTCCCGCCCAGGGCGGTTATCGCAACAAGATCATGCACGTAGACGCTCTCCTTCAGGGTCGACGAAATGGGCCGAGACAAGTTCCACCTCGACAGTCAGGTCAGTCAGGGGTGAGACCAGACGCATTTTCTCGCCCAGCCGCTCGGCCCCGTTTTTCACAAGACCCAGACCGATATTGCTGTTGAGGATCGGCGAGTAGACAGCCGAGGTCACATACCCTTGATCATGCGCCGCATCGACTGGGCCTTCGCTGTTCATCAGATGTCCGCCTGCTGTGACCTTATCTTCGGGTTGCAGAGGTTTGATCCCGACAAGTCGCAGGACATCCGGCTCGACCAGAGCCTCGCGTTCGGACAGGACCGAACCGATGCTGTCTTTCTTCTTTGACACCATTTTGCCCAAGCCAAGGTTCAGTGCCGTGGTGGTGCCGTTAAGTTCACTTCCTGCGGCATGGCCTTTTTCGACCCGCATCACGCCCAGCGCTTCGGTGCCGTATGGCACCACGTCAAATTCCTCACCCTCGGCCATCAACCGCCGCATCAGCGCGTCGCCATAACGTGAGGGCACCGCGATTTCGTAGGCCAACTCGCCTGAGAACGAGATTCGGAACAGCCGCGCCCGTAACCCACCGCAGACGGTGACGTTGCCACAGGCCATGAACGGGAAGGCGTCGTTTGAAAGATCGAACTCAGGGTCCACGATCTTTTGCAGCAGTTTGCGCGAATTGGGGCCGGCCACGGCGTACTGTGCCCAGGCTTCGGTGGTTGAAATCAATTGCACATCCATGTCCGGATACAGGCACTGGCGCGCAAATTCCATGTGGCGGTAGACACTTACGGCGTTCGCCGTGGTTGTGGTTACGACGAAGTGATCCTCGGCCATCCGCGCGGCGGTGCCGTCATCCATGACCATCCCGTCTTCGCGCAGCATCAGTCCGTACCGGGTTTTTCCTACGGCCAGCTTTGCGAAGCCATTGGCGTAGATGCGGTTCAGAAACTCGGCCGCATCGGTGCCCTGCACGTCGATCTTGCCCAGTGTCGTACAATCGCACACCCCGACCGAGGCGCGGGTTTGGCGTACCTCACGATCCACGGACTGCCGCCAATGGGTTTCACCAGGCAGGGGGAACCACTGCGCACGCAGCCAGTTGCCAACCTCGACAAACACGGCGCCGCGTTCCTTGGCCCAATAGTGCGAGGGCGTCAGGCGGGTCGGGTGAAATTCCTGCCCCTTCATCCGACCCGCGAAAGTGCCAATCGGCACGGGCGTGTAAGGCGGGCGGAAGATGGTGGTTCCGACCTCGGGGATCGACTTGCCAGCCACCTCGGCCATGATCGCAAGTCCAGTGATATTCGAGGTCTTGCCCTGATCCGTTGCCATGCCCAGCGTGGTATAGCGTTTCAGGTGCTCAACTGATCGGAACCCTTCCTGATAGCTGAGCTTGACGTCCTTAACGGTTACGTCGTTCTGCTGATCCACCCAGGCGCGCTTGCATCCTTGCACATACCAGAATGGCGTTTGCGAGATCGGAGAATCCTCGGCTTCGGGCAAGTCGGGCAGGACACCTGTCAGTTCCAGCGCGTTGGCCGCGCCTTCCGCTCCGGATTGCAGGGCGCCATGTGTCGACATCACCCCGTTTGCGGCACCAGCAACCGACAGGCCGACGGGCAGGTTTTCTCCGGGCACAAAGGCGGCCAAAGCGTCATCCCAGACCGGGCGACCGCGCTGGTGACATGTCATATGCACGTTCGGGTTCCAGCCGCCGGACACGCCCAGCGCCCCGCTTTCCAGAGTACGGGTTGAGCCGTCAGCCACAGCGACTTCGACAAAGGTCAGCCCGTGGCGGCCTTTGGTATCAATGACTTGTGCGCCTTTCAGGACCTCATAGTCATAGCAGGTAGGTGCGTCCTCGCGCACATCTACGACGGCAGTGATTGTGACGCCCATGGCATGCAGATCGGCTGCGGTGCGATGGCCGTCATCATTGTTGGTAAAGATCGCCACACGTTGCGACGCGGTGGCAGCGAACCGGTTGGCATAGGTTCGCAATGCGCTGGCCATCATGATGCCGGGCCGGTCGTTGTTTTCGAACGCGATGGGGCGCTCCGTGGCTCCGGCACAAAGCAGAGCTTTTGGAGTGTAAATACGCCATAGAATCTGACGGGGTTTGCCCACTGGTAGGGTGGCTAAATGATCCCCAGTCCGTTCCACTGCGCCATAGACGCCATGGTCAAACGCGCCGATGACTGTGGTGCGCGGCATAAGCCTGACGTTGGGCAAAGACGATAGCTCTGCAATCGCTTGAGCCGCCCAGTCCGGGGCGCTGTGGTCACCCAGCGCATAGGTCTCGCTGTTTAGACGTCCGCCAAGGGTGAAATCCTCATCCGCCAGAATAACGTCTGCCCCGGCACGTCCTGCGGTCAGGGCAGCCATCAGGCCAGAGGGTCCAGCGCCGATGATCAGCAGATCGCAGTGACGGAACCCTTTGTCATATTCATCCGGGTCAGCCTCTTGCGACAGCGATCCCAAACCGGCGGCGCGGCGGATCATCGGTTCGTAGAGCTTTTCCCAGAACGCGGCAGGCCACATGAAGGTCTTGTAGTAAAACCCTGCCGACAGGAAGTTCGAGAACATATCGTTCACGGCCAGCGCGTCGAATTTCAGGTTGGGCCAGCGGTTCTGCGACTTCGCCTCAAGCCCGTCGAACATTTCAATTGTTGTGGCGCGGGTGTTGGGTTCCTTGCGGGCACCGGTGCGCAGTTCGACCATGCCGTTGGGTTCTTCAGACCCGGCGGTCAGCAGCCCGCGCGGGCGATGGTATTTGAACGACCGCCCGATCAGCCGCACATCGTTGGCCAGCAAGGCCGAGGCCAGAGTATCGCCGGGATGCGCAGTATAGCTGCGCCCGTCAAATTTGAAGGACAAAGAGGTGTTGCGGTCGATCTGGCCGCCATTCAGCCGGTTTGTCTGCGTCATTTGGATCGCCCCCGTGCGCGGGCCACGTCACGGGCCAGTTCCACCTTTGAAATCTCATGCGTCAGCGTGTTGCGCGTTACGACCAGCCAGGATCGGTCTCCGGCCTCGTGATACCATAGCTCTTGATGCTCGCCGGCTGGGTTGTTTCGCAGGTAGCCGTATTCATAGAATGCCTCGGATGCGTTCTCGGCCTGCCAGTCCGGGCGATCGATCAGTGAGGCATCACCCAGATATGTGAACTCCGAGGCATCGCGCGGACCCAAAAGGGGATGGTTGATAATCATTGTACAGTCCCCTCAGTGCAGATTGGGCTGGTTGCCCACGCCTTTTTCGTCGATCATCCGGCCTGTCTGGAACCGGTCGAGGCGGTAGGCGGTGGCGACCGGGTGCGGCTCGTCCTTCGCCAAAAGATGCGCAAAGCAATGGCCTGAGGCCGGGGTTGCCTTGAACCCGCCGTAACACCAACCGCCGTTGAAATAGAGCCCCTCGACCGGGGTACGGTCGATGATGGGCGAGCCATCCATCGACATGTCCATCACACCGCCCCACATTCGCAACAGGCGGGCGCGGCCGATCATGGGCATCAGGGCCACGCCGCCTTCACAAACATCCTCGACCACGGGCAAGTTGCCGCGTTGGGCATAGGTGTTATAGCCGTCGATATCACCGCCAAAGACCAGCCCTCCCTTATCGGATTGGCTGACATAGAAATGGCCCGCGCCAAAGGTGATGACACTGGGCAGAACTGGTTTCAGACCCTCGGACACAAACGCCTGCAAAACGTGGCTCTCGATGGGCAATCGCATTCCGGCCATTCCCATCACGCGGCCGGAACTGCCCGCAACCGCACAGCCCACTTTGTTCGCGCCGATGAAGCCCTTAGTCGTTTCAACGCCCAGGCATTTGCCATTCTCAATCCGCAGGCCTGTGACCTCGCAATTCTGGATGATGTCGACGCCGTGCAGGTCAGCCGATCGCGCAAACCCCCATGCCACCGCGTCATGACGAGCAGTACCCGCGCGGCGCTGAACCAAGCCGCCTTTGATCGGAAAGCGGGCATCGTCGAAATTCAGATAGGGATGTTCCTTACGAACCTGATCAGCGTCCAACAGTTCAGCGTCCGCACCGTTCAGGATCATCGCATTGCCGCGCCGCGTATAAGCATCTCGCTGACCGTCGGTGTGGAACAGGTTGATGATCCCGCGCTGGCTCATCATCGCGTTGTAGTTCAGGTCCTGTTCAAGCCCTTCCCACAGCTTCATTGAGAACTCGTAGAACGGTTCATTCCCGTCCAGCATATAGTTCGAGCGCACAATCGTCGTGTTCCGCCCCACATTGCCGCCGCCGATCCAACCTTTTTCGACCACCGCCACATTGCGCTGACCATAGACCTTGGACAGGTAGTGCGCTGTTGCCAGCCCATGACCACCACCGCCGATGACGATGATGTCGTAATGCGCCTTGGGTTCGGGCTCACGCCAGACCGGTTTCCACCCTTTGTGGCCGGTGAGCGCCTCTTTGATGACTCGGAAGCCGGAATATCGCATGAATCGGACCTTTTTCGCCAGAATTCACTAAAATAAGGCCTGTGGATATCCTCAGATGCGACATCCACTTGTTTGAATCAGACGTTAAATGCGACTTACCTCAGGTAGTGCGCCGGAAAACCACTCCAGAAATGCGTCTACCTCGGGCGAGCGGCGTTGGGCCGCCAGAAAATACCCTTCGGTTGCGGGGGCCGAGGCTTCGGTGGCACGTATGACCTGACCGGTGCGCAATGCGTGTTCCGCGACCAAAGCGTTGACCAAAGCCACCCCGTTTCCAGTGGTGGCGAGTTGTAGAGCGAGACCGTAAGAATCCACGTAGAAGGTGGGGATTGGGATTGTGTACCCAGTTGCCTCGGACCAGGACGACCAATTGCCGGATGTGCCGACCGCCTCGATCAACGGCAGGTCCGGCAAGTCGCCGTCCAACTGGGGAGATTTCACCGCGATCAAGTCATTGGGCAACAGTTCGGTTGCGTCCCGACCCACCTGTTTTGCAGATCCGAACCGTATTTCGATGTCCGCGCGAGAGGCCGAGTATTCGTCCGGCCAGATCGTGCTGACAAAACGGACGGATGTGTCCGGGTTTCGCGACCGGAATTGCGGCAATGCGGGGGATATCACCCATTCCAGCACGCTGACCGACGCCGCAACGGTAAGGTGACGCGCGCGTTCCTCGGCCAGATACGGTGACGCCGCCGAGTGCAGCATCTCCAGCGCGGCTTCGACCTGTGGCAGCAGCTTGCGGCCCTCGTCGGTCAACGACAGGCCGCGCGCGTGGCGGTGAAACAACACCACACCCAACCGCGTTTCCAGCGATCTGATTTGTTGGCTGACGGCGGATTGCGTCAGGCCGATCTCGTCAGCGGCTGCGGTGGAACTGAGCCGTCGTGCGGCGGCTTCGAACGATCTGAACCACGTGAGCGGGGGCAGGGTTTTGGGCATTTGTAACCTACATATTAGAGTCACTAATACCTAAGACCAAAGTTCTTTCGTTTGTCAAAGCAGCCCCTGGCCGAGGATAGTTTGCCAATCAATCAAAGGGGGCGTTTGTGCAGCCAAATATTCGAAAAATCGTGACCTACGACGAAGAGGTTCTGGTTGAAGGGTTTCGCAAGGCAGACCTCCCATGGCGGATGTTCGCGGTGGCGGCTGTGGTCACCAACCCGTGGGCCGGACGCTATGTCGAGGACCTGAGGCCTGAGATTCTGAGCTTTGCCCCTGTTTTAGGTGAGGAACTGACCGGACGAATGATTGCGTTGGCTGGCAGCGGCGATGCAATCGAAGCCTATGGTAAGGCGGCTGTTGTCGGGCTGGACGGAGAGGTCGAGCATGCCTCGGGCCTGATCCACACGCTGCATTTCGGTAATCATTTCCGGCAGGCGGTTGGGGCGAAATCCTACCTGTCTTTCACCAATACCCGAGGGCCAGCCAACGCACCGATCATGGTGCCTTTGATGGACAAGAACGATGCCGGTCGCCGGTCGCATTATCTGACGCTGCAATTCGCCATTCCCGACGCACCGCGTGCTGATGAGGTTGTGATTGTGCTGGGCGGCGCGACGACGGGGCGTCCGCACCATCGGATTGGGGATCGTTATCAGGACTTGAAGGATTTGGGTCATGACGTGGACAACCCGGCCTCGGTCTAAGTTCGACGATCTTGCCGCGATTGACGTGGGCGAGGGGCCTCTGGTCGTGCTGTTGCACGGTGTCGGTCTGCGGGCCGAAGCGTGGGGCGGGCAGATCGAGCCTTTGGTTTCTGCTGGGTATCGCGTGGTTTGCCCGGACATACTGGGTCACGGGGAAACGGCTTTTGCCGCGCCAAGTGGACTGAATAGCTACGCCGCGCCGATTGCCGCGTTGTTGAACGAGCCTGCGGTGCTGATCGGGCATTCGATGGGTGCGCTGATTGCGACGCAAATAACGGCCTCGGACAATCGAAATGTCAAAGGGGTTGTGGCTCTGAACGCCATTTACAAAAGGTCAGACGCGGCCCGACAAGCGGTCTTGTCGCGGGCTCAAGCGCTTGATGCGCAGCAACCGAACGACGCCTCGGTCACTCTGCGCCGGTGGTTTGCAGAGAGTGCATCAGCGGAACGCGATGCCTGCGCGCGATGGCTGCAAGAGGTCGATCCACGCGCCTATAAGGCGGCCTATACGGTCTTTGCCGAAAGCGACGGCCCGACCGAAGCGCAGTTGGCTGCGGTTACATGTCCGGCCATGTTTGTGACCGGCGCGGATGAGCCGAACTCGACCCCCGTTATGTCGCTACAGATGGCCAGCCTTGCACCAAAGGGGCGGGCAGAGATCATCCCCGGTGCAGCACACATGATGCCGATGACCCATGCGGCGCAGATCAACGCCACGCTGTTGCCCTTTGTTCAGGAGTGCCTGACATGACCACGTTGGACCCACGCGCCCTGCGCGATGCCTTTGGCAGCTTCATGACCGGCGTGACAGTGGTGACCACCCGCGATGAAAATGGCGTGCCGGTTGGATTCACGGCAAACTCGTTTTCCTCGGTGTCTCTAGACCCGCCGCTGCTGCTGGTGTGCCCAGGCAAGTTCCTGTCCAGCTATGAAGTGTTCACCGATTGCCGTCATTTCGCCGTCAACATTCTGGCTGAAGGTCAGCAAGAGGTTTCGAACACTTTTGCAGGGTATAAAGGCGACCGGTTCGCGAAAATTCCCCATCATAACGGCGAGCATGACTTGCCGCTGATTGACGGAGCGGTAGCGCAGTTTTGTTGCGAAACCCATCAGGCCATTCCGGCAGGCGATCATACCATCCTGATGGGCCGTGTGCTTGAATTCTCACACGTTGCGGGCGACGGATTGGGCTATGTGGGCGGATCGTATTTCAGCCTGGGTCTTGAGGCCGAGATGGACGCCAAAGTCCCGACGGTTTGCGGTGCGATTATTACAGCTGGCGACCAAGTGCTTCTGGAATGCCATGGCGCTGCGTTTCGCCCGGTTCAAGTCTCGGGTGCTGAGACTGGTGGTCAACGGAACAGGCTGGCGCAGGGTTTGTCGGAACGCGGTATCCATGCGCGGATCGAACAGGTCTATTCGTCGTTCAATGACGCCGAGACCAAGCTGCAATATACGTTTTTCCTGGCGTCAGCAGATCAGCCCTGCGCATCTGCGAATGCCCAGTGGGTACCGGTTGCGAACCTGCCCAACCTGACCTTCGCCACCCAAGGCATTCACCACATGATGACCCGCTTTGCACGCGAGGTTCAGACCGGGGATTTCGCCTTGTATCTGGGCGACGCCGAACGCGGCGACATTCACAGTTTTCGCTAAAGGAGCCGATTGATGGAGTTTTCGCTGTTTGCCCATATGGAACGCCTGACGCCGGATCAGCCGCATGACGTTCTGTATGACGAGTTCGTTAGTCTGGTGAAAATGGCCGATGAGGGCGGCATGCGCGCGGTTTGGACGGGCGAGCATCATGGCATGGAATTCACCATTGCGCCGAATCCGTTCCTGTCTCTGGTCGATCTAGCGCATCATACAAAGAATGTGCGCCTTGGCACGGGTACGGTGGTCGCGCCATTTTGGCATCCGATCAAGCTGGCCGGTGAGGCCGCAGCGGCAGATCAGATCACCAAGGGCCGGATCGAATTGGGCATTGCACGCGGGGCCTATTCCTTTGAATACGAGCGTCTGATGCCCGAGATGGACGCTTGGGAAGCCGGTCAAAGGATGCGAGAGTCTACGCCACTATTGCCGCAAATTTGGCGAGGGGACTGCGCGCATGATGGTGAGTTCTACACCTTCCCGGCCACGACTTCGGCCCCGAAACCGTTGCAGGATGGTGGCCCGCCTATATGGATCGCCGCTCGAGACCCAAACAGCCACGAATTTGGCGTCCATAACGGATTCAACATTCAGGTCACGCCGCTGTGGCAGGGGATGGAGGAGATCGAAACACTGATGGGTCGGTTCAACGATGCCTGCGATAGCTATGCAGGACCGCGACCCAAGATTATGTTGCTGCATCACACTTATGTCGGCAAGGATGACGATGACGTGGCGCAGGGCATTCAGGATTTGCGGCGCTACTATAACTATTTCGGTGCGTGGTTCCTGAATAAACGACCAATCCAGCAGGGCTTGATCGAACCGATCACGCAGGCCGAAATGGACGCCAACCCGATGTATACCACCGAAAAGCTGGGCCGCGATCTGACCGTAGGAACCACGCAGCAGGTGATTGACCGGATCAAACGGTACGAGGATCTGGGATATGATGAGTTTTCGTTCTGGGTCGACAGCGGCATGACCAACGAACGTAAACGCGCCTCTCTGGCGCGGTTCATCGACGACGTTATGCCAGCTTTTCAGTGAGGACCACCATGGGAAATCTTCCGCATTTTCAACTGTTCATTGATGGCAAATGGTCCGAAGGGTCAAACGCACAGGTCATGACATCAGAAAACCCAGCGACGGGGCAGGGATGGGCCACGTTCGCTTGTGCCTCGGCCGCGGATGTCGATCGCGCAGTTGCGGCTGCCAAACGCGTTTTGGACGATCCGGCGTGGCGGGATATGACGCAGACTGCGCGAGGCAAGCTGTTGTACCGGCTGGCCGATCTGGTGGCCGAACATGCGACTAAGTTGGGTGAACTGGAGACGACCGATAGCGGCAAGCTGCTGGCGGAAACTTCGGCACAAACGGGTTATGTAGCGGACTACTACCGCTATTTCGCGGGTCTGGCGGATAAGGTCGAAGGAACGGTTCTGCCTATTGACAAGCCCGACATGCACGTCTTTACGACCCGCGAACCTATCGGAGTTGTTGCTGCCATCGTGCCATGGAACGCGCAGATGTTCCTGACGGCGACCAAATTGGGTCCGGCACTGGCGGCGGGGTGCTCGGTCGTTTTGAAGGCTTCAGAAATTGCGCCTGCGCCGATGCTGGAGTTTGCGCGGTTGATTGAACAGGCCGGGTTTCCACCCGGTGTCGTCTCGGTCATCACGGGTGACGCTGAAAACTGCGCCATTCCGCTGACCCGCCACCCGGATATTGACCGTATTGCCTTTACGGGTGGGCCAGAGACTGCGCGGCATGTGGTGCGCAACTCGGCCGAGAACTTTGCTGTCACCTCGTTGGAACTGGGGGGCAAATCCCCTATTCTGGTGTTTGAAGATGCCGATCTGGATGGCGCGGCCAATGGTCTGATCGCCGGAAACTTTGGCGCCTCGGGGCAGAGTTGCGTAGCAGGAACACGAGGTTTGGTGCATCGATCCATTCTGGAACCGCTGATCAAACGGATTGAGCAAAAGGCCAGCGGCATCCGGCTGGGCGACCCGCTGCAGGCGGAAACGCATGTGGGGCCGCTCTGCACCGCAACACAGGTGCGACGGATCGAGGAAACGCTGGCCAAAGCGCGCGGGCAGGGCGCGACGGTCCGCTTTGGGGGCGAGATCGCGGATCGACCGGGGAACTACATGAAGCCAACACTGGTTCAGTGCGCCTCGGCTGATACAGAAACGCTAAAGGTCGAAATGTTCGGGCCAGTGATGTCTCTGTTGCCGTTTGATACCGAGGATGAAGCGATCGCGCTGGCGAACAGCACAGCTTATGGGCTGGGGTCAGGCGTGTTCACGCAGAATCTCGCGCGGGCGCATCGGGTGTCGAAACGGATCAGGGCGGGGATTTGCTGGGTGAATACATACCGAGCGATCTCACCGATTGCGCCTTTTGGCGGGTTCAACCAATCGGGCTATGGGCGCGAGGCCGGGGTTGAGGCAATATTGGATTACACCAGAACCAAAACAACCTGGATCAACACCGCGCAAGAGCCGATGGCGAACCCGTTCATTATGCGCTAAGCCTGTGCAAAAGCATGGGGAGAGCGTTGATGAAACTGGTAAACCCGAACTTCGCGGCACCAACGGATGCAGATGACCGCAAGGCCATCCAACCGGTCATTTGCTACCCGCCCGAGACGTTGACACAACCGGACCTGACCGCGTTGGCCAAACTGCGGCAAGGGGCCAGCAAAACGGCCGAGGCTATCGCAGCCCCACGTGATGCGACCTGTATCGACGTGCCCGCCGGGGCGTTTGTTCGGGTCTTGTCTGTTGATGGTCCGCAGGTCGGCGACCTGAACATGTGGAACAAGCACGACCTGTCCGAACGGTTCTATTCCGGCAAAACCCGCGCTCTGCACGGCACCCATCTGTCGACCGGGGATCGCATGTGGTCGAGCTTTCCCAACATGCGCCCTATGGCGACTGTCGTCGATGATACTCTGGATTGGTACGGGTTCGACGCGTTCGGCGGCTCGGTTCATGACGTAATCGGCACGCGCTGCGATCCCTATACGGGGCGGTTGTTGTCCGGCGACGATTACCATTATTGCTGCCATTCCAACCTGACCCGTGCGCTGGCCAGCCATTGCAACCTGCCGCTGCACGAGGCCGAGATGCTGGTGCATGACGTCCTGAACGTGTTCATGTGTACCGGGTTCACCCGAGACACCGGGCAGTATTTCATGAAAGCAAGCCCGGTGCGCCCCGGCGACTATCTTGAGTTCTACGCCGAGATCGACTTGATCGTCGGTCTTTCGGCCTGTCCCGGAGGGGATTGTTCGTCGGAGCATTCGTCGGACGCTGCCGCCTGCTATCCGCTGGTGATGGAGGTCTATGATCCGGGCGAGGATGCGCGCGCCGCGCATGTGCAACCCGCGCGCTCGGCCTATAACCGCACACACGGAGCTGGTTAAGCGATCAGGCGGCGGCCCAGGCGATTCAGCATTCGGCAGCACAGATCAAGCTGCTCGATCTCGACATACTCGTCCGCCTTGTGCGCTTGGGTGATCGAGCCCGGCCCGCAGACAATGGCATGTACGCCCAGTTGTTGGAACAGGCCGGCCTCGGTGGCGAAGGCGACGACGCCAGTGCCATTGGCGCCGGTCAGTTCGGCCACCAATTCGCGCGCGGCGTTTTCGTCCATGGGTTCAAGCCCTTCGACCTCGGCCACGGCTTCTTGCGTGATGCTCGCGTCGGGGTGGACGGCCTGCATTTCGGGCAACAAGCTGTGCTTGACGTAATCTGATAGGGTGCTTCTGACCAGTTCGGCGTCGCTGGATTGAACGGGGCGCATTTCCCACGCGACCTCGGCTTTGCTGGCGATGACATTATGGGCAACACCGCCCGAGATGCGCCCGACATTGACCGTGGTCCAGGGCGGTTCAAACGGGCTGCCCTTTGGCGTGCGCGATTTCAAGATATGACGCAGCTCCAGTAGTTTGCCGATATAGCGCGCCGCGTATTCAGCCGCATTGACGCCGTCATCAGGGGCCGAACTATGCCCTTCAAGCCCAACGAAACTGGTGGTGTATTCGAAGCAGCCCTTGTGCCCTTCGATCACGCGCATCTCGGTTGGTTCGCCGATGATGGCGATGTCCGGTACGATGCCGCGTTCGGATAGGTCACTGACAAGGTTCTGCGCGCCCAGACAGCCGGTTTCTTCGTCATAGGTAAAGGCGAAATGCAGCGGTTGGGTCAGTTTGCTTACGTCCAAGGTCTCGGCAAAGGCCAATGCGGCGGCGATAAACCCTTTCATGTCACAGGTGCCGCGACCGTAGAGTTTGCCGTCCCTTTCGGTCATCTCAAACGGGTTCGTTGTCCAGTCCTGATCGGCCACCGGAACCACATCCGTATGGCCTGACAGCAAAATGCCACCCGCCATTTCCGGCCCGAGCGTGGCAAAGACATTGGCCTTTTTGCCCGTTGCATCCCGCGTTTCGATACAGCGCGCGCCCAAAGCTTCAAGGCGTTCGGTTAAATAGCGGATGATCTCAAGGTTGCTGTCAGCGGATACCGTTTCGAAGGCGATCAGGTCCGCAAGGATTTCCTTGGTTCTTAGCAGGGTCATGGCTTTACGAACAGTTTTCGGGGCCGGTTGCAAAAGCACTCCGCGGCTCCGGTTCCGGTGATCAGGATCGACTCTGTGATCTCAAGCCCCCAGTCGCCCATCCAAAGACCGGGCATGAAGTGGAAGGTCATGCCGGGTTCCAGAACGGTCTCATCCTCGGGGCGCAAAGAGATTGTGCGCTCGCCCCAATCCGGCGGATAGCTGAGGCCAATCGGATAGCCGCACCGCGCACCGCGTTCGATCCCGGCGCGTTCCAATGGGGCAGCCAGAGCCAGTGCAATATCCCGCGCCTGATTGCCCGCGCGGGCAGCGTCCAGCCCGGCCTCTAGCCCTTCGACCAACGCCGCTTCGGCTCGCAACAGATAGTCGGGTGGTTGACCCAGAAAAACTGAGCGGCAGAAAGGCGTGTGGTAGCGGCGGTAACAGCCAGAGAGTTCAAAGAATGTGCATTCGCCGGATTTGAACGGCGCACCATCCCATGTCAGATGCGGGGCGGCAGCATCCGAGCCGGAAGGCAACAGCGGCACGATGGCGGCATAGTCCCCCCAATCCTCGCCCACACCCAGGATCGCATCGTGGTAAATCTGCGCGACCAGTTCGTTCTTACGTAGGCCGGGCTCGATCCGGTCAAGCACACCGTCGATAACATGTTCCGAGATCCGCGCGGCCTTGCGCATCAGGGCAATTTCTTCATCCGATTTCACCGCACGTTGCCAATTCACCAGCCCATTCGCGTCGGCCAGTTCGGCCTGCGGCAGTTCGGCCATCAAGGTCAGATGCGCCTTGGCCGAGTAATAGTAGTTGTCCAATTCGACACCGATCCGACCCGCTGCCAGTCCACTGTCCCGGATCAAAGCCGCAAGGTCCTGCATCGGGTGGCGGACGGTCGATTGCACATAGTGATCCGCGTATCCGCGAATCTGATCGTCTTTCATCCAGACCGTGCGCCGCGCGCCGTTGGCGTCCTGATTGCGGCCCCACCAAATCGGGTCACCGTCATGCAGAACCAATACGCCCTGATGCACGTAGAATGACCAACCCTCATATCCCGTCAGCCATGTCATATTAGACGGGTCTTCAATGAACAGCCCATCCAGACCAGCTGCTGCCATGGCAGCACGCGTCTTTGCCAGCCGACGATCATACTCAGATGGGCTGAATGCCGGATTGGCATGGGCCATGGGACGCTCCTGTGGTGACCGAGTTTTGTTGACAGAACTTGACGAATCCGATCACGTCAATGGGCAACTCAGGAAAGACGCTCAATTGAAAATCACATCCAACCCTCATCGCGGCGGCCAAAAACTGATCGAGGCCGCGCCGTACCCTTCGACCAATGTCGCGCGCGCGTCAGAATTGATCGCACGCTGCCTGTCGGACAAAGAAACGCCTCTGACCGAAGTGAAGGGGTTGGCCGATGTCGCACACCTGTGGGCAAAGGATGAACGTGGTCGGATGGATCTGGGGTCGTTCAAAGCCTTGGGTGCGGCTTATGTCATCGCGCGCCACGCGGCGGATATCGCGGAAAACCCGGACGCCTCGACACTGGCGGGTCGGACCTATGTCACCGCCAGCGCAGGCAATCACGGCCTAAGCGTCGCGTCCGGTGCGAGCCGTTTCGGGGCCAATTCTGTCGTCTATATCGCAGACACCGTACCCGAAAGCTTTGCCGAACGCCTGCGCGCGCAGGGTGCTGATGTTGTGCGCGAGGGCGTGGACTATGCCGCCAGCATGGAGGCCGCAAGTAAAGCAGCGCAGGATAACGGATGGATATTGCTGTCGGACAGTTCGTGGGAGGGGTATTACGAACTGCCGCATACTCTGATGGAGGGGTACCTGCAGATGGCCGCCGAAGCTGTGCGCCAATGCCCGCAAGTGCCGACACATATCATGTTGCAGGCCGGTGTTGGTGGTTTGGCCGGAGCGGCCGCAGCCTATATGAGGACGGCTTGGGGGCAAGAACCTCAGATCATCGTTGTCGAACCCGATGCAGCTCCGGCCTTGCAAGCCAGTATTGAGGCTGGCGCCTGCGTGTTCGCCGATGGTCCGGACAGCGTCATGGGGCGTCTCGATTGCAAGGAACCGTCTCTGATTGCCTTGAACGGATTGGCCAGGGATGCCGACAGTTTCCTGACCCTGACCGATGAGCAGGTGACTGAACATCTTCCCGCAATGGCCGATGCTGGCATCGCTACAACGGCTTCGGGCGGGGCGGGGGTTGCCGCCGTGATGAATGCGGATGCGCGGGCGGGTCTGGGCATCGAACCAAATGCTCGTGTTCTGTGCATTATCTCAGAGATTGCCGAATGAGGGGCTTTGAAGCGTCCGAATTCCAGTCGCGGACCGAGCGTGCGCAACATCGGATGGCGCAAGAGGGGCTGTCGGCGCTGTTGCTGACCACAGAACCCGAGGTTCGCTATTTTACAGGGTATCTGACCCGGTTTTGGGAAAGCCCGACGCGCCCGTGGTACCTGATCGTGCCTGCAACTGGCAAACCGATCGCCGTCATCCCATCGATCGGGGTGGCATTGATGGCGACAACCTGGATCGAAGACATTCGCACCTGGAGCGCGCCGGACTTGACCGACGATGGTGTTAGCCTGCTGGCCGACGCTTTGTTCGAAATCTGCCCTGCAGATGCGGTAATCGGTCTGCCGGACGGTCACGAAACCCATGTTCGCATGCCTTTGACCGATCTTAACAGGTTGCAGGAAAGGTTGGGTTCCCGTCGTCTGGTCAGCGACGGAGGTATTCTCCGTGCGTTGCGAATGGTGAAATCCGAGGCAGAGATCGCCAAGATCGAAACCGCCTGCGCAATCGGGGGCAGGGCCTTTCAACGCGTGCCCGAGATCGCCGGAGAAGATGTTGCTTTGGACGAGGTGTTCCGCCGTTTTCAGATGCTGTGCCTTGAGGAAGGCGCGGATTGGGTGCCGTATCTGGCTGGCGGGGCCGAGCAGGGCGGGTATGCCGACGTGATCTCTCCAGCCCGTCCAACCGCATTGGTGTCGGGGGATGTTTTAATGTTGGACACAGGCTTGGTGTGGGACGGGTATTTTTGCGATTACGACCGCAATTGGTCGGTCGGGCAGACGTCGGCGCAAGTGCGCGACGCTTATGCCACGTTGATCGAAGCATCAGATGCGGGGTTTGAAGCGGCACGCCCAGGCGCAACTGCAGCTGATCTGTTCCAAGCAATGAACGCGATCTTGTCCCGAAACAGCGAAGACACCGGTGCAGGGAGGTTGGGACATGGCCTTGGCATGTCGTTGACGGAATGGCCTTCTCTGATCCCATCGGATCACACGGTATTGGAACCCGGGATGGTCCTGACATTAGAGCCAGGCATCGCCGTGGGCGATAAAATACTGGTCCACGAAGAAAATATCGTCATCACGCAAGACGCACCGCGCTTTATCAGCCCAAGAGTCGGTCCGGAGTTGCCCCAGATATGAGCTATCTTCCCTATACGTTGGATGCGGATGATCCAGCTGCCTCACCAATGGGCCTGATCGTTTTGCAAACGGATGAGACCATTGAGCCAGAGTTCAATGCCTATTTCGCCGATCGAACCTATCCGATCTATGTCTCGCGTATTCCAAGCGGAACTGAAGTTACGACCGATACCTTGGCGCAAATGGAAAAGGCTTTGCCCGCAGCGGCGGATTTGCTGCCGAAAATTCGCCCCTACAAGGTGGTTGGATATGGATGCACATCCGCCAGTTCCGTCATCGGATCCGAACAGGTCGAGCGTATGGTGCAAGAGACCTGCAATACTGCCGTGGTCACCAACCCTTTGCGTGCCGCATCTGCCTGCGCGGCGCATTTGGGAGTCTCAAAATTCGCGCTGCTGTCGCCATATATACAAGATGTGAACGAACCATTACGTCGGGCATTCGCCGAAAACGGGGTTTCAATGGATGTTTTCGGCTCGTTCGGAGAGGCTGAAGAATCGAAAGTTGTGCGCATTTCGCGGCGCTCTGTGGTTGATGCAGCGCTCAAGCTTGGTGCTGATTCTTCGGTTGAAGCTATTTTTCTAAGCTGCACAAATCTAAGAACTTTTGATGCGATCCGTGAGATTCAGGAGCGGCTAGGAAAGCCGGTTTTGTCCAGCAATCAAAGCCTTGCGTGGCACATGCGGGAACTGAATTCGCATCATTGAAGGGGTGACCGTATCCAAAATTGTAGTGCTTCAAATATATTTTTGGTTGCACGGCGCGCCCTGCATGTCCTTAAATGTCCCCAATGGTCTTTGAGATCCGGATAAACCGGGCAACCAACAGACCGCACAGGGAGCCAAGTCGGTATATGTCCAATGACGCTGCGTTCGTCGAGTTTCAACGTGTCCAGAAGTCTTATGATGGTGAAATACTCGTTGTAAAAGATCTAAACCTCTCGTTACCAAAAGGTGAGTTTCTGACAATGTTGGGCCCGTCAGGGTCTGGCAAGACAACTTGCCTGATGATGTTGGCAGGGTTTGAAACCGCCACACATGGCGAGATCATGTTGGACGGGAAACCGATCAACAATATTCCCCCGCATAAACGTGGCATCGGGATGGTGTTCCAGAACTATGCCCTGTTTCCGCACATGACCGTGGCCGAAAACCTGTCCTTTCCTTTGGAAGTGCGGAAAATGGGCAAGGATCAGCGCGAGGAAAAGGTCAAGCGCGCGCTGGATATGGTTCAGATGGGGGCCTTTGGCAGCCGCCGCCCGGCGCAGCTTTCGGGTGGTCAGCAACAGCGTATCGCCTTGGCGCGGGCGCTGGTCTTCGAACCCGAACTGGTGCTGATGGACGAACCGCTGGGCGCGCTGGACAAACAGCTGCGCGAACATATGCAGTTTGAAATCACCCGACTGGCGCATGAGCTTGGAATCACCACGGTCTATGTAACACACGACCAGACCGAAGCGTTGACGATGTCGGACCGTGTCGCAGTGTTCGACGATGGGCGCATTCAGCAATTGGCCCCACCCGATCTTCTGTACGAAGAACCCGAAAATAGCTTCGTTGCGCAGTTTATTGGCGAAAACAATACGTTGGAAGGCGTTGTTAAATCCATCGACGGCGATTCATGCGTGGTGGCTTTGGACGATGGGTCTGAGATTGACGCCAAACCGGTAAACGTCCACAACCCGGGAGATCGGACCAAGGTTTCCATCCGCCCCGAACGGGTCGAGTTCAACAAAGATCGTCTGCACGCCGATGCGCATACGCTGAAGGCAACGGTCAAAGAATTCATCTATATGGGTGACGTGTTCCGCTTCCGCCTGTCTGTTGCGGGGAACGACGATTTCATCATCAAAACCCGAAACGCCCCGGATGCGGTAAAACTGCAACCGGGCCAAGAGGTTGAAATCGGCTGGCTGGCCCATGATTGCCGGGCGCTTGACGCCTGAGCAAGGAAATACCCGCGCGCTCTGCCCGGACGCGCGGGATATCAGATGATCAGGCACCCCGTGACCTGATCTGAAAAGCTAAAATTAACGGGAATAACAGGGAGTTAACAATGAAAGTTACCAAAACCACTCTATTGGCGAGTGCGGTTGCCGCAATTGCTGGTGGCGCTATGGCCGAAGAGATGACAATCGTCTCGTGGGGCGGCGCGTATTCCAAATCGCAGTTGAAAGCGTATCACGAGCCCTATTCGGAAAAGACTGGTGTCACCATTCTGAATGATGACAGCTCGCCCGAAGGTGTTGCCAAGCTGCGCGCTATGAACGAAGCGGGCAACGTCACGTGGGACGTTGTCGATCTTGAAGCCGCTGACAATATTCGTGCCTGCGACGAAGGCCTGATTATTGAAATCGACCCAGACGTGCATCTGGCCCCTGCGCCCGATGGGACACCTGCGTCTGAGGACTTTGGTGATCAACTTGTCTCACCTTGCTATATTCCGACGATCGTATACTCGACAACCTTCGGCTATCGCACCGATATGGTGCCGGAAGGTGTAGAGCCTCCGACCGGAGCGTGCGATGTATTCGACCTTGAGAAGTATCCAGGCAAACGCGCACTCAACAAACGCCCAATCGCCAATATGGAATGGGCCCTGCTTTGTGATGGCGTAGCTTACGAAGACGTATACGACACGCTTGAAACTGAAGAGGGTGTTGAACGTGCGTTGGCCAAGCTGGACACGATCAAGGATCAGACGATCTGGTGGTCGGCCGCCGCCGAGCCGGTTCAGCTTTTGGCTGATGGCGAGATCTTTATGGGGTCCACCTATAATGGCCGTCTGTTCTCGATGATTGTCGAGCAGAATCAGCCTGTTGGCATGGCTTGGGACTGGCAGATGTTTGATCTGGACGGCTGGGCGATCCCGGCTGGTCTGAGCCCTGAGCGTGAGGCACGGGCCTTGGATTACATCCGGTTCTCGTCCGATACACAGCGTCTGGCGGATCAGGCAAAATACATCTCGTATGGTCCGGCACGTAAATCCTCGGCGCCTCTGGTCGATAAGCATGCCGATCTGGGTATCGACATGGCACCGCACATGCCGACCGATCCGCGTAACGCGAAGAACACCTTTGTGAACAACTACGAATGGTGGGCTGACTACCGCGATGATCTGGATGCACGTTTCCAGGCCTGGCTGTCGCAGTAACCTTTCAAGTTCAAAAAACCAGTCAGGGGGCGGCACGCTGCCCCTTGACCCATAAAACCAAGGGGCACTGATGACTGACGCAAGCCAAAACGCAGGACCGATGCTGGCCGCGGACGGAACGCCGCTCAAGCAATCTCTGGCACGTTCACTAAGACGGCAAAAGCTGCGCGCTCTGTTATTGATTGCGCCCCTTCTTCTGTTCGTTCTGTTCTCGTTCATAATTCCGATTGCGTCGATGCTATTCCGTTCGGTGGAAAACGGTATCGTGGAAAAAACGCTGCCTCTGACGGTCGTGGCGTTAGAAAATTGGGATGAAAAAAGCGGCGAACTGCCGGACGAGGCCGTCTATGACGCCTTTGTCAATGATATGATCGTTGCGGTTGCTGAAAAGAAACACACCCGGTTGGGATCACGGTTGAACTATGAAGAACCGGGCATCTCGTCCCTGTTCCGTAAATCCGGTCGAAAAATCCGGAAATGGGACCCTGAAGCGGATGCGCCGTTCAAAGAAAAGCTTATTGACGCGGACAAAGGATGGGGGGACGTCGAAAACTGGCGTGTGATCAAGACCCATTCCCGAAACGTGACCCCCGGTTATTTTCTTGCCGCCGTCGATTTAAGGCTGACGCCCGACGGCGTTGCTGCGCAGCCGGAAGACAAGCAGATACTTGTAAAGCTGTTTGGCCGTACGCTGTTCATGTCCCTGATCATTACTGGGTCCTGTATCCTGCTGGCCTATCCGGTTTCCTACCTGTTGGCGAATTTGCCGATGCGTGTTTCGAACATGCTAATGATCCTGGTGCTGTTGCCCTTCTGGACATCGCTTCTGGTGCGAACTTCGGCTTGGAAAGTGATGCTGCAACAACAAGGTGTCATTAACGAAACTCTGGTTTGGCTTGGGTTGGTCGCAGATGATGCGCGACTTGTGATCATCAATAACCAGATCGGCACGATCGTCGCGATGACGCATATCCTGCTGCCGTTCATGATTCTGCCGATGTATTCGGTGATGCAGACGATCCCGCCGTCTTATACCCGTGCGGCCAAGTCGATGGGGGCCACCAACTGGACCACCTTCTGGCGAATTTACTTCCCGCAATCCATTCCGGGAATTGGGGCCGGTTCGATCCTCGTGTTCATTCTGGCCATTGGCTACTACATCACGCCCGAGATCGTGGGTGGCACCAAGGGTGTCTTCATCTCGAACCGGATTGCGTATCACATCTCGTCCTCGCTGAACTGGGGACTGGCTGCGGCGTTGGGGACGATCCTGCTGGCGGTCGTCATGCTTCTGTACTGGTGCTACGACAAGATCGTGGGCATCGATAACGTGAAATTGGGATAAATATCATGGCAGCACTTACACCAATATCCCGCAAGCCGTTGTCGATGGTTCTGCCCACAGTCGCCGCCGCCGGAGGTTTCCTCGGCATGTTCGTCGGGGCCGGGCAGGGCAGTGCCCTGCTGGGCATCCTGATAGGTGCCGCGCTGATGGCGGCGCTGGCCTGGGTCTATATCACGGTTCTGGACAATGAACGTGTCGCACGCTGGATCACCATTCTTGGGATGGGGGTGATCGGTTTTCTGTTCGCCGGATTCACGGGGTTGATCGTCGGCTTGCTGGCCGGTTGGTTCTTTGCCTTCTTCATCTTCTGGCTGTACGAGGGGCGCTATCGGCAAAGGCTGCTGCCCTATTTGACGGGCCAGCAGGTGTTTGGACATTACCTGTTTCGGGTTATCTGCGGCGCGATCTTCGTGTTCCTGATCACGCCCATCCTTGTGGTTTTGCCGCTATCGTTCAACGCACAGGACTTCTTTACCTTCACGCCTGAGATGCTGCGTTTGGACCCCGAAGGCTACTCGCTCAAGCATTACCGTGATTTCTTCACCAACAATGAATGGCAGCGCAGTTTCAAAAACTCGCTGATTATCGCGCCAATCGCGACCGTCATATCGGTTTCACTGGGGACGCTGGCTGCCATTGGTCTCAGCCAGTCGCACGTGCCCGGTCGTCGGGCGATCATGGGTATCCTGATCTCGCCCATGATTGTGCCGCTGATCATTTCGGCCACGGGTATGTTCTTTTTCTACAGCGACATCGGTCGTTTCATGGAGGGAACATTGGGCATGGACAAGAACTTTGTCGGATACATCAAAGTTGTTCTGGCTCATGCGGTTCTGGGTATTCCGTTCGTTATCATTACGGTGACGGCGACGTTGGTCGGGTTTGACCGATCCCTGACACGGGCCGCGGCGAATATGGGGGCAGGGCCAGTACGGACCTTCTTCAAAATCCAGATGCCGCTGATCTTGCCGGGCGTAATCTCGGGTGGCTTGTTCGCCTTTATCACGTCGTTTGATGAGGTTGTTGTGGTTCTGTTCGTCGGTTCGGCCAGTCAAAAAACGTTGCCCTGGCAGATGTTCACTGGCCTGCGCGAGCAGATCAGCCCGACCATTCTGGCGGTTGCGACCATTCTTGTTGTGATCTCGATTGCGCTGCTGACCACGGTCGAGCTGCTGCGGCGTCGGTCTGAACGCTTGCGGGGTCTCAGCCCGGCTTGACGCGACTCGAAAGCTGATTTAGCGATTTCACCATGCACCTCGGTCACGATGGCGTCGTGACGCAGCGCGGGGTGCATGGCTCTCGGTTCCCGAGGCCGCTTGTCCTGAACGCCGGGACTTGTGGCCGGGCTTTGCCTGTCCGGCATTGAGGAGAGAGATGATGAAAGACCTGAACAATCGCCCCGAGTTCTTCACCAGCCACAATGGTGACAAGGCGCCGCTCCCGTTTAGCAAGGCAGAATATGACCGACGTCTGGCCAGCCTGCGTGCGACGATGGCGGCACGTGATATCCCGGCGGTGCTGCTGACGTCGATGCACAACATCGCCTATTACTCGGGCTTTTTGTATTGCGCGTTTGGGCGCCCGTATGGCTGCGTTGTCACCCAAGAAAGCTGCACCACGGTTTCGGCGAATATCGACGCTGGCCAGCCTTGGCGGCGCTCGGTCGAAGAGAATGTGATCTATACCGATTGGCAACGGAACAACTATTGGCGTGCGGTGGCCAGCCTGATTGGGCCTGCGGGACGGATCGGTATCGAGGGCGACCACATGACACTGGCGATGCGCGATACGGCGTTGGACATGTTGGGCGGGCCGGAACTGGTGGATATCGCGCCGGATACGATGGCCGCGCGCATGGTAAAATCGGCTGAAGAGATCGAACTGATCAAAGGTGGTGCGCGTACGGCTGATGTCGGTGGCGCGGCCATCCACGCCGCGATCCGCGAAGGCGCGACCGAGATTGAGATCGCCATGGCCGGTCGCGACGCGATGGAGGCTGAGATTGCGCGCGCCTATCCGGATGCAGAATATCGCGACACGTGGGTTTGGTTCCAGTCCAGTCTGAATACCGATGGGGCGCATAACCCGGTCACAAAACGGGCGCTGCAAAAGGGAGATATCCTGTCGCTGAATACGTTCCCGATGATCTCGGGCTATTACACTGCGCTGGAACGCACCTTGTTTCTGGGTGAACCCGACGCCGAAAGCCTGCGCATCTGGAAGGCGAATGTCGCTGCGCATGAGTTGGGCCTGAGCCTGATCAAACCCGGCGCGACCTGCTCTGGAATCTGTGAAGAGATCAACCGGTTCTTCGCTGACGAAGATTTGCTGCAATACCGCTCGTTCGGCTATGGTCATTCCTTCGGCATTCTCAGCCACTATTACGGTCGCGAGGCTGGGCTTGAGCTGCGCGAAGACATCGACACTGTGCTGGAGCCCGGTATGGTCGTATCCATTGAACCGATGCTGTGGATCCCCGAAGGCCAGAAAGGCGCAGGCGGGTATCGCGAGCATGACATCCTTGTGGTCGAGGATTCTGGTGCCGAAAACATCACCGGCTTCCCCTATGGCCCCGAACACAACACGATCAGCCTCTGATCGGATCAGCAGGAAGGGCGATCTGCCTTTCCTGCCTCACGTTGACGGCAAGGGTCAGCGTGGTCATGCCCTGGTGGGGTTGATTGTCCGGCTCAGCGGTGTGTATCTGACGACAGTGTTTGAAAGGATGCGCCGTGGGACATTACGAACTGCCATCGGGAGCTGCTGCCTATTTTATTAACCTGGATCGGGTGCCCGAGCGGGCCGAGTTCATGGAAGGTCAGTTCGCCGACACAGGATTGCGTGGCGCACAGCGGTTCAGCGCAGTGGACGGTCAGCAACCCGGCGCACTGGATGACAATTGCTACGTTCCCGGCGCCGGCACCCGATGGGGGCTGACACAAAGCGAAATCGCCTGTTTTGAAAGCCACCGCGCCGTTTGGCGGGTTGCTGTGGATCAGAACCTGAGCAAGGTTGCGATTTTTGAGGATGACGTTGAAATGTCGGCTCAGGCCGGGGCCGTCATCGCGGCTTTGCTGGCGGATGATGCGGGTTTTGATCTGATCAAGCTGGATTATTCGCCACGTTCCATGCGGTTTGGGCCGCTTGAGTCGATTGCAGACGTTCCAGTTCGCCCAATGTTGGAAATGGCCCCCAGTTCTGCTGCCTACATTCTGACGCAAGCGGCTTGTCGCAAACTGCTGTCTTGGTCTGAGGAGTATTCGGACCATCTGGACGACTTTATCTCGCTCCCACGTCCCGACTGGCGCATGTGTCAGTGTTTTCCGGCGGTGGGGGTACAGATGATGTGGTCCAAGCAGCAGGAGCAGACCGCCGAACCCGTCAAGGTTAGCGAGCGGTCGCAGGATCAGAAAACCAACAGCGGGTTGGACAAGGGGCCATTGGGGTTCCGTATACGCCGCGAGCTGCAAGCCGCGCGGCGCAAACTGTATTGGCGCGCTGGCGGGCAGGACAGGTTGTTGGCACAGGGTGGGTTTGCGGGCTTTATTCCCTGCGCCGAAGACCTGAACGTCTAACTTGTTACATAGGCCGCCCAAAGGGCGTTTGTGACCATTGATCTGGTAACCCTCGCATAAGCGTTAACAAAACTGTCAGTTTGATATAAGCTTTCAGTGTTTTTGTGGTTGAAGCTTGGGTGTGCGGTGTGGGTCAGACAATCTATGAAAGATACGGCGGATTCAAAACGATCAGTCGGATCGTTATGACGTTCTATGAAATGGCATTGGACTCCGATCAGATCGGTGGTCATTTCGAAGACATCGACATGCCGCGCCTGATCGATCACCAGACCAAGTTCGTGTCTTCTCTGGTTGGTGGTCCTGCTTCTTTTAGCGATGACAGGATTGAGGCGGTTCATCGACACCTGAATATCTCTCATGCGGATTTTGATGAGATGGCCGAACTATTTGCCGAGGCACTTTCTATGCACGGTATGGAAGACGGTCACATCAAGATCGCCTTGAACGCCATTGAATCCAAACGCGCAATTATTGTAACCCGTGACGCCGCATGAGTATTTCAGCGATAAACGAACAGTTACTGCGGGCGATCGGAGTTGGCGTGGCTGTTGTGCGTGCCTCAGACCTGAGTTTTGTGTTTCACAATGGGCCGTTTGCCGAATGGTTTGGGGTTCCGACCGAAGGACAGACCCTGCTGGATTTGCTCCCATCTTTGGATCAGCGTGAATTGGAGGACGTCAAGCAATCGGGGCTTCGCTATACAGTCGAATTGCAGATCAAGCCAAAACGCAGAACGCTGATTTTTGCAACGGCTGTATCGCTTGCGAATGGCTTGTCTGAACAGGTTTTGGTTGTGGAATGCCAGAACATTACTCGCATCCGCGAGCTGGAAAGCATGATCGATAGCTACTCGACAATGGTTGAACGCAACACGCGCGAATTGGAGCGTGAGAAAGAGCGTGTCGAGCGGTTGCTGCTAAACCTTATGCCGCGGGCGGTGTACGAAGAGTTCAAGACCTTCGGTGTCGTCACGCCGCAGCTATATGATCAGGTGTCGGTGGTGATGCTGGATTTTGTGGGCTTTACTGATTTTGCCGCAAAGACCGATCCAACCGTTACGTTAAGCGAGTTGAATGACATTTTCACCGCGTTCGACCGTATCGTCGAACAATTCGGATGCGAGCGGATCAAGACCATCGGTGACGCCTATCTGGCGGTGTCTGGTATGCCTGACGCGACACCGGATCATGCCACGGCCGTGGCACATTGCGCCGTTCGCTTCCTACGGTATCTGGAGCGGCGCAATGAAAGCCATCCGCATAAATGGCAGGCCCGGATTGGCCTTGGAATGGGGGCTGCGGTGGGCTCTGTCGTTGGGATACAGAAATACGTCTATGACGTGTTCGGTCCGGCTGTGAACATTGCTTCGCGCCTGCAAGTCTTTGCAAACCCAATGCATATCGTCGCCCCAGAAGAGATGAAATTTGCCTTGATTGATGAGTTCCAGGTCGCGGATATCGGGCGCGTGGATATCAAAGGCATGGGGGAAATGGAGTTGATTAACGTCACCTCTGGCCTCAGCGCACCACAGCCGCTGAGCAGGTTCTGATTGTCAGTCGTCCTGCGGCACCAACCCCAAACCCCGCAAATAGATGCCGATGCCGGATTCCAGCAAGTCTTCGGGTGAAAAGGGGGAACTGGCGCCAGTGTTGCGGGCGTAAAGTTCAACAACGCCGTGGCTCATGGCCCAGATATGGGCGCTGAACATGGATGCGGGCGGGCGCTTTTCCGGTGGAATGTGTTGCGACAGATCAGCCGCCGCTTTCTCCAGTACTGCTTTGGCACGGTTTGCGGCCAAGGATAGTTCAGGCGTTCGATTGATCGAAATCCCGCTTTCGAACATCGCGATGTAGTGGCCAGGATGTTTGCGGGCAAATGCCAGATAGGCACGGCCTGTCGCCTCGAACGCGGCGAGCGCCGAGGGCTGGCCCTTGTCATAGGCGTATTGCATCAGATCCGAGAACATCTCGAACCCTTGCCGGGCGGCTTCGGCGATCAGGTCTTCGCGCCCGTGGAAATGCCGGTAAACCGCAGCGGGGGTGACGCCGGCGGTTTTCGCAGCTTCGGACAGGGTAAAGCCGGTCGGACCTTTTTCTTCGATCAGAGACAGGGCAGCCTCGATCAAAGCCTGTTTCAGGTTCCCGTGGTGATACCCGCGTTTTGTCATTCCTGCTTCAGGTGCCCTTTTTCAAGTTATAGAATTCATGACATAATTCGCGAAAAGACATTCGTCCACCACCTGTCACGCATCCCAAATCTCTGGCCCGCCACAGATATCGGGGTCATTCGCGCCTATGGCGTCTTCGTCCTTTTCGTCATAGTCCAGCGCGTGCAGAACCGTACGAATGGCCGCCAGCCGCGCGCGTTTCTTGTCGTCGGATCGCACGATGGTCCAGGGGCAGTGTTCCGTGTGGCTGCGCGTCAGGGTTTCTTCGATCGACTGGCTGTATTCATCCCATTTGTTCAGACCCGCGATATCAATCGGGCTGAGTTTCCACTGCTTCAGTGGGTCGGTTTCACGCGCCAAAAAACGGTTGAGCTGTTCTGCTCGTCCGACATTGAGCCAGAATTTAAACAGTTTGATCCCGTCATTCACCAAACCGGTTTCCAACGGCAGGACCTGTCGGAAAAACCGTTCACGTTCTTCCGCTGTGCAAAAGCCAAAGACGTTTTCAACAACACCGCGGTTATACCAGCTGCGGTCAAAGAACACGATCTCACCAGCGGCAGGCAGATGTGCGATATAGCGTTGAAAATACCACTGACTGCGCTCAGTGTCCGAGGGTTTGCTTAGCGCAACATTGCGTGCGCCGCGTGGGTTCAGGTTTTCGCGGAACCGCTTGATCGTGCCCCCTTTGCCAGCGGCGTCCCGTCCTTCGAAAATAAGCAATATGCGATGGTCAGTTTCCTTGAGCCAGGACTGCATCTTGACCAGTTCGATCTGAAGCTCTTCCATCTGTTTTTCGTATTCCTTACGCTTCATTCGTTCGTCGTAAGGGAAGGTGGGGTTCAGGATGTCGCCTTTTTCGGACTTTTCGATGGCCGAACGCACCTCTTTCGGGGCGTCATTCTTAAAGTACTTTTCGATGGAGCCTTTTTCGGAACGGGCCATGTGTTACCTCGCCATAAAATCCATATCCTACTATGGATTAGCGGAGGGCCTAACGCAAACCCGCACGTTGCGCTGCACGGTCGATGGCAGCAGCAACTTCGGGTGCAGCAACGACCTGTGGCATGTGCCCGATTCCAGGCAGTTCAATCAGTTCCGCGCCGGGGATTTGTTTGATCAGTCGATGAGAATGCCAGCCCAGCCCAACGGTATCATCGGCTGTGCCATGGACGATCTCGGTCGGCACGTCGATCTCGCCGTATCGCGGTTGTAGGGCGCGGACTTCTTCCAGCAAATTGGCGCGCTGCTTGGCATTTGCATGCATCGAAGCCCGACGCATGGTCAGCCCGGGGCCGAAATGGTCGGCATATCCTTCGGGTGTGGTTTGCGGTTCGAACACCTTGTCCAAAGCTTTTTCAACGTACCATTCGGGCACAAAGGCAGTGATCAGGGGCAGGGCGGTGACATTGCCGGTGGGCGTTGCCGCCAGTGTGTTGAACCCGTCCAGAGGTGTCTCCCACGGGATGGCGGCAGCTGCGATCAGGACCAGCCCCGAGATATTGCCTGGCCGCGTAACAGCCCAAGCAAGTGAGACGGATCCGCCATAGCTTTGCCCTGCGACGATGGGCTTTTCCGCACCTAGTTGCGCGGCAGCCTTTTGCAGGATTTCCGCTTGCTCCTCAATGGTCTCACCGTCCGGATTGAAGCTGGCGCTATACCCCAGACCCGGTCGGTCAAACACAATCACACGGTAGTTTTCCGCCAGGATAGGAGCCAGGGCAAAGGTCATGTCGCGCGTGTTGCCGCTGGACCCATGGATCAGCACAACATCCGGGCCTTCACCCATCACCACCGCATGCACTGGGATGCCATTGACTTCGACGATTTGACCTTCGGGGGGAAAGGCGGCTTCGGCACGGGCTTCATTCCGACCAGCGCGCCAGAGTGCGAGGGCCCACAGCAAGACCAGCAAAGTCAAAGCTATGAGGCCGACGCGCATCACCGGATCAGGCCCTCAGATCGGTCTGATCGACACCGATCCGATTGATATCATAGGGCGTTGTCCCATAAATCTCGCTGATCCAGTTGCCATAGAGCAAATGCGCATGGCTGCGCCATCTGTTCTGTGGTGTCTGGCTTGGATCGTCGTCCGGATAGTAATTCATGGGCACGTTGATCGGCGTGCCGTTGGCAACATCGCGGTCGTATTCTTGTTTCAACGTATCGCTGTCATATTCGAAATGGTTGAAGATATAGACGGCACGATGGTTCCGATCTTCGACCAGACAGGGACCGACATCGTCGCTGCCCAGCAGAGTTACCAAACCGTTAGCGGCGTCAATCTCATTTTGTTTCATTTCCGTCCAGCGGCTGACCGGAATCACGCAATCATCCGAGAATCCGCGCAGGAACGGCGAGGCCGGATTAAGGTTCGCATGCCGGAAACAACCAAACGCCTTAGCGTCCAACATATGTTTCTTGACGCCATGGAAGTGATTGATCATCGCCATTCCACCCCAGCACACACCAAAGGTAGAATGCACATTGGTCTGCGTCCATTCGAACACTTCGCGCATTTCGTCCCAATAGGTGACGTTGTCGAATTCCAAATGCTCAATCGGGGCACCGGTGATGATCAGCCCGTCAAATTTCTCGTCCTTCACCTCCTGAAAAGGGCGATAGAATTCGGCCATATGCTCGGCCGCGGTGTTCTTGGTACGGTGTTCCGTCATCCGGATCAGCGACAAATCGATCTGCAACGGAGTCGCCCCGATCAGGCGGGCAAACTGATTTTCAGTCTGAATCTTCTTGGGCATCAGATTCAGTAACCCGATCCGCAGGGGGCGAATGTCTTGACGCATTGCCTGATCCTCGGCCATGACCGATACGCCCTCTTGGGTAAGAACGTCAAATGCGGGCAGGTCAGAGGGGATCTTGATCGGCATCAGGTACAAGCCTTTGGAGTTACAGTGTAGAGGCGGTAATTAAGCCCGGTTTGCGCGGGTCTCAAGGGTGCGTTCGATCAACTCATCGAAATCAGCGGCATCACGGACCTTGTGCATGTCATCAGCGGTGACTGTTACACCCCAATTGTCCGCCATCGCCTGATAGCGGGGTTGCCGATGCGCCAGCGCCTGCGCGTAAGTCCAGCGGATGAACGCGTCGGGGTCTACATCCTCGGATCGGCAGTTATGCTGGGTCAGATAGGCGTCCCAAACACGGACCAGAAATTCGGGCTGATAAGACATCGGTTTGGGCGCTTTATCAAAGCGGCTGATCAGCTCTGCCGTGTGATCTTCATCCCCTTGAATCCAAATCATCAAGGTTTGGCGAGACAGTTCGGACAACACGTGATCTGTAGAATTTTCCGGGTCTACCCATTCGCAGATCGACCCGCCGGTGTCGCAGATAAAATGCGGGTATTCGTACAGACGTTGTGCCCGGTCGATGAAATACTCGGTATCCAGAAGAGCGTGAATCTCCGCCTGCCGGAATTGTTCCTGCCTGCGTTTGTATTCGGGCAGTTCCAAACCACCTAGCGCCGGATTTCCGGGCTTACCCAAATAGGCGGCGACAGGCGTCAGGTTCTCGAACGAGATATTCGAGCCGATAAAGATCGAATCCGACAACAGCAATTCGCGCAGAAAGGGGACTTTCATCGCCTCGGCTTTGGCATTGTCAGCGATGTATTCTCCCATGTACCGGGTACCGATGCGGTAATCGATCGAATAGTGGAACCAATCGCCCGAGTCGCGCAGCACGTTCGACACATAGGTTTTGCCCAGGCCCGACATGCCAAAGAACAGCACCTTTTTTCGCGCCGCGTTGCGCCAATCTTTTGCCGAGCTGTAGATCATTGTCCGCCGTCCTTTTTTCCGACCTTGCTAAAACGGGTAGCGGGTGGCGTCAATCGCGTGTCCGAACGGTTTGGGATCAGCCGCCTGACAATGGTCGCACCCCAATAAACTAACCGGCCCCTCTGGCACGAGATCTGGCTGGTATCGATATACAACTGCTCTCAAATCATCCCGGAAAACGGAATGGCGATGATCAGCAGCCCTATGATCCCAAATGCCATCAAGACGCGCGGGCTGTGCTGTTGAACAGAGTGGAGGAGGTGGGGCCGCTAAGGGGGAATGTCAGACCAAAGCGAAGGGTGTCGATATCGCCGCTTGCACGACCGATTTCGATATCCGTTCTGGCCTGTTCCAGAGACACTTGTCCGAGAGCTTCGTTGGTCTCAAGCAGGTTATAGTCCGCCGATACCCTTCGTTGTGGAATCCAAATCGAGTAGCTAAACGACTGATGCACGAGACCTGCATAAGTCCCCCAACCGCTGTTGAACCGATAGTAACCGCCAAGGCCAACACTATATAGGTCAAGGTTTACGCCACCACCTGACACGTCGCTGCGAACATAGTGACCGCCGAATACGGCACTATCCGACACTTGATAGCGGAATCGTGCGCCGAAATCGGTCCAATCCGTGCCGTTTGGCAGGCTTGGGGAGGTTTCCGATTCGCCGATCCAGGCTTCGAACCCGGCATAGTCGAGATAGCCACCCAGAACGCCGCCGTTGTCAAATTGGTAGTTCAATGTCGTGCCCAGATCCCAAAGCGAAACATCCCCGGAAATATTGTCGGGATCGGCATTGTAATACTTGGCGTCAAAGCCCCAGTGCAGACCGTTGTCGAAGCTCAAAGTACCGGTGAAATCGCCGGTGAAGGTGCCGAAATCGCCACCGCCGTTGGAAATGGAAGATTGTCCATAGCCCAAGGTGGCAGCACCGTTAAATTCCTGTGCGCCTGCAATGGCCGAGGTAATTGAAATCTTGGTAACGCACAAGAAAACCCCGCCGGAAGGGCGGGGTTCAACGTTCATTGTTTTATGGATCAGCCCAGCGAGTAAGTGATCTGGAAGCCGACGCTCCAAGCGCTGTTGCCGCTGAATTCTCCTCCGGTGGTGGTAGTGGCGTCTCCAATGTCTGTATACCGGACACCACCGGAAATCTGAGCGCGTTCGAGAGAGTAGGTTCCACCGAGCCCAAGGCTCCAGAACCCATCTGTCGGGCCCAAATTTGTGACTTCGGAACCAGTGGATGTTTCATACCCAGCAGTTACCGCACCCGAAAATTCTTCCGAGAACTGATAGCCGAGCCCCAGCGTATACGTGAACGTATCATCTTCGTAGTCGACGAGGTTATCCCCGACAATGTTGACATAGTTGGGCGGCGCAAAAACAGTTTGCGGCCAGTCCACCCATCGAATTGAACCAAACAGCAATGTTTTGGGGGCTACACCGGTTTGGAAATCCAGATTGATGGATTGAGGTGATTCAATCTCAGACTCGGTTTCCGCTGTGACCAGCACCGCACTAGGCGGGAATACAGGCGGCACGAAGTTGAATGACTCTGTCTGGGAAAAATCGTGTGTGATTTTTGAGTTGTAAGTCAGAGCCACACGTGCGGCAATTTCTGGCTTTTCCCACGCAACGCCGACGACATACCCAAATGCGATGTCAGAATCTGTGTCGACTTCGTACCCCGCAGCGGCGGGCACTGCCACGTTGGCTTTCAAACGTTGCGCGCGGAGACCTCCGATAGCGCTGAAGCCACCGTCGAATTTATACCGAACAAGCGCAGTAATTGCGTCCACATCCGCTTTGGCGCGCAGAACATCCGTGCGCCCACCAAACGGCGTTGTCGGGTTAATCGACAACGGGTAGTTTGACGGATACTCGATATCCGCGCCGAACGGCTCATCATAGACCAGTGCGAAATCCAGCCTGTCTGTAAAAGCATGTTTATAGGCTAAATGCGGTGTGAAGAATGACTCGGCAACATTGCCGGAATCCACGCCATTTTGAGTGCCGCTTACGCTTGGATCAGTATAGCCGAGACGGAATTGTACAACTGATCCCTCTTCGAACAGGATATTGACACCCTGTCCGCTACGATCCAGACCGCCGGCGTAAGCTCCTGTTGTCCCAACGCACACCGCGCACGCCTGTAGAAGCGCTTTTTTCATTCTGTCCTCCCAAAAGGTGTCCTGTTATTCAGACCAGACTATCGAGTGGTGAAGGCCGATCTGTCTTGTGGTGCTCGATACTTTCTTGAGGGTTATATTACCGTCAACTAGTGACGGTGCGTTATTCAGGGTGAGTGTGTCGGGAAACTGTTGCCAAACTGTTACGATTTTCGGCGTGCACGTTCAAAAAGATGCCCGAAAAGATCACGACGGCTCCTAGCAGCGTCCAGTGATCCAGCGGCTCGTGGTACAGAATCATTCCGATCACGGCAATTGTGGGCAGGCGGACAAAATCGAATGGTACAACCACAGTCGCAGGCGCAATAGCCAGAGCGTTGGTGATGCAATAATGCGCCAGTAGTCCTGCCAACCCAATCAATACCAGGAAGGGGATCGTGTTCGCGGTTGGCAGAGTGATCTGCCCATCGATCCCTGCGGCCATCAATCCCAGGACAGCCTGCATGACAGTCAGCCAGAACATGATGCATCCAATGCTGGCAAAACGGGTCAGGGTTTTGGTGGAAATCGTTGTAAATGCGAAGAATACCGCAGACAAAGCAGCAGCCAAAATACCAGCGCTCAGAGGCACGGCACCGGGGCGGGTAATAAGCAGGACACCGGCAAAACCAATCAAGGCAGACAGCGCGCGTACAGGTGTTAGCCGTTCCTTCAGCAGCAGCGGAGACAGCAGGATCACCCAGATGGGTTGCGTAAACTCAAGCGCAAAAACCTGTGCTAGAGGAATGACGGTTACCGCGTAGAACCACAAATTCTGACCAATAAAATGCGTCAGGTTTCGGACACCGTGCAGCCCCAGTCTGTATGTCGAGACCTGATCCCATTTGCGCGACAGGGTCAGAATCACCGCTACAACGAAGATGCCGACGAGGCTGCGGTATAACATGATTTCGAATGTATCATGGGCCACGCTCAATTCGCGACCGGCAACCGCCATCGATGAGAAAGAAGCAATTGCCCCCGTCATCCAAAGCGCGGCTTTGCCGATCTGCGGTCTGCTGCTGTCCATTTACCTGCCTGCGGGAATCGCGGAATTCTAATTTAAAACCTATGGGTTTCTTGCAGGACTTAAACAAAAAAAGCCGGGTCAAAGCCCGGCTTATTGTCATTCCCACTCAATCGTTCCCGGAGGTTTCGAGGTGATGTCATAAGTGCATCGGTTGATGCCCTTGACCTCGTTGATGATCCGCGTGGCGGTCTCACCGAGGAATTCGTGGCTGAACGGATAGTAGTCGGCGGTCATGCCATCGACCGAAGTTACGGCACGCAGCGCACATGCATAATCATATGTGCGCCCGTCACCCATCACACCGACGGTGCGTACCGGAAGGATGGCAACAAAAGCCTGCCAGATATCATCATACAGACCATGTTTGCGAATCTGGTCGATATAGATGGCGTCGGCTTCGCGCAGGATTTCCAGTTTTTCACGGGTGATCTCGCCTGGGCAGCGAATCGCCAGACCCGGCCCGGGGAAGGGGTGGCGCCCGATGAAGCTCTGCGGCAGGCCAAGTTCGCGGCCCAGTGCGCGAACCTCGTCTTTGAACAGCTCTCGCAGGGGTTCGACCAGTTTCAGGCCCATCTTTTCAGGCAGGCCTCCGACATTGTGGTGCGACTTGATCGTGACCGAGGGGCCGCCCGAGAACGAAACCGATTCGATCACGTCGGGATAGAGCGTGCCCTGGGCCAGGAATTCGGCCCCTTCGATCGTATCAGCGTGTTTCTGGAACACGTCGATGAACAGCTTTCCGATGATCTTGCGTTTGGTTTCCGGGTCGGATTGGCCGTCCAGCTCGCCCAAAAAAAGGTCGCTTTCATCTGCGTGTATCAACTGAATGTTGTAGTTGTCGCGGAACATACCGACGACTTCTTCGGCCTCGTTCTTGCGCAACAGGCCGTGATCGACAAACACGCAAGTCAGTTGATCGCCAATTGCTTCGTGAATCAGGATCGCCGCGACCGAGCTGTCGACGCCGCCGGACAAGCCACAGATAACCTTTTTGTCGCCGACTTGTTCGCGGATCTTTTCGATCATCTGTTCGCGATAGGCACCCATTGTCCAGTCACCGCTGAACCCGGCCAGTTTCACGAAGTTTTCGTACAGTTTCGCGCCTTTGGGCGTGTGGTGCACTTCGGGGTGAAACTGAACGGCATAAAAGTGACGGTTGGTATCAGCCGTGATTGCATAAGGCGCATTGGGCGAGGTGCCGAAGACCTCGAACCCGGGTGCGATTTCGCTGACGTGATCTCCGTGGCTCATCCAGACTTGTTCGTCACCATCCGCGAACCAGCCGTTAAGAATGTCCAGTTGGTTTTTCGGAGTGACAAAAGCGCGACCGAACTCGGCAGTGCCATGGCCGCTTTCGACCTTGCCGCCAAGTTGATGCATCATCACCTGTTGACCGTAGCAGATGCCAAGTATCGGCACGCCGTAGTCAAAAATCTCTTGCGGGGCGCGGGGGGACCCCTCGCGCGTCACGCTGTCCGGCCCACCGGAAAAGATCACGGCCTTGGGCGCCATTTCGCGCACAAAGTCCATCGTGACGTTTTGATAGGGGTGGATTTCACAATAGACATTCAACTCGCGCAGGCGGCGTGCGATCAGCTGCGTCACCTGGCTGCCGAAGTCGATGATCAGAAGGCGGTCATGGGATGTCTGGCTCATGACTGGCTCTTAGGTCGCGCGGCGGTTATGTGCAAGCGTTATGAAGGCGATTTCAGCCAGATGCAGAGGGAGATGGGATCAATGGCCGTCATTCGTTTCACGGATGCAACGCAGGATGACGTCGAGGCGGTCACAGACTGCATTGCGGCGGCTTATGCCAAGGCGCTTAAAAACATCGCAGATCTGCCCGATGTAACGGGTGGTTTAGCGAAGGACATCGCGGACCATCGCGTGGTCCTGGCCCACAGTGATGATGGGTTGGCAGGGGTGATAATCTTTGCGCAACAAGGTGCTGTGATGAAGGTCGTCAACTTGGCGGTCTCACCTTCGGCGCAGGGGCAGGGAGTTGCCGGAAAGTTGTTGTCTTACGCCGAGGCCGAAGCGTGCGAGGTTGGCTGCACCCATATGGAACTGCGCACCCATCGTTTGATGCAGGATACGAGGGCGATTTACGCGCATCTCGGCTGGATCGAAGCTGAAGTGGCCGGGAATTCGGTTGCTATGCGCAAAAACCTTTGAGGTTTGTCAGCCCGTCAATTTAGATTTCTCATAACCATCTTGCGAAATGCGACGTACCCAAATTCTGTCGCGTAAAGGGGTTTTCGCTCAGCTAGCGGTTAGGCGGTTTTTGCGAATTCGGTTCCATGCTTTTATCATGAGCGTCAGGAATTAGGGGTTCAAACGACATTGAATAGGCGATCATGTCGCTTTTACCCCTATAGCGCCGTAATCCACGTCTGGTGTGATCTGCGGTTCCGGTAACACGATTTGCAACGTGAACATGACTAACGGGATTATCTCATGGCAGAGGCAAACACCCGACGCAGAGCCAGAGGCGGTGGTGGTGCCGCCCGCAGGGCCGAGCGCACCGCAGTTCGAATCGAAACTGCAAAATACATCGAACGGAATATTCCGAATTTCGAGGTCCTCAACGCAGAAGCGTTGGAGATCATTGAAACCAATGCGGAAACCATTCTGGCTGAGGTCGGCGTTAACTTCGTCGACAATCCGGGCGCGCTGCAGCGCTGGAAAGATGCCGGAGCCGATGTCGATGGTGAACGTGTTCGCATCCCGCGCGGTTTGGCGCGCGAGCTGATCAAAACTGCCCCTAGCGAGTTCACACAACACGCGCGCAACCCCGAGAAATCGGTTGTCATCGGGGGCCGCAATCTGGTGCTGGCACCGGTATACGGCCCTCCATTCGTGCGCGACGCGCAAGGTGGCCGTCGCTATGCGACCATGGACGATTTCAACAAGTTCGTGAAACTGGCCTACATGTCCAAGTGGTTGCACCACTCGGGCGGGACTGTGTGCGAACCGACCGACGTGCCGGTGAACAAGCGTCACCTGGACATGCTGATGGCGCACATGACCCTGTCGGACAAGCCATTCATGGGCTCGGTCACCGACCCCAGCCGGGCGCAGGATTCGGTAGAGATGTGCGAGATCTTGTTCGGCAAAGAGTTCGTGCAGGAAAACACAGTGATGACCTCGCTGACCAACATCAACTCGCCGATGACCTTCGACGACGTGATGATGGGTTCGCTTGAAGTTTACGCGGCTAACAATCAGGCCTGCATTATCTCTCCCTTTATCGTGGGTGGCGCGATGGCACCGGTTTCGGTGGCAGGGACGCTGACGCAGGTTCTGGCCGAAGTTCTGGCCGGTGTCGCGTATAGCCAGATCATCCGTCCGGGTGCCCCGGCGATCTTTGGGGCCTTCGTGTCATCGATTGACATGAATTCGGGCGCGCCGACCTTCGGTACGCCCGAGGCGTCGATGGTCACCTATGGTGCGGGTCAGCTGGCGCGTCGCCTGAACCTACCGTTCCGCTCGGCCGGGTCGTTCTGTGGCTCGAAACTGCCCGACGCGCAGGCTGCTTACGAAACAGCAAACTCGCTAAACATGGGCCTGATGTCAGGCGTGAACTTCATGCTGCATTCCTGCGGTTGGCTTGAAGGCGGTCTGGTTGCGGATTTCGAGAAGTTCGTCATGGATGCGGATCAACTTGGCGTGCTGCACGGCTTGGCCAAAGGCGTGGCTTACGACGAGAATGCGCAGGCGATGGATGCGATCCGCGAGGTTGGTCCGGGCGGCCACTATCTGGGTTGTGCGCATACGCAGGCGAACTTCAAGGACGCGTTCTGGAAGTCGGAATTGCTGGACTATAAACCGTTCGAAACTTGGGAAGATGAAGGCGCGCGTGACACGCGCCAACTGGCATCTGCCCGAGTCGAGCATCTGCTGGCCAACTACCAGCAACCGCAACTCGACCCGGCAATCAATGCTGCTCTGAACGAGTACATTGACAAGAAAAAAGCATCCATGCCGGATGCCTTTACCTGATCACTGATATTGCGCGGCGCGGCTGGCCTGAAACAGCTGCGCCTCGCCCAACAACGCGATCAGTAGGTCCAGATGACGGACCAGCGAATAAGCTGCGTCCTCTTCTAAACGCTGCGCGTTAACTTCCCGTTCCATTTCCATAAGCCGCACCAGTGCCGCGCCTGTACCAGGCAGCGATCCGTAGCCAAGGATGCGCTGCAGATGCCGGTCCCGGTCATAGTCCTGCACCCCGTGTCTCGCGGCCCGAGCCAACAGGCGAGGGCGGCGGAGGGTGGTAATCATGGTCATCAGGTCCTGCATTCCGGGGTCCTTTGTCTAGGTGAACGTCCCTGATTGTATCGCACAACTTTAGCGGGTGTTGCCTTGATTGGGTTCGTGCCGAACTATGACTTCATGAGTGTTTATGTTTTTGAATCAAATCTGGTTCTTGTCACCGCGGGTTAACGAACAAGTAACGAAAGCGACTCTAGTTAGAATTGGTTAACCACTTCATCGGGGGCGATTGAGAACAGATTGTTGTGTCGACGAGGACAAGTAACTATGGAAAACAACATGGCATTCACCATTCCGGGTTGGGTACCTGAGGGGGCACAAAGATACCTTGCCCACACAGAGACCGGCCAGTCGATCCGCGATATTGCGCGATCTGCGGGGTGCCATGCTTCGACCATACTCAGACAAATCAGGCGCATCGAAATGCGCCGTGACGATCCTTTGGTGGATGCTGCGTTGCAATCTCTGGCCGAAACGCATTACTCGGATTCAGCCGATGGCACGGGCTCGATCCAATTCGGGGCCTTGGCTGTGACCGAACAGGAAACCGCCGCCGCCAAGGACGAAGAATTCAACCGCGAGGCACTGCGAATTTTGCGCCGTTTGTGTGAAACGGGGTCAGTGCTTGCGGTGGCTGAGGAAATGGACAAGGCCGTGGTGGTCCGCGACACCGGAGACAGCGGCGCCACACGAACAGCCGTTGTGGATTGCAAGATTGCGCAGGCGCTGGCGCTGAAAGACTGGATTTCCTGCGACAATCCCGGACGGATTTCGCGGTATCGGATTTCTTCGTCGGGCCGCACGGCGCTGAGTCGCCTTATTGCCGAGGCCGAGAACAAAGCGCGTGAGCGTAGTGAATTTGGAATGGCAGATGCACAAGCGCCGTTCCAAGCGCAAATGGCGCCCTGTCAGAGCGCGACTGCAAAACCCGACCGGCCTCGGCGGATTCGTTATAGTGCAGCGGAAAGTCCCCTGATCGCATTGGCACGTCGGCGAGATCGGGATGGAAAGCCTTTTCTTGATGAAACACTTGTGGCGGCGGGCGAACGCCTGCGTGAGGATTTCGAACTGGCGCAGATTGGCCCTCAGGTCGCACAGAATTGGGACCATTTTCTGACTGCAGGGGGGCGCGGTGGTTTCAACAGTGAAGCTCATGCTGGGCACGGGGCGTCGGACGCACGGGATCGGGTTGAACATGCTTTGTCAGATCTGGGTCCGGGTCTCAGCGATGTTGCTTTGCGCTGCTGTTGCTACCTCGAAGGGCTAGAGCTTGCGGAAAAGCGGATGGGCTGGTCGGCGCGCTCGGGCAAGATCGTGTTGCGGATCGCGTTGCAGCGGCTCAAGCGACATTATGAAGGGCAGTCCGAGCGCAATCGCATGATCGGTTAACGGTGCAATATGTTTTGGTTGCACTTGGGTGGATGGGTGATAATCAAAGGTTATGAATTTTACCCTTAGACAGCTGAAATACTTCAGTGCAGTCGCAGAACAGCGCAATTTCGGTCGGGCCGCCCAGGTGTGCCACGTGTCTCAGCCCGCCTTGTCCGTGCAGATCAAGGCGTTAGAGGACAGTTTGGGCGGTCAGCTTTTCGAACGTCAGGCGCGTGATATTCTGCTGACCCCGCTAGGGCGCGACGTGCTGGATCATGCGCGTCAGGTTCTTGGAGCGGCGGACAGGTTAGATCAGTTTGCCAAGGATCGCTCTGGGGGGCACAGGTCGTTGGCGATCGGGATCATCCCAACGATCGCGCCATATTTACTGCCGGGTGTGCTGGCTGGGTTGCGATCGTCCGATGTGTCGTTGCGCGTGCAGGTGCGCGAAGCCAGAACTGAGCGTTTGCTGACTATGCTGCGCGCCGGGGAAATCGACGCCGGCGTCATGGCTTTGCCCGCCGGTGGGAGTGAGTTATTTGAGCTGCCTCTGTTTCAGGATCGCTTCCTGTTGGCTGGCAGCTCAGCGCGCTTGAAGGGCATGGTCCCCAACCCTGAAGCATTACGGCCGCTGGACCTGCAGACCGCGCAACTGATGTTGCTTGATGACGGTCACTGTCTGACCGATCAGGCGCTTGAGGTCTGCGGTCGGGATCGAAGCAGCGGCCTGATCAATATGGGTGCGTCATCGCTTGCGACGTTGTCACGATTGGTGGCTGAGGGGTTTGGTCTGACTCTCATGCCCGAACTGGCCGCGCGCGCGGAATCTGACGCTGTTCCCGGATTGAAACTGCTGCGCTTTGGCACGCCGCAACCGGCGCGAACTGTTGGTCTGGTCCGGCGTGCATCGACTGTGGGCGAGGATTGGTTCGACGGTCTGGCTCAGGTCATCCGCAAAGTCGGAGAGGACATCGTCACCGCAACACGCACCTGAAATGAAAAGACCCGCCATGAGCGGGCCTTTGCTTTGATTTAGCGCGAAGCTTAGGCCAGTGCGGGCTCTTTGGCTTCGTTCAGGTGCTTTTTAAGGTTGTCCGGGGACGACACGCCATAGGGGTCTTCGGGGCAGTTATCCATCAGGCCGGGCTCTTCGAACCATGCCTCAACCACACCGTCATTGATGATGGCGGCATAGCGCCACGAGCGCATGCCGAAACCCAGATTGTCCTTGTCGACCAGCATGCCCATCTTGCGAGTGAACTCGCCCGATCCGTCTGGAATGACCTTGACGTTTTCCAGACCTTGATCCTGTGCCCATTTGTTCATGACAAAGCTGTCATTCACTGACATGCAATAGATGTCGTCGATTCCTTTTTCCTTGAATTCGGCATAGCCGTTTTCAAACCCGGGCAGTTGGTAGGTCGAACAGGTGGGGGTGAATGCACCGGGCAACGAGAACAGGATCACCCGTTTACCGGCAAAGTAATCTGCAGTGGTCTTGTCTTCCCAACGGAACGGGTTGGGGCCTTCGACAGCCTCGTCACGGACGCGGGTGTGAAAGGTTACGTCAGGCAGTTTAGTACCGGATTTCATGCTCAATTTCCTGTGATTCATCTGTGAACTGCTGAAGATTTAAAACAGTTCTAAATTGGCTTCAACGTGATTATTGCTGCGAACACGAATTCTTGTGAAGGCCTCAAATCGTGCTGTTTTCAATGAAATTTTGTCGGGATTTGCTGGGTGCTCTTCTGCAATTGCATAGTGCGCTGTTATGGCAGCTATGCATGGGTGGCGTAGCTAACCGCTGCAGTTTATATTATGTCGAAGCAAAATGACCCAAAGTCAGGAAAGCAAACCGTGCGTGATCTGAAGATCCCCGAACAACGTCATCCCGAAAAGGCGCATCGTCAGGACAATGCGCAACCGAAAAAGCCGAAGTGGATTCGCGTAAAGGCACCCGGTGGTAAGGGCTATGCCGAAACTCACAAAATCATGCGCGAGAACAATCTGGTTACGGTCTGCGAAGAGGCCGGGTGTCCGAATGTGGGCGAATGCTGGAGCCAGGGCCACGCCACCATGATGATCATGGGCGAGATCTGTACCCGCGGCTGTACATTCTGCAACATTGCCACCGGCCGCCCAGATGATCTGGACGCGTTTGAGCCCGGACGCGTGGCACACGCCGTGCAGAAACTGGGGCTGAACCATGTGGTCATAACGTCTGTGGACCGCGATGACCTGGCCGACGGTGGGGCGGAGCATTTCGCGCAGACCATTCGCGCCGTACGGCACCGTTCGCCCAAGACAACGATCGAGATTCTTACGCCAGATTTTCTGAAGTGTGACCCCTCGGTTCTGGAAGTTGTAGTCGAAGCCAAGCCGGACGTGTTCAACCACAACCTTGAAACCGTCCCGGGGCTGTATCCCGAAGTGCGCCCCGGTGCGCGCTATTTCCATTCGCTGCGCCTGTTGCAGCGGGTCAAAGAAATGGACCCTTCGATTTTCACTAAATCGGGCATCATGGTCGGTCTGGGGGAAGACGAACAGCAGGTCCGGCAAGTCATGGATGACATGCGCGCCGCTGACATCGATTTTCTGACCATCGGCCAATACCTGCAGCCCACGCCGAAACACCATGGCGTCGACCGCTTTGTCACGCCTGAAGAGTTCGCATCTTATGAGAAAGCGGCCTTTGGCAAAGGCTTCCTGATGGTGTCGGCAACGCCTCTGACCCGGTCATCCTACCACGCGGGCGACGATTTTGCCCGCCTGCGCGATGCACGTCAGAAGAAGTTGGAGCAAGGGTGACACCTGACACACGCGCGCAGCTTAACCGCCTGCGTCACGAACTGCACCAATCCCCGGAACTTTCGGGCCAAGAAGAGTTGACGGCCGCTCGGATCGCGGACGAATTGCGTGCCCGTGGCGCAGATCAGGTTTTGACGGGAATCGGTGGGCACGGCGTGGCGGGTGTGTTCGACAGCGGGCAGGCCGGGCTGACAGTTGCCATTCGATGCGAGCTTGATGGTTTGCCCATTCAAGAGCTGTCCGGCGCAGCCTATGCCTCGCGCATTCCAGGCAAAGGACATCTGTGTGGGCATGACGGGCATATGGTGATGGTTCTGGGTGTCGCAGACCATCTGAACCAGAATCGTCCTCAGCTAGGCCGGGTGGTTTTGATCTTCCAACCCGCTGAGGAAACCGGGCAGGGGGCCATTGCCTATCGGACCGATCCCAAGTTTCCCGAGGTAGCGCCGGATTATGTGTTTTCCCTGCACAATCTGCCGGGGCTACCATTGGGTGATGTGCAGTTGTGCGAAGGACCAGCGAACTGCGCGTCTCGCGGGATGAAGGTTGTTCTGTCGGGCAAGACCTCGCATGCGGCGGCGCCGCAGGATGGCGTTTCTCCGGCTGGGGCGCTGGCCGCGTTGATGCCGCAAATGGCACGGCTGGGAAGTGGCGGTTCGCTGGACGCCGATTTCGCGCTGACGACCGTGACGCATGTCAATCTTGGTGAACCGTCCTTTGGCGTGGCGCCGGGCCGGGCTGAGCTGTGGGTGACATTGCGCACCGTCGCTGATGCGCGGATGCAAAGCCTGATCGATGAGGCCGAAGCGCTGGTTGCCCAGGCGGCTTCGGATCAAGGGTTGGGATATGAGATCACCTATGAAGATGTGTTCGAAGCCTGTGTGAACGCGCCTGACGCCGTCGATATCCTAAGCCGATCTTGCTCTGAAACGGATGTACCTTGTGAAGTGACGGCTTACCCGCAGAAGTTCTCGGAAGATTTTGGGCAGTTCGGCAAAGACGCCAAAGCTGCTATGTTCTGGCTGGGCTCAGGAGGGCCACCACAACTGCACAACCCAGACTACGATTTCCCGGATGCGCTGATCCCGGTCGGTACCGGGATTTTCGTAGCCGCCATTCAACAGGTACTGGGCCCGATCAATCCTCGGTAAAGCGCACCTTGCCAATGAATGGCAGGTTTCGGTTGCGCTGCGCATAGTCGATTCCATAACCCACAACAAATTCATCCGGAATCTCGAACCCTATCCAGTCGGACCGGAAATCGACCTCGCGCCGGCTGGGTTTGTCTAGCAGAGCAATGGATCTCAGTCGCGCGGGTTTACGGCTTTGCAGCAAATGGGTGACGTGGTTCAGCGTGTGACCTGTATCGACGATATCCTCGACGACCAGAACGTCGCGCCCTTCGATAGCGCCACGCAAGTCCTTAAGAATGCGAACTTCTCGACTACTTTCCATTGAATCGCCATAGGATGAAGCTTCAAGGAAATCCACCTCGATCGGCAGGTCCAGCTCGCGCACTAGGTCGGCGATAAAGACGAAACTGCCGCGCAACAGGCCGACCACGACCAGCTTGTCGGTGTCTTTGTATTCAGTGCTGATTTCGCGACACAACTCCTCGATCCGGGCGGCGATGGCCTTCGCCGAGATCATCTCATCTATCACATATGCACGGTCGCTCATCGCTGCCCCCTTGATCTTTGGCGCGCAACATACGAAATCACGCGCCATTGTCACCTGTTAATACTGGACGCCATGCCTACTCATTCGGAAACCCGCCACCTGCCGTATACGGCGCAGCAGATGTACGACCTGATCGCGGACGTGGCGAAGTATCCCGAATTTCTACCCTGGTGTGCCGCGGCCCGTATTCGCCGGACCTATGCCGCGGGCGAGGCGCAGGTGATGGAGGCGGACCTGATCATCTCGTTCAAAGTTTTCCGTGAAAGGTTTGGCAGCCGGGTGACGCTGTTTCCTGATCAGATGAAGATCGACACGGAATATCTGGACGGCCCGTTCAAATACATGAAATCCGATTGGCAGTTCGAAGACGCGCCTCAGGGGGGCTGCAACGTGTCCTTCCATGTGGACTTTGAATTCAAGAACGCCATCCTGCAAGGTATCATCGGTGTTGTGTTCAACGAGGCCATGCACCGGATCGTGCAGGCGTTCGAAACCCGTGCTGCGGATTTGTACGGCTAGGTCTTTACCCGCATACGGCGCACGCTAGACTGCGCCCATGAGCGATTTTTCCACATCACTTGCAGGGTTTGCTGCCGGACCCGTCGAGACGACAATGCAAACGCGAGTCGTCACGTCTTTGTCTGTATTAGACTGGATTGCTGTAGGTCGGGCCGGGGTTGATGAGCCTGTCTCTAAAACGGTCCGTGACCTTGTTTTAGGCGAAGAGGGCGCCGCGCAGGCGCATCTTTTTGGCGGTGGGGCGGCGCCGTTGCGTGGGGCGGCATTGGTCAATGGCACCGTGTCGCATGCATTGGATTACGATGACACGCACTTTGCCCATATCGGTCATCCTTCTGTTGCGATTCTGCCCGCCGCGCTGGCGCTGAGCGAATGGGATGACCGCATCCTGGTCGATTTCCTTGAGGCCGCGCTGGTGGGGATGGAGGTTTCGATCCGTGTCGGGCTGTGGCTTGGACGGGATCACTATCAGGCGGGGTTTCACCAAACCGCTACGGCAGGCGCGTTCGGTGCGGCCGTTGCGGCAGGGCGCATCCTTGGCTTCGACGCGGATCAGATGCAAAAAACGCTTGGGTTGACGGCCACCCGCGCGGCTGGCCTCAAGACGCAATTCGGAACAATGGGAAAACCCTATAATGCAGGGCTTGCGGCCTCGGCCGGGGTCGAGGCAGCGTTGCTGATCGCTAAAGGCTTCACGCCGAACATGAACGCTTTGGAAGGTCAGTATGGGTTTGGTGCGACCCATAGCGGCCAGGCGGATGCGCAAACCGCTTTAGATGGGTTGGGCGATGAATGGCTGTTCGAAACAGTCAGCCATAAGTTCCATGCCTGTTGCCACGGCTTACACGCCGCGCTTGAAGCCGCGCGTGATCTGGATATCGCCGAACCCGAAGTGGCCGAGATCAAGATCAAGACCCACCCGCGCTGGATGAGCGTTTGTAACCAGATGTCTCCGATGACCGGGCTGGGGGCGAAGTTTTCATATCGCACCGTGATCGCCATGCAGGCGCTTGGCTATGATACGGCCTTGCCGGACAGCTATTCGGAAAAGGTCTGTGCTGATCCGCGACTGATATCCTTACGCGACAGGATCGCGGTTGAGGCGGATGAGACCCTGACGGAAACGCAGGCGCATCTGACCCTGTTGCGCCGCGACGGGGCGCGGCTTGAAGCGACGCATGATCTGATGGCACCGATGACCCTGTCTGATCGCGAAGACCGCGTGCGCGGCAAGGCAGGCAAGCTGATCGGTGGCGAAGAGGCGGACGCGATCTGGTCGATGCTGCGCACCGGCGGTCGCGCCCGCGATTTGGCACGGATGCTGGCGGGTTAAACCACGCGCCAGTGCAAAGCGAAGCCCGGCTCAAACACCGTCACGGGGCCGTCCTCGGTCTCGATTTTATCCGGGTATTCCACGGGGGCGCCTTTGGTCAGGGTAATGGTGTCTTCGTTCACCGGTAGGCGGTAGAACGCAGGCCCGTTGAGCGAGACGAAGCCTTCCAGCTTGTCCAGCGCACCTTGTGATTCGAACATCTCGGCCACCAGCGACATTGTGTTTGTCGCGGTGAAACAGCCGGCACAACCGCAGGCCATTTCCTTGTTGGCATCCGTATGCGGCGCGCTGTCGGTGCCCAGAAAATACCGCGCATCGCCCGAGGTCGCAGCGGCCAGCAGCGCCAGTCGGTGTTCCTCTCGCTTGGCGACAGGCAAGCAGTAGTAGTGCGGTTTGATCCCACCGACCAGAATGTGGTTGCGGTTGATGATCAGGTGGTGCGCCGTGATGGTCGCGCCCAGATCAGCGTTGTTCGATTTCACATAGTCCACACCGTCTTTGGTCGTGATGTGTTCCATCACCACGCGCAGTCCGGGTGTCGCCTTGCGGATCGGATCCAGAATACGGTCGATGAACACGGCCTCACGGTCGAAGATGTCGACCTCAGGGTCGGTGACCTCGCCATGGACGCACAAGGGCAGTCCGATCTCGGCCATCTTTTCCAACACCGAGCGGACATTGTCGAAATCCTGCACGCCTGAGGCCGAGTTGGTCGTTGCTCCCGCCGGATATAGCTTGACCGCCTTGACCAATCCGCTGGCATGCGCTGCGGCCACGTCCTCGGCATCAGTGTCCTCGGTCAGATATAACGTCATCAACGGCTCGAACGTCATACCCTCTGGCAGAGCAGCCATGATGCGGTTGCGATAAGCGGCGGCTTGATCGCCGCGCACGACCGGCGGCACCAAGTTCGGCATGATGATGGCACGGGCAAAATGTCGCGCGGTTTCGGGCAAGACGGCCTGCAGCATAGCGCCGTCGCGCAAGTGCAGATGCCAGTCGTCGGGGCGGCGGATCGTGATGCTATCGGTCATGGCGCACCGGCTAGCACAGAGCCCGCCGCCGGAAAAGACCTTGTCAACGACTCAGATCACCGTATGTCTGGAAAGACTATGGCCTTGACGCTTGAACACAGCCATGACCAGTTGAGGCGAAGGAGAAGATTGACATGACACAGCCGGATTCCATCGACGCCGTTCAGAAAATGCTGGGCGCGCAAGGCTATGTCTGCGGGCGGGCCTTGGCTACGGTTGTGTTTCTGTCGCTAAAATTGGGCCGGCCGTTGTTTCTGGAAGGTGAGGCCGGGGTCGGAAAAACCGAAATCGCCAAGGCAATGGCCGCCGGGTTGAACCGACGCCTGATCCGGTTGCAGTGTTATGAGGGGTTGGATGCGTCCTCGGCCGTGTATGAATGGAACTTCCCGGCACAGATGGTGGCGATCCGCACGGCCGAGGCGGCGGGCGGAGCAGATCGCGGGACCTTGCAGTCTGAGTTGTTCTCGGATGAGTACCTTGTCGAGCGCCCATTGCTGCAGGCCATGCGCCCGGACGAAAATGGTGCGCCGGTCCTGCTGATTGACGAACTGGACCGAACCGACGAACCCTTTGAGGCCTTTTTGCTTGAAGCGCTCAGCGATTTTCAGGTCACCATTCCCGAACTGGGTACTGTTAAAGCGCCCCAGCCACCGATCGTGATCGTGACCTCAAACCGCACGCGCGAGGTGCATGACGCGCTGAAACGGCGTTGCTTATATCACTGGGTCGACTATCCCGATTTCGACCGTGAGATCGAAATCCTTCACACCAGAGCCCCCGAAGCGACCGAGGCGCTCAGCCGTGAGGTCGTTGCTTTTGTTCAACGTCTGCGCACCGAGGATCTGTTCAAGAAACCCGGCGTGGCCGAGACGGTAGACTGGGCCAAATGCTTGCTGGCGCTGGACGTGATCAACCTAAGCCCCGAAGTGATCGGCGACACGCTGGGCGCGATCCTGAAATACCAAGACGACATTCAAAAGCTGCAGGGGTCCGAGGCTAAGCGGATTTTGGATCAGGCGAAAGCTGATCTGGAATTGGCCTGATGGCCGAACAACTACCGCTTGATATCCCCGACGATCCAAAGCTGGCGCAAAACATCACTCATTTTGCGCGAGCCTTGCGCAAGGCCGGTTTGCCCATCGGGACAGGTCGGGTGGTTGATGCCATACGTGCCGTTCAGGCAGCAGGTTTTACAGAGAAACAGGATTTCTACTGGACCTTGCACGCTTGTTTCGTGAACCGCCCCGAACATCGCACGGTGTTTGCGCAGGTCTTTCGCCTGTATTGGCGCGACCCGCGGTATCTTGAACATATGATGTCCTTGATGTTGCCCGCGATCCGTGGCGTGCAAGAGGAACGCAAGGCCGACGCCGCCGAAAAGCGTGCAGCTGAGGCATTGTTGGACGGGGTCGAGCGTGATCCACCAGACGTTGACGAGAATGAAAGCGAAACTGAGCTGGAGATCGACGCCTCAAAAACCGCGTCGACCGAGGAACGGTTGCGCAACCTTGATTTCGAACAGATGAGTACCGCCGAGATCGCGCAGGCCAAACGCATGCTGGCGCGATTGGCGTTGCCCGTAAAACCGATCGAATCCCGCCGTGGGCAAGCCAGCCATCTGGGGCACCGGATTGACCGTGCGCGGACCTTACGAGCGGCCATGCGCCAGGGCGGAGAACTGCGCGATATCGCCCGCCTGAAGCCTAAGCCGCGTTGGCCCAACCTTGTGGTACTGTGTGATATTTCGGGATCGATGAGCCAATACAGCCGGCTTATCTTGCACTTCCTGCACTCTGTTTCGAACACCAAGGGGGCGGGATGGGCCAAGGTGCATGCCTTTACCTTTGGCACACGCCTGACCAACATCACCCGTCATTTGCAACAACGCGATGTGGATGCAGCACTTGCTGCGGCTGGTGCCGAAGCGCAAGACTGGGAGGGCGGAACCCGGATCGGAGAATGCCTGCACGCGTTCAACCGCGATTGGTCGCGCAGGGTTATGGGGCAGGGGGCGGTGGTTTTGCTGATCTCGGACGGGCTGGATCGCGGCGACCCCGACGCCTTGGGCCGAGAGGTGGAACGGCTTCATCTGTCGTCTCGCCGTCTGATCTGGCTTAATCCTCTGTTGCGTTGGGATGGGTTCATGCCCAAGGCGCAGGGCGTGGTGGCCATGCTGCCGCATGTGGACAGTTTCCGCGCCGGTCATTCAATTGCGTCACTGGAAGACCTAGCCGCCGCAATCTCAAAGCCTGATGACATGGGAGAGAAAGCGCGGCTGATGACCGCGCTTTCCGGCTGACCGTTAGCCCAGCTGTTCTTCGTTGCACTTACGCGCCATTTCCATGGCCTTGTAGGTGCCGGTCAAATCAACGGTGAAGGCGAATTCCTTTTCCGGGAACACGATCATGACCTTTTGTTTTGCGATATCCTCAGCGAATTGGGGATCATCTGACAGAACATAGCCGCCAGAATAGCCCTTGGTAATGTTACCCTTCATGCCGGTGGCTTCGCCGACATAAACGTTGTCGCCCAGCAGAATCGCCACGGCTTCTTTTTCGCCACGCTTGATGTCGGTCTTGGCTTTGGTGAATACGCCCACATAGCCTACGCCACGATCTTCGGTCAGCCCCATCTGCACCACGTTTTCAGCGCTATCTACGGCCTCGATCAGGCAGGATTTCTTTTCCTGGTCGATGAAGACCTTCCACCCTTCAACTTCGCCATAACGCAGGAAGGTATCCGCGCTGACGGCGGTTGAAGCCAACAGGGCGATTGCTGTTCCGAGTGTAAAAATGCGTTTCAAGTCTCTGTCTCCCTTGCGAAAATAAAATATGCGCATACTAGAATGCACTAGTCGCGCGTGTAAGCTAGAATCAGGCTCCGTGACAATCAATCCCTTGCGGTTATGGCGGGTATCCGGGCTAAATTGCGCCGAAGGTTCCGAACTTCGAACTCACGCACAGAGTTGATGACCGGGTTTCCTTTTCATATGGCGAAACCTGCCTATGTTGGGTCAGAACGCTGGCGGAGAGTGTTAATGGACAGATTCGACAACAGCCCGGAAACGGCCTTGCGCTGGTTCAGTGAAGGACAGCCCACAGCCCTGGCCACAGTGGTGGAGACCTGGGGCAGTGCCCCGCGCCGTGTTGGTGCGCAACTGGTCATAGGTGCGGATGGGCGGATCGAAGGCTCGGTCTCGGGCGGTTGTGTCGAAGGCGCGGTTGTGGTCGAGGCTCTGGAGGCGATCGACGAAGGCGAAGCGCGCCTGTTGGAATTCGGCGTCAGCGACGAGGACGCCTTTGCCGTGGGTCTGGCCTGTGGTGGTACTATCCGGGTTCTGGTCGAGCCGGTGGGCAGCGTGCTGCCCGAACCTATGCTACGTGAGCTGGTTAAGGCGCGTGCCGGGCGTAACCCCGTGGCATACGAAGTGAACATCGAAACCGGTCATCGAGCCCTGCGTCGCAACGCTTATGCAGACCGGTTGCGTATGGACCGTTCGGGGTTTGAGGAAGATGGCCAAACATTCGTCGCGGTCCATAATCCCCCGCTGCGGCTTATCATTGTTGGCGCGGTCCATATCGCGCAGGCGTTGGTGCCGATGGCGCGGATCGCTGGGTATGACCCGGCTATCATCGATCCTCGCGACGCCTTTGCTTCGGACGCACGATTTCCGGGTGAGAAGATTTTGACCGATTGGCCGGATGAGGCGGTGGCCAAACTGGGCTTGGACGCGCGCACGGCGGTGGTGCTGCTGACCCATGACCCAAAGCTGGACGATCCAGCCTTGGAATCAGCTTTGCAGGCGGGCGTGTTCTATATCGGCGCCCTGGGATCGACCCGAACTCATGCCAAGCGGGTGGCACGGATGAAAGAGGCCGGCTTTACCGACGCACAGATCGCCCGCATTCATGGCCCCATCGGGTTGGATATCGGGGCTGCGGGGCCTTCGGAAATCGCCGTGGCCATTTTGGCGCAAATGACAGCCGTGCTGCGAGGCAAAGCGTGAAGTTCGGCCCCGTTCCCGTCGATCAAGCTGCCGGAGCCATCCTTGCGCATTCCGTGCAGGTCCAGGACGCCAAACTGCGCAAAGGGATCGTTCTAACACCCGAGCATCAGGAACAACTGGCCGCCGCTGGGTATGAGGCCGTCACGGTCGCCCGGCTGGAGCCCGGAGATTGTCATGAGGACAAGGCCGCTGGGATGCTGGCCGATGCCCTGGCGCCCGATCCGAAAGCTGCCGCGCTCAGGGTGACCCAGCCGTTCACCGGGCGCGTGAATCTGTTAGCGGACGGGCCGGGTGTTGTGGTTCTAAAAGTCGAAGCGCTTGAGGCGTTCAATCAGGTCAACCCAATGATCACAGTTGCCACCGTGCCGCAACATCAGCAGATGGGCGCCGGAGGTATGGTCGCGACGATCAAAGTCATATCCTATGCCGTTCCAAGAGCGGACGTTCTTGAAGCCTCACAAGTGGCAAAGGGTGCCATCCGCCTAGCCACACCAGTTTACAAAAAAGCCGGGCTGGTGGTGACCGACATTCCTGGCGGGCCTTCGAATGAAAAAGGCATTGCCGCAATCCGGGGCCGGGTCGAGGCACTGGGGATGGAGATGACCGATGTCCGCATCGTCCCGCACCAGACGGATGCGATTGCGCAAGCTGTCTCTGAGATACAAGGCCAGGTAGCGATGATCCTGACCGGGTCGGCCACCTCGGATGTGGCTGATGTCGCCCCTCAGGCGGTGCGGGCCGCAGGTGGGCAAGTGGATCGGTTCGGCATGCCGGTCGATCCGGGCAATCTGCTATTTCTTGGCTCGCTTGGATCACGACCGGTGATCGGGTTGCCGGGATGCGCGCGGTCACCAGCGTTGAACGGGGCCGATTGGGTGCTGTCTCGTGTGGCCTGCGGGATCAACACGACCGGAACAGACATTGCCGCAATGGGCGTGGGTGGGTTGCTTAAAGAGATTCCGACGCGGCCGCAACCGCGGGCATCGCGGCGATAATTTGCCTTTCTGAGTCAACGTAATACTTATGAAGGCTAACCAAATGACCTCCTGGGCAAATCGCTAAATATTTTTGTTCTCAAACAAAAATTCCCGTGTTTAACTCGGGCCAGGGAATTTCATTTTGGGAGGAGCGAATGACACAGGTCTCAATGACCGTGAACGGAAAATCCGTGAGCGGTGATGTCGAGGGCCGGACATTGCTGTCCAGTTTTCTGCGCGATCATCTGTCACTGACCGGAACGCATGTAGGATGCGACACTGCACAATGCGGCGCGTGTGTGGTCCATGTGAATGGCGAGGCGGTCAAATCCTGCAACATGCTGGCGCTGGAAGCTGACGGCGCAGATGTTGGCACGATTGAAGGGCAGGCCAACGACGATGGTTCGCTCAACACCATCCAACAGGCCTTTCAGGATCATCACGGGTTGCAATGCGGTTTCTGTACGCCAGGCATGGTGATGAGTACGGCGGCGTTGCTGAAAGACAATCCGCGCCCGACCGAAGCTGAAATCCGCAAGTATCTGGAAGGCAACCTGTGCCGTTGCACCGGATACCACAACATCGTTAAGGCGATCATGGCCGCGTCAGGCCAGGACGTCAGCAGCATCGCTGCCGAATGATGCCGCTGCGGGCGTTAGCGAGACGCCCGTGGGATGACAAAGGGTGCATAAGCATCCGTTATTGGGAGGAGAACAAGCAATGCCCAAAGACAGTGGCATCGGAGCCAGTTCCAAGCGCCGCGAAGACGTGCGCTTTCTGACCGGAGACGGCAATTATACCGACGATATTAACGTGGCCGGCCAGGCCTATGTACATTTTCTGCGTTCCGACATCGCGCATGGACGGATCAAAAGCGTCGACACCTCGGCCGCCGAGGGCATGCCCGGCGTGGTCAAGGTATTCACCGGTAAAGATTTCGAAGGTGTGGGGGGAATGCCCTGCGGCTGGGAAGTCACCGACAAGCATGGCGCGCCTATGCAAGAGCCGCCGCACCCCATTCTGGCGCAAGGCAAGGTACGCCATGTGGGTGACCCGATTGCGGCGGTTGTCGCTGACAGTCTTGAACAGGCACGTGATGCCGCCGAGGCGATTGACGTCGACATCGAGGAATTGCCTGCCGTCATGGATATGAAAGCCGCCGCGCAGGATGGCGCGACGCTGGTTCATGACGATCTGAAGAACAACATCTGCTATGACTGGCAGTTGGGTGAGGCAGATGATGCCAAGGTAAATGAGGTTTTCGCCAATGCGGCGCATGTGACCACGTTGGATCTTGTGAACAACCGTCTGGTGGCGAACCCGATGGAGCCGCGCGTGGCCGTAGCCGAATACAAGCGCAGCACGGATGAATATACGCTGTACACAACGTCACAAAACCCGCATGTGATCCGGTTGCTGATGTGTGCATTTGTTCTGGGCCTGCCCGAACATAAGGTGCGCGTTGTGGCTCCGGATGTCGGCGGCGGCTTTGGCACCAAAATTTTCCACTATGCCGAAGAGGCGTTCTGCACCTTCGCCGCCAAGGCCTGCAACCGTGCGGTCAAATGGTCGTCCAGCCGGTCCGAGGCTTTTATGTCGGACGCCCATGGCCGCGATCACGTCAGCACCATCGAGCTGGCGCTTGATGCAGATAATAACTTTGTCGGTCTGCGCACCAACACCTTTGCCAATCTGGGCGCTTATCTGTCGACGTTCTCAAGCTCGGTTCCAACATGGCTGCACGGCACGCTGATGGCGGGCAATTACAAGACGCCGGTTATTCAGGTCAACGTGAAGGCGATGTTCACCAATACGGTGCCGGTGGATGCGTACCGAGGAGCAGGGCGGCCCGAGGCGACATTCCAACTGGAGCGTGTCGTGGACAAGGCTGCGCGCGAGTTGGGCGTCGATCCGATTGCCCTGCGCCGTCAGAACTTTGTCACCCAGTTCCCCTATGACACGCCGGTGGCGCTGACCTATGACACCGGGGACTACAACGGGACGATGGACAAGCTTGAGACTGCGGCCGATCTTGCAGGGTTTGCCGCGCGTCGTGCGGAAAGCGAGGCAAAGGGCAAGCTGCGCGGGCTTGGCCTCAACTGCTACATCGAGGCTTGTGGGATTGCTCCGTCAAACATCGTCGGCATGCTAGGGGCCCGCGCGGGTCTTTACGATGCGGCGACGGTGCGGGTGAACGCCACCGGCTCAATCAGCGTAATGGTAGGAGCACACAGCCACGGACAAGGTCATGAGACGGCCTTCCCGCAGGTTGTGGCCGATATGATCGGTATCGATGAGTCGATGGTCGAGATCGTGCATGGCGATACCTCCAAGATTCCGTTTGGTATGGGAACCTATGGATCCCGATCGCTGGCGGTTTGCGGTTCGGCTATGGTCAAAGCAACCGAGAAAGTAATCGATAAAGCCAAGCGGATCGCGGCGCACCTGCTTGAAGCGTCCGAGGCTGATATCGAACTCAAGGACGGTCAGTTTAGTGTCGCAGGAACCGATAAATCGGTTGCTTGGGGAGATGTGACCCTCACGGCTTATGTTCCGCACAATTACCCGCTGGAGGTCGAACCGGGACTGGAGGAAACCGCGTTCTATGATCCGGCCAACTTTACTTTCCCCGCAGGGGCCTATGCCTGTGAAGTTGAGGTCGACCCGGAAACTGGACAGGTCAGCATCGAAAAGTTCACTGCCGCGGACGATTTCGGCAACATCGTCAACCCGATGATTGTGGATGGCCAAGTGCACGGTGGTATCGGTCAGGGAATTGGCCAAGCGCTGTTAGAGAATTGCGCATTTGACGAGAACGGCCAGCTGCTGAGCGCCTCCTACATGGATTACGCCATGCCGCGTGCCGATGATGTTCCGTTCTATGCGGTCGACCACTCCAGCCAAACGCCCTGCACGCACAACCCGCTGGGTGTCAAAGGCTGTGGTGAGGCTGGCGCGATCGGTTCGCCGCCCGCAGTGGTGAACGCGGTGCTGGATGCGCTGAACTCGGGTGGCAAGGCGGTGGATCACATCGACATGCCAATGAGCCCATCGCGCGTTTGGGCGGCGATGAACAGCTGAGTGGTTTGGGGTGCGAGGGGCCATCCCTCGCGCTCTCCGGAATAATTACAGCCAGATGAAGGGCGGTTCCGCGCCTTTCGGAAAGGAAGACGAAATGTACAATTTCGAGTTTGAGAAACCCTCGACCATTGCGGATGCGGTTGCTGCTCTGGCGGTTGAGGATGCCCAAGCCCTAGGAGGTGGGCAAACACTGATTCCGACGCTGAAACAACGGCTGGCGGCACCTTCCGCTCTGGTCTCGCTGAGCGGGATTGCCGAGATGAAGGGTGTATGTGTCGACGACGACGGCTCGGTGTCGATTGGGGGAGCGACAACACATGCAACCGTCGCGGCAGAGGCGGCGGGCAGCTATCCTGCACTGGCGGCGTTGGCTGGTCAGATTGGTGACCCCGCGGTGCGCAATCGCGGCACCATTGGCGGTTCGGTTGCCAATAACGATCCTGCAGCTTGCTATCCGGCGGGCGTTTTGGGGTCGGGCGCGACAATTATCACCAATACGCGCCAGATTGCGGCGGATGATTTCTTTGAAGGGATGTTCTCAACCGCGCTGGATGAAGGTGAGATCATCACCACAGTCCGGTTTCCGGTGCCACAGGCGGCGAGCTACCAGAAGTTCCTCCAGCCTGCGTCGCGGTTTGCACTGGTTGGCGTCTACCTTGCACGTTTTGCGGATGGGGTGCGCGTTGCTGTGACCGGCGCCAGTGAAGACGGTGTCTTCCGTTGGTCCGAAGCGGAGGAAGCTTTGAACAAAGAGTTCAGGGCCGATGCTCTGATGGATCTACGTATCAATCCGGCAAACATGATCGGTGATCTGCATGGTAGCAAAGAATACCGCGCGCATCTTGTTGGTGTCATGACAAAACGGGCCGTCGAAGCCTGTATGTGAATGGTAGAAAACCCCAGAAGCCCCGGCCGCAAGTCGGGGCTTTTTACGTACGGCGTAGTTTTGGGGGTTTTGAGGGCTGCCAGTATGCGCCGGTGTCTTCGCGGGCTTTTTGATAGGCTTCCAGCCGTTGACGGGCCGCGTCACCTCCTGCGTCGAAAAGATGACCCAGCAGGCACTCCAGAACGGCCATTGCGCCTGTGAAACAGGAAAACGGGTGCAAGGCGCGGGTGCTGACGGTGAAGGCAACATCAGGCTCGACACCTGGTGCAATCACGTCACTGTCCGAGATCAGGATCAGGCGCAGCCCCTGTTGCTTCGCAATTCGCATCGATTGGATTGTATCTGCCGAGTAGGGATGAACAGTGATGGCGATCAGGCAATCCTGTTGGTCCGCATCCAATAGGTCGTCAGTTGCGGATCCCACATGGCGCGGCACCAGTTGAATGCCCGGGTGCGCCATGCGCCCTGTATAGGAAAAATAATAGGCCAGCGCATAGCTGGCGCGCGTGGCCGTCACGAAACACCGGTGAGACGTGTTCATGTACTGGATGGCCTCGCGCACTCCTTCGAGTTTCATAAGGCGCAGCGACCGTGTGACGACGTTCTGTTCGTTCTGCACCAGTTTGGCTTGAAAGGTGCCAAAAGCATCCTCGGATTGAAGGGCTGTCAGCCAATCTTGTCCCAGATCGCTTTCCCTGTCGGTAACCAGAGCATTTCGGAACGGGGTGCGGAAGGCCTCGAAACCATCGAAACCCATGCGTCGCGCCAATCGAACCAGAACATTCGAGCTGACGCCGATCCGGGTGGCTGTGGTACGGATCGGATCAAGGCCGAAATCTCCGGGGTAGTCGATGATGTATTTGGCAGCAGCTTGCAGGGCAGCTGGCATCTGTTCAATCTCTTGACGCAGATGGTCGATGATCTGGGTTGGTGTGCTGTTCATAGCTGTAAAAAAACAAATGTTATGCAATTAGCAAGTAAAAAACAATTTTTGGCAGATTAGATAGGGCAAGTATTAGTCGAGGAATGTGCATGTCGGACTCGCAATCAAAAACCCAAACTGTTGGACGGCCCTATGTTCTTGTCGCCCCAAATGGCGCGCGGCGTGGGGTGTCGGATCACCCGGAATTGCCGGTATCCACTGATCAGATTATCCAGACCGCACGCGCCTGTTTTGCGGTGGGCGCGAACGGATTGCATCTGCATATCAGGGATGCGGAGGGGCAGCATTCTCTGGACGCTGGTCAATACCGGGAAACGATGGCCGCGCTGCGTCAGAGTGTACCCGGGCTGGATCTGCAAATCACGACCGAGGCCGCGGGCGTGTTCGATGTGGTCGCCCAGTTTGCGTGTCTGGAGCAGGTGTGCCCGGATTGGGCGTCGATTTCCATACGGGAGATTGCGCGCTCGCCTGAATTGGCCGATCGGGTTTACGGTCTGTGTGCCGCGCAGGGGACGCGGGTGCAGCATATTCTGTACGATGCTGACGATGCCGACTTGCTGGCGCAATGGCAAAAGGTCGGAATTGTGCGTGAAAATCAGGCGGAGTGTATTTTTGTTCTGGGGCGCTATACGGCCGGTCAGCAATCTACCCCGCAGGACCTGGACAGATTTCCCAAAGGGTTGTCGCCATGGATGGTGTGTGCCTTTGGCGCGCATGAACATGCCTGTCTGGCATACGCTGCTGGGGAGGGCGGGGACGTTCGCGTCGGGTTTGAAAACAGCCTGACCGATGAGAGCGGAACCCTTTGGAAAGACAATGCCGCGTCGGTGTCGGCGCTTGTTGACAAGCTGGAAAGGGCAGTCAAATGAGTCACGTATTTCCACGCCATACAAAATCAGAGCTGCCGATCGCGGCTGGTGGGGACGGGTGTTACCTGATTGATGCGCAGGGCCGCCGCTATCTGGATTGTGGTGATGCTGCGGTGTCGTGTCTGGGGCATTCCAACCCATCCGTCATCGGGGCAGTGCAGGAACAGGTCGAGCAGATCGCCTTTGCGCATACCGGGTTCATGACCTCGGAACCGGCCGAAGCGTTGGCGGATTTGCTGGTCGAGCATGCTCCGGGTGACTTGGACCGGGTGTATTTCGTGTCGGGTGGATCCGAGGCGACCGAGGCTGCGATCAAGCTGGCGCGGCAGTACTATTTGGAAATTGGCCAGCCTGAGCGGCGACATGTAATTGCCAGGCGGCAGAGCTATCACGGGAACACTTTGGGGGCTTTGTCAGCCGGAGGCAACGCGTGGCGGCGGGCGCAGTTCGCACCGATGCTGATCGAGATGACTCATATCGCGCCCTGCTATGAATACGCGGAGAAACCCGACGGCGAGAGCAGCTTTGACTACGGTCAGCGCGTGGCCAATGAGCTTGAAGCCGAGATCCTGCGGCTGGGTCCTGATACCGTGATGGCGTTCATGGCCGAGCCGGTTGTTGGCGCAACCTTGGGCGCGGTGCCAGCGGTTGAAGGGTATTTCAAACGCATCCGCGAAATCTGCGACCAGTATGGTGTGTTGTTGATCCTGGATGAGGTGATGTGCGGCATGGGGCGGACCGGGCATCTGTTTGCCTGTGATCACGATGGGGTTGCCCCGGATATTCTATGCATCGCCAAAGGGCTGGGCGCTGGATACCAACCCATCGGCGCGATGATGTGTACCGCACAGATTTTTGATGCGATCCGCAATGGGTCTGGTTTTTTTCAGCACGGCCACACCTATATCGGCCATCCGGTCGCGACAGCGGCAGCCCTGGCAGTTGTCCGCGAAATGACACAACGCGATCTGCCTGCTCGGGTGGCGGTCATGGGTCAAAGGGTCCAATCCAAACTTGAGGCTGCTTTGGGCCAGCATCCGAATGTCGGCGATATTCGGGGTCGGGGATTGTTCCGGGGCATTGAACTGGTGGCGGATCGTGACACCAAGGCACCGCTTGACCCCGCGCTTGGGGTGGCTGGCAAGATCAAAAAGGCCGCGCTGGCCGAAGGCCTGATCTGCTATCCGATGTCTGGCACACGCGATGGGCAGCTGGGGGATCACATCCTGTTGGCACCGCCCTTCATCATCGAAGACGCGCAGATTGATGAGATGGTCAGCAAGCTGAGCAAGGCTATTGCGTCCGTGATCTAGCGGTATGGGACAACGCGTTTGAAATGAAAAAAGCCCCCTTATGAAAAGGGGGCATTAATCATTCATTCTGTGAGAACTTTATTTCTGTGGCAGAGGCCCGATCATCATGATCATCTGACGGCCTTCCATTTTGGGCATGTTTTCGATCTTGCCCAGATCCTTGACGTCTTCGGCCACGCGTTCCAACAACTCACGGCCCAGGTTCTGGTGCGCCATCTCACGACCACGGAAACGCAGGGTGACTTTGACCTTGTCGCCGTTTTCAAGAAACTTGAACACGTTGCGCATTTTCACATCATAATCATGCGTGTCGGTGTTGGGTCGGAATTTGACCTCTTTCACCTCGATGATTTTTTGCTTTTTGCGTGCTTCGCTTTCGCGTTTCTGCTGTTCGTACTTGAACTTGCCGAAATCCATGATCTTGCAGACAGGCGGGTTCGCATTGGGCGAGATTTCAACCAAATCAAGTCCGACATCGGCGGCCATTTGCATTGCTTTGGCGGGATGAACCACCCCGACGTTTTCACCTTCGGCGCCAATCAGGCGAATTTCGGGGGCACGTATCTTATCATTGACGCGCGGGCCGGTGTCTCGCTGCGGCGGCGCGTTGTGAGGTCTGCGAGCTATTGGTTCATTCCTTTGATGATTGCAGAATTTCGAGCCCGAAATTTAGACTGCTGCGCGGCCCGTTTCAAGCGCCATCCGCGCGGAAATGGCTGAAATTCACAGGTTTGCAGCGGGTTTATGCGCGAGCCACGGTAATTCCAGCGGCCCGCGACAGAAGATCAGCCCACAAAGGCCTTTTCGATCACGAATTCCTTGGGTTCGGAATTGGCGCCTTCGCGCAGGCCGAACTCTTCCAGGATCGCCTTGATGTCCAGGTTGAAGGCCAGCGAACCGCAGACCATGGCACGGTCGGTGTCAGGGTTGATGCCGCCTTCGATGCCCAGATCGGCAAACACGGTCCCGTCCTTCAGCAGGTTGGTGATGCGGCCCATCTTGGGGCTCTCTTCGCGGGTCGTGGTGGGGTAATAGCGAATCTTGTCGGCAAAGCCTTCACCCATCAATTCGGCCAGCATCTCGTCCTGACGGATGCTGTCAATCAGTTGACGGCCATATTCCAGTTCCGCCACTTCGCGGCAGGTATGAGTGATGATGACCTCGTCATAATCCTCATAGGTCTGCGGCTCGCGCAGCAGCGAAGCGAATGGCGCAAAGCCGGTGCCGGTGGCGAAGAACCACAGGCGTTTGCCGGGCAGCAGGGCGTCATGGACCAGCGTGCCAACGGGTTTGGGCCGCAGGATGATCTGGTCACCCGGCTTGATGTGCTGCAGTTTCGAAGTCAGCGGGCCGTCCTGCACCTTGATCGAGTAGAACTCCAACTCTTCGTCCCAAGATGGCGAGGCGATGGAATATGCGCGCAACAGCGGCTTGCCGTTGTCGCCCAACAGGCCGATCATCACGAACTCACCCGAGCGGAACCGCAGCGAGGCAGGGCGCGACACCTTGAACGAGAACAGGCTGTCGGTCCAGTGTTTGACGTCGGTTACGGTCTGGGCGTCCGGCAGAACGGGGGCCTTCACGGCGGTTGCTTCGGTCACGGGCTTCATCTCTGTCATGGTTTCACTGTCGGTCAGCGTGACCGGCATCTCCGTTTAAACGTTGTTTCAAGGCAGGAAAAGGGGACAGTTTGCCCCCTTTAGTCACAAGCTGGCGATTGCGATCTCAGCCGCGCAGGCGGTCCTGATAGTGGTGATCTTTCCAGTTAGCGCGGGCCAGCCACTGATCTTCCGTCTGGCGGTTGGCAAGCGCGTGATCAATCTCGACCTCGTCAAAGCCACTGCGGCGGGCCATCGCATATTGGTCGGCCAGCACATGGCCCTTGGCACGCAAGCGCCCGGTGTAGCCCTTCAGGCGCAGGACGCGAGCAATGGTGAAGCCGCGACCATCGGCCGAGGATGGAAAATCCACACGCACCATTTTGGCGTTGCCTAGGCGGTCAAACAACTCATCCGGGTCCGTATCCGAGGCCACGTCAAGTGCGACCACGTCATTGGCCGCATCTTCCAGTGTGACAAAGCCATCGGTCCAGTCATCGGGGGCGAACCCCGTATCCGTTACGATTACGTTCATGTTTTCTCTCCTGCGCGCACCATCTTACCATCGACAAAATGGATGCCGCATTCTTCCTTGTTCTGATCGCGCCAACGTCCGGCGCGGGGATCTTCGCCCTCTTTGACCGGCGAGGTGCAGGGCGCACAACCGATCGAAGGGTATCCTTTGGCCACCAGCGGATGCCGGGGCAGGTTGTTCTCTTCCATATAGGCGCGCACATCTTCGGGCGCCCAATGGGCCAGCGGGTTGACCTTGATCCGACCGGTTCCGTCCTCGACCTCAAAGAAATCCAGGGCGGACCGCGAGCCGGACTGGAACCGTTTGCGCCCGGTAATCCAGCCGTCGAATCCCGCCAGTGCCTTTTGCAGCGGGAAGGTCTTGCGCAGGTTGCAGCACGCATCCATGTCGTTCAGCCGCAAAGCACCGTATGGGTCGTCACGCTCAAGGTCTTCGTCCTCGGCCCGAATGATGCGGACATTCGACAGGCCCAAACGCTCGCTCACCTCCTGCTGGTATTCCAGCGTTTCGGTAAACAGCATTTGCGTATCCACAAACAAAACCGGTGTGGCCTTGTTCACCACAGCCGCCATATGCAGCAGCACAACCGATTCAGCCCCAAAGCTTGAGACCAGAGCAAGCTCGTCGATCTCTTCAATCGCGCCGTGCATCACATCATGAGCGCTGTGATGGCGGAACTGGGCGTTCAGTGCTTCGACCTGTTCGGTCAGTTCAGCACGATCTTTACCCAGTTCCGTCTGGATTAGGTCAAGCGGCATTGGCCTGCGCCTCGGGGTAGAGGGCAGCCTTGAATGGTGCCATGCCTACCCGGCGATAGGTTTGCAGGAATTCTTCCTCTGCGCTTTCGCGTTGCTCAAGATACGTGTCAACGATGCGTTCCACGGCAGGCACGATTTCGTCATAGGCAAAGCCGGGACCCGTGCGATCGCCGATGGCCGCGTTCTCGGTGCCGTCACCACCCAGAGTGATCTGGTAGTTTTCGACGCCTGCACGGTCTAGACCCAGAATACCGATATGACCAACGTGGTGGTGACCACAGGCGTTGATGCAGCCCGAGATCTTGATCTTCAGGTGGCCGATATCATGCTCAAGCTTGAGGTCATCAAAGCGAGTCGCGATTTCCTGGGCAACAGGGATTGAGCGCGCTGTCGCCAGGGCGCAGTAGTCCATGCCAGGGCAGGCGATGATGTCGCTGATCAGGCCGATGTTGGCGGTCGCCAGCTCGTACTCTTTCAGCTTCGCGTGGATCGCGGGCAGGTCCGACTTGTGGACGTGCGGCAGGATCACGTTCTGCTCATGGCTGATGCGCAGTTCGTCATAGGCGAACTCTTCGGCCAGATCGGCCATTACGCGCATTTGCTCGGCAGTTGCATCGCCCGGCGTCTGGCCGTGCTTTTTGATCGAGATCGTGACGATCGCATGGTCTGCGTTCTTGTGTGGCGCGATGTTGGTGTCGACCCACGACCGAAAAACCGGATCATTGGTGTAGGCACTCTCGAACGAGGCAACCGAACCTTCACGGAAGGCCGGAGGCGCAAAGTGGCCTTTGATTTCTTCCAGCAGGTTCATATCCGCGCCTTTGAACTGCGGGCGAACCTTCAGGAAGCGTTCGTTCACCTTGGCGCGGATGGCGTCGATACCATGCTCATGCACGGTGATTTTGATGCGCGCCTTGTACTTGTTGTCGCGGCGACCGATCTGGTTCCACACAGAAACGGTGGCTTCGAGATACGCCAACAGGTCGTCAAAGGCGACGAATTCGGATAGTTCCTTGCCAATCATCGGCGTGCGGCCCAGACCACCACCCACGATAACGCGAGCACCCAGAACGCCGTCACGCTCGATCAGTTGCAGGCCAATGTCATGCGCCTTGATCACGGCGCGGTCCTCTTCCGAGCCGGTGATGGCAATCTTGAACTTACGCGGCATGAACTGGAATTCCGGGTGGTCGGTGGACCACTGGCGCAGAAGTTCGGCATAGGGGCGTGGATCGGCGACCTCATCAGCCGCGGCGCCGGCAAAATGGTCGGCTGTCACGTTGCGGATGGTGTTGCCCGAGGTCTGGATGGCATGCATGCCAACCTCGGCCAGCGCGTCCAGCATATCCGGAACGTCGTTCAGTTTCGGCCAGTTGTACTGAATGTTCTGGCGGGTGGTGAAATGGCCATAGCCCTTGTCCCATTTCTCGGCCAGCAGAGCCAGCTGGCGCATTTGCGCACTGGACAGCGTGCCGTAAGGGATCGCGACGCGCAGCATATAGGCGTGCAACTGCAGATACAGGCCGTTCATCAGGCGCAAGGGCTTGAATTCATCTTCGGTCAGCGAACCGTCAATGCGGCGCTCGACCTGGGCGCGGAACTGTGCGTTACGCTCTGCCAGAAAATCGTGGTCAAATTCGGAGTAGCGATACATGTCTAGCTGTCCTTAGTTGCAGCCCCGATACCAAGGGGCCTTGAAGGGGAGAGATTAGGCCAGAGGTCAGGCCCGGGGCTGCGTTGCTGTTTCCTGCTTGCCGTGGGCATAGTTTGACGGGCCGGTACGGCGGAAATCCTCGCGGAAATGGGTGGGTTCGGGGCCGGTTGCGCCAGCGACGGCATCCGCCAGATAGGCACCGACAATCTTGTTGGCCTGGCGTTGGGCATCCAGCAAGCGAACCTGCGCATGTGCTTCGTCAGTGATCAGTTCCGCTTCGCGCAGATCACGCGACCAGCGGTCGTCCTCGGTCAGGTAAATGACGTCACCTTCCAACAGATCGTTGGCGGTCACTACTTTGGGGGTAAAAGCGCGGGCCATCAGGCGTGCTCCTTCTTGAATTCGGTCAGGGCCTGGGCCGCTTGGCGCGGGGCGAGGCCATAAAAGGTCAGGGCGGGGCCGTCCATTTCAGCGGCGGCCAGGTCATTGGGCAGTTGGTCCAGATTGGTAGCCAGAATGCGTTGATCGGGGCGCGAGGCATTTTCGACCAGCGTCACCGGCGTGTCCCGGTCGGCACCGTGCATGATCAGGCGGCCCTGAATGAAGCGGGCGGATTTCTTACCCATATAGATCGCCGCAACGGAACCAGCACGTGCCAGCGCGGCCCAGTCGTGATCGGCAAATCCTTTCATGTCATGGCCGGTCAGGATGCGCACGGACGAGTTGCGGCCACGGCGGGTCAGGCTTTGACCAATCCCGGCGACGGCTGCCGACGCAGCAGTGATGCCAGGCACGATTTGCCAGGTGATGCCTGCGGCCTCAACCGCTTCGATCTCTTCATCCAGGCGCCCGAAAACGGTCGGATCGCCAGACTTTAACCGTACCACGCGCTGACCTTTCAGAGCGTAATCCACAAGCAGGGCATCAATGTCTTCCTGCTTCCATGACGGACCAAACCCGGCCTTGCCAACATCGACCAGAACGGCGGTCTTGCCAGCCAGTTCCAGAACCTCGGCGCTGATCAGGCGGTCATGCAGTACGACGTCAGCGCGCGCGAAGGCTTTCAGCGCCTTGAGCGTCAGCAATTCCGGATCGCCCGGACCTGCGCCGACAAAGTCGACGTGCCCTGTGCCATCATATGAATGCGTAAACTGCATGTTCTGTTCCGCTTGGTTTGACTTGACCTGCAATATAGGAAATATTCCCGGTATTGCGCCATATGGGCGACCAAATAAGGACAAATGTTCTTCTGGCATCGCCAATTGGGACGCTGGTTTCGAAACAAAGGGAAAATTGGAATGTCGGTGCGGATAGATGACACGGATCGGAAAATTTTGGCCGAGCTACAGCGCGATGCCAGCCAATCGCTGGATGAAATAGCCGCCCGTGTCGGCAGCTCCAAGACCCCCGTCTGGAATCGAATCCGCAAGCTGAAAGGGGCCGGAGTCATCGGTCAGCAGACCGTTTTGCTGGACGCCGAAGCGCTGGGGTTTGAGGCCACATTCTTCGTTCTGATCCGAACCTCTGAACATGAGGCAGAATGGCAGCGCAAGTTCCTCAAGGCCCTACGTGACCGGCCCGAAGTGCAAGAGGCACACCGACTGGCCGGTGACATTGATTATATCCTGAAGGTGCGGGTCAAAAACGCGCGGGCCTATGACGTCTTCTATCAGACCCTAATTTCCGAGGTGCGCGTGCATAACGTGACCGCCTTGCTGTCGATGGAAGAGATCAAATCCACCACAATGCTGCCGCTGAATGCGCTGATCGAAAGCTAAAGCCGCTTAGAGCTGAACCATCAACCGGGTCAGCCCGTGGAAATGATAGGTGTTCGAATACTCCGGTTCGTCGACCAAGCGCAGCTCTGGGCATCGGTCGAACAACGCTTGTAACGCAATTCGCATCTCTAACCGGGCCAGCGGGGCACCGACGCAGAAATGCAAACCGCCACCGAAACTGGTATTGGTGACAATCGGGCGCGAGGGGTCAAAGCGCCCCGGATCGCTCCAGATCAAAGGGTCACGGTTTGCGGCACCCAGTAGCAGGGCAACCTCTTCTCCACGTTTGAAGTCGTGGCCGAAAACCTCAACATCTTCATACGCATAGCGCGTGAACATATGAAGGGGCGGATCGTAACGCAGGATTTCCTCGACCAACCTGTCCGGATCACAAGTTCGGGGGTCAAATCCTAGTTGCAGAACCGTTTTCACACCGTTGCCCAATGAATGAACCGTCGCCTCATGCCCCGCATTCAGCAGCAATATGCAGGTGGCGACCAGTTCATCGTGCGAAAGCTTTTCACCCTCTTCCTCGGCCGCGATCAAGCGGGTGATAAGATCGTCCTGGGGATCGGTCCGGCGCTGTTCGATATAGTCAGTGAGGAAAAGTGTAAAATCACGCGCGGCGTCTGCGGCTTTGTCCTCGGTCTGGCGTGTCCGGCTGGCCTGATACATTGCCACCATGGCATGCGACCATCGTAACAGATCCGGCGACATTTCTTCGGGTACACCCAGAAGACGGCAGATGGTGATCACGGGAACCTGCGTGCAAAACGCGTCCAGCAGGTTGAAAGGCGTGCCGGGGAATTGGTCGATCAAGCTGTGGCTGAGGTCTTGGATGGAAGGTTCCAACGCGACAATCGCACGCGACGTAAAGGCGCGCATGACCAGTGCGCGCAGCCGCGTGTGGCGGGGTGGTTCAGCCTCAAGCAGGGAATGCGCTTCGGTCATCAACCAGGGCGCCAAGTGGTCGGGCCCAGGGCGTTGCAGTTCGGTGGGAACCTCCCGACCAAAGCGGCGATTTTTCAGGAAGGCCTGTACAGCCCGGTGCGAAACTGCTGCGACCTTCTGGTAATCCTCCCAATATACAAGGTCCCCATGCGCACGAACGGCGTCATAGAACTGATAGGGGTTTTGAACAAAATCCGGTTCGACCGGGGATTGGAACACCGTCTTCATGCTCGGCAGACTTGCCATGTGGTCCGTCGAATGCAAGACCCTAAGTCATGCAAAGGGTTTGGTTGATCTTGGGTTTTCTGTGTGTCGTCGGGCTGTTGTCCGCCGGGGTGTGGTCTTATGGGTATCGGCAGGCGCTGTCGCAGCTGAGTGAAAAGGCCGAAGCGGATCTGGAATTGGCTGCAGATCGGCTCAGTACTCAGTTGCAGGTGTATCAGGAGCTGGCCGTTCTAATATCTGGGCACCCTGAATTGCGCGACCTGAACAATCCTGTGGATTTGGCTGTTGCCCGTGCCTTGTTGCTAGAGGTTGCTGACAAAACTGCGGCTGTCGATGTTTTGTATGCTGATGCTTCGGGGCGCGTATTGGCGGCAGCGCATGACGTTGTAGGCGGCAATGTTTCGGGTCAACCTGCGTTCGAACGTGCGATGCAAGGCGCATTAGGCAGTTCCCACGGCGTCCTGCCCAAGATGGGAAGCCGGATTTTCACCTACGCTGCGCCGGACTTTGCACCCAATGGTAAAGTCTTAGGCGCTTTGATCGTCATCGCCGATGTCGAGGGTATCGAACAGACCTGGCGCGGTAGCACCGAAGCCGTATATTTTGTTGATCGCACCGGCTTGGTGTTCATTTCCAACCGATCTGAATTGTTGTTTTGGCAACGCACAGAGGGGCAATTGGGATTGATCCCTCCGAGCGGTGAAAGGGTTGTGTTTTCCGAAACCCGCCTTGGTTCGTTCGAGTTATGGCAGCTTGGGTGGGGGCCATACCTGCCGCAGCGCGCCTTACATCTCAGTCGGGATTTGCCGGTGATCGGTATGACGGGCGAAGTGGTCATGGATGTGGCCCCCGCACGGCGTCTGGCCGGTTTGCAGGCGGCTACAGTTGCGGCGATCTGCCTGGCCTTTGGCGCCCTGCTTTTTCTGGCGACCGAGCGCAGGCGTACCCTGGCCGAGGCCAATTCGGAACTTGAGATTCGCGTCGCCGAGCGCACCCATGCTCTGACGGCGGTCAACACTGCTTTGCGCCGCGAGGTTCACGAGCGGCAAGAGGCTGAGGCCGCGTTGAAACACGCACAGGAGGAACTTATTCAGGCCGGCAAACTAAGCGCATTGGGTCAGATGTCGGCAGGCATCAGTCATGAATTGAATCAACCTCTGATGGCGATCCGTCAATTTGCTGACAATGGGGCTGCGTTCCTGTCGCGAGGTCGCGCAGAAAAGGCTGGCGAAAACCTGACACGCATTTCTGATATGGCCGCCCGGATGGCGCGGATCATCAAAAACCTGCGCGCTTTTGCCCGCAACGAAAGTGAGCCAATGGGCAAGGTCGATCTGGTGCAGGTGATTGACACGGCTGTGGAGCTGACCGAAGCGCGCCTGCGTACCGAGGGCGTCACGATGGAATGGCATCCCCCAGAAACGCCGGTATATGCGTGGGGCGGGGAAGTGCGGCTGGTTCAGGTCTTTGTAAACCTGATCAACAACGCCGCAGACGCGATGAGCCAGCAGGATGATCGGCTTATTCGAGTTGCAATCAACAACGGAAAGAAGCTGACTGTTACTGTGCGAGATATCGGGCCGGGCATTGAAAACACGGAAAAACTGTTCGAGCCGTTCTACACGACAAAGGCTGTTGGTTCGTCCGAAGGGATGGGTCTTGGCCTTTCGATCTCGTATGGTCTGGTACAGAGTTTTGGCGGTAACATTCGGGGGTCCAACGCCGGAACAGGTGCGATGTTTACGGTCGAGCTTGAATATTACCGGGAAGATAAAGTGGCATGACGCGCAAGGTTCTATTGGTCGATGATGACGCCGCCGTTCGCGAGGCATTGGCGCAGACGCTGGAATTAGCAGAATACCATCCGGTCACGGCGGGGTCGTTTGTTGCGGCCAAGGACCACATTCGTGATGATTTTCCGGGTGTGATCGTGTCGGATATCCGCATGCCGGGGCGGGACGGGTTTCACCTTTTGAACTACGCCAATGAGGTCGACCCGGAACTGCCGGTTGTTCTGTTGACAGGCGAAGGGGATATTCCCATGGCAGTGCGGGCCATGGGACAGGGCGCTTTCGATTTTCTGGAAAAACCCTGTGCGGCTGCGGACCTGCTTGAGGTGTTAAATAAGGCTTTTGCTGCTCGCGCTCAGGTTTTGGAACGGCGAGCCTTGAAGAACGAACTGATGCGCGGAGATCCGGCCGCGCGGTTGCTGTTCGGTCTATCCGCACAGGCCGAAGCGTTGAGAGAGCGTGTTCGGACTGTCGCCCCCACCGGGGCCGAGGTGCTGGTTACCGGGCCCGCAGGCAGCGGGATTTCGAAAGTGGCCGAGGTCGTTCATCTGATGTCGCCGCAGGTTCATGGCTCGTTCGTGAAACAGCCGTCATCGGGTTTGACGCCTGAGGCGCTGATCCAGGTCTGCGAAGATGCCGCGGGGGGATCACTGTTTTTGGATGAGATTTCAGCTATGCCAGAGGCCACTCAGTATGCCGCGCTGGAGTTGGTCGAGCAGGGCGTGGGTGCGCGTATTTTGGCGGGCACAACGGCGGACTTGGCCGCACTGTCTGCTGAGGGGCGGTTTCATGCGGACCTGTTCTATCGCTTGGATGTGATGCGCGTGCGCATTCCGTCTTTGGCGGAACGGCCTGAGGATATACCGGTGATCTTTCGCCACTATGTGGCTCAGGCCGCCGAACAGTCGGGCATTGCGGAACCCGAGATAACATCGGATCATCTCGCCACGCTCATGGTCAGAGAATGGCCAGGGAACGCGCGATCCTTGATGTCTGCGGCGATGCGGTTTGTTCTGGGGATGCCCGAAGAGGTTTCACAAGCCGTCGACTTGGGGCTGAGCGAACAGATGGCGCGGGTTGAGAGGTCATTGCTGATTGCAGCGCTTGGGCGGTACAACGGAAAGGCATCAGAGGCGGCAAAGGCGCTGAAGCTGCCGCGTAAAACCTTCTATGACAAACTGGCTAGATATCAGATTCGCCCAGAGGATTACCGCAGGTAGTCGCAGGTTCTCCCGTCCCCTTTGACCGCATTATCATGCGGTTAAAGGCGTTGGGCAGGGCAGCCCGCTGGCGCGGGCTGCGGTTGGATCAAGCCAAGAGAGACCTGATTCTTTCGAAGTGATTCGAGAGAAGTGCGAAAATCCGCACAACGATCGTCAGGCGTGTGCGGATTTTCACACAGCGGGTCATGTTGCGTTATAGGTAAATCGAAAGCTCACCATTTAACAGACTAATTTAAAAGGGTAAAAATTCGAATGTGGCGCGTTGTAACAAATCGTTGAGCCGTACCCGCTGATTCAGTTCACTTCCCGGCATCCGGCGCTGATCAAGCGCCAATTGGAGTATCTAGGAAGTCCGGGAGGAAAAGGCTGATGAAATTTCTGACAACCGCTGCAACGGCGATTGCACTGTCCGCAATTGCGACGACTGGCATGGCGGCATGCGACGATGGTGAAATCGTTGTGAAGTTTGCGCATGTGACGAACACTGATAAGCACCCCAAAGGCATCGCGGCATCGCTGCTGGAACAGCGCGTGAATGATGAGATGAACGGCGTGATGTGCGTTGAGGTCTATCCGAACTCAACACTTTATAACGACGACAAGGTGCTTGAGGCGATGCTGCAGGGCGACGTGCAATTGGCTGCACCGTCGCTGTCGAAATTCGAGAAGTTCACTAAGCAGTTCCGCCTGTTTGACCTGCCGTTCATGTTCAAGAACATCGACGCTGTGGATGCATTCCAGGCCTCGGCGGAAGGTCAGGCAATGAAAGACAGCATGCAGCGCCGTGGCCTGCAAGGTCTGGCGTTCTGGCACAATGGCATGAAGCAGATGTCGGCCAACAAGCCGCTGGTTGATCCGTCAGATGCGGATGGCCTGAAGTTCCGCGTGCAGTCCTCGGACGTGCTGGTTGCACAGATGGAGGCCATCGGCGGCAGCCCGCAGAAAATGGCGTTCTCGGAAGTGTACGGCGCGCTGCAACAGGGCGTTGTGGACGGGCAGGAAAACACCTGGTCGAACATCTATGGCAAGAAGTTCTTTGAAGTGCAGGACGGCATCACCGAGACCAACCACGGCATTATCGACTATCTGGTCGTAACCTCGGTGGATTGGCTGGACAGCCTTGATCCAGAAGTGCGCGAACAGTTTCTGACCATTCTGGCAGAGGTCACTGAGACCCGGAACAAAGAAGCCTTTTCTGTGAACGAAGCGGCCAAAGCCTCGATCACCGACGCGGGTGGAATCATTCGTGATCTGAACCCCGAACAGCGTCAGGCCTGGGTCGATGCGATGAAGCCGGTTTGGGACAAGTTCGCCGACGACGTGGGTCAGGACAAGATCGACGCTGCTCAGGCAATCAACGCCGGGTTCTGATCCCGGTTGAGGCCGCGCGTCAGGGGGCTGGGGAGTTGCTGACGCGCAGGCCGGGCGGGCCGACATACCAGGCCCGCCCGCTATCACTCTCATCACAAAAAATTTGCGGGGACTAAAGAGATGTCTGGTGCGAAATCCGGCCAAGGCGGGCTGGTCGACCATATCGAAGAAACCCTGATCGCGTTGTTGCTGGGCCTGATGACGGCCGTGACCTTTGCCAATGTGATCGCGCGGTTCGTGTTCAATTCCAACATTCTGTGGGCGCTTGAGCTGACGGTGTTCACCTTTGGCTGGCTGGTGCTGCTGGGGGCGTCATATGCGGTGAAAAAGCACGCGCATCTGGGTGTGGATGCCATCCTGAATATGCTGGCCCCGGCGCCACGTCGTGTTCTGGCGTTAGTTGCAGTGGGGTGCTGTCTGGTGTTTTCGCTGCTGATGCTCAAAGGCGCGTATGACTATTGGGCTGTATTCGCTGATCTGCCGCCCACGTCGGGCCGTTGGTTCCCGACAGGTTTCAATTTCGACGCCCGTAGTCAGAGTTTCTACGAGGTCGACGATATCCCCATGGTCGCGCCGCTGCGATTCCTGGAAGCGATGATCAACTACGACGAGGCCTACGAGAAACTGCCTAAAGTCGTCCCGTATTTCATCCTACCGTTGTCGATGCTGCTGCTGGTGATCCGCTTTACGCAGGCCGCCATTCAGATTTGGCGGGGCGAGGCCGATCGAATTGTCGCCAGCCATGAGGTTGAGGACGAGATCGAAGAAGTGCGCGCTCAGCAAGGAGAGCATGACTGATGGACGTTGTATTCCTTTTCTCGATGGTCATCGGCCTGCTGCTGATCGGGGTTCCGATTGCGGTGGCTCTGGGCCTAAGCTCGACCCTGTTCCTGCTGATGTATTCCGACAGTTCGCTGGCTTCGGTGGCTGGCACGTTGTTCGAAGCGTTTGAGGGGCATTTCACACTGCTGGCGATCCCGTTCTTTATCCTCGCGTCATCATTCATGACGACGGGCGGTGTAGCGCGGCGGATCATCCGGTTTTCGATTGCCTGTGTGGGCCATTTGCCGGGCGGTCTTGCAATCGCGGGCGTGTTTGCCTGTATGTTGTTCGCGGCGCTGTCCGGATCGTCTCCGGCGACTGTTGTGGCCATCGGCTCGATTGTGATCGCCGGGATGCGCCAGGTGGGCTATTCTAAGGAATTCGCCGCCGGTGTGATCTGTAACGCGGGTACGCTGGGCATTCTGATCCCACCGTCAATCGTGATGGTTGTGTATGCCGCGGCCGTTGAAGTCTCGGTCGGGCGCATGTTCCTTGCCGGTGTCATTCCGGGCCTGATGGCCGGTCTGATGCTGATGATCACCATCTATGTCATGGCAAAGGTCAAGAACCTGCCGAAAGGTGAATGGAAAGGGTGGGGCGAGGTCTTTACTTCGGCGCGCGAAGCCGGTTGGGGCCTGTTCCTGATCGTCATCATCCTTGGCGGGATCTATGGCGGTATCTTTACCCCAACCGAAGCTGCGGCTGTGGCTGCCGTCTATGCGTTCCTGATTGCTAGCTTTGTCTACAAGGATATGGGGCCGCTTAGCACGGAAGATGGTCAGGCGAACCTGCCGCTGATCAAGAAACCCTATGCACTGATCACGGCCTTCTTCCACCCTGACACCAAACACACCTTGTTCGAGGCTGGTAAACTGACCGTCACGCTACTGTTCGTCATTGCCAACGCCCTGATCCTCAAGCACGTGTTGACGGACGAACAGGTGCCACAGCATATCGCCAGCGCCATGTTGTCGGCGGGTCTGGGACCGGTGACGTTCCTGATCGTGGTAAACGTGATCTTGCTGATCGGTGGTCAGTTCATGGAGCCCTCGGGCCTGCTGGTCATCGTTGCACCACTGGTCTTTCCGATTGCGATTGAGCTGGGCATCGACCCAATCCATCTGGGCATCATCATGGTGGTGAACATGGAGATCGGGATGATCACGCCCCCAGTCGGTTTGAACCTGTTCGTGACATCCGGCGTGGCTGGCATGCCGATGATGGGTGTGGTGAAGGCGGCGCTGCCGTTCCTGGCCGTCCTGTTCGTCTTCCTGATCATGGTGACGTACATACCATGGATTTCGACCTTCCTGCCCAATACCTTCATGGGGCCTGAAATCATAACGAACTAGCGAAGAGAACCCTTCGTTCAGGCCGGGCAGCGCAATCTGCCCGGCCTTTTCTTTGCCAGCCACTTGAAGTTGTGGCCAACTTTCCACATCGGTGGCAGAGGACGACCTCCCCATTAGGGTGATCATTCGGGACGACCCGAAGAGTTTCGAGGTGTCCTTATGTCTTGGATTTATCTGTTGTTCGCCGGCCTGCTGGAAATCGTGTGGGCCGTCGCCATGAAACAGTCGGCTGGTTTCACGCGGCTCTGGCCTACGGCCATCATGGGGTGTCCATGGTTGGCTCGTTCGGTTTGCTGGCCATGGCGATGCGTACACTGCCCTTGGGCACGGCCTACGTCATCTGGACCGGCATCGGCGCAGTAGGGGCGTTTCTTGTCGGAATCATGCTGTTGGGCGAAACAGTAAATGCCGCGCGTATCATCGCGGCGGTTCTGATCGTGACAGGTCTGGTGACAATGAAACTGGCCTGAGCTGCCGCTCAGGCCTTTGCAGCGCATCAATAATGCCCGAGAAGTCCTGCGCCTTCAGGCTTGCACCACCGACCAGCGCACCATCCACATTGGACACCGCAAAGATATCCGAGGCGTTGTCGGGCTTGACCGACCCCCCATACAGCAGGCGCACAGACCGGCCAACTCCTTCACCGAAGCGCCGCTCCAGACGGTTGCGGATAAAGTCGTGAACCTCTCCGATTTCGTCCAGCGTAGGCACCTTACCTGTGCCGATGGCCCAGATCGGCTCATATGCGACGATCAGGTTCTCGCCGGTCGACTGATCCGGGATCGAACCCGACAGTTGGCCGCCGATGATATCCAGCGTATTGGCGGCCTCACGCTGTTCCAGACTTTCGCCAACGCAAATGATCGCCTTCAACCCGGCATCCATGGCTGCGCGGGCCTTGGCGCGGACGGTTTCGTTCTGTTCACCGTGATCTTCGCGACGTTCGGAATGGCCCAGAATGACGGCGTTTGCTCCGGCATCAACTAGCATGTCAGCGCTGATATCGCCTGTATGCGCACCCGATGGGGCGGCGTGGCAATCCTGCCCACCAACGGCAATGCCGGTCTCATGTACAGTTTCAGCCGCACGGTGCAGCAGTGTAGCAGGTGGGCAGATCAGAATGTCCACGGTCGGCGAGGGGAAGGCGCGAGCCAGAGCGTCCAACTCACTTAGCGCTGCCGTGGTTCCGTTCATCTTCCAATTCCCAGCCGCCAGCTTGCGCCGCATATCCCGATCTCCTTGAAATTCGTAAATTCTGGAACCGGATAGCATCGCCAGCTCGGGCTTACAATTGCGGTTCTAGCGCAGCCATCAAAACGGCAGCGTCCACCGCGGTCGAAGGTAGGGGGTCGTTAACTTCGGTGGACTTAAGATTGAGAAGACAGTTTTTCGTCGAACTTAATCGATTCGCCGCAGCCGCATGCGTCAACGACATTTGGATTGCGGAACTTGAATCCGGATTCTAGCAGCGAGACCTCATAGTCGATCTCGGTTCCGAATAGGAACATCTGCGCCATCGGTGCAATCATGATCCGCGCGCCATCCTGTTCTACGACCTCGTCGTTCGTCTCCGGCTGATCGACATAGTCCATCGTGTATTCCATGCCGGCGCAGCCACCTTTTTTGATGCCGATGCGCAGGCCCGCATGGCCGCCAGTATCCATCAGGCGGGCAATCTGCTCTGCCGCCTTAGGCGTCATGGTCACGGCCTGTTTGCCGGGAATGCCGAACATTGTGATCTCCGTTGTCGCGCGTAGCCTTCAATTTAGTGCCGACCGGGCAATGGCTCAAGGCATAGCAGCCATTCTTACCTAACAATTCGCGACTTTGGGGATTGTTCTTGCGTTTTGAAACAAGCTGACCTTAGCTGAGCATGGGCAATTTCAGGCAGTTAGATATAGGGTGAAGCAAAATGACCAAGATTAAATTTACCTGCAAAAGCATTGCGTTGGCGTCGGTTGTTGCCATGTCTCCGTTACTTTCAAGCGCGGCTTTGGCTGAGGCAAAGTTAAAAAGGCATCCCGTTAATTGTGCAACTGCCGAAGGCGACTTGCGCGCTATTGCAGCCGAAAAAAAGCATGCGCAGGATCAGCAAGTGGAAAGTGTGGTATCAATTCTGCCCGCTGGGGCGCTTTTGGGTCTAATAACAGGAACCGAAAACAAGAGATTGTCCATGTTGTCAGGCGATTATGTAAAAGCCTTGGATGAACGAGCGGCGGAAATTAAATCCAAATGTGGCGTGCAATAAGTTGCGCTTTGGCAGGAAAAAGACCGCTCTCGGGCAAGAGCGGTCTAGTGTTCTGGTCGTCAAGCCGGGTCTTTAACGGGGGGGCAAGCACAGGCCCGGCCAGCGCTTGACGGGATGCAAGCATGGACACGCGGAAACTATCACCAGTTTTTGGTAACGGTTTTTTAACGCGGTGATGACAGAAATATAAAGCTTTTAGGTCAGGGGGTTATTTGCCCGGCTTACATAAAGCCAAGTTCAAGTCGCGCTTCGTCGGACATCATTTCCATGCCCCAGGGGGGTTCCCATGTCAGCTCGACGTCAACCTCTTTGATGCCTGCGACGGGCTCTACCGCTTCGACGATCCAACCAGGCATTTCACCGGCAACCGGGCAGCCGGGTGCGGTTAGCGTCATGATGATTTTCACCGCGTTTTCTTGAGTGATGTCAATCGTGTAGATCAGACCAAGGTCGTAGATATTCACCGGAATTTCAGGGTCAAAGACCGAGCGGCAGGCTTCTACCACGTTGTCATATAGGGGGTGTTCAACGCTCGAAGGTGCAATCAGTGGGGTGCCTTCTAGGTGTTCACTCGGATGAGTCATTTGTGCCTCGGGTCTGTTACCTGAGCAATTATATAGGGAAAGCCAACGGCAGCGTCCAGAGGCGCAATGACGCCCCCTGAGGGGCGCCAGAAACTTTTAATCGTTAATGTCGTGCCGGAAGGTTTTCACCTGACCATGGGGCAGGGAATACACCCGGCGCAACACCAACCAGGCGATCAGCGACAGTGCCGCAAAGATCAACAGAAGGATTGGCAGAGACGGTGTGAGACCGGGGATAACCAGCAACACCCCTGTAACAGCGGCCCCAATCGCAAAGCCCAGAAAGATAAAGCCGGGTAGTACGATCTCAAGGATACCCAAGGCCAGCGCTCCGGCCAGCCATAGCCACCAGGTCAGCCAGAAGGGATCGGCCATTATTTTCCTCCTTTCAGCATCTTGAAGGCGTCGCCAAAAGCCTCCAGCGCATTGGCGGGCACAACGATCGTTTGCGAACCGGTGCCGTTGCCCAGGGCGTTCAGAGCCTCGACCTGCTTCAGGGCAACCTGATATTGCGCGGCTTCAATGCCGTTGTCCTGAATGGCCTTGGCGACCACGCCGGTTGCATAAGCTTCAGCCTCGGCCTGAATGCGGCGGGCCTTGGCGGTTTGCTCGGCGGCATACAGTTCGGCATCTGCCTGCAACTCGACCGAACGCTTTTGACCTTCGGCCTCGGTTACCTGCGCACGGCGGGCGCGTTCGGCGTTTAGCTGCTGCAGCATCGCGTCGCGGGTGGCCTGATCCAAATTCACATCCAGAATCTCGGCCCGGGTCACTTCGATACCCCAGTCATCCACGGCGGTTTCGACGCTTTCCTGAATGCGTTCGATCAGTTGTGCGCGGTTCGATTGGACCTCATCCAAGTCCATTTTACCGATTTCCGCCCGTACGATACCGGCCACAGTTGTCGCAATCGCACCGTCTACGTCACGGATACGATACACCGTCTTTTCCGGTTCGAGAATGCGATAAAACACCGAGGTGTCGATCTGCACAAGAACATTGTCTTTGGTAATCGCATCTTGGGTCGCGTTGGGCAACTGGCGTTCCAAAATAGATATCTTGTGACGTGCAACATCCAAAAAAGGAACGATAAAGTTGATGCCAGGGCCAAGCACCGAATGCAGGCGGCCAAACCGTTCGACCACGTATTTTTCCGATTGTGGGACGATTTTAATGCCCTTGAAAATGACAACGACGATCAGCACCGCCGCCAGCACGTAAATGATATTGGACGTCAGCAAGCCAATAATCTGGTCTTCGATCATATCTGTCCTCTTTTATTGTGTACTATGGTATACATGTGGGGATTGAGTCGCCCGATTTCAACTCTGGTATGGGGTGAACGGTCGCAGATGCAAATCTTTGAAGCTGCGGATGTGGGGTGGAAATTCAGGAATGTGACCGCTTTGCATCCCGTCTTGTTTGCGGTATCGGGCGCTATGAAACTGATCATTGATACAGACCCCGGCATCGACGATGCCATGGCCATCGCTTATGCCGCTGCCGCGCCCGAAATTGACCTGATCGGTCTGACGACGGTTTTCGGCAATACGCATATTCATCAATCCAGCCGCAATGCACGGTATTTGCTGGATAAACTTGGATTGGAAGTACCAGTGGCCGAAGGTGCGGCCTTTGCAGCGGGACAAAGTAGTCATGACCCCTCGGATCATGTGCATGGGCCTGAAGGTTTTGGCGATGTGACCGAGATTCCAGAGATTGGGGCCAATTATACGCTGACAGCAGCTGAGTTTTTGGTCGATATGGCGCGTGAACATAAGGACGAGTTAGTCGTTTGCGCAGTTGGTCCACTGACGAATGTCGCCGCTGCTATGCGTTTGGATCCGCAGTTTGCGACAAATATCAAACGGTTGGTGATCATGGGGGGCGCGGTTTACTGCCCCGGAAACGTCACTCAATTCGCCGAAGCCAACATCTATCACGACGCCCATGCTGCAGATGAGGTATTCGCTGCACCACCACAGACCGTATTGGTGGGTTTGGATGTAACGTTGAAAACCCTTTATGAAACCGCGGATTTCGAGGCGTTGGCGGGCCGATCACCGAATATGGGTGGGTTCCTGCGCGATATCTCTCGGTTCTATCTGAAGTTCTACAAAGAGGTTGGCGGGCTAGAGGGATGTGGGTTACACGACTCGACGGCTGTGATTGCCTGCACCCATGAACCAATGTTCGATATGGTCGAAACAGGGTTGCGCGTGGCGACCGAGGGGGCTGAAGTTGGCGCGACTCGTCCCGATCCTTCGCGACCTCCGGTTCGCGTGTGTCGGGATGTAGATGGGGCAGGGGTGGTGCATCTGTTTACCGAGCGCGTCGCCTCGCTTCCCTGACGGGTTGCATTGGACCGACAGATAGGGCAAATGCTGCCCGGTTCAGAGACCCCGAGGCACCCTCCATGACCGAGTGTTTTTCATTTGACCTAAAAGCCACCGATGGCAAGGCCAGAACCGGTGTGATTAACACGCCGCGGGGCGAAGTGCGCACGCCAGCCTTTATGCCCGTGGGCACCGCAGCGACGGTCAAGGCGATGATGCCGGAAAGTGTGCGGGCGACCGGGGCGGATATTCTGCTGGGCAACACCTATCACCTGATGCTGCGTCCCACGGCGGAACGTATTGACCGGTTGGGTGGGTTGCACAAATTCATGAACTGGGACCGGCCCATTCTGACGGACTCGGGTGGGTTTCAGGTCATGTCACTGGCCGGGCTGCGCAAACTGACCGAAAAGGGCGTGACGTTCAAATCCCATGTCGATGGATCCAAACACGAGCTGACGCCGGAACGGTCGATGGAGATTCAGCGCTTGCTGGGGTCTGACATTGTCATGTGTTTCGACGAATGCCCCGCCTTGCCTGCCGACCGCGACCGCATCGCCGAGTCGATGCGCCTGTCGATGCGTTGGGCCGAACGCTCACGCGAAGCCTTCGGGGATCGCCCTGGTCACGCGTTGTTCGGCATTATTCAAGGCGGTTTGGAACAGGACTTGCGCGAAGAAAGCGCTGAGGCCCTGAAAGCCATCGGTTTCGAAGGTTACGCAGTCGGTGGTCTGGCTGTGGGTGAGGGGCAGGAAGCGATGTTCGATTGCCTCGACTATGCGCCTGACTTCTTGCCCACCGATAAACCGCGTTATCTGATGGGGGTCGGCAAGCCGGACGACATCGTCGGCGCAGTTGCGCGTGGCATCGACATGATGGACTGCGTCTTGCCTTCACGTTCGGGGCGCACTGGCCAGGTGTTTACCCGTCATGGGGTTGTGAACATCAAGAACGCCCGTCACGCCGATGATCCGCGACCGCTGGATGAGGCATGCTCTTGCCCGGCCTGTTCGAACTATTCGCGGGCCTACCTTCATCACGTGTTCCGGTCTAACGAGATGATCTCGGGCATGCTGTTGACCTGGCACAACTTGCATTACTTTCAGGAAATCATGCAGGGCATGCGAGATGCCATTGCAGCCGGAACATTCGAGGCATGGCAGGCAGAGTTTCACGCACAGAGGGCGCAAGGCGATATCGAACCGCTGTAGCGCTGAACCCTAGATGACAGAACGCTGATTTTTTGGTAATCTACAAACTGATTAACCAAGAAATTTTCTGTTTTTGTTGGGGGTTACGATGCCTCGCCTATTTGGATTCTTATTTGTTCTATCTGCGATTGTGACGCCGGCTCATGCTGACGTCTGGACTTTTGAAACTCCGTCGGAAAACATCCAATGCTCGGTTGGACAAGAGCTGAACACCGCAGATATCTACTGCACCATCATTGAGCGCCGGGGTGATCCAGCCCTGCCGCGCCCGTCTAATTGCCAATCCGATTGGGGGCATGATTTCTTCATGGCAAATACCGGGCCGGTCGAAATGCTGTGCCGTCCTCTCAACCGTCATCGCGACGGATTTGATCGGGCCGAATATGGCGTGACTGGTAAATTCGGTGGATTTGTTTGCCATTCTTCGACAAAGGGTTTGGAGTGCAAAAATGAGGACGCGCACGGATTTTTTCTGTCTCGTGCAGTTCAAAGGGTGTTCTGACGCACGCATTCTAAGCCTTGTTGGCATGTTTTGTTAAATTCCGTGGATATGTTCGTTGGACGCCTTGCAGTCCGCTAAACCTCGGGCCATTCTGAATCGCGATACATGGCGGTAAGGTTGAAAAAGGGCGATGAGGCCCCACCTTTATCGTCCAAGACAGGAGATGGCCGAGCGTTGCCTGAACAGGGACCGGAGCCATCTTGCCAACGATAAGGATTGAGCATGCAAGAGCCCCTTAATTCCTCATACCCCGTACTTCCGCTGCGCGATATTGTGGTGTTCCCGCACATGATCGTACCGCTGTTCGTGGGTCGGGAAAAATCCGTCCGCGCTCTGGAAGAGGTGATGCAGGACGACAAACAGATTTTGCTGTCTAGCCAGATTGATCCGGGTGATGATGACCCGGCAGAAGACGGAATTTACCGCTCGGGTGTTCTGGCCAATGTTTTGCAGTTGCTGAAGCTGCCCGATGGTACCGTAAAGGTGCTGGTCGAAGGTCAAGCACGCGTGCAGATCACCGAGTTCCTTGAAAATGAAGAGTTTTTCGAGGCTCGCGCCGAATATCTGACTGAAATTCCGGGCGATGTCACCACGACCGAGGCGCTTCTGCGCACCGTTGCGGATGAGTTCGAGCGCTACGCAAAAGTGCGCAAAAACATCCCCGAAGAAGCCTTGACCGCCGTTGGTGAAACCGCCGAACCCGCCAAGCTGGCCGACCTTGTGTCAGGTCATTTGGGTATCGAGGTCGAGCAAAAGCAGGAACTGCTGGAAACCCTTTCTGTCAGCGAGCGGCTTGAGAAAGTCTATGGCCTGATGCAGGGTGAAATGTCGGTTCTGCAGGTCGAGAAAAAGATCAAGACGCGTGTCAAATCCCAGATGGAGAAGACGCAACGCGAGTATTATCTGAATGAGCAGATGAAGGCTATTCAGAAGGAGCTTGGCGACGGCGAGGACGGCAGTAATGAAGTCGCTGAGCTGGAAGCCAAGATCAACGAGACCAAGCTGTCGCAAGAGGCGCGTGAAAAGGCCGAAGGCGAGCTGAAAAAGCTGCGCAACATGAGCCCAATGTCGGCTGAGGCCACCGTTGTTCGTAACTATCTGGACTGGATTCTGTCACTGCCGTGGGGCACCAAATCCCGCGTCAAAAAGGATTTGGGCCGGGCGCAGGACATTCTGGATGCCGATCACTATGGCCTGGAAAAGGTCAAGGAACGGATCGTCGAATATCTGGCAGTTCAACAGCGATCGAAAAAGCTGAAGGGCCCGATCCTGTGCCTTGTCGGTCCTCCGGGTGTTGGTAAGACCAGCTTGGGTAAATCGGTTGCACGGGCAACGGGGCGCGAGTTCATACGCATCTCGCTGGGTGGCGTGCGCGACGAATCCGAGATTCGCGGCCACCGTCGGACCTATATCGGCTCGATGCCCGGCAAGATCATCCAGGCGCTGAAAAAGGCAAAAACTACGAACCCGCTCATCCTGCTCGACGAGATCGACAAGATGGGTCAGGACTTCCGTGGCGATCCGGCCTCGGCCATGCTTGAGGTGTTGGATCCTGAGCAAAACAGCACGTTCATGGACCATTACCTTGAGGTCGAATATGACTTGTCCAATGTGATGTTCCTGACCACGTCGAACAGTTACAACATGCCAGGGCCTCTGCTGGACCGGATGGAGATCATCCCGCTGGCCGGTTACACCGAAGAAGAAAAGAGCGAGATCGCCAAGCAGCACCTGATCAGCAAACAAGTGAAAAACCATGGTCTGAAAGCCAAGGAGTTTGAGCTGACGGATGAGGCGCTGCAAAAGATGATCCGCACTTACACTCGCGAAGCGGGCGTGCGGAACCTTGAGCGTGAGATCGCCAAGGTAGCGCGGAAATCGCTGACCAAGATCATCAAGAATGAGGCGGAAGAAGTCATTGTTACGCCTGACAATCTGGATGAATTCCTGGGCGTGCCGAAATTCCGTTATGGTCTGGCCGAACAGGATGATCAGGTCGGTGTGGTCACCGGTCTGGCGTGGACATCCGTAGGTGGCGACCTGCTGCATATCGAGGCGCTGAAACTGCCGGGTAAGGGTCGGATGAAGACCACCGGTAAGCTGGGCGATGTGATGAAAGAATCCATCGACGCGGCCTCGTCCTATGTGCGGTCAATCTCGCCTCAGATTGGGGTGAAGCCGCCGAAATTCGACACGTTGGATATTCACGTCCACGTGCCGGATGGTGCCACGCCCAAGGATGGCCCAAGCGCCGGTTTGGCGATGGTGACTTCGATCGTGTCTGTGCTGACCGGTATTCCGGTGCGCAAGGATATCGCGATGACGGGTGAGGTTTCACTGCGTGGTAACGCGATGCCGATTGGTGGTTTGAAGGAAAAACTGCTGGCGGCCCTGCGTGGTGGTATCAAGACCGTTCTGATCCCGGAAGAAAACGAGAAGGATCTGGCGGAAATTCCGGACAACGTGAAAGAAGGGTTGGAAATCATCCCGGTTACACATGTCTCGGAAGTTCTGAAACACGCGCTGATCCGCGAGCCTGAGCCTGTCGAATGGGATGAAGCTGCAGAAGAGGCCGCCGCAGCAGCAGCCAAGGCGGCCGAAGGTGCCAGCCCATCGGCAACAGCGCATTGAGCAGATCAAAGGCGGGGGAGACCCCGCCTTTTTTACAACCCGATGATGGGTTTTTTCGGGTCCAGAATCTCTTCTTCGTCGATGTATTCCTGGAACTTTTCCTGGGGCAGGGCAGAACGTACTGCCAACCCAAAGATCACAGCAGAAAACAACACGCACAGCGCAATATCCCACCCAAACGGGATTTGCTTCAGCGCGCCATCCCCGAACTGTCCGAGATATGAGATCAGGCCGACGCCCACCAGATAAGGGAGCAGCCATAGCGCTTCGGTCACGTCCATCTCATCCAACCGGTTGCGAAACCGCACCAGCAGCAGGGCCATCCCGAAGGCAAGGGCGATACCCAGACGCCAGACCGTGTCCCAACCGCTCCAATAAACAACAAGGGTTGCGATGGCGAAGGCCGAGACCGCAACCAGTTTCACGGCGGGGATGCGGATGGATCTGGGGCGATCTGGCATCAGATTGCGCAGGCACACGACGGCGATAGGGCCGACTGCAAAAGACAGCACGATGGCGGCGCCGTTCAAGGCGATGACAGTGGTAAAGGGAACCGTCAGCAGGAACAGGGTACCGATCAGGAAATTCAGTGCCAGTGCCCAAAGGGGCACTCCGAACGACGACAGCATCATCAGGCGTGACGGTAAAAATCCGTTTTTTGCTAAAGCCATAGCGATCCGCGCATTTGATCCGGTTGAGACAAGGCCATTGCCGAACGGACCGATGACCGATCCTATGTTCAGTACGCTCAGGAACCAGACAAACCCGACCGATATGATGACGCCGTCCAATGGGCCCTGACCGCCGAAACTCAGGCTGGCCCAACCGTTGCTCAGCATTTTCGAGTCGAGCGCACCGATAAAGGCGATTTGCAAGCCCACATAGATCAACGCGCAAAGCACGATGGACAGAATCAGTGCGGCAGGGATGGCGAATTTGGGGTTTCGAACCTCACCGGCCATATCAACCACATGACGAAAGCCGATGAAGGAGAAGATAACGCCTCCGGTCGAGACAGCAGCCATGATGCCTTGCAGCCCATAGGGTGCGAATCCATCTGGTTGAGTGAAGTTCTGAGTGTCGAATCGATTGGCGATCAACAAGGCGGCCAATACGATTGGAATTGCGATCTTGGCCCATGTCAGCGTCGCGTTCACCTGAGTGAAGAACTTGACGCCTAACGCGTTAACCGCGACGAACAGCAGCATGAAGAACAGCGCCACGGTGATGCCCGCGCCAGTCAGGTCACCTGCGTCTGCTGTGTGGAGCCAAGGGGCATAGGGGGCCAGGTACTTCAGCATCGCCTCGACCTCGATCGGGGCGGTGGTGTTATAGCCGATCCAGGCGGTCCAACCCATCGTCATCGAGACAATATTGCCGTGTGAAAACTGCGGCACCCGCGCGATGCCCCCTGGGATCGGCAGCATGGCCGATATTTCGGCGAAGGTGATTGCCAGAATGAACATGGCCGCGGCGCCAATGATCCATGAAAAGATGGCAGCAGGCCCTGCATGTTGCACCGCCAGCAACGGACCGAATAGCCACCCGGACCCAATGATTCCACCAACCGAGATGAAGGTTAGCCCAACGAGGCCGATGTCCCGCTTCAATCTGGCCACGTTCCCACTCCATCCCAAAGCGCCGCAAAATTATGCGGCCGTCCAAAACAGGATACGCAGCCCAGGAGAAATCTGGCAAGCATCCGTCAAGAAACGGAAATTTGGATGGTGCCTACCAATGAGAGGAATGGTGGGTGATAAGAGATTTGAACTCCTGACATCTTCGATGTGAACGAAGCGCTCTACCACTGAGCTAATCACCCATAAGCGCGCCTAATACAGAGTGTCCCGCAGGCTTGCAAGGGTGCCCGAAGGGTAAATTTTCTATGCTGCGGACACAAAAAAACAGGCAGCATAAACCTGCTGCCTGTTGATTTCGCATACAGCCTTACAGGATGAAGTCGTTCGCTGTCAGGTCATGCAGACCAGATAGCTTGATGACCATCTCAGGATCACTGTCATTGTCTGTGTCAACGTAAACCAGGGTCTGGTCGAATGCCGTGCCAGCGTTGTCCTGCTTGACGAAATAGATCTCACCTTCGTCGGACGATCCGATTGGGGTCGTGCCGTTGAAGACGAAAGCATCATCGCCAACAAGAACCGTGCTGGCGTCGATACCGCTCAGATCGATCTTGTCTTCGCCTTGTATGAAATCCGTGATCTTGTCGGCCAGAGACCCTTTGGTGCCGCTGTCGGTGATATCATTGAAAACAAACGTATCCGTTCCGATACCGCCGGTCATCGTATCCACGCCGGCGCCGCCGATGATCGTGTCGATCCCTTTGCCGCCGAAGATCGCATCATTGCCTAGACCACCGTCAATGATATCAGAGCCGTTGCCACCACGCAGTGTATCCCAACCATTGCCACCGGAAATCGTATCTTTGCCAACGCCACCCTGAAGCAGATCCGCGCCTTTCTGGCCGTCAAGCGTGTCGTTTCCATCGTTACCGATAAAGGTGTTTGCCAGATCATCGCCAGTAAGCTGATCGTCCTGCGCAGTTCCTACGGCGTTTTCGACCAAGGTGATCGTATCCATGCCGTATCCGGTATCCTGAGCGGTCGTAACCGACAGATCCACGGTCGCAGCAGATGAGCCGTTGAACGAGAGGGTATCAATCCCAAGGCCACCTGTGATGGTGTCGTTGCCATCGCTGTCTTTGATGATGAAGTTGTCCAAACCGTTGCCGCCGGTCAGGGTGTCGTTGCCTTGACCACCGATCAAGAAATCGTTTCCTTGGCCGCCTTTAATGGTGTCGTTGCCATTTCCGCCTGCAATCAGGTCATTGCCACCATTACCGACCATGAGATTTGCAACGTCGTTGCCATAAAGGAAGTCTCCGGCGTGGCCACCAGCAGCGTTTTCAATGACAACACCATTGGCGATCGTGAAGCCACCGCTGACCCCGGCCGCGTGCGACGGCGTTCCCCCAGCATCGTGACCTTCCAGATCAGCAGCCTTCAGGCTGATCCTCACGCTCTTCCAAAGGCCACTGGCTGAAATTGTATCAGTTCCACCCGTATCCCAGATCGCCTCCCAATAGGTGCCGGGAGCATTGGACCCTTTCAAAGAATAGACGTTGTTGCCCGTATTGTTTGACTTGGTTCCATAAATCGCTTGAAGTGCGGCGATGTCCAGTGCCATGGGCGAGGCCACGCCGCCGTAGTTGAACGAAGGCAGCGGTACAACCTGCGGGTAGCCAGAGTTATAGGACATGATCGTGTAGACGGCTTGGTTCTGACCATCGGTTCCATAGTCATCGAACGCCTGTGTCACACCGTCGAAGACGGTTGATTGTCCACCATTGTCATGCGGATGTGCAAGGCCGAGGCCATGCATGATCTCATGCACAATGGTTGCAAATCCTTCGCCGCCCTTTGCCAGCGCGGATTGGCTGAACAGAGGAGTATCGTATGCGAACCAGCCAAACAGGGTGTTGATACCAAACCCTTGCAGAATGGGATCGCTTCCGGGCACTTGGTGTGCGCCGAGGCCGCCATCAAGGGATTGGGTTGTAACTAGACCCCACGAGATGTTTTCGTAATAGGGCGTCCCCTGAGGCGATAGGAAATTGACCTCGACAAAATCAATCGGGATGTATTGTTCGATCACGGCCAGGGCTTGGCGGAACGCCTGTTTTTCATGGGGGAGAAAATCTACGAAGCCCTGAACCGACGAGTCCCCGAATGAATAGGTAATCGTGCCAGCCGGTCCTCCGTTATTTGTGCCAAGGTTCCAAGAGGTCCCCCAAATCAATCCGTCAACATATTCATGACCGGTTGGGCTGGCGCCCGGGTAATTCTGATTTGCAACTGACATTCCGCTATTTCCATCATTAACAACGCAACCGATAGGTCATCACAAATCATGACTTTTGATTGCGTTAAGCTTCCTTCCGATCTCGTAACCCGAGATTTTGTTATCCGCTGGGATACTTCACTTCGAGACTTGCCTGCGCAAGTTTGCCGACACGTATTTTTGATTTTGTGGGGGCAGTGTCGCCTCTTGCACACGCAATGTGGCTGAATAATGGCGGGGGTTTCAAGCCGCTCAAAAGGTCGTTTTGCTAGATACAGATATATCGAGGATTATGTTCGGGTTTTTCAGAAAGCATACAACCTATGAGTGCCTTTCGAAGGAATCGTTTGAAAGAAAAATCCTTGGATATTTCGACATTTCCAAATTTAAGAATCATTTTAGAGAAAGTGTGTTTGGGGTCTTGCGGTAGCTTCGGAAAGGTCTGGTTACGAAGAAGGTGTGTCGCGAAGCCCGGAAACAATTTCTGCCTTCTTTAAAAAAACTTCAAAACCCCGCTTGACGATGCCGGGGCGTGGCCATAATACACCCCAACGTTCAGCAACGAACGGGCAGCGGGCGGTTGTAGCTCAGTTGGTTAGAGTACCGGCCTGTCACGCCGGGGGTCGCGGGTTCGAGCCCCGTCAACCGCGCCATCGCTGCCAGCCTTTGATCCGGGTTAATGGATCGCACATAGACCCTAAATGCGCGGTTGTAGCTCAGTTGGTTAGAGTACCGGCCTGTCACGCCGGGGGTCGCGGGTTCGAGCCCCGTCAACCGCGCCATTTTCCTGAAATACCGAATATTCAATCAACCCCTTCCGGGGCACGCATCGGATCGGGGTCATACTGTCAGGAGATGTCGGCAATAATCCGATTGTTCACACTTTGTTCTAACTTTTCTATTGGAGACTCGGAGCCGCTCGCCTATTTCTAGGACACTTGTGTGTTGGGGGCCAAAATGGCTGAGCTGAAAAATATCGAGGTGCGCGGCGCGCGCGAGCATAACCTCAAGGGCATTGACGTGGATATTCCGCGCGATCAGCTGGTGGTGATCACCGGGTTGTCGGGTTCTGGCAAGTCGTCTTTGGCCTTTGATACGATTTATGCCGAAGGTCAGCGTCGCTATGTCGAAAGCCTGTCGGCTTATGCGCGTCAGTTCCTGGACATGATGGAAAAGCCGGATGTGGATCATATCAGCGGCCTTTCCCCGGCAATTTCGATTGAACAGAAAACCACGTCGAAAAACCCGCGTTCGACCGTTGGGACGGTGACCGAGATTTACGACTATATGCGTCTGTTATTTGCGCGCGCGGGGACACCCTATAGTCCGGCTACTGGGCAGCCCATCGAGGCACAGCAGGTGCAGGACATGGTCGACCGCATCATGACGATGGAGGAGGGCACGCGCGGCTATCTGCTGGCCCCCATTGTGCGGGACCGGAAGGGGGAGTACAAAAAGGAATTCCTCGAACTGCGCAAACAGGGTTTTCAGCGTGTGAAAGTTGATGGCGAGTTCTATGAGCTCGATGAGCCGCCCACGCTGGACAAGAAGTTCCGCCACGATATCGATGTCGTGGTCGACCGACTGGTTGTGCGCGAGGGGATGGAAACGCGTCTGGCCGACAGCCTGCGGACCGCTCTGGATCTGGCAGACGGGATCGCGGTTCTGGAAACCGCGCCGCGCGAAGGTGATCCTGAGCGGATTACCTTCAGTGAAAATTTTGCGTGCCCGGTCAGCGGCTTCACCATCCCCGAGATCGAGCCCCGCCTGTTTTCATTCAACGCGCCGTTCGGGGCCTGTCCGGACTGCGATGGCCTGGGGGTCGAGCTGTTCTTTGACGAAAGGCTTGTAGTGCCGGACCAGACGCTGAAACTCTATGATGGTGCCTTGGCCCCGTGGCGCAAAGGAAAGTCGCCCTATTTCCTGCAAACCATCGAAGCCATCGCGCGGCATTACGAATTCGACAAGAATACGCCTTGGAAAGACCTGCCGCCAAAGGTCCAACAGGTGTTTTTGCGCGGGTCTGGCGATGAGGAGATCCAGTTCCGTTATGACGAAGGCGGTCGGGTGTATCAGGTCACTCGCAGTTTCGAGGGCGTGATTCCCAATATGGAGCGCCGTTATCGCGAGACCGACAGCGCCTGGATTCGGGAAGAGTTCGAACGCTACCAGAACAACCGCCCCTGTGGGTCCTGCGAAGGGTATCGCCTGCGCCCCGAGGCTTTGGCCGTCAAGATCGCAGGTCTGCATGTGGGACAGGTTGTTCAGATGTCGATCAAAGAGGCTCTGGCGTGGGTCGAGGATGCTCCGAACCACCTGAGCGTTCAGAAGAACGAAATCGCGCGGGCGATTCTGAAAGAGATTCGCGAGCGGTTGGGTTTCTTGAATAACGTGGGTTTGGAATACCTTACGTTGTCCCGTTCAAGTGGAACACTGTCCGGGGGCGAAAGCCAGCGGATTCGTCTGGCCAGCCAGATCGGTTCCGGCCTGACCGGCGTTCTGTACGTGCTGGACGAGCCCTCAATCGGGCTGCACCAGCGGGACAACGACCGCCTTCTGGGCACGCTCAAGAACCTGCGCGATCAGGGCAACACGGTGATCGTCGTCGAACATGACGAAGAGGCAATCCGTGAGGCCGACTATGTGTTTGATATAGGACCTGGAGCCGGTGTTCATGGCGGACAGGTGGTCAGTAAGGGAACACCTGAACAGATCGCTTCAGATGCAGCCTCTATGACCGGTCAGTATTTGGCAGGCACACGGGAAATTGCCGTTCCAACAGAACGGCGCAAGGGGAATAAGAAAAAGGTCTCGGTGGTTAAGGCGACGGGCAACAACCTGAAGAACGTCACCGCCGATTTCCCGCTGGGTAAGTTTGTCTGCGTGACCGGAGTGTCGGGCGGTGGCAAATCGACATTGACGATTGAGACGTTGTTTAAAACCGCTTCGATGCGTCTGAACGGTGCGCGTCAGACCCCGGCACCCTGTGAGACAATCAAGGGACTGGAACATCTGGATAAGGTCATCGACATCGACCAGCGGCCTATCGGGCGGACTCCGCGTTCGAATCCAGCAACTTACACTGGGGCCTTCACCCCGATCCGCGACTGGTTCGCCGGTTTACCCGAAGCCAAGGCGCGTGGTTACAAGCCGGGTCGGTTCAGCTTTAACGTCAAGGGCGGCCGGTGCGAGGCCTGTCAAGGTGACGGCGTCATTAAGATCGAGATGCACTTTCTGCCCGATGTTTACGTAACCTGCGAAACCTGCAAGGGCGCGCGCTACAACCGCGAAACGCTTGAGATCAAGTTCAAGGGTAAGTCCATCGCCGATGTTCTTGATATGACAGTGGAAGATGCGCAAGAGTTCTTTAAGGCCGTGCCCTCGATCCGCGACAAGATGGATGCGCTGGCACGAGTCGGGCTTGGCTATATCAAGGTCGGTCAGCAGGCGACTACGCTGTCTGGTGGTGAGGCGCAGCGGGTGAAGCTGTCAAAGGAGTTGTCCAAGCGTTCAACCGGGCGGACTTTGTATATCCTGGACGAGCCGACCACCGGTCTTCATTTCGAAGACGTCCGTAAGCTGTTGGAAGTGCTGCATGAACTGGTCGATCAGGGCAATACGGTTGTGGTGATCGAACACAACCTGGACGTTGTGAAAACCGCCGACCACATCATTGATATCGGCCCCGAAGGTGGCGATGGTGGTGGTGAAATCGTCGCGACCGGCACGCCCGAGGATGTGGCTGCAGTGGAACGCAGCCATACGGGGCGGTATCTGAAGCAGATGCTTGAGGGCGCGCGTGTTGCTGCGGAATAGGGGGCTGATCCTCAGTTGAGGATGTCAGCCATCGCACCGATCAGGTTCAGCACTTTTCGTGTATCAGGATCGACGCGATAGACATAGTCACCTGCGCGGATGTAGCTGCCACGGTTCAGCCCATAGCGATACGGGTCGTTGATCCAGCGATAGTCGCGGTTGATGTAGTCGCCCGTGCGATAGAGGTTCTTAACCTGACCCGGCGGCACACACGGAACGGCTTTCTTGGCCAGTCCAGGAGGGCAATGCCCGGCTTTCCCTTTGCCGTTCCCGGCGTCGGCAAACCCAGCGCTGAGCGCGAGCGCGAGGATTGACGTGGAAATAGTTAAGACTCGCGACATCTAACTTCCCTCTGCAAACATGCCGTAGTTAAAGACAAATGGCCGTTGGTTCCTGTATGGTCAACCCCGTGGGCAAGAAGCCGCCCACGCAGCGCGCCTAACTACGACCGCGCTTTTCGAACCGCGGCAGCATGGCCGAGAAGTCCATGCCCAATCCCCCCTCAGACTCAACGAACTGTTCATAAAGCGCGGTTGCGGCCTGACCCATCGGCGTATCGGCATCCGAGCTTTCGGCGGCCTGTTGGCTTAGACGCAGGTCTTTCAGCATCAATTCAGCGGCGAAACCGGGTTGGTAATTGTTGTCTGCTGGGCTTTCCGGCCCCACGCCAGGCGCGGGACAATAGGCGTTCATGGTCCAGCTATAGCCCGAGGATGTGCTGACCACATCAAACATCTTTTGCCTGTCCAGGCCCAGTTTATCTGCCAGGGCAAAAGCTTCGCACGTGGCAATCATGGTGACACCGAGGATCATGTTATTGCAGATCTTGGCAGCCTGACCGGCGCCGGATTCACCGCAATGAACGGCTTTTTGACCCATGATATCGAACAGCGGCGCGGCTTTCGCAAATGCGGCATCGCTGCCACCTGCCATGAAAGTCAAAGTACCAGCCGCTGCGCCGCCGATCCCACCCGAAACAGGGGCATCTACCGCCAGAATTCCAGCCTGTTTTGCCTGATCCGCGACAGCGCGGGCGCTGTCGACATCGACGGTTGAACAATCTATCCACACAGAGCCGGATTGCATTGCAGGGATGATCTCATCCCCGACAGCGCGCAAGATTTTTCCGTTTGGCAGCATGGTGATGACGATATCGGCGTTTGCGGCAGCTTCGGCTCCCGAACCGGTCATGGCGACACCAGCGACACTGACCTCGGCCATGTCAAAACCAGTTACCTCATGCCCGGCCTTTGCCAGATTGGCGGCCATTGGATTGCCCATGTTGCCCAGACCGATAAACCCGATTTTCATCTCTCAAACCTCCTCAAATGTCAGCATGTCTTTGCCCAGTGGCTGCAGCATTTTCGACACCGCCACCGCTGGTACGGATTGGTCGGCAAACCGCCATTGTGGATTACGGTCCTTGTCGATGATCTGAGCGCGAATTCCTTCCAGAAAGTCGCCATGCTCCATCGCGCGGAACGTATAGCGGTATTCCAGTTCCAACGCCTTCCGCAGCGTCAGGCTGGGCCCCCGTAGGCGATGCAGCGCTTCGATCGTACAAGCCATCGACAGCGGCGAATTGCGGCCCATCAGCGTCAGCGCGTCCGCAGCGATTGCGTCGCTGGAATGGGTCAATGCGTTCAGGACATCGCCCAGGCTTTCCCCGGCGAATAGGGCTTCGATAACGGAGTGCTGTTGTTCCAACGTGCTTTCGGGCGGTGGCGTGGAGTGTTTTGCAATCAGTTCGGCATCACCCGAGGCCTCGAGCATCTCGATTAAGGCGGACCAATCCGATATCGGGATGAAGTGGTCGGCAAAACCCGCAAAGACAGCGTCTCCGGGGCCCATGCGATGACCGGTTGTGCCCAGGTATTCGCCTAGACGACCGGGGGCCAGCGCCAGCATCAATGTGCTGCCCACATCCGGCAAAAGCCCAATCGAACACTCCGGCAGAGCAATCTTCGAGCTTTCTCCAACGATCCGGTGGCTGCCATGGCATCCAATGCCCACGCCACCGCCCATGGTGAAACCCTGCAGAAAGCTGATGACCGGTTTGGGGTATTCGAAGATCAGCGCATTCAGGCGGTATTCATCGCGCCAGAAGGTACGTCCATAATCGAAATCCCCCTTGCTGCCTGACGCGTAAAGGTCGGCGATATCGCCGCCCGCACAAAAGGCCTTGTCGCCTTCGGCGTCCATGATGACCAGATCCACGGCATCATCTTCGCGCCAGTTGCGCAGGGCCGTGTCGATGGCCATGCACATATCATAGGTCATCGCGTTCAGGGCCTTTGGTCGGGTCAGTGTGATGCGCCCGGCGCGACCAGTGATGCGGATGTCGATGTCTGGCATGTGTTCCTCAGTGTTCGGCAAGCATTTGACGGGCGACAATGACCCGCATGATTTCATTGGTGCCTTCCAGAATCTGGTGAACGCGCAGATCGCGCACCAGTTTTTCGATGCCATAATCGGCCAGATAACCATAGCCACCATGCAATTGCAGGCATTGGTCGACAACTTTCGATCCAGTCTCGGTCACAAATTTCTTGGCCATGGCGCAAAACTTGGTGGCATCGGGCGTGCCCTGATCCAGCTTCCAGGCGGCCTGCCGCAGGAAGGTACGGGCGGCCTGCAGTTCGATCTCCATATCCGCCAGCCGGAATTGTAGCGCCTGAAACTGGTCGATCGATTGGCCGAATGCCTTGCGTTCAGACATGTATTGCAAGGTCATGTTGAGCCCGGACTGGGCAGCCCCCAGGGAACAAGAGGCGATATTGAGCCGCCCGCCATCCAGACCCTTCATCGCATATTTAAACCCATCCCCTTCGGTGCCCACCAGATTTCCGGCCGGGATGTGGCAGTCATCGAATTGCACCTGCGCTGTCGGCTGGCTTTTCCAACCCATCTTCTGTTCCAGCGCGCCAAAGCTGAGGCCCGGCGTGCCGTCCGCGACATAAACCGTTGAAATGCCCTTTGGCCCATCCTGGCCGGTGCGCACCATGCAGACATAGGCATCAGAATAACCACCACCCGAGATAAAGGCCTTGGTGCCGTTCAGCGTATACCCCTCATTCGTGCGATCCGCGCGGGTTTTCAGTGCAGCCGCGTCCGAGCCTGATCCGGGTTCCGTCAGGCAATAGCTGAGGATGGTATTGAGGCTTAGCACATCCGGCATGATGCGGGATTTCAGATCGTCGCTTCCGAAACTGTCCAACATTTTGGCGCACATGTTGTGGATCGACAGAAAGGCCGCGACGGAAGGGCAAGCCATTGACAGCGCTTCGAACACCAATGTCGCGTCCAGACGTGTAAGGCCGGACCCGCCGCCGTCTTCCGAGACATAAAGACCGCCGAACCCCAACTCGCCAATTTGCGGCCAAAGGTCTTTGGGGATGGTTCCGTCAGCCTCCCACTGGCGTGCGTTAGGGGCGATGTTGTCCTGCCCGAAATCATACGCCATGTCGAAGATTGCGGTTTGCTCTTCTGTCAGTGCGAAATCCAAGGCTTGCCTCCCACGCTGCCGAATGAATTGAACGACTGTTTATTTCCGAATTCTTACAGAAATTTTGCACGGCCAGCAATCGGCAGGGGCACTAAAGATCGTGATGAAATTCTTCGATCAGGTGCTGCACGACGGCTTTGCCGGGATCATCGCCGCGTGCTGCAGCTTCGGCATGGACGCGGCGCTGTCGGGTGGCCGACGTGCCGGTCTGTGCGATTTGCTGCAGGCGCGCCAGCTCGGTCATGGTGCCCAGTGCCTCGGCGTCTTCGGCCAGCATTCCCATCAGTTCACCCATCAGCTCGGGCATGGGTTTGATGGAACGGTCGCCAAAGTCGATCAAGCCTTCGCCCACGCCATAGCGCTGAGCGCGCCAACGGTTTTCACTGATCAGGAACTGATCGTAATGCCGCCAACGCAGATTGCGATCCTTCAGGCGGCACAGCATGCGGGTCAGCGCTTGGGCCAGGGCGGCCAGCGACAATGTGTGCTCCAACCGTGGTTGCACATCCATGATCCGTGTTTCCAGAGTTGGAAATCGGTGTGACGGGCGCAGGTCCCACCAAATCTTTGTCGTGTCCTCGATCACGCCCAACTCGACCAGAATGCCGGTGGTGCGTTCATAATCCGACCAACTGGCCAGAACCGGTGGCAACCCTGTGCGTGGCAGGTTGTCAAACACGGTCAGGCGGTAGGAGGAAAGGCCAGTATCCTCTCCGTTCCAATAGGGAGACGACGTCGACAGGGCCAACAGATGTGGCAGGAAGTAGGACAGCTGAGGCATCAGGTCGGCCCGCAGGGCAGGGTCTTCGACACCGACATGAACGTGCATCCCGCAGATCAACATGCGTCGGGCAACGCCACCAAGGGCATGTTGCAGCGCGTCATAGCGATCCTTGCGGGTATGGTGCTGTTTCTTCCAGTCGGCAAACGGGTGGCAGGACACGGCAATTGGCGCGAGGTTGTATTCAGCCGCCCGATCCGCAACGCATGAGCGCAGGCGTTTCAAATCTTCTCGGGCCGATTTGATCGTCGAATGGGGCCGGGTGCCGACCTCAATCTGGCATTGCAGGAATTCGGGGCTAACTTGTCCTTCGAAATCCGCCTGACAGGCTTCCATCAGTGCCGTGGGCGCTTGGGCAAGTTGAAAGCTGTCGCGATCGACCAGCAGATACTCTTCTTCTATGCCCAGCGTGAATTCCTGCTGCATGGCGACCCTCGTACTACTAATCCGACCAGTGAATACGGAAATTTCTGTTTTGCCAAGCGTTTGGGGTGGCTCATCTTGCACAAGCCCGGCCCGCACGGGTATGGAACACGCGAACCGCAAATTGGAGCCGTCCGTGAAACCCAGAAAATTCCCACAGATCAATGCAGCCCTTGATGAGTTGGGGGTGAAGCTCGTCGATAAGGTCACAGAACTGGACGAGCGTGCGCGGCTTGAGGCGTTTGAAAGGGCAGGCGGATTGACCCGCCCGGCCTATGCCTTGTCGCCGGGGATGGAGGGATTTGATATCACCGAGCTGGTTGCAGAATATGGTCAGCACGCTGCCGCACTGGAGGCGTTGAAAGACCCTGCGCGCAATCAAACCGGCTATCGCCAGGGCAATGGATATTACGACAGCCCAGATGCTGACGCCTTGTACCTGATGGTCCGGCGGTTCGCACCCAAACGCGTGATTGAGGTCGGCTGCGGCAATTCAACCCGCGTCACCCGGCAGGCCGTCATCGACGGCGGTTTTGATACGCAGATCATTGCGATTGATCCGTATCCACGGGCGGATATCGCGCATGTCGTCGATCACTTTGAACAGAAGCGGCTGGAAGAGGTCGATCCGGCGCTGTTCGATCAGCTTGAAGCAGGTGACGTTCTGTTCATCGATTCCAGCCACGTCGTACGGATGAGCAACGACGTGGCACATCTGTTCTGCCGCATCATTCCCGCGCTAAAGCCGGGTGTGGTGATTCACGTACATGATGTTTTTCTGCCCTTCGAGTACCCCAAGCGGTTCTTCTATGATTGCCCCGGATGGGGAGAGCAGTACATCCTACATGCTTTGTTGCAATCTGGCGCGTATTCATTGCTTTGGCCGGGGTACTTCCTGCAACAGGATCGTCCTGATGCGGTTGAAGCATTGCCGTTTCTCAAAGACGGGCGCGCGCAGAGTATCTGGGTTCAAATCAAAGAAAAGTGATCCGGGCTGGCTGAACCTCCGTAACCCTTTTCATAACAAGCTGGAGAGGAGATAACAGCCATGTTTCGCCGCACATTCATGGGCGCCGCCGCCGCACTTGCACTTGCACTGCCCGTCAAGGCACAAGCTGCCGACATCGTGGACACCGCCGTTTCGGCCGGATCGTTCAACACTCTGGTCGCCGCTGTGCAGGCCGCAGGTCTGGTTGACACGTTAAAAGGTGATGGACCGTTCACCGTTTTTGCACCCACAGACGAAGCTTTTGCCGCGTTGCCTGAAGGCACGGTTGAAACGCTGCTGTTGCCGGAAAATAAGGATCAACTGGTCGAGATTTTGACCTATCACGTAGTCCCGGCCAAGGTGATGTCAGGTGATATTGCCGGCAAACGCGCCAAGGTTCGCACGGTACAGGGCGACCAGCTGAGCGTGAACGCCAAAAAAGGCGTCAAGGTCAATGATGCCAAAGTTGTGCAGGCCGACATCGAAGCCAGCAATGGCGTGATTCATGTAATCGATGCGGTGATCCTGCCGGAATAACGACCCCGCTAAGTAGAAAGCCCCGGTCCTGTTGGCCGGGGCTTTTTTGTCAAACCAATCTGACCTGAGTTCCAACCTGGACCAGAGGGTACAGTTCCTCAACGTGCTGGTTGTAAAGGCCGATACACCCTGACGAGCTTTGGCGGCCAATCTTGCGCGTGTCATGGGTGCCATGCACCAGATAAGCGGGCCAGCCCAGATACATGGCGCGAGTCCCCAACGGGTTGCCGGGATCGCCACCTTCCATGCGTACGGGCAGGGACGGATCACGTTCACGCATAGACGCGGTTGGAGTCCAGCTTGGATTTTCAGTCTTGCGCTTGACCTCGGTATAGCCGCGCTTGGTAAGCTCTTCGCTCATCGGAACTGAGCTGGGGTACAGCTTATACGTTCCGTCCGGTCCCCAGTAATGCACTGCTCGGCTGGTGATATCGGCCAGCAGGCAGCCGACACCCAGCTCATCGAAGTGATCCTGCCAGTTCTGCTGTGAGAACGATGATACATTGCGGCGTACTGGCAATTGCGTGCTGATGGCCTCTTCATCCACCGGGAAGGCATCAGAGCTTTGAGCGCGCACCAAGGCGGGCGTCGCCAAAAGAGAAGCTGCGCCCAACAGGGCAGAGCGGCGGGTCATGTACGGATTTGACAAAGCGGCCTCCGGTATTCGTACTGCTCGAAACTAGGAAATTGGCAACAAACTATTGTCGGCTTAGTTGCTTTTCCAGTGGCAGAGCTGTGAATTTATCGTGAAGCCCGGATTTTCTTATCCACTGTGGCAATACTTCGCCAAAAAATACCGGCCCGTTGGGGGCCGGTATTGGTGGTAGGCAGTTTTGCGGATGCAGATCAGTCCATCGCTTTGAAGTTGAACTCGCCACCTTCTTTGATGCCCGACGGCCAGCGCGAAGTCACGGTTTTGGTGCGGGTGTAGAACTTGAAGCTGTCTGGGCCGTGCTGGTTCAGGTCACCAAACATGGACTTTTTCCAACCACCAAAGGTGTGATAGGCCAGCGGAACCGGGATCGGAACGTTGACGCCGACCATGCCGATGTTGACACGGCTCGCAAAGTCACGCGCGGTATCGCCATCGCGGGTGTAGATCGCGGTACCATTGCCATATTCATGGTCCATCGCCAACTTCAGCGCTTCTTCATACGAACCTGCGCGAACGGTAGACAGAACTGGGCCAAAGATTTCTTGGGTGTATATGTCCATGTCGGGTGTGACATGGTCGAAGAGGTGCGGGCCAACAAAGAAGCCGTCTTCATATCCCTGCAAGCTGAAATCGCGGTTGTCGACAACCAGCTTTGCACCTTGTTCAACACCCGAGTTAATCAGGCCAAGAATACGCTCTTTGGCGGCACCGGTTACGACCGGTCCCATATCAACATCGTCCCCGGCGGTGTAGGGGCCAACCTTCAGTTTCTCGACACGCGGGATCAGTTTCTCGATCAACGCGTCGGCGGTCTCTTCGCCTACGGGTACAGCAACCGAAATTGCCATGCAGCGTTCGCCAGCTGCTCCGAAACCAGCTCCGACCAGCGCGTCGGCGGCTTGATCCAGATCGGCATCCGGCATGATGATCATATGGTTCTTCGCACCGCCAAAGCATTGTGCACGCTTCCCGTTGGCGGTTGCGCGGGAATAGATATAGTGCGCGATCGGTGTTGAACCGACAAAGCTGACGCCTTGAATGATTTCGCTGTCAAGCAGAGTGTCGACCGCTTCCTTATCGCCGTTCACGACCTGGAATACGCCCTTGGGAAGGCCAGCTTCGACGAACAGTTCTGCCAGCATCAGCGGCACGGAAGGATCGCGCTCGGACGGTTTCAGTACCACCGCGTTGCCGCAGGCCAAAGCCGGGCCGACATGCCACAGAGGCATCATGGCTGGGAAGTTGAACGGCATGATCGAGGCGACAACACCTAGAGGCTGGCGCATCGAATACATGTCAATGCCGGGACCTGCGCTGTCGGTAAACTCACCCTTCAGCATCTGCGGTGCGCCGATGCAGTACTCGATCACTTCCAGGCCACGCTGAAGGTCACCCTTGGCATCGGGGATGGTTTTGCCGTGCTCGCGGCTCAGCGCTTCGGCAAGTTTGTCCATGTCGCGGTTCATCAAGCCAACCATTGCCATCATCACGCGAGCACGTTTCTGGGGATTCGTTGCACCCCATTTTGGTTGAGCAGCAGCGGCATCGGCAATCGCAGCTTCGGTTTCGGCAACACTGGCCATCGGGCAATGGGCCTGAACCTCGCCGGTGGCGGGGTTGAACACGTCGGCGAAACGGCCAGATGTACCTTCTACATTCTCGCCGTTGATATAGTGGGTCAGGTTCTGCATGACAAATTCCTTCCGGGTAGACCTGCCGGCAAAATAGACTTGCAAAAATTTGGTGAACAGAGGCAATGTTTCAAAATTGCTTTGCAAAAATGCAAAAGGGAAAATATGAATCCGAACTGGGATGATATGCGGGTTTTCCTGGCCGTCGCGCGCGAGGAAAGCCTGTCATCGGCGGGCCGTATCCTCAAGATTGATCCTGCAACTGTAGGGCGGCGCATTGCGCGGCTTGAGACAACATTGGATGCGCTGTTGTTTACGAAGTCGCAACAGGGATACATCCTGACCGCCGCAGGTGAACGCCTGTTGGACCACGGTTTGCAGGCCGAAGAGGCGATGCGCGCGGCGGCTGGTGTGGTCACTGGGTCGACCAAATCTCTCAGTGGGCAGATACGGATTGGTGCGCCCGATGGCAGCGCCAATTACCTGTTGCCACAGGTTTGTGCGAAAATCAGTGATGCCAACCCTGATCTGGACATCCAGATCCTGGCGCTGCCAAGGATCATCAACCTATCCCGGCGCGAAGCCGACATGGCCGTAACTGTCAGCGCGCCCACAGCAGGACGGTTGCTGGTCAAGAAGATCAGCGATTATAAGCTGCATATGGTGGCCACGCAGGATTATCTGGATCTCCATGCGCCTATTGGTTCAATCAACGATCTTAAGGGGCACCGCCTGATTGGTTACATTCCGGATATGATCTTTGACCGAGAGCTGGACTATCTCAACGATATTGGCGTTGACCGTGTCGCACTTGCATCGAATTCGGTCTCAGTTCAATTGCGACAGGTTTCGTTGGGTACCGGTGTTTGTGTTGCCCATGACTTTACTTTGCCGTTCCATCCAAACCTGCGGAAAATCTTGACGGATCAAGTGGGTTTGACGCGAAGCTTCTATCTTGTCCGGCATCAGGGCGATCAGCGCAACGAACGGTTAAACCGCTTTGCCGAGGCTTTAACGCAAGGCATCCGTGACGAAGTCGCGCGGCTTGAAGCCGATGCCAACGCTTGACAGGTCGACACAATCGCGCAACGCTTTGGATAAATTCATTATTCCGGAGGTGCTTTCATGCTCGTTCAGGGCATTCTAAAATCCAAGGCGACAGACAGCGTCGTGACGGTCGAGCCTTCGATGACTGTGTCGGAGGCTGCGAAAATCCTTGCGGAAAAGCGCATTGGTACCGTCATCGTTTCCGAAGATGGTGGTCAGACGGCAGCCGGCATTCTGTCTGAACGCGATATCGTTCGTGAATTGGCTGCCAGTGGCAGCGGATGTTTGACGCAGCCGGTCAGCTCTTACATGACAAAGGATCTGATCACCACCACACGACAGGCCACGGTACAAGACATCATGGCCCGCATGACCGAAGGCCGCTTTCGCCACATGCCCGTGGTCGAAGAGGGTAAGCTGATAGGCATTGTGACCCTGGGCGATGTGGTCAAGGCGCAATTGGCCGAACTGGCGATGGAAAAAGACGCCCTTCAAGGTATGATTATGGGTCACTGACGGGGCTGGTTGCGATAGCAACCTCTTGCACCGACAGCAAAGTTATGTTTGCTGACGCACAATTTCCAGAACGCAGGAGAGCGTGATGCGGGTTGGTCTATACCCCGGAACCTTTGACCCGATTACTCTGGGCCATATTGACATTATCCGGCGCGCCTCGGCTTTGGTCGACAAGTTGGTGATCGGAGTAGCGATCAACCGCGATAAGGGACCGTTATTTTCTCTGGAAGAGCGCGTGGCCATGATCGAGGCGGAATGTGCGCTGTTGTCTGAACAAACCGGAACCGAAATTGTTGCTCATCCGTTCGAAAACCTTCTGATCGATTGCGCCCGCGATGTGGGTGCACAAATCATTGTTCGCGGGCTGCGGGCCGTGGCGGATTTCGAGTATGAATTCCAGATGGTCGGAATGAACCGTGCTTTGGACGATTCAATCGAAACCGTCTTTCTAATGGCCGAAGCACGGCATCAGGCCATCGCATCGAAACTGGTTAAGGAAATCGCGCGCCTGAACGGGGACGTGTCGAAATTCGTAACGCCCCGCGTTCATACTGCATTGCGCGAAAGGTTAGGCTAACGCGCCCATCGCGGCGGCTGTGTCCAGCATCCGGTTCGAAAAGCCCCACTCATTGTCATACCAGGCCAGAACGCGCACCAATGTGCCGTCGGTGACTTTGGTCTCGGCCAATGACACGGTCGAGCTATGGGAATCGTGGTTGAAATCCATCGACACCAGTGGGCGGCTTTCGGCGGCCAGAACGCCCGATATTTTGGCGGCGGCTTCGACGAACAGCGCATTGACCTCGTCTTCGGTGGTGGGGCGCGATACTTCGGCCACCAGATCGACAACAGACACGTTAGGCGTCGGAACGCGGATGGCCTGACCGGTCAGCTTGCCTGCCAATTGCGGCAGCACAAGACCGACAGCCGCTGCGGCACCCGTGGTGGTCGGGATCATCGACAAAGCCGCAGCGCGCGACAGATAGGGGTCTTTACCCGCGGCATCGTGAACTGGCTGGCTGGCGGTATACGCATGGACCGTGGTCATGTTGCCATGGACGATGCCAAGCCCGGCATCCAGCGCAGCGGCAACTGGCGACAAGCAGTTGGTGGTACATGAAGCATTCGAAACAACGGTATCCCCGGCTGTCAGCTCATGCTCATTCACACCATAGACGATTGTTTTAACGGCACCTTCGCCCCGCGCAGGCGCAGAGATCAGGACTTTCTTGGCACCGTTTTTCAGGTGACGTTCAGCCGCTTCGCGGGTGCGGAAAACGCCTGTGCATTCCAGAACTACGTCGATATCCGACCAATCCAGCGCTTCGGGGTCGCGCTCGCTGGACAGACGAATGGGGCCTGCGCCAACGTCCAGGCCTTCGTTGGTCAATGTCACCTTGTTGGAATAACGGCCATGTACGCTGTCGAACTCGAACAGATGCGCGTTCATCTCGGGTTTGGCCAAATCGTTGATGGCAACAATTTCTACATCTGTACGTCCCGATTCCATCACTGCACGCAGAACTCCGCGTCCGATCCGACCAAATCCGTTGATTGCCAGCTTGAGTGTCATGTTCCGCTCCGTCCGAATTTCGACTTTAGTAAAGTTAGCGCTAACAAAGCCAGATGAGCGGAAAAGTCAAGCAAAACCTCTGTCAGCGCCAGAAAGCCAGCCAATCCAGAAAGGCGTAAAGCTTTTTCCCGAGGAAAACCAAATGTTCGGGTCCAAAGATAGCGTAGTCCAGAATCAACCCGCCAAGGATCAAGAGGCCAAGCCAGATAGCGATTTGGTTGGTCATAGTGGCCCCGAACGAAAATGCCCGCCCAGATAACCTGAGCGGGCAAAAATGTTCAAGATTTCAAATCGATCTTAGTTAAGCCGACCCATGGCAACAGCGACATCGGCCATGCGAACCGAGAAGCCCCATTCGTTGTCGTACCAGGCCAGAACCCGGACAAGGCGGCCGTCTACAACGCGGGTTTGTTCCGGCGCAAAGATCGAGCTTTCTTCGGTGTGGTTGAAATCGGTCGAAACCAGCGGCGCGGGTTCATAACCCAGAACGCGCTGCATCGGGCCAAGCGCGGCTTCGCGAACGATTTCATTGACCTCTTCGACAGACACTTCGCGCGATGAGCGGAAAGTCAGGTCCACCGCCGACACGTTTGGGGTAGGTACGCGGATGGCGGAACCGTCCAGACGGCCTTTCAGGTTCGGCAGAACCTCACCCAGTGCTTTCGCCGCTCCGGTCGATGTCGGGATCATCGACATGGCAGCGGCACGGGCGCGATACAGATCGCTGTGACGGCGATCCAGGGTCGGCTGGTCGCCAGTATAGGCGTGGATCGTGGTCATAATGCCGTTTTCGATGCCGACACCTTCGTCCAGAACCTTGGCAAGCGGAGCAAGGCAGTTCGTGGTGCAAGACCCATTCGAGACCATGTTGTCGTTGGCGGTCAGCGTGTTGTGGTTCACACCAAACACGATGGTTTTGTCGACGTTCTTGCCCGGTGCGGACAACAGAACCTTGCCGGCGCCACGCTCGAGGTGCGTTTTCGCCTTGGTGCCGTCATTGAATTTGCCGGTGCATTCCAGAACGACGTCGCAGCCTTCCCAATCCAGCTCGTTCATGTCGTAGGTCGAGAACATCTCCATCGGGCCGCGGCCCAGATCCATGGTGTTGCCATTGATGGCGATGTCGCGCGGAAACCGTCCATGAACGCTGTCGTATTTCAGCAGATGAGCCGAAGTTTCCAGCGGCCCGGTCGCGTTGACCTTGATAACTTCGATATCGTTCCGGCCTGACGCTGCGATATGCGACAGGGTACAGCGGCCGATGCGGCCAAAACCATTGATGCCGACCTTGATGGTCATGTGACGTCTCCAAATGCGCTTGCCTTGCAGGCCATATAGCCGCGATTGGTGAATCTCAAAAGAGCAAAAGCGGCATATTTTTAATGTGTTAGCGCAAACTTCGCACGATTGCGCTAACGCTTGCACTGGCTGTAAGATTGGGTAGGTTCCTGAGGCGGCAGGTGACAGGAAAGGTAGCGCGATGAGCGGTCTTTTGGCTCTTTTGGATGACGTGGCGGGGATCGCCAAGGTTGCAGCGGCGTCGGTGGACGACGTGGTGGCGGCGGCGGGAAAGGCCGGGGCCAAGACGGCAGGGGTGATTATTGACGATGCAGCCGTCACTCCGAAATACGTTCAGGGTTTTGCGCCTGCGCGCGAGTTGCCAATCATCTGGCGGATTGCGCGTGGATCGGTATTCAACAAGATCGTGCTGTTGCTGCCTGTGGCCCTTTTGCTGGCCAATTTTGCGCCCTGGCTTATTACGCCGCTGCTTATGATCGGTGGGTCTTACCTATGCTTCGAGGGTGCTGAAAAGATATTTCATGTTCTGTTTCCACATGGCAGCCATGCCATTGATGAAGACATGAACGTGCGCGACCCTGGTCATCTAGAGGAGCAGAAAGTCAAAGGTGCGATCAAAACGGATTTCATCCTGTCCGCCGAAATCATGACCATCGCACTGGCCGCGATCGAGGCGCCGAATCTGTGGATGCAGGCGGCGACTCTGGCGGTTGTGGGCATCGGGGTGACGGTGGCCGTCTATGGCTCGGTCGCGTTGATCGTGAAGATGGATGATGTCGGATTGTTTCTGGCAAACAATGCCCCGACACCTGTCGGGCGCGGGCTGGGGCGTGGATTGGTCAAGGCAATGCCCGGTGTGATGAAGACCCTGTCTATTGTTGGGACCGCGGCGATGCTGTGGGTCGGCGGGTCGATCATCATTCACGGGATGGAAGTTCTGGGCTTCGGCTGGCTGGGCCATCACATCCACGACTGGGCATATGCGATTGGGCATTCCGTGTCAGACGGCTGGGTAGGGGCTGTCGAATGGATTTCCAAAGCAGCAATGGATGGTGTGTTTGGTCTGGCGTGGGGCTTTGTTCTGATCCCTGTAGCCACCAAGGTGATTGGGCCATTGCTATCAAAGAAGACCGCAACACATTGAAATAAAAATAAAAAGGACGGCTGATGCCGCCCTTTGCCTTATTCTTCGTGTGCTGGATTACAGTCCCAGCAATTCCTTGACCTTAGCAACGGTCGCCTCGGCAGTGATGCCAAAATGCTTGTACAGCTCATTCGCCGGAGCGGACGCGCCGAAGCTGGACATACCGATGAAGCCGGCCTTGGCTTCGCGGCCACGCTCACCCAATAGCCAGCGATCCCAGCCACCAGCGCGTACGGCGGCTTCGATCCCGACGCGGACCGGACCACCGGGCAGAACGCGCTTGCGATAGGCTTCGTCCTGCTGTGCGAACAACTCCATGCAGGGCATAGATACAACGCGAGTACCGATGCCTTCAGCCTCAAGCATCGCTTTGGCTTCCATAGCCAAAGAAACCTCGGAACCCGTTGCGATCAGGATGGCCTGACGTTTGCCTTCGGCATCAGCCAGCACATATGCACCTTGCGCGGTCAGGTTCTTGGTTTTGTGATCCGTGCGTACGGTCGGAACGCCCTGACGGGTCAGCGACAGAACCGAGGGGCTGTCCTTGAACGTCAGCGCCAGTTCCCACGCTTCGGCGGTTTCCACAGAATCTGCGGGGCGGAACACATAGGTGTTCGGGGTCGCGCGCGAGATTGCCAGATGCTCGACCGGCTGGTGGGTCGGGCCGTCTTCGCCCAGACCGATCGAGTCGTGAGTCATCACGAAGACTGAAGGCACTTTCATCAGCGCTGCCAGACGCATGGACGGGCGGGCATAATCGGTGAAAGCCATAAACGTGCCGCCATAGGGGCGAATGCCGCCGTGCAGCGCCATACCGTTCATTGCTGCAGCCATGCCGTGTTCGCGGATTCCGTAATGGATGTAACGGCCCTTACGATTTTCCGGTAGGAAGACACCCATGTCAGCCGATTTGGTATTGTTTGAACCGGTCAGGTCCGCCGAACCGCCAACTGTTTCGGTCATGATCGGGTTCACAACGTTCAGAACCTTCTCGGACGACGCCCGGGTTGCCAGTTTCGGCTGATCTTCCGAGATCTGCTTTTTGAACGCGCGGATCGCACCGGCCAGTTTTTTGGGCGCTTCAAACGCATAGGCGCGGTTGAATTCGGCTTGCTTGCGTTCGGACAGTTGCGCGAAACGCTCTTCCCAAGCAGTGCGCTCGGCGACGCCGCGGGAACCGATGGCCTCCCATGCGGATTTCACTTCGGCGGGAACATGGAACGCGTCATGCGGCCAGCCATAGCCTTCTTTCGCAGCCTTCAGTTGGTCCTGATCGGTCAGCGCGCCGTGACCTTTCGAGGTATCCTGAGCTGCGTGACCCAAAGCGATGTGACTTTCGCAGGCGATCATAGTCGGCTTGTTCGACTTTTTTGCCTGCTCGATAGCCGTATCGATGGCTTGCGGATCATGCCCGTCAATCTCGATCACGTGCCAACCCGAAGCTGCGAAACGGCGCACCTGATCGGTGCGATCAGCCATATCGACGGTGCCGTCGATTGTGATGTTGTTGTTGTCCCAGAAGACGATCAGCTTGCTCAGCTCATGACGACCGGCCAAGGTGATTGCCTCTTGGCTGACGCCTTCCATCAGGCAACCGTCGCCGGCGATCACATAGGTATAGTGATCCACAACCTTCTTGCCGTAATGCGCGCGCTGGATTTCTTCGGCCATGGCAAAGCCCACAGCGTTCGAGATGCCTTGGCCCAGCGGGCCGGTCGTGGTTTCGATGCCATCAACCAGGAAGTTCTCCGGGTGACCAGCTGTCTTTGCACCCAACTGGCGGAAGTTCTTGATTTCCTCAAGGGTCACGTCGCCGTGGCCGGTCAAATACAGCAGCGAATAGATCAGCATCGAACCGTGACCCGCCGACAGGATGAACCGGTCGCGGTCAGGCCAATTCGGGGCCGAGGCGTCGAATTTCAGGTGCTTTTCGAACAGCACGGTCGCAACGTCGGCCATGCCCATCGGCATACCGGAATGGCCGGAATTGGCGGCGGCGACGGCGTCAAGGGTCAGGGTGCGGATGGCCGCAGCTTTGTCCCAGTGTTCGGGGTTTGCATTGCGCAGCGCAGTCAGGTCCACGGGCGTTGTTCCTTTGGATTACAGGCAGATGTGGCGCTCAATACCATCCAGCCTCCAAAGTGCAAGTAGAACCGGGATTTCTGATGAGGTAGTGGTTCAAGAAAGCAGCCCAAGTTGTTGAAAGCAAACAGTGGGTATTTTCCGCCTCGTTAGGTTAGACTAGGGCAAGACGTGGATGATATTGATTCGGACTATCCGCGATACAAGGAACCTTGGTTAAGAGGTGGCAGGGGCATGAGCCAGATCGAAGAATTACATCGCCGTATTGTTGCTGCAATGGATCGGATAGGGACCGGCGTCGATACGCTGCGGGATACGTCTCCGGTCAGCGGTGTTGCAGATGACGCTCTGCGGACGGCATTGGATGATGAACGTGTCGCCAATGCGCAGTTGGAAGAACGTCTGAAATCGCTGAAAGAGCGCCACGAACTAGAAGTCGACGCCATGCGATCGGACATGGAAAGGCTGCGAACCACGCCCGTTGAAAGCCCGGAAAACGGAGCATTGCGCGAACAATTGGCAGAGGCGCAGGCAAAACTGGCCTCGGTTGAGGCCGCCCGCGCCGAGTTGGCCGCGGCAAAGGCCGCGCTGGAAAACCAGGATGAGGTTGAGGCGCTAAAGGCCGAAAATGCACAGCTCAAGGCCGCCGCGGCTGCGACACAGGGTGTCGAAGCTGAAAACGCGCGCCTGCGGTCTGAACTGGCGGACAGCGAACGCGTCGCCGAGTTGAGCGCCGAGCTGGATATGTTGCGCGCTGAGCGATCCAGTCATGGGGCGGCGATGTCCCGTCTGGATGACGATCTGCAACGCATGCGCAAGGCGAATGAACAGTTGCGGCAATCGGTGGATGAACTGCGCGCCGCCGCCGAAGACGGCGTGCCGGATGCTGATCTGCTTAACCGCGCAACAGTGGCCGAACTTGAGGCGACGCGCGCCGCACAAGCAACCGACGCTGCCGAAGCGCACGCAGTTCTGGCGCGGTTAGAGCCGTTGCTGTCGAAGGCGAAACTGGCAGAAGGAGAGGTTGAATAATGCCCGAATTGACTATTCAAATCGGTGGCCGCGGCTTTGATGTCTCGTGCCAGGAGGGGGAAGAAGCGTTCCTGCATTCGGCTGCCAAATTGCTGGATGACGAGGCGCAAGTTTTGTCTGATCAGATCGGGCGCATGCCAGAATCACGGATGCTGCTGATGGCCGGGCTGATGCTGGCCGACAAGGCCGCCGGAACCGATGACAAGATCAAGGCGCTCGAGGCAAAGCTGGCCGAGGTTGAGACCGAGCTTCGAACCCTCAGAAACATGCCACAGCCCGAGCCTGAGCGTATCGAGGTGGCCGTGGTACCTCCGTCAGTGACGGACACTCTGGCGGAAATAGCCGCGCGGGCCGAAGCCTTGGCATCCGTGATCGAGGAGAAGTCAGCGGGATGAACTCTGTAAAGACGGTCGCCTGCGCCGTGGTATTTGCTTTGCCCGGTGGCTTGGCTTGGGCTGAGATCGACATTCTGCCAGTGACATTCACATGCCAGAACGGCGTGCCATTAGAAGTGGCCTATTTCAACGCGCCGGACGGGTCGAGTGCAGCAGCAATGATGGTAGACAACCAATTGGTCACTCTGCGTCAGGTCCAAAGCGGTTCCGGCATACGCTATGAATCCGACGGAGAGACAGGGACGTACATCCTGCGCTCAAAAGGATGGGACGCAACGGTGAGCTTTCTGGCGACAGGATCGGATGCCGCCAGTGAGCAGGTCATTCTGGATAATTGCGTTAGCCGCTGATCAAGCGTTTGCTTCGCGGATCTTGTCGGCTGCTTCTTTGTTGTAGCCGACACCGTTGTCGTCAAACAGTGTGTCCAACTCGCCAGACAGGGTCATCTCTGTGATAATGTCGCAGCCGCCAACGAACTCGCCTTTGACATACAGTTGCGGAACGGTCGGCCAGTCGGAATAGTCCTTAATGCCCTGACGTACTTCGTCATCGGCCAGGACATTCACATCGGTGTAGTCCACACCCATATAGTTCAGCACACCGGCCACGCGGGACGAGAACCCGCATTGCGGCATCTCTTTGGTGCCTTTCATGTACAGCACCACATCGTTGGCTTTGACGGTTTCGTCGATCTGGGTCTTAACGTCGGTCATCTTGCTTGTCCTCTTCACCCGAAGTCCGGGCAGTCGTTTCATTTTGCGCGGGGTCCGGCCCCCATCCTTCTTCCTCTAGCCGCCGATGTTCGGCCTGTGCCAGAGACAGCGGGTCCAGCCCGTATCTCTCTATGCCGCCAACCTTGCTGATCTTGTCCGGGTCCGGACGCATATCAGCGAGCTTACGTTTCCGATTGCGCTTCACATAGGCTTCGATCAGCGCGGCGGCAACTATCAATGCTGCGAGTACACCTATCCAGAATAGCCAACCGTTCATTTTTTCGGGGACATTGCTTTAGTATATTGCTGAGGATCTCGAGATATCGGCATTGCACTAACGCCACCGCCTTTACCCGTGTCTGTTGTAGACGCAACTAAGCTTGCGTTCTGGCTGGGTGTTGCGCCGCGTTTCTGTTTGTATCGGGATTTGCCGAAAGTTGATTTCAGAATCAACACGAAACCGGCACATGCCAGTAAACCGCAAATCGTGTAAATCCAGAACGTGATCGTCATTCAGGCACTTTCGTCGTCAGCGCCAACGCGTGTAATTCTCCATCCGGGCCGTCCATCTTGCCCTTCAAGGCCGCGTAGACGGCGCGTTGCTGCTGAACCCGGTTCTTACCGCGAAAGCTTTCGTCCACGACCATGGCAGACATATGCACGCCGTCATGCCCGCCGACCTGAATTTCCGCATCCGGAAAGGCTTCGCGCAGCAAGTGTTCGATTTCGTGGGTGCTCATCGGCATGTAGGTAACTCCTGAAGGTCTTTCTCAAGATGTAGAGCGCCCGGACAGGGCGTGCAAGGGTGTGATGAGGGGCTTGAAACGACAAAACCTGCGCCAATATGGGCGCAGGTTTCGCGAATTAGCTTCAAGATATGATCAGGCCACGGCGGCGGCAAAGCTGTCGCGGAACGTGTCCGTCAACTCGGCCAGAGGGGCCTCGGAATTGCCGACCTTGACGGCGTCACCAGTAAAGCGACCGACCGAGACTAGCGGAACACCGGCCTGACCTGCTGCGATCATCAGCGCCTCGGCCTGGTCAAAGTTGCAGGCAACCAGATATCGGGCCTGATCTTCGCCAAACAAAAACTCGGTCGAGGCTTCGTCGAGGTGAACGCCGACACCTGCGGCCTCGGCCAACTCAAAGGCCGCCAGTGCCAGACCACCATCGCCCAGATCGGTGCAGGCCTTGATCATCTCGCGATTGGCGCGGATAAACTCACCATTGCGCTTTTCGGCGTCGAGATCGACATGCGGCGCGTCGCCGTCTTCGCGGTTGAACACTTCGGCCAGAAGGGCCGACTGACCCAGATGCCCATTTGTTTCGCCGATGACCAGCGCGACGTGGCCTTCGCGGACCTCGTTACCGATGATTTCGTCGGTGTGGTCCAACAGGCCAACCGCGCCAATGGTCGGGGTAGGCAGGATAGCTTGACCGTCGGTCTCATTATACAGCGACACGTTGCCCGACACGATGGGCATATCCAGCGCGGCGACCGCAGCGCCGATACCCTGAATTGCGCCAACAAACTGGCCCATGATCTCGGGCTTTTCGGGGTTGCCGAAATTCAGGTTGTCGGTGGTGGCCAGTGGTTTTGCCCCAACGGCAGTCAGGTTGCGGTACGCTTCGGCGACGGCCTGCTTGCCACCCTCAACCGGGTTGGCGCGCACATAGCGGGGGGTAACATCACTGGTGAAGGCCAATGCCTTGTCTGTGCCATGCACGCGAACCATGCCCGCACCCAGACCCGGCGTGCGCGCGGTGTCGGCCATCACCATGGTGTCGTATTGTTCGTACACCCATTGCTTGCCCGCATAGTTCGGCGAAGCGAGGAGGGCGCGCAGGCCGTCGATCGGGTCGATCTGCGGAACCTCGGCCAGTTCTTCAGCTTCGGGCGTAGGCTCCCACGGGCGGTCGTATTCCGGTGCGGTGGAAGACAGCTTCGACAGCACAAGATCGGCTTTAACCTCGCCGTTATGTACAATCAGGAAGCGATCTTCGGCGATGGTCTCGCCGACAATGGCAAAATCCAGATCCCATTTCTCGAACACGGCGCGGGCTTCGGCCTCAAGCTCAGGCTTCAGGACCATCAGCATGCGTTCCTGAGACTCAGACAGCATCATCTCGTACGCTGTCATATCCTCTTCGCGCTGAGGGACGTTCTCCAGATCGAGGCGCACGCCCAGACCACCTTTGTCGCCCATTTCAACAGCGGAACAGGTCAGACCAGCTGCACCCATGTCCTGAATCGAAATCACGGCACCGGTTCGCATCAATTCCAGCGTCGCCTCCATCAGGCGCTTTTCGGTGAAGGGGTCACCGACCTGAACGGTGGGACGTTTTTCCTCGATCGTGTCGTCGAACTCGGCCGAGGCCATGGTTGCACCACCAACCCCGTCGCGACCGGTTTTGGCACCCAGATAGACGACGGGCATGCTAACGCCTGAAGCCGCCGAGTAGAAAATCTTGTCACTGTCGGCCAGACCTGCGGCAAAGGCGTTCACAAGGCAGTTGCCGTTATAGGCGGGATGGAATCGAACTTCGCCGCCGACGCAGGGTACTCCGAAGCAGTTGCCATAGCCGCCGATGCCTTCGACAACGCCATTGACCAACTGGCGGGTCTTGTGGTGGCCGGGCTCGCCAAAGGACAGTGCGTTCATTGACGCAATGGGACGCGCACCCATTGTAAAGACATCGCGCAAAATACCACCAACCCCGGTCGCCGCGCCCTGATAGGGTTCGATGTAAGACGGGTGGTTGTGGCTTTCCATTTTGAAAACAACCGCTTGTCCATCGCCAATATCAACGACACCGGCGTTTTCACCTGGACCGCAGATCACCTGCGGACCCGAAGTGGGCAGGGTGCGCAGCCACTTCTTCGAGGATTTGTACGAGCAGTGCTCATTCCACATGGCGGAAAAGATACCCAGCTCGGTGAAGGTCGGCTCGCGGCCGATGATCTCAAGGATCATGTCGTATTCGTCGGGCTTCAATCCGTGGGCGGCAATCAGATCCGGTGTGATGGCGGGCTCTTGCATCGTCTGTCCTGTTCTCAAGGTGGCCGAGATTGCGCGCCTTTTAGGGCAAGGGCGCGTCGGTGGAAAGGGTTAAGACCGGGGTCTGATGGTTTCCTGCGCCAATCCGATGAAAAAAGGCCGCCCTGAGGGCGGCCTTTGCGTGTTTGTAGTGTCAGTTCGTTATTTTGGCGCACCGTGTTCGGAACCCGATTTCTGACCCTGCTGTTCCGCTTGTTGGTTTGCTGCTTCTCCGGCTGCTGCACCGATAGCTGCCTTTTGCTCCTCGTTCAGGTTATCCGCGTCATCCAGGCCGGGGATCGCAACGCGCACCTCGCGGCGGGCAAAGTCGATGCCGTTTTCCTTGAACGCGGCCTTAACACGGTTGAAGATTTCCTTGCGCAGGGTGAACTGCTTGCCCGGCTTGGCCATGAACTTACCGCGGATAATCATGCCGACATCATCAAAGTCGAACACGCCTTGCGACTTAAAGGGCTGCAGGAAACCGTCCTTGTGGGTTTCGTCCTCCATCATCTCGGCACCGATCTTCTTAAAGATCTTCTTGACCTTGTTGGGGTCGGTGTCGAAGGGCACGGTGAATTTCAGCTTCATGATGACCCAATCGCGGCTGTAGTTGGTCAGCTTTTGAATCTCACCGTAGGGAATAGTGTGAACCGGCCCGCGGTGGTGGCGCAGTTGCATTGAGCGGATCGAGATTTTTTCGACCGTCCCGGTGGTGCCACCGACATCTACGTATTCTCCAACGCGGAAGGCGTCATCGACCAGGAAGAAGATACCTCCCACGATATCGGCCACCAGCTTTTGTGCGCCAAAACCAATGGCCAGACCCAGGACACCAGCACCGGCCAGCAGGGGGGTGATGTTGATCCCCAACGCCCCAAGCGCCAGCAGCACAAAGATCACCGCGATAGCGACCTGAGCGGTCACACGCAGCAGGGGTAGGACGGTGGCTAACCGTGACCCACCCGAGCCACCACCTTCGCCAGCCTCTTCATCCGGGCTTTGATCGGCTGCTTGTTCTTTGGCCAGACGGCGATTGACCCAAAGCGACACAAGCTCGTTGAGGATGTAGCCAACGGCAATAATAATAAAGAACTGGATAACCTTGCTGCCGGATTCATCGCCGCCGCCTGCGATTTCCCGAAGATCAAGGTCCCAGGCGTTGGCGATCATCAAGATGACCAGAATGCCAGCCAAGACCCGTCCGATGCGGATATAGCTGCGCTTGGTCGATTTATACGCCTTTTCGGCCACCGGGCCTTCGCCCTGCATGGGCGGCTGCAGATGGCGCACCAAGCCACGTATCAACGTATCAAGCGCGGGTGCAATCAGCAGCCAGAACATGGTGGTGAAATGTGCACCCTGCAGCAACAAGGCGCGCAACATCGGGTCGCGCTGAGCAGCCAGGAACTCGACAAGTAGCCAGATCACCGCAGATACGCCGATGGCGAAATATGGGTAATAATGAGCGACTTCCTCGTCGAACTTGGTGTGGTCCGGGTCTGTCCCCAGCATCATCTGGGACAGGCCTTCACGGGCTTTCCAGGCAATCACTCCGATATAGATGTGGATCGCACCGTTCAGCCAGAACCCGATCCGGGTTTCACGCCCGGTGATGCCGTTCAATTCGTTGAAATGGATAATGAACAACGTCAACCCGATCAGGATCAACAGACCGATCAGATTACGGTGCAGGTATTTTGCCCAGTGGTCGTCAATGTTGACCAGCCGATATTGGGGTTGGTTCGGGGCCAGTATGAACCGCGAGGCAGCCGCGCCCAGGCGTGGAACCCAGATCAAGTAAAGGACGAAAGGTGCGGCGTAGGTCAGTTGTTCAGGCGTCAACAATCCGCGTCCCAAGGCGCGGATCACGACATAAAAAACAACTAGCCCAGCAATCTCGCGGCAAAAGCGGCGAAACAGGAAGCTTACCGCACCCCAAAGGTCACTTTCCTCGGTCGCACTTGCTTGACTGTGCCATCTGTTGGTGAGCAGGTAGAAAAGCTTTTCCGCAATGTAGCCTGCAATCAAAACGCTCAGAATCAAACCCATCAGCGTAAGAGCGCCGCTTGATCCGAATGTGCTTATAAAGTTCTCGGCCGCATGGGCCTGAGCGCTGAATATATTCGGCACCGTGACCACGACCTGCGTCCAGGACGTCACCATTGCCGCCCAAATTGCGCCGATTTCCTTGATGGGATCTTCGCGATCCTCTGCTTCGGCAGCCTTTTGTTCAGCGACCGCGTCCAAACGCTCAAGCAAAATGGCGCGGACCTGATCGTCAGACATACGCGCGACCAGATCGTCCACCTGTTCAGGCGTCAGATCATCGGGAATGCTGATAGTGGTTGAGGAACCGGTCGATCCGCTATCCTGCGCAAGAACCGGCCCTGAAAGGCAAATGACGGAAAGTATCGCCAACAAAAGGCGAAGGGGCTGAAACATCGAATCTGTCCTCGAACACAAGTCTTCGTGAATTTTTCGTGATCATAGGTCTAAGTGCCCGAGTTTCCCAGATGTTTTGCCAGCCGAACACAGCGCGCGTTGCCGAATGGCCAAAAAAAAGGCCGAGCACTAAGCTCGGCCGTAGTCCAACAGGGAGGTATGAAGATGATGAGCGTTTCAGCATCACCGCCTTCGAGAGTTCATTTAGGGATCACTTTGTGAACGATCAAGAGATTTCAGAATGATTGCTGATCAACCCCGCTATGCCAGTGGTGCATAGCTAGAGTTTTCCCATCTGCTTCAATTGTTTGCGCTGCGTTATGATCTCATCCTGAACAAAGTCACGGAAGGCCGCGACGCGCTTGGAATGGCGCAGTTCCTCGGGATAGGCGAGGTATACGGGAACATCCGCACTTTCGATATCCGACAGGATCGGCGCGACATTGGGAAGCCCTTGGGTAACGTAGTCCGGCAGGACGCCAATACCCAAGTTATGCAGCACACCCTGAAGCACACCAAAATAATTGTTCACGGTCAGCAGGGATCCTGGATTGTACGTCATCAGATGGCGCACCATCGCAGCTCCCGCACCAACTTGCGGTGCTGAAGGTGTCTGACAGATCAGCCGGTGATTTTTGATTTCGTCCAAAGATTTCAGCATACCGCCATGGGTATCGATGTATTCCTGCGTCGCATACAGCTGCATCTGCACGGTCATCAGGCGTTTGCGGACCAGATCGGCCTGGCTGGGCTCTTTCATGCGGATGGCGACATCAGCCTCGCGCATGGGCAGGTCTAGCACGCGCTCTTCCAGCATCAGGTCGATATTGAGATCGGGGAACTGGTCGTACAGTTTCGGCAGGCGCGGTGCCAGCCAAAGCGTGCCAAAGCCGTACGTAGTTGTGACGCGCAGAACGCCAAACACTTCTTCTTCGCTGTCGCGAATGCGCGCAGCAGCAGCGTCCAGACGTTTTGTCATGGCCGAGGTTGCGTCAAACAACAACTCGCCCTGTTCTGTCAGGATCAACCCGCGCGCGTGGCGGTGGAACAGCGTCGAATCAAGCGACTCTTCCAACGCTCTGATCTGTCGGCTGACGGCCGATTGCGACAAGTTTAGCTTGTCACCCGCATGAGTCAGGCTGCCTGCATCCGCAACTGCGTGAAATATTCTAAGCTTGTCCCAATCCATCGCCGCAACTTTCGTTATCTTTCGAACTGCCTATATGAAATAGGTAGCAACTTCTACATTCAAACGGTGAAATCCTTAGGTTTCAGGGGATAAACCCTATGCAGGTCAGAATTTATGACCTAAAATGTAGAAATATATAGCACACTGATCTGACGTGGGGAGGCGTTTGATGAGTCAGCCGCAAATATCGCTAAATGATCGTTACGATCTGGATAAGAATCCAATTCTTTTGAACGGCACGCAGGCGCTGGTTCGCCTGATGCTGATGCAAAAGTCCCGGGATACGCAGGCAGGACTGAATACAGCTGGATTGGTGACCGGGTACCGCGGCTCACCGCTGGGCGCGGTGGACCTACAGATGACGCGGGCACAGAAACAGCTGACTGAAAGCGACATCACATTCCAGTACGGTTTGAACGAGGACCTAGCCGCCACAGCGCTTTGGGGCAGCCAGCAGGCTGGACTGCGCGGGGATGGGCGGTTCGATGGTGTTTTCGGTCTCTGGTACGGCAAGGGGCCGGGTGTAGACCGGTCCGGTGACGTGATGCGCCACGCAAATATGGCGGGTACGGCCAAACATGGCGGCGTGCTGGTGGCGATGGGTGATGACCATACTGGCGAAAGCTCGACCGTTCTGCATCAGTCGGAATGGTCTTTGGTTGATATGTACATGCCAATTGTCAGCCCTGCGGGTGTGCAAGAGATTTTAGACTATGGCGTTTACGGTTTCGCGCTCAGCCGGTTTTCGGGGCTTTGGGTTGGCCTGAAGACGATGAAGGACACGATTGAGGTCACGTCGGTCGTTGATGGCAGTGCTGACCGGATGAAGCTTGTCGTGCCCGAGTTCGACATGCCCGAGGGCGGATTGAACATACGTTTGGGCGACACGCCGCACCTGCAAGAAGGGCGGATCATCGACCACAAACGTTTCGCGGCCGAGATGTTCTCGCACGCCAACAAGATGGACAAGCGTGTGTGGGGCAAACCCGGCGCCAAGATCGGGTTTGTCGCGGCCGGCAAGAACTGGCTGGATCTGTCCCATGCCATGTCATTGCTGAACATCGACGCGGATGAGGCTGAACGGTTGGGGATCACAACCTACAAGATCGGCCAGACTTTCCCATTGGATATGACTGGATTTCACGACTGGGCTGAGGGACTGGACCTGATTGTTATCGTTGAAGAAAAGCGAAAATTGATCGAGGTTCAGGTCAAAGAAGCCATCTTTGACGACCGTCGCGGACGCCGGGTTTATGGCTGGTACAAGGGTGGGGCCGGGACTCTGCATCGCGAGGAACTGTTTCCGACCCGTGGTGCGCTTGATCCGAATATGATCGCCGAGAAGCTGGGTGAGATTCTGATCGAAGAGGGCCACGACACAGAAGGCGTCCGCGCCGGTTTGGCCAAACTGTCCGAGGCCCGCCGAGCCGACAACGCCGAAGAAATCGCGACTCGTCTGCCGTATTTCTGTTCGGGCTGTCCGCATAACAGTTCTACCAGGTTGCCCGACGGCAGTCGCGCCTACGCGGGTATTGGCTGTCATTATATGGTGCAATGGATGGACCGCGAGACCACCGGGTTCACGCAGATGGGGGGTGAGGGCGCAAACTGGATCGGCGAAGCGCCATTTTCGACCACCAAGCACGTGTTCCAGAACCTTGGTGACGGGACGTATAACCATTCCGGTGTGCAGGCGATCCGGGCGGCGTTGGCTGCGGGCACCAACATCACTTTCAAAATCCTGTTCAACGACGCTGTCGCCATGACCGGCGGCCAGGAAAACGAGGGCGGACTGTCGGCGGAACGGATTGTTGCAGAGGTCAAGGCTATGGGCGTGCAGAACGTGGCCGTAGTCTATGATGAAAAGGAAGATGTGAATTTCAAGGCGATGCCTGCTGGTGTGGAAACCTTTGAGCGCGCGGATTTGATGCGGGTACAAGAACAGTTCCGCGAGACCGAGGGTGTTTCGGTCATCGTCTACATCCAAACCTGCGCGGCCGAAAAACGGCGTCGGCGCAAACGAGGTGAGTTTCCTGACCCCGATAAGCGCGTATTCATCAATACTGACATTTGCGAGGGATGCGGCGATTGCGGCGTGCAATCGAACTGCGTCTCGATTGTGCCGAAAGAGACGGAGTTCGGTCGCAAACGGGCTATTGATCAATCAAGCTGCAACAAGGATTTCTCTTGCCTCAACGGGTTTTGCCCGTCGTTCGTAACCTTGGAAGGTGCAAAAATCCGCAAGGAAGCAACCACCGATATCGATCTACCGGATCTACCTGAACCAGTGCTGCCTGAAATCAAAGGGACACATAACGTGGTGATCACTGGTGTTGGTGGCACAGGTGTGGTGACACTGGGTGCGATTCTGGCACAGGCGGCACAGATCGACGGTAAAGGCGCCGGAATGATGGAGATGGCAGGCCTTGCTCAAAAAGGTGGTGCCGTGCATATCCATTGTCGCCTGGCCAATCGACCCGAGGATATCAGCGCCATTCGTGTTGCCACAGGTGAGGCACATGCACTGATCGGTGGCGATCTGGTTGTCTCTGCCGGGGCCAAGACGCTGGGTCTGACGCGCGCGGGTCAAACCGGGGCCGTGATCAACAATCATGAGACGGTGACCGGAGATTTCACCCGCGATACCGATTTCCGTATTCCGGGTGACCGGCTTGAACTGGCCTTGCAGGCGCGGTTGAAGGATGACGTCTCACTGTTTGACGCAACCGATCTGGCGCGCGCGGTGATGGGCGACTCGATCTATTCCAACATGATGGTTTTTGGTGCGGCCTGGCAGAACGGCTTGCTGCCCATCAGCCATGATGCCGTAATTCAGGCCATCGAACTGAATGGAACTGCGGTCGAGCGCAACAAGCGTGCTTTTGACATTGGGCGTTGGGCGGTTCTGCACTCGCAGGAGGTTGCAGGTATTTTAGAGCCTAACGTGTCAGATATGCCAAGATCTTTGGAGCAAAAGATCGACTATCGTGTGCAGCACCTGACAGCGTATCAAAGCGGTCGGTTGGCCAAACGATATCGCAAAATGGTGGATATGTTTGATGATGAAGCAATCCGCGAAGCCGTGGCAAAAGGCTATCATAAGTTGTTGTCTTACAAGGATGAATACGAGGTTGCTCGGTTGATGTTGGACAGCCGCGCAAAAGCCGTGGCTGAGTTTGACGGGGATTTCAAAATGACCTTTCATCTGGCCCCGCCCATCCTTGGCGGAACTGGTGCTGACGGGCGTCCGCGCAAACGTTCCTTCGGTGAGTGGATTTTGAAGCCGATGAAACTGCTCACGCGGTTGAAGTCACTGCGGGGAACACCTCTGGATATTTTTGGTTACAGTGCAGAACGGCGGATGGAACGCGCGTTGATCAAGCAATATGAAAATGATCTCAATGAGATAAAACCTCTTGTTACACCTCAGACTCGCGACGCAGTAATTGCGCTGGCGCAACTGCCGCTGGACATTCGCGGGTTCGGGCCGGTGTTGCAGGCCAACGAGGCCAAGGCGGCCAAGCGGCGCGAGGAATTACTGGCCACTATACGGAACGGAGGGCCAGAGCTGCGCGCTGCCGCCGAATAAACCGTAACGGGATTGTCACGAAACCTAGGCAAAATTGCCGCTTATACTTATCTTGCTGGCCGCAAACCTCGGAGAGTCGTATGCCCTCGCGCCGCCATATCGCTCGCGACATATCCTATGCCTATTCCGCCGCAACCAAAGGGGGGCGGATGGTGATCAAGCTGATGGAGAACACCACTGGGCGTTTGCGCCTGATCAAGCGCGCAGACGGGTATGAGAAAGAGGTCGCCAAAGGGCGCGACTTTTGGTCGGTCATGGTGGGTCGCTATGGTCTGTCACTGGATATTGTCGACGGTTCGTTGACGAATATTCCGACGACCGGGCCTCTGATTCTGATTGCCAATCATCCTTACGGTATTCTGGACGGGTTGATGATGGGTCACATCCTGTCTCAGACACGTGGCGATTTCCGAATTTTGGCCAATCACGTGTTTCGCAAAGCCGAGGATCTGAACAAGATCGTCCTGCCGATTTCGTTTGATGAAACCAAAGAGGCGATGAGGCAGAACCTTGAGACGCGCAAAGCGGCGTTGAAATATTTGGGCGAGGGCGGAGCCATCGGGATATTTCCGGGTGGTACGGTCAGCACCGGGCTCAAACCCTTTTCACACCCGATGGATCCGGGCTGGCGTGGATTCACGGCAAGAATGGTGGCCAAATCGAACGCCACTGTAGTGCCGGTCTTCTTTGACGGCCACACGTCGCGCTTGTTCCAGATCGCCAGTCATTTGCACAATACTTTACGCATGGGACTGCTGATCAAAGAGTTCAAAAAACGCGTGGATACGCCTGTCAAAGTGGTGATCGGAGAGCCCATCGGGCGCGACGTTCTGGACCCATTGGCCACGGATACGCGCAAGATGATGGATTTCTTGCGCAAAGCCACGTATGAGCTGTCCCCAACGCCGCTGAAATCTTATGATTACGGCTATGAATTCGAGGAACGGCATCGCGCCTAAAGAGGCTAATGGCAGTAGGCATTTTTGATTCTGGTTTGGGCGGTTTAACCGTTCTTGACGCCGCGCAGAAACGTCTGCCGGACGTGGATTTTCTGTACTTTGCGGACAGCGCGCATGCGCCCTATGGCGTGCGGGACGCCGAGAACATCTATGATCTAACACGGCACGCTGTTTACAACTTGTGGGACCGTGGCTGCGATCTGGTGATTCTGGCCTGTAACACCGCCAGCGCCGCCGCGCTGCGTCGGATGCAGGAAGAAGGTGTGCCTGCCGGTAAGCGTGTCCTGGGAGTCTTTGTGCCTTTGATCGAGGCATTGACTGAGCGGCAGTGGGGCGACAACAGCCCTCCGCGTGAGGTTGCCGTAAAGCACGTTGCTTTGTTTGCCACGCCCGCAACGGTGTCTAGCCGAGCCTTCCAGCGAGAGCTGGCGTTCCGAGCCATCGGCGTGGACGTCGAGGCGCAAGCGTGCGGCGGCGTGGTTGATGCCATCGAAGACGGCGACATGATCTTGGCCGAGGCACTGGTACGCAGCCATGTGGATGCGCTGAAACGGAAAATGCCAGAACCGCAAGCAGCCATTCTGGGTTGCACGCATTACCCGTTGATGGCGGAAACCTTTCAGGCCGCCTTGGGCCCGGATGTTCAGGTTTACAGTCAGGGCGCCTTGGTTGCTGAAAGTCTTGGGGATTACCTTAAACGTCACCCCAACATGCAGGGTGAAGGCAAGGGCGGCTTCTTGACGACTGGAAAGCCAAATTTTGTCAGCGACCGGGCGACGCAGTTCCTCCGACGACAGATTTCGTTCGAAGCTGCCTGACTTAGGTCAAGGACGCTGCTGCACACTCTCCTTTATTTGAAGACCGTCACATCGGCGGTCGTGATTTGTGACACACTGGAACAAGAGGTCTGACATGACCCATAAAATCGCAATTTTGGGCGCATCCGGCTATACCGGCGCCGAACTGGTGCGGCTGATCGCCGAGCACCCGAATATGGAAATCACTGCCCTGGCCGCCGAGCGGAAGGCCGGCATGTCAATGGCACAGGTCTTTCCGCATCTGCGCCACATGGATTTGCCAGACCTGTGCAAGATCTCTGAGATCGACTTTTCGCAGATCGACCTGTGTTTCTGCGCCTTGCCACACAAAACCAGCCAAGAGGTCATTCGTGACCTGCCAAAAAACCTGAAGATTGTCGATTTGTCTGCAGACTTCCGCCTGCGGGACCCGGACGAATACGAAAAATGGTACGGAAACCCGCACGCCGCACTGCAACAGCAGGAAGAGGCCGTCTATGGCCTGACCGAGTTCTACCGGGATGAAATCCGCAATGCGCGGTTGGTCGCGGGAACCGGGTGTAATGCAGCGACGGGTCAGTATGTGCTGCGCCCGTTGATTTCTGCAGGTGTTATCGATTTGGATGATATCGTGCTGGATCTGAAATGCGCCGTTTCGGGCGCAGGCCGGTCACTGAAGGAAAATCTGCTGCATGCGGAGCTCAGCGAAGGCTACAATGCGTATGCCGTTGGCGGTACGCACCGGCATCTGGGTGAGTTCGATCAGGAATTCTCGGCACTGGCGGGGCGTACGGTGCATGTGCAGTTCACGCCGCACCTGATCCCGGCTAACCGGGGAATTCTTGCGACGACTTACGTCAAAGGGGACTCGGCAAGTGTTTATGAGACACTTGCCAAAGCCTATGAAGATGAACCCTTTATTCAGATGTTGCCGTTCGGCGAAATACCTTCGACCCACCATGTGCGCGGTTCGAATTTCTGCCATATCGGTGTTGTCGGCGATCGGATCGAACGCCGCGCCATCGTGATCGGCGCATTGGATAACCTGACAAAAGGTAGCAGCGGCCAAGCCTTGCAGAACGCCAACCTGATGTTAGGTGAAGATGAAACCCGGGGGCTGATGATGGCCCCGCTATTCCCGTGAGGACGGTATGAAAACGCTCAAGAAACGTCGTCGAGTACAAGTCATTCTTCTGGCCGTCGTGGCTTTGGTCTTGGCGACGGGGTTGATTGGGTTTGCGATGCGCGATGGCATTAACTTTTTCCGCTCTCCCAGTCAGGTGATTGCTGAACCCCCGAAACCGACAGAAGTGTTTCGTATCGGCGGTCTGGTCGAGGAAGGCTCGATCATTCGCGGGCAGGGCGAGACGGTGCGTTTCGTCGTGACCGATGGCGGTGAAAGTGTGCCGGTGGCGTTTACCGGGGTTCTGCCGGATCTATTTGCGGAAAACCAGGGCATGGTAGGGACGGGTTCTTACGTGAACGGTGTATTCGAAGCCACAGAAATTCTTGCAAAACACGACGAAACGTACATGCCGAAAGAGGTGGTCGACGCCCTGAAAGAACAGGGTGTTTACAAAGAGGCTGGTGAAAGCTGATTTACCTTAGCTGACAAGCAAGAACTGATGGGCGTTGCGCATGCAGCGCCCTTTTTCATTGCGCCAAATTAACCGGTTAGCCTCAGCGTTTGGTCAACGGCAGGCGGAGGGTGCGATGCAGACGGTGCGACAGATTGCAACTGAGATCGTGGCGCGAGAAGGTGGCTTTGTGGACGATTCGGACGATCCCGGTGGCGCGACGAAATACGGGGTGACCATTCACACGATGCGGCGTCTTGGGCTTGATCTTTCAGGTGACGGGATAATCAACCGCACCGATGTTCGGATGCTCAGCAAATCTCAGGCCATTGATATTTTCGTGCAGCATTATTTTGAACAACCGCGGTTGGACCTCTTGCCGCACGAATTGCGGGCTTCGGTTTTTGACATGTATGTCAACGCTGGCAGTCACGCGGTCAAAATCCTGCAACGTCTGTTGCGCGATATGGGGTTCGAAATCGTGGTTGATGGGGCAATTGGTCCCAAAACCGCGCGGGCCTGCCGGGATGCGGCTGACCCCGATCCGGATGCACTCAGGGATGCGTACGGTGTGGCGCGGCGGAACTACTATTTCCGTCTGGCAGATCATCGGCCTGCGTCACGCAAATATGCCCGTACTCGGGCGGGCCGCAAGGGCGGTTGGATTCGCCGGGCCGAGGAATTTGTTTCGCCGACTTACCACCTGAGTGACGCGGAATTTCAAGCGAGGGTTTCAGGATGGGTTTGATCTCGGACGTGTTGACGTTTTTGTTTGGCGGCGACCGTAATGTCGTGCGGGAAACTGCTGAAATTTTTCGAGAAAACGCTGAAAATGGGGCCGAGCGTGGCCTGGCTTTGCAACATCAGGCGATGGTTCAGTTCGGCGGTGAATTTGAGGGCCCTAATAAGGGCGCGTTTGACCGGTTCATGGATGGGCTCAACCGTCTGCCGCGACCGGCTATGGCACTTGGTACTTTGGGTTTGTTTGTCGCGGCGATGGTCGATCCGCTGTGGTTTGCGGCCCGAATGCAGGGGATTGCCCTGGTACCGGAACCCCTGTGGTGGTTGCTGGGGGTGATTGTGTCCTTCTATTTCGGCGCGCGTCATCAGGCCAAGGTGCAAGACCTGCAGCGAGAGATCACCGCAATGATGCAGCGCACGCCTCAGGTTTTAGAAAACCTGCAAGCCCTGAAGGCAATGCATGGCGACGCTGTCGGCGCAGCAAATCCCGGAACGGACGCCGCGTTGGCGGAAAAAGCAGGCCGTCCTGATGCAAATCCGGCGCTTGAGGATTGGCGACGCAATCGCGTGGCCTAAACCGCGACACTATGCTCGCCCCAAAGGGGCGAAAGTGATTGGTGCTTGCCCCGGAACAGGAATATACCCGGGCCATGATTACCGAACTTGGCCACTTTGCCCTGATCCTCGCTTTTCTGGTTGCCATCGTGCAATCGGTGGTTCCACTGATAGGCGCAGCGAAACGCTGGCCTAGCTGGATGAATTTCGCTGAACCGGCGGCAATCATTCAATTTACGATGGTTGCCTTTTCGTTCGGTGCGCTGGTCTGGGCCTTTGTGACGTCCGATTTCTCGCTGAGGATCGTGGTTGAAAACAGTCACTCGGCCAAACCAATGTTGTACAAGATCAGCGGAACATGGGGTAACCACGAAGGCTCGATGCTGTTGTGGGTTCTTATCGTGTCGTTGTTTGGCGCGATGGCCGCGTTTTTTGGGGGCGGTTTGCCGCCGACTTTGAAGGCGCGGGTATTGGCGGTGCAAGGGGCAATTGGGGTGGCGTTTTTCGCGTTTATCCTATTCACCTCGAACCCGTTTGACCGGCTGATCGTGGCCCCCTTTGACGGGCGCGATCTAAACCCGTTGCTGCAAGACCCCGGTTTGGCCTTTCATCCGCCGTTTCTGTATTTGGGCTATGTGGGGCTGAGCATGGCGTTCAGCTTTGCCGTCGCCGCCCTGATCGAAGGGCGCGTAGACGCCGCGTGGGGCCGTTGGGTACGCCCATGGACGCTGGCGGCTTGGGTGTTTCTAACCATCGGTATCGCGCTGGGGTCCTGGTGGGCCTATTACGAGCTCGGCTGGGGCGGGTTCTGGTTCTGGGATCCTGTCGAAAATGCCTCGTTCATGCCATGGCTGCTGGCCGCTGCGCTGTTGCATTCGGCCATCGTCGTGGAAAAACGCGAGTCGTTGAAAAGCTGGACGATCCTGCTGGCAATCATTGCTTTTGGCTTTTCGCTGATTGGTACCTTCATTGTGCGTTCGGGCCTTCTGACTTCGGTCCATGCGTTTGCCAATGACCCCGAGCGTGGCGTGTTCATCCTGATTATCCTCGTGATCTTCATCGGCGGCGCGCTGACCCTGTTTGCCGCGCGGGCGCAAGCGATGGAGGCCAAAGGCGTTTTTGGTATGGTTAGCCGAGAAAGCGCGCTGGTGTTGAACAATATCCTGCTGGCCGTCAGCTGTTTCGTCGTATTCGTCGGAACAATGTGGCCGATGGTGGCTGAGATGGCCTTTGACCGCAAACTCTCGGTCGGCGCGCCGTTCTTCAATTCGGCATTTACGCCCTTCATGGTGGCGTTAGGGATTGCATTGCCAGTGGGTGCGATGTTGCCGTGGAAGCGCGGCAAGCTTGGCAAAACTGCCTATTCGCTGCGCTATGCCTTTGTTCTGGCCGTTGCGCTGGCATTGCTGGTCTGGGCAATTCAAACAGGGCGCAGTGCGCTGGGTCCGGTTGGGCTGTTCCTGGGCGCGTGGATCACCTTTGGCGCGGCGGTTGATTTGTGGAGCCGTACGGGCCGCAAAGGCAATCTGAAACGTCTGTTTCGTTTGCCCGGTGCGGATTGGGGCAAGGCCGTTGCTCATACAGGTATGGGCGTGACCATGTTCGCCATCGCCGGGTTGACCGCGTGGGAGGTCGAAGACATTCGTGTTGCACAACCAGGTCAGCCGTTCGAGGTGGGGCAGTTTACTCTGACCTTGGAAGACGTCCGGCTTGTGGAAGGGCCAAACTATTTCTCGACCACTGCTGACGTTCGGATCGAAAAGCATGGACGGCCTATGGGAACATTGCATCCTGAAAAGCGCGATTACCCAGTGGCACGGATGCCCACGACCGAAGCTGCAATTGATTATCGGTTCCTGGGGGATCTTTACGTGGTAATCGGCGATCAGCAAGCGGATGGTGGCTGGGTCATGCGGACCTATATCAAGCCGCTGGCCAACTGGATCTGGGGTGGGTGTATCCTGATGGCTCTGGGCGGGCTGCTCAGCCTGTCGGACCGCCGGTTCCGTGTGGCGGCAGGTGCGCGCAAGGCGCCATCGGGCGGAGTACCTGCGGAATGAAACGTCTGGTCCTGATCCTGTCCCTCATCGCGTCGCCCCTGTTTGCCGTACAGCCGGACGAAGTGCTGGACGATCCAGCGCTGGAACAGCGGGCGCGCGACCTTAGCACCGGCCTTCGCTGTCTGGTTTGCCGCAACGAGAGCATCGACGAAAGCAACGCCGAACTGGCCCGTGACTTGCGCCTGTTGTTGCGTGAGCGACTGGTGGCCGGGGACACGGATGACGAGGCAATCGCTTTCATTGTCGATCGCTACGGCGAATATGTCTTACTGAAGCCAACTACTTCGGGATCGAATCTGATGCTGTGGCTTGCGGGCCCGATCATGTTGTTGATCGCAGCCGTCATGGGCTGGAGTTTCCTGCGCAAACGGTCCCGGGTTCAGGTCACGGGTGAAAAGGACACGCTCAGCGACGCTGAGAAAGAGCGTTTGCGCCAGATTCTTGAAGACTGACCCCGCGTTCATCTTTTCCTTCCCCTCCATTTCGGTCAGGGTTCCGAAAAGTTTGGAATTGGGGGAAGGTTCATGGAATACGAAACAATCCTTTTGGACATCACGGATGATTTGGCTGTTGTCACCCTGAACCGGCCCGACAAGATGAACGCGATGACCGCGCAGATGCGGGCCGAAGTTACTCATGCAATGAAACATGCGGCGCGTCATGCAAGGGCGATCGTTCTGACCGGAGCGGGAAGCGCCTTTTGTTCAGGACAGGATCTGGGTGATGCGTCCAGCACCGGCAAGGTCGATTTAGAACGCACGCTGCGTGATGAATATGAACCGATGCTGGAAACGATCTATGATTGCCCGGTGCCCACCATTGCGGCTGTGAACGGACCAGCAGCCGGGGCAGGGGCAAACCTTGCGCTGTGCGCTGATGTGGTGATCGCCACCGAAAGCGCATACTTCCTGCAGGCGTTCGCCCGGATCGGGTTGTTGCCGGATGCGGGCGGTACGTGGTTCATGCCGCGTCAGATGGGGTTTGCCAAAGCGATGGGGGCCGCCTTATTCGCGGACAAGATCAGCGCGCGGCAGGCTGATGAATGGGGTCTGATCTGGGAAGCAGTGTCCGACGACACATTCGATGCCCATTGGCGCAAACGTGCAGCCTATCTGGCGAATGGTCCCACAGCCGGTTTTGGCGCGATCAAACAGGCCATCCGCGGGACATATGAGAAAACGCTGCCACAGCAATTGGCCGCCGAAGCACATTTACAAGGGGAATGCGGGCGCAGCCGTGATTTTGCCGAAGGCGTCGTCGCCTTCATGGAAAAACGCCCCCCGAAATTCGAGGGGCGCTGAACCGTTCAGGCGCGACGGCGGCGGCGTGTGCGCCGTTCGGGCGCGTTGGCATCGTCGCCGGTACCATCCGACGCCGAGGTAAACGGCCCCAACGCATCGGTGATCTGATCCAGTGTCGGGCGTGAACCGCGCGGTTTTGTGTCCAACGCTTCGCGCATCTTGCGCAGGTGATCGGGCATGGTGCCGCAGCAACCGCCGATGATTGTGGCCCCAGCATCACGCGCCATGGCGGCGTATTCACCCATCAACTCGGGCGTCCCGTCATAGTGGATGTGGCCATCCACGTATTTCGGAATACCGGCATTGCCCTTCGAGATCACGGGCCGCTCGGTGCCTTGCGCGGCAAAGCCAAGAACGGTGCGCAGGATATCCGACGCGCCGGTGCCGCAGTTGGCCCCGAAAGCAATCGGCGGGTTGGGCAGGGTTTCGACCAGTTGGGCCAGATCGGACGAAGTAACACCCATCATGGTTCGCCCAGCGGTGTCAAAGCTCATGGTGCCGCACCAAGGCATATCGGCCAAGGCGAACGCCTCGGCAGCGGCGCGGAATTCTTCAGGGGCGCTTATGGTTTCCAGCCACACAACATCGGCGCCACCAGCCTTGAGCGCGTCGGCCTGTTCATGGAACATTTCGACGGCGTCGGCATGGGTCAGGCTGCCAACGGGCACCAGAATCTCGCCGGTTGGGCCGACCGATCCGGCCACAACGATCGGGCGTCCGGCTTTGTCAGCAACCTCACGTCCCAACTCGGCACCGATCCGGTTCAACTCGGCCACGCGGTTTTGCGCATCATGCAGTTTTAGCCGGGCTGACGTGCCCCCGAAAGTATTGGTCAGGAAAAGATCACTGCCCGCGTCCACCGAGCTTTGATATAGAGCGCGGATCTTACCCGGCGCGTCCACGTTCCACAATTCGGGCGCATCACCCGATTGCAAACCCATGTTGAACAGGTTGGTCCCAGTTGCACCGTCTGCCAAAATGGCATCTTTGGTTTTGAGAAGTTCGGTCAATGCATTTGTCATTGGGGTTGTCCGGAAAAAGGCGCAATTGGCCTGATAATAACAGAGGCGCCCCGTGTCTCATGACCGGGACGCCAAAGCAAACTCATAAATCTCATGAAGATCATGAGGTGGGGCAAAAGCCCTTAGTCAGTCTCGCTAAGAATCTGCGACTTGGCTTCGGGCAGAAGCTCGGCCATCTTGGCGCGAATTTCATCGTCAGACGACAAAGCACCCAGATCGCCGGAAACCTTGCGCACAACGTCTTCGTGACCGGCTTCTTCAAAATCGGATTTCACGACGGCTTTGGCGTATTCTTCCGCTTCGTCACCGGTTTTGCCCAGCTTTTCCGCGGCCCATAGGCCAAGCAGTTTGTTGCAGCGGGCCTGTGCCTTGAACTGCATCTCTTCATCATGCGCAAACTTGGCTTCAAATGCGTTTTCGCGTTCGTCAAACGTCGTCATAGGTTGGGGACCTCTTCGAGTAACATATCGTTGATGTTGATATGACCATACAGAACGCCGCGTGCAAGGGATTTGCGTTGTATCAAAGTCTTTCTTGTGTGCGAACTTGCGGGAAAGGGGGGCTTGCACTATGAGGACGCCAACGTGAGGGGACTCATTCCCTCTTACCAGACTGGAAGGGTCGCTTATGGCGCGTCGCAAGAAAATCTACGAAGGTAAAGCTAAGATTCTGTATGAAGGCCCAGAGCCGGGCACCATCGTGCAATATTTCAAGGATGATGCCACCGCGTTCAACGCCGAGAAAAAGGACGTGATCGACGGCAAGGGCGTGCTGAACAACCGCCTGAGCGAGTTCTTCATGAACGGCCTGACCCAGATCGGCGTGCCGACCCACTTTATTCGCCGCCTCAACATGCGCGAACAGTTAGTGCGCAGCTGCGAGATCGTGCCGCTGGAAGTGATCGTGCGCAACTATGCCGCCGGTACGATGTCGAAACGTCTTGGCATTGCCGAAGGAACGCAGTTACCGCGCCCGATCGTGGAATACTGCTATAAGGATGATGCGCTGGGTGATCCTCTGGTAACCGAGGAACACATTGCCGCCTTTGGCTGGGCCAGCCAGCAGGACATGGAAGATATCCTGAGCCTGGCGCTGCGCGTGAATGATTTCCTGAGTGGCGTGATGCTGGCCGTGGGCATCCGTCTGGTCGATTTCAAGATTGAGATTGGCCGCGTTTATGACGGCGACTATCAGCGTCTAATTATCGCGGACGAGATCAGCCCGGACAGCTGCCGCCTATGGGATATCGAAACCGGACAGAAATTGGACAAGGACGTGTTCCGCCGCGATCTGGGCAATCTGACTGATGCTTATTCCGAGGTCGCACGACGTCTGGGCGTTCTGCCTAAAAGCAACGTGACTAAGCCCACGCTGATAAACTAAGCCGGTTTTCGGATGTAAATTCTGTCAAAAGCGCCGTTTCTAAGACGGCGCTTTTTTCTTTTGCTCTGGTGGTTTGACAGACGGTCCGCACCTTCGCATTGTCGGGTCAGGTGCAATCAAGGATAGTCCCGAAATGGCCGAATTGTTCGATCAGGCGGTTTTTCTGAAATTCCTCGCGGCGTTACTGGCGATCTTCAATCCGCTTTACGGTATCCCGATCTTTCTGAGTATGACCGAAGGCTACTCGGGTCCCGAACGCAAGCGCGTGGCACTGGTCGTAACCGGAACAGTGGTTGTCGTGGCCTTGATCGCGGTATTGGTTGGCGAAGAGATTCTGGCGGTCTTCGGCATCGACATTCCGTCCTTCCGCATTGCCGGCGGGTTGATCATTCTGGGGGTCGGCATGTCGATGCTGAACGCGTCTGACCTGCCAAAAGGTGATCAAAGGGCGGTTGCAGAGGGCGAAAAGAAGAAAAGCAACATTGCCGTCGTGCCGTTGGCAATACCGCTGACCATCGGACCGGGGACGATTGCTACAACAATCGTGTTTGCTCATACACTTTCGGATGGGGCCGAGATCGTGACATTGGGCTCAGCCGTATTGATCGCCTGCGCCATCGTCGGGCTGGGGTTGCTGTTCGCCGACCCGATCTCGCGGTTTTTTGGGCCAACCATGATCAACGTGATCACCCGCGTTATGGCAATCATTCTTGTGGCTGTGGCCGTCGAAATGGTGCTGACCGGTACGTTTAACGCCATTGATGCGCATTACCCCGGATTAACCGGCAGTGGCTGAGCGTCACACCTGCGGCAAACTCTGTGCGGACAAGGGTTGTCGAACGCGGTTTGTCGCGTTATCCCCCGCGCAACGGAACGGGCCCGGAACCATGGCCCTTAGCTGGAGTTGCAGGAATGAAAGCACGGGTGCATGTGATGCTCAAAAATGGGGTCCTTGACCCGCAGGGTGAAGCAGTGCGGCACGCATTGGGCGCTATGGGCTTCGATCAGGTCGAAGGCGTGCGTCAAGGCAAGGTGATCGACCTTGAGCTGGCTTCAGGCGCGACCGAGGCCGACATCACCGAGATGTGCGAAAAGCTGTTGGCCAACACGGTCATCGAACGCTACGAAATCGAACTGGTCTGACCCTTTACCCCGGAGGCCCCGCCATGCGCGCTGCTGTTATCGTATTCCCTGGGTCCAATTGTGACCGGGACCTTGCCGTCGCTTTTGAACAGGCGGGGTTTCAGGTCGACATGGTCTGGCACAAGGATGCCGCGCTGCCCGAGGGCATCGACATCGTGGGCGTTCCCGGCGGGTTTTCCTATGGTGACTACCTGCGTTGCGGCGCGATTGCCGCGCAATCGCCGATCTGCAAGGCGGTTGTCGAACATACCAACCGCGGTGGCTATGCCGTGGGTGTCTGTAATGGCTTCCAGATTCTGACAGAAACCGGCGTTCTACCGGGTGCATTGCTGCGCAATGCGGGTCTGAAATACATCTGCAAAACTGTCGGTCTGAAGGTGGAAACCAGCGACAGCGCCTTTACCCAAGGTTACAACGCCGGTGACGTGATCGGTATTCCGATTGCACACCACGACGGCAATTATTTCGCGGATGACACCACTCTGGCTGCGTTGCGGGATCAGGATCGGATCGCGTTCACCTATACCGAGAATCCAAACGGCTCGGTTGGCGATATTGCTGGTATCCTGTCGGAAAACCGCCGGGTGTTGGGGATGATGCCACACCCCGAGCGGGCGGCGGATGAAGGTCACGGCGGCACTGATGGAACGGCATTGTTCCGCGCATTGTCGGGGGTCCTCGCACCTGCGTGACTTGAGGTTGCGATCAAGCCCGCGTAATTTCCCGGGATGAGTTCTGATGTTCGCTCTGGCTGGTCCATTCTGACAAAACCTTTTCGCGGCGCGCCCCTTGGGTGGCGCCTGCGATTGGCCGTCATTACCCTTCTGGTGGTCGCTGTTGCGACGATCTGGATCACAAACCGGCTGCTGACGGACAGATTTACTGAGTCCACTCGCAACCGCGCCGAGCTGCGTCTAGCCCTGTACTCCGGCAACCTGCTGAGCGAACTACGCAGAAATGCGATTGTGCCGCAGCTGCTTTCGCGGGATCCCACGCTGATCTCGGCGCTTCAATCCAGCGATTATTCTCTGTCGACCCAGCGCCTGATCTCATTTGTTGAAGAAATTGGAGCAGCCTCGCTGATGCTGTTGGATGGGGATGGGCGTTCGGTCGCGTCCACCGATCGCAACCGTTTAGGTGAGGCACACAGGAGTTTGCCTTATTTCATTGATGCGGTACGCTCGAACGCCACGATCTTTACGGTAATCCCGAAGGAATCCGGCGGCTATAGTTTTGTCTATTCGCGTCGTATGGAAGCCAACGCCGAAATCCTTGGCGTCATCGTGGTTGAGGTCGATTTGCACAAGTTCGAACTGGCCTGGGCAGGGATTTCGGACGCGGTAATGGTGGCAGATAGTACCGGCACGATCATCTTGTCGACCGAACCACAGTGGCGCGGCGTGCAAGAAGGCGAGGCGATGCTGCGTCAGCCGCCCGAAGGGGCCATCCAGCGCGCAATCCGGGCAACGACCGATTGGACCGCCTTGCCGCCTGATGCCTATCTGCAGGGTGAGGCCGTGATGCGCATGGAGACGCGTATACCATTCCGCGGTTGGCAAATGACGTCATTCACCACCTATGCGTCGATCCGGGAAAAGGTGAACAGCGTTCTGGCGCTTGAGATTATGGGATTCGCGATTCTGCTGGCGCTGGCCTTTTACGCGCTGAGCCGCCGAGCGACGTTGCGGATGGCCTTGTTCCAGCGCGAGTCGGCAGAGCTTCGCGCATTGAACATGCGGCTACAGCGGGAAATTGCTGAACGTGAACGGGTTGAAAAGACACTGGAAGTTGCCGAGCAAACGCTGGCGCAGAGTTCGAAACTTGCGGCCTTGGGTGAGATGTCGGCCGCTGTCAGCCACGAGTTGAATCAACCGCTGGCTGCAATGAAAACTTATCTGGCTGGCGCGCGTCTGTTGCTGCGCAGAAACCGCCCTGAAGAGGCGCTGGCCAGCTTTGGTCGCATCGACGGCTTGATCGAACGGATGGGGGCGATCACCCGACAGCTTAAATCCTATGCGCGCAAGGGCGCGGATGCGTTTTCACCAGTAAATCTTGGCGAAGCGCTGGCTTCCAGCCTGTCAATGATGGAACCGCAGCTGCGGCAGCGGCACGTTAAAATAACGCAGATCCTGCCCGAGGAACCCGTTATAGTGATGGGGGACCGGATGCGGATCGAACAAGTGATGGTGAACCTCTTGCGCAATGCGCTGGACGCCACCAAATCTGTATCAGAACCGGATGTTGAAATCATCCTGGCAGCTGGTGACATGGCGGTGCTGACCGTCCGCGACAATGGTCACGGGATCGAGAATATCGAGAATCTGTTCGAGCCCTTCTACACCACCAAGCAGCCCGGCGATGGGGTCGGGTTGGGGCTTGCCATCTCGTCGGGTATCGTGAACGACCATGGGGGACGGTTGACTGCGCGCAACGGCCAGCACGGCGGCGCGGTGTTTGAGATGCAATTGCCGATACTAGGAAGCGACGGCCTAGAGGCCGCTGAATAACAAAGGAATGACTATGGCACAGGCCATGAAAATCGCCATTGTGGATGACGAACAGGACATGCGCCAGTCGATCAGCCAATGGCTGGCACTGTCGGGATATGACACTGAAACGTTCTCGAGCGCCGAGGACGCGTTGAAGGTACTGGGACCGGATTATCCGGGCATTGTGATTTCGGACATCAAGATGCCGGGAATGGATGGCATTCAACTGCTGAAAAAGCTGATGGGGGCTGATAGCACCTTACCGGTCATCATGATCACCGGTCACGGCGATGTTCCGATGGCGGTTGAGGCGATGCGCGTGGGTGCGTTCGACTTTCTTGAAAAGCCTTTCAACCCGGACCGCATGTCTGAACTGGCAAAACGCGCCAGCAATGCACGCCGTCTGACATTGGACAACCGGGCCTTGCGGCGCGAGCTGTCCGGCGGCACTCAGATCATGAACAAGCTGATCGGGGCCAGCCCGGTGATGGAGCGCTTGCGAGAGGATATCCTGGATTTGGGGCAGGCGGACGGCCATGTTCTGATCGACGGTGAGACCGGCACGGGTAAAACCCTGGTTGCGCATGCTCTGCATGCTGTTGGCAGCCGGGCGGGCAAGAAATTCGTTCTGGTTTCGTGCGCAGCGTTGGAAGAAGAGGCGCTGTCGAAACGTTTGTTCGGTCCGATGATGCCCGAAGACGCGCAACTGCCCGCGATTGAAGAGGCGCGCGGTGGGACGTTGGTGCTGGAAGATGTCGAAGCCCTCAGTGACACGCTTCAGGCCCGACTGCTGAGCGTCATGAACGATCAGGGCACGCCGGCCGAGACCAGGATCGTTGCAATTTCGAACCTGCAAGAGGCAGGTAAAACCAGTGAAGATGTCCTGCGTCCGGACCTGTTTTATCGCCTGGCCGCGCTTCGGATCACCATGCCGCCCTTGCGCCAGCGCGGAGAAGATATCCTGACGCTGTTCACGCGCTTGAGTGAGCAATTTGCTGAAGAATATGGCTGTGACGCACCGCAGGTCAGCGCGCAGGAGGCCGCGCAGTTGCTGCAGGCCCCGTGGCCAGGCAATGTGCGCCAGTTGATCAACATCGCCGAACGCGCCGTGCTGCAATCTCGCCGGGGTTCCGGGACGATTGCCTCGTTGCTGATGTCGGATCACGAAGAAATGCAGCCGGTTATGACGACTGAGGGCAAGCCGCTGAAGGAATATGTCGAGGCGTTCGAACGGATGCTGATCGACAACACGATGCGCCGTCACAAGGGCTCGATTGCGTCCGTGATGGAAGAGCTATGCCTGCCGCGACGGACGTTGAACGAGAAAATGGCCAAATACAGCCTGCAGCGTTCGGATTACCTGTAAACACAAGAGAGGGGGTCAGCCCCCTCTCTTGGCCTTTTGGGCCAATTTACTCCCCCGAGGTATTTTTGGTCAGATGAAGCGATCCTGGCCGGTGTTCGGAGTGAACCGTGCAGTTTGCCCATTGTCTTTTCCACAGGACTGCCTTTATGGTGGCGGGACGGGCCGGGCCTTTTCACGCCCTTAAGCCCCAAGCTTTGAGTTTCGCTGCTCTGCCGCGGATGGTGATGATCCCCACGAGGCAAAGCAGACCGATTATGCCCTTATCCGGGCAGTTGAACGCCTGAGCCCGCCTGAGCGGGCGAAAGGAAAAAATGGGCAGAACGCGGCATTCCGCGCCTGTCGGAGAAGAACCGCGATGACGCGCGCGCAACGATCGAGAGTACGGGCAGGGGGCCACAGCGCCAGACCCTGCCGCGCGCCGTCCAATATCGCCCTGACAAGACACCACCCCAAAAGCGCCTGTCCTCCCGGACGGGCCAGGACAACGCGTTTGGCGCGGTGCACCAAGGACAAATGGCTAAGAAAATGCTTATCGATGCCACCCACGCGGAGGAAACCCGCGTTGTGGTGGTCGACGGAAACAAGGTCGAGGAGTTCGATTTTGAGTCCGAAAACAAACGTCAGCTTGCTGGCAATATCTATCTAGCAAAAGTTACGCGAGTAGAACCGTCCCTTCAGGCGGCCTTTGTGGATTACGGCGGGAACCGGCATGGGTTCCTCGCGTTCTCGGAAATCCACCCGGATTACTATCAGATTCCGGTCGCCGACCGCGAAGCGCTGATGGAAGAAGAGCGCGCCTACGCCGAGGCTATGAAGGCGCGGGACGAGGCGGAAGAAGCCAAGCCTAAAAAGCGCCGGTCCCGATCGCGGACCAAGGCGGCGGATGTGAAATCCGACGACGCAGTCGAATCCATCGAGGTTTCGTCTGAGCCAACAGGCATGGAGACGATTGATCTGGATGAGGGCGAAGAAGGGGCTGATCTGTCTGTTCCAGAAGGCACCTCTCCGATGGATCATGTCGCTGAGACGCCGGTTGAGGAACCCAGCGATGACGCAGAAGCCTCGGATGAAGTTGAGGCACCTGCCGCTGAGGCAGAAGAGCCTGCGACCGCGGAGGAGCCTGCTCCCGAGGCTGAGGAAGCCGCCACGGAAGAGGTATCTGCGGAGCCTGTAGAAGAAACTGCAGACGTTGAGGCGAAAGATGCCTCTCCTGAAGGGGAGGCTGAAGCCGAAAGCGCTGCGGACGACAACGCAGAAGACACGCCTGCTGCGGAAGCCACCAAAACCGACGCCGAAGACGAAGACGAGGCCGAAGAAAAGCCTCGTTCAGATGCATCGGCTAAGGATGACAGCATTGAGTCAGTTGCTGATGAGGACGACAGCGAGGACATCCGTCCGCCGCGCAAGCCACGTCCGCGCCGGTACAAGATTCAAGAAGTGATCAAGGTACGCCAGGTTCTGCTGGTACAAGTCGTCAAGGAAGAGCGTGGCAACAAGGGTGCCGCGTTGACCACATACCTGTCGCTGGCGGGTCGCTATTGCGTTCTGATGCCCAACACCGCGCGTGGCGGTGGCATCAGCCGCAAGATCACCAATGCCCCGGATCGTAAGAAACTAAAGGAAATCGCGGCTGAAATTGACGTGCCGACTGGTGCGGGCCTGATCATTCGGACTGCGGGGGCCAAGCGCACCAAGTCCGAAATCAAACGCGACTATGAGTATCTGCAGCGCATGTGGGAGCAGATCCGCGAGCTGACGCTGAAGTCCATCGCGCCCGCCAAGATTTATGAAGAGGGCGACCTGATCAAACGCTCGATCCGCGATCTCTACAATCGTGAGATTGATGAGGTTCTGGTCGAGGGTGAAGGCGGTTACCGCATCGCCAAGGACTTCATGAAAATGATCATGCCGTCCCACGCGAAGAATGTGAAACGGTATGAAGACGCACTGCCGCTGTTCGCACGCTATCAGGTCGAAAGCTATCTGACCGGCATGTTCAACCCGACGGTGCAGCTGAAGTCCGGCGGGTATATCGTGATCGGCGTGACCGAAGCGTTGGTGGCGATCGACGTGAACTCGGGCCGGGCAACCAAGGAAGGCTCGATCGAGGAAACCGCGCTTAAGACCAATCTTGAGGCCGCTGAAGAAGTGGCGCGGCAACTTCGGTTGCGCGATCTTGCTGGTCTGATTGTCATCGACTTTATCGACATGGACGAGCGTAAGAACAACTCGGCCGTTGAAAAGCGTTTGAAAGACAAGCTCAAGACAGACCGCGCGCGTATTCAGGTGGGTCGGATATCCGGCTTTGGCCTGATGGAGATGAGCCGACAGCGTCTGCGCCCTGGCATGCTGGAGGCGACAACACAGCCGTGCCCGTCCTGTCATGGCACCGGATTGATCCGGTCGGATGACAACATGGCACTGACCATCCTGCGTCAGATCGAAGAGGAGGGCACTCGCCGCCGCTCGCGCGAGGTTCTGGTGCGCTGCCCGGTCAGTATCTCTAACTTCCTGATGAACCAAAAGCGGGAACATATTGCGCAGATCGAAGCACGTTATGGCTTGTCAGTTCGCATCGAAGGCGACGTGCATCTGGTCAGTCCCGATTTCTCGATGGAGAAGTTTAAGACCGCCAGCCGTATTGTGCCCGAGGCGACAGCGCCGGTTGTATCCGTGGACGCAACGCTGATGGATCTGGTGGATGCGGACGAGGACGAAGCCGCCGAAGAAGAAACGGCGGTTCAGACCGAAGAAGAGGCTAAGCCCAAGCGCAAACGTCGCCGCCGTCGTCGTAAGAAAAGCAACGGTTCGGGGGATACGCCTGAAACTGGTGCAGAGGACGGTGAGACCGCAGCCGAAGCTACGGATGAAGCAGCTGCTGAGGCTCAATCCGAAGAACCCGCTGCGGAAGAAAAGGCTGAAAAACCGAAACGCCGCCGTGCGCCGCGCCGTCGTAAGAAGGACGCGGAAACGGTTGAAGCAACTGACGAAACACCCGCTGATAAAGCTGAGGAAGCAGTCGCTAAGCAGGCCGAGGAAACCGCTGCAGAAGAACCTGCGCCGGAACAAGCCGTTGAACAGCCCGAAGCTGCTGAGGTGGTGACCGAACCGGTTTCAGCGGAAGCCGATGCGCCGACAGTGGATGAGGTAACCGAGACAGAAGTGATTACCGAAGTTGCTGTCGAAGCTGAAGAAGCTGTGGAAGAGGTTGCCGAGACTGTCCAGACCGCTGAAGTCGAAGTAGCGCTGGAAGAGCCGGTTGCAGAAACGCCTGAGCCTGTTCTGGAAGTTGTGGCCGAAGAGCCTGAGCAACCCAGCGAACCGCCCAAGCCGAAACGGCGCGGGTGGTGGTCCTTGGGGCAATAAAAAAGAAAGGCGGGCTTTGAGCCCGCCTTTTTCTTGAACCAGACGTGTTTCCACCTCAGCCTGATTTTTGTATCAGGTAGATCTGGTGTCCGTCCGCATCCTCTTGTGACACCAGCTGGTGCCCACTTTCGGTGCAGAAATGCGGAACATCGATGATGGCGGCAGGATCATCGGCCAACACGCGCAAAATTGCCCCCGAGGGCATAGATTTAAGGCGTTTTCTGGCTTTCAGGACGGGCAAAGGGCACAAAAGACCCAGCGCATCCAATGTTTCAGTGGGGCTAGACATAATGTGCAGATATTTCCAAGTTGACGCAGTGTCCAGCGTCTAAGCACGGGGATGTGACCGAATGGCCCCGTGACGTGGCGGGGTTGATACCATATGTGCTGATTTATGTTCGGAATTGATATCATAGACGCGGGCCTGCTGCCCGCCATGTTCATCGCGATGCTGGGCGGGCTGATCAGCTTCTTGTCGCCTTGCGTTCTGCCCATCGTGCCACCTTATCTGGCGTATATGAGCGGTGTGACCATCAACGAGATGCAGGATGAGGCGCGTGCGCGGCGTAAGGCGACGATGTCGGCGCTGTTCTTTGTGCTTGGTCTGTCCACGGTGTTCTTGTTATTGGGGTTCACAGCATCTGCCTTCGGGGTATTCGTGCTGCAGAACCAGGTGCTTTTCGCCAAACTCTCCGGTGCAGTGGTGATTGTCTTTGGTCTGCATTTCCTGAATGTTTTCCGCATTCCTTTCCTGGATCGTGAGGCGCGGATCGAAACCGGAGATTCCGGCGGCTCGGTCTTTGGTGCCTATATCCTGGGTCTGGCCTTTGCGTTCGGCTGGACTCCGTGCATCGGACCGCAACTGGGTGCGATCCTGTCGCTGGCGGCGTCCGAGTCCTCGGTGGCGCGGGGTACGTTGTTGCTGGGTGTTTATGCGGCAGGTCTGGGTATTCCGTTCCTACTGGCCGCGATGTTCCTGAACCGGTCGATGTCAGTGATGAACCGGATCAAGCCTTACATGGGTACGATTGAAAAGGTCATGGGGGGTCTGCTGCTGTTCGTCGGCATCATGCTGATCACTGGCCTATTCACCGAGTTCAGCTGGTGGCTGCTGGAAACCTTCCCCGCACTCGCCAATTTCGGATGATCTGACTTACCTTGGCGGCAAGGCTGCGTTAACCTGCGCCGCAGAAGGTAAGGCCATGAGCAGTCACACAAATCAGCCTCAAGTAAGACGGCGTCGGGTTTTCTACATACCCGGCTACGATCCGATTCACCCTCGGCGATACCGAGAGCTGTACCGAAAAGAAGGTCGGACGCAGGCGGAAATCTCAGGCTACGAGATCTCACTGGCGCCCAAATCAGGTGACGGTCCGTACGGCTGGCATGTCTGCTCGCACCAGGATGGCGTCGACGTCGAGGCAGATATTGAGGTCTTGGTCTGGTCGGACATCGTGCGCGACAGCATGTCGAATTCGATCCCCGCGGCCTACTTGCAGCTTGTGCGCACGGCCTGGATTTACATTGAGTCAGGGGCATTGTGGCGCCTTATGCGCTTGCGCAAAGGGCCAGTGATTGCAGCGTTGTATCCTGTCGGCATGCTGATTGCGCAATTGGCCCTGTCGCTAGGCGTGCTGTGGATATTTGCGGCGTTGCTATGGCCTGTTGCTGGGTGGTTGGCCATGGTGCCGGCAATAGCGGCCGCTTATGGCTTGCTGCATTGGTTTCGCAAGATCGATAATCGCTTGTTTGCGTATTACCTGATGCACGACTATGCCTATTCGGCCGCGTTGAATGGCGCCACCCCAGCCGAGTTACGCTCACGTCTGGCCGACTTTGCCGAACATATTCAATGCGCACTTGAGACGGATGTGGATGAGGTTCTGGTCGTTGGCCATTCATCGGGGGCGCATCTTGGTGTGATGGTGCTGGCTGATCTGATCCGTTCGCAAAACCTTCCCAGTGACGGCCCGATCCTGTCCTTTCTAAGCCTTGGGCAGGTGGTGCCTATGGTCTCATTCCTGCCAAGCGCCAGGGATTTGCGCACCGATCTGCAATTTCTGTCGACCCGAAGTGAACTCACCTGGGTTGACGTGTCCGCCCCGGGGGACGGGTGTGCCTTTGCTCTATGTGACCCAGTGGGCGTCAGTGGCGTTGCCCCCGATCAAAAACGTTGGCCGCTGGTGCTGTCCGCGGCCTTTACACAGACTCTGTCGCCAGAACGCTGGCACGAGCTGCGCTGGCGGTTTTTCCGGCTGCATTTTCAGTATCTCTGCGCGTTTGATCGCCCTGGCGATTATGACTATTTCCGCGTTACCGCAGGGCCGCTTTCATTGGCGCAAAGGTTTCAAGGCCGTGATCCGTCAAAATCGCGTATCGACCAGCCGGTTTCGAAATACAGGTCGGTTCTTCCGTGAAGCCGCCCAAACCAACATCCCGCCCGGATAAGGTCTCTCTGTGGCGCTATCTGAAACTGTTCCGCAAGGACCTGTTATCGGCCCAGCCACAGCGCCTGTACCGGGCCTGGATGGCCGAGTTCCGAACGCCGTTCTTTCGGTCCTACATGATCAACCAGCCCGAGCTTGTGGAAACCGTCCTTAAGCAGCGCCCCGACGATTTCCCGAAATCTGGTCGCATAAGCGAGGGGTTGCGCCCGCTATTGGGTGACTCGGTCTTTCTGACCAATGGTGAGACCTGGAAACGGCAGCGCCGCATCATCGACCCGGCCTTTGAAGGCGGGCGGTTGAAAGACACATTCCCAGCCATGCTGGAAGCCGTGCAAGCCTGTGTCACGCGGTTGAAAGGGCAAGCGGGGCAGGTGATTGAATGCGAGGAGGTTACCAGCCACGCCGCGGCGGACGTGATTTTCCGAACGCTCTTCTCAGTTCCGATTGAACATGAAGTAGCCGCGCAGGTGTTCGAAAAGTTCCGAGCCTATCAGCGGCAACAGCCTTTGTTGAACCTGGCGGCCTTTATTCCGGTACCGAAGTGGGTGCCCCGGTTGCATGCGCGCAATACACGCAGAAACGCGCAGGATATCCGGGCTTTGATTTCGGGTCTAATAGCAGAGCGTGCCGATCTGATCGCCACGGGTCAAGCGCCGGACGACTTGGCAACCAAGATCATGACCACACCTGATCCGAAAACCGGTCATTGTTTCGACACGCAGGAGATGGTGGATCAGGTCGCCATCTTTTTCCTGGCTGGGCATGAAACCAGTGCATCAGCGCTGGCCTGGACGCTGTATTTGATGGCGCTTTACCCCGAATGGCAGGAAAAACTAAGCGCTGAGGCGGATATTCTGAATGATCCCAGCTTTAGCGCAGTGTCCAGATTGAAGCTCAGCCGCGATGTATTTCGCGAGGCGCTGCGCCTGTACCCTCCGGTACCGATGATGGTGCGCGAGGCGACGTGCCCTGAACAATTCCGGGGGCGGGACATTCCCAAGGGCGCGCAGATCGTTATCAGCCCCTGGCACCTGCATCGGCAAGAGCGTTTGTGGGATCGACCCGATGATTTCGATCCTACTCGATGGTCTACCGAAAACGGTAAAACCTGCCAGCGCTACGCATATATCCCGTTTTCCGCCGGTCCCCGCGTGTGTACCGGGGCCGGGTTCGCCATGGTCGAAGGGCCATTGCTGTTGTCGATGTTGTTGCGAAATTTCCGGTTCGAACTGGTTGAAGATCGCACACCAGTGCCAGTGGCGCATCTGACGGTACGGTCCAAAGATGGCATCTGGCTGCGCGTGGTTGAGCGCTAACACGCTACCATCGCCCGCCGCCTTGCTGTATGCGAGTGCAAAATGCGGAATCATTGTTAAACGGGAAAGTCTTATGTCCAAAGCAGAACAGCGCGAGCAGATGTCCAACGGCGCGGGTTTCATTGCGGCCCTGGATCAAAGCGGCGGGTCGACGCCCAAGGCGCTGGCTCTTTATGGGGTTGAGGCCTCGGACTATAGCTCGGACGAGGAAATGTTCGGTGAAATCCAGAAGATGCGCGCCCGCATTATTCTGGCTGACGACTTTACCAAGGACAAAGTGATCGGCGCGATCCTGTTCGAACGCACGCTGGGCGAGGAAATCGATGGCCGCAAAGTCGCCGATTACCTGTGGTCGCAGAAAGGTATCGTGCCGTTCCTGAAGATCGACAAGGGTCTGGAAGATCAGGCCAACGGTGTACAGATGATGAAACCGATTCCTGGCCTGGCGGAAACACTGGCCAAGGTGGATGGCGTGTTCGGCACCAAGGAACGCTCGGTGATCCATGAAGCCAACGCCGAAGGAATTGCCGCCGTAGTTGCCCAGCAATTTGACGTCGCGCGCGTGGTTGTTGCCGCAGGCATGGTTCCGATTGTCGAGCCCGAAGTGAACATCAATTCCGCCACCAAGGCCGAGGCCGAGGATATTCTGAAGGCCGAAATCCTGAAGAACCTCGATCAACTGGACGAGGGGCAGGACATCATGCTTAAACTGACCATCCCCACCAATGCCAACCTGTTCGACGAACTGGCCGACCACCCTCGTGTTGTCCGCGTAGTGGCCTTGTCTGGTGGTTATTCGACCGAGCAAGCCTGTGATCTGCTGAACCAGAACGGCAAGATGATTGCGTCGTTTTCGCGCGCGTTGACCGAAGGGCTGTCCAAACAGCAATCAGATGCTGAGTTCAATACGGCTCTGGGCGGCAATATCGACAAGATCTTCCGCGCCTCAGTCTAAGAGGCGCTATTCCGGCTTGATGAATTCGCGGCGCATCTGCGCCGCTTTTTCACGCATGGTACAGCCGATTGCGTGGTCGTTGACCAACCCCATGGCCTGCATGAAAGCAAATACCGTGGTTGGCCCAACAAACTTCCAACCGCGTTTTTTCAAATCCTTCGACATTGCAATGGACTCGGCCGAGGTTGACGCAGTTTGCGGCGCAGGCGGGTTGTCGGCCTCGTATCGCCACACATAAGCGGCCAGAGACCCCTCGGCCACGATAAGGTCCTGCGCGCAGCGGGCGTTGTTGATCACGGCCTCGATCTTGCCGCGATGACGTATGATGCCTTCGTTCTGTAAGAGACGCTCGATGTCTGCATTAGTAAATGCAGCTACAGCGTTAAAATCGAATTGATTAAACGCTTTGCGAAAATTCTCGCGCTTGTTCAGTATTGTTCGCCAACTAAGTCCGGACTGAAAGCTTTCAAGGCACAGCTTTTCGAACAATCGCTGATCGTCCGCGACCGGATAGCCCCATTCTTGATCGTGATACTCAAAGAACTCAGGGGCGGCTTGGCACCAAGCGCAGCGCGGTTGTCCATCGGGTCCGGTTACAGTCTTGCTCATATGATGTACCCCTTTTGTTCCAGATCAGGGTACATGCAAAGGAAACAGGGTGACAAGCATCAATCGCGGGTGCGGTACCAATTCAGAACATAGACGCGAATGGCTGAAGCTAGACCGATATCGGGGTCACGTTCGACGTCAATCTCAGCCGCCAACGCATTTATTGCCATTTCTTTTTCTTTCGAAATGTCGCGAAAGGCTTGCCAGAACTCATCCTCAAGGGACACCGAAGTACGATGACCTTTCAAAGTCAGTGAGCGTTTGACCGGGCGACCGCTCATTCATCCAACTCGTGATTGTCCATGTCGCGGCGCTGTTTGTCCTGTTCGAACTTGGCCTCGACCTTTTCGACCTTGTTGCGCCCGAATTTGACAGCGTTCTGGTCGGCGCGGGCCTTTTTCTCGGCCCGAGCCTTTGCTTTTCTGTACCGGTTCAGATTGACCGGCTTACCCATCAGTCTTTCGGGCCGATCATATGTTCGGGGCGGACAACGGCGTCAAAGGTCTCTTCATCCACAAAGCCCAGCGCGATGGCCTCTTCCTTGAGGGTGGTGCCGTTTTTGTGTGCGGTTTTGGCAACCTTTGTGGCGTTGTCATAGCCAATCGTCGGGGCTAGAGCGGTCACCAGCATCAGCGATTCCTTCATCAGCTTGTCGATGCGCGGCTCGTTAGCCTTGATGCCCAGCAGCATCCGCTCGGTAAAGCTGTCGGTTGCGTCGCCCAGCAGTTGAATCGATTGCAGCAGGTTGTAGGACATCATCGGGTTATAGACGTTCAGCTGGAAGTGACCTTGCGAACCGGCAAACTTCATCGCTGCGTCATTGCCCATGACATGCGCGGCCACTTGGGTCAGCGCCTCGGCCTGTGTTGGGTTCACCTTACCCGGCATGATTGACGAGCCAGGTTCGTTTTCCGGCAAGATCAACTCACCCAGACCAGAACGTGGGCCGGAACCCAGCAGACGGATGTCGTTGGCGATTTTGTAGCAAGAGCCCGCGATGGTCGCCAAAGCGCCCGACAGGAACACCATGGCGTCATGGGCGGCCAGTGCCTCGAACTTGTTCGGTGCGGTGATGAAGGGCAGGCCGGTGATGTCTGCCATGTTCTTGGCCACAGCCTCATCCCAGCCGTTATGAGTGTTCAGGCCAGTACCAACAGCCGTACCACCTTGCGCCAGTTCATAAATTCCGGGCATCGACGCATGGACACGGGCGATACCCTGACGGATCTGGTGCGCATAACCGCCAAATTCCTGTTCTAGCGTCAGTGGCGTCGCGTCCTGAGTATGGGTCCGGCCGATTTTGATGATGCCTGCAAACTCTTTTGCTTTGGCTTCCAGCGCCGAAGCGAATTTTTCAAGACCCGGCAACAGCACATCGCGCACGCTCATCGCGGTAGCGATATGCATGGCGGTGGGGAAGGTGTCGTTCGACGATTGACCCATGTTGCAGTGGTCGTTGGGGTGAACAGGCTCTTTCGAACCAATAACGCCGCCGAGGATTTCGATCGCGCGGTTGGCTATCACCTCGTTCGAGTTCATGTTCGACTGCGTACCCGAACCGGTCTGCCAGACGACCAGAGGAAAATTGTCGTCAAACTTGCCTTCGATCACTTCGCCAGCGGCTTGAATGATTGCATCCGCGATCTTTGCATCCAGCTTACCAATGGCTTTGTTTTCCATCGCACAGGCTTTTTTGATCACGCCCAGCGCGCGCACGATGGCAACGGGTTGCTTTTCCCAACCGATCGGGAAGTTCATGATCGATCGCTGCGTTTGGGCACCCCAATACTTGTCAGAAGGAACCTCCAACGGGCCAAAGCTGTCGGATTCGGTGCGGGTCTGAGACATCTGTCACTCCGTAGTGTATACGTTCGTATGCCATTTACCCGCAACATAGTTGCAGAGCAATCGGCCAGTTGCGCGCACCATAAACTTAAGGGTGCCAGAGGTATAGGTGGAAGGGACGGTGAAATTTCTTGTGAATCGCATTGTGCGTGCATACGTGTCCGCTACAATAACAGGATCACCATATTGGAGGCTCCGGTGGGCAAATTGGTTCAGACTTATTCCTTGAAATATATAGTCTTTTCGCTGGGCTTCCTGTTTTTGATCGCATTATCTGGCGTTCCTGTCCAAGCGGCGGATATTTCGCCTTTTGTCGGCGACTATGTTGGATCTGCAAGTGTTGTCGATGATGACGGTACCGAAACGCCACGCGACATGAGCGTGTCGATTCACGAGATGAAAAACGGTTTTAACATCAGTTGGACCACAACGACCTACAAGGCGGATGGCCGCATCAAGGAACAGAAATTCTCGATTGATTTCAAACAGTCCGACCGGGCAGATGTTTTTTCGGCTGCGATGAAACGCAATGTGTTCGGACACGAAGTACCGCTTGACCCGATGCAGGGCGAACCCTTTGTCTGGGGCCGGATCCAAGGTGATACTCTAACCGTATTTTCCCTGTTTATCGGCGAAACAGGCGACTACGAATTGCAGCAATATGACCGTACATTGGCTGAGGGCGGTCTGGACCTGTCGTTTTCGCGGTTCCGCAATGGGGAAAAGTCCCGTTCGGTCGAGACTTTTCTTAAAAAACAATAGTCTATTGAGCAATTATTTGCGGAAACTGTCCAGCGAGACGACCTCGGCGTCTTGTTGATCTGCCCCTTCCTCAACCTCGATTGATTCCTCGACGATGGGGTCGGCTTCTTCCTCATCATCGGGGCTTTCAAACCGCAAGCCGAATTCGACGGATGGGTCGACGAAGGTTTTGATCGCCGCATAAGGGATGTATAGTGGTTCCGGTGCGTCTCCAAAGTTCAGCGTGATGGCAAAGCCTTCGTCGCCGACCTCTAGATTTTCGAACCAGTGCTGCATGACAATTGTCATCTCTTCAGGGTACCGCTCGCGCAGCCAATCCGCCAGCTCAACGCCATCCTGACGCGTATCAAAGGTGATAAAGAAATGATGCGCCCCAGGCAGGCCATTATCGGCAACGCTGTTCAGAACGGATTTGATGAGCCCGCGCATCGCGGTGTGCATCAGGTTTCCATAGTCGATGTCTTGCGACATGTGTCATCCTCAAAAGTGGTTACCCTCAGCATAGGGGATTTCAACGGAAACGAAAGACCGGGTATGCGAGGATTGTTTAAAGGAAGTGAATTCCCGTTCCAATCATGGCCATGATGACCAGAGTTGTTGCCATCCCAAATTTAAACTTAAAAATCAATAGCCCAGCCAATAGTGTCAGGATCAGAGCGGCAGGATCCAGGGTGGCTGGATCGGGCCTGGGGATGGTCACCGGACCCCATGACTGTTGGGGAACAGTCTGAAACAGAACGTTCAGGCTGAACCATACTGACAGGTTAAGAATCACACCTACCACAGCGGCAGTAATCCCATGCAGCGCGGCGGACAACCTTGGGCGGGCCGCCAATTGGTCCAGATAGGGGGCGGCCAAAAAAATCCACAGAAAACACGGTACAAATGTGGCCCAAAGGGCAACCGCTCCAGCCGCAATCGCAAGCGGCGCCCCGCCGTTGATTTGACCGGTCAACATGGCGACAAACTGTGTCACCAGAATCAACGGCCCCGGAGTCGTTTCGGCCAAACCCAGCGCGTCGATCATCTGATCTGTGCTGACCCATTGATATTTTTCAACCACGGTCTGGGTCATATAGGCCAGAACAGCATAGGCCCCGCCAAACGTGACAACGGCAAGGCGAGCAAAAAACCAGCCCAAATCGCTCAACAGTTTTTGTCCCGCCAAGGTCAATGCCAACAGTGGCCCCAGCCACAGGGCCAGCCAGATTGCGGCGGTGCCGAGCATGCCTTTGGCCTGTGGGGCAGGGGGTGCATCTGCGGTAGTGACCTCGCCGTTAAAGGTGACATAGCCCCAGATTGCTGCCGCCAGAATGATCAGCGGAAAGGGAAGGTTCAGCGCGAAAATCGCAAGAAAACCCAACCCTGCGATCACTCGATGCTGCTTGTCGGTCAGCGCTTTGCGCGACAGGTTCCTAAGAGCCTGAAGAACGATGACAATCACAGTTGCTTTCACACCCAAAAACCCAGCCTGCACCACTGGCAGGTCGCCAAACGCAGCATAAAGCCCCACGAGAATGGCGATGACAAACGCACCCGGTAGTACGAAAAGGGCACCTGCGATCAACCCGCCGGTCACACCACGCAGACGCCAACCGGCATAAGTGGCCAGTTGCATGGCCTCGGGGCCGGGCAGAAGCATGCACAGGGACAAGGCGCGCAGATAAGCCTGTTCGTCCAGCCACGGGCGTCTCTCGACCAGTTCCTGGTGCATCAGTGAGATTTGCGCGGCCGGCCCTCCGAACGACAACAACCCGATGCGGCCAAACACCCGGACAAGTTCTGAAAGGGATGGCGTCATGATTTGCGATCCGTTGGCCAGTCGTGACCCTCGTCAAACGCGTCCCGTGCCCAGCGGTACAGCGCGTCATACAGATGCAGCCCAGCCTCGAGGTTCTGGTGATCATCGCGGTATTGACGTGACAGGCCGACCGAGATTGCCAATAGTCCGGCAGCTTCGGGGGCGAGATCATGGCGATTGGTGTCGGCGGCCCGAACGACCGTGGCTAATCTGTCAAGCGCGGGCATGTGCAGCTGAAACTCGTCCAGCATGGTGTCAAAGGTGCAGAGATCCTGTCTGTGGGACCAAAACGTATTCTCTATATCGAACGGCGTTGCGTCAAAGGCCTCGGCGGTGGCTTGCACCTCGGACGGTGCCACGAATAGAAACTGCGCGTCCGGGTCGACAAAGCGGCGGATCAGCCAGGGGCATGCGATCCGATCGATTTTGGGCCGGTGACGCGTGACCCAGACGGATCGACCACCCTCGTGCCATGGTACGACCGAGGCTGGAACCCGCGGCGCGTCGGGCATATCCCGCCAGCCAAACATACCACCTTCCAGGTATTCCGCCACACAACCTTTGCTGCGCAGCCAAGAGACAACCCCTTGGCTGAGTTTTTTGCCCTTTTGGCAAATGATGACAGCCGCACGGTCGCCAATCCTTTCAGCGATCCCGTCGATATCTTTGGCGGGATGACGCAGTGAGCCGGGGATTAGATAGGGGTCAGCTGTGAAATCCTCATCCAGACATATGTCGACCAAAACCGGAGCCTGTGGCGTTCCGATTAGGCGCATCAGCTGTTTCGGGGTGATTGAATTGGGCGCAGGCATGGCATGTCTCCTGGTTTGGGCGGATACATGCGAAACTTGGGCTGGCGCCTCACGGGGCGTTCGCAATCTTACCCCATGATCTTTGCTTACGGCTAAGCGCCAAAGGGGTCAAGATTGCCTGAACCGCGTTACGCCCAATCGAGCCTTTGACCTGTCATGCAGACAGGCAAAGTGTCTTGCGGAAATTGCCCAAGTTGTTCGAACAAAGAGATGAAGTCGAATTGATTATAAGCCTCGACCATGCGACCATCCTTGACTCGCGCGAACACGCTGCCAGTGGCCATTAGCGGGGCGCCATTGTCGGCCCGCGTCGTGCTGACGTGCAAAATGGCAGAAACCCAGTCCCCATCTTCGACGATCTTTGGAATTTCGACCTTGATGTCCCCAAGAACGTGACGAAACGCCATGACCAGATCGCGGAAATCATCCGCGCCGACCTGCATTTCGGGGATCAACCCTTCGGCCATCGTATCAGCGCTAAAATACTGATCTATCGCATCAAGGTTCCCGTTTTCCCAAACCTCGGAATACCATCCTTTGACGACATCTGTATGGGACATCCCGACTCTCCTTTTTCTGTCGGGGTCAGCATGAGACCAAAGGGTGAATAAACTCTGAACGTGAACAAGATCAGGGTTAAAACAGCAGACATTAAGGAGAAAATGCAGGTTTCTGTTGCCAGGTACCTGCGAACCCCGCCTTACGCGGCTAGGCGCAAGGACTTAAGTTTCGGTCTTGTTACTGCTTACGCAGCAACTGCAACCGGAGCACGATTGTCGTTTGCAATTGTACTATTTTCGCCGGTAACGGTGGCAGACAGCCGAGACAAAGCTAACACCTTTAGACGTTCGTCGATCCTATTTCGGCCCCAAAATCCTCAAACGAAGGATGGTTGGTGGAGCCGCCGGGTACCGCCCCCGGGTCCGATCCGCTTATTACGAGCGCGTTTATGTCCATAGTCCCGAAAGACATATCCTATATAGGTGAGCGCGCGCGTGGATGCAAACCAGGATTTCTAATCTACGCTTGCTTTAGAAACAGATGCTTACGCGGCCCTGTTGATGTTCGCCAAGACCAACCACAGCGCCAGGGCCAATTCGATTCCTCCGAATGCCATGGCTTTGATGAGTGGCGGATTGTCAAGAATGACCGAGACAAACCTCCCAAGCGCCGCGCCCGCATAAACAACGCCCAACATGGCATAAGCCATAGGATTGTTCAGCCACAGCACCACCGCGCCGGTTACGACAAATAGCCCACCGACTGATGCGCGCATCTCGCTAAGACCCATGTTGCTGTCGGTTGGTGTCAAATCCAACGAGGCCGCAGTGAACGCGGGCGCCAGAAATCCGAAGAGGCCAAAACCTATGGTCAAGAGGGCGGCAATTACGTTCAGCGCTGTAGTCATCTGTCCCTCATCAAGCAGGTTTACGATGTTGCTGGGCGACATCCTGGGCCAGCTTACGGGTGTATTCTTCTAGCTCAACTAGTTTTGCATCAACCTTTGCCGCATCCCTTTCTTCCAGCGCATCGGCAATCTGATTGTGCAAGGAGATGATTTGTTCACGCGATCGGGCGGTGAAGGTGATCATGTTCATCAAGGGCTGCATGGCCTCGACAGCGCCGGCCAACTGGTAAGAGAGCACCGGGTTGTCGGCACCATCTACCAAGGCCCGATGGAATGTGACGTCTGAAGCGCAAAAGGCCTCATCCGAAAGCCCAGGCTGTGCCTGACGGAAAATCTCGGCCCGCATGGTGGCCAGTTGATCGGCCGTTCGGCGTTGCGCAGCCAGGGGCGCGCAGGCGCGTTCCAGCGCAAAGCGAGCCTCACAAGCGGTTTCAAAGCTGACCTCATTCATCGACAACAAAAGTGTTGAGGTTGTGATTTGCTGCGAATGCGCATCCTCAAAGCGGATCCGATTAACAAAAGCCCCCCCGCTGGCGCCCCGTTGCGTTCGGATCAAGGATTGCGCGGCTAGACGTTTCAATGCCTCGCGCACCGTGGGGCGAGAGACCTGAAACTGATCGGACAGTTCTGCCTCGGACGGCAAACGCTCATCCACGATCAATTCACCCGAGATGATGGCATCACGGATGGCCTGCGCGATTTGCGCGGACAAATCGGCGGGTTTTCGTGGGTCGATTTTCATATTCCGGGGACCGTTGGTAAGATTTTATTTGTCTGACATTTAAAAGTCTGACATTTGAATTGCAAGGACTGAGTCGGGAGGGACGCATGAGTCGCGCAGTTCTACGCAGCGGTTTGTGGCTTGGGTTTTACAGCCTGATTCTGTGGGCCTGGTGGATGATGTTCACCATGAGCCGCGGAATGGATCTGGATTGGATCGGGCGCCCCGGCCCAATGGGGCAAGCGATGGCCGCCATGGATCCGCGCATGGATATGTACATGCCGATGGCCGAATTTAGCCCGCTGTTCTGGATGTGGGCCATCATGATGGCCGCAATGATGTTGCCGACCCTTGTGCCGACCTTGCGCAGCTATGATGACCTGATCCACAGCGCCAATGGCACACGAGCTGGTTGGCTGGGCGTTCTGGCGGGGTATTTCATCGTCTGGGTCGGGTTCGCAGCGCTGATCACGGGGGTTCAGCTGGTTTTACTGTTCGGTGGCGTTGTCGACATGCTGGGCATCGCCAAATCCAGCTTTGTGGCCGGTGGTTTGATGATCGCAGTTGGCGCTTTTCAGTTCACTCGCGCGAAAGAGGTCTGCCACGGAGTTTGCCACGCGCCCATGACCTATTTTCTAGTTCATTGGAAAACCGGTTTCACAGGCGGGTTGCGCATGGGCCTGGGGCTGGGTGCCTTTTGCGTCGGATGTTGTTGGGGCTTTATGGCGCTGGGTTTCGTTGGAGGCGTCATGAGCTTGCTTTGGATGGGGTTGGCGACTCTGTTCATGGTTTTGGAAAAATTGCCTCAGATCGGTCATGCAGTGACGCGACCAATGGGGTTTGCTCTAGTTGCAGGGGGGATTCTCCTGTTGATCTATCCCTTTATTTTCGGAGGATAAGTATATGGCTAAGAACAGAAAACCTGAAGCCGACAGGTTGCCGATCAGCCAACGTATCGACAGTCGTATGCCAAATCCCAAGCGGCGCGAGATGAGTCCTACTGATTGGGTCATCAAGGGAGAGTTGATCCTCAACTGCTCGTGCGATGTGTTTTGCCCCTGCGTTGTATCACTGGGGGCGCATCCTCCGACCGAAGGGCATTGCCACGCGTGGATGGGGGTCATCATCGATGAAGGCCATTACGAGGGCGAGGACCTGTCGGGTTTGAACGTTGGTCTGCTGGTCGACATTCCCGGTCGCATGGGCGAGGGCCAGTGGAAAGTCGCGGCCTATGTCGATGAACGCGCTAGCGGCAAGGCCTATAACGGTCTGCTGCAAATCTTCAGCGGACAGGCGGGCGGTACAACTGGTCTGTTCACCATGCTGGTCAGCGAGATCATCGGGGCCGAGCGGGCCCCTGTCCAGATCGAACGCGATGGCAACAAGCGCCGCATCGTAATCGGTCGCAAGATTCAGGGCGAGATTGAGATGTTGGCGGGTAAAGACCCCGAGCATCCGGTGATGGTTTCGAACTCGAAATACTGGATGGGACCGGATATCATCGTAGCGCGTGGAACCAAATCCAAGGTGCGTGATTACGGCCGCGTCTGGGATTTCGGCGGTAAATCGGCCGAGATTTGCCCGATTGACTGGCATGGACCAAAATAATGATCACCGGGGCCTATGCACAGGAAATGGCGCGGTATAATCAATGGCAGAACAGCCAGTTGTCCGCTTTTCTTCAAGACCTGACACCCGAGGAGTTAGCGAAAGATCGCGGCGCTTTTTTTGGCTCGATCATGGGGACTGCTAACCATCTTTTGTGGGGTAACTGGATTTGGATTTCGCGTTTTGATCAAAGCGATGGTCCAGGTGGCGGCATGCCGGAAAGTGTGTCTTTGTGCGCTGATCTGGCCGAGTGGTTGCCGCTGTGCAAAACAGTCGACGCCCGCATCTCCAATTGGGCTGGATCGCTTGAAGAGGACCTTCTGACTGGTGAATTCACGTGGTTCTCGGCGGCAAAAGAAGCTGACGTTACATTGCCCTACGCGCAATGCGTCATCCATATGTTCAACCATCAGACCCATCATCGCGGGCAATTGCACCAAATGCTGACCGAGACCGGATCAGCCGCACCTGTTAGCGATTTGGTGTTTATGCCAAAGGAGGTTTGAATGCCGCAAATTTCCTTATCCCGCCGGTTGCGGCGCACGCCCTTCTCAGACGGTGTCGAGGCTGCGGGAGTTAAAGCATACACGGTCTATAACCGCATGTTATTGCCCACAGTTTTCGAAAGCGTCGAGGAAGATTACAGGCATCTGAAATCCCACGTTCAGGTCTGGGATGTTTCCTGTGAACGGCAGGTTGAGCTGCGCGGCCCGGACGCGGGCAGATTGATGCAAATGCTGACGCCGCGTGATCTGCGGGGGATGCTGCCGGGGCAGTGCTTTTACGTGCCCATCGTCGATGAAACCGGTGGGATGCTGAACGATCCTGTGGCGGTGAAGTTGTCCGATGATCGTTGGTGGATTTCCATTGCTGACAGTGACCTGCTTTTTTGGGTCAAAGGGGTCGCCAACGGGTATCGGCTGGATGTTCTGGTGGATGAACCCGACGTGTCGCCCTTGGCGGTTCAGGGGCCCAAGGCGGATGACCTGATGGTGCGCGTATTCGGGGATCGCGTGCGGGATATCCGGTTTTTCAAATTCGATATGTTCGAATTCGAAGGGCGTGACCTGGCTGTGGCTCGGTCGGGTTATTCGAAACAGGGTGGGTTCGAGATCTATCTCGAAGGCACTGAAATAGGCATGCCATTGTGGAACGCCCTTTTTGCGGCGGGTGAGGACCTGCAGGTGCGGGCGGGCTGTCCCAACCTGATCGAGCGGATCGAAGGTGGTTTGCTGTCTTATGGCAATGACATGACCGACGACAACACGCCGCACGAATGTGGTTTGGGCAAGTTCTGTAATACTCACACCGCGATTGGGTGTATCGGTCGGGATGCATTGTTGCGTGTGGCTAAGGAAGGCCCGGTACAGCAGATTCGTCCAATTGCGATTGAGGGCGACGCAGTACCGCCCTGCGACCGACCGTGGTCTGTGTTCGCAGGTGGAAGGCGTGTGGGGCAGGTGACCTCAGCTGCGTGGTCCCCGGATTTCGGGACGAATGTCTCAATCGGTATGCTGCGATTAAGCCACTGGGAAGCAGGAACGATTGTCGAGGTTGAAACACCAGACGGCATGCGCCGCGCCACAGTGCAGGAGCGTTTCTGGATCTAAGGGAGGGTTTGGGCGTCGCCCTCGGCGCTACACGGCGCACCCGAACTCATTCAGCCAGGCGTAGAACGGCCTGGCGCTAGGAAAACGAAAGGAAATCGGATGTTCAACGCATTGGTGATGGAAAAGGATGAAGAGAGCGGCTTGGCCAGCCCCTCGGTCAAGCAGTTGTCTCTGGATGATTTACCAAATGGTGACGTGACCGTGGCGGTCGAGTATTCGACGGTGAATTACAAGGATGGTTTGTGTACGTCGCCAAAGGGTGGCGGGCTGGTGCGCAACTACCCACATGTACCGGGCATTGACTATGCCGGGACCGTCGAAGCGTCATCAGATGACCGCTATAAGCCCGGTGACAAGGTAGTTTTAACCGGCTGGCGCGTGGGTGAGGCGCATTGGGGCGGGTATTCGCAGAAAGCCAATGCGCTGGCCGAATGGTTGGTGCCCTTGCCCGATGGCTTGGATGCGCGCCAGGCAATGGCTGTAGGCACGGCCGGATTTACTGCGATGCTGGCTGTGATGGCGCTTGAGGATCACGGAATGACACCCGATCACGGGCCGGTTTTGGTAACCGGGGCCGCAGGTGGGGTCGGATCTGTGGCCACGGCCATTCTGTCCAATCTTGGCTACGAAGTGGCAGCTGTTACCGGTCGACCCGAGGCGGGGGATTACTTGAAATCTCTTGGGGCCAGCACAATCGTCCCGCGGGAAGAGCTGAACGAAACCACCAAGCGGCCTCTGGAAAGCGAAAGCTGGGCTGGCTGCGTTGATGCGGTCGGAGGAGAGATGCTGGCGCGCGTCCTGGGCCAGATGAAATACGGCGCCTCGGTCGCGGCTGTGGGGTTGGCGGGTGGTGCTGCCTTGCCTGCGACGGTCATCCCATTCCTTCTGCGCGGCGTAAATCTGCTGGGCATCGACAGCGTGATGCAGCCTTATGAAAATCGCGTCCGGGCGTGGCAACGTATCGCCACCGATCTGCCGATGGATAAGCTTGAGGCAATGGTTCAGCCAGCAACCCTTAACGATCTGCCGCAACTGGGCGCCGATATTCTGAAAGGTCAGGTCAAAGGCCGCGTCGTCGTTGACGTAAACGCCTGATCGGAAAAGCTTCCTTCAGACCGGCCGACTAGGATGTCGGCTGGCCTGTTTGGTATTTAATCAACCGAAAAAATGCTGAAGACACCTCTGGTCAATGGCGCATTTCCACATCATCATTGCTATACATCCCAATTGCGATGGCTTAGAAGCCATGCAAACAGCACCTGAATACGGGGAGTGAGCAGCATGTCTGACGATTTCGAACTGGATACCGATGATCTGAAACGGCGCATGGAAGGCGCCATGGCCAACCTCAGAACCGAATTCGCCTCGCTTCGGACCGGGCGGGCGTCGGCCTCGATGCTTGAGCCGGTGATGGTGGATGCCTATGGCTCGATGACTCCGATCAATCAGGTTGGGACGGTGAATGTACCCGAACCGCGCATGGTGACCGTCAACGTCTGGGACAAGGGTCTGGTGGGCAAGGTCGAAAAGGCGATCCGCGAAAGCGGGCTGGGGATCAATCCGCAGCTGAACGGTACGATCATCATGCTGCCGATCCCGGAACTGAACGAAGAACGCCGCCGCGAATTGGGCAAAGTTGCCGGGCAATATGCTGAACACGCCCGTGTCTCGATCCGGAATGTGCGCCGCGACGGGATGGATCAGGTCAAAAAAGCCAAAGCGGACGGTATGTCCGAGGATGATCAGAAATTCTGGGAATCCGAGGTTCAGGACCTGACCGATGAGATGATCAAATCTGTAGACGCCGCGCTTGAGACCAAGCAGGCCGAGATCATGCAGGTCTGAGACAGGGAATGCTCAACACCCCTCATACTTCGCCCGCGCTTGGGCCGCGCCATGTCGCTATTATCATGGACGGAAATGGTCGCTGGGCGCAGGCGCGTGGTCGGCCAAGACTGTTCGGACACCACGCCGGGGCGCGGCGCGTGCGCGAGGTGGTTGAGGCCTGCCCGGAACTTGGAATCAAATACCTGACGGTTTTTGCCTTTTCGACCGAGAACTGGAAACGCACGCAGGCTGAGGTTGCCGGGCTGATGAGCCTATTTCGGCGCTACATCATCAAAGAAACCCGGACTCTGAAGGAAAATGGTATCCGGGTTCGGTTCATTGGGGATCGCGTTCGATTGGACGCCAAGCTGATTGGCTTGATGGACGCGCTGGAAGAAGAAACCAAGAACAACGATCTGGTACACCTGACGGTCGCCCTGAATTACGGCGGTCGGGATGAGGTTGCGCGGGCCACCAAACGTCTTGCGCTGGACGTAGCCGAAGGACGGTTGCGCCCCGAAGATGTTGATGAAGAAACTCTGCCCAAGTATCTGGACACGCATGTTCTTCCTGATCCCGATCTGGTTATCCGGACCAGTGGAGAGGCGCGGATATCGAACTTCCTGCTGTGGCAATCGGCCTATTCCGAATATGAATTCATCGACACGCTCTGGCCGGATTTCACAGCGGCCGAGCTGGAACGGCTGTGCCGCAACTTTGGCTCTCGCGAGCGCCGGTTTGGGGCAGTGCGGGTATGAGCGACGGCCGATGGTCTGACCTAAGCGCCCGGGTTCTGTCCGCCGCCGTTTTAATTGCCATCGGCTCGGTCGAGGTTTGGCTGGGCGGCCTTTGGTTCGAAGCATTCATCGCAATTGCCTGCGGTTTGATGACCTGGGAGCTGGTGCGGATGATCGACCCGGACAAGGTCGGCGTGCGCGTTCAGCTTGGCATTCTGACCGGAGTGGCCGTCTTGATCAGCTACCACGTGCCGCCGCTTTTTAAGCTTCCGGTTCTGGTGGCTCCGGCTTTGGTTGGGGCGGGGCAGGTCGGTCGTTCGAAAACGACTTATGCGCTATTTGCCGTCTGGATTGCAGCATCTGGTCTGGGCTTCATCTCTATCCGCGAGACGATGGGCTTTGGCTGGATGGTTTGGCTGATTTCGGTGGTCGTGGCGACGGATGTAGCTGGGTACTTTGTTGGCAAAACCTTTGGGGGCCCTAAGTTCTGGCCCAAGGTCAGCCCCAAGAAAACATGGTCGGGCACTGCCGGAGGCTGGGCCGCAGCAGCCATCGTGGGGGCTGTTTTTGCGATCTATGCGGGATTTGGGTACATGTTTGTTGTGATCTCGGTTTTGGCCTCGATGGCCAGTCAAGCCGGAGATATCGTCGAAAGTGCGACCAAACGGAAATTCGGGGTCAAGGACAGTTCGAACCTGATCCCGGGACATGGCGGATTTCTCGACCGGTTTGACGGGATGATGGGGGCGGCCTTGTTCGTTCTGATCGCGGGTTTGATTTACTCCCCCGGGGGCATGTAATGCGCAGAGTTTCCATTTTCGGCGCGACCGGATCGGTCGGACAGAACACAATCGACCTGATTGACCGGAATCCGTCGGCCTATGACGTGGTGGCATTGACCGGTGGTGCAAATATCGAAAAGCTGGCCGACGATGCACGCCGACTGCAGGCTGATTTGGCCGTGACCGCGCATGAGGATCAGCTCGAGGAGCTGCGTGCTGCACTATCCGGCAGCGGTGTCGAGGCTGCGGCCGGACAGGCTGCGCTGACCGAAGCGGCAACGAGGCCAGCGGATTGGGTCATGTCGGCCATTGTCGGTGCGGCCGGATTGCCACCGGGTCTTGAGGCATTGAAACAAGGTGCGACCCTAGCCCTGGCAAACAAGGAAACGCTCGTTTGTGCCGGACCGTTGGTGTTGGAAACGGCGCGAAAACACAATGCCCGACTTTTGCCGGTGGACAGCGAACACTCTGCCGTGTTCCAGGCGCTGGTGGGCGAGGATATGGATGCAGTTGAACGGATCATTATCACCGCCAGCGGTGGCGCGTTCCGCGATTGGCCGTTGAGCGATCTGGTCAATGCCACGGTCGAGCAAGCCTCGAGCCATCCGAACTGGGATATGGGTCAGCGGATCACCATAGACAGCGCTTCGATGTTCAATAAAGCGCTCGAAGTGATCGAAACGCGGGAATTCTTTGGTGTTTCCCCTGATCAGATCGAAGTGTTGGTGCATCCCGAATCCATCGTGCATTCACTGGTTGGGTTCAATGACGGCGCGGTCATGGCGCATATGGGCACACCGGATATGCGCCATGCAATTGGCTATGCGCTGCACTGGCCGGATCGGCGCAAGCTACCGGTCGAACGTCTGAACCTGGCGAAACTGGGTCAGTTGCGCTTTCAGGACCCGGACGAGACCCGCTATCCAGCACTGCGCCTCGCCCGTAACGTGATGCAGCGCGGCGGTCTGTCAGGTGCGGTGTTCAACGCCGCGAAAGAGCGGGCGCTGGACCTGTTCATCGCACGCCGGGTCAGTTTTCCAGAGATGGCCCAGATCGTTGAAAGTGTATTGGACAGATTTGAGACGTCAGACGGCCTTCTTGATGCCTCTTTAACCCTTGATAACGTACTGCAAACGGACCATCTGGCACGTAAGTGGGCAGAAGAAGCCGTGATGCAGAAAGCAGGATAGAAACTTGGACGTAATCTCTCTGATCCCTCAATTCGGCAACTTGCTTTATACCATCGTTGCCTTTGTGATCGCCCTGTCCGTAATCGTCGCGGTACATGAATACGGCCATTATATCGTCGGTCGTTGGTCCGGCATCCATGCCGAGGTGTTCTCGGTCGGGTTTGGCCCGGTATTGTGGAGCCGTATCGACAAACGCGGAACACGTTGGCAGATCGCAGCCTTGCCTTTCGGCGGGTATGTCAAATTCCTTGGGGATGCCAACGCCGCATCCGGCAAGGACGAAGGCGCGATGCAGGAAATCACCGAGCAAACCCCCGAAGAGCTGCGCCGCACCATGCACGGCGCGCCCTTGTGGGCGCGGGCAGCTACCGTTGCCGCAGGGCCGGTGTTCAACTTTGTGATGTCCATTGTGGTGTTTGGCCTGATTTTTATGTCTCAGGGCGTTACGCGCGATCCTTTTACAGTCGGCGAATTGCGCTCGTTGCCTGGTTCGGTGCAGGAATTGCAGGACGGGGATGAAATCGTCGCAATTGCGGGTCTTCCCGTTCCTGATTTTGATCAGCAGGGGGCCTGGTCTGATTTTACGGATGCACTGCCTGTTGAACCGGAGTTGGATTACACGGTGATCCGCGATGGGCAGACACTGGATGTATCCGGCCCCTGGTTGTTCCCGGCGCTGATCCAACAGGTCGTTCCACGCAGCGCAGCCATGGATATCGATCTGAAGTCGGGCGACGTTATCACGGCCGTCAACGGCGATCCTATCTTTGCCTTTGAGCAGCTCAAAGAACATGTAGAGGGATCGGACGGCAAGGTTCTGTTGCTGAACGTTTGGCGCGACGGGGCCGAGCTTGAATTTGCCCTGGCCCCGCGTCGCACGGATGAGCCGCAGCCGGAAGGTGGCTTTGTGACCCATTGGCGCATCGGGATTGTGGGTGGAATGGCTTTGGAACCAGCGACGGAACCCGCGGGCCTTCTGGCATCTCTTTCCGGCGGTGTGCAGCAGACCATTCGTATCGTTGACGGCTCTTTGTCGGGCGTCTGGCATATGGTGACGGGGGCGATCAGCACCTGCAACATTTCCGGTCCCATCGGCATTGCGGAAACTTCGGGCGCTATGGCCAGTCAGGGTGCTCAGAATTTCATATTCTTTATTGCCGTTCTGTCGACCGCCGTAGGCTTGCTGAACCTGTTTCCCATTCCGGCATTGGATGGGGGCCATCTGGTATTCTATGCGTATGAGGCTATTGCAGGTAAACCACCCAGCGACGGTGTACTGCGCGTGCTTATGGGGGTTGGCGTATCGTTGATCCTTGGACTTATGGTCTTTTCGGTTACGAATGATCTGTTCTGCTGATTGAGGCATCGATCACAAGAAAATGCCCCAATTCCGCCTCAATTCTAGCTTAGGTTAATAGCCGGTAATTGAACCGTGTCAGAGGTAGTTATGACAAAGGCCCTGCGTAAATCCGCCAAAAGCTTTGGGTGCTTGTTCGTGTTGAACTGGGATACATTGCTGTTCTTCGGTGTGACTGCCGTGGCAATGGGCGGTTGGGCCTATTTGATCACTATGTGATTCTTAAGACCTGTTATTGAAACTACACAAGGCGGCCCACGGGCCGCTTTCTGTTTTGGTCTTTTGACAAGGCTAAATATTCTCGCTAATCAGCTTTAAAGTCCAAAAATATTGGGTAGTGAAAAATATGACTGATAGGCGAGGCGCGGGCACATCCTGCGGTGGGCAGAAGCCGAAAAACAAGATTTTGTGGCGGTCACTAACGTTAATATTCCTTCTTACATTGGTAGGTTTTGTACCGTTTCCGCAGGCCGCGTGGGCGCAAAATTTCGTCTTTAATTCGTTCGATGTCGAAGGCAACCGACGTATCGAAACCTCGACCATTATTGAACGTACAGGAATCGAGCCGGGCCAGTCGGTCACAGCGGGCGAATTGAACGATGCCTATCAGCGTTTGCTTGACAGTGGTGTTTTTGAGACAGTCGAATTGACGCCGCGTGGCAGTACGCTGGTTATCGAAGTTGAAGAATATCCGACAATCAATCAGATCAGCGTTGAAGGTAACAGCCGCGTAAAAGATGACGTGCTGCTTGAAGCGATCTCATCAGAGCCACGCCGCGTCTTTACACCGCAAGTCGCGGAGGCTGACGCCGACCTGATCGCCGAGATCTACTCGTCTCAGGGACGGGTGTCTGCAACGGTCATTCCCCGCATCATTCGCCGCAGTGACAACCGTGTCGATCTGGTATTCGAGGTCGCAGAAGGGACCACGATCGAAGTCGAGCGTGTGAGTTTTGTCGGCAACCGAGCTTATTCTGACCGGCGCCTGCGCAGGGTTCTGGAATCGAAACAGGCGAATATCCTGCGGACGTTTGTCAGCAGCGATACTTTCATTGCTGACCGGATCGAATTCGACAAACAGGTCATTCGGGATTTCTACTTGTCGCGTGGTTATGTCGATTTCCGCGTGAACAGCGCAAATGTGGAATTCACTCGCGAGCGCGACGCTTTCTTCTTGGTGATGAACATCACCGAAGGTCAAAAATTCTCATTTGGGCAGATCAGCACTGTCAGCGAAATTCCGGGTGTGGATCCTGCTCCGTATCAGGATGCACTGAAAATTCGACCGGGAGTGACTTACACTCCGATGCTGATCGAAAACTCGATTGCGCGGATGGAACGTCTCGGCATCAAGCAGGGCGTGGATTTCCTGCGTGTGGAGCCGCGCGTGACGCGCAACGCACGTGACCTGACGCTGGATGTGCAGTTTGTTCTGACCAAAGGCCCAAGGATTTTTGTCGAGCGGATCGATATTGAAGGCAACACAACCACGCTTGACCGCGTGATCCGTCGTCAATTCGATACGGTGGAAGGTGACCCCTTTAACCCGCGTGAGATCCGTCAGGCCGCCGAACGTATCCGGGCCTTGGGTTTCTTTGCTGCGGCCGATGTCGAACCGCGCGAAGGGTCTTCGCCCAGCCAGGTGATTGTGGATGTGGATGTAGAGGAACAGCCGACGGGTTCGCTGAGCCTGGGTGGTAGCTACTCAGTTTCTGATGGTTTCGGGGTTGCGATTGGCCTTCAGGAATCTAACTTCCTGGGACGCGGGCAAACAATTGGCGTCAATTTGTCGACTGCCCAGGATGCCGAACAATACACGTTGAACTTCTCAGAACCTTACCTGCTGGGGCGCAAACTTCGGTTTGATCTGGGATTGGGCCTGTCGACGACCAATTCAAGCTTTGCCAGCTATGACACCGAGACACTCTTCTTCCGGCCTCAGTTGAGCTATGCGATTGGCGAGTTGTCATCCCTGCGTCTGCGCTATGGTTGGCAAAACAGCGAAATGACCCAGCAAGGTGACGAAACTAACGGTGCAGTCATTTCGTCGGAAATCGATCAGGGTGAGCGTACCACCAGTTCTCTGGGTCTCTCGTACGTTTATGACAGCCGGATCGGAGGTCTGAACCCGAATGCAGGCGTCCTGTTTGAGGCCGGTATCGATGCTGCAGGACTGGGCGGCGACAACGAATACTTCAAGACGACGGCCCGTGGTGTCGCCCAGACACGTGTCTGGAACGAAGAAGTTGTTCTGCGTGCGTCGATGGAAGTCGGTGCGCTGCACTGGAGAGGTGATGATTTCAGCCGCACTATCGACCGCTTTGTTTTGGGACCCAGCATCTTCCGCGGGTTCGAGCCCGCGGGTCTTGGTCCGCGCGACTTGTCCAACGGACAGGATGACGCGATCGGGGGCAATTATTATTGGGTTGCGCGTTTGGAGTCGGATTTCCCGCTGGGTCTGCCCGAAGAATTCGGTCTGCGTGGCGGCGTGTTCTACGACTTTGGTAACTTGTACAATCTTAACGACGTCAATACGGCCGGTGCCAATATCGTCGGCGAAGACGGCTCGATCCGCCACGTAATTGGTGTGTCGGTTCTTTGGGAAACGCCGTTTGGTCCGCTGCGCTTCAACTTCTCGAAAGCGTTGAAAAAGGAAGACTTTGACAAAGAGCAGAACTTCGACCTGACGGTTCAGGCTCGGTTCTGATCCTGAATGTTGAAAACTGTTTTCATGAAACTGCAGGGCCCTTTATGGGCCCTGTGTGTATTTCTGACCCTTGTCTTTTTGGAGCCAGTAGCGGCCCAACAATTGGGGGTTCCGCAAAGCAGCGTGGTGACGTTGTCCAGCGAGCGTTTGTTTGCTGAATCTGCCTTTGGTCAACGTGTCCTTCGAGAGATAGAGGCCGAAGGCGTTCTTTTAGGGGAAGAAAACGAACGGATCGTGGCCGAGCTGAGCCGAGAGGAAAAGGTTCTGACGGAACAGCGTGCGACCATGACGGCCGAAGAATTTCGCCCCCTGGCCGATGCCTTTGACGAAAAGGTTCAGTCGCATCGGGAGGGGCAGCGCGCAAAACTGGACGTGTTGGCACGACGCAGTGAAGAGGCTCGGCAGATGTTTCTGGAACTTGCACGGCCGGTTTTGATTGACCTGCTACGCGAATCCGGCGCTTCGATCATTATTGAACGATCCAGCGTTTTCCTCAGTTCGGATCGAACCGATATCACCGATGCCGCCATTGCGCGGATCAATGCGGCGATCGGCGACGGCAGCGCCGTTGAAAATGGGGCCAGTGAATAGGTTTGCTTGCCCTTAGGGCGCGGTATTGCTAACCACGCCGCAAACAGAAATCCAGAATGGGACTACAACACCATGAGCACGGAAACCAAAAGCGCCGACATCCAGTTGATCCAACGGATTTTGCCGCACCGCTATCCGTTTCTGCTGGTCGACAAGGTGGTTGATATCTCGGGTTATCAATCGGCCGTTGGCATCAAGAATGTCACAATGAACGAACCACATTTTCAGGGCCATTTTCCCGGAACGCCGATCATGCCCGGCGTGACCATTGTTGAAGCGATGGCGCAAACTGCAGGTGTGATGCTGGGCGTCGGTATGGACGTGATCGACAGCGAATTGCTGATCTATTTCATGAACATCGACAAGTGCAAATTCCGCCGCAAAGTGATCCCTGGCGATGTGCTTGAAATGCACGTGGATACCGTGCGCGGTAAGAAGGGTGGCAAGATCTTCAAGTTCAGCGGCCGGGCGACGGTTGATGGCGAAGTCGCAGCCGAAGCCGAATTTTCGGCCTATGTCGACTGGGACATGGAAAAGACAACATGAGCGGCATCCACCCAAGCGCAATCATCGAAGACGGTGCGCAGATCGGTGAAGGCTGCTCCATCGGACCATTCTGCTTTGTCGGCAGTCAGGTTAAGCTGGGCGACCGGGTAGAATTGAAGTCCCATGTCGTCGTGACCGGCGACACCCAGATCGGTGATGAGACCGTGATCTTCAATTTCTCGGTAATCGGAGAAATTCCGCAGGACCTGAAATTCGGGGGTGAGAATACGCGGCTTGAGATCGGCAAGCGTAACCGCATTCGTGAACATGTGACGGTGAATACCGGAACCGAGGGCGGCGGCGGTGTGACCCGGATCGGCGACGATTGTCTTTTGATGGCAGGTGTGCACGTGGCGCATGACGTTCAGATCGGGGATCGTGTGATCATGGTGAACCATTCCGGCGCGGCGGGTCACTGTGTCATCGAGGATGATGTGATCGTGGGCGGAATTTCCGGCCTGCATCAATGGGTGCGCGTGGGCCGTGGCGCGATCATCGGCGCACTGACTATGGTGCCCAATGACGTGATCCCATATGGCCTGGTTCAGGCGCCTCGGGGTGAGTTGGACGGACTGAACCTGGTTGGCTTGAAACGGCGCGGTGTCTCGCGCGAGGATATCTCGGCCCTGCGTGCTGCATTCCGCGAATTGTCGACTGGCGATGGCACGTTTATGGAACGCGCGCACCGTGTAGGTGTGGACAACGAAAGCGAATATGTGCAGCGGATCGTGGATTTCGTGACCGGGCAATCCGATCGCTCGTTCCTGACGCCGAGGAAATAGGTCGATGCTGGCATTGATTGCTGGAACAGGCGCATTACCGGGCGAAGTGGTTGACCAACTTTCCGATCGCCCTCTGATTTGTGCGATGGAAGGGTTCACACCGGACACTTTGACTGCGGATATCGTCTTTCCATTGGAACAGTTGGGAAGCTTCCTTGCGGATTTGAAAGCGCGCGGCGTGACCGAGATTTGCATGGCTGGCGCGGTGCGCCGTCCCGCGATTGATCCATCGCGGATTGATGCGGCCACGATGCCTCTGGTTCCAGTACTGCAACAGGCGATGATGTCCGGGGATGACGGGGCATTGCGCGCCGTGATCGGCATATTCGAAAACTCTGGACTGACCGTTCGTGCCGCTCACGAAATTGCCCCGGCGTTACTGCCGGAACTAGGGTGCCTTACCGAAACGCAGCCATCCGAAGCTGAACTGTCCGATGCAGACAGGGCAGCGGGTATTCTGCGGGCCATGGGAGCTGCGGATATCGGTCAGGCTTGTGCGGTGAACAAAGGGCAGGCGCTTGCGGTCGAAAGCATCTACGGCACAGATTGGATGCTGCAATCCTTGACCCAACGACCGGATGCAGGGGGTGGCGTTTTGTTCAAAGCGCCGAAACCCGATCAGGACCGACGTGCTGACTTGCCGACCATTGGCCCTGGGACCGTTTCTGGTGCGGTGGCAGCTGGGCTAGCGGGTATTGTCATCGAAAAAGGTGGCGTGATCGTGTTGCAACAGGATCGTGTGATCGACGAATGCAACCGTCTGGGCCTGTTTCTGTATGTGCGTGAGCGGGCGATCTGATGCGAGTCTTCCTGGTCGCCGGTGAACCTTCGGGCGACCGTTTGGGCGGCGCCTTGATGGAAGGGTTGCGCAGTCTCGTACCCGATATCCAGTTCGATGGCGTTGGCGGACCGCTGATGCAGGCACAGGGTTTGGACAGCCGCTTTCCAATGGCCGAACTGTCGGTGATGGGGCTGGTTGAGGTTTTGCCCAAGTTCTTCCACCTGAAACGCCGGATTGCCGAGACAGCTCAGGCCGTTCTGGATACGCAGCCCGATGTATTGATTACCATCGACAGCCCGGATTTTTCACTGCGCGTCGCCAAGCAGGTAAAAGCGCAGAGTAATATCAGAACGGTGCATTACGTCGCCCCCAGTGTCTGGGCATGGCGCCCCGGGCGCGCGGACAAGATGGCCAAGGTGATCGACCAAGTTCTGGCGTTGTTACCATTTGAACCGCCCTATATGGAACGTGCGGGGATGGAGTGTGATTTCGTTGGTCATCCGGTGGCCAGCGAACCGATAGCTTCGGATCAGGATATCCAGGATTTTCGCGCGACCTACGATCTGGGCGACGCACCGATCATACTGGCGCTTCCTGGTTCGCGTGGTGGCGAGATCGAGCGCCTGGCTCCGATCTTTGGTGAGGCGCTGCGCCTTTATCTGAATGAACGGCCGTGCGCACGTATTGTGGTGCCCGCGGTTGCGCATATGGTGGATACCGTCACCGAGCATATGCAAAGCTGGCCCGGAAACCCTGTTGTCGTCGATCCGCGCGAGATGCCTTCGGATCAGGCACAAGCACAAAAGCGGGTCGCGTTTGCGGCGGCAGAGTTGTCACTCGCCGCTTCGGGGACGGTTTCGTTGGAACTGGCCGCGCAATCGACGCCTATGGTGATAGCGTATAATCTGAACTGGCTGACCACTCTGATTGCCAAGCGGATGGTCAAGCTGGATACTGTAACGCTAGTCAATCTGGTGTCCGAGACCCGAACGGTCCCCGAGTGTTTGCTGGATGATTGCCAGCCTGAAAAGATAGCAGAGGCGTTGAAACAGGTCGCGGCTGCCCCCGATGCGCAGCGCGATGCCATGACCCTCACGATGGAACGTCTGGGGCGCGGAGGTGAGGCCCCCGGTTTGAGGGCCGCCCGAGCCGTTCTTGATCGGATGACTCCGTAATGCTGGATTTCGTGCTGTTCGGACTGTCTGCCTTTATGGCTCAGATTCTGACCAATCTGGACAATCTGGCGGCGCTGCTGGCGCTATCGCTGGTGTCGGGGGCCAAACGCGCGGTCTTTGGCTTTCTGCTTGCGCAGGGGGTCGTGATCAGCGCAGCGCTTTTGCTGGCGTTGGGGGTTGAGGATGTCGTGCCGCACTGGGCCGGGTATCTGGGTCTGATACCTCTGAGTTTGGGCATCTTAGCCTTGATCCGACAAAGGCGGGGAACCGAGACTGAAACGCACGCAAATCTGGATACCGGGGCGTCGGTGATCATGGTCACGCTGCTGTTCATCAGCCTGTCGATGGATACGTTTGCCGTCCTTGCGCCTTTGCTGGCCGACTCGGCCCCCACGTTTAGAACGGCTGGTGTCATCGGGGCCGTGCTGGCAGCACTTGGTCTGGCTACTGTTGCGCTGTTAGGGGCAAAAGCGCCGTTCATGAGCGGCACGCTGGCCCGGCGGTTGGAACGGTTGGTTCCCTATGTGATGATTTGCGCCGGGCTCTATATCCTTAGCAACTCGTGGACGGACGCGATTTAGTACCCGCGCCAGATCCAGCCGCCGCCAAAGATACGGCTGCCTTCCGACGCGTAAAACACACAGGCCTGACCGGGTGAGACACCTTCTTCGGGCGTCAACAGCTCGACCTCGGCCGTAGTCTCGGACAAAGGCCGGATGATCGCCTCACGCGGGGGCCGTGTCGAGCGGACCTTGACCAGAACATGCCATTCATCTCGTGAGGTGAAGGGTTCATCCCCAAGCCAGTTGATTTCACGCACAGGAATGGTTCGGGTGGCCAGCATCTCTTTGGGGCCAACAACGACTTGTTTCGCATCCACGTCCAGTTTTACGACATATAATGGCTCGCTAAGGCCACCGATGCCCAGACCGCGGCGTTGTCCGATGGTATAGTGGATCACGCCGTTATGCTGCGCCAGAACGCGACCGTCCGCATGCACGATCTCACCGGATTCTGCCGCACCGGGGCGCAGTTTTTCGATGACGCTGGCATAATTGCCGTTGGGCACGAAGCAGATGTCCTGACTGTCCGGCTTGTCCGCCACGGCCAGCCCGTATTGCGCGGCCATCTCGCGGGTAGCGTCCTTCGAGGGCAGGTGGCCCAGAGGGAAACGCAGGAAATCCAACTGCTCGGGCGTGGTCGAGAACAGGAAATAGGACTGATCGCGGTTCGCGTCCTCGGCGCTATGCAACTCTGGCCCATTGGAACCCATTTTGCGTTGGATATAGTGACCGGTGGCCATGCAGTCGGCCTCAAGATCCTTGGCGGTCTCCAGCAAATCCTTGAATTTGACCCGTTCGTTGCAGCGGATGCAGGGCACAGGCGTTGCTCCGGCCAAATAGCTGTCGGCAAACTCGTCGATCACCGCGTCTTTGAAGATGTTCTCGTAATCCAGAACATAGTGGGGAAAGCCGCGTTCCTCGGCCACACGGCGTGCGTCATGGATGTCGATCCCGGCACAGCAGGCACCTTTTTTGGCCAGCGCCGCCCCATGATCGTAAAGCTGAAGCGTTACGCCAACCACGTCATAGCCCTGGTCGGCCAGATGGGCCGCCACGACAGAGCTGTCTACGCCACCGGACATGGCAACAACCACCCGCGTTTCCGAGGGCGGTTTGGCAAAGCCAAGCGAATTGAGTTGGGTCTCGGCAGCGAGGGCCATGGTGATTCCAGTGCGGGTTAAGAAAGACCGGCAGAATATAGGAAAATTCTACACACTCTCAAGGGGCGGTTTCACTCAGCATTAAGTAGGGTGGTGTCAGCTTTGTCGCAGCACGAAGAGGGTCATAAAATGTTTTTGCACAAAGTTGAGGGGCCAAGATCCATAACCTTACCGGATGGAACAGTTTTATCGCGCGCCGATCTGCCGCCAAAGGATACGACACGCTGGGTCGCATCGCGCAAGGCAATCGTCGTGCGGGGAGTGGTTTATGGGCTGATCACACTGTCAGACGCCAAAAAGCGATACGGCCTCAGTGATGAGGAATTTAACGCCTGGGTTGCGGCCGTCGCAGAACACGGCACGGACGCATTAAAGGTGACCGCGTTAAAAAAATATCGACAACCTAAGGGCGAAAGGGAATAAATGATTCAACGGTAACGTCAGATTAACCATTTTTGAGCAGGCTCAATTTGAATTGGTAAATTGACCCGAATTGGAGCAGTAAATGCGTATACTTCTTGTCGAGGATGATCCGACTACGTCCAAAAGCATTGAATTGATGCTGACACACGCAAACCTCAACGTCTATGCAACGGATTTGGGTGAGGAAGGTATCGATCTTGCAAAGCTTTATGACTACGATCTGATCCTGCTAGACTTGAATTTGCCGGACATGAATGGGCATGAAGTCCTGCGGCAACTGCGCATCGCTCGGGTGGAAACACCGATCCTGATCCTGTCAGGCGCAGACGACACGGAAAGCAAAATCAAAGGTTTTGGGTTCGGTGCCGACGATTATATGACCAAGCCCTTCCATCGAGAGGAGTTGGTGGCCCGAATCCATGCCATCATCCGCCGCTCAAAAGGGCATTCGCAATCCATCATCCAGACCGGTCGCGTTGCGGTGAACCTTGATGCCAAAACGGTCGAAGTGGAAGGCAAGGCGGTTCATCTGACCGGTAAGGAATATCAGATGCTTGAGCTGCTGAGCCTACGTAAGGGCACCACGCTGACCAAAGAGATGTTCCTGAACCATCTTTATGGCGGCATGGACGAGCCCGAGCTGAAAATCATCGACGTTTTCATCTGCAAGCTGCGTAAGAAACTCAGCAACGCCACCAGTGGTGAAAATTACATCGAGACAGTTTGGGGCAGGGGCTATGTCCTGCGTGATCCGCAAAGCAACAGTGTTGACGAAACGCGGATGGCGGTTGGGGCCTGATTTGAACATGGTCGCCCGTGGTCCGGGGCGACCGCTTTCACTCACTGAACAGCACGTCTGGACCTGACCATGACCTCGCCCTATCACTGAGGTCCAAGACTAAGTGACAGGGCGAGGCCATGAGCAAATTGATTCCGGTATCTGACCTGACTGAACAGGCCGCGCGCGCTGAGTTGGCGCAATTGGCCGAACAGTTGGCGCGGGCAAACATGCTGTATCACGGCGAAGACGCCCCCGAGATATCTGACGCCGAATATGATGCGCTCAAGCGTCGAAATGCTGAAATCGAAACGCGGTTTCCGCAACTAAAGCGCGCCGACAGCCCCTCGGATCAAGTCGGCGCTCGCCCGTCTGACGGTTTTTCGAAAGTCACCCATGCTGTTCGCATGATGTCGCTGGGCAATGCGTTTGATGACGAAGACGTGCAGGATTTTGACCGCTCAATCCGAAAGTACCTCGGGTTGGAAGCATCTAAACCTTTGTCTTACACGGCTGAACCTAAAATTGACGGTCTGTCGCTTTCCTTGCGGTATGAGAAGGGCAAATTGGTTCAGGCGGCCACCCGCGGAGACGGCGAAGTTGGTGAAAATGTCACGGCAAATGCCCGGACGATTTCAGATATTCCCCAAACCTTAGAAAATGCGCCGGACATTTTGGAAGTTCGGGGCGAGGTCTACATGTCGCATGAAGACTTCGAAAAGCTGAACGCGCGGCAGGAAGAGGCAGGAGAAAAGCCTTTCGCCAATCCACGAAACGCAGCAGCGGGTTCCTTGCGGCAATTGGATTCGTCCGTCACGCGATCCCGGCCATTGCGGTTCTTTGCCTATGCCTGGGGTGAGCTGTCCGAACCGTTGGCAGAAACCCAAATGAAGGCAATTGATCGGTTGCGCGGTCTTGGTTTCGCCACCAATTCCCTGACCCAGCTGTGTGAAACGACGGATCAGATGCTGGCGCATTACCGTGAAATCGAGGCCCAACGATCCACCTTGGGTTATGATATCGACGGCGTCGTCTACAAAGTGAACGATCTGTCCTTGCAGGGGCGTCTGGGGTTCCGCTCCACAAACCCCCGCTGGGCGATTGCGCACAAGTTTCCTGCGGAACTGGCCTGGACCCGACTTGAAGCGATCGACATTCAGGTTGGCCGCACTGGGGCGCTCAGCCCGGTTGCCAGGTTGCACCCGGTCACAGTGGGTGGTGTGGTCGTGTCGAATGCCACCTTGCACAACGAAGATTATATTGCGGGTCGTGACGCCAAAGGTGGTACTATCCGCGACGGCAAGGATATTCGGGTCGGTGATTGGGTGCAGGTATACCGAGCCGGTGATGTGATCCCGAAACTGGCCGATGTCGATATCTCGAAACGACCCGAAGGGGCAGAGCCGTTTCAGTTCCCCAAGACCTGCCCCCAATGCAACAGCGACGCGGTCCGCGAAGAGGGCGACGCAGTGCGCCGCTGTACCGGGGGTGTAATTTGTCCGGCACAGGCGGTTGAAAAGCTGAAGCACTTCGTTTCTCGCAAAGCCTTCGACATCGAAGGTTTGGGCGCCAAGCAGATCGAGATGTTCTACGATGACCCGGATCTGCCAGTCAGAACGCCGGTCGATATTTTCACCCTGCAGACACGCGACGCGGCAAACCTGAACAAACTAGCCAATCGAAAAGGCTGGGGGGCGCAAAGTGCGGGTAATCTGTGGGAGGCCATCGACGAGAAACGCAAAATTCCCTTTGGTCGGCTACTGTTTGCACTGGGCATCCGCCATTTGGGTGAGGCCGCGTCGAACCTGATCGCGACACATTATGGAAACTGGGGTGACTTTGAACGCGCCATTACCTCTGCGGCGGGGTTCGAAGGCCCCGAATGGGACGACTTGTTGGGCGTGGATGGCGTCGGCGAGGTTATGGCCCGCGCCCTCATATCAGCCTTCGCGCAAAAGGCCGAGCGCGCCAGCATTGATGCGCTGGTCGCCCAGCTGGACATACAAGAGGCGAAACGCCCCGACACAGCCGGCAGTCCGGTCGCAGGCAAAACGGTCGTCTTCACGGGCACGCTGGAAAAGATGACTCGCGCCGAGGCCAAGGCCCGCGCCGAGGCATTAGGGGCTAAAGTCTCGGGTTCGGTCAGCAAGAAAACAGACATTCTGGTTGCCGGCCCCGGTGCTGGCTCCAAGGCAAAGAAAGCCGCCGAACTGGGTATTGAAACATTGGATGAGGATGGTTGGTTGCAGCTGATCGGAACCGCATGAGCGGGCGCCCAGAAAGCCTGTTTCCTCTGTTCGCGGGATTGGAAACATTGGATGGGGTTGGGCCGAAGACAGCTCAGGTCTTGACCCAAGCGGGGACGGAGTCGCCGCGCGATGTGCTGTTCAGCCTGCCATATGCCGTCATTGACCGCCGTCGGCGCGATACGATTCAGGGTGTTGACCTGCCGACCACTCTGACAGTTGAAGTGACTGTTGGTACGCACCGGCCGGCCCGCAATAAGGGCGGCGCTTACCGGGTGCATGTCGAGGATAGCCAGGCAGATTTCCAGTTGGTGTTCTTTCACGCGCGCGGTGACTACCTGAAGCGTATTTTGCCGGAAGGTTCACGGCGGGTGATTTCGGGCAAGCTCGAACTGTTCGATGGCATGGCGCAGATGGTCCACCCGGATCATATGATGCCTGTGGAAGAGGCGCAGGAAATTCCGGATTTTGAACCGGTGTATCATCTGACACAGGGGATCACACAGAAAACGGCCTTTAGAGCTGCCCGCAGCGCGTTGGCGCGGGCCCCGGAATTGGCTGAATGGATCGATCCCACCCTGGTGGCTAAGCAAGGGTGGTCAGCCTGGGTCACTGCAATTGCAGCTGCGCATAACCCGCAGGGGGCAGATGATGTGGCTGCTCATGCTCCGGCACGGGAACGTCTGGCCTATGATGAGTTGTTTGCGCATCAATTGACGTTGGCCTTGGCCCGTCAGCGAGAGCGGAAAGCGCGGGGTCTGGTCAGTGTCGGAACGGGGGCTTTGCAGGCCAAGGTTCTTGCCAGTCTGCCATATCAACCTACCAACGCGCAGTTGCGGGCCATTGACGACATCGCTGGCGATATGGCTTCGGACGCGCGTATGAACCGGTTATTGCAGGGCGACGTGGGTGCGGGCAAGACGCTGGTGGCCTTTATGGCCTTGCTCATCGCGGTCGAGGCCAAAGGCCAGGGCGTCATGATGGCGCCTACCGAAATTCTGGCCCGGCAACATCTGGAGGGATTGCGCCCTTTGGCCGAAGAGGCTGGGGTCGTGCTGGAAATCCTCACTGGCCGGGACAAGGGCGCGGAACGACGTGCAAAGCTGGCGGCGCTGAAGAATGGCGATATTCAAATCCTGGTCGGAACTCACGCGGTATTTCAAAGCGATGTTGAATTCAGGGCGCTCCGGCTGGCGATCGTCGATGAACAACACCGGTTCGGTGTTCGGCAACGAATGGAGTTGTCGGAAAAAGGGCAGGGCGCGGATGTACTGGTGATGACCGCCACTCCGATCCCTCGCAGTCTGGCTTTGGCGCAATATGGCGATATGGATGTTTCGGTGCTGGACGAAAAACCGCCGGGACGAAAACCCATCAAGACTGCCATCATCAGCACAGATCGCATGGATGATGTCGTTTCGCACCTACGTCGAGCGATTGAAGAAGGACGTCAGTGTTACTGGGTCTGTCCGTTGGTCGACGAATCCGAAGTTTCGGACCTTACGGCAGCTGAGGAACGATTCAAGCGCTTGCGCGCCATTCTGGGCGAAGGAGTGGTCGGGTTGGTGCATGGCCAGATGCCATCGGTCGATAAAGATGCCGCCATGAAGGCCTTTCAGGACGGGCAAACCAAGGTACTGGTCGCCACGACCGTGATCGAGGTTGGGGTCAACGTGCCAAATGCCTCAATCATGGTCATAGAGCGCGCTGAGATTTTTGGGCTTGCGCAACTGCACCAGTTGCGCGGTCGCGTTGGGCGTGGTGAGGCGGAATCAACCTGTTTGTTGATGTATCAGCCTCCGCTCAGTGAAGGAGGACGCAAACGATTAGAAGTGCTGCGCGAAACCGAAGACGGGTTTCGCATTTCAGAAACTGATCTGCAGATGCGTGGTGCGGGTGATTTGATCGGGACAGCGCAATCAGGGTTGCCGAAGTTCCGGATTGCGGACCTGGAACGTCAGGCTGGGTTGATGGCAACAGCGCAGACTGATGCCCGTGCGTTACTTTCTGCTGATCCCCGTTTGAAATCGGACCGGGGGCAGGCGGCACGTGTTCTGCTGTGGCTTATGAAACAGGATCAGGCAATCCGTTTGATTTCAGTAGGTTAGAAACTTTGCTCCACTAAGTTCACAAATGTTCTCAAAAAGTTCTTTACCGACTCATCAAAATATGAGAACAAAAGGTCAACAAAGGATTAAATCTCGACCGGAGGTGAGACCATGCTGACCCAGATCAAGACCGCCCTGAGCCGTTCGCAATCGACGATTTTGCAGGATGCTGTGGGGGCCGTGTCTTTGGTGGTCATGTTGATGGTTGCCCTGCACCTGCCCGGAGCGTTCTAAGCCTTTCTGCCTGCGATCTCGTGCCGATCATACCGCGCTGTCATCCCCATTTCAGTCAAGGGTGACCTGCCTGTCCCAATTCCCTTGAGGGGCCTGCCTCGGCCCCGTGCGGCTATCCGGACCCCACGCGAGACACGCACAACCTGCCGCCGCCCTTTCCGCCCGGAAGGTGCGGCGGTTTTTTCTTATAACTGCCCGGTTTTCATGATCTCAAGAAGCGCGGACAGAACGGAATTCACTGCGACCGAAGCCAAGATCATTCCCATGACCCGGCTGATAATCGCAGCACCCGAAGAACGGATGACACGGATTATCGGGTCCGCCAGCAGCATCAGAACAAACGAAATCAGAATAACGGACAGCATGACCAGCGCCGTAATACCCTGATCCGCGGCGCTGTAACGGTTATTGTCGGTGAGAATGACAATCGCCAGCATTGCACCGGGTGACGCCAAGGACGGTACTGCCAACGGGAAAATCGCCGGATTGGGTTTGTTGGCGGAAATCTCCATTTCCTCTTCAGCTTCATGCTGTTCGACGACTTGTTTGCTTTCGCCAAAGATCATTGTCAGCGCAAAAAGGAACAGGATGATACCACCAGCGACCTGAAACGAATTCAGTCCGATATCCAGCGCCTCGATCAGCAATTGGCCGAAAATCAAAAAGAACAGAAGGACACCAGCGCTGACGAACGCGGCGAGCAGGGCGGTTTTGCGACGGGCCGCTGCAGTCAGGCCCGCTGTAACGGCTATGAAAACAGGGATTGTGCCAATCGGGTCAATTACGACCCAGAGTGTAACAAAGTGTTCAAGCAATTTTTCCATCCAATCCCCCCGACATCATGCGGGGTGATTAAACCGGATTGCCCGCAAAAATTCCAATGTTATGCGCAATTTGCCTGTTCAGCCTGCCGCATCGCTTCGGCGGTGGCCTCAAGGGCCAGCAGTATCGATGCGTGGCGGTTCTTGTAGTCCCGCGCAGGGATCAGAACTTTGAGCCCATCAAATGGTGCATCAGGTACGGGTCCGTCTTTCTTCAACATGGCGGCCAATTGATCGCGTGCAGTTTCCACCTGCGCCCGAGTCGCCCCGATGATGGCACTGCCCACGACTGAGGCCGAAGCCTGGCCCAAGGCACAGGCTTTGACGTCCTGCCCGAACTCCAAGATCTTGCCGTCCTGTATCTTTACATCCACGGTCACCGTCGACCCGCACAGGGGTGAGCGTTTTTTCACCGTAGCATCAGGATTCTCAAGCCGGTCCAGATGCGGAATATCCGCAGCCAGCGCCAGAATGCGGCCGGAATAGAGCTTTATCAGGTCGTTCTCGCCGGACATGGCTTTCCCTCGTTGTCTGTTCCCCATACATAGTGAGCATCTACCGGGATGCAAAAGGTTTTTCTCATGTCTGCCACCGTCGCGTTTGATCCGTCCTCGCTGAAGTTTAATGAGGCCGGGCTGATCCCTGCCATCGCTCAGGATGCAAGCTCGGGCGAAGTGTTGATGATGGCCTGGATGAATATTCAAGCCATTGAGAAGACGTTGGAAACCGGGCGCGTCACATATTGGTCGCGGTCGCGTCAGTCGTTTTGGATCAAGGGCGAAACCTCGGGCCATGTGCAGGAATTGGTGGATTTCCGCTTTGATTGCGACCGCGATTGTTTGCTGGTTCTAGTGCGTCAAACCGGTGCTGCGTGTCATACAAATCGCCGGACCTGTTTCTATACCGCGGTACGAGACGGCGACGAGGTCGAGCTGATGTCACCCATGGAGTAACCGGTTCACAGTCCAACCATCGCCCGGATATCTGCTGGCGACGCCCCCTCGGCCCGGTATTTCGAGATCGCCCGCGCATCGTCACGCTTGGCCAGACGTTTTCCTACATCGTCGCGGATCAACCGGTGATGAAGGTAATGCGGTGTCGGTAAACCCAGCAAGGCTTGCAGCACAACATGAATACGGGTCGCTTCGAACAGGTCCTGTCCGCGTACAACGTGGGTAATACCCTGTGCGGCGTCGTCCAAGACCACTGACAAGTGATAAGACGTTCCCATATGGCGTCGCGACAGGACAACGTCGCCGATTGTGCCTGTCAGTTCGCCTGAAGAAAACGGAATGGTGCCCGTCTCTCCATTTGGTCCCGCGCCGGATTCGTGAAATACGCCGACTTTTGCACCGGGTTGGGCTGAACCCGTAAGCACGCGGCCTGCAGCGGCCATATCCAATCTCAAAGGAATGTCCGTGGGACGTTGTGTGTCTCGACGTTTGCCACGGCACGTCCCAGGGTAAATGATCCCGTCTGGCCCGTGCAGCGGTACACCTTCTTGTGGGGCACTGGCCGCAGCGGCGATATCTTTGCGGTTGCAGGTGCAGGGATAAAGCAGGCCCCGCGACCACAAGTCATCCAATGCTCTGTCATATACTGCCAACCGGTCGGACTGACGCATGATGGGTTCAGGCCACCACAGCTCAAGCCACCTCAGGTCATCAAAAATTTGTTCTTCCCAGTGGGCGCGCGATCGAGATTGGTCGATATCCTCGATCCGCAACAGGAATTGCCCGTCTTCAGACCTGGCCAGATCATGGGCGAGCATCGCTGAATACGCATGTCCCAGATGCAGCGGACCTGTGGGAGACGGCGCAAATCGGGTTTTAAATATCACGCTTTTTCAACGATATATACGTCTGACTTAAGGTCCATTCCTGGTAGGTGAGGACCGTATTCCCGAAACAGCAATCGAGCTGCCCCCATATCAAGCCAATCATTCAAGCGTGAAGTGTAAGAGACGTCCTCAAGTGCATGATCATTAAAGGAAAAGCCAAGCAGGCCACCTTCGGGAAGCGCGCGCATCAGCATATCGAAAACCTCGGGCGGTGCTGCGCCAACCCCGATGACACCGATTGCGGTGATTGCCTTGTAGGCTCCTTGATCCAACGGATCGGGATTGGTGATCTCAAAGGTTGAAAGACTTCGATAGACCCCCTTGGCCAGAGCGCCTTCTAGCATCTTCGGAGTTGGATCAACGCCGTCAATCACTTCGAAACCCGCCGCACGCAAGGCTACACCGGACAATCCGGTGCCACAGCCATAATCCAGGATCGGTGTTTGCGGCTCGGGCAGTTTTGACCATAACGCCTCGGCCACCCGCCCGGGGGTCGCATAGCCATGCGCGCCAACCTCGGCATCATAGGAGGACGCCCATTTCTGATAGTGCGCATGCGTCTCTTGCGGGGTGTCCAGATTATAGACGTCTTTGAGGTACTTATCGCTCATACATTGATACTACGCTGCATGAGCCAACAGCGTCCAGTCAACACTGCTCCAGCCAGTTGGTCCACTCGGCCTTGGCGCGATCCGTATAAGCCTTGTACCGGTCCTTGCGACCGCGCCGACCGCCTTTTAGCCCGTCGACAGGTCGGAATAAGCCGAAATTGACGTTCATGGGCTGAAAAGTCTTGGCCTCGGCCCCGCCGGTGATGTGGTGGATCAGGGCGCCCATGGCGCTGTCCTGCGGAACCTCGGGCAGGGTCCGGCCTAGAATCTCGGCCGCGGCCAGACGACCGGCCAACAGGCCCATCGCCGCGCTTTCGACATAACCCTCGACCCCGGTGATCTGCCCCGCAAAACGGATATTTGGCTTCGATTTCAACCGCATCTGCGCATCCAAAAGCGTCGGAGAGTTGATAAACGTATTGCGGTGAATACCGCCCAACCGCGCAAAGCTGGCGTTTTCCAGACCGGGGATCATACGGAACACTTCAGTCTGTGCGCCATATTTCATCTTGGTTTGAAAGCCGACGATATTGAACAGCGTGCCAAGGGCATTGTCGCGGCGCAGTTGCACCACCGCATGCGGTTTGACGTCAGGCTGATGAGGATTAGTCAGGCCGACCGGCTTCATCGGGCCGTGGCGCAGCGTTTCGCGACCACGCTCTGACATCACCTCGATCGGCAGGCAGCCGTCGAAATACCCCGCCGTTTCGCCTTCGTGAAACTCAGCTTTGTCAGCGGCCAGCAGAGCGTCGATAAATGCCTCATACTGATCGCGGTCCATTGGGCAATTCAGATAGGCGGTGCGTTCTTCCTCGGTCTCGCCTTTGTCATAGCGCGATTGCATCCAGGCTTTGCTCATATCGATGCTGTCGGCATAGACAATCGGGGCAATGGCGTCGAAAAATGCCAGGGACTCTGCACCCGTTTCGGTTCGGATGGAGTCACCCAATGTTGCCGATGTCAAAGGACCAGTGGCAAAGATCCATTGGCCGTCATCGGGCAGGGCGGTGACTTCTTCCCCTGTAACCTCGATACGCGGATGGGCCTGCAGTTTGGCGGTAACCGCCTCGGCAAAAGGATCGCGGTCTACAGCAAGCGCACCACCCGCGGGCAGCCGGTGCGCGTCCGCCGTTGTCATGATCAGGCCGTTCGCGGCGCGCATTTCCCAATGCAGCAAGCCAACGGCGTTCTGTTCATCATCGTCTGAGCGGAATGAGTTCGAACACACCATCTCGGCCAGATTGCCAGTTTGGTGCGCAAAGGTGCCTACTTTGGGTCGCATTTCGTGGATCACCACATCTACGCCCATTTCCGCCGCCTGCCAGGCGGCCTCGGACCCGGCCATGCCGCCGCCCACGATATGCAGTTTTTGTGTCATGCGCTGCCACATAGGACAGTGAACCGTGCAACGCAACACAGGCCGCCTAGTTTAAGAATTTAAGGGAATTTTGGGGTCGCCGCTGCGGGAATGTCGACGCCGGTGAGAGAAACCAGCTTGGAGGGACCTTCCGCCCACGGCGACCCAAAAAGTGTATCTAGAGCCATAGCCCTGTCCCAGCATTGCCACAGTGTCGCCCTTTTGGGAAGTGCAAAATTACGAACAATCGTAAAAATTGTTGACAATAATCGCTTTATTGGTGCCAGTTCGGCGGCCTTTTTTCGATAAATGCAGATATGCCTTCTTCGGTATCGCGATGCAGCATATTCTGCGCCATTACGTCTCCGGTATAGTCATAGGCCTGCTCCAGAGGCATTTCCAGCTGCTTGTAGAAGGCCTGTTTGCCGATTTTCACAGCCGAACCCAATTTGGCCGCAAGCTGATCGGCAAGCGACACGGTTTCATGCTCCAAAAGCATTTCGGGCACGACGCGATTGATCAGACCCAGCTCGGCTGCGGTTTCGGCCGAGATAAAGTCGCCAGTCGTCAGCATCTCGAACGCGCGCTTGCGCGGGATGTTCCGGCTGAGGGCAACCATCGGTGTCGAGCAGAACAAACCGATATTCACTCCGTTCACGCCAAACCGCGTACCTTCAGCCGCGACGGCCAGATCGCAGGTGGCGACCAACTGGCATCCCGCAGCGGTGGCGATACCGTGGACCTGTGCGATGACCGGTTGGGGCAGGGACCGGATTGACAGCATCATCTGGGTGCATCTGGCGAACAAGCCCTGGAAATAAGCTTTGCCACCGTCCTCGTCCTGACGTCCGGCTGTCATCTGTTTCAGATCATGGCCCGCACAGAACGCTTTGCCTTTACCGCGCAGGATAACCGCCCGAATCGCGCTGTCGTCGCGCAGGCTGTCGAACTCGGATTGCAGGGCAGCCAGCATTTCGTCGCTCAGGGCGTTCAGACGATCGGGCGCGTTCATTGTCAGTGTGGCGACTGCGCCTGTGTCGTTACGTTCCAAAATTGCCATCTTGCCCTCCGTAGCGATGTTGGGCCAACTCTAGGTCGGCAAGTCGAGGAGGGGAAGCATGTCATTGGCCATGAGCCGGGAAGACCTGATGGAATACCTGCGGCAAATCTTCCCACAGGTACATCGAGATTTCGTCGTGGAAAAGCTGGATGAGGAGTCGATCGAGATGCGATTGGTTGTCGAAGATCGCCATCTGCGCCCTGGCGGTACAGTTTCGGGGCCATCCATGTTCGGGCTGGCGGATGTTAGTGTCTATGCGATGATCCTGGCGCGCAAGGGACGCCAATCCTTGGCCGTTACCACGAACAGCTCCTTAGATTTTTTAAGAAAACCCGAGGGCGGCAAAGATATTATTGCCCGATGTCGACTGCTAAAGCTGGGCCGCAGTCTGGCTGTTGGGGATGTGTTGATGTTTTCAGAAGGGTCGGACAGACCCGTCGCGCGCGCCACGATGACCTATTCATTACCTCCCGAAGGATCGGCCGCGGCGGCCTTCGGATAAAAAAGGCCGGGCGAAGCCCGGCCAGGAAGAGGTCCCATCAAGGGACTGGGGAAAACTCAACCCTGCCAGAATGGGCGGGTGAATTCCTGTCGAGCCTGATATCTTGTCAGACCGACATCCTTAAGAAGCCTGTCATCCAGCTTGGACAGATTGAGCCGGCTACGGCGTTGACGTTCCCATTTCGTGACCGTCGCCGCAAACCGCACGGCCAGCGCGGCGATCAGCGGCAGCCGGGGGCTGTCGTTCAGCAGCAAGAGGGCGGGGTTGTGCATCGAGCGTGTCATCAGGGTATCCTTTCAAATTGTATTGACACAAAGTTAAAGTGTTCGGTATATGTGCTTGATACATTCAGGATTGTGCCAAAATCAAAGGAAGAATTGTAATGGATACAATTTGGCCGGAATCGCTGCCAAAGTCCAAGGGGCCGAAATATACTCTGGTCGCTGATACAATCAGAAAAGCGATTGATAACAAGTTGCTGGAGGTCGGGACAAAGCTGCCCCCAGTGCGTGAATTGGCGTATCGGTTACAAATCACGCCGGGCACAGTTGCGCGGGCTTATACGATTCTGACGGATGAGGGATTGTTACACGCCGAGGTCGGACGTGGTACATTTGTCGCCCCGCCCAAATCGCCAATCCTGGATGATGTCTGGGCCCGCCAACTGCATTTGCAAGACAATAAGTACAATGCCAATGTCAGTCTTTTCAGCCCACGATTGGCGGATGTTGGGCAGGTCTCGCTAATACGGGAGTGCCTGCAAAAAGTGGCCCAGGCTGATCCGGGCCTATTTTTGAACTACCCGACCCGCGACGCCTATCAACCCATGCGGCAGGCGGTGGTAGAGTGGCTGTCTGACCTACCTTTGGGTGCATTGTCGCATGACGATATTGTGCTGACGCATGGGGGGCAAAATGGGCTGTGCCTTGTGTTTCAAACAATCCTGCGGGGGCCAAAACCGGTCGTTCTGGTCGAAGACCTTTCCTATGCCGGGTTCCGCCGGGCCGGGGAATTGATGCGCGCTGACGTGGTTGGCGTGAAAATGGATAAGTGGGGCGTAGATCCGTCCGCGATGGAACATGTCCTGCGCCAGACACCAGCACAAGCCATCTGCGTTTCACCAGAGGTACAGAATCCGACCGGCGCGCATACACCGCTTGAACGTCGGAAAGAAATTGTCGACGTGGCCCGGCGCTTTGACCTTCAGATCATCGAGGATGATTGTTATCGCATGGGTGACGCTCGTGAACCCAGCTTTCGTGCTTTGGCACCGGAACGGGGGTGGCATGTATCTTCAATCTCGAAAACTCTGACACCTGCGCTGCGTGTTGGGTTTGCCATTGCCCCGCGTGAGCGGAGCGTCGACCTGCGGCGTTCGGCGGAATACGGGTACTTTGGTTTGGCGCAGCCGTTGGCGGAATTGACCAGGTTGCTGCTGTCTGATCCTCGTACGCTGCAGATTGCAAGGGACGTGCGGGTTCGAATGGGTGAATATGTTCGCGTTGCGGTCAACGCCTTGGGCGGGTTCGATTTGAACTGGGCACCGGATGTGCCTTTTGTCTGGCTGAACTTGCCTTCGGGTTGGCGCGCCGCAGCCTTCAGCCGTGCGGCTGAACGAGAGGGGATACAGCTTCGGTCTGCCGATGAGTTCGCTCTGCGGGACGGACGGGCCCCAAATGCGGTTCGTATAGCCATGAACGGGCATGTGTCCCTGGAGCGGTTTGAGGATGCGATGCACAGGTTGCGGCGTCTGCTGGACAATCCGCCGGAACAGATCAGTGTTTAATCGTTCAATTCAGTGGGGTCGGATCACCAAAGAAACCCGCCAAATCGGATATTTTACCCCCGGCATCCAAACGAACAAAATCGTGACCAGACACAACGATACTGCCTTCTGGACTAACCATGTGCCAAGTGAAATGGACAACATCGTGATGGTTGGACGGTTCGCTTGTCAGTTCAACACGTCCACCAGAACTCTGTAGAACTTCGCCAATATGATCGCACAGGTTCACGCGGCCATTCACATCGGCAGTCGGGTCTACATAGCGGCCGTTTTCAGCAAAGCACTTTGTCAAAAGCAAAAGGCGTTTTTCCGGGTCCGTCTCTTGCCAGGATGCGCCGTAGTCAGCGATGGTTTGTTGCCACTTCATAGTATTCACGCTCCTTGAGTCGACTTGCTTATTCAGTATAGCGAGCGAGGCGGGGCAGGGGTAAAGGGGCTTAATCGTGGGGTAAAATAATACCTATTTTATAACTCATTGATATTACTATATTTAAAAGAGATTAGTGTTGTTGACCTGCGCTGCGGGGGCCTCTAAATACGCTCCATCGAATTCGGGCCGCTCTGACTTGGGGCGGTCTTTCACATCAAACAGGACTATCCTGCCATGAAAACCTTTTCTGCAACACCTGCAGACATCGACAAGAAATGGATCCTGATCGACGCCGAGGGCGTTGTTCTGGGCCGTCTTGCCTCGATTGTCGCCATGCGCCTGCGTGGCAAGCACAAAGCGTCGTTCACCCCGAATATGGACATGGGCGACAACGTCATCGTGATCAACGCTGACAAAATCCAGATGACCGGCAAGAAGCGCGAAGAAAACTTCTACTGGCACACTGGCCACCCGGGCGGCATCAAGTCGCGCACCAAGCAGCAGATCCTCGAGGGTGCACACCCCGAGCGCGTCGTGACCCAAGCGGTCAAGCGTATGCTGCCGGGCAACCGCCTGTCACGTCAGGTTATGACCAACCTGCGCGTTTACGCCGGTGCCGAGCATCCCCATGAGGCGCAAGCGCCCGAAGTTCTGGACGTTAAGTCCATGAACAAGAAAAACACCCGGAGCTAATGACCGATGGCTGATCAGATCAATACTCTCGAAGAGCTGAGCGCCGTCGCAGGCGTTGAAACCGTGGCCGAAGAAGTCATCGTGCGTGAACCCGTGCGTGACGAGCTGGGCCGCTCTTACGCCACCGGCAAGCGTAAAGACGCTGTTGCCCGCGTTTGGATCAAGCCGGGTTCCGGCAAGGTCACTGTAAACGGCAAGGATCAGGACAAGTACTTTGCTCGTCCCGTTCTGCAGCTGATCCTGCGCCAGCCGTTCCAGGTTGCTGGTGTAGAAGGTGAGTTCGACGTTGTCGCAACCGTCAAAGGCGGTGGCCTGACCGGTCAGGCCGGTGCGGTCAAGCACGGCATCTCGAAAGCGCTGCAACTGTACGATCCGTCGCTGCGTGGCGCACTGAAAGCCGCTGGCTTCCTGACCCGCGACAGTCGCGTTGTGGAACGTAAGAAATACGGTAAGCGTAAAGCGCGTCGTTCGTTCCAGTTCTCGAAGCGTTAATAGCTGCAAATTACAAATTTCAAACGGTCGCAAGAAATTGCGACCGTTTTCTTTTGGGCAATCAATATTTGACCGATACCCAGTGAGTAGTTTCTTTGGCCAAAGAGAGGTTTGTTGACTAACGCTCTGACTTCGAGAGCAAAGCGTTCTCGGCAACGGTCGTAAATTTCTCTCTGATCTGATTGATCTTGCGCCGGTTCAAAGACCGAAACCAGCGGCGAACGGGGATGATCTGCTTGCTACCAAAACTGTCGATCCAAACCCAGCGGCCAGACCCGTCAGAAAACGTTTGATAGACAATATTGCCGGTATTCTTGTTGCTGATAAGGACCTGTTCTTCGATCAACATATCGAAGTGTTTGTGCAGGGAAGCCAAATGTTCTTGCGTCAAGCCCCCGCTTTTCGCCAACTCCTTCAGGCTGGGCGACAACTGCCCATCGGGTTCGGAAATTCGTTCATAGACGAGGGCAAGGCCGATATCGGTTTGCACAACACCCCGGACCTCACAAACAGGAATAGCCTCATCCCTGTGCTGGTAACGCACCATAAGGTCAAAGGATTCGTGAAACTCGCGCAGGAAACCTTTGAATACAGTAGATCGCCGAAACGTTCGATCGAACCATGTGTCACCCAAAAGACCGTTCTCGCCATCCGTCGTGTCCGGTTGCGGGACTTTCAGAAGCGCGTCGGACGCATCAGGGTGTTGGTAAACAAACTGCCGATTACCCTGAGCTATCACCTCAGAGTTTTTGAGCCTTACCAAGTTTTCGATTCGAGCGCTTGCCATGCCGCCAAATTATATCAGTTTCGTGAAGGTGCAAGCCGAGGTCGTGCCTCTGAACATCCCCCCGAAAAACACAGGTGATCGGGTGAATTACCGCAGTTGAAATAAGTCACATAATACGTTGTTAAGTTAGTATTAAAAGTAATTTAATATGATTGTAGGCGAAGTCGGAATACGAGCTTCGACCCGCCGATCAGCAGCAACGCGCTGACCGGTCAAACCCTCTGGCACAGCGAGAACAACACTCTAAACGCGCCGAGCATACCCCCTCAACCAGAGCGTCTTTTGCTAGGGCGGGATGATCACCTTTCCATCGCTCTTTTTCAAAGAACAGGCCAAGCTTGAGACCACATCTTTCAAGGCAAGTCGTTCTGAAATGTCGGTTTGCCGGTGTCCATCGGTGAAACGGGTTTGGACCTTGGCCGCAACCCGCGCCTGATTTTCGTGCCGGTGGCCTCACCGGAAGGTCCGTCTTGTGTCAGATCGGTTCCGAACTTGGTCAGGGGCAGGGTGGTCATAGACGCTCTTTCCGATTGAGCGGCACGGCGGCAATGGACTTGGTGTGCGTTCCGCTGGTTCGCAACCAATCAAATGCGGTGTGGAAGACCAATCGACACGCAAGATGACGTGCTTGGAATAATGATTGCGCCAAAAGAGGACGGGCTGCCCCGAATGGCAGCCCGCCGAGTTTCACTGTCCTGACAGCAGATTGCTGAGTTCTTGGATCTTTGTCGCGATCGTTTCAGGCGATGCTTTGATATCGTCCAGAATTTGGATGGCTTGTGTTTTAAGGTTCTGCGCCAGATCGCTTTCCTGAACCGAGGCGACCAACGTGTCATAGTCAAAATTATCAAGGGTCAGTGTGCCGTCTTCAATCCATGAATTTAGCAGATCCTGGCCCTGAGTTGCCAAGGCGGCAACTTGATCGCCGGCCTGATCAGCCAGATCCGTGGCTGTTTGTCCTGCTTGTTCAGCAGCGTCTGAGGCCTGTTCCGAGATGGAAGACGCGGCCTCACTGGCTTGCTCGGTCACAGAGCTTGCCGCTTCGCTAACAGCCTCAGAAGCGTCCTCTGCCGCCGATTGCAATTGTTCGGCGGGTGTGGGGTCTGGTTGGGTAGTGTAAAAATAAATTCCTGCGCCAGCGGCAATGATGACCACGGCCAATATGATAGTACGCGACATGTGTCTCTCCTTTGGAAAATGTGTCGCCGAGATGGGTCAAAATTACCCGAGTTCAAAGGGGAAATCCCGGAAATTCTTTTCAAATCCGTGGATTGAGCCATGCTATGCCTATCCGCGAAGAGCGAGCGGCAATAACACGCCGCCATACATTTAGATGCGCGGTTTCAGGGCTCAGCATACGGATTCGTCCGTTTTAAAGGGCGATTGGAAGCTCGAGCGTGATGCTTGCTCCTTTTTCGACTTGGTTGATCGACACCGATCCCCCATGCCGTTGAGCCACGGCTGAAACGATTGACAACCCCAACCCGCTGCCTTCGGAATAGTCCAGCTGCGAAAACCGACTGAAGGCCGCTTCGCTTTGATCGGGCGAAAGGCCCGCTCCGTCATCGGCTACGGTTACACTGACCGCGCCTTCGTCACGCTGCAGCACAACAGAAATTCGGCTCAACTTGGTGCCGCCGTGCTTTACTGCGTTGTCCAAAAGGTTCTTCAGGGCCTCAGTTAAAAACACCCGATCACCGGACACCATGATAGCCGTCTCGGGCATCGTAACGTCAAACTCGATACCCTTCGCCAGGATGTGAACACCCATCTCGGCACAGGCTTCTTCCACAACCAAGCGGAAATCAATCTCATCCATTTGATCCTGGTGCGTCGGTTGCCTGAGCCTTTCAAGTGACAACAGTTGTTCGGCCACCGTTGCCGAGTTCTTTGCGGCCGCCACAAGCTCGTAGATGCGTTTTTCTCGGTCATCATCCGTTTTCGCATCGCGCAGGGCCTCGGCCATCGACTGGACTGCGGCCGCCGGATTCCGCAACTGATGAGCTGCTTCGGAAATGAAAACCTGATGGGCGTTGATGCTGTGTTCGACCTGCCCAAAGAGCCGGTTCAAAGTCTTTACAACACCTTGCACTTCGTCCGGGACAGGACGCTTAATCTCACTTAAGTCATCTGGCGAACGAAGGTCGATTGCGTCCTGCAAATCCAGCAATGGTCTCAGGCCACGCGCTACGCCGAACCATACCACAACAGCCAAGGTGGCCAGCAGGATGCCCATGACAATTCCGGCGCGAATGGACAGTTCATTGGCAAATGCGTTGCGATCCGCCATCCGTTGCCAAACCGTGACCGTCGCATCACCTACAAGATTTTCCAAGGTCACACGTTCTGTCATCTTTAAAACGCGTACCGGTTCATCGCGGTAGATCGCTTCGAAAAACTGTGGCTTGTACACCTCTTGCACCGACGAGTTCGCGGATGCCGGAGGGTAGGCATAACCCGTCACGTAAATGCCGCCGGGGCCAGTCACATGATAGAAGATCTCACCGCCCGATGCGTCGCGGATCAGACTGCGTGTGGTGGGCGACAACGCATCACCGCCCGAAATCGCCACATCCCGCGAAATTGCCAGGCCAGCTGAGAGTAGACTGTCGTCAAAAAGCTCCTGAGCGGTCTTCTGGGCAACCAAAAAACGCCAAAACCCAAGCAGCACTGCAAGCAGCACCAAAGGTGTCAGGATAAGAATGAACAGCCTTAGCCTGAGCGAGCCGTGGTTGATCACTTCTGCACCTCAAGCAGATACCCCAGGCCGCGGGCTGTCTTAATCTTTATACCCAGGTTTTGAAGACGCTTTCGCAGTCGCGACACATGAGGTTCAACAGCCGAAACTTCGACATCCGCCCCTACACCATAGACGTAATCAGTTAGTTGGCTTTTGGGAACGATCCTGCCTCGACGCTCCAACAGGCATTCCAGCACCGCTATTTCCCGTCGCGGAATATCCATCACCTCACCCTTAACGCTGACCTGACGAGCAGTGCGGTCGAACTCTAGGCTTCCGATGCTTTCCCGCGCTCCGTAATCAAGCTGTTTGCGGCGTGAAAGCGCCCGGATGCGTGCCTCCAACTCGTCCATTTCGAAGGGTTTGACCAGATAATCATCGGCCCCCATGTCCAAACCAGACACCCGGTCGCTTGTCTCAGTGCGTGCTGTCAGCAGAATTACGGGCGCACTGTCTCCACGGTTGCGCAGCGATTTCAGAATTTCCAGCCCGGACCGACCTGGCAGGTTGATGTCCAGAACGATCAAGTCCGCGCTTTCCTGTTCAAGATACAGGTCCGCTGCGTCGCCGTCGGTCAGTACATCTGCTGCATGTCCGCGGTCTCGCAGACGATAGGCAATTGCGTTGGCAAGGGGTTCATTATCCTCGACGATGACGATCCGCATCGGGTCTCCTGCAAGTTTCGCGCAAGGTTGGCACTCCATGATTGCCAGATGGGAGGGGGAATCAACCCCACAGTTCTATTTACGATCATGGTGGCGCGACAGTCGCTGGCGTGGTTGTCTGGTCAACAGGGAGGAACCAATGGCCATTACCAAATTCACCCGTCGCGCCGTCGTGGGGCTGATTGCCGCCGCCGGTCTCACGGCACCCGCCGCAGCCGAGGTCGACTTCTCAGGCAAGACTATCGAATGGGTCATCCCGTTCTCGGAAACGGGCGGTTCGGCCAAATGGGCCAATTTCTTTGCACCACTTCTGTCCGAGGCTCTGCCAGGACAGCCAACCGTGGTTGTTAAGTTCATGCCAGGCGCAGGTTCGACCAAAGGTGCCAACTGGTTCCAGGAACAGGCGCACGATGATGGAACTTTGCTGTTCGGCACCTCGGGTTCGACACAGTTCCCGTATCTGCTGAGCGATCCGCGCGTCCGCTATGAATACAATGATTGGATTCCGGTGATGGCGTCCGGCACCGGCGGTGTCGCTTATCTGAACGCCGAGGACGGCGCCAAGTTTGATGGTTCCGCAAATGCACTGAAAGATACCAACTTCATTTACGGTTCGCAGGGCGCGACCCGGCTGGACCTCGTGCCGCTTTTGGCATGGCAAATGTTGGGTATGAATGTTGAGCCGGTATTCGGCATCAAGGGGCGCGGCGACGGCCGACTGATGTTTGAACGCGGTGAAGCCAATATCGACTACCAGACGTCGTCCGGGTATCTGGGCGGTTCGGCACCGCTGGTCGAGGCCGGTCAGGCCGTGCCAATGATGACATGGGGCGCACTGGACGCTGACGGTAACATCGTCCGCGACCCGACCTTCCCGGACATTCCGACCTTTAAAGAGGTTTGCGAGGCCACTGATGGTTGTGAAACCAGCGGCGAGGCCTGGGACGCATGGAAAGCCTTCTTCGTTGCTGGTTTCCCGGTACAGAAACTGGCCTTTCTGCCGGGCGACACACCGCAGGAAGTGGTCGATGCTTATACCGCCGCATTTCAGGCTGTGACCGAGCGCGGGGATTTTGCCGATATCTCGTCCAAGCGCGTTGGGAAATATCCGGTTTTCGTCGGTGACGGTTCTAAGTCGGCACTGCAGACGGCAACCAATGTCGACGACAATGCCAAGGAATATGTCCTGAATTGGCTGAAAGAAGCCTATGGCGTCGAGCTGAACTAAGCCGATAAGCCGCAGCGCGCGCCTGTAACGAAGGGCGCGCGCTTTTCCATACACAATACAATTTATGAAAGGCGGCCGCTATGGAGGTTTTCGCCACCGCTCTTCCTGCGCTTGGAGAGGCGTGGGGTCTGATCCTGCAACCCATCGTTCTGGGATACCTAATATTGGGTGTTGTCATGGGGCTGGCCGTAGGGGTTTTTCCTGGCCTCGGTGGAATAGCCGGTCTTTCCCTGTTGCTGCCATTCATGTTCGGTATGGACCCGATCCTGGGTCTAGCGCTGATGATCGGGATGGTCGCAGTTGTGCCCACTTCGGACACGTTCGCATCTGTCTTGATGGGTATTCCCGGCAGCTCTGCTTCGCAGGCCACGGTGCTGGACGGGTTCCCCATGGCAAAAAAGGGCGAGGCCGCTCGGGCATTGTCAGCGGCCTTTTCGTCTTCGCTGTTTGGCGGGCTCGTTGGCGCGACCTTCCTGACCATGTTCATTCTGATCGCGCGACCAATCGTGCTGGCCTTTGGCCTGCCCGAGATGCTGATGATCACTATTCTCGGCCTATCGATGGTGGCTATTCTGGCAGGGCGCATTCCGCTGAAAGGTATCGCCGCTGCGGGTTTGGGCCTGATGGTCGGAACTATTGGTGAGGCTGACGCAGGCGGTTCACTGCGTATGGCAACCTATGACATTCCTTATCTGACGGACGGTCTGAAACTGGTCATCGTGGGCCTGGGCATTTTTGCCGTCCCCGAAATTGTTTCTTTGCTGCGGCAGGATCGATCTATCGCCAAGGGGGCCTCGCTGGGGGCTGGATGGCTGGATGGTGTAAAGGATTGGGCTGCGAATATCTGGCTGTCGGTCCGGTGTTCGATCATCGGTGTGGTTGTCGGTGTCATCCCCGGCCTCGGAGGTTCGGTCGTCGACTGGATCGCCTATGGCCACTCGGTGCAAACCACCAAGGACAAGAGCAACTTTGGCAAGGGAGAAGTGCGCGGGGTCATTGGCCCGGAAAGCTCGAACAACGCAAAAGAGGGTGGTGGGCTTGTTCCTACTCTGCTGTTTGGTATTCCCGGTTCGGGATCGATGGCGATTTTCATCGGTGCAGTTGCATTGTTGGGGTCTGGCGACATTGAGGTTGGCCCGAGCATGCTCAAGGACAATCTCAACATTACCTATTCCATCGTCTGGCTGTTGGCGTTGGCCAACGTCGTTGGAACCATTCTGTGTATCGCCGCTTCGGGCGGTATCGCCAAACTGACAACCATCCGCTTCACCTATCTGGCGCCGTTCCTGTTCATGCTGATCAGCTTTGCAGCCTTTCAATCTGGTCAGAATTTCGAAGATCTTCTGGCCTTGTTTGTCATCGGTCTGATTGGCATCTTCCTGCGCCGTTTCGACTGGTCGCGCCCGGCTTTCCTGATCGGTTTTGTCCTGTCAAACCCGGTTGAGAAGTTCACCAATCAGGCGTTCCAGATCGCCTCTTTCCGGTTCCGCAAAAGCTTTGGTGAGGGGATGGAGTACGTGTTCAGCCCAATCGTCATCGTGCTGATCGTGGTTACGGTTGTTTCGATCATTCTAGGTATTCGACAAGCCAAGATGATCATGGCCGAGGGTGATGTTCAAGCAGGCACCAAACGTGCGCCGCTGATCTTCCTGCTGGTGATCATGGCCTATCTGATCGTCGCTTTGGTGAACGCCAATATGATCCCCGACTACAACATGACCGACAAGATCATCCCGCTGGTGATCGGCAGCGTGTCTTTGTTCTGTTGTGTCATTTTGTTGGTCCAGATGATGAGGCGGCCCGAGGGTGATCCAATCTTTGCAGACAAAGAGATCGCCGGCGAGGACGCGAGCGCGCCTCACGGCCTCTGGTCTACCTTGGCATGGTTCGCCAGTTTGATCGCGGCCACTTGGGTTGTGGGTTTCATCCTCGCCTTGCTTGGATTCCTGATCGCCTTCTTTCGCATTCGTTCCGGGGCGGACTGGCGGTTAACTCTGATCCTGACCGCCTGCGGCATTGGCTTCATGTGCTTCATGGCAGGTGCTCTGAACCGGGATTTCCCGCCGGGTCTACTGCAAGACATGGTCAGCTTGCCATGGCCACTGAAGTAAGCGGTCCAATGATGCCCGACCTGATGAACAGCACGCAGCACGGGGCTGAATTCACAAAAAATCTCACACGGTTTGTAAAGGACGGTTCGCTATGACCCAGACAGCAATCCCGTATATTTTCATGCGTGGCGGCACTTCGCGGGGGCCTTATTTCCGCCGCTCTGATCTGCCTGAAGATCGGGACAGGTTGGCCGACGTTCTGGTCGCGGCCCTTGGGGCAGGGCAATCAATCAACATCGACGGGATCGGTGGCGGTACAGCGGTGACCACAAAGGTTGCAATGCTGTCGGTCAGCGACGATGACTGGGCCGATATCGACTATTTCTTCGCGCAGGTTTCGGTTGAAGAGAAGTTGGTCGATTTCAAACCCACCTGCGGCAACATCCTGTCCGGCGTCGCTCCGGCTGCGATCGAAATGGGTTTGTTCCAGCCACAAGGTGATGTGACGGAGGTTCGCATTCGCGCAGTCAACACGGGTGCCCGTGTTGTAGCCAAAGTGCAGACGCCGGGGGGAGAGCTGGTTTATGAAGGCGATGCAGAAATCGCCGGGGTACCCGGGCAATCAGCGCCGGTACAACTTAGTTTCATGGGAGTTGTAGGATCAGCCACCGGTGCGTTCCTGCCCACCGGACACCTGCGCGATACAGTGCAGGGGATCGAGCTGACCTGTATGGATGTCGCCATGCCGATGGCCATCGCGCGGGCCTCAGATTTCGGCCTGACAGGGTATGAAAGCGCTGATGAGTTGGATGCCAACCGCGGTTTCTTTGACCGGATGGAGGCGGTTCGGATCGAAGCCGGAAAATTGATGGGCATGGGGGACGTGTCAAAATCAGTGACACCCAAATTCGGCCTTGTCGCGCCCGCCAAGAAAGGTGGAACCCTAGCAATTCGGTATTTCATGCCGTGGAAGACTCATCCGACCATGGCCGTTACCGGCGCACAATGTATGGCGTCTTGCGCTTTGACACCCGGAACAGTCGCCGACAGTTTGTTGGATCGACCCGAGGCAAGCCCGGCTGATGTTGTGCTGGAACATGCATCAGGCAACATCGACGTGTTAGTGGACTTTTCAAATGGCCAGGAGTTCAAAGTCAACTCAGCAGGTCTGGTGCGGACCGCACGGAAGTTGGCGGATGGACATGTCTATGTGCCGGAATCTGTATGGAACGGGAGTTGAAATAGGGATCATAATTTGGTATACTTCGGTATACAATTTTAGGATGCCGCGATGGATGACTATTCTGAATGCCTTCATATTGCGCGTCAGGAACTCAGGTTGGCGCAGGCGGCCCTAAGACGGGACATGGCGGAATACCCAACACCGATCGCCGGATGCGATGAGCAGTTCAACCATTTACTTGATCAAAGCGAACGCGTTCGAAATGCGCTTGCCGCACTCGACGCGCAGCATTTTGTGCCGACACCAAGAAAGCTGACAACAGGGCAGGGTATAGAAAGCCGATGAAGGTTCACATTCTGGATGATTGGTTTGATACGCTGCAGGGTCTGCCCTGTTTTGGGAAGCTTTCTAAACATGACGTGAAGGTCTGGACCGATCATGTCGAAGACACCGACGAACTGGCCGCGCGCTTGCATCAGGCTCAGGCGCTGGTGCTGTTTCGCGAACGCACCAAAATCAGTCGCGCCTTGATTGAAAAACTGCCCAACCTGAAACTTATCAGCCAGCGCAGCGTGTACCCCCATGTCGATGTGCAGGCATGCTCGGACCACGGCGTACTGCTGTGTTCGAACATGCATGGCGGGACGCCCTCATATGCCGCTGCCGAACTCACCTGGGCGCTGATCATGGCCGGAATGCGCGATTTACCTGCACAGATAGCCTCGGCCAAGGCGGGGCATTGGCAGGCCGGAGTAGGCAAAACACTTAGGGGGCGGCATCTGGGCCTTTATGGCTATGGCCGTATTGCCCGTGCCGTCGCTGGTTATGCCGAGGCGTTCGGTATGAACGTCGTCTGGTGGTCTTCGGACGAAGGCCGGGCACGGGCACAAGCAGATGGAGTACAGGTCGCGCCCGACCGCGACGCGTTCTTTGCCAACAGTGACGTCGTCTCGATCCATGTGCGCCTGAAACCAGACACGCATGGGATAGTCACGGCGTCAGATTTCGCGCAGATGCAAGAAGACGCGCTGTTTGTGAATACATCCCGTGCAGGGCTAATTGTTCCCGGTGCGTTGCTTGACGCGTTAAACGCGGGTCGTCCTGGCAAGGCCGCAATTGATGTCTTTGATACAGAGCCCCTTACAGATCCGAATGATCCGTTGCTGTCGCATCCCAACCTGATCGCAACCCCGCATATCGGTTTCGTCACCGAAGATGAGTTCGACCTGCAATTTGCCGACATCTTCGATCAGGTTAACGCCTATGCCGAGAACGCTCCGATTCACATGATCAATCCCGAGATTTGGACCAACGCAAGATAAGATTGGCCGCGATGGGCGCGCCGATGATGACCAGAACAATCCGCGTCAGGTGGTGGGTGATCACAAAGCCAAGATCTGCCCCCGAAACGATGGCTAGAACCGTCATTTCAGCCTGTCCGCCGGGTGCGAAAGCAAGAAATGCCTCGACCGGCTGACCGAAGCCCAGTGTAGTGACGACAGCAGTAAAGGCAGCCGCAAGTATGGCTAGCACGACGACATAGGCAAAGCCTGCTGCCACAACCCTGCGCAATTCAACCCATGTGACGCCAACAAATTTCACACCGATCCCGCAGCCGATAAAGAACTGCGCCGCAAGGATGGCCTCGCGCGGCGGGCGGGTATGAATGACGTCCCCCAGAGACAGCGCCGCAGTCAGTATCATTGGTCCCAGTATGGACGCGCCGAACAGGCCGATCCGTTCGCCGCCTTTCCAGCCAACAAAGGCCGCCAGAACCATAAGCGCCAGTTCACGCAAGGGCAGATCGCGGGCGGGCTCTCCGATTGGGTTGGTGAGTTGTGCGTCGTAAAACACGGTTAAAAACAAAGGGGCCAGCGTCACGATGATCAGCACACGCGTACCATGGATCAGGGATAGGGTGCGCGGGTTTGCCCCGGCCTCGGAACCGAAGATGATCATGTCCTGCAATCCACCGGGCATAGCCGCGTAGAAAGCGGTTGTGGTGTCAAAGCCCCAGACTTTTCGAAAGAATGGCACCCCAACCAGCGCGATCAAAAGGATGAAGAACGGGATCAGCGCGATCGATGCTGCCATCTTTGGCAATTCAACAAACAGGGCCGGTGTAATAGACGCCCCAACCGCCACACCCAATATTGTGCGAGCCGCGACTGAGACCTGACCGAAACCCGCCATGGGGGCATGAGCCAAGGCAGCAATCAGACAAGCGCTCATTGGGCCGAATAGAAAGGGCAACGGCAAGCTCAATGCCCAGAATACTCCCGTTCCCAATACTGCAAGGCCGAGTGTTACGGCCCGTCTTAACAACAGAGAAGATGTCTTTAACTGGTCGGACAAGGGAAGAATTCCGGCGTTGTTGACTCACAATGTATCCATTTGTATACATCAGGACACATAATGACAAGAGAGCCCGCAATGACAATTCAGGACGACCCTTTCCAGCCCGGTCCGCAAGGAAATTCCGCGTATAAGCGTTTGCTGGAAGAAATTCGCGAAGGCTCGCTTTTGCCCGGCGAACGCCTGCGCGAGGTCGAGTTGTCCGAACGATTAGGCGTCAGCCGTACCCCCGTGCGTGAGGCGATCCGGCAGCTTGAGGCCGATGGCCTTGTCACCCATGTTCCCCGGCAGGGCGCAACCGTTCGAAGTCTTGATTACGCCGAGATCATGGAGCTCTATGAAATGCGCGCGGTGTTGGAAGGTACCGCAGCCCGGCTGGCAGCACGCGCGGCGTCAGAAGTCGAAGTGGATGAGTTGGACGTGCTGACAGACCGGCTGGCCGAAGCGGGCACCGGTACAGATACGGCACGGATTAACAGAGTTTTTCACGCCACTTTGCTTGACGCGGCCAAGAACCGGTTTTTGACGAAATCCATGCTGTCGCTTCAAAAGGCGCTGCTGATCCTTGGGCCATCGCAACTGTTGGATGGTGACAGGGCTGAGGCGGCAGTGGCCGAACATCGGCGCATCATGATCGCGTTGAAAGCCCGTGATGGTGCTGCGGCCGAGACGGAAATGCGTGCGCATATTCAGGCCGCGCAACGGATGCGGATACGTGCGTTGCAGGAGCGCGACCGCACAATCGACGAAAGCCAGTAGGTAGTCAGGACATGGTCCCCAAAAGTGAAGCTTACGATATCGCTGTGATTGGCGGCGGCAATGCTGCCCTCTGTGCCGCGATGACCGCTGCCGAGGCAGGCGCCCGAGTTCTGATCCTTGAAACGGCGCCAAAACCGTATCGCGGAGGAAACTCTCGCCACACGCGTAATTTTCGCTGCATGCACAGATCTCCTCTTGGTCCACTTATAGAAGAATACAGCGAAGACGAATATCTCTCGGATTTGATGAAAGTCACCGGCGGAAAGACCGATGAGCATCTGGCCCGGCTGGCAATCCGTTCTTCAGAAGAGTGCCTAACGTGGATGCAGGAACATGGGGTTCGCTTTCAGCCATCATTGTCAGGAACGCTGTCTTTGGCACGGACCAACGCATTCTTCATGGGGGGTGGCAAGTCGTTGGTGAATGCCTATTACCGCACGGCGGCTGGTCTGGGCGTTGATGTGCTTTATGAGGCTGCGGTTACGCATCTGGAACTGAGCGGTGACCAAATCGAGTGGGTCGATTACACCTTTGAAGGCCAGTCGCATCGCATCACACCCAAAGCAGTGATTGTCGCCTCGGGCGGGTTTCAGGCCGATACCGATTGGCTTACGCGTGCCTGGGGTGAGCCAGCAAAGAACTTTTTGATCCGGGGAACGCCCTATAACCGGGGTGTGGTGTTGGCAGACCTTCTGGATCAAGGCGTCGAGAGCGTTGGAGATCCGACTCAATGTCACGCCGTTGCCATCGACGGACGCGCGGCGAAATTCGATGGCGGGATTGTCACTCGTCTTGATTGCGTTCCGTTTTCCATCGTTGTGAACAAAGATGCCGAACGGTTTTATGACGAGGGTGAGGACGTCTGGCCAAAGCGCTATGCGATCTGGGGACGACTTGTGGCAGCCCAACCGGATCAGGTGGGCTATGTGATTATCGATGCCAAATCGCTGAATTTGTTTATGCCGTCAGTGTTCCCGCCGTATAAGGCGGATACGTTGGAAGAATTGGCCGGGATGATGGACCTGCCAGCCGACAAGCTGACCCGGACTGTCAGCAAATTTAACGCAGCTTGTGGTGACACAACTGGCTTTCACCCAACTGAATTGGACGGTGTTACAACCTCTGGCCTGACACCGCCCAAGACCAACTGGGCCCGCCCGATCACCGAGCCACCGTTCTATGGTTATTCGCTACGCACCGGCGTGACCTTCACCTATTTGGGGTTCAAGGTAGACGATACCGCTCAGTGTTCGACCCCTGACGGAAAGATCAAAAACCTTTGGGCCGCCGGAGAAACCATGGCCGGGTCGATCCTTGGACAGGGTTATCTGGCGGGCTTTGGCATGACCATAGGCACCGTTTTTGGACGCATCGCAGGACGTGAGGCCGCCGCTTATGCAAACTGAACTGATTCATGAGGCCCGTCGTCAGGCCGAAATTTGCAACGCCTGCCGGTATTGCGAAGGCTATTGCTCGGTTTTTCCGTCTTTGCATGCTGAACGCGCGTTTTCCGACGGGGATATCACGCAGCTGGCTAACCTGTGCCACAACTGCCGGGGTTGCTATTACGCTTGTCAGTACACAGCTCCGCATGAGTTCGACCTGAACCTCCCCAAAGCTTTGGCCGAGGTGCGGCGGAACAGCTGGGAATGCTTCGCCTGGCCGCAACCTCTGGCGCGTTGGTTCCACACCCATGGTGGCACCATAGCCCTGGCGCTTGTAATTGGATTTGCCATGCTGTTCTTGGCCATTCGCGCCATTGGATCGAGCGGAGGCGAGGGGTTCTATGCTGTCTTGTCGCATAATGCGATGGTCGCGATCTTTGCACCTGCCTTCCTGCTGCCGCTCTTTAGTTTAGCCATAAGCCTAAGGCGCTATTGGGTCGAAGTCGGCGGCAAACCTGTTCAAATTGCGGACGTGACAGCTTCTTTCAAGCGCGCAGGAAAGATGCAGGATCTTGCTGCTGGGCACGCAGAGGGCTGCAATTTTGAGGACGAAGACCGCTTCAGCCAAGCGCGGCGACACCTTCACCAAGCTATAATGTACGGCTTCCTGTTGTGCTTTGCGTCAACTTCAATCGCAACAGTGATGCACTACGGCTTTGGCATGCATGCGCCCTATGGGTTCTGGTCATTGCCTAAACTGTTTGGGATTTCCGGTGGTGTTTTGCTGACAGTGGGGTGTGGCGCTATGGTGTATCTCAAACAAAAATCCGACCGCGATCTCGGTGACCCTATGGCATGGGGAGGGGATATCGCCTTTACCCTTTTGCTTGGATTTGTTGGGTTGAGTGGACTTGGTCTTTACGCCCTCGGTTCAACAGCCATGATGCCAGCGCTGCTTGCCATCCATCTTGGATCGGTCCTGACGTTCTTTGTTTTGATGCCGTATACCAAGATGGCGCACGGTTTCTATCGGCTTGCAGCTCTTATCAGGGATGCGCAAAGGAAAAGAGATTTGATGTCAGCCGGTTAAAAACCAGTCTCTGCCGGGCGCAGGGAGGGCCGTTTCGCATCATTGGTCCGAAAGTATCGTAGCCAAGGGACATAATGCCGGAGAGACAGGAATTCGAACCCTGGGTGGGCTTGCACTCACAACAGTTTGCTATTCCGATTTCGACATCAAACGGAAGTCCTTGGATCAATACAACAAGGGCGTTGTGACGGCAAAAATAGTCAAGCACGGCGCTGAGGGCAGTCATTCGCGGCCATTGCATACGGCTATCAATTTTAAAGAAAAAGCGGGCAAACAAGCTATTACGAGTTTGAGAAAAACAGCGAGTAATTTGCCACTGACCGGTGAAGGCGAACATTGGGGCGCACAGAATACGGTTGTATCCGTTGAAGCATCGCAGATGGCAGTTGGCGTTCAAATGTGACGGGCGGTGGAGTGAGCACTTTGCCGCCCGTTACGCGGTCACGACCTCAGTCCACCGCAAGCTCTGTGATTTCGCGGCGGAATGGCAAGTCGTCACCAATATCTTTACCGTCAAGCTCACGCGCATAGCGGTGGCCGGCATAGGTTGCCCAGGCGATTGGGCCCGGTGCGTTGGCATCCCCAATCAACTTGACCGACTTGATACCTGCGTCCGCCCATTCGACCTCGCGGGCAATCAGGTCATTGAAAACGGTGTTGTTTTCAAGACGTGACGCCACCACCACAACCGCATCCGCCTCGATCTTCCAGGTTCGGTCGGTGTAGACGCAGTTCGAGACCACGTGATCCGGGTGGATTTCAGTGACACCCTGGTTGAGGACGATTTCGACACCTGCATCCACCAGCCGCGGGTGGATTGCGATTTGTTCGAGCGTGTTGTTCGTCCAGTCACTGACATAAGCCGACGGAGTGATCAGTGTCACCTGCGCACCGTTTTTGGCCAGAAGTTCGGCAAGAACGCCGCCCATGTAATAGTGGTCATCGTCATACACCACCACGCGGCCCGATGGGATTGTGCCATCCATCAGATCGTCTGGTGTATAGACCTTGGCGCCTTCGGCAATCGGCATTGGCACGACGTGCTGACGCGAGACCCCGTCGTTGCGCCATGTAGATCCCGTGGCGATGCAGACATTTTGAAAACCGAACTCCAGAATGCTCTCGGCACCCAACTCGCTTTCGCGATAGATTTCCACGTTCGGACGTTGGCTAAGTTGATAGTCGCGATAGTCCACGACACGGCCCCAGGCCGACAGCCCCGGAAGCAGACGTTCGCGGGCCACGCGACCGCCGATCACATCACGCGCCTCGGCCACGGCGACGTCATACCCCCGGCGACAAAGAGCCCAAGCAGCCTCAAGCCCGGCGGGGCCAGACCCAAGGACAAGCACGTTCGAGCTATCACCCTTGTCGTTCATCTTCTCCGGGTGCCAGCCTTTGCGCCATTCTTCCATGAAGGTCGGGTTTTGGGTGCAGCGGCTGATTGACATGGTCATATCGCCAGTGATGCAGATGTTACACCCGATACACTCTCGGATGTCCTCGATCCGGCCCTCTTCGATCTTTTTCGGCAGAAACGGGTCAGCGATAGACGGTCGGGCGCAGCCGATGAAATCCAGTGTGCCAGACTTGATCATCTTGGCCATAACATCGGGCGAAGTGAACCGACCGACCCCAACGATCGGTTTTTCGGTCAATTCATGAATGCCACGCACCAGTTGTTCCTGGGCAGCCTCTTCTTTGAACCGCGAAGGGCCGGAGCAATCCTCCCAAGTACCCTGCGCAAGATCCCAGAGGTCGGGCAGGTCTTTGTTCATTTCGATGTAGTCACGCACCTCGGCATTCGAGAAGCCCAGATCGCCAATGGTCTCGTCCAACGACACCCGAAGCGTGATCGCCATCGTATCGCCCACGGCGTCGCGCATATCGGTGATAACCTCCTGGCTGAATCGGGCGCGGTTTTCCAGTGAGCCACCATATTCGTCGCTGCGCTGGTTGGTTGCCCTGCTGAGGAAGTGTTGGAAGATACCAAACCCATGCGCGCCATACAGGCAGATCAGGTCGAAACCTGCTTCTTTCGAGCGTTTTGCGGCATTCACGAACCACCGGCGCAAATCCTTGATGTCCTGCTTGTCCAAGGCGCGCGCCTGCACCGGATCATTGGTAAAGGTCCGGATCGGCATGGCAGAAGGGGCCAATGGCACTTCTTTGGTATAAAGGTTGGGACCGTTGATGCCCGAATAGGCAAGCTGAATGCCAGCCAGGGCACCATGGGTTTTCATGCGCTCGGACATCTTGCGCAATTGGGGGATGTCTTTGTCTTCCCAAAGGCGCAGCTCGATAAATGGGGTGATTTCAGACGTATGGTGCATTTCGCATTGTTCGGTGAAGATCACGCCCCAGCCACCCTCAGCCTTGATGCCTCGCATCGCAGCCGCCGCCGATGGGTCGCGATATCCACCACCGTTGCAGTGAGGCACCTGATAGAACCGGTTCTTGGCTGTTAGGGGACCGATTTTTGTCGGTTCAAACAGGATGTCATAGCGTGGATCGCGCATAGCTGGCTCCTTATGGATGGCTAAGATGATGACGGGGCCGTGCCGCCCCAAATGCGGGATTACAGACCAGCGGCGACTTCGGTGATGGCGTCGCGCAGGATGGCTTCGATACGGTCAATCATCGGCTCGTCCATGATCAGCGTCGGAGACAAGATGAGAACGTTGCCGAGCTGACGAGCAATCAGACCGCGTTTCTGACAAGCGCGTGCGACTTTCAGACCAACTTGCGCCTCTGCCGGATGGCCTTCCTTTGTGTCGCGATCCTTGACGAATTCGACCCCCATCATGAAATGGCTGCCACGCACTTCGCCGACCATTTCGATATCGGTCAGGCCGCGCAGGTTGTTTTCAAACTGCTTCCCGGTTGTCTGCACACGCTTAGGAATTTCTTCACGCTCCATAATTGCGATATTGGTCAGACCCGCTGCCGCAGCTGCTGGATGGCCCGAATAGGTCATGCCGTGCAGGAACATTCCGTCGGGGCCTGAGATGACCTCGTGAATATCGTCGGAAACGATCGTAGCAGACAGCGGCTGATAGCCTGAGGTCAGACCTTTGGCCGTGGTGATGACGTCGGGCACCATGTCAAACACGTCTTCTGATGCAAAGAAATGCCCAAGGCGACCAAAGGCGGTAACGACCTCATCAGCAACGTATTTGATGTCGTTGGCTTGACAGACCTGCCACGCGCGCTTGTGGTAACCAGCTGGCGCGGTCACGACACCACCCGCGCCCTGGATCGGTTCGGCGATGAAAGCACAGATGTTCTCGGCACCAATACGCTTAATTCTTTGCGTCAGATCGTCGATCAGCGCGTCGAGGAACTCGGCCTCGGTCATATCACCGCCTTCGCGCCAGTAATGGGGCGAGCGCAGATGATGCACCAATTCACTGGCCGCGTGCCAGCCTTCGGAATAACCGGGCGTGGTCATCGCCATCGCCAGATGGGTCGAGCCGTGATAGGCCCCGTGTCTTGATAGAACCAGTTTCTTTTCCGGCTTCCCTTTGCGGATATTGTAGTGATGCAGCATCCGAATGGCACTGTCATTGGCGACGGAACCGGAATTGCCAAAATACACGGCGTTCAAATGACCCGGTGCAAGTTGCGCAATCTTATCAGCCAGAGCTGCCGCTGCCGGGTGCGTGAAATTGTAAAAGGTCGAATAATAGTCCAGCGTTTTCAGTTGATTAGAAATAGCCTCAATCATTTCATCATTGCCGTGACCGATATTGACACACCACAACCCGCCGATGCCATCGATCAGTTCATTGCCATCGCTGTCGTAAACATATGCGCCCTTTGCGCGCGAGATCACGGTGCGCGCGCCTTGTTGCTTAAGTGCGTTTAGATCAGCGAAGGACTGAATCAGGTGTTCGTCCTGTGCAAGAATGTCGAGTGTATCTTTGGCCATGATCAACCCCTTTGTTTTCGCGATGCAATTCCGCTGATCCGGTGAGGCTTGTTAGGAACCACCAACGTGCTGGCGATTGCATACCACCTACATTTATATCAAAGGTTACTTAGGCTCATTTGAGGGGTATATACCCCCAGGGGGGTATTCGAAATGTCAACTGTTGAAGCACCAGACGCTCTATCAGCCGCTATAATGGCAATCGGATCAGAGGGGTTCGGCGATGCGCTCTACAGGTGGCTGGATGCAACCTGTTCCTTCGACAACTTCGCAATCATCGCATTTTTTCGGCGCAGCAGCCCAATGGTGCTTATGACCCATGCCCGCAACAGCCGCGTTTTTGAGCGGATCGACAGCCACTATGTCAAAGGCGCTTATCTGTTGGATCCGTTTTATGGCCTGCATCAAAGCCGCGCGGCGGACGGTCTTTACAGATTGACCGATGTTGCCCCGGATCAGTTTCAACGGAACGAGTACTTTAAATCCTATTACACAAACACGACGCTGACGGACGAGCTGGCCTTTTACGCCGGTCTCAACCCCATGAGTTCGATCACTGTTTGTCTCGGCAGGGACGCAACCACTGCATCGCGTTTTTCCAGCAAGGATTTTTCCATCGCAAAAAATGTAGCGCCGATCGTCAATGCGCTGGTGAGAAGGAATTGGCCTGATCTGAAGCCCTCGAATGAAAAAAAGCCGGAAGATATCGTCGCGCAACTGCGTCAGCGTTTGTCCGTTGAACAAGATATCGGTTTAAGTCCGAGGCAGGCGCAGGTGGCGTTGTTAATCCTGCAGGGTCATTCATCGATTTCTATTGGCCTGACACTGGGTATCAGCCCTCAGACCGTCAAGGTTTTGCGCAAGCAACTCTACCGGAAATGTCATATCTCTTCGCAGGGTGAACTATACTATCTGATCGCGCCGTATCTGTCGGAAAGCGGACAACCGGCTGGGAAACAGGGGCAATTCCCGGCGGGTTAGTCAAAGCCTAATTAAGAGTAAGTTAGACAGTAATTTCGTCTGTTCCCAACTTGTGAAACCTTTACCCGGAAACGTGCAAAACGTGCTGGAATGGCACAGGAAACGGAACGCCAAAGCGGCCCTTGTTCGGTGTTGGCCGATGCGATGGCTCTGCTCTGATGTCTTCTGTTTTGAATGTGCAAGGTCTTCGGCCGGTTGTGGTCGTACGTCCATCCAGGCAGCGCAAGATGCACGCGCACAACGACCTTTTCAGGTCAATTCGAGACGCAGTAATAGGGAACCGACACATGTCCATTGAGAAAACGGATACGCTGGTTGTTGGCGGCGGGCAGGCGGGTATCGCGCTAAGCGAGCACCTTGGAAACAACGATGTGCCCCATATCATTCTGGAAAAGAACCGAACTGCCGAGGCGTGGCGCACCGGCCGTTGGGATGCATTGGTTGCGAATGGACCATGCTGGCATGACCGTTTTCCCAGCCTCCAGTTCAACGGGGATGACCCGGATGCGTTTGTGCCAAAGGACCGTGTCGCCGAATACCTGGTAGAATACGCAGAAATGGTGAACGCCCCAATCCGCGAGGGTGTTGAGGCGCTGAACGCTGAACGGTTGCCCGGCGAAGGTGGGTTCCGTGTTGAGACGACCGCCGGTGAAATCCATGCCAAGCGCATTGTCGCCGCAACAGGCGCTTTCCAGCACCCGGTTATTCCGCCCATTGTGCCGGAAACGGCTGGCGTCGAGCAACTTCATTCCTTTTACTACAAAAACCCCGAGCAACTGCCCGAAGGGGCGGTGATGGTTGTGGGCGCCGGCTCGTCCGGTGCTCAGATTGCGGATGAGTTAAATCGCGCCGGTCGCAAGGTGTTCCTGTCTGTTGGTCCTCATGACCGCCCCCCGCGTCGCTATCGTAGCCGCGATAATGTTTGGTGGCTGGGCGTTCTGGGACTCTGGGATATGGCTGCACAGAAACCAGGTACTGAACACGTCACGATCTCGGTCAGCGGCGCGAATGGCGGCCACACGATGGATTTCCGCCGCTTGGGAAATGAAGGGGTGACCCTTACCGGGATGACCAAAAGCTTCGAGAACGGTATTCTCAGCTTTGCCGATGATCTCCAAGGCAACGTCGCTGCGGGCGATGCCAACTACCTTGAAATGCTGGACATGGCGGACGCCTATATCGCTCGTACTGGTATTGATTTGCCCGAAGAGCCAGAGGCACGAGAGCGGTTTGCTGATCCCGATAGCCTAACCAATCCCCTGACTTCAGTCGATTTTGCTAAGGAAGGCATCACGACAATTATCTGGGCGACAGGCTTCCGTCAGGATTTCAGTTGGATCAAGGCCGACGCATTTGACGCCAAAGGCGCACCGATCCATCAGCGAGGCGTTTCTGTCGAGCCCGACATCTATTTTCTGGGCCTGCCATGGCAATCGCGACGCGGTTCAACCTTCATTTGGGGTGTCTGGCACGACGCGAAATACATCGCCGATCAGATCGCTATTCAACGCGCTTATGCCGAATACGACGGCGAAGCTGCGATCATCGCCCCCGCCGCGGCGGAATAAGTAGTCAGGACTTCGAAATGGCCCATACACGCATTCGCAAATTCAACACCAAAGAAACCTATCCTGAGCAAAACCTGGATAACGACCTGTGTCAGGCCGTTGTGACACAGGGCGGCAAAACGGTTTACTTGCGCGGTCAGTGCCCGCAAAATCTGGATGATGCGGTAAATATCGACAGTCATGATCCGGTCGAACAGACCCACAAAGTGATGCAGAACATCAAACAGTTGATCGAAGAAGCCGGCGGCTCGATGGAGCATCTGGTCAAGGTGGTCGTCTACATCACCGATGTCCGCCACCGTGAGGCTGTTTACCGTACTATGGGCGAGTACATCAAAGGTGTTCATCCTGTTTCGACAGGGCTGGTCGTTCAGGCTCTGGCGCGTCCCGACTGGTTGGTTGAAATCGACGGAACCGCCGTTATTCCCGATTGATCCACCAGATCAACCACCTTAGCCGGACCGCGCCACTTGTTCTCCTCCAAACAGGCGCGGTCCGGACTTTCTATTTTCAGGAGATCCGAATGACTTTTTCACTGGTCGCCCGCTGCGCTGAAACCGGCATGTTCGGTCTGGCGATTTCGTCATCGTCACCCGCTGTGGCTGCGCGCTGTTCTTTTGCGCGTGCAGGTGTTGGCGCGGTTGCATCGCAGAACGTTACAGACCCAAGCCTCGGTCCGTTGACGCTGGACCTGATGGAGCGGGGCAAGACAGCACCTCAAGCAATCGAGGCCATGACCGCAAAGGCAAAATTCATCGAATACCGGCAGGTTCTGGCGGTGGATATCGCCGGGCGCACGGCGATCCATTCCGGTCCCAACAGCCTTGGAATCTGGACGCAAGCACAGGCTGAAAATGTCGCCTCGGGCGGCAACCTTTTGGCCAATGACGGAGTCCCGCAGGCCATCGTCGATGGCTTTCTGTCGGCCTCGGGCCATATCGGCGACCGTCTGATCGCCGCCATGCGCGCCGGATTGGCCGCAGGGGGCGAGGCTGGCCCGGTGCATTCCGCAGGCATGAAAATTGTCGACAAAGTCAGTTGGCCCGTCGCCGATCTTCGCTGTGACTGGACCGAGGATTGCCCCATTGAGGCCATCGCGACCACCTGGGACATCTATAAGCCGCATCTTGACGCCTATGTCCAGCGTGCGCTCGACCCGAGCGAGGCACCGTCTTATGGCGTCCCCGGCGACGAATAATCAGGGAGAAACAAAATGTTGGACAATACCCACGCGGATTGGAAAAGCCTCGCCGCCGGTCTGTCGTTCCGGGATCAAGCCTTTATCGACGGTAAATTCACCGATGCCGTGTCAGGCAAGACTTTTGACAGTATAAACCCGGCCACAGGTGCGGTTCTGACACCGGTCGCCGAATGTGACGAAGAAGACGTCAATCGTGCCGTTGCCGCAGGTCGTGTTGCCTTTGAGGATGGCCGCTGGTCGCGTATGGCTCCGGGTGACCGTAAGGCAGTGATGCTGAAGCTGGCTGACTTGATCCGGGAAAATCTGGAGGAGATGGCGCTGCTGGACAGCCTTGATATGGGCAAGCTGGTAACTGATGCGGCGACTATCGACGCGCCGGGCTCGGCACATTTCTTTCAGTGGTACGCCGAGGCCATCGACAAGGTCTATGATGAAGTGGCCCCAACCGGCCCTGGCGATCTGGCGTTGGTCAGCCGCGTGCCGCTGGGCGTTGTTGGTGCCGTGACCCCTTGGAACTTTCCGCTGGACATGGCGACTTGGAAAGCCGCCGCAGCGCTGGCTGCGGGAAACTCGGTTGTGCTTAAACCCGCAGAACAATCGCCCCTGTCAGCACTTCGCCTGGCAGAGCTGGCGGCTGAAGCCGGTGTTCCGGATGGCGTCTTCAACGTTGTTCCCGGTTTTGGGGTGACGGCGGGCAGGGCACTTGGCCTGCATATGGATGTCGACTGCCTGGCCTTCACTGGTTCTACCGCGATTGGTAAAATGTTCATGCAATATTCGGGCCAGTCGAACCTGAAACAGGTCTGGCCGGAAACGGGCGGCAAAAGCCCCAATCTGGTCTTCGCCGATTGCGAGGATCTGGACGCCGCCGCGGACATGGCGGCCTTTGGCATCTTTTTCAATCAGGGCGAAGTGTGTTCGGCCAACTCTCGGCTTTATGTAGAGCGCTCGATCAAGGATGCGTTTGTTGAAAAGCTGATTGCCCGCGCGCAAGCAATGCAGCCTGGCGACCCGCTAGACCCGGCATCGAAGATGGGAGCGATCGTCGATGAGAAGCAAACACAAGGCATCATGCGCTTTGTGGACGAGGGTAAGAACACGGCCAATCTGGTGACAGGGGGTGAACGTGTTACCGTGGACGGTAAAGGTTGTTTTGTTCAACCGACCATCTTTGACGACGTGACCCATGACAACCCATTGGCGCGGGATGAGATTTTCGGCCCCGTCTTGTCGGTGATCCCGTTTGACACCGAAGAGCAGGCGGTCACGATGGCAAATGACTCGATCTATGGATTGGCCGCGTCAGTCTGGACTGACAACCTGTCACGCGCTTGCCGGGTGTCTGACAAGCTGATGGCGGGAACCGTCTCGGTCAACACGGTGGACGCATTGTCAGCCATGACACCATTCGGAGGCATGAAACAGTCAGGTTTTGGACGCGATTTGTCATTGCACTCACTTGAAAAGTATACTGCTTTGAAGACCACGTGGATCAAGTACAAGGCTTAATCCACGGCCAAGCGGAGATGTACCATTGCCTTTCAGATACACGCTGCGACAGCTTGAGTATTTTGTTGCGGTCGGGAAGGCGGGCAGTATCGCTGCGGCCAGCGACAAGCTGAACGTGTCGTCGCCGTCGATTTCGGCGGCGATAACTCAGCTTGAGGTCGAATTCGGCGTTACGTTGTTTGTGCGCGAACATGCGCGCGGTCTGTCGCTGACGAAGGCGGGACACAAGATCATGGAACGAACCGAGTTCGTTCTGCGTGAAGCCGAACTGCTGGCCACGCTTGCTGGGGAAATCACGGGTAAGGTTCAGGGCATTCTGTCCGTAGGGTGTCTTGTGACATTCGCTCAGATCGTCTTGCCGGGCTTGCGGCGCGAATTCGAGGACAGCTACCCTAATGTACAAATTGAACAACGTGAATTGAATCAGGCTGACATCTTTAGCCAATTGCGCCGGGCCGAGCTGGACATTGCACTGACATACGACCTGGACATTCCCACTGATCTTGAATTCCAACCTCTGCACGCGCTCCCGCCCTATGTGGTTTTGGGAGAAGACCATCCCTTGGCGAAGCAGGTCGAATTAACGATTCCAGACCTGCAGGACAGCCCGATGGTTCTGTTGGACCTTCCATTCAGCGGTGAGTATTTCTTGTCGTTTTTCCGCGAGGCCAATATAAAGCCCAATATCGCGGAACGCACCGCAGATATGTCGGTGATGCGTTCACTGGTTGCCAACGGATTCGGCTTTTCCATTGCAAATATTCGCCCCTTGAACAGCTTGTCACCGGACGGAAAGAAACTGATTTTTGTGCCTTTGGCTGGAGAGGTGCGCCCCATGCGCCTTGGTCTGCTGCGCGCCCGGGCCGAGAATGAAACAAACACTCTGAAAACCTTTGTCGATCATTGTGCGCACGCCGTAAAATCGGGAACCCTCCCGGGTTTGTGCATTCAAGAGAAAGAGTGACCGCAGGTCCTTAGAAATCTCCTAACCTCTGCTTCGTCATTCCCAGATTTAAGTATTCTGCCTGTCGTATAGGCTAATCTACAATCCCCAACGCAGAGGGGGTCAAACCGGTCGGCAATCCGAAAAGCAGGTTCAAGTCGCATGACGTCTACACTGGGTATTCTCGATAAACTGGTTGGCTTCGATACGGTCAGCAAGAACTCGAACCTCGAACTTGCCGCTTATGTCGAAGAGTTTCTAGAGGCGCGCGGCTTTGCGGTTCATCGCATCACCGATCCCGGCGGCGACAAAACTGGGCTCTACGCGGAAAAAGGCCCTGACGGTGACGGAGTTCTGCTGTCTGCGCATACGGATGTTGTCCCAGTCGAAGGCCAAAGCTGGACCAAAGACCCGTTTTGCCTGACGCAAGAAGGTAACCGTGTCTACGGTCGTGGCACCACTGATATGAAGGGTTATGTGGCGTCGGTTATGGCTTTGGCAGACCGGACTGCTGGGGTTGACCTGCGAGAACCCCTTAAGATCGCGTTGTCCTATGACGAAGAGGTGGGATGCGTCGGTATTCAGCACATGCTGGATCGGCTCGCCCCAATGCTGGGTCAGCCCCGCGCGTGTTTCGTCGGCGAACCGACAGAAATGCAGGTCGCTATCGGGCACAAAGGCAAAGCTGCGCTGCGCGCTGTTTGCCACGGTCAAAGCGGGCATTCCGCGCTGGCCCCTAAATTTGTCAATGCACTGCATCTTGCAACCGATTTTGTCGCCGAGTTGCGTGCGCTACAAGACGTTTACGCCAAGAGTGGCAACAGCGACCCGGCTTACTCGGTGCCCTATACGACCTTCCACATGGGTATACTGTCGGGCGGCAGAGCCCTGAATATTGTGCCCGACCGCGCTGAGTTGACCTTTGAATACCGTCATCTTGCTTTGGATCATGGCAAGGATATTCTGTCACAGATCCAAGACGCAGCGGTCAGGGTAGGGGCCCGGTATCAGGCCCTATGCTCGGAGGCGCGCATTGAGGTCGAACAGTATAACGCCTATCCCGGACTGGATGTTGTCGAGACCGAGGGAGTCATCGCTTACGCCCAGAAACTTGCGCAAAGCAACGCCACCACCAAAGTCGCCTTTGGCACCGAGGCCGGGTTTTTCAGCGAGTTGGGGATTCCAACTGTTGTCTGCGGGCCGGGTTCCATGGAACGTCAGGGACACAAGCCGGATGAATACCTTGAAATCGAACAGCTTAACGCGTGCGACGCGATGATGGATCGCATCCTCGAAGACATCAGCCGCTAAACAACAACCCCTTACTGAAACCGAAAAAGCCCCCGGAAAAACCGGGGGCTTTGGCGTCAGGAATAAGGCCTGAATTATTTCTTCAAGTTGGTCCAGATCTGGTCATAGACCGCCTGGGTTTCCTCATCACATACTTCGATGAACACGCCCGAGCCTGCATTGGCATGAGGGTTCTTTTCGGGTTGTTCAGCCAGCTTCGGGTCTAGAAATTCACCCACACCGTTCACACCGGCGTTGTACTGCGCAAAATTGGACACGGCTGCGATATTCTCGGGCTCCAGCAGAAAATCCATGAATATCAGCGCGTTCTCGCGGTTGGGGGCGTCTTTTAGCAGAACGACATTGTCCATCCAGGCGATGTAACCTTGTGTCGGAAAGGCGTATTCCACATTGGCGCCTTCCTCGCGCGCCTTGGCAGAGAACCCGTCATAAATCTGGCCTACGGCTGCGTCACCGGAAACCAGAACCTCTTTCGCGGTATCCGAATTGAACGACGCCCAGTGCTGCTTAGCTTCTTGCAGCATGGCATTCAGCGCCTTCAACTGCTCGCGGTCAGTGGAACATTGCGGGATACCCATATGCAACGCGGCCATGGCCATCACTTCGCCCTGGCTGTCCAACATGTTGATACGACCTTGCAGCTCAGCTGGCGGATTGAACAGAATATCGGTGGTTTGAATATCGCCGTCAAACGCATCACGGCTGACTGCAAAACTGGTCGAGCCCCACTGATACGGGATCGAGGACTGCCGACCGGGATCAAAACCGGGATCGGCCCATTCCTCGGCGATGTTGCCCTTGTTCTTCAATTCACCGTCGGCGATTGTGTCCAACATGCCTTCGCCGGCCATGATCGACACCATGTAATCGCCCGGAACCGATACGTCATAGGTTCCGATACCACCGGCCTTGAGCGAGGCCAGCATCGCCTCGTTCGAGTCGTAGGTGTCCATGGTGACATTGATGCCGGTTTCTTCGGTGAACTTGTCCAGCAGCTCTTGCGGGATGTACTCAAACCAATGGTACAGAACCAGTTCACCATCGGCGGCGGCAGCGTTCGCGCCAATAGCCAAAGCAATGGCAGCAACGCCGCTTCTCATCATATGTTTCATGTGTCTCTCCATCTGTTGGTTATTTTGTGTTGTCAGACTTGCTGACGAAATAGCTGATCGTGACCATGAGGATGGACACACTCAGCAACATGGTCGAAATCGCCATGATATTCGGTTTGATCCCTTGTTTGACCGAGCCAAAGATCGCCGTTGGCAAAGTCTCGACCCCGGCACCTTTCACAAAGTTGGTGATGATGAAGTCATCCAGGCTGACGATGAAGGCCAGCAGAAAACCTGATATGATGCCGGGCATCATCAGCGGGAGGAGGATCTTAGTGAATGCTTGCCGTTTAGTAGCATAGAGATCCAGTGCGGCCTGCTCATAACTGTCCTCGATCCCCTGCATACGGGCCGAGATCGGCAGATAGGCAAACGGAATACAAAAGGCGATATGGGCAAGTAGGATGGTAAGTAGCCCGCGTTCGAATCCGATCGAATTGAAGAAGATCAGGGTCGCGACGGCCAGAACGATCTCGGGCACCATCAGCGGCAGGCTGATCAACCCAAAGGACAATGTGCGAAAGCGGAACTTGCCACCTCGAACCATGCCAGTTGCGGCCAACGTTGCAATTGCGGTTGCCGTGGTTGAGGCAATGATCGCAATGATAAAGCTGTTCCTGGCAGCCGTCTTGAACTTACCGCTTTCAGGCCCGGTAAAAACATCCGCATACCAACGGAGCGAAACGCCTTCCCAGTTGGTCAGTGATTGGGATGCGTTGAAGCTGTAGATCGTGACCACAACCAGCGGCGCATAGAGAATGACCAGACACAGCAGGGTGATCCCCTTGAAGCCAGTGTAAGACTTGATGTCGAATTGCTTGCTTGCCATGGATCAGCCCCCCGCCTTGTCGGCTTTGGCCTGCTGACGGGCCGAGAACATCAGGATGATCAAAACCATTGTCAGCAGGATCATCGACGCGGCCGCGCCAAACGGCCAGTTGCCGGCGTTGCCTTTGAACTGCTCCTCAATCAGCGAGCCGATCATAAAGTTTTTGGCGCCACCCAGAAGGTCGGGTGCAAGAAACGACCCCATCGACGGAACAAACACCAAAATACAACCCGCAAATACTCCGGGTTTGACCGCGGGAAGAAGCACGCGGTGCAGTGTGGTCCATTTCGACGCGTAGAGGTCGGCCGCGGCTTCGGAAAGGGCAAAGTTGTACCGTTCAACCGCTGCATAGATCGGCAACACCATGAAGGGCAGATATGAATAGAACAGGCCGAGCTGCACCGCAAAATTGGTGTTAACGATATGCAGGGGGCTGTCGATCAGGCCGATATTCATCAGAAAGTCGTTCAACGGCCCCTGATCGCGCAGAAGGAATTTCATCGACACGGTCCTGATCAACAGGTTCACCCAATAGGGGATGGTAATCAGGAACACCCAAACCGGACGCATGCTTTCGGATCGGGTGGCGATGAAATAGGCCGTTGGAAAGCCGATCACGAGGCTGAGCAATGTAGCAGCACCTGCCTGCCAGATCGAGCGCCAGAAAATCGTGATATAGGTCCATTCTATCTTAGGGGGGTCGTCACCGAACAATCCTCGATCAAAGAAGAACTGATCATAAGCCGCCAGCGAGAATTCCCAAATGACGCCGCCCCGGAACTCTTTTGTCAGGAAAGAGTAGATCAGCATCATGATGACCGGCGCCAGAACCAGAATGGCCAGTGTCACCCATGCGGGCAGCAGAAGCCATGTTCGCGCCTCTTTATAGGTATCTGTCGTTGCGCTGCCGCCGCTTGCCGCACCCGCCGCCATTAGTCGACCAGGAGGCGACCAGCCCCCAGCTCCATGTTGACATACATTTCGGTGCCCGGCTCAAAAATCCGCTTGTTGCCGCGGTCTGAGTTTGAGGTGCGTACGACAAAATCTGGGCCATCCTGCAAATCCACGATGGTTGTGATATCTGTGCCGACAAAGATGTTTTCCTTGATCCGCCCTTTCAGGCTTTCGGTTTCGGCAGGGCTGTCCGACATAAACAACCGCTCTGGCCGGATTGACATGTGAACCTTGGAGCCGACGCCGACCCCCTCAACCGAGTTGCAGGTCAACTCATGCCCACCGCCAAGGTGGCAGGTCGCACGGCCATTCGAGATATCGTCAACGGAAACCTCCAATAGGTTGGTCTCGCCAATAAAATCAGCCACAAACATGTTGTGCGGACGCTCGTAAATGTCCGTCGGGGACCCCAGTTGCTGCAGCTCGCCAGCGGACATAACCGCGATGCGATCGGACATGGTCAACGCTTCTTCTTGGTCGTGGGTCACGAAGATAAAGGTGATCCCGGTTTCACGTTGCAGATGCTTCAGCTCAAGCTGCATTGCTTTGCGGAGCTTCAAATCGAGTGCAGACAGGGGTTCGTCCAACAACAAAACCTTGGGCTGAGGCGCCAGGGCACGTGCCAGCGCAACACGCTGTTGCTGGCCACCTGACAATTGGCTGGGCTTGCGGGCCGAGAACTGAGAGAGCTGTACCAATTCCAGCATCTCACCCGCTTTCTTACGCGCTTCGGATTTCGAGGCCCCGCGCATTTCCAACCCGAATGCAACATTGTCCAAAATGGTCATATGCGGAAACAAAGCATAGTTTTGGAAAACTGTGTTCACCGGGCGCTTGTTGGGAGGCAGGTTCTCGATTTCATCTCCGTATAGGTAGATCGCACCTTCGGTTACGGCCTCGAACCCGGCGATCATTCTAAGGAGAGTTGTCTTGCCACAGCCAGACGGACCCAGAAGGGTAAAGAACTCATTGTCCATGATCGACAGCGAGATCTTCTTGAGCGCCGTAAAATCGCCATAACGTTTTACCGCGTCCCGCACGTCAATCGCGATATTTTCTTTGCCAGACAATTGCGCCTCCCCTGAGCATCGCGAAATTCCATTCAGGTATATACGGGCTGCGTTGCCGTCCTAAGAATTGACTTCCTCACTAAACATTAGGATTTGCCTAATCATTTCTATTATCGCCTATAAATCAATGCGCTATCGTGGTTCAGCAGCTTTTTCAGCAAAAAGAAAAGCCCAGTGAACATATGTGAAGTGTCGCATTTTTCCCTGCGGTGATCTCGTCAACAATGGGAGCAACCGCTATTTAACGCGAAAGATTTTCAGTGTCCTAAATTTCGGAGCTTTTGTTCTCCACCTTCAATTTCGCGTCTGATGGCTGAATGAAGTTTGTCTGATTGGTGCGTATCCTGCGGCTTGGGGCAGAGCGTTTCACGCACCTAAACGTAGTTTTATGAACTGTCTGGCAAATTAGCTTTCAGGACATTTCTGGCGGTTGCCAAGGTTCCCTTTACTAATATTGGTCGGGAAGGGGAGTTAAATAAGTAACGCCCGCCATGCGCCTTCGATCACACCGGTCTACGCGCCCAGACGTATTGGTGACATCGCAAAGATCTGTGCGGATGTCAGCGCTCTTAAACTAGCCACGGGATGGGAGCCAGTTCACAGCGAGCTTGACAGGATTTTGGTTTCTATATCGGATCCTTCGTAAAGAGAGACAACTCAGACCGCTCTACGCGAGGCATGTCTTACTGCAGCGGTCACAAACGAATTGCCACAGGCCGTTACTACCTGAGATACCTGACACAGGAAGAAATCGCTCAGGTTAGGGCAGAACAGCGACAACGGCTTTCGCTGAAGCCTTTAAACCCCGCAACATTCAAAAGGGATCCCGCAGACGCAGGATCCCTATTTCGTTTGCCTGATTGCAGTCTGGAAGGGTGTCAATGTGTCATAGTCTGCGCCAAAGGGCCGTAATTGGCATAGCCGGAGGTTCTAAAATGGGGCGCAGTAGGACACCTATGGCCGTACCTGTCGACTAGGGCAGAAAGCACACTACACCCTGAATTTCTATTACTAGCTTTCAATTTCAAGAAGATAGTGGCGGAGAGACAGGGATTCGAACCCTGGGTGGGCTTGCACCCACAACGGTTTTCGAGACCGCCCCGTTCGACCACTCCGGCACCTCTCCGCGGGGGTCTGTGAGGGGGGGATTTAGTGAGGAACGCGCGGGGGTGCAAGCAGAAAATTCCCGAAATTCAATATGACGGGATTTTCCATTGCCAGACGGCACAAAACGCCTAGGCTTTGAAGTATGACTTATTCTCTTCGCCGCTCCGCTCTGACCCTATTCTTGTTGCTTCTGACACTGGCCATGGCGCCTGTGTCGTCCTTTGCCGCCGGGCGAGACAAGATCGAAGCGTTTCTGACTACAACTGGTTTTGACGTGGCGCTGGAAAGTATCGCGCTCTCTTCTGCGTCGGCGCCGCAGATGCTTGGTATAGACCCGGATGGTTTCGGCTCCGATTGGGCCCGACTGACCGAAGAAGTATTCGACACTGAAGACATGCATGAAACCGCCGTGTCGATTCTGGAGCAGACACTCAGAGATGAGGCGCTGCTTCATGCAGTGGAATTTTACGCCTCGGACCTGGGGCAGCGTCTGGTCGAGGCGGAAAACGCCTCGCATATGCTAGAAGATGACGAGGCCAAGCAGCAGCAGGGGCAAGAGATCGTGGCAGAGTTGATCAAAGACGGCTCTCACCGTGTCGAAAGCCTCAAACGCATGAATAGAGCCATTGATTCAAGCGGGACCGCATTGCGAGCCCTGCAAGAGATCCAACTGCGGTTTCTGCTGGCCGCCAGTGCTTCGGGGGTAATTGATCTTCAGTTGGATGCTGATCAACTGCGCCTCATGATGCGTCAGAACGAAACAAGCATGCGACAGGCGTTGCAGTTATCGGCCTTGGCCGGGGCTGCCTATACGTATCAGAATTTTTCCGATGCCGATGTGAACGCTTATGCCGATGCGCTAGAGCAGCCGCTGATGCAAGAGGTCTATGAACTGCTGAATGCCGTTCAGTATGAAATCATGGCCATGAAATTCGAAATTCTTGCCACTCGGATGGCGGACTTGCACCCGGCACAGGATATATGATGCGTTTTATCGCGACGTTCCTGGCGTTGTTCGTTTGGACCACGCCTTTGCAGGCCGAGGAAAAGGTCGAACAACTTATGCAGGCCCTGCAAGTGGACGCGGTCATCGACATCCTGCGGGACGAAGGCAGTACACTTGGGCAGGACCTTCAGCAAACCTTTCTGAACAACAATGGCGGCCCGGTCTTTCTGGATCAGGTAGACCGGATTTACGACGCGGACAGAATGCGTGATCAGATCGAAAGTGTATTCGCGGAAACCCTGACCGAAAGCCAGATGGACCGCGCCATCCTGTTTTTCGAAAGCGATTTAGGGCAGGCTATCACCTCGCTGGAATTATCCGCCCGTGTCGCCTTGGCAGATGAAGCCATCGAAGAAATGGCACAGGACGTCTACAGAAACGGTGATCGCAGCACGGAGCTATACCGGCTGGTCGACGAGTATATTCAGGTCAACAACCTGATTGACGAGAATGTGCATAACTCCATCAGTGCAGATTACAATTTTTTCCGTGGGATGAGCCTGGGGGTTGGTGGGGACGACGGGGAACTTCTGGCACAGCTGCTTGAGGAAAAAGACAGCATGACCGAAGACACACGAATGTGGCTGTATTCCTTTTTTCTGCTGGCATACAAGCCACTGACCGACAGTCAAATGCGCGAGAACATCGCCTTTTCACGCACTGAAACGGGCAAAGCGATCAATACGGCCCTGTTTGAAAGCTTTAACCGGATGTTCGACACGATCTATTATCAGCTGGGTCAGGCGGTCGCTCAGGTGCTGAAAGGATCGGACCTTTAGCGTCGCATTTGATGTTGACTTTCCCCCGCAATCCTTGGATAAGCGCGCATCCCGGCCGGTTCTTCCGCGCCGGGTCTCGTTATTATTGACCCAAAGGGCTTTTCCCACGGGTCGTCACACAGCCCGGAAAAAGGGCGCGCTGTTCGAGGTGGCGAAAGCCAAAACACCCAAACGGGGACCACAGAACGCGGTTTGGAAAAGGAAAGACGCATGTTTGCGGTCCTCAAGACTGGCGGCAAGCAGTACAAGGTTCAGGCGGGCGATGTGCTCCGTGTTGAAAAGCTGGCTGCCGACGCAGGTGAAAAAGTTCAATTCAACGATGTTCTGATGCTGGGCGGTGACGCACCGGTTGTTGGCGCACCCTTCGTTGAAGGCGCAGGCGTTCAGGCCGAAGTGATCGAACAGATCAAAGGTGACAAGGTCATCAACTTCGTCAAGCGTCGTCGTAAGCACAGCTCGAAGCGTACCGTTGGCCACCGTCAGAAACTGACTCTGGTCAAAATCACTGACATCCTGGCATCGGGCGCTGACAAATCGGGCATCAAAGCTGCAACTGGTTCGGCACCTGCTGGCGAAGCTGCTCCGGCAGCGAAAAAGCCTGCTAAGAAAGCTGAAGCCAAAGCAGAGGCACCTGCCGCTGCTGCTGCTGCCGCTGATGATCTGACAGCCCTGAACGGTGTCGGTCCCGCCGCCGCCAAAAAGCTGGCCGACGCCGGTATCGAGAGCTTTGCCGCTCTGGCCGCCTTGTCGGACGAGCAGATTGCTGCTATCGACACCATCAAAGTGAAACCCGAATGGGTTGAGCAGGCCAAAGAACTGGCTAAAGGCTAAGGAGAGAGAGAATGGCACATAAAAAAGCTGGCGGTTCCTCCCGTAACGGTCGCGACTCAGCTGGTCGCCGCCTTGGCGTGAAACTGTATGGTGGCCAGGCCGCCATCGCAGGTAACATCATCGTGCGTCAGCGCGGCACCAAGTTCTGGCCGGGCGAAGGCGTAGGCATGGGCAAGGATCATACAATCTTTGCAACTGTCGACGGCGCTGTGAAGTTCCACAAAGGCCTCAAAAACCGCACCTTTATTTCGGTCCTGCCAGTGGCGGAGGCCGCAGAGTAAGCCGAAACCCATAAGGTTTGAAAATTCTTGGGGGACCGGCAGAAAATGCCGGTCCCCTTTCTCGTTTTAACGTAGTTTTGATTGAACGCACCTATGCCCGTCGCAACCACAAGTTTCCTGATTTTCGCCGCCAGTCAGGTCGGCACCCCAGGACCCGCCAATATGGTCCTGTTGGGAACTGGTGCGCGCTATGGTTTTCGGGCGGCACTTCCGTTTGTCGGGGGCGTCATTGTAGGGAAGCAATTGATCATCTGGCCTGTGGGCTTTGGCCTGCTGCAACTGGCCGATCAGGCTCCGGGCGTATTTACAGCGCTGAAATACGCGTCAGCAGCCTATATCATGTGGCTGGCCTGGAAGATCGCCAACACACGCCTGTCGCGTCAGCAGGCTGATGGCAAAGCACCCGGGTTCTTGGCTGGTTTGATCGTTCATCCCTTAAATCCAAAGGCTTGGGCGATGATCATTGCAGGGTTTACCGGGTTTGTGGCGGCAGGGACGCCCAGTATTGAGGCCACAGTAACGATTGCTCTCTGTTTGTTGTTTTGTCAGGTCATTCTTCATCCAATTTGGACATTTGCGGGCGATAGAATTGCTTACGCGGTTGAAGGACGGCCAATTGAAAAATATCTGATGTGGACGTTAGCCAGTCTCACCGTTGCGTCCGTATTATTCGTGTTGTTCGGAGGAGGAACGCACTCATGAAGCTTGAGGCAATAATAAACCAGCCGGTCATTGAAACCGAGCGGTTCGATCTGCGACCATTGCGCCGGTCGGATTTGGGTCTCATTGAACATTATGCAGGTGATGAGCGCGTGGCGCGCATGACCACAGCAATTCCACATCCGCTGCCACCGGGTTCGACCGAAGCTTTTGTGACGCGCGCGATGTCCGAAGAACGCGATGAAGACGTCTGGGCAATGGATGCCACCAAAGATGGCGGCCCCGAGCTGATCGGCCTGATCTCGCTGACGCGCCTGGATCGCAACCAGTCCGAGGTGGGCTATTGGGTCGCGCCGGTCTATTGGAACACGGGCGTTGCCTCGATGGCGGTCGAAGCGCTGGTCAATGCCAACCCGTTGGAAAACGCCACTATGTTTGCCAGCGTTTTTCAGGACAATCCGGCCTCGGCGCGGGTGTTGACCCATTGCGGGTTTGAATATCTGGGTGATGCCGAAACCTATTCGGTGGCGCGTGATGCGAATGTGCCCACCTGGACGTATACTAAGAAACTCTGACTTGTGGCCGATGGGGCCTTTGCAGTAGGGGACACACATGAAATTTCTCGATCTTGCAAAGGTCTACATCCGGTCCGGTGCCGGAGGTGGCGGCTGCGTCAGCTTTCGGCGCGAAAAGTACATCGAATACGGCGGTCCCGATGGCGGTGATGGCGGTAAAGGCGGATCTGTCTGGGCCGAGGTCGTTGACGGGTTGAACACCCTCATCGACTTCCGCTATCAGCAGCATTTCTTTGCCAAGAACGGTCAACCCGGTCGGGGTCAGCAGCGCACCGGCAAGGACGGCGACGACATTGTCTTGCGGGTGCCGGTTGGTACCGAGATTCTGGACGAAGACGAAGAAACCATCATCTGCGATCTGACTGAGGTCGGTCAGCGGGTTTTGCTGGCCAAAGGCGGCAATGGTGGCTTCGGCAACCTGCACTTTAAATCTGCCACCAACCAGGCCCCGCGCCGGGCCAATCCGGGGCAGGCGGGGATCGACCGTACGATCTGGCTGCGGCTGAAACTGATCGCTGATGTGGGTCTGCTGGGCATGCCCAATGCGGGTAAGTCGACCTTTCTGGCCGCAACATCCAACGCCCGTCCGAAAATTGCGGATTATCCCTTTACCACGCTGCACCCGAACCTGGGTGTGGTCGGCGTTGATAACGTCGAGTTTGTCGTGGCTGACATTCCCGGCCTGATCGAAGGCGCCCACGAAGGCCGTGGGATCGGAGATCGTTTTCTGGGTCACGTGGAACGCTGCGCCGTTCTGCTGCATCTGGTCGATGGAACGTCTGAGACCGTGGCTGATGACTATCGGACCATTATTCACGAGCTTGAGGCTTATGGCGGCGAACTGGCTGAGAAACCTCGCATTACGGTGCTGAACAAGGTCGACGCACTGGATGACGAAGAACGCGAAGCGGCTAAGGCCGAGCTGGAAGAGGCCGTCGGCGGCCCCGTCATGACAATGTCCGGTGTGGCGCATCTGGGCGTGACCGAGGTTCTGCGCGCATTGCGTACCCAGATTGACGAAAACCGCCTGCGGCAAAAGCCCGTTGAGGAGGCGAAGACGTGGCAACCCTGACCTCAGCCAAGCGTCTGGTGGTCAAGATCGGGTCCGCCTTGCTGGTGGATCGGGACACGGGCCTTTTGCGCTCGGACTGGCTGCACTCCTTGGCGCAGGACGTAGCTTGGCTAAAGGGGCAGGGAACGGACGTCATTTTGGTGTCATCTGGGTCTATCGCGTTGGGTCGCGGGGTCTTGGGCTTGCCGATGGAGGCTTTGCCGCTGGAGAAATCTCAGGCTGCCGCTGCTGTAGGTCAGATCCGGCTGGCTCGCGCGTACGAGGAGGCGTTAACGCCGCATAAGATCACTACCGCGCAGGTCTTGGTGACGTTGGAGGACAGCGCTGACCGCCGCCGCTATCTGAACTCACGCGCGACACTTGAAACTTTGCTGGGTTTGGGTGTCGTGCCTATCGTCAACGAAAACGATACGGTCGCAACGGATGAAATCCGCTATGGCGACAATGATCGCTTGGCCGCACAGATCGCTGTCACGGTGGGCGCGGATCAGTTGATACTGCTATCTGACGTGGACGGTTTCTATACCGGCAACCCGAATGAGGACGCCTCGGCCACGCGTTACGACGTGATCGAAGAAATTACGCCTAAGATCGAACAGATGGCGGGTGACGCAGGGTCAGGCCTGTCCAAAGGCGGAATGAAGACAAAGCTGCTGGCTGCAAAGATGGCGACAGCCGCCGGGTGTGATATGGCGATTACTGAAGGATCGCCGCTGAACCCTCTGAAATCACTTGAAAACGGTGCGAATTGCACTTGGTTCACCGCGACCCTGGACCCACATGCGGCCCGGAAACGGTGGATCTCGGCGATGAAACCGCGTGGTGAAATCGTGGTGGACGCCGGCGCAGCCCGGGCACTTGGCAACGGTAAAAGCCTGTTGCCTGCCGGGATCGTCGAAGTGACCGGAGACTTTGGCCGTGGCGATCCTGTGGCCATTCTGGACCCAGAAGCGCGACGCTTGGCACAGGGCCTCAGCCGCTATACCGCGCAAGAAGCAGACGCGATCAAGGGGCGAAAGTCCTCGGAAATCGAGGCAACTCTGGGTTATCCGGGCAGGGCCGTGCTGATCCATCGAGACGATTTGGCGCGGTAGCCGAGCGATGTTAGAACACCAAAAGACCGACCGAAAGGCACCTGAGATGAAGGATTTCGACAGCATCCCCACACTGATGGCCGATCTTGGAAAACGCGCCAAGAAAGCCTCGGCCGAATTGGCTTTTGCCAGCGCCGAACGGAAACATGCAGCCCTGATCGCCGCCGCTGATGCGGTTTGGGCCAACCGTGCCGACATCATCGAGGCCAACAAGAAAGACCTGGAATTCGGTCGTGAAAAAGGTCTGAGCTCGGCAATGATGGATCGCCTGATGCTGGACGAGGCGCGCATTCAGGGCATGGTTGACGGGCTGCGCACGGTCGCGGATCAGGCTGATCCTGTGGGCGAGGTGTTAACCGAATGGGACATGCCCTCGGGTCTGCATATCCAGCGTGTGCGTACGCCTTTGGGTGTGATCGGTGTGATCTATGAAAGCCGCCCCAATGTGACAGCAGATGCTGGCGCGCTGTGCCTGAAATCGGGCAACGCGGTGATCCTTCGTGGCGGGTCCGAGAGCTTTCATTCTTCGGGCGCCATCCACGCTTGTCTGGTCCAAGGGCTAAAGGCCGCAAACCTGCCCGAGGATTCCATCCAACTGGTGCCGACGCGAGACCGCGCTGCGGTTCAGGAATTGCTCACCCTGACGGATTATGTCGATGTTATCGTCCCGCGCGGGGGTAAAGGCCTGGTGGGGCTAGTGCAGCGCGAGGCGCGTGTACCTGTTTTCGCACATCTTGAAGGCATCGTGCATATCTACATCGACAAAGCCGCCGATCCGCAGAAAACGCTGAACGTGGTGATGAACGCTAAAACCCGGCGGACCGGAATCTGCGGCGCAGCCGAATGCCTGTTGATTCATCAGGATGTGGTGGAAACACTGGGACGCGACGTTATCGCCGCTCTAATGGCCGCAGGTGTTGAGGTTCACGCCGAAGGCGCGCTGGCCCAGAATGGCACCGTGGCTGCGACGGCCGATGACTGGGGCAAAGAATTCCTCGACAGTATCATAGCGGCGAGACCGGTCGCTGATATTGACGAAGCCATCGCGCATATTCGCCTCAATGGCTCGGACCATACCGACTGCATCATGACCGAGGACGAGACCGCTGCTGCGCGGTTCTTCGAACGGCTCGACAGTGCAATCCTGATGCACAATGCCTCAACCCAATTCGCCGATGGGGGTGAGTTTGGTATGGGCGCTGAGATCGGCATTGCGACCGGTAAGATGCATGCGCGTGGCCCGGTGGGTGCGGCGCAGCTGACCAGCTTTCAGTATCTTGTGCGCGGGAATGGAACGACCCGGTCTTAAAACCGGATCACAACGCGGGTTGAGGTGGTTTCCGCCGCAACCCGCCGCCCCACCGACGTGGCAGTCTTTGGCAAAAGAGCAAACTGCACCTGTGCGGGCGTGACTTTATTGGGGTATCGCCCTGTCGGCAGATTCTTCCAAAGGTCATTATCCACATTCAGCTTGTCGGCTGATCCTGTGACCGTCCAGCTTTCAACATTTTGATCGATGGTCACTTCGCCCCCAAAAGGCATGGCGTTTTCGCAGCACATCAACGCCAGAAATGCCAGTTTGACCTGATTACGCGGCACCGCCTCGGTCAGGTGCCAGTTGACGCGCACGCGGCCTGCGCGTTCGACATCCTTTAACAGTTCCGAGACCTCGGTTCGGCCCAAAGGCTGATCGCTGGCTGAACCAAACGCCACGCGGAAAAACCGAATCCGCGCCCCGGCACTGCCAACACTGCCCGAGATAAGTTCCATCTCAGGCCCCTGGACTGCGCCAACCATCTCAAGCAGCTCCAGACCGTTGGTGATCGCCCCGATGGGGCTGATCAAATCGTGACAGATCCGGGACCCGATCAACTCGGCCAGGTTGACTGTGGTGTCGCTCATGCGTACCTCCTGCTGCATCTGCCGCCGGACCGGAGCCCTCGCATGACAGACCTTAATGCTATTCTTGCACCGGGCATGTACGTCCGCCACCCCGATTACCCCGATTGGGGCGTTGGACAGGTGCAGTCCAACATCGGGGGCAAGATCACCGTGAACTTTCGCGAGCAGGGGAAAGTGGTGATTGACGGAACGCGCATCGCCCTGATGCCGGTCTTTGATCTGTGAAACTGGTTTAGGAAAGGTTAACGGCCCCGCATATCCGCTCTTGTTGCCATCCCTACGGAAACTGCGGTATCAGCGCGCAAACAAGAACGGAACCATCAATGCCGGACGCAGGCCCTTCCTTTACCGTCAAACTTGCACAGACCGAGGACGAACTGCGCGCTGCCCAACGGCTGCGCTATGACGTGTTTGTTCGCGAACTGGGCGGTGGCGGAGAGATGGTGGATCATGACGCCGGACTGGAGCGCGACAAGTTCGATCCGTATTTTGATCACATGCTGGCGATAGACGACCTGACAGGCGAAGTTGTTGGCGTTTACAGGCTATTACCGGGCGAACGTGCTGTAGAACTGGGGCAGTTTTATTCCGAAGATGAATACGATCTGACTGTTTTGAAGCAAAGCGGTCGCAAGCTGTTGGAACTCGGCCGTTCATGCGTCCACCGTGACTATCGCGGGGGCACTGCGATGTATCACCTGTGGAACGGATTGGCGGCCTATGTAAACGAGCGTGATATCGAAGTTCTGTTCGGTGTCGCCAGCTTTCACGGAACGGATGTTCAGGAATTGGCGCAGCCCTTGTCGATGCTGCATCACAACCATCTTGCGCCGCCTGATTTGAGGGTGAGGGCACAACCAGAAGTATTTGAATCCATGGATCTTGTTGCGCCCGCGGATCTGGATCGCCGAGCTGCGATGGTTCAGGTTCCGGCATTGATCAAGGCCTATCTTCGCCTAGGGGGTTTCGTGGGAGAAGGCGCGTTCATCGACCATTCATTCAACACCACTGATGTTTGCCTGATCCTCGATACGGCCCGCATGAACGAGCGGCAGAAACGCATCTATGGCGGGGCATAAATTGGTGAACGAACCGCTTTGGAACAGCGAGGATGAACCAGACCCCATCAAACTGGGGTTGGTGGGGTGGATGTTGGTTTTTCTCCGCGGATTACCACTGGCCGTATTGGTGTTTGGAGGTTTGCTAGTTCTATTAGTCGTGCGCTTGATCGAGCGTCCGTTGTACGGCGTGCGCCGCCCCGTAACGCCGTTTTTTTCGCAATTTGTCTGCCGCAATGCGTTTCGGATCCTCGGGATACGGTTTCGAACCTCGGGCGAATTGATGCAACAGCGCGGCGCTGTGGTTGCAAATCACACGTCATGGCTGGACATTTTCGCCTTGAATGCGCGCAAGCGCGTCTATTTCGTGTCCAAGGCCGAGGTGGCCAAATGGCCCGGTATCGGCTGGCTTGCCCGTGCAACAGGAACCGTGTTCATCGAGCGGGACCGCAAGAAAGCAAGAGAACAGACAAGAATATTCGAAACTCGCTTGAAAGCTGGTCATAAGCTGCTGTTTTTCCCCGAAGGGACCTCGACCGACGGGCAGCGCGTTTTACCTTTTAAAACAACTCTTTTCGCCGCGTTCTTCGCAGATGAATTGCGAGATTTCATGTATGTGCAGCCAGTCTCGGTTGTGTATCACGCGCCCAAAGGGCAACCCGACCGGTTTTATGGCTGGTGGGGAGATATGGATTTCGCCCCACACCTTTTGAAAACGCTGGGTGCGCGCGGGCAGGGTGCGGTTGAATTGATTTATCATGCACCGGCCAAGGTTAGCGATTTCGAAAGCCGCAAGGCGCTAGCCGCATATTGTGAAGAGGCCGTGCGCCACGCGCACGCACTGGCACGGCTTGAAAAATAAGGGCGAAAAGCCCTTGCGCTAGCCGAAAACCTGCCGTATACGCGCGCCATTCAAACCCGCAGGCGGGGTTTGGGCTTTTTGAGGGAGACATCCTCATCAAGACCGCCGGTTGGAGCATCCGCTTCTTTCACCCCCGCCCAGGCGTAAACCGGAAAAGGAAAATAGCATGGCTCTTCCCGAGTTCACCATGCGTCAGCTGCTGGAAGCTGGCGTTCACTTTGGTCACCAGACACAGCGTTGGAATCCCCGCATGGGCCCGTTCATCTACGGCTCGCGCAATGGTATCCACATCATGGACCTGACTCAGACCGTTCCGATGCTGGATCAGGCTCTGCAAGCCGTTCGTGACACCGTCGCAAAAGGTGGCCGCGTTCTGTTTGTCGGCACCAAGCGTCAGGCAGCTCAGCCCGTCGCTGAAGCAGCTGAAAAGTCGGCTCAGTACTACATGAACCACCGCTGGCTGGGCGGCACTCTGACCAACTGGAAAACCGTTTCTCAGTCGATCAACCGTCTGAACCAGATCGACGAAGCCATGGAGTCGGGCGCCGAGGGCCTGACCAAGAAAGAGCGTCTGGGCATGGAACGTGACCAGGGCAAACTGCAGGCTTCGCTGGGCGGTATCCGCGAAATGGGCGGCGTTCCTGATCTGCTGTTCGTCATCGACGTCAAAAAAGAAGCACTGGCCATCGCCGAAGCCAACAAACTGGGTATCCCGGTTGTGGCCGTTGTCGACACCAACTGCTCGCCCGACGGTGTTGATTACATCATTCCCGGCAACGACGACGCGGCGCGCGCGATTGCGCTGTACTGCGATCTGGCCGCACGGGCCGCTCTGGACGGTATGACCGCGCAGATGGGTGCAGCAGGCGTTGATCTGGGTGCGTTCGAAGAAGCTCCGGTTGAAGAAGCCGTTGCGGAGGAAGCACCCGCAGAAGAAGCCGCGCCGGAAGCCAAAGCCGAAGCGTAAGCTGCCCGTCACCTAAATGACATATGGGGCAGGGTAGACCTGCCCCAATTCCGTTTGAATTGAGGAGAGCCAAGAGATGGCAATCACAGCAGCAATGGTTAAAGAACTGCGCGACTCGACCGGCGCAGGCATGATGGACGCGAAAAAAGCGCTGACCGAAACCGAAGGTAACATGGACGAAGCCGTAGACTGGCTGCGCACCAAGGGCCTGGCCAAAGCGGCCAAGAAATCGGGCCGTACCGCTGCAGAAGGTCTGGTCGCTGTTCACGTCAACGGTGGCAACGGTGTTGCTGTCGAAGTGAACTCGGAAACCGACTTTGTCGCGAAAAACGCCGAGTTCCAGGAAATGGTTGGCAAGATCGCATATGCCGCAGAAGGCGTCGACAATGTCGAGGCGTTGCTGGCTGCTGATCTGGGTGGCAAGAATGTTGCGGGCACTCTGACCGACAAAATCGCCACCATTGGTGAGAACATGTCGGTCCGTCGTATGGCCAAGCTGTCGGGCGACACTGTTGTGTCCTATGTCCACAACGCGGCCACCAACGGCATGGGCAAAATCGGTGTTCTGGTTGCTCTGTCTGGCGGCGATGAAGCCATCGGCAAACAAGTTGCAATGCACATCGCAGCCGTGAACCCGGCGGCCCTGTCCGAGGCAGACATGGACCCGGCTGTTGTTGAAAAAGAAAAGCAGGTTCAGATGGACATTGCCCGCGAATCCGGCAAGCCGGAGCAGGTGATCGAAAAGATGATCGTTGGTCGCATGAAGAAATTCGTCGCGGAATCCACATTGCTGAACCAGTCTTTCGTTGTGAACCCTGACCTGACCGTTGAAGCAGCGGCGAAAGAGGCAGGCGCAACCATCACCGGCTTTGTCCGTCTGGAAGTTGGCGAAGGCATCGTTGTCGAAAAAGAAGACTTCGCAGCAGAAGTTGCCAAAGCCGCACAAGGCTAAAAAAGCATTCCCGAACTCTGCAGAGTTCGGGGAGCCAAAGAAACCGGTCGCGCAAGTCGTGGTCGGTTTTTTTTAGGCCACTTAAGCCATTAGCCCAAAAAAAAGGACGCACTCGCGTCCTGAACCTTTCTGAAAGGGTATGAGGGGCCCCGCATGATGGGGATGGTCGAGGCCCCTCAAAATTCCGACAAACTGACGCGGACAAATAGGCGCCTTTATGTCAGAGCGATTGGAGAGCCTTGGTATTACAAAGATCCAACCAAATGTTCCCTGGCTAAAGCCACCACTCACGGAACACTCTCACTTTGCAACCAGCCCCCCAGATTGGAAAGTCATGATTTCCTTACCTAGGGTAAATTGACGCTCCTAAGCGTCAATTCTCGGACCTTAGACCTCCATAACGAACATCTGATTCTGTAGTGACGCCTTCAGAACGGCCTGAGCGGTGGTTTCCACCGACAGCGCCTCGCGCGCCAATCGCAAATGTTTTTCGACCGTAGCCGATGTCAGCCCCATCAATAGGGCAATGTCCTGGGTGGTCTTGCCGTCACCGACCCATTGCAACGCTTCACGCTGGCGCTTGGTCAGCGCTCGGTTCGGCGCGTTATAGGGCAGGGTGAGGATTTTAAGATGCGCAACATTGTTCATCAGCAGGATATCGTCACCATGCTCATCCCACATCGCATCCACTTCGTCCTGGCTGGTCGCATTTCCGGCGGAAAGGGAAATCGCCCCCTTGGAACGCATCGAAACCGAGGTGAAACTGACCGTATATCCAAACGCAACGCCGTGCTTTCGATTGAATTCCAAAACGTCCAGTTCTTGCTGTGTTAATCCTCGGTTGGACACCAAATCCTGGGCGATATTCCAACTGGCGGCACCTTCGTTGCTCAGCGCCCATTTCAACATCGGAGCATGAAAATACAGGCCACCACGCAGGAATCCATCCAGATAGGACTTTCCATGATTGGTCAGAATCACGAAATCCTCTGGATCACCCAGCGATGTCTCGGTGCGGTATTGGGTGTAGCCATAGATCAGCCGATCAAACCCGTATTCGGCCATCTGACGGCAATGGGCGTCCCAAAGCTCTTCCAAAGTTTTGGTATAGCTGAGAAAGTGCAGGTATTCGCTCAGCTTCATGCAGTCGACCCGCCTTTCAGTTGCGCCGCCAATCCGTCCAGAGCCATCACATAGCCTTGCGGGCCAAAGCCACAAATCTGGCCGATCGCCACCTTCGAGATATAGGACACGTGCCGGAATTCTTCGCGGGCATGGATGTTGGACAGGTGGACCTCGATCATTGGAAGTTCAACGGACGCAATCGCATCCATCAGGGCGATTGAGGTATGCGTATAAGCACCTGCATTCAGAACAATGCCGTCCTGATCCCCCTTGGCCGCGTGGATGGCATCAATCAGGGCACCTTCGTGGTTTGACTGAAAGCACGACACGTCCAGACCGATGGAAGATCCGTGGCTTACGCACAGATTCTCAACCATCTCCAGCGTGGTGCTTCCATAAACCTCAGGTTGTCGGGTGCCCAAAAGGTTCAGGTTCGGGCCATTCAAAATCAGAGCTTTGTGCATTATTTCACTGTTCCCATAACAGTTTCTTAAACGCGAACAGGTGGGAATGTCCACCGGCCAACGCGCGTATAGGGCGAGCGATTAAAGAAACCGTCAATCATGTTCAGCCCTTTCAGGCATTGTCACCACGATTTTACCAAGGGCAGAACGGTTGGTCAGATGAGTCAGAGCTTTGGAGGCAAGATCGAGGGGATATCTTGCGCTGATCCGCGGTTTTATACGAGCATCGACGTATACCTTGAACAAATCATTAACATTTTTAGAATGCCCTACAGGATCGCGCAGCACCGATGCGCCCCAAAAAACCCCTACAATTTGGCAGCTTTTCAGCAATGGCAGGTTCAGAGGTATTTTGGGAATGCCCGCCGGGAAACCGATCACAAGATATCGCCCGGCCCAGGCCATACTACGCAGCGCAGGTTCCGCATAATCTCCACCCACAGCATCATAAACGACATTTACACCTAACGGCCCTGCCAAACCTTTGATTCCCGATGAGAATTCTTTTTGTGCCTCTTTGTTCATCTCACGGGAGTAGATAAGCGTTTCATCCGCCCCCAAATCTCGGCAAAAATCCGCTTTGTCTGGAGATGAGACTGCGGCAATCACACGTGCACCCATGGCCTTGCCCAGCTCGATCGCGGCCGACCCGACCCCTCCGGCAGCGCCCAGCACCAACAGGGTTTCCCCGGGCTGCAGGGCAGCGCGGTCTTTCAACGCGTGATAAGACGTGCCGTAGGTAAAGACAAAGCAGGCCGCATCCTCGTATGGCATCGAGCCTGGGAATTTAATGGCGGTTGCAGCGGGGATTGTTAGATGTGTTGAAAACCCGCCATGCCCGGTCAGCGCCAGAACACGGTCTCCAACGTTGAAACCGGTCACACCTTCGCCAATGGCCAGAACGTCCCCGGCGATTTCACCGCCCGGCGCAAAGGGGCGGGGTGGCTTGATCTGATAGAGGTCCTGAATGATCAGTGTGTCGGGGAAATTAACGCCTGCGGCCCTAACCCCGATCAGCAATTCGCCTTTACCCGGTACTGGATCAGGCAGGCTGGTCAGCTCTAGTGTATCTGGCCCGCCCGGCGCGACGCTGAGTAAAGCTTGCATATTAATCCCGTTATCCCTGTTATTCGGATATGAGGAGCTTTGGCGCGGACCAATGAGTTGTCAAGAAATCAACCATTTCCCAGACGTGCCTATAGCCACTTTACCGAGGAGCAGACCATGACCCCCGACACGTTATTCTCATTGCAAGGCAAAACCGCACTGGTCACCGGTGGCGCAACAGGCATCGGGCGAATGGCGGCCGAGGCTTTGGTGCGGGCAGGGGCGCGTGTTCTGATCGCATCCCGCAAAGCAGACGCCTGCGAAGCCGTTGCGGCTGAGCTGAACGCTTTGGATGCGCCCGGTCATGCCGAAGGGTTCGGCGGTGATGTTGCAACCAAAGATGGAATCGCGGCGCTTGTATCCGAGGTTAACAAGCGAACAGATCGCCTTGATATCCTGATGAATAATGCAGGCGTAACCTGGGGTGCGCCGATGGGACAATTCCCACATGAGGCCTGGGATAAAGTTATGACGGTCAATGTCGCGGGTTTGTTCGAGCTGACCCAAAAACTGTTGCCGATGCTGATGCAGTCTGGCTTAGTTGACGACCCGGCGCGAGTGGTCAATGTCGGTTCGGTCATGGGTGAGGTGCCAATGGGCGATGGGGCTTATAGCTACTCGGCTTCGAAAGCGGCAGTGCTGCACCTGACCAAGATCATGGCCAAGGAGTTTTCGCCCTACCACATCACGGTCAACGCGCTGGCACCGGGGCCGTTCGTCTCGAAGATGACTGCCTTTGCCACGGCCGATGAAGAGACACGCGAAAGGGTTGGTAACTCGGTTCCTTTGGGTCGGGTTGGGCGTGATGAGGATATTGCCGGCTGTATGCTGTTCCTATGCGGTCGTGGCGGCAGCTATGTCACCGGTGCAGTGATCCCGGTGTCCGGTGGGATCAACGTCGAGACGGCCGGGAACATATTTGCCGAAGCTTTGTGAGGATTCAGACGTAGATGGACAGCACGAGTTTGGATCTGGCAGCTGTGGATGCGTACCTCAAGTCGCATCTTCCGGGCTATTGTGGGCCGTTGCAGGCGAGAAAGTTTGCGATAGGGCAATCCAACCCGACCTTTTTGCTGAAAACCCCCGATCAGTCTTATGTTCTGCGTCGCAAGCCTCCGGGTGCGTTATTGAAATCTGCCCATGCGGTGGATCGGGAATTCCGTGTTCAAAGCGCGTTGGCCAACAGTGTCGTACCGGTCCCGAAAATGTACCTGCTGTGCGAGGATGGCGATGTCATCGGGTCGGATTTTTATGTTATGGAGCATCTGGAAGGGCGCGTATTTCTAGAACCTACATTGAGCGGGGAAACCGATGCCACTCGCAGCGCCGTGCTGGATGAAACGAACCGTGTACTGGCCGACCTCCACGAGGTGGATATAGATGCCGCCGGACTATCTGACTATGGCCCGCCCGGAAACTACTTTGAACGCCAGATTGCGCGCTGGATCAAACAGTACCGCGCCTCTGAGACCGCAAATATCCCCGAGATGGATGCGCTGATGACCGCCCTTGAAGGTTCGATACCCGCAGATGACGGCCAAAGAACGCTGGTGCATGGTGATTACCGTATCGACAATCTGATGTTTGAGAAAGACGGCACACAGTGCATCGGGGTTCTGGATTGGGAATTGTCGACGATCGGGCATCCGTATGCAGATTTGGCGGCAGTGATCATGCAGTGGCAGATGCCGCCGGGTGCCGAGGGCAGGGGGCTGGCCGGAATTGATCGGGCAAGTCTAGGCCTGCCCTTAGATCAGGCATTTATCGATCAGTATTGCCAGCGTCGTGGCCTTTCCGGGATCGACAATTTCGGGTTTTATCTGGCCTTCAACTTCTTTCGTATGGCCGCGATTTTGCAGGGGGTCTTCAAACGCGCGCAGGACGGAAATGCTTCCGACCCGGAACGGGCGATGATACTTGGTTCGTATGTTCCAATATTCGCACGCCACGGGCTGGACGCCATAGAAGGCTAAGGGGTTTTTGACAGCTCCAACCCTAGATTTCCAAGACTATTCTTGCCAAAGAACATTTCGGACCCCGCAAACATGCTGGGAACGCCGAACACACCGCGTTTTACGGCGGCCTTGGTCTGGTCTTTCAATTGTTGCTTGATGTCGACGCTGGTCATCGCCTCGCGTATTTTACGCGCTGGCAGATCGTTCTCTTGCATGATTTCCGACAGAACACCCAGTTCATCGACCTTCTGACCATGCACCCAAATCGCATCGAAAACAGCGTTCATATATTTGTCTTCCCAAGGTTTTCCGGACGCAAACACAGCCCCACGCATGGCAAATTTGGTGTTAATCGGAAAATGAGGACTCATGTGAAAGCTCAGGCCCCGCGTGCGCGCAAATCGATGCAGATCATGAGTCAGATAGGCCGATTTCTGACGGTTTTCCGAAAAAGCCTGAAACGGGCTTTGGTTGTTGGTCACCTTGAAAACCGTCGACAGCAGGACCGGCACATTGTTCACCTGCACACCGTGTTCGCCTGCCAAATCCGGCAAGGTCTTAAACGCCAAAAATGCATTGGGACTGCAAAAATCATAAACGAAATCTATATGTTGCGCCATGTTGCTCCTCCGAGAATTTGAACACTAGAAATGAACCAACTCGTGACAAGCGAATCCGCTACGACCCTAGTGTAACAGGCTTGCAGTCCGTGTGGTCGATTTCCCTGTCAATTCAGCACGTAAGCCCGCAAGATCGCGCCCATGTACCAAAGGGTTAATCATCAATGACAAACTTCGACGCGAACCGCCTGAGCCGCATTGCCGATTGGATGCAGCGTTATGTCGATAAGCGAAAATACGCGGGCAACTCCCTGTTGGTGAAACACAAAGGCTCCGAGGTGTTTTTCAACGCCTGCGGCAAAAGAAGCGTTGAAGATGATCTGGATTTTCAGCGCGATACAATTGTGCGCATTTATTCAATGACCAAACCGATCACCACTGTCGCTCTGATGATGCTGGCCGAGCGGGGTTTGTTTCACCTCGATGCGCAACTATCAGAATTTCTGCCAGAATTTTCCAAAATGCAGGCACTGATTCCGGGGGCCACGCGGTTAGATCAAACCGAAGACGCACCTACGCCGACGCTGCATCAACTCCTGACGCATACAAGTGGGTTCAGCTATCCCTTCAACCCCGGAGTGCTGCCGCAAGCTATGGATGAACAGGACCTTATGTTCAAATCGGATCAGGGTCTTTTGGCCGACCGTGTTCGCGACCTCGCTGCTCTGCCTCTTGCGTTCCAACCGGGCACTCGCTGGGAATACTCCGTGGGCATCGACGTTATTGGCCGCGTGATCGAGGTTGTTTCGGGTCAAACCCTGGATCAGTTTCTCGCGACGGAAGTTCTTGAACCGCTTGAAATGAAGGACACCCGGTTTTCAGTGCCAAAAGGGGCAGGGGATCGGTTTGCGTCGCTGTACACTCCGTTGGCCGGGGACGCGATGGCCTTGAATTCGGCACAAACCGGTGCCGAGACCCTGCGGCTGGTTGATCAGGCCAAAGGGTCTCCGTTCGAAAACGCCACGACGTTTTCGGGTGGTGGCGGCTTGGTTGGCACGATCGACGACTATTCACGGTTTGCGGAGATGTTGCGAAATCGCGGGCAGGGCGCGGGCCATCGCTTTTTAGGTCCTAAAAACGTCGACTACATGCTGCGCAACCATTTGCCAGGCGACATCGCCGCGATGGGTCCGCAAAGTTTCGCAGAACAGCCCATGGAGGGTACAGGATTCGGCTTGGGCGGTGCTGTGGTGATAAACCCCGGTCGAACCCGAGTGCCAGGCTCATTGGGGGATTTTGGCTGGGGCGGCATGGCGTCGACATACTTTTGGATCGACCGGGTCAACGACCTGACCACAGTCTTCTTCACCCAGTTGTCACCCTCCAGTTCATACCCATCGCGGGCAGAGCTAAAGGCGCTTGTCCTCGGGGCATTGATTGAATGACGTTCTGACCGCTGATACCCAAGACTTAAAACACCCGGAGACCGCAACATGACCGAAGCAGAACGTATTCTTCTTGACCTTTTGGACATCGAAAGGCTTGAGGTCGACCTGTTTCGCGGCACCGGATCGGGTGGTGAAACACCAACACGCATATTCGGAGGTCAGGTGATCGCTCAGGCCCTAGCAGCGGCTTATCGAACTGTCGAAGATCGCCTGTGCCACTCACTGCACGCTTATTTCATTCGCGCTGGTGATCCGTCTATTCCTGTTATTTATCAAGTTGATAGAGCGCGTGATGGAGGTTCCATGACCACACGTCGCGTCGTTGCGATCCAACACGGCAAACAAATCCTCAACATGTCAGCCTCGTTTCATGTTCAGGACGAAGGATGGGATCACCAGCACGCCATGCCGCAGACCAAAGCACCCGAAGCTTATCCGGCCCGCGAGGAATTGCGCCAAAGATACGTGGACCAGGTTCCCGAAAAATTACGCGACGAACTGCTGCGAGAACGTCCAATCGAGGTGCGCGAAGTGGATCACCAAAATCCATTTTCCCCCGAAAAATCAGACGACCGAAACCAGATCTGGTTTCGCATGAAAGCTGCCGCCGGAACTGATCCGGTGACGCAACATCTGATTCTGGCTTATGCGTCTGACATGTACCTGATGACGTCCGGCCTGCGCCCGCATGGGCTTAGTTGGTTTGCCGGAGACGTCAACGGAGCAAGCCTGGATCACGCTTTGTGGTTCCACGCGCCGATACATTTCGAAAACTGGCATCTATACGCAATGGATTCTCCCTGGAGCGGGCAGGGACGTAATTTCAATCGTGGGTCCATTTATGCGCAAGACGGCACACTGGTCGCTTCGGTGGCGCAGGAAGGTTTGATGCGCAAGGTGCGGCACAAACCTTAGGTGTCTTCGATAAACCGCTGATTTAGCTTTTGCATTCCGGACAGCCAGCGATCGTAGTCACCAGCTTTAAGTTGCATGTAATCCCGAACTTCGGGATGCGGCAGGACCAGAAATTGCTCGGACTGAATAGCTGAAAGACAGGCATCAGCCACTTCTTCAGGCTCTAACATGCCGTCTATTGCAGCGACCGAAGTTTCATGCCCGCGCGTCATTTCGGAGCGAACCGCCTGTGGGCATAGAACAGACACACGCAAACCTTTCTGGCCGTATGTAATTGACAGCCACTCGGCAAATCCGACTGCCGCATGCTTTGTGACGGCATACGGTGCGGCGCCGGGTTGATTTAGCAAGCCAGCCGCAGACGCCGTGATCATGATATAACCACCGCCACGCGCAACCATACGCGGCACCATATGGCGCGCGGTCCAGACGTGGGACATGACATTGATCTTCCAGATGCGATCCCAATCCTGGTCATGAACATCCAGACCGCCAAGTGTCAGAATACCGGCATTGGCACAGAAAAGATCAATGGGTCCAATTTCGTTTTCAACAGTGTTGATCAGAGTTTTGATATCGTCTTCGCTCGACACATCGCATGCCAGTCCGTGACCTCCGATTTGTGAGGCCACGGATTTTGCGCCGCGCTGGTCGATATCTGAACAGACAACAGTGGCACCGTCTTTGGCGAACCGCTCAGCCAGACCTTTGCCAATACCCTGAGCGGCACCGGTGACAACCACAGTTTTTCCGCGCAGTTCCATTCAGCTTATTCAAACGACGGTTCAGTGAACCGTCGTAATCCATTGTTAAAATGGTGTAATTTGCATATCAGGCATATCATCTTTTTACCATAATACCAATTACACGCTAACCTTAATAGAATGCCTGCAACCCGGTTTGAGCCCGCCCCAGGATCAGCGCATGCACATCATGGGTCCCTTCATAGGTATTCACAGTCTCAAGATTGACCATGTGGCGAATGACATGGAACTCCAGCGAGATACCGTTGCCGCCGTGCATATCCCGCGACATCCGCGCGATATCCAGCGCTTTGCCGCAGTTGTTGCGCTTGACGATCGAAATCATCTCGGGTGCGGCATTCGCTTCGTCCATCAGACGGCCAACGCGCAGGCTTGCCTGCAAACCCAATGAGATTTCGGTCTGCATGTCTGCCAGCTTGCGTTGAAACAGTTGCGTCTGCGCCAGCGGACGATTGAATTGTTTTCGATCCAACCCGTATTCGCGCGCGGCGTGCCAGCAGTTTTCAGCCGCCCCCATCACGCCCCAGCTGATGCCATAGCGTGCACGATTCAAACAACCAAACGGACCTTTCAGCCCCTGTACATGCGGCAACAGCGCGTTTTCGTCGACCTCGACGCCGTCCAAAACGATTTCGCCGGTGATCGACGCCCGTAGGCTCAGCTTGTTCTGAATTTTCGGAGCGCTCAGTCCCTTAAGACCTTTGTCCAAGACAAAACCACGGATCTTTCCGTCATGGGCGTCTGACTTGGCCCAAATCACAAACACATCCGCAATCGGAGAATTCGAGATCCACATCTTGCTGCCGGTCAAACGGTATCCGCCGTCTATTTTCTCGGCCCGGGTTTTCATACCGGCCGGATCCGATCCTGCATCAGCCTCGGTCAGACCGAAACACCCGATCCATTCACCGCTGGCCAGTTTCGGCAGGTATTTCCGGCGCTGTTCTTCACTGCCATAGGCATAAATTGGGTACATCACCAATGAGCTTTGCACCGACATCATCGAGCGATAGCCCGAATCTACACGCTCGACTTCGCGCGCGACCAGACCGTAGGACACGTACCCTGCCCCCAGTCCGCCGTATTCCTCGGGGATCGTGGTGCCCAGCAGGCCCATTTCACCCATTTCGCGGAAAATCTCGGGGTCGGTTTCTTCGTTCTGATAGGCCTTGGTCACCCTTGGTTGCAGCTTTTCCTGCGCATAAGCGTTGGCGCTGGCGGCGATCATACGTTCGTCTTCCGTCAGTTGATCGGACAAACGAAAAGGGTCATCCCATGTGAATTTACCCATATCAGGCGCATCTTTGGCGCGCAGAGTTGGCTTGGTGTCAGGGGCGTTCATGGTGCTTCTCCGCTCAATCAGCTTCGCGGCAAACTAACCCGGCCTTTCAGCAAAAGACAGTAAGAGTTTGGCATCTGGCTATGAGCAAAACTCATACCCCTGCCCGGCCTTCAACCCAGAGCGTAACCGGCGCCGCGAACGGTTCGAACCGGGTCATTGCCGCCATGCTGGGTCAGCGCTTTTCGCAACCGACCGATATGGACGTCTACGGTGCGCGTATCGACATAGATATCGCGGCCCCAAACCCGGTCAAGCAGTTGCTCGCGGCTCCAGACGCGGCCGGGTTTTTCCATGAATGTGCTCAGCAGGCGAAACTCGGTCGGGCCAAGCTTTAATGGTTTGCTGTTACGGCTCACCTTGTGCGTTTCCGCGTCCAGAATGATGTCGTCAAATTCAAGACGTATACCAACAGTTGCCGGGCGGACCCTGCGCAGTTGGGTGCGCACCCGCGCCATTAGTTCTACCACCGAATACGGTTTGACAACGTAATCATCTGCGCCGGTTTCCAGACCGCGCACCTTGTCGATCTCTTCCGTGCGCGCCGACAGCATGATGATCGGAATTGCGCGTGTATCAGGGCGCATTTTAAGACGGCGACAGACCTCAATCCCGCTGAGATTCGGCATCATCCAATCCAATACGATGATGTCAGGCTGTTCCTCATCGACCAACAGCATGGCTTCGTCGCCATTGGCGGCCTTGGATACGCGGAACCCTTCAGCTTCGAGGTTATAGGCCAGCACTTCACGCTGGGCCGGTTCATCCTCGACCACCAGAACGGTTGGTTGATCAGCGGACATTCGTCTGAACTCCTAGGCGGATTGAGAGGTTATATCGGCTTTCGGGCGCGCCTCGGTCGGGCGCTCGCCGGTGACGAAATACACGACCTGTTCGGCAATCGCGGTGACGTGGTCACCCATACGCTCGATGTTCTTGGCGATGAAATGCAGGTGCATACAGGACGAGATATTGCGCGGGTCCTCAGCCATGAAAGTCAGCAATTCGCGGAACAGACCGTTATACATCTGGTCGACCTCTTCATCGCGGTCGATCACCTCGGCGGCCAGTTCGGCATCACGCTGAATATATGCGTCCAGTGCGTCGCGCAGCATGCGCTCAACCTCGCGCGCCATACGACGCAAGGCAGCCGCGCTGCCGTTGATATCACCCCCACTGGCCAGAACTGTGGTGCGCTTGGCGATGTTTTTGGAATAGTCGCCGATGCGTTCCAGGTTGGCAGATACCTTCAGAACTGACAGCACCAGACGTAGATCGCTGGCGGTCGGCGCACGCAGCGCGATCAGGCGGGCGGTTTCTTCGTTGATCAACTCTTCCAGAGCGTCGATGGCCTTGTCACCTTGACGAACCTGCTGAGCCAGTTCCTCGTCGCGTGTTTCAAGGGACCGGGCCGAGTTCATGATGGCGGCTTCGACCAGACCGCCCATCTTCATGATATGGGCCTGAATGGCTTCTAGGTCGCGGTCGAAGGCGGATGCAATATGTTGTTCGCTCATATCTGAATACCTGTGTTCAGCCGATCCGGCCGGTGATGTAGCTTTCCGTGCGAGGATCGACGGGATTGGTAAAGATTTGCCCGGTTTCCCCAAATTCCACCAGATTGCCCAGATGGAAGAATGCGGTCTTCTGGCTGACCCGTGCGGCCTGCTGCATCGAGTGAGTGACGATCACCACCGAATAGCGCGCGCGCAGGTCGTCGATCAGTTCTTCGACCTGTGCTGTTGCAATCGGGTCCAGGGCTGAGCATGGCTCATCCATTAGCAGAACCTCGGGCTCCGTCGCCACAGCGCGGGCGATGCACAGGCGTTGTTGCTGACCGCCGGACAGACCGGTGCCAGGGGCGTCCAGGCGGTCCTTGACCTCGTCCCAGATCGCACCGCGGCGCAGGGATTTTTCCACGATTTCATCCAGTTCCGCCTTGTTTTTCGCAAGACCGTGAATGCGCGGACCGTAGGCCACGTTGTCATAGATCGACTTTGGGAACGGGTTGGGTTTCTGAAACACCATGCCCACTTTTGCACGCAGTTGTACTGGGTCGACGCGCTTGTCATAGATATCCTCGCCATCCAGCAGGATATCGCCCTGCACCCGGCAAATGTCGATCGTGTCGTTCATCCGGTTCAAGCACCGCAGAAAAGTGGACTTGCCGCAGCCCGACGGCCCGATGAATGCCGTGACAGTTTTGTCCTCGATTTCAACATTTACGTCTTTGATGGCGTGCGTATCGCCGTAATGGACCTGAACGTTATTCGCGGCGATCTTGATGTTTTTGGAGTCCACGTTTCTCTCCACATTTGTCATCTGGTTCATCTTGGGCCCCTTTTACCAGCGGCGTTCAAAGCGGCGGCGCAGAAGTACCGCGATGGTGTTCATTGTCACAAGGAAGATCAACAGAATGATGATGCCCCCCCATGCGCGTTCATAAAAGGCCGGGTCGGCGCGCTTGGACCATTCATAGATCTGCGCCGGCATGGCCGAGTTTGGCGACAGGAAACCAGCGACGATGCCATCCGGTGGGTTCGAGGCGATAAAGCCCACCATTCCGATCAGCAGTAGGGGCGCGGTTTCCCCCAGCGCCTGCGCCAGGCCGATGATCGTGCCAGTCAAGATGCCGGGCGCGGCCAGAGGCAGAACGTGATGGAACACCGCCTGCATTTTCGAGGCCCCTACCCCCAACGCTGCATCACGGATCGACGGCGGAACCGCCTTCAGCGACGCGCGGGTCGATATGATGATCGTCGGCAAGGTCATCAGCGTCAGCACCAGACCACCGACCAGCGGAGCGGATGTCGGCAGGTGCATATAGTTGATGAACACGGCCAGACCCAGAATACCAAACACGATGGACGGCACGGCAGCGAGGTTCGAAATGTTTACCTCAATGATATCAGTCAGTCGGTTCTGCGGTGCGAATTCCTCAAGATAGATTGAGGCCGCAACGCCAATCGGAAGCGCTAGCGCAAGCACCACAAACATCATGAACAGCGAACCCAGCATCGATACACCGATCCCCGCAGCCTCGGGCCGCTGATCAGATGCGTCCGAGCCAAAGATAAAATCAGGGTTGAAGGCTTTGTACAGCACGCCCGCATCCCGCAACTGATCAACGAAATCAAGTTGTTCAACCGTGATGCTCTTGTCGTTGGCGATGGACTCACGCGTTACACGACCTTTCATGTAGCCATCGACGCGGCTGTTGGTCAAAAAGCGGAAACTGACCGTTTTGCCGATCTCATCTGGGTTGGCGATGACGTAATTGCGCAGCTCGGCTTGTGCTGCCTTGGACAGGGTTTTACCCATTGCCTTAGGTTTCAGATCGGTTTGAATGCCCAGCTCTTGAACTTCGGCTTCCAGAGCCGATGCAATAAGGGGCGCGTAACCGAAGGTCGAAACCTTCTTGATGTCCTCAATATTGCGGTTGCCCTTCTTATCAAGCTTGTCGGCCTTTAGCTCGACATTCAGTTCAAGATAGGTCTGCTGGAACGCCCCGGTCCCAGCGGTCACAATATTCGTGACCAGTACGACCAGCATCAGCAACCCGATACCGATTGCGGCGACACCGTACATCTTGAACCGACTTTCAGCCGCATTGCGCCGCTTGGTGCGCGCGTCCTTTTCAAACAGCGAACCGCCCTTGGGTTTCGCCGCAGAAGCAGCGCCAGGTGTTTGGGAAATATCGGTCATTCGTACTGCTCCCGGTATTTGCGTACGATGTAGAGGGCAAAGATGTTCAGCCCTAGCGTAATGATGAACAGTGTCAGACCCAGTGCGAAGGCCACCAGAGTCTCGGGGCTGGCAAAGTCGGTGTCGCCGGTTAGCTGGCTGACGATCCGGGTTGTAATGGTGGTCATTGCCTCGAACGGGTTGCCCGAGAATTTGGCGATTGCACCGGCGGCCATCACCACGATCATCGTCTCACCAATGGCGCGGCTGGCGGCCAGCAGGATCGCGCCCACGATCCCCGGCAGCGCGGCGGGCAGAACCACCTGACGCACGGTTTCAGATTTCGTCGCGCCCAGTCCAAGCGAGCCATCCCGGATCGACTGCGGCACCGCGTTGATGATGTCATCAGACAGCGATGAGACAAACGGGATCAGCATGATACCCATCACCAAACCAGCGGTCAGAACGGCATTGGAACTTGCCATCCACCCCAGCCCCAACGCGCCGCCATTTCCGAACAGGGACACCAGCGCAGGCCCCACAGTCAGCAAGGCAAACAGGCCATAAACGATGGTTGGAATACCCGCGAGGATTTCCAGCAAAGGTTTCGCGACCGACCGCGTCACGGTCGAGGCGTATTCTGACAGATACACAGCCGCAAACAGGCCAATCGGCACCGCCACCAACAGGGCAATCACCGAGATATAGAGCGTACCCCACAAAAGCGGCAGGATCGACAGCTCACTCCCACCGCGGAAATTCGGGGCCCAGGTGCTGCCGAAGAAAAAGTCTTTCCACGAGTGTAGTTGGAAGAAGTTCAGCGTCTCGAAGAACATCGACAAGACGATGCCTACGGTGGTCAGAATAGCAATCGACGCGGCCAGTAGCAGCAAGGCCAGAACGCCTTGCTCGACCACGTTACGGGCGCGGAATTCCTTATTCGTGCGAACATAAGCAAAGGCCGCACCCAACAAGGCCAGCGCCAGCACTACGACCTGCATCGCCACAGACCCGCTGCTGGTCATGCTGCGGTATTTCTGAGCGGCCATCAAGATTGGCTGGGTGATATCTTGCGTCAGAACCTGGCCCGCGTCCTTCAGGGCCGCGGTCAGTGTGTCAATATCCGCATTCGCGTTCTGCGCTTGTGCCTCGGTCATCGTGCCAGCGGCAACAGCACCGTTCAGGCCTTCAGCCACGCGGCGCACCTCGCTCATAACAAGGCCGCGATCCGACCCTTCGTCGATCGCGTTGTCAGGGATCAAACCGGATATTGCGTTGTCGATGATCATTGGCTGCACCAAAAGCCAGATGATCAGTACGCCCAAGGCCGGTACAAGCGCCGTAAAGGCAACATTGTAGCCGTAATAAGACGGCAACGAATGCAGTTCGCGTGCGTTACCCCCCGCGCTAGCCAGGGCTCGGGAACGGCCCGTGAAATATCCGATCACTGCCAGCGCAAGCAGGATTAGCAACAGCCATGATAACGCCATGAGAACTCCGTGAGGATGGCAGTGAGTGGAGCCAAAAAGAACCGGGGCGTGAAGAAAACGCCCCGGTTCGGTTTTCGATATGGATTAGGAACCACCGCCCAGAACGGCTTCGTTTGCAACAGTTTCCTGAACCTTGCCCAGCTCTGGGTCAGAGACCAGGCCGTACTCGGCCAGCGGGCCATCGGGGCCTGCAATCTCATCCGCGACAAAGAACTCAGCATATTCTTTCAGGCCGGGAACCACGCCGATATGCGCTTTCTTCACGTAGAAGAACAGCGGGCGCGACACCGGGTATTCGCCCGATGCGATGGATTCGGTCGACGGAACAACATCTGACATGGTCGCAACCTGCAGCTTGTCAGTGTTGTTTTCGTAGAACGCCAGACCAAAGACGCCGATGCCGTCCTTATTGCTATCGATGCGCGCCAGGGTCTCGGTATAGTCGCCGTCGATGTCGACCGAAACGCCGTCGGTGCGCAGAGCGATACAGGCTTTCTCAGCCGCCTTTTTGTCGTCGCCGTTGGCCGCTTTGTAGACGTCAAAGTCGCCCAGATGCTCACAACCGGCCAGGATCACCTTATCTTCGAACACTTCACGGGTGCCGTGCTTGGTGCCCGGGATGAAGGCTGCGATGGGTTGCGCCGGGAAATCCGGGTTCACGTCGGCCCAGGTTTTGTTCGGGTTGTCGACCAGCTCGCCGTCCACAACGATCTGCGCGGACAGGGCTTTGTACCAATCTTCCGGCGTGAACTCGAACGTGTTGCCGTTAATGTCCGAGGCGAACACGATGCCATCATAACCGATCTGCACTTCGATGATGTCGGTCACACCGTTTTCGGCACAGGCTTTGATCTCTTTTTCACGGATCGCGCGCGATGCGTTTGCCACGTCGATGGTGTTTTCGCCAACACCTTCGCAGAACCGCTTGAGGCCCGCAGACGAACCACCCGACTCGACTACTGGTGTCGGGAAGTCAAAGTTTTCACCGAAGGCTTCTGCAACGATCGAAGCATAGGGCAGCACGGTCGAAGAACCCGCAACCTGAACCTGGTCACGCGCAGCAGCAGCGGTGGCCGATACGGCAGCGATAGCAAGCGCCGAAGCCGACAGTTTTACAAAGGACATTCCAGTCTCCTTGATCATATCAGTTTGTGATCATCCCCATGATGATCTTGCGCCAACGTCTAAAAGTCGCGCGTAAGCCTTTTGTGACAGGTATGTAACAGCTTTATGACAGATCGCATGAAAACAGGACGTTGGAACGCAAAGCTGCAATGCGCTTTTTACATGACAGGCAGACCACGTCTGGCAAGCTTTTGTTATCGCGGCAATATTACGGTAAAGGTTGAACCCTTTCCAACTTCGCTTTGCATCCGCAAACGCCCGCGATGGCGGTTGATTATGTGTTTTACAATCGCAAGGCCCAGCCCGGTTCCGCCCAGTTGTCGCGATCTGTGGCTGTCGGCGCGGTAGAATCGCTCGGTCAGGCGGGGCAGGTGTATCGCGTCAATGCCGGGCCCCTTGTCACTGACCAAAACCCTGACAGCCGGACCACGCATGACGGAATCGCGTTCGGATGATTCCACCCGAATGTCGACGCTGTCCCCACTGCCACCGTATTTGATGGCGTTCTCGATAAGGTTGGTGAAGACCTGACGCAGCTGGTCGCCATCCCCGATCAGCGAGACAGGCCCTTCTGGCGCGTTCAAGCTCACCTCGACGTTGGCACTCTCGGCCAGCGGGCGCAGTGAGTTCAGCGTTGATTGCAACAGCCCCGTCAATTCAAGCTGATCTTTGGGCCGCACACGTTCTTCGCTTTCGACACGGTTCAGTGACAGCAGATCCCCCACCAATCGGTTCATACGATTGGCTTCGTCGGCCATGATCTCAAGAAACCGCGCGCGCGCGGCGGCGTCATCACGCGCCGGACCACGCAACGTTTCGATGAAGCCCATCAACGCTGTCAGCGGTGTGCGCAACTCATGACTGACATTCGCCACGAAATCCCGCCGCATCTGGCTGGCCTGCTCGACATGCGAGACATCTTGGAAAGTCGCCAGCATGGCACCGCCGGACACCGCCCCTACACCGTTCAGATAACGGCATTCGACCTCGAACGTGGTGTCCTGCGCTCCGTCATTGGACAGGTGGCGCGCCTTTGCCGGACCATTGGCATGCAGGCACTGTTCAATTGCGTCAATCACGCCAGGTTGCCGCAAAATCGTCGCGAAATGCCGACCGACGATATTCTGCGTCAGCAGGGTTTTGGCATCGTCATTGGCGGCAATGATCCGTTCGGTCTGGTCGACCATCAAAGCCGGCATCGGAATGGCCGAGACAAATTCGGCAAGCAGGTCGTCTGACATTCTTCAGACCCTTCCCGGCAAGTTAGGACACAGGCTTCATCTCGTCACGGAACCGGCGCATATTCTGTTGATAATGTAACGCGCTGAGCGTGATTTTCTGCGCCGCGGCTTCGTCCAGTTCCCGCACGACCTTGCCCGGCGTTCCCATGACCAGCGAGTTGTCGGGGATTTCCTTGCCTTCAGTGATCAAGGCCCCTGCCCCGATCAGACAATTCTTACCAATCTTTGCCCCGTTCAACACGATGGCTCCCATGCCGATCAGCGTGTTTTCCCCGATCGTACACCCATGCAGCATCACCTTGTGGCCGATAGTACAATTCTTACCGATGGTCAGAGGATAACCGGCGTCGATATGCATGATGCAATCTTCCTGCACATTGCTGCCTTCGCCCACGCGAATCTCTTCATGATCAGCGCGGATGGTGCAGCCGAACCAAACCGAGGACCCTTCTCCCAGCACTACTTTGCCAATCAAGTTGGCATCGGGTGCAACCCAAGTATCGTCGTGGATTTGTGGTGCGTGTTCGCCCAAGGCATAGATGGTCATGACAAACCTTCAAATTCGTTCTGTAAGGTGCGTACGTGGTCTTGCAGTCTTGGCTGTTGGATACGGCGCATACGCTCCGCGCTGACGATGGTTTTCAGCTTTTCCTCGGTTGTGTCCAGGTCATCGTTGACCAGCACATAGTCGTAATAGCCCCAGTGGCTGATTTCATCCCAGCTTTTGAGCATCCGCTTGGCGATCACGTCCTCGCTGTCCTGCCCGCGGGTTTCCAGGCGGCGGCGCAATTCGGGGATCGAGGGTGGCAGGATGAAAATCGACAATGCGTGCTTACCCAGATCCGAATTGCGGATCTGAACCTCACCCTGCCAATCCACGTCAAAAAGAACATCGCGGCCCGCATTTATCGAGTCCTGCACCGGGCCTGCCGGAGAGCCATAGAAATTCCCAAACACGTGCGCATGTTCCAGCATCTGACCCTTGGCAACCTGCTGTCTGAATTCATCCTCTGACAGAAAGTAATATTCCCGTCCGTGTTCTTCGCCCGGACGAGGTGCGCGGGTCGTGGCCGAAACCGAGAACTCCAGACCTTCATCCCAGGCCATAAGCCTGCGGGCCAAAGTGGATTTCCCCGCCCCGGAAGGCGAAGACAGGATGATAAGTAGGCCGCGGCGATCTGCCATGTCAGTTGTTCCCATCGTCATTCAACATTTTGCACCTGTTCGCGCATCTGATCTATTACCGCCTTCAGCTCAAGCCCAACCGAGGTCAGCTCGGCGCTTTGCGCCTTTGAACACAGCGTGTTGGCCTCGCGATTAAACTCCTGCATCAAGAAATCCAGCTTGCGCCCCACGGCTCCATCCTGCGACAGCAGATCGCGTGCGGCGTTCACATGCGTTTTCAGGCGGTCAATTTCTTCGGTGATATCGGATTTGACCGCGATCAGCGCCAATTCCTGCGCGACCCGGTCCGGGTCAGCCCCTTGCGCATTGTCCAGCACACGGGCCAGATTTTCGCGCAGTGCCTCGGCGGTCTTGTCCTTGCGTTGTTCTGCAAGCTCGGCCGCTTGCGCCGCTAAGTCAGCGACCTGAGCAAGCTGCCCGTCCAGAATGTCTGCCAGAGCCTTGCCTTCTGTCTGGCGCATGTCGACGAAAGCTGCCAACAGGTCGGCAAATTCGTTCGTCAATTCCTTGACCAGAGGCGCGGGGTCGTCCACTTCACTGCCAGCCTCCAACATTCCTCTCAGCCCTATCAGGTCCGCCGCGGTCGAAGGTGCCAGCGCGACGCCGCTTTCTGCCGCCATTTCCTGCGTACGGGCCAGCGCAGCAAGTGCCGCGCCCATGGCGTCTTCATTCAGAACCAGATCAGGGGCAGTTTCTTCGCGGCTTAACCGTAAGGACAAGGTGACATTTCCCCGGCTCAGTGATTTGGACAGCTGGCCGCGCAAGGCAGTTTCAAGCCCGGTCAGCCACTCGGGCATGCGCAACCGTATGTCCAGACCCTTGCCGTTCACGCTGCGCAGATCCCACGTCCAGCTATGGGGTCCATACGCCCCTTTGCCTGCGGCGAATCCGGTCATGGATCTGATCATGTTGGCTGTCCTTGTCTGCTCGGTTGTCGCACCTAATGCCATCGGCGGGCGCAGGGCAAGAGTTTGCTGGTTTTCGGCCTTCGCCCAGAAGTTAACCATTCATTAAAGAATTCCTCCAAAATTGACTCAACTCGTGTCAATTTGGCTTTGGTCAGGGATGATCGGACCTGAAGGGTCCCAATATCTGGAATTTTAGATAGATGACGGTCGATTGACGCTAGGGTGATGTAAATGAAAACGTTTTTCGGTAACAGGTTCGGATCGAACTCTGGAAAGATCGTCGCAATGGATCGTTTTGATAGCGGGCGCAGCCTCTCGCCCATCCGACAGGTCGAGGCGTACTGGACCGCGCTGTTAACCGGTGACAGTGTCCCCAAACGTGCGCAGATCGATCCGCGCGGGCTTGAGAACGTTCTGGAATACACGTTCATTCTGGAACGTATCGCGCCCGGTCTGGCCCGGTTTCGTCTGGCTGGAAGCCACCTAACACAGCTGGCAGGCATGGAAGTGCGCGGCATGCCGTTAACCGCGTTTTTCGAACCCAGCGCTCGTGGCCAGATATCGGACGTATTGGAGCAGGTCTTTGCCCAGCCGGCAATTGCCGAGCTTGGATTGGTCGCCGCCGGCAAACTGGGCCGCAGCCAGTTGCAGGCACGTATGATCCTGTTGCCCCTGAAAAGCGATCTTGGCGATGTCAGCCGCGTGTTGGGTGTCATGATGTCTGACGGTGCAATCGGCTCGACGCCTCGCCGTTTCTCAATCCCCGACACCAGAGTGCGGGCTGTATCAGACGTTCAGGCACCGCAACAACCGGCGCGGCAAATCTCGGCCGGGTTTGCGGAAGAGCAAGCAGAATTCAAGAAACCCGGATCACATCTACGGCTGGTTGCGTCACGGGACGACTGACAAAAAAGGCGGGCCAATGCAGCCCGCCTTTTAACCTTAAAGACAGCAAGCCTTAGCTGGCTTCACGTTTGTTGCGATCGCGGCGCAGGTTGGTCAGTTCTTCGGCAACCAAAAAGGCCAGTTCCAGCGATTGCGTCGCGTTCAGTCGCGGGTCGCACGCAGTGTGGTAACGATCCGAGAGGTCCTCCTCGGTCACGGCACGCACCCCACCGGTGCATTCGGTCACGTCCAAACCGGTCATTTCAAAATGCACGCCCCCAGGGATGGTGCCTTCGGCCTGATGCACACCAAAGAAGTCGCGCACCTCGCGCAGGACTGAATCAAACGGACGGGTTTTGTAGCCCGTCGCCGATTTGATCGTGTTGCCGTGCATCGGGTCGCAGACCCATGTGACCTTGGCGCCCTCTTCCTTGACGGCCTTGACCAGACGCGGCAGATGCTCACCCGCCTTGCCCGCACCAAAGCGCGCGATCAGGGTCAAGCGACCTTCCTCGTTTTCCGGGTTCAACTTGGACATCAGAACCTTGAGGTCTTCTGCCGTGGTCGAGGGACCACATTTCAGACCAATCGGGTTCAGGACGCCGCGGCAGAATTCTACATGCGCCCCGTCCGGCTGACGGGTGCGGTCACCGATCCAGATCATATGGCCCGAACCGGCCAGCCAGTTGCCAGAGGTGGAATCAAGACGGGTCAGCGCCTCTTCGTATTCCAGCAGCAGGCTTTCATGGCTGGTGTAGAACTCAACGGTCGAGAACTCATGCGTGGTGTCCGCCGTGATCCCCGCCGCGCCCATGAAGTCGATAGTGTCCTGAATACGGTCGGCGATTTCCGAGTATTTCTGCACGTCCTGTACATCGGTGAAGCCCAAAGTCCAGGAATGCACCATGCTCATATCGGCGAAACCACCGGTCGAGAAAGCGCGCAAAAGGTTCAGGGTCGCAGCCGCCTGAGTGTAGGCCTGCAGCATCTTGCCCGGATTCGGAATCCGCGCTTCGGGTGTAAAGGCCAGCTCGTTGATGATGTCACCACGGTAGCTGGGCAGCTCAACGCCATCCACCACCTCGGTCGGGGCGCTGCGCGGTTTGGCGAATTGGCCGGCCATGCGGCCCACTTTGACCACCGGTACCTTGGCGCCATAGGTCAGAACCATTGCCATCTGCAGCATCACCTTGAACGTATCACGGATCGCATCCGCGCTGAATTGTTCAAAGCTTTCCGCACAATCCCCGCCCTGCAACAGGAAGGCCTCTCCGCGACCGGCGGCGCCAAGATGTTGCTTCAGACGCCGCGCTTCGCCCGCAAAGACCAGCGGGGGATACTGTGAAAGCTGCGCCTCGACTTTGGCCAGCGCAGCCGCGTCGGTATAGTCTGGCATTTGAACCCGGGGCTTGTTGCGCCAGTTCGTTTTTTGCCATTCAGTCATAGCTTTGATCTCCGCTGAAGTATTCAGGTTGCTTCTATACAAAATGCATTGAAGACTGACCATATACGATTTGGCCCTCTTGACGCAGCAAACAAGCTTTGATCAAGGTGGCTGCCAAATCTGACGTCGGACAAAAAGTCGCCGGGCGCCGAATCAAGGACACCTCGCCATGCAAGAGCAACGCCAAGTTGTCACGGTGGAAGACACTGCGGCCAACTCCCGCAATTTCGTATTTGTCCTTTTGGACAAATTTTCTCTGCTGTCGTTTGCTTCGGCACTAGACAGCCTGCGCATAGCCAACCGTATGGCGGACAAAACGCTGTATACGTGGACATTGATGGGTGAAGGTGGCGAAACAGTCAGCTGTTCGGCCGGAACTACCTTTGCGCTGGATTCAGACCTGGTTGAGCTGCAGCGCGACGATGTTGTCATGATCTGCGGTGGGGTCGACGTTCAGGCGGCGACCACTAAGAAGGTGTTGAACTGGGTGCGCCGCGAGGCAAGGCGCGGCTTGCGCATCGGTGGCCTATGCACAGCGGCCTATACTTTGGCCAAGGCCGGACTGTTGGATGGCAAACGCGCAACCATTCACTGGGAAAACTCCGACAGCTTTGTCGAAGAATTCGACGAGGTTGAACTGACCAAGTCCGTCTTTATCGTCGACGGCAACCGGATGACGACGGCAGGCGGCACATCTTCCATCGACCTGCTGCTTAAAATCATTGCTGATGACTTCGGCGAGGATTTGGCGAATGCCGTTGCGGATCAGATGATCTATTCCTCGATCCGCACCGACCAAGACACCCAGCGTCTATCGACACCAACTCGGATCGGCGTGCGCCACCCGAAACTGAGCCAGGTCATCCTGATGATGGAAAAGAACATCGAGGAACCGATCTCACCCTCGATTCTGGCCAAGGATGTCGGCATGTCGACGCGGCAGTTGGAACGTCTGTTCCGCCGCTACCTCAGCCGTTCGCCCAAACGGTATTATATGGAGCTGCGCCTACACAAAGCGCGCAACTTGTTGATGCAAACCGATATGAGTGTGATCAATGTGGCGCTGGCCTGCGGGTTTGCCTCGCCCAGCCATTTCTCGAAATGCTACCGGGCGCATTACAATACCACGCCTTATCGCGAGCGTGGAGCGCAGGGTGATCGATTGTCAGTTTAGATCTCTAGAACATGCCGAATATGACTTCGGAATTGGTGTTCAATGCGATATGAAGAACCGCCAAGCCGTCGTCTCTCTCGTAAAAAGCGTAAACGTAAATAATGCTGCCTTTGCCATTCCAGTAAGCGCGCATTTCTTGCCAATATCCGTTTTCAAGTTCTACGCGCTTAACGACATCAGCATTTGTCAAATAATACGGAATCACTTCACGGAGCTGATTGTGAACTTTCTCTACCTCTTGGGGTACGATTTGGGTCTTGCTGCTTAGCCCTTTAATAGCGTTCGAAAACTCTCGGTTTTCATCTTAGCGTCAACAAAGGATGCATAGTCTTCGTAAGAAGCGAACAAGTCGTCTGCAATCACCGGAGCCGCACATACGCTCAGAAAAAGTGAAAGAAGAATTCGAAACATCTAAACACCTTAGAACTGAAGCTTTGAAAGCCCCTTAGACCTAAGGGGTCATCCTGTAAACCGCGCCCTGCCCGACCGAAATGAACCAGATCGATCCGTCCGGGGCCTCGACGATATCGCGCACGCGTTCAGTCTCGGGGCCTTTGATCTGCTCGACCTCGCGCAGCGGCGATCCCGCCAGCCGCGCGATATAGTCGAACTTGAGCGAACCAACGAAGATATCCCCTTTCCAGTCCGACCAAAGCTTGCCGGAATAAACCATCAACCCGGATGGAGCCATTGACGGGTCCCAGTAGTGCTCGGGCTGCTCCATGCCTGGCTTCGCTGTACCTTCTCCTATTTTGTCGCCGGAATAATGCACGCCATAGGAGATGACTGGCCAACCGTAGTTTAATCCCGGCTGAACCAGATTGACCTCATCCCCACCTTTTGCCCCGTGTTCCGATATCCAAAGGCGGCCCCTTGCGTCCAAACCGGCCCCTTGCGGATTGCGATGGCCATAGGACCAGATCTCAGGCTGCACACCGCTTGCCTGAACAAAGGGATTGTCACCGGGAACCGATCCGTCACGGTTCACGCGGATCACCGTGCCATTATGATTGGACCTGTCTTGCGCCTTGGGGCGTTCCCCCCTGTCGCCGATTGTGACGAATAAAGTTCCGTCCTTAGCTTCCACCACGCGGGAACCGTAGTGACGCCCTGAAGAGCCACCCGGGACAGCCTCGAAGATCACACGCAGGTTGGTCAGCCGATCACCGCGTTCAGACAATCGGGCCACCGCAAGGGCCGTTCCGGCGCCGCCGCGCTGTGGTTTGGAAAAGGTAAGGAATATCTCGCGTGTTTGGTTAAAATCACGGGCGACCGTCACGTCCAACAAACCGCCCTGCCCTTTGGCCAAAACGTCGGGCACACCCTTGACGGAATTGGCTTTCCCATCCGCAACATAAAGCAGTTTGCCATCACGTTCGGTGATCAAAACCCCCTGGTTCGGCAAAATACCAATTGCCCACGGGGCATCCAATCCTTCGACCATCGGCGTCACTCGCACAGGGCCAGAAGAAGTTTGCAGTACGTCGGCACTGAGCAGCCCCGCCTTAAAGACAAGAAACAGAATCGTGAAAACTCTCAACATTCAGCTCTCCACCTGCAGCATGCCAGCCGCCAGAAACGGAACAAACCCAACAAAACAATCAGAACTTCAGGTGGCAACCACACAATTGCGTGAGGACTTTTCTTTTCCGAACAGCTTGCCTAGGGTCGTGCCCAGAACGAATACGTTCCAATTTGGGAGTAACCACATGAAAAAGCTGCTTACTGCAACCGCAGCAACCGCACTGTTGGCCGGCACCGCCATGGCCGAAGACGTTAAACTGGGCATTATGTTCGGTTTCACCGGCCCGATTGAATCGCTTTCGCCAGCAATGGCGTCCGGCGCTGAGCTGGCGATGAAAGAAGTCTCGGATTCCGGCAAACTGCTGGAAGGGTCCACCGTAACGCCCGTACGTGCTGATACGGGCTGCGCTGACAATGCTCTGGCCACCGCTAATGCGGAACGTCTGGTTGCCGAAGGCATCAACGGCCTTGTTGGCGGAGACTGTTCGGGCGTAACCGGTGCCATTCTGCAAAACGTCGCCGTGCCGAACGGTATGGTCATGATCTCACCTTCGGCCACCTCTCCGGGCCTGTCAGTTATGGAAGATAACGGCCTGTTCTTCCGCACGTCCCCATCGGATGCGCGCGAAGGCGAAATCATGGCCGACATCCTGAAAGAGCGCGGCGTCGACTCGATCGCTCTGACCTATACCAACAACGACTACGGCAAGGGCCTGTCCGAGGCGATCAAATCCTCGTTCGAGGCGCTGGGCGGTGAGGTAACCATCGTTGCCGCGCACGAAGACGGCAAGGCCGACTATTCGGCCGAAGTCGGCGCGCTGGCATCGGCAGGTGGCGACATTCTTGTCGTTGCGGGCTATCTGGATCAGGGCGGTCTGGGCATCATCCAGTCCTCGCTGGACAGCGGCGCATTTGACACCTTTGGTCTGCCGGGTGGCATGATCGGTGACTCGCTGCCTGAAAACGTCGGTCCGGATCTGAATGGTTCGTATGGTCAGGCCCCGGGATCGAAAAGCGAAGCTGCGGATTCGTTCTTTGCCATGGCCGAAGCCGAGGGTTTTGACGGCTCGTCCATCTTCGTGCCCGAGTCCTATGACGCTGCGGCACTGTTCCTGCTGGCCATGCAGGCGGCGGGTTCCAGCAACCCGGCGGACTATGGCGGCAAGATCATGGATGTTGCCAACGAACCGGGTGAAAAGATCTATCCGGGTGAGCTGGCGAAGGGTCTGGAGCTCCTCGCAGCGGGCCAAGACATCGATTATGTCGGCGCCTCGGGTGTTGAGCTGATCGGCCCCGGCGAAAGCGCCGGTGCATACCGCGAAATCGAAGTCATCGATGGTGAGATGAAGACGGTTAACTACCGTTAAATCCTCATCTGACAGAGCAAAACCGAACAGCCCGGGCCTTGTGTCCGGGCTGTTTCAGTGACAAAAGGCTGCACCTCTGTTTTCGGGGAAAAGGCAAGGGAAAACCATGATCGTCGTTGAGGACGTGCATAAGCATTTTAGCGGATTCCACGCAGTGGACGGGGCTTCGCTGGAAATCCAAAAGGGCTCGATCACCGGCCTGATCGGACCGAACGGTGCGGGCAAGACAACCCTGTTCAACGTGATAGCGGGTGTGTTACCGCCTACCAGCGGCAAGGTTTTCATGGATGGCGAAGATATCACTGGCCTGCCTCCGCATGAGCTGTTTCACAAAGGGCTGCTGCGCACGTTTCAGATCGCGCATGAGTTTTCGTCAATGAGCTGCCGCGAGAACCTGATGATGGTGCCCGGCGCGCAATCGGGTGAATCACTGTGGAACACCTGGTTTGGCCGCAAACGCATCGCCGACGAGGAACGCGCCCTGCGCGCCAAGGCGGACGAGGTGTTGGAGTTCCTGACCATCGAACACCTGGCCGACCACAAGGCAGGTCAGGTTTCGGGCGGGCAAAAGAAACTGCTGGAACTTGGTCGCACCATGATGGTCGACGCCAAGATCGTGTTTCTGGACGAGGTCGGTGCGGGCGTGAACCGCACCCTGCTGATGACCATCGGCGACACCATCCTGCGCCTGAATAAGGAACGCGGCTACACATTCGTCGTGATCGAGCATGACATGGATTTCATCGGAAAAATCTGCGACCCGGTCATCTGCATGGCCGAGGGCAAGGTTCTGGCAGAGGGCACTTTGGACGAGATCAAGGCCAACGAACACGTGATCGAGGCTTATCTGGGCACCGGCCTGAAGAACAAAGACAAGCTGGAGGCCCAGACATGACCGCGGGCGCAAGCGACAACCCCTATCAGGACGATCACGGCAACAAGGACGCAACAATTGCCAATACCAAAGGCATTGGCACGATGACCCCTGCACATCCGACCAGCGGGGAAACCCACAAGGTCAGCGGTGGCCCTTTCCTGATCGGTGACACCATAACCGGTGGTTATGGCAAGGGGCCCGACATCCTTCACGACTGCACTATTGCCGTCGACAAGGGCGAAATTGCAGTGATTGTCGGCCCCAACGGCGCGGGCAAGTCCACGGCGATGAAAGCCGTGTTCGGTATGCTGGACGTGCGCGCCGGCGCAGTCCGACTGGACGGAGAGGACATTACCAAGCTTTCACCGCAGGACCGCGTGATCAGGGGGATGGGCTTTGTGCCGCAGACCTCGAATATCTTCACGTCCATGACGGTCGAGGAAAACCTTGAAATGGGTGCCTTCATCCGCCGCAACGATATCAGTCAGACGATGGAGCAGGTCTATGACCTCTTCCCGATCCTCCGCGACAAGCGCAACCAGGCGGCCGGAGAACTGTCGGGCGGTCAACGCCAGCAGGTCGCCGTGGGCCGGGCGCTGATGACCCAGCCCAAGGTGCTGATGTTGGACGAACCCACCGCTGGTGTCTCACCCATCGTGATGGATGAACTGTTCGACCGGATCATCGAGGTCTCACGCACCGGGCTACCGATCCTGATGGTCGAACAGAACGCCCGTCAGGCGCTGGAGATCGCGGATAAAGGGTATGTGTTGGTTCAGGGGCGGAATGCGTATAGCGGCACGGGTAAGGAACTGCTGGCTGATCCCGAAGTTCGGAAGAGTTTCTTGGGGGTGATGAAAAAATACGCCGCTACTTCATTATTTCTTGCAATTTCATCAACCGCTGTATTGGCGTATTCGGGGCCGCAAAGCCATTTTGTAGAATTCGATTGCACCATAATTCAAAGTGCGACCACCAGTTTCTTTGTAAGAAAACTGATGAATCTACTCAAATAGCTTACACGGCATTGGTTCACGACTTGTCAGTTTCAAGTCGATAACTCCGATTGATTACCCGTTTGACACTTGGCAGGAAGTAACAGCTTGGGTGGATTTCATAAATCCTCGTGCTGGTAGCTCCCATTGCCTGTTTGGTATCTGGACGATGCTGGTTTTGATCCAGAGATAACCTTCCGTCTGGAAGATTGGCTCAATGGGCAACAAGATTCCCTTACAACGTAAAAGGTTATGCGCTTGTTATGACTGGTGACTTAGAAGAAATTAGCTATAGTAGAGCCAATTTAGACAAGGATGATGATTTACCCGAAATAACCGTATATAGAAAATTATGGGGTGAACCGGCAAATACCACACTCAGAAATTACTTTGCGATTCAGACTAATAACGAAATTAATCTTCCTAGCTGCACTTGTTGCGCTCTCCAGCTGTAACCATATGCAGGGTGAAAAACCAAATCTTGAAGCACGGAATTCGTGATGCCAAAATAGCTTTAAGTTTTCGAGGTGAGAAAACGGGACCTTCTCTCGTCAGCCCTGTCTTCACCACCCATACACCTGATTTCAATCACCCAATCGGATCACCACAAGACCCGAAGTCCTGCGCAGCATGCGGGCCTTTAATCGACATGTCGTAGTTCAGATCCTCAAAATCCACAACAAAGGTCACGACGTCCTTGTCCATGATGTGCAGGAAGGTCAGCGAGTTCAGACCGGCAATGATCGTCGCCTCTCCGCGGATATCATCTGTGACGATAAATCCCTTATCCGTGGCTCCGGACCTCGCTAATGTCACCGCGCCACCAGTACTGTCCGACACGCAGTTGATGACGAAATCCGCCCCGTCCAGAGGGTCGCTTGATGCGGCATACGCCATCGCCGGCAAAACCGCGCTCAATATCAATGCTGCGTAGAATTTCATGATGTACCTCCCTTTATTCAGCGCCCTCGGGCACAGGGCAAGATCATAAATTAGCTCAATAACTTCAACGGGCTGCACGACGGCCCTCACTTTCAGTTGATCCCAGGTGAAAGGCTGTGTTCGCGTGTCAACGCCTCTTTGACACGGTTAAACCGCGTGCTTTCAGGCAATCAATCGTGGCGAGAAGATGGCGTTTGCAGCTTTGCGCCACTGGTCGGATAAACAACCTCCAATAAAACGGTTTGTTCCCGGCTGGTTACCCCACTCCCCTAAGAATTGTTAAAATTAATCCCTTCAGAATTCCGCCTCGTCTCGGCTCAAATTCCGCCACGATCCGCCCCTAATCACGAACGCGCGAACAGCGGGAATCCTGATTGGATTCTCAAATATTTCGGGCAATTGCCCCCTTCAGGAGACATATTATGAAATATCTGGCTGCGCTTGCCGCCATCGTTCTGCCTGCGACCGCGCAGGCCGCGTCGCAAGCCCCCGCGCAAGGTGAATTTGTTTACGAGTGCCAGATTACCGAAACCTGCAACCCCGGTGGGTGCAATCCAATTGAACCAGCCCACCAGGTCGCGCTGAAACAGGTCGAAGGGCAATCCAAGGGCTTGCTTTTGGCCGAGGGTCAAGAACATGAAGTCCTTGTGATCCCCAGCCTCGGCGCGCAGGAATTTCTACAAATTCTAAGCAACGGAAGTGTGGGATACACGGTTGATTCAGAGACTGGCCACCTTGAAGTTCGCGCCTCTGGCGGGCAACAGCGCAACGAACGCGGGGTCTGTACGCTCAAAAATTGACCACATTTACTATCCCAAGAACAGCAAAGCTGAACCAGCGACGTGTCTGACGGACATAATCCTGTCAGGCGCGCATTGAATGCCCGAAAGGAACGCTGCCCTATGCAGTTTTTCTTCGGAATTCGACCGTCCATAACCGTTGAAATATTGTGTCTTTGCGCGCGGGTATGCCATAAGGCCGCACCCGGCGGAATGAGAAGGTGAGATGGACATACTGAACGCGCTTGTCGCGCTTGCGAATTTTGTGTTGGTGCCTGCAATTGCTTATGGCAGCCAGCTGGCACTGGGGGCGCTGGGGGTCACGCTGATCTACGGTATCCTGCGGTTTTCCAACTTTGCCCATGGCGACACGATGGCCTTTGGCGCGATGATCGCCGTTCTGGTCACCTGGGGGCTGCAGGCCGCTGGGGTCAGTTTTGGTCCGCTGCCGACCGCCCTTTTGGCTCTGCCCTTTGCCATATTGGGCTGTATCGTTCTGGTGCTGATCACCGACCGATTGGTCTATCGATTTTATCGCGAGCAAAAGGCCAAGCCGGTCATTCTGGTTATCGTGTCGATGGGCGTGATGTTCATCATGAACGGTCTGGTGCGGTTCATCATCGGCCCGGACGATCAGAGGTTTTCGGACGGTCAGCGGTTTGTGATCTCCGCACGTGAATTCAAGGCCATGACCGGGCTGAATGAGGGGCTGGCGATCAAGACATCTCAGGGCATTACCGTCATCGTTGCAGTTGTTGCCGTTGTGCTGTTGTTCTGGTTCCTCAACAAAACCCGCACTGGCAAATCGATGCGTGCGTATTCGGACAACGAAGATCTCGCCCTGCTGTCCGGTATCAACCCCGAGCGGGTGGTGATGATTACATGGATCATCGTGGCGGCGCTCGCGACCACGGCCGGGGTCCTGTACGGGCTGGACAAGAGTTTTAAACCTTTCGTTTATTTCCAGCTGCTTCTGCCGATATTCGCCTCGGCCATCGTCGGCGGACTGGGCAGCCCTGTGGGGGCCATCGCGGGTGGATTCATCATCGCCTTTTCCGAGGTCACGATCACTTACGCCTGGAAAAAGGTGCTGACCTATCTTGCCCCGGAAAGCCTGGAGCCGTCGGGATTGGTGCAATTCCTGTCCACCGATTACAAATTCGCCGTAAGTTTTGTCATTTTGCTGATCGTGCTTCTGTTCAAACCAACGGGTCTGTTTAAGGGGAAAGCGGTATGACCGAGCCTGTCAAAAATACGCTGCTTTTCGCTGTTGTCGGTGGCCTGATCCTGCTGACCGGGTTCACGCAAAGCTGGAACGCCGCGATATTGATCCTGAACATGGGACTGATCTCGGCCATCATGGCGCTTGGGGTGAACCTGCAATGGGGGTTCGCCGGTTTGTTCAACGTCGGGGTCATGGGCTTTGTTGCGTTGGGTGGGCTTGCCGTTGTGCTGGTCTCGACCCCGACAACACCTGGCGCCTGGTCTGCCGGAGGTTTCGGTATTGTACTGGCCCTGCTGCTGGGCGCCGCAACCGTTGTGGCCACAGTTCTGGTGGCGCAGAAGATGCCCAAAGGGCGGGTTCGGACTATGTCGATCATTGCCATTCTCATCATCGGCTTCTTTGTTTACCGCGCTGTCCTCGACCCCAATACCGCAGCGGTCGAAGCCATTGAACCGGCTGTTGCGGGCAACCTCGGCGGCCTGAATCTGCCTGTCCTGCTGGCCTGGCCCGCGGGTGGATTGCTGGCAGCTGGTGCAGCGTGGTTGATTGGTAAAACTGCTCTGGGCCTGCGCTCGGACTATCTGGCGATTGCAACGCTGGGGATTGCCGAGATCATTATCGCAATACTGAAAAACGAGGACTGGTTGGCCCGGGGCGTCAAAAACGTCTATGGCATCCCGCGCCCTGCTCCGGTCGTTGGATATGAGGTCGATCTCCAGAATAACCCTGGCTTTATCGCTCGCGCCGAATGGTTGGGGCTGGATACAGTCACGGCTTCGACGCTGGCAGTTAAGCTGGGCTATTCGTTTCTGTTCCTGATCGTTCTGCTGGTCCTGCTCTGGATGGCGCAAAAGGCGCTGAACAGCCCGTGGGGCCGCATGATGCGCGCCATTCGTGACAACGAGGTCGCGGCCGAGGCGATGGGCAAGGACGTGACCCGTCGCCATTTGCAGATCTTTGTGCTGGGCTCGGCCATCTGCGGAATTGCAGGTGCTATGATGACAACGCTGGACGGCCAGTTGACCCCCAGCGCGTATCAGCCATTGCGGTTTACATTCTTGGTCTGGGTAATGGTGATCGTCGGTGGATCAGGTAACAATTTTGGTGCGGTACTGGGCGCGTTCGTGATCTGGTTCCTGTGGGTTCAGGTCGAACCTATCGGGCTGTGGCTGATGAACCTGATCACCGCTGGATTGCCTGATGGCAGCGCGCTTAAGGCACATCTGATCGAAAGCGCCGCGCATATGCGCCTGCTGACCATGGGGTTGATCCTGCTGATTGTTCTCAGATTCAGTCCAAGGGGCTTGATCCCCGAGAAATAGATCACTTTCAGGGGAATATTCGGAACCGCGCCTCAAAATCGGCGCGGTTTCTTGATTCATGAACCGAACCTTAATAGACCGAATTATCGTTGGGCAGTTTCCGGACCTGCGCCAGATCGCCTTCACGGTTAATTAGTCAGTTGACGCTGATACTACAGGTCACCTCTCGAGAGTAAGAAGACGACACATGAAAACTTCGTTTATCCCAAAAATCCTAATGCTGGCAGTTGTTGCCAGCCTGGCCGCATGTATCCCGTCACCCGAAGATCTGGAAACCGATCCAGTTCAGGTCCAGACCTCAAAGGGTGTGGTGACGTGCCAGTTGTACCGCCCGGATCGCGTCATCTGGGATCGTGCCATCGACTACCCCGCGACAAAGATGTCTGTTGCCGAGGCTGACGGCTACTGCCGGCAGGAAGGTCAGCGTCGTCTGAAGTAACCTAAATAGCGCCGCGCAACCAAACCGCTGTGCGGCGCCTTGGGCTTACCTAGCGCGGAACAACCCGCCCAGAATTCCACGAACAATGCGGCGCCCGGTTGTTCCTTTTAGTTCTTTGATGACGGCCTCGCTCATTGCTGTAGCAAAAGTATCTTTCTGCCGCTTAACGCGAGAGGAAGATCGCCCGACCCGGCCACCGGAATAGCGCCTGGCCGTGGCGAACTCGCGTTCAGCAACAGATTGTGTCTCTTCTTGTTCTTCTGATTTTGCAGCAGCCTGCGCGGCCTGATCGGCGCGTGCCTGCAGAATTTCAAAGGCCGATTTCCGATCCTTCAATGTGCCATACTTGACCTGCATCGGTGACGCCGTCATGACCGCCTGACGCTCGGACGCGGTGATTGGCCCAAGTTGTGTTCCCGGTGGACGGATCAGCGTCCGTTCAACAATACCTGGCACACCCTTCTTCTGCAGCATCGACGTGACTGCCTCACCCACGCCAACCTCTCGGATTGCGGTTTCGGTGTCGAAGGCCGGGTTTTCGCGATAGGTTTCGGCCGCCAAACGCAGGTTCTTGCGATCCCGCGCGGTAAAGGCCCGCAGTGCGTGCTGCACCCGATTGCCGAGTTGTCCCAGAATATCTTCGGGAATATCCGCCGGGTTTTGCGAGATGAAGTAGACGCCGACACCCTTGGAACGGATCAGCCGTGCGACCTGCTCTACTTTGTCTACCAAAACCTTGGGCGCATCTTCGAACAACAAATGGGCCTCATCAAAGAAGAACACCAGTTTGGGTTTGTCGGGGTCGCCAACCTCGGGCAACTCCTCGAACAGCTCACTCAACAGCCACAACAGGAAAGTCGCATAGAGACGCGGCGACCCCATTAGCTTATCCGAGGCCAGGATGTTCACCATCCCCTGCCCGTTCGCATCAGTACGCATCAGATCGGCCAATTCCAGCGCGGGTTCTCCGAACAAACTGGTCCCGCCCTGGTTTTCCAACACCAACAACCGCCGCTGAATCGCCCCAATCGAAGCAGTCGAGACATTGCCATAGCGCAGGGATAACTGTGTGCGGTTCTCACCGATCCAGACCAGCAGGGCTTGCAGATCCTTGAGGTCTAGCAGCGGCATCCCTTCTTCATCCGCCACTCGGAAAGCAATGTTCAAAATACCTTCCTGCGCCTCGCTCAGGTCCATGAGCCTAGACAACAGCAATGGCCCCATTTCTGTAACGGTTGTTCGAACAGGATGGCCTTGTTCGCCAAACAGATCCCAAAATGTTACCGGGCATGCGGCATAGGTATAATCCTGAAAGCCGATGCGAACCGCGCGATCCTGAAACGCCTGGTGCAACTTGTGACTTTCACTGCCCGCCATTGCCAACCCGGACAAGTCGCCTTTGACATCGGATAGAAACACCGGGACGCCCGCAGCAGAGAACCCCTCGGCCAGGATTTGCAACGTCACCGTTTTGCCTGTGCCCGTCGCCCCTGCGATCAACCCGTGCCGGTTGGCATATTTGAGGGTCAGGTTTTGAGGCTGGCTGTAATCTTCACCCGCGCCGCCCAGAAAAATGTTTTTGTCCATGTAGGTAAGGCCTTAATTTCCACCGATCTGGACCCAGCATACAAAGTTAACCTTTGACTGCGATAGTCATTTTGCTGCCCTCGCTGTCAGAGGTCGGGTGCGGCAAACTTCCTCCCTGTCGACTGACCGCGCCTTCGGGCGCGGTTTTTTTAAAGCAATGCTGGTTCTTCCATTAAAATTTCAGGTTTTCAGTTGACGCATGCGACCGCCTTTCGTAACGTCTGCGCATAACTAAGTCGGCCAGTCCGACGGGGAGAAAATTTTATGAAAGGGAGCCGCTCCACCGGTTCCCTTTCTTTTTTGTTTCATCCAGGTTTCAAGCGCTGGAAAGCGGCAAAAAGCTGACTACGATCACTCATTTGTTCAGCTTAATGCCTGACACCATGATCCAAGGATGATAGACGGGTCAAAAAGCTCAATCACATTGCCGAGGCACTCATGATCAAGAACTCTCTATCTCTCAGCCTTGTGGCCGCTGCGCTTTGGTGTGGTGCCGCTTATGCGCAAGAAGCAACGCAGGATGCCGAGGCTCCGCAAACCCAAACCGGTGCTGACCTGGATCTTGGGGAATCCGGCCCGCGTATTGGCGAGCAGTACCTTAAGGAAGAGACCGGCGACTGGGCAGTCCTGTGCATCAATACAGGAACTGACAGCGAACCTTGTGTCATGCGCCAGATTCTGACCGGTCAGCAAGACCAGCCCATCGCGGAAATAACGATTGAAAAGCTGCCCGAAGAATCTCCGGTCGTAGCTGCTGCGATCATCGTTGTGCCCCTCGAGGTGCTTTTGCAAGCTCAGATATCCCTGTCGATCGACGGAGCGCCAGGCAAACGATACAATTATCACCACTGCAACCCCGTTGGGTGCCTTGCGCGAGTGGGCTTTACCCAGCAAGACCTCGAAGCTTTGAAGGGTGGGACCAAAGGTACCTTGTCGATGGTTTCTGTTCTGGCACCTTCGCAGGCGCTGCAATTGGAAATATCACTAGCAGGGTTCACTGCCGGGTTTGACCAGCTGGAAGTCATCAAAAACTAATGACTAGAAAAACAGAAAACGCCGCCCAGTCCTTCGGGCGGCGTTTTGTCGTTTTGCTTCCGAAGCTTCAGACCCGTTTCAGAGCCAAAACCGCGTTCAACCCGCCAAAGGCAAACGCATTGCTAAGCGCAACATCCACCTTCGCGTCTCGCGCCTCATTTGGCACCACGTCCAATGCACATTCGGGATCTGGATCTTCATAACCGATGGTTGGGGCGATCACCCCGTCGCGCAACGCCATGATACATGCCAGCAACTCGACCGCGCCAGTACCCCCAATCAAGTGCCCGTGCATGGATTTCGTGGACGATATCATCAGGTCGTCTGCGTGAGGCCCGAACACACCGGCCACCGCCGCGCATTCGGTCTTGTCGTTCGCCGCTGTGCCCGTCCCATGCGCATTGATGTACCCGACCTGGTCCGCATTCAGGCGTGCATCGGTCAGCGCACCTGACATGGCACGCGCCGCGCCCTGCTTACTGGGCATCACGATGTCAGACGCATCCGAGGACATGGCAAAGCCGACAACCTCACACAGGATATCTGCCCCTCGTGCGCGCGCATGTTCGTATTCTTCAAAGACAAAAGCCCCAGCCCCTTCGCCCTGCACCATTCCATTTCGGTTGGCGCTGAACGGGCGGCAAGCGTCCTTGGACATCACGCGCAGGCCTTCCCAGGCTTTGACGCCGCCGAAACACAACATGGATTCTGATCCACCCGTGATCATTGCAGGTGCTGCGCCGCTGCGGACCATCTGAAACGCCAATGCCATCGCGTGATTTGATGAGGCGCAAGCGGTTGAAACCGTAAAACTTGGCCCCTTCAGGTTATGTTCCATAGACACGTGGCTGGCCGCCGCGTTGTTCATCAGTTTGGGCACCACAAATGGATGCACACGGTTTTTACCGTCCTCGTAGACGGAACGGTAGTTATCGTCCCAAGTGGACACGCCGCCACCGGCGGTGCCAAGAACGACACCGGACCGAGCAGCAAGATCTCCGTGAAACTCGATCCCGGATTGGTCAATCGCCTCTTTCGCGGCGGTCAGCGTGAATTGAGTAAAGCGATCGTAAAGGCTCATCTGCTGGCGATTAAACCGCCCTTCGGCCTCGAACCCGCGCACTTGGCCGCCGATTTTGATGGAAAGCCGCTCAACATCGCGGAATTCAAGTTGCGAGATACCACAACGCCCTTCGCGCATAGCTTCAAGCGTATCAGGGACAGAGTGACCCAGCGAATTAATCGTCCCGGCCCCGGAAATAACAACGCGTTTCATAATTTCAGGTCAGACCTTTTCCGACACAAGCTTTTCGATCCCGGCAATGATCGCTGCCACATTTGAGATATCGAAATCGCTGGCTTGTGGTTCATTCGCGTTGAACGGGACCGAGATATCGAACTCTTCTTCGATGGCGAAAATGCTCTCGACCAGACCCAGGCTGTCGATACCCAGATCTTCAAGTGTACTTTCGGGCGTGACGTCCGAAGGCTCCAGCACGGCCTGCTCAGCAATGATTGCGATGACGCGGTCGGTGATGCTCATGTCGGTCCTCTGATTTTCCCGTTGCGGATGATTTAATCACTCGGGGGCTGTTTGAAAACAGCCTTTTTCAACGCCTCGACGTCACGCGCCATGCGGGGCAAACGACGTTGTGCTTTGTAGATGTCGGTATGGGTTTCCATTTTGATGGCCGGATATCCCATTAGTACCCGACCCGCAGGAACGTTGGACAGGATTTTTGTGCCGCCCGCCGCTATCACGCCGTCACCGATAAAGATGTTGTCGACCACGCCGGTCTGGCCACCCAGTACCACGTTATTGCCAATCTCGACCGAGCCGGACACGCCAGCCTGACCACAAATTAGACAATCCTGCCCAACCCGTGTGTTGTGCCCCACATGCACAAGATTGTCCAACTTGGACCCGTTTCCGATGCAGGTATTCCGGATCGTTCCGTTGTCGACGGTACAATTGGCGCCGACTTCAACGTCATCCCCGATCTCAACTGCACCCAGCGAGTGAATGCGAAGCCAGCTTTGCGCCCGCGCATCACCTTTGTCGCCCATTGTTTTGCGGACATTCTCAACATCCGAAACCTCGGGGGTAACAAAGCTGAACCCGTCGCTCCCGATCCGTGCGCCGGGTTGGGCAATGAAACGATCACCGATCTGCGCCCTGGACCCGATGCTAACCATCTCACGTAACATGGCGTTTTCGCCCAGAACCGTATCCATGCCAATCACGCAATGCGGGCCGATAACTGCGCCTTTGCCAATACGAACCCGCGCACCGATGACGGCCAAGGGGCCGATGGCTGCATTTTCTGCGATCTCTGCTGTTGGGTCGATGACGGCTGACGGGTGAATGCCCGGCGCAACGCCCTGCCCGCGGTCCAGCATGGCGGTGACCCCGGCCATCGCCATGCGCGGACGGGGCACGAAAATAGCGGCCTCCAACCCCAGCGATTGCCAATCTGCGCCTTCCCACAACACAGCTGCCCGCGCCGAGCCGCTACTTAGCGCCTCGGCATATTTCGGAGACATCGCCATCGCCAGATCGTTTATCGTCGCGTCGCCGGGCTCGGCCGCGCGTTTAACGATCAGATCTGTATCGCCGTCGCTTTCAGCTCCGAGGGAGTCGGCGATTTGCTGGATGGTGTAGTGCATATCGGGCTTCCTAGTTTAAGGATCTGCCCTGCTGATTACCCCTGAACGTCCGGCAGGGCCACCCCTGCTTTCTGCAAGGCCTCCCAGATTTTCCGATCACGGTCATAGACATCCCGGCGATACTGAACCTCACCCTTGGGGCCGACATAAGCCGTGCGGTAGATCAGGTGAACCGGAACATGCTGTTCCAATTGCACCGTGGTTTCCTTACCCGTGGCCAGAACACGCTGAAAAAACGCCTTTGGGTTTTCTTCCTGCTTGGCCAACAACGCATAGGCGAAATCAAACGGATCTGCTAGGCGGATACACCCGTGCGAGAACGCCCGCACCTCACGCGCGAACAGACTTTTCTGAGGCGTATCATGCAGATAGATGTTGTACTTGTTGGGGAACATGAACTTCACTAGCCCCAGCGCATTGCTTTTGCTGGGCGGTTGGCGCATCGCAAACGGGAAGTTCCGCGCGTTGAACTGGGTGAAATCCACCGCACCGCGATTGACCTGCCGACCGCTGCGGTCGGTGATTTGGATATGGCCAACGGCGTTGGGATTTGATTGCAGTTGGGGCAGGTATTCCTTGGTGATGATCGAGCGCGGCACATACCAACTGGGGTTGATGACCATATGCTCCATCTCGTCCGAGAACTCGGGGCTGCGTCGGTCATGTGTGTTCTTGCCGATCACCGCGCGCGTTTCGAACGTGACCAAACCGTCATCGACGATCTTGGCCGAGAAATCAGTCTGATTTACTAAAATGTGCCGCTCACCCCGTTCGCGCGGCAACCAGCGCTCGCGCTCCAATGCGACATAGACAGCCTTTAGACGGTCGGAGGCACTGCGGTTCAACTCAGAAATCGTGCCCTGACCGGCCACACCGTCCGGCGCAAGACCATGATCTGTCTGGAACGCCTGAACGGCACCCAACAAAGCCGCATCAAACTCCGGGCTGGCGGTAGGACGCAAATACCCCATGGAAACCAAACGGTTCCGCAGCTTTATTACATTGGGCCCAGTGTCACCATACTCCAACTTGGCAACAGGAACCGTCGCGCCCCAACCGCCTTGATGGATGAGGTCCTGCAGCACCAACTTCTGCTTCATCAACGCCCGGTACTGGGTTGTTTGCGGGGCCAATTGATCGAAATACGAGCCATTTTCCCCTGCGATCAACCCCTGCAAGTGCTCCTTTGTCGAAGCCCTTTGAACCTTGCGCACTAACCCATCATCAATCTGGGATGGGCGCAGCGCGCCCGACTGAAGATTGCGCGCGTATTCAGCGAAGGCGCGGGTCAGACTGATTTCAACAGCGCCCAGATCGCGCGTCGTACGGGCCTCTTGCATCTGTTCCACAAGGGACTGGACGCTGTCCGAACCTTGCGGCAATCCATGCATATCAGTCGATGACAAGGCCTGTATCAGCCGTGCGCGGCGCGCCGAATGCAGCGGCGTTTCACCAACCCAAACCGGGGCAAAACCATTCTCGCGGTAAAACTCGGCGATTCCTGACCCCGAGGGCGCAAATTCGGCAACAGCCATCTGAAACGCCGTCGCTGGCCGGGTGTCTGCATTCACTACGGACGCCGAAGCCAGAAAACATGCGGTGAAAATAATACCAGAACGGGTCCGAATACCTGAGAACATTGGATGGCCTTGATTATTCATTATTTTACGCAGCAGAAATGTGCGCGGATCAAATATGGTTACGCCTTGGGCGCGTTGTCTATTCACAAACGTATCAACCTGGCGCATCTCTCGGTGCGTGATGCGTCTTTGCATCGCCCAGCGGAAATGCGCCGCCAAATGTCTCAATATTATACATATTCGCATCACCTGCGCAAAAAACTGCCGAAATTTCCCCCTTGAATTGATGAATCCGAAAGACTTCTTGGCGGACAAAACCGACTGTGTCATAAATCCCGCATCTGGGATGGGAAAAAATTAATATCGCGCGCGTAACATCGTGTGCAGGCAGGAACAGTACGGGACGAAACTGAAATGACGATGAGCAGTACATCGGGCTTGACCCGACGTGCCCTTCTGGGCGCATTTGCAGCTACGGCAGTTGTGGCAGCACCGACCTATTCCAATGCAGCAGGTTTCCTTCGAGGCGGCGGCGATATCCGCCGTATTCGTATGTATTCCGGTCGCACCGGCGAACGGATTGATATGATATATTGGGTCGACGGAAAATACATCAAGGACGCTGTCAAAGAAGTGAACCACTTCATGCGTGACTGGCGGACCGATCAGAGCAAAGACATGGATCTGCGCACGATCGACATCATGGCTGCATCGCATAACCTTCTGGACGTAAATGAGCCCTATATGCTGCTGTCCGGCTATCGTTCTCCGCAAACCAACGCGATGCTTCGGTCTCGTTCTCGTCGGGTTGCCAAGAACTCATTGCACATGAAAGGCCAAGCGGCTGACCTGCGCCTGTCGTCGCGTTCAGTGTCGCAAATGGCCAAGGCTGCAATGTCCTGCCGCGCTGGTGGAGTGGGCAAGTACTCCCGCTCGAATTTCGTCCATATGGACTGCGGTGAGGTCCGTAGCTGGGGCGGTTAACACTTCCAAAATCTTAAAAAACAACGAGCGCCTCTGGGCGCTCTTTGTTTTTAAGTAACCTAGAATTATTCCTTATGAAAAGAACAGCTCAACCTCGATGAACTGCGATCCATCGACCAGATATTGTCGCTTACCGGACTGTATCAGAACCCGTCATCATAGCGTCAAATTAAGGGACGCACTCTCCAATATAAGACACTCAGAATAACTGCTAATGCGAGGTGGTATGGCGCACCTGAGAGGATTCGAACCTCTGGCCTCTGCCTTCGGAGGGCAGCGCTCTATCCAGCTGAGCTACAGGTGCCTTGGCCGTTAGCTATCCTTGTTCCGATCCGGGTGCAACTGAAAATCCACCCGGATCGGCCAGCTTTTAGGCAAACAAATCATGCGCCAGTTCAAGGGCATCGACCAGCGTGTCGACCTCATCCTTGGTGTTGTACAAACCAAAGCTGGCGCGGCAGGTGGCGGTCACGCCGAAGAAATCCATCAGTGGACCAGCGCAATGATGACCGGCCCGCACGGCAACCCCTTTTTTGTCGAGGATCGTCGACACGTCATGCGCATGCCCTGCCCCATCCAGCGTAAAGCTAAAAATAGCGGCCTTATCGGGACGTGTGCCTTGTACCTGCAGCCAGTTCAAACCGGTCAGCCGCTGCATCGCATATTCGCGAAGCGCGCCTTCGTGGGCGGCGATGTTCTCCATCCCCAAGTCCATCATATAGTCAAGCGCCACGCCTAAACCAATCGTTTGCACGATACCGGGTGTTCCGGCCTCAAACTTCATTGGGGGGTCGTTGTAGATCACCTGATCTTTGCTGACCTCTTTGATCATGTCGCCGCCACCGATGAAGGGGCGCATCTCGGCCATGCGTTCGGATTTAATATAGATCGCGCCCGAACCGGACGGGCCATACAGCTTGTGCCCGGTGATTGCATAAAAGTCGCAGCCGATATCCGACACATTGACCGGCATATGCACGGCACCCTGGCTGCCGTCGACCAGCACCGGAACGCCTTTGGCATGCGCACCTTCGGTAATGGCCTTAACATCCACCACAGTTCCCAGCACGTTCGAGCATTGTGTAACCGCGACCAGCTTGGTCTTGGGACCGATTGCATCGATCACGGCCTGCGGGTCCAGCCCGCCATCCCCATCGATATCGACCCACTTTAGGACAACCCCCTGCCGTTCGCGCAGGAAATGCCAGGGAACGATGTTGGCGTGATGCTCCATGACGCTAAGGACAATCTCATCCCCGGCCTGAAGGCGCGGCATCGCCCAGCCATAGGCCACAAGGTTGATCCCCTCGGTCGTGCCCGAGTTCAGGACGATCTCATTCTCATCCGCCGCCCCAAGGAAACGGGCGATGGTGCCGCGGACGGACTCGTACTTTTCGGTCGCGAGGTTGGACAGGTAATGCAGGCCACGATGCACATTCGCGTATTCCTCGGCATAGGCGCGGGTCACCGCGTCGATCACCACCTGAGGTTTCTGCGCAGAGGCACCATTGTCCAGATAAGTCAGCGGTTTGCCGTTTACCTCACGCGACAGAATCGGAAAGTCCGCGCGGATTTTTTCTACGTCATACATGGTCTTCATATCCCTATACCGGGCCGCTTGGTGTTAAAGCGAGGACAAAGGGGGCTGCGATCAACGCAGACAACACTATGACCCCAAAGGATTTCCAAAGCGTTCCGAACTTATGCGCTTCATTGAGGAAATGCAGCGTGACGTAAAGGCTCACCAGCGCTGTGGCGAACAAAAACAGCACCATCAAAACCGGAACGAAAATGGCCAGCACAAGCGTTACGAACATCGCCGCGCTTTGCAGGAACTGCAACCAGACCGTCAGCGTCATGATCTCGTCGAATGACGCGCGCCCGCCCAGCAATCGCCCGACGAACAGGAACGCCGCAATGCTGAACATCATTAGGGCGGCCGAGCGGATAAGGCTCATGAAAATCGGTTCGGGTGCAGGAACATTCAGGCCTTCCGGCGAAGGAACCAGATGTTCGATCCCAAACTGCACCAGCCCATTCAAAACGACGGCCAGACAGAAGGCCAGCCACAGAACTTCGCGCCCGACGCGAAAGGATAATAGGTGCCGGGCCGCTTCAGCCGGGTTGACCAGCGTCAGGACCGCAATGTTACCTAGGGTCGAGAAATTCATTCCGCCTGCCTTTGTGTTTGTGTCAGGCCCGCCAGCCAGAACCAGATAAACACGCCAAACCAGGCTGCCCCTACCAGGGTTAACGCAGGTCCTGGCCCGATGAGACCCGCCACCAGACCGTTCAACAACACCAATGGTGTCGACGACAGTAAAGCCCAAAACAAAGCCAGACGGGCACCGTAAGCCGTGCCGCGACCGCCAACCAAACGAGCAGCCCCGTATGATACGAACGCCAGAAGGTAAAACAGCAACGGCAGTATGAAAACAGTGCCTAGCAAAGCCGCGGCCATCAGCGCGTTCAGCTCAAGCCCTTCCAAATGCGCCCGCCGCGCGAGGCCGGGAAGCTGTGCGATGAAAGCCACCACGCAAAACCCCATGACAAAGACCAAGGCCCTGTCTTCCCGCTGCCCCAAATCCAGAAGCCGACGCACGACGCGCCCCGGCCCCCGGTACGTGGCCACGATATCCGATGTGACTGGCATCAGCTGCGGCGCGCCAGCCAATCTTCCAAACGGTTCACGATCTTTTCAGCAACTTCGCTGTCTTCGATCTCGTCCACCGCTTCGGCCAGAAAGGCCAGTGTCAACATGTTGGTTGCATCTTTAACCGGAACGCCGCGTGATCGCAGGTAGAACAGAGCCGTCTCGTCAATCGCGCCCGAGGTCGAGCCGTGTGAACAGGCCACATCATCGGCATAGATCTCAAGCTCGGGCTTGGCGAGGAACTGGCTGTCATCGTCCAACAGAAGCGACTGGCTGATTTGATAGCCATCAGTCTTCTGCGCGCCTTCTTTCACAAGGATCTTACCCTGGAAGACGCCGGTCGCACCGTTGCGCAGAACCTTCTTGAACACCTGGCGGCTTTCGCAGTTCACCGCGTCATGGGTGATAAACACTGTGTCGTCATGGTGAAAATCACCGTCTCCGACACATGCACCTGCCACATGGGCAACCGCATCATCTCCGGTCAGTTCCACGACCTGCTCATTGCGGGTCAGAACGCCGTTTGCGGTCAGGGTAAATGACTTATAGGTCGATTCCGTTCCCAGACGGGCGAACATATGAGTCATTGCCCGACGTTCATGATCGCGACCTTGCGCGCGCACATGATGCAGCGTCCCATTGTCGGCGATGTCAATCTCCATCACCTTGTTAAAGCGCGACGCGGCCGGACCAACCTCAAGCACGGTGACCTCGGCATCTGGTTCGACACGGATCACGTGATGCAGCATCGCGTCCGATGTTTCCGAGGCGTGACGATACATCAGGCAGATCGGCTTGGACGGTTTGCCTGTCACATGGATGGCAACACCATCTTTGGCAAAGGCTGTGTTCAGCGCAGCCAGCGGACGTGGCACCGGGGTCTGGCCACGGCTCTCTAACGCGCCATACAGCTCTTTGGCCCAGTGAATGTCCTTGCCGCAGATATCCTCGATCCGGTCGATCATCACCCCCTCAAGTGTCAGATCATCGGATTCCTCGGGGCTGAATACTCCGTCGACGAAGACAATTTTCAGATTGTCCATGTCTTCGAAAATCATGGGCTCGCCCGCGTCGAAAACCTCGGCGCGCGGTGCTTGAGCCGAGATCAGCGTATCAGGACGTGTGTACTTCCAGTACTCATCGCGACGGCCAGGCAGGCCCATCTCTTGCACACGCGCAAGCGCATCCTCGCGTGCAGCACGGGTGCATCCGCACATCTCGGGCATGGCCAGGGATGCCAGCCGCTCCTCGGTTGCGGTCAGTTTCTCTTGTGGCAAAGCCATCAGTTCACCTCGGCCAGAATGTCGGCATAGCCGTTATGTTCAACTTCCAACGCCAGCTCGGGTCCGCCGGTCTTCACGATACGACCGTCGGCCATGATGTGTACGACGTCCGGTTTGATGTGATCCAGCAGCCGCTGATAGTGGGTGATGACCAAAAAGCTGCGACCTTCGTTGCGCAGCGCGTTCACGCCTTCGGACACCAGCTTCATCGCATCCACGTCGAGACCCGAGTCGGTTTCGTCCATGATGCACATCTTGGGTTCCAGCATAGCCATCTGCAGGATCTCGTTGCGCTTTTTCTCACCGCCCGAGAAACCAACATTGACCGGACGCTTGAGCATATCGGCGTCGATTTTCAGCGTCTTGGCCTTGGCGCGCACTTCTTTCAGGAAGTCTGCCGCTGACAGCTCCTCTTCTCCGCGCGCTTTCCGCTGAGCGTTTACCGCCGTGCGCAGGAAAGTCATGTTGCCAACGCCGGGAATTTCGACCGGATACTGGAACGCAAGAAAGACGCCAGCGGCAGCACGCTCTTCTGGCTCCATGTCCAGCAGGTCTTCGCCGTCCAGCGTCGCCGTACCTTCGGTGACCTCATAGCCGTCACGTCCCGAAAGCACATAGCTGAGCGTCGATTTGCCCGAGCCGTTCGGTCCCATGATCGCGTGTACCTTGCCAGGCTCGACCGTCAGGTCCACACCCTTGAGGATTTGCTTGTCTTCGTCTTCAAGCTGTACGTGCAGGTTCTTGATTTCCAGCATGATTTTTCCTCTTTTCGCGCCAGTTTGATTACCTGCCGCCTTGTTTGAATTTTGGTTTCTACCTGATGGCTATGCAGACTTAGCGACCTTTGCCGGTCCCTCGCTGGGTTTGATCAGGAAGTTTTCGTTAACGCGGTAGCGCCTGAACTGGTCGACCACCTCATAACCATTGGTCGCGATCAGTTCGTGGAATTCGGTGGTATTCTTGTCATCCACTTCGACAAAAATCACAGGGCGATTTTGTCCCAAACTGGGTAAAAGACTTTCCAGAACGGCGATTTCCATACCTTCGACGTCAATTTTTATAAAGTCGAATGAGCGGTCTTTAACCAATTCTGCAGCCGGGACAACGGGAATAGACCCTTGTTGCTCAATCAGTTTACCCCCACCCAAATTCCTGGCGTTCCAAGACACACCAAGGTCCGAGCGTGCCTCGTTCGAAACACCGTACCCAACCCAGTTGAAATCAACCTTACTTTCCATCCCATTCAAGTGGAGGTTGCTAACCAAAATCTCGGCAGCCACAGGATTGGGTTCAACAGGAACTACTAGAGACGCGTGAAGGAACAGCGCCAAGTACAGGCTGTGGTTCCCGACATTTGCGCCGATATCCAAAAAACTGCCGCCAACAGGGAAGTGTTCTGAAATCATCCTAAGCTCTTCGACTTCGTAGAACGCACCCCCAAAGTGACATTTTTGTATCGTATCTTTTGGATTGATCACGGAAAAAAAGACTGTTCGGTCATGAACCCGAGCCCGAACCACCTGCCCTGCTGTAGCTCTAAAAACGCCAGAGCGTCTGGAGCTTCTAACCCATCTTTTGAAATCTGCAGCTGTTTCCACAAGGAATGACCTTTTAGAGTTGCCGATAGTCAAGCTCGACCGGTCAACCGACCGAGCCCTCCAATGAGATCGCAACAAGCTGCTGCGCTTCCATGGCAAATTCCATCGGCAATGCCTGCAGCACGTCCTTGCAGAACCCGTTGACGACCAAGGCCACGGCTTCTTCCTCGTCCATACCGCGCTGGCGGCAGTAGAACAGCTGATCGTCGTCCACTTTGGATGTCGTCGCTTCGTGTTCCACACGGCTCGAGTTGTTCTTGACCTCGATATACGGAACCGTATGTGCGCCGCATTTGTCACCGATCAGCAGGCTGTCACACTGCGTATAGTTCCGGCTGTCCTTCGCCTTGGGGTGCATCGAAACCAGCCCGCGATAGGTGTTCTGCGCCTTGCCCGCGCTGATGCCCTTGGACACGATGCGCGACTTTGTGTTCTTACCCAGGTGAATCATCTTGGTGCCGGTGTCGGCCTGCTGATAATTGTTGGCAATCGCGATCGAATAGAACTCACCCTGGCTTTCATTGCCACGCAGGATGCAGGACGGGTATTTCCAGGTCACGGCCGAGCCGGTTTCGACCTGCGTCCACATCACCTTGGACCGGTCGCCCCGGCAATCCGCCCGCTTGGTCACAAAGTTATAGATACCGCCCTTGCCGTTTTCATCACCGGGGAACCAGTTCTGAACGGTCGAGTATTTAACTTCAGCATCTTCTTCGACGATGATCTCAACCACAGCGGCATGCAACTGCGCGGTATCACGTTGCGGCGCGGTGCAGCCTTCCAGATAGGACACATATGATCCCTTATCGGCGATGATCAGCGTGCGTTCGAACTGACCAGTGTTTTCGGCGTTGATGCGGAAATAGGTGCTCAGCTCCATCGGGCAGCGAACACCCGGCGGGATGTAAACGAACGATCCGTCCGAGAATACGGCCGAGTTCAGCGTGGCATAGAAGTTGTCGGATACCGGAACCACAGTGCCCAAGTATTTCTTAACCAGTTCAGGGTGTTCCTTGATCGCCTCAGAGATCGAGCAGAAGATCACACCAGCCTTGGCAAGCTCATCCTTGAAGGTTGTACCAACAGAGACCGAGTCAAATACCGCGTCCACAGCGACCTTACGGCCTTCGGCGGGCGCATTCTCGGCGCCTTCGACGCCGGCCAAAATCATCTGTTCTTTCAGCGGAATGCCCAGCTTTTCATAGGTGGCCAGCAGTTTGGGGTCGACCTCGTCCAGCGATTTTGGCTTTTCTTCCATCGACTTGGGACGGGCATAGTAATACTGGTCCTGAAAGTCGATCGGCGGGTAATGTACCATCGCCCAGGTCGGCTCTTTCATCTTGGTCCAGCGTTCAAAGGCCGACAGACGCCATTCGGTCATCCATTCGGGCTCTTCGTTTTTGTCAGAGATCAGTCGAACGATATCCGGGTTCACACCTTTGGGCGCGTACTCCATTTCGATATCGGTATCCCAGCCGTATTTATAAGTGCCAGCCTCGCGCACCGCGTCCACGGTTTCCTGATCGACACCTTCTTTTACCTGGGTCTGGTCCAAAGCGGCCATTTCCTTCACTCCGTCAAGTCACGCGGCACGCGCGCGATGCTTTTTCTCTTTTTCCAGCCACGTTTCGGCGAAACGCAGCACATCTTCTTTCGTCGAAAAAGGTCCCAGCGAAACGCGTATTGCGCTGGCTGCCGTGACCTCATCATACCCCATTGCCGTGAGGACCGCGCTGGCGCGCACCTTGCCACTGGAACAGGCAGAACCCGCGCTGATGGCAAACCCCGCCAGGTCCATTTGCATGACCTGCGTTTCGCCTTTCCATCCCGGAGTGGCAAAACACAATGTGTTAGGCAGGCGATCCTGATCCTTCCCGACAAAAATAGTCAATTTAGAACCGGCCTCAAGGGCATTTTCTAGAATATTTCTAATTTCTTTGACCTGGTCCCAAACCCCATTGGCAAGATCCCGTGCAGCGGCTTCTGCTGCGGCCCCGAAGCCCGCGATTCCAATGACATTTTCGGTACCCGACCGGCGCCCCATTTCCTGACCACCGCCTTGAATTTGGGCAGGCAAATCCGTGCCGCGTTTCATCACAACAGCACCAACACCCTTGGGGCCACCCAATTTATGCGCTGAGATCAGCGCCATTTGGGCACCCAGCCAGTTGAAGGCCACCGGTAGTTTTCCAAAAGCTTGCGTCGCATCGGTTACAGCAAGCCCCGCAGGCAAAGCCTGCACGATACCGGTTTCCGAATTCGCCAGCTGCAAGGTCGATTGAGCAGGATCGGAGACTTGAACGCGGCCCGAGGCGTCCGCTGGCAAGTCTTCTGTAATCCAGGATCTTACCGCGTCATGCTCAACAGCAGATCCATGCAGGCCACGCCCGCGTAAGGTCAGCGCCGCCCCCTCGGTGGAACCCGACGTGAATACGATATCCGCCCCATCCGCACCAAAGGCCGCCGCGATTTGCGCCCGCGCCTTCTCGATCAAGGCCTTGGCGGCACGTCCCTCGGCATGCACCGAAGACGGGTTGCCGCAAACCTCCATCGCCGCGATCATCGCCTCTCTGGCCTCGGGGCGCAAAGGAGTCGTGGCATTATGATCCAGGTAAACACGACTCATGGAGTCACCTTTTCACGAATGCGAAGTGGTATCGCGTTTTCATAGACCAAGTGCATAATCTCACTCGTCCACCACTGCAAACAGGCTCGGAACCGCGGGACACGGGGCCAAATCGTTCCTGATTACGTCCGACAGTCGGGTTTGATGCAGAAAAACATAAACATGGGCGCTTAGCCCTTCCCACAAGCGGTTGCTTAGTGATTGCGCCCGGCTTCCTGATGACGCACCCGATGCCCCTGCGCCTTTTTGCAGCGCATCCACTGTTTCGTCGACCGCCGACAGAATCTCGACCACGCGAATTTCCGAAGGCGACCGCGACAACCGATACCCGCCACCCGGTCCGCGAACCGATGAGACCAGATCGGCTCGGCGTAGTTTCACGAACAATTGCTCAAGATAAGGCAGTGAGATGTCCTGCCGCTCAGAAATCTCACTCAGCGTTACAAGCGTATCTGTCGGTTGCAGGGCGATATCGGCCATAGCTACCATCGCGTAGCGACCCTTGGTCGAAAGCTTCATTCTCGTCCCCTTTTGGTCGATACCGCGCGAAAACATTGACGCCGCCGCTGCCAGTGCGTATCTCCGACGGGCAGCGCATTGCGCAATGCAAAATTATTAGAACCGTTCTAAGGTGCCCGACGATAACCGTCAAGTATATCCCGGCACCAAGAAGAAAAAGACAGGACCAAAGCACACATGCCCGAGGTGATTTTTCCCGGACCCGAAGGCCGCCTGGAAGGCCGCTACCACCCGCAAAAGGAAAAAGACGCACCGATCGCCATCGTGCTTCATCCGCATCCTCAATTTGGCGGGACCATGAACAACAAGGTGGTCTACAACCTGCATTACGCATTCTACAACATGGGCTTTACCGTTTTGCGGTTCAATTTCCGTGGCGTGGGTCGCAGCCAGGGTGAATACGACCAGGGTGTTGGTGAGTTGAGCGACGCAGCCTCGGCGCTGGATTACCTGCAGTCAATGAACAACAACTCGAAACACTGCTGGGTCGCGGGTTTCTCGTTTGGTGCATGGATCGGAATGCAGTTGTTGATGCGGCGCCCGGAAATCACCGGCTTTATCAGCGTGTCACCCCCTGCAAATATGTACGACTTTTCGTTCCTGGCACCCTGCCCGTCCTCGGGCCTGATCATCAACGGATCAGCCGACCGCGTGGCACCACCTGCGGACACAACCTCGCTGGTGAACAAGCTGCACGAACAAAAGGGAATCACCATCACCCATAACGAGGTTGATGGCGCCGATCACTTCTTCCAGGATCGTCACATGGATACTCTGATGACCGATGTCAGCGACTATGTGAAACGCCGCCTGACCGAGAACACACGCTGATGTCTGACACCATCACCACCCTGGCCGCCAAGCTGGCCGAGGACACAATGAAAGTGATGGATGAAACCGGCGACGACCGTTTCTTTGTCGAAGTGGGCGAACATCTGGGTGCGTCCTCGCAGACTTTGGAAGAAGCCTTCCTGACCGAAATTCGCGTGCGGTTGGCCGAGCGCAAAGCCCGCAAGTTCGTGATCCAGAGGCTCTCGGATCACCGCTCCAAATTGAAAGCGATCGAAAAACAATGACAAACAGACTGTCCGCGCAAATCGAATTTCTCAAACGCGTGGACAGGCTGAAATCGGTCGATCGCGCGAATTTTCTTCTGGATCAATCCCGCGCTGAAAACGCGGCAGAACACAGCTGGCAACTCGCGCTATGGGCGCTGGTTATGCAACCCTTGGCTGATGAAGGTGTCAGCATTGATCGGGTCATCCGCATGCTGTTGCTGCATGATTTGGTCGAAATCATTGTCGGCGATCATCCGATCCATCTGCAAACCGATTGGCAAGCGGTCGAACGGGCCGAGCAAGCCGCCGCGTCAGAATTGTTCGATCTTTTGCCCGAAGATCAGGCCGAGGCTTGTCTGAACCTGTGGCAAGAGTTCGAGGCCGATCAGACCCAAGACGCCAGATTCGCGAAATCCCTTGATCGCTGCCAGCCGATGTTTCAGGTCCTCTGCGCCGCGGCCCCGAGGGCGGATCACAAAGCTATTGTTCAGGACAATCTGAACGGCGGGCGGGCCGCTTATCTGAAGACCGAATTTCCAGACGCCTATACCGCAGCGCAATGCCTGCTGAACGGAGACACCCCTGCACAGACTTCATTCTCAGCTCGCCTTGGATTTCTTGCCGAAAGCGACCAACTGAAATCCGTCTACCGGGCTTCGCGCCTGCTCAGCGGTGAGCGGTTCGAGAATTCGGCCGAGCATTCATGGCACATCATGCTGTACGCTTGGATTCTGTCCGAATACGCAGCACCCGATGTGTCCATTGACCGCGTTTTACAAATGCTTCTGCTGCATGATGTTGTTGAGATCGACGCCGGGGATAACCCCATTCATGGTCATGTCGACCACGCGGCCCAAGAAGCCGAAGAGCAAGCCGCAGCAGAGCGCCTGTTCGGGATGCTACCGGATAATCAAAAGGCGACCTTTCTGTCTCTGTGGCATGAGTTCGAAGCAGCCGACAGTCCCGATGCCCGCTTTGCCAAGGCAGTTGACCGTTTTCAGGCACCAGTCGGAAACCTGGCAACGGGCGGCGGATCATGGGTGGATTATGATGTCAGTTATGCGCAGATCGAAACCCGTGTCGGCACTCCGGTCAAACGCGGCGCACCAGACTTGTGGGCGTGGCTGCAACCCCAGCTAGATGCCTACTTCGCTGCCACGGCAACCATGTAAGAAAAGAAAAAGAGGCGCAAAGGCCTCTTTTTCCCTTGTTTCGGCAGGCGCTCAAACCTGAAAACTATCTAACCGTTCAACAAACTTGGCCGCGTTTTTGTCGACGGACCCCCCGCCAGCAAGCCACCCAAGCACCACGATCAAAGCCGAAACAAAAACTATTATTCCTGCAAATTTAGTCATGCGATGTAACCTGGAAAACAAAAATCATTAAAAAACAACGCGTTTTTAACATAACCCAGGGTCAAAAAATAGTCAGGTTATCCATACTTCCCAAATGGCTAGTGTTTTTGCCTTAACGTCATTGCGCATGTCGAGAATCCGAAATTTTGCTTGCTCGCTTTGCCGTTTTCATGCTCAACCTCGCAAAACATTTGTCGAGACACCTACCGTGCCCAAAGCCTATCTGATCTTGTTGCTGGCGGTCATCGCAGAGACCATCGGCACAACGTCCCTGCAAGCCAGCCAACAGTTCAGTCGTTTCTGGCCCTCCGTTCTGGTGGTTGTCAGCTATGGCATTGCTTTTTACCTGCTGGGCCTGACGCTAAGATACATGCCGGTCGGAATTGTTTATGCGATCTGGTCCGGGCTTGGCATCTTTCTGATCGCGATCATCGGCTTCATTGTTTTCGGGCAAAGGCTGGACTGGCCAGCCGTCATTGGGTTGATCATGATTTTGGCCGGAATCCTGATCATTCACCTGTTTTCCAAGACGGCCGGCCACTGATCGCCGGTTAGGGCTGGCCTATTTGGTCAAACCACGCTATGCGCGCGGCAACTTCCCGTTCAAAGGCTGACCTCTCATGGACCTGCGCAATATCGCAATCATCGCTCACGTGGACCACGGCAAGACGACCCTGGTGGATGAGCTGCTCAAACAATCCGGCGCGTTCCGGGAAAACCAAGCTGTGGCTGAACGCGCCATGGACAGCAACGATCTTGAACGCGAGCGTGGCATCACCATCCTGGCCAAAGCCACCTCGGTCGAGTGGAAGGGCACGCGCATCAACATCGTCGACACCCCCGGCCACGCCGATTTTGGTGGCGAAGTTGAGCGGATTCTCAGCATGGTCGATGGCGTTGTATTGCTGGTCGATGCCGCCGAAGGCCCGATGCCACAGACCAAGTTTGTGACCTCCAAGGCGCTTGCGCTGGGACTGCGCCCGATCGTCGTTTTGAACAAGGTCGACAAGCCCGACGCCGAACCCGACCGCGCGCTGGACGAATGTTTCGACCTGTTCGCCAACCTTGGCGCTGATGATGACCAACTGGACTTCCCGGCAATGTACGCATCGGGCCGTTCGGGCTGGGCAGATATGGAACTGGACGGACCGCGCAAGGACCTGACCGCGCTGTTCGACCTGATCGTTGATCACGTCCCTGCCCCGCAACAGGCCGAACGCAAGGATGAACCGTTCCGCATGCTGGCGACCACGCTGGGCAGTGATCCCTTCATCGGCCGTATCCTGACCGGCCGCGTGGAAAGCGGCACGCTGAAAGCCGGCGACAGCCTCAAGGCGCTGTCCCGCGATGGCACCCAGATCGAAAACTTCCGCGCGTCGAAAATCCTGGCGTTTCGTGGCCTCGCGCAACAACCCATCGACGTGGCCGAAGCTGGGGACATCGTTACCATTGCAGGGATGAGCAAGGCCACGGTGGCGGACTCGTTGGTATCCCCGCAGGTCGAAGAAGCCCTGCCCGCCCAGCCCATCGATCCACCGACCATCACTGTGACCTTTGGCATTAACGATTCCCCTCTGGCAGGTCGTGACGGCAAAAAGGTCCAATCCCGCGTTATTCGTGACCGACTGATGAAAGAGGCCGAATCCAACGTCGCCATCCGCATCACCGATACCCCCGGCGGCGAGGCGTTTGAGGTCGCGGGTCGTGGCGAATTGCAAATGGGCGTTCTGATCGAGAATATGCGCCGCGAAGGGTTCGAACTCAGCATTTCGCGCCCGCAGGTTCTGTTCCGTGAGGAAGAAGGCCAGCGTCTGGAACCTATCGAAGAAGTCACTATCGACGTCGATGACGAGTTTTCGGGCTCGGTGATCGAAAAGATCACCGGTGCACGCAAAGGTGAATTGGCCGAAATGCGCCCCGCCGGTGCAGGCAAAACCCGGATCATCGCACACGTCCCTTCACGCGGGTTGATCGGGTATCATGGCGAGTTCCTGACAGACACACGTGGCACCGGCGTTCTGAACCGCGTGTTCCACGGCTGGGCCGCGCACAAGGGCCCGATCCCGGGCCGTCGCGCAGGCGTTCTGATCTCGATGGAGAAGGGTCAGGCCGTGGCTTATGCCCTGTGGAACTTGGAAGAGCGTGGCCGCATGTTCGTTGCCCCACAAACCGACGTTTACCAGGGCATGGTTATCGGTGAGCATTCGCGCGACAATGATCTGGAAGTAAACCCTCTCAAGGGTAAAAAGCTGACCAACGTTCGCGCAAGCGGATCTGACGATGCCGTACGGCTTACGCCCCACGTTCAGTTCTCGCTGGAAGAGGCGATTGCTTATATCGATGATGATGAATTGGTTGAGGTCACCCCAAACGCTGTTCGTCTACGCAAACGCTTCCTGGACCCGCATGAACGCAAGCGTATGGCGAAGTCTGCTTGAGTCTCCCTTAAGTATAGTTGCCACAATTGCAACAATGCCACACATCTGACAAATTTGTGCGCGCATGAACTGCGCAAATATACGAAAAGCCCGCCGTTTTGGCGGGCTTTCTCTTTGTTTTAAGTGTATTTTTTTCGCGTAAAATTTGTTCCTAATATTAATTCAAATTAAACACCTCTTGTAAATGTGACCCAAAATAGGTGTAATTGTGGTTGAAGTATGGCACAATTGATGTACCAAAACGTAAAGCACAAACTGTAGTGCAATAGTGTTAGTAACGAGTTCTGAAGGAGCGGCGCCATGCGCGTGAAATCCCATTTATTATCTTTTGTATTTGTCTCAGCAACATTACCGTTCATCACCGCCAGCGCGGCGCAGGCGGAAAGATGCAACATCAAAACAGCCCGACAATCGGTATCGACAGAAACGTTGTGCGGCTGCTCAGTCGTCGATACGCGCATGTTGCGCTATATCCAACGCCGAGCTGATTTCGAGGACATTCTGGCCCGTACACTTGATAGTTGTCCGGCTTTTGCGGCTGTCCTGACTGATTTGCCAACGGCGTCCACGGCTGCATCTGATCGCGATAGTGACAGCGACACCTTTGGCGCTTCAGGCAACGGTGATAACGGCGGCGGCAGCAGTGACGACGGCGGCGGCAACAATGGCGGCGGCGGCGGTGGTGGCGGCAATAACGGCGGCGGCGGCGGTGGCGGCGGCGGCAATAACGGCGGCGGCGGCGGTGGCGGCGGCGGCAATAACGGCGGCGGCGGCAATAATGGCGGCGGTGGCAATTCCGGTAACGGCAACGGCGGCAACAATGGCGGCGGTGGCAATTCCGGCAACGGCAACGGCGGCAACAATGGCGGCGGTGGCAATTCCGGCAACGGCAACGGCGGCAACAATGGCGGCGGCGGCAATTCCGGTAACGGCAACGGCGGCAACAATGGCGGCGGCGGCAATTCCGGTAACGGCAACGGCGGCAACAATGGCGGCGGTGGCAATTCCGGTAACGGCAACGGCGGCAACAATGGCGGCGGTGGCAATTCCGGTAACGGCAACGGCGGCAACAATGGCGGCGGTGGCAATTCCGGTAACGGCAACGGCGGCAACAATGGCGGCGGTGGCAATTCCGGTAACGGCAACGGCGGCAACAATGGCGGCGGTGGCAATTCCGGCAACGGCAACGGCGGCAACAATGGCGGCGGTGGCAATTCCGGCAACGGCAACGGCGGCAACAATGGCGGCGGTGGCAATTCCGGTAACGGCAACGGCGGCAACAACGGCGGCGGTGGCAATTCCGGTAACGGCAACGGCGGCAATAACGGTGGCCCGGGCAATGGAAACGGGAACGCCGGAAACAGCGGTAATGGCGGCGGCAACAACGGTGGCTCAGGACCGGGCACCGGCAATGGCGGCAGCAATAATGGCCAAGGCGGCGGTAGCGGCAATGGCGGTGGCGGTTCCGGGAACGGCGGCAGCAATGGCGGCGGCACCGATGGCGGTAACGGAAACGGCGGCAATAACGGTGGCCCGGGCAATGGGAACGGGAACGCCGGAAACAGCGGTAATGGCGGCGGCAACAACGGTGGCTCAGGACCGGGCACCGGCAATGGCGGCAGCAACAACGGACAAGGTGGCGGCGGCGGCGGCAACGGTAATGGCGGCAGCACAGGCGGCGCTTCTGGTGGAAACGCTGGCGGCCCCGGCAGTGGTGGAACGTTTTAACCGAACAGCTGCATCTGACTTGCGTCCTTAGATTCGGATTGAATAGTCAGACCAAGCTAAAACCTATGGAATGCACAAAGGGCGACCTCCGGGCAGCCCTTTTTTCCCTCAAGCCTGAGGGGGAATGGAAAAAGTCTCAGCTACGACCGTAAACGCCGACCCAACCGCTGGGTTTCCTGGGGTTTTGCATGCGAAGGAACAGATATTGCGTGGCGGCCCACGGTTTGATCTGATTGGTTAGGTTATCCAAAACCAAATCCCCGGCTGCCGAGCGATAGACAAGCACGGCATGTGAATTGCGCCTTGCATCTAACACAGTCGCGATCAGCAATTTACTAGGATCAACCCCGGCCCGAATTAAATCGCGTTTCTTAAGCAGCGCAAAATCTTCGCAATCTCCCCCACGAGAGGTCGGCAAGGCCCATCGTTCCGCAGTTCGATATTGCGACCGATCCGTTACCGCGCGTGTCGTAGCATTCACCTGACGATTTACGCGTTGAATAATCTGCATCTCTTTCTGGCTGGACATGGACACAGTTGCTTTGGTCGAACACGCCCATCTGTATTGACGGCACAATTGCCGAGCGCCTGACGGCGGCGGCGACACGGCTGCAATCTGGATAAAGCGTCCCTCGGTTGCTTGTGCATCGGTGCCAACACCCAAAGTTCCTAACGCCAATGCAGATACAGCAACCAGTCGACCAATTGATGAGATCAACCGTGCAGATACATCTCTGAGTTCATTGCTCAACAGCTTCATGCCTGTTCCTCGACCATTATTCATCCTCGCAATTGCGGACAAACAGGACCGTAGATCGTTTAGCTTAACTATCAGTAGACGGGGTCGTTTGCGCAATCTGAGGTGAAGTTGCAAGGAAAAAGAGGCGGAAATTCGTTCCGCATTTTGACCATTTCAGGCAAGAATTGTGAGGGCTCGGCCACAATCCAAAAGTTACGTAAGGTTAACTTAGCGCAAGTTATTGAAGGCAAATAACTGTAATATATAGAAATATTGCGATGTCAAAAAAGCCAGACGACTCATCAAGTTGCCTGGCTTATCCATTGGCCAAATTCCGCTTACACAACCAGAAGTTGGCCAATCTTTGGCGGTCGAGCTTTATTCAGTGGTCTCGACAATCAACAATTCACGTTCACTAGCCCCGCGTGCATGGTCCAGCGCCTGTTGATATTCGGGTGAATTGTAGCATTCCACTGCGGCCTCGACCGAGGGGAAACGGGCAACAACATTGCGTGGGCGCTCTTTCCCTTCAAGCTGCACATACCGTCCAGCACGTGCGATGAACGAGCCCCCGTGCTTAGCAAGCGCCGGTCCTGCCAGTTCAGCATATTTGCCATAGGCCTCGTTGTCTGTCACGGTCACGTGGGCAATCCAAAGTGCCGGCATTTTATCCTCCCAAAACTTGTTCTGCGGCTTTGATTGCCGCTTCTGAATTTGACGCATCCCGGCCACCGCCCTGCGCCATGTCCGGGCGTCCGCCGCCACCCTTGCCACCCAGTTCGACCACTGCAGCCCGTACCAAATCAACGGCTGAAACCTTGTCGGTCAGGTCCGATGTTACACCAGCAGCCACGGCAGCCTTGCCACCGGCATCCGCAATCAACAGCACCGCGCCCGAGCCCAGACGGCTTTTGTGTTCGTCAATCAATGCAGGTAGATCCTTGCCGGAAACTCCGCTCAGCGCCTGCGCCAGGAAAGGCACACCGTTCACGTCACGTGCTTCGGCTCCGCCGCCCTGCCCTGCACCACCGGCCATCGCCAGATCACGGCGCAACTGAGCAACCTCGTTTTGCAAAGCTTTGCGTTCATCCAGCAGAGACTTGACCCGGGTGACCACATCATCCGGCTGCGCTTTCAATTCCGAAGCAATCTGACCCAGCCGCTGATCTTGTGCGGACAGATGCCGGAATGCCTCATCCCCGGTTAGCGCCTCGATCCGGCGCACACCGGCACTGCTGGCACTGTCACCCAGTACAACAAACGTGCCGATATCACCGGTCTGACGCACATGCGTGCCGCCACACAGTTCGATGGACCATGTATCACCGTCATGACCCTTGCCTGTCTGAGCTTTACCCATCGACACAACCCGGACTTCGTCACCGTACTTCTCACCAAACAGCGCCTGCGCACCCAGTTCGCGCGCATCGTCGGGCGTCATGATTCTAGTTTCAACGGTCGAGTTCTGGCGAATGAATTCATTCACCTCACGTTCAATCTTTTGAATCTCATCAGGGCTAAGCGCCTTGGAATGGCTGAAATCGAAACGCAGCCGATCTGATGCATTCAGCGAACCGCGCTGTGCCACGTGATCACCCAGCGTTTCGCGGAGCGCCTCGTGCAGCAAGTGCGTGGCCGAATGGTTGGCCCGGATCGCTGTTCGACGGGCATGATCAACCTCAAGCTCAACAGCATCGCCCTTCGACAAAGTACCCTGACTTACCGTGACCCGATGCGCATAAACCTTACCTTCTGCAAACTTGCGCGTGTCTTCGACCTGCGCCACGTCTTGCAGGTTCTCAAGACGCCGAATTTCCCCGGTGTCACCAACCTGACCACCAGCTTCGCCATAGAATGGCGTCTGGTTCACGACAACCCATCCCGAGCCGCCCTTTTCAATCTTGTCAACCAACGCACCGTCAACAACCAGAGCAGCCACCTGACCTTCGGCCTTTTCGGTGTCATAGCCCAGGAAATCCGTTGCTCCGGCTGCATCCAGCACATCAAACCAAACGGCCTGATCCGCGGACTCGCCCGATCCGGCCCAAGCGGCGCGGGCCTTGGCTTTTTGCTCGGCCATGGCCGCATCGAACCCGTCCGTATCCACAGTCCGGCCTTTTTCACGCAATGCATCTTGCGTTAAATCCAGTGGGAAACCGTAAGTGTCATACAGCTTGAACGCCGCTTCACCAGACAATGCACTGCCTTCAGGCAGGCCAGAGACCTCATCATCCAACAGCTTCAGACCGCGATCCAGCGTCTGTTTAAAGCGGGTTTCTTCCAGCAGCAGCGTCTCTTCGATCAGAGCTTGCGCCTGACCAAGCTCGGTATATTGCGCGCCCATCAGTTGCACCAGCGCGGGCACCAACCGGTGCATGACCGGGTCTTTCGCGCCCAGCAAATGCGCGTGACGCATGGCGCGGCGCATGATCCGCCGCAGAACGTAGCCTCGTCCGTCATTCGACGGCATCACACCATCTGCGATCAGGAACGACGTCGAACGCAGGTGATCTGCAATCACCCGGTGATGCACGTTCTGATCACCATAAGGGTCAACACCTGTGGCGTCCGCCGACGCCTCGATCAGGGTTTTGAACAGGTCCGTGTCATAGTTGTCATGGCTTCCTTGCAGCAGCGCCCCAATCCGCTCCAGCCCCATGCCGGTGTCGATCGACTGCATGTCGAGTTCGACCATCGAGCCGTCTTCGAACTGCTCGTTCTGCATGAAAACGATGTTCCAGATTTCAATGAACCGGTCGCCGTCTTCCTCGGCCGATCCGGGAGGGCCACCCCATATGTGATCGCCATGATCATAGAAAATCTCGGTACACGGACCGCACGGGCCGGTGGGGCCCATCTGCCAGAAGTTGTCATTGGTGGCGATACGGATGATCCGGTCTTCTGGCACACCAACCTTCTTCCAGATCTCAAACGCCTCATCATCGGTGTGATAGACAGTGGTCAGCAGGCGGTTCTTGTCGACACCGAATTCCTTAGTGATCAACTCCCAGGCAAACGGGATTGCCTCGGGTTTGAAATAATCACCGAACGAGAAATTCCCCAGCATTTCAAAGAACGTGTGGTGCCGTGCGGTATAGCCCACATTGTCCAGATCGTTGTGCTTGCCGCCCGCGCGCACACATTTCTGAGCGGTGGTCGCACGCTGATAGTCACGGGTTTCCACACCGGTAAACAGGTTTTTGAACTGCACCATCCCCGAGTTCACGAACATCAGCGTCGGGTCGTTGCGCGGGACCAGAGGGCTGGACGGCACCACTTCGTGCCCCTGCTTGTCAAAGTAGTTCAGAAAGGTTGATCGGATATCATTCAGCGTGGGCATAAGGCTCTCTCGGCGCGCAATCATATTGTGTCAAAACGGGTTTATCCCTGTCCCTGCGGATAGTCCACAGCGTTGGACTCGCAGAACGAAACAAGGCGACCCCAATGGACCGCCTTGTTTCGGATTTTCTAAGCACTGGCTGTGTGACGCGGAATTTTTTCCGTTCCCGTCAGCGAGCGTTTATGCCTCGAGGATATCATCATCCTCAGTCGCGCCGGGCGGCATTTCGAAATCCAGACCGTGTGCTGCGCGAATCTTGTCTTCAATCTCAAGCGCGGCGCGGCTGTTGTCGCGCAGGTATTGCTTGGCATTCTCTCGCCCCTGCCCGATCCGTTCGTCGCCATAGCTGAACCACGAGCCCGATTTTTCGACCACGCCGGCCTTGACGCCCAGATCCAGCAGTTCGCCCATCTTGCTGATGCCTTCGCCATACATGATGTCAAATTCCACCTGCTTGAAGGGCGGCGCCACCTTGTTCTTGACCACTTTGACGCGGGTCTGGTTGCCCACAACCTCATCACGATCCTTGATGGCGCCGATACGGCGGATGTCCAAGCGGACCGAGCTGTAGAATTTCAGAGCGTTACCACCGGTCGTGGTTTCCGGGCTGCCGAACATCACGCCGATTTTCATCCGAATCTGGTTGATGAAGATTACCATGCAGTTCGAGCGGCTGATCGAACCGGTCAGTTTGCGCATCGCCTGGCTCATCAAACGGGCCTGAACGCCGACATTGCTGTCGCCCATGTCGCCTTCCAACTCGGATTTCGGCGTCAAAGCCGCAACAGAGTCGACGACAACCATGTTCACCGCACCCGAGCGCACCAACGTATCGGTAATCTCTAGCGCCTGTTCGCCGGTGTCGGGCTGTGAGATCAGCAACTCATCCAGATCGACGCCCAGCTTGCGCGCATATTGCGGGTCCAGCGCATGTTCCGCGTCAACAAAAGCGCAAACACCACCACGCTTTTGCTGTTCGGCAATGCAGTGCAATGTCAGCGTCGTCTTACCAGAGCTTTCTGGCCCGTAAATTTCAACGATCCGGCCCATCGGTAGGCCGCCAATCCCCAGAGCAATATCCAGACCCAGAGAGCCGGTCGAGCTGGCCTCGATGTCCTGCTTGGAATCCTCGCCCAGCTTCATGATCGAGCCCTTGCCGAACTGGCGTTCGATCTGGGCCAGCGCGCTGTCGAGCGCCTTTTGCTTGTCTGCGTTTTTCTTGTCGCTCATCGTCAGAAGATCCGCCATTGTCCTGTCGCCTTCCCTTTTGTCACACCCTTGAACGGGCGGCAATCGCTGCTTTGTTCGCCTCTTGTTCCTTATGGGACCAAAAAGAGAACATTTCAACTAAAACTTACAATACTTACTGTTGGGCAATTGTGTTAAAGAGTCGTTTACGCCAATCTGCACCCGTAACAGAGATCGGCAAAAGGCAAATAAATGCTTGTTTTCTATAAGGAACGCCTTGCGTTTCTGGCTGTTCCAAAGACCGGCAGCACGGCCTATCACTCAGCCCTGCGCGAGCGCGCCGATTTTGTCGTAACGGGTCCACCGGATCTGAAACACGCTCCTGTGCGTCGCTATGACCGCTTTTTTCAGAACATTTTTCGGAAAATGTACGAAACCGAAATGGAGATCATGGCCGTCGTTCGCGAACCGATCGACTGGCTGGGCAGTTGGTACCGTTTCCGCAGCCGCAATGACCGGGTCGGGCATCCACATTCAACTCGTGACATATCCTTTGACGATTTTGTGCAGGCCTATATGAAATCTCCGCGCCCCGATTTCGCGGATGTGGGCAGCCAAAGTCAGTTTTTCCGCACCCGAAGCAACGGTTTTGGTGCAAGCCATGTCTTCAAATACGAAAATCAGGATAAGATTTTGAACTTCCTTCAGGATCGTCTGAACATGCAGATTAACCTGCAGCAGGAAAATGTCTCACCCCGACGTGAGCTTGCCCTGTCACCTGAAACCGAGCGAAAATTTCGAAAACGCCACGACGCCGAGTTCATATGCCACGACGCTGCACTTTGATTTGGTCAGTTAATCTGTTGAAACACCGCTTCGGTCAGCTCATTCAATGAGAATGGTTTCGGCAAGAAGGCCGAATGCGCGATTTCCGGCCCGGAATCGCCAAAGGCTCCTTCGGTATAGCCAGACATGAAGATCACCCGTACATCCGGACGCGTTTTCATCGCCTGACGCACCCAGGTTGGCCCATCCATCCCGGGCATGACCACATCGGTGACAAAAACATCGACATTCAACGCCCCGTCCTCAAGCAAGCGCAGTGCCTCTTCTGCCGACCCGGCCTCAAGAACGGTATAGCCCTTCAACCTTAATGCGCGTGTTGCAAAGGCACGCACCGGGGCCTCGTCTTCAACCAACAGCACAACACCCTCACCTTGCCGAGCGCTTTGCGTTTCGACTGGGGGCAACGCCTCTTGCTGGACTTCCTGAGGCGCGGCCGACACCGGAAGGTAGACGATGAATTCGGTTCCATGCCCGGGAAGGCTGTCGACAAAAATGAACCCGCCCGTTTGCTTGACGATTCCATAGACCGTGGACAAGCCCAACCCCGTACCTTCGCCAGTGCGCTTGGTCGTAAAGAACGGCTCAAATACCTTTTGCAGCTTGTCTGCCGGGATACCAGTGCCGCTGTCGATTACCTTGACGGTCACGTATTCCCCCGGCTGAACCGTGGCACGGTCGCGTGTGAAGGGTTGGCTCAGCACGACCACCTCGGTCTCAATCCGAATCTCGCCGCCATCTGGCATGGCGTCGCGCGCGTTCACAACTAGGTTCATCAGCACCTGCTCTAGCTGTCTTTTGTCCGCCCGGACGGGTTTCAGAACCGGATCATGGCTGAGTATCAGACGCACTTTTTCGCCCACTAACCGGTTCAGCAGGTGGATCAGATCCGAGATCGTATCGCGCAGGTCCAGCACCTCGGGCTGCAAGGTTTGTTTGCGCGAAAACGCCAGCAGCTGACTGACCAGAGCCGCAGCCCTGTTGGCATTCTGGTTGATCTGAACCAGATCGCCGTAGTTCGGGTCATTTTGGTCGTGCCGCAAAAGCAGCAGGTCGCAATGTCCGGAAATTGCTGTCAGCAAATTGTTGAAATCATGGGCAACGCCACCGGCCAACTGGCCCACCGCCTGCATTTTCTGCCCCTGCACGAACTGTGCCTCAAGCGTTTTGAGTTCAGTAGCGTCATTCAACACCGCAATCAGGCAGACCTGCCCGTTGTTCACCACACGGTTTAAGGTGACCTGAACAAAAATCTCTTTGTCCTTGCGGGTCAGACGCAGAAACTCGGACCGCATCGTGGGTTCTTGTGCGGCGGTCCGCCCCAACCAATCCAAGATTGGATGCCCCAGCCCTTGCATGATCTGATCGACATTGGTTTCGTCGGGCTCGATATCACCGATCAACTTTACCGCCAGCCGGTTCGCCTCGAGAATACGACCATCGGGGGCAAGGCGCATGATCGGCACTGGCAAATCGGCAAAGGATGTACCACTGCTGGCTTGCCGGTCCTGCGCCACAGGCAACACAAGCAGGTTTCGCACAGTGCCGGACCAGCCGAGTTCGCATACAATGGCTGAAACCGCACCCCTTGTTGTCTGAACCTGTACAATTTCACCCTGCGTAAGAGAATCGCTCGTGAGCACTTCGTTCAGCGCGTCCGGCCTCTGCCCCAGCATATGCGCCGCTGCATCATTCACCCGCAGCAAAGTGCCGTTGCGCCCCTCGGTCAGGACCGGGATGTTGACCTCGTCCCACTGTCCTGGCGTATCCAGATGAAAACGCCAGCAAAACCGACCCTGACCAACATTGAACACTGAAACCGGGATCGTTGACCCAACGGTCACAATGTCTTCGCGGGCTTTGCCATAAATTTCAGCCGATGACTGCAGTCGAAGCAAAATAGCCGGGGGGTTCGCGAACGGGGATTTCAGGCATTGCTCTAACCGACTGCCCGGAAAGGCCTGAAACTGCGCGCGTGCCTCGGGGTTGGCGGCCAGAATTTCGCCTTGGGCATTCGCAATCACGCAGGGAAACAGATCTTGCTCTGCAAAAACGGCCATGGTTTTCACCGCCTGCTGCGCCAAATAGTCCGTGATCTTCCCCCGAAGAACCACCAGAAACGAAGCGGCCAGAAGAGATACGCCCGCAACCATGAAGCCTGTATGCCAAACGTCGGGCAACAGCCCTAAAACCGGCGTCAGGCTTAGAAGCGCACCGATGACAACCAAAGAGGCAAGTCGCAGGCCGGATGGGGTTTTGTGGTCAGACGGATCGGCGAATACTTCCGTAGTGTCAGTCATAAACAACTCAAGTCGATGGGCTTTGGCGTAGTCAGCCCAAATAAGGTTAATGTCCGATTAAGCGAAACCGGATACTCTCCCTAAAGTTGCTATGCCCTGACGCACTATCGCGTCAAGTGTGCAGTGAAGAAACCATCAGCTCCGTGCGAAACAAACCACGTTTTGCGAAATTCCTCGGACCACTCTGGATTGGCGCGCAGAAAGGAGGCGACGACAGCGCCGTTTTCGTCCTCCAACATAGAACACGTCGCATAGGCCAAGACACCGCCCGGCGCGACCATTGTCGATAACTTATCCAGAATGTTCGATTGAATTCCGGTAAGCTCCTGCAAGCGACTTTCGGTTAGTGCCCACTTGCCCGCAGGCGCACGTCGCCACGACCCGCTGCCCGAACATGGCGCATCCGCGAGAATGACATCAAACGGCTTTTGCTGTTCGAGTTTATCCGTGGACACGATCTGAATCCGCACCCCCGCACGTTCCGCGCGCGCAGGCAGGTCGCGCATCCGGCCTGCGTTTACATCATGGGCAAACACCTCGACCCCCTGATGCGCGGCCAGGGCCAACGACTTACCACCCCCACCTGCGCAATAGTCCAGAACCCGCATCCCCGGGCGCAGATTCAAAGCGGCCACAACGGCCTGACTGGCGGCATCCTGAAGTTCGACCAACCCCATTGCATAGGTCCGGCTTTGGGCGATCTTGCGCGCGCCTTGGGTCACTTCCAAGGCTGTTTCGCAAGTTGGATGCGGGGCGGCTGTTATGTCTTCAGCCGCTAGCGATTTGCTTGCGAAAGCTACATCCGTTTTGACCAGATTAACCCGCAGATGCACCGGCGCGCGGTGTTGCAGCGCCCGCGCGACGGCAACTGCCTGATCTCCCAGTGAGGACTGAAATCTGGGCCAGAGCCATTCGGGAATGTCCAAAGACTCGGCATCCGAATGAAAATCACGCCTGACCTCACACTCAGATAAAACCGCGGGCGCGTGACGGGCGCCTGTGAACAAATCCTCCGGCCGTTCGCCAGAGGCGCGAAGCGCACCGATCATCAAACCTCGGCCAGTGTCAGCACCACCCAGCGCCGCATAGGACCGCTGACACCGCAACGCATCAAACACATGATCACGAACCGCAGCACGATCCTTGGACCCGGCAAACCGGCTGCGTCGCGCCCAGTTGGTCAGAGACTTCTCGACGGGCATACCCGACAGAATCTGGTCAAGAATTTCAATCGATGCCTGAATACGAGCGGCCGGGGTCATAGTGTTTTCCGATGCTGTTGTCTTGGCGCGTAAAGATGCGCTGAAAATGCAAAACGGCGCCCTGATCCGGACGCCGCATTACGCATTGGATACAATTACATCACCCGGTAGTTCGGGCTTTCACGGGTGATCTGCACGTCATGCACGTGGCTTTCTTTCAGGCCTGCACCAGTGATTTTGACGAAATTGCAGTTCTTGCGCATTTCTTCAACTGTCGCACAACCGGTATAGCCCATCGCCGCGCGCAAACCGCCAACCAATTGGTGGACCACCGCGCTGGCCGACCCTTTGTAAGGCACCTGCCCTTCGATCCCTTCGGGCACCAGTTTGTCGTTGGCCGCATCCTTCTGGAAATACCGATCTGCCGAGCCGCGCGCCATCGCGCCCAGGCTACCCATGCCGCGATAGGATTTGAATGAACGGCCCTGATACAGGATCACTTCTCCCGGGCTTTCATCGGTGCCCGCGATCATCGAGCCGACCATCGCACAGGATGCGCCCGCCGCAATCGCCTTGGCGAAATCGCCCGAGAATTTGATGCCACCATCCGCAATCACCGGAACATCTCCGGCGGCCGAAGCGCAATCCATGATCGCTGTCAGCTGAGGCACCCCGACCCCGGCAACCATCCGCGTGGTACAGATCGACCCCGGCCCAATGCCAACCTTGATCGCATCCGCGCCTGCGTCGATCAGCGCCTTGGTCGCATCACCCGTGGCGACGTTACCGGCAATGATCTGAACCTCATTCGACAGCGTCTTGACCCGTTTCACCGCGTCCAGAACGCCTTGGGAATGACCATGCGCGGTATCGACCACGATGATGTCGACACCGGAATCCACCAGTTGCTCAGACCGTTCAAACCCGGCATCCCCGACCGAGGTCGCCGCAGCCACACGCAAACGGCCCAGGCGGTCCTTGCAGGCCGTTGGATTCAGCACCGCTTGTTCGGTGTCCTTCAACGTCAGCAGGCCGGTCAGCTTGCCCTCGCCATCGACCACCAGCAGCTTTTCGATCCGACGGGCTCGCATCAGGCTTTTGGCCTCTTCCAGATCAGCGGGCTCTTTCAGCATCGCCAGATTGTCCGAGGTCATCATCGCCTTGATCGGCGTATCATCCGAGGTCGCAAAACGCATGTCACGGTTTGTCACGATACCAACGACGCGACCTTGGTCATCAATCACCGGAAAACCGGTAAAGTTGTAACGCTGCACCAGCGCCTGCGCATCTGCCAGCGTCTGATCCGCGCGCAGGGTCACTGGGTTATACACAATGCCGGACTCAAACCGCTTGACCCGCCGCACTTCGCGGGCCTGTTCTTCGGTTGTCAGGTTCTTATGAATAACGCCAATGCCACCGGCCTGCGCCATGGCAATGGCCATGCGCGCCTCAGTCACCGTGTCCATGGCCGAGCTGAGCAGCGGGATGTTCATGGTAATCTCACGGGTCACGCGCGTGGTCGTGTCCGCCGTCGCAGGCAGCACCGTCGATGCCCCCGGAACCAAGAGTACGTCGTCAAAGGTAAGTGCCTCACGAATCTGCATCTGCTAACCTCATGCAAAAGCCCGTTTGGCGGTGACCCTATTACATGGATTCATCCCAAGGAAAAGCCCCTGACCTAAACTAGTTTTCCCCCGCAAGCCGCTACCACAGTAAAAAACGACGTTCATTATCCAAAACGTGCCGCGGAATGCCCTTTCCCTTTGCGCACAAACCCATATCTTGCCGGCAAACGCGCGAATACAAAAAGGCAGGCCAGATATGACCACCGATCCCCTTGTTGTCTTTACCCCCTCGGGCAAACGCGGGCATTTCCCCGTCGGCACCCCGGTTCTGACCGCTGCCCGGCAGTTGGGCGTCGACCTGGATTCGGTCTGTGGCGGGCGCGGGATCTGTTCGAAATGCCAGATCACGCCCAGCTATGGAGAGTTTCCCAAGCACGGCGTGACTGTATCCGACGACGCGCTGAGCGAATGGAACGCGGTCGAACAGCGTTACGACGACAAGCGCGGGTTGAAAACCGGTCGCCGCCTGGGTTGTCAGGCGACGGTTCAGGGCGACATCGTGATCGACGTACCACCTGAAAGCCAGGTACACCGGCAGGTCGTCCGCAAGGCTGCCACCGCGCGCGCCATCACCATGGACCCGGCAACCCGGCTGTATTTTGTGGTAGTGGAAGAGCCCGATATGCACTCACCCACCGGCGATCTGGAGCGGCTGGAGCGTGCCTTGCGCGAACAGTGGCACATCGATGCCGTCACAGCCGATCTGTCGCTGATGTCCAAGCTGCAGCCGGTTCTGCGCAAAGGTAAATGGGAAGTTACCGTTGCTGTTCACAAAGGGCACAAGGATTCGGTCGCGAAGGTCGTTGAAATCTGGCCCGGCCTCCATGAAAGCGGGTTGTATGGGCTGGCTATTGACCTTGGCTCAACCACCATTGCCGCCCACCTGACCGATCTGGAAACAGGTGAGGTCAAGGCATCATCGGGCCTGATGAATCCACAGATCCGCTTTGGCGAAGATCTGATGAGCCGCGTGTCATATTCGATGATGAACCCCGGCGGCAATCAGGAAATGACAAAAGCCGTGCGCGAGGCGATCAATGACCTGTCCACCTCGATTGCGGATGAAGCTGGGATTGATGCCGACCTGATCGTCGAAACCGTATTCGTCTGCAACCCGGTCATGCACCATCTACTGCTGGGGCTGGACCCGGTTGAACTTGGTCAGGCGCCGTTTGCTCTGGCCACGTCGGAAAGCATGTCTCTGCCCGCGCGTGAGATGGACCTGACGAAAATGAACCCACGCGCGCAGGTCTATATCCTGCCCTGCATCGCGGGTCATGTCGGCGCCGACTGTGCCGCCGTTGCCCTGTCCGAGGAGCCCGGAAAATCCGAAGACCTCGTTCTGATCGTCGATGTCGGCACCAACGCCGAAATTCTGCTGGGCAACACCAGCCGCGTTCTGGCTTGTTCGTCGCCCACGGGTCCTGCATTCGAAGGCGCGCAGATCAGTTCCGGCCAAAGGGCCGCCCCCGGAGCCATTGAAAGGATCGAAATCGACCCCGTTACCAAGGAACCCCGCTTCCGCATTATTGGTTCCGAGAAATGGTCTGACGAAGATGGATTTGATCAGGACGTTGCCACCACCGGTATCACCGGCATCTGTGGTTCGGGCATCATCGAGGCGGTCGCTGAAATGCGCATCGCCGGGTTGCTGGATGAAAGCGGTCTAATCGGGTCGGCCGAGCAAACTGGCACCACGCGCTGCGTGCCCGAAGGCCGCACCCATGCCTACCTGATCCATGACGCCAGCGCCGAGGGCGGCCCGCGCATAACCGTGACCCAAGGCGATATCCGTGCCATCCAGCTGGCCAAATCCGCGCTTTATGCCGGTGCGCGCCTACTGATGGATGTCATGGAGGTCGATAAAGTGGATCGCGTGGTACTGGCCGGAGCTTTCGGTGCGCATATTTCGACCAAACACGCGATGGTTTTGGGCATGATCCCCGACGCGCCGCTGGACAAAGTCTCAAGCGCGGGCAATGCGGCGGGCACAGGTGCGCGGATTGCCCTGTGCAATATTGCCGCCCGGTCCGAGATCGAGCGCGTCGTTCGCGAAATTACCAAGGTCGAAACCGCGATTGAGTCCAAATTCCAGGACCATTTCGTCGCCGCAAACGCCATCCCGCACAAAACCGATCCGTTCCCGGAACTTGCGCAGGTGGTCACTCTGCCCTCACCGTCGTTCAACTCGGGTGGCGGGGCCGAGGAAAAGTCTGGTCGTCGTCGCCGTCGCCGGTCATAGTCGCGTCACCTGAGGGAAGCGATCATGCAAGCTGCGAACGAAGAACAGGCCGAGTTCTGGAGCAATTCTCCCTCTGGCGCCAATTGGCTCACCTTTGAAGAGCAGATGGATGAGATGTTGGCCCCGGTTCTTGATCTGGTCCTAGACCGAGCCGGGCTGCAACCCGGCATGCGGGTGCTGGATATCGGCTGCGGCACCGGTGCAAGCAGCGTCAGAGCGGCAGAGTCCGTAGGCGAAAGCGGTCACGTACTGGCGGCGGACTTCTCACAACCATTTCTGGACCGCGCGGGGCAACGGGCCATCGAAAAAGGGTTGTTAAACATTGACCTCCAACATGCCGATGCTCAGACCCACCGGTTTGTTGAGGCAGACCGCGACGCAATGATCTCGCGTTTTGGGGTGATGTTTTTTGAAGACACGGTCGCTGCCTTTGCCAACATGAAACGTGCGTTGAAGCCGGGTGGTCAGATGACCTTTGCCGCCTGGGGACCATTAGACGGAAATCCCTGGTTCAAGACGCCGCATATCATCGCATGTGCCCGACTGGGCAACCCACCTGTAATGGATCGAAACGCCCCCGGCCCATTGGCCTTTCATGACCACGAACGGGTCTCTGGCCTACTGGACCAGGCTGGCCTGACCGATATTCGTGTCGAACAAGTACCTGTCTTACTGCGCATTCGCGGAACGATCGAGGATTGCGCAACCTTGTGTACACGTATCGGTCCGGCGGCCCGTCTGATCGTCTATTTTGAAGGGGATGCCGAGGACGTATTGAATATCCAGCAAGGAATTACAAAGGCATTTCAACCGTATGCGTCTGAAAACACGGTCGAAATCCCGGCTTTGATCAACCTGTTTCAGGCGCGAAAATCTGAGTAATTGGAGCGGGTAGCGGGAATCGAACCCGCGCGTTCAGCTTGGGAAGCTGACAGGCTACCATTACATCATACCCGCCGCGTGGCGCTGAATAGCACCGGCGATTGATTAACCGCAAGCGTCTTTCCATCTCAGCTCCCATCTTACTCGGTCCGGGCACGCAGGTCGTCGATCAGGGATTGATCCACATCCAGCGCCTCGCATGCCGCATCCAGCGTGCGCTGATCCAGATGCTGCGGGTTCAGGTCGATATCTTTCGAAAACGCGTCAACAATTGCCTGCATTGCTTTGATTCTTGCATATTTCTTGTTGTTGGCAGGGATCACATACCATGGCGCGACATCGGTTGAGGTACGGGCCAACATTTCATCTACGGCAACTTCTGCTTCGGCCCATCGTTCGCGGTTGCGAAAGTCCTCATAGGTCAGTTTCCACCGCTTCATCGGGTTGCGTAGGCGTTCGGTGAACCGCTCCATCTGTTCTTGCTGAGAAATGTGAAAGAACAGCTTTACGATGCGGGTACCGTCATCCACCAGCATGCGTTCGAAATCGTTGATCTCGCGATAGGCTCCGCGCCAGCGCTCTTCCGGGGTGAACTTCTCGATCCGTTCGACCAGCACCCGGCCATACCAACTGCGATCAAAAGCAGAGATCGCGCCTTGAGGTGGCAACCTCTCCCAAAACCGCAATAGGTAGTGACGGTTCAGATAATAGTTCCGGGGCGCCCCAATCGGCCACACTTTGAAACTGCGCGGATCCAGAGCCTGACTGATCCGTCGGATCGTGCCGCCCTTGCCTGCCGCATCCCATCCTTCAAAGACCAGCACGCCCTTGGTTCCGTGAAACAGAAAAGCCTGTTGGATCAGCGCCAACTGCGCCTGCAACTCGGCCAATTTCTTGAAATACCTCTGCTTGCCCAATTTCAGGTTCAAGTCCGCGTCGGCGAGCTTTGGGGGGTGATGTCGGGTCATGATTGCGCTGGTCCTTCGTCATCTGTCCCAGTCAGTCTGACCCGCCACCCTCGCCTTAGCCTTGATTGGTATCAAGAACGAAAAAGGCTGGGCGCGAGGCCCAGCCTTTTCACTGTATATAGTGTCCGGTTCAGGACGCGCGGCGACGACGACCACCACCGCGACGGCCACCAGCAGCGCCTGCGGCCCCAGCTTCGTCCGGCGCTTTGTTGAACCTGATCCACTCCCCGCCATGCGGGTCGTTATTGGTCAGCAGGTTGGCGGCACGAATGGCCTCCATTTCCTTGCCAGCGCGCGGCTTGGTCGAACCCAGGCCAAACATCTGGACGAAAGCCTCGTCATCCATGCCTTCGGGCAGGATGATGCCAGCGGCTGTGACGGCCTCTTTCTTCTCGGCAATCTTTTTCTGCGTCACCGGCAAGGCGACCGGGTTCATAATCGCCGAGGTCATGCCAGCGCCCATTGCCATCGGCAGGAACGCGTTATTGATGCCGTGACGGTTCGGCAGACCGAACGAGATGTTGGACGCACCGCAAGTGGTGTTCACGCCCAGTTCCTCGCGCAGGCGACGGACCAGAGCGAACACCTGCTGGCCTGCGGTTGCCATCGCACCGATGGGCATAACCAGCGGGTCAACGACGATGTCATGGGCCGGAATGCCGAAATCAGCGGCACGCTCGACGATCTTTTTGGCAACCTCGAACCGCACATCGGGATCTTCGGAAATACCGGTGTCGTCGTTCGAGATCGCAACGACAGGAACGTTGTACTTTTTGACCAGCGGCAGAACCATTTCCAACCGCTCTTCTTCGCCGGTGACCGAGTTCAGCAGTGGACGACCTTCCGCGGCTTCCAAACCCGCTTCCAAAGCGCCGGGAACTGAGGAGTCAACGCACAGCGGCACATCGACCAGCCCCTGTACCAGCTCGACAATCTTGCGCATCAGCGGCGGCTCGGTCTCGTTCGGGTTGGGGTTCGAGTTGTAGACAACGCCTGCGTTGATATCCAACACGGTGGCCCCTGCGGCGACCTGTGCGATGGCGTCTTTCTCAACGGTTGAGAAATCGCCCGCTTCCAGCTCTGCGGCCAGCTTTTTACGACCGGTCGGGTTGATCCGCTCACCGATGACGCAAAACGGTTCGTCAAATCCCAGGACGGCTGTTTTTGTTTTTGATTCTACGACTGTACGGGTCATGTCCGTTCCTTAAGCGTTTGCAGGCTTTGCCGAAGCGCCGCCGTTATTGATCGCCCAGTTGGCGTTGGTCTTGATGCCACCAAGCGGGAAGAAGTGTACGTTGGTAATGTTGAAATCCGGGTTGGCCGCTTTGTGGTTGGCCAGCTCAGTCACAACATCGGTCGGTTCATACGGCAGCAAGAGCTTCGAGACATCCATAGCGCGCTTTTGCAGAACCTTCAGCGACGGGCCAACACCGCAGGCGATGGCGAATTTGATCAAGGTCTGCAGCTTGGCCGGGCCCGCGATGCCGATATGGATCGGCAGATCGATGCCCGCTTCTTTCAGGCTGTCGGCCCATGCGATGATCGGCTTAGCATCGAAAGCAAACTGGGTTGCCAGAGCCATTTCCGCATCGGTGGTTTCCGAGAATTTCTGTTTCCAACGCAGCGCGTCGTCGACATTCTTGGTCGAGCCGTCCGGGTCAATGTCCTTGTTGCCCTCGGGGTGGCCCGCCACGTGCAAACGCTTGAAGCCTGCCTTGTCGAACAGGCCGGATTCCAGCAACTGCATCGAGCTGTCGAAATCACCGTGCGGATTTGCGACACCACCGGCCAGCAACAGCGCCTGATCAACACCCGCTTCGCCCTGATACACCGAGATCCAGTTTTCCAGCGTGGCGGCATCCTTGATGATCCGCGCCGGGAAATGGGGCATCACCGGATAACCTTCGTCGGCGATCCGCTTGGCGGTCTTGACCATATCTTCGATGGGCGTGCCCTCAATATGGGCGATGTAGACGCGGGTGCCTTCGGGCAACAGCGCGCGGAAATCTTCGACCTTTTCGGCGGTGCGCGGCATCACCTCGATCGAATAGCCTTGCAAAAAGGCTTCGACGGTCGGATTCACAGGGCCGTTTTCGACCGCATCACGTTTCTTGAAGTTCAGCAAAGCCATTGCGGCCTCCCATATAGATTTTGGGCTCATGCCCAACCGTCATTGGCGATCAGAGCCTTGATGCGGTCCTGATCGTATTCCGTTTCCAAACGCACGGCCTCGGCCTCGGCAATCTCGGACGGGTCGCCCTCGACAGCAAAGGGTTCGGCCTTGCGCCACTCGGCCAGATAGGCATCGCTGTCCTTGGCGTTCACTTTCATCGCAGCCCGGTCGATGGCTTGTTCGAACCGCTCCTCCAACTGCCGCTTTGCGCCACGACGGCCTTTGCCGACGATGACTTGGGCGGGAATATCGCGCCAGTATACGATGGTGACGTCAGGCATTGCCGTTGATTCCTCCTAACCAGATGGATCGGTTCTAGACTTCTATATGGGTCAAAGTCGGTCGATTTTCGACACAAGCAGTCTTTCAAACGACGTTTTTGTCCCCCACAGGATACGGCGCTTGTACTCAATTCTCGCGCAAATGCGCACATCAAAATACTCATCACTTTAATGAGCGTCTTGCACGAAACATTTGGCCGACCTATGGTCGGGGTAACTCGAAAATCGGAGGGCGTTGAAGATGGCGCCCAAGCGTCCCAAAGGTGCGGGCGCGTTCCCCAAGGCGGTCGAAAGCCCCGCGCCGGCAAGACCCGATCCAGATGCGTTATATGCGGCGCTGGATCTGGGAACAAATAGCTGCCGCATGTTGATAGCCCAACCCAAGGGTAGCGGGTTTCATGTGGTAGACAGCTTTTCCAAATCCGTGCAATTGGGCGCGGGGTTGGAACGGACCGGACGGCTGTCTCGGTCGTCGATGGCGCGCACCATTCAGGCACTGCGCATCTGTCAGCAGAAACTGAAGCGAAACAAGGTCAAACGGATGCGCCTGGTCGCGACCGAGGCCTGTCGGCGCGCCAAGAATTCTCGCGACTTCATCCGGCAGGTAAAACGCGAGACTGGCCTGAATCTGGAAATCATCCAGCCCGAGGAAGAGGCCCGCCTGGCCGTGATCTCGTGCGCGCCGCTGGTGTCGACCAAGACCGAACAGCTATTGGTCGTAGATATCGGCGGCGGTTCGACCGAGTTGGTGTGGATCGACGTCTCTTCCGTACCGCGTCGGGACCGTCCGGCGGCGATTATGCGGCTGCACCACGGGTTCCATACAGCCGATAGCCCTTTCCCGGCAGCAAAAGTGGTGGATTGGATCAGCGTTCCGTTGGGGGTGGCCACTCTGCGTGACCAGTTCAATGATGTCGAAGACGACTCGGCTCGTTTCGCGCTGATGAGCTGGTTTTTTGAAGAAAACCTGGCCGATTTTGCCCCTTACAAGGACGAACAGGCCCGCGAAGGGTTTCAGATTGTCGGTACTAGCGGCACAGTAACGACCGTGGCCGCCTCGCATCTGGGGCTAAAGCGTTATGACCGGACCAAAGTGGACGGTTTGCGCATGACCAGCGATCAGATTGACAAAGTCATACGGGGATACTTAGAACTCGGCCCACTGGGGCGGCGGCGAGATCCGCGTATCGGCGATGACCGGCAGGCCCTGATCATGTCCGGCTCAGCCATTTTGCAGGCATTGCTTCGCTGCTGGCCCACTGACCGCCTTTCCGTGGCGGATCGTGGGCTGCGCGAAGGCCTGCTTTATGCGCAGATGAGTGCGGACGGTGTATTGGAAGACGGACCGTTCTAATGGCGAAGACACCAAGTGGCAAAAACAACTCGGGCCGCGGACAGCGAGACCTGAAGGTCAAGGTCAAGACTGCGCGCGGGCGCAAGCTCAGCTCGACCCGTTGGCTTGAGCGGCAGTTGAACGATCCGTATGTGAAGCGCGCGCAAGCGGATGGCTATCGCGGACGTGCGGCTTATAAGATTTTGGAACTGGATGACAAGTTCCGCTTTCTCGTTCCCGGTGCGCGCGTGGTCGATCTGGGTTGTGCGCCCGGTGGTTGGCTGCAGGTAGCCGTTAAACGCGTCAATGCGCTGGGCGAGCGATCTGGCAAACGGATTGGAACCGTTCTGGGCGTCGACTTACAAGAGGTTGAACCGGTCGCAGGTGCCGAGGCGCATGTGCTGGACTTCATGGAAGACGATGCCGACGAAAAGGTCAAAGCATGGCTGGGCGGCAAGGCAGATGTCGTGATGTCCGATATGGCGGCGTCGTCGTCCGGGCATAAGCAAACCGATCACCTACGGATCATGGCCCTGTGCGAAACCGCGGCCTATTTTGCCTTCGACGTGCTGGAAGAAGGCGGCACGTTTGTCGCCAAGGTTCTGGCCGGGGGGGCCGAGGGCGATCTGCAAAAGTTGTTGAAGCAAAAGTTCGAAAAGGTGGCAAACGTAAAACCCCCTGCGTCACGGTCTGACAGTTCCGAGAAATTTGTTGTCGCCACGGGATTCCGCGGCTGACTTAATCGTCAAGCCAGCTTCGATCACCGGTCAGGAATTGCTCGCGCAGCGACGCGGCAGCTGTGCTTTGCAACAGCAGGGCTTCGCCATGGTTGATATATTCTGGCTTTCTCGCCTGCAGTTCAGCGATCCTCTGGCCCAGGGACAAAGGATTTTGCAGCTGCGATGTGTGAACCGGTTTGTCAGACATGGGTCACCTTAGGGTCTGGCGGTGTTTCTAGCTTGAGCCCTGGTTAACCCAATAATTAGTCGGGAACGTGGCAAAATCCGGGCCACGCCATGCCGGTTTACGGGGTCAGCTGAGCCTTGAGCTGCAGCAATCCCGGATCTTTAGGCAGTATGTCTAGCCCCTCTTGCAGTACGGTGCGCGCGGCCTGTGGCCCACGATTAATCTGCGCCAACTGCACCAACATTGGCCAGGCCTCGGCGCGCTGTGGGTCAAGGGTGACAACTTCGCGAAAGGCTAGCTCAGCCGCAGGTGCGTTGCGGAACGTCAACGCCATTCCACCCAAAACAAGATGGGTTTCAGGGAAATCCAGCCGGTTCCCGATTGCACCTTGCCATTCGGCCATGCTCTGCGCCACTTGTGTTTGCTGATCTGGCGTCAGCGCCTGAGCTGGGATGTTCAGGAACTCTTTGGCTGCCGAAATACGCACGTTGCGCATCGGGTCAGAAAGCAACGGTTCCAACCGCCCCACCCGGTCCGGCAGCGCTGCCTCACGTTGCAATGGTGCTGCGTTGGCGCGCACTAAGGGGTTAGTGTCCGACAACAATGGTGCCGCTTTTGCCGCAACCTTGGGCGAGGCGAAGGGCTGCAATAGATAAGCCGCCGTCGCACGCACGATGCCAGCCATGTTCGGGTCAGTCGCTATTTCCAGCAAAGCCTCTGGCCCGTCAGTCTGCCCGGTCAGAGCAACCTGAAACGTCGTCCCGAAATGCTCACGACGTTGGGTGGAGTCAGGAAACCACCCTTGGATTTGTCCCGCGGCCCAGGCTTGATCTTCGGATTGGTGGCAATCGGTACAGGCGTCCTGCCCCAACCCCAGATCAGGGCGCGGGATGCGAAAGCTGTGATCGCGTCGCCAATCGACACCCATATATACCCGCTCGATCATATGACAGGATACGCACTGGGCGCCTGCGCTGTCGTCCGGGTGATGATGATGCGCCGGTGTATCGTAATCTTTGGCCGTCAGGGTCGGGAAAACTGGATTTCCCGCCGGGGAATGGCACTGGGTACACACGCCATTGCCTTCGGCTTTCAGTTCGGCACTGTGCGGGTCATGGCAATTCATGCACCCGACGCCCTGTGCATACATCTTGGACTGCAGGAATGAGCCGTAGACATAGACCTCGTCCAAAATCTGGCCGTCGGGGTGATAGAGGCCTGGGCGTAGCACCGACAGGTTGTAAGCGTCATGATAGGGCGTTCCCGGCACCGGGTTTCCATCGCCGTGTGCTTCACGCCGGGAATGACAACCGGCGCATTGCTGGATTTCCGCCTCAGTCTGGCCTTTTCCCCAATCCATGGTGAACCCAAACGCGCTCAGATCAGCGCTGATGTTTTTTCCTTGCGTCCAGTCGATATGGGCCGAGGATGGGCCATGGCAGGCCTCGCACCCGACCCCAATCTCAGCCTGAACTGAGCTGTAATTGCGGGTCTGCCCATCGTAATTCTTTTCAAACCCGGTCGCGTGACATTCAGCGCAACGAGCGTTCCAGTTCTTATACGGCCCGGTCCAGTGCAGACCATCATCCGGGGGAAGGTCCTGATCGGGATAGAGGTGATACCACCGCTGTTCGCTTGTATCCCAAACCACATCGAAACTCTGCAAACGGCCGGGTTCGGTTTCGAACAAGTATTGCTGCAACGGTTCAATACCGACCACCGAATGCAGATCGTAAAGGGTTGTAGTGCCATCCTTTTCGGTCACACGGGCCTGCACCATATCGCCTGTTTGGCTGAACTCGACAGACATGTCGTCATGATCAAACTGCGTTCCGTCAAAATCAGCCGCGACGTGCCCGTCTTCTACCTTGGTCCAGGCCAAAGCGTGATGGGATGCAGACCAGGCCTCGGCCTCAGCCTTGTGGCACGCGATACATTGGTCCGAGCCGACATACTCGGGCGACTGAGCAAATGCGTAAACCGGTGCCAGCACCCCGAAAAGGAATACTGCCGCCCTCATGCCGCTTGCCCGTCCAGCTCATCCTGCATATCCATCAACGCCCCGTTATATTCGGCACCCAGGATCAGCATCGCGGCACACAGATACAGAAAGATCAGCGCGGCCATCGCCCCGGCCAGACCTGCGTAGGTGGCGCTGTACGAGGCGAACTGCGCGATATAAACCGAAAACCCCCAACCTCCCGCAGCCCAAAGGGCAAGCGTCAGCACAACGCCCGGCAGAATCTGGCGCAGCTTGTGCCGCCCCGTTGGCAAGACCAGATGTGCCAGGACAACAACACCTGCGGGAACGGCTACAGTGAAAGTCCAGCGCAGACGATCCACCGACAACCAATCGGACACGTTCACATCCGTCTTCTCGGACACCAACTGCGTATAGACTGGTAGAACCACTTCGACCGCCGCTATGATCATGATTGTAAGACCACCAACAATCACCAGCCCCAGACACAACAGCCGCGTTTTCCAAAACGGCCAGCTGTCGTGGTCGTGATAGGCCTGATTCATAGCCTTGCGCACGGCCAATACCCCGTTTGAGGCAAAAAACACCGCCAGCAAACCGCCCAAAGTGATTACCCCTGAACCGGATTCCGTCAGGACCGAGCGCAGTTCAGCCACAATCGGCCCGGCCACATCTTTTGGCCAGGCACCAAAAATCAGCTCGATCAATTCGTCGGTGACGTAATCCTGTGACAGTGAACCTGCCAAAGCCACGGTAAACAGGGCAAACGGAAAAAGCGCCAACATTAGAGACATGGCGACATGGCTGCTCATGACGAAGCCGTTCTTGGCGTCAAAGCGGACAATAGCCACCCAAAGTGCCCGAACCGGTCGGCTCAAATAAGGAATCACACGCGCGTTCATTCCCAAAGCCTAACCTGCCTGTGGCACCCAAAGAACCGGCAATCCCGCGATCTACCCAAATAATCTCAGACAAAGGTTTGGACGCATTGCATAATCCGGCTCTGCTGTGCAGGATCGCTATACGCGCTAAGGACAGTTCCCGAGACAGGCCAAGCTATGACACTGGACAATGACGAAACCACAACACCGACAAAGCTGAAGCTTTCCGTTGTGCGCGACGTGTCGATTGTGGCAACGCTGCTGGTGCTGGGGCTATACGCAGGTTCCGCGTTTCTGATCCCGCTGACAATGGCCTTGCTGGTCAATGTCCTGATCATCGCACTGAGCGACCGGATCATCGCCCTGACCCGAATGCCGGTGTGGTTGGCCAATGTGGCCGGTGTCACCGTCGTTTTGGCCGGGTTGTTCGTGATCATGTATATTTTGGGTAGTCAGGCCACCCAATTCGCCCGCACGATCGGCACTTACGAAAACCAATTCGACGAGACGGTCAACCGCGTCACCGGTTGGGTTGGTAATGACGTGACCACATTTATCCGCGACAACCTGATCAACATCGACATGTCTTATATCGCGCGCGTTCTGTTGGGCAGCGCTACATCCCTGCTGAACCAGTTTTTCCTGATCAGCCTTTATGTCGCCTTCCTGATGGCCGAACGATTGGCCTTTCGCAAAAAGATTCAACTGGCCGCGGGCGATCCCAAAACGGGTATCGAATTCGCTGCCATTCTGGATGCGATCTCGTTCAGCCTGCAACGCTATGTCGGGGTGAAAACACTGATCAGCCTGATCACAGCAAGCATCAGCTACTCAGTCTTCAAGATACTTGGACTGGAATTCGCCGAGACCTGGGCCGTCCTGACCTTCGCCCTGAACTTCATCCCGTCAATCGGCTCGATCATCGCGGTGATCTTCCCATCCCTGATCGCGTTAGTGCAGTTCGAAAGCATCGGACCATTCCTGATGATCATCTTGGGCTGCGGCACGCTTCAATTCCTGATCGGCAACTTTCTGGACCCCGCGCTGCTGGGACGTTCGCTGAACATGTCCACTTTTCTGGTCATTCTGGCGCTGATGTTCTGGACCACGATCTGGGGTTTGATCGGGGCGTTCCTCAGCGTGCCGCTCACCGTTTGCATCCTGATCGTCTTTAGCCATATTCCGGCCCTGCGTCCGATTGCGATCCTGATGTCTCTGGACGGAAGGCTGGGGGAAGACATCCGCCATGGTGTCGCTAGCTAGACGATGCCTGCGCCCCTGTTCATCGGATCCGAGATCTATCGCAGCTCGACCTATGGTTCAAAACACCCTCTGGCCATTCCGCGCGTGTCTACCGTCATGGATCTGTGCCGGGCGCTGGGGTGGTTGACGAGTTCGAACTATCGCGTCAGCCCGTGCGCAAAACCTGCTGCACTTCACGCATTTCATACACCTGATTATATCGAAGCGTTGCAACAGGCTGAGCGTGATCAGGCCGTATCGGATGAAACGCGGGCGAAATACGCGCTGGGCACATTGTCGAACCCAGTATTCACCGAGATGTACAGACGTCCCGCCACCGCCGCTGGTGGATCAATGTTGGGGGCAGAGCTGGTCCGTGATGGAGGCATCGTCTACAGCCCGGCCGGTGGCACGCATCACGGCCTGCCGAACCGCGCCAACGGGTTTTGTTATCTGAACGACCCGGTTTTGGCGATCCTGACCTTGCTGAAGAACGGCCTCGACCGGATCGTCTATGTTGATATCGATGCGCATCATTGCGACGGGGTCGAGGTCGCCTTTCGCGGTTCAACTAAGGTTCGCATGATCTCGGTTCACGAAGCGCGGCGTTGGCCGTTCAGCGGAACTTTGACCGACAACGCAGGTGGGGCCGCGTTCAACCTTCCGGTTGGGCGAAACCTCAATGATGACGAATTCGATGCCATTATTGATCAACTTATCCTACCCGCGACCGCATCATTTCGACCACAGGCCATCGTAATGCAATGCGGCGCGGATGCCGTGACCGAGGACCCGCTGTCGCGTCTGACGTTGTCAAACAACGCCCACTGGCGCACCGTTGCCAACCTGCGCGATATGGCGCCCCGACTGTTGGTCCTGGGCGGTGGGGGATATAACCCCTGGTCCGTCGCACGGCTGTGGAGCGGCGTTTGGGCGACCCTGAACAAGATTGACATACCCGAGACACTGAATGCCACAGCGCGATCGGTGCTGGGTGACCTGACCTGGAGCCGCGCGGCTGGAAAACGCCCTCCGCGACACTGGTTCGAAACCTTGTGCGACACGCCGAACCACGGCGATATTCGCCCCGAATTGCAGAACGACCTGCAACAATTAGCGGCCCGGATTTCATAGTGGATTGGTGGCGATAACGCTGCTAACCTTCGATCATTATTAAATATTCCTGACCATTCCGCTTCGGCGCAGCCCTGATATGTCTTTTTCTGACATCTGGCCACGATTGGACCAAATAAATGAATGCACTTAATCAGATAAATGATCTCAAAGCTCGCATGGGCAAGTCAATTATCGGGCAGGTCGAGGTAATTGACCGGCTGCTAATTGGATTGCTGGCGAACGGAAACCTATTGATCGAAGGTCTGCCGGGTCTGGCAAAAACTCGTGCGGTCAAAGCCATGGCGCGCAATCTTGATGCAGATTTCAGCCGGATACAATTCACACCAGATCTGCTGCCATCCGACGTAACCGGCACCGAAGTATTCCAACAGACCAGTGACGGCGGCACGTTCCGGTTCGATCCTGGCCCGATCTTTGCCAACATCGTGTTGGCCGATGAAATCAACCGCGCGCCTGCCAAAGTCCAAGCCGCGCTGTTGGAGGCGATGGAGGAACGGCAAGTCACCGTTTCAGGCACCACACACAAAATGGAGCCTTTGTTCATCGTGATGGCTACGCAAAACCCAATTGAGCAAGAAGGCACTTATCCCCTGCCCGAAGCGCAGATGGATCGGTTCCTGATGCACGTTCAGATCACCTACCCCCCGGTCGAAGACGAGGTAGAGGTTATACGGCTGGTGCGCGGTGAAGAGGTCGCCGCCGGGACCGGCGTATTCAGAAAGACCCGAACCCCGATCCCGCAAGACGCCGTTTTTCAGGCACGGCTCGAGATAGGGCAAGTTCATGTGTCCGACGCAATGGATCGATACATGGCTGATTTGGTGCAGGCGACCCGCACACCCGAGAAGTTCAGCGATGAGTTGGCCAGTTGGATTGAAATTGGCGCCAGTCCGCGCGCCTCGCTTGCGCTGGACAAGTGCGGACGCGCGCATGCCTGGATGAATGAACGCGATTATGTGGACCCTGCGGATATTCGCGCCGTTGCCCACGACGTGTTCCGCCACCGCATCACGCTTAGCTTTGAAGCGCAAGGAAGCGCCAAAACACCGGATGACGTGATAACGGAAATCCTGCGCCTAGTGGCGCTGCCCTGATTGATCGGAGAGAAGTTCGTGGCCCAGATCGCCACATATCCTAATGACCCACGCATTCATGTGGATGCCCAACACCTGTTGCGGCTTGGCGCAAAGTCGCGCGCGCTCAGCCTTTTGCCGAGACAACCTGCGCGTTCAATCCTGAATGGCCGCCATGCGTCGCGGCTGCGAGGGCGCGGTCTGAATTTCGAAGAACTGCGCGGCTATCTCCCTGGCGATGACATACGGACTATCGACTGGAAAGTGACGGCGCGCACCGGAAAACCTCATGTTAGGGTCTATACCGAAGAACGGGATCGCCCTGCCCTGCTGTTGGTCGATCAACGCGTTTCGATGTTTTTCGGTACCGAAGTGTATATGAAATCAGTCATCGCCGCCGAGGCCGCCGCGATTGCGGCCCATCGCGTCCTGTCGCAAGGTGACCGTGTCGGCGGCATCGTCTTTGGCGACACTGATCTGGCCGAACACCGCCCGCAACGCCGCGCCGCTGCCTTAACGCGGTTCTTATCGTCGGTCGCTGCGTTGAATGGCGATTTGAACGCGTCCTTGCGTCCCAAACCGACCATCGCGTTGAATGACGTGCTGAGACAGGCAGTCGGTATTGCACATACCAACGCGTTGATCTGTGTGTTTTCGGATTTCGATGGTCTGGACAGGGCATCAGAACGCCTGCTGAGCCGCTTAGCGCAATCCAACGACCTTATTCTGTTCAATATTTCCGACCCTAGTGCGCATCAACTGACCGCAGGCTTGAAGATGACGGTTTCGGATGGGACGAAACAAATCGAGCTCGACAGTTCCGACCCGGACCTGTCCAGCCGTATCAAGGCTGCAATGGATAATAGGTTGGCGCAATTGCAACTCTGGTCACGGCGCTATGGCTTCCCGATTGTCCCGCTGACAACGTCCGAGCCGGCCCTTGATCAATTGCTGAAATTGTTCGGCCATCCCGGAGGACGGGCATGAGCGTCGAGGTGGACGGCAAATCCCTCGTCGAGTTGCTCGACATGCTGGTGCCCGCGCCCGTGCCCGAACCAATTCCAATGACACCGCAGACCTGGGGTTGGCTGGCTCTTGCAGTCGTTGTAGTGGCCGTCATTGTTGTGGGACTTCATTTGTTTCGCGGACATCAACGATCCAACGCATACCGACGCGCCGCACTTGCCGATCTACAAGCCGCGAACGATGACCCCGCAAAAGTCGCAGAGATTTTACGCCGTACGGCACTTGTTGCATATCCACGCGCGAAGGTTGCCAGTTTGCATGGGCAAGAGTGGCTAAACTTTCTACAGCAAACTGCTGAAAAAATGCCGGTTTCCTCTCCGGCATCTCGCCTACTACTCGAAGGGCCCTACAGAATAAGCCCATCAAGTCCGGAACTGTCACATATGGCACGGGTCTGGATACAAAGCCACAAACCTGAAGGAGGGCGCAGATGATTTCATTCGCCGCGCCCTGGGTTTTTCTGATGTTGCCCTTGCCGCTGTTGGTCTATTGGTTTGTTCCACCGCATCGCGAACAGACCAGCGCAATTCGCATCCCGTTTTTCCGCCATGTCGCCGAGGCTGTAGGGGCTGATCCGCAATCGGGGTCTATGATCTCACAGCGGTCAATGCTGCAAGCATTCGTGGCCACCTTGATCTGGCTGCTGCTTGTTACAGCCCTTGCTCGTCCTGAAAAACTGGCTGATCCTATTGTCGTCGAAAAATCTGCGCGGGACGTTGTGTTGGCTCTCGACATCTCAGGGTCGATGGATCAGCGCGACTTCCAATCCACAGATGGAACGCCCAAGCAGCGCCTTGCTGCTGTCAAAGACGTGTTGCGCGCATTTATTGCCGAGCGTCAGGGTGACCGGATGGCGCTTATTATCTTTGGTACCCGCGCCTTCGTACAGGCACCATTTACCGAAGACCATAATAGTTTGAATGGGTTCCTGGATCAAACTCAAGTCGGCATGGCGGGTCCGAATACGGCTTTGGGTGATGCGATCGGGCTTGGAATACGTATCTTTGACTCAAGCGAGGTAGATCAGCGTTTGATGATTGTACTCAGCGACGGCGCGGATACGTCCAGCCGCATGATGCCCGCCAACTCTGCAGCCATCGCTGCGGATAAAGGTGTGGTCATTTATACCATCGGCGTTGGTGATCCTGACGCCACTGGCGAAGACCGTGTGGATCTGGAAGCGCTGCAAGCCATCGCGGATCGTACTGGTGGCCAGTATTTCTTTGCCAACGATCAGGCCGCGCTGAGCGACACATACCAGCGAATTGATGAACAAAACCCCAGAATTGTCGAAACCCAAAGCTACCGCCCACGCGAAAGCCTGACGCATTACCCGTTGCTGATGGCGCTGATCGTTTTTCTTTGCAGTTCGACCGGCTTTCATTTCGTACAACGTCACAGGAGAGCGACATGATCGGCGTTGTGACTGAATTTCATTTTATCAGAATAGCTTACCTTCTGCTCCTAATCCCAATTGCAGGGCTGTGGTGGGCGATCCGCCCGAAACGCAAGGGGCTATCTGACCTGCCTGCTGGTATAGCTCCTCATTTGGCTAAAGCACTTTTGTTAGGTGCCGAAGCAAACCGCCGGATCTATCCGATCGACGTTGCCATGACAGTCGCCGTTCTACTCACGCTGGCCGCTGCCGGTCCGACCTGGACGCGGGCGCCCAACCCTCTGATCGCGGATACGGCCCCCCTGGTGATCGCCTTGAAAGTTACCGACAGCATGGAAGAGACCGATCTGACCCCGTCGCGGCTGCAACGGGCGAAATTCAAGATCACCGATATCATCAACGCACGGGCTGGCGCACAGACCGCTTTGATTGCCTATGCAGGCTCATCGCACCGGGTTGCACCCCTGACCGAGGATGCGAACATCTTGCGTCCATTGTTGGAGGGCCTGACCCCTGCCGTGATGCCAAAGTCCGGAGATGCCGCAGGAGACGCTTTAGTACTGGCGCAAAGCATCTTGGATGAAAGTCAGACACCAGGCGCAGTGCTGTTTGTCCTGGATGATCTAGACCCCTCGCAGATTCCAGAATTCGAAACCGCGTCATCGCAGATGTTTTTTCTGACTATGCTGCCTAACAGCCAGGAAATCGTTCAGCTCAACACCCTGAAAAACGCCGAAGTGGTCCCGTTTTCAACTGATGACCGGGATGTCACGCGACTGCTGAGGCAAATACAGACAGCTTATGTCGATGCTCTGGATGACGAGGACCGGCTTGATTGGCAAGACCGAGGGTGGATTCTGGCCTGGCCAGCTGCGCTGTTGTCCCTTCTTTGGTTCAGGCGGGGTTGGGTCATTCGGTGGGCCATGCTGGGGCTATTCCTTGTTCAACCGTCTGGCCCGGCCAATGCCGACGGATGGCGCGATTGGTTCCTGACGCCCGACCAACAAGGCCAGATCGCCATGAACCAAAAGCGCTTTGCTGATGCGGCAGAGTTGTTCGAAGACCCATATCACGAAGGTTACGCTCGTCTAAAAACAGGCCAATACCCCGAGGCCGCGGCGATCTTTGCGGAACTTAAAACGCCTGAAGCAGCCTTCGCCGAGGGAATGGCACGCATCCGAAACCGGGAATACAGACCAGCTATTTCGGCCTTTGAAACTGCGTTAGAGCGTCGCCCTAACTGGCCGGATGCGCAACATAATCTTGAAGTTGCCACGGCCATTTTGGACTATGTTGAAACCACTCGCGAACAATCTGATACCGGTGAAGAGGCAGGTATCGGCGCGGATGACACCGTATTCGACAACGACGCAGGTCGGGGCGAAAACACAACCATTCAAGCCCAAACCGACGGCAGCCAGCCCCTTTCCGCGGATCAATGGATCAGCGCCATCGACACAGACATGCAGGACTTTCTGCGCAATCGGTTCTTGTTGGAAAATCAGGAGCGAACGCAATGAAGCGCCTTCTCCTCCTGCTGCTTTTGTTACCCAGCGCAGTGCTTTCGCAAGGAACAACTGCAATCCAACCTCAAGTGACGGTGGAGACGCCGACCGAAAACGTGATCGTGGGGCAACCGGGGATCGTGCGCATCAAGGTACTGGTTCCTACGTTCATGCCGTCTCCTCCCGTCTTCCCGTCATTGGAACAGGAAAACCTGTTGGTCCGGCTTCCTGAACGCGCATCAGGTCCCGTCAGTGAGCCCGTGAACGGTGAAACATGGTCCGGGGTTCAGCGCAGCTATCGCATTTACCCTCTGCTTGCCGGGCAAATCAGCCTTGGCGTCACCGACATGAAGGTGACGTTTGCCGACCCTGAAACGAATGCTCCAATACAAGTCTCGGTCCCGCTTTCACCGATCGCAATCAATGCTGTTGTCCCAGACGGTGCAGCCAACCTGAACCCTCTGATCATCGCGATGGGTTTTGAATTGGAGCAAGAGGTTGAGGGCGTGACTGAGATGCAGGCCGGAGATGCGATTACACGGCGGTTAACAGCACGTATCACCGGCACCAGCCCGATCCTTATTCCGAAACTTATTCCTGAATATCAAGAACCTCTGCTGCGCCCTTACCCCAAGGAACCACGCTTAGCTGAAACCGAGGATCGAGGTATTCTGTCCGGCCAACGGGTCGAAGAGGTAGTGTACCTTGCCCAAGATGGCGGCCAAGCGCAGCTGCCGCCCGTGTCTTTTCAGTGGTTCAATCTGTCAACTGACGCGGTCGAAAACGTGGAAGTACCGGGTGTGGATCTGACGCTCACCGCGCCCAGGTCGAACCCTCTGACGACGGACAGGATGGTTGAATATGCGCTTTGGTTGGGATTGGCGGCAATTGTTATTTGGGCGTCTTTGCGTTGGGGCGCACCGCGCTTTCGCACTTGGAAAGACGCGCGGCACCAAGCATATCGCGCATCGCCTGCATTTGCTCTGGCGGAATTGCAACGCGCGCTAAAGGCCCATGATTTGTCCGCAGCTTATTCAGCGCTGGAAACCTGGAAAACCCGCAGCAGTGATCCACAAGGGTATCGGGAACTTGAGGCACAGTTGGCAAGGATTGGCTGTGCACGGTATGCATCTGATACCAATCAGAAAACACCGGATTGGTCTGCTGCAATTTCGGCCATGAAGGAACTTGCAGAAACACCACAATCGCAGGCTCAACCGCTTCCACCGCTGAATCCTTAACGCTTAGGTCTGGCAGTTCGCGATCAGCGCCTGTCTGTTCTTCAACCGCACCCGTCCATAGCCGAGTTCGATCAAGTCCAAATCAGCAAGGCGGTGTAGGCTGCGATGCAAAGTAGGTTGTGACACAGCGATCATCTCGGCCAATTCTTCCTGTGACACGACGATCCATCCATCACATTTCGAGGTGCCTTCATCCAGATGCAGCAGCCTGAGAACTAACCTCTTTTCGCTGCCCGTGACCGCCAGGTTTGCCATGATCCGAAGGGCGGTCTGCATATTCTCGTGGGTCAGCGCGTAAAAGTCCCGAACGTAGTCAGGCTTGGACTGAACCAACTTGGTCACGCGACCATTTGGGAAGTACAACGCGTGCGTCTCTTGCGTCGTTACGACACTAATCAGACGCGGTTCATCCGCAAACAACGCCAGATCCCCGACCCAAAACCCCGCGCCTTCGCGATGCAGAACGAATTCCTGCCCGTCATCCGCCGGAGCGGTGATCTGCACGCCACCGCTGAGGACAGCAAAGACCCCGTTGGACGGATCGCCATGGTGATACAGCGTTTCCCAGGCTTCATAGGTTTTCGGGACCCCGCACTCCAACAAATCACGCTGAAATGCGGCGGAACGTTTGCTGAACCAGCCTCCGCCCTGCAAGAGTTTCATATTATTCGCTTTGTCAAACATTAGAATTTTTCAATATCATCATATGATGAGTTTTCAATCTCATTGATCGCCTAACCTGAGCACGCTCGATTCCCCTACGGGTGATGTAACGCCGTTCAGAAATCGACCATTTCTTGGCAGCTTATTGGCTGAAACAGCCAGCCTCCAACTAATTTTCACCTCCGGGTTTTTTCGACCCTTTCAAATCAGGAGTACATCATGTCACCACCACGTTCGATTGCATACAGTTGGCGCAGAGGCTTGCGCCGGGTTGCTGTGGCTACATTCGCCGTTGCGTTGGCAATTCCCGCCTGGGCGCAGGAACAGAAACCCAACATCCTGGTCATCTGGGGGGACGATATTGGACAGTCCAATATTTCGGCCTACACGATGGGTTTAATGGGGTATCAGACGCCCAATATCGATCGCGTCGCCAAGGAAGGGATGATCTTCACCGACTATTATGGCGAGCAATCCTGCACCGCGGGCCGGTCATCCTATATCATGGGGCAATCAGTATTCCGGACCGGGTTGTCCAAGGTTGGATTGCCGGGTGCCGATCTGGGTATGCAGGTCGAAGATCCAACCATCGCGGGCTTGTTGAAGGACCACGGCTATGCCACTGGTCAATTTGGTAAAAACCACCTGGGCGACAAGGATGAGCATCTTCCGACAAATCACGGATTTGATGAATTTTTCGGAAACCTGTATCACCTGAATGCCGAGGAAGAACCGGAAAATGAAGACTATCCCGGCGAGGCGGTTCTAGCCGATGGGCGCACCTTCCGCGAAGCGTATGGCCCGCGCGGTGTAATCAAATCCAAGGCGGACGGCACCATAGAAGACACCGGCCCCCTGACCCGCAAGCGCATGGAGACGGTAGACGAAGAGACCGTTGCCGCTGCAATTGACTTCATCAAGCGAGCCCATGAGCAAGGCCAGCCCTTCTATGTCTGGTGGAACGGCACTCGGATGCATTTCCGCACACACGTCAAGGATGAGATGCGCGCGCAAGCGAACGATATCATTGGAGGCGTTGCAGACGAATATACTGCGGGCATGATTGAACATGACATGCATGTAGGGCAGTTGCTGGACCTGCTGGATGAGCTTGGAATCGCAGACAACACGATCGTTCACTATTCCACCGACAACGGACCGCACATGAACACATGGCCGGATGCTGCCATGACACCGTTCTGGGGCGAAAAGAACACCAATTGGGAAGGCGGATGGCGCGTTCCATCGATGGTGCGCTGGCCCGGTCAAATCGAGGCTGGATCGGTCACCAATGAAATCGTGCATCACATGGACTGGCTGCCGACCTATCTGGCCGTCGCTGGTGATCCAGAGATCAAGGAAAAGCTGAAGGCTGGCTATAGCTCCTCTGGTATGGGCCGCGATTACAAGGTGCATCTGGACGGCTACAACATCCTGCCTTTGCTGACTGGCGAGGCCACGGAAAGCCCCCGACGTGAAATTTTCTATTTCTCGGATGACGGTGACCTGACCGCGCTGCGTTTTGACGATTGGAAGTTGATCTTCCTAGAGCAGAAGGCGTGGGCCACCCTGCGCGCCTGGATCGAGCCTTGGACTGAACTGCGTATTCCGCTGATCGTGAACCTGCGTCGCGATCCGTATGAGCGCGCGTATCGGACCTCGAACACCTACTATGACTGGCTGTTGGACCGGGCTTATTTCCTGGTGCCGGCACAGCAATATGTCGGGTCTTTCTTGGAAACCTTCCAGGAGTTCCCGCCACGCCAGAAAGCGGCAAGCTTTAATCTGGATCAGGTGATGGAGAAACTGGTCACGCCGACCAACAACTAACCCCCTCGCAAGCTTAGGGTCGCCGGTTCAACGGCGGCCCTTTTCACGTTGAAGAAAAAGGAATTTCTCATGAAGACCGCCCTTCTCGCTGCTGCCGTTTTCATGGCCCCGTCGATTGCCCTGGCCGACCCGCTGCCCAGTTGGGGAACCTCTGCGTCGAAGGATCAGATTGTTGCTTTTGTTGACGCCGTCACCGATCCGGACAATCCCGATTACGTGACACCAGCAGACCGGATCGCCGTGTTCGATAATGACGGGACGCTTTGGGCGGAACAGCCGGTGTATTTCCAACTGACCTTCGCCATGGACCGCCTTGCCGAAATGGCCGCGGTTGATCCTTCGATCCTGACCAGCCCAACACTGGAAGCTGCGGCCAAGGGGGATATGGAGGCCATCGCGGAAGGCGGCCATGAGGCCTTGATCGAAGTCCTGAATGCCTCGCATTCCGGGGTCAGCGTCGAAGAGTTTCAGGCCTCGGTCACCAAATGGCTGGACACCGCGCGTCACCCCGATACCGGGCTGCCCTATGACCAGATGACTTATCAGCCAATGGTGGAACTGCTACGCTATCTCAGGGATGAAGGGTTCCGCACTTACATCGTTTCGGGCGGCGGGCTGCATTTCATGCGCGTGTTTGCCGAGGACGCCTATGGCGTGCCGCCAGAGCAGGTACTGGGCACCTATACTGCCACCACTTATGAAACGGCCGAAGGCAAACCCACGATCATCAAGGCCCCCGGCATTGCCTTTATAGACGACAAGGAAGGCAAGCCTGTTAATATCGAACGAACCCTCGGCAGACGCCCCATTCTGGCCGGTGGAAACTCAGACGGGGACTTTGCCATGCTCGAGTGGACAACCGCCGGGCACGGACCGCGTTTGGGCGTCCTGATCCATCACACCGACGCAGAAAGAGAATGGGCCTACGATCGCGAAAGCCCGATCGGAAAACTGGTCGACGGGTTGGACAAAGGCCCCGATATGGGCTGGGTCATCGTGGATATGGCGCAAGACTGGAATCGCATCTACACTGGGTCGGAATAAAACACTCAGAGAACGATAACCTCATGTGGACATTGCTTGTTTCCGCTGCCGTCCTCGTCCTGTACGTGACGGCTGTGGTCTTTGCGATAAGGGCTGCGCAGACAGCCCGAACACCGCAGGGCGCGGTTGGCTGGGTGGTGTTTCTGATCTCAGCCCCAATGCTCGGCGTACCCATGTATTTGTTTTTGGGCCACCACCGATTTCGCGGGTATCGCATTGCGCGAAAACACAGCGAACGTGTCGTTGAAGGCATCAAAAGCTTTGCAGATTTTTCAATGCCCGAGCCCGGCTCGATGCCATTCAACGCACGGCCATTCGAGGTTCTGGCGCATCTGCCAGTATCGCGTGGAAACGGTGCCAATTTGCTGATCGACGGCAAGGCCACGTTCGATGCCATTTTCGAGGCAATCGACGCGGCGCAAAGTTATATCCTGATCCAGTTCTACATTGTCCGCGATGACGACCTGGGCAAACAGTTGCAGTCCAAACTGATTGCCGCAGCCGAGCGTGGTGTCTCGGTCCGCTTTATGACCGATTCCGTGGGCAGTTATGGTCTGCCGACCGCCTACCTTGACGCCTTGCGCGCCGCCGGGATCGAGATTGCAAACCCGCGCGACCGGCGCGGACCGCAATATCGCTTTCAGCTGAACTATCGCAACCACCGCAAGACCGTAATCATTGATGGTGAAACGGGCTTTATTGGCGGTCACAATGTAGGGGTCGAGTATCTGGGCCAGAGCAAAAATTTCGGCCATTGGCGCGACACACATCTGAAAATGACCGGCCATATCGTCCGTCAATTACAGTTGATTTTTGTCGAGGATTGGCACTGGGCCCACGAAGAAGATCTGATTGATCAGCTCAACTGGGCCGGATCAGAATCCGAACAGGACATGAATGCCCTGCTGGTCGCCACCGGTCCGGGGGACGAAACGGAAACTGGTGCGATGATGTTTTTCTCGGCCATCACTGCAGCCAAGGAACGGATATGGATCGCCTCACCCTATTTTGTTCCTGATATCGACGTCATGACGGCCCTGCAGCACGCTGCCCTTCGAGGTGTCGATGTGCGCATCCTTGTACCCGAGGTGATTGACCACCGCCTGCCCTGGCTGGCTGCCTTCGCTTATTTCGACGAAATCCGCGACTGCGGTGCGCGGGTGTTTCGGTATACCGAAGGGTTCATGCATCAAAAGGCATTCGTGGTTGATGACACGCTGGCTGCTGTGGGAACGACCAATCTGGACAACCGATCATTCCGGCTGAATTTCGAAGCTATGGCACTGTTTTTCGACCAACGCGCGGCTGAGGCAGTGGACAAAATGCTGCGCGACGATTTTGAAAACAGTTATGAATTGACCCGCAAACTGCCCGAACAACCCGGCTATATTCGGTTCGGCTCGCCGCTTGCGCGCTTGTTCGCGCCCATCCTCTAGGACATCAGCTCTTCTTTGAAAACCTGGGTCATCAGCGCAACCATAAAGGCCGTCGACAGGCCAAACGCCAGCAAACCTGTGACCGAGGCAAACGCGCCAAATATGCGCAGTGGCTCACCCAACACAATGTCGCCGTACCCCAAGGTGGTGAAGGTCACCAACGAGAAATACAAGGCCGAATTCCAGTCAGGCAGAACATCCCCCAACACCCAGACGATCGCCCACAACCAGACTTGAAACGTGTGAATTGCAACGATGAATGCAAGCGCGATACAGATGGTCCCGGCAATGGCAAGAAACCGTTTCTTGTGCTCAAGCCGGGGTGCCGCGTGCCGGATGACCTGCGTACACCACGTCAAAAGGATGATTTCGATTAGGAAGCAAATCCCCAGATAGATACTGCCCCAAACAATCTGCTGCGCTAGTGTCATAAACTCGTATCCCGGCCCGGAGAAGTTCTGACACAATGGCGACTTAACCAAAAAAGAACAAGGCTGTGACAATCGCAAAAGATTGCGTCTGGACGCTGGACTCTGTGGGGTGGCGTTGCACATTGTGACAGGCACTGTCCAAGGGGTTTGCATGCTGCTGAATATCGACAAGGTCCAAAAATCCTATCCCGGCGGGCGGCCGGTGTTGCGCGATGTGTCACTGACGCTGGATCAAGGTCAGACGCTGGCTCTGACCGGTGAAAGCGGCAGCGGCAAAAGCACGCTTTTGAACCTTGCTGCCGCTTTGGACAGCTTTGGCGGCGGTGAGATTACGCTGGACGGCACCGCCCTTTCTTCGCTGGATGACCGTGGTCGGGCTTCCTTGCGCCGTGAGAGCGTGTCGTTGGTGTTTCAGCAATTCAATCTGATTCCATCGCTGACGGTCGCTCAGAACCTCTCATTTCACGCCCGATTGGCGAACCGTGAAGACACCGACTGGACCGCGCAACTGGCTGAACGGCTTGGTTTGTCCGACTTGCTGACGCGCTATCCTGAAAACCTGTCAGGCGGTCAACAACAGCGCGTAGCCATCGGCCGCGCCATGGCCCCCCGGCCAAAGCTGTTGCTGGCGGATGAACCAACCGGCAATCTGGACGAAACCGCCAGCGCGACCGTGCTGGATCTGATGCTCTCGCTAGTTGCCGAGACAGGTGCCGCCTTACTGTTAGTTACGCACTCGCCAGACATCGCGGCGCGTCTGGATCGGCGGGCGCATCTGACCGGTGGCCATATCGCATGACTGGGGCAATCATACAGGCATTGCTGTCGCATTGGCGACGTCACTGGCTGCAACTGGCGACGCTGTTGATTGGCATCGCGTTGGCGACCGGGTTGTGGTCGGCGGTGCAGGCCATCAATGCCGAGGCGCGCGCCAGCTATCAACAGGCCAATGATCAGCTTGCGCTGGGTCTGTTTGATGAGCTGCGCGATCCGTCCGGCCTGATCCCGGTTGAGCGTTATGTCGCGCTGCGCCGTGCAGGTTGGCAAGTGGCGGCTGTTTTGGAAGGCCCCCTGCGGATATCGGGACGCACGGTGCAGGTGATGGGCATTGACATGGTCGCCTACCCGGCCCTGCCCGCCGTGACCCAGATTGAGCAAAGCGAAACGCCCCCCGACCCGGCCGACATGCTGACCGCACCGGGCCGCTTGCTGGCTGCGCCTGATCTTGCACAGGTGCTGCGCGGGCAAAGCGGTCTGCCGCCGATTCTAACCTCTGACACGGTTCCGCCTGATCTGATCCTGACCGATATCGGCGCTGCCGAGACACTTCTGGACAAACACGGGCAGATCTCACGCCTGATAGTGCTGCCCGATCAGCCGCTTGGCGTACCACCGCTATCCGAGATCGCGCCTGAACTTGAACGGATCGCAGCTTCGGCGCAGTTGGATGCGGCCAGTCTGACGGATAGTTTTCACCTGAACCTGACCGCATTTGGACTGCTGTCCTTTGCCGTCGGTCTTTTTATCGTTAACGGCACCGTCGGACTGGCCTTTGCACAGCGGAGGGCGATGATCCGCACCCTTCGGGCGCTGGGTGTCTCAATGCGACGTTTGATCTGGATGATCATGGCGGAACTGACTCTGCTAGCCCTGGTCGGCGGCACGCTGGGCTTGGTCCTTGGGTTCTTTCTGGCCGGAGCCCTGCTGCCCGACGTCGCGGCCACTTTACGCGGGCTATATGGCGCGCCGGTCGATGGGCAAATGTCGTTACGGCCGCAATGGGCGCTGGCCGGGCTGGCGATGGCTTTGGCGGGCACTTTGCTGGCCAGTGGTCATGCCTTGTATCGTCTGTCATACATGCCCCTTTTGAGCGGCGCCGGAGTGCAAGCCTGGCGCAGCTCGGCCACAGGGCTACGCACCACAGGTCTGATCGGGCTGGCTCTGATCGTCGGCGGATTTGGAATAGGGTTTGCCTTTGACGAGCTGGTTGCCGGGTTTGTGATGGTCGGCGGCATTCTCACCGGAGCGGCACTGACTCTGCCCTATCTTCTGTCCCTCGCCCTGTCGGTTTTTCATCGGCGCGCCCGAGGGCCGATCGCACAATGGGTCTGGGCCGATATGCAGGCGCAATTGCCGGGTCTGTCTTTGGCTTTGATGGCACTGCTGCTGGCTTTGGCCGCGAATATTGGTGTCGGAACCATGGTTTCCAGCTTTCGCCTCACCTTTGTTGGCTGGCTGGATCAACGCCTGACGTCCGAGGTTTACGTGACCGCCACTGACAACCAACAAGGTCAACAGATTGCCCAATGGCTAGGCCCGCAGGTGGACGCCGTGTTGCCAATCCGCAGCGTTGAACTGATCCACGAGACCGGACCGTTGTTCTTATACGGAATTGTGGACCACCAGACTTACCGCGATCACTGGCCTCTGATCGCCTCATCAGACGATGTTTGGGATCGCGTCCTGACGGGTGAGGCCGTTATAATCAACGAACAGCTCGCCCGCCGTGCGGGTTTATGGCCTGGGGATACACTGACCCTGAATGCAGGGCATGCGCTGACCGTGGCAGGTGTTTATTCGGACTACGGCAATCCGACCGGTCAGGCCATCGTATCAATGCCGCAGCTTGACCAAATCGCCCCAGGGGCCGACACGCGCAGGTTCGGTATCCGCCTTGCACCCGAGCGCGCCACCGAAGTAACGCAGACGTTGCGAGACCAGTTTGACCTACCTCGGCGGGCCGTCGTCCAACAGGCCGCCATGAAGGCGCAATCGCTGGCGATCTTTGACAAGACCTTTGTGGTGACTTCCGCACTGAACGTGCTGACACTGGGGGTGGCGGGATTTGCCATCCTGACCAGTTTGCTGACCTTGTGGACGCAGAGGCTGCCGCAGGTTGCCCCGGTTTGGGCGTTGGGGCTGACACGTGTGCAACTGGCACGGCTAGAGGTGTTGCGCAGTGTGCTGCTGGCGGCATTGACGGCCGTGCTTGCCTTGCCACTTGGGTTGGTTCTGGCCTGGGCGCTGTTGGCGGTGATCAACGTACAGGCTTTTGGCTGGCGACTGCCGATGTTTCTGTTTCCTGCTGATTGGGTCTATCTGTTTGTGCTGACCCTGCTTGCCGCCTTTGCCGCCGCAGCCCTGCCCGCGTTGCGCTTGATGCGTTTGCCACCCGCCGACCTGCTGAAGGTATTTGCCAATGAACGTTAAAGCTTGGCTGTTTGTCCTGATCCTATTGCTGCCCTCTGCCTTGCACGCGCAGGGTTATGCCGGACTGGGCGGTTCAGCCGACGGGTTCGACATCCCCAAACCAGGTTACCAGTTCGAATTTCCGCGTGATCACGGCCCGCACCCGTCCTTTCGGATCGAGTGGTGGTATCTGACTGCCAACCTGAGCGGAGAAGACGGGCGCGATTACGGCATTCAATGGACCTTGTTCCGATCCGCCCTGAAACCGACCGAGGCCGAAGGTTGGCAAAGCCCTCAGCTGTGGTTGGGCCACGCTGCTGTGACGACTGAGGAAGCGCATTATTTTGCCGAACGCCTGTCGCGTGGCGGCATCGGTCAGGCTGGGGTGACTGCCGAACCATTCGAGGCCTGGATCGACGAATGGCATATGCGCGGGCCTGATCCCAGTGCCTTGTCCTTGTCCGCGAGCGGTGCCGAATTTTCCTATGACCTAACCCTGACAGCCCAAGGTCCACTGGTGTTTCACGGAGAGGACGGATACTCGGTCAAGTCCGCCGATAGGCAGGCCAGCTATTACTATTCTCAACCCTTCTATGACGCCGAAGGTGTACTGCGACTGCCCGACGGCGATGTCGCGGTCACCGGTCAGGGCTGGTTGGATCGTGAGTGGTCCAGCCAGCCGCTTGCCGCAGATCAAAGCGGGTGGGTTTGGTTCTCGCTCAGTTTTGATGATGGCAACAAGCTGATGGCATTTCGCCTGCGCGGCGGGCGCGGGGATTTCACAGCGGCCACTTGGATCACAGCAGATGGCACCGCTACGCCCCTGCCCGATGGCTCCGTTTCGTTCGCACCGTTGGATACGGCAAGAGTCGCTGGTCGGGACTTGCCCATCCAGTGGCGCGTGACAATGCCTGATCGCGATTTGCAGGTCGACGTATCGGCGATCACACCCGATGCCTGGATGGCGACGCGGTTCGAATACTGGGAAGGCCCCGTAAGGGTCTCAGGCAGCCACTCTGGGCGCGGCTACCTTGAGATGACCGGATACTAGCGTACCACGTAAACCGAGACCGTGGAATGCCGCACGACCCGCGCCGCGTTTGGACCCAGAAGATAGTCCTTGAGGTCCGGTTTGTGTGCGCCGATCACGATCAGATCGCTGTTCGCGCTTTCAGCGGTCTTCAATATCTCCTGATAGGCCGTTCCGGTGGCGACGACGTGGCGGATTCTCTCGTTCCGCTCTGCACCCAAAGTTGCCGTACACATATCGGTCAGTTTGGTATGCGCCTCATCCAGCGCCTTTTCGTGGAAATCCGGTTGGAAAAAGCCGGATACCCAGCTTTCCCCAAAATCCGGCAACACAGTCACCACGTCCAACTGCGCATTGTCCTGTTCAGCCAAAGCCGCCGCGGTCTTCAACACATGTACGTCCAGATCGCCATTGCTGATATCAACGGCACAAAGAACAGAGTTTGTCATGCGGGCACCTCTTGTCTGGCGGCGCGGCCGCGTTGAAGGAAAGCGATCAGCCCCAGCAGAATCATCGCCGGGATATAGATCAATTGCTTCGGCGGCTGACTGGATGGCAGGCTGACCGAGGTCAGACGCACCGCGTCATCCGCGTAATAGTCGAAGTTATCCAACTCATCCGCGACCGGGGTGCCAAACAGCGGTTCGTCCAGTTTGACCAGACCGTCCTCTTCGATCAGCATCAGGCCCATGGCGTCCACACGCGCGGCGCCACCCTCTTCGCTGCCAACCGGCACTACGACCGTAGTGTCCGTCATCTCCAGAGTGTCAAAATCAGGGCCGCTAACGACAAGGCGGACTTCTGTTCCCGGCGGCGTTTGCCCGATCGTTTCAACGAAGGCCGACGGTTCAACCGACGCATAGGGCGGTGAAAGTCGATCCATGAAGAAGTCGGGCCGGAACAGCGCAAAGGCAACGAAGATCAGCGCGACGCTTTCGTAAATACGGCTGTGCGTCACGAAATAACCCATCGTCCCCGCAGTAAATACAAGGATGGCTATGGTTGCGAATATCGCGACGGTTATCCCTTCAACCCAGGTGACGTCGATCAACAGCAGGTCCGTGTTGAAGATGAACACAAACGGAAGTGCCACGGTGCGCAGGCTGTAGAAGAACGCGGTGAAACCGGTTTTGATCGCATCGCCGCCTGACACGGCTGCCGCTGCAAAGCTTGCCAATCCGACCGGCGGCGTCACGTCCGCCATGATCCCAAAGTAGAAGACAAACAGGTGGACGGCGATCAGCGGCACGATCAGGCCACTCTGCGCGCCTAGTTCGACAACCACGCCGGCCATCAGCGAGCTGACAACGATGTAGTTCGCCGTGGTCGGCAGGCCCATGCCCAGGATCAGGCTTAGGATACCAACCATTACCAGCATCAGGATCAGGTTGCCGCCCGACAGGAACTCGACCAGATCGGCCATCACCTGCCCAACACCGGTCAGAGTCACGGTGCCAACGATCACGCCAGCAGTGGCCGTCGCAAGCGCGATGCCGATCATGTTGCGCGCGCCGTCAATCAGGCCCTGCCAGAGGTCGGCGACACCATCGATAAAGCTGGTGTTCAGGTTACTCTGCCCACGGAACATCGCCTTGAGCGGCTTTTGGGTCAGCAGGATCACGAACAGCAACGCCGTGGCCCAGAACGCCGACAGACCAGGCGATTTCTGTTCGATCATCAGGAAATAAACCAGAACGATGATCGGCAGCAGATAGTGCAGCCCGGCCTTATAGATATCGGCGATAACCGGCAGCGTTACTTCTTTGGCATTCGGATCATCAGGTTCCAGATCCGGCACCTGAGCCGCCAGATACAGCAGCACCACATAGACCGCGCAGACAATCAGGCTCAGGACCAATCCGGCCGCCGAGGGCACCCAGCTGGTGACCGCATCGACCGGGTATTGCGAGCCATAGCAAAGCCCCGCAAACACAAGGAAGAACATCAACATTCCAACGACAGTGCGCGCCAGATGGACGTCGCGATCACCCAGTGTGGGCATGTTCCGCTTCACCGCTTCAAGATGAACGATATAGACGAGCGCGATGTAGGAAATCGCCGCTGGCAGGAACGCGTGGGTAATCACCTCGACATAGGAAATGCCCACATATTCCACCATCAGGAAGGCCGCAGCGCCCATCACAGGCGGCATGATCTGGCCGTTCACTGAGGAGGCAACCTCAACCGATCCGGCCTGTTCACTGCTGAACCCGACGCGCTTCATCAGCGGGATGGTGAAGGTACCGGTGGTCACAACGTTGGCGATGGACGAACCTGAAATCAGGCCGGTTGCCGCAGAGCCCACAACCGCCGCTTTGGCCGGACCACCGCGCAGGTGGCCAAGGGCACCAAACGCCATCTTGATAAAGTAGTTCCCTGCCCCGGCCTTGTCGAGCAAGGCGCCGAACAGCACGAACAGGAAGACGAATTTGGTGGAAACACCCAAGGCGATGCCGAACACGCCCTCGGACGTGATCCACATGTGGCTCATGGCCTTTTTCAGGCTTGCGCCTTTCCAGCGGATAACCTCGGGCACCCATTCAGATGAGCCAAAGAACACATATGCCAGAAAGATCGTCGCGATAATGGCCATTGCAGGCCCAAGCGCACGGCGCGCGGCCTCGAACAACAGCAGCAGGCCGGCCAATGCGACCCACTTGTCAGTGTCATCAGCAAGACCGCCCGCATCGACGATCTTTTCGTAGAAGAAGTATCCGTATAGCGCAAGAAACGCGCCAGCGACCCCCATTATCCAGTCCTGAACCGGGATATAGTCACGCGGGCTGGACTTCAGCGCTGGATAGGCCGCAAAGGCCAGAAACATGGCAAAGGCCAGATGAAACTGACGTGCATTATTCACGACGCTGCCCGGCAACACATAGTTGGCGATAGGTGATGCTAAAAGCACCTGAAAAATCGACCAGATCGCCGCCACAACGGCCAGAAAAATCCCGACATTGCCGACCGGATTACGCCCACCCGCATCGGACGAGGCTACCAGTTCCTGCAGCTCTTCTTCGGATAGCGGACGATTGGATTGTGTGTCGGAACTCATGCAAATGTCTCCCCGTCGTGGCCGTTTTGGCCTTTTGAACCACCCGTTATTTTGCGGGCTTTAGGTTGCAGGGCGCCCGTGGGCACCCTGCGTCAGGTCTGGTTTACTGAATCCAGCCTTTTTCTTTGTAGTACTTCTCGGCACCCGGATGCAGCGGAGCCGACAGGCCGTCCGCGATCATCTCTTCGGGCTTGAGGTTTGCAAATGCCGGGTGCAGCTTTTTGAAGTCGTCGAAGTTTTCAAAGACCGAGCTGACAACTGCATATACCGCGTCTTCCGACACGTCTGCCGAGGTCACGAAAGTCGCGCCAACACCAAAGGTTGCGGTGTCACCGTCGGAACCGCGATACATGCCACCGGGGATGGTTGCGGTGCGGTAGAACGAGTTGTCGCCAACCAGCTTGTCCACGGCGTCGCCGCTGACATTCACCAGCACGGAATCACACGCGGTGGTGGCTTCCTGGATCGAACCCGAGGGGTGGCCAACGGTGTAAACCATCGCGTCGATCTGGTTGTCGCACAGAGCAGCAGACTGTTCAGCCGCCTTCAGCTCGGTCGCCAGTTCGAAATCGTCGGTGGTCCAACCCATTTCGCCCAGCAGGACCTCCATGGTGCCGCGCTGACCGGAACCGGGGTTGCCGATGTTGACGCGCTTGCCCTTCATGTCTTCAAAGTTCGTGATGCCGGAATCGGCACGGGCAACAACGGTGAACGGCTCAGGGTGTACCGAGAAGACGGCGCGTAGACCTTCGAAGGGACCAGCCTCTTCGAACTTCGAGGTGCCGTTAAAGGCGTGGTACTGCCAGTCGGACTGCGCCACACCAAACTCCAGCTCGCCTTCGCGGATGGTGTTGATGTTGTAAACCGAACCACCGGTCGATTCGACCGAGCAACGCACGCCGTGCTCTTTGCGGCCTTTGTTAACCAGACGACAAATCGCGCCGCCTGTCGGATAATACACACCGGTCACACCACCGGTGCCGATTGTGATGAATTCCTCTGCATACGCGGCCGGAGCCATAAGGGCCGCGGTGACGACCGCGCCGAGGCTAAGCTTGCTGCTGTTTTTCATTTTCGTGAACTCCCAATTCTTTTGGTGGATGGGAGACTGTTAGCGGTCCCATCCGGGACCTGCCGGTACGCCAACTGCACCTGTCTTGCAACAGGCACAAGCGACTGAATTTCCAAAATCTCCCAACACCTTCGACGTTTCATTCAGATACTCAACTTGTCAACCCCCGTACTCGGCCTGACACGCCCACGCCGCATATCTGAGGGCTTTTTCAGAACTTTCCCCCCAGAATGCCCATCTCACAGGTCTTTTGGGTGGTCAGGAACAATTCTTTTGAAACTCGGTTCGGTGATCTCTAGTGTCAAACCGACATTCACAGACACCTGTAAGCGCAGGGCTGGAAAGGAATTTGTTCTGCAACTGCCAGGAAAGGCCATTTAAAATGAAGCCCGCGTCCCCCAGCCCGTTGCTTGTCATCGCTCTGACCATCAGCGCAGCGATTGCGGCCTGGGGTATAGTCGACCCGCAAGGGCTGGGGCGGCTTGCATCCGCAGCAGTGGCCACGCAGTTCAACAGCCGTGGCTGGTTCATCATGCTTGAGGTCAGCGGCCTGCTGTTTGTCACGCTGTATCTGGCCTTGTCCCGATTTGGCGACATTCGCCTTGGGCCCGACGGGGCCGAGCCTGAGTTTTCAACGCCTGCCTGGATCGCCATGCTGTTCGCAGCTGGCATGGGCGTTGGTCTGTTGTTTTATGGCGCGGCCGAACCCCTGACCCATTTCGAGGTTCTTCGCCAATACAACCCCGATCCCATGGCCGCCGGTTATGCCTTGTTCATCACCTATCTGAACTGGGGATTTCACGCTTGGGCCATCTACGCGATCGTCGGTCTGGTCATCGCCTATTTTGCCTATCGTCGAGGGCGCACACTACTGCTGAGCGCCCCTGTAGCCGATACATTGGGTGAGGCCCGCTGGACCAAATCTCTGGGATGGGTTTTTGATCTGCTCTCGATTGTTGCGATAGCCGTGGGCTTGGCCGGTTCGCTGGCGATGGGCGTATTCCAGATTCAAACCGGCCTGGCTGGTCTGATCGGGATTGATTCACCTGGCGTGCTAACCCTGCCCGTTTTTGCCTTGCTTTGCGTGGCTTATATCATTCCGCTGCGCCGCGACCTTGGCGAAGGGATGTCTCTGCTGTCCAATATCGCGATGCTGATTGCGGTTGGAATGATGGTCTATCTGCTGATCCTCGGCCCCACATCGTTCATGATGGACGGCATCGTATCGGGTTTCGGACGCTACGTATTCGGCGTTCTTCCGGCAGGGTTTTCCACGGCTGAATTCTTCGACGACATCATTGTCGACTGGTTCCACGGCTGGACGCTGAACTATATGATCTGGTGGTTGGCCTGGTCGCCTTTTGTGGGCATTTTCATCGCACGAATCTCACGCGGGCGCACGATCCGAGAGTTTCTGGTTGGTGTCATCGTTGCCCCCACCCTGTTCTCGATCTTGTGGTTCGGCATTTTCGGTGGGCTGGGTTTCTACGACACTCTGCGTCAGGACGGCACCCTGTCCGCCGTTAACGCCGAGAATCTGGACGCGACGACCTTTGCCCTGCTTGCAAAGTTCCCACTGGGCGGTGTGACGCAAATCGCCACTGTTTTGGCCGCGTTCCTGTTCGTTGTAACCAGCGTCGTAAGCGCAGGTTTCACACTAGCAATGATCGGCACCGGAGGTGACGAGAACCCGTCGCCCCGCATCCGCACAATCTGGGGCATTATTTTGGGGGCACTGGGGCTGGCGATGATTCTGGTGGGCGACATTTCCGTGGTCAGATCAATCATCGCACTTTCGGCCATGGCGTTCGTCTTTATCGTACCGATCCTCGTGATCTGCCTGTTCAAAAGCCTATCGCGAGAGGACCGGACATGAGCGGACAGTTTGTTGATACCATGCTGAATGTTGTCGTTTTCGCATATATCGGATTCCTGATCTGGTTGATCTTCACAGGCTTTCCCAAGGCATCCAAATCCGCCGACTCTGAGACTCAGGCAAAACGTCACCAAAACGAAAAGATGTGATTTGGCAGTATGTGCAAACGCAATGCCGAAAAAGAAAAAACAGAGAGCAGGTTTCCCTAACCCTCTGTTTTTACTTTGGTACCCAAGGCCGGACTCGAACCGGCACGGTATCACTACCGGGGGATTTTGAATCCCCTGCGTCTACCATTCCGCCACTTGGGCCACGACCATTGGATTAGCGCCCATAACCGGGAAGGTCCAGAGGCAAAAAGCAACCAAAATCCAGTTTGTATTCGCGGTGATGCTTGACGCCTTGCCGGGCGCGTGGTTTGGCTTGCGCTACGTTAGAACAGGATTTTAGCATCTTATGTTGCGATCGCTTTATGACTGGACCATTCGTCTGGCAGAACATCCGCATGCATTGTGGGCGTTGGCCTTCGTGGCTTTTATCGAAAGTTCGGTCTTTCCGATCCCACCTGATGTTTTGATGATTCCCATGATTCTGGCCCGCCCGTCGCGGGCTTGGCTGATTGCATCGGTCGCACTGGTCTTTTCGGTGTTGGGGGGCTTGCTGGGCTATGCCATTGGCGCGTTCTTTTATGAAAGTCTCGGCCAACCGATTCTCGAGTCGATGGGCAAAGCCCACGCCATGGAAGAGTTCAACACCCGCTTCAACGATTTCGGCTTTTGGGCCGTGCTTGCGGCTGGGGTCACCCCCTTCCCCTATAAGGTTATTACCATCATGTCCGGCTGGACTGGTATGCCGCTGGGCACCTTCATCGCCACCTCTATCCTGGCGCGCGCCTTGCGGTTCTTTATGGTCGCTGGTCTGCTTTGGGGCTTTGGAGAACCAATCCGGGCCTTCATCGAGAAGCGGCTGGGCCTTATGTTCACTCTGTTCGTCATCCTACTGTTCGGCGGATTTTTCGTGGTGAAATACCTATGACTCGCAAAAACACTCTGATCCTGATCGCTACGGCAGGGTCTGCGGCACTTCTGCTTGGGGCTTGGGGGTTTCAGTACCTCGGCGGCTTGGCGCCTTGCAAAATGTGTATCTGGCAACGCTATCCGCATGGCGCCGCCGTTCTAATCGGAGCAATGGCTTTGGCCCTGCCACGGGCAACGCTGTTGCCATTGTTGGGCGCGCTTGCGGCCCTAACCACGGCCGCAATCGGCGTGTTTCACGCGGGGGTCGAGCAGAAATGGTGGGAAGGCCCGTCTAGCTGCACATCCGGTGATATCGGCGGCCTGTCGACAGAAGATCTGATGGAACAGATCATGTCCGCCCCGCTGGTGCGTTGCGATGATATCCCCTGGCAGATGTTAGGCTTGTCGATGGCAGGTTGGAACGCTGTCCTGTCCGGCGTGTTGGTGCTGGTCTGGATCGCAGCCTGGCGCGCTCGTTAAAGTTCGTCCAGTTCCGCATCCCAATAGAGAAAGTCGATCCAGCTGTCATGCAGGTGGTTCGGCGGGAACTTGCGCCCAATATTGCGCAACGCCTCTGATTCCGGTTGGCGCGGAGGCTTGCGCAACGTCATCCCCGCCTGTCGCAGTGACTTAGACCCTTTTTTTAGGTTGCACGGGCTGCAGGCCGCCACGACATTCTGCCAGCTTGTGACGCCCCCTGCCGCACGCGGTACCACATGGTCAAACGTCAGATCACCCCGGCTGCCACAATACTGACAGCGGAATTCGTCCCTCAAAAATAAATTAAAGCGCGTGAAGGCCACGCGCTTTCTAGGTTTTACATAATCTTTCAGGACAACGACCGAAGGTATTCGTATCTCGGTACTGGGGCTTCGGACGACTTCGTCGTATTCAGCCACTATGTCCACCCTGTCCAGCCAAGCAGCCTTGATCGCCTCTTGCCATGGCCACAGGGATAACGGGTAATAGGATAAGGGGCGATAATCGGCGTTCAAAACCAATGCCGGATGATGCCTGAGCGCACCGGGTTCCCTGACAAATTCGGTCCTGAAGTCTCCATCCATCTCAGAATCGCTCCTCGCTCTGCTCTGCCCGTTTTTGACATCAGAGCGGGGAACACCCGCCCCGGCCTTAACTTAACTATATATCGTGTTAAATCTCTGACAAGCCCTGAGTTTCCACAATATCTCGGGGATTGGTTAATCCGAATCTGTAACACCTGCGTAACAGTTATCCACAGGTTGCGCCTCACTGACCTGCGAGCTATGGCGTTTGTCATGTCCTGGTTCATTCGCTTCAACAAACCTTTCGATGTGCTGCCGCAATTTACCGACCGCGCCAACGCAGGTTCGCCCCGCAGCACTCTGTCAGACTATATCGATCTGCCTGGCGTTTACCCGGCCGGGCGGCTGGATCGGGACAGCGAAGGCTTGATGCTGCTGACCGACAATGGGCGACTGCAAGCGCAAATATCGGACCCAAAACACAAGATGGCCAAAACCTATTGGGTTCAGGTCGAAGGTCTGCCGGATGACGCTACCTTGAAAGCCCTGCGAGACGGGGTTGAACTGAAAGACGGCCTGACCCGCCCTGCCAAAGCCCGGTTGATGGATGAACCGCCAGGGCTGTGGCCCCGCAATCCGCCGATCAGAGTGCGCCAGACGGTGCCCGATTGCTGGATCGAACTGACCATCCGCGAGGGCCGCAATCGGCAGGTGCGGCGGATGACAGCTGCCGTCGGTCACCCGACCCTGCGCCTGATCCGCGCCCGGATCGGCGATTGGTCGCTAGAGGGGCTTGAGCCAGGCCAATGGGACAGCCTACCGACGCCAACATTAAACTCTGCCCCGCAACGTAAACGCGACCGTCGTCCACGCCGGTGACAAAAACTGCATGTTGTGATAGGCTTACAGCATGAAAGTCACACCCGACATTCCAGTACCAACCGGCATTCTTGAGGCCGCTCTCTATGTCGACGACTTGGATGCTGCCGAACGGTTTTATGGAGAGATTCTGGCGTTGGAGAAAATCCAGCGCGTGACGGATCGACACGTATTCTTCCGGATCGGCAGTTCGGTCTTGTTGTTGTTCAACGCGGAAGAAACCGAGAAACCGCCGAGTAATCCCGACTTGCCCGTCCCCCCCCATGGCGCGCACGGGCCTGGCCACGTTTGTCTGATCCTGACACGCGCGGAGATCGACACGATGCGCAAACATCTGCTGGATTGGAATATCCCCTTAGATGCCGAGTTTGACTGGCCAAACGGCGCACGCTCTCTTTACGTGCGCGATCCGTCAGGCAATTCGGTTGAATTTGCCGAAGGGCATTTGTGGGGCTGACCCCTCAGAGTGCCGCGCCCGCCGATAGATCAAACCTTTTAGATATTCTATCAACCGGCGTGCCATCCTGCCGTGGCACGCCATAGGCGACCGAGTAGTCTCGAAACCCCATCTTGTCGTAGTAGCCAAGACCCATCCCATTATCGGCGCGGATGGTTGCATTAATCGCTGTAAACCCCATTGCCGCCGCGAATTTCGAAGTTTCCGCGAACAAGGCCCGGCCTGCCCCTTTCAGCGCAGGATGGCGTCTGGTGAAGGTCGCGATATCGGCGCAATCCTGTGGCAACGTGTTTTGCATTCCCAGCCACTGAAAGCCAGCCACCTCTCCTTGATCGTCCAAGGCGACGTGGGTGCAGATTTTGTCAGCGCCCTGCAGGTAGCTTTGAACGAACAACGCGTCAGAGAACGGAATTTCAAACGCGGTGCTGCCCCCGATTTCGATGATCTCATTGAGGATGCGGCAAGCTGTGGCCACATCTTCTGGCATCATGGGGCGGACCGCGATCATCCCTACAGGCTCAGTTTGTCGCGCATGAAGGCCAGCGCGACACTCAGGCCGTCCGGCGCAATTCCGTGGCCGGTTCCCTTCATCACATGAGCGTAAACCTCTTTGAACCCCGCCTCTTGCAGCGCTTCAGCGGCGGCGGGCAAGGATTGCGGCGGCACCACATCATCGACGTCACCATGAACCAGCAGAATCGGCATCCGGCTGACCGTCTCGTCGGGCAGCAGATCGGGCTCTAGCAACCGTCCCGAAAAGGCAACGATGCCGGCAACCGGATCCTCGCGACGCGGTGCGACGTGCAGGCTCATCATCGTGCCCTGGGAAAACCCGAACAATACAACCTGTTCCGGCAAAACATCCTCGTCCACCATCAGCGCATCGAGGAAGGCGTTGAAATCCTCAACCGCCATTTCCATGCCGCGTCGGGCCTCTTCTTCGGACGACCCGTCAATCCATGGGATCGGAAACCACTGAAACCCATTTGGCATCCCGGGGATCTGCTCGGGCGCATCAGGGGCGACAAAAAGCGTGTCGGGCAAGTGTTCGCCTAAAGGATCGGCCAAGCCCAGCAGGTCGGCCCCATTGGCCCCATAGCCGTGCACGAACACAACGACCGAGCGTGTGTCGCCCGAAACCGGCTCTTTTCGGAGCGCATTCAAAACCCGTGTCATCTGATCCCTTCTCGTTCTTTGGCCACCCGGTAATAGGCCCACAACACGCGCGCCGCAACCGATCGCCAGGGCGACCAGGCTTCGGCCATCTGACGCAGTTCCTTATCCGTCGGGCGTTTGGGCAGGTCATAGAGGATGCGCGCGGCCTCTTGCAGCGCCAGATCACCCGGCGCGATCACATCGGCGCGGCCCAAAGAGAACATGGCGTAGATCTCAGCAGTCCAAACGCCAATGCCCGGCACTTCGGTCAAAGTGGCAATGACATCTGCATTAGAAGCATCTCGTAAAGTCTTGTAATCAATGCGCGCTTCGGCCAATGCGCGGGCGTAGCGTATCTTTTGTCGGCTTAACCCGACCGCCCTCAGTTCATCATCTGTCGCCCACATTATCTTGCGCGGTCCGGTCAGTTTGGCATCGCGCAACCGCTTCCAGATTGCATTGGCCGAGGCGACACTGACCTGCTGACTAACAATGGCGCTGAGTAGCTGAGCAAACCCGTCCGGGCGGCGGCGCAGGGGTAAAGGTCCGGTCTGATCCATCGCCCAGGCCATGCGCGGGCATTCACCGGCCAACCATTCGGCGCCTTCTGCAACACAGTCAGGTGATTCAATGATACGTCCGACAGACATGGGCCCTCTGGGAATTGATATTTCGCTCACGGTAGGTTGCTTTGTCGCAGATGCAACCCGCTTGTAAGACTGGCTTTTCAAAGATACGCATTGGCGCATGACATTGACCACCACAACCCTTGGCAACAGTCTGGCCAAGCGCAATGTCGCCGTGTTGGTGGCAGCGCAAGCTGTACTGGGCGCGCAGATGCCGATGCTCTTCATTGTAGGAGGGCTAGCTGGGGATTCTTTGGCTACAAACGCGTGTCTGGCCACCCTACCGATTTCGCTCATCGTGCTGGGGTCAATGCTGGCTGCCACGCCGATCTCGGCGATCATGCAGCGCTGGGGACGGCGCGCCGGGTTTCTGGTTGGTGCGACTGCGGGGGCTTGCGGCGGGGCGGTCGGCGCGTATGGGTTGTTTCTGGGATCGTTCCCGGTCTTCCTGCTGGGAAGCCTGCTAACCGGCATTTACATGAGCGCGCATGGATTTTACCGCTTTGCAGCCGCTGATACGGCGTCTGACGCGTTTCGGCCCAAAGCGATTTCATATGTCATGGCAGGCGGTCTTGCAGCGGCGATCATCGGTCCGCAGATCGTCAAACTGACCTCGACCGCATATGTGATTCCGTTTTTTGGCACCTATCTGGCTGTCATCGCGATGAATGTCTTTGGGTCAGTGCTGTTTTTCTTCCTCGATATCCCGACGCCCGAAAAGCCAAAGGAAGACGCGCCCAAAGGACGATCCCGGCTTGAAATGCTTAAAACCCCACGCATCGCCGTGGCGATCATTTGTGCGATGGTTTCCTACGCTTTGATGAATCTTGTCATGACCTCGACCCCGCTTGCGGTTGTGGGTTGCGGTTACAGCGCCAACGATGCCGCTGATGTCGTCACTAGCCATGTTCTGGCGATGTATGTGCCCAGCTTTTTCACGGGCCAGTTGATCGCGCGGTTCGGGGTCGAAAAAATCGTAGCCCTCGGTCTCGCCATTCTGGCCGGTGCGGGTGTGGTTGCTTTGCAAGGCGTCGAGTTAGGCAATTTCTTTATCGCGCTGATCCTGCTGGGCATTGGCTGGAACTTTGGCTTTATCGGCGCCACGACGATGCTGGCTGCGTCGCACGACGTGAACGAACGTGGGCGGATGCAGGGGCTGAACGACCTGCTGGTGTTTGGGGGCGTGACACTTGCGTCGCTCGCTTCGGGTGGGTTGATGAACTGCTCGGGTGGGTCACCAGTCGAAGGCTGGACCGCCGTGAACCTGGCCATGATCCCACTGTTGACGCTGGCAGGTGGTGCGCTGCTGTGGTTGGTTCTGAAACCCTCTGAGCCGGAAACGGTCTGACGCCTACCAGCGCCCGCTGGCAACGGACCACATTAAGGACGCTCTGCGGCGAATTTCACCCTGTGCGAGGTCCCCGACGGCGACGCGCTCTGGGCGAGTTACGACACGCCGCAAAACCCATTCTGCCTGCCATCCCGCAAAAAGCGCGGGGCGGGCATCTGCTGAAACACCTGCACTGTTTGACCGTGCGCGCTGAAGTTTGTCCAAGGCCTTTTGCGCCAGTGACCGAACACCATCAGACGTGCGGTCAAGCAAAGGAATACGACCACGCGCCTCAAGATCGGGGATCGCCCGAAACCAGTTCGCCACCCCTACGCCATAGCCGAAATCGCGCAGCACAGATTCGTCCGCTTCACCCAGAACCTGCGCAGCTGCGACCATCAAGGATCCGGCGCTATGGTTAATATAGGTGTCGAAATGCGCTTCGTCCTCAAACGGATCACGGTAAATATCCCAACGCCTTACGGCCACATACTCATCCAACGTGGCCGCCAGATCGGGCGACAGGACCTGCGACAGAGGCGTCACAACCTCATGCCGACGCACCGCCTTACCTTCGGCAATCTCTTGCAGCGCATCGCGCCACCATTGCAGGCGCATCTCAGCGATCATTGTCTCTTGCGTGACCCAAGGGGCCCGAGCAACCTCGACATTCAGCGCATAGAGCGGGAACAGTTTAGGTCGTACCGCAACGGGTGCCGCCATGACCGCCATAAACCGATCAGGATCGGCGCGATGCACCAATGCTGCGCAGGCCTTAACGTCATCATCAAAATCTACGCTCACTCGGCCACCGCCGTCTGTGACCCGCAATCGCGCACCAGTTTCCACTGTATCGCGTCCAACAGCGCCTCGAACGAGGCATCGACTATGTTCGCGCTTACGCCCACGGTCGACCAACGCCGCCCCTGCCCGTCTTCGCTGTCGATTATCACGCGGGTCACCGCCTCGGTGCCGCCCTGCGTGATGCGTACCTTGAAGTCGACCAGACGCATGTCGGACAAAATCTGCGAATACTGCCCCAGATCCTTGGCCAGCGCTTTGGCCAGCGCGTTCACCGGCCCCCGGTCACTGCCGTCCTCGTCCAAAGACTCGCTAACCGACAGTTTCTTTTCCCCGTCGACTTTCACAACAACGACGGCTTCGGATAGGCTGACCATCTTGTTGTACTTGTTCTTGCGCCGCTCAACGGTCACCTTATAGCGCTTGACCTCAAAGAACTCGGGCAGCTGCCCCAACTCATCACGTGCCAGCAGCTCAAAACTGGCCTGCGCGGTGTCATAGGAATACCCCTCAGCCTCGCGCTGCTTGATCCGATCCAGAATGCGCCCCAGCGCCGGGTTGTCCATTTCGACGGACAGACCGGCCTCGGTCAGGCGTTTGCGCAGGTTCGACTGCCCCGCCTGGTTCGACATCGGAATGATCCGCGCATTCCCGACAGAGGCCGGATCGACATGTTCATAAGTCGATGGGTCCTTGAGGATCGCGCTGGCATGCAGCCCTGCCTTATGCGCAAAGGCCGAGGCGCCGACATAGGCCGATTGCTTGCTGGGCACCCGGTTCAGGATATCGTCCAGCATCCGACTGACCCGCGTCAAACCGGCCAGAGCTTGCTCACTAACACCAATATCGAAACTCGACGCATAGGGCTCCTTCAACAGCAAAGTCGGGATCAGAGCGGTCAGATTCGCATTACCGCATCGCTCACCCAACCCGTTCAGCGTGCCTTGTATCTGCCGCGCGCCCGCATCGACAGCGGCCAGAGAGCAAGCCACAGCGTTTTCGGTATCGTTGTGGGTGTGAATGCCCAAGCGGTCACCGGGCAATCCGGCGGCAATCACTTCGGTCACGATCCGCGTCACCTCGGCGGGCAGTGCGCCGCCATTGGTGTCGCACAGCACAACCCAGCGCGCACCGGCGTCCAAGGCCGCCTGACACACCTGAACCGCATAGCCGGGGTTGTCCTTGTACCCGTCAAAGAAATGCTCGGCGTCAAACAGAGCCTCACGACCCTGTGCCACGATATGCGCGACGGAGGCGCGGACGTTCTCGACATTTTCTTCCAGCGAAATTCCCAGCGCGTGGGTCACGTGGTAATCATGCGACTTGCCCACCAGACACACCGCCTGCGTGTTTGCATTCATCACCGCGGCCAGAACATCGTCATTTTCAGCAGACCGGCCCGACCGCTTAGTCATGCCAAATGCGGTCAAACGGGCCGAAGTCTTGGGCGCAACATCGAAAAACGCGCTGTCAGTCGGATTCGCGCCCGGCCAGCCGCCTTCGATATAGTCGACACCAAGCGCGTCCAACGCCTGTGCGATCTGCACCTTCTCAGAGGTCGAAAACTGCACGCCCTGCGTCTGTTGCCCGTCTCGCAGGGTGGTGTCGTAGAGGTAGAGGCGGTCTTTGGTCATCACACCCCCTCCAGCTTGGCTGCGTCGAACCCAGCACCGGGCACCAGTTCGACACCATCCTTGCTCATACGAACCTCAAGCCCAGCAGCCAGATAAGCGGCTTTGAGACGGTCCACTTCCGAGAAGTCCTTGCTTTCCATCGCAACAGCCCGCGCATCTGCCAACCGGTCCGCATGTGCCGACAAATCCGTCGATGTGGTATCCGCCCACGCCCCCATCTCGGGGGTCAAGAGACCAAGCAATTGTGCGCTGGCCAACAAACCAAAGGCATCTCCATCCGCAGCCAGACGGTGGAGTTCAGCCAAAGCACCCGCAGTGTTCAGGTCGTCACTAAGCGCTGCGATAACTGCAGGTGCCGCGCTGGCGGCGGGCTCGATGCCCGACGTCAGCGCCCGCCACTTGCGCAGCGTCGCCTCGGCTTCACGCGCCTTCTTCTCAGTCCAATCCATCGGCTTACGATAGTGGGTTTGCAGGAAGACAAAGCGGATCACCTCACCCGGCACGCCCTGTTCCAGCAGATCATGCACGGTGAAGAAATTGCCCAGGGATTTGGACATCTTCTTGCCTTCCACCTGCAGCATCTCATTATGCAGCCAGACCCGCGCGAACTCGCCATGCGGATGGGCGCATTTGCTCTGCGCGATCTCATTCTCATGATGCGGGAACATCAGGTCGTTACCGCCGCCGTGGATGTCAAAACTCTCGCCCAACAGCTCATAGCTCATGGCAGAGCATTCGATGTGCCAGCCCGGACGCCCCCTGCCCCAAGGGGAATCCCACCCTGGCAATTCTTCGGTCGAGGGCTTCCACAGCACAAAATCCATCGGGTTTTTCTTGTAAGGCGCAACCTCAACCCGAGCGCCCGCGATCATGTCGTCGACGGACCGGCCCGACAAAGCACCGTAATGTTCTTTCCAACTGTCCACAGCGAACAGAACGTGCCCCTCTGCTGCGTATGCGTGGCCCTTAGCGATCAGGTCTTCGATCATCGCGATCATCTGCGCAATGTATTGCGTAGCGCGCGGCATCTCATTGGGCTCTAGCGCCCCAAGCGCGCCCATATCGTGCAGATACCAACCGATGGTCTCATTCGAGCGTTCCTGAACCAGCTGCTCCAACGTGCCTTCAGCCCCCGCCTGTTGCCGTGCCAGCGCGGTCGCGTTGATCTTGTCATCCACGTCCGTGAAATTGCGCACATAAGTCACGTGATCCGCACCAAAGGTGTGTCGCAACAATCGGTAGAGCACATCGAACACCACTACAGGCCGTGCGTTGCCCAGATGGGCGCGGTCGTAAACTGTGGGCCCACAGACATACATCCGCACATTGTCGGCACTGATCGGCACGAAATCCTCTTTCGTCCGCGTCCGGGTGTTGTGCAGTTTGATCGTCGTCATCGGTCGGCTCCTAAAGACAGCATGGCTGGTCGCGTTAACGCGGGCTTAGCAACTTGTCTCAGGGATGAAAACGAAAGAAACCGGCCCGCTTGAAGTATCAGCAGGTAATGCAGCAAATAATGATGCAGGTCATCGGGTTCATATTGTCCCAGTATCACGGCGACCGCCTTTCGCCAAGCCTTGAGTTCCAACCATCTGTTTCGCCGATTGACATTCTGCAACGGCTCTGGCCCTTTCGGCGCAGAACACCAGACGGAGGCGGGTCATGAAATTGTCGCAGCGTATTACTCATCTGACCGGCGGCGGCAGTGACGGTTGGGACGTGTTCTATCGTGCCCGTCGAATGATCAGTGACGGCTATGCTGTAGTCGAACTGACCATTGGTGAACATGACGTCCGAACCGACCCATCGATTCTGGAAGCCATGGACCTTTCGGCACGGCAAGGCCACACCGGATACGCGATGGTGCCCGGCACGGATTTGCTGCGCGATACCGTGGCCGCCCGGCTGCAGGCGCGCACCGGAGTTCCCACTACCAGAAACAATGTTTTGATCACGCCTGGTGGGCAATCCGCCTTGTTTGCTGCCCATGTTGCGGTCTGCGATCCGGGCGATGTTGGTCTGTATCTGGATCCATATTACGCCACCTATCCCGGGACGATCCGCGGTGTCGGAGCGGAAGCGCGGGCGATTCAGACAACCGCCGAAGACGCATTTCAACCGCGTGCCGAGCAGATTGACGCGGTCGCGGATGGCGCTGTGTCCCTGCTGATCAACACACCAAACAACCCCACAGGGGTCGTCTATTCCCGTCAAACGCTTGAAGGGATCGCCAAGGTCTGTCGCAAGCGGGATCTTTGGCTGATTTCGGATGAGGTTTATGATACACAGGTTTGGGAAGGCTCACATATTTCGCCGCGCACTCTGCCGGGTATGACCGAACGTACGCTGGTGGTTGGGTCGATGTCCAAGTCGCACGCCATGACGGGTTCGCGTTGTGGATGGATTGTTGGGCCAGAGGATGTAATCGCGCATCTGATCAACCTCGCTACGCATACGACCTATGGGGTTCCCGGGTTTATTCAGGACGCTGCTAGTTTCGCCCTGAACGCAGGTAACGTGCTGGAAGATCAAATCGCTGCGCCGTTCCGCAGGCGGCGCGCACTCGCCGTCGGTATTCTGAGCGCACAGAACACTGTCGGGTTGGTTCCAGCGCAGGGGGCCATGTACCTGATGCTGGATATCCGCGCCACGGGTCTCAGCGGAGAAGCATTCGCCAACGCGCTGCTGGATACGCACGCCATTGCCGTGATGCCGGGTGAGAGTTTTGGGTCCGCCGCTGCGGGCCATATCCGCGTGGCCATGACCATTGATGACGAACGGTTCGGGTCCGCTTTGTCGACGATTTGCGAATTTGCGACGGAAATAGCCGGTCGTCACGCCGCGGCCAGTTAACGGGTGTCAGAACCGGAATGAGGTTCGCAGGTTAAAGACATTCGAATCCAGGGTGCCATCTGATCGGGTGACATCGTCGAACTCCTGCCGCAACGCCTCGCCGCTGATGACAAAGCGGTCGCCGATGGGATAGGCCACGCCAATTCCATACACAGCAGCGGTATCGTTATCGACTGAGCTATCGACCCGGGACGCACCGATCACGACATAGCCCAAAGCCGGGCCAAAATCATAGCCGCCGCGCAGCTTCAGGCGGGTCATGCTGTCCAGGGAACCCTCGCCCTGCCCCAAGTCCAAAGACAGGCTATTGTATTCAAGCTCGCCGCCCAAAACAAAATTCCCGAAGTCGCGGTCATAGCCAATATGTGGCGCGAAGGTCAGATCATCGCCGCTGGAGCCATTCGGGCCATCGGCATCTGCATATCCAAAGCTAAAACCTGCATAAGCCCCGGTCCAATCCTCAGCCAATACCGGGGTCGCGAGGGACACCAATGTTGTGAGACTGAGGGCCTTAAGGGCTTTCATTAATCTCTCCTAAAAACCTTTCGCCGCAGAGACGTTCGGTTAAGTCATGTTAACTCAAAAACTTGGTACATGATCATTAAATTTCAATTGAGATCACGAACCACTCTTAAATAAGTGAAGGAACTATAACAGATTTTCAGGTGCCAAAGAAAAAAACTTGAGCAGACAAAAGAAGAGTGTGACATCTTCATGAATACTTCGCTTTTAGGCGCTCAGGTCGCAAACAGAACAGATTGTGATCAGGTACATCGGGAAACTTCAGGTCAATAGGTGAGGACCTGCATGCAAAACGACGTTTGGAAGATTCGACTGGTCAGCCGCACCATTGGTGCGGATCGTGGTCGTGCGGCACGTGGGCGGCCGTCAGAGGCTTAGATCAACCCTTCTGACAGCCAATTACCCATCGGAATCCGAACCATGAACGATCAAACCCGCACCTCATCCCGCACCGGCGGTCGCGCCGCGCGTCGTGCTGCCCGTGCAACTGCCCTGCCCGAACATTTGCGCCCTGTCCGTGCAGGTATGGAAGGCGGCACTCTCAATGTGCTGACCCAAGCCCAAATCGAGCGCATACACGAAGCCGCCTTGACCGCATTGGAAACCATTGGTCTGGCGGATGCCCCGCCAAGCGGCATCGACTACCTGGTCGGCGCCGGATGCATCCTGGGTGACGATGGCCGCATCCGGTTCCCGCACGCGTTGGTGGAAGACACGATTGCCAAGGCCAACCGCTCGGTCACTCTGTACAGCCGCGATGGAAAGACCGACCTAGAGTTGTCGGGCACTAAGGTTCACTACGGCACCGCCGGTGCTGCCGTCAGCATGGTGGATGTACGCGGGCGGGAATACCGCGACTCGACCGTTCAGGACCTGCACGATGCTGCGCGCATTTGCGAACAGCTAGAAAACATCCATTTTGTTCAGCGCCCCATGGTTTGCCGCGACATCTCGGACAATCTGGAAATGGACCTGAACACGATCTACGCCGCCTGTTCAGGCAGCTTCAAACATATCGGTACGTCCTTTACCGAACCCAGCCACGTTGCCCCTGCGGTGGAAATGCTCCACATGATCGCCGGCGGCGAGGACAAGTTTCGTGAGCGGCCCTTCGTGTCGAATTCGAACTGTTTTGTCGTACCCCCGATGAAATTCGCGACCGAAAGTTGCGAAGTGATGGAAGAGTGCATCAAGGCCGGGATGCCGGTTCTGCTGTTGTCTGCTGGCATGGCAGGCGCGACCGCGCCTTCAACCATCGCCGGAGCAATCACGCAGGCCACTGCGGAATGTCTGGCCGGACTGGTTTACGTAAATGCCGTAAGCCCCGGCGCACCGGCAGTTTTTGGCACCTGGCCATTTGGTTTGGACCTGCGCACAGGTGCGATGTCCATCGGTTCGGGCGAACAGGCCCTGTTAACGGCCGGCTGCGCGCAAATGCATCGGTTTTATGACCTGCCGGGTGGTGCTGCGGCTGGAGCATCGGACTCGAAGCTGCCCGACATGCAGGCCGGGTGGGAGCAGATGTGCTCCAACGTCATGGCGGGCCTGTCAGGTTTGAACATGGTATACGAAGCGGCGGGCATGCATGCATCGTTGCTGGGCTTTTGCCATGAGAGCCTGATCCTCAGTGACGACCTGATCGGTCAGGCACAGCGCTGCGTACGCGGGATCGAAGTGACTGACGAAACCTTGGCCTTGGACCAAATCGCCGAGGTCTGCATTGGCGGGCCGGGTCACTATCTGGGCACCGATGCCACGCTCAGCCGGATGCAGGCGGACTATGTATATCCCGTTTTCGGTGACCGCACCTCACCCAAGGAATGGGCCGAGCTTGGCAAACCCGATCTGATCGAAAAGGCGATCAAGCGGAAGGAAGAGATCTTGTCGATGCCGTCCCCGGCGCGTTTTGATCCACTTCTGGATGCTGAACTTCGGACCAGATTCAATATTCACCTTCCCCAATAAGATACTGAAAAGCGGCCAGAAATCCTCTGGCCGCTTTCTTTGATGTGTTAGCCGTCGGTTGGCGGCAGCAATCCTGCTTCCTGTGCCACGGCAATCTCGGCCTCATCCAGCGCGCCGTCGCCGTTGGCATCCATTGCCGAGAAACCATCCGTGTCCACTTCAGGCAGAACCGCCTGCACTTCTTCGATGGTCAAAACGCCGTCTCCATTTGTATCTGCCGAGGATTGTGCGACGGCCAGCGTCGGCAGTCCAAGGGCAAGGGCGGAAATAGCGGCCAGAGTTTGCGGTTTCATTGTGATGCCTCCTGATTGAGTTTTTTGCATGTTTGCGTCCGGACAAGCCCTACAAACACCGCACGCCGGGCTGCTGTCACCCGCATTGCGGGACTAAGCCACTTTCGCGCCAATCTTTGCGTGTTTTTCCGAGTCGCGTCTGCGGCGAGCCGCTGGGCAAAATTCCCCCATCACGTCTCGGCGGGTCTTGCCCGATGAGGAATGCACAATCCGGCAGAACCCTGCCTAATTTCCCATTCACGGTTGAAAAAAGAAAGGGGGCCGAAGCCCCCTGTCAGTTTCGCCTTCCAGGCTCATTTCGTTGACCGCCCGGTGTTTTTTTGCCTGCGGCCTGGACTGCGCATGGGACGAGCGCACCCGCCCCGTGAAAGAGTGGGAAAGAGCAAATATTCCGCCCCACCCTGTTCCCGGCCGACACGGGCATGTCGACCGAGTGGAGCAAGACGCCTAGTGGTAAGTCTCAGGCTATGCCTTGCCCCGTATTCGTCGGGACCGAATATCCGAGGGGAAATTCAGGTCCCTACACCCCGCGTGGCGGGGCGTTTGCCTTAGCTACACCCGCTGGTCCCGCCGCAGGTGTTGCATTTCATGCAGGTGCCGTTGCGCACCAGCGTATAGTTTCCACATTCGCCGCACGGGTCTCCTTCGTAGCCCTGCATCTTGGCTTTGGTGCGAGCATCCATGCCTGTGGCAACCGCTGTTTCCGCGACCGGAGCCTCGAACGATGCGGCGGTTTCCGCCATGCCGTTCACCTCGGCCTGACCGCCGTTAAAGACGACAAGATCCTGCGGCAGACGCTTGCGAAGATACCCGGTTGAGCTGATTTGTTTCAGCACTTCCAAAGATTTAGTCGCTGCACTTTCACTGATTTCAGAGACGTTTGAGACACCCTCTTCTTCGCCCCGACCCAGATCATCGAAGGTTGCACCTTCGGGTTTCACATGGGCCAGATCGGTACGGTCCAGATAAGACACGGCCAATTCGCGGAAGATGTAATCCAGGATCGAGGTCGCATTCTTGATCGAGTCGTTGCCCTGTACCATCCCCGCCGGTTCGAACTTGGTGAAGGTAAACGCATCGACGAACTCTTCCAGCGGTACGCCATATTGCAAGCCAACCGAGACAGCGATGGCAAAGTTGTTCATCATCGCCCGGAAGCCAGCGCCTTCCTTGTGCATATCGATGAAGATCTCGCCCAACTTGCCGTCTTCGAACTCACCGGTTCGCAGATAGACCTTGTGGCCGCCCACGATCGCTTTCTGGGTATAGCCCTTGCGGCGATGTGGCAGTTTCTCGCGGTGGCTGCGGATGATTTCCTTGACCACAACCTTCTCGATCACTTTTTCGGCCAGAACGACGGCTTTCTCCTGCGCCGATCCGCTTTCAAGCACTTCAGCGGCTTCATCGTCATCCTCGACGAGCGCCGCCGCCAGAGGCTGCGACAGTTTCGAACCATCACGATACAGCGCGTTCGCCTTCACACCCAGTGACCATGACAGTTCGTATGCCTTCTGGCAGTCCTCGATGGTCGCGTCATTTGGCATGTTGATCGTCTTCGAGATCGCACCCGAGATAAAGCTCTGCGCCGCCGCCATCATGGTGATGTGGCTATCAACCCCAAGGAAACGCTTGCCTTTCTTGCCGCACGGGTTGGCGCAGTCAAAGATCGAATAGTGTTCTTCCTTCAGATGCGGCGCGCCTTCCAGCGTCATGGTTCCGCAGACATGATCGTTCGCCGCGTCGATATCCGCCTTGGTAAAGCCCAGATGGCGCAGCAGGTCGAAAGTCGGGTCATTCAGCTTGGTCGCCGGGATGCCCAGAACTCCGGTGCAGAAATCCTCGCCCAGTGTCCACTGATTGAACACGAACCGGATATCAAAGGCGCTTTCCAGCGCGGCGTCCACCTTGGCCAGCTCATTTGGGCCAAAACCGTGACCGGTCAGCGAGGTGTGGTTAATCCCCGGCGCGTTGCCGATAGTGCCGTGACCAACCGCATAACCGACGATTTCTTCGATCTGCGACGAGGAATAGCCCAGCTTTTCCAGAGCGGAAGGCACCGAACGGTTGATGATCTTGAAGTAACCGCCACCGGCCAGCTTCTTGAACTTTACCAGCGCAAAGTCAGGCTCGATCCCAGTGGTGTCGCAATCCATCACCAGACCGATGGTGCCGGTGGGCGCAATCACGGTGGCCTGCGCGTTCCGGTAGCCGTTCTTCTCACCGAGGCTCAGCGCCTCATCCCAAGCGGACATGGCCAGATCGATCAGACGCTTGTCCGGGCAGTTACCATGGTCCAGTGGCACCGGCTTTACGGCCAGTTTTTCATAACCATCGGTCACGCCTTGCGATGCACGACGGTGGTTGCGGATGACGCGCAGCATGTGTTCAGCGTTGCGCTCATACCCCTTGAAAGGTCCAAGCTCGCCTGCAATCTCGGCCGAGGTCGCATAGGCGACACCGGTCATGATCGCGGTCAGCGCGCCACAGATCGAGCGCCCCTCATCCGAGTCGTAACTGTAGCCCATATTCATCAGCAGGCCGCCGATATTGGCATATCCCAGACCCAAGGTACGGAAGTCATAGGACAATTGCGCGATTTCCTTCGACGGGAACTGCGCCATAGTCACCGAGATTTCCAGCGTCAGTGTCCACAGACGCGAAGCGTGCATATAGTCCGCCGCCTGGAATTCACCATCCTTGAGGAAGGTCAGCAGGTTCATCGACGCCAGGTTACAAGCCGTGTCATCGAGGAACATGTATTCCGAGCAAGGGTTCGAGCCGCGAATCTCTCCGTCCGCCGGGCATGTATGCCATTCGTTAACTGTGTCATGGAACTGAATGCCGGGATCGGCGCAAGCCCATGCGGCGTGGCCAACCTTTTCCCACAGATCCCGCGCCTTGACGGTCTTCGAGACTTTGCCATCGGTGCGGTTGATCAATTCCCAATCCGCGTCTTTCTCGACGGCGGTCAGGAATGCGTTGGTCACACGGATCGAGTTGTTCGAGTTTTGGCCCGACACCGAGCTATAGGCTTCCGAATCCCAATCCGTATCATAGGTTGGGAACTCAATACCGTCATGGCCCTGCTTGGCGTAATCCAGAACGCGCTTGATGTAAGTTTCTGGGATCGCAACCTTTTTGGCTTCGCGAACCGCTTTCTTCAGGCTGTCATTCTTGTTGGGATCATACGCGTCGTCCTGAGCGCCGTCCCAGCTGCGGATGGCCTCGAAAATGCCGTTCAGCATCTTCTCGTGCATCTTCGATCCGGCAACGATCGAGGCCACCTTCTGCTCTTCGATCACCTTCCATTCGATGAATTTTTCGATGTCAGGGTGATCAGCATCGACGATTACCATCTTTGCTGCTCGACGGGTTGTTCCGCCTGATTTGATCGCGCCAGCGGCGCGGTCGCCGATCTTGAGAAAGCCCATGAGGCCCGAGGATTTGCCGCCACCCGACAGCGCCTCGCCTTCTGCACGCAGATGGCTGAAGTTGGTCCCGGTACCCGAGCCGTATTTGAACAGGCGCGCCTCGCGCACCCAAAGATCCATGATGCCGCCTTCGTTCACCAAATCATCATCGACGGACTGGATGAAGCACGCGTGCGGCTGCGGATGCTCGTATGCGGATTTCGATTTGGTCAGCTTGCCGGTCTTGTAATCGACATAGTGGTGACCCTGCGCGGGGCCATCGATTCCGTAGGCCCAGTGCAGACCTGTGTTGAACCACTGCGGGCTGTTCGGCGCGGCGCGCTGAGTCGCCAGCATATAACGCATCTCGTCAAAGTAAGCGCGCGCATCCTCCTCGGTCGAGAAATAGCCGCCCTTCCAACCCCAATACGCCCAAGCGCCCGCCAAGCGGTCGAACACCTGCTTGGACGAGGTTTCGCCACCGAATTCAGCACCTTCTGCAGGAACTGAGCGCCACAGAAATTCGGGAACGTCCTTTTCCTTGACCTTTTTCAGAGCCGACGGAACGCCAGCCTTACGAAAGTACTTCTGAGCGATGACATCACTGGCGACCTGGCTCCACTTTGCGGGGATCTCGATTTCATCCAGTCGGAAAACAATGGTGCCGTCCGGGTTCCGTATCTCAGATGTCGCAGAGACAAAATCCAGTTCTGCGTATGCATCTTGCCCCGATTTGGTGAATTTCCTGTCAATCTTCATGTCCGCAGCCCTAGATTCAATCAACTTGTCCGTTCGCGTCAGATGCATTTCAGCGATCCGCACGCCATGCCTGAAAATTGGGCGCAAATGACCGGTCGCTGTCTTTAACAGCGCGAAACCGCTTATACGGTTGCACGTTTAATAGATGTGCTTTCCGACCCTCGCCCTATGCCTTACCCTGGTTATGCTACCAGATTTAGTGGCATGTCTTTCGGCCCATACAACTTGGCGTATTCGGCCATAGATCGTCAACGCCATTTTCATTCATTTTTGAAATCTTTTCTGTTGACCAAACGGTTCCAAAGGGTCCGCGGGTGGTGGATTCCGATTCCTCCACAGGTTCATCCACGGGATAAAGCACTGCACTTGAAAATTGCGCAGCAGAATTAACTGTTTTTTTCAGCAGAGTTATCGGCATTTGATAATCCCGTTGTAAGGTGGATAGGCTGAATGAGAATCACAACACCACCGGTCGCGCGGTCAGACAGGAGGCATAACGTGCAGAATAGAAAGTCGAGAGTGTCAAAGGGGATGACCGCGTTTCGATTTCTGCCCGCAATGGCCCTTATCGTGGCCTGCGCACCACAAGATATGCCCCCTCCGACCCGTAGCGCGCAGTTTGAAACATATCCCGAACGGCTGTTTGACACCTTTGAGACTCAATGCGCTGGGCCAGGAGAAAAGTTCGAGAAAGTGGGGAATCGGGTTTTTGAGTGCCAGGAGTTTCTTCCCCCGGACACCACCGCGTTTCTGATTCTCAATTATGATGGCTACCCGCAAGACCTGCCCAAAAGCGTCATGCGCATGACGTCGACCAAGAACACTACCGGTTATCGCGTGGACGCCGAATTGTACTTTAATGTGCCGCAAAAACAGGGCCCGGCCGTCAAGGTTCCCGTAGAGAGCAAAGCACTGGATCAAGCGTTGGGCGCGCTGTTCCAGAAGATGGGTGGTTCACTAACATAAGAGGAAGAAGTGGTCGGGGCGGCAGGATTCGAACCTACGACCCCCTGTACCCAAAACAGGTGCGCTACCAGACTGCGCCACGCCCCGGACCGTGCGCCTTCCTAACGTTGCCATTCTGATTTGAAAAGCCCTAACAGGGCCAAATTGCAGGACCTTGCGAAAAAATTTCGTGCTGCATCTGTGTTCCTGGGGTGATCAGGTAACGCGCCGCCAATCCAGCGTTGATTTCCAGGACTGCATACACCGAATCTCCGCCTTCGATCAGTGATTCATCCCCGGGAATCGCGTTCTCATGCACATGTACAACAGCTCCTGTGCGATCCAGAAAAATGATATCCAAGGGAATCAGCGTGTTTCTCATCCAAAAGGCGACTGGCTGCGGCGGATCGAACACGAACAGCATTCCAGACCGCTGCGGCAGCGACTCGCGAAACATCAATCCACGCGCCCTATCCTGTGGACTGATTGCAAGCTCGACGTTGAAACTGACTTGAGTTTTGTCGTTCCGCAGCCCGACACGATCCACCTGGCACGCAGCCAGCACGTTACCGGCCCACAGCATTGTCACACTTGCAAGAACCGTTAACAATCTGATCATCTGGTATTATTCGTCCAGTGCCGCTTCCCAGGCCAGGACCTGAGCCGCCATACGCCCGCGTTTGCCATTAATGACCCGCATCGCCAACGCTTCGCCTGGTTGCAGATCAGCCAGACCAGATCGGCGCAGCACCTCGATATGCAGGAAAACGTCTTCGTCCCGACCAAATACATTGGCGAAGCCAAAACCCTTGCCCTTGTCGAACCATTTCACCCGCGCCGCTTCCAAAGGAGCCTCGGCGATCACAACCGGATCAAGTTCCGCGAAATCCGCCAACATCATTGAGTCGGTGCGCGCCGGTGGGTCTACGCTGACAACCTCAACCGCCTGAACGCCGCGGTCAGTGCGATGCGTCATGATCTCGATCCCGGCGCCATCGGCGACCGAGCTTTGACCAAAGTTACGTAACACGTTCACATGCAACAGAATATCCGGGCCACCTTCGTCGGACACAACGAACCCGTACCCCTTAGCGGGGTCAAACCATTTCACGTGTCCTCGAACGCGGTACATATTGTTCAGGTCTTCCGGCACAGCATTCCTATCGCGAAAATTAATAGTTCGTTAAGGGTCCGATGTGTATGGGATTGGCTCGCAAATTCAAGCTGAAAAAATCCTTTGATTTCTTTGTGTTGCATTTCACGATACGCGAATGTCATGGATTCAACCTTTGTACATCCCATGCCGAGTCTTCCTGATCCCGGCGCCACTGAAACCTGTCGTGCAACCGGAATGCACCATCGGCCCAAAACTCAATCTCGCTCGGCACTAACCTGTACCCGCCCCAGAACGGTGGTCGCGGTGGGTTCGGCCCTAATTTCGCGGTCACCTTTGCAACTTCTGCCATCAAAGCAGCCCGGCTGCTAAGAGGCTGAGACTGTTTCGAAGCCCAAGCCCCAAGACGGCTTTTTAGCGAGCGCGACGCATAATATTCATCGGCTTGCGCCCCGCTTTCGCGGGTTATTGTACCACGAACACGGATTTGCCGCCTCAATGATTTCCAATGCATTACAAAAGCTGCTTTTCCCGCCGAATCCAATTCGGCCGCCTTGGCACTTTCGTAGTTGGTGTAAAATACAAAGGCACCGGATTCGATTTCTTTCAACAGCACCATACGCACGTTCGGCATGCCGTCAGAATCGACGGTTGCCAACGCTATTGCATTGGGATCGTTCGGTTCGCTGTCTTTGGCCTCACCCAGCCACCGCCCCGCTATTTCAAACGGATCGGAGCCGGCGAAGATGCCGTCACGCTCGGTCATTTCCATCCCCCGGAAACTATTATTGGCCACCCTAGGGCGAGAACCCGCTGCGGGCAAGTGTACGCGGCCTTGATGCAGCGCATCCAATGGCATAAACCAACGCAACAAATCGCGAAGACAGGCGGAGAACCAAACATGTCAAATCAGTTGATGGCCGGCAAGCGCGGCCTCATCATGGGACTGGCCAATGATAAATCGATCGCATGGGGCATTGCCCGCGCTTTATCCGATGCCGGGGCCGAATTGGCCTTTTCCTATCAGGGCGATGCCCTAAAAAAGCGGGTCGATCCGCTGGCGGCGCAGCTGGGCAGTGAAATTGTTCTTCCCTGTGATGTGGGTGACGAGGACTCGATTGATACTCTGTTCTCGGAATTGGAACAGAAATGGGGCAAACTGGACTTCGTGGTTCACGCGATTGGTTTTTCCGACAAGAACGAGCTGCGTGGTCGGTACGTCGATACCAGCCGGGCGAACTTCAAGCTGACCATGGATGTTTCGGTCTACTCTTTCACCGCCGTCATGCAGCGTGCGGAAAAGATGATGTCCGAAGGCGGCAGTGCAATCACTCTGACCTATTACGGTGCCGAGCAGGTTATGCCGCACTATAACGTCATGGGTGTCGCCAAGGCCGCACTGGAAGCATCGGTCAAATATCTGGCCGAGGATCTGGGCAAAGACGGTATCCGGGTGAACTCGATCTCTGCCGGTCCGATCAAGACGCTGGCCGCCAGCGGTATTGGTGACTTCCGCTATATCATGAAGTGGAACGAGTATAATTCGCCCCTGCGCCGCAACGTGACCATCGACGATGTCGGTAAATCGGCGCTGTATCTGCTGTCCGATCTCAGCAGCGGTGTCACGGGCGAAAATCTGCACGTAGATTCGGGGTATCACATCGTCGGTATGAAAGCCGTCGACGCCCCGGACGTTGAAAAGGGTTAACGCAATGAGCGCCAAGGACCGTCTGCCCCACGAAAAAGGCTTTCACATCAGTTGGGACCAAATCCATCGCGATTCCCGTGCTCTGGCATGGCGGCTGGATGGTCAAGGACCGGACGACGGTGCCTGGCGCGCGGTTGTTGCGATCACACGCGGTGGTATGGCCCCAGCCATGATCGCCAGCCGTGAGCTGGACATTCGCACCGTCGACACGATCAGCGTGCGGTCCTATCACCATCAGGAACAAGGCGAAGCCGAGGTGCTGAAAGCCCCTGATGCCGAGCTGATGGGTGATGGTGAAGGCGTTTTGATCATCGACGATCTGGTCGACAGCGGCAAAACACTGGAACTGGTGCGTGCGATGTACCCCAAGGCGCATTTTGCCACTGTCTATGCCAAACCCAAAGGCCGCCCGATGGTGGATACGTTCATCACCGAAGTCAGCCAGGATACGTGGATCTTCTTCCCGTGGGATATGGCCCTGCAATATGTCGAGCCCTACCGCGGCACCGACTGATCTTTTCCTGAACATCTAGGATCTCGCATGACCCGGACACGCACCGCCGCCACCTTCGCCCCTCCGGTGATGGAGGCGCGGCGCTGGCTGGAAGGCGCGAATTTCCCTGACGACCAGCCTTTGATCAATGTCAGTCAGGCCGCGCCGGTCGATCCGCCCCCTTTGGCCCTGCGTCAGGCCATGGCCGAATTTGCGGTGACCGAGGATCGGGCCCATCTGTATGGGCCCGTGCTGGGCAATCCGGATCTGCGCACCGAACTGGCGGTGCAAATTGGTCAGCACTATGACGTCGAGGTCGCACCGGATCAGGTCGCAATCACCTCGGGCTGCAATCAGGCATTTGCCGCCACAATCTCGGCCATCACTGACGAAGGGGATGAGGTCATCCTGCCAACCCCATGGTATTTCAATCACAAAATGTGGTTGGACATGGCCGGGGTACATGCCGTTGACCTGAAGACCGGTGATGATCTGTTACCTAATCTTGATGCCGCCCGCGCTTTGATCACCGACAAGACCCGCGCCATTGCTCTGGTCACGCCGAACAACCCGGGTGGTGTGGAATACCCGGCCGATCTGGTGCGCGCGTTCTACGAACTGGCCCGTGAAAACGGTCTGCGCTTGCTGGTCGATGAGACCTATCGCGATTTCGACAGCCGCAGCGGCCCACCCCATGACCTGTTCGCACAGCCCGGTTGGGATAAGACGTTGGTTCACCTCTACTCCTTCTCCAAGGCTTACCGCCTGACCGGTCATCGGGTTGGTGCCATTGCAACCGGTGCTGACCTGCTATCCGAAGTGGAAAAATTCCTCGATACGGTGGCGATCTGCCCGGGCCAGATCGGCCAGTTCGCGGCCCTTTGGGGCATGCGGAACCTGTCCCAATGGGTCGCCGGAGAACGCGACGAAATCCTCGACAGACGCGCGGCTATCCAAGAGCAGTTGCCAAACCTGACTGACAAGGGTTGGCGTCTGTTAGGCTTGGGCGCCTATTTCGCCTATTTCGAACATCCGTTCGATATCCCCTCGGACGAACTGGCCCGCCTTCTGGTGGCGGAGGCCGGCATCCTTCTGCTGCCCGGAACGATGTTTATGCCGCCGGATGATCCCGCCGGAAAACGCCAGATGCGCATTGCATTCGCTAATCTCGACCGCGCCGGTATTCAGCAATTGTTCGAACGGTTGCAAGCCCTGTCCTTCTGAGCTTGCCCCCCGGCGGTGCGCGTCGTATTCAGGGCCGCAACCGACAGGGCAGTTCCTTGCCACAAGATTAAGAGGGCACCATGGCCGCAGGCATGAAAAACCTATCGAAGACCTTTGTCTGGATTCTCATGGGCCTATTGATGCTGGGCCTTGCGGGCTTTGGCGCAACAAGCCTGACCGGCACCGTGCGCACCGTCGCGCAAGTTGGGAACGAAGAGGTTTCGATCAACCAATACGTTCGCGAATTGCAGCGCGAAATCCGCGCGGTCGAAAGCCAGACCGGCCAGCCCTTGCAAATGTCGCAGGCGCATGAGTTCGGTCTGGATCAGTTGGCCCTGTCGCGCCTGACCGCTTTGGCCGCGCTGGACAACGAAGTCGGTGAGCTGGGCATTTCGATCGGGGATGAGAACCTGCAAGAAGAAATCGTCGCCATCCCGGCCTTTCAGGGCGTCAACGGCACGTTTGACCGCGAGGCCTATCAGTTCCAGCTGGAACAGGCTGGCATGACGGATACAGAATTCGAATCGGATCTGCGCAAGGAGTCCTCGCGCACCATCGTACAAAACGCGGTGATCAGCGGGGTTGAAATGCCTTCACTTCTGACGCAAGTGCTGACGGACTATGTCGGCGCACGCCGCAGTTTTACCGTTGCGACGGTCGGACCCGACGCCCTGACATCGCCTGTTCCTGCACCCACGGATGAGCAGATCCAGACCTATTTTGATGAGAATCAGGATCAGTTCACCCTGCCCCGCACCAAGCAACTGACTTATGCGATTCTGTCGCCCGACATGCTGTTGGACAGTGTCGAGATTGATGAGGATGCGGTGCGTCGCGTCTATGATCAGCGTGCCTCGGAATTCTATCAGCCCGAGCGTCGTCTGGTCGAACGTCTGACTTATCCGAACGAAGAAGACGCACAGCATGCGATGGCGCAGCTTGAGGTTGGTGGCACCACGTTCGAAAACCTCGTAAGAGATCGTCAGCTAGAGCTGAGCGATATCGACCTTGGCGATGTCACCCGCGAAGATCTGGGCGAAGCTGCTGATGCCGTCTTTGCCGCCGATCTGGACGCGGTTGTTGGCCCGCTGCCCTCGACCTTCGGCCCCGCGCTGTTCCGTATCAACGGATCGCTGGCCGAAAACAACACGCCGTTCGAAGATGCCGCCCCTGCCCTGCGCGAAGAACTGGCCGCCGACCGCGCGCGCCGTCAAATCGAAGCACAGGCCGAAGACATTGACGACCTGCTTGCCGGTGGTGCGACACTGGAAGAGCTGACCGGCGAGACCGAGATGGAACTGGGCCAGATCGACTGGACCCGCGAAAGCGGTGAAGGCGTCGCCGCCTATGACGGTTTCCGCGCCGCTGCCGAAGCCGTAAACGAAGGCGATTTCCCCGAGGTTGCGTTTCTCGAAGACGGTTCGATCTTTGCTTTGCGTTTGAACGAGGTGCTGCCCCAACGCCCCGAGCCTCTGGAAAGCGCACGTGATCGTGTGGCCACCGCATGGACGCAGGTGGAAACCGGCAAGGCGTTGGCTGAAAATGCAAATTCCGTTCTGGAACAACTGAATGCTGACGGCGATTTCACCGCCACCGGTTTGCCGTTCCGGGTTGAAAATGCGCTGACCCGCACCGCTTTCCTTGAGGATGTGCCGGCAGATTTCATGGGTCAGGTGTTCGAGATGGAACCTGGTGAGCTGCGCGTCATTCCTGGCGATGGCACGGCGTTTGTCGTGCGTCTTGAAGAATTGCTACCGCCCGCCGAAACTGATGAACTGCGCCAGGTACAGACCGCGCTGGAAGCACAGTTAAATCAGGCGCTGGCCCAGAACATCTTTGACGCTTATGTGCGCGACGCGCAGACCCGCGCCCGTCCCGTGATTGACCAACGCGCGCTGAACGCCGTGCAGTCGAGCTATTAAAAGAGACCAAACATGGCCCTGACCCCCGAGTTTGACAGCTTCGCCCGCGCCTATGAGGCTGGCGAAAATCAGGTCGTCTACACCCGCTTGGCGGCCGATCTGGATACGCCCGTGTCCCTGATGCTCAAGCTGACCGGTGCGCAGAAAGACGCCTTTATGCTGGAATCCGTGACCGGAGGCGAGGTGCGTGGCCGCTATTCAATCATCGGGATGAAACCGGACCTGATCTGGCGCTGCCGGGGTGAGACGTCCGAATTGAACCGCTCGGCCAGGTTCGATGCCGACGCGTTTTCGCCTCAGGGTGGCAATCCGATGGACAATCTGCGCGCTCTGCTGGCCGAAAGCCGGATTGAGCTGCCTGACGATTTGCCTCAAGCCGCCGCAGGGCTGTTCGGTTATCTTGGGTATGACATGGTGCGTCTGGTAGAGTATCTTCCGGATGTGAACCCAGACCCGCTGGGCCTACCCGATGCGATTATGCTGCGCCCATCGGTCATCGCCGTTCTGGACGGTGTAAAGGGAGAGGTCACGGTCGTCTCCCCTGCCTGGGTCGCCGAGGGACAATCCGCCAAGGCTGCCTATGCGCAAGCCGCTGAGCGTGTGATGGACGCAGTGCGCGATTTAGAACGCGCCATGCCCGCCGAGACTCGCGATCTGGGCGACGCCTCTGAAGTCGCGCCTCCGGTGTCGAATTTCACCAAATCCGGCTATATGCAAGCAGTTGAAAAGGCCAAGGAATACATCCGCGCGGGTGACATCTTTCAGGTGGTACCAGCTCAGCGTTGGACACAGGATTTCCCGCTGCCGCCGTTTACACTCTATCGGTCATTGCGGCGCACTAACCCCTCTCCGTTCATGTTCTATTTCAACTTTGGCGGCTTTCAGGTGGTCGGTGCCAGCCCAGAAATTCTGGTGCGTGTCTTTGGCGACGAAGTGACAATCCGCCCCATCGCAGGTACCCGACCCCGTGGCGCAACCCCCGAAGAGGATAAGGCCAACGAGGTCGATCTGCTGGCCGATAAGAAAGAGCTGGCCGAACACTTGATGTTGCTGGACCTGGGCCGCAACGATACCGGCCGCGTGGCCAAGATCGGAACGGTGCGGCCAACCGAAGAGTTCATCATCGAACGCTACAGCCATGTGATGCACATCGTGTCGAACGTGGTCGGAGAGCTGGCCGAAGACAAAGACGCATTGGACGCGTTCTTTGCCGGGATGCCTGCTGGCACCGTCTCGGGCGCGCCAAAAGTGCGCGCGATGGAGATCATAGACGAGTTGGAGCCTGAAAAGCGCGGTATCTACGGCGGCGGTGTTGGTTATTTCAGTGCCGGCGGCGACATGGACATGTGCATTGCTCTGCGCACGGCCATCGTGAAGGATCACAAGCTTTATATTCAGGCGGGCGGCGGTGTTGTTTTTGATAGCGACCCCGAGGCAGAGTTTATGGAAACCGTCCATAAATCAAACGCCATTCGCCGCGCTGCTGCCGATGCGTCCCGGTTCACAGGATCGGGCAACACATAAAAAAACGGCGGGCTTTCAGGGCCAGCCGTTTTCGTTGTTCCGAGGTTACTGAACCTCTTTCATCATCACTGCGGAGATTGGGGCCATCGCCACACGGCTGCCCCGATCTTCAAGCCCCCACAGCAACAAAGCCGAGATCGTGTCAGGGCGCAGACGGCCCAGCATTACAACCGTCCCCTCCTGCCCGGCACGAAATGCCGCTTGGTCCAGAAAACGACGCATGATCTTGGGGTCCTGGCGCGCACCGTCGATATCGCGGAAAATCACACCCGATGGAATACCGTTGCGCGCAGCCAGTTTTTGGACAGTGTTCAGACCATTGTCCTGCGTGATCAGACCACGCCCTGTACCGGCAGCAATTGCGGCCACTTGGTCGGCCAGCTTGCGATTGCCCTGAATGCCCGAATCCACGCCTTCGAGAATACCCACCGTTTCCGGCAGCGTGTCGAGCCATACGGCCAGCGATACTTCGGCATCCTGCGCGCTGGCGGCTTCGTGTAGATCAGCCAGAGCCAGAACTTCGAACCCGGCTTCACGGTGACGCGCCATCTTTTCAACAGCGTCCGGATCAGACGGGCTGACGGCAAAACTCAGCGGATAAGGAAAATCATGCAGAGCTTCAGCCCCATAGGCACCTTCATCGTCGATCAGAATGATTGACATCAACGGCTTGGATTCGGGGTTTTCGAATTCCGCCGCATAAGCCTCGATCGGCTTGCCGGGAATAGCCACCTCCACGTTGGATGTGCTTACCTCAATAACATCATCACGTTCCGTCAATGGAACCACGCGCGTTCCGACTGTCGAGACTGTGGTCGCTTCGCTTGCCCCCCCAATTTGCGGAACCGACGCGATCCGGGGCAGATTGCGCGGTGCTGTGTCCTCATCACCTTCTACGGCGATTGGGCTGTCGACAAATGGGTTTTCCTCGGTTTCCGGATCGGCGGCTGCGGCGACCTCGGGTTCCGGTTGTGCTGCACTGTCGGCAACAACAGGGTCCGATTTCTGAGCCCCCTCGGCAACCTCGGGTTCTGGTTTCGGCTCGGCCTCCACAACCTCGGGCTCTTGTTCGACGGCCGGTTCAGGCTGAGGTTCAGGCACCTCCAGCGACACCTCAGGCAAGGCTTCGGCATTTGGGGATACCTGCGACAACGGCGGGGCCTGTGGAGCGACCGGGGCCACAGTGGTTGCAATAACAGGAGCTGATTGAGCAACGCTGGGCGCATCGACTTGCGCCGGGTCCAGGTTGACTTTGGGCTGGGCATCGGGCTCAACCTCGACATCTGACAATTCAGCCAGCGTGTCCGTCTGTTCGCCGACAGATTCAGGTGTGGTTGGTGGCAAGTCCAGCACATCGGGGTCACCCCCGGTATCAGTGGCGTCCGCCACTGTATCCGGGACATCAGCCAGAGAGGGTTCAGGCGCAGAAACCGCCACGTTCGGTTTGCTGGTCAAAGGCATGTTCAAAGACAGCACCGCCCCCAGCACAAGAACAGCGACCGTTCCCACGATCATTCCGCCGACAAATCCGCCCATAACAATTGCCTCTCGTCTTGGCCCTGCATCGATCACATGTTCGCCGTCTGCTGCGGCATTTGCTTGCCGCAGCGCCAAGAACGGGATGTCCCCTTGACGCTGCCGCGCAAGCCTGAGCATGTATGTCCCGACATTATACCGTGGCTCGGGGCTGCATCGCCAGCCCGAAATGCCCAAGCCGAGACAAGTGCCCAAATGCTGCTGCTGATCGACAACTACGACTCGTTTACTTACAACCTGGTACATTATTTAGGCGAACTTGGCGCCGAGATGGTCATTCGGCGGAATGACGCCTTGGACGTTCAGGAAGCCATGGCCATGAACCCATCCGGCATCCTGCTCAGCCCCGGCCCCTGTGATCCGGATCAGGCCGGTATTTGCTTGGCCTTGACCGAAGCAGCGGCTGAAACGAAAACGCCGCTGATGGGAGTCTGTCTTGGCCATCAGACTATCGGACAGGCCTTTGGCGGCGACGTCATCCGCTGCCACGAAATCGTACATGGCAAAATGGGAACGATGCACCACTCCGGAAAAGGTGTGTTTGCCGGGCTGCCCTCGCCATTTGAGGCGACCCGCTATCATTCTTTGGTGGTCGACCCCAACACCCTGCCCGACTGTCTTGAGGTCACGGCAGAGCTGGAAGACGGCACCATTATGGGTCTGCAGCACAAAGAATTGCCGATTCACGGCGTTCAGTTCCACCCGGAATCCATCGCCTCCGAGCATGGTCATGCCCTGCTCAAGAATTTCCTGTCTGAGATGAAAGTTCCCGCATGAGCGACGCTCTGAAACCGCTGATCGGAGCCGCCGCCGACCGGCCTCTGACCCGTGCCGAAGCCGAACAGGCCTTTGGTATCTTGTTTGACGGTGAAGCCACGCCCAGCCAGATCGGTGGCCTGCTGATGGCCATGCGCACCCGTGGCGAAACGGTCGAGGAATACGCCGCGGCCGCCGCCGTGATGCGCGCCAAGTGCAATGCCGTCACCGCGCCCGACGGTGCAATGGATATCGTCGGAACCGGAGGCGACGGCAAAGGCACGCTCAATATCTCAACCGCCACGGCATTTGTTGTCGCTGGTGCCGGTGTCACCGTGGCCAAGCATGGCAATCGCAACCTCAGCTCAAAATCCGGGGCAGCGGATGCCTTGGGTCAGTTGGGGATCAACGTCATGGTTGGCCCGGAAACTGTTGAGAACGCTTTGAAAGAGGCCGGTATCGGCTTTATGATGGCCCCGATGCACCACCCAGCCATTGCGCATGTCATGCCCTCGCGGCAAGAGCTTGGAACACGCACAATTTTCAACATTCTCGGCCCTTTGACGAACCCTGCGGGCGTCAAACGCCAATTGACCGGAGCCTTCAGCCGCGACCTGATACGCCCAATGGCCGAAACGCTTGGTCTGCTGGGGTCTGACCGCGCCTGGCTGGTACACGGATCAGACGGGACCGATGAGCTGACCATCACTGGCATCAGTTGGGTCGCAGCACTAGAGGATGGTGGCGTTAAGGAGGTGGAACTTCACCCCGAAGACGCGGGCCTACCGGTTCATCCGTTCGAGGATATCATCGGCGGAACACCCGAAGAAAATGCTGTCGCCTTCCGCGCACTGCTGGACGGGCAGCCCTCGGCCTATCGCGATGCGGTTCTGTTGAACTCTGCCGCCGCGCTGGTGGTTGCAGACGCCGCAACAGATTTGCGGGATGGTGTCGAAAAAGCCGTCGAAAGCATCGACAGCGGAAAAGCCAAAGAAAAAATCGCGGTTCTGGCCCGCATGACTCAGGAGACCGCATGACCGAGACGGTACTGGACAAGATCAAAGCCTATAAGCTGGAAGAAATAGCTGCAGACAAGGCTGAGAAGTCCTTGGAAAAACTGGAAAGTGAGGCACGTTTTGCATCCGAAGTGCGCGGCTTTGCCGAAAGCTTGCGGAAAGCGACCCGCAAGGGGTATGGCCTGATCGCCGAGGTCAAAAAGGCCAGCCCCTCCAAGGGGTTGATCCGCGCCGATTTCGACCCGCCTGCATTGGCCAAGGCGTATGAAGAAGGCGGTGCAGCCTGTCTGTCTGTACTGACCGACACGCCTAGCTTCCAAGGCGCCAAGGAATACTTGACCGAGGCACGCGCAGCAACGTCGCTGCCAGCCCTGCGTAAGGATTTCATGTACGACCCTTATCAAGTGGTCGAAGCGCGCGCTTTGGGTGCCGATTGCATTCTAATCATCATGGCCTCGGTCGAAGATGGTCAGGCGGCCGAGCTGGAACAAACGGCCTTTGACTGGGGGATGGACGTTCTTATCGAAGTTCACGACGAGGCTGAACTGGAACGTGCGACCCAACTGAAAAGCCCATTGATCGGGATAAACAACCGTAATCTCAAGACCTTCGAGACCACACTTGATACCACGCGCCGTCTGTCGAAACTGGTTCCTGGCGGTCGGACGATTGTCTGTGAAAGCGGTCTGAGTACACCCGAAGACCTGGCCGATATCGCCCGTTATGGCGCGCGGTGTTTCCTGATTGGGGAAAGCCTGATGCGTCAGGATGATGTCACCGCCGCCACCCGGCAATTGCTGGCAAACCCGCTGATCCCCGGAGTGATGTGATGCCTCTGACCCATTTCGATGCACAGGGACAGGCCCATATGGTCGACGTCTCGGACAAGGCTGTTACTGACCGCGTCGCGGTGGCGGCTGGCCACATCAAGATGGCAAAGGAAACCTTTGATTTAATTTCAGAAGGACGCGCCAAAAAGGGCGACGTATTGGGTATTGCGCGGCTGGCAGGCATCATGGGAGCGAAGAAAACACCCGACCTAATCCCGCTATGCCACCCCTTGCCAGTCACAAAGGTTGCGGTTGAGTTGACCCTGAACCCTGATTTGCCGGGCGTACAGATTGAAGCCACCGTCAAGACCGCAGGCCAGACCGGGGTTGAGATGGAGGCGTTGACTGCGGTCTCAACCGCGGCGCTGACTGTGTATGACATGACCAAGGCAGTCGATAAGGCGATGGAGATCGGCGGTATCCGGGTCCTGCTGAAAGATGGCGGTAAATCAGGCCGTTACGAGGCGAGATGATTACGGTCGAAGAAGCCCGGTCGCTACTGTTTGATCTTGTTTCCCCGCTAAACGCCGAAACAGTTCCGCTTGCCGAATCTGCTGGCCGCGTGCTGGCGGGAGACCTCAGCGCCACGCGCGATCAACCGCCATTTGCAGCCTCTTCCATGGACGGTTATGCGCTGAAGTCGACCGAAGTCGAACAACACGCCATGTTCAAAGTAGTTGGCGAATCCGCTGCCGGGCGTCGTTTTGAAGGCACCGTAGGCCCCGGTCAGGCCGTTCGTATCTTTACCGGCGCTCCGGTGCCGGAAGGTGCTGATTTCGTTGTTATTCAAGAAGATACGGAACGGCGCGGGGATTTGCTTACAATCACCGACGATCCCGGACTGAAAACAAATATCCGACCTGCAGGTGTCGACTTTACCGTCGGCACCAAGATCAGCGCCCCGCGCCTTTTGCGCCCTGAAGACGTTGCGCTGTTGGCAGCAATGAATATTGCAACAGTGCCGGTCAGACGCAAACCCGTGGTCGCATTGATTTCGACCGGAGATGAACTGGTTATGCCCGGTGAGATCCCAGGCCCGGATCAAATCATCGCTTCGAACACTTTTGGCCTGAAAGCCATGCTAGAGAATGCCGGTGCACATGTGCGAATTCTACCGATCGCGCGCGATACTGTCGCGTCCTTAGAAACGGCGTTTGGGCTGGCAAGTGGCGCCGATCTAGTCGTGACAATCGGGGGTGCCTCGGTCGGAGAATACGATCTGGTCGGGGACGTTTCTCAGAAATTGGGGATGGAGCGGTCGTTCTACAAAATCCGCATGCGCCCCGGGAAACCCCTGATGGCGGGTCAGTTGGGTGACACAGCGATGGTTGGGCTGCCGGGAAATCCCGTGAGTGCAATGGTTTGCGGTTATCTCTTCCTGATCCCCATGTTGCGTCACATGTTGGGCATCGAACAAGCCCTGACCCCGTTTCGCCAGGCCAAGCTGGCCGAGCCCATCGGCAAAAACGGCACACGCGAACATTATATGCGAGCTGTCCTCGGTGAGGATGGCATTCGCGCCTGTGCCGATCAGGACAGCTCGCTTCTCAGCGTTCTGGCGCAGGCCAACGCGCTTTTGGTACGTGAGCCGAATGATCCGGCGCGCCCCGCGGGGGATGAGGTTCTGTACCTGCCGATATAGGCCACGCTCAAATCCGTTGACACAAAACGTGAACATGCGTAGAACAAAAGAAAACGCATGACCGACGAGGTGTGAGCAATGCTGACCAAGAAACAGTTGGATTTGTTGGAATTCATCCACAAACGCGTTCAGGCGGACGGTGTTCCGCCCAGTTTCGACGAAATGAAGGCCGCGCTGGATTTACGGTCGAAGTCCGGGATTCATCGCCTGATCACTGCGCTGGAAGAACGTGGCTTTATTCGTCGCCTTGCCCACCGGGCGCGCGCGATTGAGATCGTGAAGCTGCCCGAGAGTCTCGGCGGCGAACCAACAGCCGCTTTCAAACCTCGCGTGATTGAAGGCGACAGGCCCGAAGGTCCCCGCCCGGCGAATTTCGAACCGGTCACTGTAGATGCCTTGGAATTGCCGGTCATGGGCCGTATCGCCGCTGGTGTTCCGATTGAAGCGATCAGCCACGTATCGCATCGTGTGGCGGTCCCGGGCAGCATGGTTTCGGGCAAAGGCGAACATTACGCGCTTGAGGTACGTGGCGACTCGATGATCGATGCCGGTATCAATGACGGCGATGTCGTGGTGATCCGTGAAACTCGGGTTGCCGATAATGGCGATATCGTCGTGGCTCTGGTCGAAGATCAGGAAGCGACCCTGAAACGCTTTTTTCGCCGTGGCAATGCTATCGCGCTTGAGGCTGCGAACCCCGCCTATGAAACCCGCGTTCTGCCCGAGGACAAGGTCAAGGTGCAAGGACGGCTGGTCGGGTTGATCCGCAGCTACTGATTCCGTTTGAAATTGCGGTTCTCGGCGATAGCCGGGGACCACAGGCGATGGCCGATTGCCTCTCGGCTGGTTGTTATGCGTCCTTTTGAAAACGCCAAGCTTCCGGTTTCTTTCAGGCGGTTCGGATCGAAAAGACCGCAATCCCCGTTCAGGTTCAACTCAACTGCAGACACCACGATCTGGTTTGATTGGCATTCTTCAAACCCTTGAGCCGCACGTTTTCCGGTGATGTGAATCACTTCCTTGCCCTGCCAATCAAAGCGCTGAACAGCGTTTTCTGCATCAGGCCATCGGCTGGCCGCCTTCTTCTGATCTGCCCCGTCACCGTCGTTTTCCAACCATACCGTAGCGATGAAACCGCTGCCTTTTTCTTTGCTCAGCGCGCGGCCATGTTCAGTCATGACACCCACCAACCCGCCTGAATCCGCGATCAGAACCTCGGGTCTTTGCCCCTGCCCCCACGACAAAAATGCGGACGCAACCGGGATAATCCCAATCCATTTTGCGCGGCCCTGCCACAGCGCCAGCCACAACGCCCCCAGCGCAAACATGGGCAACACGTAATGCGGCGGAATAACGACATAGCCTTGCGCGCCATCTAAGTTTGACACCTTGTCTGAAACGATCAGAATCCACTCCAACCCCAGACCCATGACATTCAATGCGACCGCCTCTAGCCCGAAAGGGGTCAGCAATGCCGCGACAAAGGCGGCGGGCACCACAATCGTGCCCATTACCGGGACCGAGAGCATATTGGCCAGCAACCCATAGTGTGACATCGTGTTGAAATGCGCCGCCCCGATAGGTGCGGTCGCAAGCCCTGCAATCGCCGAGGACAACAGCAAGCCGGTCACCGGTTTCAGCCATTTTGGACCGGGCATTGGGCCATAGTCCTGCAACCGTCCAAACACCGCGACAAGCGCCGTGGTGGCTGCAAAGGACATCTGGAAGCCTGGGCTCAACAATGTTTCTGGCCGTAGAATCAACACGATTAGGGCAGCCACGGCCACGGCGCGCAAAGAAATCGCACGGCGGTCGATCAGGATCGCCCCCAGCATTACGCTGGCCATGACGAAAGCGCGTTCCGTTGCAACATTGCCACCGGACAACAGCAGGTAGATGACGGCCGCGATCAACGCACAAACTGCTGCCAACTTGCGGACGGGCAACCTTAAGGCCACTGAAGGGATGGCTGATAAGCCCAACCGAAACACCAGAAAAACGAACCCCGTCAGCAACCCCATGTGAAGGCCCGAGATCGCCAGCAAATGCGCTAGGTTCGAGGCCCGCAGGGATTTTAACGTCTCTTGCCCCATGCCACTGCGATCTCCGGTTGTAACGGCGGCTGCGAACCCACCGATCTCACCAGGCAGGATCGCACGTACCCTTTCCGAGATGGCCATACGCCAGGCAGTTACCCGGACCCCTTCGGTCGCGTCAGTTGCGGGGGCAATGGTCATCACCGGCACCCGGGTATAGCCAACCGCGCCCAGCCCTTGAAACCAGGCATGACGGCGGAAATCAAACCCACCGGGTTCAACCGGACCTTGCGGCGGTGAGAGATGCCCGGTGGTCATGATCCTTTGCCCAGGCGCCAGGGAAATCGGCGCTCCGTGCAGTGAAAGCCGGACGCGCTGCGGTCTGCGGTTTGCGGGCACATCCCCTATGCGCACCCGATCCAGCGTGACCCGCAACGCGTCCGACGCAGAGCGATCCATGGCTACGACCCGCCCCTCGATCGGGCCGTAGTAACGCCAGGACAGGACCGGCTCTGCGACCGTATGGGCTCGGGCGCCGGCCAGTATAAAACCGGACGCGATCAGCGCGCCCCCCGTTGCCAACGCAGCCCAGCCAGTGCGCCGCGTGCGGCCAACCCAGACCAGCAACGTGATCCCAAGTAGAAGACAGGCATAGACCTGCCATTCCGGTTCAAACCGAAGGCTGAAATAGAGGCCGATGCCAACTGCCAGACAAATCGGAGACCACTGGAACAAATACCCTGTCTGGTTCAGCAAAGCGGCGTCGACCCGTACCAGAACACGCATGGTTGCCCCCGTCCTTCGGGCTCGTTAGACAGACGCCAAACTATGCCCGACACGGTTACCAAAAGGTTAATCCATACAATGTCCGATCAGGTCGTCACCCGTTTCGCCCCCTCGCCCACCGGTTTTTTGCATATCGGCGGTGCCCGCACTGCGTTGTTCAACTGGCTCTATGCTCGTGGTCGTGGCGGTAAGTTCCTGCTGCGGATCGAAGACACGGATCGCGAACGCTCGACGCCTGAGGCGACAGCCGCAATTCTGCAAGGCATGGAATGGCTTGGCCTAGATCACGATGGTGATGTAATCAGCCAGTTTGAGGGTGCCACACGCCATGCCGAGGTCGCTCACCAGCTTCTGGCCGAAGGTAAAGCCTATAAGTGTTTTTCAACCCAGGATGAAATTGCAGCCTTTCGTGAGCAGGCTCGGGCCGACGGCAAGTCCACGCTGTTTCGCAGCCCTTGGCGTGACGCTGATCCGGCCACCCATCCCGATGCACCTTTTGTAATCCGTATCAAGGCCCCACAGGACGGCGCCACCGTGATCCGCGATCAGGTGCAGGGCGAAGTGACCATTCGCAACGATCAGCTGGACGACATGGTCCTTTTGCGCTCGGACGGAACACCAGTTTATATGCTGGCTGTGGTGGTGGATGATCACGACATGGGCGTGACGCACGTTATCCGGGGTGACGATCACCTCAACAACGCCGCTCGCCAGATGATGATCTACGAGGCGATGGGTTGGGACGTTCCGGTATGGGCACATATCCCGCTGATTCACGGACCAGACGGTAAGAAACTGTCGAAGCGTCACGGTGCCTTGGGCGCACAGGAATATCAGGCGATGGGCTATCCTGCCGCTGGCATGCGCAACTATCTCGCGCGTTTGGGCTGGAGCCACGGCGACGATGAGTTTTTTACCGACGAGCAGGCCAAAGAGTGGTTTGATTTGGACGGAATCGGCAAAAGTCCGGCCCGCTTTGATCTGAAAAAGCTTGAGAATCTCTGCGGTCAGCATATCGCGACGTCTGATGATGCTGCGCTGCGGCATGAAATCGAAGCTTATCTGGATGCGGCGGGCCTTCCTGCTCTCACTCAGACACAATCTAGTGTTCTTGAACGTGCAATGTATTGTCTGAAGGATCGCGCCCGAACCTTCCCGGAATTGCTTGAAAAAGCACACTTTGCGCTGATTTCCCGCCCGATTGAGCCGGATGAGAAAGCGGCAAAAGCACTGCAAACAGTATCCGACGGTATACTAAGTGAATTGACGCCGCATGTGCAAAATGCTAGCTGGTTGCGGAACGAACTGGAGGAAACCCTCAATGCCTTTGCAGAAGCGAAAGGCATCAAGTTCGGCAAGCTGGCTGGGCCCTTGCGGGCGGCTTTGGCGGGTCGGGCAGTGACTCCTTCGGTGTTTGACATGATGCTTGTGCTGGGGCGTGAAGAAACCTTGGCACGGCTTTCCGACGCAGCAAAATAACCCTGGCTTAATATTCAGGTAACGCTGCTTCGTTACGACCGGTCAACACTTTGGTGTGTGACCGCTGACCGCGCGCAGGCCGCTCACCCGGCGTGCTCATGAACGAAGAAGGGACAACGATGACCGACAGCAAAAAAACAGCCACTCTTACCGTACATGGTGAAAATTACGAGTTGCCGGTTCACTCGCCAACCGTTGGCCCGGATGTGATCGACATTCGCAAACTGTACAGTGATGCGGGTGTGTTCACCTATGATCCGGGCTTCACCTCGACAGCCAGCTGCGACAGCACCATCACCTATATTGACGGCGATAAGGGTGAACTGTTGCACCGCGGCTATCCGATCGACCAACTGGCCGAGAAATCGCACTTCCTCGAAGTGTGCTACCTGTTGCTGTACGGAGAGCTGCCAGTCGCAAAAGATCTGGAGAAGTTCGAGACCACGATCACTCGCCACACCATGATGCACGAACAGATGCAGTATTTCTATCGCGGGTTCCGTCGCGATGCGCATCCTATGGCAATCATGGTTGGCGTCGTCGGTGCAATGTCGGCTTTCTATCATGACTCGACAGATATTCATGACCCTCGTCAGCGCGAGATTGCGTCGCACCGTCTGATCGCCAAGATGCCGACCATCGCAGCCTGGGCATACAAGTATCACACCGGTCAGCCCTTCGTGTATCCGCGCAACGACCTGGACTATGCGTCGAACTTCCTACGCATGTGCTTCAGCGTTCCGGCTGAAGAGTATGATGTTAACCCGATCCTCAGCCGCGCGATGGACCGCATCTTTACCCTGCATGCGGATCATGAACAGAACGCTTCGACCTCGACCGTGCGTCTGGCCTCAAGCTCGGGTGCGAACCCGTTTGCCTGTATCGCGGCCGGTATCGCCTGTCTGTGGGGTCCGGCCCATGGTGGCGCCAACCAGGCCTGTCTGGAGATGCTGGAAGAGATCGGTTCAGTGGATCGCATCCCTGAATACATTGCCCGCGCCAAGGACAAGGATGATCCGTTCCGCCTGATGGGCTTTGGCCACCGCGTCTACAAGAACTTTGACCCGCGCGCCAAGGTGATGAAGCAATCCGCTGACGAAGTGCTGGATCTGTTGGGCATCGAAGACAATCCAAAACTGCAGGTCGCCAAAGAGCTTGAGCGAGAAGCGCTGGAAGATCCGTATTTCGCCGAGAAAAAGCTGTTCCCTAATGTGGACTTCTATTCGGGCATCATCCTCGAGGCGATGGGTTTCCCAACCTCGATGTTCACGCCGATCTTCGCCCTGTCGCGCACCGTTGGCTGGGTCAGCCAATGGAAAGAGATGATCGCCGATCCACAGAACAAGATCGGTCGTCCGCGCCAGCTGTATCTGGGCGAAACCATGCGTGATTACGTGGATATCGAAAACCGCTGATTGCAGCGTTGAAATGCTTAAGCCCCGGACCTGCGTCCGGGGCTTCTTTTATAGTAGGCTCAACTGATCGCCGATCTGAGCCGGGCGGGCAAACAGGTCGCATCGCAGGGGCGATGTCCGCGTTACAAGGCCCAGGCGCTTGACCGCCAAGGCAAACCGTTTGGCAATCAGCCCAGCATATTCACCCTCACCCCGCATCCGGTGGCCCCAGCGCGGGTCATAGTCCCTGCCCCCGTGCATTTCTCGCAGCTTGGACATGATCTTTTCCGCCCGCGCGGGTTCGTGATCCTGCAACCACTCCTGCCACAACGTCGATACTTCACGCGGCAAGCGCAACATGATCCAACTGGCAGCATCCGCCCCCGCCTCACGCCCCGCCTCAAGCAGGTGTTCCAACTCATGATCCGTCAGACCAGGCACTATGGGAGACGTCATGACCCGAACCGGCACCGCAGCTTCAGTCAAGCGGCGTATCATGGCCAATCGGCGCTGTGGTGAGGGCGCGCGCGGCTCCATCCGACGGGACAGATTAGCATCCAGAGTGGTCAGGGATATCCCGACCCGCACCAACCCTTGCTGAGCCATGTGCGCCAGGATGTCCAAGTCCCGTTCGACCAAGGCCCCCTTGGTGACGATGGCGATGGGGTGATTGAATTCTTGCAGAACCGACAGGCAGCCTCTTGTAATCGCAAGGGTTTTCTCAATCGGTTGGTAAGGGTCCGTGTTGGTACCCAAGGCAATGGGTGCAACCTTGTACCCTTTGGCCGACAACTCCTTGCGCAGGATATCCGCTGCGTTTGGCCGCGCGATCAGGCGGGTTTCGAAATCCAGCCCCGGCGATAGCCCGAGATAGGCATGGGTCGGGCGGGCGAAACAGTAGACACAACCATGCTCACACCCGCGATACGGGTTGATCGAGCGATCAAACGGCAAATCCGGCGAACGGTTATAGGTAATCAGGCTGCGCGCGACCTCGTCCCGAACATCGGTTCGCAAAGGCGGCAGGTCCTCGTCGATATCCCAGCCATCGTCGCAAGGGATGGTGTCGAATTGTTCGAACCGTCCAGTGGTATTTGTGGCGGCTCCTCGGCCGCGAATATGCAGTGCAACCATATTTGTTCTCGTTATGTTCCTTTGATTGGGTATAACGGCAATCCCGAATACTCGCAAGCACAGCATTCGAGGCCGCGCAGGTATCAACCGCGTGGTTATCCACCAGTAAAATGAACCAGATGCAGGATCATCTTGCAGATAATTCTGTCGAGAGACGCGAAAATTTGACGTATAGGTCGGTCCCGAAACGACTGAGGTCGCAATCGTCACAGTCAAACTGCGACGTTTTGGCCAAAACGGAAAAAATGCCACCACGGGCCTATGGCTCGCACAGCTCAGGGAAACGCCCCATGTCTGAAGAAGAAGACATCGTCCTGTCCGAACTGAATGACGACGAACTTGTCGAGCAGATGTTCGACGATCTTTATGACGGCCTGAAAGAAGAGATCGAAGAAGGTGTGAACATCCTGCTTGAACGCGGATGGACGCCTTACGACATCCTGACCAAGGCTCTGGTCGGTGGCATGACCATCGTGGGCCACGACTTCCGCGACGGTATTCTTTTCGTGCCCGAGGTTCTGTTGGCTGCAAACGCCATGAAGGGCGGTATGTTTATCCTCAAGCCGCTGCTGGCCGAAACCGGCGCACCGCGCGTGGGTAAGATGGTGATCGGCACCGTCAAAGGCGACATCCACGACATCGGCAAGAACCTTGTGTCGATGATGATGGAGGGCGCTGGCTTTGAGGTGGTCGATATCGGCATCAACAACCCGGTTGAAAACTATCTGGAAGCGCTTGAAACCGAAGAGCCGGATATTCTGGGCATGTCCGCCCTGCTGACCACGACCATGCCTTACATGAAGGTCGTGATCGACACGCTGGTCGAACAAGGTAAACGCGAAGACTATATCGTTCTGGTTGGCGGCGCGCCGCTGAACGAGGAATTCGGCAAAGCCATCGGTGCGGATGCTTATTGCCGTGACGCAGCCGTTGCGGTTGAAACCGCCAAGGATTTCGTCTCGCGCAAGCACAACCAACTGGCCGGTTAACCGGACGCGCAGGTTATTCTGGGGCCGTCCGGGTTTCGGGCGGCCTTTTTTGTTACACTGACAGTCGCGTAGAATCCGAGAAGCACCCAATGCAGCAAGATAAATTGCCAGACGATGCCAGCCTGACGACCAAGGGCTACGAATCCGGTGAGCACGGGCGCATCCTGCTGTTGGCCTGTGGCGCGCTGGCGCGTGAGATTCTGGACCTGAAGCAACGCAATGGCTGGGATCACATGGCGCTGACCTGCCTGCCCGCGATTTTTCACATCCAACCTGACAAGATCATTCCGGCAGTACAAGAGGCCGTCGCCAAACACCGTGACGACTATGACCAGATCTTTGTGGTCTATGCCGATTGCGGAACGGGTGGCCTGCTGCAGCAAGCCTGCGAAGACCTGGGCGTCGAGATGGTCAAAGGCCCCCATTGTTATTCCTTCTTCGAAGGAAATCAGGCGTTTGAAGCACATGGTGATGAGGAAACCACCGCCTTTTACCTGACGGACTTTCTAGCCCGGCAGTTTGATGCCTTTGTATGGAAACCGCTGGGGCTGGACCGACACCCCGAGTTGCTTAGCATGTATTTCGGCAACTACACCAAGCTGGTCTATCAAGCGCAAATCGACGATCCGGACCTGACGGCCCGTGCTCGTGAATGTGCCGAGCGGATGGGTTTGAAATTCGAACGTCGCCTGACCGGCTATGGCGATTTGGAAACCACCCTGACCGATTGGGCAAAACGTAAGCCGAGAGCCTGAATAGCGTCAGGCGTTTTCCTGCGCCACTTCGCGGATACGATCAATCATTGCCCGCAACCCGTTCGATCGCTGAGCAGACAGGTGATCGTTCAGTCCCAAGCGCGCCAGCTCTCCGCCTGCGTCTACCTTGGGAACTTCGCTGACGGGCAACCCGTTATACAAGGAACGCAGCACCGCGATCAGGCCACGTACGATCAGCGCATCGCTGTCCCCGTCGAACCGGAAAACCCGATCTTCGATGATCGGGTGCAACCAGACCTGGCTTGCGCAGCCATGGACCTTGGTGGCCGGCACCTTTAGTGCGTCCTCCAGCGGCTCCATCGCTTTGCCCTGGTCGATGACGTGGCGGTACCGGTCTTCCCAGTCCTCCAGAAACTCGAAATCCTCGACGATCTCTTCAAAGGCAGGCGTTGCCATGTCGCGGCGGTCCTTTCGTTGCAATCACAATTGTGAACTATGCCTCTGATCTATGCCTGTCCACCCCCCTACGCGGCTTTTCAATCAACAGAAATTGCGATAACCCATTGCTGGACTTACAGCTCTGGACGTTGGGACCATGCAAAAATCGTTTACTGTTCTCTTGGTGGCTACCCTGGCCCTGTCTGCCTGCAACAGCTGGCGCGAGTCACGGGTGAACCCGTCCAACTGGTTCGGTTCAAGCACGTCAGCCCCGCCGCCGGAAACAGCGACCTATGACGCCAACGCTCTTGTGCCCGAAACAAGGGAAGGCGGTGGGTTGTTCTCAAGGCCAACCCCCGAGGATACAAGCGTTCCGATCGCCAAGATTGATGAATTGAGGATTGAGCCGACCCCGAACGGTGCAATCGTCTACGCCTCGGGGACGGCAATCCGGCAAGGTGCTTATGACGCCCGACTAGTTCGCGTGGACAGTGAAGAAAACCAGAAGAACGGCGTTTTGGAGTTCACTTTCCGGGTAACCTATCCCGCGCGCGCAACGAATACGGGAACAGAACGGTCTCGAATGGTGTCCGACGCCATCAATATCAGCAAAAAAGACTTGGAAAATACCCGTCTGGTGCGGGTTGTAGGACAGCAGAACGCATTGGAATCGCGGCGCCGTTAATCGGCGCTACAGCGATACAACTTTGACGTTCTGACCTTTGGCCGCCAGCGCGATTTTACCTTCACACAGTTTCAAGGCGTCTTCGCCGAACACCTCAAACCGCCAACCTGACATCGCAGGCAGTTCCCGCTCACCCGCTGCAATCTGATCCAATTCCGAGCTGGTGGCTATCAGTTTGGCTGCCACGCCAGAGCTTTCGGTTTTCGATTTCAGCAAAACCCGCAGCAAATCCGCCAGCGCCGGGTTCACCTTCAGTTTGTCTCTGCTGTTGTCGACTTGCGGCAGCTGATCCGCAGGGCAATTCACCCCTTTTTTGACGGCGCTTAGAATACCATCGGCAATCGCGCCCTTTCGGGCCTCGCGCAGCAACAAGCGCGAGCCGCCCAGATCCGAGGGCGATTTGGGCTTGGTTGATGCCAGCTCGATCAGCGCATCATCCTTGAAGACCCGGCTGCGCGGAACATTGTTTTCCTGCGCGTAAGCCTCACGAAACTGCGCCAATTCCCGCACCACGGCCAGAAATTTGGCGGAATTCGTCCGGGTCTTTACACGTTTCCATGCATCTTTGGGGTGAATGTCATAGGTCGCAGGATGGGTCAGCGTGCGCAACTCCTCTGCCACCCAATGACTGCGCTGCGATTTTTGCAATTGTGCTGCGAGATATTCATAGATTTGGCGCAGATGGGTGACATCCGCCAGCGCATAGGTCTTTTGCGCCTCGGATAGCGGGCGGCGGGACCAATCGGTAAACCGCGAGGTCTTGTCGACCCCCTGCTTGCAGATCTTGCGCACCAGCGTTTCATACCCCACCTGCTCACCGAAGCCACAAACCATTGCTGCAACTTGCGTGTCGAACAGCGGTTTCGGAAAGACACCTGCTTCGACCCAGAATATTTCAATATCCTGACGCGCGGCATGGAAGACCTTGACCACATCGTCGTTGCCGAACAGCTCATAAAGTGGGTCCAGAGACAATCCATCAGCCAGCGGATCGACCAGAACCGCGCTGTCCTCATTATCGGACGGAACGGCCAGCTGTATCAGGCAAAGCTTTGAATAGTAGGTCCGTTCGCGCAGAAACTCGGTATCTACGGTGACATAGTCATATTCCGCCGCGGCCTTGCAGAAATCGGCCAGCTCTTGCGTCGTTGTCAGGGTTTTCATGCGCGGTGCTGTTCTTGCTCTTGTTTTCTTCGGCTGATCATCTCTTCCGTACCTAGCCGTAGTGCAGACCATAGGCCGAATTTAACACGCGTGTAAATCACTCTGGGACGTTCAGGGCAGCAACACCGGAGTCCGGTCGCCACTGGCGTAACGGCGCAACACTGCAGGATAAAGTTTATGCTCCAAAACCAGCACACGAGCAGCCAAAGCGTCGGGCGTGTCGCCGGCTTCGATGTTTACCCGTGCCTGCCCCAGGATCGGTCCGTCATCCAGCGCTGCCGTAACCTCGTGAACCGAACATCCATGTTCGGCATCCCCGGCCTCGATCGCGCGGGCATGGGTGTTGAGGCCTTTGTATTTCGGCAGCAGTGAGGGGTGGATATTCAGCATCCGCCCCTGAAAGCGGGAAACGAAATCACCGGTCAGAACACGCATGAACCCCGCAAGACAGACAATATCCGGTTGCGCCTCTTCCAACGGCTTCAACAGCTCTGCTTCAAACGCAGCGCGGTCGCCCTTGAAGGGGCGGTGATCTACCGCAGCCGTCGGGATGCCACGGTCCGCGGCCTTTTTCAGCCCGCCCGCCGTAGCGTCATTCGACAGAACCAGACATGGGCGTGCCGGGTGATCGCCGACCATGCTGTCGACCAGCGACACCATGTTGGACCCACCCCCCGAAATCAGGATGGCGACGCGCTTGTGACTCACAACAGTTTGCCCGAATAGTCCATGCCGGGCGTGTCGGTCACGGTGCCGATGCGCGCAACCGTTTCTCCGGCCTCGGCCAGCAGAGCGGCCAGTTCATCGGCGCTGTCTTCGGCGCAGACGACAATCATGCCGATGCCGCAGTTGAAGGTCTTCAGCATCTCGGCCTCGACGATCCCGCCGGTTTCAACCATCCAGCGGAAGACGGGCGGCAGGACCCAGGCGTTCAAGTCGATCTCCGCACCCAACCCCTCTGGCAGCACGCGCGGCAGGTTTTCGGTCAGACCGCCGCCGGTGATATGGGCCAGCGCGTGTACGCCCCCTGCCCGGATCGCCTGCAGGACGGGTTTCACGTACAACCGCGTCGGCGTCAGCAGCGCCTCACCCAGCGACCCGTCGCCAAAAGGCGATGCGGCATCCCAGCCCAGACCCGAGATTTCAACCAGCTTGCGCACCAGCGAATAGCCGTTGGAATGCACCCCGTTCGAGGCCAGACCCAACAGCACATCGCCCTGCTGTACGCCCGCGGGCAGATTCGCACCACGCTCCATCGCACCAACCGAGAACCCAGCCAGATCGAAATCACCATCGGGATACATGCCGGGCATTTCGGCCGTTTCACCGCCGATCAGGGCGCAACCGGACTGCACACAGCCCTCGGCAATGCCTTCGATGATCCGCGCGGCGGTGTCGGTGTCCAGCTTGCCCGTGGCGAAATAGTCCAGGAAGAACAGCGGCTCGGCCCCCTGACAGATCAGGTCGTTGACGCACATTGCCACCAGGTCGATACCCACACCGTCGACCACTCCGGTATCAATGGCAATCCGCAACTTGGTGCCCACACCGTCGGTCGCGCCCACAAGAATCGGGTCCTGATATCCGGCGTCTTTCAGATCGAACAAGGCACCAAACCCGCCCAGACCGCTCATCACGCCCGAGCGGTTGGTGCGCTTGGCCGCAGGCTTTATCCGGTCGACCAGAGCGTTCCCCGCATCAATATCAACGCCTGCATCGGCATAGGTGATTCCGTTCTTGCCCGTCGTCATGGCCAGCCCCTTATGAATGGTTCCCGCGCGGGTTAGTCGATTGTTGGGCATCTTGCAACGGTCAGGCTTGACGCGGCCGTTCACCGTGATACTCAAAGCGCTCAGGCGGGCCTGTAGCTCAATTGGTTAGAGCAGAGCGCTCATAACGCTTTGGTTGCGGGTTCAAGTCCTGCCGGGCCTACCAAATCACCGCAAAACTGGTTTTCAGAAGGCAAGCAAGGGAACGCTGTTTCTGTGGTTGTTGCGTGATCCAAAGTCGGATCAGACCAAACCAGAACAACACGCATTACTGATAGACCAGAAATCACTTGCCCGGCCGGTCAATCGTATCAAGAAGCTAGATACCCCTAGAACCCAAAGATCCCGCGCTGACCTGAAGGATACTTAAATGGCCTACACTGAGCGCAGTTGGGGAAAAATACGATGCGGATTACCTTAGGAACTGGATTAACAGTGCCCGCGTTGCCCAAATCTGGGATGGCGAGCAACGCGGGCCATAGTCTGGTCAGGGGTTGCCCAGACTAAAGGGACAAAAAGGATACGCGGCAACGCAGGCGCTGGATCACTCGCTGCTTTCGATGCTCAGTAGGATTTCTAATTTGGAGGCTCACCAAAATAACCACCAAGATAGGCTATTACCGAGGCAATTACGCCAATCACGATCACAATAGATATCAATGCGCCGCTACTTCTTGAGTAATAGCCGAGCGTCAAAAGCCCAACGACAAAAATGCCAACTAAAAAATATAATACAGTGTTGTCCATTGCTAATCCCCGACCGCGAAAAACATTTCGTCACTATAAGATAAAAAATCGCCTCAAGTTTAGTGGATACAAAACGCCTTACTCGACTGCAGAGCCTTCACATGCATTCCCTAACCAAAAAAACCGCGTTGTTCGGAGATGTACCTTTATAAACAACGCGGCGACAGTTTGGGGTAGTGTAGGCTATTCGGAGCACGTCAGGGATTGGACCAAATGCCCCGGATTACGATGGCTCCCCATCATTGGGGGGAGGCAACGTCACTCTTTGGGATCAGCCGCTTCGGCTTTTTGGAAAACGGCTAACGTTACAAACAATCCACCAATCAGCAGCATGTGGCCCACCGCTGTTATTCCGAAAACGAAATAGCTGCCAATCATAAGTGAAAAAATTGCACTCCACATCCACGCCAACATCTGCATCAGCATATGCGCTGTAGATAGAGAGTATTTCTTGAGTGGGTTCTTGGTCTCATCCATTACCGAATCCCACGTCGATTTTACGTCGAAACTATTGGTCATGACTTCCTCCCATTACAAAAGGGATACGGGTCGATCGGTGCTTTAGACCAAAAATTTGCATCATCTTATCATCTGCAATATCTCATCCGCGTGATCTGTGATCGCGCGACTGACGTCTCCAAGTGCCGGCACCGGCCACTAGAATATCCTGCAAAGTGAAGAAGATATACTACGGCAATTACGCCAATAAAACCGACTCGAGGTGTCGAATCCGCGTGAAATTCATCGTTTAACTTGCACGGGCACGCAGCGCGTTGAATGGATGCAAAACACGTCGCCGCTCAGCGTTAGCCACTCAGTAAACCGGCGGCCTTAACCCTGCCTGAAACCAGCTGACCAGAGAGACGATGGAATACACCGGCAGCCCCGTCGCCGTTTGAATATCGGCCGCGTAGGGGCACATGTTTGTGCATTCCAGCACCAGCGCGCCGAGGTCGGGATGGGCCTCTTTCATCGCCAGGGCGGCCTCGACATTGTCGGCGCGGGCTTTGTCCACGTGCAGCGTCAGTTCATTATCCAAGATCGCGCGTGTGAACTCCTGCCCTCCTTCGGTCGAGCCGATGGGCGTGCCCTCAGGCACCTGTGCGCTGCGCAGGTGGGCCTCGGTCAGGGTCGAGGCTGAGATCGTCAGCACCCCCGCCCGTTTACCCGCAGGCAATACCCTGTTCACCATTTCGACCTGCATCAGCGAGGATGTGACAACGGGCACCGGGACCGCCTGAGACAGCTCTTTCTGAAACAGCGACAGGAACCCGCAATTGGTGGTGATCCCGTCGACGCCCTCGTCAACCAGCTCGCGCGCGGCATCGACAAAGGCGTCCAGCATCCCCTGCGCTCCACGACGCACCACCAGATCGGGCGAAGCGTTCCGCACGATGCGGTAATGCACCGGAAACGGCCAGGTCAGCGCGTTGCCCATGTCGCCGGGAATGCGGGGAAAGCGTGCGTCCAGCATCAGGATACCCACCGATGCGCCATAAAGTGATTTGCCACCAGTTGCGATCATTCCTCAAACCTTTTCATTTCCGGGCACGTTCTGCAGGGGTCTGTTCGCCATTCGAAACGCGGCGACGTGGGCAGAGTTTGCACAGACCGGATAAAGGTCAATAGGCAAAAACTGAGCGCTTGGTATTCAAACGCTGTCGCCGCCATGCGCGTTGGTGGAAAAAGACGCCATCGCGGGCACAAGTTGGTCCAGAAACTCTCGCGCGATGGTCGACAAAGGACGCCCTTTGGCTGTGATGATCGCCAGTTCCAAAGTCACCGCAGGCCGGAATGGGCAGGTCTGATATCCGCGCTCAGTATCAAAGGCGACGGTAAAGGGGTCGATGACTGCAACCCCCATGCCCTGTTTGACAAAGCTCAGCAGGTTTTCGGACAGATGTGTATGAATTTGCGTGCGCCAAGTCCGGTGCGCCGCTTGAAAAACATCCCGTGTCCCACGATAGGTCTGATGCTCGGGGCCCATCACGATAAAGGGCTCGTTCTCTAGCAACTCAGGGGTCAGCACGTCGTATTGGGCCAAATGGCTGCCTTCGGGAAATGTGGCCACGGTTTCAAAGCGGAACACCTGAGCATTGAGCGTATCGTGCAGAATTGGTACCTCGACAATGCCTACCTCGAACAGGCCCGAGATCACCCATTCCTGAATCTTGGACGAGTATTGCGATTGAAAACTGACCGACAGATTGGGGCGGCTGGCGGCGAAGCGCGCGATTTCCCGTGGCATGAATCCAAACGACAGCATGTGCGGTGCGGCCACTTGCAGCTGACCGGGATGTTTGTTCTGCAAATCCGTCACGGCCTGCGCCACGTGATCCAACCCGCGTACGACGGTGTCCACCTCGCGGTACAGCAAATCAGCTTCGGGGGTTGGTAACAGACGGCCCTTGTTGCGTTCAAACAGCGGCAGACGAGCTTCGCGTTCTAGCTGAGCCAGAAGATTACTGATCCCGGGTTGTGATATCCCCAGAACCGAAGCCGCCCCAGTCACCGTTCCCGTCTCCATAATCGCGTGAAACGCCTGCAATTGCCGAAACCTTAGAGACATTGACTTACTCACATCATTTTTTCTGATACCCTTGCCACAATATAGTATTTGAAATGATATAGCTATCGCGGCACGGTTCCCCTGAACGACCGGAGGACCAATGACCGACTTGAACCAAACCATCACAGGGTTTGACCTTTGGCACCTTGAGCTGCCTGTTACATCACGGCGTGATCATGGAATCGGCTCGGTCGAAGGCAGCTGCGAAATTGTGATCTTGCGCCTGACCTCAGAGGGCGGATCAGAAGGATTTGGCGAAGCGTCGCCATGGTCGGTTTTTACCGGTACACCCGAAGCAACTTACGCAGCGCTGGATCGTTATATCCGGCCGTTGGCTGTCGGGTCACGTGTGGCAGATCGGGCTGGGATCATGGCCAAGGCCGCCTATGCCGTCGCACATTGCACCGAGGCCAAGGCCGCACTGGAAACCGCCTTGCTGGATCTGACAGGGCGTATCAGCGGCGTGCCGGTCTGGGCACTGATGGGTGGCAAATCCCGGGACTCGATTCCGCTGAGTTGTTCGATCGCCAATCCTGATTTCGCGCAGGACATTACGCTACTCGAGCAATTGCGCGAGGACGGGGTTCGCATCGTCAAGCTGAAGACCGGGTTCAAGGACCATGCGTTCGACATCATGCGGCTTGAACATCTGGCGCAACATTGCCCCGAGTTTTCTGTGCGCGTGGATTACAATCAAGGTCTGTCTATCGAGGATGCTCCTGCTCAGGTACGCGATGTTGCTCAATTCAAACCCGATTTCATCGAACAACCAGTGCGGGCGCATCACTATGGCGTGATGGCCAAACTGCGAGGTCAGATCGACCTGCCCTTGCTGGCCGACGAAAGCGTGTTTGGCCCCGAGGATATGGAGCGTGCCGCGCGAGAAGGCATATGCGATGGCGTGTCGGTCAAGATCATGAAGTCCGGTGGGCTTAGCCGGGGTCAGACTGTGGCCCGCATCGCTGCGGCTCATGGGCTCAGCTCCTATGGTGGAGATATGTTCGAGGCTGGTCTGGCGCATCTGGCCGGAACCCACATGATCGCTGCAACACCCGAAATAAAGCTGGGATGCGAGTTCTATCAGGCATCGTATTTCCTGAAAGAAGACATTCTGGAAGACCCGTTCGTGGTACAGAACGGACAAGTCATCGTGCCGGACATGCCCGGGATTGGTGGCCGACCGGACCTGGACAAGCTGAACCACTATGCCGTGGCCAAGGCGGTGGTAGCATGAGTGAGCGCAAGACCATTGCCATAATCGGTGCCGGTATTGTTGGCGTGTCCACAGCGGTCTGGCTGCAACGTGACGGGCATGACGTCATATTGATCGACAAGGCTGGACCTGGCGAGGGTACGTCGCACGGCAATGGCGGGGTTCTGGCATCCTGCTCGATCATTCCAGTCACAGTTCCGGGGCTGCTGCAAAAGGCCCCGAGGATGTTGTTTGATCCGTCCCAGCCACTGTTCTTGAAATGGGGATACGTGCCCAAGCTGTTGCCATGGCTACTGCGCTATCTGAAACATGCCAACGCGAGTGACGTTGAACGCATTGCTGCTGCGCTGACGCCTATTGTCGGCGATAGCCTGAATGACCATAAGGCGCTGGCGCACGGCACCGGGGCCGAGAAGTGGATTGTCCCGTCCGACTATCTGTTCCTTTACGAAAACCGGAAACATTTTGAGAATGATGCACTTGGCTGGGACATCCGGCGCAAGCATGGTTTTGCGTGGGACGAATTAGAAGGCGAAGCCTTTCATGCCTATGACCCGATTTTCAGCAAAGACCTCGGGTTTGCCGCCCGGCTTGCCGATCATGGCCACATCACTGATCCGGGGCGCTATGTCAAAGATCTGGCCGCCCATGTCGAGGACAATGGAGGCAAAGTTATACGCGCCGCAGTCGAAGACGTGGTTCGGGACAACGGCAAAGTTACAGGTGTACACACAGGCGGTACAACCATCCCCTGCGACACAGCGATTATAACGGCGGGGGTCTGGTCCGGCCCCTTGGCTGACCAGCTGGGCATTTCTGTTCCTCTTGAAAGCGAACGCGGGTATCATCTTGAATTAGTGGAACCTTCCGCGATGCCGAAAAGCCCGGTTATGGTAGCGTCAGGCAAATTCGTCGCCACTCCGTTAGAGGGTCGCATCCGTCTGGCCGGGATTGTCGAGTTCGGCGGGTTGGACGCGCCGCCCTCGAAGGCGCCGTTCGAATTAATGCGCAAGAATGCCCGGGCGGCTTTTCCGGGTGTGACATGGAAGGATGAAGTGGAATGGATGGGGCACCGGCCCGCACCCGCAGATTCGATACCGGTTATCGGTGAAGTTCCGGGGATTGACGGCGCGTATATGGGTTTTGGCCACCATCACATCGGTCTGACGGGCGGGCCGAAAACAGGGCGTCTTTTGGCGCAAATGATCGCGGGCAGACTTCCGAACACGGATGTCAGCGTTTACGCCCCGTCGCGATACGCAAATTAGCAAAGCCGGTGAACAACACCGGCAGAATCAATACCAACTGGGAGACTAAAATGAAAAAACTGACGAGCCTTATGGCAGCAACCGCACTGACCGCTGCCGCAGCCCTGCCGGTCGCTGCCGAAAAATGGGACATGCCGATGGCCTATTCGGCGTCGAACTTCCATTCGGCCACAGGTGCTGAATTCGCCAAATGCGTGACCACCGGTACCGGCGGCGAGATCGAGATTGTCACCCACCCTTCGGGTTCCCTGTTCAAAGGGGCGGATATCAAACGCGCCATTCAGACCGGCCAGGCCCCTATTGGAGAGCGTCTGCTGTCCGGCCACCAGAACGAAAACGCGTTGTTCGGCTTTGACTCGATCCCCTTCCTAGCAACGTCGTTTGACGACAGCGCCAAGCTTTGGGATGCTGCAAAACCCTCGATCGAGAACCTGTTGGCCGAACAGAACCTAACGCTGCTTTATGCAGTGCCGTGGCCGCCGCAGGGGCTGTACTTTAAGGACGAGGTGAACTCGGTCGCTGACATGAAAGGCATCAAGTTCCGCTCGTACAACAACGCCACGTCACGTCTGGCCGAGCTGACCGGAATGCTGCCGGTGACCATCGAAGCGGCCGAGATCAGCCAGGCCTTTGCCACTGGCGTTGCCGATTCCATGGTGTCTTCTGGCTCAACCGGGTATGACCGCAAAGTTTGGGAAAGCCTGGATTATTTCTACGAAGTAGATGCCTGGCTGCCGCGCAACTACGTGATGGTGAACTCGGATATCTGGGCGGGCGTGTCTGACGCGAACAAGAACGTCATCAAAGCCTGCGCCGAACTGGCGGAATATGCGGGGAACTGGCGGGCCAAGGAATATACCGGGTTCACCCTGCAAGGCTTGCGTGACGGCGGCATGACCGTTGGTCCGGCGTCCGAGCAGATGACCAACGAGTTGAAAGAAATCGGCGTCACCATGACCAATGAATGGCTGGAGGCCGCCGGGGACGAAGGCAAAGCCATTGTCGACGCCTTCCAAGCGCAACAATAACCAAATGGACGCGGGCGGCAGCGATCTGCCGCCCGTTCTCTATCCAACCAAAAGAAAAGCGGGGACAGTATGGCAGCGTTACGAGGGCTTCGGTCCGTACTGGATTTCATCTATCTGGCAGCAGGCGTACTGGCGGCGTTGAGCCTTATCGCCATACTGGTTCTAATTGTGGTGCAGATGCTGGCCCGTTGGACAGGCGAGGTATTCCCTGGCGCGCCCGACTATGCCGGGTATGCGATGGCCGCGGCCTCATTCCTGGCTTTTGCCAATGCGCTGAACCGGGGCAGCCATATCCGCGTGTCGATCCTGTTGAATGCGGTGCCTGATAAATTCCGCCGGGTGCTGGAGATTTGGTGTTTTGGCATCGGCACGGCCGTCATGTGGTACTTCTGCTGGTACGCCTACCGCTTTGTTTATTGGAGCTGGAAGTTCAACGATATCAGCCAGGGACAGGACAAAACCGCGCTTTGGATACCGCAATCGGCCATGTTAATCGGCGCGGTCATTCTGGCCATCGCCCTGACTGATCATCTGATTCACGTGATCTTCCGCGGAGATCACCGCATTACCCGCGATCTTGCCGATCAAAGCCACGGAGAGTGAGAGCATGGAAAACGCATCAATCATCATCCTCTTCCTCTTTGTTCTATTCACTCTGTTGGGCACCGGCGTCTGGGTCGGGCTTGCCCTGATGGGCGTCGCCTGGGTCGGGATGGAGCTGTTCACTACTCGCCCCGTCGGCGACGTCATGATCACCACCATCTGGTCAGCCTCGTCCTCCTGGACGCTGACGGCGCTGCCGATGTTTATCTGGATGGGTGAAATCCTGTATCGAACGCGATTGTCCGAAGACATGTTCAAGGGGCTTTCACCGTGGATGGCCCCCCTGCCCGGCGGTCTGGTGCATACCAATATCGTCGGCTGTACGGTCTTTGCCGCCGTGTCGGGCTCGTCCGCGGCAACGCTGACCACGGTTGGCAAGATGTCGATCCCAGAACTGCGCAAGCGCAATTACCCCGAACGCATGATCATCGGCACTCTGACAGGTGCTGCGACGCTGGGCTTGATGATCCCGCCTTCGCTGACGCTAATCGTTTATGGCGTCACCATCAATGAATCGATTACCAAGCTGTTCTTTGCTGGCATCCTGCCGGGTCTGGTGCTGGCCTTCATGTTCATGGGCTATGTCGCGATCTATTCCAAGATGGGCAAGGACTGGAACCCGAACCAGGAAAACAAACTGACCTTTGCCGAGAAGATCAAGAACTCGCGCTTTTTGCTGCCAGTGATCCTGTTGATCGTCGTTGTCATCGGCTCAATGTATCTGGGATATGCCACCGCGACCGAGGCCGCCGCCTTTGGTGTGATCGGAGGGCTGTTGCTCGCAGCCGGTCAGGGTTCGTTGAACTGGAAGACGTTCACTGAAAGCCTCATGGGGGCCACTCGCACCAGCGCGATGATCGCATTGATCCTTGCGGGCGCGGCTTTCCTGTCGCTGTCGATGGGCTTTACCGGCCTGCCACGCGGTCTGGCCGATCTGATTGCCGGATGGGAACTGACGCGGTTCGAACTGCTGATGGTGCTGCTTGTGTTCTACATCATCCTTGGGTGTTTTCTGGACGGCATATCCTCGGTCGTGCTGACCATGGCTGTGGTCGAGCCTATGATCCGCGACGCCGGAATCGACCTGATCTGGTTCGGTATCTTTATCGTCGTCGTGGTCGAAATGGCGCAAATCACGCCGCCTATCGGGTTCAACCTGTTTGTGATGCAGGGCATGACCAATCATGAAATGAGCTATATCGCCCGTGCTGCGATTCCGATGTTCCTGATCATGGTTGTTATGGTTTTCGTCCTGATCTGGTTCCCGGATTTGGCCACCTGGCTACCGAATAACCTGCGGCAAGGCCCAACCGGGTAGCCTGCCGTTGAATCCGCTGCACATCGCTGCCCGCCACGGACCTTATGTTCTGTTGGCGGGCCTTTTGTCGGGGTTGCTGCTGCCGGGGTTGGCGCAACCGATGCGGCCGCTGTTGCCGCCGATGGTTGTGCTGTTGCTGTTCGTCACCGTGCTACGAATGGAGCCCGCGCGCATATTCGGATCACTGCGTGATCTGCCCCGCGTTGTTTTGGTAGTTCTTGGTCTACAGCTTGCGATGCCCCTGACAGTTCTGACGGTCGGTGCCTTGGGCGGGTGGCTCGACAACCCCGCCCTGTTTGCCTTGCTGGTCATGACCGCGGCTCCCTCCATCGCTGGCAGCCCAAATATGTGTCGGATGATGGGGCACCCATCTGAATACGCGCTCCGCCTTTTGGTGATCGGTACTGCGGTATTGCCAATGACCATAGCCCCGGTGTTCTGGCTGGCGCCGCAACTGGGCGGATTCGATACGGTGCTTTGGGCCGCGTTAAAACTGCTAATCACAATCCTGCTGGTGACGCTGACCGCAGTCGGTATTCGCAAAATACTGATGCAAGACCCATCGCCCACAACAGAAAGTGCGCTTGACGGTCTTGCAAACATCACCTTGGCCCTCTTCGTCATCGGCCTGATGCCCTCGGTCAGCGAGGTCGTCCTGACCGATCCGAAACGAGCGTTCCTCTGGATTACCTTCGCCTGCGCGGCCAATTTTGGCGTTCAAGTCGTCTGTTTTCGACTGACCCGGTTTCGTATGCCCACAGCCGCGTCGACGGCAGTGTCCCTGATCGCAGGCAACCGCAATATCGCGCTGTTCTTCGTGGCTTTAGCGCCCGAGGTTACTGCGCCGATCATGGTGTTCATCGGGGCCTATCAAATTCCGATGTACCTGACTCCGCTAGTGATGCAGCGCATGTACAGGGTCGTTAGCGACCGATGATAATGTCGGCGCAGAGGCCGCCCAGCCGCTCACTTTTGCTCAGACGCACCACGCCCCCATGGGCCCGCGCGATATCTGAAACGATGGCAAGGCCCAACCCCACTCCGGTACCCTGATTTTGATTGCGCGCCGGATCAAGGCGCGCGAACGGTTTGACCGCTTCGGATCGCTGTTCAGGTGGAATTCCTGGCCCGTCATCCTCGACCCGGATACGCAGGGATCTGGGTGTGATGGACAGGCTGACATCCGCGCGATTGCCATACCGCACGGCGTTTCCAATCAGGTTTTCCGCGGCGCGCCGCATGGCAGTGGGGCGCAGCATGACTGTTCCTTCCCCTTCGACCGAGATCAGGTCGACCTCATGTCCTGCACGACGCGCGTCTTTGACGATTTGCTCCAACAGCACCTTCGGATCGACAGATTCCGGAGCGCCCTCGGCCGCCCCGCGCGAAAACTCAAGGAACGCATCCAGCAGCAATTGCATCTCATCGACATCCTGCTGCAAAGGGGCTGCTTCATCCTCGGGCAACATCGAAAGACCAAGTTTCAAACGCGTCAGCGGTGTGCGCAGATCGTGACTGACCCCCGACAGCATCATGGTGCGCTGCTCCATCTGGCGCTCGATACGGGCACGCATATCCAGAAAAGCACTGCCCGCCGCGCGTACTTCGATGGCCCCACCGGGAGAATACGGCACCACCCTGCCCCGACCAAAGGCCTGCGCAGCCTCGGCCAGACGAGTGATCGGGCGAAGCTGATTGCGCATATACAGAAAAGAAATCGTGGTCATGACAACCGCAAAGAACACCATTGTCACGATCAACTGGTGTGGCGCTACCGGAGACAGACGACGGCGATCAAAAGTCAGCTGTAGAATGCCCAGATCCGTCTGCAGATACAGCCGCGCCTCTTGTCCGCTGGGCAAGGCAACCGCAATCAAATCTGGAAGCAAGGCCCGCAGATCTGCCTCGACCTGGGGTGCAATGAAATCGTACCAACGCCGGTGACCAACCATTGGTTCGTCGTTAATGCCCAGAAACCGGGCCTTCATTTCAAGCGCTTGCAGGTCAAGCCGAACAGCCGCCATCGCCTGTTGTTGCGTTTCCGTCTCTTCCATGACTTCCGTGATCAACATCACTTCGCGCGAAGCAGCGCGTGTCATTTGCGCCGTGACGTCTTCCAGATGTTTTTGTAGGAACGCGATCCCCACCACCAGCAACACCACGACCACCGGCAGGACCAGGATCAGTGCAGCACGGGCATAGAGGCTGCGCGGCATATAGTGTTTGAGCCAAAGCGCGGACATGCGCTAAACCTAACGGGCTGTTACGACAAGAGAAAGAGGTCAGAATGCAGGCGCCTGACGATTTCAATCCACCCGCCGGCCCGGCGGTCGAGCTGCAGCCGGGATTGCGGCGTATTCTGGCGCCAAATCCATCCCCAATGACATATCGCGGGACCAACACTTATCTGGTGGGAACCAGCGAGCTTGCCGTGATCGACCCTGGTCCGCTCAGCAATGAACATCTGGATGCGATTCTGGCGGGACTTCTACCCGGACAGCGGATCAGCCATATCATCGTTACCCATAGCCATCTGGATCACTCTCCGCTGGCGCAACCCTTGGCGGATCGTACCGGAGCACCGATCATGGCCTTTGGAGGGCCCGAGGCCGGGCGTAGTGCAGTTATGACTCAACTGGCCGAGGGCGGTTTAGTGGGTGGCGGCGAAGGCATCGACACCAACTTTCGCCCCGACATCGAACTTGCGGATGGGGCTTTGATCTCAGGCGACGGCTGGCAGCTTGAGGTGATTCACACCCCTGGCCATCTAGGAAATCACATCGCACTTGGCTGGGGTGAGGTCTGTTTCACGGGTGATCACGTCATGGGATGGGCCAGTTCACTGGTTTCGCCCCCAGACGGTGACCTGACGGATTTCATGGCGGCCTGCCATCGTCTGCACTCACGCGAGTGGGCCGTCTTTCACGCCGGGCATGGCGCGCCGATTGCCGATCCCGCAGCGCGGCTGGACTGGCTGATCAATCACCGCCTGACACGCGAAGCACAGATTCTGTCTGCGCTGGAAGATCACCCCGGTACCGCCCGAGAACTGGCCGAGCGAATTTACCTCGACACTCCAACCGCCCTTTTGCCTGCTGCTGAACGGAATGTTTTCGCCCATTTGATTAATCTGATTGGGAAATCTCAGGTCACTTCCGAAGGAAAACTGTCAGCTGACACCCGTTTCATCAGACAAACCTAAGCCGCCGGAACTTTTTTTCGAAAACGTCGAATTCCCCTCTGGACGGCAAAAATCGGGATTGTTATACGGCCCTCAGTTCCGGCGTAGCTCAGCGGTAGAGCAGTTGACTGTTAATCAATTGGTCGTAGGTTCGATCCCTACCGCCGGAGCCAAATTCTCACCACCTTAAATCCCCATCACCAACGGTCGCTTGCGGCGCAAGATTTCTCGACTAAAAATCCTATACGCCCTCTGGACGCCGCAGAAACTGGTTGCTATACGGCGCGGACCGTTCCGGCGTAGCTCAGCGGTAGAGCAGTTGACTGTTAATCAATTGGTCGTAGGTTCGATCCCTACCGCCGGAGCCATTTCCCACGTTTTTTAAAGATCAGCCCACCAAGGCGTCCTTGAAATCCGCGCGCAAGTTGCGTTTCAGAACCTTACCCGTTGCGTTCAGAGGCAAGGCATCCACAAACACCACCTTGTCCGGCACCTGCCATTTAGCGATTTTGCCGTCGTAAAATGTCAGCACCTCTTCTTCGCTTGGGTCCTCCCCCTCGGCGCGTACGGCCACCAGCAGTGGGCGCTCGTCCCACTTTGGATGCGGTACGCCAACCACGGCTGCGGTCGCCAATTTGGGATGCGCAACGGCGATGTTCTCCAACTCGACCGAACTGATCCACTCACCCCCGGATTTGATGATGTCCTTGGACCGGTCGCGGATGGTCATATAGCCGTCAGAGTCCAACGTTGCGACATCACCAGTGGCAAACCAGCCATCCCGCAGCAAATCTTCATCTTGCATCTGGAAATAACTGTCCAGAACCCACGGCCCGCGCACCAGCAGATCACCTTGGGTTTCGCCGTCATGCGGCAGATCATTGCCGTCATCGTCGACGATCTTCAGATCGACACCATAACATGGTCTTCCCTGGCTTTCTCGAATGGCGTGCTGCTCGTCTTCCGGCAGGTCAAAGTGCTTGGCCAGGGGGTGATTTGCGGTCCCCAACGGACTCATCTCGCTCATCCCCCACGCGTGGATGGTGTCGACACCATAGGTTTCGCGGAAGGTTTCGATCATCGAAGGCGGGCACGCGGCCCCGCCGATCACCGTCCGCTGCAGGCTGGCCAGCTTGCTGCCAGACTGCTCGGCAAAAGCCAGCAGCCCTTGCCAGATCGTCGGCACGCCCATGGCCAGAGTGACGCCGTAAGTGTCGATCAGATTCACCAGCGCCTCACCATGCAAACCCGGCCCCGGCAACACCATCCGCGATCCCGACATGGCGCAAGCATATGGGGACCCCCAGGCGTTTACATGGAACATCGGAACCACCGGCATGACCACATCCATCGCCGAAAACCCGATAACGTCGCGTGTGTTCGATCCGAAACTGTGCAGCACGGTGGAGCGATGCGAATACAACACCCCCTTTGGATTGCCGGTTGTGCCAGATGTGTAACACAGGCCGGATGCAGTGTTTTCGTCAAAGCTGGGCCATTCAAAACTGGCCTCACCGATCTCGATCAGATCGTCGTAAAATTGCACACCCGGTATCTGCGCAATAGCGTCATCGTTTCTTGGCCCCATCAGGACGAAATGTTGAACATCGGGCAAATGCTCGTGAAGGGCTGCGACCAAAGGAATAAAGGTTGCGTCGAAAAACAGGACCCGATCCTGTGCATGGTTGATGATATACGTCAACTGTTCGGGAAACAGTCGCGGGTTGACGGTGTGGCAAACGAACCCCGCCCCGGAAGTGGCATAGTAGATCTCAAGATGCCGCCGATTATTCCAAGCCAGCGTCGCAATCCGCGTCTGTGGCTCCAATCCCAACTTGGACAGTGCCGAGGCCAGTTTCCGCGCGTTTTCCGCCACTTGCGACCAACTGCTATGGCTAACTGTGCCATCGGTTTCAACCGAATAAATCTCAGTCTGACCGTGAAAGCGGTCGGCGTGATCAATTAGCGACGAGATCAGCAAGGGCTGCGTCATCATCTGTCCCAGCATGGGCGTCCTCCCTATGGCGGTGCCACTTTGTGCCCGCAATCACATCGGGCGATATGGCTTTTCCTTAGGCAGAGCCTGCCAAGCATTTAATTGTCTGACAATAAAAGAATGCGATTTGCCGTTGCGGCAGGTGGTAAAATCGAACCCTCAATCGCGGTGTTTTAGCGCATAAGCAACCAGCGAAGCGGTCGAGCCATCCTTGCCGTCAGTGCTAACCTCACCATCCACTATCGGACCCAGCGAGGTCGCCAATTCCTTGCCCAGTTCGACCCCCCATTGGTCGAACGAATTGATCCCCAGCAGAACCCCTTCGACGAAAACACGGTGTTCGTACAAGGCGATGATTTGGCCCAGGACATACGGTGTGAGCTTCGGATAAATCAGGGTCGAGGACGGCCGGTTGCCCGGGAACACACGATGACGGGCCTGACGTTCAAGTTCCTCACCGGCCAACCCTTGTTCGGCCATGCGCTGCCGCGCCTCATCCAACGACCGGCCGCGCATCAGCGCTTCGGATTGGGCCAGACAATTGGCCAGCAAAAGGCGGTGGTGGTGGGTAAGTTCGGGCTCGTGCCCTTCGGCGGCCGCCATGAATTCGCAGGGGATCACATCGGTGCCCTGATGGATCAACTGGTAAAAGGCGTGCTGGCCATTGGTGCCCGGTTCACCCCAAACCACAGGCCCCGAAGGCATGGTCAAGGCGCTGCCGTTCATTGCAACGGATTTACCGTTCGACTCCATCTCAAGCTGTTGGAAATAGGCGGGAAGACGCAGCAGACGTTGATCATAGGGCAGAACCGCGCGACTGGTATATCCCAGAACCTGGCGGTGCCAGACCCCAACCAGAGCCAGCATTACCGGCATGTTCTCGATCCAGTCGGCAGCGCGGAAATGGACGTCCATCGCCTGTCCCCCGCGCAGAAAGGCATCAAACGCGTTCGAACCGACGGCGATCATCACCGGTAGCCCAACCGGCCCCCAGATCGAAGAGCGCCCCCCTACCCAATCGGCAAAACCAAAAACGTGATCTTGGGCGATACCAAAGGCATCGGTCTTATCTACCGCACACGACACGGCTGCGAACTGTTTTCCACAATCGCCACCGCCATCCGTTAACCAGGCACGGGCGGTCCGGGCGTTGGTCATGGTTTCAATAGTGGTGAATGTCTTGGATGCGACAATCACCAGCGTCCGGGTCGGGTCAAGTGGGCGTAGCGTATCCGCGATATGCGCACCATCGACATTGGACACATAGTGCAGGTTTGGCCCGTCGTGATACGGGGCCAACGCGTGCGTGGCCATCACTGGCCCAAGATCCGAGCCGCCGATGCCGATATTCACGACGTCGGTAAAGCTGCCACCTGTCCCAGAAATCGCGCCGCCGCGCACCTCTTCGGCGAAAACCCGCATCCGCTGCAGCGTGTCCAGCACGTCAGGCATCACATCCAGACCGTCGACCTCAACCGGTCCGCCATCCAGATTACGCAACGCCGTGTGCAATACCGCGCGCCCTTCGGTTTCGTTGATCTTGGCACCCGAGAACATGGCGTCGCGCCGTTCCGCCAGACCCGCCGTATCGCACAGCCCGATCAAAGCGTCACGGATGTCCGCGTCAATACTGGTTTTCGAGTAATCAAAGAGCAGGTCACCGGTTGAGGCCGAATACCCCTGCGCCCGATTTGCATCCTTACTGAACAGACCCAGAATGGGCTGCCCCTTCCGTTCTGCTGCCAGTGCTTTGAGTGTCTCCAGTTGCATAGCGTCTACTCCGCCCAGTGTACGGCCATGCCACTCAGCACTGCTGCGATGGGGGCCTCTTCCGGTGGCAGGGACATGGACCGTTCCAAAGCATCCCGTTTCGCGTTCCCGAAAATAATCAGGTGTTTTGACAAGGCACCGTCCAAAACAGGCGCAGTCAGCGTGATACGGGGTTCCGGCTGAACCTCGGTCCGTGCCACCGCCAGAGGACGCGCGTGACTGTCCAACGCGGCCTCAAGCCCATCCATACCCGGGAACAGGGACGCGGTGTGCATATCCTCGCCCATTCCCAACACCAGCACCGACAAGGGCCGGATCGGAGTGATTAGGCTTTCGATTTCCGGCAATACATCCTCGGGCTCCTTTCCCGGCACGTACAGAGGGATATATTGCGCCACCGACGCCCGATTGGTCAGCAACCGCTCGCGGATTAGGCGCTCGTTCGAGCGGTCGTGATCACCCGGCACACAGCGTTCATCGGTAGGCAGAACCCGCACCCGGTCCCATTCCAAATCCGCCGCGCACAGAACATCAAACATCGGGCCGGGCGTCGTGCCTCCGGGGACTGCCAATGAGGCAAAGTCGTGATGCAGCAAGGCGGATTCCAGTTCACCTGCCAGCACGTTTGCAACGTCGATAGCCAGCATATCCCGGTCGGCGTATTCCTGTATGTTCATGGGTTTATCCCTTGCCAGCGGCGACCGTCTCGTTTCATTAGCAGCTCGGCGTCGCCCGGGCCAGTGCTGCCGCTTTCATAAGGTTTGGGAACATCCCCGCGCGCCTGCCAGCCCGCGATGATCGGATCGGTCCAGGCCCATGCGGCCTCGACCTCATCTCCGCGCATAAACAGGGTTTGGTTGCCGCGGATCACGTCCATCACCAAACGCTCATAAGCGTCCGGCGGGTCCTGGTTTTCGGGCCCCAATGCCTCGGCAAAACTCATGTCCAGAGGCACGTCGACCAGGCGCATCCCACCCTGCCCCGGTTCCTTGATCGTCACCTTCAGCGTGATGCCTTCGTTCGGCTGCAGGCGGATCGACAAAACGTTGGCGTGGCGCCCGGCATCTGCGCCAAAGATCGAATGCGGCGCGTCTTTGAACATCACATTGATAACCGAAGATCGCGCCACAAGCCTTTTGCCTGTGCGCAAATAGAACGGCGTACCCGCCCACCGCCAGTTACTGACGTGAGCCCGCAGCGCCACATAGCTTTCCGTGGTCGAACGTGGATTACCAACAGTATCCCGATAGCTGCGTCCAGTCAGCCCACCTTCAAACTGACCGCGCACAATGTGGTGCGGCTCGACCGGGTCCAATGCGCGGATCACCTTGAGCTTTTCGTCCCGCACTGCGTCGGGGTCGAACTTGGCCGGCGGTTCCATCGCGATCAGGCAGAGCAGTTGCATTAGGTGGTTCTGCACCATGTCACGCATGGCGCCTGCGCGCTCATAATACTCTTCGCGCCCGTCAATGCCGACGGATTCGGCCACGGTGATCTGGATGTGGTCGACATACTGACTGTTCCACAATGGTTCGAAAAGCATGTTGCCAAACCGAACGGCCATCAGGTTCTGAACGGTTTCTTTGCCCAGATAATGGTCGATCCGGTAAATCTGCCCTTCGGAGAAATGTGCCGCTAGCGTCGCATTCAACGTCTGCGCGCTGCCCAGATCGTGACCAAAGGGTTTTTCGACAACGATCCGTGTCTGGGTCGTGGCCAAATCATTAGCTTTGATCCGTTCGGCCAGCGGTCCGAACAGGCGCGGCCCAACCGAGAAATAGAACGCCCGCACCCGATCAATTGTGAGCTTCGCTGCAAGCTGACCCCACCCCTCATCCGTAAGAGCATCCAACGCGACATAGTCGACCCGCTGCAGAAACGCATTCAGTGCCTTGGCATCCGCGCACTGTGCAGGTGCATGTTCGCGCAACGATTGCGCGACCACATCCCGAAACGCATCGCTGTCCAATTCCGATCTGGCGGCACCAATGATCTGAACATCCTCGGGCCATTGTCCGGCACAATAGCGACGGAACAGCGCCGGCAGGATTTTGCGCTGCGCAAGATCGCCAGTACTGCCAAAAATGACCAGATCGAACGGGTCGACGGGGATGACGCGAGAAACCATGCGTTTCCCTTACCTTACCCCTGAGGGCATGTCCAATGTTAGCGCAAACAAAATTACACTTTTTCCCATCATCAAAACTCTGTCAGGTCGGCCGTGGCACCCTTAACTAATTCGGTCTGAAAGGCTAAGTCAGCAGCAGGACTGCAAAGAACCGGATACCGGAATGAAAGACAACGCCTCTCAGATTGCCAATATCGGCAAATTTCAGAACACATTGGTGACGGCTGACGGGCAAACGCGGGCCTCGGTTGCGCTTAGCAACCCTGACACGCTTTGGTTCAACACCGGTACCTTGTGCAATATCGAATGTGTCAACTGCTATATCGCAAGCAGCCCGACCAACGATGCACTGGTCTATATCACCGCTGATGAGGTGCGGGACTATCTGGATCAAATCGAAGCTCGAAATTGGCCGGTTCGGGAAATCGGGTTCACTGGTGGCGAACCATTCATGAACCCAGAAATGATCGACATGACCCGCGCCGCGCTGGAGCGTGGGTATGAGGTTTTGATTCTCACCAATGCCATGCAACCAATGATGCGCCGAAAGATGCGAGAGGGTCTGCTGGAATTGCAGCGTGACTACGGCAACAAGCTAACCCTGCGAATCTCGGTCGATCACTACTGCTCCGATCTGCATGACGAAGAACGTGGCAAGGGCAGCTTCGCCAAGACCGTGACCGGGATGGAGTGGCTGCGTGACAACGGCTTAAACATGGCCGTGGCCGGGCGCACTGTCTGGGGTGACAGCGACGCGGAAAGCCGCGCTGGCTATGCTGCGTTTTTCAAGCAGCACGGCTTTGACATTGACGCCCAAAACCCTGGCCAGACGGTTCTGTTCCCCGAGATGGACGAAACCATCGAAGTGCCGGAAATCACCACAGCTTGCTGGGGTATTCTGGACAAATCACCCGACGCCGTGATGTGCGCCAGCGCCCGTATGGTGGTAAAGCGCAAGGGTGCGGAACGCCCCGCCGTTCTGGCCTGCACACTTTTACCTTATGCGCCCGAATTCGAAATGGGTCACACCCTGGCCGAGGCCGAGGCGGACGTACACCTCAACCATCCCCATTGCGCCAAATTCTGTGTTCTGGGCGGAGCCAGCTGTTCAGGCTGATCAGTTCAGTTCAGGCGATTCCCAGAATTTCGTGCCGGACGCCCCAGCCGAGACGCGCCAGCCTTTCTTGCCCAGCACGAAGAAGGACCGGCCATCAGTGAACCGCACGGTTTCCCCGCTGCGCTCGTCACCGTACATCGCCCCGGTTTCCGCTGTTGCGTCGTAACCAAATTCGATAAATTTCGCCAGATCGGCGGGGGTTTCGAACAGGATCACGAACTTGGTTTCAAACCCACCAATACCCACTGCGGCACCCACTCCGCCAGTACCCATGTTCATATAAGTGTGCTGACCGGTATCCATTGAAACGGCCACCCCGCGCCCATACCCGGCCGAGACCGGAAACACCGTAACCTTGCGCGAGTCGAACACGGCGTAGCCCGCACTAACGTCATACAACGCTTTTGCGTCGGGGTTTTCCGCTAATAACTGGGTAAGAACCTCGCTGGCCATCGCGTCCAGCTTGGCGCGCGTCTCTTCCGGGGTGGCCTCGTTCGTCACCAAATCCGTGGTCGAGTTGATGGTCCCCTCAACCGCGCTTGCACCTTTCTGAATGGTGTTGCCCACGGTTTCAGTCCCACGCCCTACAGCGTCGGCCGTATTCGCAGCACCTTTTTTGATTTTATCAAAGACGCCTTCGGCGACGGCTGGTCCGCCAGTTAACAGCGCAGCGGCGAAAAGCAAAGCTCGGGACATAAAGCGATTCCGTATGTGACCAATGGATTGGTCGACACCATAACCCAAGCACCAATAAATTTAACGCGTCTCAATCGTTACTGACCAAAAAACAGGCTGGATATTCAATTGACCCTGAATTCACCCACCATGTTGCGCCATTCACCGGGCGCGATCATCTTGCGATGCGTAAACCGGACCGAATGCAGCGGACCGTCAATCTCGCGCTGCCAGAAGTCGATGAAATCGAACAATTTCGGATGATCCGGCGCCAGATCGTAATCCTGCCAGATGAACGTGTTCAGAACGTGGATGTAATCGGGCATGCGGTAGAAGAATTCTGCCGTTGTCAGCCCGTACCCTTTGAGCATTAGTTCGGTTTCGCTTTGCTCCATGCAGACCTCCAATTTTGTTGCAAGGTCTCTTCAGGGTAACACGAAAACACCCTAACCCTTAGTTAACAATATGTTACTCAGGTGTTACGGGGGTTTTTCGCATGCAAAATCGTTGCTTGCTTGCACCTTATGTGCCGGGTCTGATAAGGTGCATCCACAAGATATAGACCCAAAACAAAACACGGGCAGTTTACGTGAGCGATACGCCAGATATTCCTGAAAACATGGACGAAACCCCGCCCGAGCGCCCCGTTTATGACGGCCCGACGGTGTCCATCGAATCCGAGATGCGCACGTCCTACCTGGACTATGCAATGTCGGTCATCGTCAGCCGCGCGATCCCCGATCTGCGCGACGGGCTGAAGCCGGTGCATCGCCGCATTCTGTATGCAATGCACGAAACCGGGAACACACACGACAAGGCCTATCGCAAATCGGCCCGCCCGGTTGGCGACGTTATGGGTAAGTACCACCCGCACGGTGACAGCGCGATCTATGATGCGCTGGTGCGGATGGCGCAGGACTTCTCGATGTCGCTGCCGTTGCTGGATGGTCAGGGCAACTTTGGCTCGATGGACGGCGATAACCCGGCGGCCATGCGCTATACCGAAGTGCGCATGGACAAGCCTGCCGCGTCCCTGCTGGCCGATATCGAAAAAGAGACGGTCGATTTCCAGGACAATTATGACGGCAAGGACCGGGAACCGACCGTCCTGCCCGCCCGTTTCCCGAACATGTTGGTCAATGGTGCTGGTGGTATCGCCGTGGGCATGGCGACCAACATCCCACCGCACAACCTGGGTGAAGTAGTTGACGCCACACTGGCACTGATCGACGACCCGGACCTGACGTCCGAGCAGTTGATTGAATACGTACCCGGCCCCGACTTCCCGACCGGCGGCGTCATGCTGGGCCGCTCGGGTGCGCGCAAAGCCTATCTTGAAGGTCGCGGCAGCGTCATTATCCGCGCCAAGACCCGCGTGGAAGAACTGCGTAAGGATCGTTACGCTATCGTCGTCGATGAAATTCCCTATCAGGTGAACAAGGCCGCGATGATCGAAAAGATCGCCGAAGCAGTGCGTGAGAAGCGCATCGAAGGCGTGGCCCATGTACAGGACGAATCCGACCGTAACGGTGTCCGCGTTGTAGTCGAACTGAAACGCGATGCGACGCCCGAGGTGGTGCTGAACCAGCTTTACCGCTTCTCGCCGATGCAAACGTCCTTTGGCTGTAACATGCTGGCCCTGAACGGTGGTCGGCCTGAACAACTGACCCTGCGCCGGTTTCTGACCTCGTTCATCGATTTCCGCGAGGATGTCGTTGCCCGCCGCACCGCCTATGACCTGCGCAAGGCGCGGGAACGCAGCCACATCCTGTGTGGTCTGGCCGTGGCCGTTTCCAACGTGGACGAAGTTGTTGCCACCATCCGGTCATCCGCGGACGCAGCCGAGGCGCGTGAAAAGCTGATGACGCGCCGTTGGCCTGCCGCTGAGATCGAGGGTTATCTGCGACTGATCGATGATCCTCTGTCCAAGATGAACGACGACGGCACCTATAACCTGACCGAGGTTCAGGCCCGCGCCATCCTCGACCTGCGCCTCCAGCGCCTGACCCAACTGGGCGTCAAGGAGGTCACGGACGAGTTGGAAGAACTAGCAGGTAAGATCAAGGAATATCTGGATATTCTGTCCTCGCGCGAACGCATCATGTCGATCATCGGCGATGAGTTGCGCAGCGTGCGCGAACAGTTCGCCGTTCCCCGTCGCACCGAGATCGTCGACTGGTCCGGCGACATGGAAGACGAGGATCTGATCGAACGCGAAGATATGGTCGTGACTGTCACCTCTGGCGGGTACATCAAACGTACCCCGCTGGCCGATTTCCGCGCACAGAAACGCGGCGGTAAGGGCCTGTCGGGCATGCAGACCAAGGAAGAGGATGTTGTTACCAACCTCTTCGTAGCGAACACGCACACACAGCTGCTGTTCTTCACCACCGACGGCATGGTCTATAAGCTCAAGACCTGGCGCCTGCCACAATCGGGGCGGACCGGTAAGGGCAAAGCCATCGTCAACATCCTGCCAATCCCGACAGGTGTTTCCATAGCGGCTATCATGCCCGTGGATGTCCCGGATGAAGAGTGGGAGAACCTGCAGATCGTCTTTGCCACCAGTGCCGGCGACGTGCGCCGCAATGCGCTGAGCGATTTCACCAACGTAAAACGCAACGGCAAGATCGCAATGGATCTGCCCGAGGGTGTGGAACTGGTAAATGCGCGCATCTGCTCGGAAGATGACGATGTGATGCTGGTCACCAACTCGGGTCGCGCGATCCGCTTCCAGACCACTGATGTTCGTGTCTTCAAGGGCCGCAAGTCGACCGGTGTGCGTGGCATCAGGCTAAGCAATGGCGACCGCGTGGTGTCGATGTCGGTGATCCGCCATTTCGAGGCTACGTCGGACGAACGCGCCGCCTATCTGAAAATGCGCCGCGCCGTGGCCGGCCTGACCGAAGAGGCCGAAACCACTGACGAGGATGGCGATGCGCTGGCGACCATCAGCCAGGAACGCTATGCCCAGATGTCGGCCGCTGAAAATCTGATCCTGACCATCACGGCAGGCGGTTCGGGCAAGCTAAGCTCCAGCCACGATTACCCGGTCCGCGGACGCGGAGGCATGGGGGTTGCTGCCATGGACAAGGCAATGCGCGGTGGAGAGCTGGTGGCCTCGTTCCCGGTTGAGATCGACGATCAGATCATGCTGGCGACGTCCAAGGGACAGTCGATCCGGGTGCCGGTCGAAGGCATCTCGTTCCGGTCGCGCAGCGCGGGCGGTGTGAAGGTGTTCAACACCGGTAAAGGCGAAGTGGTCGTCAGCGTCGCCTGGATCGCCGATCAAGGCGACGAAGACGCCGAGGGATAAGATTACAACAAAGGCCCCAGAGCGCAGTGTTTTGGGGCCTTGGATTTGTTTTCGCCAATAATCTCTCAGAATGTGGCAATCAACGGTTTGCCCAATAGAACGATCAAATCGGCGCTGGTTTCTGTAATTCCTAAAAAATTGCTATTCTATGACCAATGATATTTGGAACAGCAGTTTCAAGAGGTCGTTTTTTATGCGAATTTTGTTCAAACAAAGTTTAGTGATCTTCTGGTTCCTATGGTGGGCATTTGCGTTTCTAACCGATTTCATCGGCGGGCTAGAGCTGCTGGGGGTGACTTCAACCCCTTGGTTTGACGGCCACAACTTTCCGTTTCTGCAAAAAACGCTAGCGCACTTTGGTGCCTCTACTGCCGTTGATGTAATCATATTTGTCGGGATCATACTGTGGCTATTTCTATCGACGCTGCTTTTTGCGTTCGCGTCATTTACCTCCTATTCCCAGACGGATCGCTGGCAGAAGAGGGTCGACGCGGCCTTTATCGTATCGCTAGGATTGTGGCTTGCTTTTTTCTTGGCTGATCAGACGGTCATGAATTTTGATTTGGAAGAAAACCATATGGTTCAGGGGGGCTTTCAACTTTTATGCTACCTGACCATCCACCTGTTACCCGACTAGCAATACTCGACGCTCCTAAAGCTTATGCGCGAAACCAAGCAACGCGGTCCGAGTGTGTTGACGAACGCTGCCGAAGGTCTCGCGCTCAAAGACTGTATAGCGTACCGAATTTCTGTTCCAAATACGCCAACAACGGTTCAGGTCCCGGTTCTATCCCGCTGGCGCGTTGGATAGTCTCGCGCGGGGTGAAGAGTCCGCCAAAACGCTGTAGGTTCTCGCACAGCCAACTGGTTGCGCCTGACGTGTCGCCCCTGGTCAGTTGCGCATCCAAATCAGGAACCGCAGCGCGCAACGCTTGATACAGACATCCGGCATAGACATTGCCCAATGAATAGGTCGGGAAATAACCAAACAATCCGACCGACCAGTGGACGTCCTGTAAACACCCGTTCGAAGGTCGGTCGACCTCATATCCAAAATCGGCCTTGAACCGGTCATTCCACGCTGCCTCCAGATCGCTGACCTGAAGGTCTCCGGCCATTAGGGCGCGTTCAAGGTCAAAGCGCAGCATGATGTGCAGGTTGTATTGCACCTCGTCCGCCTCGGTCCGGATATAGCCTTTGTGTACGCCATTGACCGTGGCATAGAACGCATCGGCATCCGCGACATCGAAATCACCGAACGCGTCAACCATTTGATTGTAAAGCCACTCCGTGAACGCCCGAGATCGGCCCAGCTGGTTTTCATAAATCCGGCTTTGACTTTCATGCACGCCCATCGACACGCCCTGCCCCAGTGGTGTCAGCGCATAGGCCGGGTTGATACCCTGTTCATAGGCGGCGTGGCCGACCTCATGAATGGTTGAGTAGAAACAGTTGAACGGGTCGGTCTCGCTGGTGCGAGTGGTAATGCGCACATCCAGGCCACTGCCCGAACTGAACGGATGCACTGCCTTATCCACCCGCCCAGTATTCAGATCGTACCCGAACGTGGTCGCCAGTTTCTGCGACAATTGCATTTGTATCTGTTCGTCGAATTTTCCAGTCAGAGCGTGCGGCGCTGGTTTATCCAAAACGGCCGCGCGCAGGGCCACAAGACGAGGGCGCATCTGATCGAAAATCTCGGCGATTTGTGACCCGGTGGTATAGGGTTCGTAGTCTTCGACCATGGCGTCATAGACATCACCACCCTGCGCCAGTGCAGCGCCTTCTTCACGCTTGAGGGCAACGACCTCCTCGAGAACAGGCAGAAAGGTAGCCACACTCTCGTTTGAACGGGCTTGTGCCCAAGTTCCCTGGGCTGCTGAGGTCACGCGCGCAATGGCCTTGGCCAGATCGGCTGGCACTTTTGCCGTCCGCTCGTAAGTTCGACGGATATCGCGCAATTGGGCGCGGGCTACGTCGTCTTGTGGGTCGGCTTGCTCCAACCACTCAGCCACGCGCGGGTCAGAGCGGCGGGCATGCAGAACCGCTTCGATGGCGGCCATTTCCTCAGCCCGTTGCGGGGCCGCGCCGCGCGGCATCACCGTTTCCTGGTCCCAGCCCAGCCGCCCGGCGATTTGCCCGAGGGCCGACGTTTCGCGTTGGAAGGCCATCAGGTCATCATAGGCAGTCATCAGGGTCATGCTCCGCGGATTGAGGTGGCGATTGGATATGCTGTCAGGAAACGTGCGCGCAGGATCAGGGTCCAAACAACAACGGCCATGAACTGGTGGAAGATGGCGATCTGCCAGGGGGCCGCGTAGATCACCGTCATAATCCCGACCACCACCTGCAGCGAAAGCGCCGCAAAAGCTGCATTGAACGCAAACCGCGTTTGCGGATGCGCGCTGGTGCTGCCGCGTCTCCAGACAATGATACCGAAGATAAACAGAAGATAGCCAGCACAGCGGTGAATGAACTGCACCAGACCGGGGCTTTCAAAGAAATTGCGCCACATCGGTTCAAGCATCGTCGCGTCAGGCGGCAACAATTGACCACCGATCAGGGGCCAATCGGTATATGATCTTCCAGCGTCTATGCCTGCCACAAGGGCGCCTATGAGTATTTGTAGAAAGGCGAAATGCATCAGCCCGGTCGATAGCGAGAACAGTTTGCCCTCTTTCGCGCGGCGGGCCTGCATCAGGTCACGCTCCTCGCGTCCCAGCTCAAAGATGTACCACGCAAGGAACCCGAGGATAACGAAGGCCAGACCCAGATGGACTGCCAGGCGATAGCTGGCAACGGCCGTCATCCCCTCGCCCTGCGTCACGCCCGAGGCAACCATCCACCAGCCAACCGCGCCCTGAACACCGCCCAAAGCGCCTGGAATCAGCAATTTACCTGTCCACCCGGTCGGAATTTTCCTAGCCAGCAGGAAGCCAAAGAACCCAAGTGCCCAAACTAGACCGATCACCCGGCCCAGTTGACGGTGACCCCACTCCCACCAGTAAATGGATTTAAAGTCATCAAGCTCCATCCATTGGTTCTGAATGCGCCATTGATCGATCTGCTTGTACTTTTCGAACTCGGCCTGCCAATCGGCCTCGGTCATTGGTGGGATGGCCCCAGTGACCGGGCGCCATTCCGTTATCGACAATCCGCTATCGGTCAGGCGTGTCAGGCCGCCTACGGAGATCATGACAACGACCAGCGCGAACAGTATCATCAGCCAGACGCGAATTGCCCCGCGTGCGCCGCCACGACCACGGTCAATCATGCCCGGTTGAACGGCCTGTTGTTTTTCTGTGTCTGAGACGTCTTCGAAGATGCTGCGCTTACCGCTCATGCTGTCCTCTTGTGCCTTGGATTTCGTCGCAAGCTAGGGTGAAGGGGGGCTAAGGTCCAGCCTCAGCCTTTATCCTTCCAACGGACCATCTGACGCATGATCCCGTGCAGCATCTGCACATCCGCGCGCGTCATCCGCATCCGAGACCACAGATTGCGCAAATTGGTCTTCATGCCTTCGGCCTTTTCGGGTGGATAGAAAAAGCCCGCCTCGTCCAGCCGGTTTTCGTAATGTTCGACCAGTTTTTCGACCTCGATCCCCGTGGCCCAGTCGCCTTTGCCCAGATCGGTGGCTTCGTGCACCACATCGCCTGTCTGGCGCATCCACTCATAGGCGGTCAACAACACGCATTGGCCAAGGTTCAGCGAGGCATATTCCGGGTTTACCGGAACCGAGATAATGGCATTTGCCTTGGCGATATCTTCGTTTTCCAATCCTGCCCGTTCCGGTCCGAACAAGACCGAGACCTTTTCACCAGCCGCCACTTTCTCGGCCGCGATCTGCATCGCGCGTTCGGGGCTGTAGACCGGTTTGGTCAGACCACGCTGGCGCGCGGTGGTTGCAAAGACAAAGGTGCTGTCGGCCAGCGCGCCCGCAAGGTCATCGAACAGCTGCGCTTCGTCCAGCAAGCGCCCCGCCCCGCTGGACATTGCCACCGCCTTGGGGTTTGGCCAACCGTCGCGCGGTGCGACGATCCGCATCCGGTCCAGCCCGAAATTCCACATCGCCCGCGCGGCAGCGCCGATGTTTTCACCCATCTGAGGGCGGACGAGCACAAAGGACGGCTGGGATGTATCGCTGGGCATGGTTGTCTCCGGAAAACTTGGCTTGCTGTAATCGGCGCGATGGCGCAGGGCAAGGCATCCGATTGGTCAATTACGCCTTAAACCGGCATAAAAGTTTGCTTCCCCGGCACAATCCGCTAAACCGCGCGAAAGACTGAAAGCTAAGGACGCGCCAATGGACACCCCCGAGCAGCCGCAGATTTACCTGATCACCCCTCCGACCATCTCATTGAGCACGTTCCCCGACCAGCTTAGCCGCGTTCTGGACGGTGCCGAGATTGCCTGCATCCGACTGGCTCTGGCAGGCAATGACGAAGACGCGATCTCGCGTGCTGCTGATGCTTGTCGCGAGGTGGCCCATACCCGTGACGTGGCGCTGGTCATCTCGAACCATGTTCTGCTGGCGCAACGGTTGGGGTTGGACGGGGTGCATCTGGACGACGCCGCACGTTCAGTGCGCGCCGCGCGCAAGGAGTTGGGCGCGGATGCCATTGTTGGCAGTTTTTGTGGCGCGTCCAGCCATGATGGCATGACCGCCGGCGAAGCTGGCGTAGATTATGTTGCCTTTGGCCCGGTCGGCGCGTCAACGCTGGGGGACGGAACCACGGCTGAAAAAGACCTGTTTCAGTGGTGGTCTGAGATGATCGAGGTTCCGGTTGTGGCCGAAGGTGGCCTGACGCCTGAGCTGATCCGCGACCTGACCCCTTGCACTGATTTCTTCGGTATCGGGGATGAGATCTGGTCGCAAGAAGACCCGCTTGCCGCGCTTACAACTCTTACCGACGCGATGTGAGCGTTAACCCTTGCACCCACCTCGGGGCTGCGGCATGACACGGGCATGACTCAGAACAGCGAAATCCTGTGTATCGGCTCGGTCCTGTGGGACATAATCGGGCGGTCCGCCAGCGCCATGCGTCAGGGCTCGGACGTGCCGGGGCGGATCACCCGCCTGCCTGGCGGAGTGGCCATGAACATCGCCATGACGCTGGTACGCTTCGGTATGACGCCGACCCTTCTCACAGCCATTGGTCGCGACCCCGAAGGCGACGAACTGGTCAACGCCTGTTCGCGGCTGGGCATGGTCACGGACCACATCTATCGTTCGCAGGATTTGCCGACAGACAGGTACATGGCCGTCGAAGGGGCCAACGGCCTGATCGCGGCAATTGCTGACGCGCATTCGCTTGAGGCCGCCGGGGCGAAAATCCTGCGCCCCTTGATGCATGGGCCGCTGGGGTATGAGAACACTCCGTTCCAGGGTCCCATCGCATTGGACGGCAATCTGACGCTGACCCTGTTAGAAGAAATCGCCCAAAGCCCCGCCTTTGCGCGTGCGGACCTGCGCGTGGCCCCGGCCTCGCCCGGCAAGGCCGAGCGTCTGCTGCCGTTCCTGAAACACGCCCGCGCCACGCTTTACGTGAACCTCGAAGAGGCCGGCATCTTGTGCCAGCGCGAATTCACCGATTCTGAAGGCGCCGCCAAGGGCCTGCTGAACCGTGGCGCGCTGCGGGTGCTGGTCACGGACGGCGGCAACTCGGCCACCATTGGCAGCGCTGACGAAATATTGACCCAAACACCGCCCTCCGTTCTGGTCACCCGTGTGACCGGTGCGGGCGATACTTTCATGGCGGCGCATATCGCGTCCGAGGCCAACGGTGCGTCCAATGACGAAGCCTTACGCCGCGCCCTGCATGCCGCCGCAACCTATGTTTCCGGAGAAACACCACTGTGATCGACATCCAATATTCCGCCGAGGTCCGCGCCGCCAAAGATGCAGGTCAGCCCATCGTTGCGCTGGAAAGCACCATCATCACCCATGGTATGCCCTACCCTCAGAATATCGAAGTGGCGGCGCAGGTTCAGCAGGACGTCCGTGACGCTGGTGCGGTTCCTGCGACCATGGCCGTGATCAAAGGCAAACTGCATGTGGGCCTGGAAGACGACCAGTTGAAAGCCTTGGGGCAGGCCCAGGGCGTCGCCAAGATCTCACGCGCGGACATGGCGGCCTGTATGTCGACCAGCGGGACCGGGGCCACGACAGTGGCCGCCACGATGATCGCCGCGCGCTATGCCGGGATCGAAGTTTTTGCGACCGGTGGCATCGGTGGTGTGCATCAGGGGGCCGAGACCTCGTTTGACATCTCAGCCGATCTGCACGAATTGGCGCAGACACCCGTTACTGTTGTTGCAGCCGGTGCGAAAGCCATCCTGGATCTTGCTAAAACACTTGAAGTGCTCGAGACATTGGGCGTTCCGGTTATCGCGCATGGACAGGACGAATTCCCGGCCTTTTGGTCCGCCAAGTCCCCCTATCCCGCGCCCTTGCGCATGGATAGTGCCGAAGACATCGCCAAGGCCCACGCCACCCGTCGCGCGCTTGGCCTGCCCGGGGGTCAGCTGGTTGCCAACCCGATCCCGGACGCCGATCAAATCCCGGCCGAGGAACTGGCCCCCATCATCGCTGCCGCCCAATCCGACGCGGATACGCACCGGATCACCGGCAAAGGCGTCACGCCATACCTGCTACAACGGATCTATGAACAGACCGGGGGCCGCTCGCTGACCGCAAACATTGCGCTGGTGCGCAACAATGCCCGTCTAGCCGCCGGTATCGCGATTGCTTTGACCAAATCCGCCTAGAGCTACCCTATTGTACCAAGACGCCGGACTGCTTAACTAAATCGGCAAACCAATCAGGATCGCAATGAACACACCGTTTGACGAAGAACCCCACCGCGGACCGGGCCTGTTTTCCCGGCTGCGCGCGTCTTTTCTGACGGGCATCGTTGTCATTGCGCCTGTCTGGCTGACGATCTGGTTGATTTGGTCCGTCGTGGGCTGGATCGACAGTGCTGTCCTGCCGCTGATCCCACAACAGTTCCAGCCCCAACAATATGTAGGCATCAACCTGCGCGGCGTCGGCGTCATCATCTTTCTGGTTTTCACTGTTCTGGTGGGCTGGGTCGCCAAGGGGATTCTGGGACGGTCCTTTATTTCCTTCACCGAAAGCCTGGTAGAACGGATGCCGGTTGTCCGCTCGATCTATTCCGGGATCAAGCAAATATCCGAAACGGTCTTTGCCCAGACAGAAAGATCTTTTGAAAAAGCCTGCTTGGTGCAATATCCACGCCGCGGTATCTGGGCTATCGGCTTTGTATCGACCACTGCCAAAGGCGAGGTCACCCAGCGCGCCGAAACCGCGGGCGAATTGCTGAGCGTTTTCATCCCGACCACACCAAACCCGACCTCGGGGTTTTTGCTGTTCTTTCCTGCCGAAGACGTCATTCTGCTGGACATGACTATCGAGGACGCGGCCAAGCTGGTGATTTCTGCCGGTCTGGTTTACCCCAACGGCAAAGACCCGATGCTACCGCCTGAGTGATCAGCCAAACATCTCGGGCAGATTGACAGTACTTTTCCGCCCCAAATCGCCCTTGTTGTCCGAAAGGAACCGATGCGCAGCCGTGCGCCCGGCCTCTTTCAACTTGTGCAGAACAACCGGGTTCGGCACCGTCTTTGTTGCCACCGAGAGATCGTTCATCAGCGCGTCATCGGCGATCATGTGAACCAGAACCCGGTTCATCTCACCCGCTTTCAATTTGCCTTCGGTCAACAAGCGCTGCACGAAGCTGATCGCGCGCAATTCGCGGAACAGGGATGAGTTAAAGCTGATCTCGTTGATCCGGTTCTGGATTTGTTGCGGCGTTTTCGGCACTTCTTCCCGTTCCAGCGGGTTGATGTTCACGATCACCACATCATCCGGCAGATCGGTGTTGAACAAGGGGTACAGCGCCGGGTTCCCGGTATAGCCGCCATCCCAATACGCCTCGGTCCGGCCCGAATTGGGATCAAAAATCTCAACTGCCTGAAACAGGTTCGGCAGGCAGGCCGATGCTAAAATCGCATCGGTCGAGACCTCATCCCCGGTAAAAACACGGATTTTGCCACTGCGCACGCAGGTGGCGCAGACGAACAGGCGCGGCCCTTCATCGGCACAGATTTCCTTGAAATTGAACCGGTCCACCACCGGTTCCAGCGGGTTGCGATAAAACGGACCATAAGCATAGGGCGATACCAGCCGCGACCATGCATCACCCACGGAAAACGGCAGGGAATACTCCATGGCATGCGCAATCTGAGCGGGCTCAAGTGCCTGCATCCAATTGGCAAGGCGCATATCGCCGACGGCCCCCATGCGCGCCCACAGCCCATCAAGGCTGGCCCGCGCGCCGTCACGTCCATCGCGTACCATGCCGGATTTGTACGCAGCCCCGTTCAGCGCCCCGGCCGAGGTGCCGGTGATTGCCGCGACCTCGATATCATCCTCGTCCAGCAACCGGTCCAAGACACCCCAGGTAAAGGCGCCATGCGCGCCGCCGCCCTGCAGTGCCAGATTGATGCGTTTCATGACCTGCCCCCTGACTTACAGAGCCGTCCAGCCCCCATCCACCGAGATTGCCGTTCCGGTGATCTGCGCGGCGGCATCTGAACACAAAAAGACAGTTGTACCGCCCAGTTGCTCGACCGTTGCAAAAGCTTTCGACGGTTGACGTTCCAGCATGACGTTCTTGATCACGTCCTCGCGGCTCATGCCGTATTCTTTCATCGTGTCGGGAATCTGCGCTTCGACCAGTGGCGTCAGCACGTAGCCCGGGCAAATCGCGTTACAGGTTATCGGTTCCTGCGCGGTCTCCAGCGCTACGGTTTTGGTCATCCCAACCACACCATGTTTGGCCGCGACATAGGCTGCTTTGAAAGGCGACGCCGTCAGCCCGTGGGCCGAGGCGATGTTCACAATGCGCCCCCACCCGGCCTGGCGCATCATCGGCAGAGCCGCTGCCATAGTGTGATAGGCCGAGTTCATGTTGATCGCGATGATTGCATCCCATTTGTCGACCGGGAACTGATCAATCGGTGAGACGTGTTGAATGCCTGCATTGTTCACGAGAATGTCACAGGCACCCGCTTTTTCGATCAGGGCACGGCATTCGTCCCCCTTGGACATGTCCGCCTTGATGTAACGCGCGTTGGTTCCGGTTTCCTGCGAAATCTCGGCGGCCAGCGCGTGATCCTCATCCCGGTCGGTGAACGAGTTCAATATTACGTTGGCCCCAGCCTTGGCCAATTCGCGGGCAACACCCAAACCGATCCCTGAATTCGACCCTGTGATGATCGCCGTTTTTCCCGCCACGCTCATGAGCTTTCTCCGTCAACATCTGCTTTGACCGCACAGTGCCATGCTGCAACTGCAAAGAAAATGGGGAAACATATGGGTTCTGCATCCGGGGTGGAAACGCCTCAAAAAAAAACGCCCGCACGAAGCGGGCGTTAAGTTATTGAGGCAGGTTTCATACAGGCAAGAAACCTATCGAGCAGTGCATCCTTTATAAGCAATTCCTTGCATCCGTCCAAGCTAAAAGTTTGAAAATAAGAAAAATCATCGATACGGTGAATCCCAACAAAATAAGGCCAGAGCAGGATTGTTTCCAAAATGCGCCCCAATTTTCTACGCCCCGTTCGCCCTGTGATCGCGGGAATCACCTTTATTTTTGCTGTCACAATCGCTCATGCAGAATCGGCCCATGGCATAGCTATGTACGGCGACCCTGTCCTACCACCGGATTTTGTGTCCCTGCCCTATGCCAATCCCGACGCGCCCAAAGGCGGCAAGGTTGTATTCGGAAACACCGGCGGCTTTAACAGTTTGAACCCGTTTGTGCAAAAAGGCAGCTCGCCATGGCAATTGCGATTTTGGACCCATGAAAGCCTGATGGGCCGGTCCTGGGACGAACCTTTCACTCTTTACGGGTTGTTAGCCGAATCAGTTGAGACTGCACCGGACCGCTCTTGGGTAGAATTTACCCTGCGTGAGAACGCCCAGTTTTCTGACGGAAATCCGGTGACCGTAGATGATGTGATTTGGTCTTATGAAACTCTGGGCACCGAAGGTCATCTGCGTTACCGCGGTTTGTGGGGCAAGATCGACAGCATCGAACAGACTGGCCCCCGCACGGTGCGGATCACTTTCAACGAACCCGACCGGGAATTGGCACTGATCGCCGGGCTGCGTCCGATCCTGCAAAAAGCACAGTGGGAGGGGAAAGATTTCGCCAACGCCGCGCTACAGGACGTTCCCATCGGGTCGGGGCCGTACGTGATCGATAGCTATGAGGCGGGCCGCTATGTGAATTTGCGGCGCAATCCAGACTATTGGGGGGCTGACATTCCGTTCCGTCGCGGGACCATGAACCTGGATGACATAAGGATCGAGTTTTTTGGCGACGGCACCGTCCTGTTCGAGGCGTTCAAGGCCGGTGAACTGACCGCGGTGCGCGAATTCAACGCCGACAAATGGAACACTCAGTACGATTTTCCTGCCGTTCAGCGCGGTGATGTGGTCAAGACCGAAATCCCGCACGGCAAACCCTCGGGCATGACCGGGTTTGTCATGAACACCCGCAAGGCTCCTTTCGATGATTGGCGAGTCCGCGAGGCGATGCTGCTGGCGTTCAATTTCGAATTTATCAACGATACGATCACCGGCAGCGCCCAACCACGGATCACTTCGTATTTCTCGGGCTCTGACCTGGGCATGCAACCCGGCCCGGCCACTGGGCGTGTCGCCGAGCTGCTGCAACTTTATGCCGACGACCTTCCGCCTGACGCGCTTGAAGGTTATGCCCTGCCCGTCGGCGACGGTTCGGCCCGGAATCGCGCCAATATTCGCAAGGCCAACAAGCTGCTGGCCGAGGCTGGCTGGACCATTCAGGACGGCGTGCTGCGCAACCAGAATGGTCAGGACTTTGCCATCACCGTTCTGCTGCAACAGGGCGATAGCGAAGGACAAACGGCCATCGAAATCTACACCCGCGCGCTTGAGCGTCTGGGCATCAAGGTCAATGTCGAACAGGTAGACAGCGCGCAATTTGTCGGCCGCAATGCCGAGTTTGATTTTGACATCACGTTCCTTCGCCGTGCGCTGTCACTGTCTCCGGGCAATGAACAGCGTCTGTATTGGGGCAGCGAAAACGCGGATGTACAGGGCACGCGCAACCTGATGGGTGTTGCCTCACCCGCTGTGGATGGGCTGATTGACGCTATGCTGGCCTCGGAAAGCCACGAGGAATTCGTGGCCGCCACCCGCGCGCTTGATCGGGTTCTGACTGCTGGTCGCTATGTCATTCCGATCTGGAACTTCGACGTCGGGCGCATCGCCCATGCCAAAGAACTGAAGCAGCCTCAAACCCTGCCGATCTATGGCGACGGGCCCGAGTATATGCCGCAGGTTTGGTGGTACGAAGAGTGACCAAACAAGCCCCGCTGCCGCGTTAATCCGCTGTAGGTTGTTTGGTGCTTTGGAGGATTGGATCTGAAGATTTGGCGCCAAAGGACGGCTCTGCCATATCGCCGCAGCCTTCGGCGGATTTCGGCACATGGCGCAAACCACACTACATCTAGGGGTATTCGAACTAAGTTTCGCCACAATTTGCTGATCACCCAATTTCCAGCTTAACTAAAAAAAACACCCACAAGGGGCTTTACTGAACATATCTGTACGATATAGCCTATTGTCATTTAAACGTGCTGTTTGGCCGGATTAATTCTGACTATTTCGCTAGATAGCTTGTCATGCAGCGCGTCACTCTTGGATTTTGCGGACCGGCCTCCACTCACTCCAACCTCAGGTCCGTAGGCCCGTTGCGTATCGTGCGTAACGGGCCTTTTTGACGTAACGTCAGCGTCGCTCAGGTGCGACATTTTGTCATGCGCATCGACTCCCGCCATCTCCGTACCCTGATGAAAGGGCCGAGCAGCCGTGAAACCCGAATTACGGAAAGCTGACTGATGTTGAACTGGACTGACCTGCTGCAAGACTGGGATGCTATGTATTCCCGCGCTAAACGGCGTTTTCCGAATCTGCGCGATCAGGACAAGGTGCGGCTGAGCAAAGATCGAAAAGGGTTCGAAGCCTACCTGGCCGAACGCCACCACCTGACCGTAAATGAAGCCCACGAAGAACTTGAGGATTTTCTATTTACCGAAGGACTGAACCGCGAGTTCAGCCGCTCCTTAAGCAAGTGACGTTACCCACAGGATCGTCGCATCTTCGTCACTGACGGAAATCACGTTGTGACCCATACTGGCGTCGTAATAAGCGCTGTCGCCACGGCGCATTTCGACGGGTTCATAGAATTCGGTGTACAGCTTAACAACCCCGGTTAGCACATACAGGAATTCTTCGCCGTCATGGCGCACCCAGCCGTCAAATTCGTCCATTGAGCGCGCGCGCACGCGAGCCCGATAGGGCAGCATCTGCTTTTTCGTCAAGTTTTCGGCCAGCAACTCGTGCTCGTATGTTCCCGTCGGATGTTCAGCGCCTTCGCCCATGCGGGTGATTGCCATCCGACCGATCACCTGATCACGCTGTGGCGGGGTGAACAGCTGTGGCACCGAAATTTCCAACCCGGTCGCCAGCTTTTTCAGCGCGTCATAAGTGGGCGACATCTGCCCATTCTCGATCTTGCTGAGGGTCGAGCGCGCAAGCCCCGCCTGAGACGCCGCTTGTTCCAGCGTCCAGTTCCGCGCCTTGCGCAGTTGACGCACGCGCGCGCCCAGATCAAGTGGTTCGGGATCGGTGTGCTCACCCGAGTCACGTGCTATGCGGATCAAAGATGGCTGTTCATTAGTGCTCATGCGCCAATCTATAGGACCAGCCTGCCCGGCTTGCAACGCGCCAAGCGCCGCGATAGCCAGTGGCCATGCTTTCTGTTTTCGATCAGGGGCCGCCTCCGGCCTGCCCTGCACCATTCAATCTGGCCGCGCACGTTCTGCGGCATGCGGATGACCACCCGGACAAAACCGCCTTGTCGGTTTTATGCAATGTCGGGGCGCAGGATTGGACCTATGGCGTATTGAAATCGGCCATTCTGGGTACCGCTACCGGGCTGTTGAAGACCGGATTGAATCCCGGGGACATTGCGTTGATGCGACTGGGGAATACGGTTGATTTCCCCATCGCCTATCTTGGGGCCATAGCTGCCGGGATCGTGCCGGTTCCCACCTCGTCACAGCTGACCGAGCCCGAAACCGCGCGCATGATTTCTGATCTGCAACCCACAGCCATTCTGCGCGACCCAGCCGTCGCCTGCGCCAATCATCCGTTGCAGATTACGCTGGACGATCTGTCGGGGATGCGCGCACTGCCCCCTGCCGAGTTCCAACTCGGCGACCCGGACCGGTTGGCCTATGTCGTCTATACCTCTGGCACTTCTGGTAAACCACGCGCTGTGGCCCATGCCCACCGCGCCATCTGGGCGCGCCAGATGATGGTGGATGGCTGGTACGGGTTGCGGGATACGGACCGTCTGTGTCATGCCGGGGCGTTCAACTGGACCTATACTCTGGGCACCGGGCTGATGGATCCCTGGACGATCGGCGCGACCGCGTTGATCCCCGAACCCGGCACCGACTCTGATGCCCTTCCAGAGTTGTTAAAACAACATCGGGCAACGATCTTTGCTGCCGCGCCCGGCGTGTTTCGCAAATTGCTTAAATCCGCCGGTGATCTGCATTTACCGGACCTGCGTCACGGCCTGTGCGCAGGCGAAAAGCTGTCGCGGCACCTGCATGCGCAATGGAGCGACCTGACCGGGACAGAATTGTACGAAGCCTTCGGTATGTCCGAATGTTCGACCTTCATCTCGTCCAGCCCTGCCCATCCGGCCCGGGGCGAGTCGTTGGGGCAACCTCAACCGGGTCGCCGGGTGGCGATATTGGGGCCGGACGGACCGGTTCCGCGTGGCCAAGAAGGTACCATTGCCATCCACCGATCCGACCCCGGTCTGATGCTAACCTATATGAATGCACCTGACGAGGCCAAGGCCCGCATGCAGGGCGACTGGTTTCTGACCGGTGATCAAGGGGCCATGGCGATGGACGGACAGATCACCTATCTGGGCCGCGACGACGATATGATGAACGCGGGTGGCTATCGCGTGTCCCCGGTCGAGGTTGAGGCCGCCCTAACCAAATTCCCCGGCATCGCGCAAGTGGGTGCGGCGGCGGTTGAGGTTAAACAGGACACATTCGTGATAGCAGCCTTCTATACCGGGCCAGAAAAGCTGGACGAAGACGCCCTGCGCACCTATGTCGAGGCAAATCTGGCGCGCTACAAACAGCCCCGCGCGTTCATTCACCTGCCCGAGCTGCCAACCGGTGGTAATGGCAAACTCCTGCGTCGGGCGCTCCCGGCCTATTTCAAGGCGAATACACCATGACTCAGACCGTCAAACTCGACATCATGTCCGACCCGATCTGCCCATGGTGCTATATCGGCAAAACCCACTTGGACAAAGCGCTGGCCGCTATTCCGGACCACCCGTTCGTTATCGAATGGCATCCGTTTCAGTTGAACCCCGACATGCCGAACGAAGGCATGGATCGCCGCGAATATCTGGAGCGCAAGTTCGGCGGCAAAGACGGTGCCGTGCGCGCCTATGCCCCGGTGGTTGAGCATGCGCAGAATGCCGGGCTGAGCATCGACTTCGAAGGGATGAAACGCACACCTAACACGTTGGACGCGCACCGCCTGATCCACTGGGCCGGGATCGAGGGCAAGCAAGACGCAGCCGTAAACGCTCTGTTCGATGCGTATTTCGTGCAGGGACGTGATATTGGCGATCACGAAGTGTTGGCCGATATCGCCGACAGTATCGGCATGGACGCAGCTGTGGTATCGAAACTGCTGAAATCCGACGCTGATCGCGAGGATATCCGCACCCGCGACACCCATTCGCGACAGATGGGGGTAAATTCTGTTCCTACCTTCATTGTGGCGAACCAGCACGCGGTTCCGGGCGCACAACCCCCTGAAATGTGGGAAAAAGTAATCGGTGAGATTATGTCTCAGCTTGAGGCTTCCCCTGCAAAATAGCACAGGTCCCTGTGCAGCCTGCCCCCTAGCGCCTCCTGAAAAGCCGTGATAGCGCAATCAGGTCAGGAGGGCGCCATGGCCAATCGCATGTCTTCGGGAGAGTTCATCGCACTTGTCGCAATGATGTTTGCGACGATTGCGTTTTCGATCGACTCGATGCTGCCTGCTTTGCCCGAGATCGGCGCGCAGCTGAGCCCCGATGATATCAACGACGCTCAGTTGATCCTGACCTCATTTGTTCTGGGCATGGGCATCGGGACATTCTTTGTGGGCCCATTGTCCGACGCGTTTGGGCGCAAGCCGGTGATCTATGTCGGCTCGGCGTTGTACATCTTGTCGGCAGCCGTGGCCTGGGCCAGTTCTTCGTTGGAACTTCTACTGTTCGCGCGGGTAGCGCAGGGCATCGGCTGCGCCGCGCCGCGTGTGGTCGCCATGGCGATCATCCGAGACTTGTACTCGGGCCGGGAAATGGCGCGGATCGTCTCTATCGCCATGATGATCTTTACGCTGGTGCCTGCCGTCGCCCCGATGCTGGGGGCCGGAATGATCGCCATCGCGGGATGGCGTGGCATCTTTGTTTCGTTCATTCTGTTCTCGGTGATCACCGTGATCTGGCTGGGCTTTCGCCTACCAGAATCGCTGAGGTCGGAAAACCGTCGCCCACTGCGCCTGCCCTTGATGACCGCGGCCGCACGCGAGATGTTCGCCCATCCCACGGTGCGCGTATCAATCTTTGTGCAATCCCTTTGCCTTGGCATGTTGTTCACCATGCTGACCATGGTGCAGCCAGTTTATGATGTGATCCATGACAGCGCCGACAGCTTCCCGTTTTGGTTCGGCTTTGTGGCTTTGATGGCGGGGTCCGCCAGCCTGTTGAACGCTGCGCTTGTGATCCGCGTGGGGATGCGGCGGCTGGTGACATGGGCTCTTGGCGCGCAGATCGCCATCACGATTGGCGTCATCACGCTGAACATGATGCCGCTTTCGGCCAATCTGAATTTTGCGGTGTTCGTCTTCTGGCAGACCTCGATCTTTTTCATGGCTGGCATGACGATGGGCAACCTGAACGCCATTGCGATGGAGCCAATGGGCCATATTGCCGGTATGGCAGCGTCGGTCATTGGCGCATTTTCGACCGTTCTGGCCGCCGCTATCGCCGCCCCGATCGGTCAAATGTTCGATGGCTCGCTGTATCCGCTGACCACCGGCATTCTGGTGATGAGCGTGGCCGGTTTCGGGCTTATGCTGCATATGGGCCGGATCGAAAACAGACTGCCTGCCTGACCTGTGCAGCCCGGGTGAGTCACGTTAATCTTTCCCTAAGTCGAAGGGATCGTGATGAAAAAGAACTTTGAGCCTCCGAACCCAAGGTCGCGCAAACCGAATGAGTTTAAGGGCACTTGGAAAGGGCGCAACTACCGTCATGGTGTCCTCAAAGCACTAATTGTGAATTTATTTGTGTTTTGCATAGTCTTTGCGGCGGTAGCGTACGTCGTTCATCATAGGGAACAAGCAAAGCAGCACCCCAGAGTCTGGACTTTGGGATCACAGTAAAGGGGTTTTCATGGGCGACTATTACGATCTGGGTACGCATTCCTGTCCGGTCAGCACGACCTCAGCCGAGGCGCAGCTTTGGTTCGATCGGGGGCTGGTTTGGACCTATGGCTATAACCATGACGAAGCCGTTGTCTGTTTCCAACGCGCTGCCGAGCATGACCCGGATTGCGCTATGGCCCATTGGGGCATCGCTTATGCCGCCGGTCCGAATTACAACCTGCCCTGGGATTTACGCGACGCGCGTGGTCAGCAGAAAGCGCTCGCGCAAGCCTATGACGCGACACAACAAGCGGTAGCCCTGTTGGACACCTGCACCCCCGTTGAACAGGCACTGATCCGCGCCCTGCCCGCCCGTTACCCTCAGCGCGAACCGATCCCGGATATGAACAGCTGGAACCACGATTTTGCAGATGCCATGCGCGCAGCCTTTGCCGACCAACCCGATCACTTGGACCTGCATGCAATTTATGTTGAGGCACTGCTGAACCTCACCCCCTGGCAGATGTGGGATCTGAAGACCGGAAAACCTGCCGAAGGTGCCGCCACGCTTGAGGCGCAGAATGTTCTTGAGGACGCGATGGCAAATGACCCCGCAGCCATGTCGCACCCGGGTTTGCTGCACCTCTATGTCCACCTGATGGAGATGTCTCCGACCCCCGAAAAGGCATTAAAAGCCGGGGATGTTCTGCGCACGCTGGTGCCGGATGCGGGCCATCTGGTGCATATGCCCACCCATATCGATGTGCTGTGCGGGCACTACCACAACGTCGTTTATTGGAACGAAAAGGCCACCATAGCCGATCTAAAATATTACGAGCGCGAAGGCGCGTTCAATATCTACACTGGCTACCGTCAGCACAATTACCATTTCGCCATCTACGGGGCGTTGTTCCTCGGCCAGATGGAACCGGCCCTACGCGCCAATCAGGGCCTGTGGGACACAACCCCCAAAGAGATGTTGCGCATCGAAAGCCCGCCCATGGCGGATTACTTCGAAAGCTACATGTCCATGGGGCCGCATATCCTGATCCGCTTTGGCCGATGGGACGAGGCAAAGGCGCTGGAACTGCCCGCAGACCCCGACCTCTATCGCACGTTGACCGCCACCATCCACTATGCTCGCGCCATCGCCCATGCTGCAACCGGTGACGTCGCCGAAGCCGAAGCTGAGGAACAACTGTTCCTGTCGGCCAAGGCCTGCGTGCCCGAAACACGCCTGCTACACAACAACCGCGTCGTTGACCTGCTTGAAATCGCGCGGGAAATGCTGAGTGGAGAGATTGAGTATCGCAAGGGCAACTACGATATCGCCTACGCCCATCTGCGACGCTCGGTAGAGTTGGATGACACGCTGCCCTATGACGAACCGTGGGGCTGGATGCAGCCAACCCGCCATGCATTAGGGGCGTTGTTGTTTGAACAAGGTCACGTAACCGAGGCTGAAGCGGTCTATCGCGAAGACCTTGGCTTGGGCGGCACCCTCAGCCGTGCTTCGATCCATCCGGACAATGTTTGGAGCCTCAAAGGTCTGCATGACTGCCTGAAGGCGCGCGGCGAAAGTGTTGAAATCGCTCAAATCAAACAACGTCTTGATTTGGCTCTGGCACGTGCCGACCGCGCCGTCGGAGCATCCTGCTTCTGCGCCCAAGCCGCGATGAGGGCCGCCGAATGAGATACCCGCTACTGCTGGCTGTCGTGATCTGCGGCCCAGCACTTGCCGACCGTCAATCCTTTCCACCGGTCGATCAGGCAGACCGTGATCCATCGTTGATCGCCTTTCGCGAGGCATTATTGGCCCAAGTGGCTGCACGGGATACCGACGCTGTGGTTGCCGCGTCCTGCCCCGATATCTACCTAAGCCATGGCGGTGAAGGCGGCCCCGAGGAATTACGTTCCAATCTGACCTTCGACCCGGAAGCCCTGTCGGAAGAACAGCGTGAAAACGCGGATGCGTTACGCGCGCAATACTGGTCTGACTTGGAAACCACTTTGTCTCAGCCCGGTTACTTCGACGAAGAAGGCGAGTTCTGGATGCCGCATCAATGGCAGATCACCCTGCCCGCCTCGCTGGACCCAGAGTTGGCGTTCTTTGTCAAAGGTTCCGATGTATCTCTACGTCAAAGACCGGATCGCAACTCGTCCATTATCGGCCTGATCAGCCACGAAATCGCGATTATACGTGACTATCAAGACGGTGCCGAATATCAGCGCGTCCTGCTGACGGACGGCACGCAAGGTTATATGCACGCCGATTTTCTTTGGCCCATGACCGGCCACCGTGCCGCGTTCGTCAAGTCAGACGCGGGCGACTGGCAGTTGTGTACTTTTGTCAGCGGAGACTAGACCTTCGCCTTTTTCTTCTCGGCCACAACCTTTTCCGCCAGATCGCGGGCGATGGCAAAGGCCCCCTTGATCTTGTCGCTGTCCTTTTTCCAGTCGCGGCGCACGACGATCTTGTTGTCCTTGACCTTGGCCAGCCCGCGCTGGTTCTGGATGAACTCGACCAACCCCTGAGGCGAGGCAAACTTGTCATTGTGAAACTGGATCGTCGCACCCTTTGGTCCACCGTCCAATTTGGCAATGCCCGCACGTTTGCACATCGCTTTGATACGCACGACCAGCATCAGGGTGTTCACCTCTTTTGGTAGCGAACCAAAGCGGTCAATCAACTCGGCCGCAAAACCTTCAAGTTCAACCTTGGTCGAAAGCGAGGACAAGCGGCGGTACAGCCCCAGGCGCACATCCAGATCGGGCACATAATCCTCGGGGATCAGAACCGGGACGCCCAGATTGATTTGTGGGGCCCACTGGTCGTCTGCGTCCGATAGACCCTCCATCTCACCGGCTTTGATTTTGGCAATCGCCTCTTCCAGCATGGATTGGTACAGCTCGTAGCCCACGTCGCGCATCTGGCCCGACTGTTCCTCGCCCAGCAGATTGCCGGCACCGCGAATGTCCAGATCCTGCGATGCCAGCGTGAACCCCGCCCCCAGGGTATCAAGAGAGCCTAGAACCCGCAGGCGTTTCTCGGCGGTGGCCGTCAATCGCTGGCGCGGTTTGGTGGTCAGATAGGCATAGGCGCGGGCCTTTGATCGCCCCACCCGTCCGCGGATCTGGTAAAGCTGCGCCAGACCGAACATATCCGCGCGATGCACGACCATTGTGTTGGCCGTCGGAATATCCAGCCCACTTTCCACAATCGTCGTTGCCAACAGCACATCATACTTCCCGTCATAGAAGGCATTCATGCGGTCATCGAGTTCGCCCGCCGCCATTTGCCCATGCGCGACAACGTAAGTCAGTTCCGGTAGTTGCTCCTTCAGGAATTCCTCAATCTCGGGCAGGTCCGAAATACGCGGGACCACATAGAAACTTTGCCCGCCGCGATAATGTTCGCGCAGCAGCGCCTCACGCACCGTGACCGCATCGAATTCGCTGACATAGGTGCGGATGGCCAGACGGTCGATGGGCGGCGTGCCGATGATTGACAGATCACGCACACCTGTCAGCGACAATTGCAGCGTCCGCGGTATCGGCGTCGCGGTTAGGGTCAGCACGTGAATGTCCGAGCGCAGTTGTTTGAGGCGCTCTTTGTGACCCACCCCGAAATGCTGTTCCTCATCGATGATCAGCAGCCCGAGGTTGTTGAACCGAATCCCCTTGGCCAGCAGCGCATGGGTGCCGACCACGATGTCCACCGTGCCTCGCGCCAACCCATCGCGGGTTTGTTGCGCCTCTTTCGCCGAGACAAAACGCGACAGCTGCCGAACCTCAAGCGGGAATCCCCGGAACCGTTCCTTAAACGATGCCGCGTGCTGTCGGGCCAGTAGCGTCGTAGGGGCCACAACGGCCACCTGCACGCCCGACATCGCGGCGACAAAGGCAGCACGCATGGCGACCTCGGTCTTGCCGAAGCCGACATCGCCGCAAATCAGACGATCCATTGGCGCGCCCGAGTGCATGTCTTCCATCACATCGGAAATCGCGCGCAGCTGATCATCAGTTTCCTGATACGGAAAACGCGCGCTGAACTCCTCCCACGCATGGGGCGGCGGGTCCATCACCGGAGCTTTACGCAGCGCCCGCTCAGCAGCGATGCGGATCAGCTTGTCCGCCATCTCGCGAATGCGCTCTTTCAGCTTGGCCTTTTTGGCCTGCCATGCACCGCCGCCCAAACGATCCAGAAGACCTTCGTCGTGCCCGTATTTCGACAGCAGCTCGATGTTTTCGACCGGCAGGTACAGCTTGGACTGTTCGGCATATTCCAACAAAAGGCACTCATGGGCTGCGCCCGCCGCCGTCACGACCTCCATCCCCATGTAGCGGCCAATCCCGTGGTCCACATGCACCACAAGATCGCCGGGTGATAGCGATTGGGTTTCGGTTAGGAAGTTCTCGGCCTTTCGGCGTTTCTTGGGTTGGCGGATCAGGCGGTCGCCCAGAACATCTTGTTCAGCGATCACTGTCAGATCCGACGTTTCGAACCCATGCTCCAACGCCCAAACGGCCAGGTGCAGCCCGCGTTTACCGATGCGGGTACCGTTGGAAACAGGGATCGCCTCAGCCAGACCTTCGTCTTCGATCAATCCGGTCAGGCGTTCACGCGCACCTTCGGAATAAGACGCGATCAGGACCGGCCCTTTGTCCATCTTGTCTGTGATATGACTGGCCAGCGCGCCAAAAAGGCTGATGCTTTCCTGCTGTCGTTCGGGTGCAAAATTCCGCCCGATCCGTCCACCAGCGTCGATCACGCCGGGGCCGCTGGCCTGCGGCAACGGGCTGAACTGCAAAACGCGCCGATCACCCACCGCCTGCTCCCATGCAGCATCGTCCAGATACAACAATCCGGGCGGCGTAGGTTTATAGACCGTGTCCATGCGCGAGCGGTTTTCCAGCGCCAACCGCCGAGTTTCGTACTGATCCTCAATCGATTCCCACCGGGCCAAGCGCGTGGGCGTGACCTGATCGTCCAACGAGATCGTGGCACCAGGCAGATAGTCGAACAGCGTTTCAAGCTTTTCGTGAAAAAACGGCAACCAGTGTTCCACGCCTTGATGCTTGCGGCCAGCGCTGACCGCCTCGTACAGCGGATCATCGGTGCCCGCCGCGCCGAATTCGATGCGATAGTTCTGGCGGAATCGTGTGATGGCGGCGTCATCCAGAATGACCTCGGACACCGGGGCCAGTTCAACCACGTCCAGCTTTTCAGTCGTGCGCTGCGACACTGGGTCAAACCGGCGCGCACCGTCCAGCACATCACCGAACAGGTCCAGCCGAACCGGGCCGGATTCGCCCGGAGGGAAGATGTCGATAATGCCGCCGCGGATCGCGTAGTCTCCAGGCTCCATAACCGTCGGGCTTTGCGTGAAACCCATGCGCACCAAAAAGTTCCGCAATGCTGTTTCGTCGACGCGGTGGTTGACCCGGGCAGTAAACGCGGCCTCACGCAGCACTTCGCGCGCTGGCACTCGTTGGGTCGCGGCGTTTAGCGTGGTCAGCAACACAAACCGTTCGGGCATCTGATGCACCAGCGCGGCCAGTGTTGCGACCCGCGCCGCAGCGATATCCGCGTTCGGCGACACCCGGTCATACGGAAGGCAATCCCAGCCGGGGAAGACGAACACCGGCATGTCCGGGGCGAAAAAGGCAAGTGCTGCCCGCATTGCCTCCATCCGCTTGTCATCTCGCGCGACGTGGCAAACCGGCCCGGCGGATCGCGTGATCTCGTTCAGGACAAGCTGTGCGTCAAACCCCTCAGGGGCGCCGCCGACTGTTACGTGGTTCGGAGCCGTCATTCCCTCGCCTTTCCGAATTTCCTAACCCAGAACACCAATCGAAAAGTTCTGATACATGCCCCAAAGCGACGTGATCAAGATCGAGATCATGCCGATAATCTGCGTATAAATCCGGCAGCGGGTCAAAATCTTGCCGGTAAATTCCAATGTCCCGTCGCCGGCCTGCAGCTTTCGCGCCGCCGAAATGTTGATCAGCATCACAATACAGACCGGGAATAACAACAAGAATACAGCCTGCGCGAATTCAACCCCGTAAACGAACCCAAGCATCGCCAGACCGGTGAAGATGAAACAGCTCAACCCGAGAATGGCCAGCCCCGATACCTCAACGATATACAGTATCCGGTTTCTGTTGATCCGCACGATGTCCAGAAAATCACGCTCGGCCTCGCCGCCGACACGGCGCGCGCGCACCAGCAGATCATAGGGCACACCCAGCGTCCAGTGGCTTGTGGACGACCACAGCACGGCCAGCCCGATCCAATACCACAGATTCGAAAAGCTGCGCATGTCGATAATTTCGAAAAGCGTAGAGAATAAGTCCAAGCGTCAGCCCTTTGTTCACTGTCCTTAGGGGCCTTCACTGCGCAGGCGCGACCATCGTTACCCTTGAGACCACGTGGAATTCATGCCACCCAATGCGGGAATATTCAAGGAGAGCGCGACATGAAGCCGACCATCGCCCCCTATCCCCTGACCCGGTTCCGCCGGGCGCGCCAATCTCAGGCCGTGCGCGCCCTTGTTCGGGAAAATACGCTGACCACAGATGATTTGATCTGGCCGGTTTTTGTGCGCGACGGCGAGGGTGTGGAAGAGCCCGTGCCCTCGATGCCCGGTGTGGTGCGCCGGTCGGTGGACCTGATAGCTAAGGCCGCAGTTGAGGCGCAGGCGTTGGGAATCCCAGCGATCTGCATCTTTCCCTACACCGACGCCAACCTGAAAACCGAGGATTGCGCCGAGGCCTGGAACCCCGACAATCTGTCCAACCGGGCCATCCGCGCCATAAAGGCCGCAGCCCCGGATATCGCGGTAATGACCGATGTGGCACTGGACCCGTACAACATCAACGGTCACGACGGCTATGTCATCGAAGGCGAAATTGTGAACGACAAGACGATCGAGGCGTTGGTCAGGATGACGTTGGCGCAGGCTGAGGCAGGTGCCGATATCATCGGTCCGTCCGACATGATGGATGGGCGGATCGGTGAAATGCGCCGGGCGTTGGAATCTGCTGGGCACCAGAACGTGATGATCCTCAGCTATGCCGCGAAATACGCCAGCGCCTTTTACGGACCCTTCCGTGATGCGGTCGGTGCTTCGGGCGCGCTTACGGGCGACAAGAAGACCTATCAAATGGATCCGGCCAATTCGAACGAAGCCCTGCGCCTGATCGAACGCGACCTGACCGAAGGTGCGGATATGGTGATGATCAAGCCCGGCATGCCCTATCTGGATATCTGCCGACGGGTAAAGGACACCTTTGGCGCGCCGACATATGCCTATCAGGTGTCGGGTGAATACGCGATGATACAGGCCGCGGCACAGAACGGTTGGATCGATGGTGACAGGGTGATGCTGGAAAGCCTGTTGGCCTTCAAGCGCGCTGGCTGCGACGGCATCCTCACCTATTTCGCCCCACAGGTCGCGCGCGCCTTGCAAGGCTAATGCCCCCAATTGTCGCAATTTTTCGCCGATTGTGATTCGCTGTCACTCAGCTTTCCCGTGACACGCGACGGCAATCGGCGTATTCTTGCACATAAGATCGGGAACACCCGACATATCAGGCAGTCATACAGAGAAAAAAAGACATGAGCAGTTCCAATGCACCCCAACTAAGCCGTCGCGGCTTTGCCTTTGGCATGGCCGGTTTGACGGTAACAGCAGCTTGTGGCAACGGCGTGGGTAACACCAACGCCGCCACCATCGACGCGCGCGTCGATGCCACACTAACCGAAATGTATGCGAAATATCCCAACACGGTTGAGATCGCAAACAAAGCCAACGGCATGTTGATCATGCCCCTGATCACCGACGCCGGATTAATCTTCTTTGGTGGCGCCTACGGCCAAGGCGCCTTGCGCATTCAAGGCGCAACGGTTGATTACTATTCTGCAATTTCCGGAACCGCCGGCCTGCAAATCGGCGCGCAACAATATGCACATGTCCTGTTCTTCATGACCCAGGACGCACTGAACGATTTCCGCCGTTCCAGCGGATGGACTGCCGGTGCCGATATTGGCTATGTGGTTGATGCAACTGGAAACTCCCTGTCCACTGACACAACGACTCTGCGTTCGCCTGTGCTGGCGGTGGTATTCGGCCAAGCCGGTTTGAAATTCGGCGCCACTGTCGAAGGCACCAAATACACGCGGATCATTCCTTAAACATTGGACTACCACTCCCCCCTCATTAGTCCTCGCCACAGGTTCCCAGCTGCGGCGGGGTTTTTCATTTATAGCGCTGTAAACACGAATATTCCCGGGCTGTTCCTCTTTCGGTCGATCCAGCCATCATCTAGTCTGACCTCAATCGGAATAGGATCAGGATTGTAGGCCGCAGATGGGATTTGTTTTTCGCTGGCTCGTACGCATTACAACGGGTCTTGTCCTGCTGGCTTTGGCCGCTGTGGCATTGGTGTATTTCCTGGCGAGCCAGTCCCTGCCGGATTACGATCAAACGGTCGAGGTTCGGGGGCTGAACGCCCCGGTCGAGATCATCCGCGATACCGCCAATGTCCCTCATGTCCTGGCCGAAAATGACCCGGATGTGTTCTTCGGTCTGGGCTATGCCCATGCGCAGGACCGTCTGTGGCAGATGACGGTCATGCGCCGTACCGCCCAGGGGCGCCTGTCGGAAATTTTCGGCGCGCGTACCGTCCACGTCGACAAGCTGCTGCGCCGACTGGACCTTTACGGTCTGGCCCACCGCTCGGTCGAGGCGCAGGACGATTACACCAAAACCGCCTTACGCGCCTATGCCGCCGGGGTAAACGCGCGGCTGGATGAGATCAACGAAGCCGCCCTTGGCCGTGGTGCGCCCGAGATGTTTTTGTTCAACGCGCCCGTTTCGCCCTGGCAACCGGGTGACAGCATTGCGGTGATCAAGCTGATGGGTCTGCAACTGTCCGGCCATCTTGAGGACGAAGTGCTGCGTGCCCGTACTTCATTAATGCTGAACGATCCGGCGCGGTTGACCGATATCCTGCCGAATGTGCCGGGGGCCGGTATTGCTGCCCTGCCAGAATATGCCGCTTTGTTTCCAGGGCTGCCCCGTTACGCCCGCGGCACGCCTATGCCCGACACGCCGCTGTCGCCTTTTCCGAAACGAGGATTGGCCGGAGCGTCCAATGCCTGGACCGCCGCGCCCTCACGCTCGGCCAGTGGGGGAACATTGTTGGCCAATGACCCTCATCTAGGGTTCACTGCCCCCGGTGTCTGGTATCTGGCGCGGCTGGAGTTGGCCAATGGTGGCGTGATCGGTGCAACTATTCCCGGTGTTCCTGCCATCATGACCGGGCGCAGCGATCGTTTGGGCTGGGGTCTGACGTCGTCCTACCTGGACGATCAGGACGTACATATCGAGCAGTTGAACCCCGACAACACCGAGGAATATCTGTCGCCGGATGGCTTCAAAAAGTTCCGCACCCGCCCCTCGATTATCGAGATCAAGGACGAGACCCCCATCACCCTGACCCTGCGTTGGACGGAAAATGGCCCGGTCCTGCCTGGAAGTCACTACAATCTGGATACGATCACGCCTCCGGGTCATGTCGCCTCGTTGTCTTGGACGGCGCTTAGCCCGCGCGACACGTCGATGACGGCGTCTATGGCCCTGATGAATGCCGACACTGTTCGCGAGGCCATTGATGTGGGCGAGCTGTTCATTTCGCCCTCGCAAAACCTGTCGCTGGTCGACAAGGACACGATCGGTCTGAAATTGATTGGCGCAATGCCCAAACGCGACCTGCGCAACCAAAGCCGTGGCCGTATCCCAACGCCCGGTTGGCTGGCCGAAAACCTCTGGCAAGGTCGCCTGCCCTATGCCGACAATCCCGAATTCGTAGCCCCCGCAGGTGGTATTCTGGGCAACACAAACAACAAGATCATTGACCGCCCCTTCCCCTTGCATGTCTCGTATGAATGGGGCGACACCCAGCGCGTTCATCGCTGGGAACGCCTGATGCAAACGCGCGAGGTTCACACGCGCGACAGCTTTATCGAGGCGCAACTGGATACCGTCAGCTTTACCGCCCGCTCATTGCTGCCGCTGATCGGCGCGGATCTTTGGTTTACCGGCGCATCCGCCCCCGAAGGCACCCCGGAACGTCAGCGCCAGATCGCCCTGTCCTTGCTGGCCGAATGGAACGGTGAGATGAACGAGCACCTGCCCGAACCGCTGATCTATGCCGCGTGGCTAAGGGCGCTGCAAATACGTCTGATCTCGGACGAGCTGGGCCCACTGGCCGCCGAATACAAACATGTCGAGCCGCTGTTCATCGAGCGCGTCTACCGCGACATCGATGGCGCGTCGGTCTGGTGTGACGTACGCCAAAGTGCCCCCTCTGAGACCTGCACCGACATGGCGCGGCTGGCGCTGGACGATGCGCTGATCTGGATCGCCGAAAACTATGGAAGCGCACTGCAATCCCTGCGCTGGGGCGATGCGCATCAGGCAACACACGATCACCCGGTTTTGGGCTCGGTTCCGGTTTTACGGTTCTTCGTCAATATCCGGCAATCTACAAGCGGCGGCGACAACACCCTGCTACGCGGGCGCACCTCGGGCGAGGGCAAGGACCCGTTTCAGAACGTACATGGCGCAGGTTATCGCGGTGTTTATGACTTTGCCGACCCGGACAGCTCGGTCTTTATTACGGCAACCGGCCAGTCGGGCCACTTCCTGTCACGCTATTATGATGATCAGGCTCAGCTATGGCGGCGAGGCGAGTATATCCCGATGTCACTGGACCTGGATTTAGCGCGCGCTGCGGCCGTCGGAGTGACCAACCTGATCCCGCGCTGAATTCCGCTGTTTCGGCAAGACCTTGCCCCCTGCTACCCGCCCCCGTGGACGCCGAGTGCCGTTTTCGCATACGATCTGTCAGCGGATTATGTGGGACCGGGGGCACAAATGGCGAGTATTCGGGATAGGCTGAACAACCTTGCGCGCGACTATGCAATCGCCTGGAGTTCGGGTGATCATAATGCGGTCGCCAGCTTTTTTGCCGCCGACGGGCAGATATCCATGAACCGGGCTGAACCGCTGAAAGGCCGCGCCGCGATCGCCGAAATGGCCCGTGGATTTCAATCAGACTTTCCCGATCTTGAGCTACGCTGCGATATGATGCGATGGGCTGGGCCCCACGCTATCTTTGTTTGGACCTTCGAAGGCCACCATACCAAAACCGGCAATCTCGTCGTCACACGGGGCTGGGAAGAATGGGACCTGACCGAAGACCACAAAGTTCTATCCTCGCAAGGCTGGTTCGACGTCGAGGATATGCAGCGTCAGATTGATGGGGGTTGATTGCTAAATCCCGGCGAATTGCGCCGCCTGCCTGTCCGTCCACAATACAGTGATTTCGAACCCGTCTTCGGTCTGCTTTTCGGACCGCACGACATCCTGTCGAAACAGCCAGGCGCGCCTGTTGCCCTCGGCGAATCCCAAAGACAGTATCTCTTCGTGTCGCGCACCCTGCAGCTTGGTTGCAATCTCGGCCAGCAGAGGGTCTACCCCTTCGCCGGTTACCGCCGAAATGGCGAATATCGACGGATCACGTTTAGCTCGTTTAAACGCGGCCTCGCGTTCGTCGCCATTCAGTAAGTCGATCTTGTTCCACACCTCCAGCCGGGGGCGTTCTTCGTCGACGCCTAGCGAGGTCAAAATCGCCTCGACATCCTGCGCCTGTGCATCGGTTTCCTCATGGCTGATGTCGCGTACGTGGACAACGATATCGGCGCCCAGAACTTCTTCGAGTGTCGCCCGGAAAGCCGCGACCAGTTCGGTAGGCAGGTTCGAGATGAAACCCACCGTGTCCGACAGGATCACCTCAGGACCGTCGGGCAACTCAACGCGGCGCATGGTCGGGTCCAGCGTGGCAAACAGCATATCCTTGGCCATCACCTCGGCCCCGGTCAGACGGTTGAACAGTGTGGATTTCCCGGCGTTTGTATAGCCCACGAGGGCCACAATCGGATACGGTACCTTGGCACGGGCAGCGCGGTGCAGCGTGCGGGTTTTGACAACTTTTTGCAGCTGCCGCCGCAGACGCACCAGTTGCTCATCAATCGCACGGCGGTCGGCCTCAATCTGGGTTTCACCGGGACCGCCCACAAACCCCAATCCGCCCCGCTGACGTTCCAAGTGTGTCCAGGCCCGCACCAGCCGCGTTCGTTGATAGCTGAGCGCCGCCATCTCGACCTGCAACACACCTTCGCGGGTGCGGGCGCGGTCGCTGAAAATCTCAAGGATCAGGCCGGTTCGGTCGAGGATTTTGACCTTCCAAGCCTTCTCAAGGTTGCGCTGTTGTACGGGTGAAACCGGCCCGTCGATCAGAACCAATTCGATTTCATTGTCATGAAGCCGCTCGGCCAGTTCCTCGATCTTGCCGCTGCCGAACAGCAACCCCGGCTGGGCGCGTTGCAAGCGCACAATTTCAGACCCGATCACATCCAAATCGGGCAAAGCGGCTGCCAGCGCCACCGCCTCGTCCAGCGCTGGTTCGGGAACGCGGCGCTGTTCATCAGATTTGATTTCCGGATGCAGCACCCAAGCCCGGGTGCGCGTCCTATCGTGTTCCATCAAGAGGCGTCTTCGCCCTCATACAGGCTGATCGGCTGCGACGGCATGATGGTCGAAATCGCATGCTTATAGACCAGCTGCGACTGTCCGTCGCGGCGCAGCAGCACACAGAAATTATCGAACCAGGTGATCACACCCTGCAATTTCACACCGTTGATCAGGAATATTGTGACCGGGACCTTTGCTTTCCGTACATTGTTCAGGAACGCGTCCTGCAGATTCTGTCTGTCCGAAGCCATATTTTATTATCTCGCCATTGTTCTTGCTACGCGCTGCGGACCAACGCGCTCCCTCCGCAGGAGTATGGAGTGCTGCGCACAGATATTCCAGATGAAAAATCAGTCAATTCTGGAATGCCGAAGCTTAATCGCGCCAAAGGGTTGGCGTAATCAAGGCAATGATCGCAAGTGTTTCCAGCCGCCCGATCACCATTGCCGCACACATTGTCAGTTTGGCTCCAAGTGACAGGTCCACAAGTCGGATGGGAATATCCGTGGCCAGTTCAATCACCGGACCCGTCGTGCTAAGCGCCGCAACGGTCAGGACCATGGCCTGTTCGAACCCTGCCCCCATCATCGCCAGCAGCAGATTGAATAAGGCGGCCGTCAGTGCGAACATCATCAAAAAGATCCAGGCGATAAAGGCTCCGTCACTTTGAATGCGTCGGTTACCACCCCCTACGCCGCTGACCGATGAGGGGTAAATCAGCCGGTCAATCTCACGCGCTCCGTTCAGGTACAAAGCGAATACCCGCAGCAGTTTGACGCCGCCCGCCGTGGTTGCGACTCCCCCGCCGATCAGGGCCAGCCCCATAAGGATCAGGCCGGGCGTCCCCAGCCCCGACAATTGCTGTGCATCATTCCAGTTGGCGCTTTCGAACCCGGCCGTTGTCAAGAAAGCCAGTGCCGTGAACACCATACCCCAGAACACATACACCGCATCAATCGGGCTCAGTGTCCCGCCGATTTCATTGACGCCCGCCCACACACGAAAAAACAAAAGCGTTGCAACGGCGATGACAATCAGCAGACCAATTCGAAACTCTGGGTCCTTGTCCAGCCGCGAATACCCGGTGGTGGCGGTATCCGTGGAAAAGGTCAGTCGGGACAGGGCAAAGAACAGGAACAAGAATATGATCGCCTCACCCGTGAAACCAGCCTGTGCGCCCTCAAGCCCACCGACCGGAGAGATTCCGGACGTAGCCATTGTGGACATCGCATGACAGATGGCGGTCAGTCCTTGCTCGCCTGCGATCAGCAGCAACAGCCAGATCACCGCCGTCAGACCTGTATAAACTGGCGTCAGCGTGCGAGTCACTCGGATCAATCGTCCACGCGGATCGACCTTTTCACTTTGTGCAACACCAGAGACCGGACGGCCGGGTTGCCCACGTGCGGTCACCTCGAACCCGCCCAACGACAGCGGTGCCAGAATCGCGGCCGCCGAAATCCACATCAGTAAGCCGCCAATCCACCCCACCAGCGCCCGCCAAAGGTGCAGCGGGGCCGTAAGGCGATCAGGGTCTGGGAAAATGTCAGCGCCCGTGGTTGTCAGCGCACTGACCATGTCGAAATAGGCGTTCAAGAAAGTGGTATTGCCCAACGCATCGTGCAGCGGAATGGCAAGAAACAAGGGCAGTACCGTAAAACACCCCAACAACACCGCCAATTGCCCCAATGTGCCCCTTCGCGGCACCCGGTTCGATGACGCCAACCCGACCGAGGCCACCACGAACAGCCCCAACAAACCGGAATAGAAGAACGACCGCGACGTGTCATGATCATCCAGCGCCAGCGCATAGATCGCCGGCACCCACATCGACAGCGAAAACACCGCCCAGATCAACAGGAACAGCGGCAAGCGCCGCACCAAACCGATCTGCTGTGTTCGCGCGCGCATCATCAGAAGAAATCGATCGAAACCTGCAGCAACCGCTCGACCTCGGGCACATCCTTGGCCATGGCAAAGATCGCCACGACATCTTTTTCCTCGATCCGCAGACTGCCAGTGGGGCGCAGCACCTCATCCCCCTTGCGTACAGCACCCACCAGAACGCCTTCGGGGAAATCAATGTCGCGCAGTTTTTGACCGGCCAGCGGCGAGGTCGACAACACCTCGGCCTCGATCACCTCGGCCTCGGCATCCCCAATGGAATAGACCTGCCGCACCCGCCCGTGGCGAATGTGGCGCAGGATTGAACTGACGGTCGTGGCACGCGGGTTGATATAAGCATCGATCCCCAGCGGGCCCATCAGCGCCACCATTGTTGGATCATTGATCAACGCAATCGCCAGCGCACAGCCTTCGGATTTGGCGCGCACAGCGACCAGCATGTTGGCCCGGTCGTCATCGGTAACCGCCAGCATCGCATCGGCCCGTTCGATCCCGGCCTCGCGCAGCAGGGCCGCATCGAGCCCGTCGCCATTCAGAACAATCGTTCGTTCCAATGCTTCAGCGGCGTGTTCGGCGCAGCTGCGGTCCCGTTCGATGATTTTGGCGCGCACCCGGCTTTCACGCTCTTCCAGCGTGCGCGCAACCTCAAGCCCGACATTGCCACCACCGACGATCACAACGCGGTCCTGTTTCTTTTGTGTCTTGCCAAAGACCTCCATCGTGCGGTCAACGTCCTGAACATTGCTGAAGACATAACATTCATCGCCAACGAACAACTGGTCCTCGGATTCCGGTGCAAACAGGCTGCCGTCGCGCCGAACCCCCACGACAATAGAGCTGAGTGTTGAAAACAGATCTGTCAGTTGCCGTAGCGGCGTATTGATGATGGGACAGTCTTCTTCGATGCGGATGCCCAGCAACTGGGCTTTACCATCCATAAACATTTCCGTGTCAAAGGCCGAAGGTGCGGACAGGCGGCGCATGGCGGCGGCGGCCACCTCGCGCTCAGGGCTGATCACCACGTCGATGGGCAGGTGATCGCGACGAAACAAGTCCGAGTGGATCGCCTCGAGATAGGATTTCGAACGCAAGCGCGCGATCTTGCGCTGGATCGAGAAAATGGAGTGCGCCATCTGACAGGTGACCATATTCACCTCATCCGAATGGGTCGCGGCAATGATCATGTCGGCGTCACGGGCGCCTGCCCTCTCCAGCACGTCCGGATAACTGGCAAACCCTGCAATCCCCTGCACATCCAGCGTTTCGGTCGCGCGACGCACCAGGTCAGGGTTGTTGTCCACCACCGTCACATCGTTCAGCTCGCCCGAAAGGTGCCGTGCAATCTGCCAGCCGACCTGACCCGCACCGCAAATGATGACCTTCATGTTTTTGGCCCTTCTGCCTGAAATCTTTGAATGACAGATGCCCCCAAAGCGGTCAATTGAATTGTCATACCGGCAAAGCTAAGGCAAGATAAGCCTATGAAATCAGTACTTCGTTTGATTATTCCATTAGTGGTCCTGTCCGCATGCGAAGGCCCCCTTTCACTGTATTATCGTGAAGGTGAGAGCGTTACGCGCCTTCAAGCTGAGACCACTCAATGCCAGGTTAAGGCGCTGGAAGAGGTTCCGGTGGCCACTCAGATACGTCAAAGCCCGCCCACGTATTGGCCCGGACGCACCTATTGTGATGGGCGGGGGCGCTGTTACCGCTCGCCCGGCTGGTGGCAGCCCGGTCAGGTTTACAGCGTCGATGCAAATCAAGGATTGCGCAATCAGGTCGAGGCCCAGTGCATGGCCAAAAAAGGGTTTCGCCCGATCAGCCTGCCGCCTTGCAAGCAGAACGTGAAATCACGGGTGCCCGCCGCGGCCACCACGACATTGCCACCGATAGGCACCCAATCGTGCTATGTGAAATTCGACAACGGGTCGTTCCAGATCATCGATCCCGGTCAGGCGGGGTAATGGCCCGGCGGATTATTCCGCCGGCTCCGGTTCGTCCAGTTGTGCCACTCGCGCGCCCGATTTGTTCGAGGTCACAACCCCCAGCGATTTTAGTTTGCGGTGCAGCGCGCTGCGCTCCATCCCGACAAAGCTGGCGGTACGGCTAATATTGCCGCCAAAGCGGTTGATCTGGGTCAGCAGGTATTCCCGCTCGAACGCCTCGCGGGCTTCGCGCAGGGGCAAGGTTGCCAGCGCACCCGATAGCACCACACGACCCGAGTCGTCGGTCTTTTCTTCTTCGGCGGGCAATTCCTTGGCCTCGATCGGGCCAGAATCGTCCCCTAGGATCAGCACGCGTTCAATCAGGTTCTTGAGCTGCCGCACATTACCTGGCCAGGTCATAGTCTGTAACAGCGCCACCGCCTCTTCCGAGATCTCACGCATCGCGAGCCCCTGCGTTTCATTACACATCTCAATGAAATGCTGCGCCAGAACCGGGATATCCTCGCGCCGTTCTTCCAGCGACGGCACCGCAATCGGCACCACGTTCAGGCGGTGATACAATTCTTCGCGGAACCGATCGGCGGCGATTTCCGTTTCAAGATCGCGGTTGGTTGATGAGATTACCCGCAGATCAACCCGCACCTTGTCCGACCCACCAACACGTTGGAATTGCTGATCGACCAGCACACGCAATATCTTGGACTGCGTGCCCATCGGCATATCGGCCACCTCGTCGAAATAGACCACACCGCCATGGGCCTCTTCCAACAGGCCGGGCTCGATGCCGCGTTCCGAGGATTCACGGCCAAACAGAACTTCTTCCACACGCTCAGGTTCAACCCCGGCGCAGTTCACGGTCACAAAGGGCGCATTGGCGCGGTTGGAATGCGCGTGGATATATCGCGCAGCGATTTCCTTGCCCGATCCGGCAGGGCCGCTCAGCATCACACGACCGTTCGACTTGGTCACCTTGTCCAACTGGCTTTGCATCGCGCGGAAAGACGCGGACTTGCCGATCATATCCGAATTGGTGACCTCTTTGCGCTTCAACGAGGCATTCTCGCGACGCAGGCGCGAGGTTTCCATGGCGCGTCGGATCACCACCATCAACTGGTCGATGTTAAAGGGCTTTTCGATAAAGTCATACGCCCCTTGCTTGATCGCCGCCACGGCAATTTCAATGTTTCCATGGCCGGAAATAATCACCACCGGCACGTCGGGGTTGTCGCGTTTCACCGCCTTCAGAATGTCGATCCCGTCCATGCGGCTGTCTTTCAGCCAGATATCCAGTATCAACAGCCCCGGCGGTTCAGAATTGATTTCGGCCATGCACTCGTCCGAGTTGCCAGCCAGCCGGGTTGAATAGCCTTCATCCTCCAGAATGTCGGACACCAGCTCGCGAATATCGCGTTCGTCATCTACGATCAGAATGTCGCTCATCTTTGGCCTGCTTTCAGTTTGTTTGTATGAATTGCCTGCTTTTGTGGCGCTGCGGTCGGAGAGAGATTTCCCCCCGGTAAACGGATCACGGCCATCGCACCAAAATGGTCCTGTCCGTCAAAGACGGGTGCATCTTCCAGAGTGAGCGCCCCGCCATGTTCTTCGATAATCTTTTTGACGATGGGCAGGCCCAAACCTGTGCCCTCGTCCCTTGTGGTCACATACGGCTCGAACAGTCGCGCCCGATCTTCGGGCAGTCCGATGCCGTTGTCAGCGATGGTAATCACCGTACCCGCGTCATCGCTGATCACGTCCACCTTTATCTGTGGCTTCAGGTTATCTGGTGGGCCTTTTTGTTTTAGTGTTTCAATGGCCTCACCGGCATTCTTGATCAGATTAGTCAGAGCCTGATTCAGCATCGTGGCGTCCACATCCGTCAATATCGGTTGATCCGGTAGCGTTGCATCGATCTGCACGTCCGGTTGCCCGGCCTGCTGCAACAGCACCGCCTCGCGCACCAGTCCGACGACGTCTTCTTCGCGCCTGTCTGGTTCCGGCATCCGTGCGAATTTCGAAAACTCGTCCACGATCCGCCGTAGATCATTTGTCTGCCGCACGATAACGTCGGTCATAGATTCAAGGCTATCGCAATCCTCTTCATCCAACTTGCGTGCGAATTTGCGTTTAATCCGTTCCGCGCTCAGCTGGATTGGCGTCAGCGGGTTCTTGATCTCGTGCGCGATCCGCCGCGCGACGTCGCCCCAAGCGGCCATCCGCTGCGCACTGACCAGATCGGTCACATCATCGAAAGCAACCACATAACCCTCAAGCCCGCCATCTTCGCCACGGCGGGTCGCCATGCGGACCAGCAGGTTTTCAAGTTGACCTTTGCGGGTGACCTTGATCTCACCCTGCACGGCCTCTTGCCCACTTTCCTTTAGGCTTTCGAACAGCGGTAGGAACTCCGGCACCGCAATTCCGATGGCAAGCTGCTCATCCACGCGCGTCCAGTCTAGCAACCGCTCGGCCGAACGGTTCACGAATGTCACGCAGCCATCTGGGTCAACACCAACCACGCCTGAGGTCACCGAGCTAAGCACAGAATCGAACAAACGCCGACGGCGTTCAATCTGGCGGGTGTTCTCAAGTAACGTATCGCGCTGTCCTTTAAGTTGTCGCGTCATCTGATTGAAATAACGGCCTAACATTGCGATTTCGTCATCGTTGGCCTCTTCGATCACCTGCACACTCAGATCACCCGCACCAACGCGCTGAGCAGCCGTGGTCAATCGACCCACCGGGCGCGAGAGGCGTTCGGCGAACCACATGCCCAGCGACATGGCCGCCAGAATAAGGATCACTGCAAAGCCCAGATACAGCAGTCCGAATTCGAACAGCACCCTGCCCCGTTCGCTTTCCAACTGTTGGTAGAATTGCGCCGTTTCCTTGGTATCGTCCAGCAGCGTCAATAGCTGTCCATCCACCTCGCGGCTGACATAAAGATACCGGTCCAGATAAGCCTGCAACGGAACAAGCGCGCGGAATTCATTATTTTGCCAATCGGCGATGATCAGGACGCCGTCATCCGTGGCCTGAATCATTTGTTCAGGTGTAGGGGCCTCGAAATCGAATAGATAAGAACGATCCCCGCGCGACTTGATTTCGCCAATACCATCAATGACATACGCCTCGCGCAGACCACGTTGAATCTGCGCTTGTCCTTGCGCAAGAACTTCGCGCAACTCCGCGTCCGAAATGTAAAAGTCGCGGTTACGCGCATTATCCAGGTACCGCGCAAGAATGGTTGCGTCCTGTGTCAGACCCTGCCGGTGTTCCAACTCATATGCTTCGGCCGCGGTCAGGGACGAGCCCACCACCTGACGCACGCGATCCGAAAACCACCCTTCCAGACCGATATTCACCGTCAACCCCGCAAAGATCGCAACGGTGACAGTCGGCACCAGAGCCAACAGCGTGAATGCGCCGATCAATCGAAGGTGTAGACGGGAGCCCGCGGACTTCGCCCGGCGCGCCGCGATCAGGTTGAAGACCTGCCCTAAAACAAGGGCGGCCACGACCAGCACATAAACCAAATCTGCCAGAAGGATCAGGCGCAGCGTTGGGGCCGTTGCCCCCAGATCAAAAGGACCGATGACAAGATAGGTCGACAACGCCAGCGCAGGGCCCAGAAGAACCAGCCCCAAAGTGCCGAAATTGCGCAGTTTTCGGGATTTCCGCCACCGATTTATCGCTGGAATCGGCCCGCTCTGTGCCCGGGTTGCCACCGTCTGCCCTCATCCTGATGTGTCGCTTGCGCGACGTACCGCCATATGTCGTGGTCCTTGCCGGGTGAGAACCCAGATGCCACGATTTGTGTGGCGATATTACATCAGTTTGCGTCGACGTGTCACCTGAATATCGAGATCTGTAATCTTTTTCCGCAGCGTATTCCGGTTAATCCCCAGCAGATCCGCACATTTCGCCTGATTTCCGCCGGTTGCGTCCAAAGCCTGTTCTATCAGCGGCCCCTCGACCTCGCGCAAAATCCGCTGATACAGACCCGGAGGCGGTAAGAGATTTCCGTGTAGGTCGAAATATCGGCGCAAATGACGGGCAACTGAGGCCGATAATTTCTCACGTTCACCATCGCCCAGAATCGGTTCGGCCTCGGGCTGGCTGCCCAGAACCATTTCGACCTCAGATTTGGTAATCTCGTCGGTGCGGCTGGTCAGGCTCAGACGGCGCACGGCGTTTTCCAGCTGTCGCACATTGCCCGGCCACGAATAACGTCGAAACAGCTCTACAGCATCAGGGCTGAGCCAGCGTTTAGCGCCATGCTCACGCTCTTCGCGCGCCAGAAAGTGATCGGCCAACAAGATGATGTCGTCCACCCGCTCGCGCAAGGCGGGCACATGCACCGTTGCGCCGCACAGGCGATAATACAGATCTTGGCGCACCCGCCCATTCTCCATCACTTCGGTCAGGTCCGACTGGCTGGTGGCCATGAAGCGCGGAACGTGATCACCGGGCGCATCCATCATACGCACGATGCGTGCCTGCAATTCGTCTTCGATATCAGCAATCTCATCGATCAACAGTGTGCCGCCACGTACGCGCGCCATGATGCGTGCGGGCCCTTCCAGATCGCGCAGGTCCGCCGCAGTGGCGGTTACAAACGGCAATGTGCGCCGATCCGAGAAATCATGAATAGCGCGTGCAATCAATGATTTACCTGTGCCACTATCCCCAGATATCATCACGGACAAATCGGTATTCATCACCCGTGCGACCAACCGGTACATCGCCTGCATCACCGGTGTACGCCCAACAAGGGGCAGTTCTTCCGGGCGATCTTCGGAAACATCGATCGCTTCGGACTGCACATGTTGCTTTTGCTCAAGCGCCCGAGCGGTCCTCTTCATCAGATCGGGCAGATCAAAGGGCTTGGGCAAGTAGTCATAGGCATCCGCCTCAGCCGCCTGAATCGCCGTCATGATCGTGTTCTGGGCCGAGATCACGATGACCGGCAAACCGGGTCGATCTTGCGAGATTTTCGGTAGCATCTCCAGCCCGTTACCGTCCGGCATTACCACGTCCGAGATCACGACGTCGCCTTTGCCTTCGCCAACCCAGCGCATCAACGTGGTAAGCGACGAGGTCGCGTGTACTTTGCACCCCGCCCGCGTCAGGGCCTGCGTCAGAACAGTGCGGATCGTGCGGTCGTCATCTGCAACCAGTACTGTACCATCCATCGGGTGCTCTCCTTGTTTTACATTGCGTCCTTTGGTGCCCGCCTCAGCGAGATGCGGAACACCGTGCGGCCCGGTACCGAGTCGGCAGAAATCCAGCCGTCATGGTCCGAGATGATCTTGCTGACCAGCGCCAGCCCAAGGCCGGTGCCGTTTTCCTTGCCTGAAACGAAGGGATCAAAAATATCCCCACGTATCTTCTCGGGCAGACCCGGGCCATCGTCGATGATTTCGATCTGCAGCGGCAGGGAATGGCCCGATCCATCATTGCGCCGCAACCGGAAGGAATGTTCGAAATATGTGCGCAAGCGGATCGTTCCGCCCTTGGGGTCAGCGGCCTCCGAGGCGTTCTTGAGCAGGTTCAACACCACCTGCAGGAACTGATCCGGGTCTCCGTAGGCCAGCGGCAACGAAGGGTCGTAATCCTCGATAATTTTCATATGCGCGCCAAACCCCAGCAGCGCCGACCGGCGCGCGCGGTCGAGGACGTCATGAACATTGACCGGTTTGAAATCAGGTTGTTGCAGGTTTCCGAATTGCTCGACCTGTTCCAGCAACTTAACGATGCGGCGACTTTCAGCGACAATAAGATCTGTTAGTTCAAGGTCTTGCGGCGGGATATTCATGCTGAGCAATTGCGCCGCGCCGGTGATCCCGGCCAGTGGATTCTTGATCTCATGCGCCAGCATCTCGGCCATGCCGATGGCGGACTGCGCTGCGGATTTCACCGTATTGCCCAAGGTCATTCGCCCGGCCAGCTCACGCGGTGAGATGATCATGATCATCGATCCGGGATGCCCGACCAAAGGCGCAATCTGCAATGCGCATTGCAGCGGGGCCCGGTTGCCCGACCCTGCATCCACATCGTTCACGAACAACGGCGTGCCATGTTCACGCGCGCGCTCAAACGCTTCTTCCAGCGGGGCATCCACGGCAATCTGATCCCAGACCGGATGCCCGACAACAGCTTTGCGCGATGCGTTCAGAAACCCTTCGCCAGCCGAATTCACATCGGCAATCCGGTCTTCGGCGTTGATGATGAAAGCGGGAACCGGCAGCGAGGTCCAAATATCCTGATCCGAGGTCATGCCGCCGCCTCTGCATCTGTGTTCAGCGCATCACCCAGCAGGCGTAACACCTCGTCGGTATCGCGCGCAGTCAGAACGGAACGGCGCAGGGTGGCGGGCGTGCCGGCCTCATCCATGTACCAGCCCAGATGCTTGCGCGCGACGCGCAGGCCCAGATCGGACCCGTAGAACCCAAGCATCGCCTGATAATGCGCACGTACCATTTCGATCAGGTCGTCACCCGCCGGAACTTCCGGCGCGGCTGCGCCATAGAGATCATGACAAATCTGCGCCAGCAACCACGGCTTGCCCTGCGCCCCACGCCCGACCATCACTCCATCCGCGCCGGATTGATCCAGCGCAACACGCGCGGCGTCCGTATCCACGATATCCCCGTTCGCGATAACCGGGATCGACACCGCCTGCTTCACCGCGCGGATCGCCCGCCAATCGGCACTGCCCTTGTAGAACTGACAACGCGTACGGCCATGGATCGTGACCATACAAATACCCGCATCCTGGGCTCGTCTCGCCACGTCGGGCGCATTCAGCAGGTTGTCGTCCCAGCCCAGTCGGGTCTTCAGAGTTACCGGAACATCAACGGCTTCGACAACGGCCTCGATCAATGTCAGTGCGTGATCCGGCGTCTTTAACAAGGCTGACCCAGAATAACCGTTCGTCACCTTCTTGGCCGGGCAGCCCATGTTGATGTCGATCACCCGCGCCCCGCGATCGGCCACCTGTCTGGCGGCTTCGGCCATCCAATGCGCTTCACGCCCCGCCAGTTGAACGGCGGTGTTCTCAACATCTGCCGAAAGTTCGGCCCGCTCCCGCACGCCAGGCTTGGCCTGAACCATCTCCTGGCTGGCGACCATTTCGCTCACGACCATGCCCGCGCCAAAACGCATCACTAGATCGCGAAACGGACGGTCGGTGATTCCGGCCATCGGTGCCAGCAAGACCGGCGGGTTCAGGGCTTTGTCAGCGAGGAGCAGAGTCAACGTGCTTAATCCTTGGGCAGTTGCGGCTTTGATATCGAATTGAGCGCATATGAACAACAAAACGGCGACCTTCAAGCCCGCTAAATCATCATGTGCCTATTTTTTAGGCAACTTTACGTGGGTGATTGCCTCTGCATTCACCGCACCCTAAAGATTGCCTCAAACCATCGGAGAGAACGCCCCCATGACCACCGCCGCCATCATCGTCGCCGCAGGACGCGGCCTGCGCGCCGGAGGGGGAACACCAAAACAGTGGCGCCCATTGGCAGGGCGCCGCGTTGCGGATTGGACGATTGATCAATTTCAAGAGCAAGTCGACCAGATCGTGCTTGTCTTGTCCGAAGATGACAGGGACGCATGGGCCGAGTTCGAAAACTCTGATTTGATCCTTGCCAACGGCGGCAGTGACCGGGCCGGATCGGTGCGCAACGGGCTTGATGTGCTGTTGCCCTATGGGGTGCATCGCGTTCTCATCCATGACGTAGCGCGGCCGTGTGTTGACTTTCAGACCATTCAACAGGTTCTGGAAGCACTGGAAACCCACCCTGCTGCCGCGCCGGGGTTGGCGGTCACTGATGCGCTCTGGACCGGGGACGGTTCTATCGTGACGGGAACTCAGGACCGGACCGGGCTGTTCGCTGCGCAAACGCCGCAGGGTTTTCACTATGACGCCATCGCCTCGGCCCACGCGGCCCACCCAGGAGGCGCTGCCGACGATGTCGAGGTCGCCCGTGCCGCCGGGCTGGACGTGGCCATCGTGCCGGGCAATGCGGATAACATCAAAATCACACGGCCCGAGGATTTTGCCCGGGCGGAACGCATATTGGGAACGGATATGGATGTAAGGCTGGGCAACGGGTATGACGTGCATCGGTTTGGCGACGGGGATCACGTGATCCTGTGTGGTGTGAAGGTGCCGCATGATCGCGGCCTGCAAGGTCATTCAGACGCGGATGTGGGCATGCACGCCGTCACTGACGCCATCTATGGCGCGTTGGCGCAGGGCGACATTGGACAGCACTTCCCCCCCTCAGACCCGCAATGGAAGGGTGCTGCCAGCGAGATTTTCCTACGCCATGCGGTCGAACTGGCCGGGCAGATGGGCTACAAAATCTCGAACGTCGACTGCACACTGGTCTGCGAATACCCCAAAATCGGCCCCCATGCGCCTGCCATGCGCAACGAGATGGCACGGATCATGGACCTGAGCGCGGATCAGGTCTCGGTCAAAGCAACGACGTCGGAACGGCTGGGGTTCACTGGCCGAAGCGAGGGGATTGCCTCACTCGCCACAGCTTGTCTGGTGAAATCATGACCGCCGCGCAACTGATCGGAACCGTCTGCGGCGTGGGCTATCTGCGACCTGCGCCCGGCACATGGGGGTCACTGGCCGCCCTGCCGCTGGCGTGGGTTCTGCATACACTGGGTGGCTTTCCGCTGTTGGTAATCGCCACACTGGCCGCGTTCTTTGGCGGTCTCTGGGCCGCACGCGTGATGACAGCGGGCCAGGACAATCACGATCCGTCCGAGATTGTCATCGACGAGGTCGCCGGGCAGTTCATCGCGCTTTGGGCAATTTCCTATCCCTCCTGGGCACACGGGATTGAAATCACGGCACTTTGGCCGGGCTGGATTGCCGGCTTCGTGCTGTTCCGCTTGTTCGACATCACCAAACTGGGCCCTGTTGGCTGGGCCGACCGGCGCGACGACGCAATGGGTGTCATGCTGGACGATGTCATTGCCGGTATCCTCGCCGGGGTCGGAGTTCTGATCCTCGCCGGTATCTCGCACGGAGTTCTGGGCCTGTGACCGTTGCCGAAATCCTCGACCGCGCCAAATCAAAGGGCGTGATGATCGCCACAGCCGAAAGTTGTACCGGCGGTATGGTGGCGGCGGCGCTGACCGATATCCCCGGCAGTTCAGCCGTAGTCGAGCGTGGGTTTGTCACCTACACGAACACCGCGAAACAGCAAATGCTGGGGGTTCAGGGCGAAACACTGGTCGCACATGGGGCGGTTTCGGAACAGGTTGCGGGTGAAATGGCGGACGGTGCCCTGGCGCACTCCGACGCGCAATTGGCGGTTTCCGTAACCGGTATCGCGGGCCCTGGCGGTTCTGAATTCAAACCCGAAGGCCGGGTTTGTTTTGGGATGGCCGCGAAAGGCCATCCCACGCTGACCGAGACCGTCGAATTTGGTGCATTGGGTCGGGACAACGTGCGCGTGGCCGCGCGAGATCATGCTTTGGCACTGCTGGCACAAGGGCTTGGCGCATTTTCTTAATGTGGCGCCAAAACTGCCTATCTTTTTCGAATGAAGCCCAGCACGAAAATCACCAGCAAAAGAACGACATTCGACGCCACAAGAAACAACAGCAGCTTTGGGCCATATTGGTGAATCCAGCTGGGCAACATAGGGCTGTCACCGCGCCGAAAAGACAGCAACGTCATTGCAAAAGAGGATATCGCCAATGTGTCCAGACCAGCGATGAAGTACAGCAGTTTTGACTGAATCTCGAGTTGCAGCTTGGATTTTTCGTCGCTGATAAAACCGACATAATTCCGAAAATCACAGGCCGCTTTGTAAAGGCTGTCAAAGTTATCTTCGATTTGCCAGCGCGTGTTGGTCGAATCGTAACACCGGGCAAGCCAGGTTTCAGGTTCGCCTGGTAATCAGCCCGCCTTTGGCGGGCCACCTGTAGGAAAAAGATCAACTCATTCAGGGCGGTATTGAGTTCGCCAATTTTGCTTCCGTGATAGGATTCGGCGCGCTCATCCGCAGTATTGACGATCTTGTTGCGAATACGGCGCGCTTTGATCCAGTCCAGCTGCAACCTGAACATCAGCGCAACGAAATAGAATTCCTCGGCCAGGTCTTTGCGAACGATGGCGGAATAACTCCAGCCTCCGTAGATGGTCCAATCCCCATTTTCTGCCGCCGACATCTCGCAATCTTCCAATACCAGCCCTTCCTCTTCGAACAACTTCGAAAGGCGTTCATGGAATGGTGCCGTGTCCACCCCACCAAGGACGACTTGAATGGATGTGTCCAGATCAGCCTCAAGCCGCGATCCAACGCGAAGCTGCAAAACGGAAACCAATGCGTCGACCAGTTCTGAAACTTCGGGAAGCGTGTGGTCGCGGTAGTAAGGCCGCGGGTTTTCGGGCAAGTGCGCAAGATCCTAGAAACTCGCGCCATAGACCAGACACATATCACCAGAAACCATCAGCAGGAGTTTGAAATACCACGCGTCGCAATGGGGTTCCGGGGATGTCACCAGATCCGACAGATCCCACTCAAGGCAGGCATTGCGACGCAGTTCAGTCAGACTTTTTGTGAAGGCGTTGCCAGAGAATGCGTGTAATTCATCAGTATGGTTTGCGTTAAGCCTGTTCTCCGAGATCTCCTCGGCCGTTTTACCGCAAAGCACTGGTCTTGAAGGGACAATTTATCGAATGACAGAGGACAGCCGGATACGGGTTTCGGTTTCCAGATGCACTGGATGAATAAGATGATGAGTGAACATATTTTCAATTGTTACGCAGGTAATTTCCGTGTGGAGAATTTAGATAGGTTTCGGGCACGCCATGCTCGAGGTAATCAAGCGTCAATTCTTCTCCTTCACAAATATCCTTACAGGCCACAATGGCCCAATCGATTCTGAGTATTGAAAGATTGGGGGTAAACGAATGGTTAATCAAAGCGTATTGGGTGGCAAATGGGCGGCAGAGAACCTTGCTTCCGCCAACCCCGTTCCACTCCAGATCGCGAACCGTGGGATGACGATCATAATCGACGATTTGGCCGTCTAAATACCCCAGAACAGCACCAGTTTGGATATCGGACCGCGCAAACAAGCCTGTGCCGTGAATGTCACTGATGCCCTCCAGGACTTTATCCAAATTCTGGATGCGTGGTCCTGCCAACTCCACCGTCATTCCGGCCCCTCCTGTCGTCGCAACCGACTTTAGAAGCCGCTTTCAACCAAGACAAGCAATCCCTTAGCGCAGGTCGCTTTCGAATGGGTCATACGTTGGCGAGCCTGACACCCGCTTACACGTCGGTTTCCCCAATGACGCCAGTAGATCTGCGCCAACGCACCTTTCCCAAGTTGTTTAATTATTGGGCATCCAGCACCATCGGGTGCCTGTTTTATCACCGCTTGGCCAAAAGCCCGTTAATCAGGCGCTAAAACCGCGTCTGCCTCTTTTTTCCGCGACTGCTGTCGGCTTCAACCCCTTCCACGCACGTAAAAGACGCAAAAAAGGAGACCGGCTAATGAATGGAGCCGATACCGCCTGGATCATAGTGGCAACCGCCCTAGTCCTGTTCATGACATTGCCGGGCCTGGCCCTGTTCTACGGCGGCCTCGTGCGCGCCCGCAACGTGCTGAGCGTCTTCATGCACTGTTTCAGCATCGCCTGTTTGATGAGCATCCTGTGGCTGGTCGCAGGCTATTCCATCGCATTTGGCGACGGTGGGTCGGGCCTTTGGGGCGGGCTGGGCAAAGCGTTTTTGAACGGTGTCGACGCCGACAGCCTGTCGGGCACCCTGCCAGAAGTCCTGTTTTTTGCCTTCCAGATGACCTTTGCCATCATCACCCCAGCCCTGATCGTTGGGGCCTATGTCGAACGTGTGGGGTTTGGGTTTGTCCTGACATTCTCAGCCCTGTGGATGTTGCTGTGCTACGCGCCCGTGGTGCATTGGATTTGGGGCGGCGGCATGCTGACCGATGGTGGCATTCTTGGTGAGGTGGGTGTCCGCGACTTTGCGGGTGGCATCGTTGTCCACGAAACCGCCGGTCTGGCTGCACTGATCATCGCCATTGCACTTGGACCACGCCGCAATCGCACGACGCCACCGCACAACCCCGGCTTTGTCATGATTGGTGCCGCGATGCTGTGGGTCGGCTGGTTCGGTTTCAATGGCGGCTCGCAATTGGCCGCTGATGGTGGTGCGGCGATGGCGATGACTGTCACGCATATCTCGGCGGCGACCGCGTCACTGACATGGGCGCTGTACGAACGCATCAAATACGGCAAAGCCTCGATGGTGGGGCTGGTCACCGGCACAATCGCTGGTCTGGCGTCGATTACTCCGGCTTCGGGCTATGTCGATCCGGTGCAGGCGCTAATCATCGGTGCAGTCGCAGGTGTCCTATGTCAGGAGGCGGTCAACGTCATCCGCAACATCGCCAAGATCGACGACACGCTGGACGTCTTTGCCGTTCATGGCGTGGGCGGCATCTTTGGCACGCTGATGATCGCCGTATTCGGTTTGGGCGCTTGGACTGCCCAGATTGGCGGGCTGGTGATTGTGGGTGCCTTTACGGCAGTTGTCACTTTTGTGTTGATCAAACTGGTTGCACTTATCACCCCGCTTCGCGTAGACGCAGAAACCGAGACAAACGGGCTAGATCTGTCGGTACACGGTGAACGGGCCTATGATATGAGCAGCTAAGCCCACCTTAGCCTGCGCGGCCCGCAAGGGCGCAAAGCGGACCTCTTGCGGGTCCGCTTTTCTTTTGCGGCTCAGCCCTCTCGACTCTGGCCCAAAGGACAGGCTATCAGCCCGCAATGTCATTTTGTCCCGAGGTTGCACCATGATCCCCAGCTCTTTCCCCGATAGCACCGAAATCGCCCGCCTGACCGCGCGGATGCTGCTGGAGATCAAGGCCGTCCACTTTAACTCTCGCGAACCCTTCACATTGGCCTCGGGCCTGCCCAGCCCGACCTATATCGATTGTCGCAAGCTGATCTCGTACCCGCGCATCCGCTCGACCTTGATGGATTTCCTGACGGTCACCGTAATGCGTGATGCGGGTTTTGAGGCGTTTGATAACATCGCAGGTGGTGAGACAGCCGGCATCCCGTTTGCCGCCATGGTCGCCGAACGCATGGCGTTGCCGATGACCTACGTGCGCAAAAAACCGAAAGGTTATGGCCGCAACGCTCGTATCGAAGGTGCGATGAGCGAAGGTGAGCGTGTATTGCTGGTCGAGGACCTGACCACCGATGGCGGCTCGAAGCTGTCCTTTGTGGATGCGATCCGTGAAACCGGCGCGACCTGCGGGCATACGGCGGTGATCTTCTACTATGGTATTTTCCCCGAAACCGAAAAAACGCTGGGCGATCACGGCGTGAAGCTGCATCAACTTTGCACATGGTGGGATGTTTTGGCAGAGGCCAAAGCGCAGAAAGCCTTTGACCAAGAAACACTTGATGGTGTCGAGGCCTTCCTGAACGACCCGCGCAAGTGGCAGGATGCGAATAAATCCACGTAAACTTGCTGTGGATTACATGGGGATAAACGTCTGAGAATCGGCTTTGGGGAAACAATATATAGTGACATCTGCGCGATATCCTACATAATAGACCAAATCCATTCTGGAACTATGGCGTCTTCAAAACTTATCCCAAGGCGTTACCCATAGTTACCCACAAGTATTTCCAGATAGCCGACACGCCGGTGTCGCGTGTAAGAACACCGTGGGCAGCGGGGACAAAATGAACGAGATAAGCAGCATCGAGCAGGCAGCGGCGAAGATTCAAAACGCCGAAACAATGCCGCATTCCATTGAAGCCGAACAACAGCTTCTGGGTGCGATCCTGACCAACAACGATCTTTATGACCGGGTGGCCTCGATCATCGGGTCCGAACATTTCTATGATCCGGTCCACGCCCGTATCTACGAGGTTGCGGCCAATCGCATCGCCAAGAATGCGCTGGCCTCGCCCGTCACGCTGAAATCCTTCATGGCCGAAGATGAAGGTCTGAAGGAACTGGGCGGCCCCGCCTATCTGGTGAAACTGGCCGGGGCTTCGATCAGCGCGTTTGCTGTGCATGACTACGCCCAGATGATCTATGACCTGGCTATTCGCCGCGAGTTGATCCGGCTGGGTCGGGATATCTCTGACAAGGCGGCGCGGGTGGATGTATCCAGCGAGCCCAAAGAACAGATCGTCGAGGCTGAACAGCAACTTTATCAGTTATCCGAGCAGGGCCAGACCGAACAGGGTTTCCAATCTTTCCTCAAGGCGGTCACAGAAGCCGTCAACGTCACCAACGAAGCGTATCAACGTGGTGGTGGCATGGCGGGAATTTCTACCGGTCTGGCCGACCTGGACAAACAGTTGGGCGGGCTGCATCCGTCCGACTTGATTATTCTTGCGGGTCGTCCGTCGATGGGGAAAACCTCGTTGGCGACCAATGTGGCGTTCAACGTGGCCAAGGCGTACAAGCGCGGCACCAAGCCGGATGGCACCGAAGGCGCGATTGACGGTGGCGTTGTGGGTTTCTTCTCGCTTGAGATGAGTGCCGAGCAATTGGCGGGCCGGGTTCTGGCCGAAGCCTCCGAGATTTCCAGCCACAAAATTCGTCAGGGTGACATGACGGAATCCGAATTCCGCCGCTTTGTCGACGCGGCCAAGGATCTGGAAGCCTGCCCTTTGTTCATCGACGACACCCCGGCCCTGCCGATCTCTCAGTTGGCCGCCCGCGCGCGGCGGTTGAAGCGGACGCATGGGCTGGACCTGCTGGTCATCGACTATCTGCAGCTGTGCCGTGGCATGGCCGAAAATCGGGTCAACGAGATTGCCGAAATTTCGATGGGCATGAAGGCCATCGCCAAAGAACTGAACATCCCGGTCATCGCCCTGTCACAGCTGAGCCGTCAGGTCGAAAACCGCGACGACAAGCGCCCGCAATTGTCTGACCTGCGGGAATCGGGCTCGATCGAACAGGATGCCGACGTGGTGATGTTCGTGTTCCGCGAGGAATATTATAAGGAACGCGAAAAACCCGGCGATCACGAGCTGGAAAAGATGGAAGAGTGGAAACAGGCCATGGAGCGCCTGCACGCCAAAGCCGAAGTTATCGTCGGCAAACAGCGTCACGGCCCCATCGGCACGGTCGAGCTGTCGTTCGAGGCTCAGTTCACCCGGTTCGGTAACTTGGTCAAACCCTGGCAACAGGACGGCCAGATCGAAGGCTACTGACCTACCACATCTCAGGCTTATTGAATGCGCTGACACAGCGGGACGGGCCCATAAGCGGCGCATCGTCGCCATTCAAGGATTGTCCAAGCCAACCATGTGGCATGCTCAGCGGCATGGGCGGTTGTGCGAATGTTTGTGCGATCGGTTGAAACCCGGTTTTGCAATAATATGCCGGATCACCGTAAGTCACTGCAAAATCAACCCCGTTATGGCGCAGTTGTTCCAATCCAAAACCGATCAGTTTTTGACCAATGCCCGACTTTTGCCTGTCGGCGCGCACGGCCACCGGTGACATCAGAAAGACCTGGCGTGGGTCCTGATCATAACAGAGCCGCGAGAAAAGGATGCAACCTGCCAGATTGCGGTCGTCCAAAGCCAAAACGCCCAAAAGATCTCCATCGCGTGTTGAAAGCAGCAGGTCATCCACCAAAGCAGCAACCGCACGCCCCTCTCCTTCGCCTTCTGAGGCGGTGAAGACGTCCAGAAACAAGCCGGGCAGTTCGGCAGCCCGAGCCCGGTAGTCGGCGGTCAGGTTCAGCATTACGGCCCCTTTCAGATGGATCAACGGTCCCGTTTCATGCGCCGAGTTGATCACAGGTCGGACACAATGACGAGAGTTCGGCTGCCCTTGTCCGAGCCTTTTTTAGCCATGATCTTGCGATACCGGCCAGAAGCTGCGTAGGAACACCGCGATATGCACAAGAATTGCCGCCTACCCCCTTGACCTGCCGCAATCCAATGTCATGAACAGCACCATGAGTACCGCACGTTTAACGATCAATCTTCAGGCGCTCGCCAGCAACTGGCGGGCGCTCAATGCAAAAACGGATGTCGAGACCGGCGCCGTGGTCAAAGCTGACGCCTACGGCCTAGGTGCCGGACCGGTATCTGCGACCCTGGCCGAACAAGGCGTTCGCAAGTTCTTTGTCGCCGCCGCAGAAGAAGGCGCCGCCGTGCGCAAAGCCGTTGGCCCCGAACCCCAGATTTTTGTCTTCTCAGGGTTCATGGAAGGTGACAACGGGCTGCACTTTGCTGACAACCTGATTCCTTTGATCAACTCTCCGGAACAGTTCAAACGCCTGCAACAGGCCATGCCGAGTCACCCATTCGGAGTTCAACTGGACAGTGGAATGAACCGTCTGGGCCTTGAGCCCGCCGATTGGGCCGCGCTTAGGTCTGAGATGGAAAGCCAGAACCCACAGGCGGTCATATCGCATTTGGCCTGCTCGGATGAGCCCGACCACCCGATGAACCGTCAACAGCTAAAGACCTTCCGCGATATGACCGATGGTGTCACCGCACCACGGTCGCTGGCGGCAACGGCGGGCACGCTGATGGGCTCGGAATTCCACTTTGATTTCTGCCGTCCGGGCGTTGGTCTTTATGGCGGCATGCCATTTGCCGACGCCAAGCCCGTCGTAACCGTCGATCTGCCCGTCATTCAGGTGCGCGCGGTCGAAGTTGGTGAAACCGTCGGTTATGGCGGTAGCTGGGTTGCCCGACGCCCATCACGAATCGCAACCGTGGCCGCAGGGTATGCGGACGGGCTGCACCGGGCCATTGGCGGCGGTATCGACGCATTTGCCGGGGACCAACCCTGCCCTGTGGTCGGTCGCATATCGATGGACCTTGTCACCATTGACGTCACTGACCTGCCCGAAGACCCAGAACGCCTGCGCATCCTGAACGGTCACCAGACAGTCGATGACCTGGCCGAGGCCGCAGGCACCATCGGGTATGAAATCCTCACTTCGCTTGGCGCGCGTTATTCACGGGGTTACGTGGAATGAATCCTCTTTCTCTGCTGGGTGGGTTGGGCCGCGCGGTCCTGGCGCTGTTTGCCACCTTTGGCAAAGTCGCGCTGTTTACGATTGATGCGATCTCGCACATTTTTCGTCCGCCCTACTACCCACGCGAATTTATCGTCGCGCTGATGAACATCGGCTGGCTGTCCCTGCCTGTCGTCGGCCTGACCGCCATTTTCACTGGTGGCGCGCTGGCGCTGCAGATCTACGCTGGCGGCGCTCGCTTCAACGCCGAGGCCGTGGTGCCGCAGATCGTTGCCATCGGTATGGTGCGCGAACTGGGCCCCGTGCTGGTGGGCCTGATGATCGCCGCCCGCGTGACCTCGTCCATCGCAGCCGAGATCGCCACCATGAAAGTGACCGAGCAGATCGACGCGCTGGTCACCCTGTCCACTCATCCGATGAAATACCTGACGGCCCCGCGCGTTCTGGCCGCGCTGATTACCGTGCCGCTACTGGTCGGGATCGGAGATATCATTGGCATCGCGGGCGGTTATGTCGTTGCGACCCAAAATTTGGGTTTCAATCCGGCGACCTACCTGCTGAACACAGTCAATTTCCTTGAGGCCCATGACATCATGTCGTCGCTGGCCAAGGGCGCAGCCTTCGGCCTGATCGCGGCGGTCATGGGCTGCTTTTACGGCATGAACTCGGGCCGCGGTGCGCAGGGTGTGGGCCGCGCCACCAAATCCTCGGTCGAATCTGCTGCTATCATGATTCTGGCCACCAACTTCATTCTGACAGGGGTGTTCTTCTCGCTATGATCCGGATGGAGAACGTACAAAAGGCCTTTGGGGACAATCGGGTTCTGCAGGGCATGGACCTTGAGATCCCCAAGGGTACCTCGATGGTCATCATCGGCGGTTCGGGCACCGGCAAATCGGTGGCGCTGAAATGTATCCTTGGCCTGATCAAACCCGACAGCGGTATGATCTATGTGGATGGCAAAGACGCCGCCAAAGGCGATAGGGATAAGTTTCTGGCCCGGTTCGGGATGCTGTTTCAGGGCGCTGCCCTGTTTGACTCGCTGCCCGTCTGGCAGAATGTCTCGTTCCGCCTGCTGCGCGGACCGTTGAAGCGCCCGCCGGAATACGCCCGCGAAATCGCTATCGAGAAACTACGCCGCGTGGGTCTGAAATCCGACGTGGCCGACCGGTTTCCGTCCGAGCTGTCCGGGGGCATGCAAAAACGCGTGGGCCTCGCCCGCGCCATTGCCGCCGAGCCCGAGATCATTTTCTTTGACGAGCCCACCACCGGTCTTGATCCGATCATGTCCGGCGTCATCAATGATCTGATCCGCGAGATCGTTACCGAGATGGGCGCCACCGCGATGACCATCACCCACGACATGAGTTCCGTCCGCGCGATTGCCGACAACGTGGCCATGCTGCACGGAGGCGTCATCCAGTGGACCGGCCCAGTGAGTCAGATGGATGCGTCGGGTGATCCTTATGTAGAGCAGTTCATCAGTGGGAGTGCAGAGGGGCCGATTGAGGCAGTGCGGTGATCGAAGTTACGACATTTGGCGACCTGGCGACTTTCATTAAACAGATTGGTTTTTCCTATTTGTTTGGTCTTGGCATTATATTGTCCGGCCTTATTCCCGGTTTCAAACAAACCTCTGACTCCGGTGAAAACTACACAGACGCCATCGCCGCGTTCAGAAGGCAAAAGTTTGGCTGGGGCGCTGAAGAAAAGTACTCCGAAGCGGCAATGGAAACGTCTCCGTTTCAGACTGGTCTGGGGCTCGTTGTTTTGGTGGTCGTTGCTTTCGTTATGTCGTTTCTGATGAATAAGCTCGACGACCCATTGTTGGATATGGGTGTCGGGGTACTATTCATTCTCCTAGGTTTCAACGTCCGAAGGAATTTCCAAAAAGTTGGTCTGGAAGTATGCGGGAGTTTGACTTTGGTAGTATCGCAATAGGTTTGCTTTTCTTACTTCCCGCATTTTACCATGATACTCCGCCTCGCCACCCTCTCGCTCCTGATCCTCTACCCCATCGCATGGTTTGCCCCGCTGATGCGTGCCGGTCTGCTGCCGATCTTTGGTTTGTCGGAAATCAGCGTCATCACCGGCCTGCAATCGCTGTGGAAATCGGACGTCTTTCTGGCGCTGATCGTCACCATCTTCGCTCTTGTCGCGCCTTACATCAAAACCATCGGCACCGCCCTGATACAGTGGGACCTGCTTGATGCCCGCGTCCAACCCGCGCTGAACATCCTCGGCAAACTGGCCATGGCCGACATTTTTCTAATCGCGCTTTACATCACGCTGGCCAAGGGAATTTCCTACGCGACCATCGAAACTGCATGGGGACTTTACCTGTTCACGGCCTGCATTCTGGCCTCGCTCGCGTTGGGCCACATTACCGAAATGACACGCAGATCACGAAATCCTCATAGCTAATTGATTGAAAACACTCATCTGAGTATCATCTTAGTATTTCGAGCAGTGACAATTTGTAGTTTTCGGGTCCGTAGCGGATCAATCTGTGTGTTTTGGATGCTCTCCGCTTGGGCCTGGTGTGTACCGGTTCTAGAAGGAGTTCGTCGAACATGACTGCCCTCCATAACATTACATTGCAATTTCAGAATGCCTTTTTAAGACTGACTTTTTTCCTCATTTGCGCGGCAGCCCTGCTTGCCGTTTCAACCACATTATTGTCTGCCTTAGGCGTATTGCCCTGGTTATCCATGCAAGCCGGTTTCGGCGGTGGGCCAGTGCAAGACGCCGGGATGTTTATCCAGATCGGTCTGACCGTTCTGATTCTCATGCTGGCATTCTATCTGCCAGCGAATGCCCGAATGATGGCATTGGAAAACAATCACCGCAAATTTGCCCTGAACATGCACGACATATCAGACGCCTATCAAATGGCCCACGCAGCGGACCGTGGCGGTCTGTTCATGATGTCGTCCGAGTTTGACGCGGTCAAAGAACGTATGGCCTTTCTGCGCCAACACCCTGACCTACAGACACTCGAGCCCGAAATCCTGGAACTGGCCGCACAGATGAGCCAGATCAGCCACGAACTGGCCGAAACCTATGGCGACGTGCGGATCAATCGCGCCCGAACCTTCCTACAACAACGTCAGGAAGAGATTGAGCTGTTCCAGAAGCGTCTCGAAGAAGCCCAGGTGATCCAGAACGAATTGCGCCAATGGACGCGCGATGTCGAAATGGAAGAAACCATCGCCAAGTCACAACTGGCCCGCCTGCGGGATGAGCTGTTTGAGCTGTTACCCGAACTGTCGGCTCAGTTGCAAACACCTCCCAAGGACAGCTCGACCAAAGCCTCAAGCGTGGTCGCCATGTCCCCGCCCCGCGCGGCGGAATAGGCGCTTGGCGCTTTTGCTGCGGACGATGGCCCATCGGGCCTGAGGACGCGGCACCCCAACGGTGGAGATGAATGCCTTGCAAGGGCTTGAAGAACCGCCGATCCTCGGGCACCAAGGCCGCATGGCAAAAACGACTTTCTCCTGTTCGGCCTGCGGCGCGTCGCATTCGCGCTGGTCCGGGCGTTGTGACGCATGCGGCGAGTGGAACACCATTTCGCAGGACGTACCCCTTTCGGCGGGTCCCGCCAAGAAATCCTTGGGCGGCAAACGCGGCCAGTCCATCGCACTCACTGATCTGTCGACCGAAGAAACACCCCCGCCCCGTACGCTTTGCGGAGTTGAGGAACTGGACCGCGTGCTTGGCGGTGGCCTTGTTCCCGCCTCGGCCCTGCTGGTGGGCGGCGACCCCGGCATCGGCAAATCCACCCTTCTGCTGCAGGCCGCGGCGCGCTTTTCCCGTGCGGGCGTCAAAACCATCTATGTTTCCGGCGAAGAAGCCAGCGCGCAGGTTCGAATGCGGGCCCGCCGTCTGGGGCTCGAGGACGCGCCGGTTCAACTGGCGGCTGAGACCAACCTACGCAACATCCTGACGACGCTTGAGGCTGAAAAGCCCGGTCTGGCCATCATCGACTCGATTCAGACCATGTGGGCCGACAATGTGGACAGCGCCCCCGGCTCAGTGTCACAAGTCCGGGCCGCAGCGCATGAATTGACAACGTTTGCGAAACGACACGGCGTATCAATCATCATGGTCGGCCATGTCACCAAGGAAGGCCAGATCGCAGGCCCCCGCGTGGTCGAGCACATGGTCGACACCGTGCTCTATTTCGAAGGTGAACGTGGCCATCAGTTCCGCATCTTGCGCGCCGTGAAAAACCGTTTTGGCCCCGCTGATGAAATCGGTGTGTTCGAAATGACCGGCAAAGGGTTGGCGCAGGTCACAAACCCCTCGGCCTTGTTCCTGTCGGAACGCGGCACCCCCAGCCCCGGTTCGGCCGTTTTCGCCGGAATTGAGGGCACCCGCCCTGTTTTGGTGGAATTGCAAGCACTTGTGGCACCGTCCCCGCATTCCCAACCCCGCCGTACCGTGGTCGGATGGGATAGTGGGCGGCTGGCCATGATCCTTGCCGTTCTTGAAGCACGCTGTGGCATCCCCTTTGCCGGGTTGGACGTTTACCTGAACGTCGCCGGAGGGATGAAAATCAGCGAACCGGCCGCCGACCTTGCCGTGGCGGCCGCATTGCTGAGTGCCCGAGAAGACACAGCTCTGCCCGCTGATACGGTGATTTTTGGAGAAATCTCGTTATCCGGGGCACTTAGACCGGCCCCACAGACAGAAAACAGGTTGAAAGAAGCCCAAAAACTTGGTTTCACGTCGGCAATCGCTCCGGCGGGCGGCAAAACCGGTACTGTGGCAGGTCTGACACTCACCCGACCCTCTGATTTGGTGGGGTTTGTTGGCGAAACCTTCGGAGCAGGTTAAGGTAACGCCTTGAGGGGCTGAAAAAAAGTACAGGCGAGGGCCATGGAAGGTTTTACAATTATCGACGGGGTGGTTGCCCTGATCATCGTCGTGTCAGGCCTGCTGGCCTATTCACGCGGATTTTTACGAGAGGTTTTGGCCATCGCGGGCTGGGTCGCAGCCGCCGTACTGGCCTTTATTTTTGCACCCCAGGCCGTTCCGCTGGTGAAAGAGATCCCGGTCGTCGGAGATTTCCTGCGCGACAGCTGCGAATTGTCGGTGATCACCGGCTTTGCCGCCGTGTTTGCGATCGCTCTGATCGTGGTCAGCATCTTTACTCCGCTGTTTTCATCGATCGTGCAACGCTCGGCCATTGGCGGGTTGGATCAGGCGCTTGGCTTGTTCTTTGGCATCGCGCGCGGCATCCTGTTGGTGGCTATCGCCTTCTTTGTCTATGACACGGTCATGACCGGTCAATCTTATACGATGGTCGACGAAAGCCGTTCCGCCAAAGTGTTCGAACAATTCAGCGACCGCATCGAAGAACAAAACCCCGAGCAATGGCTGGGTTGGGTCACCCAACAATATGAAGAGCTGGTGGCAAGCTGTGGCGCCGGCACCGAGGCGCCAGAGGCATCGGAAACCACGGCACCGACCGCAACTGAATAAGAAAAAGCCCGGCATTGACCGGGCTTTTTTCTTGGCCGCCTTTCAGACGTATTCAGTTAAAAAACCTTCTCCACCGCAAACCGTGCATCGGGTGTTCTTCAGACCAAAGCACCCCTCGCAGCGGCCCATTATGGGTTTGCCGTGGATATCGCGGCTTTTGATCACCTCGCCAGAGCCATTGCAAATCGGACAAGGCGACCGGCCCATGCCACGGCAGCGATGGCACCGGCGTTTTACTGGGTCTTCTTTTTTTCTTCCTTGCTTGTGTTCCCACATGGCTAACGTCCTATCGAAACTCATACACTAGGTAAAAAACCGCTTCTTGCACCATGACAGCACAAGCATGCCTATATGTCACCTATTCCAGTCACCTTTCATAAAACGCACCTGCGACGATTGGTGAATGTGATCCTTTGATGACACAGGGCGCATTAGGCATTATGTGGAGGCCGAACTGACATGGAATCGGAGCCACCGATCTTGCTGTACCTGTTTTCTCTCGCGCTTGCCCTCGTGACATTGGCGCGTTTGCATCATCAGCCGGGATGGAAACAAGGCGCACTGGCATACCCATGCAGACGTTCAGATCATCACCGCTAGTCAAAACGTCATGGAAATTGGAGCCCGTACATGTGTGGGATTTTAGGGATCGCAAGCAGGACACATGATGTCTTTGCGGAAATCTATGACGGGCTGCTGATGCTTCAGCACCGGGGTCAGGATGCCTCGGGGATCGTCACCTATAACGACGGTTTCTTCCGTGAAAAGAAGGCAAATGGTCTGGTCAAGGACGTGTTCAACGCACAAGACGCCGAGACTCTTCTGGGTAAGATCGGCATGGGTCATGTGCGGTACCCGACCGCAGGATCGCTCAGCGCGTCCGAGGCGCAGCCGTTCTTTGTGAACGCGCCCTATGGCATCTATCTGGTTCATAATGGCAACATAACCAACACCGCCGAACAGCGTGAGAAGGTGACCGCCAAATACAGCCGTCACCTGCGCACCACGTCGGATTCCGAAATCCTGCTGAACGTGCTGGCCGACAAGGTTGCCGATGCGATCAAGGTCAACGGCAACGGCGAACCGATCCGCAACATCTTTGCCGGTGTGAAGATGACGATGGAGCGAATCCAAGGCGCCTATTCGGTAATCTGTCTGGTTGCCGGTGTCGGCATGCTGGCGTTCCGCGATCCTTATGGCATCCGTCCTCTTTCCGTCGCCAAGCGCGATGTGGACGGCGACGGCGACGATTACGCCTTTGCCTCAGAGGATGTGGCCTTTGGCATCAACGGCTTTGAAAAGCTGCGCGACCTTAACCCCGGTGAGGCCATACTGATTGATCTGGATGGAAACATGCACACCTTCCAGGCGGTCGAAGGTCAACTGACCCCGTGTATCTTTGAATATGTCTACCTGGCCCGCCCGGATTCGCTGCTGGATGGCGTTTCGGTTTACAAAACCCAGATGCGCATGGGTCAGACGCTGGCCCGCCAGATCCAAGCCGCAGGGCTTGAGATCGACCGCATCATCCCCGTGCCCGACAGCGCCCGCCCCGTGGCGCTTGAGGTCGCTAAGGCCACCGGCATTCCATACCGCGAAGGTCTGGTCAAAAACCGCTATGTCGGGCGAACCTTCATCATGCCCGGCCAGGAAGAGCGCCAGAAATCGGTGCGCCGCAAGCTGAACGCCGTTCCGTTGGAGTTCCGCGATCACAACGTTCTGCTGATCGACGATTCCATTGTGCGCGGCAATACAATCAAGAAGATCGTGCAGATGTGCCGCGAAGCCGGGGCTAAAAAAGTGTACATCGCCAGCGCCTCACCGCCGGTAAAATTCCCCAACGTCTATGGCATCGACATGCCCACCAAACATGAACTGATCGCCAATGGCAAAGATATCGAAGAAATCCGTCAGGAAGTCGGCGCAGATGCCCTGTTCTATCAGGATCTCGACGACCTGATCTGGGCGGCCAAAGAAGGCAACCCCGAGATCGAAGCCTTTGACTGTTCCTGTTTCGACGGCAATTACATCACCGGCAGCGTCAGCGATGACTATCTGGACAGTCTCGAAAACAGCAATCGGGTCAGCAAGAAACGCGCAGATATGCAGGTTCCGGGCGGCTCGTGGAACAGCGCGAAGCTGGCCTCGGGATAGGATATGATCCGAATCGACCTTGCTTTTTGGCCCGTTTCACCGATGTGATGCGGGCCTTTTTCTGTCTGCCTGGCAGGCCGCATCGGTAGATTTCCGCCACAACCCATCGGTGAAGAAATTGCAATCGCAAGGGCTTCGCCGCAATGCCGAATCCCCTTGGGAAGTGCTCGACCAACCGGGCTTTTCCTTTCTGATCCGGTTTGGTAGCCCGCAGGTTGCCAACCACTCAATCAAGGGGTCGGGCCGCTGTGGTCAGGCCGGAATACATGTCAAACGCCACTGTCAAAAGCGCGGCCACGCAAAAAGGCGCGCTGAAAAAAAGCTCTTTGTCTGTTCTGGGGGTCTTTGGCCCGAAATCGGACATGCGGGCCCTTATGCGTATGTCTTCGGGACGTGTGAAAGAGGTCAAGCTGGGCAGCCGCGTGTCTTCGGGCACCATCGTTGCAATTGATGCCGACGGCGTAATGCTGCGACAAAGCGGCCAGACCAAGCGGATCGTCATACCCGGCAGTTAATCTGTCTTGACGCCCTGCGTGCGGGGGTTCAAACCCCTGTCATGACCGATCAGACCAAAATTGCCCTCGTCACCGGGGCCTCTCGTGGGTTGGGCGCTGCCCTGGCCGAGGCACTTGCACCCGAATATCACATTGTCGCCGTTGCCCGCACCACCGGCGGGCTGGAAGAACTGGATGACCGCATTCGGGCCAAAGGCGGTGCCGCAACCCTGGCACCGATGGATATCGCCGACCCCAACGCCATGGCGACGTTGTGCCGGGGCATCTATGATCGCTGGGGCAAGGTGGATTTGTGGCTGCACACAGCCGTTCACACCTCGGCCCTGACACCCACGCATTTCATCGACCCGAAAGAGTGGACTAAGGCCGTAAATACCAACGCCACGGCGACGTCAGTTCTGATCCCCTATATTGCCCCCCTGTTGGGTGAAACCGGCCATGCCGTGTTCTTTGACGATCCGAAAGCCGGTCAGAAGTTTTACGGCATCTACGGTGCAACCAAGGCGGCGCAGATGGCGCTGGCACGTGGCTGGGCACAAGAGACCAAACGTACCGGCCCGAGGGTTTCAATTGTCGAACCTGCCCCGATGCCAACCGCCGTACGTGCGCGATTCCATCCCGGTGAGGATCGCGATGCGTTGACCAGCACGGCAGACGAAGCCGCTCGGATTTTATCTTTGCTGTAAGGAATGGCCCTTTGGGCCATGCCTCCGGCGTGAGTATTTGGAAAAAGATGAAGCGGGCGGGTTAGGCGATGTGCACGCCGTTGCGCCCGGCCAGATCGACGAAGAATTGCCAAGCCACGCGGCCCGACCGCGCGCCCCGCGTTGCCTGCCATTCGATGGCTTCGGCACGCAGGGTTTCAGCGTCAACCGACACGCCATATGCCCCGCAATAGCGGTCGATCATCGCTAGGTATTCGTCCTGATCACAAGGATGGAAGCCCAACCACAGGCCGAACCGATCAGACAGTGAAACCTTTTCCTCAACCGCCTCAGACGGATTGATCGCGCTGGAGCGTTCATTCTCGATCATATCGCGCGGCATCAGGTGGCGGCGGTTCGAGGTGGCGTAGAATACGACGTTTTCCGGGCGCCCTTCGATACCCCCGTCCAGCACTGCCTTGAGCGATTTATAGTGCTGGTCGTCATGACTAAACGATAAGTCATCGCAGAACAGAATGAACCGGTGCGGTGCGGCACGCAGGTGATTCAGAAGGCGGGCGACTGAGCCCATATCCTCGCGCTGGAGTTCCACCAGCTTCAGATCTGGGAAATCCATCTGCAGCGTGCCGTGAACAGCTTTGACGAGGCTGGATTTCCCCATCCCCCGCGCGCCCCAAAGCAACGCGTTATTTGCTTTGAAGCCGGCAGCAAATCGGCGCGTATTGTCCAGCAGAGTATCGCGGGACCGGTTGATGCCCACCAGCAAATCCAGATCGACGCGGTTGACCTGCGTGACGGGCTCCAGCCGATCCGGTTCAACATGCCAGACAAATGCCGGGGCAGCCGCGAAATCGGGCGCGTCCAAAGGGGCTGGTGCCATCCGTTCCAGCGCGTCGGCGATACGGTTCAGGGCTTGGTCGTCCATTGGGGCCTCCGGCGTCATGTCTTGCGCGGTTCAAACCATGTTCGAAGCGGCGCAACAAGGGCCAGGCACGAAAAAGGCGCGCCTATTGAGCGCGCCTGTTGCATGGTTTTCAGCGGGGTTACTTGCTGTCTTCTTCCCGCACGATCTCTTCGTCGGCTTCTTCTTCGTCGTCATAGTAGCCGTCGGCACGCAGTTGCTCTTCGCGCTTTTTTTCGACCCGGGCGACTAGGAAGATCGAAATCTCATACAGGCCGTAGACCACCACAAACAGAATAACCTGCGTAATCACATCAGGCGGTGTCACCAGCGCGGCAAGCACCAGAATGGCAACCACTGCGTATTTCCGAACCGAGCCCAGTCCTTCAGCCGTAACCAGCCCCGCCTTCCCCATAAGGGTCAACAAAACGGGCAGTTGAAAACACAGGCCAAAGGCCACGATAAACTTGATCGTCAGGTTCAGGTATTCCTGCGCCGAGCCCTGGAACACCACGCTCAGCGGAGCCGCGGTTGCGCCTTCGACCACGGCCTCTCCTTCGGCACCAAATTGCTGGAACCCGAGGAAGAAGTCATAAGCCAGTGGTGTTACGACATAGAACGCAAAACTTGCCCCCAGAAGGAACATGAAGGGCGAGGCCAGCATGAATGGCAGGAACGCGTTCTTTTCCGATCGGTAGAGGCCTGGCGCCACGAAGCGCCACATCTGCATCCCGATATATGGGAAGGCCAAGATAAAGCCACCCAGCAGCGAGACCTTGATAGCGACGAAGAACCCTTCTTGCGGCGAGATGAAAATCAACCCGCAATCCTGCCCGCGTTCGGCCAAAACTTCGCACAAAGGGTTAGTTAGGAAGTTGAAAAGCGGCGTGGCCACAGTGAAACAGATGATCATCCCAACCAAAAACGCCACGACGCAGTGGATCAGCCGCGTGCGCAGTTCCGCCAGATGCTCAATCAGCGGGGCCGAGCTGTCTTCGATCTCGTCGGTCTTTGTCATGTCTTGCTTTCAGTCTTCAGCGCGGCCTCGGCCTCTTCGGCTTTGGCTAGCGCATCTGCTGCTTCTTTGGCCTTACGCTCAGCCGCAGCACGGGCAGTTGAGGCCTGAATCTTCTTGGCCTGCTCAGCCCGCTCAGCCGCCAACTTGCCTGTTTCGCTGTCGGGGTCGAACTTGGTGGGATCGATGCTTTTGGCAACGTCCCGCGCCGCCTCGTTAACGCTGTCCATGGCGGTGCTGACGGGATTGGCGGCCGCGTTCAGACCTTTTTTGATCTCGTTCACACCTGCCTGATCCGCGGCCTCGTTCATGGCGCTGCTGAATTCGCGCGCCATACCACGGGCCTTGCCAACCCAGCGGCCAACATTGCGAAACAGAACCGGCAGGTCCTTTGGTCCCACAACGATCAGGGCAACAATGCCAATGACCAGAAGCTCGGTCCAACCCAGATCAAACATCTGCGCTTAGGCCTTGTCTTTGTCGGTCTCGGGCGTGACGTCCTTGGCCACTTCGGCAGCGTCCTGCTCCAGCTCGTCCGCGCCTTCTTTGACGCCCTTCTTGAACGAGGTGATGCCCTTGCCCACTTCACCCATCAACGAGCTGATTTTACCGCGGCCAAACAGCACCAGCACCACAACGGCGATCAGTAGCAGACCGGGAAGGCCGATATTGTTGAGCATGTCTCTTCTCCTTGTACGTCGACGCGTTGCGCCGGGAATGTGATCTGGGTCTGTGTCTACGCCTGCTTGGCCCTGCGCAAAAGTGCGCCAGATCAATTCCGCGCTCAAAATTGATCCGATCACGCAATTTTTGAAGGCTGGCATTTCACAACTGACAGGTTTATGTCAGTTGAAGGACATTAGGAACAGGGCATCGAAACCTGGTCAACGGAGAATCAAATGACCCATGTTGCTGAAATCGTCACCTTCACTCTCACCAACGGGACAACACCGGAAGAGTTCGTCAAACTCAGCCAGGCGTCCGAGACGTTCGTCCGCTCGGCCCCTGGATTTGCCCACCGTCAGCTAAGCCAGGGTGAAGATGGCCGCTGGACCGACTATGTAATCTGGACGGATATGAAGGCCGCCAAGGACGCAGCGGCGCAATTCCCGCAGCAATCCTTTGCCCCGGCCTTGATGGCCGCTATCCAACCCGACAGCGTCCAGATGCGCCACGAGAATGTGCTATGGAACATGACCGCATAAACGCGGTCCGGGCGGCGTGTCATGCGCCGCTCTGATCGTCTGTTCGACATCATTCAGATCCTGCGCGACGGCAAACTGCACCGCGCGCAGGATATTGCGGACCGGCTCGAAGTGTCGGTTCGTACAATCTATCGCGATATGGACACGCTGGTGGCCTCGGGCGTTCCGGTCGAGGGTGAACGCGGTGTGGGTTATATGGTTCGCGAGCAAATCACCCTGCCCCCGCTGAACCTGACCCCGGCCGAGCTTGAAGCGCTGAACCTCGGCATGGCCATCGTGGCCGAGGCCGCAGACCCCGATCTGAAGGCCGCCGCAGAAACCCTGGCCGACAAGATTGACGCTGTACTGCCCACCCAAGTCGTGGCCGAGGCGGACACGTGGAAATTCGCCGTCTACCCGTTTGCCGACGCTGCGCGGGGGCTGGCGCATATGGCTCCGATTCGGTCCGCGATCAAAACCCGGCAGAAACTGCACCTGTCCTATCGCCGTATCGACGGCGTTCTGACAGACCGCACCATTCGCCCTCTTCATATGGAGTACTGGGGCCGCGTCTGGACCCTTACCGCATGGTGTGAGTTGCGCGAAGGGTTCCGCGTGTTCCGCATCGACCTGATCGAAGCTGTCTCACCCCTACCGGAAATCTTCGCTGACGAGCCCGGCAAAACACTGAGCGATTTCGACCCGCACGCCTAAACCCGGCTGTCAGGTATATGGCCCGAAATGGGCCATTCCAATCACTTCAGATAAGGTTCCGGATCGACGGATTCGAACCCTTTGCGCACCTCGAAATGGACATAGGAATTATCCCCACCCCGCAAGGATGCAATCTGCTCACCTCGGCGCACACGGTCACCCTTTTTAACCGTGATCTTGTCGACGTTTGCATAGACGGTCAGCAGGTCGCTGTTGTGTTTAACCACGATGATCGGCACTTGATCCGCATCTGCGGTGATCGCCGCAACGGTCCCGGCTTCGGCTGCCTTTACCGCAGCTCCCGACTGTCCGGCGATGTCGATCCCTTCATTCTTGCCCTTGTCATAGGTACGAATGATCGTCCCGGTAACTGGCAATCCCAGGGCAGAATTACTTTGGTTTGTCGGAGCCTCGGCCGTCACGTCGGGCGCAGGTGTGGCCGGAGCGATCACCTCGTCCGGCAACGGTTGCGTGGCACTTGGCGGTGTCGGCGTGGGCGAGCCCTGGCCGGGTTGTGTCACATTGCTGGCGGGCACAGCCGCTTGTCTTGGAGCAGGCTGGTTCTTGATCGGGATTAACAGGAACTGATCCTCCCGCACGGTAAAGTCCGACCCCAACCCGTTCCATTCGGCCAGCGCATCCACCGGCACATCGTAAAGCCGTGCGATAGTGTATGCCGTCTCGCCGCGTTTGACCTGGTGACGGATCGGCTCGGGCCCCGATGCCACAGGGGCCGGTGCAGGCGCGGTCGCAGGTTGGGCGGGCGCCAGCGTCGATGTCCGTACCGAGCCATCTGCCGGCGCCTCATCAATCGCGGTTCCGGCTATCGAGGCGATATCCACCGAACTGGTCGAACTGACCGTGCGCGGCAGGGCGATAACCTCGCCGTCGCGCAATTTGTCCGTCGGTTTGAGACCGTTGAACACGGCCAACTCTCCCTCGGGCAAACCGACGCGGGCAGCAACCGAGGCGACCGTATCGCCGCGTTGCGCAACGGCCACCTGATAGTTCGGATAGGTGATGACCCCGCGAGCATCCGGTGCTGGCCGGTTCGCGGTCACCCCTCGCGCGGCATCTGCGGTCGAAAATCCGCCGACCTGCCCGCGCAGATCGTAGTCCAGCGGGCCTTCGCACCCTGCCAGAATCGCCAAAGCCGCCACACCTGTCACGCAGCGGAGCATCGCTGATTTGGAAACTGCTCTCATTGTACTGTCCTCAACGCCTGCCCGTGTTTTCCGGGGTTCCGGCGCATGTTGCAGAATATTCTTTTACGCCCCGTCCCTGCCAAGCCCTTCTAACAAGGGCACGAAACGAACGGGTAACAATTCGTCATAGTCCAGACCGGTCTCGGTCCGCCTGACCCGGATCAGGGTCTGAACCGCATCCGACTGTCCCACCGGCAAAACCATGATACCGCCGATTTTAAGCTGCGCCAAGAGCGGCCCTGGAGGGTCTTCTGCCGCAGCCGTCACAATGATCCTGTCAAACGGGGCCTGTTCGGACAAACCAAAGGATCCATCCGACAGCATCGCGGTGACATTGGTCAGCCCCAGCTCGCGAAACAGCGCGCCGGTTTCGCGCACCAGTCGCTTGTGGCGTTCGACCGTATAGACCCGGCGCGCCAGTTTGGACAGGATCGCCGCCTGATAGCCCGAGCCTGTACCGACCTCTAACACTGTGTCGCGCGGGCGTACGTCCAGCGCCTGTGTCATTAGCCCCACAACTGACGGCTGGCTGATCGTCTGCCCGCAGGCAATCGGCAAAGGTGTGTCCTCATACGCGCGATCGGCAAACAGACCTTTGACAAAGCGGCCACGGTCGACCTGCTCCATCGCGGCCAGCACACGCGCATCCGTCACCCCGCGCGATCGCAGGGCAAACAGGAACTGCATGATTGTTTCTGGATCTGGTCCGGTCATTCGATCGTCTTCAATGCCTCAAGCGCGTCATGCGCCGTCAGATCCGCTCGCATCGGCGTGACCGAGATGTAGCCCGCCAGATTAACCGCTGCATCCGTGCCCGGCGCGGTTGGGTTGTGCTGATACCCACCCTTGATCCACAGGAACCGCCGCCCAGAGGGCGAACTGTGCGGCTCGACCGAGAAATGCGTATCGCGGCGATATCCTTGCGGTGCGATCCGGGTGCCCAGAACCTCGTCTGCGGGCACCGGCGGGAAATTTACGTTGTAGAACAGACAGTAATCGCCCTGTTCGCCCGGGGTCGCGTCCAAAATTTTCCGCACCAGACCCGCCCCGAACCGGGTCGCGGCCTCGAACGGATCGTCCAGCCCCAGATTACGCGGACCAAAATATTGAGACAGGGCAATCGCCGGAATGCCCTGCAACGCGGCCTCCATCGCGCCACCGACAGTGCCGGAATACAGCGTGTTTTCCGCCGAATTGTTGCCCCGGTTCACGCCAGACAACACCAAATCGGGCGGCGCGTCCTTCATCACGTCATGCAGACCGGCCAGCACACAATCGGCGGGCGAGCCCTCGGCGGCGAAACGCCGATCCCCCAGTTTGGCGACCATCATCGGATGGGTATAGCTGATGCAATGGCCGACACCCGATTGCTCGAACGCAGGTGCAACCACCCAGACTTCTCCGTCGGGCCCAGCCAGATCGGCGGCAATCGCCTCAAGCGTGATCAGGCCCGGCGCGTTGATGCCGTCATCATTGGTCAGAAGAATACGCATTTGCCCCATCCACCGCAGCGTTTTGACCTTGATAGACCCGCCCCCGCGCGGCGGCAAGCAAAGCACGCCTGCAATCTGAGGCTTTCGCGCACCACTTGAGCCTAAACTACGTTTTCAGGCCCTAAATGGGGAAAACAAAGCACCGATCCCGGCGAATGGTCAGCCACATGACCCGTCCCGGATTTGGTACAAAAACATTCGGCACCGTGGCCTTCAGAACGGAACCATCATGGTCCATGCGGAACTCGACCAGGCTTTCGTTGCCTAAGAACCGCGCTCTCTCGACCGTGCCGCGGGCCGCAACGCCATCGGTTGCCGTCGGCAGCGGGCCTTTGCCATTGCGGTCAAAGTCCAACCGCACGTGCTGTGGCCGGAATACAATCTCAACATCTGTGCCGTCGGGAATGCCCGGCGCCAGAAACTGACCAAAGGGTGTATCGGCCAACGCTCCATTCACTTGCGCTTGCAACACGTTCACATCACTAAAAAATGCCACAGCCGCTTTGTCAGCCGGACGGGTATAGACGTTGTAAGGCGCACCTTGCTGCACGATCTTGCCGCGGCGCATCAGTGCGATCTCATCAGCCATGCGCATCGCCTCTTCGGGCTCGTGCGTCACCAACACAACGGCGGCATCCTCTTCCTTGAGGATCGCCAGCGTCTCATCCCGAATACCGTCGCGCAGCCGGTTGTCGAGGCCCGAGAACGGCTCGTCCATCAGCATGATCCGCGGACGCGGGGCCAGTGCGCGGGCCAGAGCGACACGTTGTTGCTCGCCCCCGGACAGGTGATGCGGGAATTGGTCGATGAAGTGGATAAGATCAACTTTGCGCAGTAACTCATCAACGCGCGCGCGCTTTTCTTCTTTTTGCCCCGTCAGGCCAAAGGCCACGTTGTCTGCCACGCTAAGATGCGGAAACAGCGCGAAGTCCTGAAACATCAGGCCGATCTCGCGGCGTTCGGGCGGAACCCGGAACACGGTGTCGCAGATCAGCTTGCCGTCGACATAGATCTCACCGGATTCCTGCATCTCAACCCCGGCGATCATGCGCAACGTGGTCGACTTGCCGCACCCCGAAGGCCCAAGCAGGCAAGTCACTTTCCCTGCTTCAACCGTCAAAGAGACGTCGTCAACTACAACCCGCCCCTCGTAACGTGCGTTAAGATTGCGAATTTCCAGACGAGGAGGAGTTACGTCTATTGTCACCGATGGGCCTCGTTGCCTTTTCCCGATCAAATTCATCGGGCTTAGGCGGGGATAGCAACCCCACCCGTCCGGTGCAAGTGATCAGCAGCAGCCGCCCGAAGTAGCCTCGCCGGTCGACGCGCTCGTGATCGCGCCGGTGGCTTCAAACGGGCTTTCGCCGCCGCAACCATCGAAGATGCCATAATGCGTCGAGAAATCACCGATAAAGTCGAAATGCCGCGCGAAACGGGTATCGTTCAACATCATCCATGTATTGCCGCAGACCGGAAACACCTTGCCTGTCTCGATCGCGTGGTGGTCATCCAGTTCGAACAGATGTGGCGCGTGCGGGATGGTGCCTTTGTAGATGACGGCCTGCCCGTAATCCTCGCAAGCGGGTTCCAGTTCGGACAGTTTGAACAGTCGATAAGTCGCCGACAGGAACTTCAGCGGTGCGACGCGTTCTTCCAGCACAGGGTTCTCGATGGTCAGCGGGCGGTGCGTGACGCGGCGTGGATCACCGAATCCCGCCTTGCGCGACATCGACAGAAAATCGTTCCAATACAGTGCGCCGGACAGGCATTCGCCGTACAAAACTTCATCTTTGGCCATGGCCTGCGGAACACGACGGTCGGCGTAGACGTCCGAGAAATACATCTCACCACCCTCTTTCAGCAGACGATGGGCACCGCAAAGGACGGCCTCTTTGTCGGTGGCCAGATTGATCACACAATTCGAGACAATGATATCGAAGGAACCGGGTTCCAGGTCCAGCTCATCCAGCTTTTCGATGTAGCCGTGATGGAATTTTACATTGCTGGCAGCATGACCAAAGGCCTGCGCGTGGAAATCCTGATGCGCGCGGGCGACGTCTAGCTGTTCCGGCGTCATGTCGACCCCGACCACGCGACCCTTTTCACCCACCATCGCAGACAGGGCATAAACGTCGCGACCAGCCCCGCAACCCAGATCAAGGATGCTCATCCCCTCCAGATCCAGCGGCGCGATCAAGCCGCAACCATAGTAGCGCGTCAGCACATCATCATGAATTTTTGAGAGGATCTTTTTGACATGGTCCGGCATGTCATCGGGAGTACAGCAAGCGTTGGTTTGCAAATCCGCGCTGCCCTGAAGGACCTCGCCATAGTAATTCTGCACTGATTCATGCTTCATCGCAGCACCCCTTTCCTCACTGGCTGCTTCGCAGCTAATGCAGCACTGCCGCCTGTGCAACCACTGCTACCAATTTTGACAAAAGCGTGAGGGTCCTGCCCTAGCTCAGCAGGTCGAAATCGACCGAGGCGCGAACCCGCCCATTCACCTGAATCTCTAGCCGATGTGCGCCGGGAACCAGCTTGAACGTGGTCGCATTGCCTTTCAGCTTGTGCTTCTTGGTCAGACTCAGCGCACCACCGCGCAAGGTCGCCTGCTTCAGCTTATGCACCTTGGCCGAAGTTTTGCCGCCAGGGCGTTGAAAGTGAATGATATAGTCGACCAGAACAGGTTGATCCCCCGCACCGTTCAGCGAGACATCGAACTCGAGCGCCCCACCAATCCGCGCCTCTTGGTTTACCTGCACGCTTGCGGTTATCTCGGCCTCGGGATCGAAGCCCAACATCTTCATGGCACCGGGATGGCCGGCCTTCACCAGCCCTCGCAGCGTATGTGAGGTCATCCAGCACAGTTCGTCCCGATCCTGTGTCCCGGTTTCGGACCATTCCTGTAACCGGTCCAGCACCAGCGCAGGGTCTTTCTTGGTGATGTCGTTCAGATGGTTCGCCACAGACCGCGTAACATAGCGTGTTGGGTCACTATGTAGCCGGTCCAACAATGGCAGCGGGTCGGTCAGCTCCAACTCTACCGCCTGCCCCCAAGGCAACCGTGGTCGTGTGCCTTCACTGACCAGACGGCGCACGTGATAGCTGTCATGCCCGCACCATAGTTCCATCCGCGCCAAGACCTGATCCGGATAGCGGTTGAGGAATGGGCGAATGGCCCACTCCATCGAAAACCGTTGGGTCAGTTCTTCAAGCACGTCCAAAGCCAGATCAGGATGCTCCAACCCCACTGAAACGATCCAATCCCCCAAAGGCGCAAAGATGAAATCGCCGAAATCATCATCTGTTTTGGTTGGGTCCAAAGGCGGTGGCAGTGCGCGCAGAAGGATCGGCGCGACAGTCGGCAGCTCTCCGGGTACGGTCTTTTGCAGGCAGTCGGCAATCCAGGCCATGCGCTCTTTAAGCTCGAGCTCCAGCAGCCGTGACATGACCTTTGCCTCGAACGCCTTGGCATGAAAGGATGGATCAGCATCGGCGAAAAGGCCCGCCAAATAACGGGTCTTTTCCGCGTTAAACAACTGATCTTTGAGCGAGAAGTTCTGTGCCATGACTCACATCGTCAGATTGGTTCCGCCACCGTCCAGCAGTATATTCTGCCCGACGATAAAGCCGGCGTGTTGCGAACACAAAAACGCGCAGGCCGCGCCGAATTCCTGCCGCGTCCCATACCGACGTGCAGGGATCGTCTCGGCGCGTTCGGCGCGCGCCTGATCCATAGAAATTCCTTTATGTGCAGCTACGCCACCATCCAGCGACTCCGCGCGATCCGTCGCGTGAATGCCCGGCAGTAGGTTGTTGATTGTCACTCCACGCGGTGCGACTTGTCGCGCTGTACCAGCGACATAGCCGGTCAAACCAGTCCGCGCCGCGTTGGACAGGCCCAAAGCAGGGATCGGCGCACGCACGGATTGCGACGTGATGTTGACCACCCGGCCCCAGCCCTTGTCCATCATCCCCGGCAACAAGGCTTTCATGAAGGCAATCGGTGTCAGCATGTTTGCATCCAGCGCCTTGATGAAATCGTCACGATCCCAATCCGACCACAGTCCGGGCGGCGGGCCACCGGCGTTTGTCACAAGTATATCAACGCCCTGTGCGGTTTCGATCACCTGTGCCTGACCTTCGGTCGAAGTCACATCACAAGCTACGGTTTGCACGTCGACTCCATACTCGGATCGCAAACGAGTGGCCTCGGCTTCCAACGCCTCGGCCCCGCGCGCGTTCATCACCAGATCAACCCCAGCTTCGGCCAACGCCTCGGCACAGCCTAAGCCCAGCCCTTTTGAGCTTGCACAAACCAGCGCGCGCTTTCCGCAAATTCCCAGATCCATCTGATCCTCCCCATCTGTTGTTGCCCGCATGTCTAGCACCGGCCAGACAGGGAAGACCAGAAGTCACAAAGCTTCAATAAAAGAACTCTTCGCGCACGATTTTTCCGTTGGCGACGTGATAGATACCGACCTCTTTCATATCGAAGGTCTCACCACTTTCCTTAACCTTGCCCTGCACTTCGAAAATTACGGCAAAGCGATCGTCGCCGTGCAAATAAGGCTCACTGACCGACGCGCCCGAGACCTCATGCGCGCCTTCCCACCATTCGTGTTTGCCGCGGATGCCCTCGACGCCGTGTGTTTCACGCCCCATGCCTTCCATCTCTTGCGCTTCGACCGAAACGGCATCAGGCGCGTATAATTTGTTTAGGTTTTCCTTAGCCCGGTCCTCACGACACCCAGCGACCAGTTCGTCTGCGATTTCTTTCAAATTCATTGATCCTCTCCATCTTTTGTTCACTATTTGTTCTTATTGGCATAACCATACGATTCTGAACACCCCCTTTGTCTTGCTTCGGCAGGATTCCCCGCCTATACGCGCGTTCATGCTTGATACCGCCACCAACCAACCCGTATTGCCTCCCGAGATTGCCCGACGCCGGACATTCGCTATCATCTCGCACCCGGATGCGGGCAAGACGACGCTGACTGAAAAGTTCCTGTTGTATGGGGGCGCTATTCAGATGGCCGGTCAGGTGCGCGCTAAGGGCGAGGCGCGGCGGACCCGGTCGGACTTCATGCAGATGGAGAAAGATCGGGGCATTTCGGTCTCAGCCTCGGCCATGTCTTTCGATTACGGGGACTTTCGGTTTAATCTAGTGGACACGCCTGGTCACTCGGACTTCTCCGAGGACACCTATCGCACGCTGACCGCAGTGGACGCCGCCGTGATGGTGATCGACGGCGCGAAAGGTGTGGAAAGCCAGACGCAGAAACTGTTCGAGGTTTGCCGCCTGCGCGATTTGCCGATCCTGACCTTCTGTAACAAGATGGACCGCGAAAGCCGCGATACGTTCGAGATCATCGACGAAATTCAGGAGATGCTGGCCATCGACGTCACGCCCGCTGCGTGGCCGATTGGCGTGGGTCGCGATTTCATCGGTTGCTATGACATGCTGCGCGACCGACTGGAATTGATGGACCGCGCCGACCGCAACAAGGTAGCTGAAAGCATTCAGATCAACGGCCTGGACGACCCCAAACTGGCCGAACACGTACCCGAGCATCTGCTGGACAAGCTGCTGGAAGAGGTTGAGATGGCGCGCGAATTACTGCCTGCGCTGGACCCGCAAGCAGTGCTTGAGGGGCACATGACTCCGATCTGGTTCGGCTCGGCGATCAACTCGTTCGGGGTCAAGGAACTGATGGAAGGTATCGGCGCCTATGGCCCGCAGCCGCAGGTCCAGTCCGCTGAACCCCGACAAATTGCGCCCGATGAAAAGAAGGTCGCCGGTTTTGTCTTTAAGGTGCAGGCCAACATGGACCCCAAGCACCGCGACCGGGTTGCATTCGTCCGCATGGCAAGCGGCCATTTCAAACGTGGCATGAAGTTGACTCACGTGCGATCCAAGAAACCGATGGCGATTTCGAACCCCGTGCTGTTTCTGGCATCTGACCGCGAACTGGCCGAAGAGGCCTGGGCCGGAGACATCATCGGCATACCAAACCACGGTCAACTGCGTATCGGTGACACCCTGACCGAGGGCGAAGCGCTGCGCGTGTCCGGGATCCCGTCATTCGCACCGGAATTGCTGCAAACTGTCAGGGCAGCCGACCCGCTGAAGGCCAAGCATCTGGAAAAAGCCCTGATGCAGTTTGCCGAGGAAGGTGCGGCCAAGGTTTTCAAGCCATCGATTGGTTCGGGCTATATCGTCGGCGTCGTTGGCGCGCTGCAGTTCGAAGTCCTCGCCAGCCGGATTGAGATGGAATACGGTCTGCCCGTCCGGTTCGAGGCGTCGCAGTTCACCTCTGCCCGCTGGGTGAGCGGTGACAAGGCCGAGGTTGAAAAGTTCGTCAACGCTAATAAGCAGCACATCGCCCATGATCATGACGGCGACATCGTCTATCTGACGCGCTTGCAATGGGATATCGACCGGGTCGTGCGCGACTACCCCGAACTGAACCTGACAGCGACTAAGGAAATGATGGTTTGATCCGGGTCTTGTAGTTTGGGCACCGTTCTCTAGGGTTCCGAAGCATGGCGGATTTGGATCAGGAAAACTATCCCGGCGGCTTCTATTCGGTGATGCGCCATCTGGAACGCAAAGAAGTTCCTTATCGCGATCCACAACGGGTACTGCCGCCGCCGGACGTTGATCTGAGTAAACTTGCCCAAACACCCGTAGAAAAACCTGACCCGGACGCCAGCTTTGACCACAAGCAGGACGCGCGCAGGAAGTACCACGCGCTGCAGCAGGAATTTTCTGGCCAATCGCTGCTGCATCTTGTTCACGCAATTTGCATCGCATTGCTGCGCCGGCATCCGTCACCGGCTGAAGCACGGGCGCTGTTTCTGCGGATGTGGCGGGAAAAGGGTTCAGAGTTAGCGCGGGACCTGCCTGTGCGTTGGCTTATTTCCTCGGCAACCACATTCGCCGACCATGGCGAAACACTGGATCAGCGCTTGGGCGGACAGGGTCTGTACCTGTTGTACGATCTGATCAAGCTGCATGATAGCGAGCGTCGGTTATCCCTTCGTCCAAACGATCAAGCCTTTGAGATGCAGGGTGAAAAACACCACGACGTTCCATTGGCATTCGGCATGGCGGGCTATTCGCTAAGGAATGGCGATCTGGATCGCAACCTTTTGGCACGCCTTTGGCGTCATGCAGAAAACGACGCGGTGTTGCGCCCGCTGGGGTACCGGATGTTGAAACTGGTGATGTACGACCCGCGCAGCATTTTTGGGCGTATCCAGCACTACAAGACCCGGCAGTCCCTGTTGGATCACATTGATGACTGACGGCTCTGGCTGGGGCATTGTTTCAACGGTTCGGGGCCCCGCCCCGGATATCCTGCGATTTGTTGCCTATCACCTCGATCTTGGGGTCGACCGGATGCACATCTATCTGGATGAACCCAATTCCAAAGCTTTCGATGCCCTAGTTCGGCATCCGAAAGTCGACGTGCAAACATGCGATGAGGCCTTCTGGGCCAGCCGCAAGCGTGAACGGCCCGAACGGCATCAAAACCGTCAGACCGCAAATGCGTCATTCACCTATCGCAAGACCAATCTGAATTGGTTGGCCCATGTCGACATGGACGAGTTTCTGTGGGCGGACCGTCCCATTCCCCAGCAACTGACCGATGTTCCCAACCACATCCCCGCTGTACGTGTCCGCCCGATCGAAGCCGTGGGCGGTGGCACGGATCTTTATAAGGCGCATCTTCCAAAGACCCCGCACCGTGACGCCCTCGTACAATCGCTGTACCCGCGTTATGGCGCCTTTGTTTTGGGTGGGTTCTTCAGCCATTTGCAAGGTAAGCTGATCGTCCGGACGGGCCTGAAGAAACTGAGCTTTCGTATCCACAACCTGTTCCAGGAAAAAACACTCTTGCCCTGCAAGTTCGAATTGCCGGGGTTGGAGCTGTGCCATCGACACGCCCCCGACTGGGAACATTTTAAGGCTCACCTTCGATTTCGCCTGGCGCGTGGCTCGTATCAGCCAGGAATGTCCCTGAATGTTCCACGTGAACGGGGCGGCATGAACATGAACGAATTACTCAGCTGGATCGAGGCCGAAGACGGCATGGATGGGCTGCGTGCATTTTTTGACGAAATCAGCGGTGCAGACCCCGACGTGAGAACCCGTCTGGAACAACATGACCTGATCCGATATCGGCCCCTGGATTTGGACGAAAAAGTCAGGAAACACTTTCCCGGAAGTGACTGAATTGTTGCGAGAAATCCGCAGAGCGAGCACAGTAAAAACCTTAAAGAGGTCTTCATTTGACCATACCCGGCGTTTTTGTTATGTCCCCCTCCAAGCCGAAATTGCGCAATGCAGCGTATGGCCATCCGGGCCCGGCACACCTTTGACGCGCGGGCCAGGTCTAGTGTCCGCATGAACCGGACTTACATGACAAAATTTAACGAACTGAACCTGAACCCGAAGGTCCTCAAAGCCATTGAGGAAGCCGGATACGAATCCCCCACCCCGATCCAAGAAGGCGCAATTCCACCTGCGCTGGAAGGTCGTGATGTATTGGGGATCGCCCAGACCGGCACGGGAAAAACTGCAAGCTTTACGCTGCCGATGATCACAATGCTGGCACGGGGCCGCGCGCGCGCGCGGATGCCACGGTCGCTGGTGCTGTGCCCGACACGGGAACTGGCTGCACAGGTCGCCGAGAATTTCGACACCTATAGCAAACACCTGAAACTGACCAAGGCGTTGTTGATCGGAGGCGTCAGCTTCAAGGAACAGGACGCACTGATCGACCGTGGCGTCGATGTTCTGATCGCAACTCCCGGCCGACTGCTGGACCATTTCGAACGCGGCAAACTGCTGTTGACCGGCGTGCAGATCATGGTCGTGGACGAAGCTGACCGGATGCTGGACATGGGTTTTATCCCCGATATCGAGCGCATCTTCTCGCTGACGCCGTTCACCCGCCAGACGCTGTTCTTTTCGGCCACCATGGCGTCCGAGATTGAACGCATTACCGACACTTTCCTGTCCGCCCCCGCGCGGGTCGAGGTTGCCCGACAGGCGACCGCCTCGGAAACCATTGAACAGGGCGTGGTCATGTTCAAAGGCGGCCGTCGCGATCGAGAGGCCAGCGCCAAGCGCAAAGTCTTGCGCGCACTGATCGATGCCGAGGGTGAAAAATGCACCAACGCGATCATCTTCTGTAACCGCAAGACAGACGTTGATATCTGCGCAAAGTCGCTAAAGAAATACGGCTATGACGCCGCCGCGATCCACGGCGATCTGGACCAATCACAGCGGATGAAAACGCTGGACGGTTTCCGCGACGGCTCGTTGCGGTTGCTGGTTGCCTCGGACGTGGCTGCGCGTGGACTTGATGTCCCGTCGGTCAGCCATGTTTTCAATTTCGACGTCCCCGGCCACCCCGAGGATTACGTTCACCGCATCGGCCGCACCGGTCGTGCCGGGCGCGATGGCAAGGCGATTACTATCTGTTCGGGTCGTGACGAAAAAGCGCTGGCTGCGATTGAAAAGCTGATCCAGAAGGACATTCCAAAGCTCGACAATCCGGTCAAGGACGAACCCAAAGCCGACACGCAGAAGCCTGAGAAAAAGACCAAGTCTGCCGACACGCAAAAGAGCGAAGGCAAAAAGAGCGACCGCAAAAAGGACAAAGAACCTAAAGGTCGTGGCCGTCGTTCGGATAACGGCAACGCGGTTGTGGGCATGGGCGATCACCTGCCCAGCTTCATTGCCCTAAGCTTTGCCGAGCGCCGTGCTGGTTAAATCGCCAGCACCAGCGCCAGGATCGACAACCCCAACAACGCCATCCCGGCGATCTCACGCCGGGTAATGGTCTCGCGGAAAAACAAGATCGATGCGAACAGGCTGAGCAACAGTTCGACCTGCCCCAGCGCTTTGACATAGGCCGCGTTCTGCAAGGTGAACGCAAAGAACCAGCAAAACGATCCGCCCAGACTGGTCAAACCGACAAACACCCCTGTTCGACGTGTCTGCCACACCGCAAGCAGTTCGGTCCGGTCGTGCCACAGCAGCCATAGCGCCATGCTGAGGAACTGGAACGTCACAACCGCGGCCAGAGTGATCAGAGCGCGAAACCACGCGTCGATATCACCCAGTTCAAGCGACGCACCCCGGTAACTGACGGCGGAAAATGCGAACAATACGCCTGACCCCAACCCTAGGCGCGACGCCCGGTTGGTCAGATGTTTCCACCACGCCCCGTCGCCTCCGGGTGATTTGGACAGCAAAAGCACCGCCATCAATCCCAGCAAGATCGCAACCAGACCCCCGTACGAGATCTGATCGCCCAGCACCAGAAAACCGACAATGGCGGTCTGAATTACTTCGGTTTTCTTAAAGGTAATCCCAACCGCAAAATTTCGTTGCTTGAACAAAGCGACCACGCAGATCGTTGCCAGAATTTGCGCGGTGCCTCCGATGACAGCGTTTACCCAGAACCACCCCGTCAGCGGCGGCAGGCTGAAGCCAGTCACCTGCAGCGCCACAATCAACCCCAAAAGCGCCAGTGGCATCGAATACGCGAACCGGGCAAACGTCGCCCCGGCCGCACTTAGCTTTACGGTGCTGAGGGACTTTTGCAGCATGAACCGCACTGTCTGGAACGAGGCGGCAGCGATTGTGATGGGAATCCATAAACTCATGGCCCCCTTGTGTCGCTAAATCAAGGCTTTGGCCAGAGAGGATGTTCCACCGGATCCTTGGCCCGCAGGAAATACGCCTTAAAGATCTGCGCGTAGGACCGGTAGACATATGCCTCATTCCGGGTCTGATACCGATCTTTGCTGGCGCGATATAGCGCAGGCAGGCGGTACCACGGCGCACCAGGATTCATGTGATGAACCACATGCAGGTTGTTGTTTAAAAACAGAAAAGCCAGCAACCCACGATCTTCGATAATCACAGTACGGGCCTGCGGATTTTCATGCGCGCGATGTTCAAGGAAGGTGCGGATCTTCACCAGCCCCAGCCCGATATAGGCGGACAGAACATACGCCCAAATCGGCATTGCCGAGTGCCCGACCACCCACAGAACCAAGGCCACCCCAACCAGATGCAGCGCCCAGGCCCGCAGGATGCCAAGGTCGCCCAGCAACGCACCGCGTAATTCACTCCGCGTGAATATGAATTGGCCAATCGCCGGACCCAGCACCATGCGCCCCAATAACGTGTTGTTCACAGACAGCAGCCATCGCTGCCACCCGGCCAATGCACCCCAGACCTGTGGATCCAGATAGTTGGTTTCAGGATCGTCATAGGGGTCGGTCAACGTCTCATCCCGATGATGGGCAAGATGCAAGTCGCGGAACCTCTGATACGGGATGAACAGGGTCAGAGGCAGCGCCATCAGGGCCTCATTCAGCCATTTTGTACGAAACGGGTGGCCGTGCAGCGCCTCATGCGTCAACGAGGAATGGAGCGCCGCAACCAGACCCATCACCGGAATTGCCAGCCAAACCGGCATCAGGAAAATCACCGCCAACCACGCCCCATAGCAAGCCAGGATCAGGGCGAACGTGCGCCACTCGGGTGAGGCCGCCTTAGACATTGCGCCCCCATGAGATTTTGGCCCAGACGCGCTCGTAAATAACGTACATCGTCAATCCGATGGCCGTGTTCACTATCGCCAGTGTCCCGCCCACAGCCGCCGATCCGGTCGCGACCAGCCCGACCAGGGTCATCACCAGCAAGCCCATCGCATTCCACAGCACCGCTTTCACGACTGATCTGCGCCGTGTTTCCATTCCGTCACCCATATTATTGTTGTGTCTTCAAAATTACGGGTCACTGCATCCGTTGAAAATTCTGAATATGATTAACAAAACTCATCAGCTGTGATATTTTAAAACATATGCAGGAAAAAATCGACAAAAGAGACCGCGCGGCACAGTTCCGTACTCGCCTAGCCCGGGCGATGGAGGAGCGACACGTCAGTCAAAGCGCGCTGGCGCGTCAGATTGCGGTGGACCGTTCGACCGTATCGCAGCTTTTGACGGGTGAAGGCGCGCGCTTGCCAAATGCACATGTGGTAGGCAGTTGCGCCTCGGCGCTGGGGGTTTCGGCGGATTGGCTTCTGAGCCTGTCCGACCGCCCCGAAAGCGCAGCGGAATTGTTGGCCAGCTCGCTGACAATGACCGAAGCACCACGTGCGCTGGTGGATGAGCGCATCTTTGAGTGGCATCAAGAAGCCGCAGGGTACAAAATCCGTTATGTTCCAGCGACTTTGCCCGATATGTTAAAGACCCGCGCGGTGTTGGAGTGGGAATATGCCCCGCATCTGGGGCGGACGGCGGATCAGGCCATCGGTGCCTCGGCTGACCGGCTGATGTGGATGCGCAGCGCGCAATCCGACTATGAAATCGCCATGCCGCTGTATGAAATCGATAGTTTCGTTCATGCGCGGGGCTATTACGACGGTCTTTGTCCCAAAATCCGGTTGGAACAGATCGACCATCTGCTGGAGATTTGCCAACAGCTCTACCCGCGCCTTAGAATCTATCTGTTTGACGCAAAACGGCTTTATTCCGCTCCGGTTACGATTTTCGGCCCTTTGCTGTGTGTTTTCTACGCCGGCAGCCACTATATGGCCTTTCGGGACCGTGATCGGATCGAAACCTTCACCCGCCATTTCGACCGACTGGTACGCGAGGCTGACCTGACTGCGCGCGACTTCACAGAACACCTTAAACGGCTGCGCACGCAAATTTCCGACCACTAAGGATGCACCTAAGCCTGTCTTGTGCTATCGTCGTTCGGCGCGAACCTTCGGGTATTCCGATCACAGACGGAGGACGACAGGAATGGACGCACTACAGACCGCTCAATACGCACGGGCCTTATATACTGTTCACGGCGACCGGGCCGAGGCGGAAGCCGCACAAAAGATGCGCGAATGTGAAGCCGCCGGAAATAGACAGGAAGCGCTAGACTGGCAAGCTGTCCGCCAGACCATCCGCCAAATTCGCGGGCCAAATCAGGGCTAGCTTCAGCGTTTCGAAAAAGCCCTGCCCCAAGCCGATCACCAATGCCCTTATTGCGCCAGGGCATTGGGGTTCTGTGTGTTTTCTAAACCGAGTTAGATTTTCGGATCTGGATTCACCGTGTGCCCATCCACGGCAATAACCTGCCCCGAAACTAGCCGCGCCGCATCCGAGGCGAGGAACACGGCCATGTTTGCGATATCGTGACCTTCAACAAAGCGCCCCATCGAGGTACCCGAAGCATACCCCGCATAGACCTGATCGCGGGTCATACCTTTTGCGGCCGCTTCGCGCGCCAGCACACCCTCCATCCGTGGGCCTTCAACCGCTCCAGGACAAATCGCATTGGCGCGAATACCGTGGGGGCCAAGTTCCATCGCGAGGGTTTTCATCAGGCCAATCACCGCCCATTTCGCCGCGGCATATGGCGCGCGGTACGGGTACCCGTATTGACCAGCAGTTGACGACGTCAGGGTGATGACGCCCGCCTGCGCGGTCTTCATCAAGGGGGCTGCATGTTTCACGGCCAGAAAAGCGCCCTCGAGGTTGACCGAAACGCAGGACCGCCAATCTGCCAACCCGATATCCTCGATCGCGTTTGTCGGTCCTGCCGTGCCTGCATTGGCGCACAGCGCATCCAATCCACCTTCGGCTGCGATATCCTGAAAAACGGCGCTCATATCGGACTCACTTGCGGCATCGGCGCGACGAGCCTCCCAGTGATCCGGCACCGTATTCAAAGCAGCCTCGTCAATATCCGTGATCCAAACACCATAGCCCGCATCATCAAATGCTTCGGCCATGGCACGGCCAACGCCCGAGGCGCCAGCCGTAATCAGAACCCGCCGGGTCATGCGGGTTTCCGGATCGCGGCGCCCGCGCCTTCGGGATAGGGCAACCCTGCCTGCGCCTCGGCGATCCGCGTCATGGCGGCCTCGATTTCCGGCGACGGTGCGCTGGGGCGACGAGATTCAAGGCTGACATGCAGCAGGAAGCTTTCGCCCGTGGCCAGCAGCTTGTCGCCCTCATACATGCTGTGGAACACGTGCAGCTTCTTGCCCTGCCCCAACAGCATCTGCGTGCGCACTTCGATCTTGGCGCCTGCGTGTGCTTCGTCGACATACCGGATGTGGTTTTCAGCGGTGAAATAGCTGCCGCCCGAGGTGATGTAATCCGCGTCGCAGCCGATGATCTCCATGAATCGGTCGGTCGCGGCGGCGAAGGCTTCCAGATATCGCGCCTCGTTCATGTGGCCGTTGTAATCGGTCCAGTCCAACGGCACCGCGCGGGCCAGTGTCAGGATCGGCTGGCTTAGGTCTGCCTGTTCCAGCGTCGGCAACGCGCCGGGCTTCAACAACGCGTCATGCTGGTTCAGCACCGCGCCTGCGCCATAATTCTGCGCTTTGAGCGCGCGCATCATGCCCACAAGGTTGTTGTCACGGATCCGCTCCAGCTCGCGGATCGAGTGCATACCCGACTGCGCGTCCGACTGATCCGCGATCAGGTCGACCAGTTCATCAGAAAAGTCCGGCACGTCCATCAACTTGGTCCACGGCCATTTCAACGCTGGCCCGAACTGAGCCATGAAGTGCCGCATCCCGGCCTCACCTCCGGCCACGCGATAGGTTTCAAACAGGCCCATCTGCGCCCAGCGAATGCCAAAGCCCATGCGGATGGCCTCGTCGATCTCTTCGGTCGTGGCGATGCCGTCCTTGACTAACCACAATGCCTCGCGCCAAACGGCCTCAAGAAATCGGTCAGCGATATGCGCGTCGATTTCTTTCTTGATGTGCAGCGGGAAAAACCCGACGGACTTCAGCAGTTCTTGTGCCTTGGCAACCATCTCGGCCGAGTTTTTGCCGGTTGGGACCAGCTCAATCAACGGCAGCAGATAGACCGGGTTGAACGGGTGCGTCACCACGATCTGCTCGGGCCTCAACGCGCCCTCCTGCAATTCAGAGGGTTTAAATCCGCTGGTCGAGGAGCCTATGATCGCATCTGGATCACAAACCTCCTGCAACCCCTTGTAGACCTTCAGTTTAAGGTCCAACCGTTCCGGCACGCTTTCCTGTATCCAGGCGGCACCCTGCACGGCCTCCGCCATATCGTCGTAGAACGTCAGAGATCCCTCGGACGGCAATGGCACATCGCTCAGCCCCGGCAAGGAGCGGCGCGCATTATCCAGAACCTCACCAATCTTACGCTCGGCCTCGGGGTCCGGGTCGAACACCCGGACGTTCCAGCCGTTCAGTAGAAATCTTGCGGCCCATCCGCCGCCGATGACGCCGCCGCCAATGATCGCTGCTGTTTTTGTCATTGCTTAACTACTTTCAGTTCTTGAGGGTCAAACCCATTTTCACACAAAATGTCTTGCGCCATCGCCTGTTTTTCTTGAGTGATTGACCTGTGCCTGCTCAGTACGATGGCAAACACACCGTCCTCGCGCGCCAATACAACCAGTTCTGCTCCCGCACTCACGTACATGATGTGTGTCTTCGCCGGGCTTGCCGAAGTGATGTCGTACTCGAATGCAGTCCCGGATCGCCGGGTCGGCACGCTCAGGTGGTTTTCATAACAACCGTCCGCTCCGGAGGTGTATCCCGAGCAGTCAGTTATATCCGGATCTTGCAATTGATAGCTAGGGATTGGCTGGTCCAACAACCTAACCATATACCGTTGCGCACCTTTGCTTTTGCGCCCGATCGCGGCGAATTCGAAATACGGCTTATCAAAGATCGACCAATTCACCGTTTCGACCGGTTTAAATGTCGATTGATGCCCTCGCAAACCGTCATTGCCCACCGAACTGCACGATGCAAGCAAGCTAGCGAACAAACAAGCGACAGCGCGCGAAGGAACCCTGCGGCACATATTTGCACTTAGCCCTTTGGCGCCCGCTTCACTAGCCCCAACTTGTCACGCACTTCCTGCGCGCCGATCACCCGCGCGCCCATGTTCTCGATGATAGTCCCGGCACGTTCGACTAGTTGCCAATTCTCGGCCAGCACGCCCTTGTCTAGCCACAGGTTATCCTCAAGCCCGACGCGCACGTTGCCGCCCGCCAATACAGCCGCCGCGGCATAAGCCATCTGATTGCGGCCCAGAGCAAACGCACTGAACGTCCAGTCATCCGGCACGTTGTTGACCATCGCCATGAAGGTGTTCAAGTCATCCGGCGCGCCCCATGGCACGCCCATGCAAAGTTGCACCAAAGCCGGGCTGTCCAGAACACCGTCCTTCACCAACTGCTTGGCGTACCACAGATGGCCGGTGTCAAAGGCTTCGATCTCGGGCTTCACGCCCAAATGTGTCATCATCCGACCCATCGCCTGCAGCATGCCCGGCGTGTTGGTCATGACGTAATCGGCTTCGGCAAAGTTCATGGTGCCGCAGTCCAGCGTGCAGATCTCCGGCAGGCATTCCGCAACATGTTCGACCCGCGCGGCTGCACCGATCATATCAGTCCCGTCCTCGCGCAGCGGCAGCGGAGATTCGGTTGGGCCAAACACCATGTCCCCACCCATCCCGGCGGTCAGGTTCAGAACGACGTCAACCTCAGCCTCGCGAATGCGGTCCGTGACTTCGCGATACAGGTCCAGACGGCGGCTGGGTACACCGGTTTCAGGGTCGCGTACATGGCAATGCACCACCGCCGCCCCGGCCTTGGCTGCGGCAATCGCACTGTCGGCGATTTGCTTGGGTGAGCGCGGCACATGTGGGCTGCGATCCTGTGTCCCTCCCGAGCCGGTAACGGCGCAAGTGATGAAGACTTCGCGGTTCATTTCCAGAGGCATTGTGTTTTCCCCAAGTTATACCCGGTTTTGCCATGAGTTTTCCCCAGGCTTCTCCACGGATTCCGATTTGCGTTCACCCCCGACTCTGACGCAGCCTTGTGGAAACACTTGCCAGAATGCGAATCGAACTTGATGAAATCCGCAAAAAACATACTTCAACCCGAACATCGCGCCCTGAAAACGGCCGTGCTGGTTCTGGACGAATGCAACACGCTCAGCTTTGCGTCAGCCGTTGATCCGATGCGGGCTGCCAACCGTCTGGCAGATCGTCCTGCTTTCGACTGGGACTACGTGACCGCCACGACAGAGCCTGCAATGTTGACCAGCGCACTGAACGTACCGGGTGTTCCGCTGGCGCGGTTGCAAAGCTGCGATCTGATGATCGTTGTCGCGGGGTTCCAACTGGCCCGACACGCCACACCCAGTTTGCTGGCCGGACTGCGCCGTATTGCGGGCATTGGTGCCACCATGGCGGGCATCGACGGAGGCCCCTGGTTGTTGGCCGAGGCTGGCCTTCTGGATGGACACGCCGCCACAACCCACTGGGAAGACTTGGACAATTTCGCCGCCCGCTTCCCCGATGTTGATGTGCGCCCCGACCGGTTCACCGTATCCGGAAATCGCCTGACCTCAGGTGGCGCTATCCCAGCGGTCGAAATGATGCTGCACATTATCGCTGCCCGCCACGGTGCCGGTTTTGCTGCCCGCGTCTCGGGTCTTTTCCTGTACGACGGTGCGCCCGAGCCCACAAAACCGCAAAGCCGGACCGGTGCCCCACACCGCCATACGGCGCTGACGGCCAAGGCAAACACCTTGATGGAATCTTCGCTGGACGAGCCGCTGCCACTGGCGGACATCGCCGAAACCCTCGGCACCAGCCCCCGCACTCTGCAGCAGCAATTTCGCCTGCGCCTGAACACAACGCCGCAAGACCACTATCTGCAGTTACGCCTGGCCGAGGCCCGCCGCCTGGTTACCGACACCGACATGCCGCTGATGGATGTGGCCCTGGCTACGGGGTTCGCCTCACAATCCAGCTTTGCACGTGCTTTCCGTACCGCACACGGCCTCTCGGCCCGTGACCTGCGGCAGGAACGCATCCAGCCCACCCATCACTGAGGAATCCGCTTCAGCTGGCTAATAGAATCTCGGGGAGGCGTACCTCGTGCAGCGGAGGCAGATCCACTAGAACGGCATAGGATGCGCGCGGTGCGCCTGACCGATTTCTGCCACGACCTCATCGGACAGCCGCAAGTCCTTACCGGCCAGGATATGCTCCAGCTGTGCCACCGAGGTCGCGCCGAAAATAGCCGACATCATGAACGGCCGCGTCCGACACCAGGCCAGTGCCATATGCACCGGGTCCAACCCATGCCGCTCAGCAATCTCCAGATAAGCCGCCACGGCCCCAAACACGCGTGGACCGGTGCGCCCGCCCATCTCGGGCACCAGCGACATACGTGATCCGATGGGCACCGCATCATCCTGATACTTGCCGGTCAGAAATCCCGCCCCCAACGGAGAAAAGGCCATCAAGCCCACATCTTCATGCACACTGAGTTCCGCCATATCCGTATCGAAGTGCCGGCATAGAATCGAATACTCATTCTGAACCGAGGCCACACGCGGCGCGCCCATCTGCTCGGCAATCCGCAGCCATTGCGCCGTACCCCAAGCGCTTTCGTTGGACAGGCCAAAGGCGCGGATATTGCCCTTGTCGACCTGTACTTGCAGGGCCTCAAGGCAATCCTGCATGTTGTCCAATACTTCGTTGGTGTTGTGCCCCGAAGGTGCATAATTCCAGTTTTGCCGGAACATGTAACTGCCCCGGTTCGGCCAGTGAAACTGATAGAGATCAATGCAATCCGTGTGCAGCCGCCGCAGTGAGCCTTCGATCGCTTCGGGGATCGTCTTTCCCGAAATCTGCGCGCCATCGCGGGCGTGGGCGAACCCTGCCCCCGAGTGTTTGGTTGCCAGTACGTAATCTGCACGACGGGACGGGTTGGCAGCGTTCCAGCTGCCCAGAATCTCTTCGCTCCGACCCACGGTTTCCCTTGCGATCGGGTTCACCGGATACATCTCCGCCGTATCAACGAAATTGATCCCGGCTGCCAGCGCCATATCCAACTGCTTGTGACCATCCGCCTCGGACGTCTGTGTGCCAAAGGTCATCGTACCCAGACATAAGTCTGTCACCGAAATCCCCGTGCGGCCTAATGGTCTTGTTTCCATCTGTCAGTCTCCGGAAAGCTTTTAAGTTCAGCCTCTTACGCCTCGGCCTTCTTCTCCCACCGGCCCGATTCCTCGGACCAGTATTGCGCCGAACAACCCGCGCTAGTTAGTGCTTTCCACTGGCCGCGCGCCTGCTGGACAGCCATATCATCATTGCCATCGAACAGGATGCAGACACGCTCCAGCGAAGCCACCTCGTCGGCGTTTACCGGCGCGCCGTCCACGGCCATGACACAGGCCGGTTCATTGGCTGCCTCTGGCCCGGTCGTCAGCAAAACAGGCTGCGCCGCGTCATGCGGGCCACCTTCGCGCCCATGTGGCAGGAACCCGTCCTCGGGCCCCAGCCACAGCTTTTCATCCAGCCAGTCCATCCGCGCGGGATCTGTGCCCCGCACGGCAATCTTCCACCCAGCCTGCCGCGCCTTGTCCAGCAGCACCGGCAAGGTGTGTTCCAAAGGCTGACGGGTCAGGTGGTAGAAATAGACGGCCCCCATACGACTACTCGAAGTTATCCTGCACCAAACGGCTGAGCGCGCGAACGCCCCAGCCGGTTGCCCCTTTGGGCGCATAGGATGTTTCCGACGACACCGAGGCCACGCCCGCAATATCGAGGTGAATCCAAGGCGTTTCTTCTTTCACAAAACGCTGCAGGAATTGCGCCGCTGTGATCGAGCCTGCCGGGCGACCGCCGACATTTTTCATATCAGCAATGCGCGACTTCAACTGTTTGTCGTACCCTTCGCCCAGCGGCAGGCGCCACGCGCCTTCATCCTCGGCCTTGGCCGATTTCAGGAAGGCATCGCAGAACGTGTCATTGTTGGAAAATACACCGGCATTCTCGTGGCCCAGACCAATGATCACCGCGCCGGTCAGCGTGGCCAGATCGATCATGCCCACCGGTTGGAACCGCTCTTGCGTGTACCACATCACATCGCACAGAACCAAACGCCCTTCGGCGTCGGTGTTGATGATCTCGACCGTGTCGCCCTTCATCGACTTGACCACATCGCCCGGACGGCTGGCATTGCCGGACGGCATGTTTTCGACCAGCCCGACCAGACCGACCACGTTGGCCTTGGCCTTGCGCTTGGCCAACGCACGCATGGTGCCAGCGACAACGCCCGCACCGCCCATATCCATGGTCATGTCTTCCATGCCGCCTGCGGGCTTTAGCGAGATACCACCGGTGTCGAACACGACACCCTTACCCACCAGAGCCAGTGGCGCGTCGTCCTTATCACCGCCGTTCCACTGCATCACCACAACCTTCGAGGGGCTGACCGAACCCTGCCCGACGCTCAGCAGCGTACGCATGCCCAACTCGGCCAGTTTGTCCTCTTCCAGAACCTCAACCTCAAGGCCCAGCTCCGCCATCTCGGCCAAACGGTCGGCGAATTCAGTGGTGGTCAGGACGTTTGCAGGCTCGTTGGTCAGATCACGGGTCATCCGCACCCCATCGGCCACGGCGTATTGCGGGGCAAAGGCGGCTTCGACCTCGTCGGGTTTCTGATGACTGATGGTGACGGTGCCAACCTCTTCCGCCTCTTTGGTCTTGTGCGCATCGAAATCATAGCTGCGCAGCACGATGCCCATAGTCAGATCTTCGGTCCGGACCTGATTGCCTGCCATCACCAGCACGTCCTTGCCCCCTGCCAGCTTGGCCAGCGCCGCGCCCGCCTTGCGGGCCTCGGCCGGATCAGGACGGCGGGGCAGGATCACGATATCCAGCGCCTCGGCCGCCATTCCACCAGGCCAAGCCATCGAGATCACATCGCCCGTCTTTACCTTTTCAAACCGGGGACTTTCCACCAGACGCGCCACCGCACCGCGGGTCAGACGGTTGGCCCGACGCACCGCGGGGCTCATCTTGCCGTCCGATGGGATGATTACCACCACCCGGCCTTCGGCTTGCGCCATTGCATCCGTATCAAAGGGCTGAAACCGGATCGGGACAAGACTGCTCATTGCGAACTCCTCAAAAACTGTTCCCCAAGACCTAGCCCGCACCGCGCGGCTTGACCAGATAGCAGTTTTCCCCGCGTGCCAATTGCATTACAGTCGCGGAAAAATTCCGGCAGGATCGGGGGAGAACGAATTGGCGAGACAGGGCAGGCATATGCCGTTGCGCATCCGCGCAGGCGAAGGTGATTCTGGCCGTTTCGGTGCCGATTTCACCTGCTGCCGGATCAAGGCGGAGGCACAATCGTGATCCTCGACCGCTATTTCGCCCGCCGGTTCATGCAAAGCTTTCTGGTCATTGGCGGCATTTTTCTAACGCTGCTGATTCTGATTGATCTGGTCGAACAAGCCCGCCGGTTCAACTCGGAGGGGCTGTCCTTTGGCACGCTGCTGCACCTGACCTTGCTGAATTCACCCGCAGCGATCAGCGAGATGCTGCCCTTGCTGGTCATCCTTGCCACCATTGCATTGTTCATCGGCTTGGCGCGCAATTCCGAACTGGTAGTGACACGCGCCATCGGGCGGTCCGGTATCCGGGCGCTGCTGGCTCCGGTCACGTTGGCATTGATCATTGGGACCCTCGCGGTGGCCTTGCTGAACCCGATCACCGCCGCCACGTCCGAGGAGTACCGACGCCTGTCTGATGCCTACAAAGACAAAGGCAACTCGGCGCTGTCGATCACCAGCGAGGGGCTTTGGTTGCGGCAGGGTTCGGAAAATGGGCAATCGGTCATCCACGCGCGCGGCACCACAAATGCGGATGCGTTGGAACTAACCGGCGTAACGATCGTTACATTTTCGCCGGATGGTAAACCAACACAGCAAATCAATGCCAATCGGGCACAGCTGTCGAACGGGTCTTGGATATTGCACAATGCCAAGATCTGGTCTCTGGCGGATGATATGAACCCCGAGGCGACGGCTCAAACACATCAGCGCATCGAAATTCCCACCACGCTGACGCGCCAGCGCATTCTGGACACGTTGGGCCAGCAGGATTCCGTATCCGTCTACGACTTGCCACAGCTTATCCGTGATCTCCGCGAAGCCGGATTTTCCACCAAGCAATATGAGGTCTGGTTGCAGGTTCAACTTGCGCGGCCGCTCTTTCTGGCGGCCATGGTGATGATCGGCGCGGCCTTTACCATGCGCCATGTCCGTTTTGGTGGCACCGGTATCGCGGTTCTGTCCGCAGTGCTTTTGGGATTCTCAATCTACTTCGTTCGCAACTTTGCCCAAATACTCGGAGAAAACGGTCAATTGCCAATCTTCGTCGCAGCCTGGGCTCCGCCCTTTGCAGCCATTCTTCTTTCCCTTGGCCTTCTTCTCCATGCGGAGGACGGCTGATGCGGCTCATATCAAGTCTTTTGCTGTCCGGCGCTGTGGCTCTGGCAATGCCAACAGGTGCCGCCGCCCAGACCCAATCAGCCCCTGGCCCGGCGCAGGACACCCAGCAAGAGGACCAGCCCGCCCTGCTGGTGGCTGACGAAATCTTCATCACACCCGAACGCGTGCTGGTGGCTGAAGGCAATGTCGAAGCTTTTCAGGGTGACATCAAAATCACCGCTGACCGCATCACCTATGACCGCGATACCGGCGCGCTTACGCTGGAGGGGCCAATCCGTATCGATCAGGCCGGTGATACGACAATCCTGGCGGACTCGGCCGAACTGGATGACGGTATTCAGAATGGCCTGCTGATCGGCGCGCGGATGGTGTTCGACCAGCAGGTGCAGATTGCTTCGGTTCAGGCCACGCGCGCGGCGGGCAGGTATACGCAGTTCAGCAAGGTTTCGGCCACCTCGTGCCATGTCTGCGCGAATGGCAAACCGCCGATCTGGCAGATCCGGGCCCGCAAGGTCACGCATGATCAACTGGAACGGCAACTCTACTTTGAGGGGGCGCAGCTTCGGGTGCTGGATGTACCGGTGTTCTATTTCCCCTATCTGCGACTGCCGGACCCGACGCTAGAGCGGGCCACCGGGTTTTTGGTGCCGTCGATCCGAACCACCTCGCAGTTGGGCACTGGCGTCCAGGTGCCGTATTTCATCAAGCTGGGTGACCACAAGGATCTGACACTGACGCCCTATGTCTCGTCCAAGACCAATACACTTGGGTTTCGCTATCGACAGGCCTTTAAAAGGGGGCGCATCCAGCTTGAGGGTGCCTATACCCGCGATGATCTGCAGCCGGGTGAAGATCGCGGATACTTGTTTGCCAATGGCTGGTTCAACCTGAACGACGGTTATCGGTTCCTTTTCAACATCAGAACAACGTCAGACGATGCTTATCTGGCCGATTATGGCCTGCCAGATCTGGATCGGCTGCGTAGCCAAGTTGCGCTGGAACGGATCAAACGCGACACGGCGTTCCGTACCAGTTTCACCCACTATAAAACCCTGCGCGATAGCGAAGAACAGGACGAAATCCCGTCACGGATCTTTGATCTGTATTATGAAAAGCGTCTGTTCCCGACCTCTGTGGGCGGCGAGGTTCGGTTGGGCTTTGTTACTCACGCGCATGAACGTACCAGTGACGAGGATATCGTCGGACGGGACGTTGCTCGTGCCACTTTTGATGCAGAATGGCTGCGCGACTGGACCTTTGCGTCGGGCCTTCGGGCTGAGGTGCGGGCCGGTGCGTCGGTTGATGCGTTCAACATTCGTCACGACAGCGATTTTCCCGATAACGTCACGCGCACCACGCCGCGCGCGGCATTGACGCTACGCTATCCAATGCGCAAGCGCGAGTCATCGGGGGCGACCCAGATATTGGAACCGATTGCCCAGATTGGATGGACCCATGTCTCGGACGATGACGTGCCAAATGACGAAAGTACGTTTCAGGAATTCGATCAGGGTAACTTGCTGTCCCTGTCCCGCTTTCCAGCTCCCGACCGGCGCGAAGACGGCGTGACCGGCGTTGTGGGCCTGAACTGGTCCCGCTATGCAGCCGGCGGCTGGCGGGCTCTTGCCACGATAGGTCAGGTGTACCGTGCAGATGCTGACCCCAGTTTCAACCTGACCTCGGGCTTGCAGGGGACAACCTCAGACTTGCTGCTGGCAGGTCAGATTCAAACCAATAACGGCTGGCGTCTGGCCGGCCGTGGCTTGTTAAACGGAGATTTCAGCTTTTCCAAAGCCGAACTGCGGGTCGGCTGGCAACAGCCGCGGGTCGGCTTCACCGGAAGCTATGGCTGGCAAGAGCCGGACCCGGCTGAAGGTATCGACGACGAGATTTCCGAAGTTCGGTTGACCGGACGTTACCGGGTGGATCAGAACTGGAACACACGGGCCCTGGCGCGCTATGACCTAAGCGAATCCGAACCGATCCGCTATGGGTTGGGGGTGACGTATCAGAATGAATGCGTACAGGTTAACATGAATGTCAGTAGGCGCTTTACTTCATCATCAAGTATTGAGCCTTCGACAGAATTCGGCTTTACCGTAGCCTTGACGGGGTACTCCGTTAACAGTGGCGGCCAACAGTACAAGAGAAGATGCAGTTGATTTCAGGTTTCACCAGTTTCCTCCGCTCCGGTTGGCTTAAACCGGTCGCCCCAATGCTGATCGGGGCTGTGCTGGCTTTGACGTCGCCACAAGCTGGTGCCCAAAGCCTGTTTTCCCCGGCGATCAAAGTCAATCAAGACATCATCACCTGGTACGAGCTGTCACAACGGCAACAATTCCTGACCGCACTGGGTGCCCCCGGTGCGTCCGACGCCGAAGTCCGTGATGCGCTGATCGACGAAAGGCTGCGTCGCCAGATTATGCGCGAGGCCGGGATCCAGGCCGCCCCCGAAGACATTCAGGTCGGCATAGACGAATTTGCCGCGCGTGGGCAGTTGTCTACAGACCGGTTCTTGCAATTGCTTGCCGATCAGGGTGTTGATCGCGAAACCGTTCGGGATTTCGTGGCCGATCAGGTTGCTTGGCGCGACTATGTCAGTGCGCGTTTCCTGTCACAGGCGCGCCCGTCCGAGGAGGAGATCAACCGTGCCCTGGGTCAAACTGACAGCGGGGGCCTGCAAGTGTTGCTGTCCGAAATCATTATTCCGGTAAATCAGCAAACCCTTGCCCAGGCGGATCTGCTTGCCCAAGAGATTGCCCAACTGCAGGGGTTTGACTCCTTCTCAGCCGCAGCCACACAATATTCAGCGGCAGCCACCCGCGATAATGGTGGACGACTTGACTGGCTGAGCCTCACCAGCCTGCCGCCAGCACTGCAACCGGTGATCCTGGGTTTGAAGGACGGAGAGATCACACAGCCGCTTTCGTTGCCCAACGCCATTGCGCTGTTCCAGATGCGCGGACTGCGTGAGGTCGCGACCAGCGCGACCAACTATTCCGAGATAGACTACGCGATCTATAATATGGCCGGTGGCCGTAGTGCTGAAACCCTGGCACGGGCGGCCAAACTTAGAGAAGAAATTGACACCTGCGATGACCTCTACGGCATCGCCAAGGACCAACCACCAGAAGTATTGCAACGGATTCAGGCCAGCCCCGGTGAGATTCCGCGTGACGTGGCGCTGGAGCTTGCCAAGCTTGACCTGAATGAGGTGTCCACCACGCTGACCCGCAACAATGGCCAGACCCTGATGTTCCTGATGCTCTGCACCCGCACCCGTGATCTGGGCGAAGAGACTTCGCGAGTGGACGTTGCCAACGCGCTGACGCAACAACGTCTCGAGGCTTTTGCTAACAGCCTTGTGGCACAGCTGCGCGCCGAAGCAAACATTGTCGAGCAATGACATCCCCAATCGCGCTCAGCTGTGGTGACCCGGCCGGAATAGGCCCGGAAATCGCAGCCAAAGCGTGGTCGGACCTTCGCCACACATGTCCGTTCTTCTATATCGGTGATGCAACCCACTTGCCGCCGGGAACGCCGGTTGTTCGCATAACTGACCCGTCCGAATCTGTTAAAATCAGCGCCTCGGCGCTGCCGGTTCTGCAATTGGATTTTCCGGCGCCCAATGTCCCCGGCCAACCCAATCCGGCCAACGCGCCCTCAGTCATCGCCGCTATTGAGCGCGGTGTTTCGCTGGTGCAATCCGGTGCGGCCTCGGCGCTTTGTACCGCGCCGATCCACAAGAAAGCCCTGATCGACGGCGCCAGCTTCGCTTATCCCGGCCATACTGAATTTCTCGCCGCCCTGGCCGGTCGGGACCGGGTGGTCATGATGCTGGCCAGCGCGCAATTGCGCGTGGTGCCAGCAACCATCCATATCGCGCTGTCCCGGGTGCCTTCGGCTCTGACCCCGGACCTGCTGCACGACACCATCGCAATCACCGTCCAAGGACTGCGCAATCAATTCGGTATCGCGCATCCTCGTATTGCCATCGCGGGTCTGAACCCCCATGCCGGTGAAGGCGGGAAGATGGGCCATGAAGAGTTGGACTGGATCGCGCCCCTGATCGCCGACCTCCCTGACGACAGCTACACCGTTACCGGGCCACACCCTGCCGATACGATGTTCCACGCCGCTGCGCGCGCCCGTTATGACGCAGCGATTGCGATGTATCATGATCAAGCACTTATCCCGATCAAAACGCTGGATTTCGATCGCGGGGTCAACGTGACGCTTGGCCTTCCCTTTATCCGCACCTCACCCGATCACGGCACCGCACTGGATATCGCAGGCCAAGGCATCGCCACACCCACCAGCCTGATCGAAGCACTTAAGCTGGCCCAACGCATGGCACAAAGCGCTTGACCCTTCTGTTGGCTGAAAATACCCCAACCAAAGGCAAAATCATCGGCGCGCCCCGCGTCACGGCAACCGGATCATGAGTGCAATCGACAATCTCCCTCCGCTACGCGAAGTCATCGCGACCCACCAGCTTTCGGCCCGCAAGTCGCTAGGGCAGAATTTTTTGCTGGACCTGAACCTGACGGCCAAGATCGCGCGTCAGGCCGGAGATCTTACGGAATGCGACGTGTTGGAAATTGGCCCCGGCCCCGGAGGCCTGACCCGTGGGTTGTTGTCAGAGGGCGCACGCAAGGTCGTGGCGGTGGAAAAAGACACACGCTGCATCGCGGCCCTGAACGACATCGCAGACGCCTACCCCGGAAGGCTTGAGGTTATCAACGGCGATGCGCTTGAAATCGACCCGCTGGCGCACCTAACTCCACCGATTCGCATCGCAGCCAATCTGCCCTACAATGTCGGCACCGAGTTGCTGGTTCGCTGGCTTACCCCGCCGGAGTGGCCGCCCTTCTGGCAGAGCCTGACCCTGATGTTCCAGCGTGAGGTGGCCGAGCGTATCGTCGCCCAACCTGGCAGCAAGGCCTATGGCCGCCTCGCCATCCTCGCCCAATGGCGGGCCGAGGCGCGGATCGCCATGTCATTGCCGCCTGGTGCCTTCACCCCTCCACCCAAGGTTTCCAGCGCCGTTGTTCACCTGACCGCCCTGCCCGAGCCGCGTTATCCGGCCGATGCTGCCACACTGTCACGCGTCGTCGCGGCTGCCTTTAACCAGCGCCGGAAAATGCTGCGCGCATCGTTAAAAGGTGTTGCATCGGATATCGAAGACAGGTTGCTCGCAGCTAGTATCCAGCCCACCGAACGGGCCGAACAGGTCCCGCTTGAGGCGTTTTGTGCTTTAGCGCGCGAAGTCAAAAAAGGCTGAAAGCAAAGAAAAAGCCCCGGACCATCCCAGGGCTTTCGCAATTTCGGAGTCTTTATTTATTCCGCCGCTTCTGGCGCATCCCCATCCGTTTTGGGGGCATCCTCAACCGGCGCAGCCTTGGGCTTGCGCGCACGCGGGCGGCGTGCAGGTTTTTCTTTCTTCTCCGATTTCTCGGGCGCATCGACCACCGGGGCGGCATCTTTGCTTTCCGGGGTCTCGACCAGACCGGATTCGGGGGCGGAAGCTTCGGCTCCGAAATCCATCACGTCGGGTTGCGGTGCCTCGGCCGGATCGGCCTGACGGGCCGCTTCGCGCTCCTGTCGTTCGGCACGTTCCCGGTCACGCTCGGCCTGACGTTCGCGATTCTGGCGCTCCTGCTCTTCGCGGCGCGCTTCGATTTCGCGCTGCGCTTCGCTGAGCAGACGCAGATAATGCTCGGCGTGCTGCTGAAAGTTCTCAGCTGCCACACGGTCGTTACCTAGCTGGGCGTCGCGCGCCAGTTGGTTGTATTTGTCAATGATCTGCTGGGGCGTGCCGCGCACCTTGCCTTCGGGGCCTGAACTATCGAAAACCCGGTTAACAACGTTGCCGCCAGAGGGGCGATTGCGGTTATTCTTGGCCCGCGAGCGGGATTTAGAAGATCTCATCGTACTTTACGTCAGCCTTGTCATTCGGTGCCGATCAAGTCGCGTCCTGCACTGCTCAATGGCATTAGCCGTCACGCGATGTCGACTTTTTTGGGCTTGGCGTCAGGGGCCCGCTGAAACAGCGTCAACCTCTCCGACTAACTCTGAGTAAGCATGTCCAGCGCCTACAGACAAGAGGTTTGTCCAAAAATTCGCAGCTTTTTTACATTGATCGGCGCATTTCAGCCTCATCATGCGCCAATTTTACGGCATTCTGGCGACAACAACACGATCTCGACCGTCCAGATCGGGGATAACGCCTGCATCAACTAGTCCAGTCGCTTGGAAAAGGGCTGCAACGGCCTTACCCTGTGTCGGTCCGATTTCAACCAGAATCCGCCCGCCGGGCATCAGAAAATCCGGGGCCGAGGCGGCAATATGGCGGTATGCGCCCAGCCCGTCCCCTTCGTCCGTCAGTGCCATACGCGGTTCATGTTCACGCACCTCCGGGGACAGGTCCTGCATCTCCTCCAGCGAAATATAGGGCGGGTTTGCAACAATCAGGTCAAACAACCCTTCGATATTTTCAAACCAATCCGAGCGTAAAATCTCGACCCTGTCCTGCACCTGATGCTGCACCGCATTGGCGCTGGCTTGCAGACAGGCGGATTCGCTTAGATCCGCACCGATACCCGAAGCACTGGTGCGCTCGGCCAGCAGAGTAATCAAGATACAGCCAGAGCCTGTGCCCAAGTCCAGAACATGATCGAACGGTTCGCTTAACGCCGCCTCGACCAGAGTCTCGGTTTCAGGGCGCGGGTCCAGCACATCTCGGCTGACACGGAACCTGCGACCATAAAACTCGCGCTCTCCCAGCAAGTGCGACACCGGCACGCGGATAGCCCGCAGCGAGATCAGGTGATCGTACCGTTCGGCAATCTCGGGTGACAGTTCCTCGGGCGCAATCAACGTGACTCGGCTGGCCTCTATCCGTGCGGCATGGGCCAGCAAAACCCGTGCATCACGTGCCGGATCATCGACTCCAGCAGCGCGCAAGCGGGCGGTGGCGGCAACCATGGCCTGGGCGGCAGTCAACGCAGCGATCATTGTGCCATCTCGGCCAGCAGGCGGGCCTGGCCGTCAGCGGTCAGCGCGTCGATTACCTCATCCAGATCGCCCTGCATCACCTGATCCAGCTTATAGAGCGTCAGGTTGATGCGGTGATCCGTCATCCGCCCCTGCGGAAAATTATACGTCCTGATCCGCTCGGACCGGTCGCCCGAGCCTACCTGACTGGCGCGATCAGCGGATCGTTCGCTGTCGATCCGTTGGCGTTCAAGATCATACAGGCGCGTTTTCAGAACCTGCATCGCAATTTCACGGTTGCGGTGTTGTGATTTCTCGGAACTCGTCACCACCAGACCACTGGGCAGGTGTGTGATCCGCACTGCCGAGTCCGTGGTGTTCACGTGCTGCCCGCCCGCGCCCGAACTGCGCATCGTGTCGATGCGAATGTCATTGGCGTCGATCTGAATGTCCACATCCTCGGCCTCGGGCAGAACCGCCACGGTGGCTGCCGAGGTATGAATCCGCCCACCGCTTTCGGTTTCGGGTACTCGCTGAACGCGGTGTACACCGGATTCGTATTTCATGCGGGCAAAGACATTGTCGCCCTTTATGTGGGCCACCACCTCTTTAATTCCGCCAAGGTCCGAGGCTTGCTCTTCAATGATCTCAAACTGCCAGCCGCGCGCTTCGGCATAGCGTTGATACATGCGCAGCAGATCGCCCGCGAACAACGCAGCCTCATCCCCGCCCGTTCCTGGGCGGATTTCCAACATCGCTGGACGCGCATCGGCCTTGTCCCGCGGCAACAACGCCAGTTGCAGGGCTTGTTCGGCCTGCGGGATACGAGCCTGAAGCTCGGGGATTTCTTCCTCGGCCAGCTCTTTCATGTCGGGATCGGCCAGCATCGTTTCAGCTTCAGCCAGATCGGCGACCAGCTGACGCCACGCCATGATTTGATCCACGACCGGCTTCAGATCAGAATACTCCTTGGCCAAGGCCGCAATATCTCCGCCCGAGGCGCCATCTGCCATGGCCGCTTCGAGATACTGGAATCGCTGAGTTATCTGTTCAAGGCGTTCTTCGGGGATCATCCGCGCGGTGTCTCTTAATCCGGCGCTTTGGTCAAGGGCCGTCCCTGTGCTAAGCTGACGCTATGACACGTTTGGCACTTGTTATTTTGTTGTGCGCAGCCCCGGCCATGGCCGATGTGGTCGGTCCCGGAGGCAAGGTACAGGACTGCTATTGCACCGACAAATCCGGAACGCGCATCGAGTTGGGTGAGATGATCTGCCTACAAGTCGACGGCCGCATGTTCACCGCCCAGTGCCAAATGTCCCTGAACGTCCCCATGTGGCGCGAAGTGCAAGAGGGGTGTTTGTCCTCAGGGCTGCAAAGCAGCCAGCCAGCCATCGACCCTGTTTCGGTTTACCCCGAAATCTCGCCGACCGAATCTTAACCGACCGTAGACGCGCAGAGTGTCTCCATCCTGCTGAATCGTTGTGTAATCTGGGAATCCAAAAGCCTTGCTGCGCGTTATGTAGGTGACCATCCCCTCTCGCACGGATCCCGCCAGCACATAGGTTCGGGGCGTATCTGTCACGATTTCATGCAGACGCGCAAAACGGTCGGGGTAGCTTTCGATCACCCGAAACACGCCGCCCGGCATATCGCGATCCGTGTCTCCGACAGGAGCGACGTGCCAACGATTGGGGTCTGATGGGGCTAAGCGAATGGCAGCCATGGCGATCAAGCAGGCAACCAATCCCCAAAACAACATTCTTTTCATCCCGATCCCATCGCTTTGCAAAACAATATTCGGATCGCTGGTCGTGGCAAGGCGCCACTGCCCCTATCGTGACGTCACGCCAGGTAGAATGCACAACATCTCGAACAGCAGGTTCGCCGCTGTCAGTGCGGTGTTGCCGGTAGCGTCATACGGAGGGGAAACCTCGACCAGATCACAGCCCACCACATTCATACCCGCCAGCGCGTGGATTAGCTGTAACGCCTGTGGCGTGGTCAGCCCGGCAATCTCGGGCGTGCCGGTGCCTGGGGCGATAGAGGGGTCCAGGCTGTCGATATCGTACGAGATGTAAACCGGATGCTCGCCGATCTCTTTGCGAATCTGGGCACCTGTCACGGTCAGATTTTGCTGCCACAGCTCCCAAGCAGGGAATTGGCGAAAGCCCCAGCCCTTAGCCTCGGTAAAATCCGATGCTGCGTAGCCCGAGCCGCGAATGCCGATCTGAAAGGTTTTATCAGGGACGATCAACCCCTCTTCGTAGGCGCGGCGGAAAACCGTGCCATGCGTTTCTCTTTCACCAAACATCTCATCATTCACGTCTGCATGGGCATCGACATGGACCAGTGCCACCGGCCCGTGTTTGGCAGCGATTGACCGCAGGATCGGCAGGGTGATCGAGTGATCGCCCCCCATTGCCACTGGCGTCACACCCTGTGCCAGGATGGCATCATAGCTTTCCTTGATGATTTTCAGACTTTCGGCCAACGAGAATGTATTGATCGCAAGATCGCCGATATCCGCGATTTGAAGGCTGTCGAACGGGGCCGCAAACGTGGCCATGTTATAGGGCCGGATCATCGCACTTTCGCTGCGGATCTGCTTGGGTCCGAACCGCGTGCCCGACCGCCACGAGGTGCCGATATCCATCGGAATGCCCAGCACGGCCACGTCCAGCCCGGCAAGCGAATCCACCTGCGGCAGGCGCATAAACGTGTTTGGGCCGGAGAACCGGGCCAGATCATTGCCGCTGATGGGTTGGTTATATTCTGTCATGCCCGTCATTCTCCCGTCCGGCCTTTTGGTTAACCAGATATCGGAAAGATGGCTAACCAATGGTTAAGCCTGTTGAATTAATCCGAGACCAGCTTATTCCACCCCAGCAGACAAATGATCTGCGTCGCCACATGCGCGCCCGCAATCGCCGTGGCACCGGACGTATCAAAAGGCGGAGAGACCTCGACCACGTCCCCCCCTTTGATGTTGATGCCGGCAATGTCGCGCAGGATGATCTGCGTTTGTATCGAAGTCAGCCCACCCCAGACGGGCGTGCCGGTGCCGGGGGCGAAGGCCGGGTCCAGACCGTCGATGTCAAAGCTCAGGTAAACGGGGCTGTCGCCCAGAATACCCTTGATCTTTTGCGCCACGGCGGCAGGACCAGATTCATACACCTCGCGCGCGTCTATGATGTTGACGCCCAGCGTGTCCTCATTCGTAGTGCGAATACCCACCTGGACCGAGCGTTTAGGGTCCACGATCCCCGATTTCACCGCCTTGTAAAACATCGTCCCGTGATCGACGCGGGACATGTCGTCATCGGCCCATGTGTCCGTGTGCGCATCGAATTGCAGCAGCGACATTGGCCCGTACTTCTCTGCATAGGCTTTTAGAATCGGAAAGCTGATATAGTGATCTCCGCCCAACGAAACCGAGGCCACGTCGGCCGCCAAAATAGTACGGATATGATCCGTCAACGTATCGGGAAAGGCAGGGATATTGGCGTAGTCATAGGCCATATCTCCGTAATCCACGATCGCCAATTCGCTAAGCGCGTCGAAGGGCCAGCCGTAAGGCGCATCCGGAGATTGCAGCGCGCTGGCCTCGCGGATTGCGCGAGGACCTAGGCGGGTGCCGGGGCGGTTGGTCACGGCCTGATCGAACGGCACGCCGGTCACGGCGATATCTACGCCCTTCAGCTCTTTGGTATAGAGCCGCCGCAGGAATGACGTCGCGCCGCCGAACGTGTTTTCGAACGATAACCCTTTGAGGTCCGGATTAGTGAATGCCTCATCCACCTGATTTTTTGCGTCTTCCAGTGCCATGTCTTCCCCCCATCAGCCCAAAGGCTGCGCCTTTTCGACAATCCGTGCAAAGAACGAGGCGCCAACCGGCGCGATCTCGTCATTGAAGTTGTATTTGGGGTGGTGCAGCCCTGCGCCCTCACCCTGCCCCAGGAACAGATAGGCACCGGGACGTGCCTGTAACATATAGGAAAAATCCTCGGCCCCCATCTCACGCCCTGCGTTGGCGGTTACCTGGTCAGCGCCCGAGATGTCGCGCGCGACATCGGCTGCGAAACCAGCCTTTTCGGCGTCGTTTACCGTGGCGGGATAGCTCTTTTCATAGTCCAGCCGCGCCGTTACCCCGTACGAGGTCGCCTGCCCCTGCACGATCTGTTCCATCCGCTCTATCACCATCTTCTGCACTGCGGGATCGAACGTGCGCACGGTCCCATTGATGAACGCCGTGTCGGGGATCACGTTGTTCACCGTTCCCGTATGGATTTGCGTGACCGAGACCACCAGATCATCCAGCGCATAGTGGTTGCGGCTGACAATGGTCTGGATCGCCTGCGCGATGCCGCAGGCCGCCATCACCGGATCGCGGGTCTCATGCGGCATGGCGCCGTGACCTCCGACGCCCTGAATATGCACCTCAAACGTGTCCACCGCCGCCATGATCGGCCCTGGCGTAGTATAGAACGACCCTTCGGCAAATCCGGGCGCGTTGTGCAGCGCGTAGACCTGAGAGATGTTGAACCGATCCATGATCCCCTCTTCGACCATGACACCGGCCCCGCCGCCCTCTTCTTCGGCGGGTTGAAAGATCAGCGCCACGCGACCGCGGAAATTTCGCGTCTCGGCCAGATAGCGGGCCGCACCGAGCAGCATCGTTGTATGCCCATCGTGACCGCAGGCGTGCATCTTGCCGGAGTTCTTGGACGCGTAAGACACACCCGTTTCCTCGGGGATTGGCAATGCGTCCATATCGGCGCGCAAGCCGATGGTCGGCCCCTCACCCTGCCCATTGATGATTGCCACTATGCCTGTCTTGGCGATGCCCTCATACAGCTCTTCTACACCGAACTCGCGCAGTCGGTCGGCGACGAAAGCAGATGTTTCGTGACATTCGAACTCCAGTTCGGGGATCGAATGCAGGTGCCGGCGCCATGCGGCCATATCGGCAGAGAAATCGGCAATTCGGTTGACGACGGGCATCTGGGGTGGACTCCTGATCCTGACTGCGGAATGGATGCATCTGACACCGGAACGAAAGGGTTCGCAATGGCCGAAAATCCTCTGATCCACGACAGCGATGCGGGTATCGAGCGTTTGCTGGAAATCATGCGCCGCCTGCGCGACCCGGAATCAGGCTGCCCGTGGGATATCGAACAGGATTTCGCCACCATAGCCCCTTACACGATCGAAGAAGCCTATGAGGTCGCCGATGCCATCGAACGCAACGCCTATGACGAGTTGAAGGGTGAGCTGGGCGACCTGCTGTTCCAGTCCGTCTTCCACGCGCAAATGGCTGAAGAGGCTGGACATTTCACTTTTCAGGACGTGGTGCGCACCATGTCGGACAAGATGGTCGACCGCCACCCGCATGTGTTCGGCGACGAATCCCGCGACAAATCTGCGGAACAGCAAACGGTGGATTGGGAAACCATCAAGGCAGCCGAGCGTGAGGGCAAGGAACAAAAAGGCGCTTTGGACGGTGTGGCCGCGAACCTGCCTGCCCTGTTGCGCGCCCATAAGCTGCAAAAACGCGCCGCCCGCGTGGGATTCGACTGGCCCGATGCCAGCCATGTGCTTGCCAAAATCACCGAAGAGGCAGCTGAGCTGGAAGAGGCCCGCAACAGCATGGATGCCGATGCGCTAGAGGACGAGTTTGGAGATTTGCTGTTCGTGATGGTCAATCTGGGCCGTCACCTGGGCATCGAACCCGAAGCCGCCCTGCGCCGTACCAACGCCAAGTTCACGCGGCGGTTCGAACAGGTCGAGGCACGTCTTGCCGCGCGCGGGAAAACGCCGTCGCAAAGTGATTTGGCCGAAATGGATGCGCTGTGGGATGAGGTGAAGATCGAAGAGCACCGCGCCAATGGCAAACTCCCGCCTGTGGACGCAGCGACCGAGGCCTGAAACCGCTGGACAAGTGGGGTGACACTTGCGAGTGTCCGCGCTTCAAGACCCCGGAGGCAAATCATGGCACCGCGCAAGATCATTATCGACACTGACCCCGGTCAGGACGACGCTGTCGCAATCTTGCTGGCGTTGGCCAGCCCTGATGAGATCGACGTGCTGGGCATCACAGCTGTTGCCGGGAATGTGCCGCTGGAACTGACCGCCAAAAACGCGCGGATTGTTTGTGAACTGGCCGGGCATACGCATATCCCCGTTTACGCTGGATGCGACCGTCCGTTGAATCGCGCTTTGGTCACCGCGGAGCATGTGCATGGAAAGACCGGGCTGGACGGCCCTGTCTTGCCCGATCCGGAGATGCCGCTGGCTGATGGGCACGCGGTTGACTTCATCATCGACACCCTGCGCGCGCAGGAACCGGGAACGGTGACGCTCTGCCCGCTGGGGCCGCTGACCAACATCGCCACGGCCTTTCAGAAAGCGCCCGATATCGTCGAGCGCGTGCAGGAAATCGTGCTGATGGGTGGCGCGTATTTTGAGGTGGGAAACATCACACCCACCGCTGAATTCAACATTTACGTTGATCCAGAAGCTGCTGAAATCGTGTTTAAATCCGGCGTTCATATCGTCGTGATGCCACTGGATGTCACTCATGATGCGCTGGTCACGAAACATCGCAACGATGCGTTCCGCGCGCTCGATTCAAAAGTCGGCCATGCGGTTGCCGAAATGACAGATTTCTTCGAACGCTTCGACAAAGAAAAATACGGCTCAGAGGGCGCGCCGCTGCACGACCCCTGCGTGACCGCATATCTGATCCGGCCCGAACTGTTCTCGGGCCGTCACGTCAATGTGCAGATCGAAACGCAATCCGACCTGACCCTTGGTATGACCGTCGCTGATTGGTGGCGCGTGACGGATCATCCCCCCAATGCCATGTTCATGGGGGATATCGACGCCGATGGATTCTTTGACCTGCTAACAGAAAGGCTGGCCCGCCTATGAGCGCCGCGCTGAAACTTGCCCGTCCCACAGATCTGGATCGCCTGATGTCGCTGGTCGCGGCCTTTCACGCCGAGGCCGGAATTGAACAGGATGCCGATCAACGTCGCGAGGCTCTGGCCCCGCTTCTTGAGGGCATCCCCCACGGGTGCGTCTATCTGATCGGACCCGGCCGCGCGCCGCTGGGCTATATCGTGCTGACCTTTGGTTGGTCGGTCGAATTTGGCGGTATGGACGGCTTTGTCGACGAGATCTACATCCGCCCCGCAGTTCGTGGTCGCGGGATCGCCACTGAAGTCCTGTTGGACTTGCCCAAAGCCCTTGCCGGGGCAGGATTAACCGCATTGCATCTTGAGGTCGACCGGACCAATGAAGCCACACAAAGACTGTATCTGCGCACCGGTTTCAAAGCGCGAGACCGCTATGTGCTGATGAGCAAGCCGCTTTAGCGCGCCTCAACGCCCATATCGAATCCAGGAATGTCCATATCCATCACCGGGTCAGTGGACGACGCCTGCATCCCCGATACCGGATAAGTCCCCGGCCCCGAGCAGGCCGCCAAAAATACAGTGCTGATCACTGAAACTACGAGAAGGAATTTCGAACCAGTCATGGTGTACCCCCTTTTCTGTAATCCAGTCACAATAGGTCAGCTCAAATTGAGACAAATAGGAAAAAGTTCACACATAACGCAAATTATGCTGAGAAATATTTAGGGTTATGTTTTTTCCACACGTTAACAACGAGAAAGCGGCGCAAAATAATTCGGCTAAAAGGTCTATCTTATCCGTTCCGCTACAATTTCATTTCGAAAAACAGCAGATGACCCTCGGCGATTTCCGGAATCTCGGCATATGCGTCCCGCAGAACGAACCCCATTGAGAGGTAAAGTCGGGTCGCTGTCTGCAATGGTTTGCCAGTGTCCATGCGGATCAGGTCAAACCCCTGCTGGCGACATTGCTGGATCAAAGACAGCATGATGGCACGACCTGCCCCCGTACCGCGGGCGCTGTCCTGGACGAATACGCGCTTGATCTCGGCCACGCCCGGCTCGATCGTGTGGAACATGCCACATCCAACGGGCTGATCACCGATCAGCGCAAGACGCGCGCCACCGTTCGGCGGGCTATGTTCGGCCTCGATGGCCTCCATCACACGGGCATATTTATCCTGCGAATAGATGGTCTGAACAATACGTTGCGACTTTTCATCCAGCGTCAGGAGGAAGTCGCGGTATTCCCAACACAAACGCCGGACCGCATCAAAGTGGTCCGGCGTTCTGGGTTCTATGATACTAAGCAACTGCCGATCCTCGATAAGGTACGAAGATCAGAATAACACTCAGCGCTTAAGGATCGAAGCCCCGGCGTATTCGGCAACTTCGCCCAACGATTCCTCGATACGGATCAATTGGTTGTACTTGGCCAACCGGTCCGATCGCGCCAGCGAGCCGGTTTTGATCTGACCGCAATTGGTCGCCACGGCTAGATCGGCGATGGTGGCATCCTCGGTCTCGCCCGAACGGTGCGACATCACGTTGGTATAACCCGCGCGGTGCGCCATATCGACGGCGCGCAGGGTTTCGGTCAACGAGCCGATCTGGTTCACCTTGACCAGCATCGAATTGGCGCAGCCGCGGTCGATCCCTTTAGCCAGACGTTCGGGGTTGGTCACGAACAGGTCGTCGCCCACCAGTTGAACACGGTCACCGATGGCGTCGGTCAGCGCCTTCCAACCGTCCCAGTCATCTTCAGACATGCCGTCTTCGATCGAGATGATCGGATAGTCTTTGACCAGCGCCGCCAGATACTCGGCGTTTTCTTCGGAGGTTAGCGAGATATTCTCGCCCGACAGAACGTATTTGCCGTCGCGATAGTATTCAGTGGCAGCGCAGTCCAGCGCCAGGTGGATTTCTTCACCGGGTTTGTAGCCAGCCTTTTCAATGGACTGCAGAATGAAATCCAACGCCTCGCGGGTGGATGCGATGTTGGGGGCAAAGCCGCCCTCGTCGCCTACGCCGGTGGCCAGGCCAGCGGCCGACAGTTCTCGCTTAAGGGTATGAAAAACTTCAGACCCCATGCGCACGGCTTCGCGGATATTCGCGGCTGCGGTCGGCATGATCATGAATTCCTGAATGTCGATCGGGTTGTCGGCATGTTCGCCACCGTTGATGATGTTCATCATCGGCACGGGCAGCACGCGGGCCGACGTGCCGCCGACATAACGATACAAGGGCTGCGTGGTGAAATCCGCCGCTGCCTTAGCCGTGGCCAGCGAAACACCCAGAATGGCATTGGCGCCAAGCCGACCCTTGTTCTCGGTTCCGTCCAGTTCGATCATGGCGCCATCGATGGCAACCTGCTCGGTGGCGTCAAAGCCGACCAGCTCCTCGGCAATCTCACCGTTCACGGCAGCGACGGCCTCAAGCACGCCTTTGCCCAGATAGCGGGATTTGTCACCGTCACGCTTTTCCACTGCTTCATAAGCGCCGGTCGACGCGCCCGAGGGCACAGCGGCGCGGCCCATGGTGCCGTCTTCCAGAATCACGTCGACCTCAACGGTCGGATTGCCCCGGCTGTCCAGAATTTCGCGTGCGTGGATGTCGATAATGGTGCTCATGAGGCCCGTTCCTGTGGCTGCAATCAGTTGCACGCCTCATACCATCACCGGGCAAAAAGTAAACCAGTCATGTTAACGCTAACATGTATATTCCCGGCCCTTTAGGGCTAACAATTACCTGTTTGCGCCAACGTGCGACGATCCGTCAGGCTGCAACCGCCAGTTCACGGGCCAAACGGCGTTCGCGAATAAAGGTGTACATGCCCGACCCCATGATCAACGTGGCCCCGGCCAGCGTCATCAGGTCCGGGCGCTCGCCGAACATCAGCATCCCCGCGGCGATCGAGAAGATCAGCCGGGTATAGCGGAAGGGCGTCAGGGCCGAAGCCTCACCAATCCGCATGGCGATGACGATGCCGTAATAACCCAGAAAACCAAAGCCAACGGCACCCAGATAGGGACCGATCTGCCAAGTATTTAAAGGCACAACGGGTTGTGCGGAAAACACCATCAACGCCACGCCAGCAAATGCCACGGCGACATAGGCCTGCAGGGCGACCACGGACGAGGCCACGCGAACATCCAGCTTACGGGTGATCAGGTCGCGCGCGGCGATGGCAAGCACACTGGCCACGACAAACAAAGACTCGGGTTGAAACCCGGCCAGCCCGGGGCGGATAATCATCAGCACGCCGATGAAGCCGATGCCAATCGCGCTCCACCGTCGCCAGCCGACATGCTCGCCCAGAAACAGCGCGGCCCCCATGGTGACGGCCAGCGGCATCGCCTGAAACACAGCAGCCACGGTGGACAGATCGACCAGAGACAGCGCGGTCACAAAACTCAGCGCCCCAACCGCTTCGGTCCCGGCGCGCATCAGAGGCAGAGGCTGCCACGCCACCGGATCAAGGATACGTTTGCGCGTGGCCAACGACATCACGACAAAGGCCAGGCTGCAGATCACACCCAACACAACCATGATCTGACCGGTCGGCACTGTCACCGACAGATGCTTGATGAACATATCCTCAAGCGCAAAAGCCGCCATCGCGCCGACGACCAGCAAAATGCCGTGTACGTTGTTCATGACCGTGTCCGTTGAATCCTGCGGCCCCAATGCCGCTTTTCTCAGCAAAATCGCAAGAAAGCCGTTCAAGCAAGCATTATCCGCCCGGAAAGCATGAATTCCCGTGCGCCTGTCGTTCGCGTTTTGTGATGAATCAGTCCTGTTCCAGCGGCACGCCGTACAGTTCCAGCCGGTGGCCTTTCAGCTTATACCCCAGCTTGGCCGCGATCTTTTCCTGCAACACTTCGATCTCGGGGTCGACGAATTCGATCACCTTGCCGGATTGCATGTCGATCAAATGGTCATGATGATCACGCTCAGCATCCTCATACCGCGCGCGCCCATCACCGAATTCCAGCCGGTCAAGAATCCCCGCTTCTTCGAACAGTTTGACAGTGCGATAGACCGTGGCGATCGAGATGCCCGAATCCACTTTCGAGGCACGGGCATACAGTTCCTCAACATCCGGGTGATCCTCACTTTGTTGCAGCACCTGCGCGATTGTGCGGCGCTGGCCGGTCATGCGCAGACCTTTTGCTTCACAGCGGGCGATGATCGTATCGGACATAAGTGACCCTCAGAGTAGTTCGGGATTCTGTCTTAGTACGTCTGCGCGGATCGCGCCACAGGGGAATTGCGTCCTAGGCCACCCGTCTCAGGTCCGCCCAGATCGGCAGATGATCGGACGCTATATGCGCAGGCCGTGCGTCGTGCACGCCGTGGACGACCGCCTCAAGCCCTGCGCCCAGCGCGATGCGGTCAAGGGCCCCCAGGGGCTGTGCGGCCGGAAAGCTAGGAACCGGCGCTAGGAAGCGCATGTCCGGGGCCAAATGGTCTAACACGGGCTGGCGCGACCATTCGTTGAAATCCCCGGCCCAGACGGTGGGCATGTTGTCCAGATCATCGTCAAAGCGGCGGATATGCGTGATCTGCTGGCGCCGGGATGCGGGCAACAGGCCCAGGTGCATCCCCATCACCCGCAATGGCCCGATTTGGGTATCGAACTCCACCCGTACAGCGCCCCGCGGTTCCAGCCCTGGCAGGTCGTGGTGCCCGGTCTGCCGAACCTGAATCGAATTTCCGCGCCAGATCACAGCGTTTCCATGCCAGCCCAGACTGCCGGCCCCACCCAGATCGACGATCTGCCAGCCGGCCTCATCCAACATGAAATGTGGTAAGGCGGCAGGTCGGGGCGGCAAGCGTTTGTCGGCCTCTTGCAACACCACGATATCAGCCTGCATGCTGTCGATGACCTGCATGATACGCTGGGGCTGCCGCCGAAAATCCAGACCCACACATTTCTGAATGTTATAGCTGGCGATACGCAGGGTTGATGGTTTGGTCATTGGCATCCTGTGTCTGACATCAAAGGTTCCTCGGCCACCCGGCCCCTATTTAAACTGTGTAATCATAAGGTTGGCGGGCTCACCCCCTTCTGCGGATGAGCTATGGCCTGTTCCCTTGACATCTTCGGCCCAAAACAAGTCACCCGTTTTGAAATCACGTATTTCGCCCGACCCCGCCTGAACACGGAACGTACCGGACAGAACCGTCGCAAGTTGGGGTTTCGGGGAACGGTGTTGAACCCCTTTCCACCCAGCAGGCAATGACAAGAAGGCAATACGCGCGGCATCGACCTCTTTTGAGACCAGAAACGGTGCGGCCGGGGGGGCAAAGGTCTTGAGCTCGAAATCAATCTCACGATTTTCAAAATAAGACACACCGTCCGCGTCTTCCAGCAAAATGGCGTAGCGCATTTTATGCTCCCTAAAACAAAACTGATTTTATCTGCAGTTCCCCCGGTTGCGTCCATTATGCAGCATTATGTGCCGATGGTAAGTCGCTTGGCATTATGTTCAGAAGAACGCCCACTAGACAGCTTAAAAACTAGACGTTCAAGTTTTGATATTCGCTATGTCCCACAGAACGTCGCGTGGACCACTTCGCTTTCGGCCGGCGGATGTGTCAGGTCGGTTGCGTCGAGTTGATCCTTATAGGCGCGGGCAAGCACCGCGTTCAACCGATGGAACGGCGCAAAATCGCCTTGGACAGCAGCCTGTATCATCTGCTCGACCCGGTGGTTGCGCGGGATAAAGGCCGGGTTGGCGGCGTTCATCACCGTCTGCGGGTCATTTTCACGGGCCAACCGCGTCTGCCAGCCATCGGCCCATTCATCATAGGCTTCGGGGTTCACGAACTGATCGCGGGCCTTGTCACTGCCCAGCGCACGGAACGTATTGGTGAAATCGGCACTGTTGTGCGCCATCCGAGTCAATAGATCAGTGATCAGCGCCTCGTCGCCCTTATCCTCGGTCGTCAAACCGATCTTGGCGCGGAAGCGGGCCAGCCATTCCTGTTGGATCAGTCCCGGCATTGCATGCACGATCTCAGTGGCCTCTTGAACGGCGGCTTCGGGGTCCTCGACCTGCTGAATCAAAGAGGTCGCCAATTGCGCCAAGTTCCACACGGCGATGTCCGGCTGATTGGAATAGGCATATCGTCCCATCCGGTCGATTGAACTGAAGACCGTATTCGGGTGATAGATGTCCATGAAGGCGCAAGGTCCATAGTCGATGGTCTCGCCAGCGATCGAGAAATTGTCGGTGTTCATCACCCCATGGATAAACCCGACGCTCATCCATTGCGCTATTAACCGGGCCTGCGCATCCCGCACCGCGCGCAACAGGCCCATTGGCCCCTCGGCCTGCGGATAGTGTCGGGCGATGGCGTATTCGGTCAGCCGCTTCAAGCTGTCGACCTGCCGTCTTGCGGCAAACACCTGAAACGTCCCCACACGCAGATGGCTTTGCGCCACGCGGGTCAGCACCGCGCCCGGCATCGGGCCTTCGCGCAAGACGATCTCTCCTGTCTCAACCGCAGCCAGCGCACGGGTGGTTGGGATGCCCAGCGCGTGCATCGCCTCGGATACCACATATTCGCGCAGCACTGGCCCAAGCCACGCGCGGCCATCGCCCTGGCGGCTGAACGGGGTTTGTCCCGAGCCCTTCAACTGAATATCCCGTCGCACGCCGTCTGTTCCGATCGTCTCACCCAGCAATACCGCACGCCCATCGCCGAGCTGCGGGTTGTAGGTGCCGAACTGATGGCCGGAATAAAGCTGAGCAATCGGCTCGGCCCCTTCAGGCAGGGCATTCCCGGCGAAAACCTCGGCCATTTCCTGCACATCGCCCGGAGTTACCCCCAGAACGCGGGCCAGATCTTCATTAAACGCAATCAAACGCGGAGCGCGCACCGGCACCGGCACTTGCCGGGCAAAAAAAGTGTTGGGAAGACGGGCATAGCTGTTGTCAAACGGGATATTCAAGGTCATGCGGCAAACATATGGTGGATACACGTAAATACCATAGCGGATCGCACGCCTGCGTGCATAATCACCACAACCAAGCAAGAGGCCCCAATGACCGCGCAAGAGATCGTCGACCACCTTCAGTTGCAGCGCCACCCCGAGGGCGGTTGGTTCCGCGAAACCTGGCGGGCCGATAACGAAGGCCGCGCCACCGGCACATGCATCTATTTCCTGCTGCAAGCAGGTGAGCACAGCCACTGGCACCGCGTCGATGCGACCGAGATCTGGCTGTATCATGCCGGCGCGCCACTGACCCTGTCCCTCAGCGCCACCGATGACGGCCCTGCCACCGATCACCTGCTGACCCCCGACCTGACCAAAGGCGCGCCACAATTGATCGTACCCAAGAACCACTGGCAATCAGCGCAGTCGACTGGAGAGTACACTCTGGTCAGTTGCACCGTCTCACCCGGGTTCGAATTCGACGGCTTTGTGTTGGCCGCGCCGGAATTCGATATCGCGCGCGGGTAAACCGTGGACCACCGCGCGCTCATAGCGTCGATCCCGCCCGAGGCGAAAGAAAGGCTTCAGCTCCGATTTGACGCCGCTGGGCTGAAGCATTTGGCGGCGTATGGCATAGTACTGGCGGGTACCTCTGCCTGTATCGCATTGCGGGTGCCGCTTTGGCCTCTGTTTATCCTTCCCCAAGGCATCCTTCTGGTTTTCCTGTTTACGCTCAGTCACGAGTGTACGCACAAGACACCGTTTCGCAGTGGCTGGTTGAACGATGTCATCGGGCATCTGGTTTCGATCCCTATCGCCCTGCCCTTTACGTGGTTTCGGTATTTCCATCTGGCCCATCACAAATGGACCAACCACCCGGAAAAAGACCCGGAGCTGGGTGGCAAACCACGACCCGGGAATTGGCGGGACCTGCTGATTTACCTAAGCGGCTGGCCGTATTGGAGCGGGATGGCAAAGGTTCTGATGCTAAATGCTTTTGGCCGGATCGACGCCCCCTATCTGCCCGCCCGCCAACACCGCGCCATGCGTATTGAGGCGCGGCTATTGCTGGTTCTCTACGTCCTTGTCGGTCTCAGCCTGCTCAATTCAACAGCATTGTTCTGGCTATGGATTCTACCGGTGTTGATCGCGCAACCCTTCTTGCGCCTCTATCTATTAGCCGAACATGGCCTCTGCCCCTCGGTCGCCAATATGCTCGAGAACTCTCGCACAACCTTCACCAACCGCATCGTCCGGTTTCTGGCCTGGAATATGCCCTACCACGCCGAGCACCATGCGTTTCCCAATGTGCCTTTCCACAAATTGCCCGCGCTGCACGATTGGACCCGGGCACATTTGAAATCGACTTCTGAGGGGTATTCCGATTTTTCGCTGGATTACATGAAATCCCTGAATTGAAAATCCGTCTTCCAGTGACCCTGTGACCTCCGACAAAAAAGCTGGTCAAAGTCACCCCCTATCCAACCGTTCAATTGGATGGGGTCAGGACAGGAGGCGTATCGAAACGGTTGCGCCAGGCCACAAGGCACAATACTGGATCGTCCTGCGTTTCCATTGCATGCGGCTGATTGCTTTCGTGATACACAGTGCCGCCTTCGCCGAGGTTTTCACTCGGACAGCCCTCGCGATTGAACACGCCAGTTCCTGAAATCACCATGTACATTTCTTCTGCTGGATGATGATGCCACGGATAGTAAAGCTGAGGCGGCATGTGAACAATCCAAAGCCAGAGTTTGTTCGATAGGAACGGCCCTCCTGCTCCGACGATGGAATAACATCCAAAATTATTCAGGAAACAATCGCCGATATCTGTGTATTTGTAGGTTTCTCGCCAAACCGCATAAGGTGCTGCGTTTACGATCGCATCCTGCAGGTGAGCATAGGTTTGTGATACCAGCCCCTCCTCCTGCCGCAACACGTCGCCACACGGGAGATGATATGGCTCAATCTCCTGTCTTTGAATGTCATCTGGAAACGGTGCGAACGACGTCATCTGGGGATGGCTGACATATGCATCCCGAGCTTGTTGCAGTAGATTCTGGTAGACCCCTTCCTTGCTCATAAAGAGCGAGGATAACCAGTTTTCAGACTTGGGTTTGTCTGCATGCGACATCGAATGCAAATTTTGCTGCCGAGCGACACGAAAGCCTATCATCTGAGGTTCCAGCCAAATTCCCTTCAGCCAGCAGCACCCATCGAAACCGTACTGACAACTCCTCCCCCGACAAGAGCTTTAACCCCAGTTGTTCCAGGGCATGATGTCGGCAACCCACGTGCCACGCGTACTGCGAGATAGGCGAAGGCCTGTGCCTCGAGCATGTCGCCGTCCAACCCTACCGCTTCGACCGGCTCGACCGGGCAGTCCAGTGCGACGCGCAGCATCTCCATCAGCACCGGGTTATGCCGCCCGCCGCCAGTGACCAGAAGACGCGCAGGCGGTTTGGGGCAATGTTCCATCCCCTGCAGCACGCCCGCCGCACACATCCCGGTCAGTGTGGCCACCGCGTCGGCGTCGTTTAGCTCCTGAACCAACCGGATCATCTCGGCAAAGTCGTTCCGGTCAAGAGACTTAGGGGGCATTCGGGTAAAGTAAGGCTCAGCCAGAAACAGTTCGAGCGCGCCCATCTCGACCGTGCCGCCACGCGCAACCGCACCATCGCGGTCCATCGGCAGGCCCAGACGCGCCTGCATCAGGTCATCAACAGGTGCATTGGCGGGACCGGTGTCAAAGGCCAGCAGAGCTCCGGGCGCTTCCGGGCCGTCAAAGCCGGGGTCCACATAAGTCAGGTTTCCCACCCCGCCGAGGTTCAAAAAACACAGCGGTTGGGTCGCCCCGATCCATTTAGCGCAGGCAAAGTGAAAGAATGGTGCTAGGGGCGCACCTTCCCCCCCCATCGCCACGTCGTCACTGCGGAAATCCCAGACGACCGGCACGCCTAAAGCCTGCGCCAACCCCTTGCCGTCGCCCACTTGTAACGTACCCCGCCCATGTGGTTCGTGCGCCAGAGTCTGCCCGTGAAAGCCGATCAGATCGATCTCTTCAAATTCCGAGAGCGCCTCGGCGTGCGCAATGGTAACCAGCTCAGCCGCCTTGTCCACGTCCGGGCCGTGCCATTGACCCAGCGCCGCGCGCAGATCGCTGCGCTCGGCCTCGGTATAGGCGCGATAGCCGCTTGGGCCAAAACCGATGATGTGATGCCCATCGGTTTCCACCACCGCAGCATCCACACCGTCCAGCGACGTGCCAGACATTGCACCCAGGGCTTTGATCGGCCCGCCTTTCCTGATGGCCCGGTTCACGCTCACCTCATTTATCTTGTTTTATGGCGCTCAACCTGCCTGTTCATCGCCCCACTAGGCAAGTCACATCACGCGGTCCACGTGCTTTTTTGCTACAACCTGCGCGCCTGCAACCACAACACGAGCGACGGGACGGTTGCACCGGCGCACGGCCTGAGTAAGCATTGCGACCAACTGCACCCTAAACGGACGACCATGACGGACACACAGACACCCAACCAGCCCGCGCAGGGGCGCAATTACCAGCTTATCTTTTGGTCAGGGTCACTGGCCACAATTGGCGGGCAGCTGGTGAACCCCAATCTGGTGCTGCCCTTCCTGTATCTGGCCTTGGGGGCGCCTACGTTTTTCGCGGGCCTGTTGCTGCCCTTCGTGACCGGATCGCGCCTGATTGCCGAGATTTTCATGTCTCCGTTCATCAACCGGGTGACCCGCGCGAAACTGGCGGTTTACGTGCCGAACATCCTGACGGCTGCCATTCTGTCGGTCGTGGCATTGTTCGCAACAAACCTCCCCAATCTTCTGATTGTGTTACTATTTCTGACAACCGCGGTTGTAATGGGACTGTGCCAAGGGATCACCAGTCTGGGCACCAGCCAAATCTATGGCATCTCGGTGCCCGAGGCGAAACGAAATCGGATGGTGTTTGCACAGGCCACAATCTCAGGCATTCTGGCCATTCTTGTGGTCTGGGTGACGCGCGATCTGCTGGCCTCGGATGAACCAATGCAGCGCCACATCGTCGTCCTGTGGTGCGGCGTCGTCGCCATGTTCGCCGCCGGCGTCAGCTTTGCCGGTGTCCGGCTGCTGGAACAAGAGCAAGCCCGTGCCCCCGCACCCAAAAGCAAACCCAAACCGCTGGCTGAGTTGGTGACCGGTTTCAAAACCGGCATGGCTTATTCGTGGTATCGCAAGTTTCTAACGGCGCGTCTGATCTTTGTCTCGGTTGAGCTGGCCATGCCGTTTTACACGATCCACGCTGCGACCTTTCACGTGGGCACCAAACACTCACTCAGCTATTTCGTGATGGCCGCCAGTCTTGGTATGGTGCTGGGCTCGATCCTGTGGGGTTGGCTCAGCGGTCGGATCTCGGTCAAGCCGGTGATGTGGCTGGGGTGCTTGATCTCGGCAGTTTCAGCCATACTGGCGCTGGCCTTCACATTCCTTGGCTATGCGCAGAACGTCTGGGTTTATGCGCTGGTCATCCTGCTGTTGTCACTGGGCGGGAATGGCGTCATTTATGGCCGCTATCTCTATATCATTGAAAAGACATCGGAACAGGAGCGTCCCTACCTGGTCGCCCTTGGCGATGTTAGTGCCGGACTGATCGGTATGGTCTTTGCTGCGATCCTGGGCGCGGTGGCACATCTGCACGATCCAATCACCCCGATCTTTGCACTGGCCGCGCTGAACCTGATCGCAATGCTCTATGCGTTGCGCCTGCCTCCGGTCAAAAGCTGACACTGCCCACGTTTTTCTTGGAAATGGTGGCTTTTCCTTGCCCAAAGCGACGCCTATACAGTGCCCCGCAACATCAACCCAAAGGGCACGATATGACCTACCACCCCAAATCGGATTTCATCGCCACGATGATCGAGCGCGGCTTTCTCGCCGACTGCACCGATTATCAGGGCCTTGACGAAGCGCTGATCAGTGGGTGCAAGCCGGCCTATATCGGATTTGATGCGACGGCAAAATCGTTGCATGTGGGCAGCCTGATCCAAATCATGATGCTGCGCTGGTTCCAGAAAACCGGCCATCAGCCGATCACCCTGATGGGCGGCGGCACCACCAAGGTGGGCGATCCGTCGTTCCGCGCGGATGAACGCCCCCTGTTGGGCCCCGAACAGATCGACGAAAACATCGCGGGCATCAAAAAGGTGTTCTCGGCCTATATCGACTATGACAGTGACGCCGAAAACAAAGCTCTGATGCTGAACAATGCCGAGTGGCTGGACGACCTGAACTACCTCGATTTCCTGCGGGACATCGGGCGGCACTTCTCGGTCAACCGCATGCTTTCGTTTGAGTCCGTGAAATCGCGGCTGGATCGAGAACAATCGCTCAGCTTCCTCGAATTCAACTACATGATCCTGCAGGCTTATGATTTCCTTGAGCTGAACCGCCGCTATGGCTGCGTTCTGCAGATGGGCGGCTCGGATCAGTGGGGCAATATCGTCAATGGGATCGACCTGACCCGCCGCGTGCTGGATCATGAGATCTTTGGCCTGACCTCGCCCCTGTTGACCACCAGCGACGGCAAGAAGATGGGCAAATCTCAGGACGGAGCGGTATGGCTGAACGCCGAGATGCGCTCGCCCTACGAATTCTGGCAGTTCTGGCGCAACACCACCGATGCGGATGTCGGGCGGTTCCTGAAGCTCTACACCGAAATGCCGGTGGATGAGTGCGAGCGCCTGGGCGCGCTGCAAGGGTCCGAGATCAACGAAGCCAAAATCCGCTTGGCGAACGAAATCACCACCCTGCTGCACGGGGCCGAGGCCGCTGCCAAGGCCGAAGCAACCGCGCGTGAAGTGTTCGAAAAGGGCGGCGTGGGTGGCGATCTTCCGACCCTGACTCTCAGCGCGGATGAGCTGGGCGACGGCATGTCCATCGTGCAGGTCATCGTGAAATCGGGTCTGGCCAAATCGGGCAAAGAGGCCAAGCGCCTGATTGCCGAGAATGGCGCCAAGTTGGATGACGCGCCGCTGACCGATGCAGGGCTGATGATTGACGCGGGCGCGCTGTCCTCGCCCATCAAACTGAGTGCTGGTAAAAAGCGGCACGCGCTTGTGCAATTGGGCTGATCACAGCCCCGCCCATTACAAATAACGGCCACCCCGTTGGGTGGCCGTTTTCCTTTTCAAAGGTGTAGGTTCACATCGGCGCGGTTAACGCTTGCCGCCCTTGCCGCCGCCTTTACCGTCGCCGTGGCCGCCTTTGCCACCGCCATGGCCTCCTTTACCGTCGCCGTGGCCGCCTTTGCCTCCGCCGTGACCGCCGCCATTGCTGCCCCCATTGCCGTGACCACCGCCGCCATTGCCATTGCCGTTATTGCCGCCACCGTTTCCGGTGCCGGGGCCAGAGCCGCCGTTATTGCCACCGCCGTTGCCGGAATTCCCGTTGTTTCCGTTACCATTACCGGGGCCGCCGTTGTTGCCACCGTTGCCGCCGCCGTTGTTGCCGCCGTTGCCACCACCGTTGTTGCCGCCATTGCCGCCGCCGTTGTTGCCGCCATTGCCGCCGCCGTTGTTGCCGCCATTGCCGCCGCCGTTGTTGCCGCCATTGCCGCCGCCGTTGCCTCCGTCACCGCCGCCGTCACCGGGATCACCACCACCGTCGCCGGGATCACCGCCACCGTCACCGGGGCCACCGCCGCCGTTGCCGGGGTTACCACCTTCGCCTCCGCCGCCAGACCCGGAACCACCTCCGTTATCTGAATCAAGACCGGCAAACTGATCATTTCCCCGCGCCTCGCCTGGATTTCCCGATGCACCAATCGAACCCGTTGGTTGGTCGGTCAACAACGAAGCCAATCCTGGGCATTGCGCCGTTGTGTTGCGCAATGTGGTCGCGAAATCTGACCGTTGTTGCAGGCGCTCCAGAAAGCTGGGTGTCACCTGCTGACAATCACACAGCGCCTGATAATCCCCCCGATTTGCAGCATCCCGGGCGGTCTTCCAGTTGCACACCTCTGGCGCAGCTGCGGCGCTGCTTACCGCCATCACAGTCAGAAAAGGTGCTGTTACCAGCACAGGAATTCCGACTTTCAAACTCTTACGCATAACACTTGTCTCCTTGTTCGGCGCCCCCTCGACGCGTCAAATTGATAGGTACCGATGTGAGACTTGCGCATTAAGCGCAGTTAAAGTTCCTCTGAGAATCGCTTGAGAAACGGCATAAAACTTTGAAAAATCTCGTCCGAATTGTGGACATCACCTAAATCCTCAGATTAACTGAACACACGTTCATATCCTGAGAGGAGACCGCCGCCATGCAATTGTCCACCACATCCGCGATCGTCACTGGCGGTGCTTCGGGGCTGGGCGAAGCAACCGCACGCCACTTTGCCGAGCGCGGCGCGCAGGTCACTATTCTGGACCGCGACGCCGTCCGTGGCACTCAGGTCGCGGAGGAGATCGCAGGGCATTTTGCTGAAACGGACGTGACGAACGAGGAATCCGTCGCCGCAGCGATCGATCAGGCGATGAACAATATGGGCCAGATCACGGCCGCCGTGAACTGCGCCGGAATCGCTTATGGCATCAAGACGGTGGGCAAAGACGGCCCCCACCCTCTGGACGCCTTTCAACGCACCATCGACATCAATCTGGTGGGCACATTCAACGTCTCGCGCCTGGCTGCGGCTGAAATGGCAAAGAATGACCCTGAGCCCGACGGCGCACGCGGTGTGATCATCAATACCGCATCGATCGCGGCCTTTGACGGGCAAAAGGGACAAGCGGCCTATGCGGCCTCAAAAGGTGGAGTGGTCGGGATGACCCTGCCGATGGCCCGCGATCTGGCCTCGACCGGGATACGGGTGATGGCCATCGCCCCCGGTATCTTCATGACCCCGATGCTGGCCGGTCTACCAGAAGAGGTACAGCAGCAACTGGCCGCTGACGTCCCTAACCCGGCCCGTCTGGGTGATCCACGCGAATACGGACGACTGGCAGGGGTTATCGTCGAGATGGGATACCTGAACGGAGAGGTCATCCGCATCGACGGTGCCCTGCGAATGCGCTAGGTCAGCTTCATGACCGAACGCGAAAAGATGCAGGCCGGGGAGTGGTATTGCTGTCTGGATCCGGAACTGGATGCCCTGCGCGCACAAGCCCGGCGCGCGGTTCACGCGCATAACACCTGTCCGCCTGATACCCGCGGTGCGGTGGCACCGGAATTGCAGGCACTGTTTGCCAGCACCGGGTCGGATTGCTTTCTTGAGGCTCCTTTTCACTGCGCCTATGGGGTGAACATCCATCTAGGCCAGCGCGTTTACTTCAACGCAGGCTGCGTGGTTCTTGATACCGCACCGGTGAGGGTCGGAGACGGCACGATGTTCGGACCGCACGTTCAGATTTATTGCGCCCAACACGCCAAAGACCCGGTTAAGCGTGCGCAGGGTCTTGAAATTGGTCTTCCGGTGACGATTGGGCGGAATGTCTGGGTGGGCGGTGGAGCCATCTTGATGCCCGGCATCACCATCGGCGACAATGCCACCATCGGTGCGGGCAGCGTCGTGACCAAAGACGTCGCGGCCGAAGAAACGGTCGTTGGAAACCCTGCCCGAGCGCTGAAACAGTCCTAAGCGCCTTCGGCCTTTTCTTCGAGCATCAGCCACTCATCCTCGGCTGCGGCCAGTTTTTCCTGCCGCTCGACCAACGCCTCGGTCGCCTTCTGGAATTTAACCGGTTCGCGAGTGAACAATTCGGGATCGGACATGAGGTCTTCCAGTTTGCCGATCTCGGCCTCAAGCCGGGCGATTTCGGCGGGTAGTTTCTCAAGCCGGTGTTTTTCCGAGAAAGACAGACCCGATTTCGCCTGACTTTCCTGCTTGACCTTTTGCTTTGAGGGTTTTGATTTTTCTACCTTCTTTTCCGCAACCTCCCCTCGCTGTGCAATATAGTCCGACCACCCACCCGCATAGACGATTGCGCGGCCATTGCCCTCCATCGCGATGGTCGTAGTGGCGACGCGATCCAGGAAATCTCGGTCGTGACTGACCAGCAGAACGGTGCCGTCATAATCGTCCAGCAGTTCCTGCAACAGATCCAGCGTTTCGACATCCAGATCGTTGGTCGGTTCGTCCAGCACCAGCAGGTTCGAGGATTTCGCCATCAGCTTGGCCAGCAGCAATCGCGCTTTTTCGCCCCCTGACAGGGATTTAACCGCCGCTCTGGCCTGCCGTTCGTCAAACAGGAATTCCTTGAGGTAGCCGACCACATGCTTGGGTTGGCCACCGACCATCACCTGATCGGCCTTGCCGGAAACCCGCATCTCGGGGTCGCCGGTTAGACTATCCCAAAGGCTCATTTCCGGGTCCAGTTGCGCGCGGGTCTGATCGAACACCGCAACCTCAAGATTGGTACCCAGGGTCACCGCCCCCTCATCCGGTTGCTCTTGTCCAAGCAGCATATTCAGCAGGGTCGTCTTGCCTACACCATTGGGTCCGACAAAAGCCACCCGATCACCGCGTTGCACCAATAAGTCGAAATTCCGCACGATCTGTTGCGCATCAAAGGACTTGGCCAAGCCTTTGGCCTCGATCACTTTTCGTCCGGATTTCGGCCCTGCCTCAAGCGCCATAGCGGCCGAGCCCTGGCGTTTGATTTGCGCCGCCTTTTCGGCCCGCAACGCCTGCAGGGCGCGCACGCGGCCTTGATTGCGCTTGCGTCGTGCGCTGATGCCCTCGACAGCCCATTTCGCCTCGGATTTAATCAGGCGGTTCAGCTTGTGACGTTGCTGATCTTCCTCATCCCAAACTTTGTCACGCCAGGTTTCGAAAGCGTCGAACCCCTGTTCCTGTCGCCGCACCATTCCGCGGTCAATCCAGAGCGTGGCTCGGGTTAATGCCCGCAAAAACGCGCGGTCGTGCGAGATCAGAACAAACGCAGCCCGCGTCGCGCCCAGCTCACGCTCGAGCCAGGCGATGGCTTCGATATCCAGATGGTTGGTCGGCTCATCCAGCAGCATCAGATCAGGTGCTTCAGCCATCAACTTGGCCAAAGCCGCGCGCCGCCGCTCGCCGCCCGAGGCCGTTTCGACCGGGCGCGACGGGTCGAATTTCAGCCCCTCTCCGGCGCGTTCAACCTTGTACAGCTCACCTGGCTCTAACCCACTTGAGGCATAGTCGCCCAGCGTCGCGAACCCTTCCATGGTTGGGTCCTGTTCCATGTAACCTACAGATTTTCCAGGCGGAATCACAATGTCGCCTTGGTCGGGCTCGACCAGACCGGCCATCACTTTCATCAAGGTTGATTTGCCTGACCCGTTGCGCCCCACCAAAGCGACACGATCGCCCGGCTGCACCACCAGGTCCAGCCCCGAAAACACCGGATCACCCCCAAAGGTCAGGGAAATGCCGGACATCTGCAACAAAGGAATTCTCGCCATGCCCGCCAGCTAAACCGGCAAGGCCAAGGGGTCAACGGGGATTACCGAACCACCGCCCGCAACAATCGTTTCCTTGCCGGGGGAATCGCACCAATCTCAAGCCCGGTGAACACATGCAGCGTGTTCATATGACGATCGACGACCGCATGGTCACTGACCCAGCCGCCCATCATCAGATAAGTACGAAGCAAGGGCGGCATCCGCAACATCGCCTTTTTCACATCCGGCCTGCGACGCAGACGTGCGGCAAATCGGAATACATCCGGTGCCTTGACCCGTGGCAACCAGCGTTTTGGGGCGAGATGCCTGTGCTTTAGAATCGCGAACGCATCCAGATACTCCTCGGTTTCGGTCCCAGCGAAGGACGAACAGCCAAACAGCATCTCGACATTATTCTGATCTACATAGGCCGTCATTGCCCCCCAGGCGACACGCAGAATGTCTGGGTCGGTCCAGTCCGGATGAACGCAAAACCGCCCCATCTCAACCATCCGACCGCTAAACCCCGCAAGCGCCGAAAGATCATAGAACTGCGCCGAATAGCTGCGGCCGATTTCAGTGCCATCCGCCATGGTCAGCATGCGGAAACAACAGACCACCTGCCCGCCTGCGCGCACATCTTCAACCAGAATATGGGCACAGACCGAATCGAAATCGTCCTGATCGATTTTTTCTGTCCCAAAGGCCAACATCCGAAGCTGCTGTGCCGCCACCACGTCCTGCCGCGACTGCGCCAGCCGGGCGCGATACCGCCCCTTACCAAGCAATAGTGCCATGGTCGCATCCTCCGCGGTTGCTGACCTGTTTCCTCTTGCCATGCCCCTATCACACAATGTGTGACTGACGCATGACCATCGCAAGATGTGGCTATAAGTTACTGTGACGTGCCGGGAATATTGGCCGGGTTGAAGTTGCCGATGTTACCCAACAGCTGACGGATAAAACCCTGCCCCTGAATCGTGGACTCGGTAATCCGGCGATCCAGCGTGACGACAATACCATCCTCAAGCCCGAACCGTTCGATGTTCCGAACCACGCCCCGGTCATCAAAGCTGATCGCCACCAACTCACGCGAGACCACTTCGGGCTTTTTCGGGCCGTAATGACGAATGCGTGACCGGACGTAATAGAACCCGGAATCGCGGATCACGCCGGACGAACTGGGGGCACCGACCGCCTCGATCACACTGTCGCGGGTGTCCACACCCACTTTGACCTCGGCCAGATCCTCGGGCGTTGGGACATATCCGTGATTCTTGAAGACCGGCGAACATGCACCAGCCGCTGCCAGACAGGCCGCAAAGACAAGCGTTTTCGACGCCGGTTTCAACCTGTTCACAACCTTCAACATTCACACCCTCTTGCCTTGGCCCGTTACGGACCCTATCCGCTTACATCAAACCGCAGCCCCGGTTCAACACAGGAAAGGGTCACGAATGAGCAACCAGACATCTCTGCGGGTGGCCGATCTGCCCCAAAATGCACCAACCCCCTTTGAGTTGCGCCCAGACGCCAAGGCTTTGGAGGCTATCAGGGACGAGTTGGGCTTGCTTGGCCTACGCAAGCTCAGCTTTGTGGGTGACGTAAGGGCACAGGGCAAGCGCGACTGGGCATTGAACGGAAAACTGGGGGCTACAGTGATTCAGCCCTGCGTGGTGACATTGGAACCGGTGACCACACGCATCGACATCCCGGTCGCGCGAATCTATGTGGCCGATTGGGTTGATCCAGAAGAGCCCGAGTTTGAAATTCCCGAAGGTGATGAAACCGAACAGCTTGGTGCTGAGATCGACCCAGCGCTTGTCATGGTCGAGGCCCTGTCGCTGGCCCTGCCCCAATACCCACGTAAAGACGGTGCCGAACTGGGACAGGCCGACTATACCGAGCCGGGCAAACAGGCCATGACAGACGAAGACGTCAAGCCCTTTGCCGGTCTGGCCGGTCTGCGCGACGCGCTGAAAAAAGACGAGTGACATAGGTCTGTTTTCCTGTCATATCAGGCCCTCAGAAAAATCGCTTGAACATGTCGAGAATCGCAGTATTTTCGCGCGCTCATCGGAATTTGGGTTGGACATTGCGGGGATCGTCCCCTAAACGCGCGTCAAACCACGAGATAAACGAAGAATGAAACCCGGCCCACAGCGAATCTGTTGGCCCTCAGTAGACAAAGGTTGAGACCATGGCCGTCCAACAGAACAAAGTTTCCAAGTCGCGTCGCAACAACCGCCGCGCACACGACGCTCTGGTTGCTGCAAACCCGAACGAATGCCCCAACTGTGGCGAGCTGAAGCGCCCGCACCACGTCTGCGCGTCCTGTGGCCACTACGATGACCGCGAAGTCGTCGCACAGGCCGACGAAATCGACCTGGACGAAGACGCGGCCTAAGCCTTTAAAAGCGCAGGCAAGGCATGACTGAACAGCCCTCGCACGCCGGACGGATTACCATCTCGGTTGACGCTATGGGCGGAGACTCGGGGCCCGCGACTGTGGTTGCGGGCATTGCCAAATCGGCAATCAAAAACCCCGATATCGCGTTTATTCTGCACGGGCCTGAGCCTACGCTGCGCAAACTTGTTGCCAAACGGCGTGTCCTGCAGGGGCGCGTCGTTTTTCGTGATTGCCCCGATGTAGTCACGATGGAGGACAAGCCCAGTCAGGTTGTCCGCAGCGGCAAGCAGACCTCGATGTGGTCAACGCTGGAATCAGTGCGGCAAGGTGAGGCGCATGGCGCCGTTTCCTGCGGCAACACCGGCGCGCTGATGGCGCTGTCGATGATGCGGTTGCGCAAATTGCCCGGTGTAAACCGTCCGGCGATTGCGATTCTGTGGCCATCGCGCAACCCGCAGGGGTTCAACGTGATGCTGGATGTGGGCGCGGATGTGCGCGCCGACGCCAAGGACCTGCTGCAATATGCGCTGATGGGCGCATCCTATGCGCGCAACGGCATGGCGCTTGAACGTCCTCGGATCGGTCTGTTGAACGTGGGCACCGAAGAACACAAGGGTCGCGCCGAGCTTAAAGAAGCACATGCTATGATCACGGAATTCGCAGAGCAGGCGAATTTCGATTTTGTCGGTTTCGTTGAAGGCAGCGACATTCCCGGCGACAAGGCGGATGTCATTGTCACTGATGGGTTTACCGGCAACGTCGCCATTAAGACCGGCGAAGGCACCGCCAGCCTGATTGGCGAACTGTTGCGCAAAGCGTTCAAGTATTCACCGCTGTCACGCCTCGCTTCGGTACTGGCGATCACGTCGTTAAATCGTTTGAAAAAGCGTATCGACCCGCGCCAAGTGAATGGCGGCGTTTTTCTTGGCCTCAACGGAACCGTGGTCAAATCACATGGTGGCGCGGATGCCATCGGAGTCTCGGCAGCAGTCAAACTGGCCTTTACCCTGGCCCAGTCTGGTTTCGCCGAAAAATTGGCGGCACGGGTTGCATCGACAGCCGAGCTTGCACAAGATGCCGCCCACACGCCGCCAAAGGCTGGCGAATAACAAAAAAGGCAGTACCCAAGCATGGCAGGCCGTTCAGTTGTCGTTGGTGTCGGACACTATTTGCCAGAGCGCATCGTTCCGAATTCCGAGTTTGAAAAGACGCTCGATACAACGGATGAGTGGATTAAGACCCGCTCGGGTATCGAGCGCCGCCATTTCGCCGCCGAAAACGAAACAACGTCCGATCTGGCCACCAAGGCAGCCGAGGCCGCGCTGGCCGATGCGGGGCTAGTGGCTGACGATATCGATGCGATCATTGTGGCAACTTCGACCGCCGATCTGACTTTCCCATCTGCCGCAACCATGGTGCAGGCACAGTTGGGCATGACCAAAGGCTTTGCCTTTGACGTTCAAGCCGTCTGCGCCGGGTTCGTCTTTGCGCTGACCAATGCCAACGCCCTGATCGTATCCGGTCAGGCCAAGCGCGTTCTGGTCATCGGGGCCGAAACCTTCTCGCGAATCATGGACTGGACGGACCGGTCCACCTGCGTGCTGTTCGGTGATGGCGCTGGTGCGCTAGTGTTGGAGCTGCAAGAGGGCGAAGGCAGTGCGCAGGATCGTGGCATTCTGGCGACCGACCTCAATTCGGACGGCCGGTACAAGGACCTGCTTTACGTCGATGGCGGTGTGTCGACCCAATCGACCGGACATCTGCGGATGCAAGGTAATCAGGTGTTCCGCCATGCGGTCGAAAAACTGGCCAAAACGGCGGAAACCGCGTTGCAAAGCGTTGGCCTCAGCAACACTGACGTCGACTGGATTGTGCCCCATCAGGCAAATATCCGCATTATTCAGGGCACCGCCAAGAAAATGGGCCTGCCGATGGAAAACGTCGTCGTCACCGTTCAGGACCATGGCAACACATCGGCCGCGTCGATTCCTCTTGCCTTGTCCGTCGGCAAACAGCGCGGGCAAATCAAGCAGGGCGATCTGCTTGTAACCGAAGCCATCGGCGGCGGTCTGGCTTGGGGCGCGGTTGTGCTGCGCTGGTAACCGGCGCAATTCGGCTTACACGCAGACTTGCAATTCATTGATATTGACAGCGAATTTCCCCTCGCCGTATTCTGCGGTATCAACAGGGGAAATGGTATGGGCGATAAAACACTGACCCGAATGGATCTGAGCGAGGCCGTCTTTCGTGAGGTTGGCCTGTCACGCAACGAAAGTGCGCAGCTGGTCGAAAGCGTTCTGAACCACATGTCCGACGCTTTGGTGCGCGGCGAGCAGGTGAAGATTTCGTCATTCGGCACGTTCAGCGTTCGGGACAAAACTGCCCGCATCGGCCGCAACCCCAAAACCGGCGAAGAGGTTCCGATTCAACCCCGCCGGGTTCTGACGTTCCGCCCGTCGCACCTGATGAAGGATCGCGTCGCCGCAGGGAACCGTAAGTAAGATCAGGACGACACGGTCATGAGCAAGTCCCCCGACGCCTTTCGCACGATCAGTGAAGTTGCGGACTGGCTGGGCGTTCAGGCTCATGTCCTGCGATTCTGGGAAAGCCGTTTCAATCAGGTCAAACCGGTAAAGCGTGCCGGAGGGCGGCGTTACTACCGACCCAACGACATGCGCCTGCTGGGCGGTATCAAGAAACTGCTGCACGAGGACGGGACAACCATCAAAGGCGTTCAACGTATCCTGCGCGAACAGGGCGTAGCGCATGTTTCCGCGCTTTCGCAAGGGTTGGACGAGGTGGCCAAACCGGACGCCACCGCTAACGACAGTGTAGTTGTGCCCTTCTCTTCTAAGCCAGTCGAGACAAGCGAACAGATCAACCTAAATCTGGACGACGCTGCACCCGTTGCCGAGGCCCCTAAGGTGGAGCCTGCTGAACCCAAACCGCAGCCGGTCGCGGCGCAACCCACACCGGAGTTTCTGGATGAGGCCCCCCTGCTGGGTGGAATCGCAACGCAGGCATGGAATCGCACCGATTTCGATGACGATCTGCTGAAACAGATCGCTCCGGTGGCAAAGGACCTTCGCGCCGTTCTTAACCGCATTGAAAACCGAACGGCGGGATAAGAAAAAAAGGCGATGATTTCCTCTTGCCCCTGCCGGGAAAGTCTTTATGAACACCTCAACGTCGGGCTATGGCGCAGCCTGGTAGCGCGTCCGTCTGGGGGACGGAAGGTCGCAGGTTCGAGTCCTGCTAGCCCGACCAAATCATACCGACGTTTATGGCAGACAGGCCAGATCCCGCTCTGGCATCAGGGGGGTTCGGAATGACAGGTGTATGCCCAAATCAGCAAATCGAAGCGATGATCGCGCGCGGTGAAATCACCGCTAACCCCGAGGTTATCCCTGCGCAGGTTCAACCTGCCAGCCTTGATTTGCGCTTGGGAACAGTGGCTTACCGTGTTCGCGCCTCGTTTCTGGCCGGCGAAACTCGATCCGTCGCGGATCGGTTGTCTGAGTTCGAGATGCACCGCATCGACATCACGGACGGTGCGGTTCTGGAAAAAGGCTGCGTCTATCTGGTGCCGCTGATGGAATCGCTGGCCCTGCCCGAAACCGTGACGGCTGTGGCTAACGCCAAAAGCTCGACCGGGCGGCTGGACTTGCTGACCCGCACCATCACCGATGGCGGCACCGAGTTCGACCGCGTGCCCGCGGGCTATACCGGCCCGCTTTACGCGGAGATTTGCCCGCGTTCCTTCTCGGTGCTAGTACGTCCGGGGATGCGGCTCAATCAGATTCGCTTCCGCCAAGGTCAGGCCGTGCTTAGCGATGCGGAACTGACCGCACTGCACAGTGACTCGCCCTTGGTTGACGGTCCTGCAGTGATTCAGGACGGGTTGGGTTTTTCAGTCGATCTGCAATTGCCTGACACCGATCTGGTGGGTTATCGCGCCAAGCCGCATACCGGAGTGATCGATCTGGACCGGATCGGAGAATACGACCCGCAGGAATACTGGGAAGAGGTCCGCACCACCGACGGCCGCATCATCCTTGACCCGGGCGCCTTCTACATCCTAGTCAGCCGCGAAGCTGTCCACATCCCGCCCCTCTATGCCGCCGAGATGGCGCCGTATCTGGCCATGGTGGGTGAATTCCGGGTGCATTACGCAGGTTTCTTCGACCCCGGTTTCGGCCACGCCGCCGCCGGAGGCGCTGGATCACGTGGAGTGCTTGAAGTGCGCTGCCACGAGGCACCTTTTGTGTTGGAACACGGTCAAGTCGTCGGCCGACTGGTCTATGAGAAAATGGCCGAAATGCCCACCCAGCTTTATGGGGCTGGCATCGCCTCAAACTACCAAGGACAAGGCTTGAAATTGTCCAAGCATTTCAAGGCGGTTAACTGATCAGAACTTCATGAACCGGCGCGCTTGACGGGTTATTCGTTGCGCTTGTTTCAGGTTCTGGGATGGGCGTGGGCCATTGTTGTTGGCACGGTTGGCCTCGCCGGGCTGTTCGTTTTTACCACCCATACGGCTTGCCATGTCAAAGCCCTTGTCAACGCCTTTACTGACAAGGCGGCGCATGACCTGACGTACGATCATGTCGATCATCCGATTGGCATTCATTGCTCAACTCCGTTTTCTGACCCTCAACATAGGCGAATTGTGTGACACCAAAAGGGTCGTTTGGTCACTCTTCCTCGAACAGTTCGGTTTGATCTTCATCCTGCTCTTCTTCGCGCCCCTCGCCCAGTGGGATGGTGCCCGGCGGTGGCCGGTTTTCCAGCAGGCCAGCGGCGCGCAGCTCCTTGAGCCCCGGCAGGTCTCGAGCGTTCTCAAGCCCGAAATGGTCCAGGAAATGCGGCGTCACCACGAATGTCACCGGACGGCCCGGTGTCATTCGGCGACGGCCTAACCTGATCCACTCCATTTCCAGAAGTTGGTCGATCGTCCCGCGTGAGACCGAAACACCGCGAATTTCTTCAATCTCAGCCCGCGTACAGGGTTGATGGTAGGCCACGATAGCCAGCGTTTCGATGGCCGCACGGCTCAGTTTGCGGGTTTCAACTGTTTCTTTTTGCATCAAAAAGCCCAGATCGGGGGCGGTTCGAATGGCCCAGGCTTCGCCAACCTTGACCACCCGCACGCCGCGCCCTTCATATCGTTTCTGAAGCATCTCAACGGCTTGCGCCGCGTCGCTGCCATGGGGCATCCGGGCCTCAAGATCAGAGGTAGTCACCGGTTCGGCGCTGGCGAACAGCACGGCCTCGACCATGCGCTCTTGCTCTGCCAGCGGCGGCGCTTCGAACAGGGTGCCGGTGCCTTCGTCTTCGGGGGCGTCAGTCACGTGTGTCAGTCCTCTTGCGCAGATGGATCGGGGCAAAGGTCTCGCTCTGCTTGATCTCCATATGTCCTTCTTTCACCAATTCCAGCGAGGCTGCAAAGGTCGCCGCCGTGGCCGAGCGTTTGCGGACTGGGTCCGCGTCCCAACCATCGGGCAGATAGGTCTCCATATCCGTCCAGGTGCCCGCAAAGCCGATCAAGGGGCGCATCCGCTCCAGCGCCTGTTCCATCGTGAACACGGCGTCACGGTCCATCACGAAGGGGCGGAATTCGTCGCGTGTGCGGATGCGAGCGTACCCCTGCATCAAATCCAGCAGGGTTGCCGAATAAGTCACAGTGCGGATGCGGGTGACGTCCTCGCCCTGCCCGCGTTTGAAGAAATCGCGGCCCAGCTGGTCCCGCGCCATCAAGCGGGCCGCAGCATCACGCATGGCCTGCAAGCGCTCTAGCTGAAACGCCAGATGCGCGGCCAGTTCTTCACCTGACGGACCCTCGTCATCCGGATCAGGGGGCAGCAGCAGGCGGGATTTCAAGAAGGCCAGCCACGCCGCCATAACCAGATAGTCAGCTGCCAATTCAATCCGCAGAGCCCGGGCTTTTTCAACAAATGTCAGATATTGCTGCGCCAGCGCTAGAACCGAGATTTTCCGCAGGTCGACCTTTTGTGTCCGCGACAGGGTCAACAACACGTCCAACGGGCCTTCGAACCCGTCGACGTCAACGATCAGGGCTTCGGCCGCAAGGCGATCCGCGACCGAGACCGGGTCTTCGCTGAAAAGGTTATCGTTCATATACCTGCCCGCCCATTAGGGCAGATAGTTCCGCCTCAGTCGCGGGGATGTCAAGTTCCGCAGGCTTTTGCCGCATTGCCAGCGCCTTTTCTGCGCGTATCTCGGCCTGCTCGGTCATTTCTCCGGCGGCTTCCAGCACTTTGGCGCGGGCTTCAAACGAGCCGTTGCAATGCAAAACCACGTCGCACCCGGCGTTGAGCGCCTGACGGGCAATCTCCTCGGGTGCGCCGCTGAGGGCCTTCATCGAGATATCATCGGTCATGATCAGGCCATCAAACCCAATCTTGTCGCGGATCAGACCGATCATTGTGGGTGAAATCGTAGCCGGTTGTGGGTCGATCCGGTCATAAACCAAATGCGCCGTCATCCCCATCGGCAGGTCGTTCAAGGCACGGAACGGCGCGAAATCGGTCTCTTCCAATGCGTCTTGCGTCAGATCGACATGTGGCAGGTCGTGGTGGCTGTCCAGCGTGGACAGGCCGTGGCCTGGCATGTGCTTGATCACTGGCAGAACGCCACCATCCAGATGCCCCTTGGCAACCGTCTTTCCGATCCCGGAAACTATTGTTGAATCAGATCCATAGCAGCGGTTCTTCAGAAAGGCATGCGTATCATCACGCGCCAGATCCACCATCGGGGCACAATTGCTGTCGATCCCCAGCTCAAACAGCTCATTCGCGATTAGGCGATAGCGTAGATACATGGCGCGTTCAGCCTGATCCCCCGCGCCCGCAACATGATCCAGCGGTGGCATCCATTCCCGCGCCAGTGGTGCGCGCAGCCGTTGCACGCGGCCGCCTTCCTGATCAATGGTGATCGGGCAATTGCGTCCCACAGCCTCGCGGAAGTCGTCGCACAGGGCACGGACCTGATCGGCGGTGTCGATGTTGCGGGCAAATAAAATGAACCCAAACGGGTTCATTTCTTGAAACAGACTTTTTTCTTCGGGCGTCAGGCGCAAGCCTTCGGCATCAGTGATTGCCGCGCCGAAACTCACCGAGCGGCCACCGGGATACAATCGGCGCCTTGTGCTTCGAGGGCAGCGCAGAACTGACGCGAGTCGCTTAGGTCGTCAAATCCCAGAACCCGCAAACGATAGAAGGTCCGTCCACCACGTGAGGTTTTCTGGATAACACGTTGTTTTCCATCCATATACTCACCGAAACGGCCATTCAGGCGATCCCATTCAGCCCGCGCTACATCCGTGCTTTCATAGGCGCCAAGCTGGGCCATGCGCGTGCCTTTGGACAATGTGTCCGGGTCAATATCCAGCCCCACAGCAGCTTTGACCGCAGCGTTGATCGCGTCTTCAGTACTGCTGCTGGTGGTGATCCCGCTGGGTGTAGAACGGGCCGGGCGCGTGTTGGGGCGCAAAGACCGGCGAACCCCCGGCAGTGCGGCCAGTTCCGGATCGGGCAACTGTGCGGCCAGATCAGCCGGGTCAATCGCGGGCTCTTCTTCGGGCACGACCAAAGAGGCCAGTTGCACGCCCTGCTCGGTCGGTTGGTCGATTTGTGCCGCATCACCTGCCAGTTCGGCGACCAGAGCGTCTACCGAACCCTGGCGCAATTGCGCAGCCTCCTGATCAGAAATCTCTTCCTGCACCACATGCACGGCCGGGGTGGGCTTCAGAGGCTCAACCGGCGTGTCCTCATCCGACAGGGACACCGGGCGCGGCGCAAGGATCAGACGATCCGCCGGAGGTGCGGCTGTTCCGACCGCGGCCACCGTATTGACGGCCAGTCCTTGATGATCGGCAGGTGTTCCACCGGGGCTTTCTGGCTGAATGCGCATCGGCCCTTCGATGGCACGTACGACCGGTACGCCGCTAACATCGCGCATCACCAGCTTGTAACCCCAAAAACCAATGCCAGCGACCAATGCCAGGGACGCAACCGCGCCCAGCGCATTTACGATACGCCCCAGACCCGCTGCGCGCGGCGCTTCTTCATACCCGTGCATGTCGTCGGAATAGTCATACCCATCCTGAAGATGTGGTTGATTCGTGTAATGCATCTGCTCGGGGCGCATCTGCCCCGAGTAATCGTAACGTGCCATGTCCGCCTCACCGCCCGATTCACGCCAGAAAATAAGGCGCGCGGGTCATTTCTTGCCTACCTCGTACCGGTGCTTTGGGCGGTGTTTGTTACCGCATCTCCTGCGCCGGAGTAACGCCAAGAATACCCAAGCCCGCTGAAATCACAACAGAAACGGCGCGGGCCAATGCGATTTTTGACTGGCTTGTGGCAACATCGCCATCCTGGATGAAACGCAGTTGAGTCTCGTCGTTGCCCTTATTCCACAGCGCGTGGAAGTCTCCTGCAAGCTCATACAGGTAGAAGGCAACCCGGTGCGGTTCATTCGTGCGCGCGGCGATCTCAACCAAACGAGGCCATTCGGCCAGCTTCTTGGCCACAGTCAGTTCCGAGGCGTGATCGTTCTTGCTGAGGTCCGCACCCGCAAGGGTCACGTCATCAGCGACAATCCCGGCCTCGGCGGCGCGGCGCAGCACGCTCATCACGCGGGCATGGGCGTATTGCACGTAGAACACGGGGTTCTCGCGGCTCTGCTCAAGCACCTTGTCGAAATCGAAATCCAGAGGCGCGTCGTTCTTACGAGTCAGCATCACGAAGCGGGTCACATCCGGCCCAACCTGATCGACCACATCCCGCAGGGTGACAAAGTTCCCGGCCCGCTTGGACATCTTGAATGGCTCGCCGTTCTTCCACAGCTTCACAAGCTGGGTCAGCTTGATATCCAGCGGCACTTTGCCATCAGACAGCGCCGATACTGCTGCCTTCATCCGTTTGACATAGCCGCCGTGGTCCGCGCCAAACACGTCGATCAGAGCATCAAACCCACGGGTCACCTTGTCATAGTGATAGGCAATATCCGGGGCGAAATAGGTCCAGCTGCCGTCCGACTTCTTCACCGGGCGATCGACGTCATCGCCATGTTCAGTGGACTTGAACAGGGTCTGCTCGCGCGGCTCCCAATCCTCGGGCTTTTTGCCCTTTGGCGGCTCCAGAACGCCTTCATAGATCAGGCCCTTTTCGGTCAGCGACTCCAGCGCGGCCTCGATCCGGCCCGTCCCATAGAGCGATTTTTCCGAGAAGAACACGTCCATCTCTACGCCCAGCGCCTTCAGGTCAGCGCGGATCAGGTCCATCATCGCGTCGGTCGAGAACTCGCGCAGATCATCCAGCCATTCGCTTTCCGGCTTGTCGATCAGGCTGTCGCCGTATTTCTCTTTCAGCGCTTCGCCGATTGGGATCAGGTAGTCGCCCGGATACAAGCCTTCGGCAATCTCGGGGCTCAACCCGTTGGCTTCGCGATAGCGCTCGTAGGCCGAGCGTGCCAACACGTCGACCTGCGCACCGCCGTCGTTAATATAGTATTCGCGGGTCACATCATGGCCGGAATAGGCCAACAAGCTTGCCAGCGCATCGCCAAACACCGCGCCCCGCGTATGGCCAACATGCAGCGGCCCAGTCGGGTTGGCCGACACATATTCCACGTTGACCTTTTGCCCCTGCCCCATAGTCGAGCGGCCATAACCCGTGCCTTTCTCCAACACTGCCGCCAGAACACCCTGCCAAACCGATGGCGCCAACCGCAGGTTCAAAAAGCCCGGCCCCGCAACCTCGGCACTGGTGATCCGGTCATCCGCCGCCAGCTTTCCGGCCAACACATCGGCAATGTCGCGCGGCTTCATCTTGGCCGGCTTCGCCAACACCATCGCGGCGTTTGTCGCCATGTCGCCATGCGCGGCATCGCGCGGTGGTTCGACCGCCACATTGTCAAAGCTCAGCCCCTCGGGCAGCGCGCCTTCGGACTGCATCTGTGCCAGCGCGTCCAGTACAAGGCCGCGGATCTCGGAAAACAGGTTCATTTCGGATGTCCTTTTGCTTGCCCGGCGGTTTACCACGCAAAGCGGCAAGGTCAATGGAAGCGATCAGTTTCCGCTTGGATTAGCGGTAAACCGGGCTAAGGTCACAGGAAATTCCTAACCTCGGAGATCGTTCCATGCGTCTTGCCCTGCCCCTTGCATTCGTCCTGACCACTTCGATCCCGGTCTGGGCCGATATGCCCGCGCCGCAGGGCCATGTTCTTCTGACGCTGGGCGGGGCGGTGACGGAAACCAACTTACCGGCTCGGGGTGAAAATGACGGTGGTCTGCTGGGTTATCTCGAAGTGCAGCACAGCGGCGGCGCCGGATTTGACGCCGCGATGCTTGACGGTCTAGCGCAAGTGGAGGTCACAATTGCCTACGGCCCCGAAGACAATCAGCGCGACGTCGCCTTCTCTGGTCCGCTTTTGTCGGATTTGATGGTCATGGCAGGGGCCGAAGGGAAGACTGCCAAACCAATGGCGATGGATGGATACCAGTCCGAAATCCCATGGGACAGTATTCAGGCGCACCAACCCATCGTGGCAACCCATGCGGATGGCAGTCCGATGGGGATCGGCGGCTATGGCCCTACGATGATCGTTTTTCCGCCCACAGATGATGCTGATCTGGCAGACGAGCAATCCGGGCAACAGGTTTGGGCGCTAGCCTATATCGGCATCGAGTGACGACCGCCCCGTCAGCCTTTTGTGATCCTGCAAGGCAAAGCGGTCGGTCATACCTGCAATGTAGTCCGACACAATCCGCGCAAGCACCGTCTCATCACGGGCTGCTTCTATATCGCCGTGCCAATGGGCTGGCATTTGTTTGGGATCGTTCAAGTAGATCGGGAATAATTCTTCAACGACCGCAGACACTTCGGCCCTGACCTTCATGACGCTGGGCGCACGATACATCCGCGAAAACAGGAAGGCGCGGATCTCTTTAAGTTGCGCCCAAAGCCCTGCCGAGAACTGGATCACCGGATAACCCAGATGCCGGATATCTTCGACCGTTTGCGCCCCAGACTCAGCGATCAGGTCGCGCGAGGTGTCGATCACATCCGAAACCATCACCCCAAACACGCGACGCAATGCTTCGTGCCTGCGCCGATACGGGTCCAGACCAGGGTACTTGCGGTCCACTTCCGCATAGCAATCACCGACGATGGGCAATTGCTGAATTTCCGCGTCCGTGAACAGATCGGCCCTGAGCCCATCCAACAGATCATGATTGTTATAGGCTATATCGTCAGACAGCGCGGCCACCTGTGCCTCGGCACTGGCATGGGTGTGCAGTTCAAGGTCAAAACCGCCATTGCACTCGGCCAGCGCCCACGGCAATTCGCCTGTCACAGGTCCATTATGCTTGGCTATGCCTTCCAGACATTCCCATGTCAGATTGCAGCCGTCGAATTCGGCATAGTGGCGTTCCAACTTGGTGACGATCCGAATGGCCTGCGCGTTGTGATCGAAGCCGCCGTATGGCTCCATCAAAGCGTGCAAAGCGTCCTCTCCGGTATGACCAAAGGGCGTGTGCCCTAGATCATGCGCCAATGCCACGGCTTCGGTCAGTTCAGGGTTCAATCCCAATGCCCCGGCAATCGTGCGCGCCACCTGTGCCACTTCGATAGAATGTGTCAGGCGCGTGCGGTAACTGTCGCCTTCATGTTCAACAAACACCTGTGTCTTGTGTTTCAGCCGCCGAAACGCGCTGGCATGAATGATCCGATCCCGGTCGCGCTGAAAGCATGACCGGAAACTGCTTTCCTCCTCAGGTACTAGCCGCCCCCTTGCGCGGCCCGGGTCCGAGGCAAAACCTGCTCTGTCCAAAGGCCTTATCCTTGTCGCCTGTCCTTGCAATTTCTATATTGTAAGGCGTAAAGGAAATAAACCTTTGGAGACCGGCATGAATCTGCCCCCCACAGTCACAGAACGCGCCTTTGACCGTCTGGCCGAGATTGGTGCAGCGGATCAGGGTCAGGCCCTACGCGTCGCAGTGGAAGGCGGCGGATGTTCCGGTTTTCAATACGAAATCGCGCTGGACGAACCCAAAGACGACGATCTTGTGCTGGAAGGCAAAGGCCAAAAGGTCATTGTCGATTCGATTTCTCTGCCGTTTCTGGAAAATGCAGTGATCGATTTCACGCAGGAACTGATCGGTGCGCGGTTTGTGATCGAAAACCCCAACGCGACCTCATCCTGCGGCTGCGGTACGTCTTTTTCAATGTGACCTTGCCCTGCACGCGTGGTTGAGGGATAGATCAACCGGCAGCCAGCCGGAGGATCGCGCATGAAAATCGCCACGTTTAACATCAACGGCATCAAAGCGCGGGCCGAAGCTCTGCCCCGGTGGCTTGACGAAGCACAACCTGACGTCGTCCTATTGCAGGAAATCAAGTCGGTCGATGAAAACTTCCCACGCGAGATATTCGAGGAACGTGGTTATAACGTCGAAACCCACGGCCAGAAAAGTTTTAACGGCGTCGCCATCTTATCAAAACTTCCACTTGAGGATGTGTCCCGCGGCCTGCCCGGAGATGACGAGGACGAACAGGCGCGTTGGATCGAAGCAACCGTGATCGGCAAGCAAGCGCTGCGGATTTGCGGGTTGTACCTGCCCAACGGCAACCCGGTACCCGGACCGAAATACGACTATAAGCTGGCCTGGATGGAACGGCTGTATCATCGGGCGCGCGAACTTATGGCCAGCGAAGAACCGGCACTTATGGCGGGAGATTACAACATCATCCCACAGGCCGAAGATGCCGCCCGCCCGGATGCCTGGCGCGAGGATGCCTTGTTCCGACCGGATAGCCGTGCGGCGTTTCGCAAAATCCTCAATCTGGGCTTTACCGAAGCGTTTCGGGCCCGCACGCAAGGACCTGGTCACTACTCATTCTGGGACTATCAGGCGGGTGCGTGGAACAAGAACGATGGCATTCGTATCGATCACTTTCTGCTGACACCTCAGGCTGCCGATCTGATGCAAGACTGCCAGATTGATGCAGCCGTGCGCGGGCATGAGAAACCGTCGGACCATGTGCCAGTCTGGGTTCAGCTCGACCTGTAATCAATCATGCGGTCGGGTCGTAGGCATAGATCCACTCGTATTTTTTCGAAAGCCTTGGTCCAACGGCCATCAGCGCCATCTGTGCCGCCAGTCGCATGGGACCGCGCAGGTGAAAATTTCGCGCGTTAACTCCGGCGGTGGCAACGACTCGCTTAGCCCTTGGTCGGCGAAGGTTTTCATAGGCGGCAAATGCTTGTGTCACATCGGGCTGTTCTTCGAAGGTGCGGGCTAGAATCCACGCATCCTCTAACGCCAAACAGGCCCCTTGCGCCATAAAGGGCAAGGTCGGATGCGCGGCGTCACCCAGCAGCGCCAACCGCCCGTTCTGCCAGCTTTGCGCCACAGGCCGCAGGAACAGGGCCCAAAGATGGGTTTCGGTCACGTCAGACAGAATATCACCCACTGGCCCCCCGAAATCGGCAAAACGCGCGCGCAGATCATTCGGATCGCCTTGCAGTCGCCAGCCTTCCTCTTGCCAGTCCGAGCGCTCCTCAATTGCCACCACATTCATCAGTTTCTGATCGCGCAACGGATAGGTGACGACGTGGCGTCCAGGCCCCATTGTCAGTGAGGCGCAAGGCATCTCCTCTCGTTCTGACAAGGGGATAGTCGCACGCCAGGCAATCTGGTGCGTGAACTTAGGGGCCTCTGGCCCGTTCAGGGTCGGACGTATGGTGCTGCGACCCCCGTCCGCCGCGATAGCACAGTCGCACCGCAAGCGTTCGCCGTCATTCAGAACGACTTCTACCTCTGCCGGATGTTGGAGAACCTGCGCCACCTGCGCGCCCAGCTGGATAATAACGCCCGCCTCTAAAGCCGCCCGGCGCAACAGGTCCAGCAAATCCGCGCGATGGTAATAGTAGGTCGGTCCGGCCGCCGGCGCAGGAATACGGCTTATTACTCGACCTTTGCGATAATCTCGCAGAATTGTGCCGTGCGACAACTGCCCGCCCTCGGGCTTATCCCCTAACACATTCAGCGCCCGCAAAACCGCCATGCCGTTGGCGCTGATCTGCAATCCTGCGCCAACCTCAGTCAGGGCCGGAGCCTGCTCAAGAACCGTGACCTGCGCCCCGCGTTGCCGCAGTGCCAAAGAGGCTGCCAGCCCCCCTATTCCGCCGCCGATGACATTGAATTTCAGACCGTTGATATCCATGGCACTGGCTTAACGCAAAAACGCCGGAGCAACAGGCCCCGGCGTTTGAATTTGTACCAAAGTTCCAGCGATCAATCGTCGCGGTGGACCTTTTCGCGACGCTCGTGACGTTCCTGCGCCTCAAGCGTCATGGTCGCGATTGGACGCGCATCCAGACGTTTCAGCGAAATCGGATCGCCCGTCTTTTCGCAATAGCCGTACTCGCCCTCTTCGATGCGACGCAGGGCCGAGTCGATCTTGGCAACCAGCTTGCGCTGACGGTCGCGGGTCCGCAGCTCCAGCGCGCGATCTGTTTCCTCGCTTGCGCGGTCTGCAACGTCCGGAATGTTACGGGTGTTGTCCTGCAGCCCTTCGATCGTGTCGCGGCTGCCCGCCAATAGTTCATTCTTCCAATCCAGCAGCTTGCGGCGAAAATACTCAAGCTGACGGTCATTCATGAAAGGTTCATCTTCGGCCGGGCGATAATCCTCCGGCAGAAAAACTTCCTGCTTCATTTTTGCTCCCTCGGTATGGCCAGTAACGTCGGTTGCTGTTGTTTGACCTGACATTTGGCACTCCCTTCTGCGGTGCATGTATCCGACGCACGTACGAATGTCACTACACAAACGTCGTCTTAATACGTCACGTCCCCGGCATGTCTAAATATGAGACAAATAACAACAAAACCTTGTTATACTGTGGAAATTGTCAGGCGAAAATTAGGCGATCCCCAACAGACACGGCACCCGCCGGACGTCGAATCACGCAAAAGGGATTGGAGTCGTTACGAAAATCTGATCCCGCGACGCCGTGGCCCGCTTGTCAAAATCATCGCCTCTCTGTAACCCGAACAACACAGATTGCGCAAAACCAAACGAGGGGCCCATGACCGCACGTTTCCAAGGCACCGCCGAATATGTTGCCACCGATGACCTGACCATTGCGGTGAATGCTGCCGTGACGCTGGAACGCCCCCTGCTGGTCAAGGGGGAACCCGGCACGGGCAAAACAGAACTGGCCAAACAGGTGGCAGGCGCACTGGGGCTGCGCATGATCGAGTGGAACGTGAAGTCCACCACCCGCGCGCAACAGGGTCTGTACGAATACGATGCGGTCAGCCGGCTTCGTGACAGTCAGCTGGGTGAAGAACGCGTGCATGACGTGTCCAACTACATCCGTAAGGGCAAGCTGTGGCAGGCGTTTGACGCCGACGAGAAGATTGTTCTGCTGATTGACGAGATCGACAAGGCGGATATCGAGTTTCCCAACGATCTGCTGCAGGAACTCGATAAGATGGAGTTCCATGTTTACGAGACTGGTGAGACCATCCGGGCCAAACACCGCCCCATCGTCATCATCACCTCGAACAATGAAAAGGAACTGCCCGACGCGTTTCTGCGCCGCTGTTTCTTCCACTATATCCGCTTCCCTGACGAGGAGACCATGCGCCGGATCGTCGAGGTCCACCACCCCGGTATCAAAGATGCGTTGCTGACCACTGCCCTGACGCAATTCTATGAAATCCGCGAAACGCAGGGGCTGAAGAAAAAGCCCTCAACCTCCGAAGTGCTGGATTGGCTGAAACTGCTGTTGGCCGAGGACCTGACGTCCGAAGACCTGAAACGCGATGGTGTGAACGCTTTGCCCAAGCTGCACGGTGCGTTGCTGAAGAACGAACAGGACGTGCATCTGTTCGAGCGACTGGCCTTTATGGCGCGCAGCAAACGCTAAACCTGTTGAACATCTGGTTATCGCTGCTTGCTTTGGACAGGTCTGGCTGTCAGCATTGCAGGTGGCGGTCCGGTTTATCCGGGCTACCTATAACCGGATCAGATGGGACCCTGTGATTGACTGACACTTTGACCATCCGCGCCTTGCGGCCTGAAGACCGCGCTGAATGGTCCGACATGTGGCGCGACTATCTGGCGTTTTATGAAACAACGGTCGCAGATGAGATCTATGACAGCACCTTTGCACGATTGCTGGGCGATGATCCGCACGATTTCTCATGTTTTGTTGCGGAACAAAACGGGCGGCTTGTTGGTCTCACGCATTACCTTTTCCACCGCCACGCGTGGAAGGTTGAATCCGTGTGCTACTTGCAAGACCTGTTCGCCCGCCCCCAGGCGCGTGGTTCCGGAGTCGGCCGCGCCTTGATTCAGGCGGTGTATGATGAGGCCGACCGACAGGGCGCGCCGTCAGTCTATTGGCTGACGCAGGATTTCAACCACACCGCCCGCAAACTTTATGACCGCATCGGCAAACAGACGCCCTTTATCCGGTATCAGCGCCCATGATGCGATGGCTGGCCCTTGTTGCAGGTGTGGCGCTGGCAGGCTGCGCAGCGGTTGAGACGACCGAAGTACCTACCCGCGTGCAGGCGATTGAAGAGACGTTGCCCCCAGCCAAGACTTTCACCCGCGCGTTCCCGATGCCACCGGGCCGGTCGAACGCCAATATCGCGGCGGATTTCGTATCGTTGCATTTCGCGTTGGAAGGGGGCGCGAAACTGCCGGTATTCACGCGGTTTGAAACGCCGATCACCGTGCGTCTGACCGGCTCACCTACGCCCTCGATGCAGCGCGACCTGACCCAATTGCTGACCCGCCTGCGCCGCGAGGCCGGAATCGACATTCAACAGATTTCGGACGGCACGGCCAACATCACAATCGAGGCCGTCAGCCAGGCAGAGATCCACGAAATTCTGCCACAAGCGGCCTGTTTCGTGGTGCCGAACTCTTCGAGCTTTGAAGAGTACCGCCGTAACCGGCGCAAACAGATAAGCAGCTGGAGCCGGCTGCGCAGCCGCGAACGTCTGGGCATCTTTATTCCATACGACGTCAGCCCGCAGGAAAAACGCGATTGCCTGCATGAAGAGATTGCGCAGTCACTGGGGCCGCTGAACGATCTGTATCATCTGCCGGATTCAGTGTTCAACGATGACAATATCCATACTGTCCTTACTGGGTTCGACATGCTGATCCTGCGCACGGCCTACGCACCCGAACTGCGCAGCGGCATGACAAGCGAACAGGTTAAGGCCGCCCTACCCGGCATTCTGAGGCGCCTGAACCCGCGTGGCGAGAACATACCAATGCAGCCGGTATCTGAAACGCCGCGTGAATGGATCAATGCGGTTCAAAAATCCCTGCGCCCGCAACTGAATACGCAACGGCGCCTGCGGGCCGCGCAAAAGGCCGCGCGGATCGGTCAGGAACAGGGCTGGACCGATCATCGCCGCGCCTATCCCTTTTACCTGATGGGGCGGATGGGTCAGTTCGACAAACCGCAGGACGCGCTGCGCAATTATCAGACCGCTTTGCAATACTTGCGCGCAACCCCCGGCACCGAAATCCATCAGGCCTATGTCACTACACAGACTGCCGCTTTCGCACTAGCACTAGGCAAAGGCCCCGAAGCCCTGCCCGAATTGGATAAGGCCATCGACGTGATGATGCGGGCCGAAAATGCCTCGCAACTGGCGACATTGTTGCTACTGAAATCCGAAGCCCTAAATCAGGCGGGCCGGACGGCTGAGGCACGCTCTGTCAGGCTGGACAGTCTGGGATGGGCACGTTACGGGTTCGGCTCGGAAACGGTGGTCCGGTCGCTTAATCAGGAAGTTGCGGAAGGATCCCCCAACAACAGAGGCGGATAACGCATGGTCGTAATTCTGGGAATGGCGATTTTGGGGGCAATCCTTGGGGCGATGACAGCGCGCAAGCGCAACGGCACCGGCGCCGACATGGCGCAATATGCAGCCGGGTATGGCATTGCCTTTGCATTGGTCGGCCTTGTGCTGTCCCTTATACTCATACGTTTTGTGGTCTGACCCATGTTCCTGCCCTTTTTCGAAAATCTCAGAAAAGCGGGCATTCCCGTATCCTTGCGCGAATACCTGACCTTTCTTGAGGGCATGAAAAAGGGTCTGGCCACATATGATGTCGAGGCGTTTTACTACCTCGCCCGCGTGTCGATGGTGAAAGATGAACGCAACATAGACAAATTCGACCGTGCCTTTGCCGCCAGTTTTGAAGGGCTGGACGAGATCAGCTTTGAACAGGTTCTTGAAGCAGTCGACATTCCCGCCGATTGGCTGGCAAAGATGGCCGAAAAACATCTCTCAGAAGAAGAAAAAGCCGAAATCGAAGCCATGGGCGGATTCGACAAACTGATGGAGACGCTGCGCGAGCGCCTCAAGGATCAGAAAGGCCGCCATCAGGGTGGCAACAAATGGATTGGCACCGCTGGCACCTCTCCGTTCGGAGCCTATGGATATAATCCCGAAGGCGTACGCATCGGTCAGGACGAGAGCCGCCATCAGCGTGCGGTCAAGGTCTGGGACAAGCGTGAATTCAAAAACCTGGACGACACGGTTGAACTGGGCACGCGCAATATCAAGGTCGCCTTGAAACGCCTGCGTCGCTGGGCGCGTGAAGGAGCGGCGGAAGAGTTGGATCTGGACGGCACCATCCGGGCCACAGCCGAACATGGTTATCTGGATGTGAAAACCCGCCCCGAACGCCACAACGCTGTCAAAGTGCTGCTGTTTTTGGACGTCGGCGGCTCAATGGACCCGCATATCAAAGTGGTCGAAGAACTGTTCTCGGCCGCCCGGACCGAGTTCAAGCATCTGGAGTACTACTACTTTCACAATTGCCTGTACGAAGGCGTCTGGCGCGACAACCGCCGCCGTTGGGATCAGAAGACCCCAACGCATGAGGTGCTGCGCACCTATGGCTCGGACTACAAATGCATCTTTGTCGGCGATGCCTCGATGAGCCCCTACGAGATCGCCTATCCAGGCGGCGCCAACGAGCACTGGAACCAAGAGGCCGGGCAGGTCTGGCTGCAACGCGCCCGCGAGCAATGGCCGTCAAACCTGTGGATCAACCCGGTGCCCGAGAAATACTGGGAATACACCCACTCAATCGGCATGATTCAGGAAATTTTTGAGGATCGCATGGTGCCGATGACCCTAGCCGGACTGGAGCAGGGAATGAAGGAATTGACGCGTTAAGTCAGGATCAACTGCTCGTGCGCGATTGACGCAGGTCGCGCAGGATTGCGTTTTCGGTGGTTTACCCGGCAGAGGAAAACTGGGCCGCGCTGGCGGGACGGATTGGTCTTTATTGGGCAAACCCCGTAGAACAGGGCCGCCCAACCCATCACAGTTCCCAACACCAAAGCGGGAAACGCGACCAGAATGGACAGCGATTTACCCAACTGTGTTTCAAACCCCAATGGTCCAATGACAGCGATGGCCGCCACGCCAAAAACAAGCATAAGTGGGCCTGAACCCACAAAGACGATTAGTGCTTTTACAATGCCATCCGGATCAGCCAACCAATTCGGCGTTAGTTTTGAATTGGTCATTGCTACACTGAAACCGAGTGTAATCAGCGTGGCCAAAGCCATCGGTCCAATACTCATTCCTGAGACCAACCGAAAGTCAGTGTCCAAGCAGCCATGAAACACAATAGAAGCCCGTATAATCCCATTGATCTTAGGCAAGCTCTGTACGCGCGAAAACAAAACTTCTTCATAATCAATTGAATCCTAGTGATTTTTCTCCGATTCCGGCTACTGAGAATTTCGACGAAAATAGGACGTCCGCTCTCTTTAATGCACAAATGATTAAGGCTGGTTGCCTATTCCCCCACTCAGAGCCATATCTACTGCATGCTTCGATTGACCCTGATCCTATTGGCGATTGCCTATGCCTTTGTGATGTACCGGATTTCCGTCTGGCGAACGCACCGAGAGCTGGATGCGAAATCGACCGAACTGGCTGATCCGGTGCTGAAACGCATGACTGACAGGCTGGCCGCCGCGCTCGAGATCGACCGGGTCCCGGTTTACATCTACGAGATCGACCCGGTGAACGGTCTGGCGGCTGCTGACGGGCGGATATTCATTACGCGCGGCTTTTATCGCAAATTCCGTAACGGAGAGGTTTCGGCCGAGGAAATGGCCAGCGTTATCGCACATGAGCTGGGACATGTTGCGCTGGGGCATGCGCGGCGGCGGATGATCGATTTTTCCGGCCAGAACGCATTGCGGGCGGCTTTGATGATGCTGTTGAACCGGTTCATTCCCTTCATCGGCGCGTGGATTGCCAATATGCTGACCCACCTGCTGGCCTCGCGTCTATCGCGCAGCGATGAATATGAGGCGGATGAATATGCCGCTGCTCTGCTGACCAAGGCCGGGATCGGGATTGGGCCGCAAAAGTCGCTGTTTCACAAGTTGGAAGACCTGACACAACAGCGCGCAGGTGTTACTCCGGCCTGGCTGATGAGCCATCCCAAAACGGATGAGCGTATTGCAGCGCTGGAAGCACTTGAGCAGCGTTGGGGCGCGGGCGGTTAGCTTCGGGGCCAGCCCCACCGGGATATTATTAACCAGATGAAGTTGGATACGGCCTAATGGCTGAGCGCCTTGCCCAACCTTGGCAGACGGGCCTTTTTCATCAGCGCGCGCAAGGTCCATTGATCACCGGACAGCCGGTTGGCTTCGGCTAAAACACGGTCGGCGAGTTCCGCCATGCCGTCGGGGTCGTCCATCCAGAATCCATATAGCAGGCCGTCAGGATCGCGGCGTTCAAGCCCTTCTTCCGACAGAATATTTCTTGGGAAATCCTTGGCGTTCACGGTGACGATAACATCGGCCGAGGCCTCAACGGCGGTGGCGAGAACGTGAATATCGGCGCTATCAGGCAGCCAGAGGCGTTGTTCAAGCCCCGGCTTGGCCGCGCGTTCGGCCTTGAGCCATTGCGCCTGCGTCAGGGCGATTTCGGCACGGGCCTGCGCCTCGCCTTCCGGGCCCAGTTTGCGGGCGGCGCGGGCCCATTCCTCGAGGATACGAGGAGACCAGATCGGCGTGAAGTGACTCAATCTGGCGGCGCCCAACAGCATCTCGCGCATCACCGTGGGGTAGATGACACAGGTATCCAGAACCGCCTTCACAGCCGGTAAAACACGGCTTTGAGATACCCGCTTTCAGCCAGTTGCGGCAGTTGCGGGTGGTCGGGGCCGGCAAACCCCGTGTGGATCAGTTGTGCCTGGCGCCCTGCCCGGCCAATCCCGCGCGAGGACGCGTCGCGGAACCGACCCAGATCGGCCGCGTGTGAACAAGAACAAAGCCCTAGATAGCCGCCCGGTTTCACCAACGGTGCGGCCAGCCGTGCGATACGCTCATAAGCGCGCAGGCCCGCGTCCAGGGCTTGTTTCGACGGCGCAAAAGCGGGTGGATCACAGATGACCACGTCAAATTGCGCGCCTTCTTCGCCCAATTTGGTCAGCACCTCGAACGCATCGCCCTGACGGGTTTCAAATCGATCCGCACATCCCGAAGCCTCGGCACCCTTCGTCGCCAAGTCCAGCGCCGCAGCCGAACCATCGACAGACAGGGCCTGCGCCGCGCCGCCAGCCAGCATCGCCAGACCAAAACCGCCCACATGGCTGAACACGTCCAGCACTTGCGCACCCGGCTGCACCAGCCGTGCAGCGAATGCATGGTTGGGGCGTTGGTCGTAAAACAGGCCGGTTTTCTGGCCTCCGGTAAGATCAGCCATATAGGTCGCGCCATTCATTGGCACCGGCAGCGGAGCGTCAGGCGCAGTTCCAAGCAAGGTCTGGTTTTCATCATCCAGCCCTTCCAGTCCCCGAGTGCGGCCCGAGGCATTTTTCAGCACAGTTGTCACACCCGTCACAGCAACCAACGCGTCGGTCAGCGCTTCCAGATGCGCCTCGGCCCAAGCGGCGTTGGGTTGGATCACGCAGGCATCACCAAAGCGGTCGATGATCACGCCGGGAAAGCCATCCGCTTCGGCGTGGATCAGGCGGTAATAGGGGGCGTCAAACAGGCGTTCGCGCATGTCCATAGCGCGGCGCAGGCGGGATTCGAACCATTCAGCATTCAAATCGGCGTCAAGGTCGCGATCCAGTACGCGGCACATGATTTTCGACTCGGGGTTCACGGCGACCAACGCAATGGGCGCGCGTTTGTCATCCTCCAGCACGGCCAAAGCACCAACCGGTATCTTGCGTGTACGCCGATCAGTGACAATGTCGTTGGCATAGACCCACGGGAAGCCATGGCGCAGGCCGCGCGCGTTGGCTTTGGGTTTCAGGCGGATACGGGGGCGGTCGGTGGCTTGGGTCATGACGCCCTCATAGTGGTGAACGCGCCGGGGGAAAAGCCCTAGCGAGACCGGGACCGCCAGCCGCCGCGCCTCTTGGGTGTCTGAGCCGATTGTAGCCCTTCGGCCAGCACTTGTGTCATCGGATGATCGGCCTCTTGCGTGGCATAGATGGCGTGTAACGCAGTAAGGGCCTGTGTCTGATCGCGATCCGCAGGCAGGCTCAGCGCCCAGTCCAGAAAAATGCTGCGGCATTCGGGCAGCGTGATGCCGTCGATGCGGTACGCCTCGCGGATCAGGCCCTTGTGATCGTTTGGATCGTCATTGCGCGGCATCTTGCCCCTCCTCAAGCACGCGGCCGATGATTCCGGCGGCGGCGGTGTAACTGTCCTGCAGCGCGCCCTGCAGGTGTTCGACCTGTTCGAACCCGGTGGCCCGACACAGGAAAGCCGCGCCGCCCTCGCCGATCTTGTCCGCCTCGATCACCTTACCCGACAGCAGCCGGGCGGCGCATTGCACGGACCAGCATAAATCGTAGCAATCCTTGAGCGTTTGCACTTGCGCGACGTCCAGCAAACCGGCAGCGACAGTGCCGTCCAACCCGGACTGCACGTCGCGCTGTGTCACACCAGACAGCAATGCCCCCGTTTCGGCCATCAGTTCGATATCCATCATCCGCCCGGCGCCGTTCTTGGCATCCCATATCCCCACCGGGGATTTGGCGGCGGCCAAACGGGCGCGCATTTCGGACACTTCGCGCAGGACCTTCTGGCGGTCTTCCGGTTGCGCCAGAAAATCAGCGCGGAAGCTCTCGATATCCTGCGTCAAACCCGCGTCGCCTGCGACCACGTGGGCACGGGTCAGGGCCAAATGCTCCCAAACCCAGGCTTCGTTGCGCTGGTAATTGGTGAAGCTGGCCCAGCTGGTCGCCACCGGCCCCTGATTGCCAGACGGGCGCAGGCGCATGTCGACCTCATAAAGCCGCCCCTGCGACATCGGAGCAGAGAGCGCCGTGATCAGCGCCTGTGTGAACCGGGCGTAATAGGTACGCGTGGCCAGAGGGCGCGGACCGTCCGACATGTCCTGATCCAGCGGGTCATAGATCACGATCATGTCCAGATCGGATTGCGAGTTGATCCGCCCTGCCCCCAGCGATCCCATACCCAGTACAGTCGCCCCGCGCCCCGGCGCAGGTCCGTGCTTTTTGGCGAATTGTTCAGTCACGCAAGGTAGGATCGCGGCTATAACAGCGCTGGCCAGTTCGGCATATTGCTGCCCGGCCTGCACACCGTCAATCAGACCGCGCAGGTGATGTACACCGATACGGAAATGCCATTCCTTGCACCAGCGACGTGCGAAATCCAGCTGCGTTTCATAGTCCGATTCCTGCTGCAGCGCCTGCTCAAGATCAGACTGAAGTGCCGTTTGCCCTGGCCAGTCGCTGAAGAAACTGCCCCCAATCACCGCGTCAAACACGGCGGCGTTATGGGACAGATGCGCCGCCAATGCGTGCGAGGTGCCCACGATATCGACCAGCAGGTCGATCAGGTGGGGATTAGCCTCGAACAGGGAAAACAGCTGCACACCTGCTGGCAACCCTGCAAGAAAACCGTCCAGCGCCCGCAGTGCCTCGTCCGGTTTTGCAGTTTTCGACAGGCGCGAGAGCAGCTCGGGCTTGAGACGTTCAAATATCCGCGCGCCGCGTTGCGAGCGTAGCGCTGGATAGGTGGTCCAGCGGGCCAGGACATTTTGGTCAAAATCGGCCTCACCGGCAGGTGCGGGCGTCGAAGATCCTGGGGCAAAGAACCCCTCGGTCAGCTCATGCACTTCGGTCAGACGGCGGGTCAAGTCAGCAGTCAAGCCGGCGCTATCGATCCCCATCAGGCAGGCGACGCGTTCGATACCGTCCGGTGATTGGGGCACCTTATGGGTCTGAGCATCGTGAACCATCTGAATGCGATGTTCGACCTCGCGGTGGGAGCGGTAGTGGTCGGTCAGCTTTTCGGCCACGTCCTGCGGTATCCAGTCTTTTCCGGCCAATGCAGCCAGACCGGGCACCGTGCCGCGCACGCGCAGGTCAGGGTCGCGACCTCCCGCAATCAACTGGCGGGTCTGGGTGAAGAATTCGATCTCACGAATGCCACCCTGCCCCAGCTTCATATCGTGGCCGGGAATGGTCAGCGTGCCGCCGGTGCCTTTATTCTCGCGAATGCGCAGGCGCATGTCATGGGCGTCCTGAATGGCGGCGAAATCCAGATGTCTGCGCCAGACAAAGGGGCGCAATGCATCAAGAAAGCGTTGCCCGGCGGCAATGTCACCGGCACATGGGCGCGCCTTGATATAAGCTGCCCTTTCCCAGGTGCGGCCAAGGCTTTCATAATACCGCTCGGCCGCCTCGGTCGCCAAACAGACCGGGGTCACCGCCGGATCGGGACGCAATCGCAGGTCAGTGCGGAACACATACCCATCAGCGGTCTTGTCGCTGAGCGTGGCGCAAAAATTGCGCGTGGCCCGCACCATCCCCTGACGCGCATCGAAGAAATCATCGGGGTCAAAGCGGGTCTCATCAAACAGAACGATCAGGTCGATATCCGAGCTATAGTTCAGCTCGTGCGCGCCCATCTTGCCCATGGCCAGAATGATCATCCCGGCAGCGGTTTCCACATCGTCTTCGGTCTTCCCCGGCAGCTTGCCGCGCCGGATCAGTGCCGCGATCTCCGCCTTGGCGGCAACATCCGCAGCCAGCGCGCCGAAATCCGTCAGCGCAGCGGTCACTTTCTCTAACGGCCACGCGCCCGCCAGATCGGCCAGCGCGGTCAGCAAAGCCATGCGCCGCTTGGCTTGCCGCAAACCGGATTTCAACTGATCCGGTGGTAAGGCACGCGCTGCATCCATCACATCCGCAAAAGCCTGATCGGGCTCTTGCAAGGCCGACGGCAACCAATCGCGTTCGTGTTCGATCAATCCCTTTAGGTATGGACTCGAACCCGCCGTCCCTGCAATCAGCTCCCCTTGTTCAGGCGTGATACCAGATACCGCATTCAGCGCTTCATCACCCAGTGATGCATCAAACGCCCGCGGAACACGGTGGATGGTCAGCGGACCGGTCATTGCGCCTCCAATGGAGTGTCCTGACTGAAACTGTTGACCCAGACGTCATGGCGGCGCTCCCACAGGGAAGAGATCAGCATCGCCTCCCAAGCATCACTGTCCGGGCGTTGGTAATCGGCACGATAGGACAACAGGACAATATCAGCGTTCAGAACCCGCAGTTTTGTCTCGCTCAACTCGTACCGCGACATCGTTGGCGCATCAGCGAATTGCCCGACATGATCATCGCGGTTAGCGAACCCGGTGGGATAGACCCCCAGAAAATCCGCGCTCAGCAATGCCCGGTCGGCCGAGGCATTGCCTTCAACTAGTGCAGTCCAGACTTGCTTTTCCAGTTCCAGAATTTCGGCAAGTGACGGGGCGGTTTTTCGTTCTTCGACAGACATTTTTGCAAACTGCTTTGTTCTCTGGGTGACGTCAACCAAACTTGGCCCCGACGCATAATGTAAATCTTTTTCACATCGACCCCTTGCAACCAGCCATCTGCTTCCCATCTTATCAATGTGAAAACGATTTACATCAACCCCGGAGACCCCAAATGACCGCACTGTCCGACCCCGCCGTCCCAGAAAATCCGGGATGGCTGCACCGCATCGAAACTTGGCTTGATGACAAAGGCAAAGGCGCCTGGATCGCCGTCATGGTCCTTGGTTTCATCTTCTTCTGGCCCGTTGGCCTGGCCCTGTTGGCCTATATGATCTGGAGCAAACGCATGTTCAGCAAATCCTGCAGCCGCCGCAAATCCTGGCACAGTCACATGAGCGCCATGAAACCCTCGGGCAACAGCGCGTTTGATGCCTATAAGGCGGACACTCTGGCGCGGCTTGAACGCGAACAGCAGGACTTCGAAGCCTTCCTGCGCCGCCTGCGTGACGCCAAGGACAAGGCTGAATTCGACCAGTTCATGGACGAACGCGCCCGCGAAAACCACGACGAGCCCGAAAACGGCGAGCGCGCCTGATCAAAGCTTGCCCTGTCCCGCCATCCGGGACAGGGTAATTTCCGAACAATATCCGGATATTACAACATGACCCACCTGCCCGACCCTGATACCCAGCCTGAGTTCTACCAGTCGGTAGCAACCAAACGCTTTGTCGCGTGGCTGTTTGATATCGCCTTCATTTCGCTGCTGTGCATCGTGCCGGTTTTCCTGACATTTGGCGCGGGGCTGCTGTTTCTGCCCTTGATCTATGGCGTCATCAGCTTTGTGTACCGCGTTGTTACCATCGCCAACGGATCGGCGACACTGGGCATGCGTTTCATGGGCATTGAATTGCGGGACGCATTCGGGTCCCGTCTGGATATGGGCAAAGCCGTGGCCCATACCGCCGGGTATTTCATCAGCATGGCGTTTTTCGTGGTTCAGATCATCTCGGTCATCATGATGCTGACCAGCGCACGTTGTCAGGGCCTGACGGATTCGTTCCTTGGCACGGTCATGATCAACCAGCGGGCTTAAATATCTGCCAATTGAATCACTTGGCGGCTCAGGGAACCGTTGTTATCATCCTGTGTCAGGAAACACGGAACCTTCATGCGACACACGCTGCCCATCGCGCCGCAATTTTATGTGACGGCCCCGCAACCCTGCCCTTACCTTGAGGGCAGGATGGAGCGTAAGCTGTTCACCGCCCTACAGGGCGAAGGTGCCGATCAGCTGAACAATTCCTTGTCGCAACAGGGGTTTCGCCGTTCTCAAAACGTGCTTTATCGCCCATCCTGCACTGATTGCGCAGCCTGTCTGTCGGCCCGCATCGACGTGTCGGCTTTTCGCCCCAGCAAAAGCCAAAAGCGCACGGCCAAACGCAATGCCTACCTACAGCGCCGTGCAAACTCGCCTTGGGCAACTGATGAGCAATACGAACTGTTCCGCCGCTATCTGGACACACGCCACGCCGATGGCGGTATGGCCGATATGGATGTGTTCGAATTCGCTGCAATGATCGAAGAAACTCCGATCCGCAGCCGCGTGGTCGAATATGCCGACCCCGAAAACGGAGAGCTGATCGCCGTCAGCCTGACTGACGTTTTGGATGACGGGCTTAGCATGGTTTATTCCTTCTATGACCCTGAACAGCCGCAAAGCTCTCTGGGAACGTACATGATCCTCGATCACATCGACATCGCTCGCGAGGCTGGCCTGCCCTACGTCTATCTGGGCTACTGGGTACCAGGCAGCCCCAAGATGGGGTACAAGGCGCGGTTTTCAGGGCTCGAAGCCTATATCCAAGGCAATTGGACGCGTATCAACAATCCGTCTGAACTGGCGGACGGCAAGCACCATCCGCTATCCACCGCGCCGATTGCCGAGCAGGTCGCCAGTATTCAACTGCCCGACCGCCACCCGACCAAGGGCTAAACTTCCATGCGCCAAACACTATACGCCGTCACCCTTGTGGTGCCGGATTACGATGCAGCTATTGCGTTCTACACCCAAAAACTCAGCTTCACCCTGACGCAAGACGTTGACCTGGGCGGTGGCAAACGCTGGGTGCAGGTGTCTCCTCCAGGATCAGATAGCGGGTCACTGTTGCTGGCGCAGGCAGACGGTCCAAACCAGATCGCCGCCGTGGGCAATCAGACCGGAGGCCGCGTTGGCTTCTTTCTGCAAACGGATGATTTCGAACGCGATCACGCCGAAATGTTATCCAAAGGCGTCCATTTCGAAGAAAACCCCAGACAAGAACCCTACGGTTGGGTCGCCGTCTGGCGCGATCCGTTCGGAAATCGTTGGGACCTGATTCAGTTCACCTGATCTGCCTTCATCTGGCAAAAAATTTCTCGGGGTTGAATTGGCCGTAGGCCAAGAAGGGGCTGGCCTATTCAACAAACCAAAAAGCAAAGGGGGCCAATTGGCCCCCTTTTCCGTTGGATCACAGTAACCAATCAATTCGGGATCAGATCCGGCACGATGGTCACAATCGACGGGAAGGACCACAGGATACCAATCCCCACCACCTGAATGATGACAAATGGTATGATCCCACGATAGATATGGCCCGTCGTCACCTCTTTCGGTGCAACCCCCCTCAGGTAGAACAACGCAAACCCGAACGGTGGCGTCAGGAACGAGGTCTGCAGGTTCACCGCCACCATGATCGTCACCCATTTCGGATCGAACGACCCGCCATAGATCACCGGGCCCACGATGGGGATCACGATGTAGATGATCTCGAGAAAATCCAACACAAAGCCCAGGATGAACAGCACCAACATCACGATCAGGAAGACCGTGAACTCGTTGTCAAAGCTGCGTAGAAATTGCTGGATGTAATGTTCGCCCCCAAATGAGATTACCACCAGGTTCAACAGCTGCGATCCGATCAGGATGGTAAAGACCATCGATGTCACTTTTGCTGTTTCGCGCACAACCGGGGTTAGAACTCCGCTTGAGAACAGAACCCAGCAGGCAAAGATCAATCCGAACAGCGCATAGAGGTAAGCCGCGTAGGCAAAGATAAAGGCGATCCAGCTTTCGACCGAGACATCGCCTTGATTGATGCGCAGATCGAAATTTATGCCCATCAGCATGCAGATGATGACGGCGAAGGTCGACCAGATGATCACTTTCCCCGAGCGCCCCTGATCCTGCAGTTTGCGATATGCCGCCAGCATGATCGCCCCGCCCGCACCCAGCGCAGCCGCCGGTGTCGGGTTGGTAATGCCGCCAAGGATCGAACCCAGCACCGCGATGATCAGGACAAGCGGTGGAAAGACCACACGGATCAGATCATTTGTGGCACAGCGTTCAGCCGCGAACTTGCAGCCATAGATCGCCAGCGCAAACGGTATCGCCATGATCACGAAGGCCACCCCTGACGAGGTCGTCGGCGCAATCAGCAACACATCCACCAGCACCATCAACAACAGGCCGATGGATCCAATGATCAGTGGTTGTGTGGATTGCGACGGTGCTATGCCGCGACCAAACAGCAAGGTCAGACCCAGCAGCACAACGATAACCGCGACACCAGTACCAATGGGTGCAGTAGCGGCAATCTTGGCCTCCTGCGCAGCGGCCAGTTCTTCTTCAGTCAGGCGCTGAGCCTGAGAAACACCGCCCGCCTCATCCAATGCTTGCTGCTCGACCACGGCCTGATCCCAGGCGGATTGACCGTGCAGATCGATCATCGAGACCTTGCATTCCTCAGATACGTTGGTGCGCAGCGAAGCACCCTCGCCGATATCCGAGAAAGCCGAAACAGTGATGTTCTGGCTGCCGATCACACCTGTGCTGCCCAGCAGAACGGCCCCTACGATCAGTGCGACCGGCGCCCCCAGCAGCCAAGTCAGACCTTCACCGCGGGTGATCGGTTCACCGCCACCGCCGCCCAGTTCCACGGCCGGGGCTTTTTCGGGGTTCATCAACGCATAGCCGAAGGCATAAAGCGCATACAGCAAGGCCAGCATGATCCCCGGCAGCAAGGCCGCCTGGAACAATGTGCCGACCGAGACCACCGCAGGCTCACCCAGATAGGTCAGCGCGTCGGTACACCCGGCCTCAACCGCGCGGGTTTCCTGCGCAGTTGAATACAAATCACCAGCCAGCGTGCCTAGCAGAACGATCACGATAGAAGGCGGGATGATTTGCCCCAACGTCCCCGAGGCCGCGATCACACCGGTTGCCAGTTCAGGCGAGTAGTTGTTTCGCAACATGGTCGGCAGCGCCAGCAAACCCATGGTCACAACGGTCGCGCCCACAATCCCGGTCGAGGCCGCCAGAAACGCGCCCACAACCACGATCGACACGGCCAGACCACCGGGCAACGGGCCAAAAACACGCGCCATTGTGGTCAGCAGATCGTTGGCGATCTTTGAACGCTCCAACGTGATGCCCATCAGGACGAACATCAGCACGGCCAACAGGGTTTCGATGGATTGCCCGGCCAGAACACGTTCGTTGATACGGTTCACAATGAACGAGACGTTGCGGTCCAGCGCAGTTTCCCAGCCAGAGGGGAAGACCGGCTCGCCAATGGTTGGCAATTCCGGGTATCGGAAAACAGATATGGTGTCAGGTTTGACGCCCGAATTCACCAGATCCCGATAGGCCTGCGTGCCCGAGTCGATGGCCTGATGCACCAGCAACCCGGCACTGTCCAATGCCGCGATGATCCCGAATGAGATGATACCAGCCCCACCGATGGCAAAAGCCACCGGGAACCCGGAAAGGATGCCTCCGAAAAGGCAGAAAAATACGATTATGAGGCCTATCTCGACGCCATCAAGTCCGAATAGCATAGTCTTGGTCTCCGTCCTTAATGTACGCCTTCGAAGGCTTCTTCACCCTCGCCAAGGCTGTCTTTGTCGAGGTATTTTCCGGCACTGTCCGGTCCTTCCACGTATTCAAGATACGACCGGTACAGGAATGCTATTGCTTGCAGGAAGACCAGCCCGGCAAAGGCCACCAGCATGATCTTGAACAGGAAATACGCAGTGAAACCGTTGGGGCTGAAGCCGATGGTTTCGACATTCCAGCGCATCGCCTTCGATTTCAGCAGCAGCCGCTCCAGCGTGTCACTGGCCGAGGGTTTTGGCACGATCAGGTGCCGCCACATGAAGTACCAGCCATACATCCAGACCAGCACTGCCAGCGGCATCATGAAGAACACCGAGCCCAGCATGTCGATCACCTTTTTGGTGCCGAACCGTGCCGGGGCATAGAACAGATCAACCCGCACATGCCCGCCCTGCACAAAGGTGTACCCTACACAAAGAGACACCACCAAAGCGTTGTAAAACTTCAACATTTCAGCATACCAACTGATGTCGTATTGCAGCGGAATGCCAAAGGCGATCACGATGTCGGGGCGGGTGAAAATCCGCTGCATGATCACGATGATGATTTGCTGTAGCACCATCAGCAGACCGGCCCAGGCAAAGAAACGGCCCAGCGTGTTGGTGAACCCCTCAAGTCCGCGCACACACCCCCACATGAAGTTATTGCGGACCATGCCGATGATTGTGATAACCAGAAAAACTGCAAAAACGGCAAAGAAGAACTCAACCGATCCGCCATAGTAGACGAAGCGCATGACAGCTTCTTTATCGGACCAATCCAGCCAGAGGCTTGGATGGGTCAGTGCGTAGCCAATGTTGTAGAAGGCTTGGGCCAGATTTTGCAGAACCCAGACAATCCCGCCGCCAACTGCGGCAAGAGCGTCGGTCAGACCAACCGAGCTGCTGTCGTCCATGATGTCCCTCACTCAGCTGAATATCTGTGACTTTCACCTTAGCAGGGGTCGCAGGATTCAGAGAATATGTATTGAAAAGAGGCCCCACTTTCGTGAGGCCTCTGAGATTTCCGGCGCCTACTTAGCCACCCAGAACGCGAACGCGCTGCTGGACGTAGTATCCATCCGACTTGTTGATCCACGAGGCCGACGTCGCCAGCGACTCTTCGAACGAACCGCGGATATTGGCAAACAACTCGTCATTCATGTTCTCGTCCATGACCTCGGCGGATGCCTGGCCAAACGCGTCCCAGACGTCGTCCGAGAATTGCAGCGTTTTAACGCCCTGCGATTGCAGACGCGCCAGTGCGGCACCGTTGTTGGCCAGCGTTTCAGCCAACTGATAGTGGGTTGTGGCCATCGACGCATAGCGCAGGATCGCCTGCTGTGCCGGTGTCAGGTCATTCCAGACATCCAGGTTGACCGATGCGGCCAGACCCGAGCCCGGCTCATGGAAACCCGCGGTGTAGTAGACCTTGGCAACTTCCTGGAAGCCGGCGCGTTCGTCCGCCATCGGGCCAACCCACTCCAGACCGTCCAGCGCACCCGAAGACAGCGCCTGATACAGTTCGCCGCCGGGGATGTTCTGAACCGAGGCGCCCAGTTTGCCCAGCACCTTGCCACCCAGACCGGGCATACGGAACTTCAGACCGTTGAAGTCTGCGGCCGAGTTAATCTCGTTACGGAACCAGCCACCGGACTGCGAGCCCGAGTTACCGGCCAGCAGGCCCTTGAGGTTAAAGATCTGACCCAGCTCGTCGTGCAGCTCTTCGCCGCCGCCATGGTAGTACCAGTTGGTCAGTTCCTGCGCGGTACCACCAAACGGCACAGCGGTGAAATAAGCGTAACCGGGGTGCTGACCGATAAAGTAGTAGTCGGCCGAGTGGTACATGTCAGCCTGGCCCGACGACACGGCGTCGAACACTTCCAGCGCGCCCACCAGTTCACCCGGGGCCTTCTTGTCGATGGTCAGCTGACCGTCGGACATCTCGCCGACCATCTGCTCCATATAGCTGGCTGCGTCATCCAGAACGGCAAAGCCACGCGGCCATGATGTCACCATCGTCAGGGTCCGCTTGCCCTGCGCATATGCCGGTGCTGCCAGCGCGGTAGCTGCGGCCGCGCTGCTGCCTAGTGCCGTGGTTTTCAAAAATGAACGACGATCCATATAGTCAGTCCTCCCAAAGTCATGGTCTGCCTCTTGGGGCAGTTGATCGTTGTCGATGGGGCGGATCATATCCATGCAATTGAAGATGAAAATACCTACTACTACGTAGAAACGGTCATTCGTTGGGTCAAACCGCTGGATTCACCGCGATTTTTTACTCGGCACCTACCTATTCCCGGCATTGAACGGTCCGACTTTGCTTTTTTTGTGAAATTTGCCTATCGCAGAGATATGGGGAGATTCCGCAACGTCTTTAGACCGAATTACGCGCAAAAGCTGTCGCTGCTGGCAACACTGCCGCTGATTGTGGCCGTGGCGGCAATTGCCATTCTCGTCGCCCATCAGTCGCGCAAACTGGCCGAACGTGAAATCGATCAGCTTGAGGCACAGCTGATCGAAGCCAAAAAGGCCGAACTGCGCAACTATGTCACCCAAGCTCGCAACGGATTTTACTTTGTCTACGGCTCGGCCCAACCCGATGATCAGGCGGCCAAGGATCAGGTCGCGCAAATCCTGTCGGCAATGATCTACGGCGATGACGGGTTCTTTTTTGTCTATGACTATGACGGTACCAATCTGGTTAGCCCGCGCCAAACCGACCTGATCAACAAGAACTGGAGCGGCCTGACCGACAGTGAGGGCACACCAGTCGTGGACGAACTGATCCGGATCGCCCGACAAGGTGCGGGGTATCACACCTATCTGTGGCCCAAACCTTCGACCGGGGAAGAGGCACAGATGATCACCTACGTCACCAGCTTTCCCAGCTGGCAGTGGGCTGTGGGAACCGGGGTGTTCATTGACGACGTTGTCGCATCGATCGCCGCCGCCCGGGCCGAGGTCGAGGCCCGTGTGCGCCGGACATTCTATTATATCGGCGGTATTACTTTGGCGGCAGTGCTGGTCGTTTTTGCATCCGGCATGCTCCTGAATTTCCGAGAACGACGGCTGGCGGATGCCAAGCTGAAGGAACTGACGCAACGGGTTCTCGACGCGCAAGAGGAAGAGCGGGGCCGAGTGGCGCGCGAACTGCATGACGGGATCAGCCAGATACTCGTCGGTGTACGCTACGCGCTGGACAATGCCCGGCGGCGGCTTGCGCGGGGCGATGATGACGGGGCCCACGCCCCATTGGACAAGGGGATCGAGCATCTCGGCACCGCAATCACCGAGGTGCGCCGCATCAGCCGCGATTTGCGCCCAGGTGTGCTGGACGATCTGGGCCTTGGCCCCGCAGTGAAGGCGCTGACCGACGATTTCCGCGAGCGTACGGGGATTGAGACCGAATTCTCGACCGTCGTGTTTCGAAACCGTTTGGATCAGGACGCCAAGATCGCCCTTTACCGTATCGCACAAGAAGCCCTGACAAATATCGAACGCCACGCCGACGCAACGCATGTTACAATTGATCTGCGCGGTCACAAAAAGGGTGCCACAATGCGCATCACCGACAATGGTCGCGGCCTGCCCCGCGAGGCTGAAGGCGTCAGCACCGGGATCGGGCTGCGCAACATGCAGGAACGCATCGAACAGCTTGACGGATCACTGCGTATTCTGTCATCACGCAGCCCGCACGGCGGCACCGTGATCGAGGTTACCCTGCCGCTTAGCCACTTGCTTCCGCCGCAGGAAGACGCAACTCCGAACCGAAAGGCCGGTACATGAGCGCACAGTCGATCCGGGTCCTGATCGTGGATGACCACCCGATGGTGGCTGAAGGGATTCAGTCGATCCTTGAAAGCTATCCCGACATCGAAGTGGTCTGCACACTTGGCACCGGGCAAGAGGCCGTCGATCAGGTAGCCGATCTGTCCCCCGATGTGATCCTGATGGATCTGAACATGCCTGGCCTAGGCGGGCTCAGCGCCACCGAGATGATTTTGGAGCGCCTGCCCGAGACCCGCATCCTGATACTGTCGATGCATGACAGCCCCGAATATATTTCGACCGCACTGAACCACGGCGCCAAGGGTTATGTCCTCAAAGACGTACCGACGGATGAGATCAAACAGGCCATCGACGCGGTGATGCGCGGCGAGCAGTACCTTTGCACCGGTGCCAGCGGGTCGCTGCAGCCCAAACAAGACAGCGCGCGTGAGGCGCTGACCGGCCGTGAACAGACCATCCTGCTGGAACTGGCGCAGGGAAAGTCCAACAAAGAGGTGGCGCAGACCTTGGAAATCTCTGTGCGCACGGTGGAAACTCACCGCAAGAACATCAAACGCAAACTGGGTATCTCATCCACTGCGGGTCTGACCCGATACGCGCTGGAACACGGAGTCTTGCAAGGCACCAGCCCCGGTTTCTAAGCACACCCGCGGCGCGCAGCGCTGCTCGGCCCAACCGGCGGAGATAAGCCGCAGGCGTATCGACAACGGGCGGGAGGGCCTACCCCCTCGGGCTGATATCCTGTCCAAAGAATACCAACGTCCCGTCTTCGTCGATAACGTGAAACTCGCGCTGCAGATAGGGTTGATCAAACGGCGGGCGCACGCGCCCTTCGGGTAGATCAGCCAATCCCGGCAGCAAGCTGTCGTACAAATCGTCGATTTCGTCGACGTCTATGTAAAACGACTGATCTCCTCCCAACGGGCGACCATCATCGCGCGGCGGGCATTCCAATAGCCGAATGGCCACGGACCCCAATGACAAAAAAGCGTAATTGTCCTGCCGAAACCCGCAAGAAAATCCCAAACGATCGCAATAGAAATCAATCTGCTTCTGCAGGGAGGAACACAGAACAAATGGCGTAAGCTGTATAATCTTAGGCATCGGACCCTCCGGTCGCTGAAAACCTCTTTATTTTAACCCCAGATTTTTCAGTCCAGCAATTGATCCTTTCGCATCCCTTCTCGCGCATGATGATGCGGTAACACACGCCCATAAAGTTGTCGTGTGCGTTCAACCCCGCCGCACATCCCTTCGGCTTCAACGAACGAGAAAATCCCAACATATCGGGTGCGCGCACCCGTAACTGGCGCCACCCTATGCAGCGCGTACCGTCCCTTGAAAATCTGTAGGTCCCCCGGTTGCAACTCCAGCTCTCGCACCCGTGCCCTGTCTCCGTCCAGAACCGAGGCCACGGACTTGAAGTTTTCATCCTCGGCCGTGCGCAGGTTCGGCACATATTCAAAGGTGCCCCCGATTTCTCCATTCTGAATGGCCAGCGTAACGGTGTAGTTGTTGGTGTCGAAATGCCAGGGAAAGCCCTGCCCCTCTTCGACCACGTTAATGATCACATCTGCCAGCGGATCATCATAGCGAAAGAACCGATCCTCGGGCTCGTCCAATGCGTCACGGACAAAAGGCATGAACCATTCATATTCGTAAATCCGCCGCAAAGGACCCGACGTGGGGAAATTATCTGCGGGAACAAAGGCGTTTGAGCGGTCATAAAAACGGCGTATCGGATGCCCGATCCCAAAGCGCGGATCATCCTTGGTGAAATAGGCGTTGGTCCTGTTGAAAGAGCGATGCGCTTGTGGGGCAACCTCATCCGCCTCGCGCACCAGCAACTCCAAACCGTCCTCATGCACAAATCCTGGCAGAACCGCGCAGCCGTCTTGATCAAGTTCTTTCCGCACATCTGCAATCGTCTGATCATAGCCCCGCGACCCGGGCCGATCGATCGGATACCGCCCTAGATCTATGAGGTCCTGCAACATTCTTCGCCTCCCTTATCTGTTCAACTGAGACCAGCGTGCCGCACAGAACCGGGTCGCTCATGTCAAATTTGGACATTGCCTTGACGCTTTCAGACCTGCCATTTGCCAGCCCAAATCATCATGAGCGGGCAAAAATTCGCGGAAATTCCCAACCTGCGGCAATCTGCGCAATAAAATGTCGCAAAATCTGCATCTCAGGTTACAAAATTGGTACGATTGCCTGTTGACGCCCCTTTCGCCCGCCCATAATGTCCCTGCCAAGCTGAAAAGGAGCCTCTGGCGATGAAAGCGCTAGTCGTAATCGTAGGAAACACGCGCATGGGCCGGTAACGGTAAACCATAATCGAACCCATGCGCCTCCGAAAAATCTCGGGGGCTTTTTTTATGCTAAACGCAAGACACATGTCGCGAACGGAGCAAAGCAGATGACACGTGAGATGACCGGCGCAAAGATGGTGGTTCAGGCCCTCAAGGATCAGGGCGTGGACACGGTATTCGGATACCCCGGTGGCGCCGTGCTACCGATCTATGATGAGATCTTTCTGCAAAACGACATTCGGCACGTTCTGGTGCGCCACGAACAGGGCGCGGTTCACGCCGCCGAAGGATATGCGCGATCAACCGGCAAGCCTGGCGTCGCGCTGGTGACATCCGGCCCCGGCGCCACTAACGCGGTGACCGGCCTGACCGATGCGTTGCTGGATTCGATCCCGATTGTGGTTCTGACCGGGCAGGTTCCGACCTTCATGATCGGCTCGGACGCCTTTCAAGAGGCCGACACAGTCGGTATCACCCGCCCTTGCACCAAGCATAACTGGCTGGTGAAGGACACGGATTCGCTGTCTGAGACGATGCATGAGGCATTTCACGTCGCCATCTCGGGCCGCCCCGGGCCGGTGCTGGTCGATATTCCCAAAGACGTTCAGTTTGCCTCGGGTGAGTATACCGCGCCAAAGCCGTCAACATCGCACTACCAGCCGGTCCTCAAGGGCGATCTGGAAGAGATCACCGAACTGGTTGCGGCAATCGAGACCGCGAAGAAGCCAGTCTTTTACACTGGCGGCGGCGTCATCAACTCGGGCCCTGCTGCCAGCCAATTGCTGCGCGAATTGGTTGATGCGACGGGCTTTCCGGTCACCTCGACCCTGATGGGTCTGGGCGCTTATCCGGCGTCGGGTGAAAACTGGCTGGGCATGCTGGGGATGCACGGCCTGTACGAGGCCAACCTGGCGATGCATGACTGCGATCTGATGATCAATGTCGGCGCACGGTTCGACGACCGGATCACCGGGCGGATTGATGCATTCTCGCCGAACTCGAAAAAAGCGCATATCGACATTGATCCGTCATCGATCAACAAGGTGATCCGCGTGGACATCCCGATTGTCGGTGATGTGGCACATGTGCTTGAGGATATCCTCAAGGTCTGGAAATCGCGCGGCCGCAAGACCGATGCGGCCGCCGTCAAGAAGTGGCAGGCCCAGATAAGCGACTGGCGCAAGGTGAATTGCCTGGCGTTCACCAACAGCGAAAAGACCATCAAACCGCAATATGCGCTGCAACGCCTTGAAGAGCTGACCAAAAAGCACGACCGCTACATCACGACCGAGGTTGGTCAGCATCAAATGTGGGCCGCGCAGTATCTTGGGTTCGAAGACCCCAACCGCTGGATGACCTCGGGTGGTCTGGGCACTATGGGCTATGGCTTCCCGGCCTCTGTTGGGGTGCAGATGGCGCATCCGGACGCGCTGGTGATCAACGTGGCCGGTGAGGCGTCGTGGCTGATGAACATGCAGGAAATGGGCACGGCCGTTCAGTACCGCCTGCCCGTGAAACAGTTCATCCTGAACAATGAACGCCTTGGCATGGTTCGTCAGTGGCAGGAACTTCTGCATGGCGAGCGGTATTCGCATTCGTGGTCCGAGGCCCTGCCCGATTTCGTCAAACTTGCCGAGGCATTCGGCGCCAAAGGCATCCTGTGTTCTGACCCTGCCGATCTGGATGACGCGATCATGGAGATGATCGACTATGACGGTCCGGTGATTTTTGACTGTCTGGTGGAAAAGCACGAGAACTGCTTCCCCATGATCCCGTCAGGAAAGGCACATAACGAGATGTTGCTGGGCGAGGCCGAAACACAGGGCGTGATCGATTCCAAAGGCTCGGTTCTGGTTTGACGAAATTTGTTGGGCGCGGCGGAGCGCCCAACACCACAAGAATGATGAAAGGGACGTAAATGTCTGCCCTACATATCAAAAAAGGCTCTACCCGCCATTCGGCCTATAACCTACGCCCGACCTTTTCGGACGTGCAGGAGCGCCACACGATTGCGGTTCTGGTCGAAAACGAACCCGGTGTCTTGGCCCGTGTGATCGGGTTGTTCTCGGGCCGTGGTTACAACATCGAAAGCCTCACCGTAGCCGAGGTCGATCACACCGGGCATCTGAGCCGTATCACCATCGTCACCACCGGTACGCCGCAGGTGATCGAGCAGATCAAGGCGCAGCTGGGTCGTATCGTCACCGTTCACGACGTGCATGATTTGACCGTCGAAGGCGACGCGGTCGAGCGGGAGCTGGCGATCATCAAAGTGGTTGGCGCAGGCGACAAACGGGTCGAGGCGTTGCGTCTGGCCGACATCTTCCGCGCCAATGTGGTCGACAGCACGCTGAACTCGTTCATCTTTGAAATCACCGGCGCACCGGACAAGATCGACGCCTTTGCCGATCTGATGCGCCCGCTGGGTCTGGTCGAAGTGGCCCGCACCGGTGTCGCGGCCCTGTTGCGCGGCGAATGAACTTTGCCCCACCCGGTCGGGCCGTTCGATAAGGGTGGGGAAACTTCGGTTTGATTTGTTTACCTTTAGGCTAAATCTGGCCGAGTGCCGGTTTTTTGTGCAAAACAGCCCGAAAAGACCACACAAAACAAGATAAAGCCTATTGCGTTTGTAAGATTGGACGTTAGCCTCTCGGTGTGACGTGGCGTTGGGATGCGCCCGTTCGTGTCATCTGTACGATATGTGCGTTATGTCGACCGTCAGGTCGAACATGTTGCGTACTATAAAACAAGTCGCGAGAACCTGGGACACCTATGACCAAAGACATCCGTAATCCGGACGAATTGCGCAGGATGTTCGGCGCCAATCTCAGGCAACTTGCGCAGCAATATACATCAGTATCAGAACTTTGCCGACAATTGGGCGTCAACCGGACGCAATTCAACCGATACCTTGGTGGCGAGAGTTTTCCAAGACCTGACGTACTTGACCGGATTTGCCGGTTTTTCGAAGTGGACGCCCGTATTCTGCTGCGCCCGCTGGACGAGATCGACCGCTCTCCGACACATCCCGCAGCGTCTGCCCTTACAGATTTTCTGGGCTCGGGCCCCACAACACTGACCGAGAACCTGTTTCCGGCGGGGTTCTACTATGCGACGGAGACCGAACTGGATGATCCTAAGCCCTCGCGTCATCGGTTGATTCACGCACGCCGGTTGCCGCAATGCACGCTGGTGCGTGGTTATGAGCCGCGCCCTGGCATGCCGAGCGCCGCTCCGACAGAACGTGAAGTGCAAGGCATCGCCGCCTGTGCTGGCCGGCAGATTTATATCCTGATGTCCAGCCGAGCCTCGCAAAACAGCCGTATTTATCTGGTGACGCGCGGGACCGATGAGCATTCGGACCGGTGGCGCGGCGTGGCAATCTGCTTGTCCAGAACGACCGCCAGCGAGACAACCACCCGGCGCATTCTACTGCGTCATCTGGGCGAAGACCCTTCGGCCGTTCTGGCAGCGGCGCGAACCGCCCGCCGTGCAGAACGCTCGCTTCAGCAAGCGGCAAGCTGACGTCACGCAGCGTTTTCGCCCGACGCTTGAGTGATCAGCCGATATAAATGCCAGCTGGCATGCCCCAACAACGGCAGCACAAAAAACAAGCCCAAAAACCACGGAATCATGGCTAGAAAAGTCAGGATGGCGATAAAGATTCCCCACAACAACATGACGCTGAAATGATCACGGACATAGCTGAAACTGGCGATCATAGCGGTCACGAAATCCAGCTCTCGGTCCAACAGCATGGGGATGGAAAGTACGGTGATCATATAAAGCACCGTCGCAAACACAGCGCCCACAACGCTTCCCACAGCCAACATCGTCAACCCGTTGGCGGTCAAATACACCTCTAACGAGGTCGACACGTTTGTCATCGTCGACAACCCCATGAACAGGGCAAAGATCATATGGCCCAGAAAGAACCAGAATAAAAACATCACCACAATAATCGCGCATATCGAGGGCAACTGACGGCGCCCCTGCTGCACCACCACTCCGAAAATAGACTTGAATTCCAAGGTCTCACCCTGCTCCAGCCTGTGCGAGACTTCATACATCCCCACCGCCGCAAAGGGCCCCAGCAAAGGAAACCCGATAGCAGCCAGAACCAACCAGTACGACGTGCCCGTCTGCAAGGTGATCCAGGCCATGAACCAACCGGCCAGCACGTAAAACCCCGCAAACAGAAGCCCAAAAACCGGAGCCCGACGAAAGTCTGTCCAGGCCCGGCGCAGGGCTTCGCGCAACATCCCCAAATTCACCGGCCCCATTTCCGGAACACCAAATGGCTTGTCCATGTTCTGTCCTCCTCCCTTGCCGACCCTACGGTTGGGCCGGTCGTTTTTGCGGCCACATGGTGGCGGCGTGATAGGCTGCGCCAATCGACAGCATGCGGGCGTCGGAGCCGCGTGGACCAAACACCTGAATTCCCATCGGTAATCCGTTGGCTCCAAAACCCGCCGGTACTGACAGGCAGGGCAAGCCGATCAGGCTGACTGGCACCATGACCTCCATCCACCGATGATAGGTATCCATCCCTCGCCCCGCAATTTCCGTTGGGTATGGCGTCTCAATCTCAAAGGGCCAAACCTGCGCAGACGGCAACACCATGGCATCATAATCACGCATCAACTCTGCCAGGCATCGAAACCATTCGGACCGGATGACGCTGGCTTCATGCACTTGCATCGCCGTCAGAGTCTGCCCTCGGTCCAACTCCCATTGCGCCGTGTCTTTCAACACCTCACGTTGATCTGCAAGCGGCGCTAGGCTTGCGGCCACGCTCCAGGATCGCAGGGTTATCCAACTCTCCCAAAGGCGCTCAGCCTCAAATGGCGGCGCAACGGGGATGACCTCGGCCCCCAGCTGAGTGAACACATTCAAAGCACTTTCACATTGCGCGTGTATGCCATCCTCAAATGGATAAGCCCCTCCCCAGTCATCCAGCCACCCAATCCGCACGCCGCGCATGTCTGCCGCCTGCACCGGCGACACTACGGGGGTGGCCCCACCAAACGGCTGCCGCACATCCGGCCCTGAGATCACGTCCAGCAACAGGCCAAGATCCTCGGGGCTGCGCGCCATCGGGCCAAGCGTGGACAGCTGATGCAGAAAGCCATCACCTGCCGGTTCCGACGGCACCCGCCCCCAGCTTGGCCGAAACCCGTAAACATTGTTCCAGGCCGCCGGGTTGCGTAGGCTGCCCATCGCGTCTGACCCATCCGCAAGCGCCACCATCCCGGTCGCCAGCGCCACCGCCGCGCCGCCGGATGACCCGCCGCAGGTCCGGGCCGGATTATAAGGGTTCGTCGTCGCGCCATGGACCGGATTAAAAGTATGGGACCCCAGCCCGAATTCGGGAACATTGGTCTTGCCGATCAGGATCGCTCCGGCCGCCCGCATCCGCGCGGCAATCAGATCATCCCTTTGCGCAACGTGATCCCTAAAAATCGGAGATCCCTGCGATGTTACGATCCCCGCCACGTTCACCAGATCTTTGACCGCAATCGGCAGTCCATGCAGGGGGCCACGGATTGGACCAGCATCCAAAGCGCGGGCCTCGGCCATCAAATCATCCCGCTCGCGCAAAGCCACAATGGCGTTCGCGGCCTCGTTGACCTCGCCAATCCGCTCCAGCGTTTGCTGCATCACCTCTTGCGCCGACACCTGCCGGTCCGTCAGCGCGTTCAACAGGTCACTTGCAGTTGCTTGGCTCAGATTCATCCCAGGCTCGTCCCTTTTGCAAGGTCAACCTAGCCGGGGCATCCCCCCATTTAAACCCACTGTTTAAATGAATCTTTTCCGTTCCCACAGAAAACCGGGATCCGCTTCATCTGGCTAAAAATATATCGGGGGAGGCTCCGCTTGCGGAGACCGGGCAAAGCCCCTGTCCGTCCTAGTCGCCCTGCGCCTCGGACCGGCTTTTGCCCGCCACGTTCAACGCCAGAGTGGCCGCCATAAACCCATCCAGATCACCATCCAGCACACCCTTGGTGTCTGATGTCTCATGGTTGGTGCGCAGATCCTTGACCATCTGATAAGGCTGCAGGACATAGGACCGGATTTGGTTGCCCCAGCCCGCGTCGCCCTTGGCCTCGTGCGCAGCGTTGATATCCGCGTTGCGGCGATCCAGCTCTTGCTGATACAGGCGCGACTTCAGCGCCTTCATCGCAATATCGCGGTTTTGGTGCTGCGACTTCTCGGAACTGGTTACAACGATCCCGGTCGGAATGTGCGTGATCCGAACTGCCGAGTCCGTGGTGTTCACGTGCTGACCGCCCGCGCCCGAGGACCGGTATGTGTCGATACGGATGTCCGAGGGGTTCACCTCGATCTCAATATTGTCATCAACCACCGGATAGACCCAGACCGAGCTGAACGACGTATGCCGCTTAGCCGCCGAGTCATAAGGTGAAATCCGCACCAGCCGGTGTACACCACTTTCAGATTTCAACCAGCCATAGGCGTTATGACCGGAAATCTTGTAGGCGGCGGATTTAATCCCCGCCTCTTCACCCGAGGTCTCGGATTGCAGCTCGACGGTATAGCCCTTTTTCTCGGCCCAACGCACATACATCCGCGCCAGCATCGAGGCCCAGTCGCAGCTTTCCGTGCCACCCGCGCCCGAGTTGATTTCGAGGAACGTATCGTTGCCATCAGCCTCGCCATCCAGCAGCGCCTCCAGCTCTTTCTTGGCGGCTTTGGCCTTCAGGCTTTTGATGGCGTTTTCGGCGTCGGTGACAACCTCTTCGTCCTCTTCCATCTCGCCCAGTTCGATCAATTCGATATTGTCGCTTAGATCGGTTTTGATGGTTTCATAGGTCTCGATGGCATCAACCAACATCTGACGTTCGCGCATCAGTTTCTGCGCGTTCTCGGGGTTGTCCCAAAGGTTGGGGTCCTCGACGCGCGCATTAAATTCCTCAAGGCGGTGGGGCGCAGTTTCATAGTCCATACGCTGCGCCAGTAGCTCCAGCGACTTTTCAATTTCCGCCACGGTATTCTGGGTTTCGGCGCGCATGGTCTTGTCCCAACTTGCTCAATCAGGCCTGCGTGATAGCAAGAGGTTCGGGGCACCACAAGACAGCGGAGCCCCGAAACATATCGGTTATCAGTAAAGCCCACCGGTCGAAAGATCACCCTGGCTGGCATTGGGGCCAACAGTGACGGTATTCCCGGTTGATGTGGTCACCTGACGGCCGGTGTTGACCTCTTCGAACAGCGGCAGGTCCGAACCAACCGCAAAGCCGCCGTCATACACGCGGTCAATAAAGCCGTCGACGCCATCGCGGAAATACTCGGCAACGACATAATCCCCGTTCGCATCCGCAGGCAGGCGCGCGCCACTGAAACGGTCGATTTTGATAAAGTGGCCACCCTCGGGCACTTCAAACGGACCGCCGCCATATTTCTCGACAGCTTTTTCCATAAAGCTTTGGAAAACCGGGCCACACATTGTGCCGCCATAGGCCCCCCGCCCCATCGGGCGCGGGCGGTCATACCCGATATAGCAGCCGGCCACGATATTGGACGTAAAGCCGATGAACCACGCATCTTTGGATTCGTTGGTCGTACCGGTTTTACCCGCTGTGGGCACGGGCAGATTAACGACGCTCGACGCAGTTCCCCGATCCACCACGCCCTTCATCATCGACGTCAGCTGATACGCGGTGATCGCATCCATAACCTGCCAGCGATCAGTCACAATGGTGGGCGACTCGTCCGGCTCCAGCCAGCTAGAGTTACAGTCCACACACTGGCGGTCGTCATGTCGGTAAATCGTCTTGCCGAACCGGTCCTGAATTCGGTCGACAAGAGTGGGCTCGACCCGTTCGCCACCATTGGCGAACATCGCATAGGCCGCGACCATTTTGTACAGCGTGGTTTCCTCGGACCCCAGCGAGTTGGCAAGGAATGCACCCATCCGGTCGTAAACGCCGAACCGTTCAGCATAACCCGCGACAACCGGCATCGTGACCTCTTGCGCCAGACGGATCGTCATCAGGTTCCGCGACTGCTCGATCCCGGTGCGCAGTGGCGTCGGACCATAGAACTTGTTTGTCGAGTTCTTGGGCCGCCACAAACCTTGCGGCGTGTTCACCTCGATCGGGGCATCCACCACGATTGTTGCTGGGCTATAACCACTGTCCAGTGCCGCTGCGTAAACAAAAGGCTTAAAGCTGGACCCCGGCTGGCGCTGCGCCTGCGTGGCGCGGTTGAACACCGTATCCTGATACGAGAACCCGCCCTGCATCGCCAGAACCCGGCCCGAATTCACGTCCATCGCGACAAATCCGCCCTGTACTTCGGGAATTTGACGCGCCGACCACTGACCTTCTTCGCCGGCCATGACCAGGATGACGTCACCACGTTTGAAATTGGCGGCGAAATCGCCCTGCATCCATTTGATATCGGAACGGGGCACAACGCCGTCGGCTGGGCCGTTCTCGATACCGACCGTTAGGGATTGATCGGCCACGTTCAAAACCACCGCCGGATACCACCGCGTTGGCAGCACCACGTCGCGCGGGATTTCCAAGATCGTCAGCGCCTCGCGCCACTGGGCTTCATCGGTCAGTTTATCTTCGGCGATCACTTCTTTCGTGCCGCGCCATTTACCGCGTGAGCGGTCGTATTTCTGCAGCGCGGTACGCAGGGCCTTGGCTGCTTCAACCTGCATCTCTTCGTCCACCGAGGCGCGGACGGTGAAGCCGCCAGTAAAGAACTCACCCTCGCCGAAATCCTCGCTCAGCTGGCGGCGGATTTCGTCGGTGAAATAGTCACGCGGTGGCAGCGCAGTGCGGAAGCTTTCGAAGTCACCGTTTTGGACCGAGCGCAGCGGTTGATTGACCTCGGTCTCATAGGTCGCCTTATCGATATAGCCATTCTGGTGCATTTCGCGCAGCACGTAATCACGGCGCGCCAGCAGGCGTTCTTTCTGGCGAACTGGATGGTAATCGGACGGCGCTTTGGGCATTGCGGCCAGTGTGGCCGCCTCATGCGGGGCCAGTTCCTGCAACGTCTTGTTGAAATAGGTCTGCGCCGCAGCCGTCACACCATACGAGTTCTGGCCCAGAAAGATCTCGTTCATATAGAGTTCGAGAATCTGTTCCTTGTCCAGCGTATCCTCAAGCCGGGTGGCGAGGATGATTTCCTTGATCTTGCGCTCGGCCCGGCGGTCGCCGGACAGCAGGAAGTTCTTCATCACCTGCTGCGTGATCGTGGACGCACCACGCACGTTTTCACCCTTGGATTTCACAGCCTCGACACCAGCAGCGATGATGCCGCGCGGGTCATAGCCTTGATGCGTGTAAAAGTTCTTGTCCTCGGCCGAGATGAACGCCTGCTTCACCAGGTCGGGAATTTCTTCGGACGGGGTAAACAAGCGGCGTTCCTGCGCGAATTCGTCGATCAGTTGACCTTCGCCCGAATAAATCCGGCTGATCGTCGGCGGCTTGTATTGCGCCAGCGATTCATGGCTGGGCAGGTCGCGCCCATACATCCAGAACACCGCGCCGATCACCAGCGCAGCCATGAAGATACCCAGGGTGACGAGGCTGAAGATTGCCCCGAAAAACGAAAGAATGAAACGGATCACGTTACTGCCTTTTACTCGCGCTGCCGCCTATATAGTGGTGCCCCGGCGCAGGGTCAAAACACGATGGCCAATTTTAGCCGGTTTGCGCCGCAGGGTCACTGCCCAATCAGGGCGCGTTTAACCAGATCGTCCTGCCGCCATTGCTCTAGCCCGGCCAGGATTCCGCGCGCCATCCGTTTGCGCCATTCTGGATTCGTGACGTTTTTTAGATCTCTGGGGCTGGACAGAAACCCAAGCTCGACCAAAATCGACGGGATATCCGCCGCCTTTAGTACAGAAAAGGATGCCGTGCGGATCGGTCTGTTGTTCATTGGCCCGCCCTGCTGCGTCATCCCGTCGGCCACGGCCCGCGCCAACGCGTCGGTGCGTGGTTTGGTCTCTTGCCGCGCGATATCCAGCAGGATGTCGGCCACCTGGTCGTCGGCACCGCTGAGATCCACGCCCGAGATCAGATCGCCCCTATCGTGACGTTCGGCCAATTTGTGGCTGGCAACGTCCGAGGCATCGTCGGACAGCGTATAGACCGCCGCACCATGCGCGCGACCCTCGGAGAGACTATCGGCATGAAGCGAGATAAACACGTCCGCACCCGCCCGATGCGCCAGGGCTATGCGCCGTTCGAGGCTGACAAAATGGTCGTCCACACGGGTCATTACCACCTGATATCCCCCGGCCCGCAGCAGTGTTTCCCGCAACTCGCGCGCGAAGGTCAGCATCAGGGTCTTCTCGTTTGTTCCCGCGACCTCGGCCCCCGGATCAATACCGCCGTGGCCTGGGTCCAGCATCACCAGCAAAGGGCGTGTTCCGTTTGGACCGGGTTTGGCAGGCGTCACCGACGGTTCCGGCAGGTCCCATCCTGGCTGGCGCGGCGCCCCGGCGCTGGCGGCGAAACTGTCGAAATCAGTGCCGCTCAGACCAAGCGACAGGTGCGCTGTTCCATTGACCTGATCCACCCTCAAGTCAGAGGTATCAACGGCCAGCGGTGCGCCCAGCTCCAACACCATGCGCGACCAGCCGGGAACATAGGCGCCGAATTGCACACCACTGATCCGGTCGGTTTGCAGGAAAGTGTCGGCGTCCAGGCCGGTCCAGTCGACCTCCTGAAAATCCAGCACGACACGGTACGGATCGCGCAGTGTGAAGACACGGTAAGGAACGCCCTGACTGAGGCCAAGTTCAACGCGAACTCCGGCGCGGCCATCTTGAGTTATGCGGCTATCGTCGGGCAAAACCCGCGCAAGCGCGCTGAAATCATGCGCGAGCGCAGCGCTGCTCAGCGCCCAGATCAGCGCGATGGCGTAGAAAATCCTGCTCATGGCCTCAAGTTTTCCCGAGATCGTTTGGCGGTCAGACTAGCGGACCGAAGCTAATTTGTGAACGGGTTACGCCGGAGTTGTGATCGAACCGCGTTCAACCATGAAACGCTGAAGCCGCATCAGACCTTCCTCGATATCTGCCGTTGATCGCGCATAGGAAAACCGCAGCGTGCGGTGCCCGCGCACTGGGTCGAAATCCAGCCCCGGAGTCACGGCCACCCCGGCCTTGCCCAGTATCTCGGCCGCGAAGGCACGGCTGTCTTCGGTCAGGTCCGAGACATCGGCGTAAACGTAGAACGCCCCGTCAGGCGGCGCGATATTGGTGAACCCGGCCTTGGGCAAACCGTCCAACATCAAAGTGCGATTGCGGCGATAAACATCCAGATTGGCTTGCAATTCCGCGTCGCAATCCATCGCGGCTAGTGCTGCCAACTGGCTGGCATGGGGCGCACAGATGAACATGTTCTGGGCGATACGCTCGACGACGCGCACTTGATCCTCGGGCACGACCATCCAGCCAACACGCCAGCCGGTCATCGAGAAATATTTCGAGAATGAGTTGATCACATAGCACTCGTCCGTCAACTCCAGCGCAGTGACGGCTTTGGCCTCATATTCCAGACCATGGTAAATCTCATCGCTGATGAACGAGGCCCCCTGCCCGTGCGCAGCCTCGATCAGCGCGCCCATTGACGCATGATCCAGCATGGTACCGGTCGGATTGGCAGGTGACGCGACCATCAGCCCCTGCAGATCAAGCCCGGCGAAATCTGCAGGCACCGGTTGCAGGCGGTTTTCCGGCGCAGTGGGCAGGTCAACCGGCACCAAACCCAGTGCTTTCAGAATTTGCCGGTAAGACGGATAGCCCGGCGCGCCGATGCCAACGCGGTCACCGCTGTCGAACAGCGCGGTGAAGGCCAGCAGGAATCCGCCAGAAGATCCCGGAGTAATCACAACGCGTTCGGGGTTCAGATCAACATTATACCAATCGCCATACAGACGTGCGATCCGTTGCCGCAGCTCAGGCAATCCCAACGCGACCGTATAACCTAACGGGGCTTGCTCCATGGCCTTCCCTAGAGCCTTAACAGCCCCCTTAGGCGCACCGGTGCCGGGCTGGCCGACCTCCATATGGATTATGTGGCGCCCGGCCTCTTCGGCGCGTCGCGCGGCCTCCATCACGTCCATCACGATAAAGGGATCGACCCCGGACCGGGTTGAGTTTCTCATGCCAATCTCCCATGTTTCAGCCATGGCTTTTGAACGCTTATCCAGGGTGGCGTCAATCCCGACCCTGTTGCTGGTGGCAGTGACATGGATGGCAAGCCTTGTTCCGGCAATCGCTCAGGGCCTGATCCGAGACCCCGATATCGAACATGGGCTGCGCGAACTGGCCTTTCCGATCCTGCGTGCGGCCGGGCTGAACACCAATCGGGTCAAGATATTTGTCGTCAATGACCGCACGTTCAACGCCTTTGTCATCGATTACAGCGCGATTTACCTGAATTACGGGCTGATCCTGACCGTCGAAAGCCCTGAAATGCTGCAGGCCGTGATCGCGCACGAGGCCGCGCATATCGCCAATGGCCATCTGGCCCGGCGGACGCAAAACCTGCGCGCGGCGCAACGCAAGGCGGGGTTAGGGACTGCGCTGGCCCTAATTGCCGCTGCCGCCGGAGGTGGTGAGGCCGCAGTAGGCATTGCCGCAGGAACCCAAAGTGCTGCCCTGCGCAGTTTTCTGGGACATACCCGCGCCGAAGAATCCTCGGCCGACCAAAGCGCCGCCAGTTACCTCCGATGGGCCGGTATCTCGCCCATCGGGATGGTTGAACTGCATCGAAAATTCGCAGGTCAAGAGTTACTAAACGCGGTCAATCAAGACCCCTATATGCGGTCGCACCCCACCAGCCGCGAGCGCCTGCGCGTGGCCGAAAGGTTTCTAGCGCAATCTGGCGACTGGTCCAAATCGGACCCAAATGCCGATTACTGGTTCGCGCGGGTCAAGGGTAAGCTGTCGGCTTTCCTCCGATCCCCAACATGGACCATGCGACGCGCAAAAGAGGAAGACGCGCAAGACATCCGCCTGATGCGTGAGGCATCGGCCTATCATCAGAACCATGATCTGGCCAACGCCCGCGCCGCCATAGATGGCGCCCTGGCCATTCGCCCAAATGATCCGTTTTACTATGAGCTTAAGGGCCAGATTTTACTGGAAAACCGGCAAATGCAGGACGCGGTGAAAGCCTATGGCAAAGCTGTTGAAATGGCCCCGAATGACGCGTTGATCCTGGCTGGGTACGGGCGTGCATTGCTGGCGCAAGGTCAGACAAAGAACGCCTTGCAAATGCTTGTAAAGGCACGTCAAAGAGATTACCGAAATGCCCGACTGATGCAGGATCTCGGGGTCGCATATGCGAAGGTCGGCAATAATGGCATGGCTTCGGTCGTGACCGCTGAACGATATGCCTTGCGCGGCCGGTTGGCCGACGCGGGTATTCACGCAAAACGGGCCTTAGGGCAATTGCCCGAAGGCTCTCCGGGTTGGCAAAGGGCGCAGGATGTGCTGATTGCCTCGGAACGCGCTAAGAAAGCAAAAAGGAAACGGAAATGATCCTCAGACATGCAGCACCTGCCCTACTGGGGCTTTCCTTGATCACTGGCCCTGCGCAAGCGTTGGATTTGAACGCGCTTAGCGCCTCGGAAAAGGAAGAATTCGGCGCCCAGGTGCGCGAATATCTGCTGGAGAACCCCGAAGTGATCATCGAGGCGATCAACATCCTTGAACAACGCAACGCGGTTGCCGAGGCCGCCGCTGACCAAGAACTAGTGGCCGCCAATGCCGAAGAACTTTTCAATGACGGCTATAGCTGGGTGGGTGGCAATCCAGAAGGCGACATTACTCTGGTCGAATTCATGGACTACCGCTGCGGCTATTGTCGCCGTGCGGTGCCCGAAGTAGCCGACCTGCTGGCTGAGGACGGCAATATCCGTTTGGTGATCAAGGAATTCCCGATTCTGGGCGAAGCTTCGGTCTTGTCCTCGCGTTTTGCGGTGGCGACCAAACATGTGGCCGGCGACGACGCATACAAGCAAGTTCATGACGCGCTGCTGGAATTTGGCGGCGAACCGACCGAGGTTTCTCTGCGTCGCATTTCCGATGGTTTGGGTCTGGACAGCGATGCAATCGTCGAGGCGATGGACAGCGATCAGGTGACCGATGAGATCACCCGCACCCGCGCCCTGGCACAACGGATGCAGATTTCGGGAACGCCGTCGTTTGTTTTGGGCACCGAAATGCTGCGCGGCTTCCTTCCTGCGGATCAAATGCTGCAAATCGCCAAAGGCGTGCGCGCTGAACAAGGCTGAGTAAAGGGGCGGTTCACCCGCCCCTCCTCTCGCTTCTGACGCAAGTGTTCGGGCAATAGGTCGGACTTGTTCAGCAACCTATTGCCACGCACACCTATCAAGGTTTGAAATCCGAATTTTTGTGTTGAACGAGATTTTGGTCTCGGGCATTGAACACGCTAAAAGTAGTTTATCCAAAGTCAGAGGCACGCATGGGCGATAACAAGAAATCTGGACTGTCCCGCGCGGCGCGAAGCGTACTCGAAGCAGGTCGTGTTCTGCGTGGCAAAAAAACATACCAAACCAACCTATATTGATCAGCTATCCAAGGATAAAACATCGGCAGAGAACCAGTTCCCCGCTGCGGATCAGGGAGTTATTGTCGATATCGGTATGAATGACGGAAAAGACACCGTGTATTACCGAAAAAGGGGCTTTGAGGTCATCGCCGTAGAAGCCATCCCCCATCTGTGCGCGGCAATGTCCGACCATTTTTCCGACCTAGAGGTCGATGGCGTCGACATCAGGAATTTTGCTGTTACCGATGACGGTAAGGACGAAGTCACTTTCTATGTGAATAAATACAACACAGCGTGGAGTTCCGTCAAAGAAGAATACGGAAGCCGGAGGGACGGAGCCGAGAAAATCGTTGTTCCAACGATTGATCTTTCGCAGGCGCTTCAGCCGGTTTCGAAACAAATTCTTTACGTCAAAATTGATATTGAGGGTCTTGATAAGGTTGCTCTTAAGCAAGTCATGGCCCTGCCTGATCTGCCATCCTACGTTTCGGTTGAGAACGGAAGCCTGAGCATGCTCAATACCCTGCACGAGAACGGGTATGACAGATTCAAGTTCTCCAACCAAAAATATGTTGAATATCAAACCATCTCGCCTGCCTCACCCCACGGACCGGTTCCAGATCACAAGTTTATAGCCAGTGCATCAGGTGTGTTTGGTGAAGACCTACCGGGATCTTGGATTCAATATGAAGACGCGGTGAAAATCCAAAAAGCGTTGAAGGAAGCAAGACGAACCGCCCCTGACAACCTGTTTTCCATGGCCATCGGATGGTTTGATCTGCACGCAAAGCACTCATCCGCCGAGTAAGGTCATCCGCTATGTCGGGGAAACCGGGTCAGAGGTATTGCGAAATGCCAATGTCTTTGCCCCTTAGGGTTCGACCCTGAAAGTCTTCGCACTGGCCAGCCTACAATGCGTCAATCGGAAGGTCCAAAACCTTAATTACTTTCGGGCCATAAACGATGACGTGCTTTAACGTCCGGGAACCGATATAAGATTGCCATGAACAGAAGGCATTTGATCCTGACCGGAGGGGCGCTGGGATTGATGGGTTGGTCCAATCACTCTGCATCGCAACCGGACTTGGGCTATTTTGTACCCGCCGAGGAAACCCGCCATCAGCGCACCTTTACGCAATGGCCTAGCAGCCGACGGGTGTATTGGGACGCAGCCCAACTGGAAGACACGCAACAGGCCATCGCCGACATAGCCAACGCCATATCCGCATTTGAGCCCGTGGTCATGCTGGCTTCTGCGGCTGAGCACGCATCGGCAAAGCGAAAACTCTCGCCATCCATCGAACTCTGGGACATTCCGACCGAAGATCTTTGGTGTCGCGACTCTGGGCCGGTATTCGTCGTTAATGAAAGCGGTCAGTTGGCGATCCGTCAGATTCAATTCAATGGTTGGGGCAAGAAGCAGGTCCATACGCATGACGCGCGCATCGCTGGTCGCGTAGCGGAACACTTGGACCTGCCCCTGCTGCCAAGCGGTTTACAAGGCGAGGCTGGAGGGGTTGAACAGGACGGGCACGGGCTGCTCATGGCGCATGAAAGCTCGTGGGTGAACAAGAACCGCAATCCCGGCCTATCGCGGGACCAGATCGAAACGCGCTTGCTGGCCGCCTACGGAGCAGATCGCATGATCTGGTCCGAGGGGGTATGGGGCGAAGATATCACCGACTACCATATCGACTCTTTGGCTCGTTTCACGGGGCCGGGGCGCGTTTTGATGAACCTGCCCGATGAGCCCGACATGCGGGACCCGTTTCATCTGGCTGCACTGGATACACATGACCGATTGGCCGCCGAAGGGCTGCAAATCGAGGTGATCCCAGAGCCCCATTCACCGCGCATCAGAGACCTGGATTTCGTCGCGTCTTATGTGAACTATTATGTGTGCAATAATGGTGTGATCATGCCTGAGTTCGGCGACATTGAAACCGATCTACTAGCGCAAGATGCAGTTACTAGCCACTATCCTGGGCGCGAGGTCATTGCCCTGAACGTGGACGTACTAGGGCAATCTGGCGGCGGGATTCACTGTGCAACACAGCAGATGCCAGCGGTTTGAAACTGCCCACCTTAGGTTATGTTATTCTGCCGCTTCCTGCGCGGCGTCCAGCTCGGCTGCCTTCTTTTCGACCTCTTCAACGATGTGGTCGATCATCTGGTCGTTGGACATCTTGTGGCTGGCCTTGCCCGCCAAATAGACCATACCCGACCCAGCCCCACCGCCGGTAAAGCCGACATCGGTCATCAAGGCCTCACCCGGCCCGTTGACCACGCAGCCGATAATGGACAGGCTCATCGGGGTCTTGATGTGTTCCAGCCGCTGCTCAAGCGCCTCGACCGTCTTGATCACGTCGAAGCCCTGCCGCGCGCAGGACGGGCATGAGATGATGTTCACGCCGCGATGGCGAAGGCCCAGAGATTTCAGGATCTCATAACCCACCTTCACCTCTTCGACCGGATCGGCAGACAGGCTGACACGGATTGTGTCGCCAATACCCATCCACAAAAGGTTACCCAGCCCGATGGCCGATTTGATGGTGCCGGACACCAGCCCCCCTGCCTCGGTTATCCCTAGGTGAATGGGGGCGTCGGTGGCCTCGGCAATACCCTGGTAGGCAGCGGCGGATAGGAATACGTCACTGGCCTTCACACTGATCTTGAATTCGTGGAAATCGTTGTCCTGCAGGATGCGGATATGCTCCAGCCCGCTTTCGACCATCGCTTCGGGGCAAGGCTCGCCATATTTCTCAAGCAGGTGCTTTTCCAGACTGCCCGCATTCACGCCAATCCGGATCGAGCAATTGTGGTCGCGCGCCGCCTTGATGACCTCTTTCACACGCTTTTCGTCACCGATATTGCCCGGATTGATCCGCAAACAGGCAGCACCAGCCTCGGCAGCCTCAATCCCACGGCGATAATGGAAATGAATGTCAGCGACGATCGGCACCGGGCTTTCGCGTACGATCTCTTTCAGGGCTTTTGATGACGCCTCATCCGGGACAGACACACGTACGATATCGGCACCGGCCTCGGCAGCGGCTTGCACCTGTGCCACGGTCGCCGCAACATCGGTTGTCAGCGTGTTGGTCATCGTCTGAACGGCAATGGGTGCGTCACCACCGACAGCAACATCCCCAACCATGATCTGACGGGACTTGCGGCGGTAGATATTGCGCCACGGGCGAACGTGATTGAGCGACATGAGGACGGGTCCAAGACAACCTAAGTTGCGTCTTTAGATAGTCCGCCTGTCAGGACACCGCAATGGCTAGATCACTCGGCGGGGTCTTCTGAAACCTGTGCCTGAAGTTCAGCCACCAATTGTTTCAGCGCGCTGTTCTGATCAGCCTCAAGATCGGCAACCGCATAGGATTCGGCAACCGCGTCTTTGGACAGAACAACGCCTTTGGCGACGGTCCCCGGTGCGCCCGCCGGTCCGTAATGTTCGCCGTTCATCGAAAAGAACACCGAACCCGAAGCACCCGCGCGCAGTTGAGGCGGCTCTTCCGTCAGCGGAACCTCGAACACATTACCTTGTTCAACCGTGCCAAGGGTGCCTTCGAAGATCACGCTTCCATCAGCTGCGGTGACCCGCATCCAGGCTGGTTTCACGGCGACAATTTTCAAGGTGGTGTCGATCTGCTCGACCACCTGCGGCAAGGCCGGGCGTTCGACAGTGTGAACCTCGGCGACCTCAACCTTTGGCAATTCCTGTGGCAGGAAGGTGCCCACAGTGCGCGGGTCCAAGGTAGAGATCGGAGCATCACGGGCGACCAGAACAGGAACGTCCAGCGCCTGTGGGCGATACAGACGGTCCAACGCCTCGGCGCTGGGGGTGGCCGCAACGGCAACCTCTGTTTCGGCACTGTCGCGCGCCGCATCCAGCGGGTCGAGATCGGAAAGAACCACCGGGGCCTGTTCGACCGGGCTTACCTGTACCTGCTGAATCTTGTTCAGCACCGACCAGCCGCCATAGCCAATGCCGCAGATCACTGCGACCAGAACCAGCGACGAGCCGATAGCCCGCGGTTCAATCTGGCTGACAAGGGATTCGCGACCGGGAATGTATGGCGTGTTGGGCGAGGTAAACGGATCACGCCCCATCGGACCGCGCGCCGGAACCGCGCCCGTAGGCTTGCGAACAACCGAAGCCTCGGCCGACATGCCATGCGCAACCTCGAACCCGCTTTCCTTACAGAAGGCGGCAAAAGTCTCATCCGGGTTCATCCCCAGATACCGGGCATAAGAACGCACATACCCGGCAATGAAGCCGGGTGTGTCGAACGCGTCAGGATCGGCGTCTTCGATGGCAGCTATGTAGTTGGCTTTGATCCGCAGTTCGCGCTGAACATCCAACAGGGACTTGCCCATCGTTGCCCGTTCGCCGCGCATCCTGTCACCAAGCCGCACTTCGTAATCGTCAAAACCCTTTGGCCTGACGTCGGCTTCGTCCTTGGAATCGCGCTGAGATCTGCGCCCAATCATCCCTGCTGCCCCATTCTGCCTGCGCGCGTTTCGCGCTAACGGCGAATCATCCCATTAACGATTCGTCCGATACTTTTGTTAGCCTAAGCTTAACACGCGGCAAACGCGTTGCACACTTTAGCGTGAGGTTAACCGGCAAGTTCGGCGCGATTTAGCGCACAATGTGACCAAAGTTCGTCCATCGCCTGTACCAAACGGTTCATTTCGTCAGGCCCATGTACCGGAGATGGGGTAAAGCGCAGACGCTCGGTTCCGCGCGGGACAGTGGGGAAATTGATCGGTTGAACATAGATGCCATGATCATCAAGCAGCCGGTCGCTGAGGATCTTGGTGTGTACCGGATTTCCAACAATCACCGGCACGATATGTGTACCGTGATCGATCAATGGCATGCCCAGCCCCTTGAGCCGCAGCTTAAGGATCTTGGCCTGTGTCTGATGCTGCTCACGCAGATCGCTCGCCGTTTTCAGGAAAGCGACCGAGGCCGCTGCCCCTGCGGCCACTGCAGGCGGCAACGAGGTGGTGAAGATGAAGCCCGGTGCATAAGAACGCACGGCATCGCACATTTTCTCGCTGGCGGCGATATAACCGCCCATTACGCCAAAGGCTTTGGCAAGGGTTCCGTTGATAATGTCGATGCGATGCGCCAGGCCATCGCGCTCAGTCACGCCGCCACCGCGCGGGCCGTACATGCCAACTGCGTGGACCTCGTCGATATAGGTCAGCGCACCAAACTCATCGGCCAGATCACAAATCTCTTCTATCGGACCAAAATCGCCGTCCATCGAATAAACGGATTCAAACGCAATCAGTTTGGGGGCTTTGGGATCGTCGGCCTCAAGCAATTCGCGCAGATGGGCAACATCGTTGTGACGGAAGATACGCTTGGCCCCACCATTGCGGCGCACGCCCTCGATCATCGAGGCATGGTTCAACTCGTCCGAATAGATGATCAGGCCGGGGAACAATTTCGGCAAAGTGCTGAGCGTCGCGTCATTGGCGATATAAGCACTGGTGAACAGCAGCGCGGCCTCTTTGCCATGCAGATCGGCCAGCTCGGCCTCAAGCTTTTTGTGGTAGACGGTCGTCCCCGAGATATTGCGGGTCCCGCCCGAACCGGCGCCGGCGGCGTCAACGGCTTCGTGCATTGCGTTCAGAACAACCGGATGCTGGCCCATGCCCAGATAGTCATTGCCGCACCACACAGTGATATTCTGCTGCGACCCGTCTGGGCGGGTCCGCACCGCATGCGGGAAATGGCCATTGCGACGTTCGATATCGATGAAGGTCCGGTAGCGTCCTTCATCATGCAGCTTGGCAATCGCTGTATCGAGCTGAGCAGTATAGTCCACCGGTATCTCCTTACATGCCCGACCCATTGCATTTGCAGCCGGACAAAATTTCTGACGCCCTCACCGGACGAATCCGATTATACGCCAATGCGTTCCCTTGTGCCCCGTACGTATAGACAACATTGGGATCACACATTTGATTTGCATCAAATATCCCCTCGCACTCGCATCGACAAGTAAAGTTACGGCCATCGGGCGCGAGGAAACGACGCAGGCGCCACTCGGAGTTTCCGATATTATACCATATTCCCGCCAAAGCGCACTGGACGGCGCCGATTGCGCTGATAGGTTCTGCCAAATCTTGAAAGCAGGAGAACCCCATGTCGCTGGACGCCGTTCTGAACCGCATCGACACTGATCTGCAAACCTCAATCGATCGCCTGATGGAGCTGCTGCGCATCCCATCCATCTCGACCGACCCGGCCTATGACGCGCAAGTGGATCAAGCTGCGGACTGGTTGGTCGCTGACCTACAAAGTATTGGCATCGCAGCGGAAAAGCGTGAAACCACCGGCCACCCCATGGTCGTCGGCCATGTCGGAGAGGACAGCAACGCACCGCATGTGTTGTTCTATGGGCACTATGACGTGCAACCTGTTGATCCGCTTGAGCTGTGGAAACGCGACCCGTTCGATCCCGCCATTGAAGACACCGACAACGGCCCCGTCATTCGCGGTCGCGGGTCGTCGGATGACAAAGGCCAGTTGATGACCTTTGTCGAAGCTTGCCGGGCCTGGAAGGCCGTCAATGGCTCCCTGCCCTGCCGCATCACCTTTTTCTTCGAGGGTGAAGAAGAATCAGGATCGCCGTCCCTGGTGCCTTTCCTGCGGGAAAACGCGGCCGAACTGAAAGCTGACTTGGCACTGGTGTGCGACACTTCGATGGTATCTCGCGGCGTACCGTCAATTTCCTCGCAACTGCGCGGTATGCTCAAGGATGAATTTACTATCACCGGCCCACGCATCGATCTGCATTCGGGCCATTACGGCGGCCCCGGCCTGAACCCCCTGCGGGAATTGTCCAAGATCATCGCATCGTTCTATGACGACGAAACCGGTCGTGTTGCGGTCGAGGGGTTCTATGATGGCGTCCACGAAGTGCCCGCCGAGCAACTGCGCCAGTGGCAAAACTGTGGGTTTGACGAGGTCGAGTACCTGAGCTCGGTCGGCTATTCGCAACCCCATGGCGAAAAAGGGTATTCGACGCTGGAACAGCAATGGGCGCGCCCTACGCTTGAGGTTAACGGGTTATGGGGCGGTTACAATGGTGCAGGCTCGAAAACCGTGATCCCGTCGCAGGCACATTGCAAGATCACCTGCCGTCTGGTCGGTGACATGGACCCTGACGCTTTGCGCACCAAAATCCGCAAACATGTGCAAGAGCGTCTGTCGCCCGACGCCAAGGTCGACTGGGACAATGATCTAGAAGGGTCCCCCGCTTCGGTTATGAATCTGGACCGCCCCGAGTTCGAAGCCGCCCGCGGCGCCCTGTCGGACGAATGGGGGCGCGAAGCCGTGTTCACCGGGATGGGTGGTTCGATCCCCGTCGTCGGTTATTTCAATACTGAACTTGGGTTGGATTCGATGCTGGTTGGCTTTGCCAACGATGACGATGCAATTCACTCGCCGAACGAAAAATACGACGTGAAAAGCTTTCACAAAGGCATCCGGTCCTGGGCTCGCATTTTGGACGCGCTGACGCGCTGATGAGTCCAAGCGAGGCTCTGCCTCGCGCTCCGAGGTATTTTCGGCCAGATGAAGTTAAAGATCCCTTGCTTCATCTGGCTATAAATATCTCGGGGGAGTCGCCCGGAACGGGCGGCGGGGGGCAAAGTCCCCACCCACCGCAGATTACATGTGGATGACCTTTCCATAAGCGTCCAGAACGCTTTCATGCATCATCTCTGAGAGTGTCGGATGCGGGAAGACCGTGTTCATCAGGTCTTCTTCCGTGGTTTCCAACTGACGACCAACCACATAGCCCTGAATCAGCTCGGTCACCTCAGCACCGATCATGTGGGCCCCCAGTAATTCGCCGGTTTTGGCGTCAAATACTGTTTTGATCAGACCTTCGGGTTCACCCAGCGCAATGGCCTTGCCATTTCCGATAAAGGGGAAACGACCGACTTTGATGTCGTAACCCAACTCTTTGGCTTTTGCCTCGGAGTATCCGACCGAAGCCACTTGCGGCTGACAATAGGTGCAGCCGGCGATGCTTTCGGGCTTTACGGGATGCGCGTGTTTGCCTGCGATCAGTTCGGCGACCATGACGCCTTCGTGGCTTGCCTTGTGCGCCAGCCACGGTGCGCCCGCGATGTCACCAATCGCATAGAGACCATCAACTCCGGTGCGACAGAACTCATCCGTTACAACATGGGTGCGGTCGATTTTCACGCCCAAAGCCTCAAGCCCAAGGTCTTCGACATTCCCGACGATCCCCACGGCCGAGATCACGGTATCGAAATCGTGCTTTTCGACCTTACCCTTCACTTCGATATGCGCGGTGACCTTGCCCTTGGCCCGATCCAGCTGCTTGACCATCGCTTTTTCCATGATGGTCATGCCTTGCTTGGTAAAGGCTTTCTTGGCCAGCCCGCTGATCTCGGCATCTTCCACCGGCAGCACGCGGTCCATCACTTCGACAACGGTCGTGTCAGCGCCCAACGTGTTGTAGAAGCTGGCGAATTCGATACCAATCGCGCCCGAGCCGATGACCAGAAGTTTCTTGGGCATCCGCGGCGGTTGCAGCGCGTGCTTATAGGTCCAGACCAGATCGCCATCAGCTTCAAGCCCCGGCAATTCACGCGCTCGTGCGCCGGTGGCCAGTACGATGTTTTTGGCCGTCAGCTCTTCGGTTCCTTTCTCGGTTTTGACCGAGACTTTGCCCTTAGCAGGAATCGTCGCTTGCCCCATCACCACGGTGACTTTGTTCTTTTTCAGTAAGTGACCGATGCCGCCTGAAAGCTGCGCCGCCACACCGCGCGAGCGTTTAACGACAGCATCAAGATCGTATCCGACCTTGTCCGCCTTGAGGCCGAAATCCTTGGCGCGCTCCATCAGGTGAAACACTTCGGACGAACGTAGCAATGCCTTGGTAGGGATACATCCCCAGTTCAGGCAGATGCCGCCCAGATGCTCACGTTCAACCACGGCCGTTTTCAGGCCCAGCTGCGCCGCACGAATTGCAGCGACATAGCCGCCCGGACCAGCGCCGATTACGATCAGATCAAAAGATTGTGCAGCCATGTTTCCCTCTCGGCGCAGGACGGTTGAAAATTTAGTTTACCATTAAACTAATTTCCGAAACGCATCAACACACCATTCCCGCGACAAATACGACGTGGGATCATCGGTATCAGTTTATGCGGTTTTCAGCCTATACCGGGCATCCTTCAATGGCTAGAACATAGATGTCGGGTTCGCCCGCCATTTCATAAACGCAAATCATTCGAGAGGCTTACCATGGCCAAAACACTTAAAGATCTGCTGCTTGCATTGCTCAACGCGACACTCATCCTCGTGGCTCTTTGCTTATTTCTAGGCTGGAAACTGGCATCGACAGTCGAGGGCGTCACCACGGTCTTCTCGGAAAAAGTCCAGGTTATCGCGCCCCTGAAGGACGAAATTCTCGGCGTTCGGGGGGAACTTGCGGCGCTACGCAATGATCTTGCCGAGGTGCAATCAAGCGGCTCAGTCACAGATATTGCCGAAAAACTGCGGATATCCACGGCGCTAGTAAAACTGGATAATCTGGAACAAAGAATGCAAGGCGCGCAAGCCAGCATTGCCGAGTTGACCGACTCTCCGGACAAGCTGATCAATTCCGCCATAGAGAAATCGGCCGACGTGGTCGCCGACCGAATTATTGCCATTCGAGGTTGCGTGCCGCAGTCCTAGAGGGACGCCTGCAATTCGCGTACCGTCGAACCATATCCACCCATGTCGACATAGGCGGCTTCGTGTTCGGTCATCGGACGGTCCAGTGCTTCGTTCCGATAAGGGAAACGCCCAAATTTGCGTATCACCTCACGATGTGCTCGTGCGTGCAGCAGATTGCTTTTGTCGCTGTCACTCATGTTTTGGCACATCAAACGGACACAGCGTTCCTGATCACACAGATTTTCCGAATGCATCATCGGCAGGTAAAAGAACTGCCGCGCTGGTTCGTCGATCTTGAGATCCCACCCCTTGTCCACCGCGCATTTCGCGGCCGACAATGCGGCGCGATCTGACGCGAAAGCCTTGGCGCTACCGCGGAACATGTTGCGCGGGAACTGGTCCATCAAAATGATGTAGGCCAGTGACCCACTAGGATACGTCAACCAAAGAGAGAATTTGCCTTCATTCGCGGCTTCCCAGGTGGTCAAAAACCGTTCGCGAATGTCTGCGTCCAAGGCATCGTCCTGTAGATACCAACCTTCGGGACCAATCTCATCTAACCAATAACTCAATACTTCTTCAGGCCCTACCATTGCCCTAACTCCGTCGTGTTGCCCTCCCCAGGGACGTAAGGTCATTTAAGGATGTTTTTCAGGATTGTAACAGTAAAAAATTGCAACATTCGCGACATATTCTTGTGTCTTAGGCAACATCTTGCGTTTCGGCCTCGGCTTCGGCGGCCTCAATGGCAACCTCTTGCGCCACTTCAACCGCAACTGGCGAGGCCGTCGGATAGACCGGGGACATGGTGCCCGTCTCATCCACCGGGATCGCCGCACGCTGTGTCATACGGTACAGCGCATAAACAGCCATCGTCGCAAGTAACGCGGCGATGAACAGGAAGAACCCCTGCGGGCCAAAGACGCTGTCCCCCATCAGCCAGCCGGTGATCAACGGGCCGGCAATCGCGCCAAGACCGTTGATGAACAGCAAACCGCCCGAGGCTGCGGCCATGTCTTCATGATCCAGAAAATCGTTCGCGTGGGCGATCAACAGCGAATAAAGCGGGTTCGACATTCCCCCGATCACAAAGGCCGCGCCCAACAGGATCGGGAAAGTGACGCCGAATAACATGCCCGCTAATGCAGCACACGTTCCCACCCCTGCAACCAACATGATCAGGAAACGGCGGTCCATGCGGTCCGACATCCAACCCAGCGGGTATTGCAGCACCAAGGCACCGACATAGAACGCAGCGATAAAGGTCGATATTTCAACCAACGACAGACCCGCGCGGGCACCATAGACCGACGCCATACCGAACTGAGCCGAGAATACACCACCCAGAAGAAACATACCGACACAGCCCAGCGGCGAGCTTTTGAAAAGTTCGCGTAAGGTCATTGGTTTGGTTGTGTCGAACGCCGGTGTTGGTGAAATAGACAGCAGGATTGGCGCAAATGAGACGGAAACCAGGATGGAGGCAATCACGAAAGTGTCAAACCCAGCCGGGTCGCCCAACAATACCAGCCCTTGGGCAGTGATGATGCCGGTCATCTGGAAAATCATATAAAGCGACAGCGCCTGACCGCGGTTCTCGTTGCTGGCCGCGTTGTTCAACCAGCTTTCTGCCGTGACGTACACGCCGGAAAAGCAAAATCCGATCACGACACGACCCAAAATCCAGATGACCGGGTCGGTCATCAATGGGTACAGGATCATGACGGCCGAGATGAATGAGGCCAACGCCGCAAACACACGCACATGCCCAACCCGTCGGATCATCTCGGGCGCCAGACGCGACCCGCCCAGAAATCCCATAAAATAGGCTGACATCACAAAGGACATTTGCAGGGTCGAAAAGCCCTCGATCTCACCCCGAACCCCCAGGATCGTCCCTTGCAGGCCGTTTCCGACCATCAATAGGCCCATACCAAGAAGAAGCGCCCACGCGCTGGACAGGACCTGAATCATTGGGGCCTCCGAAAAATGCCGACCTGAACTCTGGATTCGTTTTTATATGAAAAACGGCTCTGATCGCGCTTGTCTACGACATTGCAGGTAGACGATCCCGACAACGCGCCCCTTATGGGATCAAAAGCGACGCGTCTCCGTAGGAAAAGAAACGATATTTCTGTTCAATCGCATGGGCGTAGACATCACGCATCCGGTCCTGCCCCATCAGTGCCGAAACCAGCATCAGGAGGGTGGATTTCGGCAGATGGAAGTTGGTCATCAACGCGTCGGTGACGTAGAATTCAAAACCGGGATAGATGAAGATATCAGTATCACCCTCCCACGGCTCGATCTGCCCGGACCGTGCGGCGCTTTCGATCAGGCGCAGGGCGGTGGTGCCCACGGGGATCACCCGCCCTCCGGCAGCTTTGGTGGCGCGGATTTCTTCGACGGCCGAGGCGCTGACCTTGCCCCATTCGGCGTGCATCTTGTGGGTGGTCACGTCTTCGACTTTGACCGGCAGGAAGGTCCCAGCCCCCACATGCAAGGTCACGTGGCTGATGGCGACACCACGGGCTTCAAGCACCTGCATCAGCGCCTGATCAAAGTGCAGCGATGCCGTGGGGGCTGCGACGGCACCCGAATTGCGTGCCCAGATCGTTTGATAATCGGTCTTGTCTTGTTCGTCCGCCGGGCGTTTGGCCGCAATGTAGGGCGGCAACGGCATTGCGCCGGCCTGTTCCAGCGCGGCATCGAAATCCTCGCCCGTCAGGTTGAATCGCAGATAAGCCTGGCCATCTTCGACCCGGTCCAGCGTGGCGCTGAGGTCATCGGAAAACCTGATGTCTTCACCCAGCTTGACCTTTTTCAGCGGTTTGATCAGCGCCCCCCATGTGCCGTCGGCCTGCGGGTCCAGCAAGGTCGCTTCGATCGCGGCCGAGACCGGCCCCTGTGCGGTGTCGCGATGGCGGCGACCGTTCAGGCGCGCGGGGATAACGCGCGTATCGTTCAGCACCAGCCGGTCACCGGGTTTCAGCCAATCCGGCAGATCAAACACATGGGCGTCCGTTACCGTTTCACCATTGGCCACAAGCAGCCGCGCGGACGAGCGTGGGCTCGCCGGGCGTGTGGCAATCAGGTCTTCGGGCAGGTGGAAGTCAAAGTCGCTGAGTTTCATGGCCGCGCCATACAGCGCCCCACTTCCCAATTCAACGGTCTGATGGTGGTGCCCCGAAAGTTCGTTTCGGCTCATCCGGTTTTATCGGCTGTGCATTTGGCCCATCGGACACCGTGGGTGCTGGAGCCCTCAGTAGGTTTCGCAGAAACAGTGGTGCCAGCCCAGACAACGGATTGACCGACACTTTCGGGTCCCGCAACGGTCCGGTCAGGGTATAGTTGAAACCGATGACGCCCTCACCTTTTTTAGTGAAAACACTGCCAATCGCGTTCACCAGATAGATCGGAGAAATCGCGCCACGCAGGTTCAGCGTTCCGGCAACCGTGTTGATGGTGCCGTCAAAGGACAATCCCATCGACGGACCTACCGCGCTGCCGCTGAGGACTTTGACCTCGGTCGGGGTGATGCGCATCCGGCTTTCGATTGACGAGAAAAAGATGCCCTGCCCGGCCATTTCATTGACCAGACCAACAAGGCTGATGGCGTTCAGCAGTGCGGCCATGGCCGGGGCATCCTTGATATACGTATTGGTGATCTTCGCGATGACGTCGTAATTGCCGGGCCCCGCAACCGGTTCCAGTTGCACGTTCAGGGATCCGCTTCGCGCCTGTGTGATCATGCCCGCAGACCGCAGAACTGCCCCGGCGTCCCCCGAGGTTAACGTCACTGCGCTGCGGCCCGCGCGCGGGGAGACCTGTCCGCGCACGGGGGCGCCCCCGTTTACGTTCGCTGTGAAGGAGCCGTTAATGCCACCAGTGGTTTGAAACGCACCCTTGAACCCGGTCAGGGCTATGGTCTCGGTCACTTGCAGACGGTCCAACGTGACGTCCATTCGGGGTCCCGTGCCCGAGCCGCCGCCGCTGCTGCTGCCAAAGGTCGCGCGGCCCAGGTTCATCACGCCGCCCAGCACCCGAATATCCGGCACTGCCCCACCTCGATTGACAAGCTCCGCCGGAACCGCCAGCCAATTGCCTAGATCAAAGGAACTGAACTGAACCCGGTCGAAATCTCCGTCGTTGAACGAGATCGACGCGGTGGTGCGCAATCCGGCTGCATCCAGCTTAAGTTCGTCCACTCGCAGGTTGTCCCCCAGCGTGGCCTCAAGCGTCATCGTGCCGGGCGTGCCCGTCCCCTTGCGCCAGCCCAGTTCGGGAATAGCCAGCGCGACGCCTTTCAAATCGGACGATGCGGTCAGCTTTGGCGGAGTACCTGCGCCAATACCCAGCGCAATATCCGCCGTGCCCTGCCCCGTCAGCATCCCCCGAGGCAACCCGGCATTCAACTCGGTCATCAATCGGGGGGACAATTCGATCTGGCCCGTCAATTCGCTGCGCTGCGCTTCGGTTCCACCGATCGGTTGTCGCCAAGCAGCTTGGATGGGGACATCGCCAAACAATCCTTCGCCGGAAATTTTAACGCCGGTTTGGTTGCCTTCAAGCGCAAGCTGGTCGGCGCTGACCGAAAAGCCAGGAACCAGTTTGTCACTTTCTACATTGTCGATATCACCAAGAAAGTGGAATTCGGTGTCTTCGAATTTCAACCCCTTCTTCATTGGCAGCGACAATGTTCCGGCAAGATTTACAGCACCTTCGACCAGATCAACCGGCAGGTTCGCTTTGGTTAGCAAGCTGAGCGGCGGGCGATCAAGCAGCGACAACGCAGCGGTCGCACTCCCTTTGGCCGTGATCCGGGTAATCGACGGGGAAATCCCCTTGATCTCGGTATCGGGGATGATGAAGGACGTGCCCGTGGCATCAACTGCGCCCCCTTCATCCGCGATGACAACACCCGATTCAGCGGTGGCGGTGAAACGGTGATTGATCAGACTGGCCTGTCCCTGTGCGTTCTCAAGCGGCGGCATGGTCTTGGCGAACCTGATCTTTGCCTCGTCAAAACCGAAATCCAGATAGATATCTGGTTTGTTGTCTGGTCGCAGCCGCAAAGCAAAGTCAACGTCCGAGAACCGCCCCTCATACAAATTCTCTTGGACCCAAAGCCGTGGTTTTGACGCCAGGCGTTCAGGCCAGTAGTTCAACAACTCATCCCCGTTCATGCTGTCCAGATGTGCATCCAGTTGCGCCGCCCAACCCTCGGGTTCGCCGATCAGCTTGCCAGAACCCAGCAACCGATAGTTGGCGTCTTCGACCATGATCTGACCCAACCGCAATTCGAACGGGGCCAATTTCATTTTCATATCAAGTTCGGCGCGTGCCAGGTTCAGCGCTTCTGGAAACAGGTTGGCCGGGTTGATGTTGATGTTGCTGAGGCTCAGCTGCGAGGTCAGGCTTTCCAACGCACCGTTTTCAATTCCACGCAGGAACGCCTTACCCTCGGCATGAAACGCGCCCCATGCGGACACCACCGAGACTTCGTTGAAGTCCAGCTCCTGCCGTGTGGGATTGTAGGTGAAGTAGGTTCTGGCGGACTCGAATGGAATGGGGCGCGTTTCCTGCGTGGGCTGCACCGCGCCTGCTCCAAGGTTTAGCGTTGCAAACAGCGGCCCCAACGCCGCCTTGTCGTCAATGCTGCCGCGCAACGCCCCAGAGATCGGTGCCTTGAGAACCTGCAACCACGACAGGGCAAGACTTTGGCTGGCAATATCTTCGGCTGGCAGGTCGGTGATCGAAATGCCGAACCGCGCCTGTGGCGTACCCAGAACACTGGTATAGTTCGCCTCGATCGAGCTTGCATAGTCGCGCCCGGTCAGCACGGAAAACCCCGTGGCCAGATGCATCTCATCGCCGGTGCGGGTCACAGTGATATGCCCCCCGTCGAATACCCAGGCCCGCCCAAGACGCAGATCCTGATAATCCAGCGTCAGCGATTCCAAGTCGACCGAACGCAACCCGGACAGGATAGGCGACAGGAATACATCATCCGATTGCTCGATCAGTTGGGCCAGGTCCGGTGCTTGCTGCACAGGGGCGCTGCCTGAACCAACTGTCAGCGACAATGCCCCGTCCAGACCCCGGGTCAGCGCGATCTGTGCATCGCGAAGGATGATGCGGCGCGGGCGGATTTGACCCCGTAAAAGCCCGCGCATCGACAATCGGGTGCGCAGGTCCGAAACCTGCGCAATCTGCTGCCCGGCTGCGTCGCTGATCGTCACGTCGCTCAGCTGCAGACGGGGACGCCATTCCTCATTCACGATAAAGTTGACGTCGCCAAACCGGATTTTCAGCCCTCCGAGGCTGTGTTCAAGGCGCAGTTCAACCTGCTTTCGCAACCATTCGGGTGCATGAAGATTCTGGCCGATCAGAAAAAACCAGCCCACAAAGACCAACAGCCCCAGCGACAGGACCGTCCAACCGGAAAAATGCGCGGCAATACGACGACGGGACCCGCGACGCCGGGGCTTTTTGGGCTGCGACGCACTTTTGTCTTCGTGCTGCACCAATTTTCTATCCACGTCTTCCAACCCGCCCGCGCCGCCCTATGATGTCGGGCAGCCCTTAAAAAACTTTAGCGGAGTTTCCAATGCCCGACGTTTCAGACATCGCCCCTGATTTCACTTTGCCCCGCGACGGAGGCGGCGAGGTCACATTGTCAGCCCTGCGCGGCGGCACCGTCGTTCTGTTCTTCTATCCTCGTGATGATACGCCGGGCTGCACCAAGGAATCCATCGGTTTCTCGGAACAACTTCAAGCCTTTGGTGACGCGGGCGCTCACGTTTTCGGCATCTCGCGGGACAGCGTCGCCAAGCACGACAAGTTTGTTGCCAAGCACAATCTGACCACTCCGCTGTTGTCGGATGAGGGCTCGTCGGTCTGCGAGGACTATGGCGTATGGGTTGAAAAGAATATGTACGGTAAGAAATCGATGGGCATTCAGCGCTCGACATTCATCATCGACGCCGATGGCAAAATCGCCAAGATCTGGCGCAAGGTTAAAGTGCCCGGTCACGTGGATGAGGTGCTGGAAGCCGTACGGGCGATGTAACGCCCCTCGACCACGCGCGCCATCCGGTCTAAGAGCCGCGCGTGCAATCAAGCGGAGAAACATGGTGCCCAAAACGCTGACCCAGATGGCGACTGAGGTTCTGACAACGGCGGATGGTCGGGAAAAAACCGCCCTGTCCAAAAGTCATGCCGCCGCGTGGTTCGCATCGCGCAGCGGTGACGCGCCAGAGATCGAGATCGGCACCGCTACGCCACCGCTGCAACCCGCGCGCCCGGATCAGCCTGAACTGCTTTCCCCGCGCGAGGTACCGAAACGGAAACCGGGTACAGAAGCGGGCCGTATCGCCCTGCTACACGCCGTCGCGCATATCGAGTTGAACGCCGTCGATCTGCATTGGGACATCATCGCCCGCTTTGGTCATGTACCTATGCCTGTCGGGTTTTATGACGACTGGGTTAAATGCGCCGAAGAGGAATCGCGTCATTTCGAGATGGTGTGCGATTGCCTTGAGGCCATGGGCAGCAACTATGGCGCTCTGCCCGCCCATGCCGGGATGTGGCGCGCGGCCGAGGACACCGCCGAAGATTTGATGGGTCGATTGGCCGTGGTTCCCATGGTGCTTGAGGCACGCGGGCTGGACGTGACCCCCGGCATGATCGATATATTCCGCAAGGCCAAGGACGAAAAAGCTATCGCTGCGCTGGAAGTCATTTATGCCGAAGAGGTCGGGCATGTGGCTTATGGCTCGAAATGGTTTCATTTCCTGTGTGGGCGCGAGAATGCCGATCCCAAGGATGTTTTTCACCAATTGGTTCGCCGGTACTTTCACGGCGTGTTGAAGCCACCTTTCAACGAAGAAAAACGCGCCGAGGCCGGGTTGCCGCCTGATTTCTACTGGCCCCTGACCGAGGAGCTGCCCGCGCCCGGCTCGGCGCAATAAACGCGCGCAAATTGATGTTATCGGCAATTTCCCGCCGAGATTTGGCGGGAATAACGCGGTTTCATGTGTGAACTAGTTTACAAACTTGCCCAAATCACGCGTGCCCTCTATGCACTTCGCCAAAGGGACGGCTATCACTCACGACCGGTCCCGAATCTTGGGGATGAGAGGTGAAGACGCGTGCGAACACGTCTGGCAATTAAGTTACACTCACTGCTCGAGCGGCATTTTCCCGAACGCCGAGTCTTTCTGAAATCTGACAACGACACGCGGTTTATCCGGCTCAGCTCGGAATCGCAGATATTCGCCGTCGCCGGCGTTGCGGTGTTTGTTGGCTGGACCACAGTCGCTACGGCGATTTTGCTGATGGACAGCATCGGATCGGGTAACTTCCGCGAGCAAGCCAAGCGGGATCAGGCGACCTATCAAGACCGTCTGAACATCCTGTCGACGGAACGGGATGCCCGCGCGCAAGAAGCGCTGGCCGCGCAAGACCGGTTCAACGCGGCGCTGGAACAGATCTCGGCGATGCAATCGGAGCTGCTGGCGTCGGAAAACCGCCGCCGCGAGCTTGAGACCGGGATCGAGGTCATCCAGACTACCCTGCGCGCCACGATGAAACAGCGCGAAGAGGCCCGCACCGAGCTGGCCAGCATGCAGGTCGAGACCGATGACGGCGACATTTATATGACCGCCGCAGGCGACCCGGAACAAATGAATTTCATGACCGACGCTCTGGTCCGGACGGCACAAGAGCGCGACCAAATCGCCGCCGATGCACAGGATGCTCTGGCGCAGCGCGACGATCTTGAGTTGGAAATCCGTTTGATGCAGGAACGCAGCGACGAGATTTTCCGCCAGCTGGAAGAGGCGATGATTATCTCGGTTGAGCCTCTGGACAAAATGTTCCGCCAGGCCGGCATGCCCACCGACCGTATTATCGAAGAAGTCCGCCGCGGCTATAGCGGCATGGGTGGCCCCCTCACCCCCATCTCGTTCAGCACGCGCGGAGAGGACCTGACCCCCGACGAAATCCGCGCGAATGTGTTGCTGCAACAGATGGACCAGCTGAACCTGTACCGCATTGCCGCCGAAAAAGCCCCCTTTGCCAGCCCGGTGCATGATGTGGTGCGCTTTACCAGCGGCTTTGGCACGCGACGGGATCCAAAAACCGGGGGGCGGCGCATGCACAATGGGGCGGATTTTGCCGGTGCCCACGGAACCGACATCTTTGCCACCGCCGACGGAATCGTCACCCATGCGGGCTGGCAATCCGGGTTCGGCAGGCTGGTGAAAATCAAGCACGCGTTCGGGGTTGAGACTCTTTACGCTCATAATACCAAGATCCGGGTCAAGGTTGGCCAAAGGGTCTCGCGCGGGGATCATATTGCTGATATGGGTAGCACTGGACGGTCTACCGGCACGCATCTGCACTATGAGGTTCGCGTCGACGGTGTGCCAAGAAATCCAATGACTTACATTAAGGCTGCGAGAAATGTTTTCTAAGAGCAAAATCAACGAGCCCGCATCCGACGCCCCCGAGACAGCAAAACCTGCTGCTCCGGCGACACCGGCTGCCCCTGCACCGGCGGAAACCAAGGCCAGCACCGCACCCAAGCCCAAACCTCCGGCATCGGTTCTGTCCTCGGATCTGCACATCACAGGCAATCTGAAAACCACGGGCGACATCCAGGTCGAAGGCACAGTAGAAGGCGACATCCGCGCGCACCTGCTGACCATCGGCGAAACCGCGACCATCAAGGGCGAAGTCACCGCTGATGACGTCGTGATCAACGGCCGCATCGTGGGCCGCGTGCGTGGCCTAAAGGTGCGCCTGACCTCGTCTGCCCGTGTCGAAGGCGACATCATTCACAAGACCATCGCCATCGAAAGCGGCGCGCATTTCGAAGGTTCAGTGCAGCGTCAGGACGACCCGCTGAATCCTGGCCGCAGCGGCAAGTCGGGCGCCAACCCGGCGGCCGAGGTCAAGCAGTAACACTGCCCCTAAATTTGAATAAGCAAACGCCGCGGGTCAGCCTGCGGCGTTTTTCTTTTGCCCTTGCCGGTTGCTGTGGTCGGTATAGGGTTCTGACATGTTGATCTTTTTCTCTATCCTTCTGTTGATTTTGGGCTTCTTTCTGTACCGCCACTGGTCAAAGTCCCAAGCGCGGCAGGCCCTGCTGGCCACGCCCTTGACCGACCACCAGCGCAGGCTGATCGAGCAGCAAGTACCACTGATCCGCCGCCTTCCCGCCGATCTGCGGGCCAAGCTGGACGGCAAGGTGAACCTTTTGCTGGACCAGGTGGAGTTCCACGGCTGCGACGGGCTGGAGGTCACCGAAGAGATGGAGCTGGCCATTGCTGCGCAAGCCAGCCTTTTGTTGGTTAACAGCGACCTTTGGTACGATCACCTGACAACCATCCTGATCTATCCTAGCGCCTTCAAATCACGTCAGCGGCGGCAAGATGGCTATGTCGTCAGTGAAAAAGAGATCGTACGCACCGGCGAAAGCTGGGATCGCGGGCCGGTCATTCTGTCGTGGTCGCACAGCAAGCAAGGCGCCGCGAATGATCACGATGGGCAGAACGTCGTCCTGCACGAGTTTGCGCATCAGGTCGATGACCTGTCTGGGGGCACCAACGGCGTTCCGATCCTGAGCGACGGTCAGAGCTTTGCGGAGTGGGAACGTGTTTTCCTGACAGCCTATGACGCCCACGTTCGCGCAGTCGAGCATAGCCAACATACGGTTATCGATCCCTATGGTGCCGTGGGTCACGAAGAGTTCTTTGCCGTGTCGGTCGAGGTGTTTTTTGAACAGCCCCGGCAGCTCAAGGCCGCTGTTCCCGATGTCTACAAACAGCTGTCAAAGCTGTTTCGACTGGATCCAGCCAGTTGGGACAACGCAAAGAAATGAAGCCAACAGGGACGTGAAAAGTCATCCCTGAACACAGTTGGAGAATTTTCTCCTTATCCTAACATTTCACAAATTGTGATTTTTGAATTACGCTTAAACCAGTGTTTTCAGGAGGGATTTTCATGGCACCTAAACTCATGGCCGAGTTCTTCGGCACATTCTGGCTGGTACTGGGCGGGTGCGGCAGCGCCGTTCTGGCGGCTGGCGTTGCTGACGTAGGCATCGGCTGGTTGGGCGTTTCCTTTGCCTTCGGCCTGACGGTTCTGACCATGGCATACGCGGTTGGACATATCTCGGGCGGGCATTTCAACCCGGCGGTCAGCCTTGGCTTGATGATCGGAGGCAGGTTCCCGGCGCAAGAACTGATCCCCTATTGGATCGCGCAGGTGATCGGCGCCATTGCTGCTGCGGCCGTTTTGTACCTGATCGTCAGCGGCGCACCAGGGTTCGAAGGTGTTGGCGGGTTCGCCTCGAACGGGTACGGCGAAGCGTCACCCGAAGGTTATTCAATGATGTCCGCATTGGTGATCGAGATCGTGATGACCGCGTTCTTCATTGTGGTCATACTGGGCGCAACATCCAACTTTGCACCTGACGGGTTCGCTCCGATCGCGATTGGCCTTTGCCTGACCCTGATCCACCTGATTTCGATCCCGGTGACCAACACGTCGGTCAACCCGGCACGTTCTACCGGCGTGGCCCTGTTTGCTGATGGCCCGGCGCTGGCGCAGCTCTGGCTGTTCTGGGTCGCCCCACTTATCGGCGCAGCCATCGGGGCGCTGATTTGGCAAATGATGGGTGACGACTGAGACAAAAAAGCCCCGATGCCGATGCGCATCGGGGCTTTTTTATTATTCGGTGACGGTGACTTTTTTCATCACGTCCGGTTGACCGATCACAGCGCCGTTCGGGCCGTCACCGCGCTTAATCGCGTCCACCACGTCCATGCCGTCAGTGACCTGACCGACAACCGTGTATTGGCCGTTCAGAAACGGACCCGGTTCGAACATGATGAAGAACTGCGAATTCGCGCTGTCTGGATCCTGCGCTCGCGCCATGCCGACTACACCGCGGTCATAGTTGAAATCCGAGAACTCTGCAGGCAAATCGGGGCGATCAGATCCACCGGTTCCGGCACGACGCATGTCTCCACCGATACGGCCGAATTCAACATCACCGGTTTGCGCCATGAAACCGTCGATGACACGGTGGAACACCACGCCGTCATACTTGCCCTCAGAGGCCAGAGCACTGATCTGCTCGACATGTTTGGGGGCGATGTCATCAAATAGGTCAACGGTGACGGTGCCGTTGGCGCCCTCACCTTCGATCTCGATCTGCAGGCCCGTGGCCAGCGCAGGGCTGGTTAGCAGGGCAAAAGCGGCGGCCAGCTTATACATCAGACGCAACCTTGACGCTGATCATGCGGTCGGGGCTTGCAGGCGGCTCGCCACGCACGATGGCGTCAACATGCTCCATCCCGTCGATGACGCGGCCGTAAACGGTGTACTGGCCATTCAGGAAATGGTTGTCCTTGAAGTTGATGAAAAACTGCGAGTTGGCCGAGTCCGGGTTTTGCGAACGGGCCGCTCCCAAGGTGCCACGGTCATGTGGCAGCTTCGAGAATTCTGCCGGGACGTTCGGCAAAGACGAGCCGCCAGTACCCGCCATACGCAGGTTGAACCCGTCTTCCATGTCGCCGTGCTGCACGTCGCCGGTTTGCGCCATGAAACCGTCGATCACACGGTGGAAGGCCACGTTGTCATACTCACCACCACGCGCCAGTTCCTTCATCCGGGCGCTGTGCTGCGGGGCAACATCCGGCAGCAGCTCGATGACGACATTGCCGTCTTTCAGTTCCATGATGATCGTGTTTTCGGGATCCTTGATCTCGGCCATGAGGCCCTCCTGTCGTTTATCTTGCGCAAATACCTATGCGCCACGCGCGTGAATGCCAAGTGACGCATTGACCTGAAGGCAAAATGCAGGAAAAGAACCGCCTGAATCTGTTGTAATGGCAAGGATAGAGCGATGGGCTGGAAAACTCTGGACGATATGGACCTGAACGGCAAACGCGTGCTGGTGCGCGTCGATATCAACGTGCCGGTTGTTGACGGGGTTGTGACCGATGCGACCCGTATTCAGCGTATCGTCCCCACCGTGCGCGATATCCTCGCAGCAGGCGGCAAGCCCATTCTGCTGGCCCATTTCGGTCGCCCTGGTGGCGAGCGGCGCGAGAACCTGTCGCTCAAACAATTGATCCCCACGCTTGAAGCCGCCTTCGGCACCGAAGTTCTATTCGCCGCAGATTGCGTCGGCACCGAGGCTGATCTGGCCGCCGAAGCCCTGAAGCCCGGTCAGGTGCTGCTGCTGGAGAATACCCGCTTTCACGCCGCTGAAACCAAGAACGACGCCGATCTGGCCGCGGGCATGGCTAAGCTGGGCGATGTCTATTGCAACGACGCGTTCTCAGCCGCCCACCGCGCCCACAGCTCGACCGAGGCCATCGCGCGGTTGCTGCCCGCCTGTGCCGGTCGCCTAATGCAGGCCGAGCTGGAAGCGTTGGAAGGCGCACTGGGTGCGCCCAAGCGCCCTGTGACAGCGGTTGTTGGTGGGGCAAAGGTATCAACCAAGCTAGAACTGCTGGGCAACTTGATTGACAAGGTTGATTACCTGGTGATCGGTGGCGGTATGGCGAATACGTTTTTGGTCGCTCAGGGAGTTAGCGTTGGCAAATCATTGGCGGAAACAGCGATGAAGGACACCGCAGCCGAGATCTTGACCAAGGCTGAAACCTCGGGCTGTAAGATCGTATTGCCTTCGGACGTTGTGGTCGCCGAGAAATTCGAGGCAAATGCCCCACATCAGGTGTTGCCAGCCGATCAATGCACCGAAGACGGAATGATCCTGGACGCTGGTCCCGAAAGCGTAACGACCATTACGGACATATTTGGTCAGAGCCAGACCCTGATCTGGAACGGCCCGCTGGGCGCGTTCGAGATCGAACCCTTTGACACCGCCACCAATGCAGCGGCCCTAAAAGCGGCGGCGCTGACACGGTCGGGACAGCTGGTTTCGGTCGCTGGCGGCGGTGACACAGTCGCGGCGCTGAATGCATCCGGTGCGGCCAAGGATTTCTCGTATATCTCGACCGCTGGCGGCGCGTTCCTGGAATGGATGGAAGGAAAAACCCTACCCGGCGTCGCCGCCCTAGAAGGTCAGGCGTAAGGTCAAAATTGGTCGCATTTCGGGCCTCATGGTAGTCTCTCCTTGTTGAATCGGAGATTTTGTCATGAGGTTCATAGTCTGCCTGGTCGCCATATTGATACCTGCCTACTCTGCGGCACAATCCAGCTGCGAAGGGCAAACGCAACTCGACGCCAATTTCTGCGCCAAGGAAAAGTGGGAAATCGCTGATCGCGAACTGAACCGTATCTGGGCTGAGGTCAAACCAATGGCCGATGCACGTGGAAACGGTCAGGCCCTATTGGACGAACAGCGCGCCTGGCTGAAAGCGCGCGACGCAGCCTGCAACCCGGAACTGGATAGTGACGGCAGCGCGGCGCCCATGTTCTATTGGGCTTGCATGGAACAACAAACCCTGACGCGCAATCAGATCCTTAAGTCTGCGCGCTGAGAAACTTAATCCGACCATTCGCGAAAAAGTGCGAATCAAGGGATTCACAAGCCGAATCACCTGTGACATAGTGCGAACAGATGCCCGCAAAGGGCACGTTTTTGAGGCAGACTTCATACGGCGGTAAACAGAGTGTCCCGTTCCCATCGGCCCGGTTTGGGCGCAGTTGTATTCTTCATGGTGGCTTTCATGCTGGGTGTGTATTTCACCTTCGCCGCCGTGCAGGGCGACTATGGCCTATTCAGACGGGTCGAGATTGCAGCGGAACGGGACGCCCTGTCACAAGACCTGGCCAAGCTTAAGGCCGAGATCGCCGAGATGGATAACCTGACCCGCCGTTTGTCCGACACTTATTTGGACCTCGATCTGCTGGATCAGCAGGCCCGCTCGGTTCTTGGCATGATCCGTTCGGACGAAATTGTCATCCGCTAAGCCGGACCGACATTTTTCTTGGAAATCCAACTTTGCCAGAAGGTTCCCCCGGCCTGAAGCCGCGCGAAATGACGATGCGTCATATTTACTCTCGCCAGATTGCCGGAAATGCTCTATGAGATAGTTTAACGCTAAACTATCTGTCCGGAAGGGGGAGATCGCCACGATGGCTGCGCGAAAAACCACAAAGAAACCAAATGTTTCTGCGGAAGAGCTTAAAACCTACTACCGCGAAATGCTTTTGATCCGCCGATTCGAAGAAAAAGCAGGTCAGCTTTACGGCATGGGCCTGATTGGCGGGTTCTGCCACCTGTATATCGGGCAAGAAGCTGTCGTTGTGGGCCTTGAGGCCGCAGCCAAGGAAGGTGACAAGCGCATCACCTCATACCGCGACCACGGCCACATGCTGGCATGTGGGATGGAGCCGGGCGGTGTGATGGCCGAACTGACCGGGCGCGAAGGCGGGTTGTCCAAAGGTAAGGGCGGCTCGATGCACATGTTCTCGAAAGAGAAGCACTTCTACGGCGGCCACGGTATCGTTGGCGCGCAGGTGCCATTGGGTGCAGGTCTGGCTTTTGCCGACAAGTACAAGGGAAACGGCGGTGTGACCTTCACCTATTTCGGTGATGGCGCAGCGAACCAGGGTCAAGTCTATGAGACCTTCAACATGGCCGCGCTGTGGGAACTGCCGGTGGTGTTCGTGATCGAGAACAACCAGTATGCCATGGGCACCGCTCAGGCGCGTTCGACGTCTTCCGCTGACATCTACCACCGAGGTCAAGCCTTTGGGATACCGGGCGAAATGGTCGACGGCATGGATGTTCTGGCGGTTAAAGCCGCAGGAGAAAAAGCCGTCGCGCACTGCCGCGCAGGCAAAGGCCCCTACATTCTGGAAATCAAGACCTATCGCTATCGGGGCCACTCGATGTCCGACCCGGCCAAGTACCGCACCCGCGAAGAGGTTCAGAAGGTTCGTGAACAAAGCGACCCGATCGAACATGTGCGGGAGCTGTTGCTGACCGGCAAACACGCGACCGAGGAGGATCTGAAGGCGATCGACAAAGAGATCAAAGAGATCGTCAACCAGGCCGCCGAATTCTCGAAAGAAAGCCCCGAGCCGTCGCTGGATGAGCTCTGGACAGATATCTACGCCTGAGAGGACGATTAAGACATGGCAACCGAAATTCTCATGCCCGCACTCTCGCCCACGATGGAAGAGGGCACATTGGCCAAATGGCTGGTCAAGGAAGGCGATACCGTTTCTTCCGGCGACATCATGGCCGAAATTGAAACCGACAAGGCGACAATGGAATTCGAAGCGGTCGATGAAGGCATCGTCGGCAAGATCCTGATCGCGGAAGGCACCGAAGGGGTCAAGGTTAACACCCCAATCGCGGTTCTGGTCGAGGAAGGCGAAGACGCCTCGGCCCTGCCCGCGGCTGCGCCTGCAGCCGCAGCGGTGGCCGAGGCCGCCCCAGCGGCGGTTGAGGCCCCCGCTCCATCCACGGCGGCGGCAGCACCAGTTGTTGATCTGTCACCCGATTGGCCTGCCGACGCCGAGATGAAATCTGAAACGGTCCGCGAAGCCCTGCGCGACGCCATGGCCGAAGAGATGCGCCGCGACGAAGATGTCTACCTGATGGGCGAAGAGGTCGCCGAATATCAGGGCGCTTACAAGATTTCCCAAGGCTTGCTGGACGAATTCGGGTCCAAGCGCGTGATCGACACCCCAATCACCGAACATGGCTTCGCCGGTATCGCGGTTGGCTCTGCCTTTGGCGGGTTGAAACCGATTGTCGAGTTCATGACTTTCAACTTCGCCATGCAGGCGATGGACCAGATCATCAACTCGGCCGCCAAGACGCTCTATATGTCCGGTGGTCAGATGGGCTGCCCCATCGTGTTCCGTGGCCCTAACGGTGCCGCTGCCCGCGTGGCCGCACAGCACTCTCAGGACTATGCCGCATGGTACATGCAGGTCCCCGGCCTGAAGGTAGTGATGCCCTATTCTGCAGCCGACGCCAAAGGCCTGCTGAAATCAGCGATCCGCGATCCCAACCCTGTGGTCTTCCTGGAAAACGAAATCCTCTATGGCCGCTCCTTCGATATGCCACAGGTCGATGACCTGGCCATCCCTTTGGGCAAAGCCCGTATCTGGCGCGAAGGCTCGGACGTGACCATCGTCAGCTTTGGCATCGGCATGCAGTTCGCATTGGAAGCAGCCGACAAGCTGGCCGAGGAAGGCATCAACGCCGAAGTGATCGACTTGCGCACCATCCGCCCCATGGATACCGGCGCGATCATCAACTCAGTGATGAAAACCAACCGCCTGGTGACCGTAGAAGAAGGCTGGCCGCAAGGTTCGGTCGGCAGCTACATCTCGTCCGTAGTAATGCAGGAGGCGTTCGACTACCTCGACGCGCCCATCATTAATTGCACCGGCAAGGATGTGCCAATGCCCTACGCCGCCAACCTTGAAAAGTTGGCTCTGATCACCACCGATGAGGTGATCGCCGCTGTCAAACAAGTGACTTACCGGTAAGGAGCGACAGATAGATGCCCACAGAAATTCTGATGCCCGCCCTGTCACCGACGATGGAAGAAGGCACGCTTGCCAAATGGCTGGTCAAGGAAGGCGATACCGTCTCGTCCGGTGACCTGCTGGCCGAGATCGAAACCGACAAGGCCACGATGGAGTTCGAAGCCGTCGACGAAGGCACCATCGGCAAGATCCTGATCCCCGAAGGCACCGAAGGGGTTAAGGTCAACACCGCCATCGCAGTTCTGCTGGAAGATGGCGAAAGCGCCGATGATATCGCGTCCACGCCCATCGCCGCACCTGCGGCTGCCCCCACAGCCGCCGCGGGCAACGAGGCCGCCGCGCCAGCGGTATCCGAGGCGCCCGCCCCTGCCCCAGCTGCTCCGGCCAAGGCGGATGGCGGTCGTATCTTTGCATCTCCGCTGGCCCGCCGGATTGCGGCACAAAAAGGTCTGGACCTGACGCAAATCGCAGGGTCCGGTCCGCATGGCCGCATCGTCAAGGCAGATGTCGAAAGCGCCACGGCTGCTCCGGCCACTGCTACCGCTTCGGCCCCTGCTACGGCACCCGCACCCGCTGCGGCACCGGCTGGTCCCTCGGCAGATGCCGTGGCCCGCATGTACGAAGGGCGAGAGTATGAAGAGGTCAAGCTGGACGGTATGCGCAAGACCATCGCCGCGCGCCTGTCCGAGGCCAAACAAACCATCCCGCATTTCTACTTGCGCCGCGACATCAAGCTCGACGCGCTGCTCAAGTTCCGCGGCCAGTTGAACAAACAGCTGGAAGGCCGAGGCATAAAGCTGAGTGTCAACGACTTCATCATCAAGGCCGTCGCCAACGCCCTGCAGCAAGTACCGCAATGCAATGCCGTCTGGGCGGAAGACCGAGTTCTGCAGCTGAAACCTTCGGATGTGGCCGTTGCGGTTGCTATTGAGGGGGGCCTGTTCACACCGGTTCTGCAGGATGCCGACACCAAATCCCTGTCGGCCCTGTCGACCGAGATGAAAGACCTTGCGGGTCGCGCCCGTGAACGCAAACTGGCACCGCACGAGTATCAGGGCGGCACATTTGCCATCTCGAACCTGGGTATGTTCGGCATCGACAATTTCGACGCCATTGTGAACCCGCCTCACGCCGGCATTCTGGCCGTGGGCTCGGGCGTCAAAAAACCGGTTGTCGGCGACGATGGCGAACTTACCGTTGCCACAGTCATGTCGGTCACCATGTCAGTGGATCACCGGGTCATTGATGGCGCGTTGGGTGCGGAATTGCTGCAAGCCATCGTCGATAACCTTGAAAACCCCATGGTTATGCTGGCGTAAAGCCTTTTGAACACAGGCCACGCCGGATCATTCCCTGGCGTGGCCTACCAAATCACTGCCATGTTGTGAGCAGTCGTGATCACTGCGATAGTTGTTCAGACACACGCAACAGACCACCTTGATTGCATTGATAGTTCTGATGCAAAGGTGCCCCATGACCCTCGTGAACTCGGCCAAGTGCTTTCTGGTGGTTTCATTGTTGGCGACGTCGCTGCCCGTTGCTGCGATCGCAAAACCCAACGGCTATCCGGGCGAGAACTCGACCTATAACCCGGATCCCGCCGAAGTCGCCAAGCGCAAAGCTGAGCGCGCCAAACGTATCGAGGCGCGCAAAAAGCGCCGCGAGGAAAAGCGGCTCGAGCGGTTGAACAGAAAGAAAAACCGCTCGAACTAAGGTTGAATTACTGGTCTTTGCCCAGCATATGATCCATCGAGATCGAGGGCTGATCGCACCCAGCCTCGCCGACGATCTTTGCGGGAATACCTGCCACGGTCTTGCAGGCAGGAACTTCTTGCAGCACCACAGAACCCGCTGCGATGCGGCTGCAATGGCCGACTACGATGTTGCCCAGAACCTTGGCCCCCGCCCCGATCAGCACACCGTTACCAATGGTCGGGTGGCGCTGCTCTTCTTCCTTACCTGTGCCACCCAGCGTTACGGAATGCAGCATCGAGACATTGTCACCAACAATAGCTGTTTCACCAATGACAATCGAATGGGCATGGTCGATCATGATGCCCTTTCCAATTTTCGCCGCCGGGTGAATGTCGATCCCGAAAATCTCGGACGAGCGCATCTGGAAGAAATACGCTAGATCGTGGCGCCCTTTTTTCCACAGCCAATGCGCCACGCGATAAGCCTGCATCGCCTGGTAGCCTTTGAAATAAAGGATCGGCTGCAACAATCGGTGGCATGCCGGATCACGTTCATAGACTGCCATCAGATCCGCACGGGCCGCTTCAAGCAGCGAAGCGTCATCCGCATAGGCTTCATCCACGATTTCACGCAGCACCATCATCGACATTTCGTTCGAACACAGCTTGGCCGACACCCGGTATGAGAGGGCCCGCTCAAGGCTTCGGTGGTGCAGGATGCAAGCGTGAACCAGACCACCCATCAATGGTTCGCTTTCGACCGCTGCATGAGCTTCGGTCGTGATACGATTCCAAACCGGGTCGACCGGAGTAACCTGACTGCGCTTTTCCAACATGGCTTTTGATCCTTTGCTGCGCCTAGAATGCCATTTAGTGGGAAAAACGCCAAACGCAAACCCGTGATCGGCAGAGTAACGAAAATGAATGAAACTGATTTGGCAGGCTATGAAGCGAAAATTCAGGAAAGATTGGCTGAACTTTCAGAACATTCCGCGGCGGAAAAGCAGGCTCAGGCCATTGTTGAGCTTGATCAGCAGGCCGTCGGCCGCCTTAGCAGAATGGATGCCCTGCAGAATCAGGCGATGGCCAAGGCACAACAGGCCAATCGGGATATCGAAACGCACCGGTTACAAGCCGCCCTGGACCGCATACATGACGGAGAATTCGGGTATTGCGAAGATTGCGGCGATGAGATTCCTGGCGGTCGATTGAATCTGAACCTTGCCGCCACGAAATGCGTCAGTTGTGCGTCCGGCTGATCTGAAACCGGATCAGATGCTGCAAAACCAGTTCGAAACAGCGACAATATTGCACATCATCAAATCCGGGTTCATCCGCCAGCCGCCTGTTTCGCGCTGCTGCCATCAAAGATCCATTCCCGAACAATGGATGAAGATTACCCGTCTGGCCGACATATTGGTCGGCCAGCGCAGCTTCTTGGATGAGACGTGTACAAAGGCGGTCGCGATCCTGCGGCAGCGCGGCCAGCAAGGCCCGCGCCGCCGCCGCGACATCTCCATGCAGGATAGGGCGCATTCAGTGGATCACCCGACTGTCACTTGGGCGAATAGTCCCGCTCCGTAGCTGGCTGAAACCTGTGCAATGTGGACTTCATAAGGCCCGTTGATCCCATCGTCTGCTTTCATTGCCGACGTGTAGGTCCAGTTTGGAACGCTCACGATCTGTTCCCGTACCAGGGTCCCGTTGGTTCGTATTTGCAGAAGGTAGGATTCGCTTTCCTCGGCCAGCGGAACCTCAATCCCCGCCCAATCGTCCCCATCCAGCCGGGTTCGACGTATCCACGACAATTGATCACCTGCGGCTGTTCCCATCGCCTTCAGATGCACCGGTGCGTATGGGCGCAACCCGTTGCCGTCGAACGCCTCGACAAGATGTACATAGGACGGGTCATCATACCCGCGCGTTGCCGGACCAATGCGGTAGTGCTTGCTCACGCGCCGCTCGGACCGCAACAAGCTGGTTTGGTAAACACGCTGATCCAACAGGACGAACATCGACCCATCGGGCCAGACATCGGGAATGATCGCATCCGTCCCAAGCTGACCGCGCAAGCGACCGGACAATGTATAGATGCCCGTTTCTTGCAGCGTAGCGTCGGCGAATTGGAACAGCTCCCAATTGCCGGGTGTTCCATCACCGATCGCGGCCAGATTGGCCCCGTTCAGCAACGCATCCCGAGGACGCGATTCCAGCAGGCCATCAACTAGATTGACGCGCAGCGGCATTCCTTCATCCCAGACACCGGCGCTTGCCCGTCTCAGCGGGGTTTCGGTAAATCCAATTACCGCTTGCCCCGAGATCACCTCTTGCAGCGCATAATCTTCGTCGCTGGCCGCTGAAAAGACTGCAACGCCACCGGGCCAAGGATTGGCCGACGTGGCAAGGTATGGGGCATGTGGGGCTTCGGACCCGGTCAGCAACGGCAAATCCAGGAACACAGGCAAAACAGGAACCGGTGCCACAAAGGGTTTGATCGACACTTGATCGTCAGGCAGATCAGATGGCGCATAGACGCCGGGTTCGATGCGCACTGCCTCGGCCAGTTGCAGATCGGCCTGCTCTAGCCGGTCGATGCGATAGCGTGAACTCTGCCCGTCTTTGGTCAGGCTCACGACGTCACCCGCCCCCAGATGCAACATCGACGGCGGCAATGCAAAGCGCGCTGTCTCGCGTGAGACCCGCGCCTCGCTTAGCCAGCGTTCAGCGGTTTGGCGGCCTTCGGCGCGTGTCAGCGATAGAGGCATCTCGTTCACGGCCACCGAATGCGTTCGAGTGTCCGGCAAGATGGCCTCTTCTGACACAACATCATGATCGGCGTCAGATTGTACAAAGCGCAACCGAACGCGGCCTGTCATTTCGGCCTCGGCTTCTCTGCGATATTCCACGCGGCCTTCGATATCAGAGCTGTCTGCCAGATCGTCTGTATCCAATCCGACCACCTTGCGACCGTCGCGCATCTGAAACAGCAGCACACCATCCCGTTCAATCGCATCAAACCCATAACGCAGCATCAAGGGCTGCAATGCCGCGCGCGCGCTGGAGACATCTTGAACCAGATAGCCCCGTACGACGCCCTCCAGACGCGACACGTCGATATCCGTTACTCCGGCTCCGTGGCAGATTTCAGTGACCACAGAGGCCAGAGTCCGCGTGCCTGACCGTCCATTCAACCAATGACCTCGGGGATAGTTCGCCCCGTCGCTCCACTGGCTTCGCAGGTTCGGAAACGTTGGAAACGGACGCGCATCCCATGCCCAGACATAGGCGTTCGCCATATCCACCATCCGACCATCATATTGATCCGAAAGCGGGTTGATTGCCGGATCAGACCAGTAGCCATACATCGCTTTCAAGTACTGGACCTGCATGAAATCATCGCGCCGACCGGAAGAGTATTTCGGCAGGCTGGATTCCGAGGATTTCGGGTCAAGAAACTTGTTCGGCTGATTGGTTCCTTTGTCGATGGCCGCGCAACCCAGTTCCGTAAACCAGATAGGTTTTGAGCCAGGCACCCAATCGGTCGGGTTCGATTGACGCACACCGCCAATGCGTTCGTGATGCCGGTTCGACCACCAATTGCGAAGGTCCTTGTAACGCCAAACCCATGCCTCATCATGCTCCTCATCCGTGATCGGCGTTCTTATCTGGGCTTCGGCCTCTTCCGGCGAGGCATAATACCAGTCATAGCCTTCTCCGCCTTCGATATTGCCTCGAAGGTAGTCGAGGTCATAGATCGCGTCCGTGCCGGCCTTCAGATCCACGTGATCCTCGCCATCCCGCCAATCCGACAGGGGCATGTAATTGTCGATGCCGACGAAATCGATGTTTTCATCTGCCCACAGTGGATCAAGGTGAAAATAACGGTCCCCGGTTCCATCGTTCGGCTGATAGCCGAAATACTCGCTCCAATCCGATGCGTACCCGATTTTTGTGCCTGGTCCCAAGATTTCGCGCACTTCGGCGGCCAAGGCTTGCATTTGGGAAACGGCGGGAAAGCCGGTCAGACCTTGGATTTGGGTCAGCCCGCGCATTTCGGAACCGATGCAAAAAGACTCTACCCCTCCAGCAGCTTTACACAATGCCGCATAATGCAGAATGAAGCGGCGCAAACCCCATTCCTGAGGGCCGCTATAGGTCACTTCGCCGTCGCCAACGGCAAAGTCACTGGCGCGTGCTTGTCCAAAGAACGCGGCCACCTGCGCGTCGGCCGTTGCCGTTTGATCCGGTGATCCTTGCCGACCGGGCGCGGTGCTAAGCGTGATGCGCCCCCGCCAAGGCAAATGCGGCTGGTTGGCTGCATCCGACCACGGGTCTGGCAAACCGTTGCCTTGCAATTGATCCATCAGGATAAACGGATAAAACATAACCCGTTTGCCAATACTTTTCATATGCCGGATTGCCTGAACTACGGATTGATCCGCAGGGGTTGCGCCATAGGCGGGGCGGTCATTTTCGTACCTGACAGCTTGGGCGGTCTGTCGGGTCACACCTGCCACGCTCCAGGGCATGTTCTTGCCTTCGATGTCTTTGCGCAAAACCTTGGGCTGAATTTGACATTGCCCGCACCGCAAGTCATCGCCAAACCACGACACGATCAAAGAGGCCGCCTCGCAGGAAGGCAACTCACGTTGCAGCGCCCGGGTCGAGGTCACCAGGTCCGGCCTCCCCGAGGCAGAGTTGACATTCGCCGCCCAGCTTTGCCCACGCCCTTTTGTGTAATTGATCTGTTCGCTGGCCAGCGCATATTCACCGGTGCCCGGCATCAGGGCAACGCCCCGGATGGTCTTGAACAGGGCATCCGGCGTATCCGGCAATCCCGGCTGTTCCTGACGTACGACTTCGAATGAAAATTGCGGCACCCTGTTTCCAAACGGCGCCAGTTGCAAACCTTCAATCACAACATAAGCCGTGCCACGATAGGCCGGAACGTTGCCCGCGCCCTCAATGGCTTCGATCAGAGGGTCCGGCAATTGATGGTCGTTCCCCCGATAGATACGCATGTTCAGGGTTGAGAGCTCCAGTTCCTCTCCATCAGCCCAAATGCGCGGGACGTCCGAAATTTGCCCCGCCCCTACCGCAATGGCCAGAGAAATCGAATAGCTGTAGCTGTGCGTGGTTGTTGTGACTTCGGGCGATTTCGGAGATCCCTTGCCACCTCCGCCACCCTGCGAGGTTGTGCTTGTGCTTTTGGTTTCCAGAAAATCCGACGCCCAGATAACTTGACCACCCACCCGCATACGCCCGAAAACCGTAGCGACCGGAGAACCCTCTCCGGATTCGGTCAGGCGGAAACGGTCCAAGCGCCCGGTTTCGACCACTTCGCTGCCGCCGCCCATGACCGACTGGCTCATTAACCGCTGGTCGATGACCCGGCCCAGCGTTGCCCCAATGGCGCGGCCGATCACCGCGGTCGACAGCCCGGCAACAGTGCCGCCAATCGCTCCGCCGACCGCGGCTCCTGCCGCAGACAGAATTATTGTAGCCATCACATATCCTCCAGCGGGAATTCAAAACAGGCGACCACCCGGCGGCGCCAGGGATCACTAAGCGTGTTTTCCACGACGCCATAGCCGGAATAGGCGTGAATAAACCGCAGCGCGGGTGCGGTTTCGCTGACGATACCAACATGCTTGGCAACACGCCCATCGCGCATACGGAACAACAAAACATCGCCCGCCTTCGCAGAACTGGGGTTCTTTTCAATCAGGTGACGGCGGGCCGCTGCCCACATGCGCTCTTCGCCCTGCGGCTCAGACCAGTCCATGCTATAGCTCGGCACCGTTTCGGGTTCGTGCCCCAGCAGCGCGCGCCACACACCACGCAAAAGGCCCAGACAATCCGTACCCACCCCTTTGACCGAAGCCTGATGCACGTAAGGCGTTCCCAACCAACCGCGCGCCTCGTCGACAATATCCTGCCTATGGCCGCTCATCGTCTGCTTCCCCCAGTGTTGGGATTGCCTTGCTTGGGCACCGCCATTACCCAGTCTTCACCGGGCAGGTCAGGAAACCCCTGAAAGTTGATGATGTTATTGAATTTTTTCCGGCAGGTGTGCATACTTTTGTTGCACCCTGCTGTCAGCTTTACCCGGTCCCCGACGGCCAGGCCGCCGCTGATCCCGGACCAAAGCGTAACATTGCGCCCACCCACGATCCGGTCGTCCTGTTTGATTGCGGCCCACAACCCGGTTGCCCGCCCGGACAAAACATCCAATCTGCCCCGCCTGAACCAGGCTTCATTCGGTGCTTCTGCCCCTTTCAATTGCAGGACAGTGCCGGCAATTAAAGCGACCACTTCAGCCTCGGCCTGATACTCTGGCGCGCCGAGATTGAACTTGCAATCACCGTCCCCCAGAACTGCCGTACAAGGTTTCTGGTAAACCCTGCCCATCGGTCGGTTGAGCAGGTCGGTCAAACCGCGCAATTCGGCGTGAAATGCACCACCTGCGCGGCGCATCTCACCGATCGAGCCTTTGAATTGCAGAAAACGCTGTTCAGGCTTGGCCCAGTTGACCAGCCACGCCCGGACCTGAGCATTGTCGAACCGACCGGCTTCGATGTCTTCTTCTGTGACCGCGGCATCGGACAAGGCCCCCATGGCCTCAGAGTTGTCGACGGACAGTCCGGTGGCTTGTTCGATAGCCGTGGCCGTCAGGCCCGTGCTGGCCTTGAAGGTCATCCCGTCAAAGCTCAGTACCATGTCATGATCGGTGAAACCGTATTCCTGCCCGTCCTCACGCCGGATCGCCCAGCATCGGCAGGTTGTGGTCAACCCTGTTTGCAGATGGGTCTGCAGCCCTTGCTTATCACCGCTCATCAGACACGTACCTCGACCACTGGAACGTTGGGTACGTCGCCCGCTTGAAAACTAGCGACACTGGTCTGAATCTTGTCGGTGTCAAAACGAACCGGGACGTCAAACTCAAACCCGGCGGTGACTTCCACCTCTTCAGGCGGCGGCGCTGTAAACGTGATCAGACCGCTGTTTAGATCCACTTCAAAATCTACGCCTTCGCGCATTTGATCCTGTTCTAAACCGATCCGCACGGTACCCAAAACCGGTTTGACGATTGGGCGGACATAGCTGAACCCGCCCGAGCTGTAGGTTTTGACCAGCTGAAACTCGGTGCTTGTACCGTCACCACGAGCAATGACCTGATCATCCATTGCCACGTCTGCGGTCGCAGCCCCGGATTTGTAATCCGACCAGTCTTTCCAGCGAAAACCGAACATCTGCCCCTGACGGGCTTCGAAAAACGAAACCAGCGTCTCGATATCGTCCAATGATCGCATCCCCAGCCCGGCGTCATAGCGGCGACGGGAATGCGTCCAAGGCGTGTTGCGTTCTTCGAACCCGTTGGCCAGCGTCACGATATCTGTGCGCCGCTCGGGGCCGCCGACCGAACCAAAGCTCAGGCTGGCGGGAAATCTTACCTCGTGGAAATTCATGAGCTGCTCCCTCGTGTTACCTGTTGCGATTGCCGCGACCCAAGGCGCGGCTCATCTGAGCGGCGATCTGACCCTGACTGCGTCTGAACCCCTGCACGTCCGGCGTTGTGATATTCATCACCACGTTCACTGCGCGCCCTCCGCCGGATGTCCGCACGCCCAACTTGCCATCTGGCCCGCGCGCCAGAGGCATGATCGCCTCGGGGCCGGCCTCGCCCATCAGTCCGGTGCCGCCCCGCATCGGAAATGTCGTTGGGCCGCTGACCACACCGCCATTGGCAAAAGGCATCACCCGGCCCTGCGAAAAGCTGCCGCCATTGGCAAAGGGCAAAATTCCCTGCACCAGACTACCAACCGTATTGGCCAGCATGCCGCCAAAGTGATCGGTCACAGGCTTGATCGCTGCCGAATAGGCCGTGCGTATCATCGAGTTCTTCAGCACATCCAGCGCATCCGACAGGTTCATGCCGTCCAGCACCACGCCGTCAAATGCCTTGCGCAAACCGCCGGACATGCCGCGCTCCAACGTGGCGACGTCCTTGCCGGTTTCTTCAAAGGCTGCGCTGATCCGCTTCATCTGATTGTCGAATGCCGCAGCCATCGACGCCGCATCCCCCAACGAGTCGCCCAGCGCCTCACCCCGTTCCTGCAGGTCATCCAACCCGTCACGATCCGTCATCACGCTCTCCTTGTTGCTTGTCCGGATAGGCCGCCAGCAAAGCGTCCAACCCCGCCCGGTTCATCGCTGGCATCCCGGCCCCTTGCCCCAACACAAGCCGCAATTCAGCCGGTGTCAGACGCCAGAACTGATCCGGCGTCAGGCGCAGGCCGACGAAACCGGCCCGCATAAGAACGGGCCAGTCGAACCCGCTCATGCGCCCCCCGGAACCATGAAGGCCCGTGCCAGCAGTTCAGCCGCAGCTTTGGCGCCAGCCATCGGTCCGCCATCGATCTCGGCCCGCAGCAGATCCGATCGGGCGACATCGGCGCCCCCGCCTCGCAGCCCGGCCACGATCAATGCCAGCACATCACCGCTGGAATAGGCCCCACCTTCGAAGCGCTGCACCAGTTCCACCAAAGACCCGGTGCCCAACTGTTGTTCCAATTCCGCCAAAGCACCCAGCGTCAGCTTGAGCACCCGCCGCTCTCCATCGATGGTCAATGCCACCTCGCCCGTCCACGGATTGGCCATAGGATTACAGTGCCGTGAAGGCCAAAGCGCCGGCGCTGGCCAGGCTCATCTCATAAGTCGCCTCGCCATTGTGCGACCCCGCATATTCGATGCCGGTGACTTGAAACGCGCCTTCAACGATGCCGAAATCGGGAATGATCACCTGAAAGTTCGGTGTCTCACCGTCAAAAAACAGCTGTCGTGCGCGTTCGTCGGTGCCTGCATCCTTGAATACGCCCGAACCCGAGATCGCAGCGGACTTCACCCCTGCCCCCGACAACAGCTCGCGCCAACCACCCTGACTTTCCAGGCTGGTGACATCCACACTTTCTGCGTTGAAACTGACCCGCGTGGCGCGCAGCCCCGCGATGGTCTCGAACAGGCCCGAGCCGTTCATATCCACTTTGACCAACAGGTCTTTTCCGTTCTGGGCAGCCATATGCTCTCTCCGTTGATTGCTTAGTCGTCTTCCACGCGGGCGCGGAACCTCAGGTCGATCTGGCGGATGGCACCGCCGGTTCCCGTACGGCGGGCCGAGGCGCGTTCGAACCACAGCCCCACCAGTCGCCCGCGATCCAGGGTCAGTGCTGCACCCTCAAGCGCATCGCACACCGCCCCCGCAAGGGCCTTGGCAGCGCCAAACCCGGCGGCCTCGGACATCACCGACACCGTGAACCGATGCAGGGCACCAGCGCCCGATCGGTCCGAGGCATCCCGCACCTCTTCCGGGCCCAGCGTCACATAAGTCTGGGGCACCGCCCCTGCCGGCACCGCGTCATAGATCGCGCCGCCCGACAGCGTGCTGACCTGCGTATCGCCTGAAAGCTGCTGATACACCGCCGCCTGCAAAGCCGCTGAAACGCCATAGCTCATGCCGCCACCTCTTCGTCCGCGAAACAGGTCAAGTACTGGCCACGCGGGTCACGCTCGGCGACCGCGCGAATAACAAAACGCCGTATGCCTTCGGCAAAACGCTGGTCCGGCGACGGGCGCATCAATGACCCCTCGGGCGCACCCCGCACAACGATGCGGTAACTCACGCGCGAAACTGGCACCCCGGCCACCTGACGCTCGGACCCGCTGCGTGCAGTGACTTCAGCCCAAACCGTACCCAACGAGGCCCATGTTTCGATGTACCCACCTGCGCCGTCGGCAGTTCGGATTGGCGCTTCGAGAACCAGCTTTCGGTTCAATCGCGGCGCCTTCATTGCGTCACCCCTGCGCCAAAGCGCACGACGCGATAGCGTTGGATCAGGCTGGTTACGCCAAAGGGCATACAACCAGCACCCAAAGCAGTCTCGTCGCGGTATTCGTAGTAATGCGCGGCCAGCAACAAAACTGCCTGACCCAGATCAGCAGGTAGCCCACCCCAATCTGCCGACATCCCTGCAGCAAAGGTGATTTTCACCGAGCCGCCTGTCGCAATGCTCGGCAACATTGCGCCCTTTGGGCGCAGCCTGGGGCGCTGGCTGTCCTGTTCCAGCCGATAGGCATCGGGCGCGATTGTGCTTTCCAAACCCGCCGCATCGCGGATTGTCACCGCGCCCATAGTCACCACCGGGGTTACCGGCAGCACCTCGACTGCAGCATCGCGCCATTCGCTCAGGCTCCAAGAAAATTCGCGTTCAATCAGCACCTTGCCGGTGCGCGCCTCAATCGCAGCGATCGCCGCCCGCAGGAAACCGTTCAGCACCTCGTTCTGCACACTGCCCTCGGCAAAGCCCGTGCCCAGACGCAGATGCGCCTTGAACTGATCTACCGGCAATGCCGCATCCGCGATGGCGGTTTCTTCGATCAACATCATCCATTCACTCCGCAATCTCGGCCCCCTCCGGGGGTCGTCACTTCAGGAAATTGGCAGGCACGCGCCGCCCCACGTTGCTCGGACGGAGGGGAGCAGCTAGACAACGCAGAGGATCCCACCCCGGCCCGTACCCGCCGCCCGAGAGGCCGGTTACCCAGCCCCCCGGATCCGCCACCGCTTAGGCAGTGCCGAATTTCACCAGTTTGATTGCGGCAAAGTCGCTCACGTCGCCGCCGACGCGTTTGGTCGCATAGAACAGGACGTGTGGTTTGGCGCTGAACGGGTCGCGCAGAACGCGCAGATCGGGGCGTTCGGCGATGGTGTATCCTGCCTGGAAATCACCAAAAGCGATCGAGAAACTGTCAGAGGCTGCATCCGGCATGTCCTCGGCAATCAGCACCGGATAACCCATCAGGCGCGCGGGCTCACCGGCGGCCAGTCCGTCAGACCACAGGAAGCGACCATCACTGTCTTTCAACTTACGGATCAGGCCGGCAGTTTTGGAATTCATCACGAAAGTACCATTGACCCGGTACTGCGCGCCCAGCGCATAGACAACATCAACAATGGCATCCGCCTCAACACCGCCATCAATGCCGGTCGGAACGTAGCCGATATTGCCCCAATCCCAGACGTCATTGTCGACTTTGGCGTGATCCAAAATGCCCTTCGGCTTGTCGGCACCATCGCCACTGATAAACGCCGACGCCTCGGCGCGGGCAAACTTGTCAGCGATACGACCGGCCAGCCAACCTTCGACGTCAAAGGCGCTGTCATCCAACAGGCGCTGCGAGGCCTTGGGCAGCGCGCTCAACTCGTGCAGCGCGATTGAGATGCGGTCAATCGATGGAGTCGCAGTCTCGGTCGCGTTCGAGGCCTCATCCGCCCATCCCGCACCCACATCGGTGTGGTCGATCAGCACATCGAACGAGTTCGCTTCGACATTCACAACCGAGGCGATCGAACGGATCGAGGCGGTGGATTTCAGCACCGATTTGATGATCTCGGCGGTTTGCGGATCAACTAGGTAACCGCCATCGCTGTTGACCGCACTGGTCAGCGACTTGGCCTCCATATCCAGCCCACGCAGGCCGTCATCGTCACCCGAACGCACATAAGCGTCAAAAGCCTTTTGGTGCGGTGCGCCTTCGGTTATCGAGGCAGCAAGATGCGGGCGTGCCGCGATGGTTGATTTACGATCCAGCATAGTCAGTCGCTCTTCTGTCTGTTGCAGTTTGGTTTTCACTTCAGCCTTCAGGCCCTTGAATTCATCCACGAAGCCAGCCATCGCCTGCTTCACCTCCTGAACCAGGGGCGCACCCTCTCCGGTCAAGGCCGGGGTCTCGGTCTTGCTCATCAGCACTTCCATTCTTGGGTGAGTTTGAGGCGCGCTAGGGTCGCGCCAGCTCCTGCCGGGCGTCGTTGAACACCTCGGCAATACTGTGCAGGGTTTCTTCGGCATCCAGGGTCGTCCCCTTTGCCGCCACCCGCGCACTGGGCAGCATCGGGAAAGTCACAAGCGACACCTCCCACAGCTCCAGTTCCGTCAGGACCCGCTGGCCCTTGTCATTCTTAACGGCTCGCTGAGTGCGATAGCCAATCGACAGGCCGTCCATGGCACCCGCTCGGATTAGCTCTGCCGCCTCGCGACCCTTTTGTGTGCTTTCCAGCAGACGACCCTTGACCCACAGGCCCTTATCGTCTTCGCGCACTTCGTCCCAAACGCCGATTGGTTGCGCCGGGTCGTGCTGCCACAGCATCTTAACCCGCTGACCAGCCTTCACCAGCCCATCCAGTGATGCACGATAGGCGCCTTTTTGCACCACATCACGGCCCTGATCGACCTGACCGAACAGACTGGCATAGCCTTCGATCACTGCATCCTTGGACACAGACAGCCCATCGCCGAACCGCGCAAACTTATGCTCCAAATCCATGAACAACTCCTCGTAAGCCCCTGAACTCATGGTGTTACCGACAAAAACGACTGAAACGCCTGTGCCAGGATCACTGCGGCCACACCGTAGACCGTCAGCCACAACCGGCGCTCTAACCGCTCCATCATTTCTTCGATCTGATCCAACCGTTTGCACAGGTGCGCATGCTGAATCTCGGCCACCCGTTCATGCGCAGCCAGACGCAAGCCCGGCGCGCAATCGAATGGCGGATACCCTTCAGCCATCCGCATCCTCCGCCAGAGCCGGCAACCCCAGCAAAGACCGCTTCTCGGCATCTGTCAGGAAATCGGCACGGCTGACGCGGGTCCACTGCGCATCACGTTCGGTAGCCAACGCGGGCACCTGATCCAGATCGGGTTTCAGCATCAAATCCTCGCCAGAAAAGCCCGAGAGCCACTCTGACACTGCCGCCGCCACCCGCGTCACCAGGGGCAGAACGGTCAGGCGATAAAACGCCCGGTTGGCCTCCTGATAGTTCGAATAGGTCGCGTCGCCCTGAATTCCCAGCAACATTGGCGGGACCCCAAAGGCCAGCGCGATCTCGCGGGCAGCGGCTTCCTTGGTCTTTTGAAACTCCATATCGGACGGAGAGAACCCCATCGGCTTCCAATCCAGCCCCCCTTCCAGAACCATCGGTCGCCCGGCATTCCGCGCCCCGCGATAGTTCTGCTCGATCTCGTCGGACAGGCGGCGGAACTGATCTTCGGCCATCACCCCATGGCCATCGCCTTTCCACACCAGCGCCCCCGAAGGCCGCGCCGCATTGTCCAACAACGATTTCGACCACCGAGACGCGCTGTTATGCACATCAATCGCCATAGCCGCCGCCTGCATCGGCGAAAATCCATAGTGGTCATCCTGCGGGTGAAAGGACTTTATGTGACAGATGACTTCAGCCGCAAAACGATGCGTCTTGCCACCGACGCTATAGTCATACGCCTTGGGCCAGCCATCCGCGCCCGGCACCACGCTCATCCGGTCCGAGCGCAGCACATGTAGTTCAACCGGCAGCCCGTCTTCGGCCTGTACCGCCTCGATATAGGCGTTGCCGGACAGAAGTAGCTGACCGAACACGGTCTCCATCAACTCGGCCCGCCCCTGCGCTGCGTTCGGACGACGCATGAGGGTCAACATCGGATGCGTCTCATAGCGCTGTTCACGGTCCTGCAACACCAGTGGTAATGCCGCCGCCGCCTCGGCAATCAACTTAACCGAGCGAAACCCCACCGGGTTCCCCGAAAACCCCGTCCGCGTCAGCGATACCGCGTCCCGCGGGCTCCACGCCACGCGCCCGCCCGTCTGCCACGCCACCACAGGCCCCGCCGCGCTCGCCTTCGCCTCGGGCGCCTCGCCAGCCGATCCACGACGCAAGAAATCGAATACCATCTGTGCTCCTTTCTGCCGCCGCACTGCCCGGCTTGTTGAAAGGAGTTATGACGGAAAGAAGTTTAGGGCTTGGGAACAGGGCGTACGGGGGGTGGGCAACAGGTTGGGGTCTCGAATTGCTTGTCCAAGAGCCAGTTAGATACGCAATCACAGTATTTTCACGCACTGGCAAAGAACATTTTTTTAATGTTCGGGTACCTGCCCGAAATGATGCCGGGAGCTTATATCTACTTGATTTTAATGGCACATTGCATCTTTGAAAACCCGATATACTCGAATGCGTCTTCGTCGTAGTTTTCTAAAACGCTTTGTATTCATAGTTCTTCCACCCAGATAACCGTGGAATTCGTCAAAGAGAATAATAGTCCCTGGCACACAAATTTGACGTGTTTTTCTAAGTACAAAAGCGGTAGGAGGGTAAACATCCATATCAATATGCAGGAAAGCTACTTTTTTCGCGTGTCTACGTAGAAATGCCTCCAAAGTGTCTTCACCCAACCGACAACAAGTTCTGCATTATCTGGAACACGCGGTGTTTTGCCGCGCAAGTTGAAGGCCCCACTTGGGTAATTTATGTTACTCCAGTGGTCGCGAAGCCCTTCAAAAGCATCGAAACCATAGATTGTTTGATTTGACTGCCCAGCTTTCATTCTCTCAGCGAAAACTTTTAGAGTTCGTCCTCGAAAAACACCAAACTCCATAAACAGCTCATCCCTCAGGGGACCAGAAACGGCTTTGTCAATCACATAGCGCCGGAGTTCTGGTGCATCCCAAAAAGCGCCGCTCCATCGATACGCTCTCTAACGAATTCCAGACTTTCTTCCACGGCCTCTTCATGAAGTCTTCGGATGACTGATATTTCATTGTCGCGATCATTAAAGTGATAACCGATACTTTTCAGAACTTGGATTATTTTTTGGCGCACAACAAAAACCCTCAACAGCGAAAAGTAAAATGAAGCTCTACAAGCACCTACTCTAACACAAATCGGTAATTTCAAGAATTTTCTAACACGCGCAGCGTTAAGCTATTTGGTGATGGTATAGAGACAGGGCCATCGGCACTACCTAGCCTGCATCCTCTTTCACAAACTCCGCCCCTCGGCCTTCTAAACACCCTCGCAGGCCCGACAACCAACTCATGCAGCGCCCAGATCAGTGCGTCGACGCGGTCGGGTTAGCCCTGCCCCTGACTCCAGCTTGGCCAATCGCAAGATTCAGAAGTTTGTTGAACCGATAGCCTAAACCCTTTGCAATCACCGCCAAGTTCTTGTGATATCTTGCCACGGCAATTGTCTGCGTTTCACATGCCCCCACGTGTGCTTCAAATTGAAGAGGCCACCCGATGAATGAAAACGAACTTGTGCCGTCCAGATACTACGATACGAACAAAGACTGGACCAAGGAACCTACCGCTGCCGACAAACACGTCTACGAAGTGTTTGCCTCCAATGTAGTCGTTCTTGTCCAACTGCTTGATGACTACAAAACCATGATGTCACCGGATGTCTACGAAAGGTTGTTTTCATCGCTGCTGACGCTGTCCCGGTTGCTCGGCGAATACGAGGATAATTGAAGTCAAGGGCAACCAACGTCCAGAACCTGAGTGCGCCAGTAATCTATCGACCCTCAAAGCGCTCACAAACTTCGAACCCTAGGCCGTCGATACATCCCCGCAGGCCCAACAACCAACTCATGCAACGCCCAGACCAGCGCGTCGACCCGGTCGGGCGAGCCCTGCCCTTCAAATCCCCGCGCGGTCATCTGGCACATCTGTTCCTCCAGCGCATCCAACCCCGAGACATGCGCCACACGCCCCTGTTCGTACAGCGCCGCCACAGGCTCGGCCCGGGCGACCTTGCCGCGGGAGGCCCGAACCGCGCGATAGGGCACCAGAGGGTCCACCTGCCGCACGACCTCTTCTACAAGCTGCCCGCCCTGATTGACCTCGGCCACCAGACGCTCGGCCCCGAACTCATCCATTGCGTCAATCGCCGCCTGCGCCCAGCCCGCCGGGCCAACGCCCTGCACCGTCCGGTCGGCCAGTACATAGGCGCGCCACTCCTCGGGCGGCCCCTGCACCTGAGCCCCCACGACCACGATCCCGCAGGCATCCGCATCTGAACCGGACGTCACAGCCGGGTCCAGCGCAACCACGATGCGGTCCAATTCGGGCACCTGTGCGCACCGTGCCGCCTCGAGCATCGAACCGGTCCAGAGCGCCCCCTCGGCATCCGACAGCAATACGCCATCCAACTCCTGCCGTCCCAGCCGCGTGCCTGCATAGCGCGCGCGCACTTCGTCCAGAAACGATGCGGCCAGATTTGCTCGGTTCGCCTCGGTCGGCGCGTGCGTCTGCACCGTTGAAGGCGACGCCAGCAACTCTTTCAAAACCTTCACATTCCGCGGCGTGGTCGTCACACAGACCCGCGGCCGCTCACCCAATCTCAGCGCAAATTGCAGCATATCCCAGGTTTCCCCGGCCTTTTTCCATTTGGCCAGCTCATCCACCCAAGCTGCATCGAACTGGGGTCCCCGCAGCCCCTCGGGATCATTTGCCGAAAATGCCTGTGCCTCGGCCCCATTGGGCCAGATCAACTTGCGTTCAGATGCCTTCCAACTGGGTCGCCTGTCCGGGGGCGAACATCGCAATATCCCGCTGTCACCAAAAATCATGACATCGCGCACCTGATCGAAGGTCTCTCCAACCAAAGCCACACGGCGGGCCTCGCCCCGATCCAGCGGTTTCGCCCCCTCGACCATCGACCGCACCCATTCGGATCCAGCCCGTGTCTTGCCCGCGCCACGTCCGCCCATGATCACCCAGCATCGCCAATCACTCTCGGGCGGCAACTGATGTGGCAGTGCCCAAAACTCAAACAGGAAAGGGAGGGCACACAGCCCCCCCTCCCCGATCTCACTCAGAAATCTTTCCCGAACCGCAGCATCTGCGGAGGCGAGCCAACCTGCACCCGATTTCAAATCGAGCGCGCTCAAGGTCGAGCGCATACCCTCCTTGGGCAATTCCGGCTTGTCTGTGATGTTGTTCGACAAAGGTTGTCTCCACTTTCTGACAACTTCGGATCAGCCCCTCTAGCTGCCCCAGTTGCTTGCCTGCTCCGGCAAGGTCTGCATCCTCCCCGGCACCAATCTGCTGGCGCAGTTCTTCCGCTGCTTGGCGCAGATCGCGAATGGATCTTTCAAGGGACTGCAACAAGTCAGCCGTCTGAGAAATCCGCTCTTCCGGGGTAATCAAAGTCATGTTTGCCTGTGACCTCATGCGTGAGTTTTCTCCGCACGAGAGAAACGAAAAACGGCCACCGGGTCGCCCCGGGGCCGTCGCCCACTTCTTCTAGCATGACATAACTTCTACGTGATTAAGCGCGCAAAGTCAATGTGTTACGCAACATCGAACGCAACAACAATCGTACGCCGTGTTAAGATTAACCGCTCGTCAAATCTTGCGCCAGCATCATCGCATTGCGATCCGGATCATAGAATGTGGCCGTGCTGACCATCCCCTCGATCGTTTCCGTCGGGCCATCAAACGCCACCCCGGCAGCTTCCAGCGCACCACGCGCCGTGGCAATATCACCAACTTCATAGACCGGAACGCAATTGCCCGGTGACGGCTCGGCCTGTTCTCCCAGACCCAATGTCACTCCGTCCACATTGGTGCGCATTTCGCTCCACCCGGCTTCATCGATGTGATGGGCAAGTTCGAACCCAAGCATGTCACGATACCAATCCGCACTGGCGTGACGATCCCTGACTGAAATCGCAAACGTGATCGTGTTTTTTAACGAAACATGCGGCATTGAACTTTCCTTTGTATTTAAATATAGTTACTATACTTTATGGACATAACTCTACTTGTCAAGCTCACCTCCCGCGCATGGTCACTGAACATTCTGGCGCTGCTGCATTCCGGTGTTTCTGGGCGACAAGCCCCTTTACTCGCCGCAACCAGCGCCAGTCGAACAGCCTTCGCGGCCAGTCTCGATCACCTCGTCCAACTCGAACTGCTCGAGCGTAACCCCGGCCATGGCCATCCCCTACGCCCCGAGTTTCGCCTCACCCCCGCAGGCACCCAAGCCGCGCGTATTGCCAGCGCGATCATTCAGGTTGCCCCGGATGACGCCACGCACAAGCTTCTCCGAAAGTCCTGGATCGTTCCCATCCTGGCCCTAACCGGCACCCCGCATCGCTTTTCGGCGATCAGGTCGGATCTGATCACCATCACCGATCGTGCCTTATCCGCCTCATTGCATCAGTTAGAGGATCACGACTGGATCCAGCGCGATATCGAGACCTCGGGGCGGATGCCCTTCCCGACCTATCGCGCGGTCAAAACCGGTTTTGCCATCCATCAGGCCGTCGGGTTGGGTCAGTAATCAAGCAACACCGTCGTACAGGACATAGAAAACCCTGCCCAATAGCTTGACATTCGACCTCTCAACCCGCATGTGCCCATGAAGCAGCGCTGCCGCGTGAGCATTCGGGCCATCAACAGCCCCACAGCGCCCGATCCACCCATAGTTCCCCATCACGCAGGGTTCTTGATGCGACGACCGGATGGTGCAGGAGCCGCCTGCATTTCCCGAGGTCTCGTACAACCCCTGCCGGTCGCAGATGCGGCCCGTGACGACTTGCCTTTGGGTTAATACCGAGGGCTGCAAAGGATAGTTATTTGTTCGACTTTGACATGCTGGGCCTCGAGCCCGCCCTGAACGACGCGCTGAAACGCGCCAATTTTACCCAACCTACGCCGATCCAAAACCAGGCCATTCCGCTGGCGCTGAACGGGCATGATATTCTTGGGCTGGCCCAGACTGGCACCGGCAAGACCTTGGCCTTTGGCTTGCCTCTGATTGATCATCTGCTGGCGCAACCGGGCAAACCTGCGCCGAAAACGGTGAAGGCTTTGATCCTCGCCCCCACCCGCGAACTGGTGAACCAGATCGCGGAAAGCCTGCGCAATCTGACGCAAAAGACGAAACTGCGCGTGGCCACTGTGGTTGGCGGACAATCCATTGGCAAACAGATCTCGTTCCTGTCGCGAGGCACTGATATTCTGGTCGCTACGCCGGGCCGCCTGATCGACCTGATGGAACGCGGTGCCGTTGACCTCAGTTCAGTGCGTCATCTGGTGTTGGATGAAGCTGACCAGATGCTGGACATGGGCTTTATCCACGCCCTGCGCAAAATCGCGCCCGCATTGGGTACACCGCGTCAAACCATGTTGTTCTCGGCCACAATGCCGAAACAGATGGAGGAGCTTAGCCAATCCTACTTGACCAACCCGCAGAGGGTGCAGGTTTCCCCCCCGGGCAAGGCAGCCGACAAGATTACGCAGTCTGTGCATTTCGTCAGCCGGGGCGAAAAGCCGCAAAAACTGCGCGAAATTCTGTCCGCTGACATGGACGCCCTGACGTTGGTCTTTTCCCGCACCAAACACGGTGCTGAAAAGCTGATGAAAGGTCTTGTGGCCGATGGCTTTAACGCGGCATCGATCCACGGAAACAAAAGCCAGGGCCAGCGCGACCGCGCAATCAAGGCGTTCCGCGCCGGTGAGATCAACGTGCTGGTCGCCACCGACGTGGCTGCGCGTGGCATCGATATTCCCGGCGTTGCCTATGTGATCAACTATGACCTGCCCGAAGTGCCAGACAATTATGTCCACCGCATTGGCCGCACGGCCCGTGCCGGTCGTGAAGGCGAAGCTATTGCCTTCTGCGCGCCCGATGAGCTGGACCAGCTGCTGCAGATTCAAAAGCTGATGAAGATCGAAATTCCGGTCGCTAGTGGCACCATGCCTGAATATGCCGAACCCAAGAAACCGCGCAATCGTGGTGGGTTCCGGGGACGGAAACCGCAGGGCGCCAATTCGACGTCGAAACCTGCGCCGTCAAAACGCCGCCGTCCACGCAGACGTCCCGCTGCATAAGAAAAAGAAAGGGCCGTGTTTTTCAACGCGGCCCTTTTCTTAGTTGCTCGAGCTGTTTCTCTCGGCTTCTATCTCTCGCCATTTGGCGACGTTACGGTTGTGCTCATCCAGAGTTTCCGCAAAAGCGTGCCCGCCAGTTCCGTCTGCAACAAAGAACACATAGTCTGTGCTGTCTGGGGCCACCGCGGCCTCAAGGCTTGCGAGGCCGGGATTGGCGATCGGTGTGGGCGGCAAACCGTCAATCACATAAGTATTCCAAGGGGTTGCACGGCGCAACTCGCTGCGGCGCAGGCCACGACCTAGCACACCTTGCCCCTTGGTGACACCATAGATCACTGTCGGGTCTGTCTGCAGCTTCATGCCTTTTTCAAGTCTGTTCACAAACACACTGGCCACTTGGCCGCGCTCATGTGGAACACCCGTCTCTTTCTCGATAATTGAGGCAAGGATCAACATCTCCTCTGGGCTGCTAATCGGCAAATCGTTCTGCCGGCTTTCCCAAACCGCGTTGATCCGCAACTGTTGCTTCGCCTGCATATCCTGTAACACAGCAGCCCGGTCATCACCTGGGGCCAGCTCATAGCTGTCGGGCGCCAACATGCCCTCGGCCGGAATTTCGGACACCTCACCGGTCAGGGCGTCAATGCCCTTAAGCGCCTCGACCACCTGCCAAGAGGTCACGCCCTCAGCCACCGAAACACGATACCGCGTATCGGAGTCCTGACGTTTTTCAACGTATTCAACAGGGGCTTCCTCTTCACCAGCCTCGAAACTCGCAATTTCGACAAACTCCAAGGTGGCCGGGTTCAGCTCTCGCACGCGGGTCTGTACCCGTGTGACACCAACGCGATATTCAATCTCGGATCCACAGGTGCTGGCACCGCTGCTGGTGATATCGTCGATGATCTGCGCCATCGATGCACCTTCGCGAACCAGAAAACTGCCCGCTTTCAGCTGCTGCGCCTTGTCAGTGTAGTCCGCACCCATCCGGAAGATCATGGCGCTGCTGATGGCACCCTCATCTGCAAGCTGCTGGCTGACGCGTGTCATGTTCGAGCCGCTTTTCACCTGTAGGCACATGGCGATTTCCAGCGGGCCTTCGGCCTTGTACTGCGATTGCCCCCAGAGGATCACACCGCCGATCAAAAACAGGCCGACCACCAGGATGGTCAGCGCGTTTGATGCCAAAGCCCGCCACATTTAGCTGGCCTTTCCGAAGATCACGCTGGCATTGGTGCCGCCAAACCCGAACGAATTCGACAAGGCCACGTTGATCTCACGCTCGCGTTTGGCATTCGGCGCCAGGTCAATCGGTGTCTCAACCGCCGGGTTGTCCAGGTTGATCGTCGGCGGAGCCACCTGATCGCGGATCGCCAGGATCGAGAAGATCGCCTCGATCGCGCCAGCCGCACCCAGCAAGTGACCCGTGGCCGATTTGGTCGAAGACATGGTTGCGTTGCCCGCATGGTCGCCCAACAGACGCTCCACCGCGCCCAGCTCGATCGTATCCGCCATGGTCGAAGTCCCATGCGCGTTGATATAATCCAGATCCTTTGGCTCTAGCCCGGCACTGCGCAGGGCGGCTTTCATGGAACGCTCTGCCCCGTCGCCGTCCTCGGACGGTGCGGTGATGTGATAGGCGTCACCGGACATGCCATAGCCCAGAACCTCGGCGTAAATCTTCGCACCGCGCGCCTTGGCATGTTCGTATTCTTCCAGCACGACAATGCCTGCGCCTTCACCCATTACGAACCCGTCGCGGTCGACGTCATAAGGGCGGCTGGCTTTCTTAGGGTCGTCGGCATACTTGGTCGACAGCGCCTTGCACGCGTTAAAGCCCGCAATGCCAATCTCACAGATGCAACCCTCGCCGCCACCTGCAACCATGACATCCGCGTCACCGGCACGGATGATACGGCTGGCATCGCCAATGGCATGTGCGCCGGTCGAACAGGCGGTAACAACCGAATGGTTCGGCCCTTTGAACCCATGACGGATCGAGACCTGACCCGAGGCCAAGTTAATCAGCGCGCCAGGGATAAAGAAGGGCGACACGCGGCGCGGACCCTTGTCACGGATCAGATTGGCCGTGTTCGCGATAGAACCCAGCCCACCGATACCCGAGCCGATCAGGACCCCAGTGCGCAGGCGATCTTCTTCGTTCTCAGGCAGCCAATTCGCATCCTGGCAGGCCATATCAGCCGCAGCGATGGAATACAGGATAAAGTCCTCGATCTTGCGCTGCTCTTTCGGTGGCATCCAATCGTCGGGATTGAACGTCCCGTTCGTACCATCGCCACGGGGCACTTCGCAGGCATAGGTCGTGGTGACCCCGCTCGCCTCAGCATCGAACTGCGTGATCGGGCCCGCGCCGGATTCTCCGTCCAGCAGCCGTGACCAGCTTTCCTCGACCCCACTGGCCAACGGAGTGACCAATCCCAGACCGGTTACAACGACTCTGCGCATGAAATGCCTCTTGCCTGCTTCCTATTTGAGAACCGCTCATACCCCGGCGTGGGGGCCGGGGGCAAGAGCCACGGCGCAATCCCTTCCGGCATCATCCCGCCAAAACCGAAAGAAAATCCGCCTGTCACCGTTGGAAGGGTTCAGAAATGAAAAACCGCCTTCTGCCCGCGCGGGGCAAAAGGCGATTTCCGGGTGACTTGTCTTTTACTGGAACTGCGCCACGGGCTCGTGCGCGGTTTTGGCAACTTCCAGCGCATCTTCCAGGCTCAACGATTTGCGGAACAGCGCCCGCCCGACAATCGCGCCCGAGATGTTGTGGATATAGGCCAAGCGCGAGATATCGTCCGCCGTGCGCACCACACCGCTGGCGATAACGGGGGTACGGGACTTTTCCGCAAGACCCGAAATCAGCCCCAACTGCGCTTCGACATCTTCCATGTCACTGTCGATATCCGTCACCACAATACCCGCGAACGGGGTGTCCGCGAACGCTTCGATAAAGGCTTCGGGGGTAAAGGCGCTTTGACTGCGCCAACCTTCGGTCATGACAAAGCCCTGCCAGACATCAACCGCCAGAACGATCTGATCCGGGTAAAACTTGGCCAGTTCCTTTACCAAGATCGGGTCGCGCGCAGCCAAGGTACCGATGACGACCCGCCCTGCCCCTTTGTCGATCCAATGTTCGACATGTTCGCGCGCGCGCATCCCACCGGCCAATTGCACCGGCATTTCAGCCGAGCGGATGATTTCCTCGACCAGCTCGGCATTGGTATCACGGCCTTCGATCGCGTCGAAATCCGTCAGCTGCATCCATTCGGCCCCGGCGGCCGACCAGCTGCGCGCTGTTTCAACCGGGTCCACGTGCCAGATCATGGCATTGTCCAGACGGCCCTTGTCCAGCGTCACGCACCGGCCGTTCTGCAGTTCCATAGTAGGGTAAATCCTCATGAGCCCGCTCCTTCGCTCAATCGCATGTCAATCCAGTGTACCATACACACCGGACCGATCCCGGATTTTACCAGTTTCGGCAAACTGAGGACATTTTGCGGCATTGCCGCGATTGGTAACTAATGGCGTTTCGGAGGGCCATTCCGGCGCAGCAATACAACCTCAGACCCGTTGTACTTATCTTCGCGCATCGGCACATATCCCAGCTTCTCAGCCAGTTTCTGCGAGACGCTATTGGCCGAATTTACCATTGCAACCAAGGGTCCAGGCATGATGCGGTCGAACCAATCATGCGCCGCTTGGGCCGCTTCTATGCCCAAACCCTGCCCCTGCGCTTCGGGTACCAAAATCCATCCGGCTTCGGGGTAACTGTCGAAATCTTCACCCATCGAGCGGTTGCCGTAGAAAAAACCAGCCTGACCGATCATCTGGCGATTCGATTGCTGCAAAACCGCCCAATGCCCGAACCCGGCCATCTGCCAGTGCCCGGCATTGCGCAGGAATGAATCCCACGCCTCACCACGCGACCTTGGTTTGCCACCGATATGCCGCACGATGCACGGGTTACGCCAGATCTCGGCGAACCGGTTAAAATCTTCGGGACGCATGGCGCAAAGCATCAAGCGTGCCGTGTTTATCGTCGGGGTGGATCGTATCATGCCCTGCCCGCTCGGAAAAAATTGCCTCTGTTCAGACAGTGCTTTCCGGAAAAGCGTCAAGCAAGAGTGAATTTGTTTCGGGCATAAAAAACGGCGCCTCCGTTGCCCGGAAGCGCCGCTTTTAAGGATTTGAAACGCTTAGGACGCTTCAGAGATGAATTTGACGGCGTCGCCAAAGGTCTGGATGGTCTCGGCTGCATCATCGGGGATTTCGATGCCGAACTCTTCTTCAAAGGCCATGACCAGCTCAACAGTGTCCAGGCTGTCTGCGCCCAGATCGTCGATGAAGGAAGCGTTTTCTGCCACTTTGTCTTCTTCAACACCCAGGTGCTCAACAACGATCTTTTTAACGCGATCTGCGACGTCGCTCATGTCTATTCCTCATTCCATTTCAGGGCGTAGCGCCCGGTTCTGCCCTTGCCCGCTCAGGCTGGCTTGATTTTGCCCGGTCCGGGCGGTTTGGTTTCCCGATTGCCGGGAAAGTAGAAGGCCGACCCACTGGCCGACCCCCGCATACATGCGCCGCCTATAGCACAGACAACGCCCGACGCAAACGCTTTCGCGCCTGCCCCGGTGTGCGCTCACAACATGGCCATACCGCCGTTCACATGCAAGGTCGTTCCTGTGATATATCCCGCTTCAGGGCTTGCAAGGTACAGAACTGCCGCAGCAATTTCTGACGGCTCGCCCATACGACCAGCTGGAACCTGCCCCAGAATTCCCGATTTCTGATCGTCGGTCAGCTTATCCGTCATCGCAGTTGTGATGAACCCCGGGGCCACTGCGTTTGCCGTGATTCCGCGGCTTGCGACCTCATAGGCCAGCGACTTGGTCATACCGACCATACCGGCCTTGGACGCGGCATAATTGACCTGACCCGGATTGCCGGTCGCGCCGACCACGGACGAGATGTTGATGATCCGACCCCAACGCGCCTTCATCATGCCGCGCAATACGCCTTTGCACAGCTTTGCTGTGGCAGTCAGGTTCACGTCAATTACGCTTTGCCATTCTTCGTCTGACATACGCATGAACAGATTGTCCCGCGTGATGCCCGCGTTGTTTACCAGAACGTCAACGGATCCCATCGCGTCGGCGGCCTGCTTCGGCAGCGCTGCAACTGCTTCGGGGTCGCTCAGGTTGCAAGGCAATACATGCGCGCGCTCACCCAGCTCATCCGCCAGCGCCTGCAGCGGTTCGACCCGCGTACCAGACAACCCCACAGTGGCACCCGCGCCATGCAGTGCGCGTGCGATATCGCCCCCGATACCACCCGAAGCGCCGGTAATCAGCGCGTTCTTACCTGTCAAATCAAACATTCGGTTTCCCTCTTGGTGCGTCCGTTGCGACGTTTTCAACTTACGATTCAGCCTGAATGACCTTTTGCACGTCTTCCGGCGTACTGACGGCCTTGCCCGCAATGGTCCGATCAATCTTGCGGACCATACCTGACAGCGCTTTACCTGCGCCAATCTCCCATGTCTCGGTCACGCCTTGCGCCGCCATGTATTGCACGCTTTCACGCCACCGAACCGAACCCGTGATCTGCTCGACCAGCAATTGACGGATCAGGCTAGGGTCCGAGACCGCCTCGGCCCGCACATTGGCCACCAGCGGCACAGCAGGTGCCTTGATTTCAACCTCTGACAGCGCCTCTGCCATTACGTCTGCGGCAGGCTGCATCAGAGCGCAATGGAACGGCGCGCTAACCGGCAACATCACTGCGCGCTTGGCACCTTTTTCCTTAGCGATCTCGGCAGCACGCTCTACGGCGGCTTTGGAGCCTGAAACCACGACTTGTGTCGGATCATTGTCATTTGCGGCCTGACAGACTTCACCCTGCGCGGCTTCCTCGGCTACGACGCGGACGGCGTCCAAATCCAAGCCCAAAATGGCAGCCATTGCGCCTTCGCCTACCGGCACGGCGCTTTGCATGGCCTGACCTCGGGTGCGCAGCAGGCGGGCAGTATCGGCAACCGACAAAGCTCCAGCAGCGGCCAGCGCGGAATACTCACCCAGCGAGTGACCGGCTACAAATGCTGCGTCAGTAACCGAAACACCTTCGGCATCCAGCGCGCGCATCACCGCCATTGACGTCGCCATAAGCGCAGGCTGCGCATTCTGCGTTAGCGTCAGATCCGCTATATCACCTTCCCAGATCAGGCTACTCAGCTTTTCACCCAGCGCCTCGTCGACCTCGTCGAACACAGCCTGAGCAGCCGGATAAGCCTCGGCCAGAGCCTTGCCCATCCCGATAGTTTGGGCACCCTGCCCCGGAAAAACGAATGCGCGTGTCATTGCGACCTCTTGGATGACGTTAGGTTGCGGCGGGGTGTAAACCGTGCGCGGGCGCGGCACAAGCACTGCCTGACCTCTGCAATCTGGCACTTTTGCTGTGCGTGGCTCGCTATTGCGTCCTGATCCCATGGCTTTAGGTTGAACGCAGCCACCCCAGTACGGAGCAACTGATGCCCTCGACCAACACCTTTTCCAGCTATGGCAGTGTGGCCAAGACCTTTCACTGGTTGACCGCCTTGCTGATCTTTACCGCCCTGCCGCTGGGATGGTTCGCCAACAATCTGGCCCACGCAATCTATGATCCGTCCATCCCCACCACCGAAGAGGACCTTGTTCGGGCGGTTCAGTTGTTCTCGCTCCATAAAACAGTCGGGGTCACCGTCTTTTTTGTCGCGCTGGCCCGCATCTTATGGGCGATGACCCAGACCAAGCCCGGCCTGTTGAACGTAGACAACAAACCCGAAGCCTTCGCCGCCGAGGTCGTACACTGGACGCTCTATGCCTCGCTGGTTCTGGTTCCCCTGACTGGCTGGCTGCACCATGCCGCAGCGGAAGGTTTCGCCCCGATCCTGTGGCCCTTTGGGCAAAATCTGCCCTTCATTCCCAAGTCGCCTTATGTCGCAGAGGTTACGGCTGGCCTGCACTGGCTGTTCATTCTGGTTCTCGCTGGATCACTGATCCTGCACATTGCAGGTGCCCTAAAGCACCACGTGGTCGACAAGGACAGTACTTTGCGCCGGATGCTGCCCGGCCGTTCAGACGCGCCTCAGCCCCCTGACCAACATCACTCTGCCCTACCCGCTGTCGCTGCGCTGGCTATTTGGGGTGCGGTCCTGTTGGGTGGTTGGTCCACGGGCGTATTCTCGGATCACTCCGCCGCCGCAACCGACACCGCAGAACTGTCCGAGGTGCAATCGGACTGGCAGGTGCAAGAAGGCACACTGTCCATTACCATCACCCAACTGGGCAGCCCGGTGACCGGCACATTCGCCGATTGGACCGCAGCAATTGCCTTTGAAGACCCATCTGAGCCGGGCCTAGCCGGTACAGTTGACGTCACAATCGCGATCCCTTCGCTGAGCCTTGGAACGGTTGCGGATCAGGCCATGGGGGCCGATTTCTTTGACAGCACCCAATTCCCGACCGCCCAGTTCAAGGCCGACCTCTACAAGACCGACACCGGGTACGAGGCCCGCGGTCCGCTGACCATCCGCGACAAAACTAGGGATGTGGTGCTGCCTTTCACGCTTGATCTTCAGGACAACACCGCCGCGATGTCCGGGGTGTTGGAATTGAACCGGCTGGATTTTGATGTTGGCAAGTCCATGCCCGGCGAGGACTCGCTGGCCTTTGTGGTTGCAGTTTCTGTGGAACTGATCGCGCAACGAGCCGAATAAAAAACCGCCGAGGCGACGTGCCTCGGCGGTTTTGTTCAGAAGATCGCGTGCGACTTATTCAGCCTTTACTGCTTCTACCGAGATCCGGACTTCGACTTCGTCACCGACAAAAGGCGCAAACTGTCCCAGATCGAAATCGCTGCGTACCAGCGTGGTGGTCGCGTCAAAACCCGCCCACGGCTTTTTCGCCATTGGGTGTTCGGACACTTGGTTCAACTTGGCATCCAGAACGACCGACTTGGTCACGCCGTTCATGGTCAGATCGCCGGTGATGTTGGCCGTGTTTTCACCGGTGACTTCGATACCAGTCGAAGTAAAGGTGACCAGGTCACCTTCGGCGGCGCCAAAGAAATCTTCGGTCATGAAGTGATCTTCGCGTGGCTTCCAACCGGTGATCATTTCAATCACGGGCATCGAAACAGAAACGCTGGATGCCGCAGGGTCTTCTTGGTCAAACATGATCTCGCCTTCGAAGCCCGAAAACATGCCGGTCGTGGTGGAATAACCCAGGTGGTTATAGCTGAAGACGACCTGGCTGTGGCTGGGGTCCAAAACGTATTTCTCGGCGCTGGCAAACGCCGAAGTTGCCGAAACGGCCAGTGCAGCAGCAAGAAGGGTGGATTTCATAACAATCTCCGAAAAATTATGGATGCAACCCGAATGGGTTGCTCGATAACAAAAATGTGCTGCCCAAGGGCAGCACACAAGTATTATTCTCTAACAGTTTCTGTTCCTAGATGAACAGAATAAATTTCACGCGAAGATTGTTACGCTTCCACTGAGTTGCCCCTTGAGCGCTCGGCTGACATCCGCCGATTGCAGCGGCAGTTTCATCAGCAGGCTGCCATCGACATCGTACAATTCGACCTGATCGTCGGCAAAGCGGGCACCACCCAAGGTGTCATAGCTGCGGCGCAGAACGGTCTGCGGGCGGCCGTTTTCGTTCTTTTGCAGAACCCGAACCTCGCGGCGGATCGGATCGAAATAAGCGTCCGGGCGGGCATCCAGCAGCTGAATCGTCAGCAGGCTAACCCCGACCAGCAGAAACATAAGTGACGCAGCCAGCTTGATCGGCCAGACTTCGGCGGCCATTGCGGAACCGGCCACCAACCACATGGAAAACGCCATCACGATCAGAAAGGCGCCCAGGACGCGGGCCAGTACCATCCGAACCTTCCAGTTCGGTGCGAAGGCGATCAGAACTGGTACAGATTTCTCATAGTTCGCTGAGGTTGCGGACTCTTCGAATGCATTCGTATTCATCGCGGTCATCTCTCTCACCCTGTTTTTCAGGTTGCCGTTCTGGGTCCGGTAATTCCGGATAGTCCCCGGTATGAAAAACAACTTTGAGCCGAAAAGCGTCAGGAATTGGGCAGCGCAATGTTAATTGGATGTTAATAGCACGACACCGCCAAGGCGTCTGTGGCGGGGCTTGCCCCTCACGCTCAAACGTGTATATGAGGCCATCCTTCGCAAATCTTATGAATCGCGCAGCCTCTCGTGGCAGGGTCGCGAAGGACAAAATGGCCCCGCCTATGAAATGCGCCTTGATAGAAACAGGAGTACACATGCCGCTGTATGAGCATGTAATGATCGCGCGTCAGGACCTGTCCAACGCGCAGGCAGAAAGCCTTGTCGAACATTTCGGCACCGTTCTGGCGGACAACGGCGGTAACGTCGTCGAAAGCGAGTACTGGGGCGTTAAGACAATGGCCTACAAGATCAACAAAAACCGCAAGGGTCACTATTCCTTCCTGAAGACCGACGCCCCCGCTGGCGCCGTTCAGGAAATGGAGCGCCTGATGCGCCTGCATGATGATGTTATGCGCGTTCTGACCATCAAGGTCGACGAGCATGCCGAGGGCCCTTCGGTCCAAATGCAGAAGCGCGACGAGCGCGAAGGCCGCCGCGAGCGCCGTTGATCAACGCCTGACGAAAGGACATAAACCATGGCCGCAAAACCATTTTTCCGCCGCCGCAAGGTCTGCCCGTTCTCGGGCGACAACGCGCCGAAGATCGACTATAAAGACACCCGTCTGCTGCAGCGCTACATCTCTGAGCGTGGCAAGATCGTACCTTCCCGCATCACCGCCGTTTCGGCGAAAAAGCAGCGTGAACTGGCCCGTGCTATCAAGCGCGCCCGCTTCCTCGCCCTGCTGCCCTACGCCGTGAAGTAAGGAGAGACTGACATGCAAGTTATCCTTCTGGAACGCGTTGCGAAACTGGGTCAGATGGGCGACGTCGTTGACGTAAAGCCCGGCTATGCCCGCAACTTCCTGCTGCCCCAAGGCAAAGCGCTGAGCGCGTCCGAGGCAAACGTCGCCTCGTTCGAAGCTCAGAAAGCGCAGCTTGAGGCCCGCAACCTGGAAACCAAAAAAGAAGCTGAAGCACTGGCTGAAAAGCTGGACGGTCAGCAGTTCATCGTGATTCGCTCAGCATCGGATGCCGGCGCTCTGTACGGTTCGGTCACCCCGCGTGACGCCGCAGACGCAGCAACCGAGGCTGGTTTCACCGTCGACAAGAAACAGATTGCCCTGATCGCACCGATCAAGGAACTGGGTCTGCACTCGCTCGCAGTCAAACTGCATCCTGAGGTCGAAGTTGAAATCAAGATGAACGTCGCCCGTTCGGAAGAAGAAGCCGAACTGCAGGCGTCGGGCAAATCGATCCAGGAGCTGGCTGCTGAAGAAGAAGCCGCTGCTGAATTCGAAATCGCCGAACTGTTCGACGATATCGGTTCCGCTGCTTCGGAAGATGAAGAGCTGGTTGCCGAAGAAGCTCCGGCTGAAGAAGACGAAGCCAAAGCCTGATCTGGTTCAATCGAATTTCGAAAAGGCCGCACCGATTTGTGCGGCCTTTTTTCATGCACACGCAAAACGGGCAAATTTCGGCCACATCTCAAGCCTACGCTTGCAGATGGGCACTCGTTTCCTATCATCGCGCCCTGAAATTCGGAGTACACAGATGACCGCTTACCTGCGCCGCAGCGCTCTGGCCATGATGCTGATGATCCCCTTCGCTGCTTGCGGAGGGCCGGAGACGGTGTCGCAAGACGCATTCGATCCCCCTCTCTACCCCAACGAAACGCCTGAGTTACGGGCCTCGATCAATAAGTGGGCGGATCACTACGAAGTCCCCCGCGAGCTTGTGCACAAGCTGGCGATCCGGGAAAGCACTCATCGCCCGTGGGCTGTGAACCGGCCTTATTACGGACTGTTGCAAATCCTTCCTGCGACGGCACGCTCTATGGGCTACAGCGGAAATGCACAGGGGCTGCTGGACGCCGATGCCAATCTGGAATTTGCCGGAAAGTATCTGCGCGGCGCCTGGTTGCTTTCGGATGGCGATCAGCAAAGGGCAATCTTCCTGTACGCTAAAGGGTATTGGCCCGAAGCCAAAGCCCGCGGAATGCTGGTTGAAACTGGGCTTGTACCCGAATGAATTCCCGCTCAACTTGTACAAAGAACGTAAACATCCGATGCCAATTCGCGTCAGAATCGGCGGAATTCCACCCAAATACCCCAGATTCACACAGTTCTGTTGCTCTAAGTACGCATTATGCCTGTGCGATATTAACAATTCCCTTGCGCTTAATACCTCGGTTGACGCAACGTAGGCTTGAATACGGACAGACTGTGCGCTTTCGGGGGGTGGAAAGCGCTATGTAAAAGGTTGGACAGGTGAAACTCATAGACTTGGCCGCGCTCGACCAACAGGAAAAGTCGACCGCAGACATAATCAACTCGGTCTGCGAGGAACTCGGCTTTGACTATGCGTCTTATGCCACTTTAAATCCTGTGAAAGGTGACGTTCAGGGGTATGCGAATTACCCTGACGAATGGAAAATCCATTACGGCAGCCATGGATACCACCATTTTGATCCAACAATTTACCAGTCGGTTCTCAGCATTGCACCGGTCGATTGGGGCCGTTTCAATCACGACGAAAAATTTAATGCCGTTTTCCGCGATGCACATGACTTCGGCATTACCCCGCGTGGTTTAACCGTTCCTGTCCGCGGCCCTTACGGCGAATGCGGAATACTAAGCGTGACCCGCGATTGTTCAGATGCTGAATGGGAGTCGCTCAAAAGAGAAGTTATGGGCGACCTGCAAATGGCCGCTGTGCATGCGCATGATACGGTTATGCAGTCCGGGGTTCTGGCCAAAGCATTGTACCTGCCCGCCCTTTCGACACGCGAAAAAGAGATCCTTCAATGGGTCGCTGAGGGTAAATCGCAGCAAGATATTGGTGATATTTTGTCGATTTCCCACCGAACCGTCGAGGTTCACATGCGCTCTGGCCGCGAAAAACTGGGCGCGTTAACCACGCCTCAGGCCATTGGCCGGGCGATAGGTTTGGGCTTAATCGCCCCAGGATAAGCAAAAAATCGAAAAAATACGGGAAACCCCCAATAGTTTCCGCCCGCGACATGGTTAACTCTCGAGTCACGGTAACCAGACTGTAGGGGGATGGAAATGATCATCGTAATTGATGGTATCAACCAGCATATGTTTAGTGATGTCCTGGACGAAATGTTCAAACTACGAGCCCGCGTGTTCGGCGATCGTTTGGGCTGGGAGGTCAACATAGTAGACGGCCGTGAACGCGATATGTTCGACGACCTGAATCCTGCACACGTGGTCAGCATCAACGACGAGGGGGAAGTCGTTGGGTGTATGCGCCTGTTGCAGACCACAGGTCCACACATGCTTGCGGATGTCTTCAATTCTATTCTGGACGGTGAACCGCCCTTGCGCAGTTCACAGGTCTGGGAAGCGACCCGGTTCTGTGTCGACACCAAACGACTGGGCCAAGGGCGCGGCAAAAATTCAGTGTCCTATGTGACCAGTGAGGTCATGATCGGCTCGTTCGAATACGCCAAAACCGCCGGCGTACTGGACTCGATCGCCGTAATTGATCCGATCATGAACCGTGTTCTGCAACGGTCGGGCAATGCCCCGTATGACTACCTCGGTAGTGCAAAACCAATGGGCAAAGTGGTTGCGATGGCGGCGTTGATGGATTGCTCGGATGAACGAATTTCGGGCATTCGGGACTATGCGGGAATCGAACATGACGTCTTCCTGACCGAAGAACAGGCGTTGAGTCTGTTCGCGCTCGGCAAGGCTGAAAAACCCGCTAATGTCGATCACCAACCGCTGACCGAGCTTGAGAAATACTTCGTCGAACAGATGCATTCAGCAAAATCGAAAGACGAAGTCAAAGACGTGCTTAAACTGATCGAAGCGCTGTCAGATCGTTTCACGCCAGAGCAAAAGACTGCTCTGCTGAGTACCCCCCGTGCTTTTGCTCATGAGGCCTGACCCCCTCACCTCATAAGATCAAAAGCCACCCACCGGAGCCGTCTGATTGTCAGACGGCTCCGTTTTTTTAGCCCCGTGGGCAGGGGGCGGAAGAGGATTACTCCTCTTCCAGTGCCTCTACGGCTTTCTGCAGGTCGTCTTTGCTGACTTCTTTGTCGGCAACCTGAGCTAGTTCAACGATGTAGTCGATGACTTTGTCTTCGAAGATCGGCGCGCGCAACTGCTGCTGCATCTGAGCGTTCTGCTGCACGAACTCAAAGAACTGACGTTCCTGACCCGGGTACTGACGCGCCTGGTTCATGATCGCCTGCGTCATCTCGGCATCGGTGACTTCAACCTCGGCCTTCTGACCCAGCTCGGCCAGCAGCAGGCCCAGACGCACGCGGCGCTCGGCCAGTTTGTTGTGCTCGTCGGTGGGCTCGATCTCGGCGTGGTCGTGGCCTTCCACTTCCGGGTTCTCCTCGTGCCACAGCTGGTGAGCGATCTGCTTGGCTTCGGCTTCAACCAACGACGGCGGCAGGTCGAAGGAAACGATCTTGTCCAGCGCGTCCAACAGCGCGCGCTTCATGACCGCACGCGACGCACCGGAATACTCTGCCTCCAGACGCTCAGCGATCTGAGCTTTCAGACCAGCCAGATCTTCGGCACCGAACTTGGTGGCCAGCTCGTCGTTAATCTCGGCAGCAACCGGCTCTTTCACTTCTTTCACCGTGCAGGTGAAAACAGCGTCCTTACCGGCCAGGTTTTCGGCGCCGTACTCTTCTGGGAAGCTGACGTTCACGTCTTTTTCTTCTTCGGCCTTCACACCGACCAGCTGCTCTTCAAAGCCGGGGATAAAGCTGTTCGAGCCCAGAACCAGCGGGTAGTCTTCGGCCGAACCACCTTCGAATTCTTCGCCGTCCACTTTGCCAACAAAGTCGATCACAACCTGATCGCCGTCTTTGGCTTTGGACCCCTTGCGGCGCGCTTTGAAGTCCTGCGCGGTTTCTGCCAGGCTTTTCAGCGCTTCTTCGACGGCCTCATCGTCTGCTTTCACAATCAGCTTTTCCAACTCGACCGATTTCAGATCAACTTCGGGGATTTCCGGCAGCGCCTCATAAGACATCTCGACGTGAACGTCGTCGCCTTCTTTCCAATCTTCGTTGGTCATCTTGACGTCAGGCTGCAGCGCCGGACGCTCACCGCTGTCTTCAAAATGCTTGCTCATGGCGCCATCGATGCTTTCCTGCATCGCTTCGCCCAGCAGGCGCTGACCAAACTGTTTTTTCAGCAGGGCCATCGGCACCTTGCCTTTGCGGAAGCCCTTCATCTCGACTTCGGGCTGTGCTTCGGTCAGTTTTTCGTTGACCTTGTCGTCCAGCTCGGCTGCGGTCACAACGATGTTGTAGCCGCGTTTCAGACCTTCGTTCAGCGTCTCGGTAACCTGCATTATGGTAGTCCCCATAGGATTCGGGGCGCGCAAAACGGCGCGCCGGGCAAATTTGACGCCTTCTATTTGCCCAGCCGCCTGCGTGCAAGGGGGCAAAGCCCGGATCAGCCTTGTTTTGCCGCCGATTTGAACAAAAAAAACGCCCCGGACTGACCCGGGGCGCCTATTCCTAAGAAGGTCGGGATCAGAACTTCCAGAGCGCCCCCAGAACCCAAGCTTCGTTCTTGTCAAAGTCGACCGTGTCGTCGAAGTCATGGTTGCGATATTTCAGGTACGCATCAGTGTTGATGCTGTCGATCCGCTGAACGACGGCGACACCCCAGGATTTTGTGCTGGACCCGTCGTTTTCGAAATCCGAACCATCGAAATAGTCGATCCCGACACCGGTTTTCCCCCAGGACAACCAGTCCCCTTCATAGGCCAGTTTGGTGTACCAATAGTCCGGGTCGCTGGCACCGGTGGCAGTGTCGTCACGCGTACCCAAGGCCGCCGTAAAGCTGAAACCGCTGGGCAGCAAAACCGAAGCGGACCCGATCGTGTCTTTGCGTTCACCCGAGCTATTGTCGAAATCCCGCACCGCATAGGCCACGCTTGCGGCAAACTCCACGCCATTTGTGAAAGTATTGCCGTAAGAAACCGCGATGTCGTAGTAGTCATCATCGTCGCTGCTGGACAGAATGTTCTGACCATAGGCAATTGCCGCTGAGAAACCGTTGAAGTCGGGGGTGTCGTAACGGATCCGGCCACGGCGAGCGCCATCAAAGTTGCTTGCCGAGTCACCGACCGTGATGCCGCTAAGAACGCCGTCGGTTCCGCGATAGAAGAACGCGCCGTTTTCGTCGTTCGTAAAGGAATACAAAGCCGTTCCAACATAAGACAGGTCAACCTCGGCCGCACCGTCCGACGCCATGCTCCCCTGCCCGGCCGAGAACTTGCCGTATCCCCCTTTTAACGAGAAATCGACATGTCGGATGTCTTCCCGTGACCACCCGTCATTGTTGGTTCCGTTCTGGTTGGCCGTTCCCGTACTCGGCAGACCCAGTCCGGTTTCGAAACGGAACATGAATTCATTGCTGCCATAGGGCTGCATCAGCCGCAGGCCGACGCGGCTGTTGGACAGGTCATTGTCCAGCAAGCGCGTTTCCGTTTCCTCGCCATCATCGACCGAGACGATCACCGGATCGAGCTGTCCGTACAACAGAACGTAACCGCCACTGTTGTTGTTGTATTTCAGTTCCGCTGCCGCGGGAATTGCCGTTGTCGCAACCAACATCGCAGCTATTGAGGACAGTTTTAGTTTCTGGGTCATTTCATTCACCTTGAAAATTCCGGCTTTCGTTGCTCATCAATCGCGTGCATGCTGCCATGGCTCCAGAGGCCTCTTGTGATACTTTCAAAGTATTGCATGTCCGCCACTCAGAGCAGGAAAGTCAGAAATAATTCCTATTTTAATCAACGCATTATCTGCAGGAAGACCGCAGCCGGAGACCCCCTCCAAGCGAATTCTGACGCCCGGCTATGCGTCTGGCAAACACTCGATTTGATGACACCGCAAACCCGTCGGCCAAATGCTGCCGAAGATCGGGTGGATCGGCCAAATCTCGCCTAAAAATCATATATTAAATTGTTTGAAAACTTCAGGAAGCAACTCGGGCAAGTCTTCAGCGATAAGCCCCGGGCCAAACGCACGCGCGCATTCCACATGCAACCAAGCCGCTGTTTCAGCGGCCTGCATCGGGGCAAACCCACGCGCGAGCAGCCCGGTGATAAAACCAGCCAGAACATCGCCGGACCCGGCCGTAGCCAACCAAGGGGCCGCACGGTCGTAGACTGCTGCATTGACCGAACACTGTCCGTTCGGCGCCGCGATCACTGTGTCCGGCCCTTTGAACAAGATCACGCACCCTGCCCGCTTGGCGGCCTCGCGTGTTGCATCCACCTTGGAATAGGCCGGGCCTTTGGTTGCAGGGGCTGACAGCTTTTCGGCAATATCCGGAAACAACCGCGCAAACTCACCACCATGTGGTGTCAAAATGCAGTTTTCATGCAATTGCGCGGACAAGGCTGCGGGATCATCCGCAAAAGCCGTCAATGCATCCGCATCCAGTACAGTCGCGCGCTTGGCGTTCAGAGCCGCTGGCACCAAATCCCGCGCACGTTCCAGCCCCAACCCGGGGCCAAGGCACAATGCGTTGAGCCGCTCGTCCTGCAGCACTTGTGTCAGGCCATCCGCTCCCTCGACCCTCTGCAACATGATGGCTGTGACCTGCACAGCGACCTCCATCTGAGCCGCCGGAGGCACCGCCAACGTCACAAGCCCTGCCCCAATCCGCAGAGCCCCGCGCGCCGCCAATCGAGCAGCACCGGTTTTACCTGCGCCACCCGAAAGGATAAGAGCGTGGCCGTGGGAGTATTTGTGCGATGTACTCTCTTTACCTCCTCTCCGACCAGAGCCGGCGTGCACCTCAGATACACACCCATCCTTCTTGGACACTTTCAGCCCGATCCCCTTAACGACAACACGTCCGCACAATTCAGGCCCATCAGCCAGCGTGTGACCCAGCTTTTTACTGTGAAAGGAGACGGTAAGATCGCCAGCGCATGACATTGCCTCTAATTTAGCAGGTAGTCCTACGAAATCCGGTGTCCTCAAGCACGACCACTGTCGCTGCACAAACCACTTGGCAGGTCAACTGACACAATCACCGGACACCAGTCGGGTCTTTGCGCCACCTCCATAGCTGCACCAAGCCCCTGACCGTCATGCAGGTCAAGCATAAGGAGACCAAGATCCGATATGGGGCGGGTAAGCCCCGTGCCAAATAGGGCATCAACAATCACGTTGGCCTTGAGCGTCGAAGGCTCCAACTGTCCATCAAGTGGTTCGACGCCTCCTATGTCAGCCCAGCGTTCATAGTTTTTACGAGCATCCGGCGGCAATTTCTGCGGATCGCCATAGAGAAAGACCTCGACCTCCCAACCCCACTCTTTCAGCAGCCGGGCAACGACAAACCCATCTCCACCATTATTCCCCGGCCCGCACAAAACCACAGCCCACCCCGAGGTCTTCGACAGCTCTGGCCACTCCTCGAAAATCGCCTCAACAACGCCGCGCCCGGCCCGCTCCATCAACTCCAGCCCGGTCACCTCGCCAGACTCAATCGCGGCCTGTTCGATGGCCCGCATCTGTGAAGCTGTCAGCAATTCCGTCATCTCAAATTCCCCTGACGATTCAATTCTGATTACTTTTTGTGCAAGTCGATCAAAATTTCACCCACCGCTTAATTTCTCACCACAAGGGCCCGGCCATTTTCGCAATCAGATTGCCGACCGATCTTAGACGTGATCAGTGCCTTTCTGACAAGAGTTATAGGAGCCCGGGATGAAGAAGATCGAAGCGATCATCAAACCGTTCAAACTGGACGAAGTGAAAGAGGCGCTGCAGGACGTAGGTGTCCAGGGCCTCAGCGTGATCGAAGTCAAAGGGTTCGGTCGACAGAAAGGTCACACCGAGCTCTATCGCGGCGCTGAATACGTGGTCGACTTTCTGCCCAAGGTGAAGATCGAGGTCGTTCTGGACGATGACCAGGTTGACGCCGCCATCGAGGCCATCGTGTCCGCCGCGAAAACCGACAAGATCGGCGACGGCAAGATCTTTGTCTCGCCCGTTGAACAAGCCATTCGCATCCGTACCGGCGAGACCGGTTCGGAAGCCCTGTAATCGAACACCCAATAGAGGAATAAGAGTATGAGCAAGGACGCAGTTCTTCAGCTGATCAAGGACGAAGGCGCCGAATACGTCGATGTTCGCTTTACCGACCCGCGCGGCAAGTTGCAGCACGTGACCCTGATGGCCGACCAGGTTGACGAGGATTTCCTGGAAGAAGGCTTTATGTTCGACGGTTCGTCCATCGCGGGCTGGAAGTCGATCGAAGCATCGGACATGAAGCTTATGGTCGACACCGATAGCGCGTATGTCGATCCGTTCTACGCCGAAAAGACCATCTGCGTGCACTGCTCGGTTGTCGAGCCCGACACTGGCGAAGCTTATGAGCGTGACCCGCGCGGCACCGCTCAGAAAGCCGAAGCATACCTGAAGGCATCGGGTATCGGTGATGTGGCCTATATGGGCCCCGAAGCCGAGTTCTTCCTGTTCGACGATGTTCGTTTCTCGAACACTATCAACAAAGTATCCTACGAAGTTGATGCAACCGACGCATCGTGGAACACCGATACCGAGTACGAGATGGGCAACATGGGCCATCGTCCGGGCGTCAAGGGGGGCTACTTCCCCGTCAACCCGATTGACGAAGCACAGGACCTGCGTTCGGAAATGCTGTCGACCATGAAACGTCTGGGCATGAAGGTCGACAAGCACCACCACGAGGTTGCCTCGTGCCAGCACGAGCTGGGTCTGATCTTTGACAGCCTGACTAAACAGGCTGACGAGCTTCAGAAATACAAGTACATCATCCATAACGTTGCCCACGCCTACGGCAAGTCGGCGACCTTCATGCCGAAGCCGATCGCAGGCGATAACGGCACCGGTATGCACGTCAACATGTCGATTTGGAAAGACGGCAAGCCGCTCTTCGCTGGCGACAAGTATGCTGATCTGTCGGACGAAGCCCTGTGGTTCATCGGTGGTGTTCTGAAGCACGCCAAGACCCTGAACGCCTTCACCAACCCGTCGACCAACAGCTACAAGCGCCTGATCCCAGGTTTCGAAGCTCCTGTTCTGCGCGCCTACTCGGCCCGTAACCGTTCGGGTTGTGTCCGTATTCCGTGGACCGAAAGCCCGAAAGCCAAGCGCGTCGAGGCCCGCTTCCCCGATCCGGCTGCGAACCCTTATTTGGCGTTTGCCGCACTGCTGATGGCCGGTCTGGACGGCATCAAGAACAAGATCGATCCGGGTGAAGCCATGGACAAGAACCTGTACGATCTGCCCGCCGAGGAACTGGCCGATATCCCGACCGTTTGCGGCAGCCTGCGTGAAGCTCTGGAAGCTCTGGCATCGGATCACGACTTCCTGCTGCAAGGCGACGTGTTCACCAAAGACCAGATCGACGGCTACATCGCACTTAAGATGGAAGAGGTCGAAACCTACGAGCATACTCCGCACCCGGTTGAGTACGGCATGTACTACAGCTGCTAAGCGGCGGTTGAACTTAAGAAAAGCTGAGGGCGTCCTACCGGGCGCCCTTTTGCCGTTCAGGACAACACATCTTGACTGACACGCACGAACGTCCGAGCCTCGTCCCAAAGTATTGATCAGAGGATTTTGGGAGGGCGCGATGCGGTTGATGTTGAAATTCACAATACCGGTTGAAAAAGGCAATCAAGCAGAACGGGACGGATCGCTGGGAAAAGCCATCGAAGCGCTTGTGAAAGACGTCAATGCCGAGGCCGCCTATTTTGCGCTGGAACACGGAAAACGCATGGGCATTGTCATTTTCGAGGAAAGCGATCAGGCCCGCATGCCGAAGATCAACGAGCCCCTTTTTGCCGCATTGAACGCCAATATCGAAATTCAGCCCGTCCTGACGGCCGAGGATCTGCAGCGTGCATTATAAGTGCCACTCGGATTGCGGGGTCGGTTGGAATTAGCTTATTTAGGGATTCTTTTCATGAAGCGATTTGCAATTTTACTGACCCTTACGCTGGCTCTGCCCACAATTGCGGCCAGCGCCCCTTGCGGCAATACCAGCAGCGGGTTTGAGGTCTGGAAGAAGGACTTTGCCAAACAGGCTAAACGCGCGGGAGTCAAAAAGAAGGGATTGCAGGCGCTGGCGCAAAGCCAATACGCCACCCGTACAATCGCGGCAGACCGCAATCAAAAAAGCTTTAAATACTCGTTGGACAAATTCATGCGGGTACGCGGCGCCGACGCGATCGTGTCACAAGGACGCAAGCGCAAGGCCCGCAACCCGCAGTTCTATGCCGCGCTGGAGCGCCAATACGGCGTCCCGAGCGGAGTGCTTATCGCCATTCACGGAATGGAAACGGGTTTCGGAAATTTCATGGGGGACAGTCAGGTTGTTTCCGCGATCACAACACTGGCCTATGATTGTCGCCGTTCTGACTTCTTTATTCCACATGCTATCGGTGCGTTAAAATTGGTCGATCAAGGCAGTATTACGACAGCAACCCAAGGGGCCAAACATGGCGAATTGGGGCACACTCAATTCCTGCCGGGCAATGCGTTGACCTATGGGGTCGATGCAACCGGTGACGGCCAGGTCGATTTCTACAATATGACAGACGCGCTTGCCTCAACCGCCAATTTTCTACGCCAAAAGGGGTGGAAACCGGGGCGTGGCTACCAGCCGGGGCAACCCAACTTCGCTGTAATTCAGCAATGGAACGCTGCCACGGTCTATCAGCAATCCATTGCGATTATGGCAGCCCGAATCGACGGCTGAGACCTGCCACAAATCTGCGCCTGCACACCCCAATCCGGCCACATTGTTGCCACAGACATTAAGTGGCCCCCAAAATGTCTAGGTTTCCATAGAGTAATCAATCCTGCCAATTTTGGATTTTTTTCCATTTCTGCCAAATTCTGCCCCATATCGCTTGTTAAACTGTTTGGTAAGACAGGATGCGACAAGGGACAGCGCAGTGACTACGAAGCACAGCTATCATGGTGGTCTTCAATTCGACGGTGAGACCGACGGCGCGATCGAGCGGTTCGGTGCCATCGTCGCCACGACATTGGAAGACTATGGCCATCTGGTCGAGCGTAAGACCATGCTAAGCACAACCGAAGCCAGCATCGTATCCAGCCAGTATCTGGTGCGCCTGACTTTGGAAACTCAGACGACCGGAGCAGAAGACCGTTTTGAGCGGTTGGACCGTGCAGCCGGGTTAAAGACCGCCCATCGGCCGATCGTGACCCTTCCGCAGAGCCGTTTGGCAATTACAATCTCTCCGGTATCAGCGCTGCTGGATGACAGAGAAATCTCAGAGCTTATGTTGGTGGTCATCCTGTATCGGATGGTTGATATCTGCGCGACGCAGCGCGTCGAATGGCTGTCGCCCAACACAGTTCTGACCGTGGAACAGTTCATGAGCGCGTTCAACACGCTGACGCCTTCCAAACCACGCAACAGACAACAGATTTTCGAGGCAGTGACAGGCCCGTTCGCGGGGCTGGCCATTACTGAAGAAGACCTGGATGAGCCACAAAAAGAGGCGCTGAAACCAGCAGCCCGGCCGATCCAGCTGTCGGATGAGCAGTTGCTCAGCATCGCTTTCCGGACAGAACCTATCGAGCAACCTACTGATCGGGACGAAGATACGCCCCCCCTCGACCACGATAAGCCCAGCGATATCCTGCGACTGTCCAGTTGGGGATTGACCGGGGCCGTGGCAAGCGTGTCAGTTCCGATCGCGGTCTCTCTGGCCGCAGTGAACCTGATCAAAGGTGAAGATTTTCGCCTTAATACTCAGGTACTTGCCTACTCCGTAGCAATCTCCGCTCTCAGCACAAGCGGGGCAATTGCCGGTGTCGCAAACGCGTTTGGCATGTAGCACTAAACCGAAGACCCTCCTTGGAAGCCCCGCCACTTAGGCGGGGTTTTCCGCTTTGCGCAGGTGCTTTGCCTCAAGCACATAAGTATGGATTGAAAAGACCACGGCCTTCGTTTCAGGCAGACGCAATAGCGTCTGTCGTTCGCTGCGCAGATACTGTGCGACCCCAGGTTCTTGGACATCTCGCGGTGCGCTGGCACTGCGGGGTTGGTGCAGTTCCGCGTCCTCGTACCACAAGGCATTGAAGCGCCAAAGCGGACGTTCAGGTTGTATTCCATCAAACAGGCGCTGCACGCGGTGGGCCATATCGGCATCATAGCTGGCGACGGGCCCATGAATGTCGATCAAGGGGCGCATGAATTTTTCAGACAAACGCCAACTGGCGGGAAAACACAGGATGGCACCGGTCAGAACGTGTTCATCCCCGTGCTTTTGAAGGATGCAGAAATCTTCCTGCACCAGACGACACAGCATATCCATGGGGTTGGAGCGGTCGATTTCAACACCCTGCCCGTCCGGGCGTATGACCCGGTCCAAACACCCAGGGTAAGCGTGCTTTAGGACAAGGTTCAACAGCTCCTGCGCCGCAGGTTCGGCACTTGGGTCCAGCGCCAGAACTTCTGCCCGTCTTTCGGTCAACAACGTCGTGCGCCGCTGCATCTGCGCGGCAAACACTTCATCACAATGCAGCCAATCATCCATGCTGCCCGGTTGGATACCGGGCAAAGGACGTGGGGCAAGCGGATCATAAGGAATTGAGGTCTGGAGGATCGTCATGCCTTTGACCTAACACCAGTTTACTGGATTGTCGGTCAAAAAGCGACGGATGCCCGGTCGCAAACCTTCAAGACGTGGGGGAAATGATTCTCCACGCTCGACCGCAGGCAGGGAGACCCACTATGAACCAGCACTATCGCGACAGCCGCAAGATTGACCCGGCAAAGGGCGCTACGCTTGGCGACGGCACCCCGAACGAGAATGATCGGATTGAGATCGGGCCGACGCAACTGGCCTTTGCCGAATGGGAAGCCGCCGGGCTTGCCCTGCCCGATCTGGCGCGGATGCGGGAATACCGGTGGAAGCGCCTGACGAAGGCCATCGTCGATCGTGGCTATGGTGGGCTGCTGATGTTCGATCCGCTTAACATCCGTTATGCAACGGACAGCACCAATATGCAGTTGTGGAACACCCATAACCCGTTCCGCGCCGTGCTGCTGTGTGCCGATGGCTACATGGTGATCTGGGACTATAAAAACTCTCCCTTCCTGTCGAAATTCAATCCTCTGGTACGTGAACAACGCTCGGGAGCGGACCTGTTTTATTTTGACCGTGGTGACAAGGTGGATGTTCAGGCCGACGTGTTCTCGAACGAGGTACGGCTGCTGATCGACGAACATGGCGATGGCAACAAACGTCTGGCCGTCGACAAGATCATGTTGCACGGCCTACGCGCGCTTGAGGCGCAAGGGTTTGAAATCATGGAGGGTGAAGAGGTCACCGAAAAGACCCGCGCCGTGAAAGGACCCGATGAAATTCTGGCCATGCGCTGTGCCAATCACGCCTGTGAAACCGCGGTGGCCGAGATGGAGAAGTTCGCGCGGGCGAATGTAGGGGATGGCAAGACCTCGGAAGACGATATCTGGGCCGTTCTGCACGCCGAAAACATCCGGCGCGGAGGTGAATGGATTGAAACCCGCTTGCTGGCCTCGGGGCAGCGTACAAACCCTTGGTTTCAGGAATGTGGTCCACGGATCACGCAAAAGAATGAAATCATTGCCTTTGATACCGATCTGATCGGCTCGTACGGCATCTGCATCGACATCTCACGCACGTGGTGGATCGGGGATGAAAAACCTCGCCCCGACATGATCTATGCCATGCAGCACGCGCATGAACATATCATGACCAATATGGAAATGCTGAAACCCGGCGTGATGATTCCGGAACTGACCGCCAATGCACACAAGCTGGACGACAAGTTTCAGGCGCAAAAATACGGCTGCCTGATGCATGGCGTGGGTCTGTGTGATGAATGGCCTCTGGTTGCCTATCCGGACAAGGCGGTTGCGGGCTCATACGACTATCCGCTTGAGCCCGGCATGGTGTTGTGTGTCGAAGCCGCCTGTGGCGAGGTTGGGGGCGATTTTTCGATCAAGCTGGAAGATCAGGTGCTGATCACCGAGGACGGGTATGAAAACCTCAGCACATACCCGTTCGACCCTCAGCTTATGGGGCTTGAGTAAAAGTTCAGTCCGGCCAGGTTGAGCGCCGAACGTTCCCGTGCCAATCCTCGGATGGGATGGCGGCTTCGATTGTAGCCGACCCTGCCTGTGGCCAATTTTGCCCGACTGAGAACCCCAAAATTCCGGTCAGGGCAATGATGATCAAAAGATCAGGTCGAATAACAACGCCGCGCGGGGCGGATGCAGTGTGTGCCATGTTAGCCTCCTTGGCTGACTGTGTGTGACACCTGCAAGATGGACATCAGAGCAAAATAATTAAAACGAATATTTGAGTGATCAAACATCACAAATATTGAACCTAAAATTCTCGCAAGAGTCCGACCCAAATATCTGTATTCCCCTCACCTTCCCGTGACGCTTCTTACAATGGGGTTGAGTGCCCAGACCGAAGCACACACTATTGGGGCCATCCCGATAGGTAAGGAATTGTCATGCCCACCGAACGCATCACTTTTGCCGGTCACGACGGCAACCAGCTGGCTGCGCGCCTTGATTTGCCGGATGGACCGGTACTTGCGACCGCGTTGTTTGCGCATTGTTTTACCTGTTCCAAAGATATTCCCGCCGCCCGCCGTATTGCTGCGCGTCTGGCGGCTATGGGCATTGCTGTATTGCGTTTTGACTTCACCGGTCTGGGCCATTCGGGCGGAGAGTTCGCGAACACCACCTTTACCTCGAATGTAGAAGACCTGATTGCTGCCGCCCACTATCTGGCGGGGCGAAACATGGCTCCCGCCTTGCTGATCGGTCACTCACTGGGTGGGGCTGCCGTTCTACGCGCGCGCGCTGGTATCCCAAGCGTCAAGGCAGTGGTCACGCTGGGCGCGCCAGCCGATCCCGGACATGTCTCGCACCATTTTGAGGCTGCACTGCCTCAGATCGAACAGGAGGGATCAGCCGAGGTCATGCTGGGCGGTCGCCCGTTCCGCATCGGCAAGGCTTTTGTCGACGACATTTCAGAAACGGCTCTGACTCCTGCCATTGGCGATCTGAAAGCTGCCCTGCTGGTCCTGCACGCCCCCCGGGATGAAACCGTCAGCATCGACAATGCCAGCACCATCTTTCTTGCTGCCAAACATCCCAAAAGCTTTGTTACGTTGGACGATGCCGATCACCTGATCACGCGGGCCTCGGATGCGGAATACGCGGCGGATGTGATCGCGGCATGGGTCAAGCGATACGTCACACTCTGCCCACCGGCACCACCGCCGGGCGCGCCCGAGGGCGTGGTGCGCGTGACCGAAGTTGATCCCTCCGGGTATTTGCAGGATATCCAATCCGGCCCCCGGCATCACGCGGTTGCGGATGAGCCTGAATCCTATGGCGGTACGGATCGGGGCATGTCGCCTTATGGCTTTGTTTCCTCGGGCCTGGGGGCGTGTACGTCGATGACGATCCGCATGTATGCGCGGCGCAAGCGGTGGCCACTGACGGGTATCTCGGTCGATGTCTGCCACAACAAAGTACATGGTCAGGATGCCGGTCTTGCCGGAGACGGCAAGATCGACGTGTTCCGCCGCAAAATCCGCCTGGAAGGACCGCTGGATCAGGAACAGCGTACCCGGCTGCTGGAGATTGCAGATAAATGCCCTGTACACAGAACGTTGGAAGGGTCAGCCCATATCACTACGGAACTTCTGACCTGACCCTCTGAAACTATCTGCGCGGTCGTGGCGCCGGGCGATGGATCGGCGGTCTGGCTGCGGGTGGTCGCGCCACTGGTGGACGCGGTCGCGCAGGTGGTTTTGCAACCGGCGGCTTTGGTCTTGCCGGAGGTTTGCCAGCAGGCGGATTCGGCCGCGGAGGCCGGTCGACGTCAATATCTACGTCAACATCGCGTCGATAGTAGTCATTCCACAGCATCGAGTCATAAAACGGGTCGTAACCGTATCCATAGCCGACACCAACTGAAACACCATCACATGCAGAGAGCGTAAAACTTGCAGCCCCAAGCCCCAGCGCAAGGATTTTACGTTTGATACGTTTTGTGATCATCAGCACATCTCCTTACTGCGAGGCCCGAAACGACGCGAATACGGCATTCAGGTCGTCAACATAAGCCGGATCAGCGCCATTGCGCAGGATCGCGACAACAACGGCCACGCGACTGTTTGGCAGGTCAATGACCGAGGCAGTAAAGTTGATGCCACGCCCGTCGCGGGTACCGGTCCCCCGGATCACTCGCGCCGGTAAACCGCCAATTCGTGTGTCGGACGTGTTGGTAACTTCGGGATCTTCAACAAGAAACTTATCAATATCTTCAAGATATTGCAGTCCATCCTTAATTGACTTTACGCCAGCAGGTGAAACGAACCCCATCCAGACGTTGTCATCGGTCAAAGGCCGTATGGCCATGACACGTGCGACAGCGCGAAGATCACCCAGTTCCGTATCCTCAATCTCACGCGGACCGCCCGTTCGCACGACCCAATAATCGGGCACGGAAAAGCCAAACAGGGCGCGCCCTGCTTCGGTATATGTGACAGGAGTATCCGCAGACGCCGGTGCCACGGCCCCTAACCACAGGGCGGCACAGGCGGCCAGAGTCGAGCCAGTAAAAATTCTCATTTCTAAATAACCTGATGTTTTCGTTGAATGCAGCTTGGACTGCGGTGGCCGGTTTTGTCCAGCATCTCTTGGAATAGGCCACAAAAAACCGCGCCCGGATTGCTTTGGGCGCGGTGTCTTTCACAAAGTTATTCGGAAATCAGTTGCGGGCGTCGCCAACCAGTTTCCACAGGCCGGGGATCAGCAGAGCGGCCAGCGCCAGTTTGATCACATCCCCCATCAGGAAGGGCGTCAGACCCCATTCCAGGATCGGCTTATCCCAACCATAGAGCTGACCCAGCCAAAGCAGGCCAGGCACATAGATCAGTACATTTGCCAGCACCAGCGCCAGCGCCAGTTTCCCGACCGAGCGATCCCAACCGCGCGCGGCCAACGCGCCCAGCAGTACGGTAGCCATCAGGTAGCCGACCAGATAGCCGCCAGTGCCGCCCATCATGTAAGTCAGCCCAAATTTCTCGGCCGAGGACCCGGCGAAGACGTCAAAACCCAGCGCGCCGATCAACAGATAACCCAGCATGGTGATCAGACCCAGACGCGCACCATAGGCGGTACCGATGGTCAGAACGGCAAAGGTACCCATGGTGATCGGTACCGGCCACATCGGAACCTTAATCTTTGCGGCAATCGCCAGCGTAACGATACCCACCGCGACCAAGGCCACCTGTTTCACGCGCAGCGCTGTGCCCTCGCGCGGACCGATTGCTTCGGCCAGAACATTTGTAGTCATTTTCGTTTCTCCACGTTCGGATGGAAATTGGGGCACAGGATGGCCCATTTCACATCGAGACTTCAAGATGATTGCGCTATCGAGGGCGGTATTCGGTTTTCATTTCATAGGCTTTTCGCGGTCCGTTCACCGTCCAGTGGACCGACCAAATCGGCCAGGCTGAGAAATCATAGACCGCATCATAGCTGTCTGGCGGACAATCATGATGATCCCTAGACTGCGAATGCTCCAGCTTCAATGTATGAAAAAACCGTCCGTCTTCGAAATGAACCGCAATCCCTTCGCCTGCATCCCGCCACAGGTAGCGCCGGGTGCCTGTCATCTCGGCCTGACCCGGAATGCGCAGCGTGACCTCTTCATCATAGATTAACCCATTTTCAGCCGGGCGCAGAACCGCGTGACCTTCGGCTTGCACGAACTGCCCTGCCCGCGCGTCGTTTATGGTTCGGCTCAGACTCCAGCTCCCTTCGAACTCGGATAGGCTGCGCGGCTGGGTCATTCGGCATAGGTCCCGTCGGTGGTGCCTCCGCTGTCATCGACGAACCGGATCACGTCACCCTTTTTCTGAACGTCAAAACAGGCCCACAAATCAGAGGGCGGCCAGACCGAGCAATACCGATCCTCGCGCACCGCCCAACGGCCCGCGCTTGGACCACCCGAGTAATACTGCGTCAGCATCGTTTCATCGAATGTCTGCCAGACGCCGTCCCCGTAATCGAGCTTCTGGCCGGTCAGGGCATCCAGAATCTCGTCTCCGGTCAGTGCCCGGAACTCTTCCGCGGCCAAAAAACCGGGCCAAACGGCCAAAATCAGGGCAAACCGTCTCATACTTGCACTCGTGCCTTGTTCCCTTGTGCGGCTGGGTTTAAACCCCGCGCCAACGCTCTATCCCAAACACAAAAAGGTCTCACCGCCAATGATTCCACGTTATTCCCGCCCCGATATGGTTGCCATCTGGTCGCCCGAGACCAAGTTCCGCATCTGGTTCGAGATCGAGGCTCACGCCTGCGACGCCATGGCCGATCTGGGCGTCATCCCGCGCGAAAACGCCGAGGCGGTGTGGAAGGCCAAGGACGTGGAATTCGACGTGGCCCGCATTGATGAGATCGAGGCCGTCACCAAGCACGACGTTATCGCCTTTTTGACCCATCTGGCCGAGCATGTCGGCAGTGAAGAGGCACGCTTTGTCCATCAGGGCATGACCTCTTCGGATGTACTTGACACCTGCCTGAACGTACAGCTTACCCGCGCCGCGGACCTGCTGATTGCTGACCTCGAAAGCCTGCTGGCCGCCCTGAAACGCCGCGCGATCGAACACAAGAACACCGTCCGCATCGGTCGCAGCCACGGCATCCATGCGGAACCCACCACAATGGGTCTGACCTTTGCCCGATTCTATGCTGAGATGGACCGCAACCTGTCACGCATGCGCGACGCCCGTGCGGAAATCGCCACCGGTGCGATCAGTGGTGCGGTCGGCACTTTCGCCAATATCGATCCCCGCGTTGAAGAGCATGTCTGCGATCAGCTAGGTCTGGTGCCTGAACCGATCAGCACGCAGGTCATCCCGCGTGACCGCCACGCGGCCTTCTTTGCGACCCTTGGCGTCATCGCCAGCAGCATCGAAAACATCGCCATCGAAATCCGTCACATGCAGCGGACCGAGGTGTTGGAGGGTGCCGAGTTCTTCTCGATGGGCCAAAAAGGCTCCTCGGCCATGCCGCACAAGAAAAACCCGGTCCTGACCGAGAACCTGACCGGTCTGGCGCGCATGGTGCGCGCAGCGGTGATCCCGGCGATGGAAAACGTGGCGCTCTGGCATGAACGCGATATCTCGCATTCGTCGGTCGAACGCATGATCGGCCCGGATGCGACAATCACGCTGGATTTTGCGCTGACCCGCCTAACCGGCGTGGTCGACAAGATGCTAATCTTCCCCGAGAACATGCTGGAGAACATGAACAAGTTCCCCGGTCTGGTGATGAGCCAGCGGGTTCTGCTGGCGCTGACGCAAGCAGGGGTCAGCCGCGAAGATGCTTATGCCATGGTTCAGCGCAACGCGTTGAAAGTGTGGGAACATCGCACCGACTTCAAAGAAGAACTGCTTGCCGACGCCGATGTCACCGCAGCGCTGAGCCCTGAAGAAATCGAAGAGAAGTTCGACCTCGGTTACCACACCAAACACGTCGACACGATCTTCGCCCGCGTGTTTGGCGAATAAAACCTGACCGTTCAGTCAGTTCAAAGGGCCCGGTTCGCACAACGCGATCCGGGCCCTGCTCTTTTGCCAGACGGGTCAAAATCAGCTATGGTGCGCCTATATGCCCGAACGGGAGAAATAGCATGATACGCACCATTCTCTGCGCCTTGGCCCTTACGTTTTCAGCTTCGGTCGCTTTGGCCTGTACTGGCCATTCCAAGCAAACCCAGTCCTGCGCAGACGGGACATATTGGGATTCCGAAACCCAAACATGCGCGAAAATCGTAAACAGCTGAGAATTTTATTTCCTACTTGTGAATAAAAGCGAGGCCGCGATTGTTAGCTTTTTATCAGATCGCACTATGCTTGATCAGAGCAGCCCAGAGAACGGAGTAGGAAAATGCGTCTTGTATTAGTTTCAGCTATTGCCCTTCAGGCCTTTGTGTTTGCACCGGCGGCATACGCTGCGGGCGGTGGAAGCGGCGCCGCACCCAAGCCAACGAACACAACCAAGAAATGCCTGTTTGGCCGCGTTTACGACAAGGATGCCGGGCGCTGTGTCAAGCCGGACAAGACCAACTTCACCCAAGATGAGCTGTATGAAGCCGTGCGGGAATTGGCATATGACGGCCAGTTAGAAAACGCTCAGAATATTCTACGCATTATGGATCAAGACGATGATCGTGTGCTGACCTACTGGGGCTTTACCTATCGCAAAATGGGTGAGCTTGAACTGGCTAACGTCTTTTATTCCAACGCCATCGAAACCAACCCCGACAATATCCTAGCACGCAGCTATATGGGTCAGGGCTTTGTGGCCGAAGGGAAAACCGATTTGGCAATTGCACAATGGCGCGAGATCAAGGCGCGCGGTGGTGAAGGCACCTGGGCCGAGGCGTCGCTGCGCGAGGCAATCCGCACCGGGCTGACCTATAACTACTAAGCTTCAGCCTTTCTTTACCCGACTCTCCGTAATTTGCCTGTGGAACGCAACTATGGCACCGCAGGCAGATGCAGGATACAAACACTTTGATACAGGTGGCACCGGGGGCGGCTCCGGTGACAGATCAGGCGGACAGTGAAGCGCCTCGCGTCATTCCTCGCGCGCTCAGCAACCGACAGAAGGCCGCCGTGGTCGTGCGGCTGCTGCTGAATGAAGGCGCGGATATCCCGCTAGAGGATCTACCCGACGATTTGCAGGAAAAACTGACCCATCAGCTGGGTGAGATGGGGCTGGTGGATCGTGTGACATTGGACGCAGTGGCGCAGGAGTTTGCACAGGCGCTGGACAGCGTCGGCCTGTCTTTCCCGCACGGTCTGGCCGGTGCTTTGGACGCGGTGGATGGTAAGATTGCCCCAGCTACAGCCGCGCGGCTGCGTAAGGTGGCCGGAGTGCGCCAGATTGGTGATCCCTGGCAACGGCTGCGCGAGGTACCAACCGAAGACCTGGCTGCCATGGCACAAGCAGAAAGCACCGAGATCGCCGCCGTGATGCTATCGAAACTGGAAACCGCAAAGGCCGCGCAGCTTTTGGGGAATCTGCCCGGTCCTGTTGCCCGTCAGATCACCTATGCGGTTTCGAAAACCGCCAATGTCACACCCGAGGCCGTGGAACGCATCGGCTGGTCGCTGGCGGCTCAGCTGGACCAAAGGCCGTCGCAGGCCTTTGCGGATGGTCCCGGGGCGCGTGTGGGCGCAATTCTGAACCAGTCGGCGGCCTCCACCCGCGACGGGTTACTAACCGCGCTAGACGAAGAGGATTCGGATTTCGCCAGCGTCGTGCGCCGTTCGATCTTTACCTTTGCGCATATCCCAGCCCGTATCCTGTCACGCGACGTCTCGGCGGTTCTCCGCAGGGTGGATCAGGCCGATCTGGTCACCGCGTTGGCCGGGGCCACTGCTGAGGATGACCAAGATACAACCGAATTCCTTTTGTCCAACATGTCATCGCGAATGGTCGACAACCTGCGTGAAGAAATCGGCGAACGCGGCAAAGTTAAACAATCTGAGGCTGAAGAGGCCATGACACAGATTGTTGGCGCCATTCGTGCCCTGGTTGACGAAGGAACGATCGCCCTGATCGAAGAAGACAATGAGGAATAGGCAAGCACCACGACTTAAGCCATAGGAATGCTTGTGGTCGCGGAATGTGCCTTGTATGTCTGACCCGGCAAAATGCAACAGCCGGTGAGACCAGATTATGCCCGTCGAAAAGTCGGAACTAAGCCGCGGGGCGCTTCGAAAGTATTATGTTACCGGCCTGTTTCTGAAAGGTGTAATCGGAGCAATGCGGCTGTTGCCGTATGAACGGCGTATCGCAACGATGGGGGCCATCGTACGCGGGCTTGCCCCTTTGGTCGGGTTCACCAAGCGCGTGCGCAGCAACCTGAAGCTCACCCGCCCCGACCTGTCGGACGCCGAGGTAAATCGCATCTGTCGCGCTGTACCCGACAATGCAGGTCGCGCCATCATGGAGCACTTTTCGCCAGAAGGCTTCACGGAACGGCAGGCCAGCGCCAAGGTGTCCGGCCCCGGCATTGCCGCCTTTGACGCCGCCGTGGCCGAAGGGCGACCCGTCATGATGATAACCGCGCATTTCGGTCACTACCTGGCAGCGCGGATCGCCCTGCAAACCCGCAGTGGACAGCCCATCGGATGCCTCTATCGTCGCATGGCAAACCCCTATTTCAACGACATGTATGTCGACGCGTTTTACAAAACCGGCGCGCCCATGTTCGAACAGGGCCGCCGCGGCATGGTTGAGATGGTGCGCTCCCTCAAGAGTGGCGGCATCATTGCCATCGTCTCAGACCTGCACGCCCACGGCGGGGAAGAACTGACGTTTTTTGGCAAACCGGCCGTGACATCCGTCTTGAACGCCGAATTGGCGATGAAATACAAAGCCGAACTGATCCCGTGCTATGCAATCCGCCAGCCTAATGGCATTGATTTCGAAATCGTCCTGCATGACCCGGTTCCGCATACTGACGCCAAGACCATGACCCAGTTCACCAATGATGATCTTGAGGCTATGGTAAGGCAGCACATGGGACAATGGTTCTGGATTCACCGACGCTGGAAAGCCTGGAACGGACTTGGCGTTCAGCCCGAGGATATGCCCTGATCACTTGACCTTGGTGGCGGCAACGATTGGGCCATGCCCAACCTTCTGCACAAGTACGACCGCTGGCAGGTCCGAGGTCAACACCGCCGAAAACTTCTGCGGCGCCACCCCGTCCCACTGCCCGGCGACCTGCCAGGTATCTACAACATTTGCATAGTCCAACTCATGCCCTGCCAGCTCTCCTCGGCGGATCGAGGCATGGCGCATCGGCGCATACTGCACCACGCGCACGTCAAAAAGCTCACCCTCTGGCAGTTCGACCGGCGTAACATCGACCGTGACATCGTTGCCCGAACGGGTCGCCACCACTTCGGCCTCGGGCGCAGCTTTGAGATGGGCATCGATCAGATACTCCAACTCCTGCGACTTTGCACCGACCACATCCTGCTGACCGTTGATAACCATCTGCGGCGTGTAGATCATCGACCGCCCGCCCTGACGCGCATAGGCGCGCTGACGCAGGGTGTGATTGGGATCGGCATATTCGTCCTTCCAACCAATATAGTCCCAATAATCCACATGCAGGGCCAGTCCGATCACATCGTCACGTTGTGCCAGATCATGCATCAACTCGTCGGCTGGCGGGCAGGACGAACACCCTTGTGATGTGAACAGTTCGACCACAACCGGGTCATTCTCGGCCACGGCTGAGGTGGCCAGAAACAGGGAAACAAACACAGTGACAGGAGCAATTCTGAACATATGAAATCTCGGGCTTTTGGGGTGCTTATCCGGTTTAAACGGATCGACGCTCAACCGCCAATCAAGGTTTCTTGAGATTTAAAAACAATCGCCCTTGAATTGTATACTTTAGCATACAACTTAGAAGTCAAGGTATCTAAGCCTTGAATGCACGGCAATGATGCTCCAGAAAACAATCAGCAAATCCCCAAACCCAATATTTTGAAAGGGAGGCCAACAATGCCCATTACCGTTGGAAAGGATAGCGCTAAGACACGCCGCAGCCTGAGCGTGAACGGCAAGTCCATTGCTTATTACTCGATTCGCGCCGCGCAAGAGGCCGGTCTAGGTGATTTTTCCAGACTTCCTGCGGCACTGAAAGTGGTGTTGGAAAACATCCTGCGGTTTGAGGATGACGGGTTTTCTGTCTCGGTTGATGACATCAAAGCCTTTGCCGAATGGGGCGCAAATGGTGGTAAAAACCCGCGCGAGATTGCCTATCGCCCTGCCCGCGTATTGATGCAGGACTTCACGGGCGTCCCGGCCGTCGTCGATTTGGCCGCAATGCGTGACGGGATCAAGGCGCTGGGTGGTGACGCGCAAAAGATCAATCCGTTGAACCCGGTGGATCTGGTCATCGACCACTCAGTCATGATTGATGCGTTTGGCAATCCGCGCGCGTTCCAGATGAACGTGGATCGCGAATATGAACGAAACATGGAACGCTATCAGTTTCTGAAATGGGGGCAGTCGGCGTTTGACAATTTCCGCGTTGTGCCACCCGGCACCGGCATCTGCCATCAGGTAAACCTTGAATATCTGGCCCAAACCGTCTGGAGCGACAAAGACCAGAACGGAGAAGAAGTTGCCTATCCCGATACTCTGGTCGGCACCGACAGCCACACCACCATGGTCAACGGCATGGCCGTTCTGGGCTGGGGCGTTGGCGGGATCGAGGCCGAGGCCGCGATGCTGGGCCAGCCGATTTCGATGCTGATCCCCGAGGTTGTTGGCTTTGAGCTGACCGGCGCGATGGTCGAGGGCACTACCGGCACCGATCTGGTTCTGAAAGTGGTCGAGATGCTGCGCGAAAAAGGCGTGGTTGGCAAATTCGTTGAATTCTACGGCAGCGGTCTGGATCGCCTGCCATTGGCTGACCGCGCGACCATTGCCAACATGGCACCGGAATACGGCGCGACCTGCGGTTTCTTCCCGATTGATGGCGAAACCCTGCGCTATATGCGCAATACCGGACGCGACGAGGATCGCCTTGCGCTGGTTGAGGCTTACGCCAAAGAGAACGGCCTGTGGCGGGATGAAAATTACGCCCCGATCTACACGGACACCCTGTCGCTCAACATGGGCACTATCGTTCCAGCCATATCGGGTCCGAAACGTCCACAGGACTATGTCGCGCTGACTGGCGCCAAAGCCGCTTTCACCAAGGAAATGGCTGAGACCTTCAAACGCCCGATGGCCAAGGAAGTCGCCGTCAAAGGCGAAGACTACTCCATGGATTCGGGCAAGGTGGTTATCGCCTCGATCACCTCATGCACCAACACATCGAACCCCTATGTGATGATCGGGGCCGGTCTGGTGGCGAAAAAGGCGCATGAGCTGGGTTTGAACCGTCAGCCTTGGGTCAAGACCTCGCTGGCCCCCGGATCGCAGGTTGTGACCGAATATCTTGAGTCTGCAGGGCTGCAACAGCATCTGGACGCCATCGGGTTCAACCTTGTGGGCTATGGCTGCACCACCTGCATCGGCAACTCGGGTCCGATCCAGAAGGAAATCAGCGAAGCGATTGCCGAGGGCGATCTGGTCGCTACCTCGGTTTTGTCTGGCAACCGCAACTTCGAGGGTCGGATTTCGCCGGATGTGCGCGCCAACTATCTGGCTTCCCCTCCGCTGGTGGTGGTCTATGCGCTGGCGGGCACCATGGATATCGACCTGACATCGGAACCGATCGGTCAGGACAAGGACGGCAATGATGTGTTCATGAAAGATATCTGGCCCGACCAGAAGGAAATCGCCGATCTGGTGCAGGAAACCGTCACCCGCGAGGCATTTCAGTCAAAATATGCCGACGTGTTCAAAGGCGACGACAAATGGCAGGCGGTCGAAGTTCCGCAACAGGAAACCTATGACTGGCCGCCTACCTCGACCTACATCCAGAACCCGCCATATTTTCAGGGTATGAGCCCCGAACCGGGCACCATCTCGAACATCGACGGCGCCAAGGTTCTGGCCATTCTGGGCGACATGGTCACCACCGACCACATCTCACCTGCGGGGTCTTTTGCGGCAACCTCGCCTGCGGGTAAGTACCTGACAGAGCGTCAGGTCCAGCCGCGCGAGTTCAACTCGTATGGTTCGCGCCGGGGCAATCACGAGGTCATGATGCGCGGCACGTTCGCCAATATCCGCATCAAGAACGAGATGCTGGATGGCGTCGAGGGCGGTTATACCAAAGGTCCGGACGGTCAGCAGACCTCGATCTACGACGCGTCGATGGCCTATCAGGAACAGGGCGTTCCGCTTGTGGTGTTTGGGGGGCAGCAATACGGCGCCGGGTCCTCACGCGATTGGGCGGCAAAGGGTACCGCGTTGCTGGGCATCAAGGCCGTGATCGCCGAAAGCTTTGAGCGCATCCACCGTTCTAACCTAGTTGGCATGGGCGTGATCCCCTTCGAATTTACCGGCGGCGACACCCGGAAATCTCTAGGGCTAAAGGGGGATGAGACGGTCTCGATTGATGGTCTGGATAAGGTTGAACCATTGCAAGAGGTGCCCTGCACTATCACCTATGGCGACGGCACCACAAAGACCATCACCCTCAAGTGCCGCATAGATACCGCGCCCGAGATCGAATACGTCGAAAACGGCGGTGTGCTTCAATATGTGCTGCGGAACTTGGCGAAAGCTGGTTAAACCTGCACGCTATAAAATTAAGGGCGTCCGATTGGGCGCCTTTTTTCATTTCTCATTTGGTTAAACCATCGCGGCTTTAGTTGCCTGCCGCTTTTTCCAACGCCGGACGGATCGTGCTTTCGATCACGCGCTGAGTTATCGGCCCGGCAAAGCGCAGGATGATCGTGCCCTCACCATCGATCACATAGGTCTCGGGCACGCCATAAACGCCCCAGTCCAACCCCATACGCCCCTGCTCGTCCCGTCCGATCCCGGCATAGGGATCGCCCAGTTCGGTCAGGAAGGCTTCGGCGTTGGCCAGTTGATCCTTGTAATTGATGCCGTAAACGGGGATGCCCTCATCTGACAGGGCCTGCAGGTTGGGATGTTCAACCCGGCACGGCGCGCACCAGCTGGCCCAATAGTTGACCAGCTTGACTTCTCCGTCCCGCAGCGTGGCATCATCAAACCCTGTCTTGCCCGCGAATTCCGTCAGCACCACCGGCGGCGCGGGTTGGCCTTCACGGGCGGAGGGCAGCGCGTTGGGATCATCGCGGAACATGCCGATGCCCGCCAGTACGGCGAAGGCACCGAAGATCAGCGGTGGCGCAATCATCAGGGGTGAGATTTTAGCCATTGCGCGTCATCCTTTGTTCGACCTTTTCCATCTCGGCCCGGACCTTGCGGCCACGTACGATGCTGAACACAATCAGCAGCGCCAGCAATCCGATCGAGGCCGCATAGGACCAGAGAACCGTATCCGCATATTTTCCGAGATCAGGGATCATCCGCTTACCCTTTCCCGCGCCAACAGCGCCTTGACCCGGCGCGCGCGAATTTCCGTGCCCGTGCGGTACAAAACAAGAGCAATGAACAGCAGTACAAACCCGATGATGCACAGCAAAAGTGGGTAGAAATAGATATTGCTGACCTTCTCTTCGGTATCCGCCCCGGTCACGGCGGCGGCCCGCATCACGGATGCGCCCTGATGCAGCCCCTGATTCCAAAAATTCACGGCATAGCGGCTGAGCAGCGCAAAGACAGACCCTACCAGACACAGGACCGAGGTCAGATCGGCCGCCGTATCAGGGTCTTCGATAGCTTCCCACAGTGCGACATAGCCCAGATAGAACAGGAACAGGATCAGGAACGAGGTCAGGCGCGGATCCCAGGCCCACCAGGTGCCCCACATTGGCTGCCCCCAGATCGCCCCGGTCGCCAGCGCGATCAGGGTCATCACAATACCCACAGGAGCCGCTGCACGCGCCGCCAGCGCGCTGACATGGTGGCGCCGCACAAGCCACACCAGCGAGGTCGCCAGCATCATCAGCCAGCAATTGATCGCCATCAGCGCAGCAGGCACATGCAGATAGATAATCTTGACCGTCGATCCCTGCTTGTAGTCATCCGGTGTGAAGAAGAACCCCCACACCAGCCCTACCACGATGCAGGCAAGCGATGATGCCCAGAAAAACGGCATCACCCGTTCACTGGTGGCAAGGAACTTGCGCGGATTGGCGTATTCCCAGAGGGCGTTGGCTTTGGCTGCGATAGACATGGGCCTTATCTAGTCCGAGTCGGGTTCGTTCTCAATTGACATCAGTCAAAGTTTGACCACGTCAGCGAAGGTTAATGCGCAGCACCGCTGCGCTGGCAAAGGGCAATAGGGCGATTGTCGCGGCGGTGATCCCCGCTAGCATCAACAGCGGGGTCTGGGTTTCCATCCCCGTCGCCCCACGGCGCGCGACTTCGGCCCCAAAGATCAGGGTCGGCACGTACAGCGGCAGGACCAGCAGGGATAGCAGCAATCCTCCACGTTTCAGGCCCACGGTCAGGGCCGCGCCAAAAGTGCCGATGACACTCATTGCCGGAGTGCCGATCAACAGCGATACGACCAGCCAGAAAAACCCCGGCACCGGCAGGTTCAGCAACACGCCCAAAAACGGAGCGGCCAGAACAAGTGGCAGGCCAGTGGTTAGCCAATGGGCCAGCGCCTTGATGGTCACTACCGCTTCCAACGGCAGCGGCGCGGTGGCCAATAGGTCAAGCGAGCCGTCCTCCCAATCCAGTGCAAGCAGGCGGTCCAGCGACAACAGACAGGCCAGCAGCGCGCCCAGCCAAAGAACACCCGGCGCGATGGTCGACAGCAGCGAGGATTGCGGCCCTACTGAAAACGGCACCAAAACGGTCACGATCAGAAAAAACGCCAGACCGAGACCAAACCCCCCGCCCGCGCGGAAGGCCAGTTTCAGGTCACGCAGCAACAGGGCGATCACAGGAAGCCTCCGTCGAAATCTTCTATGGGTTTGGGTTTCGCCTTGTTGCGGCCGACATCCAGAACTTCTCCGTCTAGGCCAAGGTCGATATGAGTGGCGATCAGGGCCGAACCGCCCTGCCTCAGATGCGCGCGAACGGCATCAGCGAACATCTGCACTGCATTACGGTCCAGTGATACGGTGGGCTCATCCAGCATCCAGATTGGCCGCCCCGTGACCAGCATGCGCGCCAGACCCAACCGCCGTTTTTGCCCGGCCGACAGGTTGCCAGCATGGCGATCAGACAATTCGTTCAGCGCAAAGGCGACTAGCGCGGGCTGAATTTCATAAGTGCCAAAGACCGAGGCCCAGAAGGTCAGATTCTCAACCACCGTCAATGTCGGCTTCAACCCGTCGGAATGCGAGGCATATGCGATCTGATCCTCAGCCCCGTCAATCCGCCCCGCCAGCGGCGGCTGCAACCCGGCCAGTGTGCGCAGCAAGGTCGTCTTACCGATCCCGTTCGGCCCGCGCAGAATCAACGCCTTGCCCGGCGGCAGAGCAAAGCTCAGCCCTTCAAGCACAGGAACGCCGCCACGGGCGATGGCCAGATCGGTCACAGTCAATGTCATGGGTCCCGCTTATCTCATTGCCGTCAGGCGCAAAAGGTGAGATTTGACGCAGGCCCTGCCGACAGATCAGACCGGCAATAAGGCCAGCGCAACGCGCCGCCCTTCGGACAACAGCACGTTATACGTGCGGCACGCAGCCGGAGAGTTCATGATCTCAACTCCGATCCCGGCATTTTCCAGGGCCGTGCGCAGATCAGCAGGAATGTGATTCAGTTCAGCCCCGGTGCCAATGAACAAAACGTCCACGGTGTCGGCAAGTTCCAGCAGCGGCGCGTTGTCCTCATACCCGTCCCAGGTCGTGGTTCCGGCGGGGCCTGTCAGAACGGCTCCCTCATAAACCTGCCCACCGATCCGGAAAAAGCCCGGGCCGTACCCGTCAACCGGGACTGCGTTGGTATAGGAAATCTCATTCAGGCGCATGGCCGTGTTCTAGCCCCAAAGCGGTAGGCCCGACAAGGCCGCAACCGCAATCGCCAGGTAAGCCGCAGCGCGATACAGCTTTTCATACGCGGGCCGGAACAACCAACCGCCCAGCCAGTTGCCCAGCAAATTGGGCACGGCCAATGCAAGGCCTAATGCCGCCGCCGCCCAAGTGATCCGCTCCATCCCGGTCAGGAACCCAAGGAGGAGGAAATCGAACCCGAACAAGAACAATAAAATCGTGGCGCGGATCACTTCGACCGGTATGGGGCGCGACATGTAAAACAGGATTACCGCCGGGCCGGGCAAGCCCGCCACGCCGCCCAGAAACCCGGCCGCTGCGCCAATTCCCGCAACCATCCCCCGGCCAACATGGCCGTGATACCGCATGCCAAGGATCAGCACGGCCAGCATAAACAGCGCCAGCAGACTGACGGCATAGCGGAAAACCTCGGGTTCAACTTTGGTCAGCACCCATAACCCCACAGGAAGCAACAGCGCACAGCCCACCAACAGCCGCAACAGATCCTTGCGATGCACAACATGCCAAGCGCGACGCAGGTTCGGCAATGGGCCGAAGATGTCCATTATAGTCAGGCCGATGATGGCTCCGAATGGACCAAGGAATGGTGTGGAAAGAGGAAGGAAAATCAGTGCGGTGCCGAATCCGGAAAACCCGCGTACAACGCCGCCGAGGAAAGCCGCTAAAATGATAACGGCCAGCCCCATTGGGGACTGGCCGAATATATCAGGCGTCGATGTTGGCAAACTGATTGCCCGCCGTATTGGACGGCTTGGACCAGTCGCGTTTGACCCCCAGCCACAGCAAGATGGTCGAAGCCACAAAGACCGAAGAATAGGTTCCCACGATCACACCCCAGATCATCGCAAAGACGAAACCTCGGATCACATCCCCACCCAACACGTAAAGCGAAATCAGCGCCAGTAGCGTGGTCACTGAGGTCATCACCGTCCGGCTGAGCGTTTCGTTGATCGAGATGTTCAGAACCTCTTTGAGATCTTTCTTCTTGTACTTCCGCAGGTTCTCACGCACGCGGTCGAACACGACCACAGTGTCGTTCAGCGAATAACCCACGATGGTCAGAAGCGCCGCGATAATGGCCAGATCGAACCGGATCTGTAGTTCCGAGAAAATACCGATGGTCAGAATCACGTCATGGACCAACGCGGCAACTGCTCCCAAAGCGAATTGCCATTCGAAGCGCAGCCAGATGTAGACCAGCACGGCGCCAATCGCCAAAACCACCGCGATCACGGCAGTCTGGATCAACTCACCGGAGACCTTTGGGCCGACGGATTCGACGGACACAAATTCTATATCCGGCGCTGCCACCTTCAGCGCCTCTTCCACGGCGGTAACCGTCGCGGCCGAGACGGCCTCGGCATCGGCTTGCGCCTGAATGCGGATCATGGCGACGTTTTCATCCGGCCCAAAGGTTGGGTCGAAAATCTCGGTGATGCTCACGTCGCCCAGCTCCAGCGGAGAGATCGCGTCGCGATAGGCACCGACGTCGATTTCTTGTGCGGATTGGGTCCGGATCGTGGTCCCGCCACGGAAATCGATACCGAAGTTCAGCCCCTGCAGCATGAAAGACGTAAACGCCACGACCATCATCAGGGCCGAGATACCCAGCCAGACCTTCCAGCGGCTGAAGAAATCGAACGAGGTGTTCTGGGGTACGAGTTTCAGTCTCATGTCAAACCTCGATCATTTTCGGACGACGGCGTTCGAACCACATCACGATCATCAAACGCGTCACGAAGATCGCGGTAAAGACCGAAGTCAGAATACCCAGGCCCAGCGTAATCGCGAACCCGCGCACCGGCCCGCTGCCCATGGCAAACAGAATCACGGCGGTGATGAAAGTGGTAACGTTTGCGTCCAGAATAGCCGACAGGGCTTTTTCATAACCCAGCTCAATGGCACGCGCCGGGCCTCTGGCGGATTTCAGTTCTTCGCGGATACGCTCAAAAATCAGCACGTTGGCGTCCACCGCCATACCGACCGTCAGGACAATCCCCGCAATACCCGGCAGGGTCAGCGTGGCCCCGATCAGCGACAGCAGGCCGAACAGCAGCCCGACGTTGATGATCAGCGCAATGTTGGCAAACACGCCAAACAAACCATAGCTAAGCGCCATGAAGGTCAGCACCGCGACAAAGGCTACGATGGTTGCCACTTTACCGGCATCGATGCTGTCTTGCCCCAGCTCGGGACCGATGGTGCGTTCTTCAAGGAACTCCAGCCCCGCAGGCAACGCACCCGCTCGCAACAGGACCGCCAGATTGGTGCTTTCTTCAACGGTGAAGTTACCGGTGATGATACCCGACCCGCCCGGAATATGGCTTTGGATCACCGGGGCCGAGATCACCTCGTCATCCAATACAATCGCAAAGGGCGCGCCGATGTTTTCCAGCGTGTAGTCGCCAAACTTGCGTGCGCCGGATGTGTTGAACCGGAAACTGACTGCCGGGCGACCGTTCTGGTCGAACGAGGGCTGCGCGTCGACCAGTTCCTCACCCGTCACAACCGGGGCGGATTCGATGATGTAATAAACGCCATCTTCGTCAATGGACGGGACGACCTCTTGCCCTATCCCCGGAACAGCGTCCGGGTCGGTGCCGCGACTGACGACCGAGTTGAAAGTCAGTTGAGCGGTGGTGCCGATGATCTCTTTCAGTTCACCTGCACTGCCAATGCCCGGCACCTGAATCAGGATACGGTCTGCACCCTGACGCTGAATTGTGGGCTCTCGCGTACCGACCTCGTCAATCCGGCGGCGGATGATTTCCAGAGCCTGCCGCACGGTTCGATCGTCCGAGGCCAGCTTTTCGGCCTCAGACAACTGCACGACGATGGTGTCACCATCGGCGCGGGCTTCGATATCGGTAGCCCCCACTCCGGTCAGCGTCTGCACCTGACGGGCCAGACCGCGTACAACCTCCAGCGCGCGGGACATGCCCTCGGGCTGGCTGATGCGAACGCGAATCTCATCCGGTGCCGAATCCTGCCGTCGGATCGTACCAACAGTCGCGCGTTCATCGCGTAGCGCGTCACGGATTTCCGGCCACATCGCCTCCATCCGGGATTCGTAAACATCTTCGACCTTCACTTCGGCCAGCAGATGCGCACCGCCACGCAGATCAAGACCCAGATTGACCAGTGACGATGGCAACCAGTTGGGCCATTGCGCCGCCTGTGCCTGCATCTCGGGGGTGTCGATGCCAAGTTCAATTGCGGCCTTGGCATCGTTGGATTGCTCGACGCGCGTGTAAAACGCATTCGGCAGGGCCATCAGCAGACCGATCACACAGACCGACCAGATCAGAACCCGCTTCCAGGTATTAATTTGCAGCATTACCCTGCCTTTTCAAGGAATTGTCGCGCGAAGTTACTTCGCCGGTTCGGTCTTGTTCAGAACCTGCGCAATAGTCGACTTGACCACACGAACCTTGACGTTTTCGGCCAGTTCAACCTCGACTTCGTTCTCGCCTTCCTTGACTTTCGACACCTTGCCGATCAGACCGCCCTGGGTGACAACTTGATCACCCCGGCGCACGGCCTCGACCATGGCCTGATGTTGCTTCATCTTCTTCTGCTGCGGACGGATCAGCAGGAAATACATGATCGCGAAGATCAGGATCAGCGGGAGAAACTGGGCGAATGCGCCACCTTCCATGGGATATTCCTTTTGCTTTGGATTGCGGCACGGTTCCGCAAATTTGGCGGGAACCTATGCCCTGAGATGCGCCTTTGCAAGCAAAGGCGGTGCTGTGACCCACCTGAACCTGATCCCAACGCATGAACTCGCGTCAAAGCGTTGCAGATATGTCCTAGCCAGAGGCCTGAACTCAGCTATAGTCAAACCTGAGGAGGGACAATGACAGCTCGTTACAAGCCATTCCAATCGTTGACGCTTTTGCTGTCATTGCTGGCCTTGATTTTGTGTCTTGCAGCACCGCTTGGGGCACAGGAAACGCCCGCCGATATCGTTGAACCAGAGGCCGAGGAAACAGACAGTTTCAAAGCCCCCGTCATCGTGGACGGCGATATGCTGTTCTTCCTGCGCGGCTCTAGCGCCCTGCCCGCGCCGGAACGGGCGGAAAGTGTCCAGAACAAGATCATCGAGGTTGCCGAGGCCTCAGAAGACCCCTCGGTCGACATTTCATTCGAAGAGACCGAGCTTGGCATCCGAATTCGCGCGGATGGTGTGATCGTGTCCATTGTGACCGTGGCAGATGCTGATCTGGACCAGATGGAGCTGGATGTTCTCAGCTTCCTACACGGTCAGGCCATCGAAGAAGCCATCCTTGCCTATCGGGCTAATCGCACGGAACAGGCCCGCGTATCCGGCGCGATCGAAGCCGCCGCGTGGACCCTTGGGTTTGCCGTTTTTATCGTTGCGATCCTGTGGATGCATCGCAGGATCAGGCGGCGCACGCTAAAATTTGTCAAACGCCACTTGCGGGATGTGGAAACCGCCACTGCCAAAAGTGTTCAGGCCGAGGCGATTGCCGCACTGGTCAGGTATGGTCTGAATTTCGTTCTGCTCATTATCTTCTTCCTGGGCTTCTACTACTACCTGTCCTTTGTTCTGCTCGCCTTTGCCGAAACCCGCTATTTTGCGCAATTGCTACTGACCTACCTGACCGAACCGGTTCTGCTGATCTTCAAAGGCATTCTCTCTTACATCCCCAACATGATCATGCTGGCCCTGATCACCTGGGTCACGATGTACATCATCAAGGGCATGCGCGTGTTCTTTGATGCCGTTGAGGCCGGGTCGTTCGATATGGGCGATTTCGAGAAGCATTGGGTCAACCCGACCTTCAATATCGCCCGCGTCGTCGTCATCCTCATCGCGCTGGTTTTCGCCGTTCCTTACATTCCGGGGTCGGACTCGGCCGCGTTTCAGGGCCTGACCATATTGGTTGGCGCTATGCTATCGCTGGGGGCGAATTCGGTCGTGTCCAACATGCTGGCTGGATTATTCGTTATCTACCGCCGCTCAACCTCGATCGGGGACCGTATTCAGATCGGGGACCACATTGGCGATGTGGTGCAGATCAAGCTAATGGAAACCCACCTGAAATCCATCAAGAATGAGCTGATATCGATCCCCAATGCGCAATTGATGAATTCGGATGTCGTGAATTTTTCAAAGAAAACAGATGGTAGTGGGCTTTTACTGCACACCACAGTCGGCATCGGATACGAGGAGCCACCTGAGAAGGTCGAGGCTATGCTGATCGAAGCCGCCAAGCGCACCAAGGGGATCAAAACCAAGCCCGAGCCGTTCGTGTTGTGGACTGCACTGGCCGACTACGCGATAAATTATCAGATCAATGGCTATACGACGCGGGGCAGTATCATCCCCAAAATCCGCTCGGATCTGCACCGCAACATCGTGGCAGTGTTCAACGAAAACAACGTGCAGATCATGACACCGTCTTACATGGCCGATCCGCCCGAACCGAAGATACCCGCCGAAGAATGGGACGGGCATCTGGCGCATGAAACACACGAGGACACCGATAAGTCGTAACCGGTGCTACACCCTGCCTTTCAGATAGTGCATAAGCGATCCTAGTGATTCACGCATTAAGGATCTGAACCATGCACGACATCCGCGCCATTCGCGAAAACCCTGACGCCTTCGACGCCGCGCTGGCGCGCCGTGGGGATGCGCCGGTGTCGTCAGATGTGCTGCGGCTGGATGAAAGCCGCCGGGCCAAGATTCTGGCCGCCGAAACCGCTCAGGCGGAGCAGAACAAGGCCAGCAAGGAGGTCGGTGCCGCCAAAGCGCGCGGGGACGAGGATGAATTCCAGCGTCTGCGCGCATTGGTGTCTGAGAAAAAGACCGAAATCGCCCGCATGCAGAACGAGGCCAAGGATCTGGACGCGCTGCTAACCGACCAACTGGCACGCATCGCCAACCTGCCCGCCGAGGATGTGCCGCAAGGTGTGGATGAGAACGACAATGTCGAGGTGAACCGTTGGGGCACCCCGCGCGAACTCGATTTTGCTCCGAAAGAACACTTCGACATTCCCGCCGTTGCCGCTGCGATGGACTTTGAAACCGCCGCCAAGACCAGCGGCAGCCGTTTTGTAAACCTGTCGAAGGGTGTCGCGCGTATCCACCGTGCGTTGGCCCAATTCATGCTGGACACCCATATCGACAAGAACGGTCTGACCGAGATGCAGACTCCGGTTCTGGTCCGCGATGAGGCGATGTACGGCACTGATAAACTGCCGAAATTCGGCGATGACAGCTATCAGACCACCAATGGCTGGTGGCTGATCCCCACATCCGAAGTGACGCTGACCTATTCAGTGGCCGGTGACATTCTGGACGAAGCCGCCCTGCCCATCCGCATGACCGCCCACACGGCCTGTTTCCGGTCCGAGGCGGGCAGCGCGGGCAAGGACACCGCAGGCATGCTACGCCAGCACCAGTTTGAAAAGGTCGAAATGGTCTCGATCACACATCCCGACAAGTCGGATGAGGAACAGAAACGCATGCTGCGCTGTGCCGAGGACCTGTTGGAGCAGATGGGCATCCCCTACCGCACCGTCGTTCTGTGTACGGGCGACATGGGTTTTGGCGCGCGCCGCACCTTTGATATCGAGGCTTGGCTGCCCGGGCAGGACACGTACCGTGAGATCAGCTCGGTCTCGACAACCGGAGCTTTCCAAGCCCGCCGCATGAACGCACGTTTCCGCCCCGAAGGTGGCGGCAAACCGGAGTATGTCCACACCCTGAACGGTTCAGGGCTGGCGGTCGGCCGCTGCCTGATTGCGGTTCTGGAAAATGGACAGAACGCGGATGGCACCGTGACCCTGCCCGAAGTGCTGGCGCCATACCTGGGCGGTAAACGAACACTGCAGCTGGACGGCACACTGGCATAAAAAAACCGGCACCCGCATTGCGTAGTGCCGGTCTTGCAGAACGTAAGGCGAAGGAGGATTACTTCTTCGTCTTTTTCTTACCCGTCTTCTTTTTGTCTTTCTTGGGCTGGTCTTTTTTCTTACCGCCCTTCTTGGACTGATCTTTTTTCTTACCGTCCTTCTTAGACTTTTTGTCCTTCTTGGCCTTGGCCTTCACCTTGTCCTTGGCCTTTGAGATCGCGGCTTCCATCTCTTGCAGCTTTTTGGCGGCCTTTTCAGCCTTGGCCTTGGCTTTGGCCTTCTTGCGCGCCTTGGCTTCTGCGGCGGCTTTTTCCTCGGCAGCTTTGCGCGCGGCCTCTTCGGCACGTTTCTCGGCGGCGGCGGCTGCAACGGTTTTCCGGGCGGCGGGCCTGCGCGTCACAGGTTTGCGCGCGGGCGCGCGTCTGGCTGTCTTGGCCGCAGTTGGCTTTTTGGCTGCAGGTTTTGCCGCAGCCGCTTTCGCTGCGGGCTGGGTTGCAATCGCCTCTTTCGCCGCGGCGATTAGCAGAGGCGCGCTAGAGGCACCAATTCGGGGAACCTTGACCAAGTCGGCAGGGCTGGCTTTGGCAAGGGCTTCAGCGGTTTTGTACCCATTGGCGATCAGCGCCTGTCCAAGCGCCTTGCCTACACCCTTAACGTCGGTCACTGCGGTCATAACTAAGCCTTCCTTTCTCTCCCTACATTTTCAATTGAATGCACACTGGACACAGATGCCTGCTAATCGGCAAGCATTTTCGGCGACGTCATTGCGTCAACTGCCATGAGCCAGAGTGCCGGTTCTATCCTCTTTGGGGAATGGCACGAGACGCTTGGCATCTTCGTCCCAGAGTTTCAAATTCAGCGCCGCCACCGCCTCGGGGAACTTGATCCGACGCGGGGTGAATTCAGGCGGCAAGTTATAGTGGCACGCCCGCAGTCGATAGGAGGGAATACGGGCGTTGAAATGGTGGATGTCGTGCAGTGTGATGCAGGCAACAGCATTGTCGAACCACCAGCCGAAATCCAATGCAGAAGACCCCTGAAGGGCAGCCAGTTGCGGATCAAGGTCCGGGCGGCGGTCCCAATACGTATCTTCGAAATTATGTTGCAGGTAGACCAGGAATACACCCAGCATGCCCCCCAGCAACGAGAACACCAGCCAGACCAGAATACCGGTCGTGCCCGCGATCAGATAAAGCAACCCCAGGAAGATCACGATCGACAGATTGTGCAGCAGAACTCCGGTCACACCAAACCGTACCGTGTTTTTGGGCCAGCGGTAGCGAATGAAATAGGTGAAAAGCGCACCAACCGGAACCAGAATGAACGGGTTGCGGTAAAGCCGGTAGAACAAACGCTTTTTCCAGTCTGCAGCGTTCCATTCCCGCAGGGTCATCGTGTGAATCTCACCCGTTTCGCGGTGTTCCAAATTACCGATCCCCGAATGGTGCAGGTTGTGGTTCTGCTTCATCACTTCGAATGGCGCAAAGGTGAAGGGCGACAAACCGTGCCCGGCCCATTCATTCTGTTCGCGGGTCTCAAACAGGGAATGGTGGCCGCAATCATGTTGCAAAACGTAAAGACGCACAGCTGAAAAGGCAAAGACGATCCCGGCAGGGATCATGATGTACCAGCGGTCGACATAGATAATTGCCAGCGTCAGCGACGCGAAATAAACGGCGAAGGTCCCAAAATAGCTTAGCGCGGCCAGCCGATTGTCCTGTACCGCATATTGTCGCGTATATTCCCGCAAATTCATTCAGCCTGTCCCCACGTTTGGCCCAATTAATATCACCACGAAACTATTTGCGTTTTGCTTGTAATCAAGCAGCGCGCACAAAAAACAGATGCACACAGGCGAATGCTAGCCTGCGGCAGCGGGACTGTCACGCCTTTCAGCCGAAAGTGCTGAAAATTGGCGCAGTTACGCGCGACCTTTGAGATGTTTGGCCAGAGCGCCCGCGTTTTTCTTGCGTCGCCCCTTATAGGGATTTTTGTCACCCTGCCCACGCAATGTCAGGCGGATAGGCGACCCGGGCATATCGAAATCCTCGCGCAGGCCATTCACCAAATAGCGGGTGTAGCTGTCTGGCATCTTGTCGGGATGTGAACACATCACCACAAACCCAGGGGGACGGGTCTTGGCCTGAGTCATATAGCGCAGCTTGATCCGGCGGCCCTGCGGCGCTGGCGGCGGGTGCTGCTCCAGCATGGCCGTCAGCCAGCGGTTCAGTGCTGCTGTGGGTACACGACGGTTCCAAACGTCATGCGCACGCAGGATGGCAGCGCGCAGACGTTCCAGCCCCCGACCAGTCTTGGCAGATACGGTGATCAGCGGTGCGCCACGCAATTGCGGCAACAGACGATCAAAGGACTCTTTCAGATCGCGCAGCTTTTCCTGCTTGTTCTCTTCGATATCCCATTTGTTAACGGCGACAACGACGGCGCGGCCTTCGCGCTCGGCCAAATCAGCGATGCGCAGGTCCTGCTGTTCAAACGGAATGGCTGCGTCCAACAACACCACCACGACCTCGGCAAATTTTACGGCGCGCAGACCGTCGGACACAGAAAGCTTTTCCAGCTTTTCCTGCACCTTAGCCTTCTTGCGCATGCCCGCCGTGTCGAAAATCCGCATCGGGGTGCTGTCGCCATCGGGATCGGCCCAGTCAATCCGCAGGCTGATCGCATCGCGGGTGATACCAGCCTCGGGGCCGGTCAACAGGCGGTCTTCGCCGATGATCTTGTTGATCAGTGTGGACTTTCCGGCATTTGGCCGCCCGACTACCGCAACCTGCAGCGGCTTGGCGGCTGTGATCAGCGGCGCCTCGCCCTCGCCGTCTTCGTCCAGTTCGATATCGGTTTGCGGGGCATCATCCTCGGCCTTCTCAGCCGCGGCATCTGCCAGCGGCATGAGTTGCGCATAAAGGTCTGTCATCCCCTCGCCATGTTCGCCCGACAAGCGCACGGGCTCACCCAGACCCAGATTATACGCCTCAAGCACACCCGCATCCGCCGCACTTCCTTCGGCCTTGTTGGCGGCAAGGATCACATGTTTCGAGCGTTTGCGCAGGATCTCGGCGAACATCTCGTCCGTTGGGGTTAACCCCACCCGCGCGTCGATCATAAACAGGCAGACATCGGCCATATCCACCGCGCGCTCGGTCAGGCGACGCATCCGTCCCTGCAGGCTGTCATCGGTCGCGTCCTCAAGACCCGCTGTGTCGATTACGGTAAAGCGCAGATCGCCCAGACGCCCTTCGCCCTCGCGCAGGTCGCGCGTCACGCCGGGCTGGTCGTCGACCAGGGCCAAGCGTTTGCCCACAAGGCGGTTGAACAGAGTGGATTTGCCCACATTCGGGCGCCCCACGATGGCGAGGGTCAGCGACATGATACTCAACTTTCAAGACTCAGACGCGCCCTTTAGCGCATCTTGCGATCAACGGAAAGCGTGTAGATCACCTTTGGTCGAAACGACATACAACGTCTGCCCGGCCACTACCGGGGCCGTGGTGGCGCCGCCGGGAACCTCGACGCTGTTGACCAGCGTGCCGTCGACCGGGTTAAAGAACCGCAGGAAACCGTCATTCGACGCGACAATGATGCGCCCACCGGCCAGGATCGGGCCATAGTGTGCAACGATTGGACCACGGCGTTTGGGCTTGTCCTTGACAAAACCGGGCAAATCCTGCGCCCAGATGATCGAACCATCTGCCCTGTTCAACCGGACCAACTGACTGCGGTCACTGATCAAAAACAGGCTGTCACCGGCAGGCCAGGCCGTATCCACAGCCCCCTCATCCGCTGTCCAGATCCGCTCACCCGACGTGGCGTTAAACGCCACGGTGCGGCCCGAGTGATTGCCGATATAGATCGTATCGCCCACCACCATTGGTCCGCCGGTCACATCCACGATCTGTGCGGCCGCACGTCCCCGGCGCCCACCCGCGACCGAAGCGTTCCAGCGCCCGATCCCCCCCTTGCGGAAAGACGCGGAAATATCGCCCGAACCAAAGGCAAAGACGGCAAACTCCTGTGCAATCACAGGGGCCGGAGCCCCCAGAACATTGCCCACGCTTGGCGTACCCTGAACTTGCCACGCGATGCGGCCGTCCTTGGTGTTCACGGCCCAGCCGGTTTCATCACCTGCTACCAGATACAACAAACCATCATTGACCAAAGGTGCGCCGTTTCCTGGGGCATTCAGGCGTTTTTGCCATTTGATCGCCCCAGTTTTCGCATCCAACGCCGTCAGACGCCCAAACCCGGACGACACGTAAAGCACACCATTGGCATAGGCCAATCCGCCGCCGGTCGCGTCCGCGTCGCCATCATTGGCCGGGATAAGACTCTTGCTCCAGGCCACCTGTCCCTGCGGTGTAACCGCGGAAACGGTCGCGCCTGCATCCAGCGTATAAATCAGGCCACCGGCCACAATAGGTTCTGCGGTGATGCGACGCTTGCGCGAATCCCCATCCCCGATCGAGGTCGACCACACACGCTGAGGCGTCGCGCGCAGTGCCGCGTTGCCGGTGCGAAATGCGGGCGTACCGGCGCTTTGCGACCAATTGGCGTTGGCTTTTTGCGCAGGCAGGCTGATCGGTTTCGAACCCTGGGTTACCAAAGTCACGTTGTCAGAGGTGGGCCGAATGTCTTCACGGGCACCTGGCAGGATGACTTCGGGTTCCTCACATGCGGCAAGAACACTCAGCGATAGGGCCGCAGCCGTCAATCCAATGCGGGAGAAAAGACTTGTCACCATGATACTCCGAACTCGCCTGTCATTCTAATTGCCGCCGGTTCAGCCCTGCTGGGCCACCAGTGGTTCCGGTTCGCCGCCAAGCGCGACAATCAATTGCGCGGCGCGTTGCTGAAGGTCCACGCCAATCTCGGCGTCCTGCCGCATCGCCTGTAGACGCTCGATTGCTGCGTCCGCATTCCCCTCGGCGACATCAATCAGTGCCAGTTGTTCTTCGGCCAACAAGCGCAGCGGTGCGCCCGGCGCAGACAGCGCCTCGAACTGCTGACGGCGATCCGCCACGGGCAAAGTGTCACTTTGCAGCAGCAGCGCCTTGAATGTAGCAATCGCACGATAAATTTCCGGCAGATCACCCTGAACAGCGATGGCGTTCAGGCTGTCCACAGCCTCTTGCCGCGACCCGGCCTCAACCTGCGACGAAGACAGCAACATGTTCAGAACCGCATCACCGCCGGGTGTTACCGCATCAATGCTGGCCAGGCTGCTTGCACGTTCGGCCGAGTCATTCTGCGCGAGCGCGCTGAGAATCTCGTCACCCAGCTTTTCAGCCTGACCGGTGGTACGGGCCTTGCGAACCTCGTTAAATGCGGCCCCGCCAACGATGAGAACCACGGCCAGAACGCCGATCCAGCCCCAACGACGCAGCAGCAGATACAGGCGATCACGGCGAACCTCTTCGGTCACCTCATCAATAAAACTGTCGACGTCGCTCATCCCTGCTCCCTGGGCTGTCACATTTTCTATGGCGCCATGTCATACCCCGGCGACCTTGCCAAGCCAAGGGCCGGAATTCGCACATTTTCGCGGCGTCACGCTGCCCTTGCGAAAAAAAGTGAACCGAACTATTCAGTTTAGTGTAGAAAACGCGCGTGCCTGCCCCCACTTTTAAACATGCACGCCGAAGGACAATCGGCAAAGAATTTTTAGAGAGGCCCCGTATGCGATTGATTTCATTCGTGAATGCGATTCTGGTGATTGCCGCGTTATTCCTTTTGGTCTTTGAACGCGACGCATTGTTTGCATTTGCCGGTCGCGGCGACTCTGAAACAGATACGTCATCCGAAGTAGAATCTGTATCCGATCCCCAGACGGCGCAGAATGCAATCGGTGTGGTCGTCTTGCGCTCTTCCGCACGGGAAATTGACAGCGCCGTGTTGTTGCGCGGCCAGACCAGAGCCAATCGCCAGGTCGAAGTTCTGGCCGAAACAACGTCGACCGTGATTTCGGAACCCAAGCGCAAGGGTGCGTTCGTCGAAGCGGGCGACCTGCTGTGCGAGCTTGACCCAGGCACCCGCCCCGCCAGCCTGGCCGAGGCTATGGCCGCCAAACTTGAAGCCGAAAGCCGCATCCCCGAGGCCGAAGCTCGCCTGGAAGAGGCGCATGCCCTGGTTGCTGAGGCGCAAATCAACCTGACGGCCGCACAGAAACTGTCGGAAACCGGGTTCGGGTCGGAAACGCGACGGATTTCCAGCGAAGCCGCGATGCGCTCTGCCGAAGCGGGCGTCAAAACCGCCGAGGCCGGATTGGAGGCCACTCGCGCCGGGATCGAAGCCGCCACTGCCGAGGTTAAAGCCGCCCAGCGCGAGATTGACCGTCAGACCATCGAAGCCCCATTCAAGGGCCTGCTGGAAAGCGATACCGCCGAACTGGGCAGCCTGATGCAGCCCGGATCGCTGTGTGCGACCGTGATTCAATTGGACCCGATCAAGCTGGTGGGGTTCGTGCCCGAAACGGATGTAAACAAGATCATCGTCGGTTCGGAAGCATCGGCTCGCCTGATCACGGGTCTTGAGGTCAAAGGCCGCGTGACTTTTCTGAGCAGGTCGGCGGATGAAACGACCCGCACCTTCGAAGTTGAAATCACCGTTCCAAACCCGGAACTGGCCATTCGCGATGGTCAGACGGCCAATATCCGTATTGCCGCCGACGGGGCAAAGGCCCATCTGCTGCCGCAATCCGCCCTGACCTTGAACAACGAAGGGCAGATCGGTGTGCGCACGGTCGGCGCTGACCAGATCGTGGAATTCATGCCGATTCTGCTATTGCGCGACACCGCAAAAGGCGTCTGGGTTGATGGGCTACCGGAAACCTCTGATGTCATTGTGATCGGCCAGGAATTCGTGACGCAAGGCGTTAAGGTCGAACCAACCTACCAGGAAGCTGCACAATGACAGGATTGGTTGCTTGGGCCGCCCACAGGGCCCGTATGGTGTTGGCCTTCATCGCGATCTCGCTGATTGTCGGCGGGTTTGCATATGTCAGCCTGCCCAAAGAGGGTGAACCGGATATCGAAATCCCGGCGCTTTTCGTCTCGGTCCAATTTCCCGGCATTTCCGCCGAGGATTCTGAGAACCTTCTGATCAAGCCGATGGAGACTGAACTGGCGGATCTGGACGGTCTCAAGGAAATGACCGCCACTGCTGCCGAAGGCTATGCCGGTATCGCGCTGGAGTTCGAATTCGGCTGGGATAAGACCGCGATCATGGCGGATGTGCGCGACGCGATGAACAGCGCTCAGGCCGATTTCCCTGAAGGGGCTGAGCAGTATTCGCTTTTCGAGATTAACTTTTCGGAATTCCCTATCGTCATCGTCAACCTAACTGGCGCAGTCCCCGAGCGAACAATGGCGCGTATTGCCAAAGACTTGCAGGACGATCTTGAATCGCTGGATTCCGTTCTGGAAGCCGGGATTGCGGGCAACCGAGACGAATTGCTCGAGGTGATTATCGATCCGCTCCGGCTAGAGGCTTACAACGTCTCGGCCGACGAATTGATCACAGTTGTCCAAAACAACAACCAGCTGATCGCTGCTGGTGAGGTGGATTCAGCACAAGGCACTTTCTCGGTCAAAATCCCGTCTTCATTCAAAACCGCAGAAGATGTCTACAGCCTGCCCGTCAAGGTCAATGGCGACCGCGTCGTGACGATGGGTGAGCTGGCGCAGATCAACTATACTTTCGAAGACCGCGAAGGCACCGCGCGGTTTGACAACCAGTCCACGGTGGCCCTGCAGGTTGTCAAACGCAAAGGCTACAACCTGATCGACACTGTGGACGACGTCAAAGCGACTCTTGCAGCAGCACAAGAGAAATGGCCCGCCGAATTGCAGGCCGCCGTAGATGTTGGCACCTCGAACGACCAAAGCCGCATTGTCGATTCGATGGTGCGTCAGCTTGAAGGTTCGGTCCTAACCGCGATCGCGCTGGTGATGATCGTCGTTCTGGCCTCGCTGGGTACGCGCGCTGCGCTGTTGGTCGGGTTTGCAATCCCAACCTCGTTTCTGCTGAGCTTTGCTTTTCTTGCGGTCATGGGCGTCACCATCTCGAACATGGTGATGTTCGGGCTGATCCTTGCGGTGGGGATGCTGGTCGACGGTGCCATTGTTGTGGTTGAATACGCCGATAAGCGCATCAAAGAAGGCATCGGCCCGATGCACGCCTATGTCGAGGCGGCGCAGCGGATGTTCTGGCCCATTGTGTCCTCGACCGCGACGACACTGTGTGCCTTCCTGCCGATGCTGTTCTGGCCCGGCGTGCCCGGCGAATTCATGAAGATGCTGCCGATCACGTTGATCTTCGTTCTGTCCTCTTCGCTGATCGTGGCGCTGATCTACCTGCCGGTCGTCGGCGGCGTATCCGGACGAATGAGCCGCACGTTCGATCGAACTTCGAATTGGCTGCGCAGTGTGGCCCCGTGGTGGGTTCGCGCAATTATGGTCCCCCCATCGCTGTACATGATCTTCTTGGGCGCGATGCAGATGCTGAACCCTGACTATCTGCTGCCCGGGGGCGTGCTGTCGGGTGCCTTGCTGTTCGTCTTCGGTGGCTTTGCAGGGTCGGTGACCCTGAGCGCCGCCAAAATCGAGCGGCAAAAGGAAGAACGCGTCCACACAGCGCGTGAACACTCTGTGTTCGGTTATCTGATAAAGTTCCTGGTCGGCAACCCGGTCATGCCGCTCGTATCAATCATGGCAGTCGGTTTTTGCGTCTGGCAGGTGATGTCGTACTACGGAGAAAACAACCGCGGCGTTGAGTTCTTTGTCGAAACCGAACCGGAACAGGCCACGGCCTATGTCCGCGCACGGGGCAACCTGTCATTGCAGGAAAAAGACGCGATGGTGTTGGCCGCCGAAGAGGTAATAGGCGCACACCCAGCCGTAACCAACGTGTTCGCTTTTGCCGGTGAAGGCGGCCTGAACCAGAACAACGGCGGTGCCGAAGCTCCGGCGGATACCGTCGGTCGTGTGCAGTTCGAAATCACTCCGTGGGAGGACCGCCCAACGCTGACAGAACCCGCGTTTTTCGGTCTGTTCGATCGCGAAATCATCGCCCCGGAGTACGACGGTGATTTCGTTCTAGACGAGTTGAATGCAGAACTTGCCAAACTGCCTGGTTTCATCGTGGAAATCCTGCCGCTGGAACAGGGTCCGGCCTCAGCTAAACCTGTGCATCTGCGTATCAAAGGCGACGGTTGGGAGGAATTGACCACAGCGACCGAAGCCGCGCGGGCTGTGTTTGACGAAACGCCCGGTCTGATCAAGATCGAAGACACCATGCCCCTGCCCGGCATCGACTGGCAGATCGACGTGGACGTCGCCAAGGCCGGACGTTTCGGGGCTGATGTCGCCACGGTTGGCGCAATGGTACAGTTGGTCACCCGTGGCATTCTTCTCGGCGAGATGCGTCCGGACAACACCGATGAAGAAGTCGAGATTCGCGTGCGCCTGCCTGAACAGGACCGAGTTTTGTCCACATTGGATTCGCTCAAGGTCCGCACCCCTGACGGGCTAGTGCCGCTGTCCAACTTTGTCACCCGCCAACCGGTGGCCAAGCTGGCCGAGATCAACCGGATCGACCAGCAGCGTTACTATGACGTCAAAGCAGATGTCGAGCCGGGCCTGTCCAAGGTGGTAGTTGACGGCCCTGACGGAACCGAACAGAGACTGGCCGTTGTGCGTGCGGTCGAAGAAGGCGCGGACGCCAACGGGACAACCATCACCAGCTCCGATGGCACGGTATTTGAGCTGTTCCAACTAACCGGTGCCGAAACCGTCGAGGACCTGCGCACAGCTATTGCGGAAGAAGGGGCGCGGTTCGCGCTGGTCAACCCGAATGAACGGATCGCAGTGCTGACGGAATGGCTGAACACCAGCCCCTTCTCGAACGCGATTGCCTGGGAGTGGACCGGCGATCAGGAGGATCAAGAGGAATCCGGGGCCTTCCTGCAAAGCGCTTTCCTAGGTGCTTTGGGCCTGATGTTCGTGATCCTGCTGGCGCAGTTCAACTCGTTCTACAACTCGGTACTGGTGCTGCTGGCGGTTGTTCTGTCGACCACCGGGGTTCTGATCGGAATGATCGTTATGGGGCAACCGTTCTCGATCATCATGACCGGCACGGGCATCGTGGCGCTGGCAGGGATCGTGGTGAACAACAACATCGTTCTGATCGACACCTATCAGGAATATAGCCGCTACATGCCCCGGATCGAAGCCATCATCCGCACGGCTGAGGCGCGTATCCGTCCGGTTCTGCTGACCACATTGACCACGATGGCTGGTCTGACACCCATGATGTTCGGCCTGTCGCTGGACTTCATCAATGGTGGTTATTCGATCAACAGCCCCACCGCGTTGTGGTGGAAGCAGCTGGCAACGGCGGTGGTCTTCGGATTGGGCATTGCGACGGTTCTGACGCTGATCGTGACGCCTTCACTGTTGGCGTTGCGCGTTTGGGTTTCGACCTACACGATATGGCTGGGCCGGGCACTGGCGCGCGCGACATCCGGTCGATCCAGCCAATTGGCGCAGGATATGGCGATTGGCAAAGCCGTCCGTCAGGCACAAGCGACCGAGGTGGTCTGGGGCGACGAAACGCCCCCTGCGTCCAAAGATGCCCAGGCGCCCGAACTTCCGCCGGGATCACCCCTAAAAGCGGCAGAATAAAAGAATGGCGAGCCCAACGGTTCGCCATTTTTCGTTTCAGACAGGCTTAGTCAGTAAAGACGTATTCACCCAGATCGCACAGGTCTACGCCGTAATCTTCGGCGCTAGAACCATCGGAAAACGCGCCGCGAATATCATAGACGCAGGTGGTCAGACCGTCAGCAATCAACACGTCTGCTTCGTATCCCGGCGCGATGTAATCGCCTTGCAGCAAGTTTGCTTCCCATTCATTGGACGCACTTGCCGAGACATTGAATTCGACCAGATCGACGCTGCTTTCATTACCCAGCAAAAATACCAGATCCTCGGCGAAGGCGGTCGACGCGAAAAGCGACGCCAGAACGATCGGCGCAGCAAAGAACTTCTTCATTAGTGTTTCCCTGATTTATTGCCCAACACCACTCGGTTGGTACTGCCCGTCATAACGGAGCAATATCATCGGTCAATCGGCAATCACCCACAGTCAGAGCGCTGGTCGTAGCGCAAGACTTAGTTGCAAAAAAATCTTGTCAGAAGGAGCGGGTCACTTGGACAGACGTGTCCATTTCTGGTGCCCGCACACAACATGCTCGCATCCGCGCACGGTCAGAGTGTCTCCGCTCAGCGTCATTTGCGGCACCACATCCACATTGACCATGGGAATCCAGAAATCACCGCCGCCATATTTGCCGCCCCCTTCGCTGGCCACATCCCAGAATAGTTTTTTGCCGATATTGGGGGTCTGCACCTCTTTCCCAGATTTGTCATAGGCCGATTGAATCTGACCACAGAACTTGTCTCCGCAGGCAGATATCTGGATATGCGAAATCAGGTTCTTGCGATCCGGTTCGGTTTTCCAGACACCGACAATGGGATCAGCCGCCGCCATCACTGGCATCAGCACGGCAATAAAGACCGGAACAACAGAGGTTCTTTTCAATCTGCGCATCAAACCAACTCCTCCAAAAACCCATTCAGTATATCACATAGTCCAGTCGGAGGCCGGTTTCGGTTCAGGCAGCCTGCGCATCCGATTGCTGACGGCTCCACAGTTGCGCATAACGACCTTCGCGTTGCAGAAGCTCATCATGGGTGCCCTGCTCCAATATCTCGCCTTGCTCCAAAACAACGATACGGTCGGCCTCGGCGATGGTGCTAAGACGATGCGCGATGGTCAGAACCGTACGCCCCTCTCCGGCCCGCGCCAATGCATCCTTGATGTCCTGCTCGGTGTCTGTATCCAGTGCCGAGGTCGCCTCGTCCAGCAACAGGATCGGGGGATTCTTCAACAGCGTGCGCGCAATGCCGACACGCTGTTTTTCACCGCCGGACAGTTTCAGCCCACGCTCACCAACCTTGGTGTCATACCCTTCGGGCAGCGTTACAATGAATTCGTGAATCTGGGCTGCCTTGGCTGCGGCTTCGACCTCTTCCTGAGTGGCGCCATCGCGGCCATAGGCGATGTTGTAGCGGATCGTGTCGTTGAACAGCACCGTATCCTGTGGCACCACACCGATGGCGGCATGCAGACTGTTCAGGGTCACGTCGCGCACATCCTGCCCGTCGATCCTCAGCGCTCCGCCAGTCACATCATAGAACCGGAACAGCAGCCGCCCGATGGTGGATTTACCCGAACCGGTAGCCCCGACAATAGCCACGGTCTGCCCCGCCGGAACGGTCAGTGAGATGCCTTTGAGGATTTCACGATCCGCATCATAACCAAACCGTACGTTGTCCAGCGTCACCTCACCGCCCTTGATCGCAAGGTTCGGCGCGCAGGGCTTGTCTGTTACCTCGGTAGGTTGTTCCAGCAGATCAAACATCTGCCCCATATCGACCAGCGATTGACGGATTTCACGATACACCGTGCCCAAAAAGTTCAACGGCACGGTGATCTGGATCATGTAGGCGTTGACCATGACAAAATCACCCACGGTCAGCGTACCATTCTGCACACCGATGGCGGCCAGAACCATCACACCGATCAGTCCGCAGGTGATCAAAAAAGACTGCCCGAAATTCAGGAAGGCCAGCGAATAAGCCGTTTTCAGCGCCGCGCCAGCATAGGCTTTCATCGAGACATCATAGCGTTCAGCTTCGCGCTGTTCAGCGTTGAAATATTTGACGGTTTCAAAGTTCAGTAGACTATCTATGGCGCGCTGGTTGGCCTCGGTATCCTGATCGTTCATCTCGCGCCGCAACTTCACGCGCCACTCGGTGACTGCGAAGGTGAACCAGATATAAAGCGCAATGGTCACCGCCACGACGACCAGATACCACACATCGAACAGCCACATCAGAATGATCGCGACCAGCAGCAATTCCAGGATCAGCGGTCCGATGGAAAACAACAGGAACCGCAACAGGAATTCCACGCCCTTCACGCCGCGCTCGATAATCCGGCTGAGACCGCCGGTTCGGCGCGTCACGTGATAGCGCATCGACAATTGGTGAATGTGCCGGAAGGTTTCCAGCGCCAGCGCCCGCAAGGCCCGCTGCCCGACCGGGGCAAAAGCCGCATCGCGCAACTGCTGAAATCCCACGGTCATCATCCGTGCAACACCGTAGGCTACGGTTAATCCTACCGCACCCAGTGCCAGGGGCGGCACGCCCTCACCGGCTAGACCGTCGACCGCGCCCTTGTACAAAATTGGCGTGTACACCGCGATTAGCTTGGCCAGAACCAACATTCCCATTGCCAACACAACACGGCGTTTGACCCAAGGTTCGTCCTCGGGCCAGAGGTATGGTGATACCTTGCGGATCGTGCGCCAACCTGAGCGGCGCTCGTTCGTTTCTGGCGTATCGTCTGAATGCATCGGGGCTGATCGTCTCATCACGTTCCTGGTCTGCGGTCAGAGATAGCCCCCCGCCCCCGCAGGGGCCAGAGGCTAAAGCTTATTCGGGGATCGTGAAGATCTGCCCGGGATAGATCAGGTCCGGGTCACGAATAGCAGCCCGGTTGGCCTCGAACAGCTTCACAAAAAGAACACCGTCGCCAAACCGTTCGCGGGAAATGGCCCAGAGCGTGTCACCCTTCTGCACAGTGACCGACCGGATCGGCGGGGCATCCTCTGCTGTCTCGGGGCTATCCGTCGCCTCGGCGGCGCGCAGCACTTCGGTGGCCTCACGTTTGAATGGCGTTTCAATACGGCTAACGACGGTACCATCCGGTGCAATCTCGTCAGCGCGCAGGGTGTAGACGCCGGGTTCGACCCCGTTCAGCTCGCTGCGCCATTTGCCGTCATTGGCCGGGGACAGATCATCGACCAGCCGGTTGTCCAAATAAAGGCGCACAGCCGATCCATCCGGTACCCGGCCTGTCAGTTCAACCTCGCCAGCATCGGAATACCCAATGGTGTCGAGTGCGATCTGTTCCGGTTCCTGCGGTTGGCTTGTTGGACCTTGCACCAGTTCAACCCCGTCCTCCCCAGACCGCAGGATAGCGACCTGTTGGTCCGGCGTGTCCTCAGCCGGAGCCTCGGCAACCTGTTCCGTTTGATCTTCGGTCGACGGCGCGCCAGTTTCAGCCGTGTCGGAAGAGGGCGTGTCAGTGACAACCGTGTCGGTCGACGCCGCCTGATCCGTTTCCGTTGCCTGCGCCACTTCGGGTTCTTGCGTTGCATCCTCAGCCGTATCCGCGACAGAAACAGCGTCATCCGCAGCTTCAGGTTTGGGCAGTGCAGCAATCACGTAGTCGTCCGAGCGCACCGGTTGATCGCCCTGCGTCTCCAACGTCAAACCGCGCGCTGTATCGGCGAATGGAATCGAAACGAATTCGGCAAACTGACCGCTAGGATCGACCGTGAAACTATGCACCGCTTCTCCGTCCAGCAGCACGTTGACCTCGGAACCCGGTTCGGCAGAACCTGACAGAACCGTATTGCCGTCCGATTCAACAAAAATTTGATCCAACAGCGGTTTCACAGGCGGCTCAGCTTGGGCTGTCTCTTCCTCAGCCGATGTTTCAGGCACCGCCTCTTCGGCAGCAGGTGGGGTCGCAGCCTCGACGCTTTGCTCATCTTCTGCGGCAGGTGGTGTGGAACTTTCGGCAGGTTGCTCAGCGGGCTCAGCGCTGTCCTCCTGGGTTTGAACTGCGACTTCGACCTCTGGTGCCGGTTCTTCCGAGTCCCCCCCGACCATACCGGACCAGTACAATCCACCCGCTCCGATTAAAACTGCGATACCGGCGATCACCCCCCAGGTGAAGGTGCCAGAGCTTCCGCTTCCCGACTCGGCGTTCATTCTTTTCCTTTCACTCCGCAGCGCAAGTGCCGTGCCTTCAACACATTCTGCGCGGCGGTTGAGCCAATCTATCAATCCCGCTATCAGGGGTCAAAAGCCCAGGCACAACCCCGGAGAGCGTTCACGATGTCTCAGAAATCTGTTTGTGTGTATTGCGGGTCACGCATTGGCGCAAATTCCGCCTATTCCGAAGCCGCAAGGGCCTTCGGAACGATGCTGGCACAAGAAGGCTGGCGTTTGGTCTATGGCGCCGGGGATGTCGGCCTGATGGGCGAAGTTGCCCGTGCTGCGCAATCCGCTGGCGGCGACACATTCGGAGTGATCCCCGTTCACCTGCTGAAACGCGAGGTCGGCAAAACCGACCTGACCCGCTTTGTGGTCACCGAAACGATGCACGAGCGCAAAAAGGTCATGATCATGAATGCAGATGCTGTGGTCGTGCTTCCGGGCGGCCCGGGGTCGCTGGATGAGCTGTTCGAGGCGCTGACATGGCGGCAGCTGGGCCTGCATGACAAACCCATTCTGGTCATGAACGTGGATGGTTACTGGGACGCGCTGCACGAGCTGGTGCAGCGCGTCATCGGTCAGGGGTTCGCGGATGAGTCGTTGGCGGATTACATCACTTGGGTTGATGATCCGGCCTCGGCGATGTCGACACTGCGCGGGTTCCTGACCTGACCGGTAGACGGACGGCTGAGACCACCCACCGGGGAATAAATCGGCTAAACTGCCGGGTTCAGGCGGCTGGTCAGAAGCTTTTCGACCTTGTGCATTGGGTGGTTGGTCAGGGTCTTGTCCACCTCGGCCACGACCTTGGCAAGTACCTCGCTGTGCAGGCGACGGCGCAACAGGCCCAGCACATGCGGGCTGGCAACCAGAACCAACCGATTGAAGGCCCCTTTCAATCCCTTACGGTTTAGAAGATTGGCAACATCCTGCACGAAAAGGGATTTGGCGTGGGTCTTCCAGTTTGGCTCTTCAACCGACGATTTCTGGTTCGGCCCGGTATCAAAGCGCCGCCCGGCTCGGTCGGTGGGTCGGCTAACCCCATCCTGTTCTTCCACCGAAACAACCACCAGATTGGGGTCTTCGGCATCGGTGATGTTCTCGACGAACAACGCCTTTTCCCCATCGGCAATAACAACCCAGGTTCCCTGTTCAAGTGCGACCATCGTGATCTCCTGTCATGTTTCTACGGCCATCCCTCAATTAACAGGCATAGGTTTACCCCGACGCAACCATAGGTTTCCGGCGCGTTGCCTGTACATTTTCATATGGTTAGCGGTTCTCTCCCTCCGCCACACCCAAGGTAGGCACTGCGAGGTTGCGTGCAAACCCGTCTCAGTATGAAACTTTGTTCATAGGCGGGTTTTCTCCTGTCAGGCTGACAGTTCGATCACCGTGATTTCGGGCGTTACACCAAAACGAACGGGCAGGATCGAACACCCGATCCCACCAGACACGACCAAATCGCGTCCGTCTTCGTGTACATGCCCATAGGCATAACGATTTCCGTACTTGGACGGCACCACCGGCGACCAACCAAACAGCCGCACCTGCCCACCATGCGTGTGGCCGGACAAAGTCAGCGCTACATTTTCCGGGATGTCGGGAAAGATATCAGGCTCATGCGCCATCATTACCACGGGCGCGTCGTCGGTCACTTGCGCCATGGTTCCCGGCAGATCATCCAGACCCACAAGCTTGCCATTGCGTCTGAAGGCAAGCTGATCCTCAAGCCCAGCCAGCCAGATGCCCAAATCGTCCAGGCGCATTGCCTCGTTGGACAGCACTTTGATGCCCTGCCCCTGAAACGCGGTGGCGAATTTGTTCGGCCCACCGCCACGCCGTTGGGCATCCTCATCATCCCACCAGTCGTGGTTTCCGAGAACAGCATAAACTCCGCTGCGCGCCTCAAGCTGTCCAAGAACCGGAGCCAGATCTTCAGCTTCGACTTTAGCGGTGATGCCGTCGTAGTGGCCCGCATAATCCCCCAACAGCAAGATCAGATCGGGGGCCAGTGCATTGGTACGCCGCACTACCTGCCGGACACGATCAAGGCCGACATAAGGCTCACCAACGTGCAGATCGGACAAAACCGCGATCCGTAGCGGCTGCGCTGTCCAATCCTTGCGCCGCACGCGCCACTTGCGCACGCGCAATCGCAGCGAGGGCTCGATAAAAAACCCATAGGCTGCAACAAACAGGCCTGCCAGCGTGGTCGCCAGCAGGCCCTTTATGAACCTTCTGCGGTTCAAGGATTACATCCGCGATGCAACGTTTTCCCAGTTCACCAGATTGTCGAGGAAGTTCGACAGGTAAGCCGGGCGTTTGTTGCGGAAATCGATGTAATACGAGTGCTCCCAGACGTCACAACCCAGCAGCGCTGTCTGACCAAAGCACAGCGGGTTCACGCCGTTTTCGGTCTTGGTTACAGCCAGCGAACCGTCCGAGTTCTTGACCAGCCACGCCCAGCCCGAACCGAACTGACCAGCACCAGCAGCGCTGAACTGCGACTTGAATTCGTCAACCGAGCCAAAGCTCTCGGTCAGGGCTTTTTCCAACTCACCCGGCATGGCGTTGCCTCCGGGGCCCATCATTTCCCAGAACTGGTTGTGGTTCCACAGTTGGCTGATGTTGTTGAAGATGCCGTTCTGCGCGACTGTGTTTGCGTCGTAGGTGCCAACGATGATCTCTTCCAGCGATTTGCCGTCCCACTCGGTTCCGGCGATCAGCTTGTTGCCGTTGTCGACATATGCCTTGTGGTGCAGATCGTGGTGATATTCCAGCGTTTCTGCGGACATTCCCTTGGCTGCCAGCGCGTCATGTGCATAAGGAAGATCAGGAAGTTCAAAAGCCATGTCGGCCCCCTGTTATAAATGTAAGTTGCGGTTCCCAAGGTTAAATGCTTTGACAGTCGCCATAGGTCAAGGCCCGTGACAATAAAACCCGGAGGTCCGCGATGCTGACACAGGCGCGCAAGATGTTTTACCGCGCCCGCGGGTACTATGCAGGCAGCCTGAATGGCGAGCCGTTTCATCTGGACCCCTATCATTCGAAATTCTGGCGCAAAGCCTCAGCCGGTGCGTGGGAGCCCGAAACTTTCGCCATTCTCGACGAATATCTCTCGTCCGACAGCGACTATCTGGATATCGGCGCCTGGATCGGCCCCACCGTGCTTTACGGTGCCCGCCGCGCCCGGCACGTGTGGTGTTTTGAGCCCGATCCGACTGCATTTAGGTATCTGGCGTGGAATCTGGACCTGAACGACATCCACAACGTGTCGGCCTTTGGGGTGGCGCTGTCCAACCAGTTCGGCGTGGCCCGCATGGCCTCGGTACGCGGCGAGCCGGGCGATTCTACCAGTTCCTTATTGCATGACGGCAAGCATGGCAGCGACGCCCTGACAATTGCATGGGATCAGTTTGAGGCCGCAAATGACCTGTCCGGCGTATCTCTGGTCAAAATGGATATCGAAGGGGCCGAATATTTCGTACTGCCCACTCTGATTGCCTGGTTGAAGAAACAGCGCCCCGCCCTGCTGCTATCACTGCACGCCCCGCTGTTGGCAACGGATAATCGATTGGAGAAGACGAAAAACCTGTTGGATCTTTTGGGTTTCTATTCCGCGGTCGCTGACGAAAACTCCCAACCAATTACAGCGGAACAACTATTGAATCCGAACGCTCTTGCGCAATACAAAACACTGTTGTTGCGCAATTGACAGTATCCCAAAAACGTTCTGAATAACTGCCTGGAACTTCTTGTTCTTTCTGCCCGTTTTTGAAATTTCCTGTACCCGGATACAAGGAAATCGGGAAAATATGAAATATCTCAGCATTGTTGCTTTGGCCGCATTTTTTGCACACGGCGCCATGGCGGAAACAGTTACCTACAATTGCAAAATGACCAAACAGGACAGCCACGGCTGGATCGCGCGGAGCTATGCCTTTCAAGTGGACGCCGAAGACGGCTGGGCAAAGGTAGCGAGCAGACCTGAATGGATCGACACTAAATACAAAAGCCGTGGCAACAAGGGTGTTCGGATGGTCTGGACCGAAACACGACGCGCTTCTGCCGGTGGTAATTTGCGTGTCAAGTATCAGGCAAACCTAAATCCCGCTGATAACAGCCTCAAAGTTCGTATGTCTTTCGTCAGTACAAACGCCTCTAACAAGCCTTACGGTCTTGGCACTTGCAGCGTTGAAAGTTAAAAAAAAATCCCCGGAATTCCCGGGGATTTTCTTTTTTCGAGTATACAAAACCAGCGAGCTTGCAGAACTCAGGAAGCGTAAAGCGACTCGATCGTGTTTATTGAACACTCTCCGAAACCCGATGGCCGGTTAAGCACATTGGCTTGAGGAAATCTTGCGATCATGTCCAGACGCTGTTTTTCCGGGTTCAGTGTGGCTGTATAACTTACATACACAAGCCCGCTATTTCTGGCGGGGATCTTCATTTTCCACATGAGCCTGAATTCGCCCGTGCGGGTTGTTTTGAATTTCACATCTTTGGGCTGCTTGTCATCATAGTGATGAATGTAGGCGTCATAAGCCCGCGCACGCTTGTTTTCCGCATCAACACTCAGGATCACACGCTCGGCGATCCATCCTTCTTCCATCCGGTGCAAGTTGCAGTCATAGGTGACGACTTCAGCTTTCGCTGTGGTTGCAGCCAAGGTCAAAGCCAAGGCGGCTATCGCTTTCTTCATCTTCTTACGCTTTCAAGTTTTACCAATAACACTATAGCTTGCAGCCTTATCCCACTTAAAACTCAATACAATCTTAAGGGGAGACTGCCTTTGCACCTCTCTCATAAAAGGGCATCGAATTGTTGCGCAAGATGAAAAAGAAAACAGCCGCCTTTTTGGGGAAAGGCGGCTGTTATTTGTAACTTTTCTGCGGGGTTTATGAGGTCAATAAAATCCAACCTCACTGCCTGGCTGCGCCGCAACCTTGAGCAGTTTGAACACGTAATCCGCGGCCGACCGGAAACAGACAACACGGAAGGTCTCGGCGTCGTCCATCCAGAACGCCCCTGCCACTTGCGCCAAGCGCGAGCGGCGGATTTGGCCAGGTTGGAACGCCTCGACCGACAGATCGACCGGGGCCAATTTGCCAACCACCTCGCGCGCGCTGGCGCCCGAGATGCGGAATACGGCCCGCGCGTCCGAGACATTGACCGCCAACGCGTGTGTGCCGCTGAGCGCGTTTGCCATTGCGGCCAACTTGGCCTCCACTTCGGCATACGGCACTAGCACCAGCAATTCGTCCGTGGACATCCAGCAAACGCCGGTGTCACCATTGACCAGAGATTCACGCTGGCCGGGTACTTTCTGGCCTGTGGCATCCTTGACCGCTTTGACCAGCAACTTATCGGACAGGTCGCCCCGCAGGGTGATCATACCCTGCAGGCCACATTCCTCGACTTTGACAATACCGTCATAGCCGGCGTGATTCAGTGCGCTGATGGGTTCAGACATTCTGCTTCTCCCCGTCTTTGTCATAGAAGATCGGGTCCACGATCTTGGCTTTATAGGTTTTGCCGTCGGTACCCGGGAACTCGACGATCTCACCCATCCGGTCGGGTCCGTGCTTGATCAGGCCCATGGCGATGCCTTTGCCCAGATTGGCCGAGTAATAGGTCGAGGTAACGCGACCGATCATATTACGCTGGCCGTTGGCGTTGACGCCGTCGCCTACTGCGTAAGCACCGTCAGGAATAACGGAACCATCCACAGTCTCAAGCCCCACCAGTTTCCAGCGGTCCGGATCGGCCATATGGGTGCGCGAATGGGCGCGTTTGCCGAGGTAGTCCTCTTTCTTCTTGGACAGGGCCCAATGCAGCCCCAGATCCTGCGGGATCACGGTGCCGTCGGTCTCATCCCCGATCATGATAAAGCCCTTCTCGGCCCGCAGGATGTGCAGACATTCGGTGCCATAAGGCATCACTCCGAACTCCTGTCCTGCCACGACCAGAGCATCCCAGAACGCCTGCCCCTGAGACGCAGGAACGGCGATCTCATAGGACAGCTCGCCCGAGAACGAGATGCGATAGGCACGGCAGTCGAAGTCGCCGATCTTGCCATCGCGCCACTCCATGAACGGCAGCGCCTCTTTGGACACATCCATGCCGCCCAGCTTCTCCAATACCTTGCGGGCGTTGGGGCCGACAACGGCCACCTGAGCGTATTGCTCCGTCACGTTGGCGACATAAACTTTCCAGTCCCACCATTCGGTCTGCAGCCATTCTTCCATATGGCCGTGGATACGTTCCGCTCCGCCGGTGGTTGTGTGGCACAGCCATGTGTCCTCATCGATGCGGGCAACAACGCCGTCGTCGATCAGAAAGCCGTTTTCCGAGCACATCAGGCCATAGCGGCATTTGCCGACCTTCAGCGTGGACATCATGTTAGTGTACATCATGTCCAGGAACTTGCCTGCGTCCGGGCCTTTGACGATCAGCTTGCCCAGCGTCGATGCGTCCAGCAGGCCGAGGTTTTCGCGCGTGTTCTTGACCTCGCGATTCACCGCGTCATGTACGGATTCACCGGGGCGGACATAAGCATAGGTCCGGCGCCAGTGGCCGACCGGCTCCCAATCGGCACCGTTTTTGTCGTGCCAGTCGTGCATCGGGGTTTGACGGATCGGTTGGAACACGTCGCCCCGCGCTTCGCCGCCAATCGACCCCATCGAAATCGGAGTATACGGTGGACGGAATGTGGTGGTACCGACTTTCGGAATCTCGGAGTCCAACGCATCAGCTAGGATCGCCAGACCGTTGATATTGCTCAACTTACCCTGATCCGTCGCCATACCCAGCGTCGTGTAGCGCTTGGTGTGTTCAACGCTTTCATAGCCTTCACGCGCCGCCAGTTGGACGTCGGACACTTTGACGTCGTTCTGGAAATCCAGCCAGGACTTCATGCGCAGTTGAACCTCGGCATTGGCGGGCATCAGCCAGACCGGCTCCATCGCGGCCTCGGCCGTGGTTTCACCCTTCGGCGCGTCGGATGTCTTGGGTTTGAAACCCGCGCCATTGGCTGCGGCCTCACCTGCGGTTTGTGCGTCACCCAGAACATCGCCCAGCGCCAGCGGGCCGTTGGCGGAACCGGCAGCTACGACAAAGCCCTCGCCGTTCGCGCCCAGCGGTGGACGTTCGGGGTCAGGACGGAAATGGGCGTTCGCGTCGTCCCAGATCAGTTTGCCACCGCAATGCGACCACAAATGAACGACCGGAGACCAGCCACCCGACATGGCAACGGCATCGCACTCAACTTCTTCGCGAGCGCCACCGATACCTTCCTGATTGCAGATCGCGACCTTTTTGACGCGCTTGCCACCTTTGACTTTGGCGACGGCTTTTCCGGGGTCAACCCGGATACCGAGCTGACGCGCCTCTTCGGCCATCGGGCCCGCAGCGGCGCGTGCATCTATCACGCGCAGGACGTCCACTCCGGCCTGTTTCAGGATGATCGCGGTGCGATACCCATCGTCATTGTTGGTGGCAACGATCACGCGCTCGCCCGGGGTGACACCCCAGTTCACCACATAGTCGCGCATGGCCGAAGCGAGCATCACACCCGGGACATCGTTGCCCGCGAAAGACAGCGGACGTTCAATTGCACCGGTTGCGGTCACAACCTGCTTGGCACGGATGCGCCACAGGCGGTGGCGTGGGCCCTGAATGCCCGGAGTATGGTCAGTCAGACGCTCATATCCCAGCACATATCCGTGGTCATAGACACCCGCGCCCATGCAGCGCAATCGCATGGTAACGTTGTCCATTGTTTCCAGTTCGGAAACCAATTGATCCACGAACTTATCCACAGGTGCGCCATCAACGGTGCCACCATCGACCGGAGCGCGCCCTCCCCAATGGGCTGTCTGTTCGATCAGCATCACCTTGGCGCCGGACGCAGCTGCCGCCTTTGCGGCCTGCAGACCGGCCACACCGCCGCCGATTACCAGAACATCGGTGAAGGCATAAAAATGCTCATAGGTGTCCGCGTCACGGTTGTCTTTGTCGGGCGCTTTGCCCAAACCGGCCGACTGGCGGATGAACGGCTCATAAACGTGTTTCCAGAACGGCTTGGGGTGGATGAACATCTTGTAGTAGAAGCCAGCCGGCAGAAAGCGAGACAGATGCGTGTTCACCGCCCCGATGTCGAATTCAAGGTTCGGCCAGTGGTTCTGTGAAATCGCGGTCAGACCGTTGAACAACTCGGTCGTGGTGGCGCGCTGGTTCGGCTCGAACCGGTTGCCCTGCCCCAGACCGACCAGTGCGTTCGGCTCTTCCGCGCCGCTGGCGACAACGCCGCGCGGGCGGTGATACTTGAACGACCGGCCCATCATCATCTGATCATTGGCCAGCAGGGCCGAGGCGAGCGTATCGCCCTCGTAACCCTGCATCGAGGTGCCGTTGAAGGTAAAGGTGACCTGTTTCGACCGGTCAATCAGCCGGCCTTGTTTTGCGAGACGGGTGCTCATGTTGCGGACCTTTCGCAGGCGGAATTACGGGTGGTGACGCGGGTCATTCGAACTCTCTCCAAGTCCAGCCGGGGCGCTTGGCCGAGATGGCATCCTTAATCTCTTTCGGAGGTTCGGTGACCTGTGCGGAATACGTGCCAAACACCTCAAGCGTCTGGGTACAGCGCGCGGCGTGGAACCACTTGCCACAGCCATTTGCGTGGCGCCAGCGTTCCAAATGGACGCCTTTGGGGTTTTCGCGCATGAACAGGTAGTCGTGGAACTCGTCATCCGACGAGCCCGGACCGAAACGCTTCAGATGCGCCTCGCCACCAGCGGCCAGTTCGGTTTCTTCGGCGTCGATGCCGCAATACGGGCAATTCAGGATCAGCATGTGTTCATCCTTTTGGCGGTCGGTCGGCACAATGGCCGACCTGAATTCTGTTTGTGGGCAACCTCGAGCCGCGCCCTTAGTGCGCCACTCCGGCGGCAACGCTTTCGTCGATGAAGCGGCCCTCTTTGAAACGATCCAACGAGAACGCTTCGGTCAGCGGCGAATGGCCGGTGGCCATCAACTGCGCCATCCCCCAGCCGGATCCCGGGATTGCCTTGAAGCCACCTGTGCCCCAACCACCGTTGATGAAGCAGCCTTGTAGCGGCGTCTTCGACAGGATGGGCGAGCGGTCACCGGTCATGTCCACGATACCACCCCACTGGCGTAGCATCTTCAGACGCGAAATCATCGGGAAGGTCTCGACCAACGCGCGGACGGTTTCCTCGATATGGTGGAAGGACCCGCGCTGAGTGAAGTTGTTATAGGCATCAGTACCGCCACCAATCACCATCTCACCCTTGTCGGACTGAGACATGTAACCGTGCACGGTGTTGGCCATCACGACCACGTCCATGCAAGGCTTGATCGGTTCAGATACCAGCGCTTGCAGGGCGATCGCCTCAAGCGGAAGACGGAAGCCTGCCATCTCGGCCAGCTGACCTGAATGGCCTGCGACCACGATGCCCAGCTTTTCGCAGTCAATCGCGCCTTTGGTGGTATCTACGCCAACGACACGGCCGTCCTGAGAACGCACACCTGTGACTTCGCATTGCTGGATGATGTCCATGCCCATGGCCGAACACGCGCGGGCATAGCCCCACGCCACAGCATCGTGCCGCGCTGTGCCGCCGCGTTCCTGCCACAGAGCCCCCAGAACCGGATAGCGCGGACCGTCGATATTGATGATCGGAACCAGCTGTTTGACACGTTCGGGCTCAATCCACTCCGTCTGAACGCCCTGCAGCGCATTGGCATGGGCGGTGCGCTGATAACCGCGGATTTCGTGCTGTGTCTGCGCCAGCATCATCACACCGCGGGGGCTGAACATGATGTTATAGTTCAGGTCCTGGCTCAGGTCCTCGTACAGACCACGCGCCTTTTCATAGATCGCCGCCGACGGATCCTGCAGGTAATTCGACCGGATGATGGTCGTGTTGCGCCCGGTGTTGCCACCGCCCAGCCAGCCTTTTTCGATCACGGCGACGTTCTGGATGCCGTAATTCTTGCCAAGATAATAGGCGGTCGCCAGACCATGCCCCCCTGCGCCGACGATTATCACGTCGTACCGCTTTTTCGGTTCGGGCGAGCGCCACGCGCGCTCCCATCCGGTGTGATAGCGCAGGGCCTCCCGCGCCACAGCAAAGGCTGAGTAGTGTTTCATGAGCGAATCCATCCGGTTCGGTGATTGGCGCAGATATGCCGTGCGCGAACACTTTACCCCTGCCGCACAGCGCCACAATATCGAACTATTGCGACATCCGCCCTTTTATTGCGACATGACGTCCTCTCGCGGCCATTTGTCCCTTTTGTCGCCCCGCCGAGAGGTCTAAGTCAGGGCAGCCATATCGGAGAAACCATGTCGTTCCTGGTCGTCACCATTCTAACCGCACTGCTGATTGCCCTGTTCCTGGGCTTTTCCCTGCTCCGCAGCCGCAAAACACGTGAGCCTGCGGCGGCATATGATCTGCGTGTCTATCGCGAGCAGCTGGCGGGCGTGGACAAGGATCTGGCCCGTGGCGTTATCGGCGAGGCCGACGCAGACCGGGTCCGCACGGAAATCTCACGCCGCATTCTGGCCGCCGACGCGCAGATGCAGGCTGGGGTTGATCGCGCCGGACCTCCTCGCTGGGCAAGCGTTACCGCCTTTGCTGTCATCGCGCTTGTCGTCGTGGGCGGTGCGATCTGGATGTATCGCCAGATGGGTGCCGCAGGGCTGCCGGATCAACCCTTGTCGCTGCGGCTGGAGCAAGCCGAAACTCTGCGTGCCGAACGCCCCAGCCAGGCCGAAGCCGAAGCAGCCGCCCCGCCCGCACAATTGCCGCAGCTGGATGAGAGTTATGCCGATCTTCTGAATCAGTTGCGCGAGACTGTTGCAGCACGCCCCGATGATCTGCAGGGCCATATCCTGCTGGCTCAACACGAGGCGAATGCAGGCAATTTTCCCGCCGCTTACGCAGCCCAGCAACGTGTGATCGAGCTGTCTGGCGACGATATCCCCGCCGATGCCTTTTCACATCTGGCCGAGATGATGATCCTGTCCGTGGGCGGCTATGTCTCGCCCGAGGCCGAAGAGGCATTGAGGCAGGCGCTGAAACGCGACCCGCGCCATGGGCCGGCGCAATACTATCTAGGGCAGATGATGGTGCAGATCGGACGCCCCGACGTTGGATACCGGGTCTGGGTCGATGCCCTCCGCGATGCCCCTGCCGGCGCGCCATGGGCCGATGCCATTCGGGCCCAATTGGACGAGCTGGCTTTCCGCGCCGGAGTATTCAACGCGCCTGAAATACCTGCTGCCCCCGGCCCCAGTCAGGGTGACGTCGACGCCGCAGCCGAACTGACACCGGAAGAACGGCAAGAAATGATCAAGGGCATGGTCAACCAACTGTCTGAACGTCTGGCCTCTGAGGGCGGTTCACCCGAGGAATGGGCGCGTCTGATTGCAGCCCTTGGCGTGTTGGGCGAAGGTCAGCGGGCCATCGACATCAAAAACGAGGCTATGGAAGTCTTTGCCGGAAATGCCGATGCCATCGAACTGATCGACGCCGCCGCTTTGCAGGCCGGAATTGCACAATGATTCACGATGCATTCGAAGAATTTGCTGCCGCCCTGCCGCCGATGACTGCGCTGATGGGTCTGGATCTGGGCGAAAAAACCATCGGGGTCGCCGTCTCGGACCGGATGCGCGGTGTGGCCAGCCCGTTGGAGACCGTGCGGCGCAAAAAATTCACCCTGGATTCTGCGCGATTGCTTGAACTGATCGCTGACCGCGAGATTGGCGGTGTCATTCTGGGTCTGCCGAAAAACATGGACGGAACCGAAGGCCCCCGCTGCCAATCCACCCGCGCCTTTGCCCGAAACCTGTCGCGGCTGACCGAAGTTTCCATCGGGTTCTGGGACGAACGGCTCAGCACGGTTGCGGCCGAAAAGGCACTGCTTGAGGCGGATACGACACGAAAACGTCGCGGACAGGTTATCGATCACGTCGCCGCTGGCTATATTCTGCAAGGGGCGCTGGACAGGCTGCGCTTTCTTTAGTTGCAACGGGATACGGCAATGACGAACATGGTTTGGAAAAGGAACGAGGTCGAAAGCCCCTGTATCCAGATCTGCGTCGTTCACCCGACCGAACGTATCTGTACCGGTTGCTACCGCACGATCGACGAAATCTCGCGCTGGTCTAAAATGGACAGCAACGAGCGTGCTGAGATCATGGAAAACCTGCCCTCACGCAAACCCCAGCTGACCAAACGCCGGGGTGGTCGTGCCGCACGCCTGAAAAAGTCTTAAATTCTATCCAGATCGAGGACATGGACTGAATCTGCGCCGCTGCAGGTTGGTCTGAACTTCGAGGGGGATCAAGTTCGAACACTTGTGGTGAGTGAGTGGCAACCCACAGCGACGCGCTTCAGTTTTCAGGTTCCTCCGAAGTGGTTACGCGGAAGAACAAGACATTGCTAATCGTTTTTTGACCATTCAATCAAGAAAAACAAAGCCTGACCTAGCATGACCTGACGTAAGCGTCAGGTTTAGTCTTGGCCTACCCGGCAGCCAGCCAGGATTTGGCATTTTCGATATCCTCAGATGCAAAGAACTGAGTTCTCGTGCCCAGAACATGACTGGCCGCCCGTTGCGCCATATGTTGCCACGTTTTGTCCCCAACGATGGCCGCGCGATCCAGCATCCCGGCATGATTCCGAACCAGTTTGAAATGCGATGCCAGCGCTGACAGACCCTGCCAGCCGTCAAATTCCCGCAAGTCGATCAACAACCGGAACCCCTCCTTGGCTTGCAACAGGTTATCGAGGTCCCGTTCCGCCCGGCTGAATTCGTCGGGGTCCAGCTTTCCCAAGAGGCTGATCTGAATGCACGGCCCACCCAGATCAACCACGTGAATCGACCCCAAAGATTCGCGCATCCAGCGTCTGGCGGCTTCTAGATCGGAAAGGGCAAAGACTTGCACCGGGCATGGCATGATCGGGGCAGCCAGGCGGATACTGGTCTTTACCCAACCCTGATCCGCCGCCACGCCAATGCGATCAAATCCGCGCCAGTGGCTCAGCCCCAGCTTTGTATCGGCCCAAGCGGCATTCAGATCGTAACCCTTGAATTCCGGCTGAACGACGGCCAGCAGACGCACGTTGTCATGTTCGGTCAATGCGGCCTCGATAGCGGGCACCAGAACCTCGCTGTAATCAGTACTGGTCACCTCGCCGGACAGTTCGACTTCCAGCAATGCTCCGTCCGAATTCCTGTGGACCGTAATCATCAAAAAACCTCCAAATCCGAATAATGGCAGGAGGTTAGGCGGATTCGATCCATTCGGCTACTCCCCCGGCGCACTCGGGGCGGAAATAGGCGATCATGCGTCCATCCGCCCCGGCCGAGGCATTGGCGCCCCATGGGGCCACCCCATGCAGGCAATGACGGTGCAACAGGTAGGCCTCACCGGGTTTGGCGGGCAATTCGATGCGTGGACAAGTGTCGAAAACTTCGCGGCGCGCAGCCTGATATGCCTCGGTTATATCCACCTGATGCAGACTATTGCGTGGGTGCCCGTCCAGCGCGTGTTTGAACGCGGCGCGCAGGATTTTATGACTGCCTTCCCACAGCACCATGGGGGCGGCATCAATACTGGCATCGTTCAGAGGAATGCCCAATATCCACGCATGCGGCTCATCCACGCGCCGCCGCCGATCCGGTCCCGCGGGCCGCAACCCGTCCACATGTGCCGCGTCCCGCTTCAACCGATACTGCCCGGCGCTGGCGCTTTCGCCCTGTCGCGGGCGTGGATAGCCGGGGTAGATGACCGAGACCTGCCCCTTGTGTAGCGGCAGTTCTCCGTACTGATCGGTGATGAAATCCATGGCCTGGCCGGACAACACCCCCGATTGCCCAACCCTGCCCCGCGGGTCATTGTCCAACGCGTCGACGCCAATAAACCATGTCCCCTCACAATCCAGCCATTGGGCATGGGCTGGGTCAGTGACAGATGCACGGGCAGCGGGCAGCGCGTGCCCTACCCACTCGGCCAGCACCGGATCGAAGGGGAACCTGATCCAGCCATTTTCGTGAAAATCGCTCATAACCCCAGTGCCTTACGCAGCATGTTCAGGGCGACCAGCGTCAGGAACACCGCAAACACGCGTCTGAGGGGTTTGGGGTTCATCGCATGAGCCAGCTTTACCCCCAACGGTGCGGTGATTGTCGTCATGGCGACAACGATACCAAATGCGACCAGATTGACCGCCCCGATGGTCAGAGGCGGGCGGTGTTCCGGCGGAACGTCCAGAAACAGAAAGCCCAGAACCGAAGGCACCGCGATGATCACGCCAAAACCGGCAGCAGTTGCCACGGCGCGGTGAATGGGCGTGTTGTAAAGGCTCATCAGTGGCACGCCGAAACTGCCGCCTCCGATCCCCATCAACACCGAAAGAAAGCCCACGGGGGGCGACAGTACGGCACGTTTGATCCCTTTGGGCATGGCGTCACCCAACCGCCATTCAGATTTGCCTAGCCCAAGATAGGCCCCGATGACCATCCCCAGCACGCCAAACAAAATCTGCAGAACCTCGGTCCGCAGCGCCGAGGCCACCAGAACGCCGATGATCGCCCCGACCGCAATCCCAGGCCCCCAGCCGCGCAGGATATCCCAGTCCACTGCGCCTTTCTTGTTGTGCGACAGCACCGATCGTACAGAGGTCACGATGATCGTCGCCAGAGAGGTCGCCAGACACAGCTGCATCAACTGCGGGCCGCCATAGCCAAGCGTCTGAAACGCATAGAAAAAGGCCGGAACCAGCACGATGCCCCCGCCAACGCCCAGCAATCCGGCCAGCACACCGGCCAGCGCCCCGATTACAAGCAAAAGGCCCAGCATCTGGGCCAGCAACATCGTCTCGGGCATCTTCCCCCCATAACGGCCTATGGCCGTATCTTGATCCGCTCAAACCTCGACCAGAGGCGCCACGTGCTCCAGTGCCTGCAACATTACCTCGGGGCCCGCGCCCTCATGCACCGCGCCTTCGGACAAGGCCCGCCGCCAGGCCCGCGCACCGGGGCGACCGGCAAACAAGCCCAGCATATGACGAGTGATCTGGTGCAACCGGCCCCCTTCGACAAGGTGAGCCTCAACATAGGAAACCATTTCCTGCACAACTTCGACAGGATCAGCGGCCTGCCCGGTGCCGTAGATCAGCGGGTCGGCTTCCGCCAAAATGTCGGTCGGCTGATGATAGGCCGCGCGCCCGATCATGACGCCGTCCAGCCCTGCCTCAAGATGCGTTCGCGCTTGATCCAGAGAGGTAATACCCCCATTGATCGAGATATGCAGATCGGGAAATGCCGCCTTCATCCGGTGAACCAGATCATAATCCAAAGGCGGAATATCGCGGTTTTCCTTGGGGCTGAGACCCTGCAACCAAGCCTTACGCGCGTGGATTGTCACCCGTTCGCAACCGGCCGCGCGGATTTGGTCCAGAAATGTTGGCAGAACCTCTTCGGGGTTTTGTTCATCCACGCCGATCCGGCATTTGACCGTCACGTCAACATCCACAACCTCACGCATAGCAGATACGCATTCGGCAACCCGGCCCGGGTCCTTCATCAAAACCGCCCCAAACGTGCCGGACTGCACCCGATCCGAAGGGCAGCCGCAGTTCAGGTTGACCTCATCATAACCCGCCTCGGTCCCAAGCCGCGCTGCCTGCGCCAATTCCTTTGGGTCGGACCCGCCCAGTTGCAGCGCTACGGGGTGTTCCTGAGGGCTGTATCTCAGCAAATGCATCGCCCCACCGCGCACCAGCGCTGGGGCCGTCACCATTTCCGTGTAAAGCAACGCCTGCCCACTGAGCAGCCGGTGCAGATAGCGACAGTGCCGATCCGTCCAGTCCATCATGGGGGCAACGGACAGACGGGCCGCGCGCCTAAGTCCACCCCCTTTCAGGGCTGTGTTTTCTGCTAAATTCGACATACTTTCCGCGCCCGTCTTGGCCTTGTTCCTCAGGGGATCATTTCAGAACAGCCCTGTAGCACTATTTCGGGATCGAGTGCCACTCGGAATGCCAAATTGTCAGTTTCGTGACGAATCTCAGCCAGGGCGGATGATATGTGACGGGTTTTGACCCTTACACCGCATAACGGCTGATCATCATTTCGACGCTGTTTTCGATGGTTTCGGCCATTTCGGCCTCGCTCAGCACAGACCCGGTGAACAAAAGGGGCCAAAATGCGCGCGCTTTGATCAGGCCGATGAATTCGCGCCCCGCTTGTTCCGGATCGTCGATCCGCAATTGCCCGTCCTCGGCTGCATCCCGCATCATGCCGATGAAGGCGGCAGTTTTGTCTAGTTTGCCTGTCGCCTCGGCAGCAAGGGCCGGGCTGCGCAAGGTTTCGCTGATCACCATCCGGGACATCGCCATCACATCCGGCATCATCAGGATGCGCCCTTCGGCCCAGGCCAGTTCGGTCAGTTGTTCGCGAATATCACGGCCTTTTTTGTACCGGATTTCGACCACTTCGGCAAAGCGGCTGGACAGCTCGATCACAATCGAGCGAAACAGGTTTTCCTTGCTTTCGAAATACTTATACAGCGTACGCTTAGACACCTCGGCCTGCGCCGAGATGCGATCCATGCTGGCTGCGGCAAAGCCCTTGTCCTGGAACTCGGCCACAGCAGCTTCGATGATCTGCGCGTATTTGGTCGCATTCGGTGCGCTGCATTCGGTCATGTCAGAGCTATAGACCTATTGACAGGGGGCGGTCAAATCCTAGGTAAACGCAAGAGTTTACAAGAGTGAAATTCTGTACCACTAGTAAACGCGCCAGTTTACCGACTCAGGTAACCAGCCCAACACGGAAGGTCCCCTCATGGCACTGACATTGAAACTGAATGGCGAAACCCACACGGTTGACGCCGAACCCGGCACGCCCTTGCTGTGGGTAATCCGGGATGAATTAAAACTAACTGGAACCAAATTCGGCTGCGGCGTCGCCTCGTGCGGTGCCTGCACCGTACACCTGAATGGCGAGCCCGTACGCTCGTGCCAGACCTATATCGAAGACGTCGAAGATGCCGAGATCACCACAATCGAGGCCGTCGGCAATGACAAGATCGGCGTCGCCATTCAGCAGGCCTGGGTTGAGTTGGACGTCGTTCAGTGCGGCTATTGCCAATCGGGTCAGGTGATGTCGGCCGTTGGGCTGTTGTCCGAAAATCCCACCCCATCCGTCGAAGAGATTGACGATTACATGCACGGCAATGCCTGCCGCTGCGCCACCTATCAACGCATTCGCGCCGGCATTCAGCGCGCGTCCGAAATTCTGGAGGCCTGATCTATGACCATCAACACCTCTCGCCGCGGGTTTCTGAAAGGGGCCGCCGCTGCCGGTGCTGTTCTGCTGGTTGGTGCGCGTGCCGATGGCGTGCTGGCTGCGACCTCATCCGAGACTGCGCAATTCAACCCCTTCGTCAAGATTGATGCGAATGGCACAGTGACGGCCATCGTTAAACACTTTGAAAAAGGTCAGGGGCCCGCAACCGGCCTGCCGACGTTGATCGCCGAAGAAATCGGTCTTCGCATGGATCAGATCGACTACGAATTCGCGCCATCTAACGCGCAGGTTTACAACAACCTTCTGTTCGGCCCCTTTCAGGGCACCGGCGGGTCGACCGCGATGGCGAATTCGTGGATGCAATATCGTCAGGCTGGTGCCGCCGCGCGCGAAATGCTGATCGCCGCCGCCGCCCAAAGCTGGGGCGTGGATGCCGCGGGTATCACCATCGACGAAGGCATCGTCAAAGCGGGCGACCAATCCGCCCCGATTGCCGAGTTTGTGGCTGCGGCCTCTCAGCTAGACGCGCCCGCCGAGCCGCGCCTGAAAGACCCATCGGAATTCCGTCTGATCGGCAACGAATCCGTGCGCCGCAAGGATTCCGCCATCAAAGGCAACGGTCAGGCCATGTATGCCATGGACGTTCACCTGCCAAACCAGATGGTCGCCATGATCAAGCGCCCTGAGTCAAAAGGCGGTATCGCCAACGGCTTTGACGACAGCGCGTCGAAAGAAGTCAAAGGCTATATCTCAGCCGCCGTTCTGCCCAATCAGGCAGGGGTCGCGGTTTACGCCGAAAACACCTGGGCCGCGATCCAGGCGCGTGACGCGCTTGAGGTTGATTGGGATATGTCGGGCGCGGAAACCCGCCATTCGGATCAGATCAAGGCCGAGATCATGGCCGCACTGGATGCCGAACCAACTTATAACGTGAACAAGGCGGACTTCGCAGCAGTCGCAGCTGCAATCGACGGGGCAGACAAGGTCATCGAAAAGACCTTTTACTTCCCGCTGCTGGCGCATGCTCCGATGGAGCCTCTGAACTGCACCATCGAACAAACCGCCGAGGGCGACATCGTCTTGCATGACGGTGCGCAAATGCCGACCGGCCCGCACATGGCGTATCAGCAAATCTTCCAACTGCCGCCCGAAAAGATTCACATCAAGACGATGCTGGCAGGCGGGTCGTTCGGGCGTCGCGCGACACCAGATGCGGATTACCAAGTCGAGGCAGCGCTGGCCTTTGTGGTCACCGACCGCTCGCGCCCGGTTAAGCTAGTCTGGACGCGTGAGGATGACATCCGCAGCGGCTATTACCGCCCTGCCTTTGGTCACAAGGTCCGTGTGGGCCTGAATGCCAATGGCGACATCGTTGGCTGGCAACATCAGGTAGCTGGCCAATCGGTCATCAAGGGCACTCCGTTTGAATCCGTTCTGGTGCATGACGGGATCGATCACAGCTCGATCGAAGGTATCGCCGACAGTCCTTATGCCATCCCCGGAATGGCGCTTGGGCTGACCGACACGCCGAAGGCAACGACTGTACTGTGGTGGCGCTCTGTGGGCCACACCCACACCGGCTATGTCATGGAGACGATGATGGATGCAGTTGCCGAGGCTGCAGGGCGCGATCCGGTGAAGTTCCGACTGTCGCACCTTGCCGACGCCAGCAACCCGGATCAGGCACGCAAAGCTACGGTTCTGAAACTGGCGGCTGAAAAAGGCAACTGGGGCAACGCGCCTGCAGGTCGCGCGCAGGGTATCGCAGTTCACAAGTCCTTTGGTTCCTATGCCGCTCAGGTTGTCGAGGTATCGGGCGATCCGGAAAACGGCATCAAGATCGAAAAGGTCACTTGTGCAGTCGATTGTGGCATTGCGGTGAACCCCGATGTGGTGCGCGCGCAGATGGAAGGCGGCATCGGTTACGGCATCGGGCATGTCATGCGGGATCAGATCACGCTGACAGATGGCACTGTGGATCAATTCAACTTCCCGGATTATGAGCCGCTGCGGATTGGCGACATCGCCGCGATTGACGTACATATCGTTCCATCAGCCGAGGCACCCACAGGTGTTGGCGAACCAGGCACCCCACCCTCGGCCCCGGCGTTGGCCAATGCAATCAACGCATTGTCAGGCACGCATGTAGCCGAACTGCCAATGGCTGAAAACGGCGTCAGCTTCGTTTAAAGCCCCTGCTCCGCGCCGTCCCCCTCTGGCGCGGAGCAACTTGCTGCAAAACCACTGCGGCAATAATTTGATCAAATTTAGTGACAAGGCGCGTTTAACCCATTACATCTCGGGTAACTCGAAGGATGGAGACCCCGATGGACCTGAGCGCCCTGCACAGTTTTCGCGTTGCTGCATGTGACCTAAACGGTCAGATGCGCGGCAAGCGAGTGCCGCCCTCATATGCCGACAAGCTGACTAAAGGCGCGGTGCGGATGCCCTTTTCCGCGTTGAACGTGGATCTATGGGGCGCGGATATCGACGGCAGCCCGCTGGTCTTTGAATCCGGTGACGCCGATGGAATGCTGCTGCCGACGGACCGCGGACCGGTGCCGATGCCTTGGCTGGAAGCAGACACCGCGCTGGTCCCGATGTGTTTGCATGATGACGCAGGTGTGCCCTTTGCTGGGGATCCCCGGCACGCGCTGGCCGCTGTGCTGGGACGCTATGCCCAGCGCGGTTGGTCTGTCATCGCAGCGACCGAACTGGAGTTCACTCTGCTGGACGCATCCGGCCCCCAGCCGCAGCCTCCAATCAACCCGGTCACAGATCGGCGGCTGGCGGATGAGGCAGTTTTGTCCATGGCCGAGATGGACGCGTTCGACGCGTTTTTCACCGATCTCTACGACGGATGCGCAGCCATGGGCATACCAGCCCAGACAGCGATATCCGAAAGCGGCATTGGCCAGTTCGAGATCAACCTGAACCACCAGGACGCCATGCGCTGCGCCGATGATACGTGGCTTTTCAAGACCTTGACGCGTGGCCTTGCCCGCAAACATGGGTTTACGGCCACATTCATGTCGAAACCGTACGCCGATGACGCAGGCAACGGGATGCACGTGCATTTTTCGGTCGTTGACGAGAAAGGCCGGAACGTATTCGACAATGGTGGGCCTGAGGGGACTGATCTGCTGCGCTGGGCCGTTGCCGGATGTCTGTCGGCGATGCCGGGCTGTACGCTGATATTTGCGCCCCACGGCAATTCCTACACGCGCCTTATACCCGGCGCGCACGCCCCGACCGGTGCCAGTTGGGCCTATGAAAACCGCACCGCCGCCCTTCGCATTCCCGGCGGTGCCTCTGCCGCACGGCGGATCGAACATCGCGTCGCGGGCGGCGACATCAACCCTTATCTGATGCTGGCGGCCGTGCTGGGTGCCGCGCTGAACGGGATCGAGGACGAGACCGAACCCCCCGCCCCAATCTCGGGCAATGCATATGAGATCGATGGCTTGCCGCAACTGGCGGCAGATTGGGGTGCAGCCATTACCGCGTTCGAAACCGACCCGAACGTAGCGCGCATCTTCCCCGCCGATCTGATCCGCTTTTTTGCCATGACCAAGCGGCAGGAAATGCGCCGCTTTGCCGACCGCCCGGCGGAAGAACACTGGCTAAGCTATCTGGAAGCGGTATGACCCTCTTGCCCGCGTAAACCCGGTGGGCTAGAATAAATTTGATCAAATTTGGTGACCCATGAAAATCGGCATCCTACTGACCGGCCACCCTCCTGACGTATTGCAGGACCAGTTCGACGAATATGACGCGATGTTTCGCGCGCTTCTGGACGGCAATGGCTTTACCTATGAAACCTTCGCTGTCGTGGACGGGCAGTTCCCAAAAGATGAGCTTCAGGCCGATGGCTGGGTCATCACTGGCTCGCGCCACGGCGCGTATGAGAACCACCCGTGGATACCGCCTCTTGAAGATCTGATCCGCGCCATTCGCCAAAGCGGACGCCCCTTGATCGGCGTCTGTTTCGGCCACCAGATCATTGCGCAGGCGCTTGGCGGGAAAGTCGAGAAATTCCAAGGCGGCTGGGCCGTTGGACGCACGGACTATGAATATGACGGCCAGACCATAACGCTGAACGCCTGGCATCAGGATCAGGTGATTGAATTGCCCGAAGACGCGCGCGTGTTGGGCACAAACACTTTCTGCCGTAACGCGATGGTGGCCTATGGCGACAACGTCTGGACGGTGCAGGCGCATCCGGAATACGGCGATGCTTTCATTCAGGGCCTCATGAACACGCGCGGAAAAGGCGTTGTGCCCGATGCACTGATGGAGGCGGCAGCCAACCGCCTGCCCACCCAGAACGACAATCCGAAGATCGGGCAGTTGATGGCCGAGTTTCTGAAGAAAGAGAGGGCCTGATGGCCGACTGGAAAGATCAACTGCCACAGGCAGCCCGAACTTATATCGACGGCCAACGGCTGGATGAGGTTGAATGCATCATCTCGGACTTACCCGGTATCGCCCGTGGTAAGGCTGTGCCCGCCTCGAAATTTGCAAAGCAGGCTTATTTCCATCTGCCCGACAGCGTTTTCTACCAGACCATCACAGGTGATTGGGGTGAGGCCGCCGGCGAGGATGGGTTTATCGAACGGGACATGATCCTCAAGCCTGACTTTTCGACCGCCTCGGCCGCGCCCTGGACGGGCGACTGGACACTGCAAGTGATCCACGACGCCTATGACCGGGATGGAGAGCCGATCCCCTTCAGTCCTCGCAACGTGCTGAAACGGGTGGTGCAGATGTATCACGACAAGGGTTGGAAGCCGATTGTCGCGCCTGAAATGGAGTTCTTTCTGGTCGCCCGCAATGTCGATCCGGCGCAGGGGATCAAGCCGATGATGGGGCGTTCGGGGCGTCCGGCGGCGGCTCGTCAGGCCTATTCAATGACGGCAGTGGACGAGTTCGGCCCAGTGATCGACGACATCTACGATTTCGCCGAACACCAAGGGTTCGAGATCGACGGCATCACGCAAGAAGGCGGCGCGGGTCAGCTGGAAATCAATCTACGCCATGGCGATCCGGTCAAGCTGGCGGATGAGGTGTTCTACTTCAAACGCCTGATCCGCGAGGCCGCTTTGCGTCACGATTGCTTTGCCACCTTCATGGCCAAGCCGATCGAGGATGAGCCGGGCTCGGCCATGCATATCCACCACTCGATCATCGATACTGAGACCGGGCAAAACATATTCTCTGGTCCACAGGGCGGTGAGACAGATGCGTTCTATAACTTCATTGCCGGGCTGCAGAACCACCTGCCCGCCGGGCTGGCCGTGATGGCGCCTTACGTGAACTCCTACCGTCGCTACGTGAAAGACCACGCCGCACCGATCAATCTGGAATGGGCGCGTGATAATCGCACCACCGGTATCCGCGTGCCCCTGTCCGGGCCTGAGGCGCGGCGGGTCGAAAACCGTATCGCCGGGATGGACTGCAACCCTTATCTGGGCATCGCGCTGTCGCTGGCCTGTGGCTATCTGGGGCTGACTCAACAGGAACGTCCCCGCCGTCAATTCTATGGCGACGCCTATGAAGGCGAAGGCGATATCCCGCAGGTTATGGGCAGCGCGCTTGACCTGTTTGATGAGGCCGACGCCCTGCATGAGGTCCTTGGCCCAGAATTCGCCCGCGTCTACAGCATCGTCAAACGCGCAGAATACGAGGAATTCCTGCAGGTGATCTCTCCGTGGGAGCGTGAGCATCTGCTGCTGAACGTCTGAGGTGCGCGATGAACCTGCTCTATTCCAACGACCGCAAGGCCGAGTATCCGGCCAGTTGGTATGCGGCGACGGCCAACCCGGTGGATCGGTTTCCGGCACTCTGCAAAGACGAGACAGCCGATGTCTGTGTCGTCGGTGCAGGCTACACCGGCCTGTCCGCCGCGCTGCATTTGGCCGAAGCCGGGCTCAACGTGGTGCTACTTGAGGCGCACCGTGTGGGGTTCGGCGCGTCCGGTCGCAACGGTGGCCAGTTGGGAAGCGCCCAGCGCATGGACCAGGAAGACCTCGAGCGGTTGGTTGGAAACGATGATGCGGCCAAGCTATGGGATCTGGCAGAGGACGCAAAAGATCTGGTCAAATCGCTGATCGCTAAGCACCAGATCGACTGCGACCTGAAACCGGGCGTTGCCGTTCTGGGCCTCAGCGCAGGCGAGCAGCAAGACCTGCACGAACATGCCGCACATCTATCCGGCCGTTACAGTTACGATCAGATCGAATTGTTGGATGAAACCGCCGGCCACGCGCTGTGCCCATCGCCCTCTTACAGAGGCGGGTATCTGGACATGGGTGCGGCACATCTGCATCCGTTGAACTTTGCCTTGGGTCTGGCGCAGGCCGCGGTAATGGCCGGGGTGCGTATCTTTGAGGGCACTGAGGTCACCGGTATCGACGAAGGCCAACCCGCCAAGGTGCAGACGGCGAACGGAACGGTCAGAGCCGACCACGTTGTTCTGGCCTGCAACGGCTACCTTGGCGATCTGAATCGCAAGGTGGCCTCAAGGGTCATGCCGATCAATAACTTCATTGCGGCGACCGAGCCATTGGGGGCCGACGCCGCCCGCGTCCTGACGCAGGACGTTGCGGTCGCCGACACGAAATTCGTGGTTAATTACTTCCGCCTCAGCGCGGATGGTCGTCTGTTGTTTGGTGGCGGAGAAAGCTACGGCTACCGTTTCCCCGCCGACATAGCCGCCAAGGTGCGCAAACCTATGACGGAGATCTTTCCGCATCTGCATGATGTGAAGATCGACTATGCTTGGGGTGGCACGCTGGCCATCACCATGCGCCGCATGCCCTACCTGACGCGGGTTGCGCCGAATATCCTGTCGGCCTCGGGCTATTCAGGCCACGGAGTGGGTACCGCTACCCATGCTGGTCAATTGATGGCACTGGCCATACAGGGACAAGCCGAAGGCTTTGACACCATGGCCCGCGTCCCCGCCCTGCCCTTTCCCGGTGGCTCCGCCCTGCGCAGCCCGTTGCTGGTTCTGGCAATGACGTGGTTTGCGCTGCGGGATCGGTTAGGGGTGTGATCCAGGCAAACCTGATTACTTAAATTCTCTCAGGACACGGAACCCTGCCCCGGCTGTCCGAGAGCTTTCCAAACCACTCCTCGTCCAGCGACACGTGAGGCGTCCATTGCGGCATAGTACGCACCACCCCGTGTGACGCGTCTTTCACAATTGGGTTCAAGTGCCTTTTCCAGGTAAAGGCTGGACGTCTCCCAACCGGCATATTGATCCGTCCTGCAGGACATCGTTACTTCCACAACATTGCCGGACATATGGCGCAGGCCCCAGGCATTGGCCGCGTCCAGCAAATCCACCGGTACTGGGACTCCGCGGGACACGAGGTCTGGGCGCTCTTCCCCCAGCATGATCTCTGTTGCGCTTCCCAGAAAGTTCACCTGATCGGTTGTGACTTCCTCGCCTTGTGCAAAGGGTCTGCGTCCCGGCGCGCGCGGCGTATTCCCATTCAGCCTCTGTCGGTAAGCGATAGACATCCTTCCCCACTTTACTGTTTAGCCAATCGGTGTAGGAAACAGCGTCCAGATAAGAAATCATGATAACTGGATGGTTTCCAATGACCTTTGCGCGCTGCGATTTGGGTAACCGAATAAAGTCCTCCGGCTCATACCCTCCGCAACCACCATCATCCACGCAAGCCATCCATTGATCGTAGGTGATTTCGTTTCGGCCCATCGCCACGGGCAAGTCTATCGTGACCTTGTGAACCGGCCCTTCGTGAATCGAGCTGTAGGACAATTCTGGGGTGGTACGTATCCAGTTGCCCTCTTTATCGAAATTATAATGCAGTTTCGATTCACCCGGAGGGCCACCCATCAGAAATTCACCCAAAGGCAAGGCAATCATTTCAGGGCAAACATAGCATTCCTGAAATATCTCAAGCGGAGCCACTTCCACGCCGTCTGACAGAACAAACTGAGCATTTGCCACTGGCGCGTACGTTAGTAGCGCCAAGAGAAATATGAACCGTCCGATAATCAAAATAGTGATCCCACCTTGCAACCTAGAGCAACGCAAAAGTTGGGTAATTGGCACCTTACTTTCTCAAAGTTGCAAGCTCAAAACAATTACCTGGGCGTATTGCAAGCCAACCAGTGACCCTTTGATTGTGACGGATTGGTGAAATTTCGCCAACATGGCGATTGAGGGGTTTTATTGCCCCCCATTTAGCTTTATCTTTCCCAAAGTTAGAATTTGGGAAAATCAAATATGACGCTTCCTCCAAACGTTCATGACGCCGAACCCATCCCCGAAGCCGCAAAAGAAGCCATCGACGCCCTGATGCAGTCGGGAGACCTGTTTCGCTATACCGCGCCACAGGATGCGCCGGTGGCTCTGCTCGAGGCGGAATTTGCCGCTTTGCTGGGAACAAAATACGCGTTGGCCGTGTCATCGTGCTCGGCCGCATTGTTCCTGTCTCTCAAAGCGTTGGGCTTGCCTCGGGATGCACGGGTTCTGATCCCCGGCTTTACCTTTGCTGCCGTGCCCTCGTCTGTCGTGCATGCGGATTGCATTCCGGTGCTGTGTGAGGTCGGCGAGAATTATCGCATCGACATGGAAGATTTCGCCACCAAGCTGGACGGCGTACAGGCCGTAATCATCAGCCATATGCGCGGCCACACGTCCGACATGGATGCCATCATGGCACTGTGCAACGAACGCGACATCCCGGTGATCGAGGATGCGGCTCATTCGCTGGGCACAACCTGGCATGGGCAGAACATTGGCACCATCGGCAAGGTGGGGTGCTTTTCATTCCAGTCCTACAAGATGATCAACGCGGGGGAAGGCGGCATCCTGATCACCGACGATGCCGACCTGGTGGCCCAGGCCGTGATCATGTCGGGCGCTTATGAGCACAACTGGAAGAAGCACAAAACCCCGCATGGCGACAACTCGCCCGAGTTGGAGCAAGCCTTTGCCCGCTGGCAGAACCAGTTGCCGCTGTATAATCTGCGGATGAGCAACCTGAGCGCCGCCGTGATCCGCCCCCAAATCCCCGAACTGGCGCGGCGTGTGCGGGATGGCCTGTCTAACCACGACTACGTGGCCGAACGGCTGAACACCTCGTCCCATATCGACGTCCCTGCCCCCCTGACACCCGAACGCCGGGCACCGGATTCGATCCAGTTCAATCTGGTCGAAATGAATGAGGCCGAAATCCGCGCCTTTGCGGCGGCTTCAGAGGCACGCGGTGTCAAAGTTCAGGTTTTCGGCCTGAGCGAAGACAACGCCCGCGCCTTCTGGAACTGGCAATTCCTGCCCGAAAAGTTCGACTTGCCGCAGACACGGGACATGCTGATGAAAGCGTGCGACGTCCGTCTGCCTGTACGGCTGACCAAGGAAGAACTGGACGTGATCGCCGATATTCTACTGGCTTCGGTCGGCGAGGTGACCGGTCCGGTTCCCGTCTACGGAACTTGATAAGGCTTACGGATCGAGGTCAAACACCTCGGTCGACAGAAACAGGGCTGTAATCCCCTCGGGGGTTACACCCACACGCGACAGGATCGCCGCGACTTGGGGGCCGGTCGGCGTATACACTAAAAGCGGCGCACCGGAATCTCCCATCATGACCGGGCACAGCGACAAGACCATTCCACCCTCAAGGGGACGCGGCGCACAGGTCAAAGTCCGGCTGAGGACATGAGGCCGAAGACCGGGATACCCCGCAACAAACGACGAAGGCGTCAACGCAGATGCCAACGGCAGATAACCAACCGTTTGACCAATAGGCTCGGTCAATTCCAGAACCGCCCAGTCCAATTCGGTACGGTCGTCGAACGCCCCGTCAGCGCCTTGTTCGGGATGCATCTTATACCCATCGATGCCCGCAACGGCCGCGGCCTCTCCGCGTTGATAGCCAGCGGCAAACCGGATGCTAGAGGGCGGTATCCAGCGTTTGCGTGGGGAACTGTACAGGCAATGCGCAGCAGTCAGGACCAGCCGGTCAGACACCAATACACCAGTACAATGTGACCGCCGATCCCTGCTGGCGAAATTGAGGCGCCCAATGGCACGCCATGGGGGCTGATCGGCATCCAGGATTTCGCGCGCACGAATGGCATCGCACCCTTCTTCGGATTGGGTGCCCATCGTGCAAACCGCAGACCAGCCTTCTGAAAAAACGCCCTGTGATGACACCGGGTGGGCCCAAAGCACCGCAACACTCAGGACCAGCCAGCGCAACACAACAGACGTCAGTTCAACTTGGAGAGCTTTTTCTGCAACTCAGCCAGCTGCTTTTTGATGTCATCCAGATCTTCTTTCGCTTCCGGATTGGCATCTTCACCATCTTCAGGGCCTGACCAATTGCCTGACAGCCCTCCGGTCATCGCCTTGAGAAATGCCTGTTGCTGCGCCTGCATGGCTTCGAAACCCGGTATCTGCGACATCGGGTTCATGGCATTCATATTCTCCATCATCTTGCTTTGGCTTTCGCGCAGCATCTCAAACGAACTTTGCAGGAATTGCGGCATCATCCCGCCGCCTGGAATCATGTAGCTGCGCACCAGATCGTTCAGCACGTTGACCGGCAGCACATTTTCACCCCGGCTTTCGTGTTCGGCGATGATTTGCAGTAGATATTGCCGGGTCAGATCGTCGCCGGATTTCAGGTCAATGATCTGCACTTCACGCCCATCGCGGATGAAGGTCGCGATATCTTCGAGCGTAACATAGTCGCTGGTCTCGGTGTTATACAGCCTGCGGCTTGCATAGCGCTTGATCAACAGCGGTTTTTCTTGTTCTGGCACCGTTTGCCCTCCCCAAGGATGATGCGTTGCAGCAGAGATTATGCGACCGCAGAACAAAAAGAAAGGGCAGGTCCTAAGACCTGCCCTGCGCGATTGCACCAAATGGGAGGAGTGGGTGCGCCTCGCGCCCAAATTTTACTTGGTGGCTGCAGCTTTTTTGGCAGCGGCAGTCACGTCGTTGGTGGCTTTCTGAACAGCAACGGTTGCTTCTTCAGCAGCGTCTTTACCAGCGGCCATCAGCAGCTCGACGGTTTCGGTCTGCAGTTTTTTCGCGATTTCAGCGAAAGCAGCCATGTTTTCAGCAGCAACTTCAGCCGACGCGCTTGCGAAGTCGGTTGCGGCTTTTGCGTATTCAGCAGGCTCGGCCTTTGCTTTCGACATCTCGGTCAGCTTGGACAGTGTGTCTTTGGTCCATTTGTTCGAGATTTCAGCCGACTTTTCTGCTGCTTCCAGAGCAACACCCGACAGCTTTTCGTTCAGCGAAGCGGTCGATTTGAAGGCACCTTCCAGAGCGGTGGTGTCAACGGGGAATGCACCCATCATGTCTTTCAGGGTCGCGGTAAAGTCTTGAGTCTTTGCCATTGTCCTAATCCTTTTTGCCGAACCGGGCCCACCCCGGCTTTCATCAGCTTGAGGACAATATGATTGCTGCAATGCAGCATTGCAAGTTTTTTTTGCTGCATTGCAGAAATTCTTAAGTTTCAAAATGAAATCAGTTGTTTGGATCGGCCACCACATAGGTCCCGGGTGCTGGTGCAAGCCGTGGGTGATCCGAATCGCCGGTATCGCGGGCAGGAACCTGCTTGCCGGATCGCTTCTTCAACCAGGCCTCCCACAGGGGCCACCACGAACCTTCGTGGAAGTCGGCCTCTTTCATCCATGTGTCCGCGGCCACCTTCAGATCGGGGTTGGTGTAGTGGCCGTATTTCTTCTTGCTGGGCGGGTTGATGATGCCTGCGATGTGACCGGATTCCGAGACGACAAAAGTCTTGGAACGTGACCCCATCTTTTGCACACCACGATAGCAGTCTTTCCAAGCAGCAATGTGATCCGTCTGACAGGTGATCGCCATCAACGGCACGTCCACGTCACTGACATGCAGCTTGTGCCCGAGAAGTTCGAAACCGCCTTCGGCGAACTCATTGCGCTGGCATAGCCCGCGCAGGTATTGCACCGTCATCTTGGCAGGCAGGTTGGCCCCGTCCCCATTCCAGTACAGCAAGTCAAAGGCTGGCGGCATCTCGCCCAGCATATAGCTGCGGATGGCTGGACCGTAGACCAGATCGCGCGAGCGCAGAAAGGACATGGTGCGCCCCATGATCCATGAGCGCAGAATGCCTTCTTTGTTTACCTCTGCCTCAACCCCGTCAATGAAGTCGTTCTGCAGAAATGGCGTAAACTCGCCCTGTTCGGAAAAATCCGTCAGCGCAGTAAACATGGTGGCCGATTTGATCGACTTGTCGCCGCGCTGCTTCTGCAACGCCAGGGTCAAACTTAGAGTAGTACCAGCAATGCAATAGCCAATCGCGTTCACCTGCTTGACCTTGCAGATTTTCTTAGTTTCTTCGATCGCGGTCAGAAAGCCATCTTCGATATAATCTTCCATCCCAACATCCGCATAGCTTTCATCAGGATTGATCCAACTGACCACAAACAGTGTATAGCCTTTTTCAGTGATCCATTTGATCAGGCTGTTCTGGGCCTTAAGGTCAAGGATATAGAACTTGTTGATCCAGGGCGGGAACAGCACGATCGGTGTTTCATACACAGTTTCAGTCGCGGGTTTGTACTGGATCAGTTCCATCATACGATTGCGATAGACCACATCGCCCGGAGTGGTCGCCAGATTGCCGCCGACCTCAAACGCGCTTTCATCGGCCAGTTTGACAACCAGCTCGCCGTCATTGGCCTCAAGATCCGAGACAAGGTTTTCCAGCCCTTTGATCAATGACTGCCCTTCGGTCTCAACCGCCTTTTGCAGAGCGTCTGGATTGGTCGCCAGGAAATTCGTGGGGGACATCATGTCGACAATCTGCTGCGAGAAGTATTTGAGGCGGCGTTTGTCCTTGGCATCCAGATCCTCAACCGAGGCCACGGCCTGCGCGATGGCTTCTGCGTTGGTCTGGTATTGCTGCCGGATCAGACGGAAATAGGGGTTGGTTTCCCATAAGGGGTTGGAAAAACGCTTGTCCTGGGGTTTGGGCTGGTCATCGTCAGCCTCGCCCGTGGTCATTGCTTTTTGGGCTTCGGCGAAGTTCAGAACCGACTTGCCCCAGTATTCTATCTGTTGTTCCAGCAGTTTTGCCGGATTTTGCCAAGCTTCGGCCCAATAAGCTGTTGCTGCTCGTGCGAAAAGCTCTTGATTCGGGCCATCCAAAGCGGGGGTATGAGGCTTTTTGGCCGACATGACTTCGATCAGCCGCTTCGAAAGCGCCTCGACCTTTTCCATATTTTCTTTAAGGCGTTCAACGTTTTCTTCGGTCAGTTCTGGCATCTGATCTTCACTTGTTGTCATTTTAACAATTCCCCCCTAACCTCGCTGCTACGCAGAATAACGTCGTGGGTGTCGGGGGGCAAAGCGGCGAATGGTCCAATCTTATTGGCTGACATCTAGGAGGCCCCTTTTTCCATGCGCTACATGATGACATACGACCTGATGGAAACGATGCGCAACACCAACCAATGGATGGGCGCAACTGCCAGCGCAATCGCATCCTACCCCGCGTTTTCCATGATTCCCAACCCCGCAATTAGTATGATGGCTGCCTGGGGTGATGTCACCGAACGTACTTTCCAACGGATGATCGTCAAACCGGACTGGGGCATCCGCACTTTTACATGCGAGGATGGCAAAGACCATCTGGTCGATATCACGACCGTTGTCGAACGTCCCTTTGGTGACCTGGTGCATTTCCGGGTCAATGGGCGCGAGGAACAGCCCCTCAAGGTGTTGCTGGTGGCGCCGATGTCCGGGCATTATGCGACGTTGTTGCGCTCGACGGTGAAAAGCCTGCTGGTGAATTGCGAAGTCTATATCACTGATTGGCATAACGCGCGCGACATTCCTGTTTCCGAAGGCAAGTTCGATGTAGAGGACTATACACTCTATCTTGTCGATTTCATGAAAGAACTTGGTCCCAACACTCATGTGGTGGCGATTTGTCAACCTGCACCGCTGACTCTGGCCGCCACGGCCTATCTGGCCGAGGTTGAGCCCAAAGCGCAACCCAGCACGCTGACCCTGATAGGTGGACCGGTAGACCCCGATGCCACCCCGACCGATGTGACCGATTTTGGCCGCCGCGTCACCATGGGGCAGCTGGAAGAGACCATGATCCAGCGTGTCGGCTTCAAGTACAAAGGCGTTGGCCGCATGGTCTACCCCGGCCTGTTGCAGCTGGCGTCCTTTATGTCGATGAACGCAGAGCGTCATTCCAAAGCGTTCTCCGAGCAGATTCAGCGCGTTATGCAAGACGAAGCTTCGGACCATGATGCGCATAACCGTTTCTACGATGAATATCTGGCCGTTATGGACATGACCGCCGAATTCTATCTGTCGACGGTTGAGCGTGTGTTCAAGAACCGCGAAATTGCCCGGAACGAATTCGTCGTCGCGGGCCACAAGGTGGACATCGGCAAAATCACCAATGTTGCGGTCAAGACGGTTGAAGGCGCAAATGACGATATCTCGGCCCCCGGCCAGTGTATCGCTGCGTTGGACCTTTGCACCGGTTTGCCCGCATCGAAGAAGGCCAGTCATGTTGAACCAGCAGCCGGGCACTATGGCATTTTCGCCGGACGCAGCTGGCGTGACAATATCCGGCCACTGGTGATCGACTTCATGACCGCCAACGCCCGCAAACCACAACGCCGGGCCGCCAATAAGAACAAGATCGCCTGACAAAAATGCACAGGAGAGCAGCCCACCCAATGCCCTTCTCCTGCGAATGCGGTACTTTGCACGGGCATATCACCGCTGAAGGAGTGCATTCGGGCACCCATGTCGGTTGCTTTTGCCGCGACTGCCGCGCAGCACAGCTGTACTTCGGTCAACCCGATCCAGCCCCCGGCCCTGTCAACATCCTACAGATGAGCCCAGAGGAGATCTGCTTCGAAGGGGGCTCGAAAAAACTTGCGCTGATGCAGCTAAGCCCCAAAGGGATGTTGCGGTGGTATTCCAGTTGCTGCAATGCGCCGCTGGCGACTACCGCGCGGACCGCGAAGTTTCCTTTTGCGGGGTTCGACGTCAAGCGCATCTCCGATCCAAGCGGCCTTGGTCCGATCACAACCCGTGGCTTTGTTCCGCAGCCGAACGGCAAGCAATCGCATGAAAAACTGCGCTATGCAGTGGTTGGGATGCTGACGCGCCTCAGCAAATCGTGGCTGTCCGGAAGCTGGAGAAACACGCCGTTTTTTGACCTAGGCGACGGCAAACCTGTGGTCGCACCGACGATACTCAGCAAGACTGAGCGCGCGAAATTCTACACGTAAGCTGCGCGAGCGGGTGCGCTTAGCCATTGTGTCAGCGCGTCATTCACGAAATCGGGCGCTTCGAGCGTCGGCAGGTGTCCGGCCTCGTCAATAACTTTCAAATCGGCACCCGGTATCAGTTCGGACATAAAGGTATGTTTGCGCAGCGGTGTAAGGATGTCATGCGCGCCGGACAGAACCAGTGTTGGCACCTTGATGCGCCGCAGCTCACCTTGCTGATCGGGACGCCGTTGCAAAGCGCGAATCTGACGTTCGAACACCTCGGGCCCCAGATCCAGCGCCATTGCGACCAAATCGTTCAGAATGGGTATGCGCCGCGGTCCCGGTGCCAACGTGTTCGAGCTGATTATCCGACGCATCACCTCTTCCAGCCGACCCATTTTCGTGGCGACCAACAACTCTTCGCGCGCCGCCGCGGTCTGAGGTGTATCGGCCTGCGCATCCGTCGCCATCAGGCAAAGACGCGACACCCGATCCGGCGCGCGCCGAACCAACTCCAGCGCAACCACGCCCCCCATACCCGACCCAGCCAGCGCAAATCGTCGCGGCAGTTGGTCCAGAAGGGACGACGCAATCTCTTCGATACGTTCGCCCAGTGAAATCGGTGCAACCGTAACCGCGCGCTGCCGCGACAAGCTGTTGATCTGGGGTTCAAACAACCGTGCGTCGCACATCATTTCAGGCAGTAAAACCAGCGGCTCGATCACGCGGGGCCTCGCAACACTTCAACTTTATAAGCAATGCTCTTTGCACTCAGGATGAGGGGTTTTGCAGGTTCGGGCAAGTTAAACTTCAGGGATATTTGATGTCCCGGAAAGGCGGGAAATCTGCATATCGGTTGCGTCGGGTTTTCAGGTCTTCGCCCGGCTCAGCCCCGGGGCGCAGCAAACACCCGCGCGGTGCAATATAGCTGTCGATCCGGCGATGGGGGTGTGGCCTCCACACCAGATTAAAGGCGCAGAGCTTGGGAAAGAACCAGATTTCGGAATAGTCCAGATGATCGTGCATCCACCACGCCAAATCACGCCAATCACGTCCCGTATCGTATTGATCGGCGAACCAAGGGATGACGATTGACGCCCCGGCGATCCGAGCATCCCCTTCGCCCCGATCCCAGATATGGCATTCCAACGGGTTGTCGTTGCGGGCGCAGTTCAACCGGTTCTCATTCCCGAATTGATTCAAAGAGGGTGACCGATACCCGGACCGGACCGCGATACGTCCAAAGGTTTCCTCAAGCGGGTCCAGCAGGGTCTGGCAAAAGGCGCGCCCCGTTTCGATGGCAAGGTCAGGATTGTCTGGAAGGTTTTGCTTTTCATGGAAATTTCCAATCTCAGAATACAGGAATTCCCGCATGAAGAAATGCCGGGACAGACGTACACGCCCAAGCGTTTCAAGGCTCCACATGCTGCCCGGCTTGCGCATTAACCATACCCGTTCCAGCAAAAGGCACCGTCCGGTGCAAGCGCAGAGAAAGGATTGAAGGCCACTTCCCAGATCGTCCCATCGGGGGCGCGGAAATACCCATGATGCCCGCCCCAGAAAACATCAGATGCCGGTTTCAATATCTCGGCTCCGGCTTCTCCGGCCTTGTCCAACACCTGCGCAACCTCGTCCTTTGACCGGCAATTGTAGCTGAGCGTCAGCGCACCATGGCCCAGAGTGTCAACGTCAACTCCGATCTCTTCAGCCAATGCAGACAACGGGTACAAACCTAAAGTCTGGCCGATAAGGTCAAAGGCAATTACCCCGTCGGGGCTGCTGACCCGTTTCCAACCCATGTCCTCATAGAACCCGGCGGCAAGCTCGGGGTCATCCACCCCAACTGTGATCAAGCTCACTCGCTGGTCCACTATTCGGTCCCCTGCTCACTCAGCCAGTCCAGAATACCTGCAACAGTCGCGTCCGTCTGCCCCGGGGACATCAGCCGACCCGCGATCACATGCGACGCCGGATCATCCCCTGACCCCATTGTCGCCAGATTGACCGTCTTCGGTCCACCCCATCTTTCGGCCACTTTATGCGTCAGGTCAGGACGCACGACTTGATCGTCATCCGAAAACCAGAACAGCGCCGGAATCTGCGCGCTCGAGAAGTCCAAGGCATAGACAGCCTCGACCAACAGGGTCATCGGCACCACAGCCTCCCACGGGTAAACCGAGGTCCAATAGGTGTTTACCTCCGGGTCCGGGCCAGAGACATTCCGTTCCTCCCCCATCACCAAGGGCAGCCACTTCCGCGCCCAGGGCAAGCCGGGAATCCACGCGCCCGGTGTGTTCACCCCGAAATTCGGAGACACAAAGACCAAAGCCGCCACGTCTTGGCTCAGTTCTTCATCTAACGCTGCTGCTGCGGCCAGCGTTCCGCCGGTCGAGGTTGAGATGACAACAACCTTGTCGCCAACGGCCCGCGCCGCGGCCAACCCCTCGGCCATATCCTGCATCCAGCCCGTAGCCGTCCCTCCGGCCATTGCCGGGCCATCGCGACCATGTCCCTTCAGGCGCGTATAGACCAGATTGGCCCCCAGCGCGTCGGCCACCTTATCCGGCACCGGACGGATTTCCTCGGACGAGGCCGAAAAGCCATGCACATAGAGAACCGAAACAGGCGTGCGTTGTTCTTTGAACCCGTCCTGCCAGACCACGCGCTTTTCCACTCCGGGCACGATGTCGTCATAGGCGGATTCTGTGCTTTCAAAGTAGACCTGAACCCCTTCGCCGAATTTGCGCGGATCAAAGCGGGGATGCAGGTCGACCTGTTCACGCGGCCCGAACCAATAGATCAGGCCACCGACAACAATCAGTGCCAGCAGCAGACGCCCAAGAAACCACCCAAAGCGCTGCATCAGTTGGCCTCCATCACCTCAAGCACCGCATTTTCGATCAACCCCAGACAGGGGCCGTCCGAGAACCGGTGATCTGCGTCTTTGACCAGCAATAAACGCATATCTGGCCCACTGGCGTGTTCCAGCAACCGCACAGCCGTTTCGGTGGACACCGCCGTATCCGCCGTGCCCTGCAGAAAGCGCACCGGGAAAGGCAGGTCTAGCGCGTCGCGCAGCACCAACCGTTGACGCCCGTCTTCGATCATCCGCTTGGTGATGATGTAGGGTTCCATATAATCCGAGGGCAGTTCCACATGCCCAACACTATCTAGCGCAGCCTTTTGTTCGGCGCTGAACGACGCCCAATAGCCGTCCTCAGTGAAATCAGGCGCGGCGGCAATGGTCACCATACCAGCGATCCGTTCGGGTATCGTTCTGGCAAGCAACAGCGCCTGCCACCCGCCCATGGATGATCCGACAACGATTAACGGCCCTTCGGTCAAGGCTGCCACAGCCTCAATCGTATCTTCGTGCCAATCGCCGATACAGCCATCGGTGAATTTCTCGGAACTTTCACCATGACCGGAATAGTCGAACCGCAAAAACGCCTGCCCGCGCGCCTGTGCCCAGTCTTCCAGATGCACCGCTTTGGTGCCTTCCATGTCAGATTTGAGCCCGCCCAGAAAAACGATGGTCGGGCCATGGCCCTCACTTTTGTGATAGGCCAACCGCCGGTCTTTTGCGGTGATCAGAAATTCCGTAGCTGCCATGAAACCCTCTTTCCATTTGCATCACATCATGCACGGCAGACCAGTGGTCGCAATTCCCGATTTTCGCAGTCTCGCAGCGTCAGTCCTGCTTCCATCGACACTTGACAGGTTTTGCTGCACCTGCCACATGAGCCGCACACACATAACCCGCAACCGGGCGTTCAGTGGGCGCCAAACCGACGAGGAGAGCCGATATGGCCCTGGATGCAAAATCCGTCTCACTCACCTTTCCCGATGGCAATGCACGTTCTTATGACGCAGGCGTAACGCCCGCGCAGGTGGCTGCCGATATCTCGACCTCGCTGGCGAAAAAGGCCATCTCGGCCACGGTGAATGGCCAGCACTGGGACCTGCAATGGCCCATCGAATCCGATTCCGATATCGCCATTCACACCATGAAGGATGAGGTTCAGGCTAATGAACTGATCCGCCACGACCTGGCGCACATCATGGCTCGCGCGGTGCAGGAAATCTGGCCCGATACCAAGGTCACCATCGGCCCCGTCATCGAAAATGGCTGGTATTATGACTTTGATCGGGCGGAACCTTTCACGCCCGAAGACCTTGGCCTGATCGAAAAAAAGATGAAGGAAATCATCAACAAGCGCGACCCCGTGACCACCGAAGTCTGGGACCGTCAGCGTGCGATCGATTTCTACACCGCCAATGACGAGCCCTATAAGGTCGAACTGATCGACGCCATTCCGGGCGACGAGCCACTGCGCATGTATTGGCATGGCGACTGGCAGGACCTGTGCCGCGGCCCGCATCTGCAGCATACCGGTCAGGTTCCAGGCGATGCGTTCAAGCTGATGTCCATCGCCGGAGCCTATTGGCGCGGTGACAGCGACCGCGCGATGCTGCAGCGTATCTATGGCGTGGCCTTCACCGGCAAGGAAAAGCTGAAAGCTCACCTACACATGCTGGAAGAGGCCGCCAAGCGCGACCACCGCAAGCTGGGCCGCGAGATGAACCTGTTCCACATGCAGGAAGAGGCCCCCGGCCAAATCTTCTGGCATCCGAACGGCTGGAAAATCTACACCACCCTGCAGGACTATATGCGCCGGATGCAGGAGCGCGATGGATATGTCGAGGTGAACACCCCTCAGGTTGTCGACCGCAAACTGTGGGAGGCCTCGGGCCACTGGGACAAGTATCAGGAAAACATGTTCATCGTCGAAGTCGACGAGGAACATGCCCGCGAAAAGGCAATCAACGCGCTGAAACCGATGAACTGCCCCTGTCACGTGCAGGTGTTCAATCAGGGCCTGAAATCCTATCGTGATCTGCCCTTGCGGATGGCTGAATTCGGGTCTTGTGCCCGTTATGAACCTTCGGGCGCGCTGCACGGAATCATGCGCGTGCGTGGATTCACACAGGATGATGGTCACATCTTCTGTGCCGAGGATCAGATCGAATCCGAGACCGCCAAGTTCATTGCCTTTCTGTCTAAGGTCTATGCCGATCTGGGCTTCCATGACTGGACGATCAAACTGTCTACTCGTCCGGAAAAACGGATCGGGTCGGATGAAAGCTGGGATCTGGTCGAAAAGGCGCTGGGCGATGCCTGCAAGGCCGCCGGATATGAGTACGAGCTGCTAGAAGGCGAAGGCGCGTTTTATGGACCCAAGCTGGAGTTCACTCTGACCGACGCGATCGGCAGGACATGGCAATGCGGGACCCTGCAGGTGGACCCCAACCTGCCCGAGCGGCTGGATGCCAGCTTTATCGGTGCCGACGGCGCCAAGCACCGCCCGTTCATGCTGCACAGGGCTACGCTGGGCTCGTTCGAACGCTTCATCGGCATTCTTATCGAAGAACACGCAGGCAAGCTGCCGTTCTGGCTGGCCCCGCGTCAGGTCGTCGTCGCCTCGATCACGTCAGAAGCCGATGATTATGTGGCCGAAGTGGTTGAGACGCTCAAGGCCGCCGGTGTCCGCGCCGAGGCAGACATCCGCAACGAAAAGATCAACTACAAGGTTCGCGAACATTCGGTCGGCAAGGTTCCGGTCATTCTGGCCGTCGGTCATCGCGAAGTTGACGAACGCACCGTCAGCGTTCGCCGGCTAGGCGAAAAACAAACGCAGGTTCAATCGCTTGAAGCTGTAACAAATGAGCTTTCACAGGCCGCGACACCGCCGGATCTGTTGTAACATTCGGCATGGAATTGCCATGAATTCGGCCCCGCTTTTGGGGCCGAATTGAAATATTTCCTCTTTTCTTATTCAAAAACAGTATATTAACTTACAAGGGGGCGTTGTGCGCCCTGACGGGCTTGTGAGACACGGGCTCGTGAATTCAACTCTGGGCCGCAAGCCACTACCTTTGTCATTGTCACAAGCAGACATACGCAGTCATCAAAAGGGATTACCGAGATGTCGAACACCGCAAAATCACTGGTTATCGCAACCGCAGTCGCAGCCGCCGTTTCGGGCGCAGCCACAACTGCCACCGCACAAGCCAAAGAGAAATGCTATGGCATTTCGCTGGCCGGTCAGAACGACTGCGCCGCGGGCCCTGGCACAACCTGCGCGGGCACCTCGACCGTAGACTATCAGGGCAATGCCTGGACTCTGGTCGATGCAGGTACCTGCGCCGATATCGAACTGCCGGCCGAGGCTGACGGCACACCGCGCAAAGGCTCGCTGGAAGCTCAGGACCGCGATCTGCCGGCATAAGTCTGGCCTAAGCTAGTCAGGGGGCGGGCGACTTCGCCCGCCCCTTACTTCTAGAACAAGGAGCTGCCAAATGTTGGATGACACACTCCGTTCGAACCGCCTGCCTCTGGCACCCGGCGTCGGATACAAGCCGCAGCATTTCGCACAGATCCTTGAACACGCACAGCCAGTTGCCTGGCTGGAAATTCACGCCGAGAACTACATGGGTGACGGTGGTCGTCCGCTGGCGCAATTGCGCCATCTCTCGGAAAAGTTTCCGATCTCGGTCCATGGGGTTGGCCTGTCCATCGGCAGCGAAGGCCCATTGGATGCCGACCATCTGGCACGATTGAAACACCTGGTTGGCTGGCTGAAACCGGCCAGTTTCTCGGAACATCTGGCATGGTCGACCCATGACAGCCATTTTCTGAACGACCTACTGCCTCTGCCCTATACCAATGCCTCGCTTGCACGCATTTGCGAGCATATCGACCAGGTACAGGAAACCGTCGGTCGCCAAATGTTGTTGGAGAATCCGTCCAGCTATCTGGCGTTCGAAGAAAGCACCTGGTCCGAGCCCGATTTTCTGCGCGAAGTTGCACGTCGCACTGGGTGCGGCCTGCTGCTGGATGTGAACAACGTCTTTGTCTCAGCCACCAATCTGGAATTCTCTCCGCAGGGCTATATCGATGCCTACCCTCTTGAGAAGGTGGGGGAAATCCATCTAGGCGGGCATGATGAGGATGAGGACGACCATGGTCGCCCCCTGCTGATTGACAGCCATGGGCGCGAAGTCGTTGATCCGGTTTGGGCGCTGCTGGACTACGTTCTAGAGCGATCTGGTCCCAAACCCGTGTTGGTCGAATGGGACACGGACGTTCCAGAATGGCCCGTGCTGCGGGCCGAAGCAGACCGTGCGCAGGCGGCCTTGGACCGCGTCCCGGCATGAGCGTTTCGCAAGAGAGTTTTCACGCCGCGCTGATGAACCCGTCAGCCGCCATCCCCAAAGGACTGCTGGACGCGGTCGCACAACCTGCCGGGCGGCGGTTCAGTGTGTATCGCAACAACGTGGCGGTGTCGCTGACCGAAGCGATGCATCAGGCATTTCCGGTCATCACCAAATTGCTGGGGGCTCAGAACATGGATGGGCTGTCGGGTATTTTCCTGCGCAAACATCCCCCCTCATCGCCGTTGATGATGTTTTACGGCGAAGAATTCCCCGAATTTCTTGCCGGAATGGAGCAGCTCTCGCATATTGGATACCTGCCTGACGTGGCGCAATTGGAGCTTGCCTTGCGCCGTTCCTACCACGCCGCTGACAGCGAACCAGCCCCGGCGGACGCACTGGCTGTTCCGCCCGAAGACATCATGCGGGCACAGCTGGGATTTGCCCCGTCGATGCGGGTTCTGCACTCGGACTGGCCGATTTATTCGATCTGGCGTTTCAACACCGAAGTCGACGCCCCCAAACCCGATCCCACCGCCCAAGACGTTCTGATCACCCGGGCCGAGTATGACCCGGTTCCACATCTGCTGCCCGAAGGCGGCGCGCACTGGATTGCGGGCCTTCAGGCCGGGCAAACCATTGGTGGCGCGTTTGAAGATACTGTAAACCATTTCCCCGAATTTGACCTTGGGGCCACTCTGGCGCTGCTTTTACAAGGCGGCGCAATAACCTCTGTGACTATCGAAAGGCTGGCAACATGACTGCCCTGATCTCATTGCACAACAACACCCTGGGACGGTTAGAGATGACCTCTGGCTGGTTGACACCGACCTTGGCCAGGCTGGTCTTTGCGGCAACATTGCTGGTGTATTATTGGAATTCGGCGACCACCAAACTGGGTAGCGGATTCTTTGGGTTCCTGTTCCCGTCCGACGGTGCCTATGTGCAGATTTTCCCCAAAGCCATGGAAGCCGTCAGCTATGACAGCTCGCAATTGGGGATCATGCATTGGGCCATTGCTGTTGCGGGGACCTGGGCTGAGTTTCTTCTACCTACGCTGATCGTGATCGGCCTTCTGTCGCGGTTCGCAGCATTGGGTATGCTGGCATTTGTCTGGGTTCAGACGATCGTAGATGTCACGGGCCACGGCACGGAATTGGGCAGCTACTTCACCAACGCCGTAAGCCTGCTGGATGATCGGACACTCTGGTCCTTTCTGCTGGCAGTGATCGTGATCAACGGCGCAGGGCCGCTGTCCGTTGATCGCATCCTGCACATCAAGTGATCTAGAAATGCGCCTTGGGCTCGTCCGGTTTACCCGCGGCCAGTCCAAGGAGGCCCGCAACACCCGCAAATGCCACCGGGAACATAGTGAACACGTTAAAACCAAAGGCGTAATACATCCCGGCCGCTGAGATCAGCAACAAGACCCCTCCGATCAGGGCCCGTGCATGGGCCATTGCACCGCCAGCAATCGCCAATAGCGGCGCAATGATCGACGCGAACTGTATGAGTTGCGCGTTGTCCACCTGCTCGGCCAGCCCGTCGATCTCACCAAACCGATCAATCAGTTCGACATAGCCATAGCCGAAAAAGCCCACGATCATCCCGATCAAACCGGCGATGACACCCAAAATCATAGCAGCGTTACGCATTCAAAATCCTCTAACTTGCGTCAATTCAGATAGTCATCAGGTCACGCAACGCCAAGCCCTGCCTTCGTTTCCGCCGTCCATCCCAGATACAGGGTTCCGTCTTGCTCGATCAGGGGGCGCTTCATCAGGGTCGGGTGATCTGTCAGCAGTTCCAGCGGAGGCCGCGCGCGTTGTGCATCGTCTAATCCACGCCAGGTTGTCGAACGGGTATTGAGCAAAGCCTCGCCGAAGCGATCCAGCGCCTGCGTCAGCATCGCTTTGGGTACGCCATCGGTCCGAACGTCGACAAACTCAGTATCTGGAAGTGATTTCAAAGCCTTGCGGCACGTGTCACAGTTTTTCAGACCATAAAGGCGCATTTCGGGTGTCTCCTGTATCTGGTTCAATTTTCAGCAAATTTGCCTGCACGTTTCAGAAATTCTTGATTTTTTACTTCACCATGCAATGTTGAAAAAGACGAAACTCGCAATTCGCGCTGTATCGTTACGGCGATACGGTAATCAATTGCGGCGACGTCAATCACTGCCCCCACCAATTATGTGGGACAACGCGTAAGTAGAAGGAGACACGGGAAATGCCAACTGGCACCGTGAAATGGTTTAATACCACGAAAGGCTACGGGTTTATTGCCCCTGATGAGGGCGGCAAGGACGTATTTGTTCATATCTCGGCCGTTGAACGGTCCGGTCTGACCGGGCTCGCTGACAATCAGAAAGTCTCGTATGAGTTGGAAGACGGACGCGACGGCCGACAAATGGCATCTGATTTAAAGCCACTGTAAAACAGTCCCGCATGCTGCGGGTGATCAAAACAGGCCAACGGCCAATTTCCGGCCGTTGACCAATATTCAAAGGTTAGAAACCTTACCCTCGCGCCGGGTCGGCTTAGGCGCGAGAGTATTAGCTTTTTCCGTCACAATAATGCGCAATACGCGAGATCAGCTTTTGCGAATGACCGCTTCGAACTCGCGCCATTCCCGAGCGGTCATGCCCGAGTTTTCCTGCGTGACATTTTCCCCGGCCAGCATCCGGCGCAGGCTGTCGACCATCTGAGCCGAAAGGTTCACCGCACCCAGCCGGTAATCCTCGAACGCTTTGTAGGCGAAGGGCACCCAGTCGGCGACGATCTTGCACATGGTATCCGCATAGACCCGGATCTCGTACTGCGCATGCTGGTCGGCACGCAGGCGCAAGAAGTGGAACAGGTTGTGCAGATCAACCTTCCAATACCACTGCGTATAGATATTCGCGGGCAGGTTCATCCGCGCCAGTTCACGCGCCAGACCCTGTTGGCCGTCTTGGTTGATCATCGATTCATAGTTGTCATAGCATCGGGCGCTATCGGCCTTGAGGATATCCAGAACTCGCGCGGCCTCTTCCCCTTGCAGCGCATCACCCCGGCCTTGGTTGTTTACCTCGGACTGCGCGGCAACGTGATCGGGTGCGGGGATATAGAACTCGCGGTCCAGAATCGAATAGCGCGCGGAATACTCGTTCACATTTGCCGTGCGGTGACGAATCCACTGCCGGGCGACAAAGACAGGTAGCTTGACGTGCAGCTTGATCTCGCACATCTCGAACGGGGTCGAATGCCAGTGACGCATCAGATAGCGGATCAGACCCTCATCGTTCTGCACCGATTTTGTGCCTTTGCCATAAGACACCCGCGCCGCCTGACAGATCGCCGCGTCGTCACCCATATAGTCGATCACGCGCACAAAGCCGTGGTCCAGCACCTGATGAGCGGTATAAAGGTGATCTTCCATACCCGCAGCCACAACGCGGCGTGTTGGATGCGATTGCGCCCGTTGCGCTTCGATCTCGGCCAGTTGGTCAGAGGACAGCGGCATAAAAGTTCCTTTCCAGCAATGAGTCGCCCACCACTATATATCGGCAATTCCCCGACCGGAACCGCGACATGTACACCCAGCGGCGCATTTTCAAAATTGTGTCCGCCCTGCCCCTCGACACGCATTTTCCGCGCGCTAAGCTGCAGCCCATCACCTGAACGGAAAGGAAGCCAAAATGGGGCTGAGATATCTTCACACCATGATCCGCGTGAAGGATCTGGAAAAGTCGATGGCGTTTTTTGAGTTGCTGGGCCTGAAGGAAACCCGCCGCTATGACAGCGAGGCGGGGCGGTTTTCGCTGATCTTCATGGCGCCCCCGGGGCAAGAGGATCGCCCAATTGAGCTGACCCACAATTGGGATGGTGACGATGCGCTGCCCAGCGACAGTCGGCATTTCGGGCATTTGGCCTATGGCGTCGACAATATTTACGAGGTCTGCCAGCACTTGCAGGACAATGGTGTGGTGATCAACCGCCCGCCCCGCGACGGCCGTATGGCGTTTGTACGGTCGCCCGACAATATCTCGGTCGAGTTGCTACAGAACGGTGACGCGCTGGAAGCCGCCGAACCCTGGGTCAGCATGGAAAGCACCGGACACTGGTGATCCGCTGGCTGACAGCACTGGGACTGGCCGGACTGGCCAGCCCGCTTCGGGCCGAAACCTGTCGCCTGGCCCTGGCGTTGGCTATGGATATCTCAAGCTCGGTGGATGCAACCGAGGATACCCTGCAGCGGCAGGGCCTGGCCGCTGCCCTGATCGCCCCTGAGGTGACCGAGGCGTTCTTTTCCTCTCCTTTGCCCGTGGCATTGGCTGTGTATGAGTGGGGCAGCCGCTCGACCCAGCGCATGATCCTGAACTGGACGATGATCAACACGCAAGCTGATTTGCTAACGGCGGCAGAGACCATACAGCGTTCAGTCCGATCTGACGGTGACTCGGCCACTGCCATGGGGCAAGCTTTGGCTTTTGGTGCGACCCTGATGCAGCAAGCACCACCATGTTTGTTTCAGACCATCGACCTGTCTGGGGACGGCGCAAATAATGACGGTTTCCAACCTGCATCCGCTTATCGCCACTTTCCGTTCGAGGGCATTGTGGTCAACGGGCTGGTTATCAATGCTGCCGATTTCGAGGGCGAAGTTCATCTGATTCCCTACTTCGAAAACAATGTTCTGTACGGGCCTGGCGCATTTCTAGAAGTCGCACAGGGGTTCGAGGATTTCGAACGCGCCATGCGGCGGAAGCTGGAACGTGAACTGACAAGCTTGCAAATCGGCGTGCTGCAGGACTTCTCGCCCAGATGACGCGGCTATTGGCATTTGTCATTAGTTTGATCGCTGGTTCGGCCACGGCAGAGTGCCGACAAGCTCTGGCGCTGGGGCTGGATGTTTCTGGTTCGGTGGACAGTCACGAATACCGACTGCAACTTGACGGTGTGGCAGCCGCTTTGCAGCGTCCTGAAGTGGTGCAGCTATTGCTGTCAAACCCTGCTGCCCCTGTGCGGTTGGCGATTTTCGAGTGGAGCGAGCCGGGCCATCAACGTCTGTTGCAAGACTGGATCGCCATACGTTCGGGCAACGATCTTGACCGGATCGCCTTTTTACTGAACCGAACCAAGCGCAGTGCCGCCCCGCAAGGTACGGCTGTTGGCTCAGCGATGCTGTTTGGGGCTGACCTGCTGTCCAACCAAACAAGTTGCTGGAAACGAACACTCGATCTGTCCGGCGACGGCAAACACAATCTGGGCACTCACCCGCGGGAAGCCAAAAGCGCGCTTGAAGCTTCGGGCATCACCATCAACGGCCTGGTCATCGGCGCGGATGATCCCAGCCACGGCGACAAACGCTATGTGCAGGTTGGAGAGCTGTCTGCCTATTACACCGCCTGGATCATCCTGGGGCCAGATGCCTTTGTCGAGGTTGCCCTGGGGTTTGACGCTTATGAGGACGCCATGACCCGAAAGCTGATCCGAGAGCTTGAAGGGCTGATCCTGTCCGATGCGCGCCCCTGATCAGTAGATATACCGGATCTGGTCCGTCCAATACCGTTCCACCCGGCGCAGAGAGGTTGTGATGTCGTCTATCCCCTCCAGTCCAAGCACACCACGGGTTTGCAGCCCCTCGGCATGGCGCGAGAACAGCTCGGTCACGATATCCCGAATCTCGCGTCCTCGTGGCGTTAACCGAACCCGGACCGAGCGTCTGTCGATCTCACACCTTTGGTGGTGCATATAGCCCATTTCGACCAACTTCTTGAGGTTGTAACTGACGTTGCTGCCCTGATAATAGCCACGGCTTTTCAACTCACCCGCCGTCACCTCATGATCGCCGATATTGAACAGAAGCAGGGCCTGAACGGCGTTGATTTCCAACACGCCCACCCGCTCGAACTCATCCTTGATAACGTCCAGTAGCAGACGGTGCAGCCGCTCGACCAAAGCGAGCGCTTCAAGATAGCTGGTAATGAAACCCTTGGTTTCCGGCGCGGAGACCTGCATTTCCATACTCATCCGATCCTCCGATTCAGTCGCGCTGTTTCAGGCAGCATGAATCGAAATCCCCAAGAATCGGTTAAGCTGGATTTTCTTTATTTTTGAAAGGTCTGCGCGATATCCGAAACCAGATGGACAAACCCCTCGGGCGGCTGGGCCTGCCCGGTGACCCACTGATACAGATCCTGATCATTTTCGTGTAGCAGCGCGTCGAACTGATCCAGACCCGCTGTATCCATCGCGTCGAGATTACGTTCGGCATAGGCCGAAAGGATCAAATCCATCTCTTTGATCCCGCGTCGCATGGACCGCATTTTCATGCGTTTGATCCTGACTTCCCGTGTTTCGGTCACTTTCCCTGCTCCGACATCAAGCGCAGCTTCTTCTCAAGCCGCGCGGCCCGTTCGGCACTGGCGCGCATCTCGCCCCGGATTGCGCGTAGCTCGGCCACCGCATCCGCCAGTTCGATATTGGCCTCGCCGTCTTCGACGGGGGCGTCCATACCTTCGCCTTCGCCGGTCAGCAACCACATGATCGAAACGTTGATCATACCCGCCATCATCGACAATCGGTTGGCACGCGGTTCGGACAGATCGTTTTCCCAGGCCACAATAGTCGCTTTTTTGACACCCAGCCGACGCGCCAGTTGGGTCTGGGTCATACCAGCAGCCTCGCGCGCGCCTGCCAGCCGGTCCCCGAATGTCGCTGCCTCTGGGCTATACCAGTCATTTTCGTCGGTCATCAGGGTCTCCATGTCTCGGCCTCATATCGCTTGATCGTCATTCGGGCGCACCCTATGACAGACAGGTTGAACATACAAACTGAGGCCATCATGACTTTCCTGTCTGCGACACTGTCACGCGTAAAACCATCACCAACCATCGCGATGACCGCCAAAGCAGCCGAGTTGAAGGCGGCGGGGCGTGATGTGATCGGCCTGAGCGCGGGTGAACCTGACTTCGACACCCCCCAGAACATCAAGGACGCGGCTGTTGCAGCCATTGCCGCCGGCAAGACCAAATACACCGCGCCCGACGGCATCCCCGAACTGAAGCAGGCCGCCTGCGCCAAGATGAAGCGTGATCACGGGCTGGATTACACGCCCGCACAGATCTCGGTCGGGACTGGCGGCAAGCAGACGTTGTATAACGCGTTGATGGCGACAATGAACGACGGGGACGAGGTTGTTATCCCCGCGCCATATTGGGTCAGCTACCCGGACATGGTTCTGCTGGCCGGAGGTACGCCAGTCGTGGTCGAGACGACGCTGGAAAACAGCTTCAAACTGACCCCCGAACAGCTTGAGGCGGCGATCACGCCCAAGACCAAGTGGTTCATCTTCAACTCGCCGTCAAACCCTACGGGGGCGGGCTATAGCCGTTTGGAATTGAAGGCCCTGACAGATGTACTGATGCGCCACCCGCATGTGTGGATCATGTCCGACGACATGTACGAGCATCTGGCCTATGACGGGTTCGAATTCTGCACTCCGGCCGAGATCGAACCGGGCCTCTATGACCGTACCTTGACCTGCAACGGCGTATCGAAAGCCTATGCTATGACCGGCTGGCGCATTGGCTATGCGGCGGGACCGGTCGAGATCATCGCCGCCATGCGCAAGATTCAATCACAGTCGACCTCGAACCCATGCTCGGTCAGCCAATGGGCGGCGGTCGAGGCGCTGAACGGAACGCAAGCGTTCCTGGCCCCGAACAACGAGACGTTCAAACGTCGCCGCAATCTGGTGGTTGACATGCTGAACCTGATCGACGGTATCACCTGCCCCACGCCCGAGGGCGCGTTCTATGTCTACCCGTCGATCGCAGGACTGATCGGCAAGTCCACTCCGGCCGGCACCAGAATTGACTCGGATGAGGCCTTCGCCACCGCTCTGCTGGAAGAGGCCGACGTGGCCGTTGTATTTGGCGCGGCCTTTGGCCTGTCACCGAATTTCCGGGTCAGCTATGCGACCTCGGACGAGGCGCTGACCGAGGCCTGCACCCGCATCCAGCGCTTTTGCGCGTCCCTGACCTGATCCGGAGGCTCCTGATGACCGCAGAACTGCCTGAATACTACTTTCGTGTCCGCGAGAATGGCGCAGCGGTTTTTCGGATCGATACCGAAAACCGTCAACGGCGGATCGAGATGGATCAGATCGCGGTCATCAACATCCGCAATGGAGAGGTCAAGCCACAGGGCCAGCGCACCCTGACAGCGGCGGATCAGGCGGAAATCGTACGTTGGATGGACGCGCGCAAAGCCCTGCTGGCGCAACGGGATATCGACGACATTCACCGCGCGGTCGACTATCTGAATCTGACCACGCAATGGGCACAATCCAAGGCGTCGGACGAACAGCTTGAGGATGTCACCGACCGGTTGTTGCTGGCGATGCACGACTTACGCTCCGTACTGGTGCGCAAAAAAGCGGATCGGCTAAGCAAAGGCTGAAGGCGCGGCTATTCCGCAGGCACCCCTACGGTCTGAACCGAGCGCATCCAGAAACGGGCCATCAGCAGGACAGCCGCACAGGCAAGCCCCAGCACAAGGCCCAGCCAGATGCCGATACCCTCCATCCCCTGTATAAAGCCAAAGTAGTACGACGCCGGAATCCCAATCACCCAATAGCTGAGCCCGGCCATTACCATCGGCACCTTGGCATCTTGCAATCCGCGCAACAGGCCCAGTGCAATCACCTGTGCCCCGTCGACCAACTGGAACAAAGCGGCCATGGCCAGCAGGCCCGTTCCGATGGCCAGGATTTGCGGGCGCTGCGGATCGTCGGGTTCGACAAACACAGAAATCAGCGGCTCGGCGCAGGTCACAAACAAGATAATCGTCAGAACAGACACCAGCAGAGACATCACGGTCACCGCCTTCGCACCTTTTTCCAGATGTGGTCGATCCTTGCGCCCAAGGGCGTTCCCCGCACGGATCGTGGCCGCGTTAGACAACCCCAGATGCACCATGAACGTGGCCGAGGCCAGATTCAGCGCAATCCCATGCGCCGCCAGCGGCACCGGCCCGATCCAACCCATCATGAAGGCGGACATGGCGAACAGCGACACCTCGGCAAGCAATGTAAATCCAATGGGAATGCCAAGACGCAGCACGCTGTACAGCATCTCCCAATCCGGGCGCCAGAACCGTTGGAACAGGTTATGTTCGGGCAATACGCGCACGGCGTAGACCACGACCGCAACCAGCGACACCATCTGCGTCACCACCGAGGCAATTGCCGCCCCCATCACGCCCAGTTCGGGCGCACCCCAATTGCCGAAGATCAGCGCATAGTTGGTCAGTGCGTTGACGACAGCGGCCGTCACAGTGATCCACAAAACGATCTGCGTGCGCTCCAAAGCGGCCAGATAAGATTTCAGCACCATAACCACCAGCGCCGGGAACAGTCCCCATCCCGCAACACGCAGATATTGCGATGCGGTTTCAGCCACCTGCGGATCTTGCCCTGCAGCAATCAAAATCGGGTGGGACCACCACAGCAAAGGCATAACCAGCACGGCGTATAACAAGGACAGCCACACCCCCATACGGGTCGAGCGGCGAATGCTGGTCTCATCCTCTTCGGCGGCCGCAGTCGCCACCATGGGCATCACCGCTAGTCCGAAACCGCCGCCAAACAGGAACAGCACGAAATAAAAGCTACTGGCCAGCGTCACTGCGGCCAAAGCCTCGACCCCGTACCAGCCCAGCATGATCGTATCGGTCAAACCAATGGCAAACTGCGCCAGATGCCCGCCGACCAGCGGCAGACCCAGAACTGCAATGGCCCGGAAGTGGGCGCGATATGTCATTACCTTATTCATTTCACCAGCCTTATGCCCGGCCTGAGGCCGGGACAAGAGGTGATCAGTGAAATTTCAAGGTGAGACTAGTGCTGCCGGCAATTGGCCGCTTGGTTCATCGCGCGTCAGGATGCAGGGAGGTGCCCAAAATATGCTCGGACTGATGAATGACGTGATGCGCCTGCCCTACGATCATGGGATCGGGCTGGCCCACGATATTGTGGTCCTTGTCCGGGTAATCCAGCGTCGACAAAAAGTGGCGCATACAGTTCAGACGCGCACGTTTCTTGTCGTTCGACTTGACGATGGTCCAAGGCGCGTCGGCGGTGTCGGTATAGAAGAACATCGCCTCTTTCGCTTCGGTATAGTCGTCCCATTTATCCAGGCTCGCCTTGTCGATGGGCGACAGCTTCCATTGCTTCAACGGGTCGGTTTCCCGGCTTTTGAAGCGGCGCTGCTGTTCCGGCTGCGTGACCGAGAACCAATATTTGTAGAGCTGAATACCCGAGCGGACCAACATCCGCTCCAACTCGGGCGTCTGTCGCATGAACTCAAGGTACTCGTTGGGCGAACAAAAGCCCATGACCCTCTCAACGCCCGCACGGTTGTACCAAGAGCGGTCGTAGAACACCATTTCACCGACCGTAGGTAGTTCCTGAATATAGCGCTGATAATACCACTGGCCTTTCTCTTCCCAGGTCGGCTTGTTCAAGGCCACGACGCGGGCTTGCCTTGGGTTCAGGTGTTCCATAAACCGCTTGATCGTACCGCCTTTGCCTGCTGCATCACGCCCTTCGAACAGCAGAACAAAGCGTTGCCCCGTCTCTTGCGCCCAAAGCTGCACCTTAAGCAATTCGGCCTGCAATTGCGCCTTTTGCGCCTCGTACTTGCCCCGCGCCATCTTGCGATCGTAGGGATACTTGCCGCTTTCGAACGCCTGCCGAATTCGCTCGGGGCTGGGTTGCGATGGCTCAGGATTGGGTGTTGGGACAATTTTGACAGAGGATTGTTTTTGTTCAATTTGCGCCGCTGCTTCCATTCAATTTTTCCTTTTTCACTATCCGCAGGAACGTCTAGCAAAAGGCGCAGATTTTCGCTTTGACACGGGTCAAATTTTTGAGCCGTAGCGTAGGAAATTTTTCCACTAATGAAGTTCAACACGCTGCGGCAGACTTCTAGCTATGCCCCCAATCCGCCGGATCATCCGAGTTGTTGGGTGAAAGACCCAGAACGTCGCCTGTGGTAGAACATCCAAGCCCAAGAACCGTTCTGTTCGCGTATGAGAAATACGCGCAAACCTGATTGATCTCGAGGATCTCGCCATCGTCCCACCCGGCGTCCCGCAGGGCGCGAACATCAGCCTGAACCATCTGCGCAGGTGCTTCGGTTAGCTTGCGCGCATAGCACATAGCAGCGATCTGGGCGTCGTCCAGCGGTGCGGAATCCGGCGTTCCGGCCTCAATCGCGGCGCGGATGGCGTCGCCCCGTTCCGCGTCTGCCAACAACCGCTGCAACCCGCTAAAGTGATGCTCGACGCAATAGCTGCACTGGTTCAGGGAACTAACCCAAACCCCCAGCACCTCAAGAAACCACTTCGGGACTTTATTGGCCGAGTGATGCAGGACGTTCTTGTACAGCGCCATGTGACCTTCCATCGAATGCGGCCGCAAAGAATGCACCATCATTATGTTGTCCACGTTTTTGTCAGGCCCGGTGACCCGCTCGTAAAGCTTTCTCAGCTTGCCGGTGGCTTCGTCAAATGGAACAGTCTTAATCCAGCTCATGTGGTCCTCGCCCTGTTGTCGTGTCGCGTCTTCGCCTCCCAGTTTCGCACTCGTATCCTTCTGAGACAAAACTGGATCGCCCCACCATGTCAGGCTAAGCTGACGAAACGCAAGTAAGGGAGTATCTCATGGAAATGGCGGAGAAAACTGTCACTGAGTTCTATGCCAACCACCCAATTTCCGCGCCGCATATCCTGACCAAGCTGACAAGCCTTCGCGGATCGCTTGAGGATGTGACCCCGCAAGAGCTCTACCCTTATGATCAGGATCACTATGACGGCCTGAATGCCAACGCCCGACTGGCGGACAAGGTCCGGATGAAATCTGGTGATCGCGTTCTGGACGTTTGTGCCGGGCTTTGTGGACCTGCGCGATGGTACGCCTCTGAGCATGACGTTGACGTCACTGGCCTCGATATCAGCCCCAACCGCGTCGACGGTGCCAAGGAACTGAACGCGCTTGTCGGACTACAGGATCAGGTGCATCCAATTCTGGGCAGTGCGATGGATATACCCTTTGACGATGCGCATTTCGATGCGGCGGTTAGTCAGGAATCCTTCTTGCATATCCCCGACAAGCTCAAAGCCCTATCCGAAGTGTTCCGCGTTCTGCGCACTGGCGGACGGTTCGCCTTTACCGATTGGGTGATGCATGAGCCCCTGCCAGATGATGAGATGGAATTGTACCACCAACGTTTTGCCTGCCAGTCCCTGCTGAGCATTCCCGAGTACGAAACTGTGTTGAAAAAAACTGGATTTTCGGTTGCCTCGGCCAACGATGTAACGGCGTCCTGGGGCGAAATTCTGGCGCGTCGGCTTAGCATGTATCAAACCCTGGATGCCGAGGCCGAACGCGCTGGCAACCCGTCCAAGGGGGATACTTTCCTGAAAATGTACGCGCAATTTGTCAGCGACGTGAAACAAAGAAGGATCGGCGGGGTACGATTGACGGCGGAAAAACCTTAATAACTTCGGCTTCGTGCAGAGGTGTCACCCGTCAAGATCACAGCCAATCGCCCACAACACCTCGCGCCCCTCTTCCCCCGGACCACATCACCTGCCATAATGGGTCTCAACCTAAAAACAAGAGCAGCCCCGATGCCCGACGATCTGTTGACGCCAAGCGCGACCACCACTTACGACGCCTCTTCGATTGAGGTACTGGAAGGTCTTGAGCCGGTCCGAAAACGCCCCGGTATGTATATCGGCGGCACTGATGAGCGTGCCTTGCACCATATGGTGGCCGAAATCCTCGACAACTCGATGGACGAAGCCGTCGCGGGCCATGCCAACCGGATCGAAGTTGAACTGCATGCCGACTACGCCCTGACCGTGCGGGATAACGGACGCGGGATCCCGATCGATCCACATCCGAAATTTCCCGACAAATCAGCGTTGGAGGTAATCCTGTGTACTCTGCACGCGGGTGGCAAATTCTCGGGCAAGGCGTACCAGACCTCGGGCGGTCTGCATGGCGTGGGCGCATCTGTGGTAAACGCATTGTCGGATTCGATGGTCGTGCAGGTGGCGCGAGATAAAACGCTGTTCGAACAACGGTTCTCACGCGGCATTCCTTTAGGCCCGGTGGAAAAGGTCGGCGCGGCCCCGAACCGACGCGGCACCACAGTCACTTTCCACGCCGATGCCGAGATCTTTGGCCATCACAAATTCAAACCGGCGCGGCTGTTCAAATCCATCCGCTCCAAGGCCTATCTGTTCTCGGGCGTCGAAATCCGTTGGAAGTCCGCCATCGACGATGGCGAGACCCCGACCGAAGCGACCTTCCACTTCCCCGGTGGCCTGTCCGATTACCTGAAAGAGACGATGAATGGCTCGTCCACCTATGCTGAGCAACCCTTTGCCGGTACCGTGGACTTTAACGAGAAATTCGGCACCCCCGGCAAGGTCGAATGGGCGATCAACTGGACGCCTTCACGCGACGGGTTCATCCAGTCCTACTGTAACACCGTCCCTACGCCCGAAGGCGGCACCCATGTGGCCGGGTTCTGGGCCGCGGTCCTCAAGGGGATTAAAGCCTATGGCGAGCTGATCAACAACAAAAAGGCCGGTCAGATCACACGTGATGACCTGATCACCGGCGGCTGTGCGCTGGTCTCTTGTTTCATCAGTGAACCTGAATTCGTGGGTCAGACCAAGGACCGCCTTGCCACGGTCGAGGCACAGCGACTGGTCGAGAATTCGGTCCGCGACCATTTCGATAACTGGCTGGCCGCGGACACGAAATCCGCTGGCGCTATCTTGGACTTCCTCATCCTACGGGCTGAGGAACGCCTGCGCCGACGGGCCGAGAAGGAAACACAACGCAAGTCCGCCACTAAGAAACTTCGTCTCCCCGGCAAGTTGGTGGACTGTAGTAGTTCAACACGCGACGGCACGGAATTATTCATCGTCGAGGGCGACTCGGCCGGTGGGTCCGCCAAGATGGGCCGTGACCGCAAGACACAGGCCCTGCTGCCCCTGCGCGGCAAGATCCTGAACGTGCTGGGCGCGGCCAGTTCCAAGCTGGGCACCAATGCCGAGATCAACGATCTGACGCAGGCTTTGGGAGTGGGGCTTGGCACCAAATTCAACGTCGACGACCTGCGCTATGACAAGGTCATCATAATGACCGACGCAGATGTGGACGGGGCGCATATCGCCTCGCTGCTGATGACGTTCTTCTTCACCCAGATGCGTCCGATGATCGACGCGGGACACCTGTATCTGGCCTGCCCGCCCCTCTACCGTCTGACCCAAGGCGCAAAACGCGTCTATTGCCTGGACGAGGCCGAGCGCGACGAATGGCTTGAGAAAGGTCTGGGCGGCAAGGGCAAGATCGACGTGTCACGCTTCAAGGGTCTGGGCGAAATGGACGCCAAGGACCTGAAAGAAACTACGATGGACCCGGCCTCGCGCAAGCTAATCCGCGTCACCATCGACGAGGACGAACCCGGCGAGACCGGCGATCTGGTCGAGCGCCTGATGGGCAAAAAACCCGAACTGCGGTTCCAGTACATTCAGGAAAACGCGCGGTTTGTGGAGGAGTTGGACGTCTAAGACGATCGAAGGCGAAAGACATCAATCAGTGCAGAGGCCAAATGTTCAAATCACGTAAGGCAAGACTGCGCTGGTCAGCTGGTATTCTTGTTCTCGTTGGTGTGATTGTGATGTTCGCGAGTCGCTACCGCGAACCGGCCACTGTCGAAGACATCGTCGAGTCCTTTCTTCAGACACATAATATTCCGGGGGCTGTGCTGGCCTATGGCCCCTCGGATGCAGAGCCCAAAATCGTAGCCTTCGGCGTGTCCGACCCGATTGAGAACACGCCCATGTCGACCGACCAGCCATTTCGCCTGGCCTCGGTCACAAAACCCATCGCGGCCAGAGCACTGATCAAAGCCGAGGAACGTGGCCAAATCGACCTGGATCGTCCCATAGCTGAGCTTGCCGACCTGCCCCCGCCGCATGACCCGCGGGCTGCGCAGATAACGGCGCGGCAGCTTTTGGCGCATACGGGTGGGTTCGATAGAACTATCAGTTTTGATCCGATCTTCGCGCCCGATCGGCTTGGCCTTGACTGGTCGGCCAGTTGCGCCAAAGTGGCCCGGACCGTGTGGCAAACCATGCCGTTGGATCACACGCCGGGCAGCAAGACGGCGTACTCGAATGTTGGCTTCTGCCTTCTGACCGATCTGCTGGGGGCGGAAGCTGAAGACGCCCTGCAGCAGGTTGCCGATATCCATCTGGAGGGGCCCGCCGGGGCCAATTGGGAACTTCGCAGCGACGGTTGGACCCGTGTGCTGAGTTCTAAGGACGATCAAGGCTGGCTTTCAGGCTTGGGTATCGCTGGTGGGGCAATCGGCACGGCCGAGGCGGTCTGGACCATGGCCTCAGCGCCCCAACCGTTTTTCGAGGCGACGGCATCACAGGACGACAAAAGTGATTTCTACGCGTCGGGCTGGCATGTCTGGCCGGAAGAGAACGGCCAGCACCTGACCCATTGGGGCGGGGTCCGAGGCATCTTCACAACCGTCTTTCGATTTTCGGACGGAGAGACCGTTGTCGTGTTGTTCAACGCCTCACCTGTTGAGCCCAATTGTGCATTTGTGTCGCTGCATAACGCGTTGTATGAGTTCAATAAATCGAATAGGTGAGATCAAAATTGACCACACTGAAGAGCAAGCGCCTGATGAGCGAAAAGCCCGAAATGCGGTCCAGTACATTCAGGAGAACGCGCGGTTTGTGGAGGAGCTGGATGTTTGACCTAAAGAGCCTCCAACACTCCACGTTTTGGACGACAATTTGGCTTAGGCCTATTGCGTGAGTCTATTTTGTTGGCGTGATGACATGAGTTCCCACTACTTTGAACTCATCTGATATGCCCAAAACAATTTCGTAGCTATATATCAGGTCAAACTCAAATAAACGCCAAAATAGCGTAGGATTTCTTTCCCTATACTGTTCTACGGTCCAATAGCCTGCGACATTCCCGACAGGTTGGTTTATTCTAGTAGGAACAAAGTTCTCACTTCTGTATCTGCTGTATCCCACCACTCGGAAGTCGTGATAACTCATCCAGCTTTGAATTCTATCTAGAGTACCCAGACTTCGCGAAATACGGAAAATGCAAACCTCTACGCCACTCCCGTAACCTACTCTTTTCCAATCCAGCTTCAGCAAGTTTGGGCTTTCTTTCTTCTGTTCCTCTTTGATCAAACAGCTTTGTACATCTGGATAGTTACGAATAGCTTTTCGGAACTGTTTCCATCGCGCCTGTTCACTATCCATAACGTAACCCAAGAATAAAAATGGCTCGGCGGATTGGTTGGAAAGATGATCATATTCGATCTCACACGTATCCGTCGGTCTGCAGTCCGTCCATACATCAGCCTCAGGCCCTTCCGCCGCCAAAGGCATAGAAGCGGCAAAAATTGCAACTGCAAGAATCAAAAATTTGGTAATTGAACTATCTTTCATTTCACGCAAAAACTTTGGGTGCGCATTTGTTCTCTAAGAAGTTGAGCTTAGCTAACAGGCTTCGCCAAGTAGGGTTTCCCTGACCTCCAGCGGGCCTGTTTAAGAGAAATCAAAAAAAAACCGGACGGTCGTAAATCTGATAGTAACCTGACGAGCCTCGTGCCCCGCCTATGGGGGCGAGTCGGGCGCGTGCTTGATGCGTCGCATCAAGCATTGGGTGGATGGCGTGAGATCCTCCTCAAACAGCTCCCAAACACCCCCCTTGCCTAACCTGTTGATCTCGTTCACACTTACTCTCAAACCGTCATTCAAGAACGACAATTGAGGTTCCGAGCGTCCAAGACGCAATGAAACCAACAATAGATTTTCGAACGGGAGGACGACATGAAAACACTAACCCTTGGGCTGGCCGTTGCGCTGCTGGCCAGTCAAGCGTCCGCGCAGCAGACATTGACCACCGCATCCCCCATTCCGGACGGGGCCGAGACCAAGTTCTGCTACTACAACGGCATGGCCTATTCGCAGGACGCCTTTGTTCTGCTGGTCGGCGACAACACCGTTACCCAGACGGTCAGCACGATCCAGGAACGCCTGCTGCGTTGTCACCGTGAGGACGACGGCACGATGAAGTGGAAACCGCAGAGCACGTTCTCGACCAATAACTGAACGCTTAAGGTGGGCGGGCTAGCCCACCTTCTGCTCCAGCCATTCCGCGATCTGCGCGGCGGGCTTTTCCCAGCCGGGCTCCATAAACAAGAAATGCGCGTGGTTCTCGACGGGCATGAAAGTCGCTCGGTCACCATACAAATCGGCCAGGGCGCGGCAGGTGTTGGGGTTCACCGCCCTGTCCTCAGTCCCTGATACGACCAGCACCGGGCAGTCGACCTTGTCGATATCGACCTTCATCGCGTGGTGATCGTCGAACATCCAAAAAAACATCTCGAACATCACCCGCCCGCTTTCGGCGCCCAAACGGTCGAACACCGCGTGCTGTTGCGCCTCGGGCATTTTGTTCAGCGCGAAGGGGGCCATCAGGTCGAACTCGACCCGCATGGGTTGTCTCCAGAAGGCCCCGCCCTCCATCAAAGCACGCGGGATGGCGCGTTCGTCATCGGTTTCGGGCAAGGTGCCCCAAGGCGCGTTCGGATTGATCAGGACAATCGCACTGGCCAACCCACGTGAGGCCACCTGCTGCGCCACAACTCCGGCGATGGCGTGGCCCAACAGAACCGGTTTGCTGTCCAACCCCTGCACGAACTCTGCTATGTCGTTGGCATAGTCCATCACGCTGGTATCGGTCAGGCGCGGGTCGGGTTCGGCCTTTGAGTCCCCACCGTGATAGCGCAGCGCGGGGGTGTGTACCGTCCAGCCCCTGTCGCGGAAAAACCCGGCATAATCCTGCATACACCATGGCCCTGCAAAGGCACCGTGGATCAGAACAATCTCTTTGGTCATGAAAACGCTCCCTTTTCTCTCGCTACTATGAGAGATCGGGGGCGACTTCAGCAAGGCTGTGTCGCAGGCCTATCAGACGGACAGGCCTATCAGCGCCACTCCGACAGCCATAAGAACCGCTGCACCAAGCCGCCGCATCCAGTTCCCCTCTTTCAGGAAAACAAACCCGATCAGCGCCGCGAATATTACCGAGGTTTCCCGTAGCGCCGAAACTGCACCAAGCGGTGCGAAGTTCTTGGCATAAAGCACCAGACCATAGGCTGTCATCGAAACAAGCCCGCCCAGAATGCCGATCATCCAGACTTTGGCAGGCAATTCAGCCAGGGTCTTCCGTCGACGGATACCAACAAACCCCGCGATAAACAGATGCAGAAACGCACCCCAGGCCCAGTAGCTAAGCGTATTGCCGGACAAGCGCACGCCAATACCGTCCACGACCGAATAAATCGAGATGCAAAAGCCCGTGCCCAGTGCAAATCCAAGGGCCCAACGGCCCACACCAGAGCGCAATGCCTTCCAACTGCTGAGCTGGATACCAACAGCAATCAGGGCGATCCCACCCCACGCTTGCAGCGGCAGCACCTCGCCCACCAACAGCATCGCCCACAGCGATACAAGCGCCGGAACGATACCGCGGGCAATTGGGTATACGACGCTTAGGTCTCCGTGCTGATAGGCTTTGCCGAGCATGAAATAATAGCCGAAATGCACCACGGTTGAGATCAGGATGTAAGGAAAGCTTTCGGCACTGGGCAGTGGCAGCAACAGGATCATTACCGTTGCTGGAATGACATGCCCCAACGCCACCAGACCCAGAGTGGTGGTCCGATCAGCCGCGGTTTTGACAATCGCATTCCAAACCGCGTGCAACACCGCCGCCGTCAAAATGATGGCAATGACAAACAGGGTCACATCCGAACCTTTCGTAAAGGAAGAAACTGTCCTGCAAATCGGACCGGCTAAGTTATTTGCACAGGTTGAGGCCGATCACAACGCAGCTTCGATCAGTGTTTTGAGAATGTTTTCGGTGAGTCTGTTTGGGTTTCCACCGCAGGAGGAAGCGGTGATTGTGCCGTTGACCAGCGCAAGATAGCTGCCCTGCAGGCCAAGCCCTATTGATGCGAAATCTCTACAACTGAACGTGAGGAGTGTTGCCAGCGCGCTGGCGCGCGGTCACTTTGGTGTCATGACATTTGTGACCGAAAATCAACTGCCCCTGCTGATATTGTTCTTTATTATTGGCTCGGTTGGCACCGCGTTTCTATTTCGCAAACCGGCCGGGCACCGGGCATGGAAGCTGGCCGACCTTGTCTGGGTCGTTCTGGGCGGGATCGGCGCACTGGTGGCGGTTCTGGCCGGGCTCTACACCTCGGACAGTTCGCGGTTGGACCGGCAAATCGATGTGGCTTATGCCGCGACGCTTGCTTTTGACCGCGACGCCGCGCGGTTCCGACTGCGGTTCTGCGATCCGGCCTATGACCCGGACACCGCCGTTTTGTGCGATAAGGTTGAATTCCTTTCGGCCTCGACCGCCAGCAATGCTGACCTGCCATTGTTCATCGCTGTGACCAATGAAGTGGCGCCGCTGCAGGGATTGCATTTCCTGCTTGGTGGGCAAGCGAAAGATGAACAGGAGGAAATTCGCGCTATGGCCGCCAAGGCCGATGCGTTCAGCATCGATCAGTTCCTTGTTTTCACCACGCTGGACGATGCAACACAGGTTGCGATCGACAACATGCGCCGGAAAGTGCCCGCCATTGCCGGGGATTATCTGATCCTTGCCCAAAGCTATGATGACCTGGTTGAACAGGTCGGAAAGCTAAAAGACGAATGGGAATACCTGCAGGAAAATGCACATATACTGGTGTTGCAAATCGTCGCCCTGTGTCTGGTCAGCTTTGCCGCGCCCTTCCGGTTAGGCAAATCCATTGTCGAACTGCGCACAACGCTCAGCGTCGGTACGCCTGCGCCAAGCGTTCCGGATCAGCCCCAAGAAAATATCGTGTCAGGGTCCACAGATTCCGTGCCCCCCGACGCACCCACCCCGCCCGTGCATAGCGGTCCGCGCTCGTAACCGCGCGGGTGTTCAACAGGGTGATGCGGGGCAAGGCGCGCACCAGCGCCACGTCCTCCATCAACGGCTGGTCCGGGTAGCCTGCGGCTTTGTCATAGGCGCGACGTGACACCAGAAGTCCCTGATCACCATAAGGTAAGCTAAACACCCGGCTGCGCATGTTGGCCCAGCCCGCAACCCAGGCTGGCCAGAACCCGCTGGTCTGAAAGGTCAGACGAAAAGCCGCGGGGTTGCCCGTGGGCAGATGCTCTCCCACGTCCTTGCTCCACCCTTCTTGCAGGACGGTATCGGCGTGCAGGACCAAAAGCCATTCACCTTTGGCTACCGCGCAGCCCCGCCGCAACTGCCCCCCGCGTGAGAGTGGCCCGGTCACGATCTCAGCCCCTGCCTCTTCTGCAATTTCAAGGGTCTGGTCGGTCGAACCGCCATCGGTAACGATCAGCTCTCGGACCAACCCCGTGTGCAAACCCTCCATCAAAGCCGGCAAGGAGTCCAACAAAGCCTCAGCCGCGTTCAGGGTCGGAATGACGATGCTGATTGGTGCTGGCAAGGCGGATATCCTCTGGTCATGGCGACGCGATCTCCTATATCACGGGGCCAAGGGAAAAGACGAGGACCACCCCATGCCCAATCGCCGTATTCTGCGCCTTAGCGGGTCGGACACTGACAGCTTCCTTCAAGGGCTGGTCACCAATGATATTTCCGGGCTGGATCAGGGACTGGTTTATGCCGCACTGCTGACCCCGCAGGGCAAGTATCTGGCGGATTTCTTTCTGAAACGCGACGGCGATACGGTGCTACTGGATGTCGCCGAGGATATCGCCGACGGGTTCGTCAAGCGGCTGGGCATGTACAAGCTGCGCGCCGATGTTTCGATCGAAGATAGCGGCCTGAATCTGCAACACGGCACAGGCCCAGCACCCGCAGGCGCCCTGCCCGACCCGCGCCATCCAGATATGGGGTGGCGGGCGTATACGGTCGAGGCCGAAGGCGACGATGGTACGGATTGGGACGCCATCCGCGTGCGACAATGCATTCCGGAAACCGGTATCGAGCTGACCCCCGACAGCTATATCCTTGAATCTGGATTCGAGGGTCTGAACGGCGTCGACTTTAAAAAAGGGTGCTATGTCGGGCAGGAAGTCACCGCCCGGATGAAGCATAAGACCGAGTTGCGCAAAGGGCTGCGTAGCGTTCGGGTCAATGGCACCGCGCCCGTTGGGACCGAGATCACATCGGGCGGCAAACCGGCCGGTATCTTGTTCACCCAATCGAACGGTCAGGGGATCGCCTATCTGAGGTTTGACCGCGCCAACGACGATATGCAGGCCGCCGAGGCCACGGTCACGCTTGACGCCTAACATGTTGCTATTCCGGCACGGCTGAACCGTTGCGCGGCCCGGTACCCTTTGAACCCATTCGGGGCGCTGCCACACTGCGGTCAGTCCACTGAACGGATGCGCATATGCTTAAGTTATACGCTGCGATCTGGCGTGCCAGCGCCGGACGGCAAATCTTTCTTATTGTCCTGTCCATCGCCATCGCAGGCCTTGCTGCGGTGCCATTAGAGTTTCAGCGCGATATCGTTAACCATCTGACCTCGAACGATATCAGCACCGAGCGATTGCTATATCTGGGTGCAGGCATGATGTCGGTCATCCTGCTGAGCCTCGCCTTAAAGTGGCTGCTGGGCTATCGCGCCGGGACGCTGGGCGAGGATCTGATCCGCATGATCCGCCAGCGGCTTTTGTTGCGCTCATCGGACCTGAGTGAAACCGGTGAGAAAATGCGCTCGGGAACCATGACCACGGCTATTTCCGCCGAGGCCGAGGAGTTGGGAAAGTTCGCCGGTGGCGCCTTTTCAGACCCGGTTGTGCAGATCGGCACGCTGATCAGCGTCATTGGCTACATCTCATCAACGCAACCCGGGCTGGGCATGATCGCCTTTTCAATGATCGTGCCGCAGATCGTGATTGTGCTGGTCTCGCAGCGAAAGGTGAACGTCTTCGTTGCCGAAAGGGTCCGCATATTGCGCAGCTCTACCGACAGGCTGACGACCGAAGACATTGACGCTGTGGCGCGCGATATCGAGGCTCAGTTCGACGATATCTACAACACGCGCCGCCGCATGTTCCTGTGGAAGCTGTCCGCAAAATTTCTGCTGAGCGTAATTAACGGCGCAGGCACGGTCGGTGTTCTGATGCTGGGCGGGTACCTGGTTCTGAATGGCAAAACGGATGTGGGCACCGTGGTAGCCGCCACCAGCGGTCTTGGCCGCATTCAGGGCCCCACGGCCTTTTTGATCGCCTTTTACAGACAAGTGAGTGCCAATCGCATCAAATATGAATTGATGCTGGAATTGTTCGGTCCGAACCCAGAACGATATCGTCGACCCAGAAAGCTAAACTAAAAAAGACCGCGCGGCCCCTGCCATCGCGGTCTTTTCGTGTTTTGTCAAAGCACCGATTTACGCGCGTTCGGAATATTCCATGCTTTCGGTGTTCACCACGATCATCTCATCCTGACCGATGAAGGGCGGTACCATGACCTTGACGCCGTTATCCAGAATGGCTGGCTTGAACGAGTTTGCAGCGGTCTGACCTTTGACCACCGGCTCGGTCTCGACGATCTTGCAGGTCACTTTTTGCGGCAATGTGGCGTTCAGTGCTTCGCTTTCATAGAATTCGACCACGATGGTCATGCCGTCCTGCAGAAACGGGCGGCGTTCGCCCAGCAATTCGGCGGGCAGTTCGATCTGCTCATAGGTCTCGGAATCCATGAACACCAGCATGCCGTCAGATTCGTACAGGAACTGCTGATCTTTCTGTTCCAGGCGCACGCGCTCGACCTTATCCGCCGAACGGAAACGTTCGTTCAATTTCGAACCATTGCGCAGGTTGCGCAGTTCGACCTGCGCAAAAGCACCGCCTTTACCGGGCTTTACATGGTCGACCTTAACAGCAGCCCACAGCCCGTCGTTATGCTCAAGCACGTTGCCGGGGCGAATTTCGTTCCCATTTATCTTGGGCATGACATAAATCCTTCACAAACGGTTGATGCGTCAGTTCCCGTCCCTATATCTGGCGTAACCACACCTGACAAGACAACGAGACCTAGTGCTGCACTTGCAGCAAGCCATGCAAATGACGCAACGCAACTATGCATTTTAGCTGTATCCGAATCACATCTAATAGGTCATAAGGACCGTCACGCCGAAAATGCAAGAGCAAGAACAACAAGGAAGACGAGATGAGAGATTTCGTTGACGGCACTGCCTTTAACAATGAGCAAGGCAATCGTGCACGCAAACTTTTCGCAGCCGTTGTGCTGGCTGCACTGGACGACGCTATTGCCGATGACAAGAAATACGGCAACGGCCCGGAACAGATCGCCCGTTGGGCCCGCTCGCGCGATGGCCGCGAGGTGCTGTCCTGCGCAGGTATCGACCCCAACGAGCGGGTTGTCGGCGGGTTGATGGAGTTCGTTGGTCGTGGCGTGCGTACCTCGGTCGCGCTGTCGCGTGAAGAAAGCGAGCGTCGTAATGCCGCTCAGCAGGCAGAAGCCGCTTAAACCAAGGCAACATCTGCAGGAAAAAGCGCGCCCACTTTCCGGGCGCGTTTTTCTATTTCCGGGTCAGAAAAACAGCAGCCATTGGCGGGCAACCCAAATCTCGGCCCCTAGCAATGCGGCAAAGAATAGCTTGGCGGGCGCTGACAGCCCCCTGTTCCATAGCACCACATAAGAACCAGCACATATAACGACAGAAACAGGCGTTACCAAAAGCGCATGATACGCACTGTCCCAATAGCTGACCGGGCTGTGAAAGACCCAATCGCTCAGCGGCCAGAATTGCGGCCGACCGTCACCGGCATGCAGTAGGAAATCCATCGACAGATGCAGCAGCCCTGCGGATGCGGTGACCGTCAAAAACCGCCATCCCCGCCAGTACCCAAGCATCAACGCCAACCCCCACAGGATGAATGAGTTGTCGATGGCAAACACCGTCTGCCAGGCTGGTGAGAAGTATAGTTCGTCAAAGACGACCTGTGGCGGGATGCTCAAGACGTGCAAGGACACCCCAGCCATGACGTACAGCGACAGATCGGGCAGAACCGAGCCCAGCACCGCAGCCCACAGAATGGCCCCCCGCGCAGGCCGCGCAAAAGCAGCGGCGCCGATCAAAAGATGCGCGGGCGTGTTCATCCGGGGCTTTCCCTTTGGTGTCAAATCAGGTCATCTGCGCCCTAACGTATAGGAGACGACCATGGTTCGCGCCATCATGATTCAGGGCACCGGCAGCAATGTCGGAAAATCAGTTTTGGTGGCCGGGCTTGCGCGCGCTTATACGCGGCGCGGGCTGAAAGTGGCGCCGTTCAAGCCGCAGAACATGTCCAACAACGCCGCCGTGACCGAGAATGGTGGCGAGATTGGCCGCGCCCAGGCCCTGCAGGCACGTGCTGCCAAGCGTCCGACCCATACGGATATGAACCCGATTCTGTTGAAACCGGAAACGGACACTGGCGCTCAAATCATCGTTCAAGGCCAGCGTTCGGGTACGATGAAGGCGGGTGACTATCGTAAGGACAAATCCAAACTGCTGGGTGCCGCGCTTGAAAGTTTTGACCGGCTGTGCAGCGATGCCGATCTGGTGCTGATCGAAGGTGCCGGCAGCCCGGCTGAAACCAACCTGCGCAAGGGCGACATCGCCAATATGGGCTTTGCCTGTGCCGCTGATGTACCGGTCGTTCTGGTGGGCGATATCCACCGAGGCGGAGTCATTGCGCAAATCGTCGGCACGCAGGCGGTTTTGGATGCCGGTGATCTTGAGATGATCACAGGTTTCGCCGTCAACCGGTTCAAGGGCGACGTCTCCCTGTTTGACGAAGGGCGCGACGACATCGCCACCCGTACAGGATGGCCATGCATGGGCGTAGTTCCGTGGTTTCATGACGCCTGGAAATTACCCGCTGAGGATATGATGGACATCCGCTCGCACAGTGGCGGGGCCTGCAAAGTGGTTGTCCCGCAATTGGAACGCATGGCGAATTTCGACGATCTTGATCCGCTGTCCGCCGAACCGGGGGTCAGCGTTGAAATCATCCCAGCCGGGCGTCCTTTGCCGGGTGATGCCGATCTGGTGCTGTTACCCGGCAGCAAATCCACCATCGGCGATCTGGCCTATTTCCGGGCGCAGGGCTGGGATATCGACCTATATGCCCATGTTCGCCGGGGTGGCCATGTGCTGGGCCTGTGCGGTGGCTATCAGATGCTGGGCAAAACCATCGCCGATCCCGATGGCGTCGATGGCCGACCCGGCACTGTTGACGGGCTGGGCTTGTTGGACGTGACCACCCTGATGGCAGGCCAAAAGCAGGTCACCCTGCGCACGGCACGCACCATTCCGGGACATGAGCCAGTCACCGGGTATGAAATTCACATGGGCCGAACCGAAGGTCCCGATTGCGATCGCGCCTGGCTTGAGATCGAAGAGCGGCCGGAAGGTGCTGCTGACAGCACAGGCCGCATCCGCGGGAGCTACCTGCACGGCATCTTTTCTTCTGACGCTTTCCGCGCCCGCTACCTGCAGCAGTTGGGCGCAGAATCGGACCTGTCATATGAGGATGGGGTCGAGGATACGCTGGACGCGCTGGCGGACCATCTGGAACAGCATATGGACCTGGATCGCCTGCTGGGTATGGCCCGGCCGCCGAAGCGGCCCTAAGGGTTAATCGACCTCGCGCTCGGCCAGTGCGCGGTAAATCTCACGCCGCACCATCTTGCGAACGTTGCGAGTGATACGCTGGCCCAGAACGCCTTGCAGCTCTTCCCGAACGACCTGCGCGATCAGACCGCGCAGTGCGTCTTCGTCCAAGGTCAGCGCGCCTTGTCCGGTAGCCAGAGGAGCTGTGTTCATCACTGGCAAGTCTTTGCCTGCAGTCTGCGCATTTTTGCCAGTTGGCCGCACGTGCAGTTCTTTTGCTTCTGATTTCACCGCCTGCGCAGACGCCACGACCGCAGGGTCCCGGACGAAGGTTGCCTTTGTGGCTGTGTCAACGTCTTCGTGTATCGTTTCAGCTTGGCTGATCTTTGCCGAGTAGGTGATGTTGAACTCATCTTCTGCGGCCCACTCCAGCGGTTTTGCCGGTGTCTCGACCTCCGCCGCCCACTCCAGCGGCTTTGTCGGCGTGCCGGAATAAGCATCTTCGCTGTCGCCGTCCGGCTCCCACTGATCTTCGGTTCGGGCAATTGCGGTTTCCAGCGCTTCGATCTTGGCGCTCAGACTGCCGGTCAGGCCGTCCTCTGGCTCAGTCGTGGTTTGCTGTTCGACCGCGGGTTCGGCATGTTTCACGATATCACAAGCCCGCAGAAGCATCGGTTTGACAGAATCTTCGGCCTTGTAAACCGGTTCCGCTTTTTCTGGCTGAGGCTTCTCTTTCACGGCCACTTCACCGACTCGCAATGCGTCGGTCAGAACCAGCCTGCCGGGCTTTCGCGTGTTGGATGACGCCATAACACCCGGAATTTTACGATCTTCTTCGGTGACCAGACGCTTAATCGAGGACAAGACGTCCTCGATTCCCGCTTTTACGACTTTATCCGTCATTGTTCTCTACCGCTCTATCCTCGGGATCGAGTGTAGCTAATCAAACCGGTCCTAACAACAGGTAGTATTGGCCCTTAGTCGCGACGCAACGCTTTGAGGACGCGATCCAGGTCCCGGCTTTGCCTGCTGATCTGCGCCGGAGCCTTTTTAACCAAGTTGTAATACAGGGTTGGATCATAAATCTGGACAGCCAGACCCAGACGTTCAGCCGTCAGCAAACCCTGCGCATCCAGCAGTTGATAAGCGGCACGCGACCGTTCGGTGCGCGATGCAACCTCGGCCAGTTGCGCGTCCAATAGATCCTGCTGCGCGTTCAGCACGTCCAGCGTGGTCCGCGCACCCAAGGTTGCTTCTTCGCGGATACCGTCAAATGCCACTTGCGAGGCCCGAACCCGTTCCGTAGACGCCCTTAGGCTGGCGCTGGCGGCCTGGTAAGCTGCATAGGCGTCCGCGACCCCCTGGGTGATATCCTTTTGCACGTTCAGCAAATTGGCGCGCGACGCATCGCGTGTTGCCATTGCCCGACGGACCGTGGCGGCCAGACGGCCACCGGCATAGATCGGCTGTTCAAAGCGCAACGCGACAGTCGCATCTTCGAGGCTGTCATCGTTGTCATAGCTTTCGCGCAGGCCCGCATCCGCATTCAGCCTGACATTCGGACCAAGGTTGGCACGCTGCTGTTGAACGAACAAATCCAGCGCCCGCACCTGATGTTGTGCTGACTGAATAGCCGGATGGTTGCGCTGTGCAAGACTAACGGCTTCACCTTCGGATCGCGGCAGGTTCGGCAGGCTTGGTTGACCGGCAGTACGGCCTGGCGCCTTGCCCACGGCGTTCACATATTCCGCCTGCGCAATGCTCAGGTTACCGCGCGCAACCGCTAGATCCGCTTGCGAGCTGGCCAGCTGTGCTTCGGACAGCGCGACGTCCGTCCGGGTCACCTCACCCACATCAAAGCGGTCCTGAGAGGCGCGCAATTCTTCGGCAGACACATCTACGTTGTTCAGGCGAATCTGAACGGTTTCTTCTTCCAGCAGAACACCCAAATACGCGTTCAAGCCGCGAAACAGGACGTCCTGTTCGACGTCCAGCAAGGTTTGCCGTGTAGCCAGCACCGTTTCCTGCGCCGATTGCTTGCCCAGAACCGAGAAGCCGCCATCGTAGATCAGTTGGCTCAGGGTGAGGCCGGTGAAAAAGTTTGCAGGCTCATCCCGCACAACACCAGCGCTCGTGCTGTTGCGATTGTAATTCTGACTGACCTCGACCGCCCAGTTGATGATCGGGCGCAGCGCCGACAGCGCGATTGCGACGTCTTCATCAGCCGCGCGCAACAAGGCTCGGTTCTGTTCCAGCAGCCCACTTGTATTGTAAGCCCCGATAAACGCGTCGGTCAGGTTATCAGCCCATACCGCACGCCCTGGTACAACACTGAGCGCGAGCCCCGCAGTCAGCGCCATCGCCTTTGTTAGCTTTCCCCCTGTCCTTGAACGCATGTCGAAATCCTTCTCAAATCAAAATTACGCTGCCCTGAGCGTAGTTTGCGCCGATGTTTTCAACTAATCAAGGTCGCAGAAAAATAAGCGATGAAATTATAGCGAAAATGCACACTCAGCGGAAAATGCCTGCAAAACCGGGGCATTGGCGTTGAATGCATGACGCCACGTCACCCGACCGCCGGATTTATGCCCGATCCGAACGGTTCCAAGCTCTCCTTCGACGAACAGGCAGGCAATGCGTCCATGATCCTTCAACTGGGCGATCAATGCCTCGGGAACCTGCTCAACCCCGCCTTGTATCATGATGACGTCATAAGGGCCGTGTTCGGTCGCGCCCTGCGCCAGCGGCCCAACATGTACAATCGCGTTGTCGGCGTCTGCTTCCATCAAGATCGTTTGCGCTTCGGCGGCCATATCTTCATCTTCTTCCACGGCAACCACCAGCTGCGCCATACGCGCGGAAACCGCGGTGGAATAGCCCAGCGCCGGGGCGATATCCAATACAGCCTCGTCATTCGAGATATTCAGCGCATCCAGCATTTTGGCCAGCGTCCGCGGTTCTGGCAGACAACGGTCGCCCCCCAGGTCGATCACGCCTTCGGCATAGGCCGCTTCACGCTGAGCGTCAGGTACAAAATTCTCTCTCTGGACGGTCAGCATCGCGTCAATGATGGGGAACTTCGTTACATCCGAGGGTCGGATCTGCGTATCGACCATCGTGCGGCGCCGGGTTGCGAAATCTGTCATTGGATCGCCCATGTTTTTCCCTAGTACGTCCGGCTTTTGCCACATTCAGAAGAAACCGGCAACGGCTGCAACGTCGAAAGTTTCACCAGATCGTAGAGACTTGGTGTCGCGCCGCGCCATGCCGCAACACATGGAGGTGGATTTTTGCAATCAACCCACTGGACGCCCCTGACGAAAGGTGTTAAAACGCCTGCCACACCACAGCAAGTATTTGATTTTACTTGAAAAGGCGAGTTGGCGGAGTGGTGACGCAGCGGATTGCAAATCCGTGTACACCGGTTCGATTCCGGTACTCGCCTCCAACAAATTCAGTGGGTTGCATAGCTTTCGCTCTCCTTCTGCTCCATTTTTGAAACATGCGTTGAAACTTTCATGTTTCGATCTTGCTCTGTTCCATACGATTTCTAGCATTCTGCGCGCGTGTAGCCAGCTCGCGCTGACGCACCATCCCACCATATTTTTGAGCATCTCCACCCCAGAATGGCCGGTGACTGCCTTAACCATCTCGTCGTCGCTACCAGCTAGGTAAAGTTCGATTGTCGCGTTTTTTCGTAGTCCGTGCGTTACATAGGTTGAAGCATCGGAGTGCTTCATTTGGGCTTTTACGTCACGCATTTCTTGAGCGATTGTACGATACCTCACGGCGCGGCCTTTTGCGTCGCAAACAACATTCTCACCGCATCTTTCAACGTTCTCCAGGAAGTCCTTCAAACGGTCTGTGAGTGGAATCCACATGGGCTTGTCAGTTTTGCCCTGTTTGAAGTCATAGAAGCCGTTTTCGATATGCCCCCACTTGATCTCCAGAATATCTCCTATGCGCTGGCCAAGACCCAAACAAAGCTCATAGACTAACCGCGCTCGCGGAGGTGCTATTTCCTCAAACTCGTCACGTACTTCCTTAGGCCAAGGTTCCCAGCCGTCGCTCTGCTGTTTAAAAAGGGGAATACCTTTGCTGGATTGCCGTGCTCATTCCCAATAAACCCGATTAAGCGCGCATGTTTCATCAAGACGACCAGGACTTGAACCAAGTAGTTGGCCTGACGCCAACGATCTGCGTTTGCCTGATGAAGCTTGTAGATATGGTGAGGCTCGACTTTCGCCGGGTCTTTTCTACCCCAGATCTTCCGGATGTGCTCAATATGTTTTCGGTAGTCTGATTGCGTACGGGGTTTGAGCTTCTTGTACGCCTCACTTTCAAAATAACTGAGGATCAGGACTTCAAGGTGCGCCGTGTTGGGCGGGCTCCTTCCCTTAATCAGTCGGTTGTAGTGATCCCAGAATTCAGGGGATCCAAATACCTCTTTCATCACCGACTGACCGCGAGACCTGCGAATGAAGCGAAGGTAGCCGCGATCTTCATAAACATATGTCGGCAAATTTTTCTGGTCACTTGCCCATTCTCAGTTCGGTGTCGAGAAAATCATCTAGAGGCTCTGCGTCACCCATGCCCGCATCAATTGTGACGCTTCCGTCTGGTTTGATTTCAAAGCGTGCCCGAGACCAGCCCGCCTCACGAGCCTCCCTGAGCAATGCAGAGATCGTTTGTTTGGCAGCGGTGTAAGGGCGCGGATTCGCCATCTTTGCCACCATTAGTCTTCTAGGAGTGCGTCGACATGTTCCGGTAGAAGCAGCATTTGCTTGCCACACATCATGAATGACCTCGCTCGCGAGCTCGCTTCTTCATAGTCCGGACGGCAACCCTCACACCGTGAGTTTGCCGAAGGGCATCGCACCAGGCCTCGACAGTTCGACCGCGTGACAACGCAGCAGGAAGATTCTTGGAGGGCTCAGTATTAACTGTATCGGATTCCTTGTTCATTTTTCATATTCCTAGCTGTTGCCAGATCAGACCAACTAACGCATGCTGTCGCCAGCATTGCACCATGACAGCACATATAGGTATATGATACGCACAAATAACGACATTACAAGCCTTCGTGAAGAAGTTGGTGCGCGCTTAGCTCAGTTTAGAGACCTCCTTGGACTTCTTCAGTCTGAGTTTGCCAAGGAATTAGAGTTGTCACCGCGCAGCTATCAAAATTATGAACTAGGAATCCGAGAGGTGCCAATTTCTGTAGTCTCAAGGTTAGTCGTGAAATTTGGCTTAAATAGTCATTGGCTGATTACGGGTCATGGCGGACCATATTATTTAGATCCAGTTAAGGCCTCACGTAAGGCTCTCGAAGAAATCGTTGATCTAGCGTCAGCTTCGCGGCTCAGTCCTGACTTGAAGAAATTGCCAGACATAATTGCGATCACGGTGGAACAGGAAACCACACTACGGAGCCTCAGCAACGACGAGATAATCCGGCTAATCAAATTAGCATCTAGTCGATAGCATGACCAATTCACCTATCCAAATTTGTACGAGACAAGCTGGTTTTTGATCTTTCTAACTGCAACAAAAAATCTTGAGCACAACGGAACATAGAGACACGTGACCGAAGAAAACCAACCCCAACCTCGCCATGGCGCCCAATATTTTAGGTTATCTTCTATGTGCGGTTGTTACTGCCGTGGTTCTACTTTTGCTGCTTGGGCTGACTATTGTACATGTCGTTGATATAAGCTTTGTTTCCGACGCGGTGTGCCGCCGGTTCGAAACAACACCTGGTATTCGACATTTACTTATTGCTTTTATGGTAGCGACTGGGATCAGTCTACCTACTTGTCAGCTGTCAGTGGCTTTTACTCAACAATCATCGCAGTTCTGGTTGCTATTCAGGCGCTCGTATCGGGCATTGCATTCATCTTTGTTCGAAGCACGAACCGCAGAGCTATTGAAGATGAAGTTGAAGTACAGCTGCCCGCATATTTTGGAACAATGAAAGCGCATGACACAATAAAGAAGGTTGTTACAGAAGTTAGCTCCGATACCGTCGAGCATGCGGTTGTACAAAGGACCTCCGAGCTGCAGGACAAGCTATCAGACCGGAAGAGAACTTCTACGGACTTCAGGGCGAATACGAAGCTCTCAAGGCAGTCGTCGCCAGACTCAACGATGAAGAGGTCAACGAAGAAGATGTCGAAGATACCGGAAAATTTCAGAATGAGAAAAGCACCAAAGAGGCCAATAGGACACTCCAGTGTCACGACTCCACCTCTAGAGATCGATGCCTAGATACGACAAAGCGTGTTATTGATTTTTGCTGTCAGAATGGTCTGATCGACGGCGCAAGCACGAATATTGAAGGCTTGATTGAGTTAGACCCAAACCTTCAATTGGTGAAAGTACCGTTACGCGACGGGATTGATGCATACATAAAGGAAGTATCACCCGGTAAGTACGAAATCGGGATCAACTCGAAGCATAGTGCCACCCGTCAGAAGTTCTCCATGGCGCACGAGTATGCTCATTATCGCTTGCACCAGGACAACCTCGCAGATTTGGCACAAGGTGAGAGAATTTTGCATCGTTCCGACGACTGGAACACAGTGGAACAGCAGGCGAATAGTTTTGCTGCTGAAATCTTGATGCCAGAAGAGATATTTAGAGAAGAGGTAAGGCGGACTGGTGGAGATATATCCGAGCTTGCAAAAAGATTCGGAGTGTCGACGCTCGCTTTGAGATACCGAGCAAAGAACCTTGGAATGAGAGGCCACGGTGTCTGAAAATTATTTTCTATTGTTTAAGACGGCCGACGCCGAGAAGCGGGCTTGGAGGAACCTCATTGATGAGAGAAAGCGTGCCTTATTTCCGATTGTCGAACTGACTCGTGGCAAGAAGAGACCAAAGTCGGTAAGGACGAGGACGGCAATCCTCTTCCAGCGAATGAGCTTCGTGGAATCCAGGCATTTATGGCTTTGAGAGTAATTGGCGCTCCACGCTTGAACTAATGAAGCCATGTGATGAATTGTTCATCGACCTAACTCGAGAACCGAGTTTAAGTTGCTTCGAAACAGACCAACTCAGCAATTCAAACAATGGCTATGAGGCATGGGTTCAGTATCTCGCGAATTTGCGAGATACTTGGGAAATGCTGCCAACCATTATTGTGAACCCCTCTGAGGACGAAGACGAGGCCACGTACAAGGACAACATTGAAAGGCAATTTGACGAGTTTGCAGGAAGCTACAGCAAGATTGCTTACCGGGTATCCATACTTGAGGACGCCGAATTTGTTTACGACCTGGATTTATTGAAAGAGAGATAAGAAATTTCTCAGCATCCGGCGGGACATTCTTTGTAGTTCTCGATCACGAATATATTCGACCCCGTAATGGTCAAGCTCATTCGAAACGAACCTCTGCAATTATTTCATCTATACTGGCGGTTGTCAGTGAGGTTGAGATCGTTTGTCTTGCTACATCGTTCCCAAAAGCTGTCACCGATATTGGTGAGGAAGAATTTGATTCTTTCCCGATCGAGGAAGCATATCTATTCGAAATGGTTAAGAGATCATCCAAATGTTCAGTATGGGGACTATGGCTCTATTAATCCCATCAGAAATGATGAAGTAATAATCACCCAAGGTTGGAGGCCCCGGATCGACTACGTCTCAAGCTACGATGGGCTTTCCGTTTATTACTATCGAGAAAAACGGCTTGTCCTCGGGAAAATCCTAAGACAAATAAGAACATCCTTGCTCCTTATTCACGTCATTACACATCCGTAGCGAACAAGGTTCGAAGCCGTTCGCCATATTATCAAGATTTAGAATCTTCGTGGGGTTGTGGAGAAATTGAAGCGGCTGCAAATGGAGATGTTCCGAGTAATTCTCCGTCACACTGGATATCAGTTCGCATGGAGATTCATATCATAAGGCTACTGCAATACCGGCCTTGACACCCATTGATTGCAAACGCCGGATGGCTATGCAGCGATCTTACATGCCTTCCGCAATAGAAGGAGGTCTTCAGCATGCAAATTGCCATCCGTCTCTTGCATAAAACAGTGAGATGTCGCCGAAAACCGGCGTTTAAGCTCCTGGTGAAAAGCTCTCGAAGGTCTGCAACCTTCATGTGTTTAATCGCCTTTTCCTTCAACAATTCAAGGCTATCAGTTGTTCGCGCCCCACCCAACGCTTCCAATAATACTTCTCTGCTGCAACCACTAGCCAAGTGAAGTTTGGAAAGACGTGCATTTTGGAAGCGTCACGGATGAGTTTGAGCTCACCCTCTTCGTAAACCCACAACCCAACTTTCTTTGAGACCGATTGCTTAACTCGCCGAATATGTCTTCGTGTGGTGACGACTGAAACGAAGTCAAACGTACACGAGTAGTCTGCAATCTGGTCGTCAAGACGGGTCAAGCTGTCGAAATCGGATTTTATCTCGAACGCGTGTGCACTCTCACGCAACACCAAAAATCTGCGCGTCGATCACCCGCACCATACCGTGCTTCAGTGGCCAAGATTGCGCCTGTATCCAGGAACGCACACCTGAACCTGCTCGCGAGAGCAAGTCGAAGGCAGACTTCGCTTCCCTCAGTCTCTTCTCGTGTACGTAAGGCAGGAGGCATTGCAGTTTGTTCTCTCTTCGTTCCAACTTAATTGAATCGTCACTTTGCTTTTGTCAAGGATAATCCGAGAGTCAATCTGACATTCACAGTTTGTCAGGGTTTCCGAGAATGCACGTACCATCGCCCTCTGCAACGTGCTGCGGTTAACGCCAAGGATCTCAGCCATACCGGAAACGGTCTCACGCTTCGCCTCGATGGCAGTTCTTGCGTGGGCGATTTGCGTTGCGGAGAGAACCGGCGGACGGCCAAGCCGCTTGCCGCGCTTTTCGCAGCACGTAGGCCCGCTTTGGTTCGCTCCCGGATCAAGTCACGCTCGAACTCGGCCAAGGCCCCCATAATGTGAAAAACCAATCTCCCGCCAGCGGTCGTCGTGTCGATCCCATCTGTCAGGCTACGAAATTCGACGCCGCGATCCCCGAACAGCCTCAAGAGATGGATGAGATCAGCAATAGACCGCCCTACCCTGTCGAGCTTCCAAACCACCAGAAGGTCACCTTCACCAAGAAACTCCATCGCTTCGGAAAAACCAGACCGGCTTTCGGCTGTAGTCGCGCCGCTTTTCGCTTGGTCGGTTATGATACGGTCGCACCCAACCTCGGTCAGCGCCTCAATCTGTAGATCAAGGTTCTGTTCCTCTGTAGACACCATTGCATAGCCAATTTTCATAGAATCTTTTTGCACCAGGTTTTGCGGCGATCCGGCACAATTGGAATCAATGACTTAGGAGCTGCGGAATAAGCGCCGCGAAAGGGTCCTATTTGCCTCACTCCGTACGAGACCGCTCGTTCGCTGCGCCACTCACGAACTAGAAAGATGCGGACGTTCCGGTCTTTTGCCAGTACAGCTTTCGCCAACCAAAAATGCTCGCAACAGCAGCAGCGAAATTGCTGCATTGCAACAAGTGCGCCGAACCGGACATTCATACGTGCTGATCTCGACGAAATGTAAACCACTTTCTTGCTCCACCGGCACCAATAACGGCTCCGGCAAGTAAACCCCGTTAGATACTCTTGCTGTGTTGAAAAAAAGTGAAAGGCGTGCTACTGGATTATATTCAATCAATGGATGTGCGCGCCGAAAACGCTGTGATTTGATGTAGGCGCCGCGACTTTTATAAGAATACCTCTCGGCGTCTGCATTGTTCAGCCTTTGCCGTTTCGATTTCAAATGCCGATTGGATGACCGATATTTAGTCGGGAGTGTTTCGCGTGTTGGCTTCCTGCCAGAATGACTTCCAGTTCAGTAGTCGGCTGGGATTGGGAACGTGGCCGATGTCAGGGAACGTTGGCATGTGCGGGTACGGCCCGTCCAACTACGCTTCTGCTGCAGCGTTACTGGAACAAGCTGTCGATGCGGGCTTGGATGTCATTGACACGGCGGCGGCCTATGGGAACGGCCTTATCGAACGGGTCCTTGGGGAATCCAAAGTCCTGAAAGCTAGCGATCCCGACCTTATCACAAAATGCGGCTGGGACTTGGATCGCGGCAGCTTCGCAACTGATACTGCTACAATCGCACGGCAGGTCGCCCAATCACTGAGCCGGTTGTCGGGGTATCGTCCGCCGGTAATGTTGATTCACTCACCGCCGGTTGAATTGCTTTCAGATCCTCGGGTTCTTGCTCCGCTTTTGGAAAGGCGGGCCTCAGGGGATATTCGTGCTGTTGGTGTGTCCGTCCGTTGTTTTGAGCACGCAGCCGCATTGATAGGCAACGCAGCGGTTGAAGTTGTTCAGTTGCCGTACAATCCTTTGATCTGGGAAACCGAAAGCGGGCTGATAGCCGCACTTGCGCAGGATGGCAAAACGCTAATTGCGCGGGAGCTTCTTGCCAACGGGCTTTTAACGGACCGGTATTCACCCAACCATGTTTTCGACCCGGATGACATGCGGTCAAGTTGGTCGATTGAATTGCGTCAACGAATGAATGCGCTGCGTGAAGACTGGTCACGCTTTCGCCGACCAGGTGAGACCTGGGTGTCATTTGCAACGCGGTTCACCCTTGAACGACTGGAATTTGCGCTGGCGGTGGTCGGCGCACGCACAGCTGCACAGGTTGATGTGCTTGCCCAGCTGGCAGCCCCAAAATTTTAGCGCGCGACACCATTCAAGTTTAGCCATTAGTGGAGGAAATTATGCCTGACCAACCCTTTGCCGCACGTCCAGGTGGCATTCCGAACATGGCAACCTCGCCACGCGGGGCCTTTGCCGTGACACCAAACATGGCAATGTCGCCGCGCGGGGCGCTGCGGTGACGCCAAACATGGCGACCTCGCCGCGCGGGGCCTTGCGGTGACGCCAAACATGGCAATGTCGCCGCGCGGGGCCTTGCGGTGACGCCAAACATGGCAATGTCGCCGCGCGGGGCCTTTGCGGTGACGCCAAACATGGCGACCTCGCCGCGCGGGGCCTTTGCGGTGACGCCAAACATGGCAATGTCGCCGCGCGGGGCCTTTGCGGTGACGCCAAACATGGCGACCTCGCCGCGCGGGGCCTTTGCGGTGACGCCAAACATGGCGACCTCGCCGCGCGGGGCCTTGCGGTGACGCCAAACATGGCGACCTCACCGCGCGGGGCCTTGCGGTGACGCCAAACATGGCAATGTCGCCGCGCGGGGCCTGCGGTGACGCCAAACATGGCAATGTCGCCGCGCGGGGCCTTGCTGTGACACCGAACATGGCGCTGGGGCATGCCGGGATGGACATGATGCAGGCCGGCAGTCCATGCGTGAGCCTAATGGTGATGGCCGGTGTGATGCCTAAGCAATTAATCGAATCAATGCTCGACGCGCTGGATTCCACCCTGCCGCAGCGCAACACGGACATATACTATGAAGACGACGATACCGTGCATGTGCGCCGCGCAGGGCAGCAATATACGCTGTGGCCGCCTGCCAGCATGGTCTGGACTGCAATGGGCAAAACTAAGACATCGGATATGATCAAGGAGGTTGCCGACAAGCTCGGCACGAGCGATTTGGACGATCTGCGCCTGGTTGTCGGTGACTTCCTGGTGAACGCATCGATTGCTGATCTCGTGACGCTCTATCCCGAGGATGTGTCGAAAGAGAACCTGTCACCGAAGAAAAGCGCGGAGTGACGGTCGATGCCGGTGCGTACGTCCAATCCGGTGCAGACGGAACCGCACGGGTCGCGCCTTGAGCGTGGCGGGCTTGGCCGTATCGTATTGCCGGCATCATTCCAGGGCAACGTTGCTGTGGCAGTTGCCCTGACAGACGCACAGGGCGCAGTGTTTGCACAGTGGGACTTCGCACCGATGTCTGCGGACAAGGGGGCGCATCTTCGGATTGATCTGACAACGCTGGATCAGGGTAGCGTTTTGTTTTCGGGCGGGACGGGAAACCCGGTAAGTCGTGGGTTTTCCCTCAATGCCCTGCCCGATCCACACCGACAGTTGTTTTTGCATGTGGCGAGTGGAGGCGGGTGGCCGGCGTTTTCCCAATTGTACCCGGTTGATCTGGGTTTGGTTGCGGATCGACAGGCACTTCAACGTGGATGGAAGCGCGCTTACCACCCCGGCGCAGTGGTTTTATGTGGAAATCACGACCTTTTGCAATCTGGAATGTCCATTCTGCCCCAGCAAGGATCTAAAGCGCCCTCGGCAGCACATGACGCTGGATCTAGCCAAGACAGTGTTTAACAAGATAAGCGAATATTTTGCCCAACAGGACCTGCGCGAGGCCTATGTCCAGTTCCGTCCGATGGTTTTCCTGCACGTAATGGGTGAGCCGGTATTGCACCCGAAACTGACCGAGATTGTCGCCTTGGCCCACAAGGCGGGGTTGGCGGTCGGGCTGTTTACAAACGTGACTTTGTTGAATGCAAAGAACATTGAAAAGCTTATCGCTGCGCAGCCAGGCTGGTGACGCTGAGCGTCAACGCATCTGATGAGGGTGGCTATTCCGAACTGGGGGCGAAAGACACACTGGCTGATCAGCACGAAAGAGTCGGGCGGTATTTGCAGCGTCGTGTAGAAGCGCGGGCATTTGGCACCAGTGTGGACCTTCAATACATGACTGCGCCGGATGCGACGGTGAATGCGACAGGGTTGTTGACCGACAATTCCGCCGTCTGGCGGCTGTACGAGCGGTGGCAGACCGATGTTCGCGACATCCATCGCGGCGAGGTTAGATCTTCGCGGTGCCTGGCAACGATCGCGCCGCAGGACCTGGATGACCCGATCGCGCCGGGTGGCGACCCGACCAGACGGTTGGCGCTGGGCCATGGCATTCACCTTGCAATCAAAAGCGGATGTTCATTTGGTAATGCCACCTTGCCGGACGGATTAAGTGTTCGGCCGACAAAGCAGGGCGATGCCCCTTCAACAGCCGTATCAGCAGATGTCGATCTTTGTCGACGGGTCGGTTTCGTTCTGCAACCGGATTACGAAAACACGGTAAATCTAGGAAATCTGCGTGACCAGGGCATTGATGAGATCTGGACCAGCGCGCGTCTGACCCGAATCCGCGACGCCATGAGCGGGGGCGTGTTGACCGAACCCGTTTGCCAGAAGTGCCTGGGGCAGGTCGTGCAATGATTGCCATTTTCATCCCGTTCCGGTTCGCCGGACCATAACCGGAGAATTTCGCCATGGTTGATTTCGCCTTCATAAGCCCGCCGACCCCGTCGCCAGCGGAACACGCCGAATACTCGGTCATGGCGCCGCCACTGGGGATCGGTTATGTCGCTGCGATGCTGCGGGAGACCGGGTATACTGTGGATGCAATCGATCTGGCGGTGGCTGATGATCCTTTGTCGGAAATGATTGAATTCCTGAAGCGGACGAAACCGAAGGTGATGGGATTCTATTCGCTGACGCAGAATATCTACCTGACCGAACGGCTGTTTGCGATATGCAAGGAAATCTGCCCCGACGCAATCACATGGGTCGGCGGTCCGCATGTCAGTTATGAATACGCGCATGCGCTGAAGGAAACCGGATTTGACGTGGTTTTCATCTTCGAGGCTGAATATACCTCGGTTGAAGTGGCGGATGCGCAGCTTCGCGGCAAGGGAAAGCTGAAGGATATCCCCGGATCGCCTTTCTGGACAAGAAGGGAAAGATTGTCAAAACACCGACGCGAGAACGCGAGCGGACGCTGGATTCGCTTCCCTATCCGGCACGGGATCTGTTTCCGATCGAAAAATACATCCGGCCCGGCACGATCATGTCGAGCCGGGGTTGCCGTTAAAGTGCATTTTTGCATCGCCAGCACGTTCGAGGATGCGTACCGCTATCGTAGTCCAGAGAATGTGTTCGGTGAAATGAAGCACATGTATGAAACTTGGGGCATCAACGATTTCTATTTTGTCGACAACGTGTTCACTACTCACCGCGGGCGCGCCCGTAAGATCGCGAACATGGTGCGGGACTCCGGCCTGCCCTTGGGTTGGTACTGTGTGTCGCGGGTTGACTACGTATCACCACAGTTGATGCAGGACCTGGCGGCCGGGAATTGCTACCGGATCGAACTAGGCGTGGAATCCGCCGATCTGGCGGTGATCGACAACATGAAGAAACACATCAAGATCGAACAGGTGCGGCGCGCGGCCGAGATCATCCTGCATCTGGGCATGCAGCCGATGTTCACCTTCCAGGTGGGGCACCCGGACGATACGCCGGCCTCAATCGAAGCGACTCTGAATCTGCTGCAGGAAATGCGCGAGCTGGGTGCGGGCACCTATCTTTCGATCACCACGCCCTATCCGGGAACTCCGCTTTATCTGGGTTTGGAAAAATACGGTGTGACGCTGGAAACGACGGATTGGGAAGACTTCCGCTGGAGCAATCCGACTTATTCAACCAAGCATTTCGAACGCAACCTATTGCGGCGCGCTGTCTATAATGAAGCGGCTGCGCTGACGGAAGCGATTCAATCCGGCAAGGTTCAGGATCCGCCCTCGGCGCCCTGGTTGCGGTTCGGCGATAATCCCAACGGTTATGTGCCGCCGCCCCCGACCAAATCGAAAGACGCAGGCACACTGAAGATCAAGGAGCGGAAATCCGATGCGCCGGAGCGCCGCGTGACCTTGCCGATGCTGCAGATCAAACGCGATTTCGAGGCCCTGGCGAAGAGGTTGTCAAATGACTCGTGTGCCGCCGCCGAGCCAGCTTTTCGTTGAGGTGACGAGCAACTGCAATCTGACATGCCCGCATTGTTACGTTAAGGCCGGGGTTGGCCGGTTGCGACAGTTGGATTTCGAGACTGTGAATGCTGCCGTTGATGAATTCAAGGCGATGGGCGGTGAACGTTTCACCCTGAGCGGTGGAGAACCCACGTTGCACAAGCGCTGGCACGACATGCTCGACGCAGGGCTTGATGCGGGGCTGATGACCGAGATTATCAGCAACGGGACGCGTCTGTTGGACCGCGACCTGGACTTTCTAGCCGAGCGCGAGATTGGCATCGATATCAGTATGGAATCGGCTGATGCCGAACGGCACGATGTCATCCGTGGAGAGGGATCGTTCGCTAGGACAGTGGCGTCAATCGACCGGCTGCTGGATCGCGGCCTGGGCGACAGGATCACACTGTGTATTTCGCCGATGCGGCATAACTGGGATCAGATCGAAGCGTTGCATCGCTGGGCCGAGTTGCGCGGGGTCGCGAGTGTATGTTTCGCTGCTGGAAGATCGCGGACGCGCAACGGAACAAGACGAGGCGATCGGGCTGGACGACGTACAGAAACTGAGACTGATTGAAACGGTTGTCGCGATCATGGCCCGTCCCGGCGGTACGGCACTGGAAGTTCCGAACCTGCGCTATTTCCCGAGCGGGTTCTGGGCGGAATTGCGCGTGTCGAGGCAATTGACCGGACGTTGCGGCTGACTGCAGAGGGAGACATGTTCCTGACAGCCTATCTGGATGCAGAGCCGTTCCAGCTGGGGCGGTATTTGCCAGGAAACCTTAGTACGTCGTGGAATTCGGCCAAGGTGGAACGCGCCATTCTGGGCTGCAAGGCGCGCGAGACGCTGATACCCGCATGCCGTAGCTGCGGCATCTTCGATCTGTGCCAGTCGGGCAGCGCGATGTTTGCATGGTCTAAGGCCGGGGTTTCTTCGATGTCGATGGCTATTGCACGGCCAAACGGACCTACACGCACCATTTGATGACGAGCATGATCTATGAGCAACCTGCAATTCAACATGTCGGCTGAGGCCGAACGAATGGTCGTTAAATTTGCCGAAGATAGCGGTTTGCCGGACGACGTGCATCTGCGGATCGATATCATCGGCGGCGCGGATTCAGTTATGCCTATGACTTTTACTTCGATCAATGCCAGCCGGACGATATTGAAGTGGCGTTTGGAGCGGGTACGCTTTTGTTTTCACCCGATGCCGCGGTTTACCTGAACGGCAGCACGCTGGATTGGGTGAGTAGCGACAATGGCAGCGGGTTCTACATCGACAACCCGAACGAGCCGGACAAGACCTGATGCGAAATGTCGGGCGACGATATCCTGAAACATGCGATCTGCCCGGGCGGGCGGTTGCATATTTGGAGGGGATGGCGGCATGTCTCGGGCATTGATCGTCAATTCCAGCAACCAGCCGTTTCAGGAAGGCATGCCGTTGGGGCCGATGGCCGTTGCCAGCATATTGCAGGCAAAGCACGGAATTCGTACCTGTGTCATCGACCTGCCGATGGAACAGCCGGATCGGCTGGAGGCGCAGCTTGAGGCGTTCTGGGACGACATTGTGCCGGATGACTGCGTTTTTGTCGGGTTTTCGACGATGTGCAACACGATGCCACGGTCACTGTCGCTTGCCCGGTTGCTGCGTGCGCGCCATCCGCAGATCCCCATCGTCTTCGGTGGACCCGAAATTACATTGAGCTTTGGTTGGCTGACGCAGCATTACACGTTCATCGATGCGGTGGTGCTGGGCGAAGCGGAGAATGTTGTTGCGGCGATGGTTGACTGGCTGCAGGGGTCAACCCTAAAACCGAACCGGACTGTGGATTCGGGCCGCCGGCGAAGTGGCTTCACCCGGGATGGCCGAGATTGCTGAGCTGGATGAAACGGTTTTCACGGATTACCGGACCTACGACGGGTTCGTGCCGGGACAGCGCATTGCTGTCGAGGTTGGCCGCGGCTGCCCGTATGCCTGTACCTTTGTTCTACAAAGACCTTCTTTAAAAGGCGGTTTAGGTTAAAATCGCCAAACCGAATGCTGGCGGAAATCGATGCGATTGAAGAAAGCGGCATCGAGATCGGCGAGCTGGATTTCGTACATGACATGTTCACCACCAACCGCAAGCTGGTGGTCGAGATGTGCCACGCTCTGATTGCCCGGGACGAGCCGGTGCAATGGAGTTGCAGTTCGCGCACCGACCGTGTCGATGCCGAGCTTCTAGACCTGATGCGGCGGGCAGGTTGCCGCGATATCTTCTTCGGGCTGGAGACCGGGTCGCAGCGCATGCAGGCGACTATTCTGAAAAAGCTCGACCTTGCGGATGCGGCAGAAAAGGTTGCGATGTCAATCCGTCGCGGTTTCAATGTGACCTGCGCCTTGATCATCGGCTTTCCGGAAGAGGACGAAAGGGATCTGGCAGAAACACTGGATGTCTTTTTCAGGTTGAAATTTGCCACGCCGGGGTTGCAGTCGGCCCAGCTTCACCTGCTTGCACCGATGTCCGGCACGGAAATCCATGACCGTCGGGCCGACCGATTGAGATATGACGGTTTCGTTGCCGCCGCGTCGTCGGTCACGTGCCTGACCGATTGGGAAGAAGCGCAGATTCGCGCCATGCCCGAAGCATTTTCCAGCTTTTACTATCTGCGCCACGAGCTGATTTCGCGTGCCACGTACAAGTGGATTTTCCGTTTTCTGTCAGACGCTCTACCCGTCTGGGGAACGCCCGAGGCTTTCTTTGCGGAACACGGCGCCGATGCAGGGCGGCGTCTTGTGGCGCTGGCTAAGGCGCAGGGTGCCTATCCGATCGAGGAAGCATGGGCGCATCGCTGGACCGCGGCTCGTCTGGCCGGGGATGCGGTGACGGCCGGATAATGCGCAGACAAGGAGAAAGATCATGATGTCCTCTCGAATTGACACGGCGCAGACGGCTTCAGGGCAATTGTGCGATATGTCGGCCTGGGTTCCCGGGCTTTATGTTCACTACGGGTTCCTGGCCCCGGCTGAGGCGTCTGCCCTGTTTGCCTATCTGGTGTGCCGGCCCTGGCGCACAGATGTGTGCACGCCCAAAAGAACGCAACATTACGGCGCCGCCTATCCCGAACTATCGGTTGATCCGGACCCGGAAAAGCGAGCCCTCGTGCCGCCGATCATTCAATCAGCACTGAACCGAATGGGTAGCTACTTCCACGAACTCCCGAACGAGATCATGGTGATCGAATACCGCCAGGCCAGAGCCTAGATCTGCATACTGACGGCGGTTTCTGGGGCCCGGTGATCGGGTCGTTATCGCTGGGCCGTGAGGCGCCGATGCGGTTCAGCCCGCAAGATGCACCGGAGCGCCATCGATATTACCTGCCGGAAGGCAGCCTGCTTTGATGACAGGTCCAGCGCGTTGGACCTGGTATCATGCGATCCCGGAACTTGGCACGGGCGACCCGCGATTTCGCGTTTCGCTTACATTGCGGACTCTGAATGAGGAAGGCGCCCGCAAAGTGCAGGATGTGCCGGGAGCCGCGGCCGGGCAGTTGGTGGGCGGATACGGAGGAGTGGCATAACAGAGAATGCGACGATCGAAAGTGGCGCGGCAAACGCGGTTTTGCCGGACTTTCCCCGATGGTGAGCTTTGTCATCACCGGCAAGTGCAAAATGCACTGTGTGCATTGCTATCCAGAATCCGGGCCGGAATACGACGCGCCTGAAATGGATTTCGATGAACGCGCAACCGCTATCGATCAATTTGCCAAAGCCGGGGTACGCAATGTTTTTCTGTCAGGCGGCGAGTCGTTGATGGTGCCGCGTATATTCGACCTGATCGAGCGTATCCATCGCCATGGCATGACCAGTTGGATCTGTACCAACGGGTCTCCGATCACCGAACGGGTTGCAGAAAAATTTCTGATGCCGGTGTGCTTGGGGTCAGCGTCAGCATGGATGGCGCCGATCCGGATGTGCATGACAGTTTCCGCGTCTTAAAAGGCGCCTTGGCCAAGGCGCGGGTGGCGATTTCGCGACTGCGCAATCGGAATGTTCAGGTTTTCATCGATTACACCGCGACGCGTTACAATGGTGGCGAGGCGGAGGACGTGGTCAAGCTGGCGGCGTCGCTGGATGCGAAGGCGGTTTACATCAAACGCTTTCGTCCGGTCGGGCGCGGATTGGAAGAACAGGAAAACCTAGGGCTTGATCTGCAAGACTACCGCAACCTGGCCGCCCAGATGGTTCAGACCGGCCGCAGGCGGGGCATCAGCGTGCGCAGTGAAGATCCGGCCCTGAACGAACACTGGCGCACCGTCGGGCTGATGGATGAAACGATCCCAAGCCTGCAGACCGAGGTCGGCTGTTTCGCCGGAATCGGCTGGCTGGGGGTGATGCCCAACGGGGATGTGACGCCATGCCCGTTGCTTCCTGTGCAGATTGGCAATGTGCTGACCGAGGATTTGCGCGATTGCTATGACCGTTCCGACATCATTGCTGCGCTGAAGGATCGCGATTTCCGTGGCGGCGACTGTGGCGGGTGAAAAAAACGCTGGGCCTGCGGCGGTTGTCGTGCGCATGCGTTAGCCGAAATCGGCAACGTGTTTGCTGCGGACCCCTATTGCGCCCTGAATGCCGAACTAGGGTACGGGTGATGCCGCATGCCTCACCTCTTTGTATCGGTGAAACCCGCGATCGGGATGCATTGCGGGCGGTATTGCATGACGATCCGCACTTGAATACCTATCTGATCGGGGATCTGGCGGCACCGTTTTTCGATTGGTGCCATTGGTTCACCGCCCGGCGGGATGACCGGTTGGTCTCTGTCGTGTTGCTGTTTGAAGAGCTGGCCGAGCCCTGTGTGCTAAGCGCGGGTGACGCTGGGCATGCTGTAATCCTCTCGGAACAGGCCGTTGCCTTGCCGCGCGATGGCTGGGCCAAGATACCCGCGTCGCATTATGATGCCTGAACAGACGATACACGGTTTCGGCAAACAAGTTTGGACTGGATCATGGGGCTGACTGATGCAAGCCGCGCACCCGCCAGAACGCGTTTTGTACCGCGCGCGCTGAATATGGGCGACGTGCCCAAGATCGAAGCGTTCCTGACAGGATTTGACGAGACATTCTTTGAACCGTTGCAAATGGGATATGGCAGGTTTTCAGGAGTGTTTTCAGGAGCAGATCTGGTGTCTCTGGCAGGAACGCATATTTATTCGCATGAAGAGCGTTGTGCGGTCATAGCCAATGTCGAAACGCGTCCGGACCATAAGCGGCAAGGCCTTGCCCTGAACACGGTTTTACATTTGGTCAGGCGGCTGGACCGGGCCGGGGTCGCGTTTGTCTCGTTGCAGGTTTCCGCCGCCAATCAGCCTGCGATTGCCTTGTATCGGCGAGCCGGGTTCCGCTTTGTCGCCGAGGTTTTGCAGGCCCGGTACGAATGGCCGGAACCGCCGCTACGCTGCGTCACAGTGTTGCGTGCCTTCGCAGAACATTTACCGCTGCCAGCACGCCCAGCGGAAAGGTCAGAGGTTTCCTTAGGGCTCTCCGGCATCTTCACCGCGATCTGCACCAAGGGCCGGTCTGAGATCCCTGCTGCAGGCTTCCTTGCCTTGGGATAGCAAGATATAGCGCACATTTGAGCTGCCGACCCACTCTCTTCAGTGGTCAATGTATCCGCGAGCGTTCCAAGAATGAGACCATCAGGGCCCTTTAAGATTTGTCCAGAAACATGGAAGAAATCACCGACTTCAAGACAAAGCATTGGTTGAATTGTGTGCCAATGCATGCTCGACTGAAGTTACTTTGTTAGCAACCGGTATGACCCTGCTATGCCAGACCTTACAATCGAATTTTCGGATGAGCTTCACGAGCGCATCAATCAAGTTGCGAAGGCTGACGTAACAGACGCGGAGACACTGGTTAGTCAGATAATTGCTCTGAAAGTTGGCTACAATCCGTCCACACGGGAACAGCCGATTTCAACGGGATTTATTATGAGGCAGACAGATGATGTGTTGTCGGTTGCCAAAAGAACCTATCTATTTCATCGATCCGGAAAAACGGGAATTTGTTCTGGTGTCCGAAGAGCACTTTAGTCAATCGTCAGCACTCAAAACCTCCGATCAATAAAAATGTAGGGGCTGTCTACCCCGCACCTGACGGCGCTCCCCGAGGATGTATGAGGAAGATGAATGTGCAGGTGCTTATTGCCTCACAAATTAGGCGCAGGATTCGGCAAGTGGTCGACGTGCGCTTGCTACTTCTCTCGTATTTGAAACGAAGTATTAGGTGAGATGTCAGCCTTTGGCTCGGAGTTAGAATGCTCTTTTTCAACTGAACAGACGACATCAGGCATGTTTACACTCTTGGCTATCGCCAAAGCTTCATGTGCACCTCGGATGAGGCTTTGACCAATTTTTCCCATTCCCAATTCCTCATCTGCTTGCACCACGTAAAGCGAATAGCCTCGTCCTGTAGATATTACAAATGAAAACATACCGCTTTGCGGAGAAAGGTCGAAGACGGTGATCGACGATGGATCGATCCGGCTCAAGTGGACTAACTTGTAAGTCGATCCGCCCGTTCCTTCATTCTTAGCAGTTTAGCGCCTGTGCCACTACTCTGTGGATCTGATTTGCCAATCGTCGCATCACTGTTAGGAAAATTTCCTCGCTCCATATTTCGGTGGATGACATCTGGTCTTGACCGAATGCCAGCTTGTGGAGGTCGTGTCATACGTTGCCCCATGCCCCCCGCAAACGATCCCACGATACCGGCGTTGATGTCACCCGAAAGGGTCCGCACAATGGTCGGGATAAACCAAATCAGCGCCAGCGACAGTGAAATAAGCGCAAGAAAGGGAATAGCAGCACCGATGCTGGTTGCATTGCCAGAACCACCTAACGCGCTCTGCATTACGCGCATAAGGCCGAATATCACCGAAAAACACCCGCTATCACAACGGGATAGAACGACCAACTTACTAGCGCTGCCAACCAGCGCTGGAAGTAGTCGTGAGTAACTCTGAACAGTGACATCATAATCATCGCCGGGGCGATGCCGATCAACAGTGTCACCACCATTTTGGCCAGCACAAGCACGAGCGCCGCCGCACCGCCAAGAATTGAAAGCAGAACAGTAAGAACCACGCTCAATACTGCTCCAGTCATCCAATTTAGGTTCGACCCGATTTCATTGGCATAGTCGGCAAGATCATCAATCATCTGATCGAACCGATCGGAGAAATACCCAGCACCTGAACCATTATCGCCGGTTATTGACCCAATGAGCATGCCAGCGATGTTATCAAGGCCGTCAAAGATTAAGCCACTAACATAGTTGAAATTCACCCAGTTGAAGGCAAAAGCATTGATCAACGCAATTTTGAACAGAAGGGGATAAACCTCGCTGGCGACCATTGGTTTGATCTGCAAGGCTAAATTGATGAACAATGTAATCATGGCAAACGTGGCGACGACGAGGATTACCGTTCCGAGGCCGCCTGCTACAGCGGCAAACTGAGAGGCAGCTACGGTTTCGAGACCTTGGTCGGCCGCATCTACAATGAAGCTGACTATCCCCATCACTCATTCTCCCCGCAAAGCACTTGCACGGCATCGCGAATATCTGAGATTACCGGAAAGTAATCGGCTTCCACCCAATTATCATAAGCGCTTGATTTTCCTCCTGCAAACCCCAGTGCTTGATATTCACCCTCTATGACAGACCAATCGGGTCGCAAAGTTGCACAATTGCAGCTCTGATTTTTTAACGACGCGCCATAGCGATGGATATCATAGAGTTTGTCAGCGGCAATCGAACGCCAGGCATCTCGGAATGTGATAAATGTCAGATGTTCCGGGCGCTGCAAGATCTGACATCCGAAGCGATCAACCTCAAGGCCTTCATTGTTGAATTGGGGCTGTGGAGCATCGGCAAATGCGATCGATGCCGCACCAACGCAGCAAGTCAAAAAAATTTTCAATGTCATAAAGTTACTCCCATGTTGCCTGTTGCCTGTTGCCTGTTGCCTGTTGCCTGTTGCCTGTTGCCTGTTGCCTGTTGCCTGTTGCCTGTTGCCTGTTGAAGGTGCCGTGTTCGTTGTTCCCTGCAACATGTTGCTTGTTCCCTGCAGATCAGTGGCGAAGGCCATGAAGTTCCTCCCCATCTTGGTGGCTTAGCGTGTCGCGAGTTGCTTTTGGGCTCTCTTTACGTGCTCCATGCTGTCTTTCAGCTTCGACGAGGTCTGCTCCGTGCCTGAGGCATCCTGCATCCAACCGTTTAATGCTTCGACCAATGAGATCTGTGATCTGAGCAACGCGATCACGGAGTTGCGTAAACAATCCACTTCTTCCTCGAGGCCTTTCCTTGAATTGACCAATTCCCTCGCTGATGCCTCGGAGGCTTTCGTCAACCGCTCGACGTAGCTCAGCAATTCGCATTCCAGCGGTGTCAGACCATCCATTGCTCAGTCCTCGCTGATTTTCAGACAGCTCACTGTTTGAGCTGCGAGCGTGCATCTGGTCAGCACCGCGTTGTCGCTTAGTGGAATCAAATAAGTCGCCTCTGGTCGTTCGACTTTCCTGATACCCATCGACGCCATTGATGGCGTCAACCAGTTCAGCACCGACCACGTGGCCGTCGACGAACTGATCATCAGGCAACAGGCCACCAACACCGGCCAGATCATCGCCCTCGCTTCCGAGTGTGCTTTGTTCGCGCTCTGCCTCAGCAGGTGTTTCCTCACCCGCAGAAGATACCCTTCCGTATCGGTCTTGATTATAGCTAGCGCGCTTTCGGCAGTGGCTTTCAAATCGCTCCTGAAGCTCTTCAATTGAGAATCTATCAAGGCGGCGTTCTCTGTTCTGATCCGCTCCATATCCTCGTTCAGTTTCTCGCTCAGACGTTGTTTCGGCACGCCAGTCTTCATGAAAATCTCTCCTTTCAGCCGAAACCGCTCTTGGGTATCGGGGTCTTTGACGGTCAGATAGTTTTTCCCGCACGGGGCACCTCGAAGCCAACATCTGTCAGAACGGCAATCATCTCAGCTCGATCGTTGATCAGGCCCACGGAAATCTGGTCGCTGATCCAGACATGGAGCCCGTCGCGCCCGGCTGAACGGTCCGGGGCCTCCAACACCGACTTGACCTCCGCCGCCCGATCCACATCCATGGGATCGGCCCAGCCGTGGGTCATATTCATCAGGTCGCGCAGACTGTCGAAGGCACGCTCATAGCCGGGCGGAGCGATGTTGAGACTGCGCCCGCTGTGCAGCTCCATACGCGGTGTGCAGAAATGCAGCTCAACACGATCTTCGTGAGTGTGTCGCACCCAAAGGCAGGCGTAACGATCGAAATCAAGGCTGGCAAAAGCGATCTCCTCGAAACGATCAATCACCTCCTGCTGCTGTTCTTCGGTCGGGGCGTCTTCGCGAGCAAAGCTTACAACGCCGGCGCGGTAGGTCCATTTGTGCGGGCAGGCATTGATTAGGTCGATCATGCCACGGGATCGCCGCGCACGATTTCAGGCAAGGGCTCGCGGGTCACGGACATGGGCCGCCCCGAGGCATCGCGCATCAGGTCGCGGTTGTCGTCATAGGCAAGCACCGTGCGGGCGGTCAGATACTGGACAGGACCCACGCCGCTGCCTTGGCCGTTGGGGAAAAATTTGATCAGCATCAGGACGGCCTCCTGTGCTGAGCGACAATTTCCGCCAACCGCCGTTCGATGCCCACCAAGGCCGCCGCCACACGCAGGGCATCAACCTCTCTGGCTGAGCCCGCGCGGGTTGCGGTGTTAAGCCAACGAGAAATCTGGTTGAGGTTCCCGCCGTAGCGGGACACAGCCAGAATAAGCGCCGGATCGACATGGGGCGGGGGTTTGCGCCGCTTCGGAGCCGCACCGGTGGCAAGCTGCCGAAGCATGGCAGACATCGACAGCCCGCGATCCGCCGCCGCCTGTCGGATCAGCACCTTTTCATCGGAGGAGCAATAAAAGAACACCGCTTCTTGCTTCTCTGAAGAGACCGCGCCCTGCGCGGTCTGGTTGGGGTTCGAAGGGGAGGCTTGCCGCCCCTCGCAAGGTCCCGGTTCGCAGGTCGCAGACCTAGAACTGGGTCGCCTTGCTCTTTGCTCAGACTGCATGGTGAAGCTCATGCTTTGATGATGTTAACAAGGTCCAGCGTTCGGTGATGAGCCAGTTTCGCCACATTGGCCAATCATCTTTGTTGGCCGGAGGGAACCTCCTAGGAAGCCAGTAGCCGCGTTCGCCGTTTACAACGGTTTCCGGAAGAACCCGATCGATCCATCTTGCAAACATTCGTTCGGTGAACTGCTCCCATTGGCGGCAACCGAAAGATTGGCGCGAAACGAAGACGGCTCGCGAAACGCCCTCGCGCGCCGAGCCGGATGGTCCTCCATTCGGCAGATCCGGTTCAAGCGCGGGGCTTTGTTCTGTAGATTGTTCTATCGTCATATAGGAAAGATCACCCATGCACCTTTTGTCTGTTACAGGTGAACCCTTTCGCCCTCCTGAAAGGCTCACCGATGCATCCTTTTCTTCGAGCGAAACGGGATGATTTTTGCCGGAGCACGAAGGTCATATTCTGTGTGATTACCGGCCCCGCGCCCTTCCGAACGGAACAGCCAGCCGAACTCGACAAGCTGCTTCAGGCAGCGTTTGATGGTAGCGAGCGACATACCCGCCAAGAACTCGTTCAGAGTCTTTAGCGAAGGGTTCAACTGCCCCGTCTTGTCATTGGCAAATTGAACGGAGAGCGCAGAGGCAACTGCTTTCGTTGATGAATTGAGGTCTGCACACTGTAAAACAGCCTTCAGCCATTCAAAGCGATTGAGCTTAGGCATGTGCGCCTCCCGCGATTGCGGTGGCACACGATAACGTGCTACGCTTTGCTGGAAGCGATGAGGCTTTGAAAATTTGGGCTCCGATCACAGTTGCCGCTGTGACGGGTCTTTTCTTTGTTGCGTTTAGACAGTACAATTCCGCATTTGAAACATTCGCGATCTGTTCGCAGTATGTCCCGGGGCAAATTGAAACACTAACCCGATGTTTTTCATTGCTTTTTAACCGGATTGCAAATCCGTGTACACCGGTTCGATTCCGGTACTCGCCTCCACTTCTTTGATTATCTAACAAGTTTTCAAATGCGCGCAGTCTGCGCTATTCGGCCTGACCTCTCTGTGGGATAACTTCATAACCCGGCTCCTCCGGTTCATCATCGTGCATCTCGGTCGGGAAACCGGGCGCCGTGATATCCAGCCCGGTCGCGTCCTCCAACCGCTTGATAATATTCGGTGACAGTTCGCGTTCACCATAGCGGGCGATACCGTCGTCGAAGATGCGGATCATTACCGGGTTGATTTCCAAGGGCACTCCGGCGCGGTCTGCGACGTCTTGGAACAGTCCGATGTCCTTTTTGACAAGGTCCATGGTGAAAGAGATATCGCGGGACCCGTTCAGAATGACTTGGCTTTCCGTTTCATGCACGAATGAAGTGCCCGACGAAATCTTTATCGCCTCATAAGTGGTATTCAAATCCATCCCGGCCGCTTTGGCCGTTACCAGCGCTTCGGCACAGGTGATCAGGTTGGCGGTCGCCAGATAGTTGGTCAGAACTTTTAGGACCGAGGCTGAGCCCAACTCCCCCGTGTGCAGCACGCGCCGCCCCATCGTGGTTAAAAACGGCAGAATCCGCTCAAAGGTTTCGCGATCACATCCGGCGAAAATCGAGATATTGCCAGTAGCCGCCCGGTGGCACCCGCCCGAAACCGGGCAATCCACCGCCGCACCTCCACGCTCGATCACCATGGCGCCCAGTCGTTTAACCTCGGCTTCGTCGGTGGTCGACATCTCCATCCAGATCTTGCCCGGCCCGACCTCGGGCAGCATATCTTGCATCACTGCGTCCGAGGCCGCCGGGGACGGCAGGCAGGTTATAACGGCATCGCAGTCCCGCATCATCTGCGTCGGGCTTTCCGCGGCTTCGGCTCCCTTGGCCACAAACTCGGCCACCAAATCGGGGTTAAGGTCGTGAACCGTCAGGTCAATCCCGTTGCGCAGAAGCGAGCCGGACAGTTTGCCGCCCACATTTCCTAAACCGATAAATCCGACTTTCATGTTTCCCTCCTGACGGTCGTATTCGGGCCGAGTATCAGTGTTGTCTGTTAGAAACGAAAATGATTAATAATGCCAATTATGGTCAAAATAATTTGGTGATATATGGATCGCCTTCCAAACCCCACATGGTTGCGCAGCTTTGAAACCGCCGCGCGGCATCTGAATTTCACCACCACAGCAAAAGAGCTGGGCCTGACGCAGACGGCGGTCTCGTTGCATATCCGGTCGCTTGAGGCCGAGCTTGGGCAAAAGTTGTTCACCCGGAATGCCCGCCGGTTGGAACTGACTGAGCTGGGGCAGTCTTATTCGTTGACTCTGCGGCGTGCGCTTGGCGACATCGCCCTGTCCACCAACAGCCTGTTCGGCCCTGCCTCGCGCCAGACCCTGACAATCCGTGCGGCGATATCGACGGCCACCTATTGGGTCGCGGCGGAACTGCCCGACTTTACCGCTCGCCACCCCGAGATCCCCGTACGCCTTGTCTCGCACATCTGGAATGACAGCGTGGCCCCCGGCGATGTGGATGTGGAAATCCGGCTGGGTTATGGCGATTGGCCCGGCGTTCAGTCCGAAAAGCTGACAGATGAAAAGCTGGTACCGGTATGCCGGGCCGGGGACTCGCCCGCGACCCTGAACGTACTGTGGCAAGGCCCTCTGATTCATATCCTTGGATACGAAGATAACTGGGCGCGGTACTTTCAGGCCAACGGGCTCTCGCTTCCGGACCAGCCGCCCCGACATTCTGTGGACACCTCGGTCGCAGCACTGCAACTTGTGATGGCCGGGGCGGGCTATGCAACGGTTCTGGAACGGTTCGCCAGGAATGCGATCCGGCAGGCTGCGCCGATTGCAATTGCGGGCCCTGCGATTCCCTTTGCCCAGTCGCATTACCTGATCAGTACACAAGGCTCTGCGCAACCGACCGCTGCGGCAGGGTTGTTTTGCGCCTGGCTGCGGGAACGGCTGTCCATGCATGCCGCAGATTGACACAGGCTGGTCGCTTTTTTGGTTTGAACGATTTCACCATGCGCCTCGTGCTTGACAAGCCCCCTGCCCGTGCCGCATGTCGCATGCGTTGGTGTCCATCTTCGGATGGATGAAAAGGGAATGCGTCAGCGGGCAACCGTCAAACGCAGCCGCCCCCGCGACCGTGACCGGAGAGGGTGCCCAATGCCACTGGCCCGCAAGGCCGGGAAGGCGGGACATCTGCCGGGGCAAACGCCCCGACATCCGCAAGCCGGGAGACCTGCCAGCGCCCGAAGTTGAAACCGGACGGGGTGATCCGGTGTCGGGTCCATGTGCAGACGTGGCCCGCATGAAACCCCGTCCCCTGCAAAGAGGATTTGGGGGGATGAGAGACGTGACCGAGACTGCACCAGTCGAGCTGCTGGTCTGCACGACCTGTCGGCGTGGCCTGCCGATTGAAGACGATGCGCAACGTCCAGGTGCCCTGCTGCACAAGGCACTGGAAGACGCAGATTTGCCCGAAGGTATCGTGCTGAAGCCGGTCGAGTGCCTGTCAAATTGCGATCAGGGTTGTTCCATAGTGCTGCGCGGCGGACCGACCCGCTGGACCTTTGTGTACGAAAACCTGAACGAAATCGACCATGTCGACACCATCGTCGAAGGCGTCTCCAAGTATCTCGCCGCCGAAGACGGTCTGGTCAAATGGCGCGAACGTCCCGAACATTTCCGCAAAAACTGTGCGGCCCGCATTCCCCCGATTGGAGCCCTGAAATGAGCAACCTCGAAAAACTCCCCGTCACTGTGATCACCGGCTTTCTGGGCTCGGGCAAAACCACGCTGGTCAAACATCTAATGCAGAACCCGCAGGGCAAGCGTCTGGCCGTTGTCGTCAATGAGTTCGGCGATGTTGGCGTCGATGGCGATATCCTGAAGTCCTGCGCCATTCCCGATTGCCCCGCAGAAAACATCATGGAATTGGCCAATGGTTGCATCTGTTGCACCGTGGCCGATGATTTCATCCCGACCATCGAAGCCCTAATGGCGCTGGAACCGCGCCCTGACCACATCCTGATCGAAACCTCGGGCTTGGCCCTGCCCAAGCCGCTGCTGAAAGCCTTTGACTGGCCCGATATCCGTTCGAAAATCACCGTGGACGGCGTGATCGCTCTGGCCGATGCCGAGGCTGTCGCCGCCGGTCGCTTCGCCCCGAATGTCGAGGCTGTGGACGCCCAGCGCCTGGCCGATGACTCGATCGACCACGAAACACCCCTGTCCGAGGTTTTCGAGGATCAAATTTCCTGCGCCGACATCATCCTGCTGACCAAGCCCGATCTGGCTGGCCCGGAAGGCGTTGCCAAAGCCAAAGAGGTCATCGCGGCCGAAGCTCCGCGTCCCCTGCCCGTCGTTGAGGTCGCGGAGGGGGCTGTAGATGTCCGCGTTGTTCTGGGCCTTGAGGCAGCGGTCGAAGATGACATGGATGCCCGCCCCTCGCATCACGACGGTCACCACGATCATGAACATGACGATTTCGAAAGCATTATCGTCGAGTTGCCGGAACAGACCGATCCGGCAGCACTGGTTGCCAATATCGAACGCTTGGCAAATGAGCTGAACATCCTGCGGGTCAAAGGTTACGCCGCTGTCCAGGGCAAACCGATGCGCTTGTTGGTGCAGGCGGTTGGCGCACGCGTGCGACATCAGTACGACCGCCCATGGGAACCCGGCGAAGAGCGCCGCTCGCGTCTGGTGGTGATTGCCGAACATGACGACATCAAAGAGGCCGCGATCCGCGAGATCCTCGTGGGTGTGACCGAGGCCGCCGAGTAAGCCATGCACGTCGTCTTCCGCGAAAGCCACGGGCTCGAGGAAACCGAGACCCCGACCGATCTGGGCCAAAGCCCGGCGGATCTGGTGGTGCTGTCCTTTTCGGACAGCGACCTCGGAGCTTTCGCGGCAGGCTGGCATCGCGGTGGCGGAGCTGAGGGGCGGATGCCCACGATGCGGTTGGCCAATCTGACGGCGCTGAAACACCCTCTGTCCGTCGATACCTACGTCGAACAAACTCTGGAAGGTGCGAAAGGCATTCTGATCCGCCTGATCGGCGGCGTGCCTTATTGGTCCTATGGCCTGCAGCAGGTTCTGGCGCTGGCGCAAGACAAGGGCATCGCGCTGGCTGTCCTGCCAGCGGATGGGCGCGAAGATACGCGGTTGGACGACTTTTCCACCCTACCCGTGTCAACTCTGCGGCGGCTGGCGCATCTGTGCGATACCGGCGGCGAAGTTGCAGCGCAGGCCGCGCTGGCACAAATGGCGCTGGCGGCGGGGCTTTATGCAGGCCCTGTGATGGGGGCCAAAACCATCCCCGAGTGCGGCGCCTGGTGCCCTGACCGTGGCGTGATCCCAGTGGAAAAGGCGTTCACGGGCGATGCAAAACGCATTCTCGTGAGTTTCTACCGCGCTTACCTGACCTCTGCGGACACCGCCCCGGTCGCGGCCCTGATCCGTAACCTACGCGCGCGCGGGTTCGAGGCTGTGGGCCTGTTCGCGCCGTCGTTGAAAGCCCCAACCGCCGCCGAATGGTTGCGCGGAAACATCGTAGCAATGCAGCCGTCGGCCATCATCAACGCCACTTCATTCTCGGGCAAGGGCGCGTCTGGCACATCTCCGCTGGACGCGGCTAATGTCCCTGTGTTTCAGGTCGCTTTGTCAACTGCACGTCGCAAGGCCTGGGCCGAGGCGGAACGTGGCCTCTCGCCCGCCGACCTTGCCATGCATGTGGTGTTGCCCGAGGTAGACGGGCGGATTTCGGCGGGCATCGCCTCATTCAAAGAACCCGGGAAACGTGACCCACATCTGGAATACTCGCGATTTGCCCACCGGGTCGAAGATGAACGGATCGAGGCCATCATCGACCGGGTGACCGGGTGGCTAGCTTTGCATGACAAGCCCAAGGCCAATCAAACCCCGGTGCTGGTGCTGTCCACTTACCCTGGTAAGGACTGGCAGATGGCCCATGCTGTGGGGCTGGACGCGCTGGCCTCAGCCGAGGCGATGTTGGCCGATCTGCAGGGCGAAGGGTACGACACCGCCCCCGCCCAACCCATTACCGAAACCCTTATGGATGCAAGGGTATCGTGGCCGCTTGCGGATTATCTGGCGGCGCTGGCCGATCTGCCGGATGAATTGCGCAGGGACCTCGAAACCGTTTGGGGACGGCCCGAGGATGATCCAGCATTAGCAGACGGCGCTTTCAATTTCACCGCTTTGCGTCGTGGCAAGGCCCTGATCGCGCTGCAACCCGAACGCGGCACGCCCGAGTTGCGCGAGGATGATTACCACGACCTCTCACGCACCCCACGCCACGGCTATGTGGCCTTTTATCTGTGGCTGCGCAGAGGGTTGGGCGCGGATGCGCTGATCCATATCGGCGCGCATGGCACGCTGGAATGGCTGCCCGGCAAATCGGTCGCCCTGTCGGCGAATTGCTGGCCCGAGGCGCTGATCCGCGATCTGCCGGTGATCTACCCCTTCATCGTCAATGACCCCGGCGAGGCCGCGCAGGCCAAGCGCCGGATCGGGGCGGTCACGTTGGGTCATATCCCACCCCCGATGAAGGAAAGCGGCACGCCCGACAGGATGGTGCGGCTGGAATCCCTGCTGGACGAGTTTTCGAACGCCGACGGGCTGGACCCCAAGCGCCGGGACCGCCTGCAAGAAGATATCCGGGATGAGGCGCAGGCCATCGGGTTGGAAAGCGATCTGGGTCTGGATCAGGCCACCTGCACTGCCGAGGCAATCACTCGCATCGACCGCTTTGTCTGCGATATCAAGGAAAGCCAGTTCGGTGACGGGTTGCACATCTTTGGTCGCACGCCTGAGGTCACCGGTAATTTCGACCCCGCTCCTTCCGCCCGTGCGGAACGCAGGGCTCTGCTTGACGCGCTGGCGGGAAAACGCATCGAGGCCGGACCGTCCGGCTCACCCTATCGTGGGCGGTCGGATGTGCTGCCTACCGGTCGGAACCTCTATACCACCGATCCGCGCTCGGTTCCTACCCGCGCCGCCTATACCCAAGGCGTGAAGCTGGCCGAAGAGCTGGTGCGGCGGCATTTGCAAGAGGAAGGTGATTATCCCAAGGGCCTGATCGTCGACCTGTGGGGCTCGGCCACCATGCGCACGGCAGGCGAAGAATTCGCCATGGCGCTGCACCTGTTGGGCGTCAAGCCAGTCTGGGACAAGGGGTCCGAGCGAGTGTCAGGCATCGAAGTGCTGCCGATCACCGATCTCAGCCGCCCCCGCCTTGATGTGACCCTGCGCGTATCGGGCCTGTTCCGCGACGTGTTCCCGACGCTTTCGGCACTGTTCGGTCAGGCCGTCCGTGCCTTGTCTGACCGTGATGAAGCCCCGGATTGGAACCCCTATGCCGGGCAAGCCCCTGCCGCGCGAGTCTTTGGCCCCGCGCCCGGCAGCTATGGCGTGAATATGACGCATCTGTCTGAAATCTATACCGATGAAGCCCGCGCGCAGGCGGGTGAAGCATGGCTGCAGGCAAGCTCTTTTGCGTTGGAGGGCGACCATATCGCGCAGGATGTCACCGGCATCACCGAACGCGTCGCCAATGCCGACAGCTTTGTCCACCTGCAGGACCTGACCGAGACCGACCTGCTGCTGGCCAACGACTATGCCACGCACGAGGCCGGGTTTGCCGCTGCCAAGACCGTCACCGGCGGCAGCGCGCAATTGTACCACCTCGACAATACCAACCCCGACACTCCCCGCGCTCGTACCCTGTCCGAAGAAATCAGCCGCGTGGTTCATGCCCGCGCTGCCAATCCCGGCTGGATTGCAGGGATGCAACGGCACGGGTTCCGCGGGGCCGCAGAGATCGCGGCGACGCTGGACCATATGGCGTCTTTTGCCCACCTGTCCGGCACAGTCGCTCCGCACCTGTTCGATCTGTACCACGGTGCCACGCTGGGTGACGCCGAGGTTGACGCCTTCCTGCAAGAGGCCAATCCGCAAGCACATCAAGCCATGCAGGACCGGTTCCGCGCATTGCTTGACGCGGGGTTGTGGAACACACGCCGGAACTCGATCCGCGCGGATCTGGAGGGGTTGGGATGAGCGCCCCCACCTCAAAACCTGTTGTTCAGGGCTGGTGCCCCGGCGCCCATCGTCCGATGATGTCGGGCGACGGACTGGTGGTGCGGGTGCGCCCCCGGTTGGCACGTCTGAATGCGACGCAGGCTTTGGGCTTGTGCGAGTTGGCCGAGCGGTTTGGCAATGGCACCATCGACCTGACCAACCGAGCCAACCTGCAATTACGTGGCGTGAAAGAGGCCGATCATCAATCGTTGCTTTCTGAGCTTTCCGCGCTGGATCTTTTGGACGCCGAGTCGGGCATCGAAGTACGCCGCAACATTCTGGTTTCACCGCTTTACGAAACGGGCGATCTGACCGCGCGGCTGACGCAATCTTTGATCCATCGACTGGCAGACCTGCCCGCCGTGCCTGCGAAATTCGGTTTTGCCATCGACACTGGCCCGGCCCGTCTGATGGCCGCGGATTCTGCGGATATCCGGCTGGAGACCGGCGCGGAGGGCCTGATCCTTCGCGCCGATGGATGCGAGACGGGGCGCGCCGTCTCAGAAGTCGAAGCCATAGACCAGCTTATCGCGTTGGCTGAATGGTTTGCCGAAAACCAAACCTCGGACAATCGCCGCATGGCCCGCGTGGTCGCAGCACAAGCTTTGCCTCTGGAATGGCAAGGCAGCCCAGCCAACGCTGTTGGCTCACTGCTCCAACCTGGCATTTGTGAACTGGGCACACTTTATGGTGCAGCATTCGGGCAACTGCCTGCGCGGCGTCTGTTCAGCTTGATCGAGGACACAGGCGCTTCCGCCCTGCGGGTGACCCCCTGGCGGCTGTTCCTGCTGGAAGGCGGGGCGGCGATCCCGGCCCCGGCCTTTGTCACAGATGGCACCGATCCGCTGATGACCACCGACGCCTGCACCGGTGCACCGTTCTGCCCGCAGGCGCAGGTAGAAACCCGTGCTGTCGCCCGAGCGCTGGCACCGCATGTGGAAGGCAGCCTGCATGTCTCGGGCTGCTCAAAAGGATGCGCCCGAATGGGAACAGCGGATGTCACTTTGGTCGGTCGCGATGGGCGATTTGACCTTGTCAAACACGGCCGCGCAGGGGATGAGCCCTGCCAACGCGGGCTGACCCCCGAAACACTTATGACCATGGACCTGACCTGATGCCCTATGAATATGAAACCGATGGCGCAGCGATCTATAAGGAAAGCTTTGCCACCATTCGGTCCGAGGCCGATCTGGCCCGGTTCGACGCCGACGAAGAGCAGGTTGCCGTCCGCATGATCCATGCCGCCGGGATGGTCGGGCTGGAAGAGTTCGTGCATTTCTCGCCCGGTTTCGTCTCTGCTGCCCGCACCGCTTTGGAAAACGGCGCGCCGATCCTGTGTGACGCGCGTATGGTCAGCGAGGGCGTGACCCGATTCCGCCTGCCCGCCGACAATGAGGTAATCTGCACCCTGCATGACGAACGCGTACGTCCGCTGGCCGCTGAGATGAGCAACACGCGCTCGGCCGCAGCGCTGGAGTTGTGGCGCCCGCATCTTGAAGGTGCTGTTGTGGCCATCGGCAATGCTCCGACTGCCCTGTTCCACCTGTTGAACATGCTGGAAGATCCCGACTGCCCGCGTCCTGCAGCCATCATCGGTTGCCCGGTGGGCTTTGTCGGCGCGGTCGAATCCAAGGACGCTTTGTGGGCGGCGCAACCGGTGCCATCCTGTATCGTCAAAGGTCGTCTGGGCGGCAGCGCCATCACCGTCGCCGCCGTCAACGCCATCGCGAGCCGCGCGGAATGAGCGCGGGCAAGATATACGGCGTCGGCCTTGGCCCCGGCGACCCGGACCTGATGAGCGTTCGGGCCGACCGTCTACTGCGCAATGCGCGCCACGTGGCGTTTTTCCGCAAGCCCGGCCGCAGCGGTCAGGCACGCAAGATCGTCAATGGCATGATTCCCGGCGATGCTGTGGAATTTCCGATGGAATATCCCGTCACCACGGAAATCCCCCTAACCGATCCGCGCTATAACGAGCTGCTGTCTGCCTTCTACAAAGACTGCGCCGCGCATTTAAAAAACCTGTCGGATGAAGGTGAGGATGTGGTGGTTTTGTGTGAAGGTGACCCATTTTTCTATGGGTCTTTCATGCATCTTTACAGCCGCTTGCGTGACGAAGCTGACGTCGAGGTTGTTCCCGCCATCACCGGTATGTCCGGCGCGTGGACGGCAACCGGTGACCCGATCACGTGGGGCGATGATGTCCTGACCGTTCTGGTCGGTACACTCCCCGAAGATACTCTGGCGGAACGCATGGCGCAGACCGATGCTTTGGTGGTGATGAAGATCGGGCGCAACATCGAAAAGGTGAAACGGGCCCTGAAAACGGCTGGCCTGTATGATCGAGCATGGATCGTCGAATACGCTCAGATGCCGAACCAGACCGTGACGAAACTGTCCGAGGCATGTGACAAGGTCACCCCCTACTTCTCGATCATCATCGTGCATGGTCAGGGGCGGCGGCCATGAGCGGTTGGGTCAAGATCGCGGGCCTCGGACCCGGAAACGAGGACCTTGTAACGCCCGAGGTTTCCGCCGCATTGGCCGAGGCCACGGATATCGTCGGCTATATCCCTTACGTCGCGCGCGTGGCCGAACGCCCCGGCCTGACGCTGCACGCCAGCGACAACCGGGTCGAGATTGACAGGTCTCAGCACGCGTTGCAGATGGCGGCCGAGGGGAAACGCGTGGTCGTTGTGTCCTCGGGCGATCCAGGCGTGTTTGCCATGGCGGCCGCCGTGTTTGAGGCGCTGGAAAATGGCCCTGTTGAATGGCGCGAAATTCCCATCGACGTGCTGCCGGGAATCACCGCGATGCTGGCCGCATCGGCGCGTGCTGGGGCACCTTTGGGGCATGATTTCTGTGCCATCAACCTCAGCGACAATCTGAAACCCTGGTTGCTGATCGAGAAACGTCTGCGATTGGCGGCGCAGGGTGATTTCGCGATGGCGTTTTACAACCCGCGCTCAAAATCCCGCCCCGAAGGCTTTGTTAAGACGCTGGAAATCCTGCGCGAGGAATGTGAGCCCGAACGTCTGATCCTGTTCGCCCGCGCCGTATCCCGCGCGGATGAGGCGATCCGGGTTTCGACACTGGCCGAGGCAACGCCGGATATGGCGGACATGCAGACGGTGGTTATCGTGGGATCATCCCTGACCCGTGTGATTGATCGCAACAGCGCCCCGATCGTCTACACCCCGAGGTTCACACCGGAATGAGCCAGCCAGTCCAAAACTTGCGTTACGCTCGTCAGTTCGTGTCGTTGTGGCAGGATCGGACGGTCGATCATCAGTACGGGCAGGCCCAACGCCCGCGCGGCATCAATCTTGGCACGTGCGCCGCTGCCGCCTGCGTTCTTGGACACGACCAATTCGATTTCATGGCGTTGCATCAGCGCCCGGTCATCCGCTTCGGTAAACGGCCCGCGCGACACAACCACATTGCAATTCGGCAAGGGCAATTCACCGGGTTCATCCACCAGCCGCAGCAGGTAGTGGTGTTGGGGCTGGGCGGCGAAGTCCTCAAGGTGCATCCGCCCTACCGCCAGAAAGACACGTTGCGCCAGGCCGGACAGGGCAGCCACTGCGCCGCCGATATCGGGAACGTGCTGCCAGCGATCCCCGTCTTGCGACGTCCAGGCCGGACGAGTCAGCGCAGCCAGCGGCAGCCCGGTATCGCGGCAGGCGGCAATGGCGTTCAGGCTCATTTGTGCAGCAAAGGGATGAGTGGCATCGATCACGTGGGTGATCGCGTGATCCCAAAGGTACTGCGCCAACCCCTGCGCGCCGCCAAATCCACCGACACGCACAGGCAAGGGTTGCGGGCGGGGGTTATCGACCCGTCCGGCATAGGAATAGGTTGCCGGAACGCCCTGCTCGGTCACGGCCTTAGCCAGCGCGTTGGCCTCGGTCGTACCGCCAAGGATCAGGAGGTGTGTCATGCTTAAAGCTCCGTGGCTGACCGTTCTGGGCTTGGGCGAAGATGGACTGGATGGCCTGCCACCGGCAAGCCGTCAAGTGCTGGAACGCGCCGAAATCGTCATGGGCCCGCCGCGGCACCTGTCGCTGATTCCAGAAACCGGCGCGCAGAGGGTTGAGTGGCCTGTGCCTTTCTCCGATGGCCTTCCGATGCTGGCCGGCTTTCGGGGCCGTCCGACTGTGGTTCTCGCCTCGGGCGATCCCTTCTGGTTTGGTGCAGGTTCAGTTATCGCGCGCAATTTCGAGGCTGGCGAATGGACTGCCCTGCCCGGCCAATCGACCTTTTCACTGGCCGCTGCGCGATTGGGCTGGCCGCTAGAGACCACGCTGACCTTCGGCCTGCACGCAGCCCCGCTGACCCGGTTGCGTCCTGATCTGGCACCGGGGGTACGCGCCATCCTGCTGTTGCGGGACGGCAAGGCGGTGGCGGAACTGGCGACCTACCTAACCCAAACTGGATTTCCCGACACCCGCCTGCATGTGATGGAGGCTCTGGGCGGCCCTCGAGAACGGGCGCGCAGTGTATCGCTGACCGAAGCGCTGCTGGGCGGATTCGACCACCCGGTCTGCGTCGGGCTTGAGGTTGCAGGCGAAGGCCGCGCCTTTCCAAAGGCGTCGGGCAAGCCGGACGAGATTTTTGAAACCGATGGCCAAATCACCAAGCGCCCCGTGCGGGCGTTAACTCTGTCGGCACTGGCGCCGCAGCGGGGCGAACACCTTTGGGATATCGGCGGCGGCACGGGTTCGATCAGCATCGAATGGCTGATGTGTGACCCGACCCTGACGGCCACAACCATCGAACCCCGCGCAGATCGCGCCGAACGCATTCGGCGCAACGCTGATACGCTGGGCCAGGACCGATTGAATGTTGTGCACGGCACTGCTCCGGGCTCACTGGGTGGTCTGACCTTGCCGGACGTGGTTTTCATCGGCGGTGGTCTCAGCACCGAACTGATGGAATGGCTGCAAGCCGCCCTACCCAAAGGCACAAGGCTGGTCGCCAACGCGGTGACGTTGGAAAGCGAAGCTTTGCTCGCGCAATGGCAAGACAAACTGGGCGGCGAGCTGTTGCGGATCGAACTGGCACAAGCCTCGGCACTTGGCCCCCGGCGCGGCTGGAAGTCCGCTTATCCGGTGGTGCAGTGGAGCGTCACCCTATGATCGTCGCGGGATTGGGATTCTCATCTACGGCCACGTTGGACAGCCTGCGCGCGGCCTTTGACCGGGCCAGCGACGGGCAGCGCGTGGATGCGCTGGCCACGGTGGCGGACAAAGACGGACATCCTGCGTTGATCGAATTCGCCTCGGCCATCGCACTGCCCTTGCATTTCGTCGCCCCTGCCGATCTGGCAGGGCAGCGCACGCTCACCTGCTCGAACCGCAGCCGCGCCACGTATGGCACCGGCAGCGTGGCCGAAGCATCCGCCCTTGCCGCTGCCGGATCCGGCGCTCGACTGACCTCACCCAGACAAATCTCAGACGACCGGCTGGCCACCTGCGCCATAGCCATCGGAGGACAAACATGACTGTTCATTTCATTGGCGCCGGACCGGGCGCTGCCGACCTGCTGACTCTGCGCGGACGTGATATCATCGCGTCTTGCCCGGTATGCCTTTACGCCGGGTCGCTGGTGCCCGAGGAAATCCTTGGTCACTGTCCCGAGGACGCAAAGATCATAAACACCGCGTCGATGGATCTGGATCAGATCATGGCCGAGATCGAGACCGCACATCAGGCTGGTCAGGATGTGGCGCGCCTGCATTCCGGCGACCTGTCGGTCTGGTCAGCGATGGGTGAACAAATCAGACGGCTGAAAGAGATGGGCATCCCGGTCAGCGTGACGCCGGGCGTGCCGTCCTTTGCTGCTGCGGCGGCTTCACTGGGAACCGAGCTGACCCTGCCTGGACTGGCACAATCCGTGGTGCTGACCCGGACGCCGGGCCGTGCATCCTCGATGCCCGAAGGTGAGACGCTGGAGAATTTTGCCCGCACTGGTGCGACTTTGGCCATTCACCTGTCGATCGGCAATCTGGACAAGGTGATTGCCGATCTGACCCCCGCCTATGGCGCGGACTGCCCGGTGGCCGTGGTGTATCGCGCCAGTTGGCCGGATGAGAGGATCATCCGCGCCACGCTGGACACCTTGAAAGAGGCGCTGGATGAAAGCATCTCGCGCACCGCATTGATCATGGTGGGCCCGGCGCTGGCAGGCGAAGGGTTCGATGAAAGCTGCCTGTATTCAAAGGATTACGACCGTCGCTATCGCCCCCAAAGCGCCGATAGCCCGTGGTCAAGCTGGAGCCACGGTGATGACTAACCCCCCGGGTCTTCTGATTTCTGCCCCGTCCTCGGGAACAGGTAAGACGACGGTCATGCTGGGCCTGTTGCGGGCCTTGGCCGAGGATGGGCTGACCGTGCAACCGTTCAAAAGCGGCCCGGACTATATCGACCCTGCCTTTCATAATGCTGCTGCCGGGCGCTCCTCGTTCAATTTGGACAGTTGGGCTATGGGTGACCCGTTGCTGAGTGCGATTTCGGCGCAGGCTGAGGGTGCGGATATCGTGGTCGCCGAGGGATCGATGGGGCTGTTTGACGGCGTCGCCAAGCCGGGCGAGCTGGGGCACGGGTCCAGCGCCGAAACCGCCCAGCGCATGGGCTGGCCTGTGGTGCTGGTGCTGGATGTGGGCGGTCAGGCGCAATCAGCGGCGGCAACTGCACTGGGGTTTCGGATGTACAACCCCGACCTGCCGTTTGCCGGTGTGATCCTGAACCGTTGCGCAAGCCCCCGGCACGAGCGTCTGACCCGTCTGGGTATGGAGCGCGCCGGTCTGCCGGTTCTGGGCGTTTTGCCCCGGCGCGGTGATCTGACCCTGCCGGAACGCCATCTGGGCCTGATACAGGCGGTCGAGCATCCTGATCTGGAAAGCGCAATTGTCGGCTATGCCGCGTTTCTGCGCGAACATGTGGATCTTGAGGCGTTCAAGGTGGCGGCTTCCTCAGGCCCCAATGGGCCATCGTCAGCCGCGCTACCGCGCCCTCCGGCGCAACGGATTGCGCTGGCCCGCGATGCCGCGTTTTCCTTTACCTATCCGCATTTGCTGGAAGGTTGGCGCGCGGCGGGTGCAGAAATTCTGCCGTTTTCACCTCTGGCGAACGAGGCACCTGCTGCCGATGCCGATCTGGTCTGGCTGCCCGGTGGCTATCCGGAATTGCATGCGGGCACACTGGCTGCCGCCGACACGTTCCAGACCGGACTGCGCAAACACGCTGAATCCAAACCCGTGCATGGAGAATGCGGTGGATACATGGCGCTGGGTCAGGCCTTGATCGACAAAGAGGGCGAGCGACATCAGATGGCAGGCCTGCTGCGGCTGGTGACCTCGTATGAAAAGCGCAAGTTCAATCTGGGGTATCGGCGCGCAGAATTGCTGGCCCCGATGCCCGGTTTTGCAGCCGACACGGCTCTGCGGGGGCATGAATTCCATTATTCTTCGATCGTAGAACAGCCGGACGCACCGCTGGCGCGGGTGTTTGATGCTGAAGGTGCTGAAGGGCCGCAAACAGGTTCGGTGCGCGGGAACGTCACCGGTACGTTCTTTCACCTGATCGCCGAGGCCTCGGCATGAGCGGTTTCGTATCCTTCATAGGTTCCGGCCCCGGCGATCCTGATCTTTTGACCCTGAAAGCAGTCGACCGGATGCAAAAAGCAGATGCGGTGCTGTTTGATGACCTCAGCAGCGGCCCGATCCTAAGTCATGCGCATGACGATGCAGATCTGGTGGGCGTGGGCAAACGGGCCGGGCGACCCTCACCCAAGCAGGATCACGTAAGCCGCCTGTTGGTGGATTACGCCAAGACCGGTGCTCGCGTGGTGCGATTGAAATCTGGTGATGGCGGGTTGTTCGGCAGACTGGAGGAAGAACTGGTTGCCCTGCGTGCGGCCGGGATCGAATATGAAATCATCCCTGGCATCCCCTCGGCGGTTGCGGCGGCGGCGGCAGCAGGAATACCCCTGACACGACGCCTGACTGCGCGGCGGGTGCAATTTGTCACTGGCCACGATGTCAGTGGTAAACTGCCCGAAGATCTGAACCTGCCCGCGCTGGCCGATCCGGATGCAACGACTGTGGTGTTCATGGGCAAACGGACCTTTCCCCTGTTGGTAAATGCGCTGCATGAGCATGGCCTGCCGCTGGAAACACCAGCCCTGATAGCCGAATCCGTATCGACTCCCGACCAGAGCCTGCACCGTGCAACAATTGGCGCGCTGTCGCAAAAGCTGGAGGCCGAGATCGGCACAGCCCCGGCGCTGATCCTGTATGGCCCGTTGGCAGAGTTCGACAATGTTTGAGTTGTCTCTAATCGGAATTGGCACTGGCAACCCGGATCACGTGACCTTGCAAGGGGCAAATGCCATCCGCGATGCAGACCTGATCCTGATCCCGCACAAGGGCGAGAACAAGGCTGATCTGGCCGGGTTGCGCGAAGAGATCATTGCAGCTGTGACTGACACTCCGCCGCAGATCGCCTATTTCGACATTCCCAAGCGTCGGGCCGATGATGGTTATCTGCGCGGGGTCGACGAATGGCATGATGCCATTGCAGTGCGCTGGCACGAGGCGATTGCGGCCCACCCGAATGCGCGACAAGTGGCGCTGCTGATCTGGGGCGACCCGTCGCTTTATGACAGCTCGTTGCGAATCGCGTCGCGGCTGGACCCTGAGCTCACGACACGGGTGATCCCAGGCATCACCGCGCTGCAGGCATTGACGGCCGCCCACGCCATCCCGATCAATGATCTGGGCGCGCCTTATGTTGTGACCACGGGACGGCGGATCAGGGATGAAGGCTGGCCGGCAAATGCCTCGAAAGTAGCAGTAATGCTGGATGGCGAGTGTTCGTTTCAAACCCTGGACATGGCCGATTATGACATCTGGTGGGGTGCCTATGTCGGCATGAAAGAGGAAATCCTGATCAAAGGCGCTTTGACCGATGTGGCGCAGGAGATTCTGGACACCCGCGCCAAGGCACGTGCCGATCATGGCTGGATCATGGATATCTATTTGCTGAAAAAGCGCGTGATCTGACCTAAAAGGTCGCAAATGACGATTGCACCAGCGGCACCATAGAGGCTAAATGAACGCGTCTGGTCCTGCCGGAGACATCCGGATGCTAAGAGGGAATGTGGTGCGACTGCCATGGCAGCCAAATCCACAGCCGCCCCCGCGACTGTAAGCGGAGAGCCCCTGTTCAACCAGCCACTCCTGTTCTCAGGGGGAAGGCGAACAGAGGCATCGACCCGCAAGCCAGGAGACCTGCCAGGCGACAATTGAAACACCGGCCGTCGGGTGCGGCGGCAAAGGAGAATAAAAGATGGCAACACAAACGCAAACAGCATCCGCCTCGCGCGCTGGTATCCTTCCGGTCATGTTCGCGGTGGTACTGGGTCTGGGTATCATCACCCTGACCGGTCACGTACAGGCCGCGGCGCTGCATGACGCAGCACACGACGTGCGCCACGCGACCGGCTTCCCCTGCCACTAAGTCCATGTTCAGTCGTATACTGACCAGCGCGTTGTTCGCTGGTGCTGCAGCGGGGCTGATAGCCGCCTTGCTGCAGTTGGTCTTTGTACAACCTGTTTTGCTGCACGCAGAGCTGTACGAATCCGGTGAGTTGGTGCACTTCGGGGCCGAGGCCGTTTCGGCGCATCCCGAATTGCCGGGCATGTTTTCGGAACTGACCCGCGACGCGCTGAGCGTCATTTTCACCATGCTGACCTATACCGGTTACGCGCTGCTGATGGTTGCCCTGATGTCCGTGGCCGAAGGCCAGGGCCACACGATTGATGGCCGCACCGGCGTGCTGTGGGGTCTGGCTGGGTTCATCGCCTTTCATCTAGCGCCTGGCTTTACCCTGGCACCAGAGGTGCCTGGTGTAGCGGCGGCTGACGTCTATGCCCGACAGGTCTGGTGGTTTGCCACTGTTGGTGCCGCGCTTGTTGCGCTGTGGTTGATTGCGTTTGGCGGCAACCTGATCAGCTATGTGATCGCAGCAGCCCTGTTGCTGGCACCCCATCTGATCGGTGCGCCCGAACCGGATGTGTTCACCGGCCCCGTCCCGACCGAGATCGGCGCTCTGTTTGCCGCTCGCGCCTTTGGCATCGGTCTGGTGGCCTGGGTTCTGGTCGGTGCCTTTGCCGGGTATTTCTGGCAAAGCGAAGGCAAACGCGTCGAAGCAGCGGCCTGATCCTCTCATATAATGACGCGCCGGGTTCTGCCCGGCGCGTTTCTTTTTGCCCTAAAGGAAAGAAAAAATGGCACGCTCACTTGCCCTTTTTGCAATCGGCCTTGTGTTCGGTGGTGGTGCTGGTTTTGTGCTGGCGGCAGCCAATGGCGTCACGTTTGACGGCCACGATCATGGCGATCCGTCCCATCACGGCGGCGCGCATGCCGAAGCGATGGCCCATGACCATTCGACCACGGTAAACCTGCCCGCAGGGGCGGACGCCCCCAGCGTTGCAATCGCGCTGACCCAGGACCCGATGGCCGGGTGGAACCTGCACGTCATGCCGCAGAATTTCCGGTTTGCCCCAGAAAACGCGTCAACAGCCGACGTAGACGGCGAAGGCCACGCGCATGTTTACATCAATGGCGAGAAACTGGCCCGGCTCTACGGCAACTGGATACACATCCCCGACCTTCCGAAGGGAGAGGTCGAGGTTTCGGTTTCGCTGAACGCAAACAGCCACAGCGCACTGACGGTCGACAACGTACCGGTCAGCGCTGCCGTGACCGTTCAGGTCGATTAAAGCGCCGGTATCCGCGCGCGCAAACACATCCGAAGTCGCCCGCAGGGTCGGGCGTCTTCGATCCAACCTGCGGGACTGTCCAAATAGGCTTTGCAGGTCGCGACGATGTCTTCGGCATCGGTAACGATATCGACCCCCGAAAACACGTAAGACGCCCGTCCTGCGGCCTGCAATGCCAATGCGGTCGGCTCAGCGCAGCCACTGAAACAGGCGTGATCCGAGATGACGACCCGGCCATTCAGCCCTGCACGCACCAGCGCGTCATCCACGGCCTGCCTCTCGGCCACTCGGTCACGCGTTCCCGCACAACTGCTGCAAATCAATAGGCGTATCGGGTCCACGTGTGGCCTCGTGTTTGATGGTTTGCATGTTTCTGCGGCTTTCTAGACGTCGGCGCAATCCTGAATACGCACGGAAATGTGCGTGCGCGGAACTCGGATTTCTGGCATCACTCAGACAGTCACATTGAACGAGGCACCGTCATGCGCACGCTTTTGGGTTTGCTCTGTCTTCTCGCCCTGCCTGTCCGGGCCGAGGAACCATTGTCGGGTTGGGCAGTGTATCCAACCGTCAAAAGCTATGAAGAACTGGTCGCGGATACGAAGGCTGCGGTGAAGGAAAACGGGTTGATCGTGGTCACGCAGGCTGGTCCGACCAAGGCGGCTGCGGCCCGTGGCATCACTATACCCGGCAATCTGGTGATCGGTGCCTTCAACAACGACTATGCCGTGCGCGTTCTGGAAACCTCTGTCAGTGCAATGATCGAAGCGCCGATTCGTTTTTACGTGACCGAAAACGACGACGGCACCGCCACCCTGTCCTACAAAACGCCCAGCTTTGTCTTTGCCCCCTATGTGTACGACGGCGGAGAGCCTTTGCGCGATATTGCCCAAGAACTTGACACAAAGTTTCAGTCAGTGGCGGAATCCGCAGCCAAATAGTCACACTGACGTGAACCTGCTTGCGTCTGGCTACGTCCTCCGCAATCTGCTGAGCAACGAAAACTTCGGAGCATAACGAATGCAGGACCTCTCCCCCCGCGCGGCTGACCTTTTGGCCCAAAGACTATACGAGGCCGGATGCCGCCACGCTTTTGGCATGCCAGGCGGAGAGGTTCTGACGCTGGTGGATGCTCTGGAACAGGTTGGGATCACCTTTCACCTGACCAAACACGAAAACGCGGCCGGCTTCATGGCAGAGGCTGTCCACCACCGTGATGGCGCACCTGCCATTCTGGTGGCCACTCTGGGCCCCGGCGCGATGAATGGGATCAACGTTGTTGCCAACGCGCTGCAAGACCGGGTGCCGATGATCGTTCTGACCGGCTGTGTCGATGCGGATGAGGCACTGACCTATACTCATCAGGTGATGGATCACGCGCAGGTTTACCGCTCGATCACCAAGGGCACGTTCACGCTGACGGCCCAGGGCGCAGACGTGGTTGCTGACAGAGCGGTTTCGCTGGCCACACAGCCCCGCCCCGGTCCGGTTCATATCGACGTGCCGATCTCGGTCGCGGACACGCGCGTATCCGGGAGCAAACGCCGCCGTCTGGTCAAACCCGCTGCGGTCGCGCCCGAAGGGAACTGTGTTGAGAAAGCCCGCCGCTGGGTGACCGAGGCCGAACGCCCCATCGCGATCGTGGGTCTGGACGTGCTTTATGACGACTCGCGCAATGTGGTGCAGGCGTTTCTGGAACATTTCAACATCCCCTTCGTGACCACCTACAAAGCTAAGGGCGTCGTGCCCGAGGATCATCCATTGTGCCTGGGCGGCGCAGGTTTGTCGCCCTTGGCCGACAAGCATCTGGTGCCGTTGGTCAAACAATCCGATCTGGTGTTGTGTCTGGGGTATGACCCGATCGAAATGCGCCCTGGCTGGCGCGAGATCTGGGACCCCGAGGAAAAGCGCGTCATCGATATCTCGGCCGTCGTCAACGATCATTACATGCATCAAGCCGGGTTGAATCTGGTCGCCCACACGGGCGCGACGCTAGAAGCCATCGCCAAGGGGAACCCCGCCCGAGCGACGTGGCCGGGTGGTGAACCCGCGCAAGTTAAGGCCGCGCTAGCGCAGGCCTTCCCCGCGGATGATGACTGGGGCCCGGCGGCCGTGATCGCCGAATCTCGCGCCGCCCTGCCCGCTGATACGCTGGCCACCGCCGACAGCGGCGCGCATCGCATCCTGCTGAGCCAGATGTGGGAGTGCCACGAAGAACGCGGGCTGATCCAATCCTCGGCCCTGTGTACCATGGGCTGCGCCGTACCGATGGCCATTGGCCTGAAACTGGCTGAGCCTGACCGCCCGGTCATCAGTTTCTCGGGCGATGCTGGTTTTCTGATGGTTGCCGGAGAGCTGTCGACCGCAGCCGAGATGGGCTGCAATCCGGTTTTTCTGGTCTTTGTCGACGCCAGTCTTGCGCTGATCGAGTTGAAACAGCGCCAGCGTCAGATGGGCAATATGGGCGTGGATTTCGACCGCCACGACTTTGCCGCCATGGGGCAAGCCTTTGGTGGCTATGGACATACCGTCCGCAACCGCGCAGAACTGCGGTCGGCGCTGGAGCAGGCGGTCAAAGCCGACCACTTTACCGTCATCGCTGCAGAAATCGAGCGTGGAGGATATGATGGCCGGATCTGAGGGGCCGCTGAAAGGCGTCAAGGTGCTGGATCTCAGCCGCATTCTGGCTGGGCCAACCTGTACGCAGCTGCTGGGCGATTTGGGCGCCAACGTCATCAAGATCGAAAACCCGGCCAGTGGCGGCGATGATACCCGGCAATGGGGCCCTCCTTACGTTGAAGACGCTCAGGGCAACCGCTCGGACCTGAGTGCGTATTTCATGTCGGCCAACCGCAACAAGAAATCCGTCGCCATCGACATCACTACGCCCGAAGGCCAGGCCGAAATCAAACGGCTGGCATCGCATGCCGATATCCTGATCGAGAATTTCAAACCCGGCGGGCTGGCGAAATACGGGCTGGATTACGCCACGCTATCGCCGGAGTTCCCGAGCCTCGTCTATTGCTCGATCTCGGGCTATGGCCAGACCGGGCCGAATGCGTCCAAGCCCGGCTATGATCTGATGGCGCAAGGTTATGGCGGGATCATGTCGCTGACCGGCGACCCCGAAGGCGCACCGATGAAGGTGGGTGTTGGCATCGCTGATGTGATGTGCGGAATGTATGCCTGCGTTGGCATTCTAGCCGCTCTGCGCCACCGGGATCAAACCGGCGAAGGCCAGCAGATCGACCTGGCATTGGTCGACTCACAAGTTGCCTGGTTGATCAACGAGGGCGTCAATTACCTGACCTCGGGCAATATTCCGCAACGGCGGGGCAACGGGCATCCCAACATTGTGCCTTATGACGTTTACGAAACCTCGGATGGCCATGTGATTCTGGCCGTGGGCAATGACGGACAGTTTCGCCGTTTCTGCGGCTTTATCGGGCGGCCCGAGCTGGCCGATGATCCGCGCTTTGCGACCAACCCGGCGCGCCTGGAAAATCGCGACGCTTTGAACGCAGTTCTGCGCCCGGCGGTTCAAGCCCATGACACTGCCACCGTCATCGCCGAGCTGGAAGACCGCAAAGTACCCGTCGGCCCGGTGCGGACTTTAGATCAGGTTTTTGCCTCGGATCAGGTCGCGGCTCGACAAATGCAGATCGCCATGCAGGCAGCACCAGGGCCGGTGCAGCTGATCGGAAATCCGCTGAAATTGTCACGCACTCCGGTCACCTATCGCGCTGCCCCGCCCGAATTCGGGGCGGACACTCAGGCCGTTTTGAACGCCAAAAATCCATTCGAAGATTGAAACACTGTGTCCGTTTCGGCGGCATGTTGCTGAAACATGCCGTTGAATCGGCGGTTTTTTTCACGTTTTACACACACGGCTTTTCACCAATTCGAGAGCAGAGGCGATACTGATACGACGCCGTCAGAGTCTCTGCTACATCGAATAGTGTAGAAAATTAAAATTGGATCGGACCAATCGCATGAAACAGGATGTTTTCGGACAGATGAACACCCTCAGCCATTCGGCAAGCGTCGAGGCGTGGAACGGTGTTCTGCTTGGGTTCATGGCGCATGCGGCCATTACTCCGCAACATCTGGGCAAGGTGCTGGAGCTTGAGCCCGACTTTGCCCTGGGTCACGCCATCAAGGGGCTGTTCATGGTTCTGCTGGGCCGACGTGAGATGACGGCGGTCGCGGTCGAGGCCCTGTCAGAGGCCAAAGCCGCGATGGAACGGCAACCGATCTCTGAACGTGAGCGCATGTATGTCGAGGCGCTTGGCCTGTATCTGGAAGATCTGCCCTCGCAGGCGATTAAAAAATTTGAGCAGATTCTGCGCTCCCATCCGCAGGATACTCTGGCGATGAAACTCAGCCACGCAACCCGGTTCGTTCTGGGTGACCCGACCGGTATGCGCCGGTCAATCGAGCGGGTCTTGGCCGCTTATGAACCGGATCACCCAGGACGTGGCTATCTTCTGGGCTGTCACGCTTTCGCGTTGGAGGAAACGGGCGAATACCAAAAGGCCGAGATTGCCGGACGCCAAGCCCTTTGGATGGTTTCGGATGATGCCTGGGGTCTGCATGCGGTGGCCCACGTGCACGAGATGCAGGGCAATGCGCAATTGGGGCTGGACTGGTTGGCCGGACGCGAGGACGCTTGGACCCATTGCAACAACTTCCGCTATCACGTCTGGTGGCACAAGGCACTGATGCATCTGGACCTGGGTCAGGTCGACCAGGTGATGGAGCTGTACGATACCCACGTTCGCCAGGACAAAACGGACGATTACCGCGATATCTCGAACGCGACCTCACTGCTGTCGCGCCTAGAGCTGGAAGGCGTCGACGTAGGCAATCGCTGGGAAGAGCTGGCCGATCTCAGCGCGGCCCGGACCGAGGATGGTTGCGTGGTCTTCGCCGACCTTCACTATCTGCTGGCATTGACTGGTGATAACCGCAACGAAGCGACCAGCAAAATGTTGCAGCGCATCCAAAATGACGCGCAACGTAATCAAGGCGATACTCCGGTCCGCATGTCCGACCCGGGTATTGCAGCCTCCAAAGGGCTTGAGGCTTTTGGTGAGGGGCAGTACGCCGCCGCATTCGACTTTTTGTCGAGCGCGCGCAATGGCATGCAACTGGTAGGTGGCAGCCACGCCCAACGTGATGTATTCGAGCGCATCACCATTGATTCGGGCCTGCGCGCGGGCCGTCTGGATGCTGTCGAGCGCATCTTGGACGATCGCCGCGCCAAACGGGCCGGAGGCGAGGACAATTACGCACTTGCGCGCCGCGCATTGATCGACGCGGCCCGCGACAACGGAGACGCACAAAGCGTCCCGGCTGAATAACAAAAACAAAGACCAAGAAGGACAGAACACGTATGGCGACTGCATCGCCCGCTTCTGATTTTGCGCCTGTGGCCGCCTCGGCGGCCGCCCCTGCCCGTGTGCGTGATCCGCGCCTTGATTTTTACCGCGGCATCGCGATGTTCATCATCCTGATCGCACATATCCCCAATGACCCCTGGGCCAAATGGATCCCCGCGCGGTTCGGCTTTTCCGATGCGACCGAAATTTTCGTGTTCTGTTCCGGCATGGCCTCGGCCATCGCCTTCGGCGGGGCGTTCCTGCGCAAGGGCTGGTGGTTGGGCACCGCCCGCGTGGCGTTCCGCATCTGGCAGGTCTACTGGGCACATATCGCATTGTTCTTCTTTGTCGCCATGTCCATGGCCGCGCTGAATGAAAGCGGATTGTTCGAGAAAAACTATATCTCTTCGCTGAATCTGCAGCATTTCTTTAACGATCCTGCACCGCAGATCGTCGGGCTGTTCACCCTGACCTACGTGCCCAATTACTTCGACATCCTGCCGATGTATCTGGTAGTTCTGGCGATGATGCCGCTGGTCATGGGCCTGTCACGGATTGGGTTCTGGGCGGTTGCCTTGGCCTCAGTAACGCTGTGGCTCGTGGCGCAGACCGACGTTCTGGACTTGCCGGCCGAGCCGTGGTCGGATCGACAGTGGTTCTTCAACCCCTTTGGTTGGCAGCTGCTGTTCTTCACCGGCTTTGCTTTCATGCGCGGCTGGATTCCCGCCCCCCCGGTCTCGAAAACGCTGATCTGGGCAGCGGCGCTGTTCCTGATCTTCTCGATGCCGTTTGGCTCATGGAAAGTGTTCACCTGGCTCAACGCAGTTGCCCCTGATCTGGCGGATGAAATCCGCAAGGTCTGGCCCGTTACGAAAGAGTTCCGCGACAAGACCGATTTTGGCCTGTTCCGGTATCTGCACTTCCTGTCGCTGGCCTATCTGGGCTGGGTCGTTGCGGGAGAACACGGCCATCGCCTGATCGCCACCGGTCACGGCGCGGCGGCCAAAATTTGGCAATTCCTGCTGACCGTGATCACCAAAGTCGGGCAGCAATCGCTGGCGGTATTCGTTTTTTCCATGGCAGCAGCACGGCTTATCGGCGTCGGACTGGACCTGAGTGGGCGGGATGTTGCCAGTGTGTTCATCGCTAACATGATTGGCTTTGCGATGATCATCGGGGTGGCATACATGGCCGCTTGGTTCAAATCACAACCTTGGAAGTCAAAGAAATGAATTTTACACGTCGTGCATTTCTGGCCTCGACTTCGGCGCTTGCCTTTGCGCCTGCCACATTTGCCACCGGCGGGGAAACCCCCTTTGACCGCAATGACGTCATCGCGATGGCCCGGGATCTTGCCAGCCGCCCCTATGCGGAACGCGAAATGGTGCCCCAGGAATGGCAGGACCTGACCTATCAGCAATACCGCTCGATCCGGTTCCGCCTGGACCGGGCGCTGTGGTTTGAAACCGAGACGCCCTTTAACGTCGATTTCTTCACACCCGGCTTATACTTCCCGCGCACCGTCAAGGTGTCGACGGTCGAGGATGGTTTCGCAACGCCGGTCGCGTTTGATCTGAGCATGTTCGACAAATCCGAGGATGTGCCTGAACTTCCGATCGACGACACGCTGGGCTTTTCCGGTTTGCGCCTACGCACCGAGATGCATCGCCCCGGCAAAACCGACGAGTTCTGCGTCTGGCAGGGTGCCAGCTATTTCCGCGCCATCGGCCTGCACGAGGTTTACGGCCTCTCCGCCCGTGGTCTGGCACTGAAAACCGGCGATCCGGATGGTGAGGAATTCCCCGAATTCATCCGCTTCTGGCTGGAGCGCCCAAAACCTGGCCAGCGTGACATGGTGGTTCACGCGCTGATGGACAGCCCCAGCGTGACAGGTGCCTTTCGGTTCAACGTCACCGCAGGCGCAGACTGCGTCATGGATATCGAGGCCACCCTGTTCCCGCGCGAAGAGCTAACACATGTCGGAATCGCGCCGGGCACTTCGATGTTCTTGTTCGACCAGACTAATCACAGCCGGTTCGACGATTTCCGCCCCGCCGTCCACGACAGCGACGGTCTGCTGATCCGCAACGGTGCCGGAGAAGTTTTGTGGCGACCGTTGGCAAACCCGACGCGTCTGCAGATTTCGTCCTTCGTTGACATGAACCCGCGCGGGTTCGGCCTGATGCAGCGGAAACGCGAGTTCTCGGACTACGCGGATCTTGAGGCGAATTACCACAAACGCCCCGGCCTTTGGGTCGAACCGAAGGGCGACTGGGGCAAAGGTACTGTAACGCTGGTTGAGATTCCGGCAGATCAGGAGATCTATGACAACATCGTCGCCTATTGGCGTCCGATGGAGCCATACGCAGCGGGCAGCCAGGTCGACCTGTCCTACCGTCTGATCTGGGGGGACGAGCCGCAGCGCACGCCGATGCCGCGCGTGATCAACACCGCCATGGGTGAAAACACCTTTGGCGAAGGGCGCCTGGCCGTCATCGACTTTGAACCCTCTGAGCTGTTCGAAGACCCCGAGGCGATGACGATCTTCGTCAACTCACCCCACGCCGAAACGTCCGAGGGCGTGCTGCAAAGCAACCCCGATACCGGCGGGCTGCGACTGGCCTTTTCCTTCCAGCCGGGTGACAGGAACCACGTGGAACTGCGCGCGCAGTTGCTGAAAGACAAACAGCCTGCCTCTGAGGTCTGGCTCTACCGTTGGACCGTATGACCGAAGACTTGCATATCATGCCGCCCGAGGCACCGCTGGCCATGCCCGCGCAAGATTTCAGCGCGGGCTTCCGTGACGCGCAAGTGCCCGAGGGTCAGCGCCCCTCAGTCGGGTTCTGGCGCGCCTTGGCGTTTTCGCCTGCGATGGCCGCGACTTTAGGCCTGCTGTGGGTAATGAGCGACTGGTTTGGGGCCGAAGGGATCAACCTGATCGAAGCCATCCTACTGTCGCTGATCTCGTTCAACTTCTTCTGGATTTCCTTCACGGTCTGCACCGTGATGCTAGGCATGGTTTCCCTGTCGCGGCAGGAACAGCCCAAACGCGAGGGCCGTCCACAGCCCTTGCGCGTGGCGCTGTTGATGCCGGTTTATAACGAGGTGCCGTGGAACGTGCTGGGCAATGCCCGCACGATGCTCGAGGATTTGCAGGCGCGAGGTGGTCAACACCACTATGCCATGTTCATCCTGTCCGACACCCGCGACCCCGAGATCGCAGCACAGGAACAGGCCAGTATCGAGGCGCTGCGAACGACGCTGGCCCCGGGTCTGGAACTGTATTACCGCCGTCGCGAAGAAAACACGGACCGCAAGGTCGGTAACATCGCCGATTGGGTCAGCCGCTGGGGCGCGGATTGGGATGCGATGTTGGTGCTGGATGCCGACAGTCTGATGACGGGCCGTGCCATCCTGCGCCTGACGGATTCACTGGCGCGCGATTCTGGCGCGGGCCTGATCCAAAGCTATCCGCAACTGATCGGCTCGCAATCGGTCTTTGCCCGAATGCAGCAGTTTGCCAACGGCGTGTATGGCATTGCATTCGCCGAAGGTCTGGCGCGCTGGTGTGGGCAAGAGGGCAACTATTGGGGTCACAACGCGATTATCCGCACCAAGGCCTTCGCCAATTGCGCTGGTCTACCGAAACTGCTCAGCCTGAATGGTCAGGAAAAACTGATCATGAGCCACGATTTCGTCGAGGCCGGTCTGATGCGTCGCGCCGGTTGGGGCGTGCGGTTCCTGCCGCGCATCCGCGGCTCGTACGAGGAAACACCGCCCACACTGATCGACCATGCGCTGCGCGACCGTCGCTGGTGCCAGGGCAACCTGCAGCACCTGAAGCTGCTGGGGTCTGCCGGGTTCCGGGCAGTGTCGCGGTTCCACATGTTCCACGGGGCGGTGGGCTATCTAATGTCGCCGCTGTGGTTCGCCTTGCTGGTGATGTGGGCGCTGATCGGTCAGGGCGAGGATGCCTCGGTCTTGCATTACTTCAGCCCCGACAACCCGCTGTTCCCGCAATGGCCCGAGATGTCGGAAACCCGCCATGTGCTGATTATTCTGGTAATGTATGCGATGTTGCTGGCCCCCAAGGTGCTGGGCGTTCTGGCGCTGCCCCTCAGCGGAGTGCGCTATGCGGATTTCGGCGGCGGTTCCAAATTCCTGACGTCGTTTCTGGCCGAGGTCATCCTGTCGATCCTTTACGCTCCGATCCTGATGGTGCAACAGATGATCGCAGTATTCCGGACGGCGCTTGGTCTGCAAAAAGGTTGGTCCCCGCAGGCGCGGGATGGTGGCAGCTATAGCCTGCAAACGCTGGTCCTGTGCCACATGCTGGAAACCATCAGCGGCATCGCATTGAGTGTGGGTATCCTGTCCGGTCTGGTGTCGATCTGGCTAGCCCCGATTGCCGTCAGCCTTGCGCTGGCGATCCCCCTGTCCGCACTCAGCGGTGTGTCGGCTGGTACCGCGCGGCGCATGGTCGGGATGAAAGAGGATTTTCACGAGCCCGCCATCACGCGATCCGCCCGGCGTCATCGGAACGAACTGAAGCGCCTGATCGAGGGTAAGACGGTCATGACCCCTGCCGAGTGATTAGCCGCCCGGCAGGCCTTCGTACCAGTCCACCATCATGTCCGCCCAACCCTTGGGCACTGAGTGGCCACCGGGAAACAGCGCGAATTCCAGCATGCCGCCTTCGGCACACCCGCTCCATCTGCGTCGCATGAACTGACCGGTAGTTGAAAAACCGGTGGGCTTGGTATCGACGCATTCATTGGCAACCCGCCAGATTTCCAGCCCGGCAAAGATATCGCCTTGATGGAACCGGCCACCGCCCAGAATGCGTCCTTCTAACGGCACCACATTGTCGGTCCAGCCGTGGGTGTGGAACATCCGTACCGGGCCTTCGCAGCTTTCGGGATGCGGTCGCCAGAAACCGCCAGACACCGGTACATAGGCCGAAAACGTATCGGGTGCCGCGCAGGCGAGGTAATAAACCATGAACGCCCCGGCCGAGAAACCGCCGAGAACCACCCGATCCGCATCCACACCGAAACGGTCCGAGGCATCTTGCACGGCCTCGGTCAGAAAGGCGGTTTCATCCCGCCCTTCCCAACCGGGAAAGAAGTTCCAGCTTTGGCGACCATTTCGTTCTGACCCCTCGGGGGCCATGACTGCATAACCGCGCGCCAGCAAAGGCTCGACCATGCTGCGGTTTTTCAAAGTACCGGTTGCCGAACCCCCATAGCCATGCAGAAAGACAACCAACGGTGGGTTATCCGCCTCGGGCAATTCGATGTGGTACCCACCCGAGGCCGTCTCACACACGCTTTCCTGATCGGCACAGGCCGCCAACCCCGCCTGCCCGGCGAATGTCAAACCCGCTGCAAAGGTGAATGCCCGGATCATCCTGTCTCTCCTGTATTGTGTTCAACCGGCAAACCTGCCCGTACCCATCCCGGCCCCGCGGCGGACCCCAGCATTCCCTCAGGCACATCAATGATGTTTGTGAACCCTGCCTCGGTCAATCTGTTGCTCAGTCGAGCCGACCTGACCCCACGCGCGCAAATCAATGCAACAGGCGCGTTCCGATCACCGCCGGTCAGCTGTGCCAGCGCCTGTTCAAAATCATCGCGGCGCATATCCAACGGATGCGCCCCCTGGCCAACGCCCGTGGTCTGCCATTCCCGCGGCGTGCGAATGTCGACCAACAACACATCCCCAGACACCGCTTGCTGATGCGCGTCCTGAACACTCAGCCTGTCACCCGCATAATCTTGCGGGATCAAGCGATATTCCCGAACAGCAAAGCCAGCAACGATGGCGGCGCCACCGCCCAACAGAACCCATCGGCGTGTTCGGTTTGTTTTGTCTGCCACGCAGCTCCCTCCTGCCCCGATGGGATGTGCTTATCACAGCCCGAATTTCGAATCCGCGTTGAATTTCAACCGGCAGATCAAGATCGCGTCATTGTTTCGCACCCCAATCGATGGCGCTAGGACTGCGGGTAAAACTTGCAATAGCTGGACAGTTAGAAAATTATCCTTAAAAACCAGTACTACATTTGACCGCCCAGATCGGAGTATCGCACTTGTCCCTATTCCTCATCGCGGCCCTTCCCTTCCTCGGAGCTGTTTTCCCAGCCCTTCTGATCCGGGCAGGACGAAACGCAGCAGCATCAGCCGCCGGGCTGACCACCTTTCTGGCGCTTATGGGGCTGTTGATTCACATCCCGTCGGTCATGCGCGGAGATGTCGTTACGGCGCGGTTCGACTGGATACCGGCACTGGGACTGAACGCGAATTTCATGCTGGACGGTCTTGGGTTTCTGTTTGCCCTGCTGATCCTGGGGATCGGATTGCTGATCATCCTCTATGCGCGGTTTTACCTATCACGCGAAGATCCAATGGGGCAGTTCTATACCTACCTTTTGTTGTTTCAGGGCGCGATGGTTGGGATCGTCCTGTCCGACAACATCCTTCTTTTACTTATTTTCTGGGAACTTACATCACTAAGTTCATTCCTACTGATCGGCTATTGGAAACACCTGCCCGAGGGCCGACAGGGCGCACGGATGGCGCTTGCCGTCACCGGTGGCGGCGGACTGGCGATGATCGCGGGGATGCTGATTCTGGGCAATATCGTGGGCTCATATGACCTAAGCGTCATCCTGCAAAACAAAGAGCTGATCCAAGCCTCACCGTATTACATGCCCGCGCTGGTCCTGATCCTGTTGGGCTGTTTTACCAAGTCGGCGCAGTTTCCGTTCCATTTCTGGCTGCCACATGCGATGGCGGCACCGACGCCGGTTTCTGCCTATCTGCACTCAGCCACAATGGTGAAGGCCGGACTGTTCCTGATGGCCCGGATGTGGCCGGTTCTGGCGGGGACGGATGCGTGGTTCTATATCGTGGCGACCACAGGTCTGGTGACCATGTTGATCGGGGCCTGCATTGCCTTGTTCAAAGACGATCTTAAGGCACTGCTGGCGTTTTCGACCGTGTCGCATCTGGGTTTGGTGACGATGCTGCTGGGCTTTGGCACCAAGATTGCAGTTGTGGCGGCGATATTCCACATTATCAATCACGCCACCTTCAAATGTGCTCTGTTCATGACCGCCGGGATCGTGGACCACGAAACCGGAACCCGAGACATCAAACGTCTGGGCGGGTTGCGTCAGTTGATGCCGATCACATTTACCATCGGAACGATTGCCGCGCTGTCCATGGCCGGTCTGCCTCCGCTGAATGGCTTCCTGTCCAAAGAAATGATGCTTGAGGAGACAGTCCACACCACCTGGCTGCACTCGCACTATCTGGTACCGGGTCTGGCGTTGCTGGCGGCACTGTTCTCGGCTGCCTATTCCTTCCGCTTTGTCGGGCATGTCTTCCTTGGCCCGCAGCGCAACGATTATCCGCACCACCCGCATGATCCGCCTATCGGTATGTGGCTGGCTCCAGCCTTCCTGGTGGTGCTGGTTGTGCTGATCGGGCTGTATTCGGCCGCGCTCGTTGGGCCTCTGGTCGCGGTTGTATCCAGCGCCGTAATCGGTGGAGAGAAGCTGCCCTACTACTCACTGAAGCTCTGGCATGGCTTTACGCCCGCGCTTTACATGTCGGCCGTAGCCACATTAGGCGGTCTGTTCCTGCTGGCGCTACACCGTCGGGGCGAACAGCTGTGGAACGCCCTGCCCCGCCCCGAAGCGAAGGTCATCTTCGAGGCTGTCATCGGCGCGTTTACCACGCTCAGCCGCTGGATCACCGACACGCTGCATAACGGAGTGATTAGCCGCTATGCCATCATCCTTGTCGCGTTCACCGTCGGGCTTGGCTACTACGCCTATACAACCGGTACGATCGGACCCATAACGCGCGAGCCCCTGCCCATTCAGATCATTCCATTCATCGGCTGGACTTGCCTGGTGGGCGCGACGCTGGCGATCATGTGGTTCCACCGCAACCGCCTGCTGTCGCTGGTGCTGATCGGCGTCGTAGGCCTGATCGTTTCGATGGCGTTCAACTATCTTTCGGCCCCGGATCTGGCGTTGACCCAGATCTCGGTCGAGGTGGTGACGATGATCCTGTTGCTCCTGTCGCTGAACTTCCTGCCCACGGATACACCGTGGGACAGCAGCGCGGCGCGACGCTGGCGGGATGCTGCGATTTCAGTGGTGGCCGGCCTTGGCACCGGCGCGCTGATCTATGCGCTGATGCTGCGGGATTTTGCCTTTCCTACGATTTCCGAGTTCCACTTGGCCAACTCGTACAAAGGCGGTGGCGGTACCAACGTGGTCAACGTGATCCTGGTGGACTTCCGGGGCTTTGATACCTTTGGCGAGATCATCGTTCTGGGCATCGCCGCCCTGATCATCTTTGCCCTGACCGAGGCCGTTCTGGGCACCAATGTCCGCAGCTATCTGTTGAATCGTAAGCCGCACTGGCCGCAATCGGGGGATTCACATCCGCTGATGATGGTTGTGGCCACCCGCGTGATGATGCCAATTGCCCTGATGGTTGGTGCCTACATCTTTTTCCGCGGTCACAACCAGCCGGGGGGCGGGTTCATCGCCGGTCTGATCGTCGCGATTGCCTTCCTGATGCAATACATGGCGAGTGGCTACACATGGGCCATCGAACGGCAACGGTTCTACTATCACGGCACCATCGGCTGGGGTGTTCTGATCGCTGCCGCCACCGGGATTGGAGCATGGTTCAACGAACGCCCGTTCCTGACCAGTGACTTCGGCTATCTCCATTGGCCACCCCTGGAAGAGTTCGAATGGGCCACCGCCATCCTGTTTGACACCGGCGTGTTTCTGGCCGTGCTGGGTGCGGTGATGCTGGCGCTGGACAGCCTGTCGCGGTTCGCGTGGCAGCCGGGCATGGCGCAAGAGTTCCCGATGGATATCAACCCGCTACGGGACGACTCGAAAGACGAAGATAAGAAGGAGCAGGCCTGATGGAAGCGCTCGTAGCCTCAGCCGTAGGCATCATGACCGCCGCCGGGATTTTCCTGATCCTGCGCCGCCGCACATTCCCTGTCATTCTGGGGCTGTCGCTGATCACCTACGCGGTGAACGTGTTCCTGTTCGCCACCGGGCGTCTGGCGCTGAATGCGCCTGCGGTTCTGAACAAATACGAAGAGGTTCCTTATACCGACCCGTTGCCACAAGCGCTGGTGCTGACGGCCATCGTGATTTCTTTCGGGATGACTGCGGTGATCGTTATGATCGCGCTTTCTGCTTACTTGTCGTCGAAAGATGACCATATCGACATGACCGCACAAGACAGCGTCGACGGCGCGGGAGAAGACGCATGAACCACTGGATCGTAGCGCCGATCGTCCTGCCCGCGATCCTGGCCCCGTTCATCATCATGGTCCTGCGATATCACCTGGACCTGCAGCGCATCTTCTCGGTCGCCGGTGTAGTGGCGTTGCTAGGGATTGCCCTGACCATCACCGCGCAGGCCGCAGGTGGCGATATTCTGGTCTATGAGCTGGGCGATTGGCCTGCGCCCTTCGGCATCGTGCTGGTGCTAGACCGCCTGTCTGCGATGATGGTCTTGCTGACCGCCCTGCTCGCCTTGCCCATTGTGCTATACGCTATTGCGTCCGGGTGGGACGACAGGGGCAAACACTTTCACGCGCTGTTCCACTTTCAGCTCATGGGCGTCTGTGGTGCCTTCCTGACGGGCGATGCCTTCAACCTGTTCGTTTTCTTCGAGGTGTTGCTGATCGCTTCCTACGGCTTGATGACGCATGGGGGCGGGTCGGTCCGGCTGAAGGCCGGGGTGCAATATGTGGCCTATAACCTGTTGGGCTCGACCTTGTTCCTGTTTGCGCTCGGCACGCTTTATGCCGTGACCGGAACGCTTAACATGGCCGATCTGGCTGTTCGAGTCGCCGAAATTCCGCCCGAGGATACCGCCCTATTGCGGGTTGGAGCGGTTTTGTTGCTGTTGGTCTTTTGTATCAAGGCGGCCGTCTTGCCACTGCATTTCTGGTTGCCTGCCAGTTACGCCAATGCACCTTTGCCCGTCGCCGCACTGTTTGCGATCATGACCAAGGTGGGTGCCTATTCAATCCTGCGCGTCGATACGCTGGTCTTTGGGCCCGATGTGGCTGTAACGCAAGGATTGCTGGGCGACTGGCTGCAACCTGCCGCGCTTCTGACGCTGGCCGTGGGTGCCATTGGTATTCTGGGCTCGCAGCACATCGCACGGATGACGGCCTTTTGTGCCATCGCATCAATGGGCACATTGTTGATCGCAATTTCACTGTTTACCGAAACGGCCACAACTGCCGCGCTGTACTACATCTTTCATTCGACCCTTGCCACGGCGCTCATGTTCTTGGTGGCTGACCTAGTGATGGAACGCCGGGGCGGGGCCATCGCGCCAACGGCCCCGATGGCGCAAAGCGGGCTGGTCTCGGCCCTGTTCTTTGTTGGGGCAATCGCGATGGCGGGAATGCCCCCACTGTCGGGTTTCATCGGCAAGCTCCTAGTGCTGGATACGGCGCGCGACGCACCGGATGCAAACGCAATCTGGGCCGTGATCCTGATCGGGTCGTTCGTCACGATCGTCGGGTTGGCGCGCGCAGGCACGCTGATCTTCTGGAAAAGCCATGACGCACAACACAACCCGGCGCCCGAGGTGGAAGATGACGAGGAAGCACCAGCCCTGCCCGCACCCGAACCAAACCCCGGACTGGCCTTCACCGCCATTTTTGGCATGGTCATGGGGCTTGTGATGCTGACCTTGTTCGCGGGCCCTGCCCTGACTTACGCTGGCAAAACAGCCGAACAGTTGTTCACACCCGAAAACTACATCTCAGCCGTTCTGGGGGGAGAGGAATAATGAGACTTCTGCATCGAATTTTCCCCCACCCGCATCTGACGATCCTGCTAACGCTGGTGTGGATGCTTCTGGCGAATTCGCCTTCGCTGAACTCTCTGGTGTTCGGATTGCTGCTTGGGATTATCATTCCCTTCATTACTCAGCCCTACTGGCCCGACAGACCCAAACTACGCAACTGGCCGATGATCATCGAGTATATGCTGGTGGTGCTGTGGGATATCGTGATGGCCAATATCACCGTGGCCCGTATCATCCTGTTCAAACGCGATGCCGACCGACAGCCCAACTGGGTCTGTATCCCACTTGAACTGCGCACCCCCGAAGCGATCACTGTATTGGCCGGAACCATCACCATGACCCCAGGAACAGTCAGTTGCGATCTGTCGGCACAAGGCCACAACCTGCTGGTTCACTGCCTGGATGCGCCCAACGTGGATGAGGTGCGCGACCAGATCAAACAGCGCTATGAGCGCCGTCTGAAGGAGATTTTCGAATGATCGAGATTGCGATCTGGTTTGCCTTCGCCTGTTTCGGGGCGGCCATCATGCTGTGCCTGTATCGTATCATCTCGGCCGAGGGTGTGGGCACACGTGTTCTGGCGCTGGACACGATGGTCATTAACACAATTGCGCTAATGATTCTTTACGGGCTGGCTCTGGGGACCGAGATCTTTTTCGAGGCCGCCATGATCATCGCCATGCTGGGTTTTGTCTCAACCGTAGCCTATGCGCGCTTTATGCTGCGCGGCAATATCATCGAGTGAGGGCGCCCCAATGTTCATAATCGAGTTTCTAGTCGCCTTCTTTCTGATCGTATCCGGCATATTCGGTTTTGTCGGCTCGTATGGGATGATAAAGTTGAAGGACCCGATGTCGCGTCTTCATGCCCCAACCAAAGCGACGACGTTAGGTGTGGGTGGTGTGCTGCTGGCGTCGATCTTTCATTCGGCAGTAATCGAGCAGCATATTTCCCTGCACGAGTTGCTGATCACTCTTTTCCTGTTCCTGACCGCACCGATCACGGCCCTGTTCATTGCCAAATGGCATATTCATCGCCATGAAAAACCCGATGATCTGCCAGACGCCGGTGAGGATGAGCTTTGGGCCACTCACGCGGTTGAGCAGGTCGAAGACGTACCAGACCACACAAAGACCTGAATTCCATGCATCACCCTCTGCTGCCCCTGACCCGTGATCTGGTTCTGATAGGCGGCGGGCATACCCACGCGATTGTACTGCGGAAATGGGGCATGAACCCTTTGCCCGGTGCGCGGGTGACGGTGATCAACCCCGGTGCCAATGCCCCCTATTCCGGTATGCTACCAGGCTTCGTCGCCGGACATTACCAGCGTTGGGAGCTGGACATTGATTTGGTGCGCCTTGCCCGATTTGCCGGTGCGCGCGTGATCCTGGGCCCGGTTGATGGTATCGACATCGACCGGCGTCAGATACACGTGCCTGGCCGACCACCCGTGGCCTTCGATGTGGCGTCGGTCAATGTGGGGATCACCTCGGACATGCCGGCTCTGCCCGGATTTGCTGACCATGCAGTTCCCGCCAAGCCGCTGGGACCGTTTGCCTCCAGGTGGGCGGAGTATCTGGATGGCAGCGGCCCCGCCTCAGTCGCCGTGATCGGCGGTGGGGTCGCGGGGGTAGAACTGGTTATGGCCATGGCTCATGCCCTTCGCGCCAAAACCCGCACGGCGCAGGTGACACTGATCGACAATGCCCGGGCCTTGGCGGCGACGGGGACCAAGGCGGGCACGACCATTCGTAAGGCGATGGCCGATCTGGGGATTGAGCTGATCGAGCATGCCGCGATTTCATGCATCGAACAGGATCATGTTCTGCTAGAGGATGGCCGCAAGGTTCCCGCCGAATTTATAACCGGGGCTGCCGGTGCCCGCCCATATGACTGGATCACCCAGACGGGCCTTGATCTGCATGACGGCTACATCCGCGTGGACGCCCATCTGCAATCCAGCGATCCGGCGATCTTTGCCGCCGGAGATTGCGCCCATCTTGCCGATAGCCCTCGTCCCAAGGCCGGTGTCTATGCGGTCCGAGAGGCTCCGGTCCTGTTCAACAATCTGCGGGTCGCTCTGGGGGCCGGGAAGATGCGGCGATATCAGCCGCAGAAAGATTACCTCAAACTGATCTCTTTGGGTGGTAAATCGGCACTGGCCGAACGTCTTGGAACCTCGTTCAGCGGGCCAGTGATGTGGCGATGGAAGAACCATATCGACCAGAGCTTCATGAATAAATTCCGCAACCTGCCCCAGATGGCACGCCCCGCCCTACCGCGCCACCATGCAGCGGGCATGCAAGAAGCCCTGGGGGAAAAGCCCATGTGCGGCGGCTGTGGGGCCAAGGTTGGACGCGGCGCATTGCAAGCAGTCCTGAGTGGCCTGCCAAAGCCGAACCGGGACGACATCACCCCCTTGCCCGGGGACGACGCCGCCCTGCTGACAACCGGCGGAGCGCGCCAAGTGATAACCTCGGACCACCTGCGCGGCTTCACAGATGACCCAGTGCTGATGACGCGCATCGCCGCTGTTCACGCACTGGGGGATATCTGGGCCATGGGGGCCAACCCACAGGCGGCGACGGCAACGATCATCCTGCCGCGTATGTCCCCGCAATTGCAGCACCGTACCTTGTCCGAGATCATGACGACGGCCACCGAGGTCATCCGCGACGCCAGGGCAGAAATCGTGGGCGGTCACAGCTCACTCGGGGATGAGATGACCATCGGCTTCACTCTGACCGGACTGTGCGACAAAGACCCGATCACTTTGTCCGGGGCACGTCCTGGGGATGCATTGATCCTGACAAAACCCCTGGGCAGCGGGGTATTGATGGCCGCTGAAATGGCGGGGCAAGCTGATGGCAGTTGGGTGGCCGATGCCTTGCGGCAAATGGTTCAGCCGCAAGGCGCAGCATCGCGCATTCTGGCCGGGGCACATGCGATGACGGATGTAACCGGATTTGGACTGGCCGGACATCTGATGGGCATGTGCGAAGCCTCGGATTGTGGTGCAGTCTTGGATCTGGACACGATCCCTCTGATGACTGGCGCGCTGGAATTGGCCGCTCAAGGTGTCCGGTCGACAATCTTCGAGGACAACCGCGCAATCGTTCCGGGCATTCCATCCTCGGACAAGGCCGACCTGCTGTTTGACCCGCAAACTGCTGGGGGATTACTGGCCGCCGTCGCATCCGATCAGGCGCACGAATTGTGCGAACAGCTAAGGCACGCGTGCTATCCGGCGGTCATCATCGGGCATCTGACTGACACTCCGGGTTTGCGGCTTCAGAGCTGACCCAGAATTTCTTCAACCCGAGCGGCTGCGGCGTTCAGGCCCGCATCGTCCAGCGCCGCCACGTCGATTTGCGCGATAATCTTGGCAGCGCGTGTTTTGGAGGATTTGGCATAGGCCGGGTCATAATGCTGTTCCATCAACGCCCGCGTCAGCGCCCGTTTATCCCCCGCATCGATCAGCGCTAGCCAGCCATCCACCACATCGTGTCCTCGATGGAACCGTAGCGGAGACAGGCGATCGCGCAAGCGCTCGGTATCCGAGAGGATATCGTCGTAAGCCTTGACCAGATACGCGGTCCGCGCCTCAAGGGAAGCGGACACCTGAATCCGCGGTGCCGTCCGCAACGCAGTCCACAAGCTTGGCGGCAGGATCAGTGACCCGATCTTGGAGGATTCAGCCTCGACAACCACCGGGCGCGCTGGGTCCAAGCCGCACAATGCGGCGGATAGAGCGGACTCGAAGGCTTTCTGGCTGGGCTGCCCGCCCGGCATTTCACCTAGCAAAGATCCCCGGTGGTTGGCTAGGTCTTCGAGGTCCAGAACCTGAACGCCGCGCGCCTTCAAATGCAGCAGCAGGTCAGTCTTGGCTGTGCCCGTATATCCATCGAGGGCCACCAACCGGTGCGGCAATGGATTGTCATAGAGGTAGCGATTCACCAATCGGCGATAGGTTCGGTATCCGCCATCGACCACTTCGGCCCGCCAACCGATCTGTTGCAACATCCAAGTGAACGACCCTGATCTCTGTCCGCCACGCCAGCAATAGACCAATGGTTTCCAGCCGCCCTCGTGGTGCGACAGGCTGTGTTCGATGTGATTTGCCGCGTTCCGAAACACCAGCGCTGCGCCAAGCTTGCGGGCCAGAAACGGACTTTCCTGCACATAGATCGTACCCACCTGCGCGCGTTCTTCATTGTTAAGCACCGGCAGGTTGATGGCGCCGGGTAGGTGATCTTCGGCAAATTCAGCAGGGCTGCGCACGTCGATCACAGTGTCAAAATCATGCGCATAAAGGCCGGGCAGATCAGTAAATTTCAGAGCCATGCCAACGGTCTATCCTGCGAACTTTGAAATGAAAAGGCGCCCAGTCACGCCGGGACAGGTTCAATCAGGTCCGGCCCGTTCGCCCGGTTCGAATTCACTGCTGGATCAACGCGGTAGAACTCCAAGACACCCTCGGCCCCGGGTTGCATCAAACGTGCCGCGCCTTTCCCCGCCTCCCCTAACCACAAAGGCCAATCGTCAGGCTCAAGGATCAGTGGCATCCGATGATGAACGGCGCTGAGGTGGCGATTTGCCGGTGTTGTTACGATGGCGCAAGTGCCCTGCTGCGTACCCTCAAAGCCCCAATCCTGCCAGACCCCGGCAAATGCAATCGGTGCGCCATCTTTGCGGTGGATGTACCATGGCAGACGTGTTCCCTGTTCAGTTTTGGTCCATTCATAGAACCCTGTTGCCACGATCAGGCAGCGTCGTTCGCGGCAGGCGGCGCGAAATGCAGGCTTTTCGGCCAGAGTTTCGGCACGCGCATTGATCAGCAAAGGACCGGCGGTTTCAGTCTTGTACCAATGCGGCAGGAACCCCCAGCGCAGCGAATCCAACTGGCGACCACCTTCGCCAACGCGCACCACATGCACTTGATTTGTCGGGCAAACATTGAAGTTCGGCACAGCAGGCAACGTGTTTGCGGGCCGTGCTGAAAACAGCTGCGCCATTGCGTCATTTGGAAGGGTTATTGCAAACCGTCCGCACATGGGTAATGAACCATCAATAATCGTTTCATACAGGCACAGGGTGTCACGGGGTCACATGCAAAATCAAACAGCGAATACCCTCAAAGGCAAGGCGGTGGCTGCTTTGGAAGCAGGCAAGCTGCAACAGGCGCTGAAAAAGGCACAGTTGGGCGTTAAGAAATTCCCCAAGGATTCTGATTTCCACGCCATCTCGGGCTTTGTGCTGACCGAAATGAAGCAATACAAGAAATCTATTCCGCATTTCGTCGAAGCGTCACGAATGAAGCCAGACGACCCTCAATTCGTGGAAAACCTGGCAAATGCGCTTATGCAGACCGGACAGATCCCCAGGGCGCTGGAATATACTGAACAAAAGCTGGAACAGTTCCCAAACAACAAAGAACTGAACCGCGTCCTGGATGAGATTCACCTGAAAGGCAGCAACTGGCGCCTGGTCATTGAACATGCGAGCAAGAAGCTGCAAGCCGAGCCCGACGATGTGAACCTTCTGGGCAAAAGGGCCCGTGCCTATTCGAAAATTGGATTTGTCGAGGACCACTCGCGCGATGTTTCTCGCGCCTTTGAGTTGGAACCGGAAAACATAAAGATTGCTTTCGCAAAGGCCGTGAACTTGCACCAAAGCGGTGACAAAAACGGGTCAAAGGAAATCTTGCAGCGTATTCTGGAAACAGATCCCGAAAACATGAGCGCTTTGCTGCAGTTGTCCCTTGTAACCTCCAAGGATGACGGCCCGAAACTGATGGAGGCGGTCGAGACCGCAATCGCCAACAAGGACGAAGACTATCAAGAGTTGGAGTTCGCCAAGGCACACCTGATCTCGGTAATTGACGATCTAAATGCCGCCATGCCTCAATTTGTGCGAGCCAACAAGGTACAACACGATAGCAACCCGTACGACGCCGCTGAGGAAGAGAAAAAGCTGAACCAGATCACCGGTCTGTTCCCCATTGGAACCGATTTACGGGCAGCCGGACCAAGCGATGGGCCGGTTCCGATCTTCGTTCTGGGTCAGCCCCGTTCGGGCACCACGTTGATGGAGATGATGCTAAGTTCGGCGCCCGATATCGCCGGGTGTGGTGAGTTGACGTTGGCGTCTGACCTGTCGCATGAATTCCAATTGGGCAATCAGCGTTTTGACGCTGAAAAAGCCACTGAATTTGCGCAGCAATTCCGCGAACTGATGCCACCGATTCCTGACGGATCGGTCGCGTTCGTTGACAAAATGCCACACAACTATCAGCTTGTTGGTTTCTTGTTGGCGGCCTTTCCCAATGCAAAGATCATCAACATGCTACGTGACCCCCGTGATGTGGGGTTGTCGAAATGGATCCGGCGGTTCCCGGCTGGTGGGATGCGTTATGCGTCGAACCTGACAGCCATTGCTCATTCGGCGAATATGTACCGCCACTATATGGCACATTGGGATACCGTGTTCGGTGACCGCATACTGACCGTTCCTTATGAAAAATTAGTGGCCGATCCAAAAACCTATAGCCAACAGGTTGCTGCGTTCTGCGATATCGAATGGAACGAAACCATGATGCACCCTGAGAAAAACACCAAGCAGGTCAGAACGGCCAGCATCGATCAGGTCCGCAATAAGATATCGACCAAATCCATTGGTGGATGGCAGAGCGTGTCCGAACATCTAAGCCCCATGCTTGACGGGTTCGATCCCGCGCTCTGGCCCGAATACGATTTGGGCTGAGTGCGCCCGAAACACGAAAGGCCGCATCAGGGATGCGGCCTTTTTCTTTGCTATGTCGCAGAGTTACTTCTGCTTGATACGGCCGTCCAGATAAGGCTGATAGGGCGCATTTTCAGCCAAGTACTCAGCCGTGACATCTGCCAGATCCGGACCAAAGTCATAGGCATTCTTGTCGTCGCCTTCGAACATGTTGTACCCGTCGCCGCCGTTGCGGACATAATTGTTGGTCACAACCAGATACGTCGCTGCCGGGTCAATTGGCGCAAAACCATCACCCTCGGCGACCATGACCTCGGACACGCGCCCTTCGTTCGGCGCAACCATTGGATCCCAGATGAATGTCAGACCCGCAACCTGCGGAAAGCGGCCCTTTACATCTTCGACCTGGCTTACGCCGTTCTCCAGCGCGTCGATCACCCCCTGACCACTGATCTCGAAGGTAGACAGGGTGTTCTGGAAGGGTAGCACCGTCAGCACCTCGCCCATGGTTACTTCGCCCGGGTCGATTGAGGCCCGCAGCCCGCCAGAGTTGGCAATCGCAATCTGTACACCCTGATCGGCCACACGCGCTAACATCGCGTCGGCGACCAGGTTGCCCATCTCACATTCCTGCACACGACAGACAGAACGGTCCCCCTCGATGGCGTCTGCTGCATTCGCCACCACCTTGTTGCGGATTTCGTCCAGCGGCACGGCCAGTTCGGCGATACGGTCCAACGCGGACTGATCCTCGGTAACGGAGTTGTCCATGATCAACGGCTCGCCCATCGCCTCAAGCACATTGCCGTCATCGTCGAAGGTTACGTTCAACTCACCCAGAAACTTGCCATAAGCATAGGCCTGCACGATCTGGACACCGTTGACCACGGTCGGGTACGGACCCGCTGCCTTGTCGGACACGTTCGATAGGTAAGTGTTCGAATGACCGCCGACAATTACGTCCACCCCGCTAGTTTCCTGCGCTACGCGTTGATCAACACCATAGCCGGAATGGCTGAGAACGATGATTTTATTAACGCCTTCGCCGGTCAACTTGTCCACTTCGGCCTGCACTGCGGGGGCCGGATCAGAAAAGCTGATATTTGGACCAGGAGAGGCAAGATCATGCGTGTCTTCCGGTGTCAGGCCAATCAGGCCGATCTTTTCCCCGCCCACTTCGATGACAGTCGATTTCTTGATCTTGTCGATCAGCAACTCTTCGTCGGCAATATCCGCGTTCGACATCAAAACCGGAAATTCCACCGAGTCGATGAAGCCGCGCAGCACTTCGGGGCCATCGTCGAATTCGTGGTTGCCCACGGTCATCGCGTCATACCCCAGCTTGTTCATGAACTCGGCTGCGACCTTGCCCTTGTAATAGGTATAGAACAACGAACCCTGAAACTGATCCCCACCATCGACCAGGATCGAGTTTTCGGCCCGCGCGCGCGCGTCATTCACCGCAGTAACCAACCGGGCCGAACCGCCGAAACACTTGCCTTCTGCTTGGTCTTCCTCATCACAAGCGCTGTCGTATTTGTTGATCGGCTCAAAACGCGCGTGGAAATCGTTGGTATGCAGAATCGTCAATTTATAATCGGCTGCGGCCATACCTGCGGTTAGGCCCAGAACTGCAGCAGACGCCAAAAAGCGGGTGAACATCTTCATACTCCTTGTTTTTTGTTTGGCGTGATGGTGCGCCCGCCAACAAGAAGAGTCAAAGGGGGAAATCCGTCTTGATTCTGCCCGTCACGCGGGGCATCACCACCTCATGCTGATTTACAAGATATTCAGGGCCGAGGAATGGGCCGCACTGCAGGATCAGGGTGCCTCGGATGGCGCACCGATTGATGTGTCTGATGGATATGTCCATTTCTCGACCGCCCAACAGGCGGCTGAGACCGCAGCCAAACACTTTGCCGGTGTCGAAGGTTTGATCTTGTTGGCCTGCGATGCCGATGCCATGGACGATGATCTGAAATGGGAGGTCTCGCGCGGTGGCGCCTTGTTCCCGCATCTTTACCGGCAGATCCGCATGACAGATGTCGTCTGGTCGCGGCCCCTGCCCTTTGACGGGCAAGCCCACCAATTCCCCGAGGGGATGGAATGAGGTCTTTCGTCGACCCTGACCGCACCCAGTTTGAAGCGTTCAAGGCGCTGGACCGTGATCATCCGATCGAGATGCTGAATCTGATCAAGTTTCGCAACATGGCCGAATACCCGACGGGCCACGAACTGGCGGATGCCGGGCTGACCGGCGCGCAGGCTTATCGAAATTACGGCGCGGAAACCGCCCCGATTATCGCGCGCCTTGGGGCGTCGATCCTGTGGCGCGGCGCGTTTCAGACCACTCTGATCGGCCCGCAGGACGAAGACTGGGATGAGGTATTTATCGCCCGCTATCCGACTGCAGATGCGTTTTTGGAAATGGTGACCGACCCGGATTATCAGGCTGCGGTTATTCACAGGCAGGCTGCGGTTGCAACTTCGCGCCTGATCCGCTGCGCCCCGGCCAAAGGTGGAGAGACTTTCGGATGAAACTGACCGAGAAACTGGGGCTGGCGGTCCTGCACAAGATGGACCCAGAAGCCGCCCATGGCATGTCGATCAAGGCGTTGAAGGCCGGGCTTGCCCCGATGCCCGGGCCGGTCACATCGCCGCGGCTGAAAACTCACGTAGCTGGACTGGACCTGCCCAACCCGGTGGGTCTGGCTGCGGGGTTTGACAAGAATGGAGAGGTTTTGACCCCCCTCTCACGCACAGGCTTTGGCTTTATCGAAGTGGGCGCTGTTACACCACGCCCGCAGCCCGGCAACCCCAAACCTCGCTTGTTCCGCCTGACCGAGGATAAGGCCGCCATCAACCGCTTTGGCTTCAACAACGAAGGCATGGAGATCATGGCGCGCCGTCTGGCCGACCGCCCCAAGAATGCGATCATCGGGCTGAACCTGGGCGCGAACAAGGACAGTGACGACCGCCCCGGCGATTTTGCCAAAGTGTTGGCCCATTGCGCCGAGCATCTGGATTTCGCCACGGTCAATGTCTCATCCCCCAACACCGAGAAACTGCGGGACCTGCAGGGCAAGGCCGCGCTTGGCGCATTGCTGGGCAGCGTGATCGAAACCCGCAACGGTCTGTCCCGACCTTTACCCATTTTCCTAAAAATTGCCCCTGACCTGACCGAGGCCGAATTGCAGGACATCGCCGATGTGGCGCAGGAAACAGGCGTTGACGCGGTGATTGCAACCAACACTACACTGTCCCGCGATGGGCTGCGCAGTGGGCTTAAGAGTCAAACCGGCGGCCTGTCCGGCGCGCCCTTATTCGAAAAATCGACCCGTGTTCTGGCACAGCTGAGCCAGCTGACCGAGGGCAAAATCCCGCTGATTGGCGTGGGCGGTATCAGCAGCGCGGAACAGGCGTATGCCAAGATCTGCGCCGGGGCATCCGCCGTGCAACTTTATACCGCGTTGGTGTATGGCGGTATTTCTCTGGCCGCAGATATCGCGCAAGGTCTCGATAAATTGCTGGAACAAGATGGATTCAACAACGTCGCGCAAGCAGTTGGAAGTAAACGAAAGGATTGGCTTTGATTTCATATTGGCACAACCCGCGCTGTTCGAAATCCCGCGCCGGGCTGGCTCTGCTGGAAGAGAATGGCGCGCAGGTCGAGGTTCGGAAATACCTGGAAGACGCACCCTCGACCGATGAGCTACGTACGGTGCTGGGCAAACTCGGCGTCAACGCCATAGACATGATGCGCACGGGTGAGAAACAGTTCAAAGAACTGGGTCTGACCAAAGCAACCCCTGCTAATGAATTGATCGCCGCAATGGCAGAGAACCCCATCTTGATCGAGCGCCCTCTGGCAATCGCAGGTGACAAGGCTGCCATCGGACGCCCACCCGAAAACCTACTGACGCTGATTTAGGCCACCTGTGCCTCCAGCCTGGGATAGCGCCAACCCATAGTGACGCCGCGCGCGATGTTCAGAACCATCAGCGCGGCCCACAAGCCGTGGTTACCAAAGGCCGGCACCAGTAGGAACAGGGCCGCCACATAGATCGCAACTGATTGAACCATCGCGTTGCGCATCGCACGCGTCCAGGTGGCCCCAATATAGATGCCGTCGAACATCCAGCTTGCCACCCCGATTGCCGGGGCCAGCGCGGCCCAGATCAGATAGTCTCGCGCCGCCGCGCGCACCTCGGCCGAAGTTGACATCAGATCGATCAGCGCAGGCCCAGCCAAATAGAACACAGCCCCCAGCAGGAACGCCCCACCTACGCCCCATTGAGACGCCATGATTGACGCCCGCCGGACCTGAGACCGGTTCCGCGCGCCCACGGCACTGCCGACCAGAGCCTCGGCGGAAAAGGCGAAGCCGTCCAAGGCAAATGCGGTGATTTCAAGAAATTGCAGCAAGACCTGATTGGCAGCCAGGTTAACGTCTCCCAGATCGGACCCAACGAACAGAAATGTCGTGAACGCGCCCGTCAGCAGAACAGATCGGATCATAATGTCAGCATTCACCTGCATCATGCGGCGCAATCGCGCTGTGTCGAAAATACGTGGCCAGTCGCGCCATTGATTCCCTGTGAACGCTTCTCGGCACAGATACAGGCCCAGCGCCAGCCCGGTCCATTCCGCGATCAGGGTAGCAATGGCCACACCTTCGACGCCCCAGCCCAACCCAAGCACGAACCACAAGTCCAGCAAGATGTTCAACCCGTTCATCCAGACCTGCAGGAGGAACACGCCCCGTGTCTGCTCTATTGCGATCAGCCAACCCGTAACGGCAAAAAGCGCGATGGTTGCCGGGGCACCCCAAATGCGGATTTGCAGGTAATCCTGCGTCAGCGCCTCAACCTCGGGGCTGGCGGGTGACAGGGCAAACGCCCCCCAGAACAGCCCGACTTGCGTGAGAATAAAGAACAGCCCCGCCGCGCCGCCCAACAGCAGCCCGCGCATCAATAGCGCACCGGTTTCCGCCGTATCCCCTGCCCCGCGCGCCTGCGCCGCCAGACCGGTCGTGCCCATGCGCAGAAAGCCAAATATCCAATAGATCGCGGACAGGATAACCGCGCCCATACCGACGGCCCCGATGGGCGCAGCCAACCCCATCTGACCGACTACTCCGGTATCCACAGCGCCAAGTATCGGAACCGTGGCATTCGACAGCACAATCGGAACGGCGATTTTCAACACCCGCGTATGTGTCAGGGGTGTCGAGGCGTGCTGCGTCACGGGTTACTCTCTTTCCGCTTTCGGCTGCGGCATCAGGAAATGCCCCGTGGCCTGCGCGATGGGTCGTGCGTGATTGTCCTGCCAGGCCTCGACCCGGACCGAGGCATAGCGCCTGCCGGACCGACTGACAAAGGCGCGCGCATAAGCATCCCGCGGCAAGCCAGAGCGTAAGTAGTCAACCGTGAAATCAACGGTTTTTGGAAATCTCACCGCATCGGCTTTGAACAAATCTTCGGCGTCGATCTCACCGCTTTCGATGCGGGGAAGGAAGTGTTCCCAACTCAGCGTGATGACGGCCGTCACCTCAAGAAATGCGGCTGTAACCCCGCCATGCAGCGCGGGCAGCAATGGATTTCCGATCAGCTTGTCGTCAAAGTTCAGCACCCCAGTCAGCTCATCGCCGCGTCGGTCGAAGGTGATATTGAGAAAGCGGATGTAAGGAACTCCGTCGACAATCGCCTTCAGGGCCGCGTCGCGACGTTGCTTGACCACCTGCATGGGTTCGGGTCGGGGACGCGCCATTACAATCCCTCCACCGTAAAGGCGCCTGCCGCTGTTGCGACCGGGCGTTCTTGATCGTCGTCCATCGCGGTCGCCCGAACAAAAGCAACATTGCGCGTAATGTGATAGCAGGTCGCACGCGCCGTAATGCTCTGCCCCGGCGTCGCCGCGCGCATATAGTCAATTCTCAGGTCAATTGTGGCCGTCCCGCCCGGAGCGGACGGATGGGACATAACGGCCGCCCCACAGCATGTGTCCAGGGCGGCAAACACAGCGCCGCCATGGATAACGCCGGTTCTGGGGTCCCCGACCAGATCCGCATTATACGGCATTGAAATTTCAGCCTCGCCATCGCTGATGGTCGTCAATTTCAGACCAAGTGCGTTGGCATGCGGAATCGCCTCAATGAACTGGCGGGCAATCTCTACTTTGTCGACCATGTATGCGTGTCCTTTGGATTCCGTCCTTTATGAGCCTGCGCTTTGCAAAAGAGCAAGACCGCCTGTTGCGCTTGCCGCCACGACGCCCTAGTTTGCTGCTGAGGAGACAACAAATGACTGACAACCGTTTGTCATTAAACGAGATGTGCGAAGAGTTCGACGTAACCAAGCGCACTTTGCGTTATTACGAATATATCGAACTGCTGCAGCCCGAACGCGAAGGCCGCTCGCGTTATTATGGGCCGCGGGAATGCGCGCGGATGAAACTGATCATGCGTGGGCGCCTGTTTGGATTCTCGCTGGAAGAGATTCGCCAGTGGCTGCTGATCTATGAAGATCAGGGGGATCAGGCGCAAATGGCCGAGTTTATTAAACTGGCCGACCGGCAGATGCCTGAACTGCAAAAACAGCGTCAGCAACTGGACGAGGCGATGGAAGAACTCCAACGCCTGCGCAACCAGACCGCTAAATCTCTGGGTTGATCTTCGACAGGATCAACTGGCCATTTTTAACCTTTAGAACATTCTGCAAGCGCAGCGCTGCGTCAGAATTACTGTCTGACCGTTAGGCGTCAGCCCCCGCCCCACAGCTAAATTCCGTTACGTAACGTTTTCAATTGGGCGTTATCCGTACCTTGACGCGAGAGGATGCTACGTCAACTTTCATAGTGACGTAGCGTTTGCATTACGTGAACGTCATCTACGTGTTGTAACGTGCGTATCAACTGCGCAACTGACTTTGATAGACGCCAGTGACAAGAGTGCTGAAACCATGACCGAAGATCTGATGACCATCCGTGAAATGTGCGAGACATATGATGTCACGCCGCGCACTTTGCGATTTTACGAGGCCAAGGAACTTTTGTTTCCGATCCGCGAGGGCCAGAAACGTCTGTTCACCAAACGTGACCGGGCGCGCCTTAAACTGATCCTGCGCGGCAAGCGCTTTGGCTTTAGCCTGGAAGAGATCCGGCAGCTGCTGGACCTGTACCATGTGGGCGACCAGCAAATGACCCAGATGACCCGTACGTTTGAAATCGCGCGGGAACGTCTGGCGGATATGGAAGCCCGCCGCGAAGAACTGACTCAAGCCATTGACGATCTGAAAGAACAGCTGCGCTGGGGCGAAAAAGTCATCGCCTCGATGAAGAACGAGAACAAAGCCGCCGAGTAACCCTGGCGGCCCAATCCCCGGACATCTGAATTTAAGGGAGCTTCAAATGCCCGTCTATAACGCGCCTACAAAAGACACTCAGTTCATTCTACACGATGTTCTGAAAATCTCAGACTCGGATATTCCGGGTTATAGTGAGCTGGAAGCCGAATTCACCGGCGCCGTTCTGGAAGAGGCCGGCAAGGTCGCGACCAACGTATTGCACCCGCTGAATGTGGTGGGTGACACTGAAGGGTGCCGGTTGGAAAATGGCATCGTGTACACGCCCACAGGCTTCAAGGACGCGTTCGAGCAGATGAAAGAAGGCGGCTGGACCGGCCTCGACATGCCCGAAGAGTATGGCGGTCAGAACATGCCCTACGTCATCGGCACGGCTGTGGGCGAGATGTTCTCGGGCGCAAACCAGGCCTTTACAATGTATCAGGGCCTGACCCATGGCGCGGCCTCGGCCATTCTGGCGCATGGATCGGACGAGCAGAAGAACAAGTACCTGCCCAACATGGTCAGCTGCGAATGGACCGGCACCATGAACCTGACCGAACCGCATTGCGGCACCGATCTGGGCCTGATGCGCACCAAAGCGGAACCGCAGGGCGATGGCAGCTATAAGATTTCCGGCCAGAAAATCTTTATCTCGGCCGGCGATCACGACATGGCCGACAACATCATCCATCTGGTGCTGGCCAAGATTCCCGGCGGTCCCGAGGGTATCAAGGGCGTGTCGCTGTTCATCGTGCCCAAGTTCATCGTGAACGAAGACGGGTCACTGGGTGAGCGCAACGGCGTCTCGGTCGGCAAGATCGAAGAGAAGATGGGCATCCACGGCAACTCGACCTGCGTCATGAACTATGACGAGGCCACCGGCTGGTTGCTGGGCGAAGAACACAAGGGCATGCGCGCCATGTTCACCATGATGAACGAGGCGCGTTTGGGTGTCGGCATGCAGGGTCTGTCTCAGGCCGAGGCTGCGTTCCAGAACGCCTTGGAATACGCCAAGGACCGCCTGCAGGGTCGTGATGTCACCGGGGTGAAGAACCCGGACGGTCCCGCCGATCCGCTGATCGTTCATCCCGATATCCGCCGCAATCTGATGGATCAGAAAAGCTTCACCGAAGGGGCCCGCGCGTTCATCCTGTGGGGCGCGACGATGATCGACAAGGCGCACCGTTCAGGTGACAAGGACGCGGACGGGCTGATCTCGCTGCTGACGCCGGTTATCAAGGGCTTCCTGACGGATGAAGGCTACGACATGACCGTTCAGGCGCAGCAGGTCTATGGCGGCCACGGATACATCGAAGAATGGGGTATGTCGCAATACACCCGCGACGCCCGCATCGCGATGATCTACGAAGGTGCCAATGGCGTTCAGGCGCTGGACCTGGTCGGTCGTAAGCTGGCGCAGGACGGCGGCAAGCACGTCATGGCGTTTTTCGAGATGGTCAAATCCTTCTGCAAGGAAAACGGCGGCAAGGATGAGGCATATGATAAGGCGTTCATCGAACCGCTGAAGGCCGCGTCCAAGGATCTGCAAGCTGCCGGCATGTATTTTATGCAGGAAGGGATGAAGAACCCCAATAACGCTTTGTCAGGTTCGTACGACTTCATGCACATGTTCGGCCATGTCTGCCTGGGCCTGATGTGGGCGCAGATGGCCAAGGCGGCGCAGGACGCGCTGGATGGTGGTGCGTCGGACAAAGAGTTCTACGAGACCAAGCTCAACACCGGTCGATTCTACATGGCGCGCCGCCTGCCCGCCACGGGTATGCATCTGGCGCGCATCCAGACCGGCGCGGAAACGGTCATGGCGCTGGAGGCCGCCAACTTCTGAACATTACCCGGCCTTGGGGTCCTACCCCCGAGGCCGGACTTTCGAAAGAGAGACAATGCCAAAACGTTTTCGCCTGACCCGCCGCTTTCCGGTCGCTATGACCGAGGACAGCTATCGCAAACTGCGCGGCTTTGCGCGCGAGGCCGGGTTGGACGAAGGTGAGGCGTTATCCTTTCTGTTCGAGAATTTCAACAGTGTGATCAATGAGGACAAGCTGACCCGAAGGCTGCGCGAATTCAATTCTGAGCTTGAGGCGCGCAAGCGATGATCAAGGCGCAACAGATATTTGCTCGCGCTCAACTCGAGGTTGGGCGCCTCCGGCGGGAGTATTTTTGAAAAGATGAAAATGTGATGCGTCCCTGCCACCGGGCGCACTCACCTTCAGGACAGGGACGACTTCACCTTTTACGGTCATCGGCTCTCCAGCCTGTACCGCTCGGCCATATCAAAGGAACAAGGTTGATAAACAGTGAACGCGAAGTCTTCATCTTTTCAAAAATACTCGAATCCAACCTGACCACGCACACCACGGGAGGGGTGATCGCATGACTATCAAACTGCACTGTTTCGGCGAAAGCGGAAATTCCTACAAGGCCGCGCTGGCGCTTGAGATGTCGGGACTGGACTGGGAGCCTGTCTTTGTCGATTTCTTCAACGGCCAGACCCGCACATCCGAATACCGTGCCGACGTCAACGAGATGGGCGAAGCACCCGTTCTGATCGATGGCGATTTCCGCACCACGCAATCCGGTGCCATTCAGGCCTATGTGACCGAGAAATCTGGCAAGTTCGGCGGCAAGGATCGCGACGAGAATTACGAGATTTTCCGTTGGGTTCTGTGGGACAATCACAAGCTCAGTTCGATGGCCGGGCTGACCCGCTTTCTGATCAACTTCTTGCCTGAACAACACCGCAACCCGGATGTCATCGCCTTTAACCAAGGGCGGTTGAAAGCGGCCTATCAAATCCTGAACGACCATTTGGACGGCCGAGACTGGATCGTCGGTGATGGCGTGACCAACGCCGATATCAGCTGTTGCGGCTATCTCTATTACCCCGAACCATTCGGCTTTGACCGCGCCGATTGGCCCCATATCGATGCCTGGCTGACGCGCCTTAGCGAGCAGCCCGGTTGGAAACACCCCTATGACCTGATGCCCGGCAACCCGTCGGATCGAGCTTGAGGAGAAGACCCATGACCGAAGCTTACATTTATGATGCCCTGCGCACCCCGCGCGGCAAAGGCCGCAAGGATGGCAGCCTGCACGAGGTAACCTCAGTGCGCCTGTCCGCCCTGACCCTGAACGCGATGAAAGAGCGTAACAACCTGGAAGGTCACGCCGTCGAGGACGTGATCTGGGGCAACGTCACGCAGGTGATGGAACAGGGCGGCTGTTTAGCGCGATCGGCCGTGCTGGCCTCCGATCTGGATCAATCGATTCCCGGCTTGGCGATCAACCGTTTCTGTGCCTCGGGGATGGAAGCCGTAAATTTGGCGGCAAACCAGGTCAAAGGCGGCGCCGGCCAAGCCTATATCGCAGGCGGCGTAGAAATGATGGGCCGTGTGGCAATGGGCAGCGATGGTGCCGCGATTGCCGTTGATCCAACGTTGGCGATGGATACCTATTTCGTGCCGCAGGGTATCTCGGCCGATATCATCGCGACCGAGTATGGTTTCAGCCGTGACGACGCCGACGCGCTGGCGGTGGAATCGCAGAGACGTGCGGCAGAGGCATGGGAAGACAACCGGTTCGAGAAATCGGTCATCACCATCAAGGACCAGAACGGCCTGACCATTCTGGACCGCGACGAATACATGCGCCCTGGCACCGACATGCAGAGCCTTGGCGCGCTGAACCCCTCGTTCGCGATGATGGGTGAGCAGATGCCGGGCTTCGACAAGGTCGCGATGATCAAATACCCGCATCTTGAGCGGATCAATCATATCCACCACGCGGGCAACAGCTCGGGCATTGTGGATGGGGCTGCAGCCGTGCTGATCGGCAACAAGGAATTCGGTGAGAAATACGGCCTGAAACCGCGCGCGCGCATCAAGGCAACTGCCAAGATCGGTACCGATCCGACCATCATGCTGACCGGCCCGGTTCCGGTGACCGAGAAGATTTTGGCCGACAATGGCATGAAGATTAGCGATCTGGACCTGTTCGAAGTGAACGAAGCCTTCGCTTCAGTCGTGTTGAGGTTCCAGCAGGCATTTGACGTTGACCCTGCTCTGGTCAATCCAAACGGCGGCTCAATCGCGATGGGTCACCCGCTGGGTGCGACCGGTGCAATGATCATCGGCACGCTGCTGGATGAGCTTGAGCGTCAGGACAAGGAAACCGGTCTGGCCACGCTCTGCATTGCGTCCGGCATGGGTGCGGCAACCATTATCGAGCGGGTCTGATGCCCAAGCTGGACCTCTCACAGATCCCGTTCAAGGGGGGCTCGGCCTATCCCGGCAAGCTGGCCAAGGCGACCGCCGGTCGTTTCGTTCAGCGTGTGGGCGACGCAGGCGGGCTGACCCAATACGGGGTCAATATCGTGCGGCTGGAACCGCAGGGCATGTCTTCGCTGCGTCACTACCACATGAAGCAGGACGAGTTTGCCATCATGCTCAGCGGCACCTGCGTGCTGATAGATGACAATGGCGAGCATGAGATGCAGCCCGGCGACTGCGCCGCTTGGCCAGCAGGTGAGGCCAACGGCCATCACCTTGTGAACAAAACCGATGCGCCCGCGACCTTTCTGGTGGTGGGCACACGGACCCCGACCGAGACCGGCTATTACAGCGATTTAGACATGATGGTGAAGGATGACGTGAACGGATTCGCCTTCACCCGCAAGGATGGCAGCCCGCTGACGGCTGACCAGATTGGAGATGACAATGACTGATTTCACCCTGACCAAAGACGCGGACGGCGTTGCCTTCATTACCTGGGACGCTCAGGGCAAATCCATGAACGTCATGACCCGCGAGGCATTCGAACTGGTCAGCGCACTGGTCGATCAGGCTCTGGAAGATGATGAGGTCAAAGGCGTCGTTATCACAAGCGGCAAGGAAGGCTCATTTGCTGGCGGCATGGACCTGAGCACGTTGGCCACCATCCGTGAGGAAGCAGGCGATGAACCGGCGCAAGCCTTGTTCGACTTTGTCATGGGCGGCCACCACATCCTGCGCAAGCTGGAACTGGCGGGCATGGACCCCAAGACGAAAAAGGGCGGCAAACCCGTAGTCTGCGCCATCAACGGCACCTGCGCCGGGATCGGGACCGAAATCGCGCTGGCCTGTCACCACCGCGTTATGACCAGCAACCCCAAGGCCAAGATCGGCCTGCCCGAGATTCTGCTGGGCATCTTCCCCGGCGGCGGCGGCACCACGCGCTTTAGCCGCATGGTTGGCGCGATGGCGTCGGCCCCTGTCCTGCTGGAAGGCAAGATGATGGACCCGGCCAAAGCCAAGGGCGCGCAGTTGATCGACGCCGTGGCTGACGATCCGGTAGCTGCCGCGAAAGAGTGGGTTCTGAACGCAAAAGACGCCGATCTGGTAAAGCCGTGGGATGCCAAGGGTTACAAGATGCCCGGCGGTGCGCCCTATCACCCTGCCGGGTTCATGACCTTCGTCGGTGCCAATGCCATGGTGAACGGCAAGACTCAGGGTGCTTTCCCGGCAGCCAAAGCATTGCTGAGTTCGATCTACGAAGGTGCACTGGTCGATTTTGACACCGCCCTGCGGATCGAGGCGCGGTGGTTCACTTCGATCCTGATGAACCCGTCTTCATCGGCCATGATCCGGTCGCTGTTCCTGAACAAGGAAGCGCTGGAAAAAGGCGCGGTGCGTCCCAAAGATGTGCCGGATCAGCGCGTCAAAAAGGTCGGTGTTCTGGGCGCGGGTATGATGGGGGCTGGTATCGCACTGGTCAGCGCTCAGGCTGGCATGGAAGTGGTTCTGGTCGACCGCGATCAGGAAGCCGCTGACAAGGGCAAGGCCTATACCGAGAGCTATCTGGACAAGGGTATGAAGCGCGGCAAGGTCACGGCTGAAAAGAAAGAGGCCATGCTGGATCGCATCACCGCGACCCCGGATCTTGATCACCTGAAGGGCTGCGATCTGATCATCGAAGCTGTCTTCGAAGACCCGGGCGTGAAGGCCGAGATGACCCAGAGGGTCGAGGCGATCATCCCCGAGGATTGCATCTTTGCCTCGAACACATCGACCCTTCCGATCACTGATCTGGCCAAAGCATCCTCGCGGCCTGAACAGTTCATCGGTATTCACTTCTTCTCACCGGTCGAGAAGATGTTCCTGGTCGAAATCATCAAAGGCAAGGAAACCGGGGATCGCGCGGTGGCCAAGGCGCTGGATTATGTACGTCAGATCAAGAAGACGCCGATCGTGGTCAACGATGCGCGCTTCTTCTATGCCAACCGGTGCATCATTCCCTACATCAACGAAGGGGTTCGGATGATCGCTGAGGGTGTAAACCCTGTGCTGATCGACAATGCCGCACGTCAGTTGGGCTTCCCGGTGGGGCCAATCCAGCTGACCGATGAGACCTCGATCGACCTGGGGGCCAAGATTGCCCGCGCGACCAAGGCGGCGATGGGCGATGCCTACCCGGAAAGCCCCTCGGACGATCTGATCTTCTGGATGGAAGAACAGGGTCGTCTGGGTCGCAAGGCAAATGCAGGCTTCTTCGACTATGACGACAAGGGTAAGCGCGTCGAATACTGGAAAGGCTTGCAAGAGAAATACCCGCATGCCGAGGATCAGCCTGACCTGATCGAAGTGCAGGAACGTCTGATGTTTGCACAGGTTCTGGAAGCGGTCCGCGCGCTGGAAGAAGGTGTTCTGGAAGACATTCGCGAAGGTGACGTGGGCGCGATCCTTGGTTGGGGCTTTGCGCCTTGGTCGGGTGGTCCGCTCAGTTGGTTGGACATCATCGGCACGCCGTACGCGGCCGAGCGCTGTGATCAGTTGGCCGAGGCCTATGGCGAACGTTTCGCCTGCCCACCGCTGCTGCGTGAGATGGCTGAGAAAGGCCAATCCTTCTACGGCCGCTTCAACCCCGAAGCAAAAGCCGCCTAAAGAAAAACGCTGGCGCATGCCCCCATGCGCCAGCGTTACTTTGCAGTCTCAGATACAGCTTCCCAGTCAGATCATCATGACGGGCCGTCCCGGGCGCCCAGGACGACGTGCGCCTCTGGCCGGTCTGGTCGGTACAATCGGGTGATCAAAGATCGGTGCAGGCAGCGAGCCCAGTGAATTGGCCAGAACGGCAATATCCCGGCGTCTTCCGGTCAGATAGATCAAATCCGCAGCGGCCTCGGCCGAGACAACCTTATATGACGCCCTACCAGGGACATTACGTGATCCAAAACGCCCCGAGGGGCAGAAGGCCCGGAAGCCGCCCTCGATATAGATCACCTCATCCTGATCGAAGAACAGGGTGCTGATATCGAAACAGGACGCAGGCACATTCGAAGTGATGCGAAACATGCCGCTCAGCAACCTTGCCGAAACAACAGGCAGGCTGACCGGCAGCGCGATCGGATCATGGTCCAGCTTGGTGTTATCCAACGCCACGCCCTGTTCCGGCATCAGCCAGACCGGCCGACCACTATAGGCCGCATGTGAAGGTATGCGCACCGGCATGCTATCAGCATTGGTTTCATCGGGCGGCACCGTAATGCAATCCGTCGCAATGCGATTTATCGCCTTGAAACCATTGTCCAATGTACGAATGAGGTCGCCAACCTGAAGCTCTTCTACCAGCTTCCATCCACCTTTGGTTGCAACCTTGGTTCCATGTACCAGACCGCCCCGGCGTGCGTTCAACGCGGCCTGCGGTTCAGCGGTGCCCTGGTACTCAGAACGCTCTGCAAAATCAATGACACTCTCTACTTTCAACAAGAACCGAACCCACTCTTTACTCACTACAACTACGTTCGATGATTAACACAGGATTAAGTAGGATGACTTATTTTTGACATATTACGGCCAGATTTGGGCCATTTCGGGGTCGATATACGACCTACACCCAAACAACACCGCGAAAATTAACAAAATTGGGCTCGAATTGGAAACTATGCGCGGCCAATTGCATCAAATGCATAGCCGAATCTAGCGATGTCTTCAGCACAGGCCTCGGCCACAGCATTGGCGGTCTGATCCGAATAATACTCGCGGTAATCTTCCAATCGCTCGGATCGATTGAGCCTGGGTAAGCTTAGGTGAAAACCCAAATGGTCGAACAATGGGGCCGCGTCCTGATCGAAGTATTCCAGCCGAATGTAGAACCGGCATTGTTCGACTCCATCCGCACGGGTCATATAGTGCCGCGCCGGGTTCCGCCGGAATGACTGCGTCGTATCGGGGTGCAAGACAAACTGGTCAAAAGTAAGAGCCTTTGCCAGCGAAACCGCCGGGTGGTCAAAGCCTTGCGCGCGCAGCCAGTGAAAATAGCTGACGATCCGATCCCACGGGTTGCGCACCATGGTGAAAGTGGTCAGAGCCTGCAATTCAGGGACCGACAGAACTCCGTCAATATCGCTCAGGGTCGAATGTTTCCATAACCGTCCCCTGCCCTTCAGCGCCTTGGCCCGATTGCGGCGCCTCACAGCTTTGGGAGTATCCCCAATCAGGATGTCATCCTTCATCGCCCGTGCTTCCAGCGCCTGCGCCAAAGACGTGCCGCCGGTTTTGGGAATATGAACGAACACATAGCCGCGCCCGCGCGAGATGATCACGCCGCCTCTCCCAGCGCGGCCGCGCGCTTTGAGCGCCAGCCCAGCAACGCACCCGCTGCCGCGATCAAGCCAATCCCCAAAATTTGCATGACACCAATCGTCTGACTCAGTGCCACCCAGGCGAATAGCGGGCCGAAAATCATCACCGAATATTCGAACACAGCTACATAAGAGGTCTCACCGATCTGATAGGATTTGATCAACATGAAGACTGCAATGGTTGAGCCGACCGCCTGTATGACGACCCAGATCAACGCGGGTTGCATCTGCCAGACCATACCGCGCGTCACGAACCCGTCGGGGAAGGAATGTGGCACGAACGAGAACACAGCCAACCCAATCGCCCCAGCAAGCCCAAGCGTGATAATCATGGCCGCCAACAGGGCGACTGTGCTTTCCTGTGCGCAGTGGCTGCGTGTGACGAGGGAACTGAGGGCATAAAATAACCCTCCTGCCACTGGTAGCAGCGTCTTGGCGTCAAACTCATAAGGGTTGAGTTGCAATACGCACAAGGTCCCCGAGAACCCGATTACAACTGCCAGAATGCGCCAGGGGCCGATCCTCTGCCCCATTGCCAGTGCCGAGATCAACATCACAAAAATCGGGGATGTGAACAGGCCCGCCAGTGCCTGCGCAATCGGCATCAGCGCCAGTGAGGCAAAATAGAACAGCAAAGCCAGTGTAATCAGCACACTGCGCAGAATAACTGGCCCCAACCGCCGCGGGCGCAAGCTGCCCATTCCCAACAAAGACAGGACGACGATCAGAGGCAGCATCATCAGGGCGCGGATCAGGTGGAACTGCCACAGGCCGATCGTTTCGGCCAATAAGATCACCACGTTGTCGATGACCCCAAGGATCGCCATGGCGCTGACCATCAGGACCGAGGCCAATATCGGTGAGGTCTGAGTATCTGCCTGCATTTTGCGCCCCAGTAGCAAAGTGGTGCGTGACACTCTGATCTGCCGCGCGTCGCGATATACAGCACAATTACAAATCGGCGCGCAACAGGTTTGCGCCTTTGGATTTTACCATGCTAAGCTGAAACAAAATAAGTACGAGCATTCCTCACCTTGAAGACAGCACTTAAACAGTACCAGCGGATCGAAGCGACCGGTCTGTGGCGTCCCTCGCCCGATGTGCAGCGGCGCGAGGTGGTGGTGTCGATTGGTGAGGCCACGCTGACGATCTCGGACTTCAACGAACAGGCGCTGACTCATTGGTCCCTGGCCGCGTTGGTGCGCCAGAATCCCGGCGATTTTCCGGCCCTGTTCAACCCCGACGGTGACCCGGACGAAACGCTGGAGCTGGAGGAAACTGAGACCACGATGATCGAGGCCATCGACCGCCTGCAGCGCGCCATCGACCGGGCGCGACCGCATCCCGGCCGGTTGCGTTGGCTCAGTGTTGCGGGTGTGGTGGCCGCCGTTGCCGCGCTGTTGCTGCTGTGGATGCCGGCTGCGCTGCAAAACCATGTCGTCTCGGTTGTGCCTGACATCAAACGCGCGGATATCGGGAATACCATCCTGCAGCGGATCGAGCGGGTCTCGGGGCGGGCCTGTACGTCCGAAGATGCGCAGGCAGCGCTTGATCAGTTGGCCGCGCGCACCGGCGTTCGGAAAATCGTCATTCTGCCCGCAGGCGTGCAGACAAGCCTTAGTCTGCCGGGAGGGATCGTTTTGCTGAACCGGGCGCTGGTCGAAGATCACGAGGACCCATCGGTCGCAGCTGGCTACGTCATCGCCGAACGTACCCGCACGCAGGCGCAGGACCCGTTGGATGATCTGCTGGACCGCACCGGCGCCACAACGGCTTTCCGTTTGTTGACGACCGGAGAGCTGACGCCGGCGAATATCGACGCTTACACCGAACAGGTTCTGTCCGAACCGCGCCCGTCTCTGCCCGAGGATGATCTGTTAGAAGTGTTCGCCCAGGCCGCGCTACCGTCGACACCATACGCCTATGCCGTGGATGTCACGGGTGAGACGGTTCTGGGCCTGATCGAGGCCGACCCGATGGCGGGCCGCCCCTTGCAACAGGTACTGCCGGACCGCGATTGGGTCCGGCTGCAAAATATCTGCGGCGAATAGCTTACTTGGTGCCAAACATCCGGTCACCCGCATCGCCGAGACCAGGCATGATATAGCCTTTTGAATTCAATTCCCGATCCAATGCCGCGGTGACGATTTTGACATCCGGGTGGGCTTCTTTCATGCGCTCCACGCCTTCGGGTGCGGCCAGCAGGCACAGGAACCGGATATCGGTGGCCCCGGCCTCTTTCAGCAAATCAATCGCTGCGGCCGAGCTGTTGCCGGTAGCCAGCATCGGGTCAACGGCGATGACCAGACGGTCCTTCAGCCCTTCGGGGGCTTTGAAGTAGTACTGTACCGGTTTCAGCGTTTCCTCATCCCGGTAGAGACCAACAAACCCAACGCGGGCCGAGGGTATCAATTCCAACACCCCGTCCAGCATCCCGTTCCCGGCGCGCAGGATCGACACCAGCGCCAGTTTCTTGCCGGCCAGAATGGGGGCGTCCATCTCCTCCATCGGGGTTTCGATGTGGCGGGTAGTCAGCTTCAGCTCGCGCGTGACCTCATAGGCCAGCAGCAATGTGATCTCACGCAGCAATTGGCGGAACACGGCAGTGGACGTGCCCTTGTCCCGCATGAGCGTCAGTTTGTGCTGCACCAGCGGGTGGTCAACGACGGTCAGGTGTTCGCTCATGATCTCTCCAGTCTTTTCTTGACCCGCGCGCGGGTGTCATCATCGCAAAAGGCAGCCGCAAGGGCCGTGTCGTTCAGGGCGGCAAAGTCCTCGGCCTCCCAACCGAAGGCTTTGCCCAGCATCTCATATTCGCGCCGCATGGTGGTATGGAAAAACGGCGGGTCATCGGTGGAAACGGTGACTTTGACGCCTGCATCGCGCAGTTTCGCAATCGGGTGGACGTCGAAATTGGGAAACAGGCCCAGAACCACATTTGACCCTGGGCAAACCTCGAGCGTAACCTCACGGTCGACCAACTCGCGGATCAGGTCCGGGTCTTCGATGGCACGGACACCGTGACCGATCCGTTCCACCCCCAGATCGCGGATCGCATCGCGCACGCTTTTGGGGCCGCCGAACTCTCCGGCGTGGGTGGTCAGGCGCAACCCGGCCTCGCGCGCGCAATCAAAGGCCCATTTGTAATCGCTCTGCGTGCCAATAGACTCATTACCGCCCATGCCGAAACCCGTAATCCAATCTCCGGCGGTTTCTGCAGCGCAATGGGCGCTGATCTTGGCCTGCTCCGGCCCAAAATGGCGGACACAGGTGACGACGCCACGCAAGGTGATGTCGAACTTGCGCTCAGCCTCGTCCGCCGCATCCTGAATAGCACTCAGGTAATCGCGCCAAGCATCCAAATCCCCGCCACCGCAGAAATCAGGACTTAGGAAGGTTTCGGAATACACTACACCATTCGCCGCACTTTCTTCGAGGATCGCGAGGGTGAGACGGCGGAAATCCTCGGGCGTTTTCAATACTTCGCAAGCGGCCTCATAGACGCTGAGAAAATGGGCGAAATCGCGGTAGTCATAGCTACCATCCGGCTTGAAAATTCCGCTCAGGTCAATGCGCTTTTCATGCGCCAACTGGCGGATAAAGGCGGGCGGGGCCGCGCCTTCGTGATGCAGGTGTAGCTCGATCTTTGGCAAGTCTGCGACGGTCATAGAAAACTCTTCCCCGGCCCCTGTGCCGGAATATTCAGGTGGTGTGCGATGCTGGCGGCGATGTCGGCGAAATTGATCGCACCAATCCGGCCTGCACCTTGCCCTGCGATCAGAACAGGCACTTGTTCGCGCGTGTGGTCCGTGCCGATCCAACTGGGATCGTTACCGTGATCAGCGGTCAGCAGCATCAGATCTCCGGGACGCAGCTTTTGCAGGATCAAGCCGATTTCACGATCGAACCATTCAAGCGCGCGGGCATAGCCGCTGATGTCGCGACGGTGGCCGTAAAGGCTGTCGAACTCGACGAAATTGGCGAAGGTCAGGCTGCCCTCTTCGGCGTCATCAACCAGATCGGACAAATGCCCCATCAATTCGGCATCCGAGCCCTTACGTAAAGTGTCGATCCCCTGCATCGAGAAAATGTCACCTATCTTACCCACCGCATGCACGCGCCGACCGGCATCTTGTGCCCAGTTGGTCAGAACCGGCGCGGGTGGTAGGATGGCGAAATCCTTGCGGTTAGTGGTGCGGGTGAACCCGTCTTCTGGCGATCCGACGAAGGGTCGCGCGATAACGCGCCCAACTTTCATTTCGTGCAGACGGGGTGCCAGCGCCTTGCACATCTCCAGCAAACGGTCGAGGCCAAAGCTTTCCTCGTGCGCCGCGATTTGAAACACGCTGTCGGCCGAGGTGTAGCAGATCGGCCAACCGGTCCGCATATGCTCGGCCCCCAGTTCGGCGATAATCGCCGTGCCAGATGCATGACAATCACCTAGAATGCCGCCGGTTCCGGCGGCCACGGCGGCGGCACGCGCTAAATCAGGTGGGAATGACGGCGTTGTATCCGGGAAATAGTGCCAATCCCACGGCACCGGCAACCCGGCCAGCTCCCAATGACCCGAAGGCGTATCCTTGCCCGGTGAATGCTCGCGCGCGCAGCCCCATAGACCTGCGGGAGTGACCTGCAATCTGGGCGTTTCTGCGCCCGAGGCCAGGCGTGTCGCGGCCCCCAAGCCCAGCGCATCCAGATTGGGCAGGTGCAATGGCCCTGTGCGACCGTCTTCTGCCCGTCCGTCAGCACAGGCCTGAGTTATATGGGCCAGCGTGTTGGCCCCGGTATCGGGGGTTTCTCCGTTAAAAAAGCGGTCCGCATCCGGCGCGCCGCCGATGCCCACCGAGTCCATCACCACCAGAAAGGCACGGGTCACGGCCTGATCCTTTCATGCACAAGCGTTGGGGTCATGGCTGTGTCTTTGCCTATCGTGATGGCCCGCAGGACCGTGTCGGCCGCCTGTCGTGCCGCGTCTTCGCGGGCTGCGTGGATCACGGCCAAGGGGGTGCCTTTGTCGACCTTGTCCCCCAGACGAACAATGCCCGACAGGCCAACCGCGGGGTCGATGATGTCGTCTTCGACCTGCCGCCCACCACCCAAGGCGACCACGGCGAGGCCCAGCGCCTCACCGTCGATTGCCGCAATATAGCCCGCATCCGGTGCCGGAACTTCAAGGATCACGCTTGCTTCGGGCAGGTAGCGTGACCAGTTGTCTACAAACTGTAGCGGCCCACCCACGGCGGCCATCATACGGCCGAACCGTTCCGCCGCACGGCCATCGCGGATCACACCGGTGATCTTGTCGCGCCCCTCATCGGCGGTTGCGAACATACCGGCATCGGCCAGCAAAACGCCGCCCAGTTCCGCCGAAATTTCAGCCAATGGAGCGTAATGGTCGTGGGTCAGAACATTCATCACCTCGGCCACTTCCAACGCATTGCCCAGCGCCGGAGCCAAAGGTTGGTGCATGTCCGTAATCACCGCCGACGTCCGGCACCCTGCTGCATTTGCAGTTTCCGTCAGGGCCTTTGCCAGCTTGAGGGCGTCTTCCAGCGTTTTCATGAACGCGCCGCTGCCCACCTTGACGTCCAGCACCAAAGCTTCGGGGCTCGCCGCCAGTTTCTTGGACAAGATCGACGCGGTGATCAGGTCCAGGCTTTCCACCGTCGCCGTTACGTCGCGGATCGCATAAAGCCGCTTGTCCGCAGGCGCGATCTGCCCGGTCGCGCCGACAATGGCCGCACCGGTATCGCGCAGGATCTGGGTCAGACGATCCTGCCCGATCTGGGTACTGACGCCCGGAATGGCCTCAAGCTTGTCCAGCGTACCGCCGGTATGACCCAACCCACGGCCTGAGATCATCGGGACAAAAGCCCCCAATTCGGCCAGCGCTGGGGCCAGCACCAAACTGACGCTGTCGCCGACCCCTCCGGTCGAGTGTTTGTCGATTACCGGGCCATCGAAATCCCAACTTAGAACGTCTCCGCTGTCCCGCATCGCCACCGTCAGATCGGCGCGGCCCTGCGCGCCCAGCCCACCCATGCAGACGGCCATGGCAAAGGCCCCGGCCTGGGCGTCGCTAACACCACCGTCGGCAAGGCCCTGCGCGAACCAGGTCAGTTCCTCCGCGCTGGGCACTTGTTCACGGCGCAACTTGGCAATGATCGAACGGGCGTCCATAGCCTCAGACATCCGCCATGTGCGAGGCGTCAAAGGCACCCGGCAGAAGGTCACCGATGGTGGTTTCCAGTTCGGCGCCATCGACGCTGGCCAAGGTCACCTTGACGTCACGCTTGCCGAACTCGGCCAGTTTCTGTCGGCACCCCCCACAGGGCGGTACCGGCTGCGGCGAGGAGGCAACCACGTAGACTTCGGTCAATTCCTGTTCGCCTGCCGCGACCATAGCAGCGATGGCACCAGCCTCGGCGCAGGTGCCTTCGGGATAGGCTACGTTTTCGACGTTACAGCCTGCAAATACCTGGCCCGACGCTGCTCGGATCGCTGCGCCAACCTTGAAATTGGAATAGGGCGCATAGGCTTTTTCCCGGACAGACAGTGCTGCATCTTTCAAAGTCATGGCGATTCCCCAATTTTTGATCATCTGGTCAGAAAGTCATACCCTAAATGAAACCGACCGGGGAGTTGAAGCCCCGGACAGCAGATTCCTGGGCCAAAATCCTCTTAGTCCAGCGTTGTGTTGAACGTACCGGGCAAGGTGACCTCGAGCAGTTCAATATCCTCGGACGGGTCGGACAGACGTGTGCGCATGCCGGGTGGGATGACAAAGGCGTCGCCCTGCTCCAGCCGATAGGGATTACGGCCTTCGCCCTCCAACGTGACCTCGCCCCCCATGACAAAGGTAAAATGGATATCGGTGTTGTGTGCAGCCCAAACCGGATCACCCTGCCCCTTGCGCACGACCTGCACCCCGGCAACGCCTTTGGTGTTCTCGGCAATCGTTGTGTCGCGGCAGATATAACCCGGCAGGCGGAACGGGGCCCATTCGGCCCCTTCGGCCTGATTGAAGACAAACCGTTGACCCTGCCATTCCCGGTCAGGGCGGTAATGGGGCGTGGGCAGGTCCATTTCATGATCAATTTCGGTGACGTGTTCTGCGGGGACACCAATTTCGATCACCTGCACATTGTCCGAGGCCTCAAGCACGCGGTGGCGGATTTCAGGCGGCTGGATAAAGCAATCGCCCGCGGTCAGGCGCATCTTGTTGCCTTGATCCTCATAAACCACATCCACCCATCCGTGGATGCAGAAAATCAGCTGAAAACCGACCTTGTGAAAATGCACCATGTCCGGCACCGGCCCGCCGTCAGGAATGCGGATATGGCTGGCGATGATCGATCCGCCCAACCGGTCTGGCACCAAATCACGGTAATGCATTCCGGCCCGCCCGATGATCCACGGGGCCTGATCCTTCAGCCGGCGCACCACGAAAGAATGCACCGTTTCCGGCATGACCATTGGCGGGTTCAACTCATCAATCTCGATCCGTGTGCCGTTGGGGGCCACCAGATTGCGCTGGCCACCTGCAAATTCATCCGGGTTGTCTGTCAGGATGCGCAACGTGCCGGGGGACTCGGGCGCGTCTTTTTCGATCCGCACACGCAGGCCGTGGCCGGAAAACACGGCGGTGCGCGGATCGTCGGCGGGATAGATCATGTCCATCCGCATCCCCAGAACCTTTGTATAAAACGGGATGTCGTTGCGCAGTTCCTGCGTGGGCAGGCGGATTTCAGCGCATGTCCGAGTTTGGGATTTGCTCATCTGATGTTCCATCGGGTTTGGATTTTGGCCATCCGATCAGAACGGCGGCCAAAATGCCAATCGAAAAGAACATCTCCAGCGTTTCTTCCAGCACGAATAGGCGAGTTGCCATGATGGTCGTCATCTGGTCACCCAAGGCGCTGCTGACCTCTTCCAGACCCTGCGCCACGACGGCACACATACCCGCCAGAAAGAACACCAGCAGAAATGGCGCCCGTTCTTTTAGTGCCCGCCACCCATTTGGAACCCCATGCCAGACGACCCCGCCCAGCACGATCACCGCCAGGGTTACACGCACAATCGTCATATCCAGAAGAACATCCATCCCGTGCAGAATGAAGTACGGAACACTGTCTACGGCATAAATATCAGCCTCAAGCTCTCGTTCCGCCAACAGCAGCAGAACCACGCCGATGTATAACCGGCTGATCCCGCGATACCGTACCAATGCGGCGATACCAGCCACCAGCAATGCCGCGGCCGAACCCGTTTCGATCAGACCGCCTTCCTGGTTGAATGCCTCGGCCTGCATCGGCCACACTGAAATCGCACACAATACCAACATGGCCAGAACAAGGGCTGCGCGAAACGCAAAATGTTCAGTTCCAAACTTGCCGGTATTCAGCGATAGAGTCTTATCAACCTCGCCGTTTTCTTTAGAGCGCATGCTGTTATTCTCGGTCCAGAAGGGGGTGTGTTCGAAAGTCGCGGGAGTTTAAGTCTTTTGCCACGGAAAGCAACCACAGCGACAAAACGGCCTTGTTTGCCGAATTAAGTCGCACAACGTAGCCAAGCAGAAAAAAATAGTTTAAGGCTAAATCAAATTTGAAAACGGAGCTGAGACGCCATGTCCGACACACCCAGCCTGCGGCAGGCCGCGCTTGATTACCATGCCTATCCAAAGCCCGGAAAGTTGGAGATCAAGGCGACAAAACCCATGGCAAACGGCCGTGATCTGGCCCGCGCGTATTCCCCTGGCGTGGCCGAGGCCTGCCTTGAGATTAAGGCTGACGCGGCTGAGGCCGAACACTATACGGCACGCGGCAATCTGGTGGCGGTCGTCTCGAACGGGACAGCGGTTCTGGGGTTGGGCAATATCGGCGCGCTGGCATCCAAGCCGGTGATGGAAGGCAAGGCCGTTCTGTTCAAGAAATTCGCCGGGATCGACTGTTTTGATATTGAGGTCGATCAGCCCGACCCTGAAAAGCTGGCCGATATCGTTTGCGCACTGGAACCGACCTTTGGCGCCATCAATCTGGAAGACATCAAGGCACCCGATTGCTTTACCGTCGAGAAGCTGTGCCGTGAGCGGATGAACATTCCGGTCTTTCACGACGATCAGCACGGCACCGCCATCGTGGTAGGCGCCGCTGCCAGAAACGCACTGCACGTTTCAGGGAAGAAATTCGAGGACATCAAGGTTGTCTCGACCGGCGGCGGAGCGGCAGGGATCGCGTGCCTTAGCATGCTGGTCAAACTGGGCGTAAAGCGCGAGAACATCTGGCTGTGTGACATTCATGGGCTGGTCTATGAGGGCCGCGCCGAAGATATGAACCCGCATAAGGATCAATTCGCCCAGAAATCCGACCTGCGCACTCTGGATGATGTAATTGGTGACGCCGACCTGTTCCTTGGCCTTAGCGGCCCTAACGTCCTTAAGCCTGAAATGGTCGAAAAAATGGCCAAGCGCCCGATCATTTTCGCATTGGCGAACCCGACACCGGAAATCTTGCCACAAGCCGCGCGCGAGGTGGCCCCGGATGCCATCATCGCCACCGGGCGCAGTGACTTTCCCAATCAGGTCAACAATGTTCTGTGTTTCCCATTCATCTTCCGCGGTGCCTTGGATGTAGGCGCGACCGAGATCAATGACGAGATGCAAATTGCCTGTGTAGAGGGTATCGCGGAAATGGCCCGCGCTACCACCAGCGCCGAAGCCGCCGCAGCTTACAAGGGTGAGCAACTGACATTCGGGCCGGATTACCTGATCCCGAAGCCCTTTGACCCCCGCCTTGTTGGTGTGGTCTCTTCGGCCGTTGCCAAAGCTGCGATGGAAAGTGGCGTGGCCAAGCGCCCGATCGCCGATCTCGAGGCGTACAAAGAGCGCCTGAACCAATCCGTGTTCAAATCCGCCTTGCTGATGCGCCCGGTTTTTGAGGCCGCATCGGTCGCCTCGCGCCGGATCGTCTTTGCCGAGGGCGAGGACGAGCGGGTGCTGCGCGCGGCCCAGGCCATTCTTGAGGAAACCACCGAAACCCCGATCCTGATTGGCCGCCCCGAAGTGATCGAGACTCGTTGTGAACGGCTGGGGCTGGCGGTACGTCCGGGTCAAGACTTTCAGATCGTCAACCCACATGACGACCCGCGCTATTACGACTATTGGTCCTCGTACCACCAGATCATGCAACGCCGCGGCGTCACCCCAGATCAGGCCAAGGCGATCATGCGCACCAACAACACGGCCATCGGTGCCATCATGGTGCATCGCGACGAAGCCGACAGCATGATCTGCGGCACGTTCGGCGAATTCCGCTGGCATTTGAACTACGTGGAGCAGGTTCTCAACGATGGCGACTTGCGCCCCCATGGCGCCCTGTCGCTGATGATCCTGGAAGATGGGCCCCTGTTCATCGCAGACACCCATGTGCGGCAACTGCCCACCCCTGAAGAACTGGCCGAGACCACAATAGGCGCGGCCCGCCATGTGCGCCGTTTCGGAATCGAGCCCAAGATCGCCTTCTGCTCACAATCGCAATTCGGCAATCAGGCCGAAGGGTCCGGCAGGCGACTGCGCGATGCCATTGCGATCCTGGACAGCGAACCCCGCGATTTCATCTATGAGGGCGAGATGAACCTGGACACTGCTTTGGATCCGGAACTGCGCGAGCGAATCTTCCCGAACTCACGTCTAGAGGGTGCCGCAAACGTGTTGATTTTTGCTCATGCGGATGCGGCCAGTGGCGTGCGCAATATTCTGAAGATGAAAGCCGACGGGCTAGAGGTTGGGCCGATCCTGATGGGCATGGGAAACAAGGCACATATCGTGACCCCGTCCATCACCGCGCGTGGATTGCTGAACATGGCCGCGATTGGCGGCACTCCGGTCACGCATTACGGCTAGTTCGCCCCCCCCGGTCGAACTGTAGAACAGGACTAAAGAGCCCTGTCATTGCTACGCGGTGCTCAGGAAACGTTATGGTATTGCGACCAGTGTTGCAGATGCCATCGCGTCGTTTGATGCTGTGTCGCCGTGTCTTTTATACTAGGTACTTGCCAGAGACGGCCCAAGGGGCACGACCCTATGCCCCGTCAAAACGCCAGCCAAGTTGATTCCTGCGTAGCGCATGATTTGCATGGTAGAGTTTGCACATTTGCAAAACCGCTGCGCGCCTGCCAACAAACCTTTCAAAAGCACGCATTTTGCAAAAATTTGCATAGCAATTTGACCGAAGTTGCAAATATTTTTGCGATAAACTGACGCGCCATCTGCTGCACGGCTTGCCCGGTTTGCTAAGGATGCCTAACACATTCCAAAAGCTGTGTTGGAGGAGGGCGCCATGGCCTATCAGGACGTATATGAAAGCTGGAAGAACGACCCAGAAGGGTTCTGGATGGAGGCCGCTAAGGGCATCGATTGGGTTCAACCACCGACCAAGGCTCTGTTTGACGACAACGCGCCGCTTTATGAATGGTTCTGCGATGCCAAGGTCAACACATGCTGGAATGCGGTGGACCGCCATGTCGAAAGTGGCCGAGGCGAGCAAACGGCCATCATCTATGACAGTCCCATCACCCACACCAAGCGCGAGATTTCCTATGTCGAGCTGCGCAACCGCGTGGCGACGTTGGCAGGGGCATTGCGGGCGAAGGGTATCGAAAAAGGCGACCGGGTCATCATCTACATGCCGATGATCCCCGAAGCGCTTGAGGCGATGCTGGCATGCGCCCGTTTGGGGGCCGTGCATTCAGTGGTGTTCGGCGGTTTCGCCAGCAACGAGTTGGCAGTGCGGATCGACGATTCCAAGCCCAAAGCAATCATCGCCGCGTCCTGCGGAATGGAGCCGGGCCGCGTGGTCCATTACAAACCCTTGCTGGACGGTGCAATCGACTTGGCCAACCACAAGCCCGAGTTCTGCGTGATTTTCCAGCGTGAACAGGAAGTGGCGCAATTGATCGAGGGGCGTGACTTTAACTGGCATGGCTTCCAATACGGGGTCGAACCTGCGGAATGTGTGCCTGTGGATGGCAACGATCCGGCCTATATCCTCTATACCTCGGGCACCACCGGCGCACCCAAGGGTGTGGTGCGCCCCACCGCCGGTCATTTGGTGGCACTGAACTGGACGATGAAGAACATCTATGACGTCGACCCCGGAGACGTCTTTTGGGCGGCGTCGGATGTGGGTTGGGTCGTGGGGCACTCCTATATCTGCTATGCCCCGCTGATCCATGGCAACACCACGATTGTATTCGAAGGCAAACCTGTCGGCACCCCCGATGCGGGCACCTTCTGGCGGGTGATTTCCGAACACAAGGTCAAAAGCTTCTTCACCGCCCCTACCGCCATTCGCGCTGTCAAGCGCGAGGATCCCTCGGGTGAGTTGATCGCAAAATACGACCTGTCCAACCTGCGCGCCTTGTTTCTGGCCGGTGAACGCGCCGACCCCGATACGATCGAGTGGGCACAGGACGCGCTGAAAGTGCCGGTGATCGACCACTGGTGGCAAACCGAAACTGGCTGGACTATTGCCGGAAACCCGCTGGGGATCGAAGAATTGCCGGTCAAGCTAGGGTCTCCCGCCAAGCCGATGCCGGGTTATGACGTGCAGATTCTGGACGAAGGTGGCCATCCGATGAAGCCCGGCGAACTGGGTGCGATTGCTGTGAAGCTGCCGCTACCCCCGGGTACACTACCAACCCTGTGGAATGCGAAAGAGCGGTTCAAAAGCTCGTACCTCAACCAATTCCCCGGCTACTATGAAACCGGCGATGCGGGCATGATTGATGAGGAAGGATACCTCTACATCATGGCGCGCACCGATGACGTGATCAACGTGGCCGGTCACCGCCTGTCTACTGGCGGGATGGAAGAGGTTCTGGCCGCCCACCCTGACGTCGCCGAATGCGCAGTGATCGGTGTTTCAGATCAGCTCAAGGGTCAGATGCCAGTAGGCTTCTTGTGTCTCAACGCGGGTTGCGATCGCGACCACGGCGAGGTGGTGCAGGATGTGGTCAGGCTGGTGCGCGAAAAGATCGGCCCGGTGGCTGCATTTAAACAAGCCGTTGTGGTGGATCGCCTGCCCAAGACCCGATCCGGAAAAATTCTGCGCGGGACTATGGTGTCGATTGCCGACAGCAAGGAATTCAAAATGCCCGCAACTATCGATGATCCGGCCATTCTGGACGAAATCACCGTGGCTTTGAAATCCATCGGCTTTGCGCAGTAGACAAGCCTCGGGCGGCCTTTGGTCGCCCGCTGCACGGCTTTCCCTTGCAACCGGACACAAGGCCCCTACTGTCTGCTCAAGACAGTGAGGCCCCATGACACATACAGACATCTGGCGTCTGACCGCCACCGACCTGACCGCCCTGACCCGCAGTGGGGATCTGAGCGCCGAGGACGCGGTGCAAAGCTCCGTTGACAGAATGCATCAGGCCAACCCCGGCCTGAACGCAGTGGTCGAGGACTTGAGCGCCGAGGCGTTGGAGCGCGCACGCGCCCTTGATCAGAAGCGGACACAGGGCGCACAAACCGGTCCGCTGCACGGGGTGCCAGTCACAATAAAAATCAATGTCGATCAAAAAGGCCATGCCACTTCAAATGGCGTTGTGGCCTTGAAAGACGTGATTGCGCCTGATGATGCGCCGATTGTCCGTAACCTGCAAAACGCCGGGGCGGTGGTGATCGGGCGCACCAACACGCCCGAGTTCTCGTTTCGCGCTGACACAGACAACCCGCTGCATGGGCGCACGCAGAACCCCTGGGGTCGGCACATCTCGCCCGGCGGCTCGTCAGGGGGCGCAGGGGCTGCCGTAATGGCCGGGATCGGGGCGTTGGCGCATGGCAACGACATTGGCGGCAGCTTGCGGTTTCCAGCCGCCGCCAACGGTGCAGTTACCGTAAAGCCCGGCCTGGGCCGCGTGCCTGCCTGGAACCCAAGCCAACAAACCGAGCGCGGATTATTGGCGCAATCCATGTCAGTACAAGGGCTGATCACTCGCTCTGCTGCCGACCTTCACCTGTCGATGCCCAGCCTGATTGCAGCAGACCCGCGTGATCCGTTTCACGTCCCGATGCCTTGGCGCGGTGCGCCGATGGATGGCCCTATCAAGGTAGCCTTCACCAAAGACACCTTTGGCTATGCGCTGCATCCCGAGGTCGACAGGGCCCTTGACACCGCGCGCGATGCGCTGAATGACGCGGGCTATCAGGTGGAAGAGGTCTCGCCGCCGGACGTATTCGACTGTGGCCGAACCGGGTACCGTGCGCTGATGGGCGAAGTTTTGACCCTTTTGAAAAGCGATATCGAGGCCGCCGGATCTGAAACCATACGTAATATCTTTGACGTTTATTTTCAGGAGTTTCCGCCCATTCTCGGCACCGAACTGCTGCAAGTAATGGCAAAACGCAGCCACTATGCGCGGGAATGGTCGTTGTTCATGCAGGATTACCCTTTGGTCCTGTCACCCTTCCTGCCGCAGCCCTTCTTCAAACCTGACCGGGACACCGAAGGGCCAGAAGGCGTGCATGAGGTTCTGGGTTGTGCGGTCTATTCCTACGCAATGAACTTCCTGGGGCTTCCTGCCGCTAGTGTGCCCGCGCGTCTGGCCGAATTGCCGCAAGGGCCGCAACCGATCAATATCCAGATCGCTGCACGTCAGTGGCGCGAGGACATGGCAGTTGACGCCGCCGCCGCGATCGAAGCGCGCGTGGGTCATATGTACCTGCCGCTATGGCAAAATATGGAAGAACGCGCTTGAATACGCTCAATCACAAAAATAGACCCCGGGTTCTTGTACCCGAGGTCCGCTTGCTTAAATAAGCCCGGAAATCTGACAACGAGCGTAGCACCACCTACCCTCGCCGGCGCGAAAACTGCGCAATCATTCGAAAACGCCGTCTGGTGGCCACTCACTCCCACCTTGGCGTGTTCTCCGGGCAAGTTAAGATTACCAAAGGGTGAGTCAAACGCCTGTGAACTGGATCACACAAGTTCGAAAAAGTTCACTTTTGAGAGATCAGGTGAACTGCTCCGAGATCAAGCGCTCTTCTAATCCGTGCCCGGGATCGAAAAGAATACGGTGTTGGATCGTGGGTTCCGAGCGAATCTCAACCCAGTCTATATCCGGAAAGGAAACAGAATCCGCGTCAGCCATGACTGGACGTTTATCCGCGTCCAGCACGTCGAAACGAACCTTCGCGATCTTGGGCAACAGGGCCCCACGCCAACGGCGTGGACGGAACGCGGCAATCGCCGTCAAGGCCAAGACATCCGACCCAATAGGCAATATCGGCCCGTGCGCCGAATAGTTGTAAGCCGTTGATCCGGCGGGCGTAGACAGCAAGGCCCCATCGCAGACCAACTCATCCATCCGCACCCGACCATCGACACTGATCTTCAAACGCGCGGCCTGCGGGCCGGCCCGCAGCAGCGATACCTCGTTGATCGCCAGCGCCTCGTGCATTTTGCCGGATTGATCCATGGCCTTCATCGCCAGCGGATTGATCACCTCTTCTTCAGCCGCGGCCAAACGGTCCAACAAATCGTCCTTGTGGAATTCATTCATCAAGAACCCGATGGTGCCGCGATTCATGCCATAAACGGGCGTGTCCAGATGCTGCATGTTGTGCAGCGTGTGCAACATGAATCCATCGCCCCCCAACGCGACCACTACATCCGCATCTCGGGGCGCTGCATTGCCATACCGTTTCACAAGGCTTTCCCGTGCAGATTGCGCCACTTTGACGTCGCTTGCGAGAAAGGCGATTCTCTTTGTCATCTTTTCCGGTTTCCGGTGTTGTACATTTGGTTCCGAAACAAACATACCTTTCCCCAATAGGCCAGACTTGACGCCGTAGCGGGCCAAATCGTCGCTTTACAGCTTTTGCATATGAATCGTTTCCGATAGGAAATCCGCAAGATTCTTACCCAGCCCTGTGGAGCCCCCATGAACGCTAATCTTCGTGATACCGGTTTTTTCACCCAATCCCTATCCGACCGTGACCCTGAGCTTTTTGGCTCGATCACATCTGAGCTGGGCCGCCAGCGCGACGAGATCGAGCTGATCGCGTCCGAGAACATCGTCTCTGCCGCCGTGATGGAGGCGCAGGGCTCGGTGATGACCAACAAATACGCCGAAGGCTATCCCGGGCGGCGCTACTATGGCGGCTGCCAATTCGTTGATATCGCTGAAAACCTGGCCATCGACCGCGCCAAGCAGCTGTTCGGCTGCGACTTCGCCAACGTGCAGCCGAACTCGGGCAGCCAGGCCAACCAGGGCGTGTTCGGCGCTGATCCAACCCGGCGACACCATTCTGGGCATGAGCCTAGATGCCGGCGGTCACCTGACCCACGGCGCGCGCCCAACCAGTCGGGCAAGTGGTTCAACGCGGTGCAGTACGGCGTCCGCAAGGAAGACAACATGCTGGATTATGATCAGGTCGAGGCGCTGGCGAAGAGCATAGCCCCAAGCTGATCATCGCTGGCGGCTCGGCCATTCCCCGCGTGATCGACTTTGCCCGCATGCGCGAGATCGCCGACATGGTCGGTGCCTATCTGCACGTGGACATGGCGCATTTCGCCGGTCTGGTTGCGGCAGGCGAACACCCCAGCCCTTCCCGCACGCGCATGGCGACGACGACCACGCACAAGACCCTGCGCGGTCCGCGTGGTGGCATGATCCTGACCAATGATGAAGATATCGCTAAGAAAGTGAATTCGGCGATCTTCCCCGGCATTCAGGGCGGCCCGCTGATGCATGTGATCGCGGCCAAGGCCGTGGCCTTCGGCGAGGCTCTGCAGCCTGCGTTCAGGACTATATCAAGCAGGTCGTCGTCAATTCGCAGGCATTGTCGGATCAGCTGATCAAGGGCGGTCTGGACACGGTGACCCACGGCACCGACACCCATGTGGTGCTGGTCGACCTGCGCCCCAAAGGCGTGAAGGGCAACGCGACCGAAAAGGCCCTGGGCCGCGCGCATATCACCTGCAACAAGAACGGCGTGCCGTTTGATCCTGAAAAACCGACCATCACCTCGGGTATCCGTCTGGGCTCGCCTGCTGGCACCACCCGTGGCTTTGGCGAGGTCGAATTCCGCCAGATCGCCGACTGGATCATCGAAGTGGTCGACGGGCTGGCCGCCAATGGCGAAGACGGCAACAGCGCCGTCGAAGCCAAGGTCAAGGCCGAGGTCGCGGACCTCTGCGCCAAGTTCCCTCTCTATCCGAACCTGTAATCAGGTCGAAAATCAAAGACTTGAACGGCGCCTTTGAGGCGCCGTTTTTCATACGGATCAGATAAAACCCTGCCACCACAAGAAGACAAGCAACAGAATCGTTAAAGCGATCAGGTTGAACGCCAGTCCCCCCAGCATCCCCAGGAACCAGCCCAGCCGCCGGTCGGCGCGATTGATACCGCTGAGATGCGCCTGAACCTCTTCTGACGCACGCGCAAGTTTCGGGGTGTCCAGAACCAGCCGCAGCTTTGGATGGGCGGCCATTGGCTCGGCACTGGCCAACAGCAAGGCCTGTTTGTAAATCCGCCGGGGCAGTTGCCGCTTGGCCTTGCGGATCGAAGCCGTCAGCGTCTTATCCCGCACACCCAACTTTTTGCGCAGCAACTGAACCGTCTGCGCGATCTGGGTTTGGATATCTGTTTTTTCCGACATGACGAGGCCTCCAAGCCCGCCAATCTAGCCGCCTCTTGCGAAGGCGACAATGGGGCTGGTCGTTTCTATTCACGGCGGGTATCACAACTTCATGCTGAACACGATCATACATGGTGAACCGACCGCGAACCCCCCTTTGCTGATTGCGCATGGGCTGTACGGCTCGGCCCGGAACTGGGGCGTAATTGCCAGACGGCTGGCTGATGAGCGGCAGGTTGTGGCCGTCGATATGCGCAACCACGCGTACAGCATGTGGACCGAGCAGCACAGCTATGGCGACCTTGCCAATGATCTGGCCGAAGTGATCACGCATTTTGGCGGCAAAGCCGACGTGGTGGGCCATTCGATGGGCGGCAAGGCGGCGATGACGCTGGCGCTGCAACACGGCGAACTGCTGCGCAAACTGGTGGTCGCCGACATCGCGCCAGTCACCTATTCTCATAGCCAGATCCAGTTCATCGAGGCGATGCGCGCCGTTGACCTGTCAAAAGTCGAGCGGCGCTCGGACGCGTCAGAGCAGTTGGCCGAACTGGGTGTAGAAAAAGCGCTTCAAAGCTTTTTCACGCAGTCGCTGGATGTTCAGGGGCAACGCTGGCTACTGAACCTGGATGTTCTGGCCGCCGAGATGCCCAAAATCATGGGTTTTCCGCAGCTGGACGCAACCTGGGATGGTCCGACCCTGTTTCTTTCGGGCGGCGATTCTGACTATGTCCTGCCTGAACACCGTGGCCTGATCCGCACGCTATTCCCGGCCGCCAGGTTTGCCAAAATCCCCGGTGCAGGCCACTGGCTGCACGCCGAAAAACCGCGCGAATTCGAAGCCGCCGTAAGGGCGTTTCTGAACGCCTGATCCTTTAGGACGACACCTCACCCCCACCATTAATCCAATCGGGCAATCCGCCAAGATTGTAGACCTGCTCATATCCCATGTCTTTCAGCAGCTTACCGGCCAAAGCAGCGCGGCCACCAGCGGCGCAATAAAGAACGATGGGGCGGTCTTTCCGAAGCTCGGGGTCGTGAGATTGCAAGCTTTCATCGGCGCGAAATTCCAACATGCTGCGCGGAATGTGATGAGCGCCATTGGCCCGGCCCGTCTGCTGCAATTCGACGGCATCGCGCACATCCAGAAGCAACCCGCCCTGTTCCATGACCTGTTGGGCAAAATCGGTGTCTACACGTTCGACGACCGCATTTGCGGCCTCCATCATGGCTTTTACTGTCAATGGCATCAGTAATCCTCCGGTGAATATCACCGAAGGCTAACATGCGAAAAATGGAAGGTGTAGACCGCCCCTGTTATTGTTCGCGGAATGCGCGCGACATGCTGTCCGTCACAGGTTTCGCGATATAGGCCGCAAAGGTCCGCTCTTCGGTCTGGATCATGATCTCGGCGGGCATACCCGGTGTTGGGATAAAGCCGCGCACGCGTTCAATCTCTTCTGGTTCCAGTGAAATGCGGGCCAGATAGACCTCTTGCGGGGCTCCGGTTGAATCCTCGATCACCGAGTCCGCAGACAGATAGAACACCTGCCCTTGCAGCACCGGTGTTGTCCTCTGATTCAGGGCGACCAGACGCACGGTGGCGTCCTGCCCTGTCACAACACTGTCGATTTCGGTGCGCGGAATTTGCGCTTCGATGATCAGCGGAGCGTCTGCAGGCAGAATTTCGGCGATGGGTTCACCAGTTTCGATCACGCCACCTGGCGTATGATAGTGCAGTCGCACCACTGTGCCGGATACCGGAGCCCGCACAACGGCGCGGTCCAGAACGCTGCGGGCCTGGCGAGCTTTTTCACGGACACTTTCCAGATCGGCTTCGATCACGCCCAACTCATCCAGCGCGGCCTCACGATAGGCAGCACGGGTGCGGGTAATCTGTTCTTCGTATTTCAACAGCATCTGGCTGATCTCAGCCGCTTCGGCCTGCAGCCGTGCTTGTTGCCCTTCCGCTTCGGCCTGAACCCGACGGATCGTGTTCAGCTCACCTTTGCGCACCAGGCCTTTTTCGAACAGCGCCTGCTTGGTTTCGAGTTCTTCCTGCAGGATTTCCGAGCGCCGCACCATGCTGTCCAACTGTGCATTGAACCCGCTGGAGCGAATTCTCAGAGCTTCCATGTTGCGTTCGAGCAGAGCGATGTCGTTCAACAGCGTCTTGCGGGACAGATCAAAAGTGATCTTTTGCCCATCGAGAATGGACAGAACTTCTGTATCTTCTGAATTGGCAATAAGGTCAGGCGAGAACTCCAGCCGCTGCAGTTCATTGTACTCAGCATTCAGACGATCTGACATGGCCTGCAGGCGGATTTTACGGATGAACAATTCACGCTCATTGGCTTCGGCCGAGGTCTGGTCCAGCGTCATCATCACTTGCCCGGCTTTGATGGCCTGACCTTCAACAACCTGGATTTCCTCGATGATACCGCCTTCAAGGTGCTGCACGATCTTGTTGCGACCTGTCGCGACAAAACTACCTTGTGCGATCACAGCAGCGGCCAGCGGTGCACTGAACGACCAGACGCCAAAACCGCCAAAGCAAACAACCAGCATGGTAAGCCCAATTACAACCAGACGATTGATCGAGCGTGGAACTTCGGCATACCAGACGGTCGGATCATTAGGATCGTTGTTCACGGGTACCAGTTCATTCATGTCGCACCCCCCTTATTTGTTTTGAATGCCGGGCTGATTATTACGCGGCCCGTTCAGTTGTTGCAGAACCTGTTCGCGATGACCAAACAGCGCCACACGGCCATCCGTCAGCAGCATGATCTTGTCGACCACGTTCAGCAGCGTTGGTTTCTGCGTGATCACTACAACGGTAATCTTGCTTTCCCGTGCCTGTTCGATGGCCCGGGCAAGGGCCCTGTCACCAGCAACGTCCAGGTTCGAGTTCGGCTCGTCCAGAACCACCATGCGCGGATTGCCAAAGAAGGCCCGTGCCAGTGCGATGCGCTGTTTCTGACCACCTGACAAGGGTGACCCATCCGCAGCCACCACGGTTTCATAGCCTTGCGGCAACGTGGCGATCATGTTGTGTACATCGGCGAGAACGGCGGCGTCGTGGATTTGTTCGTCGGTCGCATCGTCCCGCATCCGGCCGATATTGTCTTTGATCGTACCGGGGAACAATTGCACGTCCTGCGGAAGATAGCCGATGCTTTCGCCAAACTGACGCGGATCCCAGTTGCGGATATCCATCAGGTCCAGCCGGACGCTGCCGGATGTGGGCAGGATTGACCCAACCAGCGTTTTGCCCAGCGTGGTCTTGCCCGCGCCCGAGTTTCCGATGATGGCCAGAGTTTCACCCGGGTTCAGCGAGAAACTGATCCCGTTCAGCACAACACGCTTGGTGCCGCCCGGCACATAGAGAAGGCGTTCCACGTCCAGCCGACCCTCGGGGCGCGGCAAGCGCAGCTTTTCGAATTGCAGGGCCGAGTTGGATAGCAATTGATTGATCCGGCCATAGGCTCCGCGTGTCAGAAGGAAGCCGTTCCAGCCTTCGATCGAACCCTCGATGGGCGCGAAAGCGCGGCCCGCGATAATTGAGGCCGCAATGACCATGCCGCCGGTGATCTCACCCTGCAAAGCCAGAAACGCGCCCCAACCCAGAATGCCGATCTGCGTCAGCAAACGCACCGCCCGCGAAATGGCCGCGAAAATCACATTCCGGTCCTGCGCGCGGACCTGCCATGTCAGGGATTGTGCGGTGTCGCGGCCCCAGATGCGCACGGCCTCGGGGATCATTGCCAGTGCGTTGATGATCTGACTATTTCGCGACATCGAATCCAGATGCATGTTGGCCATGGACTGCGCCTTGTTGGCTTCGGCAAAGGGTTTGGCCGTCATACGCTGGTTGATGAATGCAATTGTCATCAGCAAAACCGCCGTAACGATCACGATCATCCCAAGCTGCGGGTGAACCAAAAAGATCATCAGGATGAACAATGGTGCGAAGGGCACGTCCAGGAAGGAAATCAGCGTCCCCGAGACCAAAAAGCTGCGCACTTGCTGCAAATCACCCAGTGTTTGGTATTCCCGCCCAGAGCCATGCAGCGACGCATGCGCCGCAGCGCTGAGAACCGGGGCACCCAGACGGGCTGCCACCTCAACCGCGGTGCGCATCAGCATGAACCGCCGCACCGCATCGAAGGCGGATTGGAAAATCACTGCCCCGGCGACAATGGCGGTCAACATGATCAGCGTGTCCAACGACCGGCTAGTCAGGACGCGGTCACTGATCTGGAACAGATAGATCGGGATCGCCAATATCAGAACATTCGTTGCACAGGTCAGAACCAGCACGAAAGCCAGATTGCGATAGATCGCGCGTAACGAAGTGCGCAACGTCGCCTGAAAATCTTCAGGCGGCGTTCGCTTGTGAAATGTTTGGGGTGGCCCCTTGCCATCGCCGCCGCCAGAATTACTGCGCAGCATTGGCTCGTTCGCTTTGGCCTCGATAGTGGTGCCCATGCGATCACCGCCACTCGAGCGCGACGCGGGGGGTGTACGGTCGCTCGTTTTATTGACGGGTTCAGGATCGGGGCCCTCGACATCGGCCACCCCATCACCGCTGCCCTGTTGGTCATTGTCTTCGGCAGGCTGCGGCTGCTTGCGCCGGGGGGAAGATCCGGCGCGCAGGTGCGGTTCCTCTTTCACTTCGTGATGTTCAGGATCAGCTTTCACGGTTTTGCCGGCGCTCGCATCGCTTTTGGCGACTGCCTCCCGTTCACCGTCTGGCGGATTACTAACGCGTAAATCTTCGCTCAAGCGCAATCCGAGAACTTTTTTCCGTTTCAAATCTGATTTGCTCGCACTTGGCGGCTTGGAAACGGCACCAGCGTTACGATCCAACGGACTGGCGTATCGTCTCGGGCGCGACGGAAAAACAATCGACATGTTAAAACTTTCAAAACACTCGTAACAAACAGGGTTACTACGCTAGCATAGATTGCAGGCCGTCGTCGATGGCAGCCGCTTCTGAGGACGTCAGATTGCTCTGGCCTGGGGCGTTTTCCGAATTGCCCGGCCCGTCTACATCCTCCAACAACATCGCGATCGCTTCGTTGACAAGCTCGGCATTTTCCTCTTCTGGGCTGTCGATAAGGCTGGCCTGATGCAACATCACATCCGAGTATTCGCCCTCTTGCGCCATCACGACAGAGTCGATTCCCATTTTGGTCACGTTGGCCGAATTCAATAGCGCGTTGCCCGCACCCAGCGCGGAAACCCCTTCTCCGCTTGAGTTTTCGACGTAAACATCGTCGTCATCCTGCAACATGGTGACCTGATCAATGACGTTGATCTGCAGCAGGTCACCTTCGATCTTGAGAACCCGCACCACTTCTGTTCCGGCAAACATCGGATCATTCAACAACGCGTCTTCCAGAGCATCGGTATCCACCTCTTGCAGAGATACCGTGCTGGCCAGATTGTCGCTTAACTCTTCGTGGGTGTCTTCCCCTTCGGTCGTCAACGATACCTGGTTCATTACAAGATTGTCTTCGGCATCCGTCGGGTTTGCGCCGTGAATCACATCATTGTCCAACAAAACGATGGTCTGGTTCACAACGTCGATCGAGACCATATCGCCGCCAATAATGATCACATCATAGTAGCTGCCCAGCTGAATGATGTTGGTCACATTGGCCATATCATTATCGCCCAGCGTATAGGCTGTGGACGAAGCTGAGATTTCCGTATTGATGTGGTCAATATCCGTGGCGTCGATAAGCTGCTCAATGAAATTGGTCACCAGCAGATCACCGGAAATCCAGTCGATCATGACAATCGGGTCCTGATCGGGATTATCCGAGACATTGTGTTCCACCCATGATGCCTCGTTGGCTTCGGTCGCGATGCTTGAAGACTGGACAACATGCGTGTCGCTTTGCGCACCCGGCGCACCTTGGTCGACATCAGAGACGACAGCGACCTGGCTGACAGCGGTCAGGTTGATCGCCTGCCCACCGACCACGATGTTGGGCGCATCGACCCAGCCAACCGATACTGCGACCTCGTTGACGGCATAGTTGCCACCCGCGACCACCGAATGACCGTCTTCAAATTCGGGGTCTTCGGATTGATCCCATTCGGCCGGCAATGCCTCGGCCAACTCGTCCTCGGCGTCTTCGTCCTCCAAATCTTCCTTGTGATGTTCCGGCAGCAGTTCCAAAAAGTCTGGAATTTCATCGACATACTCGCCATTCACGATAATGCCCGAGGCATCCTCGCCGTGGAATTGATGTACCGTTACGCCTTCAATCTCAAGATTAATGGGCGATTGCATTTGTTCGATGAGTTGTTCGACAGCCTCACCGGACTGATAGTCCTGGATGTGGATCGATGGGGTCGATATGGCATGCAAGGACAGTGCCGCGCTTTGCAGCGCGTCGGCTTGCGCCATCAGGGCCTCGACATCGCGGAAGTCACCTTCGCCCACGACATCGTTGTCGATCAGATGGATTTTCTGCACCGTGTAGGTGACCGCTGATCCAATCAGCTCGGTGATGTATTCGGGCTCCAGAATGATGTTCATCTGCACAAACGAGCTGAATCCCGGCGCGTCTTCGGGCAAGATGGCATCCGGGCCGATCGCAGGGCCGGGTGACCCATCAGCACCATCAATCAGACCAGAATTTTTCGTTGGTGGGGGGACATCATCTTGTGCGGGTCCAAACTTGTAAGGCACCGGGCCGTAATCGCCCGGATCCATTTTCAGATTGGCTTTGACATTGATGCGGGCCGGATCTTCGAGACCCTCAAGCTCTGCTTTCTTGCGCAGAGCAGTAAATTCTTCATAAAAATCACGCCAACGGGCCTGTTCGGTCGTAAGTTCAAAAGTGCCAACAAAATGTGCAATTTGTTCCGTAATACTGTCGAGTGCCATTTTAGTATCCTTTCCCCGCCCCGGCCTGAAATTTCCGGTTTAGGTTAAGTTGGGCCGAGGCCGCATAATGCGCCCCCGGCAGTTTTTAAGAGGTCAGAGCCCGCCAAAGCGGGCTCTGCTTCCGATTAAACGTCGGTGTCGTCGCTGGAGTAGCTGGACGACATGTTGCCGCCAACCATGGTCGTATCGACCGAGTTACCAAGAACGTTGGCACCCATGACGATCGACTGGTTGAACGCCGAAGTATCGACGACCGCTGCGGCCGATGCGTGCGACTCACCGTTGACGATGCCATCGCCACCGTTGCCCGAGCCCCAGTCACCAGCGTTGCCACCGGCACCACCTGCGCCCGAGTTCGCACCCGATGCGTCGCCGCCTTGCTGCATGCCACCTTTGGTGTCACCAATATCGACGAAGCCGTGCGAATTACCGCCTTGGCCACCCGTGGCTTGTGCAGCACCGCCGCCGCCACCGATGCCCGACGTGGACGTTCCGTCCGATGTACCGTATCCGGTAGCCGTTGCGTCGTTGTCGGAGCTGCCAGCGCCGCCATAGCCAGAGATTGCGTCGGCCATCGCGTCAGCGGATCCGTCAGTGTCCGCAACCGCCCAAAGGCTGGAAGCTGCGCCATCACCGGCGTCGTTGTCAGCGTCTACAGACCCAGAACCGCTGGCATCCGAAGTTGCGTCCAGATCCAGTGCTCCGCCGCCGCCACCAACACCGTCGGCTGTTGCGTCAGCGGATCCGCCAGCATCTGCCGAACCGTCGGAATTGTTGGACCCACCGGCTCCGGCCACTGAATCTGCGGTTTGATCGCCAACGCCCTGAGCATCAGCGTCCGCATCAGCGTCCGCATCAGCGTCACCACCGTCACCCGAACCACCAGTACCTACACCGCCGACACCGCCAGCACCACCGGCACCACCGGCACCTCCGGCACCGCCGTCACCGCCGTCACCACCGGCACCGCCGTCTTCGCCGTCGCGACCGTCTCTACTCTCAGCCACTCTCACGAAGGGGAAACCACCGTCAGCGCCACCTGCGCCACCAGCACCACCGTCGCCACCGTCGCCACCGTCGCCGCCGTCGCCACCGTCGCCGCCGTCACCACCGGTTCCGTCGCCGCCGTCACCACTGGCGTCGTTACCAGCAACGCTGCCAGCAAGGGCACCCGCAAGACCCAGGCCCAAATTGCCAGCGCCGCTGTCGCCGCCGTCTGCGTCTCCAGTCGAGGAATCGACGTCTGCATCGCTGTCTTGGTCAGCGTCAGCATCGGAGTCATTGTCACCGCCGGTTGAGTCGCCATCATTGCCAGCGCCCGACAGACCAACACCAAGACCCAGACCGATCGATCCGGCATTACCGCCGTCACCACCGTCACTGTCCGCATCCGACGCGTCCGAGTCACCTTGATTGTCGGCGCTCGAGTCGGCACTTGCATCGCCACTATCGCCACCGTCTCCGGAGCCGTCAGCGCTTGCGTAGCCTTTACCAACGTTCAGACCCAATGTTGTTGCATCACCCGAGTCGCCACCGTTTCCGGCATCTGCGTCGGCGTCAGCATCACCTGCTTCGCCACCACCCGCATAGGCAGATGCGCCCTTGGTGTATGACATTGCATTGCCGCCGTCGGTTGATCCACCGTTACCGGAGTCACCGCCGTCTGCGTGTGATGCAATACCTTCAGCAGCATTGGCCTCGCCACCGTAGGCATCGCCCTTCTGTTCAAAGGTACCACCGTCATTCGACACACGTGCCGCGCCCAGATGGTCATCGTCATTCAGGTGGGCCACCTGGTTGTTGATGGCCAGCATGTCGTTGCCTTGACCGTCCAACGAGATATCCAGGTTCATGTCGTCGCCCGGATCATAGTTAAAGTCGTTTCCGACGGTGATAATGTCTTCGACTGAGCCACCTTCATATACGTCTACATCGACCAGATCATCGTCATTGGGGCGGAGACCTTCCTCACCAAAGTCAATGTGTACAGAGTTGGAGTTGTCATTGGTGTTGTCACCATTGTACTGGTGCTGGTCCTGATCCTGACCCTGGTCCTGGTCCTGACCCTGGTCCTGGTCCTGGCCCTGGTCTTGGTCCTGACCCTGGTCCTGGTCTTGACCTTGGTCCTGGTCCTGACCCTGGTCCTGATCTTGACCCTGGTCCTGGTCCTGACCTTGCTCATTATGGTTCGCATCAATTTCTGCTTCTTCAACGGTCACGTCTGCTTCGACATGAACATATGCATCATCGACGTTCACTTCGCCGATGGCAGTAACATCATTGACAGGTTGTTCATGGTTGCGCTTTTTCATTTCAAAATTCCACTTTTTAAGCGCCCGACCGTCATTCATCTACAAAACGGCTACTGGCGCAGTTGAAACAATTTTTAAGCATTCAGGCGCAATACGCGCATGAAGCGGTTTCATTTGGTTGATTCGTTCACCACCTTCCTTTCCCGGCTAAGCCGATGCGCTGTCCGCGATAATCAGGATTCGTGCAAATTCACGAATCGCGGACACGTCAGGAACCAAGCTTCTCAAATTGAAGCAGGGACATGGTTGCAGCGTGAAGGCTGTCTGAATAGCTGCCCTAAAGCATTAGATATGGTAAGATGCTGATTTAATTTAAAATTTTAAAAATTAACCCAAAATTAACGCGCAAATACACGAAAATGCGGCGGAAATTCGACCACTCGGTTAAATCCATAATTTTTCTCTACTTTTACGAGAACGGCCATGGCGAACCTAATCAATAGTTCTAGTCCCAATTGGCAGGGCGATACGAATTATTGAAGAAAATTAGACTTTCAGGTATAGTCGGTCAGGACTGTCGGCTAATTTGCCGTTAATTTGTGTTCCGATTGTTGTTTACGATTTCGTCACCGATTTTGTGGCGTGGGTTTATAGGGGGAAATAATGAGCAATCCGTTACAGGATAATATTGCCCAACTTGATGTTAGTACCGAAGATTTCTCGATTAATTTCATCGGCAAGGAACTCTTCTTTTCCAACCAGACACTGCGAAGCGTTCAATCCGAATTCGGTGTGGCCGCTCATCGGTATGACGACATCGCCGACTTGAAAACTTCCGGCGCCCCGGTTGCCGCAGCTGGCAAAGTGGTTGTTGTCGATCAGATTATGTTAGACGATTTGCTGGCCCGCCCGCAGGTCTATACCGAAGCAACCGGATCAGGTTGTTTGGCCTTTGCGTACCGCAAAGAGGACTCGGCCCGTTTTCTGTTCGAAAACTGGGATCGGGGACAGTTCGGGGATGTCGGCTATCTTCCCATGAATGTTGCACCGGATGTGTGGCGGTCCATTCTGCGCCTGCTGATGCATGAGGAATTGTATCTGCCGTGCTTTATGGCTGATTGCGTGTCAAATCTGCAAAATCAGAACAAACCTCGCTTGCTGCGTGAAACACCCGCAAAGCCAAAGCAAAATCAAAAGAAACCTAATCCGATCTATTCCCGGCTGACGCGGCGGGAAAAACAGGTTCTGCACCTTGTCTCGAAAGGGCAAAGCAACAAGATCATCGCGTCGAACCTCGGCATCACTGAGCACACGGTCAAGCTGCACATGCACAATGTTGCCGGTAAGATCGGTGTAAGCAACCGGACCGCGGCAGCACAGTTCTATTTCGAAGTGGCGTCCGATGAAGCGCACGGACAAACCATTGACTGAGACGCTGGAAACCCGCTTTGACCGCTTAATCTTGCTGGTCGGCAAACTGAACTACATGTGGACCAACACAGAAAGCCTGTTGATCCACCTGATTGCCGGGCTGAGCGGCACCAACAAGGACGTCGCCGTTATCATCTTCTTGACGCTCAACACGACGCGCGCCCGGATCGATCTGGTTGAACGTCTTGCAAAGATGGAAGGCCGCCCTGCCGAAATTCGCGATCCGATCCTCGCCCACACGCAACGGCTGGCCAAACTGTCGTCCATTCGGAACAGGTATAACCATTGCATTTATTCCTTTGATGCCGACAGCGGGAACCCCAAGACCATCCTGATGCGCATTGCGGACCGAAAGACCGATATTAAGCTGGGGCGTGAAGACACGGTTGATGAAAAGGCCATTCAGGAAATCGAAAGCATCGTAGCGCAATTGTCGAATGCAAACCGTGATATCTGGCGCCTGATCAACCAACTTGGTTTCCCGGTCTGATCACACATCATTAGAACCGTACTTAAAAGCCCGCTTCAGCTGCCATCCATTTTACTGAACAGTCGCCGCATTGCCTGCCAAGCCGGCTGTAATCTCGGGCAAAGGCAATCTGGAACCATCTCATTTCAGTAAAAATTGGTGCGGATGGCGGGGATCGAACCCGCAAGCCCTAGGGCGAGGGATTTTAAGTCCCTTGCGTTTACCAGTTTCGCCACATCCGCGCGCCACCAAAGCTGTAAAGCGGGTGACTTCCGAAACTCATACTGCCAACCAAAGTGATTGAAAAGCCGCAAGTTGCTTGCCGCCAAGAGAACCGGCAAACATCCCGGCTGCAAATGTTTGCGTGGACCAAGAAGCACGCAGCTTGTTGGCGACCCACACGCTTGCTACGCAACTTCATGTGATTTCCCAAAATGATGCGCAAGCTCTACTCAGAACAGGATCACACCCGCCAGGGTTGCACGCTCATTACAGCTTCGCTACTCGGAGGGTGTTTGATTGAGATGATTCATCAAGGTCCCTGAGTATTATTATGCAGAAAGAACAAAAGTCCTTTCAGGACCGCGTTTCAAGCATCAATCAGCGCGCCGAAGTTGCCGCCAGCAAAGCCACTCCTGGCAGAACAGACAGCATCTGGGTACGATTGGCATACCCAGGTTCTTTCATCGGAGCCTTTTTCCTAGGTGCCTTTGCAGTTTTTCTGACACGCTATTTTCAGTCTCAGCTGGTTAACGTGCCCGGAAGTGGGCAACCCGGCGCGCAAGACATTGTCGGAATTGGTCTTGCAAGCATGGCTGGTCTGTTTGTTTCGATGCTTTTCAAAGGTAAGCAAAAGGAATTTGCCAGCGCCTGCACGCTAGGTGTTTTGCTGACCACATTTACCTACCACAATGCAATCTGGGCCTACCCGGAATCTTTCGAGCAGGTTTACGGAGAAGATTGGGTGGAGTTCATACAAAGTATAACGAAACCTTCCAGCATCTATTTTTTCGGCAATACCATCGAGTTGAGCTGAACCGCCCGTAGCGCCTGCCCCTATCGAAACGTCACTGGGTGCAACAATAAAGAAACTGTTCTGAATATTTTGGCGGCCCGTGCCAGAAGCTGCTGGAAATTGGCTTGGACGGCGATGGTCGATCATTTCGGATTAAATAGTCGATGGCAGCTGTTGCACGCAGACATCCCAAAAGAGGTTCACCTCGTTCTCACGACCGTGACCGTTTAGGACTTGGTTAACACCACCCTCTTTCTTCTGGGTTACGTGCTTTACTAAGATCATGATCGCTCCAAGTTCAGCGATGACTAGAGGCATAACGTCACCTCTTGTTTCACCTTCGAATCTAGCGACTGCACTTTAACGCTTTGATATTTAAGTAATTTCATGAGTTTCGTGGTGCCCCAAACGAACAAACTTCGAACCGGATCTTGGAGGAACTCGCAGACTGGTCAAAGGTAGTAAATCAGATGATCTGCACCCCTAGAATCCGCGTTCATTGGCTAACTCTGTGTTGTCACTTACCACAAGGAAAGGATAGTGACTCTTGCATACCTGATTACATGTCAGCCCATTTAACTATGACTTTCCCTTTCGCTTGGGTATGTCCTTGCGGTCGACAAGTTTGTGAGACAGGTCAAAGTCTTCGTTAATACGAACCACCAGCAGTTTGCTGGTTCCCATCCATGTTGACGACGACCTCGTCTCTATTCTTGAATGGTGTAATCGTCTTTACCTCAACGAAATCATTGCCCATGCGGCCGTCTGACCCCTGTGCGTAGTTCCTATGAAGTTCAAGGCCGTAGGTAATGGCGCCATAAAGCTCACCGATGTCACCGTAGACCTGAAGATGGCTGCCGGTGGCATCATAATACGCGGCAGCAGCATCCAATAGTTGCTCGAAAATAGGCACGAGTGAGAGCCGGGCGTTCGGATACCTTGCTCGCCATTCCTTGCACTGAATCTGCCAGTTGATCTCATCCCAGCTAATCCACTCACCGTCGCCGAGCCAAATTGCGTTGTGGGGACCAAGTTCATTTGGTGTAGTCAAGTTGTAGCTTCCGTTCGATCAAGTATTCGTTGTTAGCAATGCCTTGATACTGCTTGGCAATTGCAAGGAAAGCAATCTCATCAAGCCATTTTTCCAGCAAAGACTGTTGCAGCGGGAACTTGGCTTATCCCTGAAACTGACCCTTTCTGAACTCTCTAAAAATACAAAGGTTTGAAATGACCGACCAGACAATAAAGGTGGATTCGATGACAAAAACAGCGATTGAACAATATGAACACATCCAGTTCCGGATTCCGAAGGCGAAGCTGGATGTGTTTAATGCGATGGTCTACGAGCGCTATGGCATGAAGCACGGCGGCAAGACTAAGATGTTTCTCGATCTGATTGCGGAACATCAGACGTCGCAGAGGATCGCGCTGTTGAAAGCCGAGATCGCACGGTTGGAACAAGGCAAGCATGGGAAGCATGCGCTCTAGGAAAAACCCGACCGAGCCAAAATTCCCTGAGGTCATGCGCGACGAGAAGCAGTTGCAAATCCGGCACAAAGAAACGCGACTTTCCTGTAGTAATAGATACTACAACTTGCAGTTGACACTCCAAGCAAAGACCATTTTGTCCAGCGAAGTGCTGCCGGAACCCAATCGGAGCTGACCCCCTACCGGCGGAATTCCAGGAGGACGCGGCATGTCCGAAACCGAAGCCACCATCAATGTGGTCGACTACGACGATATTAAAACAAGCGTTGAACACGAATTGGGTGAGACCCCACTGGGTTGGTCAGGGATCGTGACCGAGCTTTTGAGCAGATCAAAGCACGCAGTGACGAGATTGGGATCGACTATCCAAAGATTCTCCAGATCAAAGAAAAATTCGGCGAGCTCGGATCTACTTCAGCAAGGCATCTGAGGATGAACGCATCCGCAGCTGGGTCGCAGCTACTATCAATAGGGCAAACCAGAGCTGCGAGCGATGCGGGAACGCGGCACGCCCACAGATTTTAGAGAGCTGGATCATGACGTTATGCTGTTGGTGTGCACATGAAGAAGCTGCCAGACGGTTCAACGAGCACAAACGCCGCTATTTCCGCCGAACGGACGCAGCCGAGCACCTTACCTGTGCTGTTTGCGGTTATGTTGGACATATTGACCGTTCCGATGACAGGCGGAGGTGCCCCTGCTGCGTGAAAAAAGACTGGTGAGATCTGGGCGGGTTCCACGCCGATCATGAAACCCGTCGCACTACGTTCGATAAAACAAGAACCACTCTCCAGCGGTGTCAGCGAAGACGCGAATACATAAACCCCGGTTGCGCCGACCGAGAAACAGAACGTTCGGGCGCTCTTCATTAGATCAGAATCACCGACCGATTCTCACCTTGAGTGGCGAAATATACGTGCCTGATACGGTCGGGAGGCAGCAATTCACACAACCCATGATAGAAAGTTCCCGGAACTACGCGGTAAACCACGATGTATTGCTCACTTCATCTTGACACGACGGCCCGCGCTGGTTCAGCTTCACCGCATGACCAACACACGCATCCACTGCCAGCGAATATCGACCTGAGGTCGATAGCCCACGCGAAACACGCGGGAGGCAGCATTGGTATGCGGGCGGGGCTTATACCCTGTGATAGCTCCAGATCAGAGTGCACGAGTCGGTTCGATTCCGACGCCTCCTACCATTCTTTGGAGGCATTCCATGTCACAAGACCCCAAAACAAATGAAGATCTGAGAAGACGCCTGAAGCTCTACGCCAACGACGAGCTTCTATCTGAAGTCAAAACGCGCATCGAGACTGGTGAGCTGAAAGAAACGCTTCTGTTCCATGGCGATACAGGTCGCATGTACTCAGACGATGGGAAGGAAGATAAGCGCCTTCTTCCTCCAGATGCCATTCTGCGGTTGGTATTCCCTTTCACGAATTCGACCCAGACAGTATCAGGCATCAAAACGTCGCTGAATGCCTGTTCGACTTACCGGACGAACACTTCTCCGCTCTCAAATCGACGGTGGCGGCAGAGACAGAAAAAGGCCTGCATCGTCTCATTGCTGCGCTGGAGGAAATCGCTTCAGCGCAAGAGTCCGAGCCCCGGAACCGGGGATCTGACGGATGACTGACACCTTCGACTACGATGACATCCGCGGCTCCGTTGAGAAGCATCTGGGAAAAGACAATCTGGGCTGGGTTCGGATTGTCACTGAGTGTTTTGAAGCGATCAAGAAGCACTGCGATCAGCGAGAGGAAAGCTATCTCACGGTCGGACAGATCAAGCAAAAATTCGGCTCGCTTCGGATCTACCTAGACGGCGTGCAGGAAGACACATTCATTCAACTGCGGTTGCAGCAAGCCGTGCAGGAAGCAGAGATGTCTTGCGAGCGGTGCGGCAACGCCTCCACAACTCAAGTCATTGCTGCCTGGCATGTCAACCTGTGCTGCTGGCACGCGCACGAGGCGGCCAGTGAACGGATGGAGACCTTTCCCACAGTGCGTTTGAATACGCGTGCCAAGCGAGATGTGCTTCAATGCCGAAGCTGCGGCTATATCGGCCAAATTGCCTGGGGCGCATCGGGTCACCGCTGCCCTTCCTGTGTCGCGAAAGGTTGGTAGCCCGATGAGTGAAACAACCGGGAAGAAGATGAAATCTTTGCGCTGGCTGGCTTCTGCCATGACGAGGCAGACATCCTCCGCCTTGTTTTAAGCGCTCTCAACTCCCGTGCATCCTGGAAATCGTGAAGCAAATGATTTTGGAAAGAGCCAGTTCTGAAGACCTCCTCAAGGTGATCAAACAACGATCAGAAGAAACCGCAAGATTTAGCGATGATCCTGACAACTGGCGGCAGACGGAAATTAACCGTTTGAGGGAAATCGATCCTGCTCTGGCAGTCTTCGCCCAAGACACGGTGGAACAGATGCCGAGCCTGAAGCGCTGGAAGAGGTCATGGGCCTCATTTCGGAACGTCACACTGCCGATATGAGCATGGAAGCTTCTCGTGCAGAGGGTGAGAAGACCACTGCTGCCCGATATCTTCTGGACAAAGTGGACTTTGAGTAACTGCCGCGCACCCTCCGAAACGAGATGCCGGAACATATCAAGCAACTCACAACCTGGAGCAATCAGTTCGCCCGACTGGCCTCACTTGATGAGTTGAACGAGCTTCGTGCAGTTTCCCAAAGGTTCCCTCATTGCAACTTCGTCATCGAGGGGATGGTCCACGATATCGAGTGTCGATGGAGCATCGGATCTGACATCCTTCATATCCAACCCACCCTACTGGTTGGCGAGCCCGGCGTCGGCAAAACAGCTTTGCAAAGACAGCCTGTAAAGCTCTCGGCCTTTATGTGCAAAGCGCAAACGTCGGCGGCAAATCGGAGAACCATTTGTTTGGTCTTTCGGTAGGTTGGGTAGCGCGCATGCAGGGATCGTGACGGAGGCCGTGGCAACGGCACGCCTCCTTAACCCAATGATCATCCTCGACGAAATCGACAAGACGCACGCGAGCCGCAACGGAGATATCACCGGCGAACTTCTTGCGTTGCTCGAGCCCTCTGAGGCCGGAGATATCGAGAGAAATATCTGGCGGTTGACGTGGATGCCTCACATGTGAGCTGGATTTTGACCGCAAATCACTTGAGTGGCGTACCCGCCCCTCTTCTCAGCCGTTGCACAATCTATGAAATCCCGCCCCGACCCAAGAACAACTGCCTGCGATCATTCAAAGCCTGGTGAGCGAATTCGCTGCTGAGTTTGGGTTGAGGCCTGAGTTCTTTCGGCTGGATCTCGGCGATGTTGAAGCTTTGGTGAGTACCTATGGACGGCACCGATCAGTGCGGGTTTTGAGACGGCTGGTGCGCGGCCTTCTGCATCAAAAGACCAAAACCCACTCGTGGAACTAGGACGGATCCACGAGGACCCAAGCATGCAGACACCACAAAATAGGAAAGGCGAAAATGCTAAGAGTTGTTGTTTACGTAAATCGTACCCCAATCGCGGAAGCCCGTGCAGGAAACATGTCCGGGCTTGCGGATATCTCCGACTACAAAGTCAGAGTATTCGAAGACGAAGCCCCGCATCTCGATATCCTGGTCAAGAATGTCACCGGCTGGATCAAGGGTCACGCGCGCCGCAGCAGCGTTTGGTATCTGGTTCGAAAAATCACCGAGTTGGCTGTTCGGGAGAATGGCAACGTCTGAAAATGAGCGGGATGTGTCGCCAGATGACGCCCATCAAAACGAACAATGAGGAGTATCAGAGCCGATCTCCCGCCCTTCAACACCGTTGCAAATCACTTGCGCTGGAGGACGAGGTTGTTTGCAGAATTAGAGCCTCTCCTGAAGAAGCGCTCGCACGCCCGAGAACTGGCTTTCTTAGGGCGACGAAGTATTATGCAAAGTGAGCCAATTACCCGAAAGCGTCAGATACAGAGGGAATGGGAATGTCAGAAGAAAGGCCCAATGAAACTACCGAAGAATTCGAGAAACGCTGCGAGGTAGACGCCATCACGGTGGCCTTTCTCCTCGTCAAAGCAGCTCAGTTCGCGTCAGAGGATGGGCTAGCGCGAAAAAGCATGAGCGCGGATGAGTGGAACAAACTCGCCCCAAAGCAGGTCTAAAAGGGTCAGTGCCGGCGATTTCTGAAATGGTGCGATAGACCGCTCGCAGCCGAGGCTGTGTGAAAACTCTGACAGTCTGGCGAAATACGCCGAAAACACCTTCTATGTGCATTCTCTCGCACTTCTGAGAGCTTTTGCTCAGGCGCTCAAAACGAGCGCGACGAGAGAGCTCGTGGGCCGGAGTTTTCACACAGCCTCAGCCCAAAGCAGACATTGAACTCAAGACTTTGCAATTCCGGCTTAGCGCAGAAAGCAGACATTGCAAACTTTGGCGGACGAGCCAATTAAGACACTCAACATCTTTGTCGGATATTGCGGTTGCGGCCCGCTCATCCACAACAGCAATCACCTAACTGAATTGGCGGGCACGGGACAGTTGCGTAGGAACAAAAAACACAGCAATCGCCTTCTAACGGTTTCAAGACTGCCTTGCATGACTTGCATTCATAAAACCACTGGCACGATTCAGTTGGCATTTTCTCGGTTTCAACGTGCCCACACCGAGGGCAGGTCAAAATGCTATTCAGCACCACAGTTTGTTTTGTCATTGTCTCACATCTGCATGATTAGATAATCGTTGATTTGAGCCTCATTGAACACGATGACCCATGCCAACGCGGTAGTCGCCGTGCTTCCGACAAGCCACCATTTCAGATTTGCCAACGTCCCGTTTCGATGCGCTACGAACAACGAAACCGCGACCAGCGCTGTTGAGATGGCGAGAACATAGTAGCTTGCTGCCGCTATTTTCCGAATATCGCCAACCAACTGCCACCCAAGCCGAGCAACATCATGGCCATTGGAAGAACACAGCATGTCGCGACCCCCAGAGCTGAAACCGATCCCAAGTAGCTGAGGCTCAAATATTTCTTCATCTTTTGCTCCCGAGGTACTCTATTTGATTGTGTTGAGGCACCGGCATTCAGAGCGTATAACTCCTGTAGTAACTACAGGATCAAGTGGAGGCACTTCACATGATTGCGATTGGTGAGGCTTCCCGGCAAAGCGGGGTCGGAATAGAAACCATTCGTTACTACGAGCGCGAAGGTATTGTGCCAAAACCCGCACGAGCTCTGAACAATCGTCGCCTCTATTCCGCAAGCAATGTGGGAAGACTTCGATTTTTGAAGAAATGCCGCGACCTGGGGTTTCCTCTATCTGAAGCAAAAGCGCTTTTGGAGCTGTCAGAAGGAACTGCCGAAGACTGCGGGTTAGTGAAAGAATTGGCCGGGACATACATTGCCGGCGTTCGAAGCAAGATTGAAGAGCTCAGAAGCCTGGAGTACGCATAGATTGAGCTTACCGCCAATTGTGAAAGCGGAAACCTTCAATGCCGGATGCTGCGAAGACTGAGAACGATGGATGATATCTAACTCTGGCCACTGTGTGGAAGCTCAGGATCCGAGATTTAGCCAAATCAGTTCAGACCAAGGTCTGTGGTGCGATAACAGATTGTAGTTCATAGTCGATTTCACGATGAGAGCGAAAGTAACTGACCTGAATATTGGCAATTGGTCGTTGTCGCGAGTCTTTCTTGCGGCCAGCATTTTCGTAATGGGTACTGCTACCGCAATCGTCGGGGTCTGGGTGTCAAATCGAATCCAGAATGCAGTCGTGCAAAACTCCGCCAACTCTGCAGCGCTATATATGGAAAGCGTAGTATCCCCGCTCAGTCAGGAATTGGCACATGGCGACCATCTTTCCGAGCAGGCGAGCCTGGCGCTTGACGAGATTTTCACGACCCAGCCAATGCGTGACCGCATCGTTTCCTACAAATTCTGGAAGAATGGCGGTGTGATTGCACATGCTTCGGATACAGACATTATTGGGAACCGTTTCAATCCAACGGATGACTTAAGGCAGGCGTGGAGCGGTGATATCTCCGGCTCCTTCGAAGAGCTTGATCATGCCGAGAGCGCCGCCGAGGCGGCATTGGGGATACCATTGCTTGAAGTTTACAGTCCCATCCGCGAACTCTGGTCCGGCGAAATCATCGCAGTTGCGGAGTTCTACGAAAGAGCCGACCAGCTGGAGATAGATTTGGCCAAGGCCAGGCGAACAAGTTGGTTGGTCGTCGGTTCTGCATTTCTGGCAAGTACTATCGTTCTGTATTCCATCGTCGCAATTGGTGACAAAACAATTCGACGTCAGGGGGCTCTTCTTAATCAGCGTCTGAAAGAAAGTGAGAGGATGGCCGAGCAGAATGCCCGGCTGCGTTTGCGTGTGGTCGAGGCGTCAGAAAGATATGCCACGCAAACAGACCGGTTCCTAAAAAAACTCGGTGCCGAGCTACATGATGGTCCTGCGCAATACTTGTCGCTCGCCGCCCTTAGACTGGAGGCGGCGTTTTCCAAAGAGTCCGAAAGGCCTAAGGAGGCAGAAGAAATTCAGCAGTCTTTGCAAAAATCTCTAACTGAAATTCGTGCAATATCGCGAGGGCTGTCCGCGCCTGATATCGACAGCCTGTCGCTCGTTGATGTTGTGAAGAGAGCCGTAGAGGATCATGCCGAACACAGCCCGTTGCGACCTGATATTTCATTCCAATGTAGCCAGACTCCAGAGTTGTCATTGTCCGACAAGCTGTGCGTTTTTCGGTTCCTTCAGGAGACGCTTTCCAATGCCGCGAGGTATGCTCCAGCTTCCAAGTGCACTGTTATCTCTGAGGCGCAGAGCGACTGCATAGTTGTGAAGGTAACAGACGACGGACCTGGATTTGACAAGTCAGAAGAAACCGCGTTGCGAGACGATGGTGGCCAGGGGTTAATGGGCTTGCGAGATCGGGTCGAGAGTATTGGTGGGCGGTTCGAAGTCGCATCGAGACCGGGCGAAGGCACCACCATTTCTATGACACTATTTCCCAGAAAGTTAGGCACATCATGACTACGTCTGTCGTAATAGCTGATGATCACCCGATATTCAGGGATGGTTTGCAACGAACGTTGGATGAAGCTGATGATTTTGAAGTTTTGGCCGCTGGGTCCAGCGCTGAAGAGGCAGTGTCGCTGGTCGGCACGCATCAGCCGGACATAGCTATTCTTGACCTCTCTATGCCCGGTGGCGGGATAAGCGCGACACGTGAAATTGCGGCAATGGAAAATCCACCCGTTATTGCAATCTTGACGGTCTCAGAGAACAGCAGCGATGTAGCGGACGCCTTGGAAGCGGGCGCGCTTGGGTACATTGTGAAGGGCGTGACCGCGAGCGAACTAACCGCTTCCTTACGCAGCATAGCCGCAGGTGAAGGGTTCGTTTCTCCGGGCTTGGCCTCGCGGGTATTGCTGCAAATCAATGCTGACACCGGCATGTCTATTAACAGCAGCGTTCTCGATGACCTTACGCATCGTGAGGAAGAAATACTTCGACGTGTGGCCAAAGGACTGAGTAATCGTGAAATCGCTGATGAGTTAGACCTTCAGGAAAAGACCGTGAAGCACTACATGACGGCAATCCTGTCCAAGCTTCATGCGCGAAATCGGGTAGAGGCCGCGCTTATTGCCCATGATGTTTGGAACAAGGGAGATTAAAATCGGTCTCTTTGACGGCGATGGCGGCCCCTCACCAAGAGACGCCGCCAACCGAGTATTGACTAAAGTTGCGGTTCAGTTGGCAACCGACTGCAACCTCCGACGATCAGAGGCCGTTGCGTTTCTTTCAACAACAGTCCGGTTGTACGGGTCTTTCAACTCGTAGCGCCCAAACTCGATCTCCTCTTTCCAACCATTGGCATAGTTCACTTCGATATTATTGCCCTGGCGTTCGATTTTCGTGGGCCGACTTCCAACAGTGCCGCTTTGTCCAGAAGAGCGAACGTTGTCGATTGAGATACCATTCGCCAAAGACCGAAGCCTTGAGACGTCAGCGCCGGTCGCGGGGCGTTCCTCAACAGTTCGGTTCTGCGCATTCTTTCTCTCATACCGCCCGTTTTCGATCTCTTCCTTGGTTCCGTCGGCGTACCGCACTTCAATACCGTTAGCGTTTGTTTCGACCTTCGTTATCCCAGCCGAACCCGACGGATTGCCCCCTGTTTGAGACCGATCCTTCTTTCCGCTGCCTCTATTGGAGCGTTTGGAGTCATCATCATCATCGTCGTCGCGACTACCTTTGCCTGATCCCGAATTGTCGTCCCGGTCATCATCTCTGTCGTCGTCGCGATCATCTTCTCTATCGTCATCCCGATCATCGTCCCGGTCGCCACCGCCGCCGCTATTGCCCGAACCTGAGTTGTCGTCCCGGTCACCGTCACTGTCACCACCACGGCCGCTATTGCCAGACCCAGAGTTGTCGTCACGATCATCGTCGCGACCATCCCCGTCGCTTCCCCTGCCGCTCTTGGCAAAGGCATATGACGGTTCAAAATGTAGGCGACCATCGGCGTCGAACGCTGGCACATAAGGCGTCGCCGTGATCAACGAAGCCAACGCTGCAGTACTTAGAAGTTGACCCAGCTTTCTTTGAATTTTCATTTTCGCCTCCAATTCTGAGCATCACGCTTCGTGACATTGAAGACACGTTATTTCTGGTCCGGCTTTTTCACATCGGGCTTAGGTCTGACGAATTTCAGGCCGAACGTCTTAATCAGATCAGTCAAGCCGATAGTTTTTTGTAGAGCCAAATGACAAGTTTAATGGGAGTTAACCCCGTCACCCTTCAACTCGTCATCAGGTTCGAGGTGAATGACAAAGACGGAACCCGGGTACAAACGCTCCAATTCTTCCTCGATGTCATTGCATATATCGTGCGCCGCGCTTAATGGCATTGTGCCGTCCACAACAAGATGAAACTCCACGAAGATGACATTTGCGGACCTGCGCCCTTTGAGGTCGTGGTACTCTAAGGCTGCGCCGAGATTTGCTTCGATTGCATTAGAAACGGTCTGCAAGTCATGATCCGAAAGGGTCGCATCCATGAGGCCATCGACGGACGCCCGAATAACTTTCCAGCCCTCCCACAAGATGTTCAGCGCAACAAGAATTGCCAAGATTGGGTCGAGGATCAACCAGCCGGTGGCAAGCGCCAGTATCAGACCTGCGATGACACCAACTGAAGTCATGACATCTGTAAAAATGTGCCGGGAGCTTGCCTCCAATGCAGGCGAACCCTCGCGCCTGCCGATTTTGAGCAATAGGCAGGCCCATGCGCCATTCACGCCCGTTGCAACGACGTTGACGACGATTCCAAGAAGCGGCGCATCCTCAAGATGCGGGTTTGGGAGTGCCAATACAGCTTCTCTGATGATCAAGAACGCCGCCAGCACAATCAGTACGCCCTCGACGACAGCGGAAAGATACTCGGCCTTTTTGTGACCAAAGGGGTGGTTTTCATCAGGGGGTTTATTGGCAACCCGAACCGCAAAGTATGCCAGCAACGCCGCAACGACATTCACGGTAGATTCCATTGCGTCCGACAACAACGCGACCGAGCCTGTCAGCCACCAAGCGAGAAGTTTCAGAGCCAGTACGGCAATGGATATCGGAATGGACCAAAGAGCGATTTTTTGTGTCATTTGGCCACGACCCTCAGTCAATCGTTACAAGAGATCCTAGGAACAGATGAGCTATCGTGCTTAACACGTAAGACAGGATTAGGATAAAGATGAACAGGGCCGTAGGGTCGGTCATGCTCGACCGGCTGTCGTGAATGGCGCTGGCACCACAGCGTCATACATCTGTTACTCGGATGGACCCGATTGTTACATACGACTAGCATCAGTGATTACTCAGCACGAAGGGAGACAAACATGTCGAAGTTCACCTATAGAACAACTGCCCATGGGGTTGCTGCACTCGTAATCTGCTGTTTCGCAACGGCCACACAGGCACAATCGGCGAGCGAGGAGATGTCGTTTTTCATAACCAGTGTGGGTAAGGGGGACGGCGCCAATCTGGGCGGCCTTGAAGGCGCCGATGCTCATTGCAACGAGCTTGCTTCGGCGGCCGGTTCTTCCAGAACTTTTGCGGCCTATTTGAGCACTTCTATGTCCATTGATCGAAGCACTGACCCGATGACAATCACCAATGGCATTTCTGCACGCGACCGGATCGGGTCGGGCCCTTGGTATAATGCCAATGGAGAGCTTATCGCCAACAATGTTGAAGAGCTGCACAGTGACGGCGTGAATATTAGTCTTCAAACCGCGCTCGACGAAAACGGTAACCCCGTCAATGGGCGTGGCAGTCAGCCGAACAAACATGACATTCTGACCGGCTCCGATTCCGCGGGTTACTTCTCGACGGCGGGTGGCGATACGACATGCAGCAACTGGACTTCGAATAGTGAGGACGGATCCGCGATTGTTGGGCACCATGACCGTGTAGGTCTCAACGATGCTCGAAACATGTTGTCCTGGAACTCATCGCACGGCTCGCGCGGTTGCGGAGAGGAACATCTGCCACGTTCTGGAGGGGCGGGCTTATTTTATTGCTTCGCAACCGACTGATCAGGCAGCATTGGTGCGCGTGACGCCCGCATTGAACCTGACATTACCAAGTCAGTCTGGGGATCGCGTTTTGGAAGCGGTTTTTGGGGAAATAGTCTAAATGCCGCTTCGTTGCGAGTTTACTAAATTGCAATGCTTGGGTGAGAAGGTTCAGTTTGGGCTGCTTCAAGTCACTTATGTGCAAGTCAGAGAAAGGCGCATCCGAGGAGGATACTGGACATTGCATTGTTTGGCCGGTTCCCGAAAGTCGACATTGCCGTGGGCGACACTGAACCCAAAGGTATTCATGTTGCATTGTGAATTAGCGGCAGCGACAAATCAGAGTGCAGTCGTCAACGTTGTGAGGAGCGCATCGAATTGACCCTGCGACGTGCTGATGTCAAGCGGCGAACGTAGCCATACTGCGATCTTGGAAACTGTTATGTTTATTGGCCGCTTTGTTTGCAATTTCAGGCGGTTCTCACCGTCCAGAATTGGTTTTCGCAAAACTGCAAAGCAGATCGACATGTCGATCCAACCAATCTTCGTCCAGGGCCTCGTGACGTATGAGCTTGCGAAAATAAGGTGCAGCGACTGCTAGTTCTATGAGCTGGTCAACCGGAACGTCGGCGGTGATCTCACCGCGGCCGATTGCGGCTGCAAATACTGCTTCTACACTTGCGAACCTGTCTTTCATGAATTCAGTTATCACTAACCGCGCCTCTTCGTCGGTGGACGCAGCAGCGACCACTTGAGGCGCGATCTGGCCCCATGGTGTGTCATTTAAGGCTCCCATCAGTACTCCGAGTAACCAGCGCAGATCAGATCGTAGCGGGCCATGGGTTTTGGGCGGTATGTTCGGCGGGGTTGCTATGCGCCTGAATGCTGCATCACGCAGACTGCGCGCATCTGGCCAGTGCCTGTAAAGTGTGCTGCGCGAAATGCCCGTTGCCTTTGAAACCGCGCCATGAGTTACGTGCAGCACGCCCTCATCCATCAGTATCCTTTGCGCCGCATCAAGTGCGGCCTGTCGTGTGGCGATCAGCCTGGGATCTTCTTTCAATCGCCCCTCCTATAGAACATATTGTTGCATAGCAGAACATTTTGTACTAAAAGTATGGCCGGCTAAAACTAAAGCTCAATACTCAATTCCGCGAACACGTCTTGTCAAAATGGGAGCGTATCAATGTTCAAAGTGGCAGCAACCCCGCTGGCGGTACTCTTATCGATTGGTGCGACAACCGCGCTGTCCGAGAGTGGCACTTACGAGCTGGATCCTGGACACAGCCAGGTCTTGTTCAGCTACAACCACATCGGGTTCTCAGAAACGTTTGGAATGTTCTCAGGTTTTAGCGGCGAGATAGAGTTCAATGAAGATGATCCGTCTGCGTCATCTGTCACAGTGTCTATGCCTGTAAAATCCATGATCACCGGCTGGGACGCCCGTCTGCAACACTTCATGTCCGATGACTTTTTCAGCGCGAGTGACGATGACGTGGTCACCTTCGCCTCAACCAGCATTGAAGTGACCGGGGACAATACCGCGAATATTTCTGGCGACCTGACCATGAATGGCATCACCAAACCTGTGGTTCTGGAAACAACGCTTAACAAGTCAGCGCCATACCCGTTTGGCCAAAAAGAGGGCACGCCGACCTTGGGTCTGGCAGCCACGGCGACTATCGTGCGGTCTGAGTTCGGACTTGGGGCCTTTGCACCTGCGGTGAGCGACGAAATAGAGCTCTTGATCAATATCGAAGCGCTAAAAGCTGAATGATGTGTGCAGGGGCACCGATACGGCGCTGAGCACTCAATCTTTAATTTTGGCGGATGGTCAAAGCGATGAATGTCTACCTGAGAACATTGGCGGTTGCTGTAACGGTGGTGGCATTGATGTGCCCGATGGTATCCGCACAAGAGCGCTCCTTGCCAGAGCGCACCTCGCCCCGTCCGGAAACGACAAGCGGCGTACCGCATACTCAGATTGGTGTCAAAATTGATGCCGAATTGGCCCAGCTATTGCTGGAGCGTGTTGCGCAATTCCGGGGTCACACTAGGCCCCACACGCATATCACTACCTGGCGCGATTGGTTTTCAACTTGATCCCGACATGTTGTTGTCTCACCCGAACTCTATCGTTGGTGGGTTTGAGTTTGCGCACATGCATCCTGATGGCAGCTTGCACGCTTCGCTAGACCCCGCAATGGCGCGACGGGCAGTTGAGGCGGGTTGGGCCGTAGCGCACCCGTGGGCCAATCAACGTCCTGGGTGGAGCGGCTTTGTTATGATCTATACACCGACGACACCCGAAGAGTTGGATGTCGTCATCGATCTGGTTGAAAGCTCGTACACCTTCATCACCGGCAACACCTTGGGCTAAACGCCTACCTGCTGACATTGCCGTTGCCAACTAATGCGCAAGTCAGTCAATAATCAGTCTTACCGGAATTTCAGGTGATCTGTGTTCCACTGTTCCGGACGGGCATGATCCAGAGATGTGGCGCACCCATAATGAGTGCAACTAGGATGTATATGGCGACCCATCCTCGCAACTTGTCAAAACCACATACCCCCAGTAGGTATTTGGTATGTTTCGCCCGGTCCTGTCGATATTTCTAGTTGTTGCATTCTCTGGCGCATCCGCAGCGTCCGCGAAGCATGGCTTGACCCATGGATCGGATCATTCTGGTCATCATGCTCAAATGGCGGGCGACGATCCGTTGGCTGATGCCGAAAAAGCTGCTGCGGATTGTTGCGACACCAGTAGCGGCATGGGTTCAACATCCTGTTTTGGTGATTTTGTCGCCACGGCGGGGATTTCGCCGATTGCTCCATTGGTGATCTCAGTGGGTGGTGTGACGCACGCTGGTTCCGATTATTCGAGCCTCGCACTGGGTGTCCCCACCGGTCCTCCGAAAGCCTGAATGGCTACGGGCGCTCGCCCGCAATCCGTTCAAATTTCACTTCAAAGGACCGACAGACATGATCACACGTCGTTACTTCACAGCACTGTCTGCAACTGCTCTCATCGCGACCGCTCTTCCCGTTCGTGCAGGCACCCCAATGCACGTGCTCAGCTCACCAGGTTGCGGATGTTGTCACGCATGGGCCGACTTGGCTCGCGCACGTGGCTACGCCGTTACCGTTGAGGAACTGACCGACCCCGAGGCACAGAAGTCAGCGCGGGGTATCCCGTTGAACCTCGCATCCTGTCACACCATAGAAGCCGATGGTTATGTCTTTGAAGGCCATGTGCCGTTTGAAGCACTGGAAGCCGTGTTGAAGGATCGGCCTGACATCACAGGGCTTGCTGTTCCCGGCATGCCAGTGGGGTCCCTGGTATGGGCGACGATCCGTCCGCCCGCTATGATGTCATTGCATTTGGGGGAAAGGCTGGAACCGGAACGGTGTACTACCGCGCGGGCACCGCGCAGCCGTTCGACACCTGATGGCTGGGCGCACAACATTATTGGTCACCGGCGGGCTTACGCTCGCCGGTTTCACCGTAGCATTCGTTCTGGCCCAGCCCACCAAAGCGGTCGGTCTATTGACACCGGATGACGCTGAACTGGTCGCCATTGGCCAAATAATTTACGCGGAACAATGTGCTGCCTGCCACGGAGCACGCCTGGAAGGACAGCCAAACTGGCGGATACGCGGCGAGGATGGTTTGCTACCGGCACCTCCGCATGACGCCACAGGGCATACGTGGCACCACGATGATGAAACGCTTTTCACCCTGACCAAATTTGGCCTGGCCGGGCTGATAGAGAATGCGCCCGCAACTGGTATGCCGGTCTATGAAGGTGTGCTCAGCGATGACGAAATCATTGCGGTGCTATCCTTTATCAAATCAACCTGGCCCGATGACCTTCGTGAGTATCATGACGAACTGAATGCCCAGTCCGAATAGGAAACAACTCAGATGATCAAACAAACTCTTTTCGGTTTGGCCGTTGCAATGGCTCCGATGCTTGCGGCTGCGCATTCAAAGTCTGAAGCAACGACACCGGCTGACGGCGCGACTGTCACGAACGCGCCGGAGATTTCCATGCGGTTCGATGATCCGATGCGCATCATTTCGATTACGCTGACCTCCTCAGATGGCGACGTCGAAATTGAACGCGAGACAGGTATGGACCCCGCCACAGAATTCCGGGCCATGCCGTTGGAAGAGCTTGCACCGGGAAGCTACCGCTTCGACTGGCGAGGTATGGCGTCAGACGGTCACCCGATGCAGGGCAGCTTCTCTTTCACGGTCGCTGAGTGACCGGACTGGCCCCATTGACGGTGTTGTCGTCTTGGCCATTTTGGCGAAAGCACTTGGCGCGGCGCTGCTGGCGATGGGCAGCATCCTGTTCACCGTTCTCTTTGCCACGCGCGCCGAGGCGTCCGTTTTGCGCCTTGCACGTCACCTCTCGGTCGGTGCGGCGCTTCTCGGTCTCGCCGTTCTGGCTCTACGTTTCGGCATCAGAGCGGCGCGGATATCCGGAATGGGCTTTGAGGGCGCGACGGACCCAATGATGCTTGGCATTGTCTGGGACAGCCCGCTTGGCACCGCTGCGATTTGGCGAGGGGTGGGCGAACTCGCGATATTGGCAATCCTGCTCCCCCGCGTAGGGCAGTGGGTCGCTTTGGCGGGCAGCCTTGCCATAGCGATTTCCTTTGCTCAGGTGGGACACTCGCTTGGAGAGCCCAGGGCGCCTCTCGCAGTCTTACTGGTTCTTCATCTTCTGGCAGTCGCCTTTTGGGTTGGCGCTCTTCTGCCCCTGCACAAAGCGGCGCTCACTCCCACTGGGGCCGATCTACTGCACCATTTTGGCAATGTCGCTGCTTACGGAGTTGCCGTCCTGATTGTTGCTGGCGCAGCACTCGCATGGCTGCTTTCGGGCTCTGTGGTCGCCTTGTTCGGAACGGCCTATGGATTGGTACTTTTGGCCAAGGTCGTTATCGTTTCTGCCCTTCTTGGCCTGGCGGCGCTGAACAAGCTGAGATTTGTTCCGGCTCTCAGGGCTGAGAAGCGTGGCGCGGAAATTGCTCTCCGGCGGTCGATTTCAATGGAGATGTTGGCTGTTGTCCTGATCCTGTTTGCAACGGCGATGCTAACCAGTGTGACGACACCTCCTATCAATCTCTGACGGCCTATGGTCCGAAGCAGGAGCTGAAAATACTTGTTACGAATGTCCGCTTGGGCTGCCTGCGGCTTGTTGCAGTAGCTATATGGCTAGAGGTGGGAGAGTGAGTTTATTGGTTGATGCTCCCTTTCTTAAGATATGGGCTTCCAGGCGTGCAGCTCACACGCTCAGCGTAGCCGCGTGGCACCCAATACCTGTGGGGCAACGAACGACACGACAATTTCTGCCATTACACCCATCTTAGCAACACTAGCTTTGTCGAACTCGACGTTTGGCATCGGACAGGCCAGCTGAGGATTTCCCTGCGGCATCTCGTCCATCAGAAACCGCATTTTGGCAGTCTGTCTCGGGTTGATATGCTTGAGCTTCACAGTGCATTCTTCAGCATCGGTTCTTTCGATGTCCCACAGAGACAGATATCCGGTGGGAGATCAATAAAATGTCCAGGGATCAAGTAAGTGGAGCCTGGAGTGAGCCTCCCAACTGAACTGGTCCACCGTTATGTTTAGGAAACGGAGGGCCACGAATGGCAAATAAGAGACCGAAGCCTGAAGAGATTGTCTCGAAGTTACGGCAGGTTGAAGTTCTGATGGGGCAAGGCATGTCCCGTCTTGATGCGATCAGACAGATCGGGTTGTCGAACAAACCTATTACCGCTGGCGGAGGAAGTACGGTGGAATGGGTGTTGATCAATTGAAGGAACTGAAACGGCTTCAGAAAGAGAACGAGCGGCTGAGACGCGCAGTTTCAGATCTGACGCTGGACAAACTGATCCTGACGGAAGCCACAAAGGGAAACTACTGAGCCCCGCTCGTCGTCGTGCTTGTATTAACCATGTACGCAACCAGCTGAACGTTTCCGAGAGACGCGCCTGCCGCGTGCTGGGGCAACACCGGTCCACGCAACGGCGCGTCCCACAAGGTCGCGCAGACGAAGACCGACTGGTGGCCGACATGATCGAGTTGACCCGACAGTACGGCCGATATGGCTATCGCAGGATCGCAGCGCTGCTGAGAGAGGCTGGATGGTCTGTTAGCGACGGGCGGGTTGAACGCCTGTGGCGACGAGAGGGGCTGAAAGTGCCAGTGAAACAACCGAAGAAAGGACGGCTCTGGCTGAACGATGGGTCGTGTGTTCGGCTGAGGCCGGAGTATCGCAATCATGTATGGAGCTATGACTTCGTTCATTGTCGAACCGACGATGGCAAAGCCTTTCGGACGCTGAACATCCTTGATGAGCACAGCCGGGAGTGCCTGACGATTAGAGTGAAGCGCAAGCTGAACTCAACGGACGTGATTGATGCTCTAACGGATCTGTTCATCCTGCGTGGCGCGCCCGGTTTCATTCGTTCAGACAATGGGCCGGAATTTGTTGCCCTGGCCGTCAGGGATTGGATGGCTGCTGTCGGGGCCAAGACAGCCTACATCGAACCTGGAAGCCCTTGGGAGAACGGATATTGTGAAAGCTTCAATGGCAGGTTCAGAGACGAGCTGCTCAACGGCGAAATCTTCTACAGCCTGCGCGAAGCACAAATCTTGATCGAACAATGGAGGAGACACTACAACACAAAACGTCCCCACAGTGCACTGGGCTACCGCCCGCCAGCGCCCGAAACCATCATCTCAATGGATCACAGGCCAATGATGCACTAACAATCAACTTGGACCAGTCAGATGAGGCTGCTCAATCCCACTTCATGAGCGGCATGGCGCTACCTGTACTTCCATTCGGGAAACCCCAAACTCAGGAATTTTCTCCTAAGTTGAGAAGACTTGGGACTCAAGTCAATTGCTAACAGGTAGGCCCGAAAATCGCGACAGCACTCCTGACTGATTCGCTTTTTTCTCGTAGAATTTTGAGTTTGACTGGCTACCATTTTCCCAATGGCAAATGGAATTCCACACCAAAATACTTACCAAGACTTCAAGGCAATATTCGTATTTTTAGATCTAATGGGTGCCAAATTTATTCTTGCCAACATGAATAGATGAGTCCGATAGGAGATTTTGAAAGAATAGACCTCACAGAATTTTAGCACCAGGAATTCAAGGATAAATGAACTGGTCTAGAATTAGTGACGCTACTCCACCGAGCTTGTTTTTTCATTACCCTTGACGAATTGAGTTTCATTTGAGGCAATAGGGAAGTCAGTTAATGTAATAAATGGTTTGTGAAATGATCCGATCAAAAAGGAAAAGAAAGATAAGCCAAGCATCTCGTGGAAGTCGACCAAGGAGCCAGCACAGTCGGCGCAATTTCAAATGGTTGGGGCGCGGTATGTTCAGACGTAGACGCGTTGGCTACGCGAACAAGTTCTCTATGTGTGACGGCGAAATTTAATGAGAATTTCGAAAAATATTGCACCGAGCTCAACTGGGTAGCGGGTCAAAGGAGAATTGGAAGATCACATTTATGGGCCTCATGGCAAATCGTGCTCGCTATTGCGAATATTAGTGAATGAAATATCAAAAATAGCGGAATTACATCGAATAAAAAGGAGAATTAAAAATGAGCAACCTTGACACAAAGATCGCGGCAGTAATTTATGTCAGAGTTTCGAGTTCCAAGCAAATTAAGGAAGGCGATGGGTTAGAATCGCAGCTAACCATATGCCGCGAGTTTGCACTTAAAAACAACTTAGATGTCGAAAAAGAATTTAGAGATATAGCGTCGGGTCGATTGGATAAAAGAAAAGGCATGAGCAGTCTGCTTAGTTATCTAAAACGATCTAAAGGGCATACGAAAGCCGTCATCATTGATGACGTCTCTCGGCTTGCCCGAGGTATGAAGGCATACTTGCGAATAAAGGAGGAAATCGAAAGCGCGGGCGGTAAATTGGTAAGCCCTCGACTTCGCTTTGGCGAAAGCGCCGATGAAATCCTGTTTGAGATGATGCAAGCAGTGTTCTCTCAGCACTTTAGCCAAAAAAATGCAGAGACAAACAAGAGCCGCACTCGTGGTCGAATGTTGAACGGATATTATGCTTTCAGCCGCTTGCCGGTTGGCTACCTGTATGTTCGTTCGGACAATCAAGGGCGAAAAAAGGTTGTAAGGGACGAGCCCGTGGCATCCATTCTATCAGAGATGTTATCAGGGTTTGCCGCTGGTCGCTTCGAAACTGTGGGAGAATCCAAATCGTTCCTTGAGAATGATCCTACATTCATGCGCTATATCGGAAAAAGCAAACTTACTTACTCATACGTCTCAGCGATATTGCGGCGCCCGTTATATGCAGGGCGCTACAGCAACCTCAAGTGGAACATCCCACTCACCAAAGGAAAGCATTCTCCACTGATCTCATATGAGGAACATCAGAAAATTCTGAAGCGTTTGGATGGAAAGGTGGTGGCTCGTGTCAGGCAAGATGTCAGCGAGGATTTTCCTCTCCGTGGATTCGTCCTTTGTGAAGCTTGCGGGAACTTCATGACCTCGAATTGGTCAGGAGGAAGATCAAAGCACTATCCTTACTACATTTGCCGAAAACACGGATGCAGCAGGGCCGGAAAGTCAATTCGAAGAGAGCAGCTTGAAGGTGAGTTCGAATCTTTGTTGCGCCAGATTCAACCCGAGCCTGGTTTCGTGAAGGTATTTTCCCAAATGCTGCGAGATGCGTGGGAGCTTCGGAGGCTCAAGGATAAACAGTCACGTAAGGAGCGCAGAAAGCGAATCTCTCAGATAAACAGTGAAATCGAAAAGACGACTGACAAGTACGTAGACACTGAGTTGGAAGTTGTGTCTTCGGCCCTAGAGAGAAAGCTAGAAAAACTACACAATGAAAAGGCCCATGAGGAGCACAAATTAAGAGAATTCGACCAAAACAGCCCAGACTTCTCAGATGCGTTCGAACCGGCAATGCGGATTCTCTCAAGCCCTTTGATATATGGAAAAGTCAACGCTCGAATGGCGAAAATCTATGCTTCGAATGATCTTTGCCGCTCCAGCGGTCTACAGCCATAAACAAGGGTTTCGAACCGTGAATCTGACTTTACCTTTCAGAGCGTTAGCGGATTGCAACGCTTCTGCGTCTGGTTTGGTGCCCCACACGGACTCGAACCGCGGACCTACTGATTACAAATCAGTTGCTCTACCAGCTGAGCTATAGGGGCACTGGGTGTCGATTACTTTCTCTTTTAGGAGACTGCAAGCCCATATTTTTATCTTAACTTAGTGAATGTCGGATTTCTTGGCAACGCGAAGAAACAACCCGGCAGAATGGTGTGGATTTGACTGTTCCGACCGCAAGCTGTAACCCGATTAGAAGAGTTGAAAGCAAGGACAAGAACCGAAAATGAAGGTTGCTATCCACGCGGGCGCGGCTTTTACAGATGAAGGCCGCGTGCTGAACTCGTTGAAGAAAAACTTAGGCATCCTGAAAAATAATGGGGTCAAGATATATGGCGCGCGGCGATACAACTGGACCTTCAATCCTATATTCGAAAAGTTAGGAACTGAGGCCGTCGACTTACCCCAAAACCTCAATAGCATTCTGCCAAACGATGCACATACCCAGCGAGCGATCTTTTCCAGCGGAAGATTCGCGGGTGAACCGGCTGATGCCTTGCAGGAAGGGCAGCTGTATCCTTTAGCCGGTCGCAGAATGGCGCTGTTGGAGCAAGCCTTTGGTGAACACCAACTTGAATTGTTCATAGGGCTCAGAAATCCGGGCAGCTTTATCCCCAAACTCCTGATGTCGCTGCCCGAAGGTGAGCGTGCCGAAATTGTTCGAAACACTGACCTGAGCTGCCTTAGCTGGATCGGCATGATCGAAGACATTCAGGACCTCGCCCCCAGCGTTCAAATCACATTGTGGAGCAATGAGGACACCCCGTTTATCTGGGGGGACATTATACGGTCTTTGACTGGCTTGGACGACAGTACGGTGCTGGTGGATGAATATGACCTGTTGGCGACTTTGCTGGATGAAGCCGGAAAAACCAAATTGCTGGCCCTGAGCAACCAAATTGAGCCGCAAGACAGGTCAGCCCTGCATGAACAGTTGGCTCAGATCTTTGAAGAGCACGCGCTGCCTGAGAAAATCGAGGAAGAGTTGGACTTGCCCGGCTGGTCCACCGAGATCGTGGACGCGTTTTCCGAACTGTACGAACAGGATCTTGAACGGCTTGGTGCCGTACCGGGCGTGCGTGTTCTGAAACCCTGATCGTGAATGTGAGGGACCCGCATGACAAGAATCGTCAGACGGACCCAGCCCTGTTTCAGCTCATGCCCAGCGCTTCCTTGTACATCTCAAGCACCGCCTCTTCTTCGGCAATATCGTCCTTGTCGCGCTTGCGCAGCGCGATTACTTTGCGCATGACCTTGGTGTCGTAGCCACGGGCTTTGGCCTCGGCCATCACCTCTTTTTGCTGTTCCGCAAGGTCTTTCTTTTCTGCGTCCAGGCGTTCAAAGCGTTCGATGAACTGGCGCAGCTCACCCGCGGTAACACGATAATTCGCAGTGGCCTGATCTTCGGTCATGTCATCCATTAATGTCTCTCCCAGAGGTGGATATCTGATGCTGTGACAGCGGGCACTACGCCGGATACATTGATGCCGCACGGGCCGCAAGCACCCAATCCTGCCGGGCTTGTGTGACCAGTGGCGATCCGCTAAGCGCTGGTGGAATTGACAAGCAAATGTGGGGAACCATGTTCGAATTCATCACCTGGGGCGGTGCCGCCCTGTCGCTTGCCGGGCTCTGCGGCCTGGTTTGGTGTATCCTGCGTGTGATGAAGGCGCGCAAGTCCGGCCTGTCGGACGAGGAACTGCGCGCTGTTGTTCAAGGTGTATTGCCGTGGAACCTGGCATCACTGTTTTTGTCGGTTCTTGGCCTGATGGTGGTGATCGTCGGTATTTCTTTCGGCTGACCGTTGAATTCAAACGGGCAGATTATCAAAGCGCGCTTCCATCGCATCTTCGCACAGGGCTGCATCCAAACGACGTAGGCGCGACGGGACATGCATTCCCTGCTGGCGCATCCGTTGAATCACCTTGGCCACACTCGGTTGCAATGCCAGACGTGTATCAAGGCACGCTCCGCTGAGCTTTTCTTCAAGTTGTTCGGCTTCTGAGTATAAATTGACTGACGACATTTCTATCCTCCCAAATGTCTTCATTTAGTCTGATATATGTGACCGTTTTAAGACCCGTTTAGATTGCCACACAATCGCGCGGAAAACCGCCTGTTCGTCGGGCTATTTTTACGACCGGGGGCGATTTGATTAAATTTTACTCGAAACGCGGCTACCCTGCTTTGACCCGCATCAAATCACGCAGTGTTGATTGCAATATATTCCGTAATTGATATATGAAATACCGACATAGGCGGAGGACCACATGACACCAAAAGTAAAAGCGTTTTTCGACCCCGAGACCTTTACGGTTTCTTACTTGGCGCAAGAGCCCGAAGGGCTTGCATGCGCGATTATCGACAGCGTTCTGGATTTTGACCATGCCTCTGGCCGGACGGGTACGCACGCAGCCGATAAGATCATCGAGTACGTGCGGGCGAACAACCTGCGGGTTGAATGGATTCTGGAAAGCCATGTGCACGCCGACCACTTATCCGCTGCCCCCTATCTGCAGGAAAAGCTGGGCGGCAAGATCGGGATCGGGGATCAGATCGTTACCATTCAGGAAACCTTCGGTAAAATCTTTAACGAAGGGACCGAGTTTCAGCGGGACGGCAGTCAGTTCGACGCCTTGTTCCGCGAAGGCGACAGCTTTCACGTTGGTCAGATGCGCGGCGATGTTCTGCATACGCCCGGCCACACTCCGGCCTGCCTGACCTATGTGATTGGCGATGCCGCGTTTGTCGGCGACACTCTGTTCATGCCCGATTTCGGCACGGCGCGCTGTGATTTTCCAGGTGGGTCATCCGCAACGCTATACGAATCGATCCAAAAAATTCTGGCACTACCGGATCAGACGCGCGTCTTTGTGGGGCATGATTACATGGCGCCGGGGCGCGACGAATATGCTTGGGAAACAACCGTGGGAGAGCAAAAGGCGCTGAACGTCCATATTGGTCAAGGACGCTCTGTCGAAGAGTTCGTTGAAATGCGCGACGCCCGTGATGCAACGCTGCCCATGCCCCGCCTGATTCTGCCGTCGCTGCAGGTGAATATGCGTGCAGGGCAGATGCCACCTGCCGATGAAGATGGCGACGTTTACCTGAAACTGCCACTGAACAAACTCTGAAACATTGGCGGCTGTCACGCAAAGGACAAACAATGCAACCTGAATGGATATGGGGCCTTGGCGGAGGTCTTCTAATTGGGCTGAGTGCTGCCCTTTATTTACTGGGCAATGGGCGCATCATGGGGGCCAGTGGCATTCTGGGCGGACTGGTCGACGGCAGTGATCGATCACTTGAACGGCTGGCTTTTCTTGCGGGATTGATCGGAGTGCCCTTGTTGCTGCGACCCCTGCTCTTGCCCGCGGCCCAAACTCATCTGACCGGGAACATCACCCTCGTGATTATCGCCGGTCTATTGGTGGGCTTGGGCACACGCATCGCCAATGGGTGTACATCGGGGCACGGCGTTTGCGGAATATCCCGATTTTCCCTGCGGGGCATTGTCGCCACAATCGTCTACATCATGGCTGGGATCGCAACGGTCGCTCTGCTGCGCCATGTCTGGGGGCTGATCTGATGCGCGTAGTCATTTCATTTCTTGCAGGATCGTTGTTCGGAATCGGCCTGCTGATCTCTGGTATGACCGACACAACCAAAGTGCAGGGCTGGTTGGATATGTTCGGACAATGGGATCCAACGCTCGCCTTTGTGATGGCTGGGGCGATCCTTCCCATGCTTGTCGCATGGCGGTTGACGTCCAACCGCCGCCCACTGACCGGAGGGAGGTTTCCGCAAAAAGCCGCACCCGAATTGGACCGCCAGTTGATCTTTGGCTCTGTTCTGTTTGGCATGGGTTGGGGATTGGTTGGGCTGTGCCCCGGACCGGCCCTTGCCTCGCTTGGCTATGGGGGAGTTGGCGGAATTGTGTTCCTGATCGCCATGATTGTGGGCATGGTTGCGGCCCCTACCCTTGGTGCGCAACTGGACAGAGCCGCCAACGCGGCCTAAGCAATTGCCATGGAGATTCGCCCGATTACCCCCCGCTATGCCGTCTCGCCGCAAATTTCGGTCGAGGACGTCCCAGCCATCGCCGATGCCGGTTTTGTCAAAGTGATTTGCAACCGGCCCAATGTCGAGGTTCCTGCGGACATGCAATCAGACGCCATCGGCGACGCGGTGCGTGCGGCGGGTATGGAATACGAGGTTCTGGAACTGACCCACCAGACCATGACCCCTGAAAATGTGGCCCTGCAACGCGAGTTGGCCGAAAGCTGCGGCGGACCGGTTCTGGCCTATTGCGCCTCGGGCACGCGGTGTTCGGTAGTGTGGGCATTGGGGCAGTGCGATCGGATGAGTGCGGACGACATCCTGAACGCGACTACCAAAGCGGGTTACACGCTGGACAACCTGCGCCCGATCCTTGAACAGATCCGCGGCGACACTGAGTAAACTAGCTAGAATTATTGGGATCAGTTGTGGGCGTCGACAACCCGGCCAGCTGCGAAATTTCGGCAACCATTTGATCTGAGTCGGCAAAATTCAGGTTCGTTTCCAAATCCTCCGGTGCGATTGAATCGAACGGCACAGGCATCTGCGACATCTCTGGTTGTGCGGGCATGTCCGGTTCCTGATGAGATGCCACAGGCGACCGGGCCTCCAGAAACTCCTCCGCTTCAGATTGGGTCAACGCCGTAAGCGGTGCGCATTCGTTCAGGCGCACGGCGCGCATCCCGCCACATTGCCCCAAACGGCCAACGGCAGCGGGCGCGCGGTCGATCGTCAAGACCTGCGCCCGATCCAGCCGTGATCCCGTCAACGGCAGCACATCCCCAACGGCAAGGTCAGACAGCGACGCCAGCGGCAAGGTCATTCGGCAGATCACCGCGTTTAACTCTGCCCGCAAAACACCCGAAGCCTGTTCAAGGTTTGGACCTGTGTCCTCTTGCCTGACCTCCCCCTCCTGCTCTGCCGGATAATCGGGCAGAAAGACAGAAATTTGGCCCTGCCGCAGGCCACCGCCAAGTTCCACGGTAAGGTCAAACACCCGATACGTATCTTCAACCATCGCCAGCGACAATGTGCGCAAATCTGCCAAACGCGTGGAAAATTCATACCCCAACAAACTGGATTGATCCAAGGGCGCATCCACCAGTTCCACAGACCGTGCCAAGACCTGCTCGACCAACGGGGCAACCATCGCACCATCCGTGTGCGTGAAGGCACGTGGCGCAGGATCATCCGCCATTACCTCACCAATCGTTTGCACTTGAACGATGGCTGAAACAGCGCCCAGATCCATGCAGACAGCGGCAGAGATTCCTTCGCTGTTCATAAACTGCAGCATCAACCAATCTTCCCCAACCGGCCCCGCCAGCATGTCCGGCGTACGGTTGGATTGTTTGGCCCCTATGACAACAAGCGGGAGTTGCAAATTGTCCCCGGCCGAGCGGGCAAAAGCCAGCCGCAGCGCCCGCAAGATCGAGCGTGGCTTATTGCCCTGCTCTTCCCGTCCCGCTGAAAGCTTGCGCGCCAATGCTGCGCTGACCGTTTGCGACATTCCCGAATCCGCTGTGTTTTTCCGCGTCTGACACCCTGTCTAAACCGGTGCTGGTTACGAATGTCTTTACAAGCACATCACTGCGCGGCCTGCCGATAGGCCAGTGGCAACCGAACACGGAAGGCCGCCCCGCCCTGACCGGGCAGATAGGTGATTTCACCGCCCAGGCGCTGCATAATCTCGCGGCAGATCGCCAAACCCAACCCGGCACCCCCGGCCTTGTCGACGCCAACACGGGCGAATTTTTCGAACACCATCGAGCGGGCCTCGGGCGGGATGCCACTGCCGTTATCGGCAAAATCAATCACAACTTGCCCGCCAACATCATGGGCCGAGATAGTCAGTTCGGGCTCGTCGGCATCGCAATATTTCTGAGCATTGGAAATCAAATTGATGAACACCTGCCCCAGCCGATCCAGATCGGTTAACAGCGGGATACGCTCGGACGCTTTCGCGCGTTTGACGGTCAGTGTTTGCCCGGTTCCGGCCAATGCACTGGACACCGCCCGATCCAGAACCGAGCGAAGCGTATCCCCGCCCACGTTCAGGCTAACCTGTCCGCTTTCCAGCACGCTAAGATCAAGTAGGTCATCCAACAATCGCGTCAGGCGCAAAGCTTCGTCATGAATGATCGCGGCATAGCGCGTCTGTTCTTCGGGGCTCAGCCCGTCGGTGTCACGCATGATCTCGGAAAACGCGCGGATCGAGGTCATGGGTGTGCGCAACTCATGGCTGACCTGGCTAAGGAAACTATCCTTCTGTTCCGAGATTTGCGTGAGCTTGGTGTTTGCCTCGCGCAATTGCCGCGCGGTGCGGGACAGCTCGGCGGATTTGACCTCCAGTTGGCTGGAATATTCCAGCAACTGAGCGGATTCGTCAGCCACCGCCAACAGGTCTTCGACCGAAACGGATGATCCCCCGACGATCTGGCCAATCATCGCATGCGCTGTGGCCGCACCGACAGAGCCACTGAGTTCCCGTTCCAGACGTTCCAGAAAGGCGGGCGTGGGTTCCGGCAGGCTAGAGCGACCACCCTGCTGTTCTGCCTCGGCATGAAAGAAGTCTTGCGCCGGGCCCGCCCCCAAAATCCGCTGGGTCATGATCATCAAATCTTCGCTCTGAGCCACCGATCCCGTCCAGCCGCGCGGCGCGACCGAATGGTCGAAAACGTTAACGAATTGCGCCCCTTGCAGGCGTTCCAACGGGCTGGGAACGCTTAGCAACGATGCAACACAGAACGCCACCGTATTCAGGGACAGTGACCACATTACGGTGTGTACCATCGGGTCCATACCATCGATCCCAAACAGGGCCTGCGGGCGCAGCCAAACCCACCCGAAGGGTCCGTTTTGAACGACCGTTTCGGGTATCAACGCCCCACTCATCCCCGGCAACAGCAGTGTGTATATCCAAAGCAGGAAACCTACCGTCAGGCCCACCAGCGCGCCGGTCCGCGTAGCACCACGCCAGAACAGTCCGCCAACAAGCGCCGGCAGGATCTGGGAAATCCCTGCAAAGGCCACCAATCCGATTGACGCCAAAGCCGCGCCGCCACCGGACAGGCGGTAGTAAAAGAAACCCAGCGCCATGATGACAGCTATCGACACTCGCCGTGCCATCAGAACGACATTCCGAACGTCCCCCGAAACTGAGCCGGACCCTTCCTGCGTGCTCAGCCAGATTGGCATGACCAAATGGTTTGACACCATGGTCGACAACGCCATTGCGGTAACGATGACCATCGATGTGGCCGAAGAGAAGCCGCCGATAAAGGACAACATCGCCAACCAATCATTGCCCTGAGACAAGGGTACAGTCAGGACAAACAGATCGGGATTTGACCCTTCGGGCATCAGATCCAGACCAACGACCGCGATCGGCACCACAAAAAGACTCATCAACAGCAGATACAGCGGAAAGGCCCAGGCAGCGGTCCTCAGGTGCCCTTCATCCGCGTTTTCAACCACCATCACCTGAAACATACGCGGCAGGCAGATAAAAGCCGCGGCGGAGAGGAAAATAAACGTTGTCCAGCGCCCCGCATCCACATTCCACTGACCGATCTCAGAGGCGTCGATCCGGTCCATCATCGGCCCCACGCCCCCCGCAACGCCCCAGACCACAAAGGCACCAACCGCCAAAAGCGCGAACAGCTTGACCACGGATTCCAATGCGATGGCCGTCACTACTCCGTGGTGCCGTTCATTGGCATCCAGGTTCCGGGTCCCAAACAGGATCGCAAAGATGGCCAACCCTGCAGCAACCCAGAAAACACTGGCTCCTTCGCGATACAGCCCCGAGGGGTCAGCCTCGGCAAAGATAGAAAATGACAGGGTAATGGATTGCAGTTGCAACGCGATGTAGGGGGTTCCGCCTAGCACAGCCAGAATGGTCACACAGATCGCCAGCGTATTGGATTTGCCATAGCGTGAAGAAATCAGGTCAGCGATCGAGGTCACCCGCTGACTGCGCCCGACCCGCACCAGTTTGCGCAGTCCCCACCACCAGCCGACCATCACCAGAGTTGGCCCCAGATAAATGGTCACGAATTCTAACCCCGACCGCGCGGCGTTGCCCACGGCGCCATAAAACGTCCAAGCCGTACAATAGATCGACAGCGACAGTGTGTAGATCAGCGGAGATCGCAACCAAGCCCCACGCCCAGCCGCCGCCATCCGATCCGCGGCAAAAGCGACCCCAAACAGCAGAACAACATAGGCAAGGCAGACCAGAATAAGGACGTTCAGCGTGGCCATCAATCCGTCTCGGGCTCGGAATCGTCCGGAATGGCCATACGCCGGGCAGCAAAGCCAAACACTAGGCTGGCAACAATCAGGCCCGCCCAGCAGGCAAAGATGTAAAAGATCGCTGAGGACAGAGGCACCCCTTCCGGCGCGCCCGGCTCATCTGGCCACAGCAACGGAATGGCCAGCAGCGCCGCCCCCAAAAACGGCAACAGGCGCGCGGCGTCTGACAGCCTGCGGCGGCGATAACTCTGTCGCTCAAGAAACAGCGAAGGTCGAACCCCCGAGGGCGGCCGGTCTTCGCCAGTGCTCATGACTGTGTCGCCTGCGCATGCAGGTCGCGCACTGCCGTCAGCATCTCGGTATTGGAAAACGGCTTGGTCATGAAGCGGCTGACACCGGCGTTTTCGGCCATTTCGCGATCTCGGGACTGGCCGCGGGCTGTCAGCATCAAAACCGGAAGGCTCTGCATATCTTCAAGCTCACGCAGATCGCGTAGAATCTCCATCCCGCTTTTGCCCGGCAACATCACGTCCAGAATGACCAGATCCGGGCTTGCCCCCTGAATGACCTGCAACGCGTCCGCGCCTTCGGCATGGGTTTCCACCTGCCAACCCTCACGCGTCAGTAGAAACCGAATGGCCTCGGCGATGTTGGGCTCATCCTCAATTAACAGAACCTTACGGCTCATTATCTGTCCTCCCCGTGACGGGCTACAAACTGGCAGACCCGTCTCCGACAGCTTACGCGCAGTGTCAGGAAACTGTCAAAAACCTTCGCTCAGAATTGACGGTTCGCGCCGCGACTTGCAGTCGCTGTGCGGGCAGACCCTGCAACTGGGCCCAACCCGGGCCACGGCCTGTTCGTCATGCGCCACGTCTTCGACCGAGCGTACCAGCATCACCGAGCGATAAACTGGCCCCTCGTCGTACCCGGAAACGGATTGCGGCCAGGCATAGGCATAACAGTCGAAGACAGCGGCCGTCCGACCAAGCTGTACAATGCGTTGCCGAATGGGCACCAAGGGCCTGTTCAGGGCCTGAAACAACGGCCACAGGGGGCAGGCTTCGCCAAAACGCGGCATAGCAAAGCCGGGGACGGATTTGTTGAACAGAATGCTGCCGGATGCGTCACACACCACCAGACCCGTCGGGCGGCCCAGATACCCGTCCGGCAGGGCCGCCAACCGACGCAGCACCGTCGCAAGATCCACCGAAAACCGGGACGCCAATTGCAGCGGGTTCAACGCAGATTCTGCCAAAGCCGCTTGCACATCCTCTAGCGGCATGGCCCGGGCATCTGCAGCATAGATGTCAAGAAAGTCTCGTGTCAGGGATTTGGCTGTCGCCGAATCCAGATCGCTCAGATCAATTTCAGCGCCGGCCCCCTCCTGTTCGATCTGCGGGAAATGATGCCCGTTGGCGTCGAAAAACGCCTCGACATCCTCCAGCGGAACGCCCCGATGATCCCCGGCGGAATCGCTTTCATCAAGGTAAGCCACAAGCGATTTCGAGCTATCCGCCAAGCGTTCCGCATCCTGATGCAGGTTGCTGTGGAACCGGTCCCGCCATTCTGGTTCGATTTCCTGCGTGTCTGCCAGAATAGCCGCGGTTGAACGAATCGCAGCAGCGGTTGACAGGACCTCATGCATGGACGCCGCCAGATGGGGATCATGAGTCAACCTGTCGGATAACGTTTCGACTGTGCGCTCCAACGACACCACACGCCGATGCATCTGGGCCAGTACACCGGCCCATCCAGGGAACCGGCCCGCGAATTCTTCTAACCCGTCCAGTTCAGCCTGTTGACCAACGGCATCAGCCGCCGCCTCGCGTAGCGCGGCAATCAATGTGGCTTCGATCCCCTGTGTCAGCACCGATGGTTCCACCGCCAGCACCGTCGCTATATTGACCAGCAACTTGCCACCGATCCGGCGGCGGTTGTGTTCGATAAGATTAAGGTAAGATGCCGATATCCCGACCCGCCGCGCCAGCTCAGCCTGGCGCATCCCGGCGATCTGACGCCTTTCCCGAATGCGACTGCCTGTCAGCGTATCGCGCATACCCTTACCCCAATCTCATAGGAACTTAATTAGCCATTTCCTAACGATGTTTTCAAAACTTGTTTTTCTTTTCTATTAGTTATGCACAAATTTTCATAGCCACTTTACAAATTTAACACATCTGCACGACGCATCGTTCGCCAGCCGTGATCAGAATCTGCGTACTGCCCCTTCTCATTTCACCCAATTCCCGGCACGATAGCTGGATGAGCGATCCCGCCTTTGAATATGCGCCAATCGGGTTAGTCGAATTGGAAAACCGGATTATCCGGCGCTGCAACCTGCAGTTCGCCCGCACCTTTGGCGGCGAGGTTGCGGATTATCGGAACATGCCTCTGTTGCATCTGTACCCCTCGGTCGCCGATTGGGAGCGCATAGGCGCACGCAGCCTGCAGGTGATGCGCGACACCGGGTATTACACGGATGAGCGGGTCATGCGGAGGCGCAACAGCGATCTGTTCTGGTGCCGTGCCCGCGGGCGCTCGTTAACACCGGACGATCCGTTCCGACATGGCATCTGGAGCTTTTCCGATATCTCGGAAGAACGTCCCCTGGTCGAACTGACTGTTCGCGAGCGTGAGGTTGCCATCATGTCTTGCCGTGGCTTGTCCGCAAAGGAAATCGGGGTTGAATTGGGCCTTAGTTATCGGACGATCGAAGCCTATCGCGCACGCCTGCTTGAGAAATTCGGGGCACGCAAACTACCCGAATTGGTGGCGAAACTTTCAGGAATGCCACTGTAGCCCCTTCCCCCTCGGGAAAACTTGGGTAAAACCCTTATCTGTCAGGCCGAGACTGCGCTTTTCATGGCCGGGCGCTTGGCTTATAACGCTGCGTAATTAGACCAAAGCCCGCAGGAACAGACGGGCCAAAGGGGAACCGTCGAGGACACTCATGACAGACACCAAACACGAAGCGGATGTGGCATTCATCAAGGCACTGGCCGAATTGCTGCGCGAAAACGATCTGACCGAATTGCAGGTCAAACGCGAATATGGCGAAGAAGACAGCCTGAACGTGCGTGTCAGCCGCATGAACCAGGTCGCCGCTGCTCCGGTTCAGGTTGCCGTTCCTGCCGCAGCCCCGGCTGCGCCCGTTGCTGCCCCTGCCGCCGCGCCTGCAGCAGCCGAAGCCCCCGCCGCACAGGAAGATCCGGCCAGCCACCCCGGCGCCGTAACCTCGCCCATGGTCGGCACCGTGTATATGCAAGCTGAACCGGGCGCACCTGCGTTTATTTCGGTCGGCGCGTCGGTATCCGAAGGCGACACGCTGCTGATCGTAGAAGCGATGAAAACCATGAACCATATCCACGCGCCCAAAGCAGGCACCATCAAGCGTATTTTGGTTGGTGATGGTGACGCTGTAGAATTCGGCACCCCTCTGGTCATCGTTGAGTAAGGCGGGCCCATGTTCGATAAAATCCTGATTGCCAACCGAGGCGAGATCGCCCTGCGCGTCATCCGCGCCGCGCGCGAGATGGGGATTAAGACGGTCGCCGTGCATTCAACCGCTGACAGCGACGCGATGCATGTGCGCATGGCGGACGAATCGGTATGTATCGGCCCTCCGCCCAGCCCGCAGAGCTATCTTTCGATGCCCGCGATCATCTCGGCCTGTGAAATCACCGGCGCACAGGCGATCCACCCCGGTTACGGCTTCCTGTCCGAGAATGCCGAGTTCGTGCAGATCGTCGAAGATCACGGCATCACCTTTATTGGCCCCACCGCGGAACATATCCGCATCATGGGCGACAAGATCACCGCCAAAGACACGATGAAACAACTGGGTGTGCCCTGCGTTCCCGGTTCGGATGGTGGTGTGCCTGACCTGGCAACCGCTAAAAAGATCGGCGAAGATTTCGGCTATCCCGTTATCATCAAGGCCACCGCAGGTGGCGGTGGGCGCGGCATGAAGGTCGCGATGAACGCCGATGAGATGGAAAGCGCATTCATGACCGCACGGGCCGAGGGCAAAGCCGCCTTTGGCAATGACGAGGTCTATATTGAGAAATACCTGACCACGCCGCGCCACATCGAAATTCAGGTGTTTGGCGATGGCAAAGGCAAAGCGGTTCATCTGGGCGAACGCGACTGTTCGCTGCAGCGTCGCCACCAGAAGGTGTTTGAAGAGGCCCCTGGCCCCTGCATCACGCCAGAGGAACGCGCCAAGATCGGCAAGGTCTGTGCCGACGCCGTGGCCAAAATCAACTATATAGGTGCGGGTACCATCGAGTTCCTGTACGAAAACGGTGAGTTCTATTTCATCGAGATGAACACCCGTCTTCAGGTTGAACACCCGGTAACCGAAGGGATCTTTGGCGTCGACCTGGTGCGGGAACAGATCCTCGTGGCTGCCGGTGAAGACATGTCGTTCGGTCAGGACGATCTAGAAATCAATGGCCACGCCATCGAAGTTCGGATCAATGCTGAAAAACTGCCCAACTTCTCACCCTGCCCGGGCAAGATCACTGCCTATCATGCGCCCGGCGGATTGGGCGTGCGGATGGATTCAGCGCTTTATGATGGTTACTCAATCCCGCCCTATTACGACTCGCTGATTGCCAAACTGATAGTACAGGGCCGCGACCGGGCCGAGGCACTGGCGCGTCTGGAACGCGCATTGGGCGAACTGATCGTGGACGGCATTGATACCACTGTGCCGCTGTTTCACGACCTCTTACAGGAACCCGATATTCACAGCGGCACCTACAACATCCACTGGTTGGAACGCTGGCTTGCTGAGAATATGCCTGACTAACCTACTGGGGGCGAAGGGCTACAGTCCTTCGCCCTTCGAGCATTCCGCATGAGCCTTTCCCCGGAACTTTTACTGCACGGCTATTCCATTGGCATTTTTCCGATGGCCGAAAATCGTGACGCGCCTGAATTGTTCTGGGTTGATCCCAAGTTTCGCGGAGTCTTTCCCTTGGATGGATTCCACGTCTCGCGCAGTCTGGCTCGCCGCATCCGAAATTGCGGGTTCTCTGTCACCATAGATCAGGATTTTACCGGGGTGGTCGACGGCTGCGCAGATCGCGCCGACACCTGGATCAATGCCGAACTTCGCGAGCTGTACATACAAGTTCATCAGTCAGGCTATGCGCATTCTCTGGAGATTTGGGAAAAAGATCAATTGGTTGGCGGTGTTTACGGCGTTACATTGGGCGCTGCATTCTTTGGGGAAAGCATGTTCTCACGCCGAACAGATGCGTCAAAAATCGCGCTGGCCTATCTGGTGGACCGACTGCGCCAAACCGGGTTTCGGCTGTTTGATACGCAGTTTCTGACAACTCATCTGGCGTCCTTGGGTGCAATCGAAATTCCGCGCTCGCAATACCGTCAGGACTTGGACGAGGCATTGAACACCAACGCAGATTTTACCACGCCTTTGGTTCAGTTGCCCGAGGGCGTAATACAGCGGATCACCCAGACGTCATAGCGCGCATGATCCAGCGCGTTCAGGGCTGGAGACGTTGCAATCATCCAGCCGTCAAACAATTGATCCGACTTACCTTTTTCCCAGATCGTAAGATAGGCAAACGCATCACCTGTCGGGTTTTCGACAGGATAGCGGCAATCCCCCAATGCAACATCCAGACCGAATACCTCTCCGGTCTGACCGTTTTGCATTTCGACATCGACGGTTTGGCCGCTGACTTTGTCCAGGCCCCGCAGGATTGCTCCGGGGGCGGATTGAACCTTTTCCTGAGCTGATGTGCCAGAGGCGACCAGCAGCGCAGCGATCAGGGCGAAACGCCTCATTCGCTGCTATCCCCGGCCACGAATTTGACCAGTAGTGAGATCAGGCTCACCGCGCCTTGGGTATCTTCGACCTGATCGCCCGGCTCGAAATAGAAAGGCGAACCACCGGGCATCACCTCAACGAAATTGCCGCCCAGCAGCCCTTCGGAAGAGATCACGATGGCGCTGTCATCAGGCACCAGAATACCGTCCCGGATCGTGAATGTCGTGTCCGCACGATAGGTGTCTGCGTTTAGGGTAACACCGGTTACCGTGCCGATCTTGACCCCGGCCAGACGTACATCCGTGCCGACACCGACACCTTCCAGCGACCGGAAGGACGCCCCCAGTTGATACCCTTCACCGCCTTGCGACAGACCGGTGGATTGGCTTGCATAGACCCCAAAGGCAACGGCGCAGGCCAATACGGCCCCACCGACAAGAACTTCGGTCACATTATAAGTAGACATTGCTCGCCTCGTTTATTCCGGGCTCCAGGCCTCGTAATCTTTGCGCTCGATCGGGTCTTGCCGACGCAGAGATCCCGCGGGCGCATAAGCCAATGCGGTACCCGTCAGGTTTTCTTGATGGGGTTTCTCCCAGGATTTGTGCTGTAACGGTTTGTCGGTTGGCGGCTCGTCCCAGGTACGGTGCAGCCAACCGTGCCAATCCGGATCGATCCGGCTCGCCTCGGCTTCGCCGTTGAAAATCACCCAGCGCTTGCTGTCATCGGCGTTCTTGTAGAAAACGTTGCCTTCGTTATCCTCGCCGACCTTAACACCCTTGCGTGCGGTATAGATCTGCGTGTTCAGAGTCGCCCCGTTCCACCAGGTTACGGCCCGCAATAGCGTGTTCAGGATTCCCATCGGCTGCCTCCGGCATTTCTGTCCCCGCAGATATGGACCAAAGCCACGCCAAGGTCCAGTGTCACAAGGGCCGCACTCACTATTCTGGCAAATAAGCCGTTACTTCGATTTCGATGCGGTATTTTGGGTCAATCAACCCGCATTCGATCATGGATGTCGCCGGAGGGTTGCCGCCAAAATACTCTCGCAAAATCGGCCAGCAGGGTTCAAATTCGGCACGGTCGGGCAGCATGTATGTTACGCGAACAACATCAGCAAAGCTGGCCCCAGACTCGCTAAGGGCTTTTTCGATTGTCACCAGTGCTGCACGACATTGTTGGGTCACATCATCGCCCTGCCCGACCGTCCCAGCCACATGAACCCAGCCACCGGCTACCACCGCTCGGCAGTAGCCTATTTTGGCTTCGAATTCTCCGCCCGAGGAGATACGTTTGATCGTCATGATGCCTCCAAAAGAAAACGGCGCGGTCCATGCCGCGCCGTGTTTGCTAATTCATTTTGAACTTAACCGGCCGAGGCCGATTCCGCCGCGTCCGCGTAGATAATCAGCGGCTGCTTGTCGGACGACACAGCCTCTTCGTTGACCACAACCTCGGTCACGTTTTTCATGCCGGGCAGTTCGAACATCGTATCCAGCAGGATGTCCTCGAGGATCGAGCGCAGCCCGCGCGCGCCGGTCTTACGTTCGATGGCCTTCTTGGCAATCGCCTTCAGCGCGTCGTCGGTAAACGCCAGCTCGGCATCTTCCAGTTCGAACAGGCGCTGATATTGCTTGACCAGAGCGTTCTTGGGCTTGGTCAGAATGGTAACCAGCGCGTCCTCATCCAGATCTTCCAGCGTTGCCAAAACCGGCAAACGACCGACAAATTCCGGGATCAGACCGAATTTCAGCAGATCTTCGGGCTCCAGATCTTTGAAAATTTCGCCCACACCGCGTTCATCATTGTCACGTACGTCAGCACCAAAGCCCATGGCCGAGCCCTTGCCACGTTGCGCGATGATCTTGTCCAGACCCGCAAACGCACCACCGCAAATGAACAGGATATTCGTCGTGTCCACCTGCAGGAATTCCTGCTGCGGATGTTTACGACCACCTTGAGGCGGAACACTGGCCACGGTGCCTTCCATCAGTTTCAGCAGCGCCTGCTGAACGCCTTCGCCCGACACATCGCGCGTGATCGAGGGGTTTTCGGACTTGCGTGTGATCTTGTCGACTTCATCGATATATACAATGCCGCGCTGCGCGCGTTCGACATTGTATTCGCTGGCTTGCAGCAGTTTGAGAATGATATTCTCGACATCCTCACCCACGTAACCGGCTTCGGTCAGCGTGGTGGCATCTGCCATAGTGAACGGCACGTCCAGAATCCGAGCCAATGTCTGCGCCAGCAAGGTTTTACCGCAACCGGTTGGGCCGATCAGAAGGATGTTGGATTTCGCCAACTCAATATCGCCACCCGCCTTTTGGGCGTGGTTCAAACGCTTGTAGTGGTTGTGAACCGCAACCGACAGAACCCGTTTGGCCGTCGCCTGACCGATCACATAGTCGTCCAGAACCTCGCAGATATCTTTCGGTGTCGGAACCCCGTCCGAGGACTTCAGACCGCTGGCCTTGGTTTCCTCGCGGATGATGTCCATGCACAGTTCGACGCATTCATCGCAGATAAACACGGTCGGTCCGGCAATCAGCTTGCGCACCTCATGCTGGCTCTTGCCGCAGAAGCTACAGTAGAGCGTGTTCTTGCCGTCACCGCCTGAATTCGTCGCCATGTTCTACCTTTCGGGCTTCGTCCCTGCGGCCCATACTGAACCGCGCTTGCCACCTGTTCGTGCAGCTTAGGCCAGCACCGAGACGGCTACAATCTCAAAATGCGCCCCCGCACCACCGGCCCGGGAGCTTAAACTCAGGCCTCGTCGCCGTCCATTTTGGCGCGGTTTTCAACGATTTCGTCGATGTGACCCCAATCTTTCGCCTCTTCCGGGCTCATGAAATTGTCACGATCAAGTGCCTTTTCAACTGCCTTTTTGGTCTGGCCCGTATGACGCACGTATATGTCATAAAGGCGATCCTTCAGTTTCTGTGTCTCAGCTGCGTGAATCATGATGTCGCTGGCCTGACCCTGATACCCGCCGCTGGGTTGGTGGACCATGATGCGGCTGTTGGGCAGCGAGAACCGCATACCTTTTTCGCCCCCAGCCAGCAAAACCGACCCCATCGAGGCCGCCTGACCGATTACCAATGTCGAACATTTCGGCTTGATATACTGCATTGTGTCGTAAATCGACAAACCCGAGGTCACCACTCCACCTGGCGAGTTGATGTAGATCGAGATCTCTTTGCTGGGGTTTTCCGCCTCAAGATGCAGCAGCTGCGCCACGACAAGATGGCTCATCCCGTCATGGATCGGGCCGTTGATGAAGATGATCCGCTCTTTCAAAAGGCGCGAGAAAATATCGTAGGCCCGTTCGCCCCGGCTGGTCTGTTCGACCACCATTGGGACGAGCGTATTCATATAGGTATCAACTGGATCGAACATTCTGAACCTGCCTGCTTTGCTATGGATCGGGACATTACCCGAAGAAACGTTACCCAAGTCTTAGTGTCGCCATCGGGGGGCTGCAAGGGGGACCGGATACTTCACCCCCTATCGCCGTGTTTTAAGGCTTAATCCCGCTGTCGCCAAAGTTATCGCGGTGATGTCCATCAAATCTCATCGCTGTCACATCACATCATTTTGATCCGTGCATATGGAAATACATGATCAAAATATGTAACCAAACATAACGCGTATCGGATCCGCTCAAAACAACACCCACCCCGCTTACGCGTAGAAAAGGAAACAAACGATGGCCCTTCCCCAGCTTTCGCAAAATATGCCTCCCGAGTCGTTCGACAAGATGGTTAACAACGCGACGCGCGCGTCGAATTTCCTGAAAGCCATCAGCCATGAAGGTCGCCTGATGATCCTGTGCCACCTGGTGTCTGGCGAAAAATCCGTGACCGAATTGGAAGAATTGTTATCGGCGCGTCAGGCTGCCGTGTCCCAGCAATTGTCGCGCCTGCGCCTTGAGGGGCTGGTGACGCCCCGCCGCGAGGGCAAGGCGATCTATTACCGTCTGGCGGATGACCGCCCGCGCCGCATGCTGGAACTTGTCTACGACATGTTCTGTGGCGAGGAAAAAGGCTGAACTTTCAGCCTTTTACGATCCGTTGGCACAGGCCTGATAACCGTCGACCAATGCGCGCAGCAAATCCGTATATTGATCTGCGCCAGGGTTAAGGGCCACGCCGATCGGATCCAGATGATAGATTGCGGCGCCCGTTCCCTCAATCGCAGTTTTCACCAAACGAGTGTCGTATTGTGGTTCCGCAAAGGCGCAGACGATCTGATCTTCGGTGACTTTTTCCTGCAGGGCGGCCAGACGCGCGGGTCCCGGCGCCGAGGCGTCGCCCAAGCTGACGGATCCAGAGGTTTCCAAGCCAAAGCGCTTTTCGAAATACTGATAGGCATCATGGAATGTGATGAAGCTGCGTGCCTGCATGCCGCTTAAGTCAGCAGCTATTTCATCCTGCAAGCCAGCCAGTTCGGCATCGGCGGCCTGTGCATTGTCTCGATACTGTTGCGCGTTTTCCGGATCAGCGGTCGCCAGAGTTTCCGCGATTACCTGGATCCAAACCCGCGCATTTTCGGGGTCCAACCAGGCATGCGGATCAATTCCGTCATGGTCATGACCGTGATCGTCGTGGCCTGCGTGCCCTTCTTCGTGGTCGTCGTGGCCTTCATGTTTGTCTTCGGCATGATCGTCATGACCATCATGATCGTCATGATCAGAATGGTCGTCATGCTTGGCGTGGTCATCGTGATCATCATGATGATCCTCTTCATGACCCTCTTCGGTAACATCGCGAAAATCGTACAGAACTGTTCCATCTGTATCCAGCAAAGTCACAAGCTGCGCATCCCCGGACAATGCACTCAGTGGCTTGACCATCCAGGGAGTCAGCTCTTCGCCGACCCAGAACACCACATCCGCCGATTGCAATGCACGCGCCTGAGAAGGCCGCATCGCGTTACTGTGCGGTGAAGCACCCGGCGGGATGATCAGATCTGGCGATCCTACCCCATCCATGACGCGTGCCACCAAGGAATGAACCGGAGCAATATCAGTGGCGACCTTTGGGGCTTCGGCTGCAGCTTGACCTGCCAAACCGGCACCAATTACAAAGAGGGAAAAACGGATCATACGCACTCCAAGATGATATGTTATCACATACTTCGAGCGCTTGATAAGCTTGGTGTTATAACATATCAAGCAGAAAATACCCGGAGCGCATCACCATGAGCACAGTTGGCTTCAGACAACACGACCACACGCATTGCGTTCACACAGCCCTGGCTCAGGCCGACGCAAAGTGCAAAGCGCAGCGCCTGCAATTCACACCGGTCAGGCGCCGCGTACTTGAGATTCTGCTGGAAAAACATCGGGCAATGGGTGCTTACGACATCCTCAGCGTCCTGTCCGCCGAGGGGATGGGTTCGCAACCGCCCGTGGCTTATCGCGCACTGGATTTTCTGGTGCAGAACGGGTTTGTCCACCGGATCGAACAACTGAACGCCTATACCGCCTGCGCCCACCCGACCCATGACCATATTCCGGCCTTCCTGATCTGCCGATCCTGCAAAGCTGTAGCCGAAACTGAAACCGAGCTGACGCAGGGGCGTTTGGGCGCTGCGGCCAGCAACTCGGGGTTTCGGATCGAGCGGGTTGTGGTCGAAGCCGAAGGTCTGTGCCCCGAATGCATTGGGGATCAACCGTGACAATAACGCTGATCTCTCTGAAGGACATGTCCATTCGCGTGGATGGCCGAACCATTCTTGAACATGTGAACGCCTCGGTTTCCGAAGGCGAGATTGTCACGATTGTCGGACCAAACGGATCGGGCAAATCGACCCTTCTGCGCGCGATGATTGGTGCGGTCTCTCCTGCCCAAGGCACCGTGCAACGCGCGCCAGGCCTGCGTATCGGTTATGTGCCCCAGAATCTGGCGCTTGATGCGGCCCTGCCGATGACAGTCCAGCGGTTTCTAGGTCTTCCCAAGCGAATCTCGGCCCGCGACGCAGTCAATGCATTAGACATTGCCGGCGTCCCCGACCTTCGCAGCAGACAGATGACGAAACTGTCCGGCGGCCAGTTTCAACGCGTTCTTCTGGCGCGTGCTTTGCTAGAAAATCCGCAACTGCTGCTATTGGACGAAGCGACACAAGGGCTTGATCAACCCGGTGCGGCTGCGTTCTACCAACGGATTGAGCAGGTTCGCCGCGAATTGGGCTGCGCGGTCGTGATGGTCAGCCACGACCTGCATGTGGTCATGGCGGCCTCGGACCGAGTGCTGTGTCTGAACGGACATATATGCTGTGAAGGTTCGCCCAACACTGTCGCTGACGCACCTGAATACCGGGCATTGTTCGGCAGCGGCACCAAGGGCACCATGGCTTTGTATCAACATAAGCACAGCCATTCCCACCATCACGATCACCATCACGCACAGGACAATACCAACTGATGCTGGACGATTTTATGGTACGCGCCGCCCTTGCAGGGGTTGGCGTTGCAATTGCGGCGGCCCCTCTGGGTTGTTTCGTGGTTTGGCGTCGCATGGCTTATCTGGGCGAGGCGACCGCGCATGCCTCGGTTTTGGGGGTTGCGCTAGCGCTTGCGTTTTCGCTGCCCTTCCTGCCAGCTATTGTCGCTGCCGCTTTGGCCATGGGCCTGACCGTGACGCTGCTGAGTGGTAAGGGTTTTGCCATGGACACGTTGCTGGGCGTCATCGCCCATACTGCACTGGCAGCCGGATTGGTCACCGTAGCCTTGTTGGCGGATGTCCGACTGGATCTGAACGCCTTTTTGTTCGGCGACATCCTAGCCGTCACCAAAACCGATTTGACGACAATCTGGGTTGGCGGCACATTGATCCTTGCCCTGATGATCTGGAGGTGGTCGGCCTTGTTGGTGGCCACGCTCAACCCGGACCTGGCCTACGCCTCAGATATCGACCCAAAGCGCGAAGAAATGTGGCTGACCGTTGCCATGGCTCTGGTCGTGGCCGTTGCAATCAAGGTGGTTGGCGTTCTTTTGATCGCAGCCTTGCTGGTAATCCCAGCAGCGGGTGCGCGGTCTTTGGTCAGAACACCCGAAGCCATGGCGTTCTACGCCGCGATCATAGGCTCTGTGGCCGCATTGGGCGGGCTGTGGGGCGCGTATCTGGCCGACACGCCAGCCGGGCCCAGCATCGTTTGTGCGGCGGCTTTGATCTTTGTTGCAACCGCGCTGTTTGGTCCGTTGATCCGCAAGGAATAATACGGGACCCAAAGCTCTGGTTCCGTTCGGGAAAAACTGCTACGCAACACATAACTGACACAAATGGAGACACCGATGACCCGTGCAATTCTGATTGGCCTGGCCCTGTTCACCCTCACCGCTTGTGAAACCGCAAAGGGCGCTGGCAAAGACATCGAGAAAGCAGGCGACGCGATTCAAGGCGCGGCTACGGACGTGCAGGAAAACCTGTAAACCACTCCATTTATTGCTGGGTCGAGGCAGGAACCGCAACATATAGTTGATACCGGCCACGATCCACAGTAAACTGCGGATCACAGGTGCATAGACGCGGTATTGCATTTCTGACAACACGACGGGGTTCTTGTGTACACACAAGAACCCCGTTCCCTTTTTTAAAGGGGATAGAGTGGCAGTCTGTTTCAAGCCAATGTACGGCAAAAGGAAAAGGCGTCAGGTGCGCAGACGCGGTCCATGCATGCATCCTTGCGGATACTCCTGACGCCTTGCCGGGTCGACACGTCCGAGGAACGTCCCGAGCCAGTTGCCCCGGCCCCCTAAAGGGCCAAAGCCGCTGCGTCGTACCTGCTGGCACCACACAGCACGCGCCGACCTTCTGAGAGGGTAATCGCCTGATCCAAATTCGAAACCTAGATCAGCCATTTGCCCACCGGTAAATCATTGCAACGAAAAACAAATCCTAAAATCTGCTCTCATCGCTCTGACCCCCTGGCCTTTGCGCCCCGCTCAGGTTCCGAAGAACCGTTGCAGTAATCAGACTGTTACATTCGGACCTGTCTCGAACAAGAAAATAGCACTGCAGCATGAAAATTAGACGGGGATAAGATGTTGATATGTGCCGGGAAGCTTATGTGGATAACTCTGGAAACTTCGAAGTGCCACTAGCTTGGCGGTGGAAAAATAAAATCATCCGACAATAACGCAATTTTGCAGTCTTTCTGCGAGTGCAAAGGCCATTAATCGGTCAAATTGGTAAAAACCGTGAGATTCTCCGATCCCCAGAGGCAAGTTTCCAAGAATCGATCCCACTTTTCGCAGCAAACATAATGTGAGTTTTGGGTCGAGCGCCATTGCCCACTTTCTGCAATACCGCGCTGAAGGATCGCGAAGCCCGGCTGGCCTGTACCGAGGAACGCCGCTTTTGGGCATAGACCAATCCGAGCCCTGTCGCAGGTGGCACCATCACCGCCCGACCCGCCCCCTCACCGAGGGGATCCTAATTCCGCTTTTTGAGAAGCGCTCCGACCCGATCAGGATTACCTATTACGTGCTACAACAAACCGCAGCCAGTACCCCCTAGAGACCGATCGGGCCGGAAACGCTTCAGTTCACCTGACGTTCCAGAACGGTGCTGTAAGTCGTTCCGTTACGCAGGCTACGGAAATCCGCATAGATCTTTCCATCTTCGTACCGGGCGTCGATCAACGCGTTTGCGCCGATGATCATGGGCGAGGTTTCGATGATCCCGATACTTCCCGAACCGTCCAGGCTGATGGTGCCAGTGGCCTCATTTTCGTTCCACTCGGCATCGCCTTCGCGACGCCATTTGCTGGGACCCCAGAACACGTTGTCTTCCTGAATCTGGACATCCAGCATCCATTCAGCCTGATTGAACCTGGGCTCATCGCCGCGTTGATAATGGCTTGGTGAAACGGTTGTGTACGAGCCCAACCAGGTACCGCGCAGATCCGGCGCGGTATCAGCCAGCGCGGCCGTACCAAGGGTGAGGGTCGTGGCCAGAGCGGCTGCTCCGGCAGTCATGTATCTGGTCATTGGCTCTCTCCTTCTGTCGGGCCGATGCTGGCCTGCTCAACAGATTGGGAGGGCGCGATCCAGTTACAACTTACCTGAGGGAAACTTCATGATTGGTTCATGGACCCCTTAGACATCCACAGCGAACGGGGGCACGTCAAACCCCGCGCCCCCTGTCGCAAGCCTTTGTGAAGATTGATCTATTCGATTGTGATACTACCTGTGATCGTATTCACGAACTTCTTGGTGTCAGGATCAGTCAGCGACGAAAAACCCCCGCTTCCGGTGGCGCTGGCCCAACTGCCCGAACCGCCCGAGACGGTCCAGTCGCCCGTCAAAGCCCCATCCGCACCAAGGCCCGTGGCCGTCCAGGTCATCACCGCCTTTTCGCCCGAGGTGGTATCGAACACACAATTCCCGGTGCCCGAGACCACAGCTCCGTTGACCAGCAGCGCACCGAAGCACGAACCCGTTGCCCCCTCCAGCGGGTGCCCGACGGTAACTTCGAAACTGTCATAGTCGGTCTGCGTTTTGACCACGGCGTTCCCGTCCGAGATGCCATAGACCTGGTTCGCGTTCGTCCCCATGCCCTTGGCTGCGGCGTCATAGGTCTCGGCCTGAGCCAAACCTGCGGACAAGCCTAGGGTCAGAACTGTGGCTGCGGTCGTCGTTAAGAATTTGTGCATAATAACCTCTCATTTCTGAGGGTCATGCGTTGCAGGCACCCGAAGAATAAAGCCGCCCAAACGCGGTCCCCCACGGACACAATAACAGATTGAGATGTGTGCGTCTAAAGCGGGGAACTATGCACCACGGATCAGCTTTCGAGCTTGCGGGCCACCAGATACGAGACCGGGAACGCCGCCACAAACCCCACGACAGCTGCGACCAGAATATGCGTCGCCGACGTGTAACCCATTGCCAAAACCGCAATTACAGCGGACCCGGCAAAGGTGGAACCAAGAAAGATGTGAAGGATCAGCATCAGGGTCAGCATAGGGTGCCTCGTTTTTCCAGTCTGTTTGCGCGCACCTTAAAACCAAGCTTGAGGGTGATCCTTGATCTGGGTCAGAATAAGTGGAAGTACGAGGCGCGATCAGGCCCATGCCAAAGCCGTGCCGACCAGGACAAGGCCAATCCCGGCGACTTCGCGACCAGAGAAGTTTTCGCCGAACAGGAAGTACGAGGCGATGGCGATCAGGATGACCTCGGCCCCCAGAATGCCGGTATAGATGATGCCCAACCGTTCCTCGCGCAACGCGGCAAGCTCCAGCGTCGCCCCGGCCAGCAGGGTTGCCACGATCAGCAGGCCAAGACCCACGCCGGGGAGTTTCCACCAGAACTTCATCGCGATCATGGCCACGGAATAGAGACCCGCCGACCCAAGGGCGATGATGGGGATCATGGACGTGGACATTTGGGCCTCCCGCAGAGGGTTCCGTTGGGTCAAGTGTAGCAGGAGGGTGCGGTTGGGGCTGTGAGGTGGGTCACAGTGTGGGTGATGGGTTAAAAACCCATCCTACGTAGGGTGGGTTTTCAACCCACCAATACACCGTAGGGCGGGCTTCAGCCCGCCATCCCTTCCGATCCATGCGCGTAGGGTTTGGGTCAGGCGAATGGCGGGCTGAAGCCCGCCCTACGGATTATGAATACCGTTCGATCAAAAGAACTGAGGGCAGCGCCGGCCCGAGGGGATGAGCGGCGTCTCGGAATTCGTCCAGTGGACGAATTCAGCCTCGAACGGGCGAAGCCCCGGGGCGCAAACGCGCCGCCTCATCAGGGCGGGTCGGCGCGGTCCGGCGGTATCGCCGGGCAGTTGAATTCTTAAATGTTAATAGGCAGTAACCGCCGACAAGACTCAGCTATCACCATCATTACTGTGCGAAAACGCACAGCTTCGCGCTACGTCGATGGGCTACGCCCATAAAGTGACGTAGCCTAGAAGTCCAGCAAATTTGCACAATCGCAACATTTTAACTTTAAAAACAACTATAGCCACAAGGGTGGCTATAGGACTTGCCGCCTGCATTGCAGTTCGGCGAATAGCGATTGCTACAAACAGCATATGGCTATTAGAAGGGTCAGTGTCAACGAAAAGTAGAAAAATTAGGTAAACGAGCAGTGAAAATTTGCTACATTGACGAAGCAGGGTGCACCGGCAGCCTGCCTTCTACCACATCTAGTATACAGCCAGCTCTAGTTATCACCGGGTCTTTATCGATTACGCCGATCTTCACCAGTTAACCACTGATTTGATCGAACTGAAGCAACGATTCTTTCCTAAGATACTTCCTAGCACCGCTACTCATCTGGACTGGATTCGGGCGGAAATCAAAGGTTCTGATCTGAGAAAAAATGCGTGCTCCGGAAGTCGGAACTTGGCGAGACACATTCGGTGTGATGGACGCCGCCACCCAACTCATAGACAAAGCAAACGCACAAATTGTAGGTCGCGTTTGGATCAAAGGTATCGCGCAAACAATGAATGGCGTGTCGGTTTATACGTCCTCCATGCAATCGATTTACGCAGACTTTCAACGCTATTTGACGTATCATAACGATTATGGGTTTGTCGTGGCAGACAGCCGAGTACACAATTTAAACACTCAGGTGGCACACTCAATCTTTACCCAGAAGTTTAAGGGAACAGGTGACTCGTATGACCGTATAGTCGAGTTACCCGCGTTCTCGCACTCCGACAACCATGCAGGATTGCAGGTTTCAGATCTACTCGCATCTGCCTTCGTGACTCTGATTTCGATTAACACCTATTGCGAAGGTCAAATTCAATCGGTTCATGTTCGCCCAACTACGTAAAAATAAAAAGTAAATACAAGTCTTGGTTAAAGGGCATCCAATATCGGTACCAAGAAGCAAGCGGACGCAGCCGTGGTGGAATAATTGTATCAGACGCACTGACAAAACGCCCCGGAGGCGAAATGTTCAGATAACACCTAACATAACGGAAATGGTAATGTGGGCACGCAGTTGGCTGCGCCAACCGCTTTCGCCCACCCGCCTTAAAAATGGACAACATTAGCTGTCCATTTTTAAGGCGCTAATAAACGCCTCCTGCGGGATATCCACCTTCCCGAACTGGCGCATCTTCTTTTTACCCGCCTTCTGCTTGTCCAGCAGTTTGCGTTTCCGCGTGGCGTCGCCTCCGTAACACTTCGCAGTCACGTCCTTGCGCAGCGCCGAGAGGGTCTCGCGGGCGATGACCTTGCCTCCGATGGCGGCCTGGATCGGGATTTTGAACATGTGGCGCGGGATCAGGTCCTTGAGCTTTTCGCACATCGCCCGGCCCCGCATCTCGGCCCGGTCGCGGTGAACCATGGTCGACAGTGCATCAACCGGTTCGTCATTCACCAGCACCGACATCTTGACCAGATTATCCTCGGTATAGCCGGTCATCTGGTAGTCGAACGAGGCATAGCCCTTGGTCACCGATTTCAGGCGGTCGTAGAAGTCAAAGACCACCTCATTCAGCGGCAGGTCATAGACGACCATGGCGCGGCTGCCCGCATAGGTCAGGTCCAGCTGGATACCGCGGCGGTCCTGGCAGAGTTTCAGCACGTCGCCGAGGTATTCGTCGGGCACCAGGATGGTCGCCTTGATGCGCGGTTCCTCGATATGGTCGACCTTGGATGGGTCGGGCATGTCGGCGGGGTTGTGCAGCTCGATCATCTCGCCGTCTTTCATGTAGACGTGATAGATCACCGAGGGCGCGGTGGTGATGAGCTCGATATCGTATTCGCGTTCGATGCGGTCACGGATGACCTCAAGGTGCAGAAGGCCCAGGAAGCCGCAGCGGAAGCCAAAGCCCAGCGCGGCCGAGGTTTCCATTTCAAAGCTGAAGCTGGCGTCGTTGAGCGCCAGCTTGTCGATCGCATCACGCAGGTCTTCGAATTCGGCGCTGTCCACGGGGAAGAGGCCGCAGAACACCACCGGCTGCGCGGGTTTGAAGCCCGTCAGCGCCTGTTCGGTGCCATTGCGGTCATTGGTGATGGTGTCGCCGACGCGGGTGTCGCGGACCTGTTTGATGGATGCGGTGAGAAAGCCGATCTCACCAGGGCCAAGCGAGTCCACCATCTCCATCTCAGGGCGGAAAACACCGACGCGGTCCACATGGTGCAGGGTGCCGTTTGACATGAACTTGACCCGCATGCCCTTTTTCAGCGTGCCGTCCATGATGCGGACCAGAACGATGACGCCGAGATAAGCGTCGTACCACGAATCCACCAGCATCGCCTTGAGCGGTGCATCCAGATTGCCCTGCGGTGCGGGCAGTTGCTGCACGATGGCTTCCAGCGTCTCATGGATGCCCTGCCCCGTCTTGGCGCTGACCTGAATGGCGTCGGTCGCGTCGATGCCGATGACGTCTTCGATCTGTTCGGCCACGCGGTCACAATCGGACGCGGGCAGATCGATCTTGTTTAGCACCGGCACGATCTCATGATCCGCGTCGATGGCCTGATAGACGTTCGCCAGCGTCTGCGCCTCAACCCCTTGGGTCGAGTCCACAACCAGTAGCGAGCCCTCGACCGCGCGCATGGACCGGCTGACCTCATAGGCGAAGTCCACATGGCCGGGGGTGTCGATCAGGTTCAGCACGTATTGCTCGCCATTGTCGGCGGTATAGTCGATGCGGACCGTGTTGGCCTTGATGGTGATGCCACGCTCGCGTTCGATATCCATGCTGTCGAGCAGCTGTTCCTTCATGTCGCGATCCTTGACCGTTCCGGTCTCTTGGATGAGCCGGTCAGCAAGAGTGGATTTGCCATGGTCGATATGCGCGACGATGGAGAAATTGCGGATATGAGCGAGGTCTGTCATGGGTTGGGATATGTCCGGAGATTTGGGTCTCGTCAAGCCGTGAAGCGTTGCAGCATAGGCGCGCAGTGGGTCTTTCTACCTAAATGCATTTACCCAGTATTTGCGAACGGATAGGATTATGCCGTTGATTGGCCCGAACACTAACAAGAAAGCAGTTTAAACGTTGGCCGACTATTCGATTTTCGTTCTTGGTGAAAGCCAACTGTCGATCACGGTGCCTCAGGGGTTGGACGGCATCACTCAGGGCACGGGCATACATTTGATCGGTCAGACGATCACGATTGACTCTCGCGCGGCGACCGAGGTCTTCATCACCGACGCGGGAAGCGACACCAATTTTGCCGACAACGATGGAAATCAGCGTTTGGACGGCGACCAGACGATAGACGGCACGCTATTCACCGACGGCACGCGAGTTGAGGCTGAGTACGGCATCACCTTAACAGATGGAGTGAACACTTGGCAGGCGGTTGCGTTCAACGTAACCAACTCTTCTCCAGCATACGCAACCGTTGAGGGGATTGCCTTTATCGGAGGGCCCGGTCAGTTTCCCCCCGCTGGCGTGCCCTTGACCGTTGTCAGCACGCAGGAAGGCCCGAGCTTTGATGAAAGCGAATATGTTACACCGATCTGCTATGATGCTGGAACTTTAATTGAAACGGAACAGGGTCACCTGCCAATCGAAGCATTGAAGCCGGGTGACAGGGTTTGGACACAGGATGATGGGTTTGTTTCGGTGCAATGGACGGGTGTCCAGGATGTCATTGCTGCAGGCCGCTTCAAACTAGTGAAAATTCCCGTTGGCGTTCTATCCAACTTTGCCCCGCTCAAAGTCTCCCAGCAACATAGGATATTGATTTCACATCCATTGGCCGAGTTGTTGTTCGCAGAGAATGAAGTTTTTGTCCCCGCCATAAGCCTTGTGGATGCCGGTATCGCATATCTGGCTACAGATCGAACGGCTCGCTTTCATCACTTTTTACTGGAACGGCATAACGTCGTCCGGGCGAACGGCGCAGCCTCCGAAAGTCTGCTGACCGCATGTTTGGCGGATCAGCTAAACCCAGACAGGCTATTTTTTCCCGAACTCACGGGGCGTGTTATGGAAACAACAGACACGGCAAGACTGGCCTTAAAACGCCGTGAGGCCGCATTTTTGCTCCAATCGCTGTTGTCCATTGATCCGCAAACCCGATTGATTCATACTCCGCCGCAGACCGAGAGGGGCGTCAGATCACTCCGGGCAGGCAAAAACGAGGCAAGAGCATGAAAAAGTTCCTCCTAATCGCACTATGTGCCACATCTCTGACGGCGATAGCACCGGTCGAAGCTGCGCAGATCAAACGGGCGTGTCTGGCGTCTGATCGTACAGCCGCGACACGGGATCGATGCAACTGCATTCAACGCGTGGCCAATCAGGCATTGACCCGCAGCGATCAGAAAACCGTCGCGAAGTGGTTCACCGACCCCCACCAGGCGCAAGAGTTGAAGATGTCGCAAACTGCGCGCGATGATGCGCTGTGGGATCGGTATCAGAACTTTGGCCAGATGGCACAGGCGATCTGCAGCTAAGGCATTCTGAATCCTTGACCTGATCCGTCCTGCGCCCCAGAAAAGGCGCAGCGAAAGGTGTATCTAATGGTAATGAAAGGGCTGACCCTGCGTGGGCTCGAAGTGTTCGAAGCCTTGGCGCGGACAGGATCGGTGGCGCAGGCGGCCGAGATCACCGGGCTCAGCCAGCCTTCAGTGTCACAGCAATTGCGTAATCTGGAAAACGCTCTTGGCACCGAATTGGTGGATCACGGGCGACGCCCGATGCGGCTCACCCAGGCCGGGCACAGCTTTTTGGCACGAACCGAGTCAGTTCTGGCCGAGCTGCAAATAGCACAAAGCGAGTTGACCGTGATGGACCTGGGGCACCTCACCACTTTGTCCATCGGGCTGATCGACGACTTTGACAATGACCTGACGCCTCGATTGGCGACCCTATTGGCCGACAACCTGACACGGTCGAATTTCAAGCTCATTACCCTGCCCAGCCTGGATCTGTTTGCCGAGTTGGAAGCGCAACGCCTGCACCTGATGGTCTCGGCCCATTCCGGCGAAGTGCTTGAAGGTGTGGTCGAATATCCCTTGGTCCGCGACCCATTTATTCTGGTGACCCCCAAGGGGGTCGACAATGCCACGCAGGACCTGCCCTTTCTGCGCTATGCCCGTGAACAGCTGATCAGCCGCCAAATCGAGTCGCATCTGGCGCGGCAGCAACAGAAATATGAGGAACGGTTCGAGATCGGTTCGCATCTTGCCTTAATGGCCATGGTCGCACGCGGGTTGGGCTGGGCGATCACAACGCCGCTGGGCTATATGCGGGCAGCGCGTTTCCACGACGCGCTGGCGGTCCATCCCGTACCATTCGGAGAGTTTTCGCGCACAATTTCCCTGTTCACGCGCACCGATTGGTCCGATCAGGTTCCACAAGAGGTCGCGGGCATGATGCGCCGCCTTATGCGCAATCAGATCGTCGACCCGGCGTTGGTGCAACTGCCATGGCTGACGGATAAACTGAAAGTAATGGGCTAGGCCCGCAGATGCGCGTGAAGCCCTTTAACGGCAGCTTCGATTAGGTCCAGCGCCCCGTCGAAATCACGGGTGTAATACGGATCGGGTACATGATCGGCACCCGTTTCGGGTGCGAAATCGGTGAGCAACTGTACAGGGGTAGTGCTCCCAGCGGGGCGCAACGCCTCGATACTTGCAATGTTTTCGGCGTCCATACCGATGATCAAATCGAACCGTTCGAAATCCTCGGCTACAAACAGCCGGGCTCGCAGGTCGCTAAGGTCAATTTCGCGGGCCTGTGCCGCTGCCTGCATCGGCCCATAAGGCGGATTACCAATATGCCAACCCGAGGTTCCGGCGCTATCGGTGGTGTGATGCGGCGCGCGGGCGCGAAACACGCCTTCGGCAGCAGGAGAACGGCAGATATTGCCGAGACAGACAAAGAGGATACGGTGGGTCATGGGCCAAGGTGTACCGCGAAGGGCAAAGATGGAAAAGATCGTCATACTGACAGGGGCCGGTATTTCTGCCGAAAGCGGGTTGGGCACCTTCCGCGATGAAGGCGGGTTATGGGCACAACACCGGATTGAGGACGTCGCCACTCCCGAAGGTTTCGCCCGCGATCCCGCTCTGGTTCACCGGTTCTACAACGCCCGGCGCGTACAGGCTGCCAAGGCCAAATCTAACGCTGCGCATGCCGCGCTGGCACGGCTGCAAATGGACTTTCCCGGCGAGGTGGTGATCGTCACTCAGAACGTCGACAGCCTGCACGAATCTGGCGGCGCCGAGCATGTGATCCACATGCATGGCACGTTGGCCGGAGCGTTTTGCCCGGCATGCAGCCACCGCTGGGCATCACCACCCGAGATGGCCGTGGGCGAACCCTGCCCTGCCTGCGGTGCCGCCACCGCGCGACCGGATGTGGTCTGGTTTGGCGAGATGCCCTATCACATGGACGCAATCTACGACCATCTGGCCGAAGCGACCCTGTTTGCTGCCATCGGCACCTCGGGTCAGGTCTATCCAGCCGCCGCCTTCGTTCATGAAGCCTTGCAATCCGGCGCCCGCACGGTCGAACTGAACCTCGAACCTTCAACCGGAGCCTCCAGTTTTGATGAGGTCATTCTCGGCCCCGCAACGGAAACAGTCCCATCTTGGGTAGATGGCTTGCTCAGCCCGAGATGACAGCAGACACCGGCAGAATTTTCCGTTTATAGTGAAGGCCTAACCAGCTGGGAGAGCATCATGTCAGACCCTCAATCCCCGCACGAGGAAATCCTCGAGGATGGCACTTTGGACGGCCGCGACGCTTTGGGCGATCAACTCGCGGGACTGTGGTGGACGTTCCTGTTGCGCGGCATCTTCGCTGGGGCACTGGGCATCGCTGCGCTGTTCTGGCCGACAGGCAGCATTTCACTGCTGTTGCGTCTGGTCGGTCTGCTTCTGATCGTGGATGGTGGCTTGACCTTGCTGGGCTTTGGTCGGCGTGGATTGATAGGGGGCGTAGGGGTCGGCGCCCTGTTGATCGGTCTGGTACTTCTCCTGTGGCCCGAAGGCGTGGCGCGGCTGACCTTCTTCTTGTTGGGGGCGTGGGCCCTGATCATCGGCGTTGGCTCGCTGATGGCATGGCGGCAAATGTCGGATCAACACCCCGATGCGCCCTCAGTGCGCAATTCCGGGGTCATAGCGCTGCTGATCGGGTTGGTGCTGATCTTCTGGCCCGGCAGCGGAATGGTGGCGCTGGGATGGGCCATTGCCTTCGGGGCCCTGGCCTTCTCGGCGGTGATGTTCTGGCTGACGGCCCGGTTCAAACGCGCCCATGACCGGGTCGCCATGCGCGTGGTCAATCGCTAACCACCTCCGGAAACGGCAACAGGCCGGGCAAAGCCCGACCTGACGCATGGATGAGGGCCGCAGCGCGGCCTGAAGACAGGCGTAGCCTCAGTTCGAATGTGTCCCGTGGCCGCCGGCGTCCTGACGTTCCAGATCAACCGGCACCTCGATCTCGATCTCTCCGGCCTTCTCAAAAATCAGCGTCACCGGTACGGTCGCGCCTTGCTCGAATGGGGCAGTCAGCCCCATGAACATCACATGGTCGCCACCGCGCTTCAGCATGTGGGTTTCACCGGCTGGAATGACAAAACCTTCTTCGACGTGCATCATCTTAGCTACGCCGTTGTCATCAATCTTGTGGGTATGCAGCTCAACACGTGCAGACGCATCGGATTCCACGCCAATCAACCGGTCGTCAGCCTCGCCCGTGTTTTTGATCATCATAAAGGCAGCACCGGCCTTGGCTGCTTTGCCTGCGGACCGCGCATAGGCGTCATCAACGGCAATTGTATCCTGTGCAAAAGCAGATGTTGCCAGCGTTGCAGCGACCAGAGTGATCAGAAGTTTGGATTTGAGGGACATCGCGCCTCTCCTTGTATAAGTGTCTAAAAGAAAATGTGTCTTCAGATCACAACCGGAGGCGCGCGCGCCGGTCTGAAGGGAACCGGCAGGGCAACCAGATTGCCTGCCTTGCGCAAAGGCGCGGGCTGAACCTGTTCTGGCGCAACGGGCATGGCGGCTGCCGGGACAACGACCGCCCCCAAAAGGGCCAGCGCGTATTCAGGGCAGAAATGAGGGGGTTGAGTCGGCTGGCCTTCGGCGTCCATATAGACCACCACCGGGCCGGTACCTGTACACAGCACCATCTGCCCCACCGCCCTGTCCATTCCGCGCGATGCAGCCACCCCCTGCCCTGTCAGAATGACAAGCAGCGAAAGCGCCAAAGGCAGAAATCTGTTCAGAACGGGTTTCATCCTGCGCCTGATATAGGCCGGACTTAAAGCGGGCTTCAAGCGCAATCGAATACGCCTGAAACCCGCAACCACTGGGTTCGTGTCAGCTGTCTACGCCAGGACGTTTGACGGACCCTTTGGTCAGGCTCGTATGCAACCTGTTCACCTGTCGTTGCATCCGAAAGCATGTCCCAAACGTCTTGCCAAAAAAGGCAGCCAACAGGGAGAGGAAATCAGACAATTTTAAAGACATGGGGGTAAACTCCGCCAGATGAATATGACTAAACATAAAACAGTCCTGGCGCAGGGTATGTGAACAATATCACCGTGGTTGAAAATTTAATTCCAGTTCAGGAGCAGGCCGCGCAAGAAAAAACCCTGCACCTTGCGGTACAGGGTTGAATTCTTTGAAGGGAAAAGGGTTTACGCCGTGGCTTGTGCCTTGGCAATTTCCTTTTTCACTTTCAGCGCGTTTGCCGACAGTTCGTCATCTTTGGCTTTGGCCAGGAACGCATCCAGACCACCACGGTGGTCGACCGAGCGCAGTGCAGCCGCCGAGATGCGCAGCTTGACGCCACGGCCCAGGGTTTCGGACTGCAGGGTAACGTCGTTCAGGTTCGGCAGAAAACGACGACGAGTTCTGTTTTTGGCGTGGCTGACATTGTTGCCAGTCATCGGGCCTTTTCCGGTCAGTTCGCAACGGCGCGACATGGTTTCTTCCTTTGTTTCTGGAGGCCGGGCATGATGCCAGCGGCCAAATCACAAGGGGCGCAACCCGAAGTCGCGCCCGAAAACTGGTTGGATGCGTGTAGTGGGAATCGCCAGAAGGGTCAAGACAGATCGCGCGAAATCTTTGCTCAGGCATCACCGGGCGGTTGGATACACGCCTACAAAAGCGGTTTTTTGTTCTTGCGATGGCGTTCCAACAGATGCGACTGCTGCCGTCCGCGCGGAATATAGCGGGCGGGTCGCGGTGTCAGTTTCTTTTCGATCAGCTCAGGAAATATCTCAAAAATCTCGCGGCGGGCCTCAGAACTCAGAGTTTTCAGCGCCTCGGGCCCTGTAAACAGGCTTTCTGTCGGCGCGCCTTCGGCAAAGATGACCTGATGTTGATCGAAAAGCAGATGGTAGTACTCAACCGATGTGACGTCTTCGTCCACGAAAATACCGGGCAAGGCTGTTAGCTTTATAGCGGGAATCAGCACTTCGCGTTCGTCGAACATGCGTTGGGCAATGGGGGACTGGACCAGCATCCGATGCTGTCGCGAAACCAATAAGTCCCGACTTGGAAAACCGCCGCCCAGCGCCCCTGCCAGAATTCGAATGGGATAAAGCTTGGGATTCCTCTTCAATCCGTCCAGATCAAAGCGTCGCCTCCCGATCCAGCGAATCTGTTGCAACCCCTTACCCAGTGTCTCAATCATGTCACCGGTGCAGAGATCTTGGATAAGCACGGGGCCGGATCGTGTCAAAATCTCAGTGTCGCGTGTGAAGCATGGAACCCCTGTTCCGTTCTCGAATGCCTGATAAGAGACGGACGGCCCAGACGGTAGGTTCGACGGCAGGATAAAAGTGCCGCTTGAGACCGAGTAGGAAACGCCTTCCTCAACTGTGAAAGTTCCAAACGTATCGTCGGTGACGACCGTGCCAACGGGCAGGTTCAAGCTGTCCGTTCCACCGCCACCGCGAACGTCGCCTGTAACGTTTGTGCTGTTGATGTTCAGGGTGTCGTTGCCCTGCCCCAGCCGAACATCACCAACGGTAGATCCCTGAAGGTTGACCGTATCATCATCAATTCCGGCATTCACTTGCCCGACCACAGTACTGCCGGTGATAACGATATCGTCGTCTCCGCGATTGCCCCGCACGGAACCGGAAATCGTACTGTTGGTAACGGTTACGTCGTCATCGCCCTGTCTGGCGCGAATATTGTCAATTGGTCCGGGTACCGTTGTCCCGTTTAAAGAACCGGTATTGTCGGTGACTTCAATGTCGTCGTCGTTATTCGTCCCGTTGATATCGGGCATGTTCGACGGTTCCTGTCGCCTGGGCCAATCGCACAACTCAAAATTGCATTCGCGTCGATCTTACACGACAAATGATGAACGCGCCACTCTGCCCGGCCGGTTAGTCTGCCGCCAATTCAGTCAGCATTTGTTTGGCCGCGATCGATGGGCTAAGGACACCTTCACCTACCTGAGTGCTGAAACGATCCATCATCGCACGCGCCTGTGGTGTTTCGAGCCGGGCCAACAGGGCATGCCGGACCTCTTGATCGAACCAATATCGCGCTTGATTGGTTCGATTGGCCTCCCAATGGCCAGCTTCTCGCCGCCAATCAGTCAGCGATTGCATTTCGGACCACGCGTCTTCCAAGCCGTGTTCTTCCACCGCCGACACTGTCATAGCCTTGGGAAAGGTCTCGGGGTCCTGCGGGCGCTTTCGCAACAGGCGCAGCGCTCCGGCATAGTCAGCGCAGGTGCGGATGGCTGTAGGCTTCAGATCTCCGTCTGCCTTGTTAATTAGAATCATGTCGGCCATTTCCATGATGCCGCGCTTGACGCCTTGCAATTCGTCTCCGCCCGCTGGGGCCAGCAGCAACAGGAACAGGTCGGACATTTCGGACACAACGGTTTCTGACTGACCCACACCCACGGTTTCGATCAGCACCACATCGAATGCGGCAGCCTCGCACAGGGCAATCGCCTCGCGCGTACGTCGGGCCACTCCACCCAGATGCGACTGGCTGGGGGATGGGCGGATAAAGGCGTTTCTCTCGCGGCTCAGACGTTCCATCCGGGTCTTGTCGCCCAGAATCGAGCCTCCGGAGCGGGACGAGCTAGGGTCCACCGCCAGCACCGCCACCCGCAGCCCTTGGGCGATCAGCATCATGCCAAAACTCTCGATAAAGGTGGATTTGCCGACCCCTGGCGTTCCTGACAAGCCTATGCGCAGCGATTGCCGTTTGGATTTGGCCAGATGCGCCAGCAATTCGGTCGCCTGTGCCCGGTGATCCTCACGGCCGCTTTCGACCAGAGTGATGGCGCGGGCAAGTGCGCGCCGCTCACCGTTCAAAATCCTGTCGCTCAGGCTGTCTATGTCCATTTCATCCTCGATGTGTTGCGGCACGACTACTTGCCGCCCCGACAAACTGTTTGTCCAGACTGGACCGCTGCGGAAATACGCCGCACACCAATTATTCGCACCCATGTGTTGCCGTTCCTCCGCTGTTAGCGGTTGCGCTACTCCTGTTCGCGCCGCGCACATGGCGGAACTGGACCTTGCCGTTTCGTTGGCGGATAAAGCCCGCATGACACGACTGCCCATTGAAGACGCCATCCCAGACCTGCTTGCGGCCCTCAAGAGTTCCGGCCGCGCTGTTCTTCAGGCCCCTCCGGGGGCAGGTAAAACAACACGAGTTCCCCTGGCGATACTCGAGGCGGGCTTGTGCGAAGGCAAGATCGTGATGTTGGAGCCGCGCAGATTGGCCGCGCGCGCTGCTGCCGAAAGGATGGCCGACACTTTGGGCCAACGCGCGGGTGAGACCGTAGGTTATCGGGTGCGGGGCGAAGCCAAGGTTTCAAAATCAACCCGGATCGAGGTCGTGACCGAAGGCATTCTGACCCGGATGTTGCAATCCAATCCCGACTTACCGGGTGTGGACGCCGTGATTTTCGACGAATTCCACGAACGATCCCTGAACGCCGATCTGGGATTGGCCCTTTGTTTGGAAGTCACCGGCGCTCTGCGGGATGACCTGATGCTACTGGCCATGTCGGCAACGTTGGATGCCGAGCCGGTTGGACGGTTGATAGGCGCGCCGTTGGTCACCTCCGAAGGGCGCAGTTTTCCGGTCGAAACACACTGGCTGGACCGCCCTTTGGGGGCGCAGGCACGGCGGCTGGACGCTCTGGTCGATCTGGTTGTTCAGGCTGAAAGGGACACGCGCAAAACCGGCGGCGGGGTGTTGGTGTTCTTGCCAGGTGAGGGTGAAATTCGCCGGGCCGAGGCCGCCTTGTCCGCGCGCTTGCCGGAGAACTGCGTGCTGCGTCCCCTGTTCGGGGCCATGCCTTTTGCCGCCCAGCGCGCTGCGATTGCGCCGATGGATCAAGGGCGCAAAGTGGTGTTGGCCACGTCGATTGCCGAAACCTCACTGACCATTCCCGACATTCGGGTCGTGGTTGATATGGGGCAAGCGCGACGGGCGCGGTTCGATCCCGGTTCGGGCATGTCCCGTTTGGTAACCGAGCGTGTAACCCGCGCCGAAGCCACCCAGCGCGCCGGTCGCGCAGGCCGCGTGGCAGAGGGCAAGTGCTATCGGTTGTGGTCCAAGGGTGAAGAAGGTGCGTTGTCTGCTTACCCTCCGGCCGAGATCGAGGCCGCGGACCTGACAGGTTTGGCATTGGAACTGGCGCTGTGGGGTGCCGAACCGGGCGATCTGGCCTTTCTGACACCGCCGCCCGAAGGCACGATGGCCGAGTCAAAGGCTCTGCTGACGATGCTGGGGGCGCTGGATGCCAAGGGGCGGATTACCGAACACGGGCGCGCCCTGGCTGCCCTGCCCCTGCATCCGCGCCTGGGTCATATGTTGGTGTCTGCCGGTTCCGGTGCCGCCACTTTGGCCGCATTGATGGCCGAACGCGATCCGCTAAAGGGCGCGCCGTCAGACCTTTTGCTGCGACTAGAGGCGCTGCGCGACATCCGCGCGTTTCAACGCAACCGCGTCTGGCAAGTGAATGCGGGCGCAGTGGATCGGATCAAAGCCGAAACCAAACGTCTGCGTACCAAGGGCAAGGCCAGTGATCTGAGCCCCGCCGCCATGGCCGCGTCGGCCTATCCCGACCGCATCGGACAGCGCCGCAAAGGCGACGTTCCCCGCTATGTTCTGTCAGGCGGCAAAGGGGTGGTGCTGGACAGCGGCGATACGCTGGCCGCGGCACCTTATCTGGTGGTCACGGACACAGACGGTAATCCGCGCGAAGCACGGGTGCGCATGGCCGCCCAGATCAGCGAAGGCGAAATCCGCGATCTGTTTGCCGGGCAAATCAGCTGGGTCGACAGCTGCGCCTGGTCAAAACGCGACCGCCGGGTGGTGGCGCGCAAACAGGAAAGGTTCGGCGCGATCACGCTAAGCGACCGTCTGTGGAAGGACGTGCCGGACGATGCCGTGGCGCAGGCCATGCTGGATGGCGTGCGCGATCTTGGATTGCGTCTGGACGGAGCGGCGGCGCGGTTGGCGGCGCGCGTTGAATTGGTGCGGGCCGAAGGGGCTGATCTGCCTGACTTTACCATCGAAGGGCTGACAGAGTCGCTTGAGGACTGGCTGCTGCCCATGCTCTCGGGCGTACGCAACGCCGAAGAGTGGAAGCGGTTTGACCTGCTGCCCGCTCTGCGCGCCCGGCTAGACTGGATCCAGACGCAAGAACTGGATCGCCGCGCGCCCGGATCGTTCGAAACACCGCTGGGCCGAAAGGTGCCGATTGATTATGGCGGCGCGGTGCCTGAGATTTCCGTGCGCCTGCAAGAGTTGTTTGGCGTAACGCAGCATCCGGTTGTGGGGGGCGAGGCGTTGAAAATTACCCTGCTTTCTCCTGCGCAACGACCGATCCAGATCACCCGTGATCTACCAGGATTCTGGGCGGGCTCTTACGCCGATGTTCGCAAGGATATGCGCGCGCAATACCCCAAGCATCCCTGGCCCGAAGACCCGACACAGGCCGACCCAACCCTGCGCGCCAAACGGCGGAAATAACCACGACCCCGACATTTGTGATAGAGTTGGTTCAGGCAATTGTTTGTACCAGCCCTATTTCACTGTTATGTGCCGACGTTTCAGGCAAGAAAAGCACAGGATCGATCGACCAATGACGAAATGGCTGCGAAAAATCTGGGACGAGGTCGCCCGACCAATTTTCCTGCGCCCGCAACGGGTGCAGTTTGCAGCCCTTTGCACCCGTGAAACCCCAAGCGGACCAGAGGTTCTATTGATCACAAGTCGCGACACCGGGCGCTGGATCATTCCCAAAGGTTGGCCGGTTGATGGCATGGACGGTGCCGAAACTGCACTGCAGGAGGCGTGGGAGGAAGCAGGCGTGCGCGCGCCGAACCCCTCCAAGGAACCGATCGGGCACTATACTTACGATAAAATCCTGAACGATGGCACGGCCTATCCCGTTCTGACCAGTGTCTATCGGGTTGATGTTCAGGATCTGGAAGATGACTTTCCCGAAGCTGGCAAACGCGAGCGGGTCTGGGTTTCGCCCTCAACTGCGGCTGATCGTGTTAACGAGCCGGAATTGCGCGATTTGCTGCTGCAAGTGTGATAATTTCGCAAAAAATTGATAACATAACTGTTGTCCCGAGGGGGGAAACCGTCTAGCCGCGTGCCGAAATGCACTGGCTGCTTGAAAAAAGATCATGTCGAATTTGACCTCGAAATCCCGCTGGCAGGCTCTGGACAGCGACCTTCACCGTATCTCGCGCGTTGAGAATGCCAACGCCCATGTGGCGCGCCCGCTGTTGGCCCCTGGTATTTCACTGACCTTTATTGCGCTGGCCGGGTTGTCGGCGGCGATAGTGTTCGGGCTGGCGGATGGCGGCCTGATCGTTGCTGCGGCAGCCGCCTTTGGGGCCTATATGGCGATCAATATCGGTGCCAATGACGTGGCCAACAACATGGGGCCCGCGGTTGGTGCCAACGCCCTGACCATGGGTGGTGCTATCGTCATCGCCGCCATTGCCGAAAGCGCCGGTGCCCTGTTGGCAGGCGGAGATGTCGTTTCGACCATCTCTAAGGGGATCATCGATCCGGCCTCGGTTCAAACCAGCAATGTATTCATCTGGGCAATGATGGCTGCGCTGATTTCGTCGGCCTTATGGGTCAACCTGGCCACATGGGTCGGGGCACCGGTGTCAACGACGCACTCGGTTGTCGGCGGCGTGATGGGGGCCGGCATCGCCGCAGCGGGCCTGAGCGCCGTCAACTGGAGCACAATGAGCGCGATTGCCGCAAGCTGGGTAATCTCGCCAGTATTGGGTGGCTTGATCGCGGCTGGGTTTCTGGCACTGATCAAAGCCAAGATTCAATATCAGGACGATAAAATAGCGGCTGCACGGCGCTGGCTTCCGATCCTTGTGGCCGTAATGGCTGCGGCGTTTGCCACCTATCTGGCCGTTAAGGGTCTTAAGCGGATCGTGAAGATTGAGCTTGAGGTGGCCCTGCTGATCGGCCTTGCAACGGGGTTCCTGGTCTGGTCGGTCACGGTGCCCTGGGTACGGCACAAATCCGAGGGGATGGAAAACCGCACCAAATCACTGAAAACTCTGTTTGGCCTGCCGTTGGTCATCTCGGCCACATTCCTCAGCTTTGCGCATGGCGCCAATGACGTGGCCAACGCGGTCGGCCCCCTGGCCGCTATCGTACACGCAGCGGAATTCGGCGACTTTGCCGCAAAAGTTGCGATCCCCAACTGGGTCATGGTGATCGGAGCCTTTGGAATTTCGTTCGGCCTGTTTCTATTCGGGCCCAAATTGATCCGCATGGTCGGTAGTCAGATCACCAAACTGAACCCAATGCGGGCCTTCTGCGTGGCGCTGTCCGCAGCCATTACCGTTATCGTGGCCAGCTGGCTTGGCCTGCCGGTCAGCTCAACTCATATTGCCGTAGGCGGCGTGTTTGGGGTTGGTTTCTATCGCGAATGGCATTCAGATCGCCGGTGGAAACACTCCAACCGCCAGCGCCCGGTCGAACAGCGGCTGGCCCGGGAAGAGCATCAGCGCCGCAAGCTGGTGCGGCGTTCACACTTCATGACCATCGTGGCCGCCTGGGTGATCACGGTCCCCGCAGCCGCGGCGATGTCAGCGACAATATTTCTAATCCTGACGGCCTTCGCCTAATCCGGCCTAAGACGCAATTTGATCCACAGAAATCGCGTTTTTAGGCGCGTCCTCGATCAAATCTCGTATCTTGGCGCAGATCGGGGTTTCGACGCCGAATTGCGCGCCCAGGCGAATGATCTCACCCTGAAGACTGTCGATTTCAGTCGGGCGACCTGCCATCAGATCATAGGCCATCGAGGTGCGCGCGCTGGGGTCAATGGTCAGCATTCGCGCGGCGATCCTGGAAAAGATCGGCGTTGGCAGGCGCAGGATATGCGGCGTCATCCATGCAGGCAGCGGAGTAGTCGAAGCGACCGGATGGCTCGCAGCGTTCAACACCATCAGAGCCTCGGCCATCTGATCCGCCATCAGGCGTCGCCAGTTCCGGTCCAGTAGTTGATCTTTCAACGTCAGCCCCGACAGCGCATTCAGCGCGTTGTTGAGGTTGATTACCAGCTTACCCCATTGGACCGCTTCGATATCATCGCTTTCCACAACCGGCATGTCAGCGCTACTCAGCTTCTGACCCAGCGCACCGGGACCGCTTTGGATGACGATCTCACCAGAAGTGGCGCGATGAAAGCTGGCCGGTTCAGTCGGCACCACATTGAACGGCACCATTCCGGCGCGCACGTCATGCTCTAACAGAACCATGCGCAAAGTACGGGCGTTTTCCATACCGTTTTGCCACGATACCACCGGAATTGAGATGGGCGTGTATTCCGCGATCTGCGCAGCCATTTCCGCTGTGGCACCTGATTTAACGGTCACGATGACGACCTGGGCACCGGCCAGGCAGGTTGCATCTTCGGTCAGGGTCAAATCTTGCGCGGCCACATGCCGGGTCAGGCCCGAAAAATCCGAAATCGTCAGTCCTTGTTCTTGGATCGGATCTAATATGCGTGGACGGCCCAAAAGGGTAACGTCATGCCCTGAATGCGCCAACAATGCCCCGCAATAGCATCCGATACTGCCTGCACCCGCAATCACGATTTTCATGACATCCCTCCTGGCGCAAAGGATCGCCGGGAACGAGGGCACGGACAAGGCCCCCTGACGCGCGGTCAGCGCGCGCGTCTTAGTCGAGTACGCTCCAGTTCATCCGAGATCGGTATGAACTCTTGATCATCACCCGGCGGCAGGTGGAACGCACCTTTCGCCCAATCGGCGGTTTTCCATTCACGCGTGGCGGCCTCGATCTTTTCCTTCGAGGATGACACGAAATTCCACCAGATATAGCGCTCTTCGTTCAATGTCGTCCCGCCCAGCAGCATCAACCGCGCGCCTTGCGGCCCAGCCTTGACCGAAAGGGGATCGCCGGGGCGGAACACCATCATACGGCCCTGTGTGAACGTATCGCCTGCGATCTCGACGGAACCTTGGGTGACATAAACACCCCGGTCTTCATGGTCATCCGGCAAAGGAAACGACGCGCCGGGATCAAGTCGCACGTCCAGATAGAAGGTCTCGGACAGCATCGTAACCGGGCTGGTTTCACCATAAGCTGACCCCAGGATTAAACGGGCGCTGACACCTTGGTCCTGAATATGTGGCAGCGCACCTTGCTTGTGATGCTCGAAATCCGGAGCCATATCCTCATGCGCTTCGGGCAATGCTATCCAGGTCTGGATGCCGAACAGGCTGTGTTTCTTGTCTCGTGTCTTCTGACTGGTCCTTTCGGAATGAGTCACCCCGCGCCCGGCAACCATCCAGTTGACCTCGCCGGGGTAAATCATTTGATGCGTGCCAAGACTGTCGCGATGCTCGAACTCTCCTTGATAGAGATACGTCACCGTCCCAAGACCGATATGCGGGTGTGGTCGGACGTCGATGCCGTCACCAGTCAGGAATTCGGCTGGACCTACTTGGTCAAAAAAGATGAATGGCCCAACCAGCTGCCGTTTACTCGAGGGCAGCGCCCTACGTACTTCGAACCCGCCCAGATCACGAGCGCGCGGAATGATCAATGTGTCCAGCGCCGTGTTGTGTGACAGAGATTCGAGGCTTTGGGTCGGGTTCCAACTCATTGCTGCGCTCCTGCGATCAGGTAGTTGCGTTCACCATCGCAGAATACACGGTATTTTCAGCTTGAGTATTCGCCATTTCGCACAGATTAAGTGCAATTTCGATGTTATGTTATTTCATCCCATTGCTCAAAGTGCCTCTCTTGGCCAAAGCCGGGGGAAAAACGGCCCGTCGATGCGGTCGCCTTCGCTGTAACCGGCGGCCTCGAACTGCGCACGTTCGTCTTTCGCCCAATCTCCGCGATATCGGATAATCCCGTCCGGCGCTGTCATCCGCAGGCTAAACCGACGCACTGTTTCCGTCGGCGTGACCGAGGACAGACCACCATGCAGTGTTCGCATATCGAAATAGATGCAATCCCCTAATTCCATATCCCACTGCAACAAGTCATAGGCGCCGGGATCGGCGTTGATATCCGGGGGCTGGTGATACGTTCGGCCTGCGACCTCAGTGGACCCAAGACTGGGATGACCATCCGCAAACCGAACCCGCATGAACAGCTTGTCCCACAGATGCGAGCCTTTGACGAAGGCAATGCCGTTTTCTTTAGTCACCGGTTCAAGAGGCAGCCAAAGGACGCACATAGTGCCTTCGAAATCGAAATAGGACAGGTCCTGATGAAAGGGTGGGCGCGAGGTCGATCCGGCCTCACGCAGGAACCAGTTATCCATCACAAGGTTGATCGACGGCGCATCCAATAAACCCGCAGCCAGTGGGGCGCACGGCGAGTGATGCACGAAATCCCTAAATTGCGGAATCTTGTTCCACGCCCAGAAATCCTCGAAATAAGCAGGGGCGTCTGGGTCCTTGGTGTGACGAGTGAAATTGTCGGTCGGGTTGGCCAGGTCCGCACTGATACCTTCGCGCAACAAGTCCAACCAATGTTCCGAGAATTTCGAGCGCAGCACAACGGCACCGTCCCGCTTGAAGGCTGCAATTTCGTCGGGCGAAACCGATTGTGTCTTGTCCATTTTTCAGCCTTTCGCATCGTTATACCGACGATGGCACCGCAACCAGCACAGGGTCAAAGAAATTCGCTGGGGCTTGGGGTGATCACAGAGTGGTGAAGATCGCCTCGGAATTGATCTGAACCGTGCTATCTTTGCGCTGTGGCGCGCTCAGGTTGCTATGGATGTTACCTTGCAGGAGGTCCCGACATGACGAATTCACACTTGTCTCGTAGATCCGTAATGGCGCTGGGCGGGGCTGCTCTGGTCACTGGCGGTTCGGGCTTGCGGATGCCCGCACGCGCCGCCGGGCTGGCCCCGACACGGTCCATGCGCGGTGGGTCGAACAACTACCGCCCCGGCGCACCCATCGTCGAGCGGATCGGCGGCGGTGGGTTCTGGATGACCGGCACTGTGCGGCGGGCTGGGGACGGTGCCCCTCTGCCCGGCCAACGTATCCAAATCTGGGCTCACACAACCGAAGGGCATGAGCGGGATCCGCAAAGCCATGGTGCTACACTGACCGACGCCAATGGTGAGTTCCGGTTGGAGATGCCGCAGATCGTGCCCGCCTTTGGCCAGCCGCACGGGCATCTGGCCTATGACAGCGGCGAGTTTGAGACGGTATTCCTGCGTCCGATCATGGCAAGTTCAAAAGACCAGACCCTTGCCGCGCATTTCGTCCTGCAACCCGCCTGATTTACGTGATCCGCAGCCTTTTGATCTGGGCGGCTGTGATCGCCGCCATAGCTGTGCCGCTGATTGCGGCGGCGCATAGCCCTTTATTGGCGTGGCGCGACCCAGTCTACATCGTGGCCGGGTTTGCCGGAGTGCTGAGTATGGGGCTGTTGTTGCTGCAACCCTTGCTGGCCGGGCGCGACTTGGCTGGATTACTGCCTTTGGCCAGCCGGCGCTGGCATCGACGGGTTGGCATCACTCTGATCATCGCCCTTGTGGTGCATGTGGGCGGCTTGTGGATCACCAGCCCCCCGGATGTTGTGGATGCGTTGCTGCTCGTCTCACCCACCCCGTTTTCAGCCTGGGGCGTCGTTGCGATGTGGGCCGCCTTCGCTGCCGCCTGTCTGGGCATCTTTCGGCAGCGTCTGGCCCCGCGGTACCGTATCTGGAGGCTGGGTCACACAGGGTTAGCCGCCATAACCATTGTCGGCAGTGTCGTGCATGCGATGCTGATTGAAGGGACGATGGAGATCATGACCAAAACCGCCCTCTGCGTTCTGGTTCTGTTGGCGAGCGTCCGAACGCTCGCCAGATTGCGTGTGTGGGATATCCGGCGGCGCAGTTAAACGCCCAGACACCAGCGCATGACCGCCTTTTGGGCATGCAGACGGTTTTCAGCTTCGTCAAAGATTACCGAGTTCGGTCCGTCCATGACCTCGGATGTCGCCTCTTCCTCGCGGTGCGCAGGCAGGCAATGCATGAACAGCGCATCCGGCTTGGCATGAGACATCAACTCGGTATTCACCTGATAGGGGCGCAGCAGGTTGTGACGACGCTCTTTGGCCGATTGGGAATCGTGCATCGAGACCCAAGTATCGGCCACGATCAGATCGGCATCTTCCACCGCTTTGTAAGGGTCACGCTCGACCACGATTTTCGAACCCTTCTGACGGGCGAACCCCATGAATTCTTCCTCGGGATCGAACTGAGCGGGACCGGTGAAGGTCAGATCGAATCCAAACTGGCCCGCCGCATGCAGGAACGAGGCGCAGACGTTGTTGCCGTCTCCGGTCCAGACCACTTTTTTTCCTTTGATCGGCCCGCGATGTTCTTCAAAAGTCAGCACGTCAGCCATGATCTGGCAGGGATGCGTACGGTCGGTCAGGCCGTTGATCACCGGCACGTTGGAATATTCAGCCATCTCGGTCAGGATGGTTTCATCGAACGTCCGGATCATGATCATGTCGACATAACGCGAAAGGACACGGGCCGTGTCGGCGATGGTTTCGCCGTGGCCCAGTTGCATGTCCTTACCCGACAACACCATGGTCTGCCCGCCCATCTGCCGTACGCCCACATCGAAGGACACGCGCGTTCGGGTCGAGGGTTTTTCAAAGATCAGTGCGACCATGCGGTCCTTGAGCGGCTGATCATCATCCTGCGCGGCTTTGGGGCGACCCAGACGGGCCTGTTTCATTTCGCCGGCCTGATCAATCATCGTCCGCAGATCGCCTGCATCGGTTTTGTGGATATCGAGGAAATGGTTCATATCGTTTCGCTTTTGGCTGTCGGTCGCCGGGGGCGCTGCCCCCGGCCCCCCGGAGTATTTAGAAAAAGATGAGGATTACGCGGATTCGAGGCTGGCTTCGACTTGTGCGGCAGCCTTGTCGAGGCGGATCATGGCCTGAGCAATGTCATCCTCGGTCAGCGTCAGGGGCGGCAACAGGCGGATGACATTGTCGGCGGCGGGAACGGTGATGACCTCATTGTCATAGCCCGCGTTAACCACATCGGTATTGGTCGCCTTGCATTTCAAGCCCAGCATCAGGCCCGTACCGCGCACCTCTTCGAACACGTCGGGGTGATCGGCGATCAGGCCTTCGAGCTTCTGGCGCAGCATCCCCGCCTTGCGGTTCACGCCTTCAAGGAAAGCAGGCGTTGCCACCTGATCGATTACCGCGCAACCCACGGCGCAGCCCAGAGGGTTGCCCCCATAAGTCGAGCCATGGGTACCCGCGGTCATACCGCTGGCCGCGTCTTCGGTGGCCAGCACCGCGCCCAAGGGGAAGCCGCCGCCGATGCCTTTGGCAACCATCATAATATCGGGGGTAATACCTGCCCATTCGTGGGCAAACAGCTTGCCGGTGCGGCCAACGCCGCATTGCACCTCATCCAAAATCAACAACAGGCCGTTGTCGTCGCAGATCTGGCGCAGGGCCTTGAGTTCCACGTCGGGCACCGGACGAATGCCACCCTCACCCTGAATCGGTTCGATCAGGATCGCGGCGGTCTTGTCCGTGATCGCATTGGTAACGCCGTCAAGATCGCCGAATGTGACATGCACGAACCCGGGCAACAGCGGGCCAAAGCCCTTGGTCATCTTTTCAGATCCGGCCGCCGCGATACCAGCCGACGACCGGCCATGGAACGAGCCGTCAAAGGTAATGATCTCGACCCGTTCGGGTTGCCCCTTGTCATAGAAATACTTGCGGGCCATTTTCACGGCCAGCTCACAGGATTCCGTGCCCGAGTTTGTGAAGAAAACCGTATCGGCGAAGGTATGTTCAACCAACTTATCCGCCAACGCTTGCTGCTGCGGGATGTTGTACAGGTTCGAGACATGCCAAAGTGCGTGCGCTTGTTCAGTCAGCGCGTTGACCAGCGCCGGATGTGCGTGGCCAAGCGCGTTCACCGCAATCCCGGCACCTAGGTCAAGGAAACGTCGGCCATCCGCCTCGGTCAGCCAGGCGCCTTCGCCCTTCACGAAAGTCAGGGGCGCGCGATTATAGGTCGGCAGAACGGACGGGATCATCGGATCATCCTTTTCGTTAGGTTAAGCCCCGTGAGTGATACACGAAGGCCGGATTCGTCAACAGATTTGGTGGGCTTTGCGCGGATTTACAGCGCGCAATGGGTCAAACAGGCTGGTTACGCAGTAATGCGTCGGCGTCGGAGTCGCAGGATATGTGCGTGTTTGATCATGCGGGGCCGTATAGCCGGGTGTTTGACCTCTGAAAACCCCGAATTTCCAAAATCAGAAACTTCACTTTGAAACTCAGCTTTTATCGCTTGCCATTTAGGGCGCAGTGACGCACCGCTGGGTCATGACACCCGCGCGCCAGAACCCTGCCCTTGCGGCTTTGCTGATCGTCACCGCCAGCGCCTTTCTGGCCGCCACCACACTTCTGGCCAAAGCGTTGGGGACGGATACCTTAGGCCCGGCGTTGCATCCGATGCAGATCAGCCACGGACGGTTCCTGTTCGCGTTTCTGGTGATCGTCAGCGCGGTGGGCGTTTTGCGCCCACGGTTAAGCCGCCCGCATTGGGGGTTGCATATTGGGCGGACGAGCTTTGGCTGGGTGGGGATTACGCTGATGTTCGCCTCGGTCGCGTTCATCCCGATCTCGGATGCCACTGCGATTTCCTTTTTGAACCCCGTCTTTGGCATGGTCCTGGCCATCCCGCTGTTGAAAGAGGGCGTTGGGCCGTGGCGCTGGCTGGCCGCTGCTGTTGCTCTGACCGGTGCATTGATCCTGCTACGCCCGACACCGGCCAGCTTCCAACCTGCGGCGTTGCTTGCCCTGACGGCGGCGGCTGTGATCGGGATGGAGCTGATCTTTATCAAAAAGCTTTCGGGCCGTGAAATTCCCATCCAGATTCTGTTGATCAACAACGCGATGGGGCTGACCATCGCCTCGGTCGCGGTCAGCTTTGTGTTCCAGATGCCAACGCCCGAACAATGGATCGCGCTGGTGGCAATCGGGGTGCTGATGGCCTGTGCCCAAGCCTGTTTCGTCAACGGGATGGCGCGCGCGGATGCATCCTTTGTGGCGCCAATCAGCTATGCCACACTGATCTTTGCCGCCCTCTATGACTTTGCGGTGTTTGGCGTTATCCCGGATGTGGTTAGCCAAATCGGTTCTGCAATCATTCTGACGGGCGGACTAATCCTTGTCTGGCGCGAGGCACGCGTCAGAACCGCCTAGCTAGGCGTTTTTTTGGGATTGCGGGATCCAAAACCTGCACCGTCATGCTTTCAGCCTGTATCCCTTTCGCAGCATCTGCCAGGTAATGGCGCAGACAATCAACGTTGCGCCACTGCAAACCGCGAAACCCAGTGCGGGAGAGCTGTCAGACACCCCGATCATGCCATTTCGCAACCCATCAATCAGGTAGAATACCGGGTTCACGTGGCTGAGGCGGTTGAGAACAGGTGGCAATGCCTCGACCGAATAGAATGTACCCGACAGGAAGGCCAGCGGCGTGACGATGAAATTGGTAATCGCCGCCATTTGATCGAACTTGTTGGCAAATATTCCCGCAAACAGGCCCAACGCCCCCATGAAAGCACCGCCGAGAACAACAAACAGCAGCGCAATCAACGGGTTCCGCGGCACCAGCCCCAGCACCAGCGCCAGCGCAACGGCAACCACACAGGCGATCAGAACACCACGCACGATGCCTCCCGCCAGATAGCCCAATAGAATTTCCAACGGAGACAGTGGTGGCATCAACGTATCAACAATGTTGCCCTGTACCTTGGCAATCACCATCGAAGACGAGGTGTTGGCAAAAGCATTCTGAATCACGGTCATCATCATGATACCCGGCGCCAGAAATGTCAGGAACGGCACCCCCATCACGTCGGGTCGGCTGGGGCCAATAGCGATGTTGAAGATCAGCAGAAACAGACCTGCGGTCACCAGCGGCGCCAACAGGGTCTGGGTCCAGACCGCCAGAAAACGCAATGTTTCGCGCTGAGCCAACGTAAAAAGACCCATCCAGTTAACCGCTCCGAAACGGTGTTCGTTCTGCTCAAGGGGTATCCGCATCATCTGACCTCAACCTGATTCGAAGACTGCTTGTAACTCGGGGCGCAGTGATTAGAATAGGGGGCTGAGACGATTTCCCAAGGCGGCCCGAATCCGGGGCCGCTTTCCGCTTTTGAAAGGCAAATGATGTCCTGGACTGACGAGCGTGTAGAGCTGCTGAAGAAAATGTGGGGCGAAGGCCAGTCGGCCAGCCAGATCGCCAAGGAACTGGGTGGGGTGACCCGCAACGCCGTAATCGGCAAGGTGCACCGTCTGGGCCTGTCGAACCGTGCCACCGGTGCATCCCCGGCCAAGGCCGAGCCCAAGGAAAAACCGACCCCCGCGCCCAAGGCCGAGGCCAAGCCGAAACCGACACCCAAAACCGAACCGGCCCGCCCGGCCCCCGCACCTGCGGCCGAGGCCAAGCCCGCTGTGCCTGCCCGCCGCCAGATCATTCCGGCTGGTCAGCCGCTGCCACCGCAGCCTTCGGCCAACGAAATCAGCCCCGAGGCTTTGGCCAAGGTCAATGAGATCGAGAAGAAGGCTAAGAAACTGACGTTGATGGAACTGACCGAGAAGACCTGCAAATGGCCTGTCGGCGACCCTGCGACTGAGGATTTTTGGTTCTGCGGCCTGCCTGTGGAAGCCGGCAAACCCTATTGCGAGGCGCATGTGGGCGTGGCCTTCCAACCCATGAGCTCGCGCCGCGACCGTCGGCGGTAAGGAAGATGCGCCAGGATCCGACTGCACTGGAGGATGCCTGGCTGAAACGGGCAAAACGCTTGTTGGCGCTGGCCGAAACCGGCCAGCATTTCACCAAAGACCCATTTGATCGCGAACGCTATGACGAGATCGCAGCCATGGCCCGCGCCATGCTGGCCGATTTGGGCCGGGTGCCTCTATCGCGGATCGAGGGGCTGATCTCGGATCATGCTGGTGGTTATGCCACGCCCAGCATCGACATTCGCGGCGCTGTAATCCGTGATGGCCACATTCTGCTGGTCCGCGAACGACTGGACGGGCTGTGGGCCATGCCGGGTGGTTTTGCGGACATTGGCAGCTCTCCAGCGGAAAATATGGAACGTGAAGTCTGGGAAGAGGCTGGGCTGCAGGTCCGTGCCAGACACCTCTATGCTCTGCGCCACAAGGCACGGCATCCCTACCCGCCGGATTCGCGAGATTTTTATAAACTTTTCTTCCTGTGCGATGAGGATGGCACGGACGCCCCGCAGCCGGGTGCCGAGACCAGCGACGCGGCCTTCTTTCCCCCGGACAAAATACCTGCACTATCTTTGGCACGAAATATTCACGCGGATGTCACAGCAGCGTTCCGCGCCCATTCAACAGACCAATCCCAAACTCTGTTCGATTGACCTATTGCGCCGGGTGCGAGGACGAATCCGGCATCGGTACCCAACCCGGCAGTTCATCGGGGGCGACCGAGACATGCAGTTGCTCGGACTGGTCCATCCCGACTTTGCGATGCTTGCGCAGCAAGAAAACCTTGCCCCACCCCCGCCAGGTCCCGACCGAAGTTGCAGTAGTTGAAGTTGGGAACCGGTCGCGCCAACCTTCGGGCAGCGGCAATCCATGCTGCTCGGCCTTGTCCAGCATCCAGATCAGGGAAATATTGCTGAGGGGACGCGCCTCTTCAAACCCGTTCAATTGCCCGCCCACGTCACCATGTGTTCCACGGAACCAGACCTGTTCAACGTGGCCCTTAAACTCGGGCGTACATTTCCACAGAACCGGCTCGTACACCTCGCGCGTCTCGTCCAGCGCCATAGCGTGATAGCCATGCCGGGTGGCGGGGCCAAGTTCATGGTTGTGAAACGCGTGCTTATCTTCGGCCCAGCGCCACAGCAGCGGAAGACGCAGGCCCAACGCCTTGACGGTGTCCCAGACACCGATCATTTCAATTGCGAGCTCGTCATGACAGAATTTTTGGCGGAACTCACAGGCTGCCTCGCCGCTAGGCGTACATTCATAGTGGCGATAGGCCTGCTTGATGTTGCGCTCGGTCGCGTGTTCGGCCTTGAGCAGACCGATCATGTCGATCACGCCCGCAAGGCTGCGCACGCCGTAAGCGCCGCGCGAATAGCCGATGAAAAATATCTTATCACCAGGTTTGTAGCGTGACGCCAGATAGCCATAGGCCCGCCGGATTTGCCGGTTGATGCCGCGCCCCATCATCACGTCCAGAGAGGTTTTCCAGCTTTCCCACTGCACACCGGATTCGTAAAAGACCGAGACCTTGCCGCCCATCTCGCGGCACAGATGGTAGGTCTGACCCGCATGAGTTTCAAATCCCGGCTCCAACGTCGACATGGTGCCGTCAAGGATAATGACATGACTAATAGGTTCACGGTGAAGCGCCTCGGCCGAATGTTCGGACCGCAAAGGCCGTCCGAGCCATCCAAGTATCTTTTTACTTAGCCGTGACAGAACCATGCGTCAGCAATTCCCAAACTCTTAGGGGTGTGAATGGCATATCCGCCTGCCGTACCCCATGTTCCCAAAGCGCGTCCTGCACCGCGTTCGCCACAGCGGCCAGCGCGCCCACGGTGCCGGCCTCTCCGCATCCTTTCATACCCATTGGGTTCGAAGTTGACGGAACCGGTGCCGAGGTAAACTTTATCATGGGTATCTCAGACGCACGGGGCAAGGCGTAGTCCATCAACGAAGCCGTGAGCAGTTGCCCCTGCGCATCATGCTCAACACGCTCGGACAGGGCTTGACCAATGCCCTGCGCCACGCCGCCATGTACCTGCCCCTCGGCCAACATCGGATTGATAAGATTGCCGAAATCGTCAACTACGGTGTAGCGGTCGACCCATGTTTCACCGGTGAAACAATCAATAACGATTTCGGCAACATGTGCGCCATTCGGATAACTGCGTGCGTCCAGCGTAATGCGCGCCTCATGTTGCAGAAGATCGGTTCGGCCATCGGCGCGGGCCATCTCGGCCGCTTCGATCAATGTAGGCGTCAGGTTCGACCCTGGCGCGCGGAATGTTTCGTGATCAAAATTCACGTCAGCCTCCTCGACGCCCATCTTATCGGCCAGATAAGGCGCGAATGCGGCGATCATGACGTCGATTGTGGCCAGGGTGGCCGTGTTTTGGACTGTAACGGACCGCGATCCTCCTGTCCCTCCTCCGGCAGGTAACTGATCGCTGTCCCCCTGGATGACATTGATCTGATCCAACGGAACTCCGATCTGATCCGACAAAAACTGGGTATAGGCCGTCTCATGGCCCTGGCCGTTTGATTGCGTCCCCACATAGAGGTTCACGGTGCCATCTTCGCAGAATGCGATCTTTGCGTTCTCGGAAGGGTCGCCCAAAATACTTTCGATATAGTAACAGATGCCCTGCCCCCGGATCAGGCCGCGTTCGGCATCAGCCGCCTTACGGGCAGCAAAACCTAATGTCTGTTCACTCGCGCGGCTCAGGACCATGTCGAAATCGCCGACGTCATAGACCTCACCAGTCGTCGTTTTGTAAGGAAAAGCTTCAGGCCGGATGAAGTTTTTGCGCCTCAACTCCCACGGATCGACGCCCAATTCACGCGCGGCGCGGTCCATAGCCCGTTCAAGCACATAGATAGCCTCAGGCCGACCAGCGCCGCGATAAGCGTCCACCTGCGTTGTGTTGGTAAAGAACCCTTCGACCCGCAGATAAGAGGTCTGCACATCATAGGCCCCCATCAGAACTTTGCTGAACAGATTTGTCTGGATTGCCTGACCGAAATGGCTGTTATAGGCCCCAAGATTGACCTTGCTATGCACGCGGTAAGCGGTAATTCGGTGGTCTTCATCAAAAGCCAGCTCAGCCAGCGAAGTCAGGTCGCGCCCATGGTGATCAGACAGCATCGCCTCAGATCGGTCCGACATCCAGTGAACGGGTTGGCCCAGTTTCACCGCGGCGACGGCGACACAGAAATACTCGGGATACGGCATCACCTTCATGCCAAACCCACCGCCCACGTCGGGCGTGGTGACCCTAATGAATTCAGGTTCCAGCTTCAGCTTCTGCGCCAATTGCCCGCGCATCGCCCAGACGCCCTGCCCGCTATAGGCAAAGTGCAGCCGCCCGTCGAACCAAGCAGCCTGACAGCCGCGCGGCTCAATCGATGTAACGATCACCCGGTTATCCGCAACGTTCAGTTGCACTCTGTGCGCGGCGTCCTGAAAGGCCGCCTCGGTCGCTGCCTCATCCCCCATGCCCCAGTCAAAGGCACGGTTGTCAGGAGCTTCGATGTGCAGCGGTTCGCCGCCCACCTCCAAATCAAGCTTGGCGGGCAGATCCTCGGTTTCCATCCAGATCAACTCGGCCGCATCACGGGCCTGTATCTGCGTTTCGGCGATGACCACCGCGACCGGCTCACCGACAAAACGCACTCGGTCCTTGGCCAGCATGTGGCGATCCGGCGCCGCCGCTTTCGAGCCGTCCCGGTTCGACACAAGCGCCGCGTTTAAAACTGTGTCGATCCCGGCCTCAGTCAGTTCGTCCAGCGCCATGACCAGCCGCACGCCATTCGCCTCACGCGCGGCATCCAGATCCAGCGCGGTGATCCGCCCATTCGCAACCTGGCTGCGAAAAAACGCCGCAAACAGGGCGTCGCCGGGCACAGCATCGTCGATGTACTGCCCCTTCCCGGTTAGAAACCGCTGATCCTCGGTCCGTTTGACCGGCTGACTTTTTCCGAACTTGTCCATTGGATGCTCCTGCCTCGGCCTGTAGGGGCGACTTTAGGCTGCACCGGTTCGTTGTCCAGAGTACCCGCAGACCCTTCCCCTTCCCCTGCGCATTCGTTATTGCAGGCGCTGACCCAAGATTGATGACGCAGGACGCACCCCATGGCGATGGAAAAGACATTCAACGCGGCCGAGGCTGAGGCCCGCATTTACGAGGCCTGGGAACAGGCCGGAGCCTTCAAGGCAGGCGCAAACCAATCGCGCGACGAAAGCTTTACCATCATGATCCCGCCGCCCAACGTGACGGGCGCGCTACACGTGGGCCACGCCTTCAACAACACGCTGCAGGACATTCTGATCCGCTGGCACCGTATGCGTGGCTTCGACACGCTGTGGCAACCGGGTCAGGACCACGCCGGTATCGCCACCCAGATGCAGGTGGAAAAGATGCTGGCTGCGACCCAACAGCCCGGACGGCGCGAGTTGGGCCGTGAGAAGTTCCTTGAGAAAGTCTGGGAATGGAAAGGCGAATACGGCGGCACGATCATCGAGCAGTTGAAGCGTCTCGGCTCATCCTGCGACTGGTCGCGCAATGCCTTCACTATGGCCGGTGCGGCGGGTGATCCACGCACGGGGCACGAAAATTCTGCGAATTTTCATGACGCGGTGATCAAGGTCTTCGTCGATATGTACGAAAAGGGCCTGATCTATCGCGGCAAACGACTGGTCAACTGGGATCCTCATTTCGAAACGGCGATCTCGGATCTGGAGGTCGAGAATATTGAGGTCGCCGGGCATATGTGGCACTTCAAGTACCCCTTGGCGGGCGGTGAGACATATGAGTATTTGGAAAAAGATGAAGATGGAAATGTGACTTTCCGCGAGGAGCGCGACTATATCTCGATCGCCACCACGCGGCCCGAAACCATGCTGGGGGACGGCGCGGTTGCGGTTCACCCGTCGGATGAGCGTTACGCGCCAATCGTTGGGAAACTCTGCGAAATCCCGGTTGGTCCGAAAGAACACCGCCGTCAGATCCCGATCATCACCGACGACTACCCTGATCCTGATTTCGGCTCGGGCGCGGTGAAGATCACCGGTGCGCATGACTTCAACGACAACATGGTTGCCAAGCGCGGCGGCATTCCGATGTACCGTCTGATGGACACCAAAGGCGCGATGCGGGCCGATGGCGCCCCTTACGCAGACGAAGCAGGGAAAGCGCAGGAATACGCGCGAGGGCGTAAATTTACCGAGAACGAAATCGACGCAATCAACCTTGTCCCTGATCACCTGCGTGGCCTCGACCGGTTCGAGGCGCGCGCGAAAGTGGTCGAAGAAATCACCGCCGATGGACTGGCCGTCATGTGCCGCGCCGATGACGCACGTCTGGGTTCGACCGCGCTGAAGCCCGAGCATGAAGGTGCCGACAAGCTGGTCCCGCTGGTCGAGAGCAAACCAATCATGCAGCCCTTCGGCGACCGCTCGAAAGTTGTCATCGAGCCGATGTTCACCGACCAGTGGTTCGTCGACGCCGAAAAGGTTGTCGGCCCCGCGCTGGACGCGGTCAAAGACGGCACGGTCAAAATCATCCCCGAGTCAGGCGAGAAGACTTATTACCACTGGTTGGAAAACATCGAGCCTTGGTGCATCTCGCGTCAGCTGTGGTGGGGGCACCAGATTCCGGTTTGGTATGGGATCGACCTGTCCGCAGAAGGGTTCAAAGACGACGAGAACGACGGCGATCTTGATCTGGTCGAGTTGGGTCGTTTGCTGAACGAAGGCGGCATGCTGCACCGTGGCAATGTCATGGAGTGCGCGGCGAGCCTTGAGGCCGTCACGGAAAAATTCCTCGACGACAATGCCAACATCCCCAGCCCGTTGAGCCACGCGACCGTTATCGAAGTCGCAGACAAACAGGAAGCGATCCATCAGTTCGCTGAAAGCCTTGCTCAATACGCTGTCGACCAAGACCCGACCAAGCTTGTCTATCCGGTGTGGCGCGACCCCGACGTGCTCGACACCTGGTTCTCTTCCGGCCTCTGGCCCATCGGCACGCTGGGCTGGCCCGAGCAGACCGAGGAACTGGAGCGCTACTTCCCCACAGACGTTCTAATCACCGGCTTCGACATCCTGTTCTTCTGGGTCGCCCGGATGATGATGATGCAACTGGCCGTGGTCGATCAGATTCCGTTCCACACCGTCTATCTGCACCAGCTCGTCCGCGACGAGAAGGGCAAGAAGATGTCCAAAACTACCGGCAACGTCATCGATCCGCTGGAAATTGTGGATGAATTCGGCGCCGACGCGCTGCGCTTTACCAACGCTTCGATGGCGGCGATTGGCGGCGTGCTGAAACTGTCCCGCGAGCGCATCACCGGCTATCGAAATTTCGGCACAAAGCTGTGGAACGCCGTCCGCTTTGCCGAGATGAACGAAGTCTTCACTGACGCGGTGCCACAACTGCACGTGACCGACTTGAAACCCAAGGCCGCCGTCAACCGCTGGATCATCGGCGAAACCGCCCGCGTGCGGGCTGAGGTCGACGCCGCGCTGGAAAGCTATCGCTTCAACGACGCGGCCAATGGGCTCTATGCCTTTGTCTGGGGCAAGGTCTGCGACTGGTATGTGGAACTGTCGAAACCGCTGTTGCAAGGCGACGACGCCGAGGCGCAGGCCGAAACCCGCGCCACAATGCGCTGGGTTCTGGATCAGTGCATGGTCCTGCTGCACCCGATTATGCCCTTCATCACCGAAGAACTGTGGGGCCTAACCGGCAACCGCGCCAAGATGGTCGTCCACGCCGACTGGCCAACTTACACCCCCGCCGACCTGATCGACGCCGATGCGGATCGTGAGATGAACTGGGTAATTTCGGTGATTGAAAATACACGCTCGGCCCGTGCGCAGATGCGGGTTCCCGCAGGGCTCTATGTGCCGATGTTGGTGACCGAGATCGACGCCCACGGACAGGCAGCGTGGGACCGCAACGAGGCGCTGATCAAGCGTCTCGCACGGATCGACAGCCTGACCAAGGTCGACGACTTACCCAAAGGAACGATTTCCATTGCCGCACCGGGCGCCACTTTCGGCCTGCCACTGGCGGATATCATCGACATCGGTGCTGAAAAGGAACGGCTGGAAAAAGCTAAAGGCAAGCTGGCCAAGGAACTCGGCGGCCTGCGCGGACGCCTGAACAACCCGAAATTCGTGGCCTCGGCCCCGGAGGAGGTTGTTGCCGAAGCCAAGGCCAATCTCGCAGCCCGTGAAGAGGAAGAGGCCAAGCTGAACGAGGCGCTGGCCCGTCTGGCCGAAATCGCCTGATCTTCATCTTTTCAAAAATTCTCAAATTCCAAACCCCGCCGCGCATGCCACGGTGGGGTTTACTTTTGCACACACGACCCTTGCCCCCACTCGCAAGCCCTTGCTAGCAAAGGCGGATAATAACCCCGAGGACTCAGATGGCACGCGCATTCCCCCCGATCCAAACCATCTCGACCGGGCTGGTGGTCGCCATTGTTGGGTTCTTCAGCTCTTTCCCTATCGTATTGCAAGGGCTCGCGGCCATGGGGGCCTCGGCGCAGGATTCCGCGTCGGGCCTGATGATGGCAGCCATTGCCATGGGAGTGACGGCCATCGGTCTCAGCTTGTGGTATCGGCAACCCATCAGCGTTGCGTGGTCCACTCCGGGCGTAGCGCTGTTGGCCGTGTCCGCGATGCCTTCAGCAGGGTTTTCCGACGCGGTCGGCGCGTTCCTGGGCGCGGGAGCGCTGACCGTGCTGGCCGGGCTGTGGCGACCTTTGGGACGGCTGGCGGCGGCCATCCCGACAACATTGGCGCAGGCAATGCTGGGTGGTGTTCTGTTGCCCCTGTGCATCTTGCCCTTCAAGGCCGCTGTTGAACTGCCCTGGCAGGCTTTGCCGGTGATCCTGACTTGGTTCATCGCAGGGCGGGTGAACCGCTTGTTTGCGGTTCCGGCAGCGGTTGTCGCCGCAGCAATTGTTGTGGTTCTGAATGCGGGCGACACGTCCGTCACGCCAACCCATCTTGTCGCCGCACCGGTCTGGACAATGCCAACCTTCTCGCTGGCCTCTGCCGTCGGTATTGGCCTGCCGCTGTTCATTGTCACCATGGCGACGCAGAACATCCCCGGTATCGCGGTGATGCGTAGCTTTGGTTACACCCCAGCCCCCGGCAGGTTGTTCTCTTCGGTCGGTTCGGCCAGTATCCTGTCGGCCCCGTTCGGAGCGCCGGCCACCTGCCTTGCAGCGATCACCGCCGCCATGTGTTCCAACGAAGACAGCCACCCAGACCCAGCCCAACGGTATTGGTCGGCGGTGATGGCAGGCGTATTCTATTGCCTGTTTGGTGTATTCGCGGTGGCCATCACCGGGTTTGCCGTACATGCTGATCCGCTGCTGATGGGCACCCTGACAGGAATTGCGTTGATCGGAGTGCTTGCCAACGCCACCCACGCAGCGCTTGATGTTCCAGCGGAGAGGGAAGCCGCTATTTTGACATTTGCCATCACTGCTTCAGGTATCTCGGTCTTTGGTCTGGGCGCGGCAGTCTGGGGTTTGCTGGCTGGTGGCATTGCGTATCTGGTCACGAAGCGAATTCGCTAGCGGTGCTCACTCGGCTTGGGATATAGTTTGACCATGCTCGGATCGCTTGGAAAACTGATCGAACGCCAGATCAAAAAGGCACAGGCCGAGGGCCAGTTGCAGGGGCTCGAGGGTGAAGGCAAACCTTTGCCGGATCGATCGGGTGAGGCGCAGAGTGATCCGGCCATCGCCACTGGGCACCGGATCATGGCGCAGGCCGGAGTGCTGCCGGAAGAGTTCGAGATCAGGAAAAAGCTTGATGCTGCCCGAAAGGATTACGCCGAGTTGACCGATGCAGATGCACGTAAAGCTGCCATGGCGCGCATCGCCGAGTTGGAGATGCGGTACAACATGGCCCGAGATGCGCGACGGGCCTTTATGCGCTAGCTACTTGAAATCAGGTTTTCGCCCCTGCATCTGCGCCATCACAACCTCCATCTGATCAGGTTTTCCGATCAGTTCGACCTGTTCGGCGGATTCTTCCAACAGAACCTCGGCGCGGGTCTTGGTTTCGGCCACTTCGATCAGACGCTTGGCGGCGCGAATGGCCGAGGGGCTTTTGCCCGCGATGTCTTCGGCCAACGCCAATGCCTCGGTCAGTGGATCGTCTGACAGTTTCGTCACCAACCCCCAGTCCGCCGCCTGCTGCGCGCCGATGGGGCGCGCGGTGTAGGTCAGCAGGCGCAGTACGTCCGAGCGCACCAGATGTGGCAGTAAAACCATCCCACCCATGTCGGGGATAATGCCCCACTTCATCTCCATCACCGCCAGCTTGGCGTCGGGGTGTGCGATGCGAATATCCGCGCCCAGCGCGATTTGCAGCCCGCCACCATAAGCAACACCCTGAATGGCGCAGATCACCGGAACTGGCACACGCCGCCAGATCAGGGCAAGTTCTTGCATTTCATTCGCATCCCCGTGGCTGCGGGTCATCAGCCACTCAGTCGGGTCCATATGCGCCATCTTGGCAAAGCTGGCCATATCAAGCCCGGCGCAAAAGCTCTTGCCCTCGCCCGACAGGACCACGGCGCGTGCGTCCGAGGCTGCGACCTCTTGCCCGGCAGACAGCAACGCCTTGATCATCGCGTCGTCCAGCGCGTTCATCTTGTCGCCGCGCGTCAGCGTGACATGGGCGATGTGGTCTTTGTACTCGACGGATACGCGGGTCATGCGGGCCTCCTGATCTTGTTGACCCAACCATGCCCGGAAGGTCTGCCAAGTTCCACCTCAACGTTGGGGCACTTCTGGCTGCGCGTCGCAGGTGGTTGCCTGACGGGTGGGCATGGGGTTATCTCGCACCATGACTGACCCACGCTATACTCCGCTTGCCCTGTCACTGCCTGCAACCGTGCCCTTTGTCGGGCCGGAAACGCAGGAACGTCAGCGCGGCGCGCCCTTTGTCGCCCGGCTGGGGGCGAATGAAAGCATCTTTGGCCCCTCCCCCCGCGCTATCGAGGCGATGGCAGCAACGGACATCTGGAAATATGGCGACCCCGAAAGTCACGACCTGCGACATGCACTGGCCGATCATCACGGTGTAAAGCCGGAAAACATCGTGGTCGGAGAAGGCATTGATGGCCTGCTGGGTTACCTCGTGCGGTTGCTGGTTGGCTCCGGCGATACAGTTGTGACCTCGGACGGGGCGTATCCGACCTTCAACTACCACGTGGCCGGGTTTGGCGGCGCGTTGCACAAGGTGCCCTATCGTGACGATCACGAGGACCCCGAGGCGCTGTTTGCCAAAGCCGTCGAGGTGGACGCAAAACTGGTCTATCTGGCGAACCCCGACAACCCAATGGGCAGTTGGTATAAAGGCGCGGATATCCTGGCCGCGATGGAGGCCCTGCCTGCGGGATGCCTGCTGGTGCTGGACGAAGCCTATGTGGAATGCGCGCCAGAAGGCACCACAGCCCCGGTTTCAGCCGATGATCCGCGTGTGATCCGGATGCGCACATTTTCCAAGGTGTATGGCATGGCCGGGGCGCGGGTTGGCTATGCGATCGGCGCGCCGGGATTGATCGAAGCTTTCAACAAGGTCCGCAACCATTTCGGAATGAACCGGGCTGCACAAGCGGGGGCCTTGGCGGCCTTGCAGGATGCCAACTGGCTGTCGCAAGTTCAGGCACAGATCGCTACGGCACGCGACCGGATCGTCCAGATCGCACGGGAAAACGGCTTGGTACCCTTACCCTCGGCCACCAATTTCGTGGCGATTGATTGCGGTGGCGATGGAGCGTTTGCCAAAGCGGTGCTCGAGGGGTTAGTGGCACAAGGGATATTTGTGCGCATGCCCTTTGCCGCCCCACAGAACCGTTGTATTCGCGTCAGCTGTGGTACGGTTACGGATCTGGATGCCTTTGCTGCAGCTCTGCCAAAGGCGCTGGCCACTGCGAAGGCCACGATTTGACCCGGGCTTTGGAGGGTTCAGCGGCCAACGCGGCAGCAGCGGCCTCAAGCGCACCCGAGCCGCGCGGGATGTTCAGGGCGGCCATGGCGGTTTCCACCCCTCCCAGCATCGCCATGACCATCTGGCCGTTCACGTGGCCCATATGCCCCAGACGGAAACAGCTGTTCTGATCCTCCATGCCCAGCCCAATGCCAAGGGTCAGGCCCAACTGGCGCTCGGTATACTGGCGCAGTGGTGTTCCCCGCCCATCGGTCAGACGCAAGGTGGTAACCGCGTGGCTGCGATGGGCGGGGTTGGCTACGTTTATCTCAAGCGCGCCACCTTCTGCCCAGACCTCGCATGCCGCCCAGATGGCCTTGGCGAGGTGATCATGGCGAGCCCAGACATTCTCGATCCCTTCAGCATGGATCATGTCGAGCGCTGCCCGCAGACCATACAGATGATGCGTCGGCGCGGTGCCGTTGAAGTATTGGTAAAACACCTGCGGGTTCACACGCGGCTGCCAGTCCCAGTATTGCGAGACGCGCGGCATCGTTGCCCGTTTGGCCTGTGCCTTGTCATTGAAGAACACAAAACCCACGCCCGCCGGGGTCATCAACCCCTTTTGGCAGGCCGACACCATGACATCGACGCCCCAGGCATCCATCTCGAACCGATCACAGCCCAGCGAGGCGATACAGTCCGCCATCAACAACGCCGGGTGGTTCAGATCGTCCAGCAACGCCCGCAACCCCGGGATATCGTTGCGGATCGAACTGGACGTGTCCACATGCACCGCCAGCACGCCTTTGATTTGATGAGCCGTGTCAGCACGCAGGCTATCGGCGATGCGATCCATATCCCAAGGCGAGGATGCACCGAAATCGATCAGATCGACCTCGGCGCCAACTCCGCGCGCCATCTCGGCCCATCCGTGGGTGAACAGGCCCGAGGCCGGGGCAAGCACCGTTTCCCCCGCTGCAATAACGTTGGACAGGGCGGCTTCCCAAGTGCCATGGCCGTTGGCAATATAGATGGCGACGTTGTGATCCGTGCCCGCCACGCGTTTCAGATCGCGTGTCAGGGTCGGCACCATCTCGATCAGCTCGCCGTCATAGATGTTGGGTGACGGGCGGTGCATGGCCTGAAGCACAGCGTCAGGCATGACTGAGGGTCCGGGAATCGCCAGATATTCGCGCCCCTGCGCAAGAGAGAGATGGTTTGTCATGGGATCAACCTGTTTGAATTGACGCCCAACCTAGCGCAGCAAAAAGCCGCGTCAATCCATCAGCTTTGAGGCGTTACGCGCAAGGGCTTCGATCCCGGCCCAATCACCGCTCTGCACCATCTGTTTGGGCGCAACCCAGCTGCCGCCAGCGCAGGCGACATTCGTCAACGACAGGTAATCGCTGGCATTGGCTGGCGAAACACCACCCGTCGGACAGAACGTGATCTGCGGCAGCGGCGCGCCGATGGCTTTCAACGCGGGCGCGCCGCCAGACGCCTCGGCGGGGAAGAACTTCAGCATGTCATAGCCTTTTTCCAGCAGGCGCATCGCCTCGCTGGCCGTGGCCGCGCCGGGCAGCAGAGGCAGGCCTTCGGCCTCACACGCTGCAATCAATACGTCTGTTGCGCCGGGCGAAACACCGAACTGCGCGCCTGCCTCTTTTGCGGCGCGTACGTCTTCGGGGGTGACCAGCGTGCCAGCGCCCACCACCCCACCGGGCACCTGCGCCATAGCCCGGATGGCATCCAGTGCCGCCGGAGTGCGCAGGGTCACCTCCAGGGCGGGTAAGCCACCTGCCACCAACGCTTCGGCCAAAGGCCGGGCTTGCGCGGCATCGTCGACGACCAGAACCGGAACGATAGGTGCCAGCTCGCAGATTTCGCGGGTTCGTTGGGTTTTTGACATGAAGATTACACTCCGAAAATGCTAGCACCCGCGTCGGCAGACCCGACGTTGTTGCGAAATACGGCGAACAGATCCCGTCCGACACCGTGCTGATTGGCGGACAGATCCGCAGTGACCGGGGTGCGGTCCAGCACACCCGGAGTGAGGATTTCCAATTCGCCTTTCACTGCGTCAACGCGCAGCACATCACCATCCTGGAGATAGGCAATTGCACCGCCCTCCAGCGCCTCGGGGCAGACATGGATCGCGGCGGGAACCTTGCCCGAGGCACCTGACATACGGCCATCCGTGACCAACGCCACCTTTTGGCCCCTGCCCTGGAGGATCGCCAGGATTGGCGTCAGTGAATGCAATTCGGGCATGCCATTGGCCTTTGGTCCCTGGAAACGGACCACAACGATCACGTCCCCGGTGAAGTCGCCCGCCTTGAAGGCCGCCTTGACCTCGGCCTGATCATGGAAAACACGCACGGGCGCTTCGACGATCTGATGTTCGGGCGCGACTGCGGAAACCTTCATAACGGCGGTGCCCAGATTGCCAGTCAGGCGTGACAGTCCACCGGTAGGCTGGAAAGGATCTTTGGCGGGGCGGACAATCTTGTCGTTCAGGCTGTGGCCCGCGCCCTCTTCCCAGACCAGATCGCCGTCTTTCAGCTTGGGTTCCTTGGTGTAATTGTGCAGGCCCTGCCCTGCGACTGTCAGGGTGTCCGGGTGCAAAAGCCCATCGTCGAGCAGCGTGCCGATGCAATACCCCAAACCACCAGCCGCGTGGAAATGGTTCACATCCGCCAAACCGTTGGGATAGACTCGCGCGACCAGCGGGACAACGGCGGAAATATCGGAAAAATCCTGCCAATCCAAAACGATACCACCCGCCCGTGCCATTGCGATCAGGTGGATCAGCAAGTTGGTCGAGCCACCGGTGGCCATCAGCCCGACAATGCCATTCACGAAGGCTCGCTCATCCAACACCTGATAAACCGGCGTGTAGTTATTGCCCAACGCACTGAGTGACAGGGCACGGCGCGCGCCCTCTTCGGTCAAGGCATCCCGCAGCGGCGTGTTCGGATTGATGAAGCTAGAGCCCGGCAGATGCAGCCCCATGAACTCCATCAGCATCTGGTTGGTGTTGGCGGTACCGTAGAAGGTACAGGTGCCGGGGCCGTGATAAGCAGCCATTTCGGCGGCCATAAGTTCATCGCGGCCAATTTCTCCGGCAGCGAATTTCTGGCGCACCTTGGCCTTTTCATCATTGGGCAGGCCGCTGGTCATCGGGCCTGCGGGCAGGAACACGGCGGGCAAATGGCCGAAGGCCTGCGCCCCAATTATCAGACCGGGAACAATCTTGTCGCAAACGCCAAGGAAAACAGCTGCGTCGTAGGTATTGTGGCTCAGCGCGACGCCCGTGGCCAATGCAATCACATCGCGCGAAAACAGCGACAGCTCCATCCCGGCCTCGCCTTGGGTGACGCCGTCGCACATGGCAGGTACACCACCTGCAACTTGCGCAGTACCACCGGCAGTGCGGATCGCATCGCGGATCAGGCCGGGGTAGCGTTCAAACGGCTGGTGAGCTGAAAGCATGTCGTTGTAAGCGGTAACAATACCAAGGTTTCCGGCGGCACCGGTCGCCATCGCCTGTTGATCTGTCCCCGCCCCAGCATAAGCATGGGCCTGACCGCTGCAGGACAGATGCGCGCGAGCCGGGCCTTTGGATTTGACCTGTTCCATCCGTTCCAGATGCGGGCCACGCAGGTCGGCGCTGCGGTCGATGATCCGCTGGGTGACGTCAGTGATAACAGAATGAACCATGGTTAACCTCCGATCTGACGCCAGCGACGTCCGTCGCGGTGCATCAGCATCAATGCTTCTTCGGGGCCCGAACTGCCCTGATCATAGCGTGCCGGGCGATCGCCGCGATCTTCCCAGCCTTGAATGATGGGATCGACCCAGGCCCAGGCGGCCTCGGCCTCGTCACCGCGCATGAACAGGGTCTGGTCGCCACGTATGACGTCCATAATCAGCCGCTCATAGGCATCCGGCGCGCTGGCCTCGACGCCCAAAGCGTCGGCAAAACTCATGTCCAACGCCACATCAGACAGTCGGAACCCGCCTGGGCCTGGATCTTTGATGGTGGTGCGTAGGGTGATGCCCTCGTCCGGTTGCAGGCGGATCACCAGCACGTTCCCGTGCAGCGGGCCAACATTCGGAAAGATCGTATGCGGTGGGTCACGAAAGAACACGGCAATCTCGGATTCCCGCGCCCGCAGCCGCTTGCCGGTGCGCAGATAGAACGGAACACCCGCCCACCGCCAGTTGCCCAGATGTACCTTCAGCGCGATGAAGCTTTCCGTACGGCTTCCGGGGTTGCCAACGTGATCGACATAACCACCCTGCCCGTGTTCGGCGCGGTATTGGCCGCGCGCGATATCTTTCTGCTCAACAGGCTCCAACGCTTCGATCACCTTGACCTTTTCATCGCGCACAGCGTTGGGCGCAAATTTCGACGGCGGTTCCATCGCCGTCAGACACAAAAGCTGTACCAAGTGGTTCTGAATCATGTCCCGCATGGCACCGGACTGATCATAATAAGCGCCGCGCCCTTCAACGCCCACAGTTTCAGCAACCGTGATCTGTACGTGGTCAATATGGGTCGAGTTCCATAGCGGTTCGAACAGGGAATTGGCAAAACGCAGGGCCATCAGGTTCTGAACCGTCTCTTTACCCAGATAGTGGTCGATCCGGTAAATCTGGTGTTCTTCGAAGCAGGTACGCAGCCCCTCGTTCAACGCTTTGGCGGATGCCAGATCATGACCAAAGGGTTTTTCCACCACGATGCGGCTGTCTGATGTGGCCAACCCGTGTTGGTTCAGCCGGTGCGCAATGCCCGAAAACAAGCCAGGCCCCACCGACAAATAGAACGCACGCACGACGTCAGGGCGCAATGCTTTGGCCAAATTCGACCAGCCGGCATCGCCTGACGCATCAACAGTGACATACGAAACCCGGCTTAGAAAGCGATCCAGAACGTCCTTTTTGAATTCCGGCGCAAACTCCGCCATCGAGGCGCGTATCTGATCGCGGAATGCATCACTGTCCATGTCCGATCGCGCCGAACCGATGATGCAGGCGTCCTCGGGCATCTGCCCGACCTCAAAGCGGTGATATAGGCCCGGTAGAATCTTGCGTTGAGCCAGATCGCCGGTCGCACCGAACAGCACCAGATCGAACGGGTTAACCGGAATTACGCGTGAAACCATCGACGGGCTCCTTCAGTTCTACCTCTGCCAACATAGCACTAGAAAGTCTCAGCACTTGTGGTTTGAGCGATGTTAACGCTAACATTTGCAAATGGCATAGGCAATGCAGATGCAGAAAGCAAGCCCGGATTTGGGATGTCAGCCCTGATTGCGCAGCCACTCCATGACGGCGGGGCGCACCGATTGCTCACCCCGGTGCCGCGCATCCGCGATGATCTTGCGCAAAGATTGCAGATCGGCCCGCAGCAACACGCTTTTGACCGGACCGATCGAGGCCGGACGCATGGACAGTGTCCGAATACCCATCGCGGCCAGGCACAGCGCCTCGACCGGGCGGCCGGCATCCTCGCCGCAGAACGAAAGCGGCGTGTTGGAGGAGTTGCAGCGCTCAACGATCTGCGCGATGAAACTCAGAAAGCTGACATTCAGCGTGTCATAGCGACGACGTACCAGTTCATTTTCCCGGTCAGCAGCAAAGAAGAACTGCTTCAGGTCATTGCCTCCGACCGAGACAAAATCGACCTCGTCAAAGAATTTCTGCGGCGCAAAGGCCAACGACGGTGTTTCCAGCATCGCCCCGACCTCAAGCGTTTCGGGCAGGATGTGACCCAGACGTTTCTCACGCTCGATGGTTTTATTGACCTCCCAGCGAGCCTCGTAAAACTCGTCGGCTTGCGCCACGAAGGGGAACATGATCGACAGGGGGCGGCCATTGGCGGCACGCAAGAGGGCCTGCAACTGCATCCGCATCACGCCGCGTTTGTCCAGACCGACGCGGATCGCGCGCCAGCCCAGCGCCGGGTTCGGTTCCGCCACGTGCTTCATGTAGGGCAGAACCTTGTCGGACCCGATATCCAACGTGCGAAAGATCACGCGCTTGCCTTCAGCAGCGTCCAGAACCCGTTGATATTGTGTCACCAATTCTGACCGCTTGGGCATCTGGTTGCGGATCAAGAACTGCAGCTCGGTTCGGAACAGGCCCACGCCCTCGGCCCCGGAATTATTCAATGAGGGTAGATCGGCCATCAGCCCCGCATTCATTACCAGATTGATCCGCTCCCCATCCCGCGTCACTGTCGGGGTTTCACGGATTGAGGCATAGCGTTCCTGCGCCTTGGCCTGCATCGCGATTTTATCTCGCACAGCGTTTGCCACGGTGTCTTCGGGACGCAGATGGACAATGCCCTGATCCCCATCGACCAGGATATGGTCGCCGTTCAGCGCCTCGGTCGTGATCCGGCCCACATGCACCACCAGCGGAATAGCCAACGCACGTGCCACGATAGTGGCATGACTGCCGACCGAGCCTTCCTCAAGCACGATGCCTTTCAGTGATCGACCGTATTCCAGCAGGTCTCCGGGACCGATATTGCGGGCGATCAGGATCGGATCAGGTGGCAGGTCAGAGCCATTTGTATTGCCTTGCCCGGTCAGAATGCGCAGCAACCGGTTGGACAGGTCATCCAGATCAGCCAGCCGTTCACGCAAATACGGATCGGTTACCTGCCCCATCCGCGCGCGGGCCTGCGATTGTTCTTTTTCAACCGCTGCCTCGGCGCTTAGGCCCAGGGCGATGTCCTCTTCCATCCGGCGCATCCAACCTTTGGAATTGGCAAACATGCGATAAGCCTCAAGGACTTGCAGCTGTTCCTTGTCGCCGCCCTGCGAGATTTCAAGCATCTTGTCGACGCCAACGCGCAGCTCTTCGACCGCTTCATTCAGGCGTTCACGTTCGCGATGTGGATCATCGGCAATCGGGTTGGTGACCACGACGCGGGGCTCATGCAGCCAGACATGACCTTCGGCGTATCCTTCCTGTGCGGGACCACCGCTCAGCTGTACTGATTGCTGGTGCAGGGGCGACAGGGCCGCACCCTCACCGACAAAGGCGCCCAGTTCGGCCATCTCGGCCAAAACCATTGCAACGACTTCCAGCGCATAAACCTCATCCGCCGAAAACTGGCGCGCCTCGCGGGATTGCACCACCAGAACGCCCAGTTTTTCACCCAGCCGTTGAACCGGCACGCCCAGAAAAGACGAAAACCGTTCTTCGCCGGTTTCCGGCATATAGCGGAAGCCTTTGGCCGACGGCGCGTCAGGGGTATTCACGACCTTGCCAGATTGGGCGACGCGGCCAACCAGACCTTCGCCCATACGCATCCGGGTCTTGTGCACCGCTTCGGGTGCCAAGCCTTCGGTGGCGCACAGCTCCAACGTGTCTTCGTCGCGAAACAGATAGACCGAGCAGACCTCGGCCCGGATGCTGTCGGCGATCAGATGCGTAATTCGGTCAAGACGTTCCTGACCGGCGGCTTCGCTCGCCATTTCTTCGCGCAGCCGCCCAAGCAGCTTGCGGGATTCTGTTTCGGTGCCGTCCGCCATGGCCCAACCAAATTATTGTGTCAGGCGAGATCCTTGGCTGAAATGCTCAGGCCGCCTTGTCCAGTTCAAAGGCATCATGCAGTGCCTGAACCGCAAGTTCCATGTATTTCCGATCCACAAGGACGGAAATTTTTATCTCAGAGGTTGTAATGACCTTAATGTTGATCCCCTCATCCGAGAGTATCTTGAACATTTTGGCCGCAACACCCGACTGAGAGCGCATTCCGATGCCCACAACTGAGACCTTGCAGACATCTTCGTCCGCAACCAGTTCGGCATAGTTCAGTTCACCCGCGTCCTTGATCGCCAACAACGCTTTCTCGGCACGCGCGACCTGATCGGTCGGGCACGAGAAGGTCATGTCGGTGCGCCCCTCGTCCGAAATATTCTGAACGATCATGTCCACGTTCACGCCCTCATCGCTGAGCGCGGTAAAGATGATCGAGGCGATACCGGGTCGGTCCGCCACCGAAACGACGGTCATCTTAGCCTCGTCACGGGAATAGGCCACACCGGCCACAACATTGGATTCCATGATATCCTCCTCGTCAACGACCAGCGTACCGGCCTCGTCGGATTGTTCTTCGAAACTTGAGAGAACGCGCAGTTTCACCTTATACCGCATCGCCAGTTCGACCGAGCGGGTTTGCAGCACCTTGGCCCCCAGCGAGGCCAGTTCGAGCATCTCTTCGAACGAAATACGGTCCAGTTTGCGCGCTTTTTCACAGATGCGCGGGTCGGTGGTATAGACGCCGTCCACATCCGTATAAATATCGCAACGCTCGGCGCCGAACGCGGCGGCAAAGGCCACGGCGGTGGTGTCCGACCCGCCCCGGCCCAGCGTGGTGATGCGCCCTTCGGGGCTGATGCCCTGAAAGCCTGCGACAACGGCCACTTTCATGCCTTCGTCGAATTTTTGGATCAGGTTTTCGGTCGGAATTTCTTCGATCCGGGCCTGACTGTGGGCACTGGTGGTCATCAGCGGCACCTGCCAGCCCTGCCAGCTGCGCGCGGGAATATCCATTTCCTGCAATGTCAGCGCCATCAGACCGGCGGTCACATTCTCGCCCGAGGAGACCACGGCGTCATATTCACGCGCATCAAATAGGGGCGAGGTTTCGTTGACCCATCCCACCAGCTCATTGGTCTTGCCCGACATTGCCGAGACAATGACGATCACGTCATAGCCCTTGGCCACCTCAACACCGATGCGTTTCGCCGCGCGGCGGATACGGTCAAGGTTGGCAACCGACGTGCCACCGAATTTCATTACGAGTACGGGCATGGGGGTGGTCTCTCCGCGCCTTGGAATTCAGGTTCCGTGCGTCTTATGCGAGGGGGGCCGCAAGGGCAAGGGTTCAAAACCGCCCCGAATGCCGCATGGGGCTGCTTTACATCCGGCAGCGAGGCTGTCAGCCTTAGTCATCGAATTTTCCAAGAGGTTTTCCATGTTCCGCCTTGCCCTCGCAGTTGTCCTGCTGTCTTCCCCTGCCCTTGCACAGGTTTCAACTCTGGCCGCAACTGACGGCAAGAATGCTTTGGGCACTGTGCCCTGCGCCTCGGGCGGCGCACCGCTCGACAGCTGCCATGCCGAATTGCGCCACCATGACGACGGCACGACGACGTTGGCTGTGTCATTGGGCGGCGGTGAAGTGCGCAGCATCTATTTCACCGATGGCGTGCCGAATTCCAGCAGTTCACCCGCCAAGATCAGCCATGAAACACGTGGTGACCTGACCGTGATCTTCATCGACCCGGATGAGGTCTACGAAATCCCCACTGCAGCGTTGATACGTCAGTAAGCGTGGGGGCGACCGTCCCAGTTTTCGAAACAACCCGTTGTTTCCAGTGACAACGCATCGAACCTTTCAATCAGGCCCTCTGCGGCCTGATCCAGGGTGATATCGGCTTCGGGCCCGCCCATATCGGTCCGCACCCAGCCCGGGTGATAGATACCTACGGCGATTCCATCATCGCGCAAATCCGTGGCCAGATTGCGTCCCAGACTCAAGGCTGCGGCCTTTGATGCGCGGTAGATATAGCTGCCCCCCGGCGCGCGGGTGTGCGAGGCCATCGTCGATGAAATAATCGCAATCTTTCCTCGTGCGGCCCGCAAGTTCGGCAACAATGCCTGAACGGTTAGAAACACGCCTGTCACGTTGATGGCAAAGCTTTGCGCCCACATGTCGGCGGGATAGCCGTCAATGCTCTGCCCTTTGTCCAGATAGACCCCGGCGTTGCAGATCAGCAATTCGACGGGTTGATCTGCCAGATACGTGGCCACGTCGGAATGTTGCGAAGGGTCGGTAACATCCAGAACAACCTGCGCACTGCCATCCCGCGCGGTGCCGGTCAGCTTGTCCCCGCGGGCCCGGTAATTGTCGGCCAGCGTTCGGCCAATGCCACGATTGACCCCCGTAATAACTACATGCACGGCTTAATTTGTCTTTCTGCTGGGAACAAAAGGCAAAGGTGCCACTGGAACCCCATCGTCGATCAGGGCCTGCGCTTCGTCCGGCTTGGCCTCACCATAGATCGCACGCTCGGGCGCATCACCAAGGTGGATTTTGCGCGCTTCGCTGGCAAAATCCTTACCCACATAGTCCGAGTTCTCTTCGACCTTGCGACGCAACTCGGCCAGCACTTTTTCAATGTCTGGCGCCGGGGCGGCCACATCTATCGTTTCCGCCTCGGGCATGGGGGCGATGGTCTTTGCCACGGCTTCGCGGGCCGGGCGGACACGTGGGGTCATGATAGCCTTTTCAACATCCGCACATCCACACACAGCGCAAGTCACCATGCCCGTGGATGCCAGTTTGTCGTAAGCGGCGGCCGATTGGAACCAACTGTCAAATGTATGGCCGTTGCTGCATTTCAATGCGTATTGAATCATGATCCGTCCAAATGTCGGTTGTCGAATTGATAACCACAGACATGGCAATATCAAGCCCTACCAGAGGCATCTTAGCGCATGATTGGCTCAAGTTTTTGAAACATTTGCCCAAGTTCGGGGAAATTGACGTGAACTGCGGCTTTTTTCGGCACAAACCATTGTCTCTGCCGCTGTTTGAATTCGGGAAAACACGCAGCAACCGATGTCACCAATAACGGAAAGACATCCACGACGCACAATACTGCGCCTTTTTTCTGATGACGTTTTCGATAGCAAAACTGCCCCATTGCCTGCGTGTCGCACTCTCCTCGAATGCCGGCCTCTTCCCACGCCTCCTGGCCTGCGGTCTGAGACGCAGTCAATCCGTCAATCAGCCACCCTTTGGGAATGATCCAACGGCGTGATTTGCGCGTTGTAATCAACAGCACTTCGGGTTGCCCTTGCTCGACACGATAGCACAAAGCCGCCGATTGCTGCAGCACCGGCAGGTGCCGGGCAATGTTGGAAACATGAGGCGAAAGCCTTGCGTCAATCACGCCGAGCCGCCTTTCATATGGATATTTGCCTGTTTGCCCGCGTTGTTTTGGTTTATTTAGCGGACGCTCAAATCATCAATACCATATGCGGTGAAATTCTCCAAGCCTTTGAAGAAAAATCACATTCGGGCGGCAAGTTTGCGCACCAGTTCATCGTGGGGAATATCGGCATCGACCGCCAAACGGCGCAGGCCGAAATGCACGCGGGCAATCTGCTGGTAATACCGCGTGTAGACATAGTTGGTGCCGCCTCCGGCAATGGCGCCCAATACCGGCACGGATTGCGCCGCCAATTTCTGCCCCAACACAACTGACAGCCGCGGAGCGACCGCTGCGATCAATTTCTGCATGGCAGGTCCTGTCAAGGTCAACCTGACCGAGAAGAACCCCAGATCGGCACCGTCGTCATTGGACAAAGGCCCGGCGGCGGACAGGACACGCACGCAATCAAATTTCACACCATCTTCCGACGGATCAAACCCTTCGCGCGCAGCCGCCCCTTGTATGGCACGCAACAGCATCGCGGTCGTCGCAGGTAATTCCATCAATGCGGTGGACATTCCGCCCAACCCTCCGGCTGCACCCATGGCCGTGGTTACCGCGGTGTTGACCCAGGGATGCTGGTCCGGCACAGCCCGTCTTGACCCTTCGGCAGCATGCATTGCCAACCACAGGGCCTGTTCCGTCGCACCCGTCAGGCCCTGCCTGATCGGTTCGGGCAATTGCTCCAACAAGGATTCTGCCGAACCTCCGAGGCTATTCAACAGCTTGACGCCCGGCCCTCCGGCCGTTCGGTAGTACCCCGCCAATCGGTCCAGTTCCGCCTCAGCATCCAGCTTTTCAACAAGAACCACGTCCTGCATAAATACCCTCCTGCCCATTAGACATCGGGGTTTATAGCCAAGGTTTCAATAGTTCAGCGGGTCCAACGGGTGACAAGCCCATCCACTCCGTCCCAAACACCCGAGGATAATTCCAGCCCCAGAATTCGGTCCGGGTTGGTCGGAGGGGGCATTTCAACCCCATTCAGACGGGAAAACCCGAACCGGGCATAATAGGGTGCGTCACCAACCAACATGACCCGATCCCAGCCCATCGCCCGGCCAGCTTCGATACCTTCGTGGATCAGAAAACCCCCAAGGCCCTCGCCTTGATGGGTCGGGTGTACGGCTACCGGCCCCAGCAGCAAGGCATCGTGATCACCCACATGCACCGGCCAGAACCGAATAGCCCCAGCCAGAATGCCCTGCCCGTCACGCGCAACCAAAGACAAGCCTGAAACCGGCGGCACATCATCGCGCAGACGATACGAAGACAGCGCCTCGCGCCCTGGCGCAAAACACAGGTCATAGAGGGCTTCGACCTCCCACCAATCATCCGGCTCTTCCGGCCTGATCCCGAACTGCTGCACCTCAGCCCTCTTTTCCTTGCTGGCATTCGCCCTAGCACTTCGCTACGCCTTGGGCAAACGCTTGGAGTAGAGATGTTCTATCGACCCGAAGACGGCCACGGTCTGCCGCACAATCCATTCAACGCTGTCATTACCCCCCGCCCGATCGGTTGGATATCCACCCGCAGCCCCGATGGGATCAACAATCTGGCACCTTATTCCTTCTTCAACGGGGTCGCCTACACGCCCCCACAGGTGATGTTCGCTTCAACGGGCACCAAACACGATCAGGACGGTGGCAAGGACAGTGTTTCGAACATCGAAGCAACCGGAGTGTTCTGCGTGAACGTGGTGGCACACGCACACCGCGATGCGATGAACGCCAGTTCCGCAGGCCTTCCCAAACATCACGACGAATTCGAACATGCTGGCCTGACGCCGGTTGAATGCGAAACCATCCCCTGCGCTCGAGTCGAGGGCGTCCCGGCTGCTCTGGAATGCAAATTGACCAAGATTGTCGATCTGCCGGGCGAGGCAAATCGGGTTGTTTTCGGAGAAGTAACCGGTGTCCACCTGCGAGACGATTGTTTGAGGGATGGAATATTCGACGTGACGACCTTCAACCCGCTCGCCCGGCTTGGATATCGGGACTATTCAGTCGTAACCGAGTTGTTCTCGCTTAGTCGCCCAGACGATTAGGAATTACAGGGGGGCGCGGCCCCCGCCGCCCTTTGGGCGCCTCCCCCGAGGTATTTTCAGCCAGATGAAGCAGGGGATCCTGTATTCATCTGGTCGCAAATACCTCGGAGCGCAAGGCAGAGCCTCGCAAAATACTCAGTGGCCGCCCAGAATGCCGGTGCGAACAGAATAATCCACCGCCAGTTGGTAATCGGGGTCATCATCGCTGTCGACCATCAGATGCCCTGCTTTGTTCAGCAGCTTGTGGCAATCGCGGCTGAGGTGGCGCAGCATGACGCGTTTGCCTGCGGCCTCGTATTTCGACGCGACGTTTTCGATGGCCTGCAGCGCGGACTGGTCCACAACCCGGCTTTCGGCAAAATCCACGATCACTGTGTCAGGATCACTTGGCACATCGAACAACTCGACAAAACCCTCGGAGGAACCAAAGAACAGAGGCCCTTGGATTTCGTAGACTTTTGCGCCTTTTTCGGTTTCCGATTCTCGCGTGATGGCATGGATACGCTTGGCGTTGTTCCACGCATAGGCCAGCGCGGAGACGATGACACCAACCACAACCGCGACCGCGAGGTCTTCCATCACCGTCACCACAGTCACCAGAACGATCACGAACGCGTCCGTCAACGGCACCTTGCGCATGATCTTGAACGAGTTCCAGGCGAATGTACCGATCACCACCATAAACATCACCCCGACCAGTGCGGCCAGCGGGATTTGCTCGATCAGCGGTGAGGCAAACAAGATGAACACCAGCAGGAACAGCGCCGCCGCGATACCGGCGATACGGGTCCGGCCACCGGACTTCACGTTAATCATCGACTGACCAATCATTGCGCAGCCGCCCATGCCACCGAAGAAACCGGTGGCGACGTTGGCAACGCCTTGCGCGATGCATTCCTGCGAAGCCCCGCCGCGCTTACCGGTGATCTCTCCAACAAGGTTCAACGTCAGCAGGGATTCGATCAGGCCGATTGCTGCCAGAATGACGGCATAGGGCAGGATAATTTCAAAAGTTTCCCAGGTCAGCGGCACCATCGGGATGTGGAACGGCGGCAAACCTCCCTCGATAGACGCCAGGTCACCGACGCGAGGCACGTCCAAACCAAAGCCAATCACCAGCGCGGCAACAACAAAAATACCGGCCAGCGGCGCAGGAATGATGCGCGTGATACGCGGCATGACCCAGATCACCGCCATGGTCAGTGCGACCAGGCCCAGCATCGTGTAAAGCTGCAGACCCGAAAGCCATTCGCCGCCACCGACGCCATGGCCGGTGTTTTCCATGGTGCCAGGCACTTTGAACTGACCCAACTGCGCCAGAAAAATCACGATAGCCAGACCATTCACAAAGCCCAGCATCACCGGATGCGGCACCAGCCGGATGAACCGGCCCCAATGCATGGCCCCGGCGATCACTTGCAGGATACCCATCAAAACCACGGTCGCGAACAGGTATTCAACCCCGTGTTGGGCCACCAGCGCCACCATCACAACGGCCAACGCCCCGGTCGCGCCCGAAATCATGCCCGGACGGCCACCGATCAGCGCCGTGATCAGACCGACCATAAAGGCCGCGTACAGACCAACCAGCGGATGCACCCCGGCAACAAAGGCAAAGGCCACTGCTTCGGGCACCAACGCCAGCGCCACAGTCAGACCGGACAGCAGTTCGATCCGCAGGCGCGAGGCAGTCAGCCCTTCGTCCGGCACCCAACGAAGATCGGGTTTAGCTATACGATTGGCAAAGCTTGCCAGCATGGCTCGGGGCATGGGACGGTCCTGTTGGTATTTTGGGTTCGCGCGAAAGGGGTCTTTTAGCGGTCAATCCCCGCAGGAGATACCGCGCCAGGTGGGACCCAGATATGCAACAGACGCATACCGCGCCTTCAGCCAACACAAACCGTTGAACCCACTTGCCAAATCCTCCGCTGCCCCTCAGACAGTCTGCATCGTGTTTTTTCATTCGGAGCGCAGCCATGACCCAGACGAAAATCGCAATCATCGGCGGATCAGGTATCTACGATATCGACGGGCTGGAAAAGGCGGAATGGGTTACGGTTGAAACGCCGTGGGGTGCACCTTCGGACCAGATTCTGACGGGGGCTTTGAATGGGGTCGAAATGGCCTTCCTGCCCCGTCACGGGCGTGGCCACGTTCATTCACCGACCGAGGTGCCCTATCGCGCCAATATCGATGCGCTGAAACGGCTGGGGGTTACGGACGTGATCTCGGTTTCCGCCTGCGGATCGTTTCGCGAGCATATGGCGCCGGGGGATTTCGTCATTGTCGACCAGTTCATTGACCGGACATTTGCGCGCGAGAAAAGCTTTTTCGGCACTGGTTGCGTCGCCCATGTCAGCGTGGCGCATCCCACCTGCCCGCGCCTGTCGGACGCTTGTGAGAGCGCAGGCAAGGCGGCAGGTATCACCATCCATCGCGGCGGCACCTATCTGGCGATGGAGGGGCCGCAGTTCTCATCCCTGGCCGAATCCAAGATGTATCGCGAGCATTGGGGATGTGACGTGATCGGCATGACTAACATGCCCGAGGCGAAACTCGCCCGCGAGGCCGAACTTTGTTATGCCTCGATCGCCATGGTGACCGACTATGACAGCTGGCACCCGGATCACGGCGAGGTCGACGTAACCGCCATTATCGCCACCCTAACCGGGAATGCGGAAAAAGGCCGGGCGCTGGTCAAGGGCCTGCCCGATCTGTTGGGGGCTGAACGCGCGCCCTGCCCGCATGGCTGCGATCGGGCATTGGAGTTTGCGATCCTCACTGCGCCCGAAAAACGCGATCCGGCGTTACTGGCCAAGCTGGATGCGGTCGCAGGCCGGATTCTTTAAACCACACTACTGCGCAAGGGTCTGCTGCACCTCGTCCCACAAGCCATACGACCAGAGGTCGTTGTGGGTGCCGTTGGGGATGACATGAAGTTCGGCCGTGTCGCCCGACATCGCCGCCAGCGCTTGGCCGTGATGCACCGGAACGGTTTCATCCTCGGTTCCGTGGAAGATCAGCGTTGGCACCGTAACATCGCCGATAAAGTCTCGGGTGGCGAACTGATCCTTCATCAAGACCGAAACCGGCAGAAACGGATAGCGCTCGGCCGCGACATCCACAGTCGCGGTGAAGGGGGCCTCTAGCACCAGTAACTGTGCATTCGGACGCTGTTGGGCGACAGCGGCCGCCACGCCGGTGCCAAGGCTTTGACCGTGCAGGACGACGGCTGCACCCTCAGACTCCAGTTGGTCAAACATGTGAACCCCATCTGAGATCAGCGCCAGTTCCGAGGGCTCGCCGCCACTGCCTGGAAAACCGCGATAACTGGGGGCGAGCAGGCCAAAACCACTGTTCAGGATTTCCCGCAGCCGGTCGGCCCGGTCACCCAGATTGCCGCTTTGACCGTGGAAAAAAAGAACGGTCGGCGCATCTTCAGTGGCCGGTGGCGCGGACCACGCCGTCAGCACAACCCCGTCGGCCATGGGCAGAGAGATCACGTCGACATCGGCCAGCCCAACCTCATTGGGGGCGGGCAATTCTCCGGACGGTTTGTATAGCAGCTCATCCTGATTGGCGTACATGTACCCTACAATCCCGGCGTAAATCACGACGCTGATCAGGACCAGAAGGATCAGCACACGTTTCAACCGCCCGTCGTTTGAGCGGGACATGTCCTTGAACGCTTTTGTATAGTCGGGATGTGTCTGCGTCACCTTCGCCTCCGATCCTTTGATATGCCCTAGGTTGTAGAGCCAGACCGGTGTTTCAAGGACGGTACGCACGCTTTCACACAATCTTTAACTTACTCAACCCAGGTACAATGTGACCGTTGGGGGTGGCAAGGTCGCCCTAATCCTCGCAATTTGTTTATCTTAAACACGCCACTGAACCGCATTTGTGCCACAAAATCATTTCAGTACACCCCAAACAGAGGAGCACCATGAAACGACTCGAAGCCCTGGACGCCGCCCGCTTTTTTGCTTTCTGCGGCATGGTGCTGGTGAACTTCCGCATCGCGGCGCAAGTTGCGTCGGGCCAAGACTGGGCGTCGGGTTTTGTCGACGCATTGGAGGGGAGGGCCGCCGCACTGTTCGTCATTCTGGCTGGTGTAGGATTGGGTCTGTCGAGCATCCCCGCTGGTGTGCTGCTGCGGCGCGCGGCCTTTCTGATCGTTCTCGGCCTGATCAACATGACCGTGTTCGACGCTGACATTCTGCATTTCTACGCATTGTATTTTGTGGTGGGGGCGGCGTTTCTTTCGGCCTCGGGACGTATGTTGTGGCTGGGGGCGTTGGGAATTGTTGCGCTGGCCGTTTTGGCCAACTTGATCATAGACTATGAACGGGGCTGGGATTGGTCCACGCTTAGCTATACCGACCTCTGGACCCTGCCCGGCTTTTTACGAAATGCAATTTTCAACGGTTGGCACCCGGTTTTACCTTGGGCTGCTTTCCTGCTGATCGGCATGGCCATCGGGCGATCAAGGCTTCACACGATCTGCATTCAACACCGCCTGATCATGTGGGGATTTGGCGCTGCTGTGTTGGCCCTGTTTCCACAAAGGTTGGTGTCCGAACCGGAATTGGTTGCCTATCTAGGCACTGCGTCGATTCCGCCAGGGCCGTTCTATATCCTGGCCAGCACCGGATCGGCGTGCGTGGTGATCGGACTGTTGCTGAAGTTATGGCCGAAGATCGAAAAACTGCGCCTTGGCTCTGCCCTGACCGCTCCGGGACGGCAGAGCCTGACCCTATATGTGGCGCATATCCTGATCGGGATGGGATTGCTGGAGGAGCTTGGTTTGCTAAATGGCACGCTCAAACCAACACAGATCGTGGTTTACGCGCTTGGGTTCTGCGCTTTGTCCTCGGGTTTTGCCCTGTTGTGGTTCCGCCGGTTCAAGCGCGGCCCACTTGAGGCATTGATGCGTCGCGTCACCGAGCCACGAAAGGCTTGACCTCACCGTCGCGGCGGGGCTTGGTGAGGGCGAAACCAAACGGGTAACCCCATGTCTTTTGAACTTTGGCTGGCTTTTGTGGCCGCATCGACCGCCTTGCTGCTTATCCCCGGCCCGACTGTGTTGCTGGTGCTTAGCTATGCCTTATCAAAAGGGCGCAGCGTCGCCGTGGCCTCGGCCACAGGGGTGGCGGTGGGGGATCTGGTTGCAATGACCGCGTCGCTACTGGGGCTGGGGGCGCTGGTGCTAGCCTCGGCCACTTTGTTTTCTGTGCTGAAATGGGTGGGCGCGGCCTATCTTGTGTGGCTGGGCATCAAGCTGCTGCGTAGCGCGCCCTCGGGCGGGTTAGAGGCGCCAGCGACCGGGCGAAATGTCACCGCACACAGTGTCTTTGGCCATGCCGCCGCCGTTACGGCGCTGAACCCGAAATCCATTGCCTTTTTCATCGCCTTCGTACCGCAATTCCTGCGTCCGGCGGACCCATTGGGCCCGCAATTCGCTATCCTGATCGCGACTTTCGTGGGTCTGGCCTGGCTGAACGCGCTGGCCTATGCGCTGTTGGCTGACCGGCTGCGCCGGATGATCGGACGCGCCGGGGTCATCACTGCGATGACCCAGTTCGGAGGGCTGACTTTGATTGGAATGGGGGTTGCAACCGCCGTGCTGCGCCGCCCGGCCTGAGGGTTCAGCTCGCTTCGTGTTCTTTCATGAACCCACGGATAAAACGCCGTATTTCGCGTGCGGCTGATGTATCCAGTTCCCTGCACAATTCAACAAATGCGTCCCGCTCATCCTTGTCCAGGCGCAGGACCAACTGGCTGTTTTTCTTGGCAGATACCTTGCTGTCCATCTTTCCCGCACACCCTGTTCAATGCCTAAATCCACAAGCGATACACTGCATATACAATGCATAGCAATTTCAGGTACCGGCGACCTACCAACAAAACTGAGTTTTGGCAATCAACCTTCCCGCGACTCAGGCATTCCATTTACCAGTCCGGCGCGTCCATCGTGGTCACCCACCGCACAGCATCGCTATTTCGTATTATCAAAGCTCAATTCCGCTCCCTGTCGGGAAGTCAGCGATAATCTTTCCTTGCAAGGCTGTCCCCAATGGGCCAAATACGCCCGCGTGTTTTGACGTCAGAGGGATTGGCAATGTCCAGAAACAAGTCGGTCAAGGATTACATCCGAACCATCGTCGATTTCCCGCATGAGGGGATCATGTTTCGCGACGTCACCACACTTTTTGCTGATCCGCGCGGTTTTCGTATGGCAATCGACCAGATGTTGCACCCCTACGCGGGTGAGCAGATCGACAAAGTCGTGGGCCTCGAGGCGCGCGGCTTCATACTGGGCGGTGCCATTGCCCATCAGCTGAGTGTCGGCTTCGTGCCGATCCGCAAAAAGGGCAAACTGCCCGGCACCACCATCAGCCAGGATTACAAACTGGAATATGGTGAGGCCATCGTCGAGATTCACGATGACGCCATTCAACCGGGCGAGAAAATCCTTGTCGTCGACGATCTGCTGGCAACGGGCGGCACCGCCGCTGCCGGGATCAAGCTGATTGAACGGCTGGGGGGTGAGATCGTATCATGCTCGTTCATTGTCGACCTGCCGGAACTGGGCGGCCGCAAGGCGTTGGAAGACATGGGTATGGATGTGCACGTTCTGTGCGAATTCGAAGGGTTGTAAGCGCCTTTCATTCAATATTCATTCCAAGGGCGAGGCGCGGAAAGCGGTACGATCAATCCGCCCTCAAAACCGCACCTGGATTCATGATCCCCTGCGGGTCCAGCGCAGCTTTGATGGCACGCATTGCAGACAGCTTTGTCGCGCCGCCATAGCGCTCAAGATCATCGGCTTTCAGACGCCCTACCCCATGCTCGGCACTGACCGAGCCACCAAAGGCCTCCACCAGATCATGCACAGCGTGTTTGACGGCCTGTCTCTCGTCATCAAACTCCGAACGGCTGTGGCCCAAGGGCGGGAACACGTTGTAGTGCAGATTGCCATCACCAACGTGACCAAAACAGTTGATGCGGAACAACCCAAGCGCGGCCACGACCTCGGCCCCGCGTTGAATGAATTCGGGAATTCGGGATATCGGGACCGAGATATCGTGACTGGACACCGACCCGATCAGCCGGTTGGCCTCGGGGATACGCTCGCGCACGGCCCATAGGTCCATACGCTGCGCCTCGCTTTGCGCAATAACCGCCTCCCCGACGAGGCCAGCTTTGTCCGCTTCGATATACAGCGTTTCCAGCGCGTCGGCGGGCGAGTGCCCCGCAAACAATCCAAGTTCGATCAGAACGCACCATTCAGGCTGCGTCTCAAATGGCTGGCGCACATCTGGCAAAACCTCGGTCAGGAATTGCAGCCCCTGCTTGTGGATCAGCTCAAAGGTGCTGACCGCTCCACCCAGTTGGTCGTGGGCCAATGATAGTAAATCGATCGCCGCTTGGGGCGAAGCGACCTGAAGCATCGCGGTTCCGACCGCTTCGGGCCGCGGAGAAAGCTTCAACGAGGCGGCGGTGATGATCCCCAATGTACCCTCCGCACCTATCAGCAGGTTACGAAGATCATAGCCGGTGTTGTCCTTGCGCAACCGGCTGAGCCCGTGCCAGATTTCACCGCTGGGCAGAACCGCCTCAAGCCCCAAACAAAGGTCGCGCGCATTGCCATAGCGCAACACGTTGACCCCACCCGCATTGGTGGCAAGGTTGCCCCCGATCCGGCACGATCCCTGCGCTGCAAGAGCCAGAGGGAATAACCGGTTCGCCTCTTCCGCGGCGGTTTGTACATCAGCCAGAATGGCACCTGCCTCGGCAATCAGAATGTTCTCGGTCGGGTAAACCGCCCGGATCGCGGTCATCCTCTCTAACGAGATCAAGAGGGGCGCTGGCCCGTCCGGCATTACCTGTCCGCCTACCAGCCCTGTGCCACCACCGTAAGGCACCACCGGTACCCGCTTATCCAAGGCCAATCGCACCAGCGCTGCTACTTCATCAACCGTTCTCGGTAAGGCCAACAAACCGGCATGTCCGGTAAAACGCCCCCGTGGCTCTTCCAGATAGCGTTCCGTGACCGGGCGCAAAATATCTTCACCCAGATCAGCCCGGATCAAACGGGCCAGGTTCTCATCGGCAGGATTCAGTGTCATGCCACCTCATTGCCCAAGCGAGCGCGCTCGGACAAGCCCTATTCCAGTTCGATCAGATACTGCGGCTCCAGCACGACCACTGTTGGCTGACTTGGCAGAGTACGCAGCGACACGGTGATTTCGGTTGCTCCCTTGCGTTCAACCGGAAAATCATTGCGGACATCGACCAAAAACCGGTCCAGAGAAAAGCCCGAGAACCAGTGCATCGGGATGATAACGGAACTTTTCAGCCGCTTAAGGACCGAGATCATCTCGGGCAGAGGCATCGTCGTTCCCCCATCCACCGCCGCCATAACAACATCCAGTCGCCCCAACGCCGCAAATTGTTCATCGGATGGTATATGGTGCAAATGGCCCAGATGGCCGATGCACAGCCCTTCCGCCTCGAACACAAAGATCGAATTGCCGCGCTCTTCCACGCCGCCATACGCAGATCGGATATCGGTCGAGACATTGCGTACCAGCATCTCGCCCAGATCAAGGTAATGATCGATACCCTGCCCAAACTCGCCCCACCCCGGCAACACATGCGGGATTGCAGGATCGGGATGAGCGGTCCAATGAGTACTGTGCGCATGGTTCATGGTGACCACATCCGGGATCAAATCGGCACTACCAATAAAGCCGGTGAAATCCGTCACTGCGTTCAACCCGCCCTGCGTCTGGATCAGGAAAGAGGCATGGGCGATATAGCTGATCCGCACGGAAAATTCCGGGATCGGGTCCTGCCACGCCGCCTTGTGAATATACTCGATCCCCGGCGCGGCATCCGCGATGGCGATACAATGGCTCGGCCGCCGCTCCTGCGCCACAGCCCCGCCCGAGATCACCATCAATACCGCAACAATCCAGCGCATGGGGCAAGTGTAGCGCAGAACGCCAACAAGTCATGCCCCTTGTTCATCTGGCCAAAAATATCTCGGGGGAGGCGCGGCTGGCCGCGCCGGGGGCAGAGCCTCTACCCCGCGTCCGTCTTGCCGCGCCGATCCGACCGCAGGCTGGCATACAGGACATGCGTCCGCCACCGCCCGTTGATCTGCAGATAAGACTGCGCCACGCCCTCATATTTAAAGCCCGAGCTTTCCAGCAACCCACGCGAGGGCTTGTTTTCGGGCAGGCACGCGGCCTCGATCCGGCTCAGATCCAAGCGGGTGAAGGCATAGTGGACAATCGCGCCTATCGCCTCGCGCATATACCCGTTGCGGGCAAAGGTTTGACCGGTCCAATATCCCAGCGTACCGGCCTGCGCCGGGCCGCGGCGCACGTTGTCCAGCGTGATCGCCCCCAGAAGCACATCATCGGATCGACGGAATAGAAACAAAGGAATCGCTGTGCCACTGGCCACTGAACGCTGCGCCCAGTAGACGCGATTGGTGAAAGATTTGCGCGTCAGATGATCCTTAGCCCAGATCGGCTCCCACGGGGTAAGGAATTCTTGGGACGCTCGCCGTAGCGCCGCCCAATCGTTGAAATCAGAGTGAACGGGCGGGCGCAGGCTTAGGCGCTCGGTCTCGAGTTTCAGCTTGCGTCTGCCCAACAGCATCACGCCGCACGCCTCTCCTGCAATTCTACCAGCGTGGGCGCGGCGGAAACTGGACCGTAGAGCGCCAAGGCCGCCGGCGCCTGAAGCGCCATCTTTTCTGCAAACGCACGAACATCCCCGGTGCTGACTGCATCGATCTTGGCGACCGTATCCTCAAGCGACGGCACCCGGTCCCAAATCTGAACCAGACGCGCCAGACGTTCCGCTCGGTTTGATGGGCTTTCCAGCCCCATCAGCATCCCGGCTTTCATCTGCGCGCGGGCGCGGGCAACCTCTTCGGCGCTCATGTCTTCGGCGGCACGCTTCATCTCATCGATGGTAATCGTGGCCAGCTCTGCGACCTGATCCGCCGAGGTGCCTGCGTAGATCGTTGTTGTGCCGGTATCGGCATAGGCCCCGGTCTGCGCAAAGATTGTGTAGCAAAGGCCACGTGTCTCGCGCACCTCCTGAAACAGGCGCGAGGACATGCCGCCACCCAAAGCGGTGGAGTAAATCTGTGCCGTATAGATCTCATCGTCGCGGTAACCGGGGCTTTCCAGCGCGAGTGCGAAATGGGCTTGTTCCAGCTCTTTCTCTTGTCGCGCTTCGCCACCGGTGAAGCGGGCCGTTTCAGGAACCAGCCCTTTGCGCGGTTGCAGATGGCCAAACATCTCTTCGGCCATTTTCATCAGCGCATCGTGATCCACAGCACCCGCGGCAGACAGGATCATCTGCTCGGGGCCATAATGCTCGGCGACAAAACCCGACAGGTCCTCGCGCGAAAACGCGCTGACCCGCTCAGTTGGGCCCAGAATGGTGCGTCCCAGTGGTTGATCGTGATAGCTCTGCTCTTGCAGCCAGTCGAAAATCACGTCGTCCGGCGTGTCATAAGCCTGGCCGATCTCTTGCAGGATCACGCCGCGCTCGACCTCGATCTCGCGCGGGTCAAAGACAGGGTTCAGAACGATGTCACCAATCACGTCCATCGCCAGCGCCACATCGTCTTTCAGAACGCGTGCGTAAAAGGCCGTTACCTCGCGCGAGGTATAGGCGTTGATATACCCGCCCACATCCTCGATCGCTTCGGCGATCTGCAGCGCAGACCTGCGCTCAGTTCCCTTGAACGCCATATGTTCAAGGAAATGGGCAATACCGTTCTGCTCGATCCGTTCATGCCGCCCACCGGCGGTTACCCAAATGCCGATGGCCGCCGATTGCAGCCCCGGCATATGTTCACTGACGATACGAAAGCCGTTCTTCAGTTGGTCTTGTCTGACAGTCACTCAGCAATATGCCTTTTGATATGATCCTCAATGGCACCCAGATCATTGGCGATGCGGGTCACCCGTTCCGGACGTTCATACAGATCAGACATGCGAGAGGGAAGAGGCGGATGTACGTCACTCGCCTTCTCAACCGCCGCCGGGAATTTTGCTGGGTGCGCAGTAGCCAAAGTGATCATAGGAACGTCAGCCACACGGTGATCTTCGGCGACCTTGATACCGACCGCGGTGTGCGGGCAAACCAGCTCGGCGCTGTGGGCCAATGTGGATTTGATGGTGGCCAGTGTTTCATCCTCGGACACCCGGCCCGAGTCGAAATTCTCGCGCAGTGCTTCCATCGCGCCCTGACTGACGTTGAAGCCGCCATTCTTCAGCTCATCCATCAACTGCGATACAGCGCTGCCATCCTCGCCATAGGCATAGTACAGCGCACGTTCAAAGTTCGAGCTGACCTGAATATCCATCGACGGGCTGATCGAAGGAATGGTGTCGCCCTTGAAGTACCCCTGCCCCGAAAGGCAGCGATGCAGAATGTCGTTCTGATTTGTGGCCACAACCAACCGATCAATGGGCAGCCCCATGCACTTGGCGATATAACCGGCAAAGATGTCACCGAAATTGCCGGTAGGCACGGTGAAGCTGACCTTGCGATGCGGTGCCCCCAGGCTGGCCGCAGCCGAGAAATAGTAGACCACCTGCGCCAACACGCGGGCAAAGTTGATCGAGTTCACACCCGCCAGTTTCACCCCATCGCGAAATTCGAAATCGTTGAACATGTCCTTTACGGCAGCCTGACAATCGTCAAAGTCGCCATCAACGGCCAATGCATGCACATTGCTGTCTGCCGGCGTGGTCATCTGGCGGCGTTGCACCTCGGACACACGACCATGGGGGAACAGAATGAACACGTCCACAGCATCCAGCCCCCGGAACGCCTCAATCGCGGCCGAGCCCGTATCGCCGCTGGTTGCGCCCACGATGGTCACACGTTCACCGCGCCGCTTCAGGGCTACCTGGAACAGTTGCCCGATCAGTTGCATGGCAAAGTCTTTGAACGCCAGTGTCGGACCGTGGAACAACTCCAGTAGGAAGTGGTTTTCGTTCAGCTGCTTCAGTGGCGCACGGGCATCATGACCAAAGCCTTCATAGGCGCGGGCGATGATCGCCTTGAACTCATCCTCGGCAAAGGACCCGCTGACATAGGGCCACATCACGCTGAACGCGATTTCCTCATAGGGCAACCCTGCCAATGCTGCGATCTCTTCCTGGTTCATCACCGGAATTTCGGCAGGCAGGTACAGGCCACCATCGCGGGCCAGCCCGGTCAGCATCGCCTCTTCAAAGGTCAGTTCAGGCGCTTGGCCACGGGTCGAGATGTATTTCATTGCTCTTCACTTTCAGAAGGGGCGCGATTGCGCCACAGGAAATAACCGGTCATCGCGGCCCAGACCAGAGCCAGACCAAACCATGTGATTGCATATTGCAGGTGGTCATTGGGAATACCCGCAGTGTCGACAGGCAGGGGCGTCACGCCCGGGTCAGTTTGTGAACGGGCGATAAGAAGCACCGGTTCAGCCCCCAAAGCAGCGGCCAGATTGGGCACGTCGCGGGCAAACCAGATATTGCTTTCCATGTCCGGTTCGGGTGTGTACCCGTCGACCTCATCGGGCCAATGCAGATTACCCGTTACCTCCATCTGACCCACCTGCCGTTCAGCCTGCTTGGCAGTGGTCGGAACAAACCCCCGGTCTACAAGAATTGTTCGGTCTTCAGTGCTGAACCGCTGAATAATGCGGTAACCTGCGCCAACAAGTTTGACCGAAACCAGAACATGGATTTCCCCGGGCTCCATCTCACCAGAAATCGTTACCGGCAAGTACTTGTCATCCTCAGGAGAAACGCTGTCGGGTAAGGCAACCGGTGCTGCCGTGATGCGAGTATCAATCTCGGACAGAACACCCTGTTTCCATGTCAGTCGCTGCATCTGCCAGAAGCCCAGAGACAACAGGATCGCCAAACCGGCAATACCAAATATCAGCAGGAACAGGATGCGGCGCATATCGGGACCAGATTTCGTTACCTAAAGGCTCGGGTTGAACCGGCGCCTTGTTAAGGGTGCCACGTGCAAGATTGCAACCACGCAATTGTATCGGGCGCAATCTTGCACCTCGGATAGAGAAAAAGCCGCCCCTTGGGGCGGCTTTTGCAATTGGATCGCCTGACCGGCGTTAAATCAGCGGGGCCTGACCCCAAATGTAGACGGCGAAGAACAGGAACAGCCAGACGACATCCACAAAGTGCCAGTACCAGGCTGCCGCTTCAAACCCGACGTGTTTTTCAGGGGTAAAGTCACCGCGTAGCGCCCGGATCAGGCAGACCGATAGGAAGATGGTACCGATGATCACGTGGAAACCGTGGAACCCGGTGGCCATGAAGAAGTTCGAATAGAACTGATCGTCGCCGAATTTCCAGCCTTCGTGCGCCAGCAATTCATAATATTCAAAGCCCTGCAGGGCGGTAAATGCGATACCCAGTACGATACCGATAGCCAGACCGTTGATCAGCGCCTTGCGGTCATTGTCATGCACCAGCGCGTGGTGCGCCCAGGTGATCGCACAGCCCGACAGCAGCAGAACCAGCGTGTTGATCAGCGGCAGGTGGAAGGGGTCAACCGCGTGAATATCCGGCTGGATGTACTCGGTGCCAGCATAGTCGTACATCGGATACATGCGGTGTTTGAAGAACGACCAGAACCAGGCGAAGAAGAACATCACCTCGGACATCACGAACAGGATGAAACCATAACGCAGACCGATGCGTACCACCGGTGTGTGATCACCGGCGCGGCTTTCGGCCACAACCTCGGACCACCAGGCGAACATGGTGTAAAGAACGGCCACCAGACCGGCCCAGAACACAAACGGTGTAACACCGTGCATCCAAAGGACGGCCCCGAACAGCATCACAAAGCCACCGATCGCGCCGATCAGCGGCCAGATCGACGGGGCCAGAATGTGATAATCATGGTTTTTTGCGTGTGCCATCAGCGTCCCTCACCTACAGGCGTTAGTTCGTATTTGTATCTGCCTGCTCATCCAGGGCTGCGTAGCCCTCGGGCAGGTCTATTTCGTAGAATGTATACGACAGAGTAATCGTATGCACATACTTGGCTTCCAGATCCTCGACGATTTCCGGGTCGACGAAGAAGGTTACCGGCATCTGCACCCGCTCACCGGGTTGCAGCACCTGCTCTTCAAAACAGAAACAGGCGATTTTCTGAAAATACCCACCGGCCGAATACGGCGCGACGTTGTAAGACGCCTGCCCGGCAATCGGACGGTCGGTCGGGTTGTGGGCTTCGTAAAAGGCCAATCCGGTCTCACCGATGCGCACTTCCATCTCACGCTCGACCGGTTTGAACTCCCACGCCATGCCTTTGGCTTTCGAGGCGTCAAAGCGGACAGTGACCTTGCGGTCCAGAATATCCTCGGGCGCGGTTTCGGCCACACCAACCGTACCGCCAAAACCAGTGACCCGGCAGAACCAGTCGTAAAACGGCACCGCCGCCCAGGCCAAACCGCCCATCAGCACGACCACACTGACCGTCTGCATCACTGTTTTTTGCGGACCGGACAAGGCCATCAGTTCTGAACCTCTTGTGTCGGCTGACCCAGGCCAGTGCCCGAGACTTTTACGATCGTTAGCCCAAAGATGATCACAATGAAGGCAGCCAGCGTCAGACCCACCCCCAGATTGCGGTTGAACCGGCGCTGGTGCAGTTCATGGCTTTTGCGCAGACTCATGACCAACCTCCCAATCCATAGGGTTTCAACAACGCCTCAGCCAGAATCGCGCCGAAGTGCAGGAACAGGTAGAGCAGCGACAGCTTAAAGAATGAGCGCTCGACCTTGAAGTTATCTGCCTCTGAGTCATCCTCGGTGCGACGCGAGATCTGCCACGCTCCGCGCAGGAACAGGGCGTTCATCACAACAGCAACGGTCAGATAGATCGGGCCACCGATGCCCGAGAAGGACGTGCCAACCGCCAGCAGCGCCAGCAGTACGGTGTAAACAAGAATGTGCCAGCGCGTCGCGCGGCGGCCGTGTGTCACGGTCAGCATCGGCACACCCGCATCGTCGTAATCCGAGCGCATGAACAGCGCCAGAGCCCAGAAATGCGGTGGAGTCCACATGAAGGTCAAGGCAAACATCAACCACGGCTCAAGCGTCATCGACCCCGTGGCCGCGACCCAACCGATTACCGGAGGGAAAGCCCCTGCCGCACCACCGATCACGATGTTCTGCGGCGTCGAACGCTTTAGCCACATCGTGTAGACCACGACATAGAAAAAGATGGTGAAACCCAGGAAGGCTCCGGCAAACCAGTTCGTTGCCAGACCCAGCATGATCACCGACAGGCCAGACAGCGCCAGCCCAATGGCCATGGCCTCGCCAGCATCAACCTTGCCGGACGGAATCGGACGGCCTTTGGTGCGCTTCATCACCTTGTCAATGTCAGCGTCCCACCACATGTTCAGCGCACCCGAGGCACCACCACCGATGGCAATGAACAAGATGGCGCAGAAGCCGACAAAGGGATGGACCGGCACAGGTGCCGCCAGCAGACCGACAAGCGCCGTGAACACCACCAACGACATGACCCGCGGCTTCAGCAGGGCGAAATAGTCGCCAAAGCTGGCCTCGTCCGCGCGGGTCTGCGCGGTCACGGTGCTGGCATTGAAGCTTGCGTCGCTCATGTCGGGTCCTTTTGGGGCGAAAGCTGCGCGATCACCGCACAGCCTGCATCATGTATTCATCCGGCCAATGCCCGGATCAGTTCGAGGCAACCTGATAGGCCGCAGGTTGACCTGCGTACTCTTCCAAAGCGCCTTGCAGCCATTGCTCATAGGCTTCTTCGCTGACAACCTTGACGGTGATCGGCATGTAAGCGTGGTCCTTTCCGCACAGTTCGGAACACTGACCGAAATAGATGCCTTCCTTGTCAGCCTGGAACCACAGCTCGGCCAGACGACCCGGTACGCCGTCCTGCTTCACGCCAAAGGACGGGATGGTCCAAGAGTGGATCACGTCCGACGCAGTCACCTGCATGACGATGATCTTACCGACCGGCACAACAACGGCCGTATCGGTGGCCAGCAGCCACTCATCATCGCTGTAACCGGAATCGGCCAGCTTAGAGCGCATCGCATCATCCAGAACGAACGGCGTTACGTCGGCATCCGCCGGGCGGGCACCTTCATCCAGAGTTGCGGGGTGACCCAGCAGATAGCTGTCGAACGCAAAATCGTGATCAACATATTCGTAGGTCCAGTACCACTGGTTGCCCACCACCTTGATTACCACGTCACCTTCGGGAATTTCCTGCTGTTTGAACAGAACCGGAAGTGAGAACGCACCGATAAAGACCAGAACCAGGATCGGCCCCAGGGTCCAAGCAATTTCAACCGGGGTATAGTGCGAGAATCGCGCCGGTGTCGGGTTTGCGCGCTGATTGTAACGCATGATGCAGTAGACCAGTAGGCCCGCGACCAACAGACAGATGACGGTGATGATCACCAGAATCATCGCGTCCAGTCTGTGAATCCCCACGGCAAGGTCTGTAGCTGCAGGCTGGAAATTTACACCGCCGGCAACCGGCTTGCCAATAATCTCAAGCTCCTGAGCCATGGCGGGAAGGCTGGAGAGGGCTGTTGCAAGCCCGGAAAGCATCAAAGCGTTCTTCATTTTCTGTCCTGATCGTCTGATCTTAGCTTCTCTGGCGAAAAGGTGTGAATCAGTCGCACCTCTCCCGTTGTCTTTGGCCGCGTTAAAAACCATATTCCGGCGGGTAGATAAAGCAAAATGCTTGCGTCAAACAGACGCTATTTTTGATCTGGATCAAACTCGAAAGGTCCCAACCGATGCCCAACGACCCGTTTCGCCCGTTTGAAAGCGTTCTTCCGCAGGACGAAGCGCTTGCAGTTTTGCAGTCGGCTACCGCCGGGGCCGTGGATGGCGAGCTGTTTGTCGAGCGGCGAAAATCCGAGTCTCTGGTCTTTGACGACGGGCGTTTGAAGACGGCGTCCTATGACGCCTCCGAAGGATTCGGCCTGCGCGCGGTGCAAGGTGAGGTGGCGGGATATGCGCATTCTACCGACGTTTCGATCCCGGCATTGAAGCGCGCCGCCGAAACCGCGCGTCTGGCGGTAGGCGATGGTGGTGGCACCTTGGACGAGGCGCCCCGCGCAACCAACACGCGGCTTTATACGGACGAGGACCCGATCGAATCGGCAAGTTTCCCGGTGAAAATTGAAACTCTGCGCGAAATCGACGCCTTTTCCCGCGACCTCGATCCTCGCGTCGTGCAAGTCAGCGCCACGATCGCCGCCGCTGTGCAAGAGGTCGAGATCCTGCGCCCCGACGGGGTTCTGGTGCGCGATGTGCGTCCGATGACCCGCCTGAACATCTCGGTCATTGTTGAACAGAACGGCCGCCGTGAAAGCGGCTCGGCCGGGGGTGGCGGACGCGTTGGTCTGGATGGCCTCATCGACCCGGCAGACTGGCAGGACAAAGCACGCGAGGCGCTGCGGATCGCCTTGGTCAATCTGGACGCCATCCCTGCCCCGGCGGGCGTGATGGAGGTGGCCCTGGGCCCCGGCTGGCCCGGTATCTTGCTGCACGAGGCCATCGGACATGGGCTTGAAGGTGACTTTAACCGCAAGGGTAGTTCGGCCTTCGCGGGCCTGATGGGACAGCAGATCGCGTCAAAAGGCGTCACCGTCGTGGATGACGGCACGATCGCCGACCGACGCGGATCAATCACTGTAGATGACGAAGGCACGCCCAGTTCGCGGACAGTGCTGATCGAGGATGGCGTTTTGACTGGTTATATGCAGGACCGTCAGAATGCGCGTCTGATGAATGTTGCGCCCACCGGAAACGGGCGGCGGCAAAGCTATGCGCACAAGCCCATGCCACGAATGACCAATACGGTGATGTTGGGCGGCAACGCCGATCCTGCTTCGCTTGTGGCCGATATCAAAGACGGTATCTGGGCCGTGGGCTTTGGTGGTGGGCAGGTGGATATCACCAACGGCAAGTTCGTGTTTTCCTGCACCGAGGCGTACCGCGTTGAAAACGGCAAGATTGGTGCCCCGGTCAAGGGTGCAACCCTGATCGGCGACGGACCCTCCGCCCTGAACCGCATCCGGGGATTGGGCAATGATATGGCGCTTGATCCGGGTATGGGCACCTGTGGAAAAGACGGCCAATGGGTGCCGGTAGGTGTCGGCCAGCCAACCGTTCTGATGGACGGCCTGACCGTCGGCGGATCTGCTGCCTGACACAGAATCGGTCACCGACAAGGTTAACGCCACGTGTGGACGATCAATCAATATTGATGCCTGCCTGAGAACTTCCATCGGGCAGGCATTTTATTTTCCTGTTTATTATCTGATAGTTACACCGAGCGCGCCATCAATTCTGGGAAATCTTCTGAAGAATTTGACAAGATTTACAAGCTGTTAACCCCCTCAGTCGTAAACCAGTTCTGCAATCAGGCGGAGCAACGGATGACCGAAGAGCAGCTTTCTTCCTATCACCCCACACTCCCACCCACCACGGAAGAGGACCGGTTTTCCTGGCTTCGTCTGTTGCGCTCGCGCAAGGTCGGCCCGGCGACGTTTCGTCGGCTGCTGCGCGAACATGGCTCAGCGCAGAACGCGCTGGCCGCGCTGCCTGAAATGGCACGTGCCGCCGGAATCAAAGGGTATGAAATTTGCCCGCCTGGCATGATTGAGGCGGAACTCAAGGCCGCAAAAGCCGCAAACGCGCGGCTATTGTGCCTTGGGTCCGCTGATTTCCCCACTGCCCTGAACGATTTGTCCGATGCCCCACCGATGCTTTGGGCCATTGGCGACGTATCCGTGTTGCGCAAGCCCACGATTGCGATGGTCGGTGCGCGCAATTGCTCGTCTTTAGGGGCGCGGATGGCGCGTGGCCTGGCAATCGACCTCGGAAAACAGGGATATGTCGTGGTCTCGGGCCTGGCCCGCGGGATTGACACCTCGGCGCATTTGGCGGCGCTGAATACTGGCACGGTGGCGGTCATGGCCGGCGGCGTGGATGTGATTTATCCTGCGGAAAACACCGATCTGGCAAGGGACATCGCCCAATCTGGCCTGCGCCTGTCGGAACAGCCCATGGGCGTGACACCGCAAGCCCGGCACTTTCCCCGTCGTAACCGCATTATCTCGGGCCTGGCACAGGCTGTTGTGGTGGTTGAAGCGGCAGCAAAATCCGGCAGCCTGATCACCGCACGCGACGCGCTGGATCAAGGGCGCGAGGTTCTGGCAGTACCCGGCCATCCTTTCGATGCCCGCGCCGCCGGTTGCAATCTGCTGATCCGCGACGGGGCCACTCTGGTGCGGTCCGCCGAAGACGTTATCGAAGCCTTGCCAAAGCAACAGGCCGAATTATTCGAGACCCCAGTTCCCGAAATGACACCCGAACCCGCCGCCTCGGGTGCCGCCCTTCATCGCGAAATTCTGGCTCGGCTTGGTCCTTCGCCCATCGCCGAGGACCAGTTGATCCGCGACATCGCAGCCACGGCAGGCGAGATTGGTCCGGCGCTGGTTGATCTGGAATTGGACGGGCGCATCCAACGTCAGCCCGGTGGGTTGCTGTCACTAACGGCCTGAGCAAGCGTCTCACGCCCCGCGCTGATTTTTTGAAGGCTATCGCGCTGAAATCGCCGTAAAATTCACGTATTTAAAGGAACGCATTGACAATTCGCTCTTGCCCTACACATCTTGCACGATCATAGAAGGCGCCCAATCCGTCGAGCGAGGTTTCCCCTTAAATGCCTGTTGTTGTTGTAGAATCCCCGGCCAAAGCCAAAACAATCAACAAATACCTTGGCCCTGATTACACTGTCCTGGCATCTTATGGTCATGTTCGCGACCTGCCCCCCAAGGACGGTTCCGTCGACCCCGAGCATGAATTTGAGATGAAATGGGAGGTCGGCAACGACAGCCGTAAACATGTCAAAGCCATCGCCGACGCGCTGAAGGAAGACAATGCCCTGATCCTTGCCACTGACCCCGATCGTGAGGGTGAGGCGATCAGCTGGCACTTGCAAGAGGCGCTGACCAAGCGCCGTTCGATCAAAAAGGATACACCCGTCAGCCGCGTGACCTTCAACGCCATCACCAAAGACGCGGTGACCGAGGCGATGCAGAACCCGCGTGAGGTCGACATGCCGTTGGTCGAGGCGTATCTGGCCCGCCGCGCGCTGGACTATCTGGTCGGGTTCAACCTGTCTCCGGTTTTGTGGCGTAAACTGCCCGGCGCGAAATCGGCAGGACGTGTGCAATCGGTCTGTCTGCGCCTGATCGTCGAGCGCGAGATGGAGATCGAAGCATTCAAACCTGTCGAATACTGGTCGGTACGTGCCCTGTTTGAAACGCCACGCGGTCAGACCTATGAGGCACGCTTGGTCACTCTGGCGGGCAAAAAGCTGGACAAGCACGACTTGGCCAATGCCACTCAGGCGGAACTGGCGGTTCAGGCGGTCACCAGCCGCGCGCTCAGCGTTACTTCGGTCGAAGCCAAGCCCGCCGCGCGCAACCCCAGCGCACCGTTCATGACCTCGACCCTGCAACAAGAGGCCAGCCGCAAATTTGGCATGGGTGCCCGCCATGCCATGCAGGTGGCGCAGCGGCTGTATGAGGCGGGTTACATCACTTATATGCGGACCGATGGTATCGATATGGCGCCCGAAGCCGTGGCCGCCACCCGCGATACAATTGCCGACCGGTATGGCGCGGAATATGTGCCGGACAGCCCACGTATGTATAAGAACAAGGCCAAGAACGCACAGGAAGCGCACGAGTGTATCCGCCCAACGGACATGGCGCGGGATGCCAAGGCACTGAAGGTGACGGATGAGGATCAGCGCAAGCTGTATGACTTGATCTGGAAACGCACCATCGCCTGTCAGATGGCTGCTGCGCGATTGGAGCGAACTACAGTTGAGGTAGGCAGCGCCGATGGCCAGGTTGGCCTGCGTGCCACCGGTCAGGTGGTGCTGTTTGACGGCTTCATGCGCGTGTATGAAGAAGGCCGCGATGATGTGGCCGATGACGACGAGAAGCGCTTGCCGCAGATCATGCAGGGTGATCCAGCACCGTTTGCCAAGACATCGCTGAAAGATCAGTGCGCCAAGGCTGAGGACAAGGCCGCCATCCTGTCCGACAACGAATCCGTTCTGGCCCTGCAACACCACACCCAGCCGCCGCCGCGCTATACCGAGGCCACCTTGGTCAAGCGGATGGAAGAGCTGGGGATCGGGCGCCCCTCAACCTATGCCTCGATCGTGACCACGATTCAGGACCGGGAGTATGTACGCAAGGACAAGAACCGTCTGATGCCCGAAGAAAAAGGCCGGATCGTTACGATCTTTCTGCTGAACTTCTTTCGACAATATGTGGGCTATGAGTTCACAGCCAATCTGGAGGAACAGCTGGATGATGTCAGCGCCGGTGGCCGCGACTATAAAGAACTGCTGGGCAAGTTCTGGCGTGATTTCTCAGCCGCCATTGGCGAGACATCGGAATTGCGTATTTCCGAGGTGTTGGACAAGTTGGACGAGGCATTGGCGCCGCAATTGTACCCCCCGCGCGAGGATGGGTCTGATCCGCGTATCTGCCCGAAATGCGGCGTGGGACAACTGCACCTGAAGACCTCGCGCACGGGCGGGTTTGTGGGTTGCGGCAACTATCCCGAATGCACCTATACCCGTCCCATCGCGGGCGAAGGGGCTGAAGGCGACGAACGTCTGCTGGGTGAGGATGCGGGCGATGAGATTTGGCTGAAATCCGGCCGGTTCGGTCCTTACGTTCAGCGCGGCGAACCCACGCCCGAGAACAAGAAGCCGCCGCGCGCGTCCCTGCCCCGCGGGTGGAGCAAGGATGACGTGGATCTGGACAAGGCGCTGACGTTGCTGTCCCTGCCCCGCCAGATCGGCGAACACCCCGAGGGCGGTATGATCAGCTCGAATTTTGGGCGGTTTGGACCGTATCTGATGCACCAATTGCCCGAGGAAGCAAAACCGGTCTATGCCAACCTCAAAGACCCCAACGATGTGTTCGAGATCGGTATGAACCGCGCAGTTGAAATGCTGGCCGAGAAGCGCGCCAATCCGGGGCGCGGACGCAGGGCCGCTGCCAAACCGCTCAAAGAACTGGGCGAGCACCCCGATGGCGGCGCAATGCAGGTTCTTGATGGGCGGTATGGGCCATACGTGAAGTGGGAAAAGGTCAATGCCACCATTCCCAAGGATATCAAGCCCGAAGACGTGACGCAGGAAATGGCCATTGAGCTGGTCAATGAGCGGGCTGCCAAGAAGGGTACCAAGAAAAAGGCCGCACCCAAGAAAAAAGCGGCAGCCAAGAAAACGACCAAGAAGGCAGCCACCTAAGGGTGGCTAGGTAGAAATACCACCACCCCCTTGGATTCGTTGACTTCCCCGTGACGTGGCGGCACAACCTGCCCATCACCATGTCATTGGGGGAGTTTTCCATGAAGAAAGTCTATGCCAATGCCACCGAAGCGCTTGATGGGGTGTTGTCGGATGGCATGATGATCGCAGCAGGCGGGTTCGGCCTGTGCGGTATTCCTGAATTGCTGTTGGAGGCGATCAAGGAGTCGGGTGCTCAGGACCTGACCTTTGCCTCGAACAATGCGGGCGTCGATGATTTCGGCATCGGCATCCTGCTGCAAACCAAGCAGGTCAAGAAGATGATCAGCTCATATGTCGGCGAGAACGCGGAATTCATGCGTCAGTACCTGGCGGGTGAGTTGGAATTGGAATTCAACCCGCAGGGTACATTGGCTGAGCGTATGCGTGCTGGTGGTGCAGGAATCCCCGGCTTCTATACCAAGACAGGTGTGGGCACCGTGATCGCTGAGGGTAAGGAGCATAAGGATTTCAACGGCGAAACCTATATCATGGAAGAAGGCATCTTTGCCGATCTGGCCATCGTCAAGGCATGGAAGGCCGACGACACCGGCAACCTGATCTTTCGCAAGACCGCCCGCAACTTTAACGTGCCCGCAGCGACCTGCGGCAAGGTCTGCATCGCCGAAGTCGAAGAGATCGTGCCACGCGGTTCGCTGGATCCCGACCAGATCCACTTGCCCGGCATCTACGTGAACCGGATCATTCAGGGCGATCACGAAAAACGCATCGAACAGCGCACCACCCGCAAGAAGGAGGAAGCATAATGCCCTGGGACCGCAATCAAATGGCCGCCCGCGCGGCGCAAGAGCTGGAAGACGGCATGTATGTGAACCTCGGCATCGGGATTCCGACGCTGGTGGCGAACTATGTGGGTGATAAGGACATCACTCTACAATCCGAGAACGGCATGCTGGGCATGGGCCCCTTCCCGTTCGAAGGTGAAGAAGACCCCGACCTGATCAACGCAGGAAAACAGACGATCACTGAATTGTCGCGCACGTCCTATTTCGACAGCGCCACATCCTTTGCCATGATCCGGGGCGGCAAGATTGCTGCAGCGGTTCTGGGCGCTATGGAGGTTGATCAGGAAGGTGATCTGGCCAACTGGATGATTCCCGGCGTTCTGGTCAAGGGCATGGGCGGTGCGATGGATCTTGTGGCCGGTGTTGGCCGCGTGATCGTTGTGATGGATCACACTAACAAGCACGGCAAGTCCAAGCTGCTGAGGAAATGCACCCTGCCCCTGACTGGAAAACAAGTGGTGGATCGCATCATTACCAATCTGGGTGTTCTGGATGTGGTCGACGGTGGCCTGAAGATCGTCGAAATCGCCGAAGGTGTAACCGAAGACGAGATTCGTGCCGCCACCGAGGCCAAGATCGTCAACTGATCCGCTAGATTTAAAAGGCCCGCCGGTTCTGGCGGGCCTCTATCAATTCAATGTTTGGAACACACAGCCATCCGAAATCAACTCGGGCGGGGTTGAACAAAGGGCCTTGGCGATCTGAAAGGCCGCAAGGACTTTGGGCACGTAATCCCGCGTCTCGGCATAAGGGGGAACTCCGCTGTGCTTGCGCACAGCACCTTCACCCGCATTATATCCAGCCAGCACTAGGATCGGATCATTTCCAAATTCTTCCATCAACCAGTTCAGGTATTTCACACCGCCCGAGATATTCTGAGACGGCTGCAAGCTGTCCTTAACACCAAATCGTTTGGCGGTGGCTGGCATCAACTGCATCAACCCCTGCGCCCCGGCTGAGCTGACCGCATTCTCACGACCCGCTGATTCAACCGAAATCACGGCCAGCACCAAAGCCGGCGATACATTTGTTCCTACGGTCGAGCGCAGAATCTCGATCCCTTGTTGTTGCGCAATGTTCTGGAGCGTCTGCAAACGTGGTGAGGCCACATTGGTCGCGGCCAGCGCGTTTATGGCTGCATCCAACCGCCAGGCTCCTGCTTCGGCCAAAGCAGGTGAGATTTTATCCCAGAAAGCCTTGTAAGACCCGACCGGCTTGTTTTGCGATCCAGTCCCTGGAACACTTGGGGGTACAACCTTGGCGCGTTTGACGATCTCAGGAATAACGAGCTCGGCCCCGGTGCTGGGCGCGAAGGGCGCCGATGCATGTTCTTCGGGCGAAATCTGAACAGTTATCTTGGGTCGCGTCCCCGGTTTGGGGGGCTTTACTCTTTTATATACGCCCCTGGGTTCAACTTCATTCGCGATAGCGGGCAAGGGCCCTGACATTATCAAAGCCAACGTGCCGGCGCAGATCATTGCGTCCCGGAGTTTCATTTTGCCTGCCTCATGTTTTTTCTTTTACGGGATTTGAACCGCGAATCCCGTTGTAAAGCCAGAGAAACACGTCGAAATGGGGCAATTTCGCCTCATTTGGCGCAATTTTGCATCGGCAACACAGAACACCCCAATCGGTAACGAACTTTTATTTGTTTACTTTCAATAGCTTGAAGAAAAAACTACCAAAAAGTTAAGCGGAAAAGAAAAAAAATGGTGTTTAGCCCAATTCCTGCCACGCCTGACAGGCAATCATAGTGCCATACCGAGACGGTCGGGAGCGGACTGAGAGAGAAAGCTCTGATAGACCCCGAGGTTTATTTGACTTTTGATCCTTTAGGAGGGACGTAACATGATCAAGTTCATCAAGAACTTCCGCAAAGACGAAGACGGCGCCGTAACAGTTGACTGGGTCGTTCTGACTGCAGCTATCGTTGGCCTGGCCGCTGTTGCTTACAGCGCGATCGGTGATGGCACCGCAGCTCTGTCGGACAAGATCGGTACCGAGATCGACGGCACCACGGTTGAAGACATCAAAACCAAGTTCGGCACAACCGGCGGCTAATATAAACGCCAGTAGAGATTTATATGGTGGGGCCATGCTTGCTTAGGCTTGGCCCCTCTTTTTATGCAATATCCCTAAAGTGGTGCTCCTATGCTGAAGAGACTTGCAACATTTTCTCGCCAAGAGGACGGGGCCGTAACGGTTGATTGGGTTGTGCTGACAGCCATGCTGGTTGGGTTTGGTTCTTTCATCGGTCTTTACATCGCAGATCCTGTGCAAAACCTGGACGCAAAAAATGGTGCCGCAGTCTCTGCGGTTGAGGTTCAAGACATTCGAACCAAGTTTTCTGCCACCAGCCCCTGATGCGGAAACGCCTCAGAATGAGTGCGGAATTACAATCACGAAATTAATCGAGATTGTCCCCCTTTTCGACACAATTTAACATTACGAAGGACTGGACTTCGTCGTAATGTCACGGCGAACAAACCAAAATAGAACAATATGAGGGGACGTGAATGCGTGCAGTATTTGGACTTGTCCTGATTGTCGGGGTGGCTTTGGCCGGAGGCGCCGTCTATTTGGCGCGCGACTACATCGCACAGCATCAGGACCAACTCGCCCGAGAACGCCTGGCCGCGCAACAAGCGTTGGAAAATGCCGCCCTGGAAGGGACCACTGGCGTTCTTGTATCCAACCGAGCCATGAAATACGGAGAGCGCCTGACCAAGGAAGACGTTCGTGTCGTCAACTGGCCTGACGAAGCAATCCCGGAAGGCAGCTTCGTGGACATGGCCGTTTTGTTTCCTGAAGACGCTAAGGGAGACCGATTCGTCCTGAGAGCGATGGAAAAAGACGAGGCCCTCATGGAGGTCAAAGTCACCAATCCTGGGGAGGCTGCAGGTCTGACCTCACGGATAGAAAAAGGTAAACGCGCTTTTGCGATCAGCGTTGATGTTGCGTCTGGTGTTTCTGGCTTTTTGCGCCCTGGTGATAGTGTAGATGTGTATTGGACCGGAACCGTTAACAGCAACCTTCAGGCTGGAGTCGGCGAAATCACCCGCCTGATTCAGACCAACATCGAATTGGTCGCGATTGACCAGTCAGCGGGATCAGATCTGACGGGCACAACAATTGCGCGTACTGTGACAGTAGCCGCCACCCCAGAAGAAATCGCGGCTTTGGCCCAAGCACAGAACACAGGTCGCTTGTCATTGGCCTTAGTTGGGGTGCAGGACGACACAATCGCAAGTGCGGTTGAAGTGGACCAGCGAAAACTGTTGGGAATCAAAGAAGCAGCCCCCGCCCCGGTTCAGGCTGAAGAACGGAAATGCTACACGAGAGTTCGACGTAGCGGAGAAATTGTGCAAACCGAAATTCCTTGCACAAACTGACGTTAAATCAGAGATTTACCAATACAAGCCGCGCCAACTGCGCGGCTTGTTTCGTTATGCATGTTGCGCATTGTCCACATAAGGAAAATTCCAGAAACCCTTGATTATTGCAATAAATTCGTAATTCGCGCAGTGTTACCTGACATAGGGCATAGACCCAAAAAACGAGGCGTGATCGGAGAGGCAGGTCACATGACAATACGTACTTGGATCAGCGCAACCCTTATGGGGTTGGCGCTTATAGTTGGTCCGGTCGGCCATACGGCCTGGGCTGAAACTTTGCGCGTGGTAAAGAATGGTTCAGCGGAAACGCTGGACGTTCCGATGAACCGCGCAATTGTGGTGGAAAGCGAAGAACCTTTCGCCGAACTTAGCATTGCTAATGCCGGCATCGCCGATATCTCGTCGCTTTCGGATCGCACTATTTATGTGCTGGGTAAGGCTCCGGGCCTGACCACGCTGACCCTGTTTGACGGCGCGGGTAACCTGCTGGCAAATGTTCGGGTTCGCGTATCGCCGGATGTATCTGAATTCAAAGAGCGTTTGGTTCAGATTTTGCCAGGTGAACAGATCGAAGTGCGCACAGCCAATGATGGCATCGTCCTTTCGGGAACGGTTTCCAGCGGCGCAAAACTGGCGCGGGCACTGGAACTGGCCGAGCGTTACGCGCCCGAGCGTGTTTCGAACCTGATGTCAGTCGGGGGCGTACAGCAAGTCATGCTGAAAGTACGTTTTGCCGAGATGAACCGCTCGGTGGCCAAAAGCCTGACCGCTTCGCTGGGCTTCGGCGGCGGTGACGTGACAGGTGGTTTCAACACCCTCAACAATGCGGGTGCTCTGGCCAACGCACTGAACGACAATATCCCCATACTTCAAACAAATACAGGCGCCATCCTGTTCGGCTTTGGGGCCGGATCGACGCAGGTGCGTTTGCTGCTGGAAGCATTGGAGGCCAAAGGTCTTGCCCGCAGTCTGGCAGAGCCAAACCTGTCTGCCCTGTCGGGTCAGGAAGCAACCTTCCTTGCCGGCGGTGAAGTTCCCATTCCGGTGCCGCAAGAAGATGGTGTTATTGCCATTGAGTACAAGACGTTCGGCGTTGAAATCGACTTTATTCCACGCGTTGTGGATGGCGATCTGATCAATCTTGAGCTTGCCGCCGCCGTGTCCAGCATTGACACCAGTTCAGACTTTACTATCCAAGGCGATACAGTTCCTAGCTTTGTCACTCGTCAGACCAGCACGACGGTTGAATTGCGAGATGGTGAGAGCTTCGCAATCGCGGGGTTGATTCAAGATGACTTTGCAGACCTGAACAGCCAAGTTCCCTGGGTCGGTGATATTCCGGTGCTGGGAGCGTTGTTCCGCTCTGCGGAATACCAGCGCCAACAAAGCGAACTGGTTATCATAATCACTGCGCATCTGGTTTCGCCGACACGTGGTGAAGCGCTGGCATTGCCAACAGATCGGGTCAAGCCGCCCAGCGAATTTGATCTGTTCGTGAACGGCAAAGTCGGTCGTACAACGCGCCCGGGTGCCGGCGCAGCCTCGGAAGTAGCCAAGCAGGACTTTGGCAGCTCCTACGGCTACGTTCTGGATTGATAGGAGGATAGGACCAATGCAGAAGTGGATAATCACACTGGGTCTTTCGGTTGCTGTCGCCGCTTGTACGCGTGAAGCCGGGTATGAAGTTGATCAAGGTGCTTTCGGGAATGCGACCCTGAACAACACCCAGGTCATGAACGGCGAACTGACCTATGCCCAAATCCTGGGTCAGCGGTTCGCGGCCGAGGTTCCGACGCAGATCAACTTTGCCTTTGACAGCGCAAAGCTGGACGAAACGGCTCAGCGGGTTCTGTTGCGGCAGGCTGCGTGGATCAAACAGTTCCCCGAAGCGCGGTTCCGGGTCTATGGCCATACCGACGCCGTCGGTTCGACTGGTTACAACAAGGCACTGGGCCAGCGACGCGCCAATGCGGCGGTTGCCTTCCTGACACAGCAGGGCATCTCGCGCTCACGTCTTGAGGCTGTCGTTTCCTTCGGCAAGTCACGCCCGTTGATCGATACCCCGAATCGCGATCGGCGCAACCGCCGCACCGTGACCGAGGTTTCGGGCTTTGTGGATCGCAACCCGCTGGTTCTGGACGGCAAGTATGCCGCCATCGTCTATCGCGAATATGTACAAAGCGCGACGTACGAGGCGCAACTGCGTAGCCAGACACGAGTTGGCGATACAACCGAACAATAAGTCGGATTTGGGCGACATCGTCGCCCATTTCCCTACAATTGGTTCTTTTGCGCCTAAATCTTGCCTAAGTTCCAAGCCAAATTTTCAACAATTAGGTGACCTGCGGCCAAATCTGGCCGCGACGGGGCAAGAGCGAACCAGACAGAATCTTCGGGTTCTCTGGGTTGGTCGGCTCTCGCGACAAGGATTGTGTTAATGACGAGCGCATCGCCACAAGATGATAAAAACGCCATTCTGGCCTGCACCATCAGCCGTGACGTCCAGAATTTCGACCTTCTGATCGAAGATATGGAGGTTGCACTGGGAGAACGATGGGGTGATCTCGGTTTTGCCGAAGCTCTGGCATTCTTCAGCCAACCTGATGCCGATTCTTTGGAGTTTGTCGCCTTGGCGATTGACGGCGAAGATGAAGACAACCTGTCCTTGATGGGTGAGATCATCACGCGAGCCAAAGAAAAGAAGATCAAAATCGTCCTGATCGCCGAAGACGTCACTCCCGCGTCTCTACACCAACTGTTGCGCAAAGGCGCGGACGAGTTCGTCCCCTACCCTCTGCCCGAAGGCGAATTGCAGGAAGCTATCGCCCGGATGAACCAGCCCGATCCAGTTGCAGTACAGCAGGCCGCTGCACCTTTGGCGCAAGGTGAATCGAAAGAAGGGGCCCTCTTTGTGGTCCACGGACTTGCCGGAGGCGTCGGTTCCACCACTATGGCAGTCAATCTGGCCTGGGAATTGGCCACCGTATCGGACAAAGACGCGCCATCAGTCTGTCTGTTGGATCTGGATCTGCAATTCGGCACAGTTTCGACCTATCTGGATTTACCACGGCGCGAAACTGTCTTTGAAATGCTTTCGGACACATCGCTGATGGATGACGACGTATTTTCTCAAGCGTTGCAAACCTATGAAGAGAAACTGCAAGTTCTGACAGCGCCATCGGACATGGTGCCGCTCGATCTGATCACACCCGAAGATATTCAGCGCGTGATCGAAACAGCCCGCCGGAACTTTGATTATGTGATCGTGGACATGCCCTCGACGCTGGTTCACTGGTCTGAAACCGTTCTTCAGGCCGCACATGTGTATTTCGCCATGATTGAACTGGACATGCGCTCGGCTCAGAACGCGCTGCGCCTGAAACGTGCGCTGCAGGCCGAGGAATTGCCTTTCAACAAATTGCGCTTTGCTCTGAATCGGGCGCCGAAATTTACCGATCTGAACGGCAAAAGCCGGGTCAAACGGATGGGTGAAAGCCTGGGTATCTCCATTGACCTGCAATTGCCGGATGGCGGCAAGCCGGTCATGCAGAGTGGCGACCACGGACAACCGCTGGCCAATGCAGCCGCCAAGAATCCGCTGCGCCGCGAAATCGCGAAGCTTGCGAAATCGCTTCATAGTTTGGGCAGCAGCGACGCTGAGGCCGCGTAACCAGTACTAAAGGGAGAGAGCCGCCGTGTTTTCACGTTACAAGAAACAGCCCGAAGCGCAGCCGGTTCAAACTCCGGCCGCGACACCTGAACCTGTTGCGGAAAAAAAGCCCACTGCTAATGCCGTCGCTCGACGGCCCGTGCAGAAAAAGGCGGCCGAACCGGTGGCCGGAGATCGCGATCGCAAGCGCAAGGAACGCCTTGGCGAGATCAAGATCGAACTGCATCGCGAACTGTTGGAAAACCTGAACCTAGCGGCGCTCGAAAATGCAGGCGAATCTGAATTGCGCGCGGAAATCAGCTCGATTGTCAGCGAAATTTTGGAAACCCGGAACATTGTTCTGAACCGCGAGGACCGCTCGCAGTTGAACAAGGAACTGTATGACGAAGTGACGGGTCTTGGCCCGCTAGAGACCTTGCTGCAGGACGATACCGTCAACGATATTCTGGTCAACGGTCCGCAACAGATCTTTGTGGAACGCGACGGTAGGCTGGAAATCAGCGACATCACCTTTAAAGACGAAAAGCACCTGATGCGGATCATCGACAAGATCGTGTCCGCTGTGGGACGTCGTGTCGATGAATCCAACCCTTACGTTGACGCTCGCTTGGCTGATGGTTCGCGTTTCAATGCGATGGTGCCGCCGATTGCCGTGGATGGATCGCTGGTCTCAATTCGTAAGTTCAAAAAAGACAAGCTGGGCATCGATGACCTGGTGAATTTCGGTGCCTTTACCGAAGAGATGGCCGCTTATCTTCAGGCCGCCGTGTCAACCCGTCTGAACATCATCGTTTCAGGTGGTACGGGTTCGGGTAAAACCACCACACTGAACGCCTTGTCCAGTTTCATCGATGACGCAGAACGCATCCTAACAATCGAGGATACGGCGGAACTTCAGCTGCAACAGACCCATGTGGGTCGGATGGAAAGCCGTCCGCCCAACGTCGAAGGCAAAGGTGAGGTCAGCCCGCGCGACTGTTTGAAAAACGCCCTGCGTATGCGTCCTGACCGCATCATCGTGGGTGAGACGCGTGGCGCCGAGGTGATCGACATGTTGCAGGCCATGAACACCGGCCACGACGGTTCGATGACCACGATCCACGCCAACTCGGCGCGCGACGGGATTTCGCGCCTGGAAAACATGATCGCGATGGCCGGTATCGAAATGCCAATCAAAGCGGTAAGAAGCCAGATTTCGTCAGCTGTGAACCTGATCGTGCAGGCCAGCCGTTTGCAGGATGGTTCGCGTCGGATGACCTCAATCACCGAGATTACGGGCATGGAAGGCGATGTGATCTCAATGCAGGAAATCTTTAAATTTCAACGTGTTGGGCTAACACCGGACAACAAAATCATCGGTCACTTCACAGCGACCGGCGTGCGCAGTCACTATTCTGAGCGCTTCCGCCTGTGGGGCTTTGACCTGCCCGCTTCGGTCTATGAACCAACGAATATGTAGGAGATCTGGCAATGCAACTGCCTGTTGAGGCGCTCATCTATGTCGTGATCTTCGTCGCGGTGTTCGCCCTGGTCGAAGGCATCTATCTGGTGGCTTTCGGCAAATCCATCAGCCTGAACAGCCGTGTAAACCGGCGTCTGGATATGCTCGACAAAGGTGTCGGGCGGGAACAAGTGCTGGAACAGCTGCGCAAGGAAATGCAGCAGCATATGAAAACGCAGAGCATCCCGCTCTATTCGCTGTTGGCTGACAAAGCGCAGAAGGCAGCTATTGCCTTCACCCCGAAACAACTGATCATGGTCATGATCCTTTTGTCAGGCTTTGCTTTCGTCGGCCTGAGCGTCGGCACCGCAACGGAAATGGTTCTGCGGGTGGCATTGTCGGTCTTTATCGGTGTTGGCGGTGTCTACACCTGGGTAAGCCGGAAGGCCGGTAAACGCATGGGCATGATGGAAGAGCAACTGCCTGACGCGGTTGAATTGATGGTCCGATCCCTGCGCGTGGGCAACCCATTTGTGTCGTCCATTCAGATTGTCGCAAACGAAGTACAGGACCCACTGGGAACCGAGTTCGGTGTCATTGCCGACGAATGCGCCTATGGCCGGGACGTGGGTGAGGCGCTGAGTGATCTGGCTGAACGTCTGGACATGCAGGACCTTCGCTTTCTGGCGGTGGCCGTGGGTATCCAACAACAGTCAGGCGGTAACCTTGCTGAAATTCTGGCTGGTCTGGCTAAGGTGATCCGCGCCCGTTTCCGCCTGTTCCGGCGTGTAAAGGCGATCACCGCCGAGGCAAAATGGTCCGGCAAGTTTCTGTCAGGGTTTCCCCTTTTCTGCCTGCTGTTCATCATGGTGACAGATCCCAATTACTATGACGACGTGGTTGATCATCCCCTGTTCATCCCGGCCTGTTTCTTCGTGGGCATCATGCTGACGCTGAACCTGATCGTGATGCGCGTTCTTACCAACATCAAGGTCTGAGGGAATTGCAATGGAAGTTCTGGCCCCAATCAACGACCTGATCAAACAGTACCTTGGCGAATTCGGTCCACTTATCGTGATCGGCGTTTTGGGTCTGGCGATGATCTTAATCGCTGTCACTCTGATGCTGAACCAACCAGAGGACCCTCTGAAAAAGCTGCAAAAATCCACTGCCGCACCAAAACACGATAAGAAATCCAAAAAGGACAAGCTTCGCAACACCAGCCGCAACGAGCAGCTTGAAAAGTTCGCGACATTCCTTGAGCCGCAAAACGAAGCCGAACTGTCGGCAATGCAGCTAAAGCTGCGGCAAGCCGGATATCATTCAAAGGATGCTGTGCGGTTCTTCCACTTTGCACAATTTGCGCTGGGTATTATCGGCATTCTGGTCGGCGTCATGTTGGTTACCGTCCTGTCGGGTGGCCAGGAATTCACTGGTCAACAGATGGCTCTTAGGGTTCTGATTCCGGCAGGTGCAGGATATTTTCTGCCGCGCTACTGGATCACCCGGCGTGTTGCCGAACGTAATGAAGCAATTGTCGCCGGTTTTCCCGATACGCTGGACCTTATGCTGGTCTGCGTCGAGGCCGGACAATCTCTGGATCAAGCCATTGTACGGGTTGCGCGTGAGATGAAGGCCTCCTACCCCGATATCGCGCAAGAGTTCGAAATTGTCGCTTATGAATTGAAGGCTGGTAAGGACAAGGACACGGTTTTGCGTGACTTTGGAACCCGCTGCGGCGTGCAAGATGTCAGCTCATTCGTGACCGTCATGATCCAGTCCGCGACGTTCGGCACCTCGATCGCCGAAGCGCTTCGGGTCTACGCTGGCGAAATGCGCGACAAACGGGTCATGCGCGCCGAAGAAGCCGCGAACAAGTTGCCAACCAAGATGACTCTTGCCACAATGATCCTGACGGTGCCGCCTTTGCTGGTTATTCTGGTCGGACCTTCGGCAAAAGGAATCGCTGATTTTGCGGCGGGTAATTAATAACCCAAATTTAGTAGGCTTCAGGCGCATCCACGACGGTATACGCCACATGCTAAAGGCCGCCATGGTGATCGCCATGGTGGCCTCTTGCACTGAGACAGGGTCGTCAGATGATCTGGACGTCCCCGGAATTGACCCTAAAGGTCAAAGGGCGGACGAAATTACGGTGGGAAACCGGTTGATGGCCGCCGGGGAATACGAGCTGGCGCTGGATTCTTTTGCCCGCGCCGCATTGGATCAGGGGATGACAACACAAATCCTGACGGCGATGGGCACGGCCAATCTGGGGCTCAGACGTCTAGGACAGGCCGAAACCCTACTGCGACGGGCCGTCAAGGACAATCCTGACTGGCCAGTTGCTTGGAACAATCTAGGCGTGGTGCTGGTCGAAAAGGGCGAATATCCCGAGGCCGCGCAGGTTTTCAAGCGGGCCTTTGCGCTGGACAATGGCGAAAGTGACGCAATCCGGGACAATCTGCGCTTAGCGCTCGCAAAAATGGAAAATCCTGTTAATACTACGGCAGAAGAACAAGAATATACGTTGGAGCAGCAAGGCGACGGGCAATTCAAGCTGCGCAAGCTCCCGTAAAACAGGCAAGAGCAGTAAGGGACGCAAAAAATGCGCCAACAATTCTTGATTGCGCCAATCGTGATGTGCGGGCTGATCCTTTCTGCCTGCGAAAAAGAAACCGAGGAAGAAAAGGTCGAGCGTACCTATCAGGAGGTCAACGTCATTGACGAGACCAACCTGAACGAGGTCTTGCTGACCGCCGCCGATCCAAATGAGGCGGTCACCTACTTTCAAGGCGCAGCCGCCAAAAATCCGGGTCGGATTGACCTGCAGCGGGGACTGGCGATTTCCTTGTCTCGTGCGAAACGGTCGACCGAAGCCGTTGCCGCCTGGAAAAAGGTGACGACGATGAAAGGCGCCGGAAACGTCGACAAGCTCGAATATGCTGACGCGCTTGTACGTGCCGGCAATTGGGGGCAGGCCAAATCGGTTCTGGATACCATTCCACCCACTTATGAAACCTTCAAACGGTATCGGCTTGAAGCGGTGGTCGCAGACTCCAAACAGGATTGGAAACGCGCAGACCACTTTTATGAAACCGCGGTCGGCCTGACCACGCGCCCCGGTGGTGTCATGAACAATTGGGGTTATTCCAAGCTGACACGCGGCCAGTTTGCCGAAGCCGAACGCCTGTTTACCGAGGCGATCCGTCAGGACAAATCCCTGTTCACCGCCAAGAACAATCTGGTTCTGGCCCGAGCTGCGCAAGGAAATTACAGCCTACCGGTTGTTCCCATGACACAGGTGGAACGCGCCAGGCTGCTGAACACGATGGGTATCTCTGCGGTCAAGCAAGGGGATGTGGCGACAGCCAAAAACCTGTTCCGCGAAGCCATCGCCACCCATCCACAGCATTTTGACGAGGCTGTCCGCTCGCTGCGCGCGCTTGAGGATGCCTGATTGATGAGTATTCCCGCGTTTGCTGCGCTGTGGTTTCTTCCGTTTGTTCTGCCGATCTGCTTTTACGTGGCGTTCACAGACTTGCGGGACATGCTGATCAAGAACCACGCCGTTGTTGCGCTGGCCGTCATTTTCGCCATTGTCGGGTTGTTTGTGCTGTCCCCGTGGTCCACCCAGTGGACCTCACTAACGATCTGGTCGTTCTCGGTGGCACTTCCCCCTTACGTCTGGCACTTGCTGCATATTGTGACCGTGCTGATCTTGGGCATTCTGTTTAATGCCGCTGGCGTTTTGGGTGCCGGGGATGCCAAGTTCATGGCCGCCGCCTCACCTTTTGTCTGGTCTGGGGATTGGGTTCTGGTGATGTTTATTCTGGCAGCCACCACGCTTGCTGCCTTTGTCACGCATCGACTGGCCATGCATACCGCGTTGCGCAACGTTGCGCCAAATTGGGAAAGCTGGAACAGGAAGAAGCACTTTCCAATGGGCCTGCCTCTTGGTGGCAGCCTGGCTATTTACCTGATCTTAGGCACTGTTTACGGCTCGTAAACTATCATTAACGCGCCTTGTCGCCGCCTTGGTACTGCCACAAAGCCGGGCCAGATTTCCCCTAAGCGGCCCTTATTGGGGCCATTGGCGTGAATACTGGATAGACGGGCAACGCTCATGAATATGCAGACAACTTCGGTAATGGCCCCCCCTGCCCCAAAGGGTTTGGGCGAAATGAGACTGCCCATCGTCATGATGCGCGACATCATGTTGAAAACGATCTTTCGCAAGAACGTAGACACCGTGTCCGAGATCGCCGTGGCGATTTGTCTGCCGGGCTCCGTCACGCAGGAACTGATCGACATGGCCCGCGAGCAAAAGCTGATCGAGGCCACCGGTACCCTGAATGCCAACAGCGGTAATGAGATGGGTTATCAGCTGACTGATGCCGGCAAGGCCCGCGCACTGGACGCGTTGAGCCAGTCAGAATATTTCGGCGCCATGCCCGTACCGCTGGACGTCTACCGCGAACAGGTGAAACGCCAGTCGATCCGCAACATTCAGGTGACCCGCGACCAGCTGATTGGCGCAATGGGCCACTTGGTTCTGCCCGACAGCCTGCTGGATCAATTGGGCCCGGCGGTCAGCGCCGGTCGCTCGGTCCTGATGTATGGCCCTCCGGGCAACGGTAAATCCTCGATTTCAAACGGGATTCGCGATGCACTGGGCGATAATGTCTATGTGCCTTTCGCCATCGAATATGCCGGTCAGGTGATTACGGTTTATGACCCGATCGTTCATACTGCGATTGAACAGGAGCCAGACGATCCCAACAGCCTGCGCCGCCGCAAACGGTTCGACACACGCTATGTTCAGTGCGAACGTCCAACCGTGGTTACAGGTGGTGAATTGACGCTGGGTATGCTGGATCTGGTTTATAACCCCACAGCGCGAACCTATCAGGCCCCTTTGCAGTTGAAATCGACCGGCGGTATCTTCATCGTGGACGACCTTGGCCGTCAGCAGGAACCACCGCAGGCCCTGATTAACCGTTGGATTGTTCCGCTGGAAGAGAACAAGGATATCCTTGGCCTGCAGTCGGGTGAAAAGTTCGAAGTTCCCTTCGACACGCTGGTCATCTTCTCGACCAACTTCCACCCGAATGAAATCTTCGACCAAGCGGCCCTGCGCCGGATCTTCTTCAAGATCAAGATCGACGGCCCGAACCAGGAGAACTTCCTGAAAATCTTTGCCATGGTGGCGCGCAAACGCGGCATGCCGCTTGACGAGGCTGCTCTGGTCCATCTGTTGAAGGTTAAATACCCGACCATCAACAATATCTATGCGAATTATCAGCCGATCTTCCTGATCGACCAGATGATCTCGATCTGCGAGTTTGAGGGCATCCCTTATCAGATGAGCCCTGACCTGATCGACCGCGCGTGGTCAAACATGTTCGTCAAGGACGAGACCATCGTCAAATAACGCCGTGCCATTTCGGTAAAGGGCCGGGTAATCTGCGCGTATGACGCAGATTCCCGCCCGGATCACATCTTGGTTTGCCGCCAAGGGCTGGTCCATTCACCCCCATCAACATGATATGTTCAACCGGGCCTTGGACCCGGCCACGTTGCTGATCGCGCCGACCGGGGGCGGTAAGACAATGGCCGGGTTTCTGCCGACATTGGCGGAACTTGCAGATGGCACGCATGAGGGGTTGCACACGATTTATGTGTCTCCGCTCAAGGCACTGGCCGCTGATATCCGCCGCAACCTGCGCGGCCCTGCGGATGAGATTGGCCTACCCATTCGGATCGAAGACCGCACCGGCGACACCTCGGCCACGCAGAAAAAGCGGCAGCGTGTAGACCCACCCCATATTTTGCTGACCACCCCTGAAAGCTTGGCGCTGCTGACCTCATACGAGGACGCGCCTCGGATGTTTGCGGGGGTGCAACGGGTGATTGTCGACGAAATCCACGCATTGGCCGAAAGCAAGCGAGGAGATCAGTTGATGCTGGCCTTGGCGCGTCTGCAAACCCTGTGCCCTAACCTGCGCCGGGTCGGTCTTTCAGCTACGGTCGAGGATCCCAAGGCCATCGCGCGCTTTCTTGCTCGTCATCCGGACCCTTGTCAGATTGTTCAGGCCGACCCCGGACCTGATCCGGATATCCGCATGCTGGAAACGCAGGAAATGCCCCCCTGGTCCGGCGGTGGTGCAGCTTATTCGATCCCGGCGGTGCTCGAGCAGATCAAGCAACACAAGACAACGCTGATTTTCCACAACACCCGCGCACAGGCCGAGATTTTCTTTCACAATCTGTGGCTTGCCAACGATGACGGCCTGCCCATCGGCATTCACCACGGCAGTCTGGACCGACAGCAACGCGAGCGGGTCGAGGCCGCCATGGTGCGGGGCGACCTGCGCGCCATAGTATGTACCGGCAGCCTGGACCTTGGCATCGATTGGGGTGACGTGGACCTTGTGATCCAAATTGGTGCGCCTAAAAATGTCAAACGACTGGTGCAACGGATCGGGCGAGCAAACCACCGCTACAACGCGCCCTCCAAGGCCCTGCTGGTACCTGCCAACCGCTTTGAGGTGGTGGAATGCGTCGCGGCACTTGAGGCCGCCAGAGCGCATGATCTGGACGGTGAACCGCGCGGCTCTGGCCCCCGCGATGTGCTATGCCAGCATATCTTGATAGCGGCTTCGGCAGGCCCGTTCGACGCCAGCGCGCTTTTTTCGGAAATGACCACAGCTGGGCCATACGCGCATCTGTCACGCGATGAATTCGACGCCTGTCTGGAATTCTGCGCGACCGGAGGTTACGCCCTACGCGCCTATGATCGCTGGCAGCGCTTGCAACAGCGCGCAGACGGACAAATGCAGCTGCGCGACCCGCGCGCAGCGCAGCGTATCCGCATGAACTTGGGCACCATTCAGGACACCGACACGCTGAAGGTACGTTTGAAACGCAACCGCGGAGGCAAACCGCTGGGTGAAGTGGAAGAGGCCTTTGCCGCCTCGCTAACGCCCGGAGATACCTTTCTGATCGGGGGGCAGATTGTCCGCTATGAGGGCCTGCGCGAGATGGTGGTTGAGGTCAGCCGCCGTGCGGACAGAAAACCGAAAGTTGCTGTTTTTGCGGGCACGAAATTCGCCACCTCGACGCAGTTAAGCAACCGGATTCTGCGGATGTTTGCCCAGCCGGATTGGCCGCAACTGCCTAAACACACTGCCGACTGGCTGTCTCTGCAGCGCGACATGTCTCGCCTGCCTCAACGCGACCGGCTGCTGATCGAAAGCTTTCCGAATGACGGGCGCGAGAATCTGTGCGTCTACGGTTTCGCTGGCCGCAACGCACAGCAGACGCTGGGCCTATTGCTGACCAAACGTATGGAGGAAACCGGGCTCGCCCCGCTGGGTTTTGTCGCAACCGATTATGCCACACTAATCTGGGGGCTGGATGCAGTGACCGACCCGCGGCCACTGTTTCAACTGGATGCCCTGCGTAACGGGCTTGAGACTTGGTTGGCCGGAAATGCCGTGATGAAACGGACCTTTCGCGCCTCGGCCACGATTGCTGGGCTGATCGAACGGAACATGGGCGGTCAGCGCAAAAGCGGTCGTCAGGCGACGTTCTCGTCGGATATCCTTTATGACACCTTGTTGAAATACGACCCGGATCATTTGTTGATGCAGATCACCCGCGAAGAGGCCATGCGCGGGCTGGTGGATTTCGGGCGGATCGAAGCGATGATCGCTCGGATCGGAGACCGTATTGATCTGCTGCGGCTGGATCGCGTGTCGCCTCTTGCCGCCCCTTTGTTTCTTGAGGTCGGCAAGGTTCCGGTCAAGGGCGCGGCCGAAGAACGCCTACTGGCAGAAGAAAGCGCGCGGTTGATGCAAGCCGCCGGGTTAACACCTGATTGATACGGCTTGCGTCCGGAGGTGAAACACGCAAAGAACGGATCATGAACGAAGTGGCGTTTTCTTTTGCGGGACAGACCCTGAAGGCATTGGGATCTGGGGCCTTGTGGTGGCCGGATCAGCAATTGCTGTGCGTATCCGACCTGCATCTGGGCAAGTCTGAGCGCATCGCTCGGCGGGGCGGCCCGAGTCTGCCGCCTTATGACAGTCAAGAAACCCTGAACCGGCTGGCTGTGGATATTGCCAGAACCAATCCTGCCACCGTGATCTGCCTGGGCGACAGCTTCGACGATCTGAAAGCTTCGGCCGCAATGCAAGCGGAAGAACAGCGTGATATCACGGCCCTGCAGGCTGGTCGGCGCTGGATCTGGATCGAGGGTAATCACGACCCCGGTCCGATTGATCTGGGCGGTACGCATCTGTCCGAGTGTAAGATTGCCCCGCTGACTTTCCGCCATATCGCGCAGGCACCAGCGCAAGCCGAGGTGTCAGGCCACTACCACCCCAAAGCACGTCTGAACGCGCGGGGTCGAACCATCACCCGGCCCGCCTTTTTGGTGGACAAGACGCGGCTGATCCTACCGGCCTACGGCACATATACTGGCGGGTTACGCAGTTCGGATCATACATTGGACGCTTTGATGGATGGTCAGGCCATAGCCATACTCACCGGATCGCATCCTCGGGTCATTCCAATGCCCAGATAGAGTGGCTTAGATAAGGCCGTCTAGCTCTAGCCCCGGTTTGTATTTTCGGCTGATCGGAACCAGATCGGTGTTCTTCAGACGCAAGAAGGTTTTTCCGTCCAGCTTTTCAACCCCGACAATGGCATCGTCTGCCACCCAATGGGAACGATGCGTACAGTGGCCGGGTACCGGTTCCATCTCGGCGATCGCATCAGTCAGGCGGGATCGGATGGTGAATGTCCCCGCTGAAGTCACAACATCAACCGCATGGTCGCGGACTGTCAGTCGATAGATCTGACCGGAAAACGACTCTGGCAAACGCTTGGTCAGGCGTGGCGAGGGTGGCGCGATCTGATCCTGCACCGGCTCATCAACGTGACTATACCCGCGCACCAGGACCAGCCCGGTTGCAAACAGGGCACCATAAGGGGCCACCGCCAGAACATCCGGCGCCTGTTGCCCCCCTGCAGAGAACAGCAGATATGACATAAGCCACATAGATGGCACGAACAAAACCAGAATGAAGAAAACCAGTGCAATGTCACGCCAGCTGAATTGGGCTTCTGCGAAAAATTTCCGGCTCACGCGTGTGACGATCCAGGTCACGCACAGGGCCAATCCCAGTACACCGAACCAGAAAACAAGCCGCTGGGGATAGGTCAGGTAGATGGCCGGAAAAGGCTGGAACGCACTGGCCAACAAAGGCGGGAAACCAACGCCTGCTATCACTCGGCGTAACGTGAATTCGGCCAGAATTGGTCTGGGCACTTCGGTCATACATACTCAACAAACAAGACTACAGGTTCCAGCCCAACACCACACGGCTTTCACCAATCTCTCGTAACCGGCTGGAATAGCTTACTTATCACCAATTTACCGGACATTCAAACCCGGCCCGTGAAACTTAATTCAATCTTCAGAAAGCAAATGGACCAAAAAGCGTTTGCTCTTCGGTCCATTTGTTCAGTTTTTTTTCCTTTGGATCAAGCTGTCAGGCCTTCGGGCTCTGGCAAGGCATTGGCGCGGCAGCAGGCGGTCAGTGTGTTGGCCAGCAGGCAGGCAATGGTCATCGGTCCGACGCCACCGGGCACGGGTGTGATCGCTCCGGCGCGTTCGGCCGCGCTGGCGTAATCTACGTCTCCGACCAGCTTGTTCTTGCCGTCCCGTTCAATTCGGTTGATGCCTACATCGATGACCGTGGCACCTTCCTTGATCCAATCGCCCGGGATCATCTCGGGGCGGCCAACGGCAGCAACGACGATATCTGCGCGGCGCACAACATCAGGCAGGTCCTTGGTGCGACTGTGTGCGATGGTCACGGTGCAGCTGTCACCCAGCAACAACTGCGCCATCGGCTTACCCACGATATTCGATCGGCCCACAACAACCGCATCCATACCCGAGAGCGAACCATGGTAGTCGCGCAGCATCATCAAACACCCCAGCGGCGTGCAAGGCACCATCGACTTCTGCCCGGTACCCAGCAGTCCCACGTTCGAGATGTGGAAACCATCAACGTCCTTGGCCGGGTCAATCGAGTTGATCACCAGATCTTCGTTCAGGTGCTTCGGCAGGGGCAACTGCACCAGAATACCATGCACGGCTGGGTCGTTGTTCAGCTTGTCGATCAACGCCAGCAGATCTTCTTCGGACGTGTCGATGTCCAGCTTGTGCTCGTACGAGTTCATGCCGACCTCGACGGTCATCTTTCCCTTGGACCGCACATAGACCTGGCTTGCCGGGTCTTCGCCTACAAGAACCACGGCCAGGCCGGGGGTGATGCCGTTTTCTTCTTTCAGCTTTGCGACCTGGTCGGCCACCTGGCCGCGTACTTTTGCGGCAAAGGCCTTACCGTCGATAACCTGCGCTACCATCCTTTGATCCCTTCTTTTCAAAAACGGATCGGGCGCACAAAGCGCCCGGTTCTTCATTCGGGGCCGAGCACGCGTTCTTCGCGGGCAATCGACCAGTCAATCAAGATGCGCCAAAGCTTCTCGGCAAGATCGGGGTCCATGCCCAACTCGTCGGAACTTGTGCGCACGCGCTGCACCACATCTTCGACACGATCCGGAATTCGGGCGGGTAGCCCCTCGCCGGGTTTCAACTGAGACGCACGATCTATGTAAGTTGCGCGCGCCACCAACATTTCAATCAATTGGCGATCCAGCTTGTCGATCTGAACCCGCAATTCCCGCATCGAGTGGCAGTCCTGCGGCGGTATCAGAGTGGGCATTTCAATCTCCTGCGGTCCGGGGATACCCCCGGACCACGAGATGTATCATTCGGGCGCTTAGAACAAGCCCTCGATCTCACCTGCGTCATTGAGGCAGATGGTTTCAGCAGCCGGTTTGCGTGGCAGGCCGGGCATGGTCATGATCTCGCCGCAGACAACCACGATGAACCCGGCACCTGCCGACAGGCGAACCTCACGCACCGGAACCGAATGGCCGGTGGGCGCGCCGCGCAGGGTCGGATCAGTCGAGAAGCTGTATTGCGTCTTGGCCATGCAGACCGGCAGATTGCCGTATCCGGCCTCTTCCCATTCGCGCAACTGGTTGCGGATTTTGTTGTCGGCCAGAACCTCGTCAGCGCGGTAGATGCGCTTGGCGATGGTTTCGATCTTTTCGAACAACGGCATTTCGTCGGGGTAGATCGGTGCAAAGTTCGCAGCACCATTTTCGACGATTTCCACAACTTTCTCAGCCAGAGGCGCAGAACCGTCTGAACCGAGCTCCCAGTGACGCGACAAAACTGCTTCGACACCATGTTCGGCGCAATAGTCCTTGACGGCCTGCACTTCGTCATCGGTGTCGGTGACAAAGTGGTTGATGGCGACAACAACGGGCACGCCGAAGGATTTCACGTTCTCGATGTGACGGCCCAGGTTGGCACAGCCCGACTGAACCGCGTCGACGTTTTCGGCACCCAGATCGGCTTTGGCAACACCGCCGTTCATCTTCATCGCGCGCACGGTGGCGACCAGAACAACTGCCGACGGCGCGATGCCCGCCTTGCGGCACTTGATGTTCATGAATTTCTCGGCACCCAAGTCAGCACCAAAACCCGCTTCGGTGACAACATAATCGGCCACTTTCAGAGCGGTTTTGGTCGCGATGACCGAGTTACAGCCGTGTGCGATGTTCGCGAAAGGACCACCATGGACAAAGGCCGGGTTGTTTTCCAGCGTTTGCACCAGATTCGGCTGCATCGCGTCTTTCAGCAGAACGGTCATTGCGCCTTCGGCCTTGATGTCGCGGCAGTAAACCGGGGTCTTATCGCGGCGATAGGCGACAATGATGTCACCCAGACGCTTTTCCAGGTCTTTTAGGTCGGTGGCCAGGCAGAGGATCGCCATGACCTCGGACGCCACGGTGATGTCAAAGCCGGTTTCACGCGGGAAACCGTTCGACACGCCACCCAAGCTGGCGGTGATCTGACGCAGCGCACGGTCGTTCATGTCGACCACACGACGCCACGCAACGCGACGAATGTCGATCTCGCACTCATTGCCCCAGTAGATGTGGTTGTCGATCATCGCCGACAGCAGCGAGTGGGCCGAGGTGATGGCATGGAAGTCACCTGTGAAGTGCAGGTTCATCTCTTCCATGGGAACAACCTGCGCGTAACCGCCACCCGCAGCACCACCCTTCATCCCGAAGTTCGGGCCAAGCGAGGCTTCGCGGATACAGATCATCGCGTTTTTGCCGATGCGGTTCAGGCCATCGCCCAGACCGACGGTGGTGGTTGTCTTACCCTCACCCGCAGGGGTCGGGTTGATCGCGGTCACCAGAATCAGTTTGCCGTCTTCACGACCTTGAACCGAGTTGATGAAGTCCTGGCTGACTTTCGCCTTGTCGTGGCCGTAAGGCAGCAGATCGTCACTGGAGATGCCAATTTTCGCACCGATTTCCTGAATCGGCTTCTTGTTCGCCTCACGGGCGATTTCGATGTCGGATTTGTAGCTCATTGGGCAGGGTCCCTGATTGAATGCCGTGCGTGCCGACGCAATACGTCGGTGCTGATCAATCCATACCGTCGTGTACAATCGCAATGGATATGAATTCCGACATAATCATGGCGTGAAACGGCGTTGACCCAGTTCTGGCGCTGTTAGCGCAACATTCCGAGGCTTATAAGGGTTCCCACGCGCGCTGATCCGGCACAAAAAGCGAGACGGAGTCGTTCAGCTTCAACGTTCCCGGACGTTCGATCCAGGCCGTGACGCCACGACGGCCCCTGGCAGCGGTTTTGAACGTCTTGCCATAGCCTGGAATGTCAGATTCCATTTCTTTCCCTGGATAAATGCAAGGGCGGTTCTCCATATCAACGGTCATCGTAAGCCCATCGGGGGCCTGCAGCCGCGATGAGGGCGGAATATGGGTAAAATCCGGTATTCCCTTTAGCACGATCGACGCCCCCAAATAGGTGGGGTCGAGCGTTTCCAGCCCCATTTCACTTGCGATATCGTCCAGTTCTTCGGACGACAGAATCGTCAACTGACGCACATTTCGAATTTCAGTATCTTCGGGGTACAGGTTCTTCATACGCATACATGAGGCGCGATTGACCCCTGCGTGACGTGCGCCTGTTTCCCCGGTAAAATCAAGATCCAACCGATCGACCGGACGGGCGCGCAGCGAGCCACCTGACGGGACATGCCCCAACCAGACAACCTGCGCCGAATACTCGGTTTTTCGCATCACCGGCATGTGGGGCCTCGCTCCAAATTCCTGACAACGGCTCTTCGCACCGTACGTATCCCGACTGTGAAGTGAAGCAAAAAACCCGGGACAATGCCCGGGTCTGATGTACTTAAGCTGAAGGTTCCGGCTCCATCCCGCCATCGGGCGGAGACTTCTTGACCTTTGTCTTGGGAATCGCCGTCACGCTGGGCGCGCTGCCCTCGTCGGGATTGTCACCATCATCATCACCCTCGCTGGGCGATTCACCGTTCATGACGCGCTTGATCTCGTCCCCGGTCAGCGTCTCATATTCCAGAAGACCCTGTGCCAGACGCTCCCATTCCTCGTTCTGTTCGGTCAGAATCTGGTGGGCGCGCTCGTAACCCTGCTGGATCAGACGCTTCACCTCTTCCTCGATCAGCTCTTTGGTATGGGCCGAAACCGAGAACCCGGCGGTATTGCCAGAGTATCCATCATGCGCCTCGGCATAGTCGATATTGCCGACCTTGTCCGACATACCCCAGCGCATCACCATGGCGCGCGCCAATTGGCTGGCCTGCATGATGTCACCGGCTGGGCCGTTCGAAACATGGTCTTCGCCGTACTTGATCACTTCTGCGGCTTTGCCCGCCATGGTCATGGCAAGCTTCTGCTCACATTCGTCACGGTGATAGTTCAGGCGATCCATTTCCGGCAGCGAAACAACCATGCCCAGCGCACCACCGCGCGGGATGATCGTCGCCTTGTAGACCGGATCACACAGCGGCAGAGTCAGGCCGACAACGGCGTGACCCGCCTCGTGATAGGCGGTCTTTTCTTTCTGATCCTGGGTCAGCACCATCGAGCGACGCTCGGCCCCCATCATCACCTTGTCCTTGGCATTCTCAAAATCTTCCATGGTGACAAAGCGACGGCCCACGCGCGCGGCCATCAGCGCGGCCTCGTTCACGAGGTTCGCCAAATCCGCTCCCGAGAAGCCTGGTGTACCGCGCGCGATGATGCGCAGGTCCACATCGGGGCCCAGAGGCGTCTTACGTGCGTGAACGCCCAGAATCTTTTCGCGGCCTTTGATGTCGGGGTTGCCGACGGTCACGTTGCGATCAAACCGGCCCGGACGCAGCAGCGCAGGGTCCAGAACGTCCTTACGGTTGGTGGCCGCCAGAATGATCACGCCTTCGTTGGCCTCGAACCCGTCCATCTCGACCAGCAACTGGTTGAGGGTCTGTTCGCGTTCGTCATTACCACCGCCATAACCGGCACCACGATGGCGACCCACGGCGTCGATCTCGTCGATGAAGACAATACAGGGCGCGTTCTTCTTGGCCTGTTCGAACATGTCGCGGACACGGGATGCACCGACACCAACGAACATCTCGACAAAGTCGGAGCCCGAGATGGTGAAGAACGGCACACCTGCCTCACCCGCAATGGCACGGGCCAGCAGCGTTTTACCGGTACCCGGAGGGCCAACCAGCAGCGCGCCCTTCGGAATCTTACCGCCCAGACGGCTGAATTTCTGCGGGTTGCGCAGGAATTCCACGATCTCTTCCAGCTCCTCCTTGGCCTCATCAATGCCCGCCACATCGTCAAAGGTCACGCGGCCATGCTTTTCGGTCAGCATCTTGGCCTTGGACTTGCCAAAGCCCATCGCGCCGCCTTTGCCACCGCCCTGCATCCGGTTCATGAAGTAAATCCAGACACCGATCAGCAGCAGGAAGGGCAGCAGCGTGATCAGGAAGGACTGAAATCCGGATTGCTGCTGTTTCACGGCCTGAACGGGAATGTTCTCATCGATTAGCAGCTTGGTGACTTCGGCATCGGCGGGTTTGATGGTGACATAGGTCGCGCCGCTTTGCGTGGAATAGCGAATCTGTTCACCGTCCAGCGTCACATTTTTGACTTCGCCGCTTTCAACTGCGCTGACAAAATCGGAATAGGTTCTTTCATTGCTCTGAAGCGTTCCGCCCTGACCACTGAAGAAATTGAACAGTGCAAGGATCAGCAGAAACAGAACGACCCAGAAGGCGATGTTACGAGCGTTGCCCAAGGAATATCTCCCAAAAGATTTCGGCAGGTGGGGGTCTGCCGGTTTGCCCTATAAAATAGAGATGATTCAAGCATGTTCAATGCGATAAAAGCGAAGAGTAAAACTCGGGCCTTTGTGCGGCGATTTCTGCTGTCCAACCATTGGAATAATCAACCAAGGGTGCAGCAAGCAGTTTTTCACCGCTCCACACGGCAGGCGAGGCCAAAAGCGCCATGCGTGGTTTGCCCAATGCGCGCCATTCCGGCACCTGCGGCAAACCAGCCTCACCCAGCGCACGCACCTCGGCGCCCACGGCCCGAGGGCCGGACAGAACCCAGCGGTCATCCCAAAGCTTTTCCGGGGTTGTGATTTCTGTCACCACGGCGTTTAGCTCTCTGCAAAACCACATTTTATCGCCGTGTGGGATCAACAAACAGCCCGCCAGAGTCAGGGTCTTTGCATCCCGAACGGCTGCCACAGCCTGATCCACCGCAGCCCCGCGCGGCGGATAGCCCGGTCCTGCAATCCACGCGGTGATTCCAATGACCAGCCGTCGTTGGATCTCTGCCGGAAGCCGTTCAAAGCCGTTGCGGTCCACGCAGATGTCCCCGCCATCAACTGCAGTAACCCGTCGTGCGGATTCCTGCGTATAACGCGCCAGTGCTTCACGCGCTTGTGCAAGATTTTCGGCCACGCGCGACAGCGATTGTGCAGAAATCCCCAGCAGTTCCAGCCCTGTCAGGGCTTTACGCGCTTTGATCCGGTCGAATTTGAAGTCCTGATTCGACGGGTCCTCGATCCAACTTGCGCCGATCCGCGACAGGTAGCCGCGCAGGGTTTGCCGGGTGATTCCCAACATCGGGCGCAGCAGCGACACGCCGTTTTGGTCCCGTACCCAAGGCATCCCTGACAATCCCGTCACTCCAGCCGCCCGGCCCAATCGCATCAGAACGGTCTCGGCCTGATCATCGGCTGTATGGCCCAATGCAATCGCCGGTATGTCATTCCGGTTCGCCCAGTCGGTCAACAATCGATACCGCGCCTGACGGGCCTGATCCTGCAGATTGCCTGCACCATCCCACCCCTGCCATCGGAGCGTTTCGTGCGGGATATTCAATCCAGCGGCCTGTTCGGCCACGCAAATGGCCTCGGATGCTGATTCGGGGCGTAGTCCATGATCCACGGTGGCCGCAAACAGATCGACCTGCTCGGACCGCGCGATTTCATGCAGCAGATGCAGCAGCGCCACCGAATCTCCGCCACCAGATACGGCGACACCCAAACGTGGCGGCAGTCGGTTAGGCAACCGCGCGCGGAGTTCTGATCGGAGTGTTTCGGCCTCGCCCGTCAAGAACAGCCCAGCGACGCCATTTCCTGAGTGGCAGCGGATACTGTGGCCGAGGCCGGGAACCGCACGCCAACCTCTGTCAGGGTGATACAGGCCTGTTCGGTTTGTCCCAGACGCCCCAACGCGGCACCCAGTTCAAACAGGGCCTCGGGGGCAAACGCACCCTCGGAATCGCCGGTAAAGCTGGCCAGGAACGCCCGTGCGGCCTCACGCGTGTCGCCCAATCCGTCGAGCGCCTGCCCGCGCTTCAAATGTGCTTCGGGCGCAAGCGGGCTGCCTGGATACGACGAATCGAACTGCGCGAACTGGTCGGCTGCGGCCTGAAAATCCCCTTCGGACAGGGCCAGCGCAGCAGCTTCGAAGTCTGATTGTTCGCCGATCGCCAGTTCCCCCTGCTCACTTACCGAAGAGGGCGTTGGTGAAATGGGTACCGCAGAACCGACCGTAGCTCCTGAATCTCCACCCAGGGTCGAGGTTTCGCCAAGCGTACTCAGATCTCCGCCTTCCAGTTCGACCAGACGGAACTCCAGGTCGCCGATCCGGTTGGTGCCATCGGTCACGACGTTCTGAACCCGCTGATTTAGCTGCTCGGTCTGGCTCGTGAGGCGTTGCAACTCGGCCTCGATCGCGTCGACCCGTTCCAGAATGGAACTGCCAGACAGGTTCGGCGCCGGAGATCCGGTCGTCGAAAACTCACGCTTTAGGCGTTGAATCTCCACGTGCAGCACTGTCAATTCCTGACGGATATCCGCCAGCGTCTGCTGATCCTGTGCTTGTGCCACACCGGCGGTCGCAATAACTGCGGCCAGAACCCATCCTGCAAGTCTCATCGTTTTACCCCAAGGTTGAACCGGTCAGCACCGTAACCGCGCGGCGGTTCTTGGAATAGCATTCCTCGGTGCTGCAAATCTCAATCGGGCGTTCCTTGCCGTAGCTGACTGTTGTCAGGCGGTTCCCTGCCACCCCGCGCGAGATCAAATAGTCGCGGGCCGCATTCGCCCGTTTCGCGCCCAGACCAAGGTTATACTCGCGTGTGCCTTGTTCATCTGCATGACCCTCGATAGTAGCCACGAAATCCGGGTTGGCCAAAAGCCAGTCTGCCTGCCCCTGCAAGACCGTTTGCGCCTGTGGCGTCAGTGTGGACTGATCCACTGCAAACAATACCCGGTCGCCAACAGTTTGCTGGAAATAGGCGGGCGAGCGCGGATCGCTGGGCGAGCCCGGCGCAATGGCACCATTTGCGCCATTTCCAAAACCGCCACCCAGTGCCGATGGATCGTTGTTGGTACAGGCGGCGATTACACTCAGCGCGCCTATAGCCAGAACTTTGCCCAATACGTTCATTTCAAGTGCCTCGTTGTTTTATCGGTTTATTGCCGTCTCTGTATCACAGTGCAGGATTTTTGTGAACTTTTCCAACCGCCTGCCCCGATCAATTCTGCAATGGCCCCCAAGACGGATCGCTGCCGCCATCCGGAGTGCGCACCGGATGCAAGTTCCGCCCCGAAATATCCACCGAATACAGCGTCGCCCGCCCGCTGGCCCCCTGCGTTTCGCGGGTGAACATGATGACGCGGCCATTGGGGGACCAGGTCGGCCCCTCATCAAGGAAGGATGAGGTCAGCAGTCGTTCTTCACTGCCATCCGTACGCATGACACCGATGTGAAAACGGCCCTTGTTCTGCTTGGTAAACGCAATCAAATCGCCACGCGGCGACCAGACCGGGGTGCCGTAGCGGCCTTGACCAAAGCTGATCCGTGTTGCCTCACCCCCATTGGCGGGCATGATATACAGCTGCGGTGTGCCCGAGCGGTCGCTTTCAAACACGATCTGCGAACCGTCCGGGGAATAGCTGGGTGCGGTTTCAATAGCCGTCGTATTCGTCAGTCGAACGCTTTGGCCCGAGGCCAGGTCCATCTTCCACAGGTCGGTATTGCCGCCCTGAATCAGCGAATAAACAATCGAGCGGCCATCGGGCGAAAAGCGTGGGGAAAAGCTCATCGTGCCTTCTTGCGTCTGCAATTCGGTTCTTTTCACTCGGTCGACGTCCAGAACATAGATGCGTGGCTGACCGGTTTCATAACTGGTATAGAGCAACCGATCGCCCGACGGCGAAAAGCGCGGGGCAAGGACGATGGCGGCACTGTCAGTCAGGTACTGCACGTTGGCTCCGTCATAATCCATGATCGCCAAACGTTTCAGGCGCTGATCCTTGGGCCCGCTTTCCGAAACAAAGGCCACGCGGCTGTCGAAATATCCGCCCTCTCCCGTGATGCGGCTGTAAACCTGATCGGCCACTTTATGCGCCATACGCCGCCACCCTTCGGTAGTGCCTGCAAATTGCAGACCGTTGCCCAGTTCCTGACCCGAAAACACATCCCACACCCGGAATCGCACAGTCAGCCGGTTGCCCGAGACGTTCACAGCACCCGTCACCAGCGCATCGGCATTGATGGCTTTCCAGTCGGCAAACTGGACCGGCGCATCAAAACTACTGACCCGGCTGATGAATGCGTCCGATGAGATTTCGCGGAACAGCCCCGTACCGGTCAGGTCGGCGGCAACGACCCGAGAGATGTCGTTGGCATATTGCGCCGCGGCTGGCCCGTCAGGCACAAAATTCGGAACCGCAAAAGGCAAGGGTTCAATGATCCCCTGATCCAGTTCCAGACGCAGCGGTCCGCTCTGTGCGTATACCGGCGCTGTCATAATCGTCAGGCCAAGCAATAGGCTGGTCAGAAATCTCATCATTTGATCCGCATCCTCTCGGGATTGAATGTAATCTCAATATCTTGCCACTGAGCATATTTGTCAGCAGGCAGGTCGTAACCTTTGGCACCACAGCGCAATATTGCCCGTCTGGCGGCTTCGTAAGCTTGTTGAGCAGACGCCGTTGTTCCGCCCGAGCTATCGATCATACGCAGGCTCCCGCCTTCCACCATCCCTTCACGGGTCAATGAAAATCCAACGACTACAACCGTTTGCAAGGCATCCGTGGACAATGACCCAACGTTCCAACACTGCGACACGGCCAGACGCATTGCATCTTTCTCACCGCTTGTCAGTGGAGGACCAGCAGGCTCACTACTCTCTTGCAAAGCCTCGGCCAAAGCATCTTCAACGGCGCTTTCGTCAACTTGTGTTGGTGGCGTCGACTCCTGCTCCTCAGGTTCTGCCACTACCGGATCTGCCGGTGGCGCGGGTCGGTTTGGCCGCACCTGCGGTCGCGGGGACGTACGCGGAGCGTTCTCTTTGGTTTCCTCGGCTTCGGTCACGATCTGATCCGTGGCCTCTTCCGGAGCGGTTTGATCCTGCTGTTCCTGCTGGGTATCCGCACCCTCATCCAGCGACACAGCGGGCGTTTCCACTTCGTCCGGTTCCGCCTCGGGCGGTGGTGGCGCAATGGGTTCCGGTGCAACCTTGTCAGCGGGGCGCGGCTGCGCCTCGGGGCCCGGAGCCACGGGCAGCACTTCGGTCACTGGCTCGGGCTGATCCAGTGTCGGCGCTTCGTCGACCACTTCGGGTTCTGGCGGAGCCTCGACCGGTTCGGGTACGGGATCGGGCTCGGGTTCAGCTGGGGTCACAACCTCGGGTGGGGTTTGTTCTTCTTCAACCGGTGCGGGCGGTGTCACATCTTCGGTGGGCACTTCGGGCGGTTGCAGGGCAACGGGTGTCGACACCTCAGGCGCGGTGCGCTGTGCGGTTAAAGCATCGAACTGATCAACCGAGACCACCGACACCTCCTGCACAGCCATAGGCAGGGGGTCGGACCGGAACGTACCGCCGAAAAAAGCCCATCCAATCAAGACGACATGGGCAACAGCCGAGATCTTGGTGCCGGTATCCACCGCGCGGCCTCACTCTCCACCTTCGTCCAGGGCAGGCCCGCCGCTATCGGTCACAAGACCCACATTGGAAAACCCACCCGCATTCAACGCACCCATTACCTGCATCACCTGCGCGTAAGGAATCGCCCCGTCGGCCCGCAGGAACACGCGATCACTGCTGCGTTCTGCCGCAATGGCGCGCAGTTTGCCAATCAACTCTTCGCGCACCACGTCCGTCGTCTGGATCTGCACTCGTCCATCCGCGGTCAGTGTTACGGTCAGTGGTTCTTCGTTATCGCCGGGCAAGGCACTGGCCGCCGTTTTCGGCAGGTCTACCGGCACCCCCACGGTCAACAATGGGGCCGCGACCATGAAGATGATCAGCAACACCAGCATAACGTCCACAAACGGCGTCACGTTGATTTCGGCCATTGGCTGCGCCCGGCCGCGACGCCGCCCGCGTCTGCGCCCGTTCCCACCACCGTTTTGCTGAACTGCCGCGCCCATCGTTAGCTGTCCAATTGTCGCGACAGGATGGTGGCGAACTCGTCGGCAAAGGCTTCGTACCCGCCAACGATCCGGTCACTATCCGCACTGAGCTTGTTGTAGAAAATGACCGCCGGGATCGCCGCCAGCAGGCCCAGACCCGTGGCCAGCAACGCCTCGGCAATACCCGGCGCCACAACGGCGAGGTTTGTGTTCTGTTGCTCGGCAATCTCAATAAAGGCGTTCATGATGCCCCAAACGGTTCCAAACAGACCAATAAACGGCGCGGTCGAGCCGACGGTCGCCAGAATAGGAAGGCCCTTTTGCAGCGTCTCAGCCTCTTTCGCGATGGCAACGTCCATGGATCGGTCGATCCGCGCCGTGGCCCCGGCGATCAGCCCGCCATCAGTGCGATGAGACCGCCGCCATTCGATCATACCGGCGGCAAAAATCTTTTCCGAACTGCCATCAGGCTGCGTTCCAATCTGTTCGAACAGCTCATCAAGGGGGTTCCCTGACCAGAAGCTTTCATCAAACACCTGGGCCTCACGTCGTGCCGCGCGGTAGTTGATCAGCTTTTGAATGATGATGCCCCAGGACCAGATAGATGCGCCGATCAGCATCAGCATCACCAGTTTGACGATAAAGGTCGCGCGGGCATACAGCCCCCACATGGAGAAATCGATCTCCTGCGCCAGCGCCAGCGTTTCAGCTTCCATGAACCTGCTCTTTGTTTTGCCTGTTGGCCGTTCGTTTGGCCTTGTTTTGCCAAACGCTAACCCAGATGGTCCTTAAAAGCCAACAGAACCACCCCAACGCCGCAATTTGTTACAGCAATGCGCGAATCTCTGCCGGAAGCCGCACCGGTTTGCCCTGTGCATTCATGCAAACGGCGGTGACAGTAGCACGAAAAATCTCGGTTTCGCCCCTTTTTACCAACTGCCCCATCGTAAGCCGAACGCCCGAGCGTGAAATGAAATGAGTTTCGATGGTCAACTCATCGTCGAACTTGGCCGGGGCCAGGTAATCCGCCTCAATCCGCCGGATGACCCAAACGATCCCATCATCGCGCATCGCATTTTGGTCATTGCCCAACCGGCGCACATAGTCCGACCGGGCGCGCTCGATGTATTTCAGGTAATTCGCGTGATAGACCACGCCGCCCATGTCGGTATCTTCATAATAGACCCGAACCGAATAGATGTGCTTTTGCGGGGCGGTCATACTGGCAATCCATCCTGTTGAAATCATTGGAACGGGGCAGGACATGCCTCACACAGATACAGGCCGGCACGCAATCCCCATAAGGTTACAAAAATCAGATCACCCAACACTTGGTATCGAAATTCATCCCATTGCTGGCTAGGCTGACCAAATAGAGGTTTGAATTTAAAGGGGATCCCATGGCCACCCCCCACCGAGAAGAGGGCAAATTCCCACTGCCCATCCTGCAGGGTATCGTGCCGATCAAGCGGTCGTCCCTGCCGACTGAGGTTCTTGCCGGGCTGACCTTCGCTTGTCTCGCGATCCCCGAGGTGATGGGCTACACCAAAATCGCAGGCACCCCTGTGGTGACGGGGCTGTACACGATTCTGATACCGATGGCGCTGTTCGCATTGTTCGGATCATCGCGGCATCTTGTTGTGGGGGCGGATTCCGCCACGGCGGCCATAACCGCCTCGGCTCTGGCGGGCGTGGCGGTTTCTGGATCGTCCGAATACTTGGCGCTGGCTTCACTGCTGGCGCTGATGGCAGCTGTGCTGTTGATTGTCGCGCGCCTGATCGGCCTTGGATTTCTGGCAGATTTCTTGTCTCGCACAGTATTGGTCGGCTTTCTGACAGGTGTAGGAATTCAGGTGGCCACGGGAGAGGTACCCGGAATGCTGGGGATCGAGGCGTCGGGCCACGGAACGCTGGCCAAACTTCAGGGCTTGATACGGCACTATGACCAGACAAGCTGGCCAACGATTGCGGTATCTTTGTCCGTTCTAGTCGTCGTCATTGGGTGCAAAAGTTTATCGCCCAAAATACCGGGCCCGCTGATCGCAATTTTGGGCATCATCCTTTGCAGTTGGACTTTCCAGTTCAGCGCGGCGGGCGTCACCGTGCTGGGCGCGGTTCCTGGCGGCCTGCCCGCCCTTTCAATCCCGGATGTGGATTGGAACTGGCCTCTTTTCAAGCAACTGACCCCTACCGCCCTGTCGATCTTTGTGGTGATCCTTGCCCAGAGCGCCGCAACCTCGCGCGCTTATGCGGCCCGGTACGAGGACAAGTTCAGCGAAAACACCGATCTTGTCGGGTTGGGTTTTGCCAATCTCGGCGCAGCCTTTACTGGCACTTTCGTCGTCAACGGCAGCCCCACCAAAACCGAGATGGTGGCCAGCGCCGGAGGCCGCAATCAAATCGCACAACTGACGACGGTGGCGATTGTTCTGGTGGTAATCCTGTTTCTGACCGGGCCGCTTGCGTTCCTGCCAAATGCCGCGCTGTCCGCGGTAGTCTTCCTGATCGGTGTAAAGCTAATCGATTTGAAGGGCCTTGCTGCCATTTATCGGCAGGCACGGTCAGAATTCTGGATCGCGGTGGCCACAGCAGGTGTTGTGGTTCTGATCGGGGTCGAGCAAGGGATCATCTTTGCCATGGTTCTGTCGCTGATCGACCACACGCGCCGGGGATACCACCCTAAGAACGCGATCATCGCCCAAAGCCCTGATGGCGGCTGGCATGTAAGTCCCGTCACCACGTCAAATCAGTTCAAACCCGGCCTGGTGATCTATCGCTTTTCCCACAGCATTTATTACGCCAACACGCAACGGCTGTCGGACGAGGTCGCTTCAATCGTCAATAGGGCCGACCCCAAGTTGCGGTGGTTCTGCATCGAAGCTTCTGCCATTGATGATGTGGATTTCACCGCAGGTTACTCATTGCGAAATATCCACGGCTTGCTGCAGTCCAAGAACATTCGACTGGTTTTTCTGCTGGTCGAACCGGATGTCCGCAAAGAACTGGACCGCTACAGTGTCACCGATCTGGTCGGGCCTGACGCATACTTTGACACCGGCAGCGATCTAACTAAGGCGTTTCAGCACCAGAGCAAATCACCTGCCTAGGCTTTATTGCGGCGCTTGTAGCCGCGCAAACAGCCTCAGCGCGTGTGACGCATCCTGCGCAGCCCCGGGCAGGATCGGGTCATAGGCCGCGCGGATCACCTCGGCGATTTCGGGTCGCAGAACGGTTGTTTCCCCGGCAACAGCCAATGGGGATTGGGTCCGAAATGCGGTGTCCGACCACAGCAAGATGGTCTGCACCACCTGGCTAAGCGCCAGTGTTTCCGCCGGAACCTTGGACAGTTCCTTGTCCATTCTCAGAAAAACAAAAGCCGCGCGGATCGCTCCATCTTCTTCAAAGCGGAAAATCCGGTACTGGTTGGCATCCGCAGCCATCAGACGATCCACCAGGGGTGCCAAATCGGGAATCAGCCGATCCAGATCGGGAACCTCCAGCAGCTCTTTCCAGTCTCGGAAAAAGAACACCATGCAATTGGCACCCAGTTCCGGATCCGTTTCGGCCATCTTGTGCCCGGCCAATGCCACCACGGCCTCGATCGCGCCTTTGACGGTTGCCAGTGTTTCATCCTCAACACCAAAGACAATCGGCACGATGGGGCGCCCCCAACGGGCAAACAGAAACTCACCACTTTCGCGCGTAAACAGCGCCTCGATCTGATCGGGTGTCACGCCCTGCCCCTTTTCTGAATCAAATACGGCCGCCGGTGGCATAAAATCTAATGGTGCGTACTTCAACCAAACAGATCGCTCTGTCCCTTCGGCGCGGCCATGCCCAGATGCGTCCATGCCTTTTGCGCCAACATCCGGCCGCGCGGGGTGCGTTGGATTAGACCCTGTTGCAACAAGAAGGGCTCGATCACCTCTTCCAGCGAATCGCGGCTTTCCGACAGCGCCGCCGACAGGGTCTCAATCCCCACCGGACCACCTGCGTAATTCTCGGCAATCAGCTTCAGATAGCGCCGGTCTGCGCCATCCAGCCCCAGATGATCCACGCCCAGCCGCGTCAAGGCCCCGTCCGCCAGTTCGCGCGTGATCCGGCCGTCGCCTTCGACAATAGCGAAATCGACAACCCGCCGCAGCAGCCGCCCAGCAATCCGCGGTGTTCCGCGCGAACGTCGCGCAATCTCGCGCGCACCGTCATCATCCGCAGGTGCCCCCAGTTTTCGGGCGTTGCGGGTGACAATCTCATGTAACTCGTCGACCGTATAAAACTGCAGCCTGGTCGGTATCCCGAAGCGGTCGCGCAGCGGCGTGGTCAGCAGACCCATCCGCGTGGTCGCACCGACCAGCGTAAAGGGCTGCAATTCAATCCGAACGGTCCGGGCGGCAGGGCCTTCGCCGATCACCAGATCCAGTTCGAAATCCTCCATCGCCGGATACAGCACTTCTTCGACCGCTGGGTTCAGACGGTGAATTTCGTCGATAAACAGCACGTCCCGCGATTCAAGATTGGTCAGGATCGCCGCCAGATCCCCCGCCTTGGCCAGAACCGGCCCCGAGGTCATGCGGAAATTCACCCCCAACTCACGCGCCATAATCTGCGCCAGAGTGGTTTTCCCCAGCCCCGGAGGGCCGTGAAACAACGTGTGATCCATTGCCTCGCCCCGCTGACGGGCGGATTGGATGAAGATACGCAGATTGGCGCGTGCCTCGGCCTGACCGATGAATTCGTCCAGACCCTGCGGACGCAGGGCGCGGTCATTATCCTCGGGCATCGGCTCGGGCCGCAGGGTGGGATCTGCATCTACCATTCAATCACCCCTTCGGAGCAAGCAGTTTCAGCGCTGCTCGGATCAGATCAGCCTCACCCGCGTCAGGCAGGTTGGCTGCCGCTTCGGCCACGGCGGATGCCGCGTCAGACGGCCCATACCCCAGATTTGACAGCGCCGACAACGCCCCTGCCGAGGCCGCCGCAGCCCCCGAAGCCTGCTTCACCGCTCGCTTCGGCGCAGGTGCCGGTTCCGCCAGTTCGACAACCTCTAGCTCTGGGCCGTCCATTGCCTCGGTTACGGTTCCGCCCATGGCCATCACACCCGGCGCCTTGTCCTTGAGGTCCAGCACAATGCGCTGCGCGGTCTTTGGTCCGACACCCTTGGCCGCCTTAACCGCGCCCCAGTCGCCCAGAGCAATTGCACGGCTGACCCCATCGGGGCCCAAGGCCGAAAGGATAGCCAAAGAAACCTTGGCCCCAACCCCCTGCACCGAGCACAGCAGCCGGTGCCATTCCTTTTCGACCAATGACAGAAAACCATAAAGCTGCATCAGGTCCTCTCGCACCACCATGTCGGTGTAGATCGAGACAGCCTCACCCACCCCCGGCAGCGCCGCCATCGTCCGGTCCGAGCAATAGACGAGGTAACCCACGCCGCGAACGTCGATCAGCACGTGATCCGCCGCGCGATAATCTAGCCGCCCCGTCAGTTTCCCAATCATGCCCGCACCTCTTTCATGCGCGCCTGTGGCGCTGTGCCGTAATACGAATGACAGATGGCAATCGCCAGCGCATCCGCCGCATCCGCCCCTTTGGGCTGACACCCAGGCAGCTGTAGTTTGACCATGTGAAGTACCTGCTCTTTTTCGGCATGACCGACACCCACAACCGTTTTCTTGACCCGGTTGGGTGCATATTCCCCCACCGGCAATCCGGCCTGCGCCAGTGTCAGCAAGGCCACTCCGCGCGCCTGACCAAGCTTTAGCGTTCCGGCCCCGTCTTTGTTGACGAAGGTCTGTTCGATAGCTGCCTGATCAGGTTGATGCTCGGCGATGACCTCGACGATCTGATTGTGCAGCGACAACAACCGCTCGCCCAGATCGTCCCCGTCTGATTTGCACAAACCGTTGGCAACATGGGTCAGGCGGCTGCCATGTGATTCGATGACGCCCCATCCCAGGGTCCTTAGCCCCGGATCAATGCCCAGAATTCGCATGTCGTGCCTCGGCCTGCTCGGGTTTTTTGTGATCTTTGTTTCCGATTAGCACGAAGCGTGAACATTTTCCAAGCGAATTGACACGAAGCCTGAAAACGACACACCTAACCCACCCGCGACAGAGCGGCCTGTTTGCGACAGTGAAATGCCTGAATTCGACACGTTTCATGACCGTTAAATGGCTAATAAATTAAGGGTTTTTTAGAAATAACCACCCTTGCAAAAATTGCATAGGACACATGCAATTTCTGCTCTTGCACGGCCAAATCGGCATCACTAGATGCCCGCTTAGTATCAAAACTGTAACACCAACCAGAAGGAAACAGGATATGGCTGCATTGGACACCACCCGCACCACCACTGGCTCATTCGGCCTCGTCGGCCGTATCGGCGCAACTTTCGCATCGGTCGTAAACGCCGTCGCAGAATGGAATGACGCCCGTGTAACCCGCAACACGCTGAGCGGTCTGACTGATCGCGAGCTGGAAGATATCGGCCTGTGCCGCGGCGATATTGACGTCGTGGTGGAAGGTCGTCGGTAAGACGCAACCATCACTCATTCGCCCCTTTCCTCCCTCAGGGGCACAAAAGAACGCCGCGCATTTCACGATGCGCGGCGTTTCTTTTCAAAGCTGACCGAATTCAGCGAATGAGGCTATTGATATTCGTCGCCAAAAACTCTGACACGGGGTCAATCTGCATGACCCAGGCGCCGGCCTGTTCAACCGACGTACCCTGCGCCAGACTATCAACGCGATATTGATAGGCCGAAGCGCCAAGGCTAGTTAGCAAAAAGGTCTTGAATGCAAACAGCCCAGCAAGACAGATCAAAAGCAGCTTAGCCGGAACCGCAGATTTGACTCGCTGCGGTTTCATCACCACCAGGCCATCTTTGCGCATCGTGGCGCGATAGCCCCGGCTGAGCTTGGCGTGTTTCTTGTTCAGGCGATGAACGCGCTGACCAAATTCCAGTTGTTTTCCCGTCATGGCAGCCTCCAATAAACCGCCCCCGTAACCACGTCCTGACGGTAGTTACAGATTGCGACAAAAAAGAGGCAAGAATCCATGAAACTCCTGAAAATGGTCTAAATTACGCCCTGTTTGCTTAAGATTAGCGTTGTCCATTCACCAATCTCATCTCTTTTAGTCAAATTGAACCCGTTTTGTAGATAAACCGAGATCACATCATCGGCCTGCTCATTGAGGATTCCCGAAAGAACTGCATATCCTCCGGCCCGCAGATTCGCTCCGATTTCGGGGGACAAGGCAACCAGTGGGCCTTTGAGAATATTGGCAAAAATCAGGTCGTAAGGGGCGTGCGACTGCAGATCCGGGTGATCGAATCCAGCGGCTTCAATGCATTGAACCCTACCGGCCATATCGTTGGCTTTCAGATTGGCCTCGGCCACATCTACCGCAACCTGATCTATGTCGCTGGCGATGATATCACCGTCCCAAACCCGCGCGGCAGCCATGGCCAAAACGGCAGTCCCGCAGCCGATATCGGCAACTTTGGATGCCGTGAATCCATCGTCCAGCAGGAAATCCAGCGCCTTGAGGCAACCCAAGGTCGTGCCATGGTGACCGGTGCCAAAGGCCATCGCGGCCTCAATCAATAGCGGGATGCGCCCTTCGGGCAGCTTATCGGCATCGTGGCTGCCATAGACGAAGAACCGCCCTGCCTCGACCGGGGCGAGTTCGCGGCGCACATGGGCAACCCAATCGGTTTCGGGCAGTTCCGAAACCACAAACGGCTTGGCCTCGAAGGCCGCGGCCAGAACGGCCAATGCGGTGTCATCGGGGGCTTCGGTGAAATAACCGCCAACTTCCCACAGGCCCGAGCCGTCCTCGACCTCGAACACGCCAACGCCCGTGGGTTCCGGGTCTAGCCGCTCCATCGCTTCGCCCAGATCTTCGGCGGCTTTCCTGCCGGTCAGAGTGGTAAGCGCAGTGAATGTGGGCATGGGGGCCTCCTGTCTCAGTTGAAACAGCGCCTAGGGCGTGGGCCCGCCAAGGTCAAGCAGTTGCACTTATTCTGCTGGGGCCGGGGCGTATTTCGACAGGATGGTTTCGTTGCCAGCCTCAGGATGGCGCGGGATCAGCAGCGATAAGCCCAGCGACACCATCGCCATCGCGGCGGCCAGTGCAAAGACCGCTCCAGGCGAGGCCACCCAAAGCAGGCCCAGCAACGCAGGCAGGAACACTGCCGCGATGTGGTTGATGGTAAAGGCCACAGCCGCCGTGGGCGCGATATCGGCCGGATCGGCGATCTTCTGGAAATAGGTCTTCAGCGCCAAAGCCAACGCAAACAAAACGTGGTCGATCACATAGAGGGTTGCGGCCAGTATGACGCCCCAGCCAAACCAGTAGATGCCGCCATATGCGGCGAACACGATGGCCAGACCCGCATATTCAAAGATCAGCGTACGCCGTTCACCAAACCGTGCCACCGCCTTGCCCAGCAACGGGGCGGCCATCATGTTGATCATCAGATTGATCAGATAGAGGCTGGTCAGTTCATGCACTTCAAATCCGAACTTCTCGACCATCATAAAGCCTGCGAAGACGACGAAAATCTGCCGCCGAGCGCCAGCCATGAACTGCAAGGCATAATACAACCAGTACCGGCGACGCAGGACCAGTTTCTTGGTCTGCGGCGTAGGCGCATCAAATTGTGGGAAAGCGAACAAGCAAAACAGCGCCAGAAGGGCCGTTGCTCCACCTGCCGCCATAAACACGAAGTTATAGGACAGATCGAACCGTTCCCAGGTCAGCACGATCAAACCATACACAACCGCCGTAGCTGCCGAGCCCATTGCAACCAGCCAACCCAGTACCTGCGGTGCGCGGTCCTTAGGCAACCATTGCAGTTGCAGCGATTGGTTGACGGTTTCGTAGTAGTGAAAGCCTATCGAGCTGAACAGGGTAACGAATAGCAGCCCGCCCAAACTTGGGAACCACGCCGTCACCGCCGTTGCCACACCCAGCATCATCAGCGAGATCATCGCCAGCACTTGTTCGCGGATAAAGATGATCACCGCGATCACGCCGATGGCAAGAAAGCCAGGAATCTCACGAACCGTGTGCAACAGGCCGATATCTGCACCGTCGAAATTGGCAACCTCGATCACGAAGTTGTTCAACAGCGCGCTCCACGCGTTGAAGGCAATGGGCATAGTCAACGCCATTACGAACAAGAGCGTCACCGGGCGGCGCCAGAACGGAAGGCTCTGTGCCTCAGCAAGGGGCATGGGTTTCAGCATGAGACCCCTCTACGCCCATTTATGCTGCTTGGCGAGAGGAAAGCTGCACATGCACAATCGCTCTGCGCCAGTGCAGAGTCAGTAAAAGCTCTGCGGGTCGATATCCACAGTCAGTCGGATGTCGCCTTTCAGGCGCAATGGGGCGATCCAACGGGCGATAGCGTCTTGAATAGGCGCACCTTTCGGGGCTTTGACCAGCAGGCGTACACGGTGTCTGCCCCGGATACGCGCGATGGGCGCGGGGGCCGGGCCGAACACCTGCGCCCCGATCTCGCGCAGCGGTGCATCGTTTCGGGCCATGGTATTGCCGATGTCAAAGACAGGGCCGACCTCGGGCCCAGACAAAACGATCCCGGCCATGCGCCCGTAAGGCGGCACGCCAGCCGCCTGCCGCCCTGCGGCCTCGGCCTTCCAGAAACCTTCCTCGTCACCCGACAGAATGGCGCGGATCACCGGATGTTCTGGCTGAAACGTCTGTAACAACGCCTGCCCCGGCTTGTCCGCGCGCCCAGCCCGACCTGCGACTTGTCGCATCAACTGGAACGTGCGTTCGGCGGCGCGCAGGTCGGCGCCATGCAGGCTGAGATCGGCATCAATAACTCCCACCAAGGTCAGCTTGGGAAAGTTATGTCCCTTGGCCACCAACTGCGTGCCGATAATGAGGTCGGCATCCCCCTCGGCGATCTCCTCGATCTTGGCCTTCAACGCCCGCGCCGATCCGAACAGATCAGAGCTGAGCATCGCGATCTTAGCTTCGGGGAATGTCGCCTCGGCCTCTTCTGCCAACCGTTCGATCCCGGGCCCGACCGGGGCCAGCTTGCCTTCGACACCGCACGAGGGGCAGGCGTCAGGCATCGGTTTGGTCTCACCACATTGATGGCACATCAGACGCTTGAGAAACCGGTGTTCAACCATCCGCGCATCACAGTGATCGCAGGCAATCTGTTCGCCGCATGCCCGACACAACGTCACCGGCGCATAACCGCGGCGGTTGATGAACAAAAGCGACTGCTCGCCCCTTTCGATCCGCTGCCGCACGGCCTGCCGCAAGCTTGGAGAAATCCACGTGCCCGGCTGCATCTGCTCGGCCCGCATGTCGATCGGCTTCATCTCGGGCAGTACTGCCGCCCCAAACCGCGATGTCAGGTCGAGCCGCTCATACTTGCCCGCCTCGGCATTGGCCCAGCTTTCCAGCGACGGCGTGGCGCTGGCCAGAATTACCCGCGCACCGCAAATGGCCGACCGCAGAACCGCCATGTCACGGGCGCTGTAATGCACGCCGTCTTCCTGTTTGTACGAGGTGTCGTGTTCTTCATCGACCACAACCAAACCCAAATCCCGAAACGGCAGGAACAACGCCGAACGCGCGCCCACGACTAGTTGCGCGTCACCCTGCCCGACCATCCGCCAAACCCGGCGGCGTTCGGTCATTGTCGCACCCGAGTGCCACTCGGCCGGGCGCGCGCCAAACCGCGCCTCAACCCGCGTCAGGAATTCGGCGGTAAGGGCAATCTCGGGCAACAACACCAGCGCCTGCCGACCCATCCGCAACGCCTCGGCCACAGCTTCCAGATAGACCTCGGTCTTGCCTGAGCCGGTCACCCCCTTCAGCAATGTCGTTCCATAGTCGCCGGTACGCTGACCGGTCTGCAACTTAGCAACCGCTGCCGTCTGATCTTCGGTCAGGGTCTTGCCCGGCAGATCCGGATCCAAATGTGGATAGGGCAAATCGCGCGGGCTGTCCTCCTCGCGCACGGCACCCTGTTTCACCAAGCCTTTGACAACTGACGATGTCACACCAGCCTGTTCCGCCAATTCCTTCAGCGTAAATGCCAACCCGCCATAGTCCCGCAAAACCTCCAGAACACGGGTCCGCGCGTCGGTCATCCGGTCTGGCTCACCTTGTCCAAGGCGATAAATCTTGCGCATTGACGGTGGATCACCCAGTCCAGGCGCGCGCGTCGCCAACCGCAGCATTGATGGCATCGGCGTCAGCGTGTAGTCAGCCACGCGCCCCAGAAACACGCGCATCTCTTCGCGCATCGGCGCAACCTCAAGCACGCGGATCACCGATCGGGCCTTGCTTAGATCAAAGCCGCCCTGCCCTGGCCCCCACACCACGCCTAGAACCTTGCGCGGGCCCAGCGGCACCTCGACAAACGCGCCCAGAAAACACCCGCCCTCGGGCGCCTTGTAATCCAGCGTCCGGTCCAGCGGCTGTGCGGTCAGCACGGCCACCAGCTCACCTTGGTCGAAATACTCCTGAGTGCTCAATGCATATCCTTGGGCCAGGGGGTTTCAGCATGGGTCTCTTTGAGGTAAAGGCATCCGCGACCAAGGCCAACCCATCAAAGGACTGCCCTCATGAAATTCTTCGTAGACACCGCCGAGATCGACGCCATCGCCGAACTGAACGATCTGGGCATGGTGGACGGCGTAACCACCAACCCCTCGCTGATCCTGAAATCGGGACGCGACATTCTGGAAGTGACCAAAGAGATCTGCGATCTAGTCGACGGCCCCGTGTCCGCCGAAGTGGTTGCGACCGAAGCCGACGATATGATCGCCGAAGGGCGCAAGCTGGCCAAGATCGCGCCGAATATCGCTGTCAAAGTACCGCTGACATGGGCCGGCCTGGGGGCCTGTAAAACGCTGACCGACGAAGGCCAGATGGTTAACGTGACCCTGTGCTTCTCAACCAATCAGGCGATTCTGGCTGCCAAGGCGGGTGCAACATTCATCTCGCCCTTTATTGGCCGTCTGGATGACATCAACCTCGACGGCATGGACCTGATTGCCGATATCCGTCAGGTCTATGACAATTATGGGTACGAGACCGAGATTCTGGCGGCTTCGATCCGCACCGTGAACCACGTGACAGATAGCGCCCGTATTGGCGCAGACGTGATCACCGCACCACCCGCCGTGATCAAAAAACTGGCCGATCACCCACTAACAGACAAGGGTCTTGAAACCTTTCTGGCCGACTGGGCCAAGACCGGTCAGAAAATCCTCTGATCCTGTAACGCACCCGCGCGGCGCCTTCTGGCGTCGCGCCCGGCCCAACTGCAGAATCTGATCTTCTGATCAGTGTATTGCAGGCGGGAGCTTTTCCGACACAGCCCAAGTTTAATTCTACTTTTGCCTGTATTTTTTCCAAGGCAAATGCACCAACCCGTGTTATAAGCCGCTCAACAAAAAAAGACCGGACGGGACATGAGCAGCAACACCAAACTCAAGGATAATCTCCGCGCCGCGATTCTGGCTGAACCGGACGCTGTGCTGGACGACAAGGATCTGATGCAGGCGCTGGTCGCAGCCAACGAACAGGCGCGCGGTGACAATGTCATCGACCTGCGCGGCATCGCCATGCAACGGCTTGAGGCGCGGCTGGACCGGCTTGAGGACACGCACCGTTCGGTCATTGCAGCGGCATACGAAAACTTGGCGGGCACAAATCAGGTGCATCGCGCCATCCTGCGCCTGCTGGAACCGGTCGAATTCGAAGATTTCCTGCGCGCGCTGGGCAGCGACGTGGCCGAGATTCTGCGCATCGATCACATCACGTTGGTTCTGGAAACAACAGTGATGCAGGAAGATCAGGCAATCGAAAAACTGGGCGGCGTGCTGACCGTGGTCGAACCAGGCGCGATCAACGCCTATCTCAGCCAAGACCGCGGCGGCCCCGCACGCGAGGTTGTTCTGCGTCAGGTTCCAAACCCAAATCCCCGGATTTTTGGGGCTACGGCCAATCAGTTCAGGTCCGAGGCCTGTCTGAAATTGAATTTGGGCGATGGGCGCTTGCCCGGCATGATTGTTATGGGATCCAAAGACGCCAACCATTTCACTCCGCAACTGGGCACCGATCTGCTGTCGTTTTTTGCCAGTGTGTTCGAACGATCAATGCGCCACTGGTTGTCATGAGCCTGATCTCTCCGGCCTGTCGCGATGCGTTGCAGCATTGGCTGGACAGTCTGGGGGCGTTGGCCGGACGGTCAGAGAATACGCAGACCGCTTATCGCGGCGATATTACAGATTTCCTGTCCTTCATGACCCTGCACCACAGCGAGCGGCAGGGTCTGGCGGCGTTGGCGCGGATCACGGTATCCGACATGCGCGCCTGGATGGCCGATCAACGCGCGTCTGGCGTGGGCGCACGCTCGCTTGCCCGCAAACTTTCAGCCGTCAAAAGCTTTTATCGCTGGTTGTCCGAACGTGAGGGGTTCGAACCAACTGCCGTGCTGTCGACCCGCGCGCCAAAGTTTACCAAGAAACTGCCCCGGCCACTGGCCGAAGACGCCGCCCGCGCCATGATCGAAACGGTCGAGCTGCAATCGACAAACGATTGGGTCTCGGCCCGTGACGTGGCGGTGGTCACGCTGCTCTATGGCTGCGGCCTGCGCATTTCCGAGGCGCTCTCGCTGACCGGCTCAGATGCCCCCCTGCCGGAGACCCTGCGCATCATCGGTAAAGGCGACAAAGAGAGAATCGTCCCGGTTCTGCCCGCGGCCCGCGCAGCGGTGGACCACTATCTGCGACTTTGCCCACATCCACACGCCAAGGACAAAGCTCTGTTTCGCGGTGTACGCGGCGGCCCACTGAATCCGCGCGCGATACAGGGGGTAATGGCCAAGGCCCGAATGCAACTCGGCCTGCCGGCAACCGCCACGCCGCACGCGATGCGACACAGCTTTGCCACGCATCTTCTGTCCGCCGGAGGGGACCTGCGCGCCATTCAAGAATTGCTTGGACACGCATCGCTTTCGACCACACAGACATACACTGCTGTGGATACAGCGCGGTTGATGGAGGTCTACAACCGCGCTCATCCCAAAGCGTGATGTCTCTACATCGTAACGTTGGGTGCTCACTCTAATCTTGCTTTTGGTTTGCATCTGCCGAATGCATCGTACATGAACCCTCCATGACTCTTAGATTCAAAGCCCTTTCCGTCCATCTGTTCACTGCCACAGGTGCTGTTTTCGCAATGCTGGCCATGTTGGCGGCCGTCGAAGAAAAATGGAGCCTGATGTATCTATGGCTGGTGGTCTCGTTCATCGTGGACGGCATCGACGGCCCACTGGCACGGCACTACCACGTCAAAAAGAACGCACCCGAATTTGACGGGGTGCTGTTGGATCTGATCATCGACTATCTGACCTATGTGTTCATCCCGGCCTTCGCGCTGTTCAAATCCGGTTTGATGGACGGCTGGACGGGTTGGTTCGCCATTATCGTTATCACCTTTGCCAGCGCGATGTATTTTGCCGACACACGGATGAAAACAAAGGACAACTCCTTTTCCGGCTTCCCGGGTTGCTGGAACATGTTCGTGATTGTCATCTTCGCGCTAGAGCCCAATTTCTGGGTCATCCTGCTGCTTGTGTCGCTGCTTTCGCTGGCGATGTTCCTGCCGCTGAAATTCATCCACCCAGTCCGGACCGAGCGCTGGCGCACAGTGTCGCTGCCCATGGCGTTTGCCTGGACATTCTTTGCAGGTTGGGCGGCCTGGGTCGATTTTCACCCCGAAAGCTGGGCGCATTGGGGTTTGGTGATTACCAGCCTGTACCTGGTGTTCGCAGGAATTGCGCAGCAGATCATTCCACAGCGCAAGAGCGCAGATTACAAGACTTCCTGAACCTCAAACTCGGTCCCATTGTGGGTGAACACGTCACCCTCTTGCAGGCCAACCATGGCCAGATAAATCGGGCTTTGTGTTGAGATGCCCATATAGGTTTTGCCGTCCACATCGAACCGCGTGGTCGAAACGCAGACCACGAAGCGGCGATTGTTGAACTTGACGACGGCCCCGGGCTGCACCCTATCGGTGATATTGAAATCGGTGTTTTCAATCACATCAATCTTGGCGTGATGGGCATGCACAGGGGCATCAAAAGCCGCCGCCAGATCCGCGTTCTCGCGCGAGGCCGCGATATCGTCCTTGTCATGCCCTTCCCGGTCATCCAGCTGAGAATCCCTCAGGAAAGCGTCGTAATGGGCCTGTGCCGTCGCCAATTCCTGTGCTTCCAATGACATCAGTTTATCAATGATGGCCCTTTTTCGGACGGCCGGGTCTGTTGAGGCAGTCATGCAATGCGATCCCTTGAATTCTCTATCTGATACAAGTTGAGCCTCAACCAGCCGGATTGCAACAGATTTCCGTGATCAGATCAGCAAGCCCGCCGCCCGTTCATGGCGCAGCAGGGCAACCTTGGTCTCTACCCCACCCTTGGCCGAGAACCCACCCAGACCGCTGGCCGACAGAACCCTGTGGCAGGGGATGATCACAGGGATGGGGTTACCGCCACAGGCCTGCCCAACAGGTTGTGGGGGCTGTCCAACTTCTTTGGCAATGTCACCATACGTTCGAGTTTCGCCGAACGGGATGGCATACATCACGTCGCAAATCTGCTTTTGAAAGGCTGATCCGGCGACGAAATATGGAAGATCAAACTGCTCTAACTGCCCAGCATCATAGGCTTCCATCTGTGCGGCTGCTTCTTGCAACAAAGCGGAGTCTGGTTGGTCGTCGTCACCGTCCCAGACAACGCGTGTGATTGCACCATCTGTCTCTTCAATTCCAAGGCGACCAAACTGGGTATCTACAGCAATCATAGGCATGACCGCACCGTTTCAGATCGCCAGGCTGGGCGCAAGAAGAGAAAACCCCCGGCGTGTGGCCGGGGGTTCTAAGGTTAGCTCAGCGCCTCGTCGCAGCGTCCGCAGACGCCTTCATGGGCGTGGCGGCCCACATCGGGCAGGATTTTCCAGCAACGCTGACATTTGTCGCCCTCGGCCTTTTCGAACAGCACCGCGACGCCTTCGATTTCCGGCACGCGGAACGCCTCGGCCGGGGCCGGGTCGCCAGTGACGGTCAATCCGGACGTGATGCACATGTCGTCCACGTCGAAGGTCGCCAGCAGGTCACGGGTGTCGCCATCCTCGACATGTACGATCGGGGCGGCTTCGAGACTGGATCCGATCACCTTGTCCTGACGTTGGATTTCCAGCGCGGCGGTTACAGCTCGGCGCACACGGCGAACCTTGGCCATGTTGGTTTCCAGCTCCGTATCGCGCCACTCGGTGGGAGTATCCGGGAAATCCACCAGATGAACCGAACTGTCGTCGCCGGGGAACCGCTCCAGCCAAACCTCTTCCATGGTGAAGACCAGAACCGGGGCCAGCCATGTGGTCAGGCGGTGGAACAGGATATCCAACACGGTGCGCGCAGCGCGGCGGCGCAGGGTGTCGCCGTCGCAGTACAGCGCATCCTTACGGACGTCGAAATAGAACGATGACAGGTCAACGGTGGCAAAGGTGAACACAGCACTGAACACGCCCTGGAAATCGAAGGACGCATAGCCCTTGCGCACCTGCTCATCCAATTCCGCCAGACGGCTGAGAACCCAGCGTTCCAGACGCGGCATATCCTCGGGCGCGACGCGGTCGGCCTCGGTGAAGTCGGCCAATGAGCCCAGCATGAACCGCATGGTGTTGCGCAGACGGCGATAGCTGTCGGCGGTGCCTTTCAGAATTTCCGGCCCGATCCGCTGGTCAGCGGTATAGTCGGTCTGGGCCACCCACAGGCGCAGGATATCGGCACCGTATTGCTTGACGACCTCTTCCGGTACGATGGTGTTACCCAACGATTTGGACATCTTGTTGCCCTTGGCGTCCAGCGTGAAGCCATGGGTTACCACATTGCGATAGGGCGCACGGCCCTTGGTGCCGCAGGCCTGCAGCATTGACGAATGGAACCACCCACGGTGCTGGTCAGTGCCTTCCATATAGACATCGGCGATACCGTCCTCGGTCCCATCTTCACGGTCTCGCAGAACGAAAGCGTGGGTTGAGCCGGAGTCAAACCACACGTCCAGCACGTCGAACACCTGATCGTAGTCGTCGGGGTTGGCGATACCGTCGAGGATTTTCTCTTTGAACCCGTCGGTGTACCAGATATCCGCGCCGTCTTTCTCGAACGCTGCTTTGATGCGGGCGTTCAGGTCATCGTTACGCAGCAGATAGTCCGCGTCAGTCGGCAGCGCGCCCTTCTTGGTGAAACATGTCAGCGGTACGCCCCAAGCACGTTGGCGAGACAAAACCCAATCCGGGCGCGCTTCGATCATGGAATACAGGCGGTTGCGACCGGTTTGCGGCGTCCATTTCACCAGTTCGTCGATGGACCGCAAGGCACGTTCGCGGATGGTGTCGCCCATCTCGCCCATACCGTCATCCAGCTTGCGGTCGACCGAGGCAAACCACTGCGGTGTGTTGCGATAGATGATCGGAGCTTTCGAGCGCCACGAATGCGGATAGCTGTGCTTGATCTTGCCGCGTGCCAGCAGACCACCGACCTCGACCAGCTTGTCGATCACGGCCTTATTGGCGTCACCTTCGCCACCTTTTCGGGACAAGATGTACTTTCCGCCAAAGAACGGTAGATCGGCGCGGAACGAGCCGTCATCCATTACATTGTAGGTGATGACCTGCTCGAGCATGCCCAGATCGCGGTAAAGCTCGAATTCTTCCATACCATGCGACGGCGCGCAGTGGACGAAGCCTGTACCCTCGGTATCGGTCACGAATTCAGCGGCACGGAAGTCGCGGATGTCATCCCATTCGCCGTCGCCACCTTCGGCACCGGCCAGCGGGTGGGTCAGTTGAACATTGACCAACTCATCCGTCGTCACGTCGCGGACGCGGGTCCACTGATCGTCGTTCAGACGGGCGCGGCCCAACACGTCAGCGGCAAGGTTGTCTGCCAGCAAGAACTTGTCGCCGACACTGGCCCAGCATTCCTCAGGTGCGCCGGTGACTTCGTACAGGCCGTAGGAGATATCCTTACCGTACACGACCGCCTTGTTCGACGGCATGGTCCATGGAGTCGTCGTCCAGATCACGACAAAAGCATCATCCAAGTCGCCTGCATTCACGACTTTAAACTTCACCCAGATGGTGAAGCTTTCCTTGTCGTGATACTCGACCTCAGCTTCGGCCAGCGCGGTCTTTTCGATGGGCGACCACATCACCGGCTTCGAGCCCTGATAGAGCGTGCCGTTCATCAGGAACTTCATGAACTCGTCCGCGATCACGGCTTCGGCATGGTAATCCATGGTGATGTAGGGATCGGGCCAGTTGCCGGTGATGCCCAGACGCTTGAACTCTTCGCGCTGGATGTCGATCCAGCCTTCGGCGAACTTCCGGCACTCCTGGCGGAAATCGACGATGTTCACCTCATCTTTGTTCTTGCCCTTCTTGCGGTATTGTTCCTCGATCTTCCATTCGATTGGCAAGCCGTGGCAATCCCAGCCGGGCACATAGCGCGCATCATGACCCATCATCTGATGGGACCGGACGATCATATCCTTGATCGTCTTGTTCAGCGCGTGGCCGATATGCAGGTGGCCGTTGGCGTAGGGGGGGCCGTCATGCAGGGTAAAGGGCGTGCGGTTCTCTTTTTCACGCAAGCGGTCATAGACGCCGATGGTCTCCCACCGCTCCAGCCATGCGGGCTCGCGTTTGGGCAGGCCGGCGCGCATGGGGAAGTCGGTTTTGGGCAGGTTCAGCGTGTCTTTGTAATCAGGTGTCTGGATCGTGTCGGCGCACATTGGGGGCGTCCTTTGGATGATCTGGTCGTCTTATGGCTCGAAGCGGTCGGTGCGAAGTCTCAAACACCTTTGCCCGGCGTCTCAATGGGTCAGAGCGCCGGGGATATAATTCGAATAATGATGGCCATCCGGTCATACATGGCCGCGCTTATAGGACGCCCGCCCTCAATGGTCCAGAGGTTCCGGGTCCTGCGGCGAATGGCGCAGCTTGGCCCATCGGTTCAGCCATGCCAGCCCTGCCAATGCCAGGCCCAGCGCCAGCAGCGAGAACACCCGGATCAGCCCACCCAGGCCAGCGATATCAATCAGGAACACCTTGGCCACGGCCAGTCCGATCACCACCAGACCCGCCTTGCGCATCAGGTCGGATCGGCGCGCCAGTGATTGGTAGAACAGCACCGCACCAATCGCCAGCAAAGCCATGGTGTAGGTGTAAAGTTCGGGCTGTGTCACGCCGTTGCCTTCATACATCCCAGCGGCGCCCTGCCAAACATGGCGGATCATCAACCCTAGCCAAAGGGCGGCAAGTACACAGGTCAATCCCCAACTGGCACGCTTTAGCCAAAGCGGGGTTGCGTAAATGCGCCAGACCGAGAAACCGATAATCAGCGCAGGCAGCAGATAGGCCACCGCAAGCGTATTCAGAACCGGCGGTCCCAGAACCGGTGGCACGGCTGTGCCGAGCAGCGGGTTCGCCTCGACCACCGCCTGCGCCAGACGCAACAAGCCGTGGCTGGCAAAGAACGCGGCCAGCAGATAGCGGACGTAGTTCAGCTTACCCCCCAGCTCCAACCGCTGGACTTGCGCGAAGGCCAGAAGCAGCCAGATGATCGCCAGCAAGCCCAACCCCCAGTGGCTGTTGGTGGCGTTGCCTTCGCCAAAGCTTTGCAGCCAGCGCTCCAAAAGCAAGGACAGCAGAATGCCCCCGGTTGCCCAAGCCGCGCTTTCCAACAACAGGCTCGCCACCGGGCGATGCATCGGCCGCAGTAGCAACCACCCGATCACAAATCCCAAAGTGGCCCCGCCATACACCAGCGCCATCTCAGGCACCGGTGCATAGCTGGCCCAGACAAGGCCCGGTGTCAGAACCAACCGAACGGTGACTGTGAATACGCCTGCCCAGATGAACCAAGTCATAGGTGGCAGATTGAATTGGCGGTCCAGCGCCGCTGCCACCACGACCATCACGACCAGCGCAATGGTTAACGCGGCCGAGCTGAGAACAATGATGCAGGCAAAACTCAGGCAGGACAGGGCTGATATCGTAGCCAGCGCCGGACGCATCCGGTCCTCGCCATCCGCGCGTGCAAAGCGTTCCGCCAGAACGACCATCAGCACGCCCAGCGCAATTGCGTGCAAGGCCCAAGGGTATGCCCCGATGACGTGGGCCGGATGCCAGCCGACCTCAAGCGCGATGGCCAACGCGGGGGCAAAGACCGCCGCTGCTCCGGCCCAGATTGCCGCGTATCTTTGCGCATTCATCGACCGCCATGCCGCAGTGATCGAAATCACCACGCCAAGGGCGATGAGAATGGTTACTACCCACGGAAAATCCGCCTCGGGCGTTTCTGCATAGGTCTCGGCAAACTGACGCAATACGACCCCGTTGTCCCAACCATGCATCAGGACAAACCAGACGAAACCAAGCGCAGGCAGTGCCGTAGCATCCTGCAACGCTTCGGCCCGCTGTGCCCATAACATCAATCCAAGGGTCATCCCGGATAGCAGAACAACGCCCAACCAGAACTCATCAACACTGTCCGCCCAGTGCAGCGACACAATCGCCGAGCTGACAGCGACCGCGCCAAAGCCCAGTCGGGTTGGAAATTCCGGCCATGCATCGCCCTTTTTCCTCCTAACGATTTCGCAGATCATCGACCCGCCATGATTGGGCCAAACGCGCCGGACCGGAATTGCGATGGCGATCACAGCCAATGCCGTCACGCAAAACAAGTATGCGGCCTCGGTCAGGGGCGAAGACAACACCAGCAGCAGGCAGGTTGTGTAGGCCCCAAACAAGGTTAGGACCGAGATCCATGCCCAACGCCGCACCGTGTCGATTCCCAGACCCAGAACAGCGATGACAACGAAATAGGTATACAGCCAGCTTGGGTTCTCTGACGTGCCACCAACCACGAAGGGGGCAGAAAACGCACCAATTAATCCGACAGCGGCCAGCAAAGGGCCGTGAAACCAGCCCAAAACCAATCCCACCAGCGCAACCGCGACCATTGCGGTCAAAGCGACCTCGGGGCCGATCAGGTCATAAAGCTGCCGCGCGGCCAGAACGCCTCCGAACAGCGTGACCAGCCCAGCACCGGAAAAGACCGACGGCAGATAGGCAGTCGCTGTGCTTTCGTCATCACCATATCTGCGCCGGATGACCTCGCCAGCAACAATCAGCACTGCGCCGAAAAGCAACGCCGCGATCACACGAGCGGATGGCGGCAACAGCCCGCTTTCAACGCCGTACTGAACCAGGAATATCCCCGCCAGCGCCAGCGACAGGGCCGAGACCGCATAGAACCAGTTCTCGCGCAGCCAGATTGTCAGCGCGGCCAGACGATCCTCGCGAATGACAACGGCTGCGGGTGGCGTTTGCTCGGCCACAGGTTTGACCGATTGCGCCTTGGCTGCAGACCATGGGGCAGGTTTTGATGCCCTGTCCGGCTTTTCGGTCGGTTTGCGCGGCTCAACCTGCTGCGGTTCCGGCGCATCGCTGCCAAGGGACAGTATTTGGCGCTCCAGATGCTCAACCCGTCGACGTAGGCGTGTATGGTTGACTAACAGCACAACGATGGTGACCGGAATGGCCAGCACGATCAATCCGACAAGGACAAGAAGGGATTCCAATGGGTTCTCCGGGCGGTTTCGATGTCAGGCTACCTGAGGCGAACAGTCAGCAACAGCCAGAATTCCCGATAAGTTGTTTGTCGGTCTTTAGGGCTACACCCAACCAATCGACGGACGGGCGATCATCAGCCAGATGATAATCAAAACCGACGCAAAGGCAGGAAATCCGCAAGCGAACCAGATGCGGAACAGACTGTTATAAGCCCAAGGCAGCGGCGCGTCCGCATCTGCAGAGGCCTGCGCCAACCTGCGCATTCGAACCTGTATCCACACCACCGGCAACCAAAACGCCCCCGCAACCGCATAGAGCACCAGCGAGGCCAAAACCCAACCTTCGGTCAAAGGCCAGCCCAACCGCCACGCCAGCAATCCGCCTGTCACCGGTTGCAGTACAACCGCCGTTGCCGTGAACAGCAGATCGGCCAGCACCGCGGTTCCTGCGGTCTGCGCGATGAACCTGGCGTCACCAGAACGATGCGCGATCAGCATGAAAAACGCGATGCCTGCCCCCGTGCCCAACAGGACGCAGGCGCCGATAACGTGTAAGAAACGCAGGATCAGGTCAGGGTCCATCAGCGGCTCTGCAACAGGGGCCAGGCAATAAGCGACAAGGTCATCGCCGGCAGGATTTTGATCAACGGGCCAAGCGGGTCCAGCCACAGGCCGGGTACGGTGAAACTGGCCGCCAGCAAATAGAACAAGGCCACCGCGACCTGCGCCAGACAGGCGCGCGCAGCCCACGGTCGCCACAGGATCGCAAGCCCCAAAAAAATGTCGACCAATGACCAGAACAAAACGCTGGCAACGGCCATTCCGGTGCTCCACCCGGCCCCGGTCAGAACCGATGTAGCCTTAGGCAGACCAATCAGCCCGAAAAAGCCGGACAGCAGCCAGAACAGGCTGAGCGCGGCGACGACCAGTGGCATCAGCAAGGACATTCGCGCAACCAGCCGATGTTCACGGGCGCAAGTCAGGCCTGCATAAACCTGGGGCAAGGGTGCCAGTGACCGGCCTGTTGCGGCGCGATACGGTTCCGGATCACCAACCACACCTTCGCCCATCACGGTCATCGCATTGCTGCGCAAAGGCGAGCGCCAACCCAAATGGCCCAACGCATCAGCGCCGCGTGCGACTATGGCTGTAACAACCGCCGGCATTCTCACAGTGAATCGCGCTGCGGGAAAACCCATCCAGCGCCGTGTCTCGGCCAGGACCTCAGATAGTGGGGCGGGCGTGTCTTCGACCAGATCGTAAGTGCCCTGTGGGACCTCATCGGCCACGGCTGCGGTCACGGCACGGCACAGGTCCGACATGCCGACGCATTGAACCAAAACATACGGATACGCGATGGGTTGTACCAAAGGAACCGCTGCCAGCATACGCAGCAGCGCTGTTCCGCCATAATCGGATTGCCCGATCACCAGACCGGGTTTGAAAATCCAAAGCGGCACATCACAGGCCCGCAGCGCAGCGTCCCCAGCCGCCTTGGTGCGCATGAAATCCGTTTCTGCATCGAGGTCGGCACCAATGGCCGAGATTTGAACCACCGCAATGCCCCTTTGCGCGCAGGCTTGCCCCAAGGCCGCAATGGCGGTGTGATGCACAGCCTCGAGATCATCGGCGGGACCATCCTGCAATGCTCCTGCACAGTTCACGACACAGTCAACGTGCTCCAGATGCGCGACCCAGTCCTTGGGCTGCAGACAAGCCCGCAAATCGCCTTGCACCTGCGTGACATCCGGCAGAACCTGCACCCCGGTTTTCAAGTTACGCACAAAGGCCGCCACATGCGCACCCTCGGCTTGCAGAGATCGCGTCACCGCAGCGCCGATAAAGCCATAAGCCCCTAAAACCAGGACGTTTTTATTCTCAATCCGCAATGGTTGCTCAACCCGATGAACCTGTCTGCGGCAGCGTAACCGTTGGCCAACAATTGACCAGCCCTATGGGACCCACTGCGACAATCTTGGCCGTCAGGGGTGAAACAGCGAGCCGACAAGAAAAGCGATCAAGGCCGCTGCACCGCCGATCAAAAAGGTCTCGAGCCCGGACCGCCACCACGGGGACAGCGACCAATGGGCTTTGAAGGCCCCAATGGCAAAGAAAACACCCATCGTCATGCAGACCGAGATGGCAAAGGCATGATCGACCGATAAAAGGAATGGCAGCAATGGCACCATGCCCGCGACAAGAAAGGCGATGAAGGTCGCCATGGCAGCTTTAAACGGATGGGGATCGACGCTGCCCAACCCGTATTCGCCTTCGACCATCAGGTTGATCCAATTGTCGTGGTTGGCGGTGATTGCATCGGTGGCGTCATCCAGAACGTCGCCCGACAGGCCCTTTTGGGCTAGTATCTCGCGCACCTCGCGGCGCTCGCCCTCCGGGTAAAGGCTGATGTGGCGTTCCTCGATGGCGCGGATGCGACGGATGTTGTCTAACTCGGCCTTGGTGCCCGAGTAATTCCCGGCAGCCATGGAAAACCCGTCGGCCAGAACATTGGCAAGCCCCAGCGCCACGATGATGAACGGCGAAAGCCCCGCTCCGGCAACCCCGGCCACGATCGCAAAGGTGGTGACCGATCCGTCGATACCGCCATACACCACGTCCCGCAGCACCCCTCGCCCCGGAGGCGCATTGATCCGCGCGGCGATTTCCTGCTGGCTGTGTCCGTGATCGGTCATGGCTGGCTCCGGCTTTGTTATGCACACCAGCGGGCCATAGGACTTTGCGTCAGGTCAAGTTTTGGAAAACAACCCGCTGAGCGCGCGTTTGATCATCCCGCGCGTAGATGGCTTGTGCCGGTCGGAAAATGGCAGTGGTCGGCAGACCTCCATCGCAGCCACACCAACCCGCGCGCTGAGCGCGCCGTTCACCAGCCCCTCGCCAAACCGGCGCGACAGTTTGCTAAGGACCGATCCGCCCAGAATAGGTTCCAGCAGATCATCACCCACGGCCACGGCCCCGGTCGCTACCAGATGCACGAACACTGCACGGGTCAGGCGCCAGCTGCCCAGAAATCCGGCACGTCCGCCATAAATCTCAGCAACCCGACGGATCATCCGCAATGAGGCCGCAAGCGCCGTCACAACATCGGCCAACGCTAAGGGCACCAGTGCGGTCACCGTGGCAACCTGACGGGCGGCGGCCTCGACCTCACGGCTGGCGGCAGCGTCCAGAGGGGCCAGCAATTCGTCCTCGGCCAAGGTCAGCAGGGTTGTGGCGTCGAATTGCTCTTCCATCCGTTCAGCCAGACGGTCACGGCCCCACCGGGTTTCTTCGCGCCCTTTGTAAAACGCGATCAGGCGGTTGGTGACTGCACGGGCCTGTGCCAAATCCGCCTCAGCCAACGCGGCATCTGCGGCGCGGCGCATCCCATCCACGCGGGACAAGCGCCCGATGGCTGCCAGCTCCCGTAGGGCGATGATCAGGGCGACCAGAACCAACGCACCGATCAGACCAGTTACAACCCAGCCCAATATCGGTGACCGCAACAACAGCGAGGTGGCGAAATCCCATGCGGCAACAGAAACCACCGCGCCAATCACGGCCAGCGCCAGACCCCAAAACCATCGTGACAGAACCGAGGGTTTCCGCGCAGCCAAGCGGGCTGCCGCTTGCATCGCCTGACCTTGAGGTGGCTCAATATCGGGGACCGGCGGAGCCTGTGCTACGTCGGCAGCAGGTTCTTCCGTATCGAGATCAATCAGTACCGGACCTTTAGCCATCCGCCACCCCTTTCCGCCGCCAGACATATTTGATGTCTGGCAGATTTTCATCGTTATCGGCCCCGTTGCTGCGGGCAACTTCGGCAAAACCGTTGCGCTCATAGAACCGGCACGCCCCGTGGTTGGCCTGAAACGCAAAAAGGGACAGTTCGATCTGATTGGACTTGGCGTGGTCCAACAAGCGCTGTCCAATGCCTTGTCCACATTCTGGCGGTGTCAAATACAGGGAATGAACTTCTGTTTCATTGAGCGCAAGAAACCCCACAACGCCAGTATCGGTTTCGGCCACCGTGACCCACCCTAGATCGATCATCCAACCGCAAAAGGCGATGATTTCAGCGCAGGTATGTAGCTCGGGCATCCAATCGTTTTCGCGCGAAAAGCCGTGCAGGATCTCTCCGATCTTTCCGGCATCCGTGGTACGAGCGGGGCGGAGAGTCACGGTCACAGGCGGTCTCCGATCAGAAACTGCGTGGCACGGTCCAACCGGATATGGGGCGGGCCATCGCCTGGACGCAAGGTCAGATGCGCTGGGGCAAAGGCCATAAACCCAAAATCCTTGTCCAACCAGCTTTCAGCCCCGTTTCGGGCCGGACCCAGTAAATGCGCCGGGTCATCAGGCAGATCACCGGGATAAAAGGCCGCCTGTTTGCCGTTCAGCAACGTCCCACGCACACAAGGCAGATCCGCCCCGTTATGCGTCCGGATTTCCTCGGTCGTGGCACGCAGGGCGGCCAGCGACAGCGCCGCCGTCTCGGCCCCGGCAAAGCTGGCCCGGTCGCGGGCATCGCGGGTCAGGGCCTCCATGATATGGGTCAGACCGGGGTGCTGTGTGTGGTGCAGGTGATCGGCCTTGGTGGCTGCGAACAGTATACGTTCAACCCGCTTGCCCAACAGCAACTGGCTGAGCCACGCATTGCGCCCCGGTCGAAAGGCCGACAGGATATCGGCCATCGCGCGACGCATATCCTCAACCGCTTGCGGCCCCTTGTGGATTGCGCCCAGCGCATCGACCAGAACCACCTGACGGTCGATCCGCGAGAAATGATCGCGAAAGAAGGGTTTCACCACTTGCGATTTATACGCCTCATACCGCCGCGCCATTTCGCGGTGCAGGCTGCGGCGCGGCGCGTGGCCCTCCACCGGCAATGGCGCAAAGGTCAGCACCGGAGAACCCGCCAGATCGCCGGGCAGTAGAAACCGCCCCGGCGTACAGTCGTAAAAGCCTGCATCCCGTGCGGCGTTCAAATACGCAGCAAAGGCTTTGGCCAACGCCTGAGCCGTGGGTTCGTCATGAGCATCCGCAGGGTTTGCCACCCGGGCCTGCGTCAAATACGCGGCCGCTTCGGTCCGCGTTTCGATACGGTTTAAGGTTTCGGCTGACCAGACCTCATATGATTTGTCCAGTAGTGCCAAGTCCAGCAGCCACTCACCCGGATAGTCCACAATATCCAGATGAACCGTGCGCGGCCCCTGCAGACCCGCAAGCAACCCTGCCGGACGGGCCTTGAAGGAAAGGCGCAGCTCGGACACGGCGCGCGTGCTATCTGGCCAATGAGGCTGCGGCCCGGTCAGCGCAGCCAAGTGGTTTTCATAATCAAAGCGCGGCACCGTATCGTCCGGCTGGGGTTGTAAGTAGACCGAATTGATGCGGCCCTCCTGCTGCGCGACCAATCCTGGCATACGCCCCCGGTCCAGCAGATTCGCAACCAGGGATGTGATGAACACCGTCTTTCCCGACCGCGCCAACCCGGTAACGCCCAGACGGATGACCGGTTCAAACAGAGTTTCAGACACACGGTCGCCTACGGATTCGACACCGCGCACAAGACTGTCTGCCAGGGATGAGATGACCAAACTGTCGCCCCGCTTTTATCGTTTCGCTCAAGATAGGTAGAGGGCGCCGTACATACCAGCGCTTTCCCACTCTTGCCCGTTCCCGCGCGGCGCGCTACGAGCAGCCCATGCCTAGATACGCGCTGAAAGTCGAATACCAAGGGGAACCGTTTGCAGGATGGCAGCGGCAAAAGGAATTGCCGTCTGTGCAGGGAGCAATCGAACAGGCCTTGTCGCGAATTCAACCCGGTGATCACACCATTGCTGCAGCGGGCCGCACCGATGCGGGCGTTCATGCGCTGGGTCAAGTCGCCCATTGCGATCTGGTCAAGGATTGGGACCCTTTCCGCCTGTCTGAGGCGCTGAACTATCACCTCAAGCCGCAGCCGGTGGCCATCGTCAAAGCCGCACAGGTTGACGAAGACTGGCACGCCAGGTTTTCCGCGTTAGAGAGGCAATACCTGTTCCGCATCCTGATGCGTCGTGCGCCTGCGACCCATGACGCCGGGCAAGTCTGGCAGATCAATCACCAGCTGGATGTCGATACCATGCAGGCCGGGGCGGATATGTTGATCGGGCAGCATGACTTCACCACCTTCCGCTCGTCCATCTGTCAGGCCGCGAGCCCGGTCAAAACGCTGGATGAGTTGCGAGTTGAACAGGTCGATGGTTTCTCGGGACCTGAGATACATTTCCACGTCCGCGCCAGGTCGTTCCTGCACAATCAGGTGCGCAGCTTTGTCGGAACGCTGGAGCGTGTCGGTGCGGGCGCGTGGACGCCCGAAGATGTGTGCGACGCGCTGCAGGCCGCTGATCGCGCCGCCTGTGGGCCAGTATGCCCACCGCAGGGCTTGTACCTGGCGCGGGTCGGGTATCCCGAACCGGTCTTCGGTTAAATCGCGCGCAGCAGCAAACCGCTGGCAATCACTGAAATCGTCAGACCCGCCACCAATTCAATGGTCGGGGCCAGCACAGATGCAAACCTTGTGGCCGAGGCAGAGGCCAGCAATCCACCGCGCAACCCGAACGACGTCCACCCGACCAGAGTCGTGACCAGCGCCGTGCCCAGCGCCATGGCAAACGCCCCGGCGATGCCAACCATCGCGATTCCCATCTGCCAAGTCAGGATCAACACAAACAGCGCCCCGGTACAGGGTCGGGCCGCGATACCGGCAATCAGCAGCAACGCCTCGCGCAGACTACCGACCTGCGCTACTTCTTCCGCTGAGGGGCCGTGACGATGGCCGCAATCTGAACAGACATCGTGGTCGTGATGATGGTCGTGACCATGGTGATGACCGTGGTCGTGATGCGCTTGCGCTGTGTTACTGCGGTGTCTGCGGGCAAAGCTGCGAATGGCGCGAAACACCAGCCACAGACCGATCGCGGCGATGGCACCATAGCTGATCGGGGCCATGACCTGTTCGGTTGTTCCCACAAGGCTTTCGCGTGACATCTGAAACACCAAAACGCCAGCGTAAACCAGCACGACTGCTGTCACTGCCTGCCCCAGACTGGACAGCACGCTGATTGCGGATAACCGCCAAAAGGCGACCCGACGACCCAGCCCGTACCCGCCGATCAGCACCTTGCCATGACCTGGACCGATGGCATGAAAGAACCCATAGGCGAAACAAACCGTCAGCAGGGTGGCGACGGCCTCGGGCTGTTCTGCCCGTGCGGCGCGTAAGGATCGGGCGATCTGGTTCTGAAACTCACGCTGCTCACCCGCCGCCCACGCGGCCAGACTGTCAAACCCACCGCTGCCCCAAAACCACAGAAGCAACGCAATGGCGATGGCAACCGGAACAATCAGGTATTTGGACATGACACGAAAATCTCGGTCGCAAAGTTTTCCCCGACCAGCGGGATATCGTTTTCCTCAAGGTCGTAATCGGCGTCCAGTGTCAACAAAAAGGCCTGCATCTGCGCCAGCTGACCATCGATATCGGGGTCGATCCGATCCATCTGACAGGACGCAGGGCCACTCACCGTCACCGGGCGGGTCAGTTCATAGGCAATGTAGAACGTCTCATCAAAAGCCTTCGCCGTCAGCGAAGATGCAGACACCGCATCGCCATCAACCGCGCGCAAATGGGTTGTCACGATACGACCATCTTCGGTGGTTGCTGTCGGTTCCAATGGGCCGGACAGCGACACGGGCACGCCATCTGCAAAGACGACCAGATCGCCATTGTACCCTTCGATCCACTGTGCGTCGAAACCGGCCAGGAATTTCTCTTCATTTTCAGTGAGAACTCCGTCGAAATCCTGATCCAATTTCATGTCTTCAAGTTGATACAGCGAGTAAAGCTCATCATAAGCCCAGGTCACCCGCATATGGGTCAGGTGGCCGGCGTCATCCACAATGAATTCCAGCCCGGTGTCGATAAAGACATGCGGGTGCGCCATGGCCGGGATCGGGAGGCAGCAGGTCAACAGGGTTACAATCCAACGCATGCGTGAAAGATAGGGCCTGCGTCCGCGCGCGGCAATGCGATTCAATCAGCGCCCGCAGAAACCGGCCAAAGGGTCATTTTGGCGGGAACAGAACCAGTGTTTGCAAGGCCGTACCGACAGGACCTTGCGTGTCATACAATACGGACTGGGACATTCCGATCCCCGACGGCTGCCAATGGCACAGTGATTCTGAGGCCAGCCAATCCGACCCCGGCTCGCGATGGATTTGCACGGTCAGATCGGTGTTCATGAACCCCATCTCGGTCGTCGGTGCGTTCCACGAGATGCCGTTGCCACAATCGGCCAGCGGGCACAGTGCCTGAATCGGCGAAGGGTCCTCGCCCTCAAGCAAAGCCGGGGTGCGCATCCAGACCGTCTTGGGACCGGCGCCCTGATTGCCGTCTTTCGGGTACAGCACTTCTGAGTGGTTGGCGAAGCCCGGCAGACCGTGGCGTATCTCACCGATCGGAAATGGCCCCGTCACCGCATCTTCCAGCCGGGGTGAAGTAATCGTGACATTCGGGACCGGTCCCAAGTTACGGTGGGCCAAGTGCATCGTGGTCGCAGTGGCGCAGAGCGTGTCATCCAGATCGTGAACCGTTACCCGCGTGGTCGCCAGCGTCTTGGTGTGGCGCGTAGTCTCGGCAGCAACGCGCAGCCCTGCCAAGGGTTGTGGGCGCAGCAGATCGACCGTCAGGCGGGTCAGCATCTTTTCCGGTCCCACCTCGGTTTCCGCGGCACGCACGATCAGACCGCTGACAGGCCCGGCGTGGCAGTGATCGGCCGACCACGGCCCCCGGGCGGGGTCATTGCCCACAAAAGCGCCATCAGGGCGCAGATGAAAATAGGCCTGTTGGCTCAGGTCTTGTGTCCCGTTCATACGCTGCCTCAAAAGTTTTCTGTGCGTGTCTGGTCATCCGATCCGATGACCGGGCTTTACCTTGGGACAAAGAATGACTTAGCTGCGGCAACGATGTCCAGTTCAGTGACGGCACGTCATCACTGGCAAATTGAAGCAGAGGGGGGCGCGACATGGCGTTGCTGATCGAAACCGGGTTGTCCGACTGGATAAGCGACAACGACATCGCCCAAGACATTCGGCGGCTGCACCCGGACATAGATGTACGCACGCCTGAAACCCTTGGTGATCCGACCGAAATCACGATGGTCGCCGTCGTCGTGCTGTGCAACGATCACCCCAAGCGGCTGCCCAACCTGAAACTGGTGCAAAAACTGGGCGCCGGGGTCGAAACCATCGTCAGCAATCCGCACCTGCCCACGCATGTGCGTATAACACGGCTGAAACCGGACGCCCCCGCGCAGGGTATTGCCGAATGGTTCGTCGCTTATGTTCTGCGCCATCAACGACACATGACCTTTCATGAAAAGGCGCAAAACCGCGCGGAATGGACCCCCAGAGCACCACTCTATTCGCCAGACACCGTGGTAGGTGTGCTGGGTCTGGGCCATATCGGTGCCCGCAGCGCCAAAATGCTACGCGCCGTCGGGTTTCAGGTGATGGGTTGGAGCCGCTCAGCCAAGCAGATCGATGGGGTTACCTGCCTGCATGGCGACGCGGCTCTGCCAGAACTGCTGGGTCAGTGCGACCATGTCTGCGCGATCCTGCCTTCGACCCCGCAGACAATCGGTTTGTTCGATGCAGGGATGCTGGCGGCAATGAAGCCAGGTAGCCAGTTACTGAACGCGGGTCGCGGGGATCTGATTGAAGAAACCGCCCTGATCGCCGCGCTGGACCATGGTACACCCGGTCATGCGGTGCTGGACGTGACTTCGACCGAACCACTTCCGTCCGACAGCCCGCTCTGGACACATCCCAGTGTCACCATCACGCCGCACGTGTCGGGCTGGCATCTGGGCGAAGCGCTGGCTGATGTGGGCGAGAATTTCCGCCGCCTGAGCGCAGGAGGCCCTTTGCTGCACGAAGTCGACAGGGCCCGCGGTTACTAGACCCAGATCAGGGTGTCAGGATCCAGTTTCCGCCTGCGTCGCGACACCGGCGGGTTCTGACCTCGCGAGTCTGATCCGATCCTTCGGGTCGAATGAAATGCTGCAGGTGTACGCAGTTGTCACGTACGTCGCGGACGCGAATCGTGCCTTTCGAACCGGTGGCTTCGTTCACCCAGGAACTTTCCTCACCCACCCGGGGTGTCGCGCCTGACAGCATCGCGTCAGCGGCTGTGTTCACAACCTCGAAATCTGCAGGTGTCAGCCCCATTTCTGCGATGATTCGGGAAAGCGGCTTGGCCTGCACGGTCGGGATTGCCGCCAGAACAACAACAGCTACAAATGTAGAAGAAATCCAGGCTTTCATGATCGCCTCACCTTGCTGAAATAGATTTGCATTCAAGACTATACCGGCAGCGAACGGGGGCCAAGCCCTGTTGGGCAAACGCTAAAACTATCCAGAACAATTCTTTTGACAGTCTAAGGCCGCTACTCGCATGGCATTCCATTCGTGGCGTTCGCCCGGCACAACTGAGTTACCCCGCACGAGTGCCCCTTATGGTGCGTGGGCGGACCGAAACAACCACGATCAACTGTGCAAAGACGCGAACCAGCAACCACCCCGCAACTGGCTAACCACTTACGCCGATTCAGTTTTTCCCGCGCAGGGGTTCACAGAAGCGCTTGAATCTGGTGAAATAGCACCGTTTTTAGCACTGGAGATTGTTCAATGGTACTGCGCGGATCCCTGCTGGCACTGGCAGCTGTAATTGGCCTGACGGCCTTAGAGGCGACCCCTGTAGTCGCCAAAGAGGAAACCAAATCGGTCTTCGTCATGAGCCGCACATGGGCCGTTACGCAGGTCTCGGATGCTCCGGTCGTGTACCGCGCCACGCGTGACAACAACAATCTGAACCCGTTCGGTCCGCCACCGCGCCTGCGCACCATTCAAGCTATGGCCGCCATTCAGGCAGCCACCGGATGCAAGCCTATCCGGGCCAGCATGTATCAAAACATCTCAGGCCAGTTCTTTTCGCAGGTCAGCTGCAATTGATCTTGCCACGAAACGGGCATTGAGGTCAGCGCGGCCCACTGCCATAGCTTGCGCATGAAACTTGCAATCAATGGATTCGGCCGTATTGGCCGCACGATCCTGCGGCAGCTGCTGGCTTTGCCGTGGGGCAAGGATATTGAGCTGGTGCTGATCAACGATATCGCACCGCTGGAAACCTGTGCCTACCTGTTCAAATACGACAGCACGTTCGGCCCCTACTCTGGGCCTGTCGATACCGGCGACGGAACCCTTGTCATCGACGGCCACACAATCCCGGTGACCCACAGCCCCGACCTGTCCCGCGTCGACCTGAGCGGCGTGGATGTCCTGATGGATTGCACCGGCGTCGCCCGTACCTCGGATGTTGCCAGCCAGGGGCTGACCGCCGGGGCGGGCAAAGTGCTGATCTCGGGTCCCTCGCCCGCAACCGAAGTCACGATCGTTCTGGGTGCCAACGAAGCGCAGTTGGGCAACGCCCGGATCGTTTCGAACGCGTCCTGCACCACCAATGGGCTGGCCCCACTGATCAAGGTGCTGGATGGAATCGGCGGCATCGCCTCGGCCCATATGACGACCATCCATTGCTATACCAACAGCCAACCCATGATTGACGCCCCGCGCGGCGATCTGGCCCGGTCACGCGCCGGGGCGCTTTCCATGGTGCCCACCACCACCAGCGCCACGCACTTGATTGATGAGGTCATGCCGCATCTCGCGGGTCGCATCTCGGGCGCGGCGGTGCGTGTCCCCACAGCCAGCGTGTCTGCGGTGGATTTGGTCGCAACACTTGAACGCGGTATGTCCGCCACTGACTTTGAAGCCGAGCTGCGCAAGACGGTCGCGCAGTCTCCCATTCTGGGATGGACCGATCACCCGCTGGTGTCGTCAGATTTGCGTACACGACCGGAATCTTTGGTCATTGCAGGCCCCGAAACGCGGATGGTCGGCGACCGGCAGGTTCGCATTTTCGGCTGGTATGACAATGAATGGGGCTTTTCCGCACGTATGCTCGACGTCGCCCGCCTGATGGCACAGCCTTGAATTCGTGGAACCGCAGCGCGCGGGCTTGCCCGGGCGCTGCCCGGCCCAACGGATCACAAGCATCATTGATGCGATGGGATCGGGCGGGAGGAGCCCGTCAATGCGTTCATGGGTTGGCGCCACATTACCGCCCCGCAAACGGGGCTGACGGGGCACACAAACCGGTAATTTGGCATCTCATTCGATAAGTTCTTTCCCTGTGTGGAAACTGATGCTCTAACATGAACGGTATCAGCCGTTGTTTTTCATAAGACGGTGAAATTGATTTCGACTTGGGGCAGTTGGAGCCATTCGATGCGGGGAAGCAGGCCACAGGCCTTTGTGAAATATTGTCTGCTTGGCGTTATTGCCGCCGCTCTGCCCTCATCTCTGGCCGCGCTGGAAACATCCCTGTCCGCGCCCGGTGCGCCCCAGGGCGTGGTTGAACGTATCGAAGAAACCTCATCTGTCCTGACGGCAGATGAACGTGGTTTGGATACCCCGCTCGAGGTTCTGTCTGCCGCCCTGTCAGATTACCGCACACTCGTTCAGATTCTGTATGACGAGGGCTATTTCAGCCCCGTCGTCAGCATCAAGCTGGATGGCCGGGAAGCGGCTGACATCAGCTCGCTAACCGTACCCAACACGATCAACCGAGCGGTTATCACGGTAAATACCGGACCGACCTTCACTTTTGGAACGGCTATCGTCGCCCCCGTTACGCCGGAGACAATCCTGCCAGAGGAGTTCGCTCCCGGAAAACTGGCCACGACCGGTGCCATCCAACAGGCAGCCTCGGCCGGGGCACAGGGCTGGCGGGACGCCGGTCACGCCAAAGCCCAACTTGAAGACCAAACCGTTATCGCTCGCCATGCGCAGAGAAAGCTGGATGCTGAAATCGACCTTGAACCCGGTCCGCGCCTGACCTTCGGCAAGATGTTCATCAAAGGCGATACAGATGTACGCCACCACTCGATCAACAAGATCGCCGGCTTTCCCTCGGGCGAGGTTTATTCGCCAGCGGAAATCCAGAAGGTCGGCACCCGCTTGCGTCGGACAGGTACGTTCAGCATCGTTTCGATCGAAGAACATGAAACGCCCAATCCCGATGGCACGTTGGATTTCGATGCAACTTTTGAGGACATGCCCAAACGCCGCCTGACCTTCGGGGTCGAGCTGGCCTCGAATGCCGGGCTGGACGTCACCGCGACCTGGACCCATCGCAACGTCTTCCGCCGCGCGGAACGGCTGCGGTTCGAAGCCGCTCTGCGCAATATCGGCGGAACCGAGGATTTGGACGGCCGCATTGGTTTGCGCCTTGATCAACCCGACCGGCTGGGCCCGGACGACAACACCTTTTGGAGCGCCCTGCTGGAGCGGCGGAATACCGAGAATTACAACGTATCCGTGGCCTCGCTGGCCTATGGTGCGCGTCGCACCTTTTCCGACCGGCTTTATGCCGAAGCCTCGGCTGGATTTCAGTGGTCGGATGCAGATGACGCCTATGGCAGCGGCCGCAAGTTCCGCTATTTCATTATCCCAACCCGGTCTGAATGGGACGAGCGTGACAGCAAGGTCAGCGCGACCCGCGGGTTCTATCTGGATGCGCAAATCATGCCCTTTGTAGGTTTTTCCGGCACAGACACGGGCATCAGGCTGTTCGCCGACACACGCGCCTATACCAGCCTGGGCACGGGCGGGCGGCTCGTTTTGGCTGGTCGGGCTCAGATAGGATCGATAATCGGTCCTTCCCCAAGCAATGTGACGCCGGATTTCCTGTTCTTCTCGGGTGGTGCCGGCACAGTGCGTGGGCAGCCGTTCGAAAGCCTCGGCATTCCAGTCAACGGTGGTGAAGCAGGCGGCAAGTCCTTCCTCGGTCTGTCGGGAGAAGTCCGTGGCAAGATCACCGACACGATATCGCTTGTCGGGTTCTATGATTTCGGTACTGTGGACACTTCTTCTTTCATCGGCAGCGGTGCAGAATACCATTCCGGTGCCGGGCTTGGGGTGCGGTATGATCTTGGGGGGTTCGGCCCTCTACGCGTTGACTTAGCCCTGCCGGTTCAGGGCGACACTGGCGATGGTCTGCAATTCTATATCGGGATCGGACAAGCGTTTTGATACGGCAGTTTTCATATCCGGTTGTGACAACTGTGCTGATCCTGACAGCGCCACCTGTACTCGCGCAAGAGGATGATGGCGGCGGCAGCATGCTGGAACGTTTCCTGCAGGACACCTTGTCAGGAGATGATCAGAACGTCACCGTCAAAGGGCTGCAAGGCGCGCTGAGCGCCCGCGCCACGATTGAAGAGATTACCGTGTCGGACGACGAAGGCGTCTGGTTGACCATCAAGGACGCCGAGCTGGACTGGAACCGGCTGGCTCTTATACGGGGTCGGTTTTCCGTCAATGCCCTGACCGCGCAGGAAATCGATATCGCCCGCGCGCCGGGCACAACCACCAAGGACACGCCTGCGCCGACAGCCGAGACCAAACCTTTCGAACTACCGGAACTGCCCGTTTCCATCGAGATCGGTGAAATCAGGATTGATGAGCTGTCACTGGGTAAACCTCTGATCGGGGTTGCCGCCGATCTGGCGGTGACGGGGAACCTGTCACTGGCCGATGGTACATTGGACACCAACCTGGATGTCACCCGCCTGGACCGCGGAGGGGATGAGGTGACACTGACCGCCGGGTTCCAGAACACCTCGCGCGAGATCAATCTGGACCTGCAGGTGAAAGAGGCCGCAGGCGGCGTGATATCAACTGCGCTGAATATTCCCGACAGCCCACCGATCGGCCTGTCGGTCACAGGCTCGGGCCCAGTGACCGATTTCACTGCTGATATCGCCCTGAGCAGCGACAATCAGCAACAGGTCACAGGGCAGATACAGCTGCGCGCCGCTGAAACCGGTGCGGCAGACGGGATCGCCTTTACCGCCGATCTGGGTGGCGACCTGACCCCCTTTATGGCCGAGGATCTGGACCCGTTCTTTGGCCCGAAAACACGCTTGTTCGTGGACGGCCAAACCAAACCGCGAGGCGCGCTGGACATCCCCGATCTGGAATTGACCACCCAAGCCCTGGACCTAAAGGGTGAGTTGCAATTGGCCGAAGGCGGCACGTTGCAATTGGCGGCCTTGCAAGGCCGGATCACCCCGCCCGACGGAACAACGGTGGTTTTGCCGGTCAAAGGCGGCGAAACCTCGATTGAAGCGGCGCAGATTTCCGCTTTGTTCGATCAGAAAAACGGCAATTTGTGGGATCTGAGCCTGACGGCGAATGCGTTTCAATCTCCGCAAGCGAAACTGGACACAGCCCGCATCACCGCGCAGGGCACGTTGGAACAGGGCACTTCATTCAGTGTAACGGGAGACCTTCAGGCCATCGTCGACGGGATCGATCTGAATGATCAGGCCCTGAACACGGCCTTGGGAGAGAACATCACGCTGGATGGGCAGTTCGATTACGGCAGCGATCAGTCGCTGAACCTGTCGGGGTTCGAACTGGTGGGAACCGACTATACCCTTGGGCTGGATGCGTTGATCGACGGATTGAATAGTGGCCTGACGGTTGACGGTTCGGCCACGCTTGAGGCATCGGACCTGTCGCGTTTTTCGGACCTGGCGCAGCTGGATCTGGGCGGTAGTGCCGCGGCCCGCGTTGACGGCACAGGCTCACCATTAGAGCGTAGCTTCGACGGCAAACTGGTGCTTGAGGGCAGCAATCTGGTCACCGGGCGCGACGATATCGATCCCGTCATCAAAGGCGAAACCACCATCACATTGGATGCCAGCCGAGGCAGCGACGGCATCACCATTCGCGAGTTTGACCTGAACAGCGAAGCTGCGCAGGCAAAGGCCAGCGGCGAGGTCACGACACCTGACGGCAACCTGACCATTGACGGCAAGGCCCGCGTGAATGCGTCTGACCTGTCGGTCTTTTCCGGTCTGGCCAAGCGTGAACTGGGTGGCGCCCTGCGGGCGGAAATGGACGGCAAAGGCACCGTGCAGACTTTGGAATTCGACGGCACGGCCAGCGTGATCGGACAGGATATACAAACCGGCATGTCCGACATCGATCCGCTGCTGACCGGCAAGACCACGATAACCTGGGACGGGGCACGCACGACCGATCGGATTGAAATCCGCGAAGCGACGGTCAACGGTACCGCCTTAACTGCAAAAGTCGCCGCAACGGTGGATGACCCTACCGGAGAGCTTTCGGTTGACGGCAACGCTCGTGTGAACGCCCCGGATCTGTCGCTGTTCTCGGAGTTGGCCAAGCGGGATCTGGGCGGCTCGGTCACCGCGAATGTGCAGGGCAACGGAAATCTCGCCAATCGTGTCTTTGACGTTCAGGGCAATGTGGACGCTGACGACCTTCAGACCGGGATTGATTTGGTCGATAAATTGATCCAGGGCCGCACGACCCTGAACATTGATGCCGACAAAGACGACGACGGTATGGAAGTCCGTACATTTAGCCTGAGGGGCACTGCCCTATCGGCTACAGCATCGGGCAAACTGGACCGAGAGGCGGGTGGCCTGACCTTCTCGGCCCAGCTTGACGACCTGTCCCGTGTCATGACGTCGATGTCCGGCCCGCTGACGTTGGACGGGAATGTTGCCCCAACGGGATCGGGACTGGAAGGGGAAATGCGCCTGAGCGGCCCGGACAGTTCCTATGCAGCCCTGACCGGAACAGTAGACACCGATGGTTCGGCCGATTTGGAATTCGACGCCAAGTTGAACAGGATCGAACGGTTCGCGCCCGAATTCCCTGGCACCGTTGCGGCAACCGGCACAGCCAAGCGCGACAACGGCGTCTGGACCATTGACGGGTCAGCCAATGGCCCGGCCGAGATCAATAGCACTATCGCTGGAACCTTCGATGAAAACAGCGGCGAGGCCGATCTGCGGGCGCAGGGTGGCATCAACCTGGGTGTCGCCAACATCTTTATCTCACCCAACAAGATCGAAGGATCGGCCCGGCACAATCTGCGGCTCAAGGGAAAGCCCGAGCTAAGTTCGCTCAGCGGTTCTATCACCACTTCAGGCACGTCAATTGCGATCCCTGAGATCGGACAGACAATAACCGGCATCAGCGGCTCGGTCGAATTGGCGCAGAGTCGCGCCAATATCTCGTTGAATGGTGGCATGCGCGCGGGCGGCACTTTTACCATCTCGGGGCCATTGGACCTGACACCGCCGCTGAACGCGAACATTGTTACGCGGCTCAATCAGTTGGTGCTAACAGACAAGCTTCTGTATGAGACCACTTTGAACGGTGAGATCGCCATGACCGGAGCGCTGGCGGGCAACAGCGCCATTTCCGGTCAGATCACGTTCGAGGAAACCAATATCAACCTCGCTGCCGCGGCTGGTGCCGTGGGCGCTGCACCGATCCCCGAGATCAGGCATGTCAATGAAAGCGCGGCTGGTTACCTGACACGGGAACGCGCGGGCCTTGTTGTCGAGGAAGGCGCGCAAAAAAGCGATTCACGTATCGCGCTGGATGTCAGCCTGTTGGCGCCCAAGGCGGTTTTCGTGCGCGGCCGGGGTGTGAACGCCGAACTAGGGGGGCGGCTGAATATCGGCGGCACGACCACCGCAGTTATCCCATCCGGCCAAATCGAACTGATCCGGGGAAATTTCGACATTCTGGGCCGCAGGCTGGCCCTGACAAAAGGCATCGTGACACTGCAAGGCGACCTAACGCCGTATATCGAGTTCGCCTCATCCACCAGCACGTCCGATGGCACCGCCACAATCGAAATCGCGGGCCCGTTGGATGCGCCGGAGGTTGACGTTTATTCCGACCCTGAACGCCCAGCCGAAGAGGCGCTGGCCATGCTCTTGTTCGGCAACCGGTTTTCCGAAATTTCACCCTTTGTCATCGCCCAAATGGCGGCGTCTCTGGCGCAGCTCAGCGGTGCCGGGGGAGATGCAACCAAAGGGCTTCGCGATTCGACCGGCGTTGACACGGTGGATATCGGCGCATCCGAAGGCGGTGCGGGCCGACTGGGGGCCGGTGCATATCTGAGCGACAATCTCTACACCGATTTCACCGTCAACACCGAAGGTGACACCGAGGTGAACCTGAACCTTGACGTGTCGGACAGTTTTACTGTCCGCGGTTCAGTCGACGGGCGCGGAGAAACCGGGGTTGGCGTGTTTTTCGAACGGGATTATTAATCGCTGCGGCGGATGCCAATGGTGTGCCCAACCTGCGGCGCGGGGTCCAATGGTGCATGATCTTGAACCATACGGGCCAACCGCGCTACCGCCCAGTCCGGATAAGGAGTGGAACGCCCGGTCGTATGACTGACGTTCATGAACAGCGCCTCTTGCGTCGCACAGAGTTCGCCATCATCGGACAGCATCTGTGCAAAGTAATGCCCCCGTTTCTGATCGGAATCCAACATCCGAAAGCGAAACCAGAACGGTTCGTCCTGCCTAATCTCGCGCAGAAAATTCATATGCGACTGCAGGATGTAAGGCCCCTGCCCCAACGCGCTGACCTGCGCCTCGCCCAGACCCAGATGATCATCCATCAAGTGATCCAGCGCGCGGTCGAAGGCCACGCCGTAGAACCCCACATTCATGTGGCCGTTATAGTCGATCCACTTAGGCAAAACTCTAAACCCTCGTATTTCAATCGGGGCATCATAGGGCCCATCGTGACCGCTGAGGGGGTTAGTCATCTGGATTCTCCTCGAATATTGCGACGGCTCGCACAAAACCCGCCGAGGCGCCCTTGATCTTGAACGGAAAACACGAAATTTCGAAACCTGTTGGTGGTAGGTCTTCCAGATTGGTCAATTTCTCAATGTGGCAATACCCGATATCCATCGACGCCCGATGGCCCTCCCAGATAATCGACGGGTCGCGCGTTTCGGCATATTCCTGGGCCGTCAGCGCAAAGGGTGCGTCCCAGCTCCAGGCGTCTGTGCCAGTGACCCGCACCCCGCGTTGGGTCAGGTACAACGTCGCCTCGCGCCCCATACCGCAGCCTTTCATCAGATAGTCGGGTTGTCCGTATTGCGTACCGGCTGAGGTGTTCACGACCACGATATCCAACGGCTGCAAGGTATGCCCGATCCGCTTCAACTCGGCCTCAACATCGGTGGCAGACACCACATAGCCGTCGTCGAAATGGCGAAAATCCAGTTTTACGCCGGGGTTCATGCACCATTCCAGCGGCACCTCATCGATGGTGATCGCCCTCTCGCCATTATTCATGGTCGAGTGGTGGTGATACGGCGCGTCCAGATGGGTGCCGTTATGCGTGGCAATTTGCAGCCGCTCAATGGCCCAGCCTTCGCCGCCCGGTAGGTCCTGTTTTTGCAAGCCGGGAAAGAAGGACATGACCTGTTCTGCGGTTTGATCATGGGTCATGTATTCGATTTCGGGCAGCATGATTGGCGGGTCCGAAACGATCCCGGTTTCCAACGGAACGGACAGATCGACGAAACGGCGGGTCATGTAAAACTCCTGCACCAGTGACGGCGACAGGGTTGGCTGCAAGTAACTTACTGTCAAGGAAAGAAAAAGGCGGCCCAATCGGCCGCCTTTCATGCTGCGTACGCAACAAGGTTATTCTGCCGCGACCGCGTCTTCGATTTTTTCAACCCGGATAGCCGAGAACTTGAACTCGGGGATTTTGCCAAACGGATCGATGGCCGAGTTGGTCAGGATGTTCGCAGCCGCCTCAACATAGGCGAAGGGGATGAACACCATATCCTCGGCAATGGCGCGGTCTGCGCGTGCCATGATCTCGATCGAACCACGTCGTGTGGTCAGACGGATCATTTCGCCCGGTTCGATCCCCATCTGCTTGAGCGTTCGGGGGTTCAATGAACAGTTCGCTTCCGGTTCTACGGCATCCAGAACCTTGGCGCGGCGGGTCATGGACCCGGTGTGCCAATGTTCCAACTGACGGCCGGTCGTGGCGATCATCGGGTATTCGTCATCCGGCGCTTCGTCCGGTGGGATGACGCTGGCAGGGGTAAACCGCGCACGGCCATCGGCACGCGGGAAACCATCGCCAAACACAATCGCCTGACCCGGATCGGTTTCGCTAAGCGACGGGTAGGTGATCGTTTCTGTTTCCAGACGCTCCCACGTAATGTTGTCCAGCGACGCCATGGTCAGCTTCATCTCGGCAAAGACCTGAGACACATCCGTGTAATCCCAGTTCAGACCGATGCGCTGCGCCAGTTCCACCGTGATCTTCCAATCCTCGCGCGCCTCACCCGGAGGCGTCACAGCGGGGCGCACCCGCTGCACCTGACGGTTGGTGTTCGAAACGGTGCCGTTCTTTTCATACAGCGCCGAAGCGGGCAGGATGATGTCAGCATAGTTCGCCGTTTCGGTCAGGAAGATATCCTGTACGATCATCAGATCCAGCTTGGCCAGTGCCTCGCGCGCGTGACCTACATCCGGGTCGGACATGGCCGGGTTTTCACCCTGAATGTACATCCCCTTGATGTTGCCCGCGTAAGCCTGATCAATGATCTCGGTAACCGTCAGGCCCTTCTCGTTCGAGAAATCCTCAGAGTCCCATACGTTGTTGAACTTGGCGCGGATATTATCATCAGTAACCGATTGATAATCCGGCAAGAACATCGGGATCAGACCCGCATCAGAGGCACCTTGCACATTGTTCTGACCGCGCAGCGGGTGCAAACCCGCGCCTGGTTTACCAACATTTCCGGTCATCAGTGCCAGCGAGATCAAGCAACGCGAGTTATCCGTGCCGTGGATGTGTTGGCTGACGCCCATGCCCCAGAAGATCAGACCGGCTTTGGCCTGTGCAAAGGTGCGGGCGACACGGCGCAGCTGGTCCGGTTCAATACCGCAGATCGGCGACATCGCTTCGGGTGTGAACTGGCGCAGATGCTCTTTCTCGGCCTCCCAGTTCTCGGTCCAGCGGTGGATGTATTGGCTGTCATACAGCTCTTCCTCGACGATCACGTTCATGATCGCGTTGAGCATCGAGACATCCGCACCGGGGCGGAATTGCAGCATCTCATCCGCGAACTTGCGCATTCCAACGCCGCGCGGATCCATCACGATCAGCTTGCCACCGCGCTTGGTGAACTGCTTGAAATAGGTCGCTGCAACGGGGTGGTTTTCGATCGGGTTGGCCCCGATGATGATCGCCACATCCGCGTTTTCGATCTCGTTGAAAGTCGCGGTCACAGCGCCGGAGCCTACGTTCTCAATCAGGGCCGCAACCGACGACGCGTGGCACAGACGGGTGCAGTGGTCGACGTTGTTGTGGCGGAAGCCCTGACGGATGAACTTCTGGAACAGATAGGCCTCTTCGTTGGTGCATTTGGCCGAGCCAAAGCCCGCAACGCTGCGCGGGTCCTCGTCGCGCATCGCCTTCAGCTTGGTGGCCGCCAGATCCATCGCCTCTTCCCAGGTCGCTTCGCGGAAATGGGTCGATAGGTTGCCGGGATCGACGTTCAGGCCCTTGGCAGGCGCATCCTCGCGCCGGATCAGCGGTTTGGTCAGGCGGTGTGGGTGGTGGATATAGTCGAAGCCAAAGCGGCCTTTGACGCACAGACGGCCTTCGTTTGCGGGGCCGTTGATGCCTTCAACATACTTGACCTTGCCATCCTTGACCTTCAGCGAGACTTTGCAGCCAACACCACAGAACGGGCAGACGCTTTCGGTTTCAGAGTCGTAATCCTTGCTGTCCCCCTGTTGCTGATCGTCCAGCACGGTGGCCGGCATCAAGGCACCCGTCGGGCAGGCCTGAACACATTCGCCACAAGCTACGCAGGTCGAAGTCCCCATCGGGTCGTTCTGATCGAACACCACCTGCGAGGTATGTCCGCGACCGGCCATTCCGATCACGTCGTTGACCTGCACGTCACGGCAGGCGCGGACACAGAGGTTACAGTTGATGCAGGCGTCCAGATTGACGCGCATCGCAACGTGGCTGTCATCCAGCAGCGGGATCTTTTCGGCCTCTTTGGTCGGGAAGCGGCTGTCGCTGACATCGTTCAGCTTGGCCATGTCCCAGAAATGGCTGGACACATCATGCGGCTGTTCGGGCTGGTCAGCGACCAGCAGTTCCATGACCATCGCACGCGATTTTTCGGCGCGGTCGGTGTCTGTCTTGACAACCATACCTTCCGAGGCAGGGCGGATGCACGAGGCGACCAGAGTGCGCTCGCCTTCCACCTCGACCATACAGGCGCGGCAGTTGCCGTCGGGTTTATAACCCGGTGCCGGTTTGTGGCACAGATGCGGGATTACCAGTCCACGGCCATTGGCCGCGTCCCAGATCGTGGTGCCTTCGGGCACGGTGACGTCGTCGCCGTTAAGGTTGAAGGTGACGGTCTTGGTTGGGCTTGCATCAAGCATGGCTCTGTCTCCCTCAGATTTCGTCAGCGAAGTGTTTCATGACCAGGCGGATCGGGTTCGGGGCCGCCTGCCCCAGACCGCAGATGGACGCGTCGCCCATGACTTGACACAGATCCTCCAGCAGGTCCTGATCCCACTTGTCGGCCTGCATCAGCTTGACCGCCTTTTCACAGCCGGCCCGGCAAGGCGTACACTGGCCACAGCTTTCATCCTCGAAGAACCGCAGCATGTTCAGCGCCGCGTCGCGGGCGGTGTCCTGGTCGGACAGAACCACCACGGCGGCCGAGCCGATAAAGGTGCCATGTGGTTGCAACGTGTCAAAATCCAGCGGGATATCGTCCATCGATGCAGGCAGCAGACCCGAAGACGGTCCACCCGGCTGATACGCCTTGAAAGTCTGACCCTCGACCATGCCACCAGCGGCCTCAATCACATCCAAAATGGTCGAGCCTGCGGGCAGCAGGTAAACGCCAGGCTTCGCCACCCGGCCCGAGACCGAATAGCTGCGCAGGCCCGTGCGACCGTTCTTTTCAGTGCTGTTGAGGCATTCCGGCCCTTCACGGCACACTTTGGTGACCCAATACAGCGTCTCGACATTGTGCACCAAGGTCGGGCGGTTAAAGACCCCAACCTGCGCTACAAACGGAGGACGGTGACGCGGCAGGCCCTTTTTGCCTTCGATCGACTCGATCATCGCGGATTCTTCACCGCAGATGTAGGCGCCAGCCCCCCGGCGCAGGTCGATATAGCCTGGCTCAACGATCCCGGCCTCTTCCAGCGCTACAATCTCACGGCGCAGGATTTCCAGCACTGCCGGATATTCGTCGCGCATGTAAATAAAGCAAGTCTCAGCCTCGACCGCCCAAGCGGCGATCAGCATGCCCTCAAGGAAAACATGCGGCGTGCGTTCCAGATAGTAACGGTCCTTGAACGTGCCGGGCTCACCCTCATCGCCGTTCACAGCCAGATAGCGCGGACCTTCGTTCATGCGAACGAAGCCCCATTTCTTGCCGGACGGGAAGCCAGCGCCACCCAAACCACGCAGGCCCGAGGACAGGACGTCTTCCTGCACCTTCTCCCAATCGCCACCGTCGCGCAGCTCTTTCAGTTTGGCATAGCCGCCGTTTTCAGCATAGGCAGCGAAGGTTTCATAGTCGGGCAAATGGGCGTGGGTATCACCGGCAGCAATCGCGGCCTGCACCTTTTCCGGCGTCGCATGGTCGATATGGTTGTGACCGATCTCAAGCACGGGGGCCGTATCGCAGCGCCCCATGCAAGGCGCGCGGACAACGCGAACCTCGGACGCGTCCAGACCATCCTCAAGCGCCTTTTGCAATTGCTGGGCACCAGCCATTTCGCAGGACAAAGAATCACAGACCCTGATCGTCAACACGGGCGGAGGAGCCTCGTCTTCTTTCACTACATCGAAGTGGGCATAGAAGGTTGCCGTTTCATAGATCTCTGCCTGCCCCAACCGCATTTCGACCGCCAAAGCGGCAATGTGGTCGGCGCTGATATGGCCGTGTGCGTCCTGAATCAAATGCAGGAATTCAATCAGCAGATCGCGACGGCGTGGGCGGTCGCCCAGCAGACGTGTAATTTCCGCCTGTGCCTCATCCGTGAATTGACGGCCTTTGGGCGTGTGCCGCCCCTTGCCTTTACCTGACTTCCAGACGCCCTTGGGTGCGCCTGATGGCTTGGTGTCTAATGGTGCCATGATGCCCTCCGATTGAGGCTCCGTGTCTCATCAGAATAGCATATCGTCAAATCGCATATTTCAATCGCACGATAACGACAGTTTATCACCGCAAAGACGTCACCACGGCACGCAGCGCTTCGACTGTTGGCAATTCGGGATCCCGTGTAAGGGTCGCAAGACAAATCGGCTTGCTGACAACGGGATCGACAAGCGGCAGCACCTTTGTTCCCTTAAGATCACCCAGCGCTCGCACCAGCACCCGAGGGACCACGGTGGCCGCCAACCCCTCGCGCGCCATGACCATCGAAGCGGTAAATCCGCTGGTTTCGGCGACGACATCCGGGTGCAGGCCCTGTTCAGCGAAAATCCGGTCGAGGATGCGCCGGTTCTGCATCTGTGGCTCCAGCAGGCTGAGCGGGAATTCGGCCACACGTGCCCATGGTATGGGGCCGGTTTCATCCGTCATATGCGACGGCACCAGCAAGACATAGGTCTCTTCGTACAAAGGTTGCACCTGCCGCAAATCGGTTCCGATGCTATCCCCATAGGTGATGCCCGCGTCCAGACTGCCCTCGTCCAGACGGTGCTGGATCGCTGTGGCAGACATTGTCTCGATGCGCGTAATGATGCGGGGATGCGCATCCCGCAACCGTTTGGTCAGCCGCCCGGTAAAGGCAATCGCGGTCGGGATCACACCCAGTATCAGGGTGCCGGTGATCTCACCCTTGGCGGCCAGCACCTGCTGTTCCAGCGCCTTGGTGTCATCAAGGATACGCCGTGCCCGCTGGACGATCATCTCGCCCTCTTCGGTCAGGCCCTGAAACCGGTTGGCGCGGCGGACGATCGACACGCCCAAGCGATCTTCCAGGTTGCGGATACGCATTGAAAAGGCGGGTTGCGATATCCCGCATTCCTCGGCCGCTTTGGCAAAATGACGGTGCCGCGCCAAGGCGCTAAGCAGTTGCAGGTCACGGATTTCGATCATGCCGTTCTTCTTCTTAAGATCAGAAGCGCAGAGTAACGTGTTTGCGGCCCGGTGAAAGCACAAGTTGCGATCCGGCGACCCGCAGACGGCACTTTCCGCAATGGCCTGGCGCGCGCTATCGTAAACTGGTGTCGACATGACTGACGGAGGAAGCCAATGACCAGACAGCTCACCGGTTTGGCAGGGCGTATTTTGACGTTAACAATACTACTGACAATTGCGGCAGGAGGAAACGTGATGGCTCAACAGAATGATAACTCCGCAGCAAAAAATCTGTCACGACAGGCTGTTGAAATGTGGGCTGCGGATTCCACTATTGACCGATCAATTTTCGCTGACGAGTATCAAAACCATCAGGCGCCATTAGCAACCGGTGGAACCGGAAGCGTCGATTTGGCCACCTGGACCGAAATTGTCGAGGCAAACCACAAAGCCTTTCCTGATTTAAAGGTCGAGATTTTTGGGCAGATCGCTGAAGGCGACCGGGTATCCACCCATTGGCGCTTTTTCGGGACCCAGAAAGGCGCATACCTTGGTGTGCCCGCGACTAACCGGCCAGTAAACTGGACCGGCGTTCAGATCGACCGGATCGCCGATGGAAAGATCGCGGAAAGCTGGGTTGTCTGGGACTATTTCACCCAACGGCAGGAACTGGAACCCGGAAACTAACTCCGGCGTCTAAAATGCACCCAGTCTCTGATGGACCGGGCACACAGAGACCTCTTAGGTGTTGAACAAGAAGTGCATTACGTCGCCGTCCTTGACGATGTAGCCCTTGCCCTCAGCCCGCATCTTGCCGGCCTCTTTCGCGCCCTGTTCGCCATTTGCCGAGATAAAGTCGTCATAAGCGATGGTCTCGGCGCGGATAAAGCCTTTTTCGAAGTCGCCATGGATCACACCAGCAGCCTGTGGTGCGGCGGTGCCTGTGCGGATGGTCCAGGCGCGGGCCTCTTTCGGGCCGACGGTGAAATAAGTCTCAAGCTTCAACAGGTCGTAACCAGCTTTGATCAGACGGTCGAGGCCGGGTTCCTCCAAACCCATCTCTTCCAGGAACATCTGCGCTTCGTCTTCTTCCAACAGGCTGATCTCTTCTTCGATCTTGGCGCTGATGATGACATGGGCATTGCCCTGCGCCGCGGCCATCTCGGCGACTTTCGCAGAGTATTCATTGCCGTCAGCTGCTTCTTCTTCGGACACGTTGCAAACGTATAGCACTGGTTTGGTGGTCAGCAGTTGCAACATCTTCCACGCTTTGGCGTCTTCGTCCGAGACCTCAACCAGACGCGCCGGTTTGCCATTTTCCAGCATCGCCTGCGCCTCGGCCAGCAAGCGTTCCTGCTGCTGTGCTTCCTTGTCGTTGCCTTTCAGCTTGCGCACCAGATTGGCGCGGCGCTTTTCGATGCTTTCCAGATCGGCCAGCATCAGTTCCGTCTCGATCGTGTCGGCATCGGCCACGGGGTCGACGCGGCCGTCCACATGGGTCACGTCACCATCTTCGAAACAGCGCAGCACATGGGCGATGGCGTCGGTCTCGCGAATATTGGCCAGAAACTGGTTGCCCAGCCCTTCACCCTTGGACGCGCCTTTAACCAGACCGGCGATGTCCACAAAGGTCATCCGTGTTGGGATGATCTGCTTAGAGCTGGCAATCGCCGCCAGTTTGTCCAACCGGTCATCAGGCACGGCCACGTCCCCCACATTGGGCTCAATGGTGCAGAACGGGAAATTTGCCGCCTGAGCGGCTGCGGTTTTGGTCAGCGCGTTAAAGAGGGTCGACTTGCCCACATTCGGCAGACCCACGATTCCCATTTTAAAGCCCATAGCGGCCTCCTGATGCCATTCGAGAGGTGCTTCTATGCAGGTCCGGATCAATGCGCAAGCCAGACTGCGGAAACGAGGAAAAGACCAATTTACAACATCACGAAATCGTTCGTCATTCGTGAACTTGCCCGGATTGAAATTGGCACACTAAGATCACCACGTAAGGTGTTGCAAACAAACATATAGTGAATGTGTAATATGAAGTTTACCTCTGCAATTTTGGCGCTGCTTTTGGCCGCACCAGCAGCGCAAGCTCAATCCCTTGTCTTTGGCGCAGGATTTTCAGATTTCTCGGAAAGCCAATCCGAGGACGAGGCTGTGTTCTCACTCGAATATCAGCACAGCCCCTTTCACCAGGCCTCCCGTTTTTCCGCAACATGGGGTAGTGCCCTGACTGTGGATACCGCAGGTGATATTCATATCGGTATCGGCCTTATCGGAACCTACGGGTTTGCCGAGCGTTGGTTCGTCGAAGGCAGTGTCATGCCGGGGTATTTCTCAGAGGGCGAAGGCCGCAACGATCTTGGGGGAGAGTTCCAGATTCGCACCCTGTTGGGTCTCGGATACACCTTAGAAAGTGGTAACAAAGTGTCCTTGGCAATCACCCACAAATCCAACGCCAGCACACAGGATGACAACCCGGGTGTTAATTCGGCGCTGGTGCGATATCATTTCGCATTCTGACGGTATCCCGCGGGACCGGGATTGATTTTCGCGCAAAGTTTCTGCACATCAGGTCCAAACCTGACTGCAAGGACATCCGATGACCCGTATCGACGCCAAGTTCGCCGCCCTGAAGGCCGAAGGGAAAAAGGCTTTTGTCGCCTATATTATGGCGGGGGACCCCGACTATGAAACTTCGCTTGAGGTGGTCAAGGGCCTGCCGGGCGCTGGTGTGGATGTGATTGAGCTGGGCTTGCCGTTCACCGATCCCATGGCGGATGGCCCGACCATTCAGGCCGCAGGGCAACGGGCATTGGACAGTGGCATGACCTTGCAGCGGACACTGGATCTGGCCCGCGCCTTCCGTGAAACCGACGACACCACTCCGATTGTTATGATGGGTTATTTCAATCCGATCTACAGCCGCGGCGTGGACACCTTTCTGGCCGATGCGCAAGCTGCCGGTATCGACGGTCTGATTGTCGTCGACCTGCCGCCAGAAGAAGATGAGGAACTGTGCCTGCCGGCCCAGGCCGCCGGTCTGAATTTTATCCGCCTGGCGACGCCGACCACCGATGACAAACGCCTGCCCCGCGTTCTGCAGAATACTTCGGGCTTTGTCTATTACGTCTCGATCACCGGCATCACCGGCGCTGCCGAAGCGCAAGCCACGAATGTCGGCCCCGAAGTGGCCCGGATCAAATCCGCGACCGACCTGCCCGTGATCGTGGGCTTTGGCATCAACACACCCGAGAAATCCAAGGCCATCGCCAGCGTTGCCGACGGCGCGGTTGTCGGCTCGGCCATTGTCAGCCAGATCGGAGCAGGAAAGCCCGTGGCCGAGGTTCTGGACTTTGTGAAAACACTATCCGACGGCGCCCATTCTGCCTGATCGACCAATCACAAGATCCAATAAACAAAACCGCAGCAAGCCTCCGGCCTGCTGCAGTTTTTTTCGCGCCTCAGCCAATTGCGCCCTTGATGTTGCGCCAGTAGAACTACCTGACCGACCAATCAAAGGCGCTGCCTCATGCCCATAATCACCACTATCGAAGATCTTCGACGTATCTATGAACGACGGGTGCCTCGGATGTTCTACGACTATGCCGAAAGCGGTAGTTGGACCGAACAAACGTTTCGCGACAACAGTTCGGATTTCTCGGAGATCCGCCTGCGTCAACGGGTGGCCGTGGATATGGCGGGACGATCCACCGCTTCGCAGATGATCGGTGAAGATGTGGCGATGCCGGTCGCGCTGGCGCCGGTTGGATTGACGGGCATGCAGCACGCGGACGGCGAAATGAAGGCCGCCAAAGCCGCCGAGGAATTCGGTGTGCCTTTTACCCTGTCTACCATGTCGATTAATTCAATCGAGGATGTGGCCGAGCACACGTCAAAACCGTTCTGGTTTCAGCTTTATACTATGAAGGATCAGGACTATGTCAGCCGCCTGATCCAACGGGCCAAAGATGCGAAATGCTCGGCCCTGGTCATCACGCTGGATTTGCAGATTCTGGGCCAACGGCACAAGGATTTGAAAAACGGCCTGTCTGCACCGCCAAAACTGACCGCGAAAACGATTGCGAACCTGATGACCAAGTGGTCCTGGGGCATCGAAATGCTGGGGGCGAAACGGCGCGAGTTTGGCAACATCGTCGGCCATGTCGAGGGTATCTCGGATGCGTCGTCCCTAGGTGCGTGGACGGCTGAACAGTTCGACCCCAGCCTCGACTGGGCCAAGGTCGAAAAGCTGATGAAGCAATGGGGCGGCAAGGTCATCCTCAAGGGTATTCTGGATGCCGAAGACGCCAAAATGGCCGCGAAATTGGGGGCCGATGCCATTATCGTCTCAAATCACGGCGGGCGTCAGTTGGACGGTGCGCTCAGCTCTATTCGCATGCTGCCGCAGATCATGGATGCCGTCGGCGGTGACATCGAGGTTCATTTGGACAGTGGAATCCGCTCGGGTCAGGACGTGCTGAAGGCGCTGGCTCTGGGGGCCAAGGGCACCTATGTCGGTCGCGCCTTTGTCTATGGGCTGGGTGCGATGGGTCAGAAAGGTGTCACCACTGCGCTGGACGTCATTCAAAAGGAACTGGACACAACCATGGCGCTATGTGGCGAACGCAATGTTGGCGATTTGGGACGTCACAATCTGCTGATCCCCGAGGATTTCGGCGGCCTCTGGCAAAATACACCAACTGCGAGCTGACCCGCGGCTGGGCTGCGGACTTTACGGCCGCCTCCACTGTGTCATTGAGGCCAGATGAACTTGGAACCCCCTGTTCATCTGGCCCAAAATACCTCGGAGCGCGAGGCAGAGCCTCGCTAAAAATTATTCGGGTGAACCCCTTTCCAAACCCAATGAATCGAGATAAGGACGCGGCTTCACGCGGGCATACAGCCTTGGAGGATGCCCGCCCTAACATTGGAGAATTTATCATGGCTGGAGAGATTCCTGATCTCGTAGCTCTGGAACGGACGGGGACAGGCAAGGGCGCCGCTCGTCAAGCACGCCGCGACGGCATGGTTCCGGGCATTGTTTTTGGTGGCGATAAAGAGCCGCTGCCGATTCAGATCCCGTTCAACGTCCTGTTCAAGCGCCTGAAAGCAGGCCGGTTCAAGTCGACCCTGTGGAACCTGAAGGTTGAAGGCCACGAAGACGTTCGTGTCATCTGCCGCGACGTTCAGCGTGACGTTGTCAAAGACCTGCCGACCCACCTGGACCTGATGCGCCTGCGTCGGACCACTAAGATCGCGCTGTTCATCCCAGTTGAGTTCATCAACGAAGAAGAAGCACCCGGCATCAAAAAGGGCGGCGTTCTGACCGTTGTCCGTCCGGAAGTCGAACTGATGTGTACCGCAGGTGACATTCCTGAGAAGATCATCGTCGATGTAACCGGCATGGAGATCAACGACGTTGTCACCATCTCGGCCGTGGACCTGCCCGCAGGCACTAAGCCGACCATCGACCGTGACTTCGTGATTGCGAACGTTTCGGCACCGACCGGTCTGGCGACCGACGACGATGAGGAAGAAGGCGAAGAAGTGGCAGTTGACGAAGTTGAAGTCGTCGGCCAGGAAGAAGCAGAAGAATAAGTCCGGACCCAACAATTCGGATTTGGAAACGGGGCCTTGATCGGGCCCCGTTTTCTTTTGGCGCACATGGGCTGGAAAACCGGTGGCATTCCGTGTCATCAACCACCTGCACATGTTGCAATGCACAAGGACGAGACTATGAAATTGTTTGTCGGATTGGGGAACCCGGGGTCTAAATACGCCCGCAACCGGCACAATATCGGCTTTATGGCTGTTGATCGCATTGCCGAGGATCACCGCTTTGGCCCGTGGAAATCCAAGTTTCAGGCCGAGATCTCCGAAGGTCGGTTAGGCGGCGAAAAGGTACTGCTGATCAAACCGCAGACTTTCATGAACCGTTCTGGTCAGTCAGTGGGTGAGGCGATGCGGTTTTACAAGCTCGACTCGACCGATGTGACGATCTTTCATGATGAGCTGGACCTCGCCCCCGGCAAGGTGCGCGTCAAGGCGGGCGGCGGGCATGCCGGGCACAACGGGCTACGTTCAATCCACGAACATATCAGCCCCGCCTATGATCGAGTACGGCTGGGGATCGGGCATCCGGGCCGGAAGGAAATGGTCTCTCCTTACGTTCTGGGCGACTTTGCCAAGGCCGACGCTGACTGGCTTGACGACGTGTTGCGCGGCGTGTCGGACGGTGCAGGCTATCTGGCCGACGGGGATGGCGGCAAGTTCATGAACGCCGTCGCCCTACGCACAGCCCCGCCCCGGTCGTCAAAGTCACCGGCCGAAGCGCCCAAAGCAACCGCCAAACGTGCTGCAAAACCAGAGGTCGATACGCGCTCGGCCATGCAGAAGCTACTGGACAAGTTCAAATAAGACGGGTGACCTTGCCGCAACGTCCCAATTGCACAACGGCTTTTGGCGCGTTCCAATGCAGCATGGATCGGGGAGGCCACATATGAGATCTATGTTGAAATGGGTGCTGCGCATCGTGTTGATGCTGGTGCTGGCAGCGGTCGTTGTCGGGTTCTGGAAACGCGAAGAACTGCAACGCCTTATGGCCGTGAACTCGTTGTTTTCCGAGGAAAAGATCGTTCACAACTTCTCTCATATGAACGACGCTTTCCTGACGGTCGACTTGCCCCGTGGCGACGGGCCGACCTGGGAATTGCCTTACGGACCCGGCTTTGATCTGCCCGAGGATACCGATGCGTGGATCGAAGATCGCGCTGTCACCTCTCTTCTGGTGATGCAGGACGGGCAAATCCGGTTCGAAGAATACTATCTGGGCACCACGCCCGAGGATCGCCGGATTTCGTGGTCGGTGGCCAAAAGCTATCTGTCCGCGCTTTTCGGCATCCTGTTGGCCGAGGGCGCAATCGACTCGCTGGACGATCCCGTGGTGAAATATGCGCCGCAGTTGGAGGGCACCGCTTATGACGGCGCGTCGATCCGCAATGTGTTGAACATGGCCAGCGGAGTTACTTTCGATGAGGATTATTTCGACCCCAATTCGGACATCAACCGAATGGGTCGTGTCATCGCCTTGGGCGGAGAGTTGGACGATTTCGCGGCCTCACTGCAGGATACGTTCGCCACGCCGGGCGAGACCTGGCAATACGTGTCGATTGACACACATGTCCTAGGCATGGTGATCCGCGGGGCCACCGGGCGCAGTGTGACAGATTTGCTGGTCGAAAAGATCATTCAGCCCTTAGGCCTAGAACACGACGGATATTACGTGACCGACGGTGCTGGAGTTGCGTTTGTGCTGGGCGGATTGAACTTCACTACGCGCGATTTTGCGCGCTTTGGTCAGATGATCCTGCAAAACGGCGTGCATGACGGGCAGCAGCTTGTACCTGCGGACTGGATCGCCGAATCCGTCCTGCCCAGCGCCCCAACCGCACCTGGCAAAATTGGCTATGGCTATCAATGGTGGATCCCTCTTGGCGCGCATGAGGGCGAGTTTCTGGCCCGTGGCGTTTACGGTCAGTATATCTATTTCGACCAACCGCGCGGCGTATTGATCGTCACAACCGGGGCAGATCGCAAGTTCCGCGATCCCGGGATTAACGAGGCAAACGTAGAAATGTTCCGCAAGATCGCTCAAAGCCTGTAAAGTGGTCTCATGCAAAAACAAGACAGTATCAACGTTTTGGGCGGTGTGCTCAGTCCCTGTTCCCGTGATCCGCTGACCGGTTTTTTTCGTGACGGGGCCTGCAACACCTGCCCTGAGGATCAGGGCAGCCACACAGTTTGCGCGGTGATGACGGCTGAATTTCTGGCCTTTTCAAAATATGTCGGAAACGACCTGAGCACCCCGCGCCCCGAGTTCAATTTTCCGGGCCTGAACCCAGGTGACCGTTGGTGCCTATGCGCAGCACGCTTTCTGCAGGCCCATGACGAAGGCTGCGCCCCGAAGGTGCATCTTGAGGCGACCCATCAGAGGGCGCTTGAGATCGTTCCGCTGCGCCTTCTGAAAGAAAACGCCGCTTCTGAATAGACGGACCGGCCCGGAAAACCCCGGACCGGCCCTTATTCGGGATTACTCCCGCAGTTTGACGAGGTCGGACATCAGCCCTTCGGTCCCGTTATGGACCGTCAGCCGTTCGACCTTCCCGGCGATGGTTTCCAGAGCTTCCAGCTCTTTCAACCGCAGCATCACCGGGTTTTCCGCCATCACCTTTGCGGTGTTCAGCAGAGACCGCGTGGCGTTGGTTTCTTCCCGCCGCCGGATGACGTTGGCCTCAGCCTGTTTCTCGGCGGCGACCACGGCGGTCAGGATCTCCCGCATCTCACCGGGCAGGATGACGTCTTTCAACGCAATCTCCCCCACTTCGATACCGATCCCGGCCATTTGTGTCCGCACCCGATCCGCGGCTTCGGTGTCGACGGTCACCTTCTCGGCGAGCAGCCGGTCCAGCGTCATCGCCCCCAAGGTCTTCCGGAACGCCAGTTGCAGCGCCCGGTGCAAGGCCTGATCGAAATCCTTGACCGCCCCCACCGCCGTGACCGGATCAACGACCCGGTAGTCGGCAGACAAGTTGACCCGGATGGTTACCCGGTCCTTGGTCAGGATCTCTTGCCCTGTCACCTCATGGGTCCGTTGCCGAAGGTCGATTTGCTTGACCTCGACTTTCCGCCCCACTTTCCAGAAGGCATGCGCCCCGGGGTTCAGTTGATCCACCAGCACCCCGTCAACCGTCAGCAACCCGGTATGCCCTTCGGCAACCTCGACCTGCGTCAGGTTCAGCCGCAGCCCGGCCCGAACCAACCGCTGAGCCGTCACTTTGGGCACAGTCATGGTCTCGGTCAGAGCGTGATGTTCGACCTTCCATGGCCCTGCGTCCTTCCAGACAAGCGCTCGTGCTTCGGGGTTCAGTACCCGAACAGGCACCCCATCCCGCAGCAGAACCAGAACTTCGTCAGGCCCGGCCCGGAACTCGGTCAGATGCGTGGCGGCCAGTTCAGGCCGGTTCTGCATCAGCGCCCGCTCATAGGGTGACACGAAAAAGAGATTCTCCAGATCGTGCAGCTCGGTCAGTACATCCTTGCGCGGCAACCGGTGTTTCCCGGCACCCAGGATTGCATCGAACACCCCGTTGCGCAGGACCAGCATTCGCTGGGTCTCGGTCAGGGTTACCCGGTGATGACCGGTCAGCCGGTCAATCAGATCTTGGAACAGTGTCATGTCATTTCTCCTTTTCGTCTCGCTCTATCGTCGTCGCAAATGCGAACTCCTTTTCATGTTTTCAGTGGGTTGCACCCCGAACGGGTGACAGTTGTGAAGCCTTCAGTTGAAGGCAGGAAAGATCCGGGCATCCCCCGCGCCATGTCCCTGCGCGGGAGGGTCAGAGAGAGGGGCGCGGAACCGATGCGCCGCCTCGCCCTAATGGCTAAGCGGGGCACCGATCCGACGACACCGTCATCTGCCCTCCGGCACAAAGCCAGAGCAGCGAAGACCCTTGCCCCGCCCGGCCAAAGCCTGACGTTGCGCGGTGTCGCCCCTGCTGGGGAACACCCGGACCCTTATGATTTTGGACCGTTTTCACGGGCCGGCGTGGAAGGCCGGTGCTGACTTAACAGCTTTGTCAAATGACGGGATTCGAACCCGTTACACATCGATTTGCGGTCGATTGCTCTCACCAGAATGAGCTACATTTGGAGCTTTGGAAGGAATTGAACCTTCGCCTACAGATGGGAAACCTGCCGCTCTATCCAATTGAGCTACAAAGCATACCAATCCCCGGATTCGGCCCTGACATACGGTTTCGGCAGCGCCGTCCGCACCGAGAGAGTGGTCACCTCTGCCCGCTAGGGTCCGGCCCGATGTGACCGGTAACGGCGGGTTTAGGCGAAAGGTCTGGATTCGCTCAATAAATTTCTGAAGGTCAAAATCGTACCTGTGGCGGTCACGCAACAAAGTTACCCAGTTGCGCAATATTTGAAAAGGCCTGTATCCAAAAACAAAGCGGCACACCCGTTTCAGGCGCGCCGCTCTTGTCAAAAATTTCAAATTTTACCGCTTGGTCAGTCTGCGCTGCGGCCTTCGGTATCCGACATGTCGAAGTTCAGATATTTGGCCACGGTCTGTACGTCCTTGTCGCCACGCCCACACATGTTCATGCAGATCAGGTGATCCTTGGGCAGCTCGGGCGCAATTTTCATCACATGCGCCAGCGCGTGGCAGGGTTCCAACGCCGGGATGATGCCCTCGGTCGCGCAGCACAGCTGGAACGCTTCCAGTGCCTCTTTGTCAGTGATCGATACATAGTTCGCCCGGCCAATGTCGTGCAGCCAAGAATGCTCGGGTCCGATACCGGGGTAATCTAAACCGGCCGAGATTGAATAGCCTTCCAGAATCTGCCCGTCATCATCCTGCAGCAAATAGGTGCGATTGCCGTGCAAAACGCCCGGACGCCCGCCGGTCAGCGAGGCGCAGTGCTCCATCTTCTCGTTCACACCTTTGCCGCCGGCCTCAACGCCAATGATGTTGACGTCTTTGTCGTCGAGGAACGGGTAAAACAGGCCCATTGCGTTCGATCCACCACCAATGGCGGCAATGATCGTGTCGGGCAGACGACCTTCGGCCTTCATCATCTGTTCCTTGGCTTCCTTGCCAATGATCGACTGGAAGTCCCGGACCATCGCCGGGTACGGGTGCGGACCAGCGACGGTGCCGATGCAATAGAACGTGTCGCGGACATTGGTTACCCAGTCGCGCAGCGCGTCGTTCATCGCGTCTTTCAGTGTGCCACGGCCAGAGGTCACCGGAATCACCTCGGCGCCCAGCAAGCGCATGCGGAACACATTCGGAGCCTGACGCTGCACGTCATGCGCGCCCATGTAGACCACACATTTCAGGCCGAATTTGGCGCAGACAGTCGCGGTGGCTACGCCGTGCTGCCCTGCCCCGGTTTCCGCAATGATCCGGGTCTTGCCCATGCGTCGCGCCAGAATGATCTGGCCCAGAACGTTGTTAATCTTGTGCGCGCCGGTGTGGTTCAGCTCATCGCGTTTCAGGTAGATTTTCGCACCGCCCAGATGCTCGGTCAGGCGTTCCGCGAAATACAGCGGTGACGGGCGGCCCACATAATTCGCCCACAGGTCGTCCATCTCAGCCCAGAAGGTGGGATCGTCCTTGGCCTTTTCATATTCCTCTTCCAGCGACAGGATCAGAGGCATCAGCGTTTCGCTGACGAACCGCCCGCCGAATATGCCGAAACGGCCCTTTTCGTCAGGTCCGGACATGAAGGAATTGAAAAGATCGTTGGCCATGGGTGTCTCCCTCGTCGTACCCGTTGTTCATAGGAGGTGACGACAGGATTTGCCATGGCAAAACGTATCATTCCGCCGCTTGAACATGCTGTGCCCAAACCTGTAACGCCTGCTGGTTGCTGGGCACGGCAATACAGGGAAAGTGATAGAACTGATTCACATCTGCCAGTCGATTGGCCGCTAGAACGACCTGGCGGTGGGGACCCGACTGAGCAAAGGTTAACATGGCTTCGAGGTCGTGCCAGACGCTTAGCGAGAAATACAGCCCCTGGTGTGGGAACACGCCAGCATGCATGCACAAGGGGTCACCGCGCGCTTGTAGCAATGCCTGACGGGCGCGCCAGAAGAACTCTGGCCCATAGTACCATCGTTTCAATGAAACTCCGCCGATCGCCGCCAGCATGATTACGTCCTCCCCTATCGGGGATACGCAGGTGTTTGCCGATCAGATCACCGGGTCGCGTCGATAAAGGCCCGGACCAATGCCGAATCCTTGACGCCGGGTGCGCCTTCGACTCCTGACGAGACATCCACCTGTCGCGCGCCGGTCATGCGGATCGCCTCGGCGACGTTCTTGGGCGTCAGCCCCCCGGCCAGCATCCACGGACGTTGCCAGTATTTGCGTCCCGCTAACAGACGCCAGTCAAACGCCAGACCATTGCCACCCGGCAGTTCCGCGTTACGTGGCGGCTTGGCGTCGATCAGCAGCTGGTCGGCAACTTCGGAATAGAGATCAATCGCAGCAAGGTCTTCTGCCTCGGCCACGCCGATAGCCTTCATCACCGGCAAACCAAATCGGTCGCGAACCTCGGCCACCCGATCCGGGCTTTCCTTGCCGTGCAGTTGCAACATGTCCAGCGGTACATTGGCGACGATCCGGTCTAATTCCTCATCCGTCGCATTCACCGTCAGGGCGACCTTGGCAACCCCGGCGGGCACCAAATGGGCCAGTTCTGCGGCGGCCGGGACCTCAAGATGGCGGGGCGATTTGGGAAAGAAGACAAACCCGATATAGCGTGCGCCAGCATCCACCGCTGCGCGCACGTGATCAGGGGCGGTCAGACCGCAGATTTTGACGGAGACATCAGACATAAAAGGGCCTCAGCTGGCCTCGTCCAACAGCGCCAGAACTTCGTCCTGACCTTCGTTCTGCTTTTTCTTGAGCTTCTTAACCTCACGCTCAAGCTTGCGCACTTCGCTCTTCTTTGCAGTCGCATCACGGCGATGCTTATGCTCGCGCAGCCATTCCCACAGGAAACCGATGATCAGGCCCGCAACCACACCGCCCAGCACCACGACAAACAGCGGCAGCGACGTGCTGAGGTTAAAGCCCAAAAGCTCGGCAAAAGCTTCGGGCATCAGGGTCAGTTCAACCGTTTCGCGATTGGCCAGCGAGACGGAGATAAGAACGATCCCGAGGATCGCCAGAAAAGCATATCGAAGGTAGCGTATCATGCCCTAGGCTTTACCGTTCAATCGGTCCCTTAGCAACTTGCCAGTTTTGAAAAATGGAACACATTTTTCTTCGACCTGAACAGTTTCCCCGGTGCGCGGATTGCGGCCAACGCGCGCGTCGCGCTGTTTTACCGAAAAGGCACCAAAGCCACGTAGCTCTACGCGGTCACCGCGTGCCATGGCATCCGTCACTTCCTCGAACACGGTATTCACGATCCGCTCGACGTCGCGTTGATACAGATGCGGGTTTTCGTCGGCGATTTTCTGAATCAGTTCTGAACGGATCATAAGCGTTACCCTCCCAGGCGACCGGTTAGCCATCTCTATTTATTTGGACAGTATAGGAAAAAACCGTGATCGGGGGAACGTAAACTCTGTGTGCAAAGCCTTCATTTTCGCGCCAAGTCACGCGTTTTTTTGCTTGCGAGCGTGAAATTCACCGCAAAAGCGTGAACGACAGCCGGAATAAGCCCAAATTTTGGAACATATTGATTCGCAACAAAAACGGCCCCGCGCGGATACGCGGGGCCGTAAATTCGGCTAAGGCTGAGGCCCGGGCTTAGTCGCCCGATTTCAGCGCTGCACCCAGGATATCGCCCAGCGATGCGCCCGAGTCGGAGGAACCATACTGTTCCACGGCCTCTTTCTCTTCGGCTATCTCGCGTGCTTTGATCGACAGGCCCAGACGGCGGGTCTTGCTGTCGACGTTGGTGACGCGGACGTCGACCTTGTCACCAACCGAGAAACGCTCGGGGCGCTGTTCGGCACGGTCACGGCTCAGGTCCGAACGGCGGATGAAGGACTTCATGCCTTCGTATTCCACCTCGATGCCGCCATCTTCGATTGCGGTCACTTCGACGGTCACGATCGAGCCACGCTTCACGCCGCCCACGGCTTCGGCAAACTTGTCACCGCCCAGGGCTTTGATCGACAGCGAGATACGCTCTTTTTCCACGTCAACTTCCGAGACAACGGCTGAAACCATGTCGCCTTTGCGGTAGTTCTGGATCGCATCCTCGCCACGCTCGTCCCAGGACAGGTCCGACAGGTGAACCATGCCGTCGATGTCGCCTTCGAGGCCAATGAACAGACCGAATTCGGTGATGTTCTTGACTTCGCCTTCGACCTCGGTGCCCTCGGGGTGTGTTTCTGCAAACACTTCCCATGGGTTGCGCTGAGTCTGTTTCAGGCCCAGAGACACGCGACGCTTGGCGCCGTCGATTTCCAGAACCATGACGTCGACTTCCTGGCTGGTCGAAACGATCTTGCCGGGGTGGACGTTTTTCTTGGTCCAGGACATCTCGGACACGTGCACCAGACCTTCGACACCGGCTTCCAGCTCGACGAACGCGCCGTAGTCGGTGATGTTGGTGACGCGACCCTGATGGACCGAGCCCAGCGGATACTTGGCAGCAACCAGATCCCACGGATCTTCCTGCAGCTGTTTCATGCCCAGGCTGATGCGGTGGGTCTCTTTGTTGATCTTGATGACCTGAACCTTGATGGTTTCGCCGATCGTCAGGATCTCGGACGGGTGGTTCACACGGCGCCATGCCATGTCGGTGACGTGCAGCAGGCCGTCAACGCCGCCCAGGTCAACAAATGCACCGTATTCGGTGATGTTCTTGACGACACCCTCGACGGTCTGACCTTCGGACAGGTTGCCGATGACTTCGGCACGCTGCTCGGCACGCGATTCTTCCAGGATTGCGCGGCGCGAAACAACGATGTTGCCACGGCGGCGGTCCATTTTTAGAATCTGGAACGGCTGTTTCAGACCCATCAGCGGGCCAGCGTCGCGCACGGGGCGAACGTCAACCTGCGAGCCGGGCAGGAACGCAACTGCGCCACCCAGATCGACGGTGAAGCCACCTTTGACGCGACCAAAGATTGCACCTTCGACGCGCTGGTCGTCGGCATATGCTTTTTCCAGACGGTCCCATGCCTCTTCACGGCGGGCCATCTCGCGCGAGATGACGGCTTCGCCACGGGCGTTTTCTGCGGCACGCAGGTAAACTTCTACCTCGTCACCAACAGCGATTTCAGGGGCTTCGCCGGGATTTGCGAATTCTTTCAGATCAACGCGGCCTTCCATTTTGTAGCCTACGTCGATGATGGCTTGGCCGGCTTCGATCGCCAGAACCTTACCTTTGACAACAGAACCCTCTTCGGGCGTGTCCATTTCGAAGCTTTCGTTCAGGAGGGCTTCGAATTCCTCCATGGATGCGTTAGCCATGTGGCGTTGTTTTCCTTTACATAACGTTTTTACTGGCCGAGCGGTTGTTTCCGCCGGTCTTGTTTCATGATGCCTTCAGGCGTGATCCGGGGCGCATCTGACTACACAAACACAAAGGGCCGAGGTAACCCGGCCCTGCTCAGATACGTCATCCGGACGTTGACCGCCCTTGTTCAGACGCGTGCTCTATAGCGAGTCTGCTGAAGCACTGCAAGTCAAAGCCGGAAAGCGACCCAGTTGTCGCAAGTTGAAGTCCTCCGTCGGCGAAACGATGCTAGGCTCAATCCAGCGATCAAGGAGCAGACGATTTGAATTTTCTGGTCATAATTTCAGACGAACACCGTAAGGACGCGATGGGATGCGCTGGCCACCCGATCGTCAAAACCCCCAATCTGGACGCCTTGGCGGCGCGGGGTACGATGTTCACCTCGGCTTATACACCGTCGCCAATGTGCGTTCCCACCCGCGCCGCGTTGGCTACCGGAGAGTGGGTGCATACCACTGGTCACTGGGACAGCGCGACACCCTATGCCGGGCATCCGCGCAGTTGGATGCGTCAACTGCGAGACACGGGGCGCGAGGTCGTCTCGATCGGCAAGCTGCATTTTCGCTCGGCCGAGGATGACAACGGTTTCTCGCAGGAAATACTTCCCATGCATGTCGTCGGAGGAATTGGTTGGGCCGTCGGCCTGCTGCGCGAGAACCCGCCCGCGTATGCTTCAGCCGCCGAACTGGCGGGTGATGTCGGCACCGGGCCCAGCACCTATACCGACTATGATCTGGATATTACCGCCGCATCTGAGGTATGGCTGACCGATCCGAAACGTCACGATGCACCATGGGCCGCCTTTGTGTCCCTGGTCAGCCCGCATTATCCGCTGACTTGCCCCGAGAAATGGTACGACCATTATGATCCCGCGGATATGGACCTGCCGGTGGGTTATGGCCACGGCCTACCTGATCACGCAGAGCTGCAAAACATTGCGTCGTTCTTCAACTACGATGACTATTTTGATGAACAAAAGATGCGCGAAGCCAAGGCCGCATACTACGGGCTAACATCCTTCATGGACGATTGCGTGGGGCGCATCCTGACAGCTCTGGCCCAAAGTGGTCAGGCCGAAAATACGGTCATTGTCTATGTTTCAGACCATGGCGACATGATGGGCGATCAGGGGTTCTGGACCAAACAGGTGATGTATGAGGCCAGCGCCGGGGTTCCGATGATCCTCGCCGGACCCGGTATTCCCAACGGCAAGCAAGTCTCAACCTGTACAAACCTGACAGACATTGCAGCAACCGCACGGGACGTCTACGGTGTTCCCGATGATGCAGGCAATGCCAATCAACCGGGCGTTTCGCTTATCGATCTGGCCACGGCACCGGATGATCCCAACCGAACCGGGTTCAGTGAATATCATGACGGGGGGTCAAAAACCGGCAGCTTTATGGTGCGCTGGGATAAGTGGAAATACGTCTATTACGTTGGGCATGACCCCCAACTATTTGATCTTGCATCGGACCCGAATGAACAGACCAATCGCGCCACGGACAGAGTTAACGACCCCGAAGTTCAAGCGGCGTTGGTCGAAGGCGAACGCCGTCTGCGCGAAATATGTGACCCCGAAGAGGTCAACGCGCGTGCCTTTGAGGATCAGCGTAAGAAGATTGCCGAGCTGGGCGGAGAAGAAGCCTGTCGAACGGCATTCGTCTTCAACCACACTCCAACCCCGTCCGAGCAAGAAAAGCAGCGCGAAGGATCCGCGCTCTAGTTCAGAATTCCTCGCCTTCTTTTGAGAAGCTCGTATCAGCTCACGCTGAAGGTCACCGCGCCCGAACTGACGTGTGCCGCCGCAATCGCGCGCCCAGAGCGTCAAAGAGCCATTCTGAGGGTAGAGATATAACACTCCACCCTCAGTTTCACCTCAAGCGCCCTCTGTAGCGAACGCAAAGAAGGTCTAGAACAGTTGCAAATCCTTCGCGCCGCTTTGGATTTCGGCAAAGTTCGGCATGTTTTGGATCGGTACAGATGATGGCGCCGCGCCCGGCATCGCAACTGTCGGCTTCGTCGCCATTGTCTTGCCGAATGCTGGTCGCTGCAACTCCCCTCGGATATCATGCAACAGCATTTTGTGATCCGGCATTTTTGTGAGGATCTGCGCAAGATGCGCTTTCGCAGTCTTCATACCCTGGAACCAAATCTGTCGCTTTAGTGGCCGCAGACGATCACGGATGCCGGTCCCGTAACCGGTATCATAAACCTGTTTACCCAATAGAACCGTTTGGTAAACGCGAAAGTTGAACAACGTCGCAAATTCGATGTCATGTTCCATTGGCAGACGATGCTGCCATAGCTCCAGGTTTTCGGCTAACCGATCCGGTATTTTCATCTCTGTCCGCGCGTCGATCCAATACTGATCGTCAGTGCGGTTACCCAATCGATAGTGGAGACAGATGAACTCCAGAACCTCATCATAAAGCTTATTCATCTGCCGGTTATACCGCGTCCGCAAGGATGGCTCGATGTCTCGCGTGGGCAAGTGTTCCGCAAACCACCGCACCGCATGATCGACCATATGTATCGCCGTACTCTCTAGCGGTTCAATAAACCCGCCGGACAGGCCGATCGCCAAACAGTTCTTAACCCAGGCATTGCGCACACGCCCAATGCGCATGGGGATCACGCGCGGCGTCGCGCCCTTGCCGCTGTCACCCAGCCATTTGAGGTATTCATCCGCCGCCTGATCATCCGTGCGATGCGCGGATGAGAACACATAACCCGTTCCCACACGGTTATAGAGAGGCACCCGCCAGGTCCAACCTGCGCCAAGAGCGGTCGAGCGCGTGACGCTTTCAATCTTCTTTGGGTTGGGATGCTCGATCTGCAACGCCATGGCACGATCATTTGGCAAATAGTCCGAGTAATCCATAAACGGTTCGCCAAGCGCCTGGTTGATGATCAAGCCGCGGAACCCTGTGCAGTCTATGACCATCTCGATGTCATGGCGGCCCTGGCGTTCCAACATCAGATGGCTGACATTGCCCTGTTCATCCAGTTCGACCGATTTCACCTCATCTTGAATATGCTCCACACCGCGCTTGGTGCAGACTTTGGTGAGCATGCCGGCAAATTTCACAGCATCCAGATGATAAGCATAGCCAAACCGCTGTTCGTATTCAGGCTGCCCCAACTGCCGTGCGCCTTTGCACAGACGAGCCAGATCATCATGTGGTGAGATGGACCGCGTAAAATCCCGATCCCCATTGCCAAAGCGCAAGAAATACTCGGCTGTTTCCAACCCTTCCAACAACTGGCCATGCGCAAAGGGGTTCACATAATCGATGCGATTGCCTTTGCGGTCCTTGTTCCAGTTGCAAAACTTCACACCCAGCTTGAACGACGCGTTGGTTTCGCGAAAAAAGTCCCGCTCGGAAATACCCGCCTGACGGAGCGTGACCGGCATGCGCGGCACTGTCGCCTCGCCCACACCCACTGTCGCGATATTGGGGCTCTCGATCAGGCATATGCGAGGGCGATCCTTTTCCGCTGACGTGCGTGAAAGCACCATTTCCAGTATCAGCGCGGTCATCCACCCTGCTGTGCCGCCACCGACGATGGTGATCTTGCGCAAACGATTATTCATGTTTTTTTGTCCCTGTTGGCTCAAGGGATATTATAGCTACGTGCCCATTTTTTGTGTTTTGGACTTAGATCGCAGCTTTCCCTTATGGCGTATCGAAGACTATAACAGCTTTATTGCGTCCAGCTAGGGCCTATAACACTGGGAAACTCAGACCTATCCTACAGGATTGAGACCTGAGGGGTGGGCAGGTATCATCACAGGCTCGAATCCTGAACGCTCGTCAAATCTCCTCACCTTTCTTCAGAAGATCTTCGATCAATTGTCGCTGCAATTCGTTGCTGTCACCGCCACCAAATTGAATCGCCCCTCCGGTGTAGGACGTGCCGTAAGTTGCAGCGATATTCACTGTCTGCGCCAAGCCAGAGATCAGTTGATCCTTCTTCAAAGACGAAAGCGGATGAATGAATGTTGCCCAAACGATTCCGTTGGCAATCGCATAGCGCGCATCCAAAGCGGTGTCGAAATTGGCCTGCATCATTCGGTGCAATTCCTCCTTTGACAGTTCATCAGCACTGCGGACTGCCACCATCGCACGCATGCGATCAGTGCTGATATCCGTGACGACCAGAACAGGCACATCCGACAGTGTCAAAGCAAAGCCCGGCCCCTGCGGCTGTGCCTCGGGATCAAGCGCAAAGAGGATCTTGCCCAGACGTTCATAGTCCATCGGTGGCTCGGTCTCAGGCGCATCTTGGGCCGCCAGACCTCCGGCCAGAAAAATCAACACTAGGGCTAGTCGGATCATGGCATCTCTCCTGCAGGCTACTCCCTTACAATAGGTACCTGCCTGCACCCTGACCAAACAAAGCTTAGTGAAGAGTATGTCGTGCGCCGCCACAAGTTTGAACGATCTGCAAGGTTTGCCGATCTTACTGCGATAGCCCGTTCAAAACACTGCCCCTAACTTTGTTTCAGCGGTTGGCTCCCCCGCCGACCCGAACCTGAACAGGAAAGGAAAACACAATGAAATCTCTGGTTCTGACAACCCTGATCGCCACCTTGCCCCTGATCGCCGCACCGGCCTTTGCAGCGGATGAGATCAATGTCTCGAACGGCATCTCGGCTGCTGGCGCGCCCTTGGCAGCACATGGCGTCGATCTGGTGGCCCTGGTCAACGAAGGTAACCCGGTCGAAGGGTTTGCCACCCATTCCTCGACCTACGACGGGGCATCGTACTACTTCACCAGCGCCGCCAATCTCGAGGCGTTCGAGGCCAACCCCACCGCCTATCTGCCACAGCACGGCGGGTTCTGTTCCTTCGGCGTGTCTGTCGGCAAGAAATTTGATGGCGACCCGGACCAGTATCTGGTCACAGACGGCAAGCTGTATCTGTTCCTGAACGCTGAAACTCGGGCTGCGTTTCTGAAAGACGTGCCAGCCACAGCAAAAACCGCTGATGATCAGTGGGCGCAGATCAAATCCGTCGCCGTAGGCGAGCTGTAATTACCTCTCCCCGCGGCGTTAGGACGTTGCGGGGCGTTTGCTTTCGACAAGAGCTACGGCCTGGGCCAAAGCAGCTTCGATACTCAGATCAGACGTATCCAACAGCACAGCATCTGCGGCAGGCTTCATCGGCGCAGCACTGCGTTCGGCATCCCGCACGTCGCGTTCGCGCACATCTGCAAGCACAAACTCTCGGGTCACATCAGCGCCCTTTGCGCGCAGTTCCAAAAAGCGGCGCTCTGCCCGCACTTCGGCACTGGCGGTAACAAACAGTTTCACTTCGGCCTCGGGGCAAATCACCGTTCCGATATCGCGCCCATCCAGCACAGCCCCCCCTGCCCGACGGGCAAAGGCGCGCTGGAAATCCACCAACGCCGCGCGCACCTCGGGGATCACTGCCACTTTCGAGGCCGCCTGCGCAATCTCGGCCATACGCAAATCGCCTTGTTTCAGTTCTTCCGCAGTCAATGCCTGCGCCGCCTCGATGGGGTCAGTCCCGTCCAGCGTTCGGCGCCCGACCGCGCGATACAGCAGCCCCGTATCCAGATGCGCAAAACCGAACAGCGCCGCCACCCCTTTCGAGATCGTCCCCTTGCCCGCCGCCGCAGGGCCGTCGATGGCGACGGTGAAACTCATGCGCGTTCGACCTTGGCACCCAGGGCGGCCATCAGCGGCTCGAAAATCGGGAACGAGGTCGCGATTGGCCCACCGTCATCCACGGAAACCGGAGACTTCGCACCCATCCCCATGACCATGAACGACATGGCAATGCGGTGATCAAGATAGCTTTCGCAGGTGCCGCCACCGGGGACGTTACCGATGCCCAACCCTTCGACCGACCACCATTCTTCGCCCTCGTCCACGGTCACACCATTGGCCCGCAACCCGCGCGCCATGGCGTCAATCCGGTCGCTTTCCTTGACGCGCAGCTCTTTCACGCCGCCCATCATCGTGGTGCCGTTGGCATTGGCCGCAACCACAGACAACACAGGATATTCGTCGATCATCGAGGCCGCGCGTTCGGGCGGCACATTGATTCCCTTCATATTCGGAGAGTATTTCGCGCGCAGATCAGCGACGGGTTCGCCGCCCTCTTCCCGCTCATTTTCGTACGTCAGATCCGCGCCCATTTCGCGCAATGTGGTGAACAGTCCCGCGCGAGTCGGGTTCAGGCCGATGCCCGGCACCAAAACGTCCGAGCCCGGCGTGATCAGTGCCGCACATACCGGAAAGGCCGCGCTGGACGGGTCGCGCGGAACAGCGATGACCTGCGGTTTCAACTCAGGGCGGCCGGTCAGCGTGATCACTCGGCCCTCATCCGTATCCTCGACGGTGATTTCGGCCCCGAAACCGGCCAGCATCCGTTCCGAGTGGTCACGGGTGGCCTCTTTCTCAATCACAACGGTCTTGCCCGGCGCGTTTAGACCGGCCAGCAGCACCGCGGATTTCACCTGCGCCGACGGCACCGGCACCTCATACCGCACCGGTACAGGCTCTGCCGCACCCACGATGGTCATCGGCAGCCGCCCGCCCGAGCGCCCAACCGATTGCGTTCCGAACAGTGCCAGTGGATCGGTGACGCGGGCCATCGGTCGCTTGTTCAGGCTTGCATCACCCGTGAAGGTCGCGGAAATCGGGCAGGTCGCCATCGCGCCCATGATCAGCCGCACACCGGTACCCGAGTTGCCGCAGTCAATCACTTGATCGGGCTCGGCAAATCCACCAACGCCCACGCCATGCACACTCCATTCACCGTTACCGTGATCCGTGACCTCAGCCCCGAAGGCACGCATGGCCTTGGCGGTGTCCAGAACATCCTCACCTTCCAGCAGGCCCGAGATTCTGGTCTCACCCACCGCCATTGCGCCCAGGATCAGCGACCGGTGCGAGATCGACTTGTCACCGGGCACTTCTGCCATGCCGGTCAGCGGGCCGCAGGGATGCGAGGTCATCGGGATGGGCGTGCCGTGTCCGGACATGGGGGCTCCTGTTTTCGCTATCAGTTCAAGGCGGATTAGCGAATTGGAGCCGGTTGGTCCAGCGGCAATCAGTCTTTGCGCCGGAAGGTCAGGTAATGTGGCGTCCGGCCTTCACGCAAAGCCTTTTGTTCATAGCGGGTGGAAATCCAGTCATCCCAGGGCTCGCGCCAATCAGCGGGGCGTTCGGCCAGCCATTCAAACCCGGCACGTGGAACCTCCTCCAACGTCTGGCGGACGTAGTCGGGAATGTCGGTGGCAACGCGAAAAATCGAACCGGGCTTTAGCGTGCGGGCAAGTGGCTCCAGATGTTCCTGCGTCACAAAACGCCGACGGTGATGACGCGTTTTGGGCCATGGGTCAGGATACAAAAGAAACGCCCGTGAAATGCTGGCCTCGGGCAGCACATCGAACAAATCCCGCGCATCGCCGGGATGAACGGCCAGGTTTTCGACCCCGGCCTTGCGGATCTTGCCCAGCAACATGGCGACGCCGTTGATATACGGCTCGGCCCCAATGATACCGATATCGGGGTTGCTGGCGGCCTGATGGACTAGGTGCTCACCACCGCCAAAGCCGACCTCAAGCCAGACATCTTTACTGCCGAACAGTGCCTTTAGGTCCAGCGGATGACGTTCAGGATTCGCGTCCCAGTCCACTGCACCAGGCGACAAAGCATCGAGGTCTTCGTTCAGATACGTCTTTTGACTCTGCTTCAGGGCCTTGCCCTTAAAGCGGCCATAGAAGTTTCTGCGGGGGCGTTGGGGTGTCTGGGTGCTCATGGCGGTGCCCATACTGCGCAGGCGGGGTCAAAGCAAGGGGCGGTCGCGTCAGTTCTGCCGACACGCCGCCCCAAATTGCATTTCCTACAATAGAGCGCGCCCGCAAGGGCGCACCGTTTCATTGTGGAACGGTCAGACTGCCGACTTCAGAGCGTCGGTCAGATCCGTACGCTCCCAGCTGAAACCGCCATCCGCATCAGGCTGACGACCAAAGTGGCCATAGGCCGCCGTACGCTGGTAGATCGGCTTGTTCAGTTGCAGATGCTCACGAATACCGCGCGGTGTCAGATCCATCACCTTATCAACGGCTTTCTCGATATCCGCATTCTCCACCTGACCCGTTCCATGCGTATCCGCGTAGATCGACAGCGGCTTGGACACACCAATCGCATAGCTCAGCTGAATGGTGCAGCGCTCTGCCATGCCCGCAGCAACCACGTTCTTGGCCAGATAGCGCGCAGCGTAGGCCGCCGAGCGATCCACCTTGGTCGGGTCTTTGCCCGAAAACGCGCCGCCCCCATGCGGTGCGGCACCGCCATAGGTGTCCACGATGATCTTGCGCCCGGTCAGACCGGCGTCACCATCAGGTCCGCCAATCACGAACTTGCCGGTGGGGTTTACGTGCCATTCGGTATCAGCGTTCAGCCAGCCGTCGGGCAGGGTTTCAGTGATATAAGGTTCGACAATGGCGCGGATGTCGTCCGAGCTCAGCGCCTCATCCAGATGCTGAGTCGACAGCACGATCGAGCTGACGCCGACCGGCTTGCCATCCCGATAGATCACGGACAGCTGCGATTTTGCATCCGGGCCCAGCGCGGGCTCAGACCCGTTCTTGCGCACCTCGGCCAAGCGCCGCAGGATCGCATGGGAATACTGGATCGGCGCAGGCATCAGCGTGGGGGTCTCGGTGGTGGCATAGCCGAACATGATGCCTTGGTCACCGGCGCCCTCGTCCTTGTTGTCCGAGGCATCCACACCCTGTGCGATATGGGCGGATTGTTCATGCAGCAGGTTCGTCACCTCGACGGTTTCATGGTGAAATTTGTCCTGCTCGTAACCGATATCCTTGATACAGGCGCGCGCGATCTCGTCGATACGGCCCATATAGTCGTGCAGTTTTTCCTGATCAGACAGACCTACTTCACCGCCAATGACGACACGGTCGGTGGTCGCAAAGGTTTCGCACGCCACGCGGGCTTCGGGTTCTTCGTTCAGAAATGCGTCAAGTACAGCATCCGAGATTCGGTCACAAACCTTATCCGGATGCCCTTCGGATACGGATTCCGAAGTAAAAGTGTAGTTCTGTCGGGACATGAAAGTGCTCCATTAAGATTTCCCCATCACGCCAGGAAGCCGTTGTGACGAGCAAGCGAGGGGATACGCCCACACAAACACAGGGTCAATCGGTAATTATGCATGCGCCCGCTGGGCGTTGCGCCAAAACAGCGCGAAGAAAGCCGCCAGTAGGACAAAGACCGGAACATCCCCATTCCTAGAATACACCGTTGAGACAAGCGGAGCAGGCAGTTTTGCATCGAAAAATCCAGCCTGACCCAAAGGAAGCGCCTGCGTGATGCGCCCCAAGGGGTCAATCATCGCCGACACGCCGGTATTGGCTGACCGCATCATCGGCAGGCCTTGCTCAATCGCGCGCATCTGAGCCTGGGCCAGATGCTGATAGGGTCCAGACCGTGTGCCGAACCACGCATCGTTGGTGATCTGCAACAGAAAATCCGCGCGCCCCGGCGCGGACAAAACATCCTGCGTGAACACGGCCTCATAACAGATCAACGGCAGCGCCTTGCCCAGCTTGCCCGCATCCATCAAAGCTGCCCCGGGCCCAGCGCTGAACCCATGGCCGGTGGTCGCCGCCATGCCAAAGATACCAAATTTTGCCATCACCTCGCCGAACGGTACATATTCCCCAAAAGGGGCCAGGTGGTGCTTGTCGTACAGACCCTGCTGCTGGCCCTTCTCATCCAGATAGATCATCGAGTTATAGATACGCGGTCCGTCACCACGCTGAATGCCCAAAAAAACCGGCGTGCCCTGCGCCGCATCGGCAATGGCATCCAGATAGGGTTGCGCGCTGCTCAGCCAGGCAGGTACCGAGGTTTCGGGCCAAACAATCAGATCGGGCCGAGGCTGCGCCGCAGTAAACTCTATCTGGCGTGCAAAGAACAAAGGCGCGTATTCGGGGTCCCATTTTTGATGTTGCGGCGCGTTCGGTTGGATCAGGCGCACGACATGATCGGTTTCCGTAACCGCCGGGCGCGCGGAGGCATAGCCCAGCGCCAAACAGGCCGCGCCTACTGTCAGTCCAAGCGGTAATGCAAATCCACCGCGTTGCGCCAGTGCCGCCCCCAAGGGCAACGTCGCCAACAGGGTCAATGCGCCCAAACCATAGGGTCCGACCAATGACAACAGCTGGGCCACCGGAGAGCCGACCCAAACCTGCGCCAGCCCCGCCCATGGAAATCCTGTCAGCACATAGCCGCGGGCGATTTCCGCCAGCGACACGGTCACAACCAGAAAAACAGCTTGTGTGATTGCGCCACCCGCAGGCCGCCGCGCGACCCAGAAGGCCAGCGCCCAGAACAACGCCAACCCTCCGGCCATGAAGATCAGGGCAAAGGGTGCCATCCAAGCGTGACGTTCTGCGTCCACCAAGAACGGCTCGACAATCCAGCTGAGACCATGTGCGAAATACCCGGTGGCAAAAGCCCAGCCCAGCCAGGCGGCCCTGCCCCGAGTCTCGGTTGACAGAAACAACGGCGCCAGCAGCACCAGAGCAACCAGCGTTGCCGCCCACACACCAAACGGGGCAAGGCCAAACGCCGCCAGCGCACCCAGCAGCGCCGCCAAAGCACATTTCAGCCAAATGGACCAACCCTGTGCAGGGTTCATACAACGAGATCCGGCAACATGACGCGCAGACGCTTGATCCGGCGTGGATCGGCGTCGATCACCTCGAATTCAGGGCCTTCGGGATGCAAGACAACCTCACCCCGCGCTGGCACCCGGCCCGACAGCATGAAGACCAGACCGCCCAGAGTGTCGATCTCTTCCTCATCCACGTCCTCGTGACTGGTCAGCGAGCGCCCGATCTCGGCCTCGAACTCTTCCAACGGGACGCGGGCCTGAACGATGTAACAACCCGGCTTGTCCTGAACCCAAAGCTGATCTTCATCCGCGTCATGTTCATCCGCGATTTCACCCACGACCTGTTCGATCAGATCCTCAATCGTCAGCAACCCGTCGACACCACCATATTCGTCGATCACCAACGCCATATGGCGACGTTCCGTCTGCATCTTGGTCAGCAGAACCCCAATCGGCATCGAAGGCGGAACGAACAGCAACGTCCGCAGCATCTTGACCAGATCGAATTCACTGGACCCACCGTTGAATCCGTGGGTTAGGGCAAAGTCCTTTAGGTGGACGAACCCCAAAGGCGTGTCCAGCGTGCCCTCATACACCGGAATCCGCGACAGACCGCTTTCGCGGAACACCTGCGCCAGCTCATCCTTGGTGATTGTTGAAGGGACCGAGATGATCTCGGCCGTTGGGATGGCCACGTCCTCAACCCGCATCCGCCGCAGGTTGATCATGCCGCGCGGCTGTGCCTTGTCGACCTCGTGACCGTTGGTCACCTGGCTTTCCTCATCCTCGCCCTGCGGCGAAAACGCATCCACAATTCGAGAAAAGAAACCGGCTTTCTCTTTACTATCTTCACCGCTGTTCCTGGATTGCGCGCCCTGCGCCGCCATAGAACTGCCGTCTGTCTCGCCCATAATCCTATTCCAAATAATCGGCCTTGATGGCCCGTCTACACATTATATGGGTCATCGATACCCATTTTGCCAAGTATAGCGACCTCAACCGTTTCCATCAAAGTGGCGTCGGTGTCACGAATGTGATCATAGCCCAGCAGATGCAAGGTCCCGTGAATGATCAGGTGCATGACGTGATCATTCATTGATTTCCCTGCCTCATCCGCCTCGCGCGCGCAGGTGTCGTAGGCAATCGCAATGTCCCCCAACGGGATTTCACCGGTGAAGTCCGGCTCAGGCGGCGTCGGGCTCTGCCCCGGTTCCTCGGCTGCCAAATCCTCGGCGGGCCAGCTGAGCACATTGGTCGGTGTGGGCTTTTCCCGAAACTCCGAATTCAGTTCGGCGATGCGCGCATCATCACAGGCCAAAAGGCTGACTTCACACAGGTCAGAGTCCAGACTGCAATAGTCCAAAACCGCCTGAATGGCACGCGCGGCCAAGGGTTCCAGCCCCTGCCAACGTGCGTCTTCAATTGTCAGTTCAAGGTTCATGTCACCACGTCCAAAGCCTGCGGCTGCGGACGATTACCCCGTCTCACGGCCCGAGTCGGCCTCATACGCTTCGATAATGGCGGCGACAAGCGGGTGGCGGACCACATCTTTCGAGGTGAAGTAGTTAAAGCTGATATTCGGGATCGTTTTCAGCAAACGTTCCGCATCTTTCAGCCCCGACTGAACCCCGCGCGGCAGGTCGACTTGCGAGCGGTCACCTGTGATCACCATGCGGCTGCCCTCACCCAGACGGGTCAGAAACATTTTCATCTGCATGGTCGTGGCGTTTTGCGCCTCATCCAGCACTACAAATGCATTGGCCAGGGTTCGCCCGCGCATAAAGGCCAGAGGAGCAATTTCGATTCGTTTTTCCTCGATCAGCTTGGCCAGTTGTTTGCCGGGCAAAAAGTCATTCAGCGCGTCATACAACGGCTGCATGTACGGATCGACCTTGTCCTTCATGTCACCGGGCAGATAGCCCAGCTTTTCACCGGCCTCGACCGCGGGGCGGCTGAGGATAATCCGATCCACATGCCCACCGATAAACATCGACACGCCAGCGGCAACAGCCAGGTAGGTCTTACCCGTGCCTGCGGGACCGATCCCAAACGCAAGTTCATTTTGGAACAGCGACTGAACATAGGCCTTTTGCGCGTCTGTGCGCGGCTCGACCAGCTTTTTGCGGGTCTTGATCTCTACCGTGCCGCCTTTGAACATCTCAAGCTGATCACCGTCGCGGCTGCCGGTTTCCTGTTCCGATCCGCCCATCCGCAATTCGCGATCCACATCGGCGGCTTCAACATCGCGCCCACCTTCCAGACGGGTGTAAAGGGCCTGCAGCACCTCTATCGCCTGCTTCTGAGCGTCTTCGTCACCCATGACAACCAACTGATTGCCACGGCGCACGATCTGGACAGACAGCTTCGTTTCGATTTCGGTCAGGTTGCGGTCATACTCGCCGCACAAATCAATCAACAACCGATTGTCAGGGAATTCAACAAACGCCTCACTTTGGGGCATGTCATCTTGCGGTGGGGTAAGGGCACCGATGGCCAATCCGTTCTCCTGTCTTGGCGTTTATACCCTGAGCGTAGACAACATTTCTCGGTGGGCGCAAGCCACAGTTTCATTTTTTCCCAAACAGATGGTAAAACCGCCGAAATCAGACGCAGCCGAGCACCACCCCAATCGCGGACAGCTTCAGAAGGTGTAATTCAATCCAAAACGCAAACCACGGTAGCGAGGGGTGGATTTTGTTGAGAACCCGTTGTCGAATTCAACCTCGCGCGAGTCGAATTGCACGTATTCAAACTCACCCGTGATCGACCAGTTGTCGTTCAGACTGTGTTCTGCACCGATACTGGCTGAAAACCCATTTCGAGAGTCACTGTCTTCAAAGGATTGAACAGTGCCGCCCGTGGGCAGGCTGCTTGACGTTGTGATGTCACCCTGCACGTACCCGACCGAGACAAAATACAGAACGGTGCCGCTCTTGTTGGTCAAACCGTTGCGAAAACGCAGGGAAATAATGTCCGAAACCTCAGATCCGCCAGTAACAGCTACAGTGCCAATATCCGTCGACACCTCATCGTCGATCTTTCCGAAGTCATAGCCGAGTTCGAACCCATAAACATAATCCCGGCCGCCGATTGCCGGCAGAACACCACGCCAACCGCCACGGATACCACCGTAGCCGCCACTCAGGTCCAGCTCTCCGATTTCGAAAAGATCCGTCTGGGTACGCAGTCCGAATCGGTCCGTGCCACCCGATGCGTAGGCCCCGCTCAGGCCCAGATAGAACGCGCTAACGTCGCTGCCCAAACGCTTGGGACTGACAACCGGGGGATCCGTCACCCCCTGTTCAAGGTTACCCGCCACCGTTGCGCTGGAAAAAAGTGAAAGCACCAGCACCGCCGGAAAAACAAACCGGCCGTTTGGCCCAAAGAAACGTGTTAGGAATTTCACTCGTACCCTCCATCGTCCTGGCCCGAAAACAGGGTCAGCACCGACCTGAATTTTAGGAAACAGAAACCCTTTTCCCCAAATACGTCCGGCTTTTGTCCGAACATAGTTACCGGCGATAAATCAAGGGTTAATTTTTGGAACAATTACCCACTATGGCTTTCAAACAGCACTTTGGGGGGGCATCAGATCAGCTCACCGGCCAGCGAATTTGCCCCTGAGGCGGTGATTTCAACACCTCGCAATTCTCCGACCGCGACATCGGCGTCAGACACGTGAACCGAATGTAAATACTCGGATTTCCCGACCATCTGGCCTGGCAGCCGTCCAGATTTTTCAAACAGAACCTTGACCTTGCGCCCTACCATTGCGTCCTGAATTTCCCGCTGATGCCGCGTGATCAGGGCCTGCAGGCGCTGAAGACGGTCATCCGCCGCATCAGGATCAACCTGAGGCCGCTCGGCTGCAGGCGTTCCCGGACGTGTCGAGTATTTGAAGGAATAGGCATAGCCGTATTTGACCTCTTCCACCAAATCCATGGTGGCCTGGAAATCCCCTTCGGTCTCTTCAGGGAAGCCAACGATAAAGTCCCCAGACATCACGATATCGGGCCGCGCAGCGCGGATACGTTCGATCAGGCGCAGATAGCTTTCGGCGGTGTGGCTGCGGTTCATACGTTTGAGGATTCGGTCCGAGCCTGACTGCACCGGCAGATGCAGATACGGCATCAACTTCTCGCAAGTTCCGTGCGCCTCGATCAGGTCGTCGGCCATGTCATTGGGGTGCGAGGTGGTAAAGCGGATGCGCTCCAACCCATCAACCTTGTTCAACTCCCAAATCAGCCCGGCCAGTGTCATGTCTCCGTTTGCACCAGCCCCGTGATAGGCGTTGACGTTCTGACCCAACAGAGTGATCTCACGCACGCCGCGTTCAACCAGGTCTTGCGCCTCGCGGATAATACGATCTGCGGGTCGGCTGACTTCGGCACCGCGGGTATATGGCACCACGCAGAAGGCACAGAACTTGTCACAGCCTTCCTGCACGGTCAGAAACGCCGTCGGGCCACGCTTGGCCTTGGGACGGTTTTTGAGCTTTTCGAACTTATCCTCTTCGGGGAAATCCGTGTCCAGCGCCTTGGCACCGGTGCGCGTCTTCGCCTCCATCTCGGGCAGGCGATGATAGCTTTGCGGCCCTACGACCAGATCAACCAGCGGCTGACGGCGCATGATCTCTTCGCCCTCGGCCTGTGCCACACACCCCGCCACGCCGATCTTGAGGTCAGGCTTTTCCGCCTTCAGACCCTTGAACCGACCAAGCTCGGAATAGACCTTTTCGGCGGCCTTTTCCCGGATATGGCAGGTGTTCAGCAAGATCATGTCGGCATCATCGGGGCTTTGCGTTTCCACATAGCCCTGCCCACCCAGCGTCTCGGACATGCGTTCACTGTCGTAGACGTTCATCTGGCAACCGTAGGTTTTGATATACAGCTTTTTGGGTTCCGACATGGGTATGGCCTTTGCGCTGACGGGATCGGCGTCATCTATACCCTACGAACGCCGCTTGCAATGCCGGGGCGGATACCCGATTTTGACAGCAGATTCCAGCAAAGTGGAACCGGACAGGCAATGCAATACGACTCTCTCGACGATTTCCTCACCTCAGGCAAATCCGCCCTGGCCAAGGGCCCTGTCGCGCTGATCTTTGTTGAAGACAATGTCGAGGTCGACAGCACGCTCCGGCACCATCTGCATCTGGGCTTTAAGTCCGTGATTGCCTTCATGCCGCAGGATTTCGCGCTGGGTTCTGAATTGTCTGACCGCATCCACAGGGTCACCCTGACCTGCGTACCCAGCACAGTTGCATTCGACACAATCAACAGGATCATTCAGGCCGCGCCGGGTATCTGGATGTATTATTGCTATAACGCCGAGTACCTGTTCTTTCCGTTTTGCGAGACCCGCACGGTGGGCGAATTGCTGGCCTTCCACGCCGAGGAACGCCGCGACGCGATGCTCAGCCATGTCGTCGACCTTTATGCTGATGACCTGAACACGTTTCCAAACGGCGTCGCCCCGGATCACGCCATGCTGGACAGCACAGGATACTACGCCCACGCCCGCCACGACGCCGAAGGCCACCCGGTCGAGAGGCAGCTCGACATGTCCGGCGGCCTGCGCTGGCGGTTCGAAGATCACATCCCCTATGAACGCCGCCGCATCGACCGGATTGCTCTGTTCAAATCGCGCAAGGGGCTGGAATTGCGGCCCGACCACACCTTTAACGAGCCGGAATACAACACCTATTCCTGCCCTTGGCATCACAATATGACGGCAGCCGTGTGTTCGTTCCGCGCGGCCAAAGCGTTGAAGACTAACGCCGGGTCCACCTTCGACATTCCAAGTTTCTGTTGGCACAACTCGGTGCCATTTCAGTGGAAATCCGGCCAATTGCTCGAACTCGGACTGATCGAATCGGGCCAGTGGTTTTGAGCCCGTTCTAGCGTCGTAGCAGCACCGGGAACCAGTCCTCGCGCAGGCGTTGACCGGGCGTCATGTCATGGCCAGGGTACGGCGGTGAAGTCCGGCCTGGACGCTCCACATACCGTGCATCATCCCCGACCAAACGCAGCGAAAACGCCCGACGGCGGCTGTCTGATTGATTACCGCGCGCGCCGTGCAGCGTGCGATAGTTGAACGCCACTGCATCACCCGGCTCCATTTCGAATTCCACGACCTTCATGCCCTCGGCATCCGGGTCCGGAACGGGGATGTACTGGCCTTCGTCGGGGAAGAACCCTTCTTCCGATACCCAGCGGGTCGGCAACACCTCTTTCTCCCAACGGTGTGACCCCGCCACGCAGCGCAACGTCGCTTTTTTAACCGGGTCGAGCGGCGACCAGAAGCTGATGGTCTGCTGCCCCTCGACAAAGTAATATGGACCATCCTGATGCCACGGTGTCGCCATTGAGGTACCGGGCTCTTTGACCAGAACGTGATCGTGAAACATCTGCACGGTTTGGGACTGCATCAGATCCGCTGCAACCTCGGCCACCGGAGAGTTTTCGATTACATCCCGGAACTGATCAATCCGCGACCAGTTGCAGTAATCGTCAAAGAACAGACCGGTCTCGCCCTGTTTCTTGTTTTCTGACGCGTACGGGCCGGGTTCTGCCATATTCGCGGCAACGCCTTCGCGCAGCGCTTCGACGTGACCGGTATAAAGCCCCTTGATCAGGATCACGCCGTCCTGCTGGAAAGTGTCGATCATCTCTTGCGTGACCAGAGGGTGCGTCATGTCAGTCTCCGTGCCGTAGGGTTGTGTGATCTGCACATGACAAAGTCCCCTGTTCAAGTAATATCTTTCAAAGGTAGACTTAACTTCATGTTATATATTTCCCTGCGCCAATATGAATATGTCTGCGCCATCGGGCGGCATGGCAGCCTGTCCGCCGCCGCACTGCACCTGAATGTCTCGCAACCTGCGCTGTCCAACGCATTGACGCGGGTCGAGGAACAGCTGGGTTATCCCCTGTTCGCCCGCAGGCGCGGAGCAGCCATGGCGCTGACACCACAGGGCCGCAGTTTCATTGATGAGGCCGAGGCGCTGCTGGCCAGTGCCGCCCGGTTGGAAAATGCCACTGATAGAGACGTGGGTAAGACCCGGTTGCGGCTGGGGTGTTTTGTTGATCTGGCGCCCTTCCTGCTTTCACGCGCCTTGCGCCAGTTGCGTGTGCAGATGCCGGACGTTGCAATCACCTACAGGGTGGACAGTTTCGAAGGGCTGATCTCGGGCCTGATTGACGGGCGGATTGACCTTGCCCTGACCTATGGGCTCAGCATGGATGCAGGTTTTACCCAGCAGACGCTGTTCACAAGCACGCCGCATGCTCTGCTGGCGCCGGATCATCCCTTGGCCGCACACAGCGACGTTTCCCTTCAGGACCTGGCGGCCTACCCGCTGATCCTGTCAGAGGAAGGGTTGTCGGCACAGCATGTATTGGGGCTGTTTCGCCATATCGGGGAAAACCCAACGGTCGCACATCGCGCGGCCTCGTTGGAAATTCAGCGCAGCCTTGCGGCACATGGCGAAGGGGTTGCGATCAGCTATGCCAACCCCCCCGCCCATACCAGTTATGATGGGATGCCCTTGCTAAGCCTGCCCGTTTCGGAACCATTTACGGCAGAACCCGTGGTGCTGGCACGACATGGCACTGGCCCCTCGGACACGCAGATTGCGACCGCCGAGCAGGCCCTATCTGATCTAAAACCGTAAGATTATTTTTTTCGCAGGCGGATCACGACGTCGACCGATGCGATTTCAACCCCTTCGGGTGCCTCGGGCAAGCGCTGAATCACCAATTGATCCGAGGGCGCATCGCTTAGGCGGCTTTCATCCTCCCAGAAAAAGTGGGGGTGATCATGGGTGTTGGTGTCGAAATAGCTTTTAGACCCATCCACCGTGATTTCCTGCAGCACCCCGGCGTCGCAAAACGCGCGCAGGGTGTTGTACACGGTCGCCAGTGAAACAGCATCGCCGTTTTTCTTGGCCGCATCAAACAGGCTTTCGGCTGTGACATGACGATGTTTACCGTCGCCCACCAGCAATTCGGCCAAGGCAACGCGCTGACGCGTCGGGCGTAATCCTGCGTCAACCAACCAGGAAGTCGCTATGTTTTGGCTCTGAGGTGTCATGAATCCGATACCTGTTCTTTTCTGAACTATATATAAGTGTTCCGGCCAGGCAATTTCAAATGAAATTCATTCGCAAAGAATGCCCTGAACACAACATGATGTGGGCGACCGCTCTTGCAGGACCTTGCATACGGGTGCTAGGTGAGGCCAGATTAGATAAACGGACCCCTGGCAGGAGAGGCGGCAGAATGGCCCAATTCCCGAGCAGCTTTGACAAAGACGATCTGCTGAAATGCGCCCGTGGCGAGTTATTCGGCCCCGGTAACGCGCAGCTACCTGCTCCGCCGATGCTGATGATGGACCGCATCACCGACATTTCGGAAGATGGCGGTGCGCACGGAAAAGGCCATGTGCTGGCCGAATTCGATATTACCCCGGACCTGTGGTTCTTTGACTGCCACTTCCCCGGCAACCCAATCATGCCTGGCTGTCTTGGGCTGGACGGTTTGTGGCAGCTTACCGGCTTCAACCTGGGCTGGCGTGGCTGGCAGGGGCGCGGCATGGCCGTGGGCGTGGGCGAGGTCAAACTGACCGGCATGGTGCGCCCGGACCGTAAAATGCTGACCTACAAGATTGATTTCAAGAAAGCGATCCAGACTCGCCGCCTGACGATGGGCGTGGCAGATGGTATCGTCGAAGCGGACGGCGAAATGATTTACGACGTCAAAGATATGAAAGTCGTTCTGTCCGAAGCCTAAGCCGGACTGGCTTGAAATAAGGAGCACGCACATGCGTCGAGTAGTTGTCACCGGTCTGGGGGTTGTCTCTTCCATCGGGAACAATGCCGAAGAGGTTCTGGCCTCACTCAAGGCCGGTAAATCCGGCATCGTGGCCAATGAGCAGATGGTCGAACATGGCTTTCGCAGCCAAATCGCCGGATCGCTGGATATTGATGTATCCGAGCATGTAGACAAGCGCACCCTGCGCTTCATGGGGCCCGGCGCGGCCTATGCCCATATTGCCATGACCCAGGCAATTGCAGATTCAGGCCTGACCGAGGATCAGGTTCAAAACCCACGCACCGGGCTAGTCGCCGGATCGGGCGGCCCGTCGACCAGCGCCATGCTGACCGCGCATCAGACGGTGCTGAAAACCGGTGCAACCAAGCGCATCGGTCCCTTTGCGGTTCCAAAATGCATGTGCTCGACGATTTCCGCGAACTTGGCAACCGCGTTTAAGATCAAGGGCATCAACTATTCGATCACCTCGGCCTGTTCGACCTCGCTGCATTGCATCGGCAACGCGGCCGAACAGATCATGCTGGGCAAACAGGACGTTATGTTCGCCGGCGGCGGTGAAGAACTGGACTGGACCCTGTCTTGCCTGTTCGACGCGATGGGCGCGATGTCCTCGAAATACAACGACTCGCCCGACAAAGCCTCGCGCGCGTTCGACCAGAATCGCGACGGGTTCGTGATCTCGGGTGGCGGCGGCATCGTCGTGCTTGAGGATCTGGAGCACGCGCTGGCCCGCGGCGCTAAGATTTATGCCGAAGTGACCGGCTATGCCGCGACCTCGGACGGCCACGACATGGTAGCCCCGTCTGGTGAGGGTGGCGAGCGCGCGATGCGCTTGGCCCTGTCGACACTGCCCGAAGGCCGCAAGGTCGGCTACATCAACGCCCACGGTACCTCGACCCCGGTCGGCGACGTGGGTGAGGTTGAGGCCGTGCGCCGTATCTTTGGCGAAGGCAATGTGCCCCCGATTTCATCGACCAAGTCGATGACGGGCCACGCACAGGGTGCCGCAGGCGCGCTTGAGGCGGTGTTCTGCCTGCTGATGCTGCACCATGATTTCATTACTCCGTCGATCAATGTCGACACACTTGCCGAAGGCATCCTGCCCGGTGAAATTGCAACTCAAGTAGTTGAAAACGCAGGCTTGGACAGCGTGATGACCAACAGCTTCGGCTTTGGTGGCACCAACGGGTCCATGGTTCTGTCAAAGTATAACGGGTGAATACGATGTCGGATACTCTCAAGGGCAAACGCGGCCTGATCATGGGCGTGGCAAATGACCGCTCGATTGCATGGGGCATCGCCAAGGCCATGCACGAAGCCGGCGCAGAACTGGCGTTCACCTATCAGGGCGAAGCGTTCGGTAAGCGGCTGGAGCCATTGGCGCAAAGCCTGGGCAGCGATTTCATGGTGGATGCGGATGTCACCGACGACGAATCTTTGGACCGTGCTTTCGATGAGCTGGGCGCGCGCTGGCCTAGCATCGACTTCGTAGTTCACGCGATTGCCTACTCGGACAAATCCGAGCTGACGGGCCGGTTCCTCAACACCACGCGGGCGAATTTCAAACACTCCATGGATGTGTCTGCCTATTCGTTTATCGAGGTTGCGCGCCGCGCTTACCCGTTGATGAAGGACAATGGCGGTTCACTGCTGACGCTGACCTATCAGGGTTCGAACCGCGTTGTGCCGAACTACAACGTCATGGGCGTGGCCAAGGCGGCGCTGGAATCGGCGACCCGCTATCTGGCCAATGATCTGGGCCCCGAAGGCATCCGAGTGAACGCCATCTCGCCCGGCCCGATGAAAACGCTGGCAGGTGCGGCCATCGGCGGCGCACGCAAGACCTACAAGTTCTGCGATCAGAATGCACCGATGCGTGCAAACGCAACGCTCGAAGCCGTCGGTGGCACCGCAGTTTACCTGACTTCGGACGCTGGGGCCTGCACTTCGGGTGAGATCATTCGGGTAGACGGAGGGTTCCACGTTCTGGGAATGCCGCAACCCGATCACATGTGACCCGATCTTTCCCTGTCCGCGCCAAGATTTAACCATCTTTTTCGGGCAGTGATAGCGGCATGAGCAAAGCAGAACAAATCATCGCCACCACCACACGGGCATCCCGGCGCAAATCGGGTTTTCTGGGGCAACGCGGCCGGATCGCATTGCTGGCCCTGACCACGCTGCTGATGCTGTTTGTGTTCTTCACACAGGCAGAAGTCCGCACCACTCTCACATCCTGGACCAGCCTGATTTCAGGCTGATCCAACACGCTGGCCCACGGTTGTCAGTTGATTGAAACAACCTCGATATCAAAAATCAGATCCTGCCCGGCCAACGGGTGATTGGCGTCCAGCGTGACGGTTGCGTCATCCACCTCCACCACCGTCACAGGCAGCGCTTGCCCATCCGGTGTCTGCATCTGTAGCTGAGTGCCAGGCTCAAGCGGGATGTCATCCGGTATCCCTTCGCGCGGGATCTGCTGCCGCATCGCCGGATTGATCGGGCCATAGGCATCCACGCAGGCAATCTCGACCCGTTTTTTCTCACCCGTTGTCAGGCCGGGCATAGCCGTATCCAGACCGGGAATGATTTGACCGGACCCAACCACAAATTCCAGCGGGTCGCGCCCTTCGGAACTGTCGAACACGTTTCCGTCCAGCAAAGTACCCTTGTAATGGATGCGAACCGTGTCGCCTTGTTTGATCTCGGTCATAGGTGGCCTCCGGCCGTTAAGAAATTGAGCGGCCAACCCTAGGGGGTAACGCGCTATTGTAAACCCTCCCCCCTTTTGTGCCTGCACCACTTGTGCCAACCTGCGCGCGAATGAGGGAGGGGAATTGATGCCGATCACCACTTGCGTATTCGATGCCTATGGCACGCTGTTCGACGTTGCCGCCGCCGCGCGGCAAGCCGCATCCGAGCCCGGGTTCGAGAAGCTGCAACAGAAATGGCCCGAATTGGCAAATCATTGGCGGCTGAAACAGTTGCAATACACTTGGCTGCGCGCGATCACCGATGCCCATGCCGATTTCTGGGATGTCACGCAAGACGGGCTGGACTGGGCGTTGGACGCCACCGGGCTTGAGGGCGATCCCACCCTGCGCCAACGTCTGCTGGACCTGTATTGGGAATTGCAGGCCTATCCGGAAGTACCCCAGATGCTGACCGCCCTGAAAGAGGGCGGTCTGAACACCGCGATTCTGTCCAACGGGTCGCCGCCCATGCTGGATGGTGCGGTGCAATCGGCAGGAATCGGCGGCGTGCTGGACGACGTGCTGTCAGTCGAAAGTGTTGGCGTCTTCAAACCTCACTCCAGTGTCTACGATCTGGTGCAGCAGCGTTTCGACTGTGCCCGTGACGAGGTACTTTTTGTCAGCTCGAACGGGTGGGACGCCGCCGGGGCCAGCGGGTACGGGTTCGTAACCGCCTGGGTTAATCGTGCAGATGAGCCAATGGACCGCTTGCCATGGACGCCCGCACATGTTCTGTCCGACCTGACAACGATCCCTCAACTGGCCGGAGTTTAATGGCTTTTTTCACCACGTCTGATGACAGGCGCCTTTTCTTCGATGACATCGGTGCCGGTACTCCGGTGCTGTGCCTTGCTGGGCTGACCCGCAACAGTCAGGATTTCGCGTTCCTGGCGCCACATATCACCGATGTGCGGATGATCACGATGGATTACCGGGGGCGCGGGCAATCGGATCATGACCCGGACTACATGAACTATAACATCGTTCGCGAATCCCTTGATGTGATCGAATTGCTGGATCATCTCAGATTGGACCGTGTGGTTGTCTTAGGCACTTCGCGCGGTGGGTTGATTGCCATGGCGCTGGCCGTCAGTCATCCCGAACGGCTGTCCGGGGTGATTCTGAATGATGTCGGCCCTGTGATCGACCCTGTAGGTATTGCCAAGATCATGGATTATGTAGGCAAACAGCCGACTTCAAAAACCTATGACGAGGCCGCGAAAATCTTACAGCAGGTGATGGAACAGCAATTCCCCGGGGTTTCGCTGGACCGGTGGCGGCAGCAGGCGGAAATCCAATACGAACTGACCGACGATGGGCTGACGTTGCGCTATGATCCGGCCTTGCGCACTGCATTACTGGAACAAACCGCTGCGGGCAAATTTCCGGATTTATGGATGTTCTTCGAAGCCTTGCGCGATATTCCGACAGGTGTCATTCGGGGCGCAAATTCGGATGTTCTCGGCAAGGATACGCTGGTCGAGATGCACAAACGTCACCCCTATCTTATCTCGGCAGAAATACCGGATCGCGGCCATGTGCCGTTTCTGGACGAACCGCAGTCTTTGGCCCTTATCCGCAAAGTATTGGATACCGTATGAGCACCTTGGAGATGATCGAAGCCGCCGCCGATCGGCTGCGGGGTCACGTTCGGGAAACACCGCTGCTCACCTCGCCGTTTCTGGATGACCTGGCCGGTCGTCGGGTGCTGGTAAAGCCCGAATGCCTGCAACATACGGGCAGCTTCAAGTTCCGTGGCGCGTGGTCAGCGATCTCGGCGCTGAATGCACAGGACCGACAGCGCGGCGTGATCGCCTATTCCTCGGGCAATCACGCGCAGGGCGTGGCTTTGGCGGCAGCACGGCACGGCATTTCGTCAGTGATCATCATGCCCTCGGACGCGCCCCAGTTGAAGATCGACAACACCCGCGCACTGGGGGGCGAGGTCGTCCTGTATGATCGCGCAAACGAAAGCCGCGAAGAGATTGGCGAATCTCTGGCCACCGAACGCGGCCTGACCCTGATCCGCCCTTATGATGAACCGCAGGTAATCGCCGGTCAGGGCACTACCGGGCTGGAGCTTGTTCGGCAAGCCGCCGAAATGGGCGTTAAGCAAAGCGATGTTTTGGTCTGCTGCGGTGGCGGCGGGCTGACTTCAGGGATCGCTCTGGCGTTGGAAGGTCACGCACCCGGTCTGCGCGCCCGCCCCTGTGAGCCCGAAGGGTTCGACGACGTCAAACGCTCATTGGCCAGCGGTCAGATTCAGGCCAATGCTGAAACTGCGGGCAATATCTGTGACGCGATCCTGACGCCGCAGCCCGGACAGATTACCTTTCCAATTCTCAGCCGCTTGTGTGGTCCGGGCCTATCGGTCACTGAAGAGGAAGCCATGCGTGCGATGGCTCTGGCCTTTCTACGTTTGAAAATCGTGCTAGAACCAGGCGGCGCGGTATCGTTGGCTTCTGCCCTTTTCCGCAAGGAAAAAATCGAAGGCGACGCGGTAATCGTCGTGGCCTCGGGGGGCAATGTGGACCCGGAAGTCTTTGGAAAAGCGCTGGAATTCCTGACCTGACATTGATCAATGTTTGGGTCAACCTGATTCCTTAAAGTATGACGACAGGGGATTGTGTCATGCAGATCGCAGATATTGGAGAAGTGCAGCTGCACTATCGCGTGGATGGTGATCCAAACGGCGCGCCCATTGTTTTTGCCAACTCGCTAGGAACCGACCTGCGCCTTTGGGACGCGATGCTGCCGCATCTGCCTGCCGGTTTACGGATCATTCGCTATGACAAGCGCGGGCATGGCCTGTCGTCACAACCGCCTGCCCCGTATTCCATGGGCGCGCTGGTGCGCGATGCCGAGGCATTGCTGGATCTGTTGGACGTTCGCGATTGCGTCTTTGTTGGCCTGTCCATCGGCGGTTTGATCGCGCAGGGGTTGGCGGTAAAGCGTATGGATCAAATCCGCGCGCTGGTCCTGTCGAACACCGCCGCCAAGATCGGCATCCCTTCAATCTGGCAGGACCGTATGGATGCGGTGCGCCAAGGCGGTATCGAAGCGCTGGCCGATGCGACGATGGAACGGTGGTTTTCCAAAAGTTTCCGCTCAGAGCCGGAACACTTGCTGTGGCGCAACATGATGGTGCGACAGCCCGTTGACGGTTATCTGGGTTGCTGCGCCGCGATTTCGGGCACGGATTTCTACACCCCCACCAGCGGTTTGCGCCTGCCGACGCTGGGCATTGCCGGCAGCGAGGACGGCTCGACCCCTCCGGATCTGGTGCGCGAAACCGTTGAACTTATCCCTGGCTCGAAATTCGAATTGATGCGCCGGGCCGGTCACCTGCCCTGTGTTGAACAACCGGCGGAATACGCCGCCCTGCTGCGTAATTTTCTGACCGATATTGGACATATTTGAAGGAGCACTGTTTTGGCAGATTTTCTGTTGATCCATGGATCGTGTCATGGCGCATGGTGCTGGCGTGATGTCATTCCCGCCCTGACGGCACTGGGTCACACGGCGCGCGCAATTGACCTGCCCAGCCACGGCTCGGACCCGACACCGATTGTCGATGTCACGCTGGACAGTTGCCGCGATGCAGTTCTTTCGGCTTCGACTCCGAAAACGATCCTCGTTGGCCATTCCTGGGGCGGCTATCCCATCAGCGCCGCCGCCGAGGCCGCCCCGAACGCAATGCGGGCCCTGATCTATCTGTGCGCATATGTTCCGCAAGACGGCCTTTCGATGATTGAGATGCGCAAAAGGGCCCCGCGCCAACTGGTCGTTGATGCCGTCGAAAAATCCACCGATTGCCTGTCCTACACGTTCAGGCCAGACATGGTGCAAGATTTGTTTTATCACGATTGCGCACCTGAAACCGTACCCTATGCCCTTGCGCGCATGTGCCCTCAGCCCATCGCACCGCAGGAAACCCCGCTGTCCGTTGCAGATAATTTCGCGCGCGTCCCCAAGGCTTACATCACCGCGACGGACGACCATACGATCCCAAGGGAATACGAAGAACAAATGAGCCACGTCGCGCCCGAAGATTTGCGGACAACAATCAACAGCTCGCATTCTCCGTTCTTCTCTCATCCCCGCCTTCTGTCCGAAATTCTGGACGATCTGGAACAAAAATTACCGGCGGCATGACCTGACGTTACAGGTGCTTCACAGGTGAACGAAGCGTGATAGGGTCCGGGCGAATCTCGCGAGCGGTTTCTATGCGTCTACCTTTTCTCTTCGTACTCGGCACGGTGATGATCGACGCCATGGGCATCGGTCTGGTGTTGCCCATCATGCCAGAGCTGATCATCGAGGTTCAGGGCGGCACTTTGTCCGACGCAGCGATCTGGGGCGGTGTGCTCAGCACCGCCTTTGCCGCGATGCAATTTGTATTTGGGCCAATTCTGGGCAACCTATCCGACGCCTATGGCCGGCGCACTGTGCTGTTGGTGTCCTTGTTCGTCATGTCGCTGGACTATGTGGTGATGGCGATTGCCGGCAGCATCTGGTTGCTGTTGGTCGGGCGCATCGTGGGTGGCATCACCGCGGCCACCCATGCCACGGCGGCGGCGTTCATGGCGGATGTCTCGAAACCGCACGAAAAGGCGGCGAATTTTGGCCTGCTGGGTGCCGCCTTCGGGGTGGGGTTTGTGCTGGGCCCAGTTATCGGTGGGTTACTGAGCGAATACGGAACCCGCGCGCCTTTTTGGGCGGCAGCCGCCTTGTCCGCGTTGACTTTTCTGGCGGGCCTTCTGGTCATGCCGGAAACGGTGACCGACAAAACCCGCCGGGCCTTCAGCCTGCGCCGCGCCAATCCGGTCAATTCTTTGCGTGCCATCGCATCCTTACCCGGCATCCGCCCGATGCTGTGGGTCTATTTCCTCTACTCGGTGTCCATCTACGTTTACCCCGCAATCTGGGCCTATTTCACAACCGAGCGCTTTGGCTGGTCACCTCAAATGATCGGTCTGTCACTGGGCGTGTACGGGATCGGCATGGCCGCTGTACAAGGTGGCCTGATCCGCCCCGCGACCCGGTACCTGGGTGAGAGGGTAACGATCATCTACGGTATGGCTTTCGAAGTGGTCAGCTTTCTGCTGTTGGCTTTCCTGACCAATGGCTTCATCGCTCTGATGCTGATCCCGATCACCGCAGTCGGTGCGGTGGTGACCCCTGCCCTGCAGGCCCTGACATCCCGCGCAACCCCGGATTCGCAACAAGGTGAGTTGCAGGGTGTGCTGACCTCGCTGCACGCGCTGTCGATGGTGATTTCGCCACTGGTGATGACCAGCGTGTTCGCTCATTTTGCCAAACCTGACGCGGCAATCTACCTGCCCGGCGCACCATTCCTGCTGGCCCTGGTTATGATGGTCGTCGGATTTGCCTTATTTTTGCGATCGCGCCCTGTCGTGGCGTAACAACGACGCCTGGATGACGGTTTCCGTCTTGCGACATGCAGTTTCCCGCGCCACCGTGATCAAAAGGGAGTGAGGGACCACATGCAAACCATCAAAGCCGCCGTCTGCCGGGCGTTTGACGAACCTCTGGTCATCGAAGACGTCTTGCTGGCACCGCCGGGCGCGGGCGAGGTCGAAGTGACACTTGAGGCCGTGGCGATCTGCCATTCCGATATCACCTTTGCTAGCGGGGCATGGGGTGGGCATTTGCCTGCCGTCTATGGCCACGAAGCCGCTGGAGTGATCACCGCGATTGGCGACGAGGCCGGGGGTTTCAAGGTTGGCGACCCAGTAGTTGTTACCCTAATCCGCGCCTGCGGGTCCTGCCCGTCTTGCGCAGGCGGGCAGCCAACTATCTGCGAAACGCCCTATGACACCGTCAAAGGACCGTTGCAGACAGTGGACGGTGGTCCCTTAGATCAGGCGATGGCTTGCGGTGCCTTTGCCGAAAAGGTTGTCGTCAGCCACCGGCAAATCGTGAAACTTCCTGCTGAGATGCCGAAAGACGTGGCCAGCCTCCTGTCCTGCGGCGTAATCACCGGGGTCGGTGCGGCGGTGAATGCCGCGAAGCTACGCCCAGGTCAGGACGTGGTGGTCATCGGCGCGGGTGGTGTCGGGTTAAACGCCATTCAGGGGGCCCGTATCGCTGGGGCCCGTCGGATTGTGGCCGTCGACATGACCGAGGAAAAGCTGGACATCGCCATGGAATTTGGCGCGACGCATGGCGTGCTGGCCAGTCAGGATCAACCGTGGAAAGCCGCCTTCAAGGCACTGGGTGGGCGCGGCGCGGATGCGGTTCTGATCACCGTCGGTGCAATTCCGGCCTATGATCAGGCCCCGCGTTATTTGGGTCGGGGCGGCCGGGCGATCATGATCGGCATGCCGCATTCGGGCGATATGTCCAGCTATGAACCAGTGGTTCTGGCCGCGCTGGGTCAGGGCATGGTGGGTTCGAAAATGGGCGACGTGGTCATTCAGCGCGATATCCCGTGGATGATCGACCTGTATGAACAGGGGAGGCTGAAACTGGACGAGCTGATCTCGGGCCGGTGGTCCCTGGATCAGATCAACGAGGCAATTGAAGACACCAAAACCGGATCCGCCAAGCGCAACGTGATCCTGTTCGACAGGGGCTGACGCCATCCAAGGGGAGGACACCGGATGAAACTGCAGGACCTCGACATCATCGTTACCGCCCCACCTGCGCCGGGCTGGGGTGGACGGTACTGGATTTTAGTCAAAGTGACGACAGATACCGGGATCACCGGCTGGGGGGAATGTTATGCTTCATCCGTCGGTCCCGGCGCGATGCAGCACGTGATCCGGGACGTGTTCGAACGGCATATGCTGGGCGAAAATCCCGAAAACATCGAGTTGATGTTCCGCCGTGCCTATTCCAGCGGCTTTACTCAGCGTCCCGATCTGACTGTCATGGGCGCGTTTTCGGGGCTTGAAATTGCCTGTTGGGACATTCTGGGCAAGGATCGTAACCGCCCGGTCTATGCCTTACTGGGTGGGGTGATGAACCAGCGCATCCGGGCCTACACCTACCTTTACCCCCTGCCGCAACATGATCTGTCCGATTTCTGGACTTCACCCGATCAGGCCGGTGAGTGCGCGGCCGAGATGGTACGGCGGGGATTCACCGCGGTGAAATTCGACCCGGCAGGCCCTTACACGATCCGCGGCGGGCATATGCCTGCGATGTCCGATATCTCAATGTCGGTCGCGTTCTGCAAAGCGATCCGCGAGGCCGTGGGGGACAGGGCCGACCTGCTGTTCGGCACCCATGGCCAGTTCAACACCGCAGGCGCAATCCGGTTGGGTCAGGCGCTGGAACCCTACTCTCCGCTGTGGTTCGAAGAACCCACCCCCCCCGACATGATCGAGGATATGGCCCGCGTCGCCCGCAACGTCCGCATCCCTGTCGCGACCGGAGAACGTATGACCACCAAGGCCGAATTTGGCGCGGTACTTCGTGCCGGGGCTGCCGAAATCCTGCAACCCGCCCTTGGCCGCGCTGGTGGCATATGGGAGATGAAGAAGGTCGCCGCCATGGCCGAGGTGTTCAATGCCCAAATGGCACCGCATCTATATGCCGGACCAATCGAGTGGGCCGCAAATATCCATCTGGCCGCGTCGATCCCAAATCTGTTGCTGCTGGAGACTATCGAAACGCCTTTCCACGATCAGCTGATCAAAGGCACTTTGCGTGTCGATGATGGTTTCGTGACCGCCCCAACCACACCCGGCCTTGGGATCGAGGTGGACGAGGACCTGGCCCGTACGCATCCCTACACCGGCGACGGGCTGCATTTGCAAATGCAGGAAGAACCTTGCGACTATGTCAACGGCAACGCCTTTCAAGGGGGTGCGCCAGCGACCGAGGGGTGACAACCAAACCGGTTTCAGGGCATATTGGTCCAACCCTATTGCGAACAAACAGGCTGCGTGTGACCCCCAAAGCCCAAGAAACCGAAGGCGCACATTCTGAAAACCCCGCGGACATGAAAGAAAGCGCCGCGCGGGCTGCGGCGTTTCTGAAAACACTGGCCCATGAAGGTCGGCTCATGATCCTGTGCCATCTGGGCGACGGCGAAAAATCAGTGGGTGAGTTAGAGGACCTGCTGCAAATCCGGCAGGCCGCCGTCAGCCAGATGCTGGCCCGGTTGCGGCAGGAACGGCTGGTGTCCACGCGAAGAGACGGCAAGACCATCTATTACTCGCTGCAGGACGGCAACACCGCGCAGGTCATCGAGCTGCTTTACGAATTGTTCTGTAAGCCCAAGATCTAGTTCGAAACGTACCCAGCGATCACCTGCATCAGCTTGAATGCGGTAGCGGCATCGTTTTCGACCACCGCCAGGAATTCCTCTTCCCCGATCCGCAAGCAGGACAGTTCCGTCTCGGCAATCATGCTCAGGGCGCGGGGCTCCTTGCGGATCAGCCCCAGTTCCCCCACCAGTGCCCCCGGCCCCACTTTTGTGATCAGTTGATCCGGGCCTTCCATCTGCGGCAGGTACAGCCCGGCCTCGCCTTCAAGCACCACATAGGCCCCATCGGTGGGTTGGTCATCTTTCAGAAACACAACCTCGCCCGGCTTGGCATCGAACCAGCGCGCACCAAAGGCCAGCAGGCGCAACTGCCTGCGGTCAAGACCGGAAAACAGCGGCGTCTGTTCCAATGCGCGCAGCTTGCGCGCCAGATCGGCTGAGGCGGCGCTATCCTCTTCCACGGCATCATACCCTCCGTCCGAGACCACACGACCTTGCCGGATTTCGACAAACATGTCGAATACATCCGGATTTTCGAACTGGTCGTTCAGATAGATAACTGTCGTGTCGGGCAGCAACTGACGCAGGTTTTTGTAAACAGCAACTTGTGTCGCCATGTCATAGCTGGCGAGCGCGTTTTCCAGGATCAGGATGTCCGGCTTTTTGATCGTCGCGCGGGTAAAGGCCAGTGGTTCGGCAAAAACGGCAGGCAAGTTCTGACCACCGATTGCGACCGGGACGTCATAAATCAGTTCGACCACCAGCGGGCGCGCGCCATTTTCGTCCAGCACATCGACAATCAGCTTACGCGCCTCGTCCGAACGACCGCCCCCGATCTGACTGACTTTGCCGAACAGGGCGTTTTCCATAACGGTCAGACCCGGCGCAAATGCCGTTTTGTCCAGCGAGACGAAAACGTCATGCAACCGCCCCAGCAATTTCTCGGAATGGCTGTGACGTAGTTCGAGGATTCGGTTCTTTAACTCATCGGTAAAGGCAGGCCCAATCTGTTCCGCCGAAATCACGAATGGCACCGCCAGCAGATTGGCCAGTTGTTCGTCATCCAGACCGGATACGCCCTCATTCCTGGTCCGCTCGACCAGTTCCAGCGCGGCCTCATAGGTTTGCGCCTCAAGTCCCAGCTTGCGGAACAGCGGGTGGTCGGTGCCGTCCAGACCAAAGATCTGACGCAGCATCTCGATCACATCGCGGGTCAGACCAACCAGTGTTTCGTCCAACCCCAACTCGCGCAGTTGTCCCAAAAAGACGGTTTGACGCGCCAGCAATTCCTGCGTGACCGGCACACGCGGCGTGGCGAACAGCAGGTTTTCCACCACCGGCAAGGCCGGGTTGTAAGTGTCGCGATCAAACACCAAAGCTTGTTGCTCCAGCCCAGCCTTTTGCACCGCCTGCTGGACCAAGGGGCGCAGCTCGACCAGTTTGCTGGCCAATTCCGGGTGTTCAATCGGATCAAACACTTGCTCTGATCCACGCTGGAACAAAGCCGCCCCCGACCCCATGCCATCGATCAGGTGCAACCACCAATCGCGCAGCGCGTCGGGGCTGTCCAACCCGGCCTGAGACGGGTCAAGCCACTCGGCATCATATGGATCGGCGCTGTTGCCTGCCCGCTGTGTCTCAGCAAAATCAGGGTCGTCGGACTGCGTTGTCAGCGGCCTCTGACGCATCGGCATCATCACATTGTCGCCCAACGTCCCCTGAAACATGACCGGGCGTGACGAGGCGTAGCCGATGCGCGCGGCCACCACACTCTGATGCAGGTTCGACAGGTTTTCGCCACCAATCTCGACCCGACCCGCGCTGGGCAGGATTTCCCGCGTCAGCAACTCAGCAACGGCGCGCCGGTCCTCTTCGCTGGGGGCCGCAATCCCAACAGTTTGTCCGCCTTTAAAGGTAAGGTTCAGATCATCCAAAACCTGATTGCCATCCATATCCCGAACCGAGACTCGATCCAGCGCGATATCCCCATTCAGATGTGGTCGCGTTTCGGGCTCACCTTCGAACAGTTTTTCATCGGGCATTCCCGGCGGGGCAAAACGTTCGATCACCACGTCCCAGCGCAGCGACATGTCCTGCGTCTGGTTGTAGTAGGTCAGCAGCTCTTTCCACGGCGAACTCAGGTCCTTGTACGCCGCCAACGCCGCCACCAGCGCCCCCAGCGAGACTGACCCCTGCAATACCAGAAGGCCGCCAATCAAATAGAACATGAACGGCGTCAGCTGCGAGATGAAGTTGTTGATGAACTTCATAAAGAACTTTTTCTGGTAGATCTCGAACCGAATGCCGAATAGCCGTCCCAACTGTTCCGAGATCATCGCCCGGCGATAACGCCAGCCGCCATTGGCCCGCAGGGTCGAGGCCCCGGCGGCATTCTCGCCAATTTGCGCGGCCAATACGCGGACTTCTTGAATGCGTTTCTTGTTCAGTAAGTTGATCTGACGCTGCAGCTTGGGAATCAGCCACGCCTGCAGCGGTATCAAGGCCACAGCGGCCAGCCCGAACCAGACGCTTTGCAGGAACAGGAACGACAGGATCGTGATCATCTGTCCCGCTTGCAGGACCGGCTGGCTGATCGCATCGCCCATAAGCCCACCCATAGGCTCGCTTTCGGCGGTGATCATCGACACCATTTCACCCTGGCTGACCCGCTCGAAATACGGTTGGGGGAAACGCAGGGCGCGGTTGATCAGCTGATACCGGAAGCGGCGCAGCATCCGTTCGCTCAGCACACCCTTCATGGTGTTGATACGCATCTTCATCAGGCCATGCGCCAGCACCGCCAGTAAGAACGCGCCGCACAGAATAATCAGGAATGTGGTTTGCGGTACCTGATACCCCAGAACATCCACAATCGGGCTGGCTGCACCAATGGCATCGTTGATAATGCGCTTGGGCAATTCCAGTGTCAGATACAGCAGCGGGAACAGCGTAGACGTCACGGCCAGCAGAATTAGCTGATCGCGTTTTGAGTACTTCCAAATAAACCGGAAAATCGAACGTTCTATGGATCCTGCCCCTGTTTTGAATCACCGATCCGATCTGAAAGAAATTGCGGCGCATCCAACACGCTGAATTTACAGCATTCGTGACCACTGACGCAAATAGTTTCCAGTTTGCACATAAATTCGCCATGTGTGATCTAGTTTATTTGCGCCGCACCAGTTTAGCCCCTAGAGTTCGCTTTAGGACGATATCGGGAGAAACAATTTGACCGCCAGCTTGGGCGCAGTGTTGTCGATGCTCTGCTTGTTGCAGATCAAACATATGTTCGCGGATTTCTACCTTCAGACACCCAAAATGCTATCGGGGCGTGGTGAGTATCTTCACTGGGGTCGCGCGCAACATGCCGGCGTACATGTTATCGGATCCGTTATTGTCTTTGTGCTGTTCGGTGCGCCTTGGGCTTTTATTCTTATAATTGCCGCCCTGGAATGGTTCGTACATTTCAACATCGATTTTGCCAAAGCCAGTTATTCTGACAAGAAAAAACTGATGCCAACACAGGCTGCTTTTTGGCGCGCTGCGGGTCTGGACCAGTTGATGCACAACCTGACCTATATCGCGATGGTCTGGGCCTGGGCCGAATTCGCCACCTGATCTATTGACCGTTTCAGGCGAAATCTCTCAGGGCTGACGCGCGATAGGCAGCCAGCCATTGCTGGTCCAACGCATCAAGCTTGCTAGTGTCGAACCTGTCCGCAACTTCCCAATACCGCCCCGAGGGCACGTGATACCCCAGCTGATTTTCCGACTGGACAATGGCCTGCATCGCATCGGTTTCGGGTAAGTCGTCTCTTACAAGATCACCGATCCCGACGGACGGAAACAGCAGGCGGCTCTCCCCTTTTGACAGCCTGACGACCTGGCATCCCTGATCTGCACCAAACAGCGCCAGGCGCGCCGATTTAGCCTCGAGCGACCGCAAAGTGATATCCGTACGCAAAGGATCAGCCTGACCGGTTCCGTAGAAATGCGTCTTCCCGGTATCCGGGTAGATCATGTCACAGCCGAAAAAGGCCAGCACCGCAGGCCTTAGCGCCGCCAAGGCCCAATAGCCCGCGGTAAACGCCATCGTTCCGCCAGCGTAGACAAACCCACCAAACCCATTTTGCGCCGGTACATAGTCCTGCGCCGTGATGATCCGCTGATGCGGGGCAAGTCCAGTTGGATGGTTTGTTATCGGGAAATCTTCGGGGTGGATCAGAATGTCCCAATCTGGCCGGATGCGCCAGGCGTTATTGATCGCGACAATATGGGTAAAGGGATCGCGCGCCCAGCCTTGCGCGGCCAAGGCGCCGGGCGCGCTGCCCAGTATCAGAACTCGGTTCGATGGTTCAGTCATCCAAGACCCCACAAACGGTTCCTGGAAAGACTAGAGCTGTTTTGCAGGCAGGCTAGCCCAGAACCGAAAAACTGCTTTCTTCGTTGATCGGACGTTTACGCGAGTAGAACCCAACATCGATCATCCGCTTGATATAGGGCAGCTCGAACTGCAGTGGCTGCGCATCGTGATCCGCCCCACCCTCGCAATAGTCGATCAGGGCCGTCATCATCTTTCCTGCGATCGGCGCGTTCTTGTACTGGTTTCCACTGGTGCCGCAGGCCATGTAGAACCCCGGCAGGCTGGATTTGTCATAGATCGGAATCCAATCGGTCGACGCATCATACAGATCAACCACCCCACGGGTTTTGGACGGGATGCCAAGGCTGGGCACCCGCTGGGCATAGCGCATCGCCTGTGTGGTCCACTGGTCGGTGAAGTCGTGATTGTAGTGCACGTCATCCTCGCACCACTGATGCGGATCGCATTCGGGATCTTCTGAACCCACGAGTATATGATTGCCATGTTCAGGGCGGCAGTAACACGCGATATCGCTGTCCGACACAATAGTACCGTCATTTTCGAAATCGAATCCCTCGGGCGCGGGGACGTGAACCACTTCCTGTCGCAGAGGGCGGGTTTCGATGGTCATGTCATCCAATACGCCAGCCATCTTGTTGATAATCGCTGATCCCGGTCCAGCGACATTTACCACGACCTTGGCGCGGATTTCCTCGCCCGAGGCCAGTTTGACCCCGGCCACGCGACCACCTTCCGCCAGAATTTCAATCACTTCAGCCCCGGTGCGCACTTCTGCCCCATGCTGTTTGGCGGCATCCATCAGGTTCTGCGCCGACAAGGCCGGGTCGGTGACATATCCGGCCTGCGGCCAGAACACGCCGCCCTGCATCTTGCGCCCGTTCGGCTGGCCAAATTCCGGGTCCTCCATGCGTTTGGGCGGGGTGAAGCTGTCCAATGAATAAACCGGCAGACGCTCCGTGATTTTTTCAGGCGACCAATCTTCGAACGGGCAATCCAGATCCGCACTGTTTTTCATGTGCTTTTCCAGCATCCCGTTGGCTTCGGTCTTCATCACCAGACATCCGGTTTCACGAAACTGCGCCAGATTGGCATCTGCTGGCAGGCCCAGATATTCGGCCCAGTCGCGCCAATAGTGATAGCCTTCCCACGCAAAGGCCGTGCCATCAAAGGTCGAATAATGCATCCGGATGATCGCGCAGGACCCGGCAGTCGAGCCGTGACCGACCTGAGCATTGCGGTCCAACGACAGAGTTTTCCACCCGGCCTTGGCCATCTCGAACGCGATGGCCGCGCCGATGACACCCGTGCCAATGATAATTGCGTCTGGTTGACTCATTCTGTTGCTCCCTCCCAATAGCGCTTTGAATAGGCGCTGAATTCTTCGACTTCTTCGGGCCTGGGTTCGACTCCGGTAAAGACGTAAAGGTAATGCGACACCAGCGACAGCCGCGTTTCCATCGGCTCGTTCAACTGCGCCAGATCGTACCCGATTTGCATGTAGTACAACACGCGCGCGCGGGTTTCGGCCTCGATCTCGGGATACCCATACCGCGCAAACATGGCGTGCAACGCCTCAAGCCGCCGCGCGTCCGATTGGTCCAGCGCCCGCCGTACCTTGCCTGACTTGCGTGCCCAGTCGCGCACGGCGAAATCCAGCGCCGTATCGAAGAGGTCCGTGTTCACCACGCAGCGATGCACATTGCAAACCGCAGCGGTGATGGTATCGGCAGGTTCTTCGGCCTGCGCAACCAGCGCCGCCGTATTGGTTGCCTGCCAGCGGGCCAGCAGCGCGTCCAGCAATTCCTGCCGGGACTTGAAATACCAATAGAAAGATGATCGCGACACGGCCATCCGCTCGGCCAGGTTCAGAACCTTGATCTGGTCCACCCCGTCCGAGATCAGCACATCCATCGCCACGTTCAGCCAATCGTCGCGCGTGACCTTGATGTTGCCGACCAGCGGTTCGGCCTTGGGATCGTCCCTATGCAGGATCGGTTTTGTGTTCATTCAACTCTCCGGCGGTGCGCCGCCTTCAGCCGTACGGCGTGCGATGAAGTCCTGCAAGTCACCCAACCTGTCGCTGTCCCCGGCAGGGGCTTTGAAATCGTTCAGGATGGTCTTCCAAACGTCCGTTGCACGGTGATTGGCGTCGATTGATCCGCGCTCGGTCCAGGTACCGAAATTGGCATAGTCATGCACATGGGGCTCGTAGAATTCGGTATTGTAGCGCTCCATCGTCTGGCTGGAGGCAAAGAAATGGCCGCTGGGTTCAACCTCACGCAGGGCAGTGTCATAACCGATCTCGGCCGTGCCCGCTTGTGCGCCAGCACACAGCTCGGCCACCATATTCAGCACTTCGGCGTCACAGATCATCTTTTCGAACGAGACCGTCAATCCACCCTCAAGCCACCCGGCCGAATGGATGATCACCGTGGCCCCGGCCATCAGACACCCCCAAAGGCCAAACTGATTTTCACTCGCGGCCTGAACGTCGTTTACATTCGAAGCCGACCCGGCGGCGGACCGCCACGGAAGGCCCAGTTGTCGCGCCAACTGCCCCGCCGCCAGAGACGCCTGGAAATGCGAAGGCGTCCCAAACGCTGGAGCCCCCGATTTCATGTCCACGTTGCTGGTGAAGGTCCCATAACACACCGGCGCGCCGGGATTGGTTAGCTGGGTCAGGGTAACCGCTGCCAAAGCCTCGGCATGAGACAGCGTAATCGCCCCGGCCACAGTAATGGGTGCCATCGCCCCCATTAGCGTGAACGGCGTGACAATCGACATCTGACCGTGGCGGGCAAAGTCGATTAGACCTTGCGCCATGGGGATATCCAACGTCCGCGGACTGTTGGTATTGATGATCGTATAGCTGTGCGGGGTGGCGCGGAATTCATCGTCCGGCAGGCCACGCGCTGTGGTCAGCATCTCAAAACAATCCATCACCTGCGGCGTTCCGCGAGAGTAGAAGAACGGGAACTTGTCAGTCAGCTCCATCTGCGCCTGCGTGGTGAAATAGTGGCGCAGGTGGGTCGGCACGTCCTGTGGTTCGACCTGCGGCGAAATCATCTGGAACACATCAAAGTGGTGCGTAAGTTTTAAAAAATCCAGATAGTCCTGCCCCGTCGCGGGGCGACGACCCTTTTCCAGATCGGTGGCATTCGGAGCCCCTGCCCCTGGTTGAAACACAAGACTGCCCAGTTCCAGCGTGAAATCACGACGGCGCGCGCCAGCACGGCAATTGATGGACTTGGGGGCTGTCGTTATGGCGGCCTCAACGATCTCTCGACCGATGAAGACCATTTCACTGTCTTCCTCTACCCGTGCGCCTGCCTTGTCGAATATTCGGCGCGCCTCAGGCAGCAGAACCTTAATCCCCAGCTCCTGAAGCGTCCGCAGGGCGGTTTCGTGCATATCGGCGATCTGATCCGCCGGGAACACCTCCATCACCGGGAACGGGTTCCGCAGCTGGCGGTAATTTACATCGCGGCTTGGCACAGGCACGGCGTCTGCACCGCGTCCACGACGCCGCCTGCCGCGCTCGGATGTTTGCGAGATCACCATCAGCCCCTCATCGCCTTACCGTTCGGATCGTATGGGGACGTTGCGATCACACACGCGGGGCGTTCAACACCAACCACATGAACCGTCAACTCGGTACCCGGTTCGGCCTTGTCACGTTCGACCAGAGCCATAGCCAGAGATTTTCCGGTATAGTGCCCATAGCCGCCCGAAGTTACGAAACCCACTCGGTCTTCGCCCGACCAGATCGGCTCGTACCCGCTGGCGTCAGCGTCCAGCGCGTCTATTTCCAGCGTTACTTGCACTTGCGCCGGGCCGTTTCCGTCACGCTCGGCCAATGCGGCGTCTTTGCCGACGAAATCCTTATCCCAGTCGATCCAGCGATCCATTCCTGTCATCCCCGGCGTGTAGGCCTGGGTGAACTCCGCCGACCAGATACCAAAGCTTTTTTCCAGCCGCGTCGACAGCATCGCGTTGAAGCCGCATTCGCGAATACCTTCATCCGCCCCGGCCTCAAGCAGCATCCGGCGCAGCGCAATATGATCGCCATAACGGCAGTTGATCTCATAGCCTTTTTCGCCTGTCACCGACATACGCGCGACGCGGGCGCGAACGAGGCCGATATCAAATTCATCGCAGCCCATGAACCCAAGACCCGAGATATCCTGTTCCGCCAGTTTCTCGACCACTGCCTGCGATTTCGGCCCTACCACAGCGAAACCGCAATACTCTTCGCCCAGATCACGGATATTGACGCCGTCGATCATGTGATCGTCGAACCAGCGCATATGCCAGGCGCGCAGATAATAGCTGCCCATGATCCACCAGGTGTCGTCGCCCCAGTTAAGAACGGTCAGATCCCCTTTGAGCCGCCCGTCCTCGCCCAGCATCGGGGCCAATTTGGCACGGCCCGGCGCGGGGAGTTTCGATGCCATGACCTTATCGAGCCAAACCTCAGCATTGGGGCCGCTGACCTCAAACCGCGAAAAGCCCGAGATATCCAACAGGCCGACGCCTTCGCGGATCACCTTGCATTCCTCGGCCACGATGTCGTGAGCGTTTGATCGTTTGAGCGTCGGTGTTTCCTCAAACCCTTTCGGCGCGAAATACAGCGGCACTTCCAGATCCCAGCTAACACCCCATTTGCAGCCGGCCTCTGTCATTGCGTCATGGGCGGGCGCCATCTTCAGCGGACGGCCCGCGGGCAGTTGCTCATTCGGGTAGGTCATTACGAAACGGCGGGAATAGAACTGCCCGGTGGTTTCGCGGATATAGCGTTTGTTCTGCGCGAAATCACCATACCGCGCCACGTCCATCGGCCATGCATCCGCCTCAGGCTCGCCATGGATCATCCACTCGGCCAATGTTTTGCCAACGCCGCCGCCCTGCAAGAACCCGGCCATCACCGCGCAGGCCGACCAATAACCGCGCTTGCCCGGAACGGGTCCGACCAACGGGTTACCATCTGGCGAGAAAGTAAACGCCCCGTTTACCCACGTCTTGATCCCCACGTTCTGAATCGACGGGTATCGCTCAAAGCCCAGCGTCAGTTCGTTTTCAATCCGATCCAGCTGTTCTTGGAACAGCTCTTCGCCGTAATTCCACGGTGCGCCGTCCATGGCCCAGTGTTCGTGATCAATCTCGTAGATACCAACAAGGACGCCCTTCTGGTCCTGCCGCATATAGGTGAACCCTTCGAGGTCGACGGTCATCGGCATCTCGAAATCCGCCTGCGCCACTTCAGGCACCGTGTCGGTAATCAGATAGTGGTGTTTCAGCGGCGAGACCGGCAGTTCGATGCCAGCCATGCGGCCCACCTGTTTGGCCCAAAGCCCAGCCGCATTGACCACATGTTCGCAAGTGATCGTGCCCTTGTCGGTCACCACCTTCCAACCATCCGCGGTTTGGATCAGCTCCTCAACCTTGGTTTCCTCGTAATACTCGGCACCACGTTTTCTGGCCGCCGTTGCATAAGCCTGCACCGTGCCGGTCGTGTCGATATAGCCCTCGCGGTCCGCCCACATTGCACCCAGCACGCCGTCGGTGGACATGATCGGGCAACGGCGCTGCGCCTCTTCCGGAGACAGCAACTCGCAATCCTCAATGCCGATAGACTGAAAAATACGGTAGTTCGCCTGCAACCACTCCCACCGTTCGGGCGTTCCAGCCAACGTCAGGCCACCGGTCATGTGCATACCGATATTCTGACCCGATTCCTTTTCAATCTCACTAAGCAGATCGATGGTATACGCCTGCAGCGAGGCCATATTTGGGTCAGCATTCAACGCATGAACCCCTCCGGCAGCGTGCCAGGAAGACCCCGATGCCAACCGCCGCCGTTCCAGCATCACCACATCCGACCAGCCGAACTTGGCCAGGTGATACAGAACCGAGGCGCCCACAACGCCGCCCCCGATAACCACAACACGGTACTGAGATTTCATCCTGCCCTCCCAACATGGCTTGGGCAGAACGCTAGACCCACTGTTCACTTCTGTCTAGACATTTCTGTACAGTTCTACCTGCACTAGATTGTTGGACGGATTTCTCTGGTTTAAAGCTGCGCGCTGGGCCGTGTGCTGACCTTTTCGAACCACGCCAGCGTGGCCGAATTTTCCTGCGGTATTCGCGTCTTGATCACTCGGGCAAAGTCAACAAAGACAAATGTTGAGATGTCAGCCAGCGTAAACTCAGACCCGGCGATATAGGGACTTTCCGCCAATCGCCATTCCAACAGATCGAAAAAATATCCAACCCGCGCGGCACCTCGTTGCGCCAGTTCAGGAATCTGAGCGTGATTCACCGGACCGGGAATCGCCCTGTCGGCAAAGGCGGGATGCGTGTTGCGTAAAGTTTCGCCAATGGGCGCCCCGCCTTGCTGTTCAACGATACTGTTCCACATCAAAACCAGCCCTTTTTCATCCGGGGTGCGCCCCATCAAAGGCGGTTCGGGAAATCGGGCCTCGAGATAGGCCGCGATGCCAAGGTTCTCGGTCAGTGCTGTGCCCTCATCCGTGATCAGCACAGGAAGGGTCGCGTTCGGGTTGATCGCTTTGAACGCATCGCTCAGCTGTTCGCCTTTGCCGATCGAGACCTCGCGGGTTTCGACCTCCAACCCTTTTTCCGCGATGAACATACGAGCCCGGCGTGGGTTCGGGGCGGTCTTGCAATCGTAGAACAGCATGGGATGCTCCTGTGTCTCAGCGGCGATAGACGAAGCACCGGCCCTGAACCGCACCGGGCGGCAAAGGCAATTCAGTCAGTTCGTCGAAATACATCCGATCACTGGAGACCATCAAACCACCTTCTGCGAGCAGAGGTTGGATCAACGGTGAAACAAATCTGGCAAAGGCGTCGTTCTTTTCTCGGTTATGCCCGCCAAGGTCCGCGTGGATCAGGCTTGCAGTGGCACCGAAACGCGTCAGCGCGGCGGGCAGCGTTTCGCGCACATCGCCCAGAATCACCCGATCCTCGGGGGGCGTTGAATCTGGGTGGGACGCCACCGCGCGTTCAAACACGTACACGGGGCGGTCTTTCACATATTGCGCCATGTGATGATAGGTGCGCCCATTGCCCAAACCCAATTCAAAGACAGGCCCCGCCATGCCACGCGATTCGGCAATGGCAAAATCCAGACAGGCGCGTTGCGACACCATGCGGTCAATGAACAGATCGAGTCGGCTTTGATCGTCGGGCACGGGGAAATCTCTCCTTGATATCAGTCGATTTGCCAGATGGGGTCGACGTGGCCCGTGATCGCAAATCCTCAAGACTTTGTGTAGACAAATTGGTGTCAGTTTCACGTTTTCGCGACATTTCACCCCAAGAACGGGTTTGACTACCCCGCCCCAACCGCGCGAGACTGCGTCAAAAAACACGGGGAGTTGATCAAGCCGATGCCGACCTACGGCCCAACGGGTGGAATACCCGCATGACAGCTTTGTTGTCTGTCCGCGATTTGAGCATCGGTTTTGGTGCGGGCAACCCCGTTGTCAAAGGCGTCAATTTTGACGTCGAGGCAGGGCAGACACTTGCGCTGGTCGGCGAATCCGGTTCTGGCAAGACTATCTCGTGCAGGGCAGCGCTGCGGATTTTGCCACGCACCGCGCAAATTCGCAGCGGGACAATCATTCTGAATGATTCCAAAGGCACAGAAGATCTGACCAAGATTAGCGAAAAGCAGATGCGCGGCATTCGCGGCAACCGCGTTTCGATGATCTTTCAGGAACCGATGCGATCCCTGTCGCCGCTGCACAAGATCGGCAATCAGGTCAGCGAGGTTCTCTGGCTGCACCGTGGCGCGTCCGAGGCGCAGGCCCGCAAAGAAGTTTTGACTCAGTTCGAGCGCGTTGGCTTTCCCGATCCCCAACGTGCATATGATTCTTACCCGTTTGAATTGTCGGGTGGCATGCGCCAACGCGCCATGATTGCGATGGCGATGGTGTCCAAGCCGGAATTGTTGATCGCGGACGAGCCGACAACCGCGCTTGACGTGACGACACAGGCGCAGGTTCTGGGCCTGATCAAGGAATTGCAGCGCGAAACCGGCATGGCACTGATCCTTGTCACCCATGATCTGGGCGTGGTCGCCAATATGGCAGAACAGGTCGTCGTCATGCACAAGGGCCGTGTGATGGAATCCGGGGCCGCCGCCCCGATCCTGACCTCACCCGCGCATCCTTACACGCAGCAATTGTTCAACGCCGCACCCGAGATTCCGGACGAAGACTCAGTTGGGATACCGATGCCCGACGAGGATCTGATCCTACAGATCAAGAACGTCTCAAAAACTTACACCTTGCGATCCAGCAAGGGTTGGAAGGGTGAACAACTGATCCATGCCTGCCGTGGCGTTGACATGAAGCTCGCACGCGGCAAGACGCTGGCCGTGGTCGGCGAAAGCGGCTCGGGCAAGACCACGGCTGCGCGTATCGCGTTGGGCGCCGAACTTCCCGATCCCGGCGGCGAGGTTCTGTTCCGCACCTCGCCAACCGAAGACCCTATTACCGTCCACCACATGACCCGCGCCCAGCGCACTGCGTTTCAGCGCAAGGCGCAGATGGTGTTTCAAGACCCCTACAGCTCGCTCAGCCCGCGCATGCGCATTCAGGATGCGATGACCGAGCCGTTGGAGATTCACAAGATCGGCACCGCATCTGAACAGCGTGACAAAGCCGCCGAGATGCTGCTGCGGGTTGGGCTGAACGCCGACATGCTGAAACGCTACCCTCATGCCTTTTCTGGTGGTCAGCGACAGCGTCTGTCCATTGCCCGCGCCATGATGCTGGACCCGCAGCTGATCGTGTGCGACGAACCTACATCGGCTTTGGATGTCTCGGTTCAGGAACAAATCCTGACCCTGCTGGAAGATTTGCAGGACAGTCTGAACCTGTCCTACTTCTTTATCTCTCACGACCTTGCCGTTGTGGCGCGCATTGCCGACGAGGTTGCCGTGATGCGCCGCGGGCTGGTCGTTGAACAGGCCCCGCCCGAGACCCTTTTCTACAATCCCCGCCACCCGTACACCAAGGCGCTGATTGCCGCCCAGCCAGAACCTGACATCAACCGCCCAATCGACCTGAAATTGGTTGCTTTGGGCGCAGGTTCGCCGGACAGTTGGGATGACGCCTTCCGATTTACTGACTCCGTGATACCTTCGCTGGTAGAGATGGAACCCGGCCATAAGGTACGATGCCATGTTTAAGACCACTCGCCCCCTGCTTCTGGCTGCCACGCTGACGGCTGCGTGGATGCTGCCCGCCTCGGCGGAAACACCCACCCCAAAGGAAAGCGGATTTTGGGAAAGTGAGGTGAGCGCGGGCAATCTGCCACCTGTTCAGGATCGCCTTCCCGATGAACCGCTGGTTGTCGATCTGGCGGCAAAGGGGCGTGAATTTGGAACGCCAGGCGGCACTTTGCGCACTATGGTCACCCGGTCCAAGGACATCCGCCAGATGGTTGTCTATGGCTATGCCCGGCTGGTGGGTTTCAATGAGAATTACGAACTTGTACCCGACCTGCTCGAGTCCTACGAAAACGAAGACAACCGCAGGTTTACCCTGAACCTGCGCGAGGGGCATAAATGGTCAGACGGATCGCCGTTTACATCCGAGGATTTCAGGTACTGGTGGGAAGATGTCGCAAATAACGAGCTGCTCAGCCCGTCCGGCCCGCCCGATTTTCTGATCGTCGAAGGCAAAACGCCAACGGTGAGTTACCCCGACGAAACCACGGTTGTTTTCGAATGGGAGGACCCGAACCCGGATTTCCTGCAATCACTGGCACAGGCGCGTCCGCCCTTCATTTACCGACCTGCCGCATTTCTGAAGCCGTATCACGAGAAATATGCAGATCCCGAAGAAATGGCCGCGCTGGTCGAAGACAACCGGGTCAAAAGCTGGGCGGCACTGCACAACAAGCTGGATAACCTTTATAAATTCGACAACCACGAACTACCCACGCTGCAGCCATGGCTGAATGCCAGCTCGGGCAAGAAAATCCGACATAACTTTGTACGCAACCCCTATTACCACCGCATCGACAGCAACGGTGTGCAATTGCCTTATATCGACGTGGTCGAGATGGAGATTGTCGCCCCCGGTCTGGTCGCAGCAAAAACCAACGCTGGTGAAACCGACCTGCAGGGGCGTGGGCTGGCGTTCCGCGATGCGTCGATCCTGAAAAAGGGCGAAGAGGTCGGGAACTACAAGACACGGCTGTGGAAAACCGGTGTCGCGTCGCAGATCGCAATCTATCCGAATCTGAACTTTGCTGATGACGGTTGGCGCGACGTTCTGCGCGATGTCCGCGTGCGCCGTGCCCTGTCACTTGCCATCGACCGCAAGACGATCAATCAGGCGCTGTATTTCAAACTGGCCCAGCCCGGCGCGATGTCGGTTCTGCCCGCGTCGCCGTTCTATGATGAGGAAAACGCTCAGGCATGGGCGCAATATGACATCGAAATGGCCAATGCCCTACTGGATGAGGCCGGATTGACCGAACGCGACAAGAACGGCATCCGCATGCTGCCCGATGGCCGCCCGATGGAACTGATCATCGAAACTGCCGGTGAACGGCAGGAGGTCGAGAACGCGCTGCAGATCGTCACCGACACCTGGCGCGAGATTGGCGTCGCTCTGGTCATGCGACCGCTGGATAGGGACATCTTGCGCAACCGCGTTTTTGCTGGGAACACAATGGCTTCGGTCTGGTTTGGCTGGGATGACGGTATTCCGCAGGCCCACACCTCGCCCGCTTATCTGGCTCCGACTGATCAGGTCTTTCTGGCCTGGCCCAAATGGGGTCAATTTTATCAAACCGGCGGCGACGCAGGCGAAGCTCCCGACATGCCCGAGGCAGAACGCCTGATGCAGCTGGCCCATGATTGGGAGGTCGCCACCAACGACGACGATCGCAAGGCAATCTGGACCGAGATGTTGAACATTCATGCCGAACAGCTATTTGCCATCGGCATTCTGAACGGCGCACCGCAGCCTGTGGTGGTGTCGAACCGCCTGCGCAACGTGCCCGAACAGGCCATGTGGGCATGGGAGCCCGGCGCCCATTTCGGCATTCACCGGCCGGACGAATTCTTCTTCGCCGACTGATCAGGAGCAGCTAAATGGTCATGCTGCGCTATGCGGTGTATCGCTTTTTCACGATGCTGCTGACTCTGTTGGTGGTGTCGGTGCTGATCTTCGTGATCATCAACCTTCCGCCTGGAGATTACCTGAGCAATCAGATCGCCGAGTTGCAGGCTTCCGGCCAGTCTGCCGGCGTGGCCAAGGCAGAATTTCTGCGTGCGGAATATGCGCTGGACCGGCCCGTCTGGGAACAATATCTGATCTGGATGGGATTCTGGCCCGGCCCGCACGGGTTCGAGGGGCTTCTGCAGGGCAACTATGGTTGGTCCTTCGAATTCGACCGCCCCGTGGCCGAGATTGTAGGCGATACCCTGTGGTTGACCGTAGTGGTCAATCTGGCCGCCATCCTGTTCGTCTACGCCGTCGCGCTGCCGCTTGGTGTCCTTGCTGCTGCCAAGTCCCGGACGTGGATCGACTACACGTCGGCTTTTGTGGGGTATCTGGGTCTGGCCACGCCGAACTTTCTGCTTGCGCTGATCCTGTTCTATTACGGCCACCGTTACTTCAACCTACCCATCGGCGGCTTGATGGACCCATCCTTTGAAGGCCAGCCGATGAGCTGGGACAAGTTGAAGTCCATTCTTGTCCACCTGATCGTCCCGACCTTTGTGATCGGCACCTCGGGGGCTTCGGCCATGATGCAACGCTTGCGGGCCAACATGCTGGACGAGTTGGGGAAACCCTATGTGGAAACCGCAATCGCCAAAGGGATGGCCCCGTCGCGGATGCTGGCGAAATACCCGCTGCGCGTGGCGTTCAACCCCTTCGTGGCGGATATCGGCAACCTGCTACCCTCGATGGTGTCCGGCTCGGTTTTGGTCTCGGTTGTTCTTGGCCTGCAAACCATCGGCCCGACCCTTCTGACGGCACTGAAAACGCAGGATCAGTTCCTGTCCGCCTTTATTCTGATGTTCGTGGCCCTGCTGACCCTCATCGGCACCATGATATCTGACATTCTGCTGGTCATGCTTGACCCGCGCATCCGGTACGAGGGGCGTGAAGCATGACCCAACATCCCGATGGTCGCTATGTCGACGACGCCCCCTATGACCCGGACGCCGCCCTGCAACAGCTTGAGCGTGCCGATCTGGACGCGCCAAACTGGGTGCTGGTTTGGCGCAAGTTCAAAACTCACAAGCTGGGCTTGATCTCGGGCATTTTCCTGCTGCTGTGTTATCTGATGCTGCCTTTCGCAGGGTTCATCGCGCCTTATGGTCCGAATGAACGCAACGGAGAGCATCTTTATGCGCCGCCGCAAAGCGTCAACTGGTTCTATGAGGGCAAATTCATCGGCCCCCATGTCTTTCCCATCGTTGCCGAGGCCGATCTGGAAACCTTCCAATGGAAATTCGTACCCGACCTCGAAGATCCGCGCCCGATCAAGTTTTTCTGTGAAGGGTCGGAATACAAACTGGCTGGCCTGATCAAATCCGACACTCACCTGTTCTGCGCGCCCGAAGGGGCCACGCTGTTCCTGTGGGGGTCGGACCGTCTGGGCCGGGATGTGTTCAGTCGCATTCTCTACGGCGCGCAGCTGTCGCTGACCGTAGGTTTAATCGGCATCTCGGTGTCTTTCACCCTTGGAATTATCTTCGGTTCAATGGCCGGCTATTTCGGCGGCAAGATCGACTGGGTGATCAACCGGGTCATTGAAATCCTGCGCTCTTTGCCTGAACTACCCTTGTGGCTGGCCCTGTCCGCCGCGGTGCCTTCGAATTGGAGCCCGGTGGCGGTGTTTTTCATCATCTCGATCATCCTCGGCATCCTCGATTGGCCCGGTCTGGCCCGATCCGTGCGCGCCAAATTCCTGTCGCTGCGCGAAGAGGAATACGTGCGCGCCGCCGAGATGATGGGCGCAAGCTCGGGCCGCGTGATCCGCAAACACCTGCTGCCCAACTTCATGTCCCACCTGATCGCATCGGCCACTTTGTCGATCCCGGCGATGATCCTTGGAGAAACGGCGCTCAGCTTCCTTGGCCTTGGGCTGCGCGCTCCTGCGGTCAGCTGGGGGGTGATGCTGAATGACGCGCAGAACCTGGCCTCGATCGAGATATATCCGTGGACGGCAATTCCAATGCTGCCAATCATTGTCGTTGTACTGGCGTTCAACTTCCTGGGCGACGGATTGCGCGACAGTCTGGACCCGTACCAGCAATGAGCCTGATTTCCGCCCTCCCCGCCGCAGACAGCTACAAGTCGACCGGGAAGGGCGCATGGTCCAGCGCGTTTGCTGTATCCGAACTGGCAACCGCCAGTTTCGCTGCCGTTGGTCAAGAGTTGGCGCGCCTGATCACAGCAATGAACCTTGCCCCCACAACGCCTGAGATATCGGTCAATCATCGTTTGGCTTCGCTGTGGTACGGGTCTTCGTTCAAACCAGACGGGTGGGAGATGCCCAGCCTCTGGGACCCAATCGCCGGGGATTATCAGGCGTCGGATGGCTGGATCAGGCTGCACACCAATCTGCCCTCCCACCGGGCAGCGGCGCTGAAGGTGCTGGAGGCGCAAGCCAACCGGGACGCAGTTGCACAGGCTGTGAAAGACTGGTCCATCGCCGATTTGGAAACCTCGGTTGTGGCCGAGGGCGGCGCGGCCGCCGCGATGCGCGGTCGGACCGAATGGCTGGAACACCCGCAAGGGCGGGCGGTGTCGCGCGATCCGCTGATCGGATGGCACAGCCCGCGGCATATCACGCCGCGCGACCGTCCCGAGGCAACGGCTCGACGTCCGCTGGCAGGCTTGCGCGTTCTGGACCTGACGCGTGTTCTGGCCGGACCGGTCTCGACTCGCACGCTTGCGGGGTTCGGTGCCGAAGTTCTGCGCATCGACCCGCCTGGATGGGATGAGCCGGGTGTCATTCCGGGTATTTCACTGGGCAAACACTGCGCCTATCTAGATCTGAAATCGCCAGCCGGTCTGAAGAAGCTGGAAGACCTGCTGGCGCAAGCAGATGTCTTCATTCATGGCTACCGCCCGGGTGCGCTGGATGCGCTTGGACTGACCAAGATAAAACGTGATGAACTGGCTCCCAACCGAATTGAGGTCACTCTGAACGCTTATGGCTGGCAGGGGCCGTGGTCCAACAGACGTGGTTTTGACAGCCTCGTACAGATGAGCGCAGGCATCGCAGACGCGGGTCGCGCTTGGGCCAAGGCCGATAAACCCACCCCTCTGCCGGTTCAGGCGCTGGATCACGCGACAGGCTATCTGATGGCTGCAACGGTCCTGTCGGCACTGGCCGAGGCCGCGTCTGCAAACTCCATCATGCTGGCGCAGCTGTCACTGGCCCGCACAGCGGAACTACTGGCTGCGTTGGCGAAATCCGAGCAGGACGAAGAGATCACAACCCCCACAACATCCGATTACGCTCAAGAGATTGAAGCATCCGGTTGGGGTCCCGGGCGTCGCCTGAAACCGGCTTTGTCCGTTGGCCAGGCCCATATGTCATGGCCTCTGCCAGCCGCGAAGCTGGGCACATCCCAACCCATCTGGCCTTCGCGGACCACCTGAACCAACCGCCGCGCTGTACGCGCGGCCCGACCCAACACTTTGGGGGGCGTCTCGTCAGAGACGCATCCCAAGGGGGCGGGAGCCTTCCCTAGCGATCATCCCCGCCGGGGCCGATATCGTCCAGATAATCCTCATCAATCGCCGCCTGCACCGCGCCGGTTACAGCTTCACGCTGCTTCGGCGTCAGATCCTCGGGTTCTTTGCCTTCGGCCAGCCGCACGGTGACTTCGCGATGAGCAAACTTGATCCCTTCGCGTGCGAATAGCTCGCGAATATCTTGATAGACTCTCTTGCGCACCAGCCACTGGTCACCGGGCTTGGTCATGAACTTGACCCGGATGATCATCGCGGAATCCTGCATCTCAATCACGCCCTGCGATTTCAGCGGCTGGATAAAGTTGTCGCCGATCACCGGGTCGCTCAGCAATTGCTGCCCCAGCTTCTTGATCAGCTTGCGCACCTTTTCAACATCGGTGTCATAGGTCACACGCAACGGCAATTTCATTATCACCCAATCGCGGGAATAGTTGGTCAGCACCTTGATCTCACCAAAGGGAATAGTGTTCAGCGCGCCCAGATGGTGACGCAACTGGAATGAACGAACCGAGATTTTTTCAACCGTCCCCTTCACATCCCCGATGTCGATGTATTCTCCTTTACGAAAGGCATCATCCATCAGGAAGAACGCCCCCGAAAAGATATCGCGCACCAGCGTTTGCGAGCCGAACCCAACAGCCAGACCTACCACCCCGGCACCGGCAAACAGCGGGCTGACATTAATCCCCAACTCCATCAACACGATCAAAACGATGGTAACGACAACAACGGCCAGGATCGCCCCACGGAACAGGGGCAGCAGGGTCGCCAGACGGCTTTGCCCGCCTTCGCCGCCTTCATCGCCCAACTCGGCCTCTTCGCCGCCATCATCGGTTTCTTCAGCAATTTTCGAGTCGATCCAGATGCGGAAGAAGTGGAAGAGAATATAGCCGATGAACAGGATGACCATCACATCCAGCGCACGCTCGACCGGCAAGTCCTCGCTCCAGCTGGCTTCGGGATTCCAGATCACCACCAACGCATAAAGCCCGACCACAAAGGCCAAAATCCCTGCCACGCGACGGGCCAAATCCTCATATGTCAGGATCGAATGTTGGCGCAGTTCCGCCTCGGGTGTCTCAACGGCTTCATCATCCTCTTCCATGGCCGCCGCATTCATGTCTTCCATTTGGCGGTTACGGTCAAAGTAACGCTCCAGCAGGTAATTCATTGCGCCGTAGGCCACGACCACAGACATGAAAATCAAATAGCTGCTGGCCACGATCGGCAGAGAATTCTCATTCTCAAGCACCAGATCCACCGCCAGCTTGAACCAGCTGAATACGATATAGACAACCAGCACAGGCGCCCACGCGAATGAGATGAACCGTAAAATCCACGACACTTGGTCCGGTGCGCGCCCGCCGCGAATGGCATTCGAAATGGCGCGCGCATTAAACATTATCATCAACAAATTGCCCAGCGCGCCCAACATGGTCAGGCCACCATAGACCAAGGCATAGACATTGTAGTTCAACCCAAAATCCGCCACCCAAGTGGCGAACAACACAACCGAGATGTCGTAGGTCGCCAGCGCCGACGCCCAGAAATAAAGCCGCTTTGCGTCCCGATCCGAGAAGGGCGGCAAACGGTATTGGCTCAGATAAGGGGACAGAACCATCCGCCACAGGTCGGATATCGTGCGCGACAGGAAAAACGCCGTAAAGATCGCAGTGACCGTAAACTGAATCGAGATATCTTCGGCTTCACCAAAGAACAGGTACCCCACGATCAGCGCCATCAGCATCGCAAAGATCGTGCCCCCGATCCCCATGAAAAACCGGAACACCAAAAACGGCATTTTCTCCCGATAGCCCTGCGGGTTTTCCTTGGACCGTGCCACAACCAGCTTTTTGGCCATGCGCTTGCCGTAAATCTCGGTGGACAGCCAGCGCCCCAGCAGCAGAAACAGAATGTTCCACGCCAGAACCTCGACATAGGTCTGAATGCGGCCATCCGGGCTGGTCTGCCGCAGGACGTACTGAACTTCGAAAATAGAATAGGGCAAAGCCTCTAGGCGCGATTCCATGGACTCGCGGAACTTTGAGAACCTTTCCTGCGCTTTCATCAGTTGCGATCCGTCGCCCATCGGCCCATGCGCGTCCTCGGCCGAGGCATCAGCACCTGGCTGACCGCCCGAAGACACAACCTGCCCCGCGCTGTCGATGACAATTACGCTGGCGCCGGCCTCGGTTGCCGCCTTGATCGCGGCAGCCAGATCACCATCGGTCCCAGTTTCGGCCTCAGACTCTGAGGTATATCCGGGGATCAAAGGGACTTGCGCCGATGCCCCTGTGACGAAGGCCGCAGCAAACGTCCACAGGATCAGAGCCATTCCACCAATTAGTCTGAGTTTCATCAATTTTTCTGTCCAAGCCGTATGTTGCATCGCAGGTTACAGAAGCGCCTGAGCGTATTCAAATATTCAGCGTTTCACGGCTCAATTTCGTGTCACTTCGTGTTTCGGCTGCAATGCAGGCGACAAGAGTGTTTGCAACCTTGAAAAAACTGAATATGACCGACCCAGTAGTATGAGTGGAATGGCAAGATCAACGCCGGGTGTAACGGGGAAAAACGCTCCGAAACCTCCTGTACTTTGGCTGTTGCCATTTCGCCATGTTTGACGAATTTGCACAATCTCGGCACCCCCTTTGGCAAGCGGCGCCAAAGAATATACGGTAACGGAGTTTAACGCGCGGATTTGCACCCAGGGACACGACAGGCGAAGGCATGAGCCTAGGAATACAAAACAACATCACCGGCCGTGCGCCGCGCATACTGTTCTACAGCCACGATACATTTGGATTGGGGCATCTGCGCCGGTCGCGCGCCCTTGCCGCAGCTATCACGCAAGCCAACCCGCAAGCGTCAGCCCTGATCCTGACCGGGTCACCCGTGGCAGGTCGGTTCACCTTTCCGCGCCGGGTCGACCACGTGCGCCTGCCAGGTGTGACCAAACGTGCCGATGGCTCTTATGCAGCGCGCACCATTGGCATGGGGATCGAAGAGGTGACCGAACTGCGCGCAGGTCTGATCCAGACTGCCGTCCAGCAATTCGATCCCGATATGCTGATCGTCGACAAGGAACCCACCGGTTTTCGTGGGGAGTTGCTGCCGACACTGGAACATCTGTTGCATTCCCAACGCACCAAGCTGGTTCTTGGCCTGCGCGACGTGCTGGACGAACCCGAAGTTCTGGCCGCCGAGTGGGAGCGGAAAGAGGCCCTTGCCGCGACCGAGCGCTTCTATCACGAAATCTGGGTTTACGGTCTGCGCTCGATCTATGATCCGACCAAAGGGCTGCCGCTTAGCCACGCAGCGCAATCGCGCACGCATTGGACCGGTTACCTGCGGCGGGATCTTGGCCCTGTAGGCGAGCCACCTGAACAACCCTACATCCTAATCACGCCAGGTGGCGGTGGCGACGGTAAGGCGATGGTGAACCAGGTTCTCTCCGCTTACGAAAAAGACCCTACCCTGTCGCCGCGTGCAGTGCTGGTTTACGGCCCCTTTCTTTCCGGTGAGTTGCGTGAAGAATTCGAGACCCGCGTTGCCGCGTTGAATGGCCGGGTGACCGCCGTGGGGTTCGAATCCCAGATCGAAACGCTTTTTGCGGGGGCCGCCGGGGTGGTCTGTATGGGCGGTTACAATACTTTCTGCGAAGTTCTGTCCTTTGACAAACGTGCCGTCATCGTGCCTCGCACGACGCCACGACTAGAACAGTGGATTCGCGCCTCGCGCGCAGAAGGACTGGGCCTTGTGCGGATGCTGGACGAAAACCGCGACGGGCTGACAGCGGATGCGATGATCGAGGCGATCCGCGACCTGCCGCACCAACCCCTGCCATCGCAGACCATTCAGGACGGGCTGCTGGACGGGTTGGATTATGTCATCGACCGCGTTGACGCGTTGCTAGGCCAGGAACAGGAACGGGCCATCGGATGACCACAGCCCAGCCGAAACTGGCGGTGCTGGTCAAAGGGTGGCCGCGCCTGTCCGAGACGTTCATTGCCCAGGAACTTGTCGCCCTGCAAGAGGCCGGGCACAGCTTTGACATCTGGTCTTTGCGCCATCCGACCGACATAAAACGGCACCCGCTGCACGACCGTTTTCAGGGTCAGGTGCATTACCTCCCTGAATACCTATACGAAGAACCACAGCGCGTATGGGCTGCGCGACAGACTGCGCAAAACCTGCCGGGCTATGCCGAGGCCTACCGGGTCTGGCGCGCCGATCTGCGCCGTGATCCGACCCACAACCGCATACGGCGTTTTGGTCAGGCCTGCGTTCTGGCCGCCGAATTACCCGACGCGACACAAGTGATGTACGCGCATTTCATGCACACCCCATCCTCGGTCGCGCGCTACGCCGCCATTATGCGTGGCCTGCCGTGGAGTTTTTCTGCCCACGCCAAGGACATCTGGACATCACCCGAGTGGGAAAAGATCGAAAAACTGCGCGCCGACACTCATGGAGCGGCTTTTGGTGCGACCTGCACGTCAATTGGGGCCGACCATCTACGCAGTTTGGCCGACGATCCCGCGCGGGTTGACCTGATCTATCACGGGCTGGATCTGAACCGTTTTCCATCTCCGCCAAACCGTATGCCACGCGCGCCGGACGGGCCGTTTCACATGCTCTCGGTCGGTCGTCTGGTCGAGAAAAAGGGCTTTGACCGGCTGATCGACGCGTTTTCCATGCTGCCAGAAACGCTGGACTGGCACTGGACGCACATTGGCGGCGGAACACTTGGCAATGCCTTGCGTGATCGAGCCGACGCCGCTGGCCTGTCGCAACGGATAACGTGGCAAGGCGCTTGTGATCAACCCGAAGTGATCGAAGCAATGCGCAGCGCAGACCTGTTTGTGCTTCCCAGCCGGATCGCCAGTGACGGAGACCGCGACGGGCTACCCAATGTTTTGATGGAGGCCGCATCACAGCTGTTGCCGATCCTGTCGACGCCGGTATCGGCCATCCCCGAGTTTATTGAAACCGGCACCCACGGCGTCTTGTCCGACGATGATCCGGCCGCATTGGCCAGCGCCATCATCCATCTGGCCGCCAATCCGCAGCAAACTGCTTTGATGGCAAGTGCCGCCTATGATCGTTTGATCGCCGATTTCCGCATGGACCCCGGCATTGCCCGCCTGTCCAAACGACTGCGCGCATTGGGTTCGGACATAGGCTGATGGCACGAGTGGCCTTTTACTCTCCGATGAAAGCGCCGGACAGCCCGGTGCCGTCGGGGGATCGCGAAATGGCCCGTAACCTGATGCACGCGATCGCCGCGCAAGAGGATATGGTCGAACTGGCCTCGCGGCTGCGCATCTACGACAAAGCCGGGGACGCGCAGGTGCAGGCCGCATTGCGCGCCGAAGCTGACGCCGAGGTGCAACGTCTGCTCGCCGATCTTCCCGCGGACACCGCGCTTTGGGTGACCTATCACAACTATTACAAGGCCCCCGATCTGCTGGGCCCGCGTGTCTGCAAGGCGCGCAACATTCCCTACGTTCAATTGGAAAGCACCCGCGCAACCAGCCGCCTGACAGGTCCCTGGGCAGGGTTTGCAAAAGCTGCACATGACGCCTGTGATGCGGCGCAGGTGATTTTCTACCACACCTCCAATGACCTGATCACTCTGGAACGGGAACGGTACGGGGATCAAAGCCTTGTGGAACTGCCCCCTTTCCTGCCCCGGTCGGATTTGCCGCCCGCCTCGGGCTGTGAGGGGCCGATGCTGACCGTGGGCATGATGCGGCACGGTGACAAGCTGGCTTCTTACACTCTTCTAGCGCAGGCTCTGGCCTTATTGGACGGCGACTGGTCCTTGGATATTGCGGGTGATGGCCCAGCACGTCCCGTAGTCGAGGTGCTGATGGCACCGTTCGGATCAAAGGTCCGGTTTCTGGGGCAATGTGACCGCGATGCATTGCAGAAGCTGTACGGTGCGGCCTCGGTACTGTTGTGGCCGGGAGTGAACGAGGCCTATGGCATGATCTATCTTGAGGCGCAGGCCAGCGGTGTGCCTGTTGTAGCGCAGGACCGGCCCGGCGTGCGGGATGTGCTGTCCCCGTCGGACTATCCTTCGGTCGACGCTGGCCCCGAAGGATTGGCTGGACGGCTGCGCACCTTGCTGGATGACCTTTCTTCCCGCCTGTCGCTGGGGGCCAACGCCCGCGCGCGCGTGGCCGAACGTCACCTGATGCCTGCAGCAACCGACCGGTTCTGGCAGGCAACGCGACCCTTGATGGAGGTTCGGTCATGACCCGGCTAGCACTGCTTCGACACGGTCACACCCATTGGAACCGCGCGGGCCGCATTCAGGGGCGCAGTGATATACCGCTAGACAAAGATGCGCGGGCAGAGCTATCCGCTATGCAACTGCCCGCGCCATGGAAGGACGCGGACCTCTGGTCCAGCCCCTTGCTGCGGGCCAGCGAAACCGCCCGTCTGGTCGCGGGACGCGAGCCGCAGACTTCGGACGCGCTGACCGAGATGAACTGGGGTGATTGGGAAGGGTTACACGGGGTCGACCTGATTGCCGACCCAGATAGCGGATACCGCCATATCGAAGACTGGAGCTGGGATTTTCGCCCGCCAAACGGTGAAAGCCCAGCTGAGGTCTGGGCCCGTCTACACCCCTGGCTGAACGCGTTGTCGGGCGATACGGTTGCCGTCTGCCACATCGGTATTATGCGGGTCATTCTGGCGCGGGCCTGGGGATGGGATTTCAATGGCCGCGCCCCCTTTAAAATCAAACGCAACCGCATGTATATCGTCGATATGTCGACACTACGTCCCCAGCCCGAACCCGTCCGCCTGATCAGACCAGAGGCATCACAATGAAGGTGATGATCGTTGTCACGCACTTGTTGGGCACTGGGCATCTGAGCCGGGCGCTGACTTTGGGCCGGGCTTTCGTACGGGCCGGGCACGAGACCTTTGTTGTCTCGGGTGGAATGCCGGCACCACAGCTAGACAGCGCGGGCATGACCCTGTTGGGGCTTCCACCGCTGCGTTCGGACGGCACGAATTTCACCCGGCTTTTGACCCAAAGCGATGAAGTGGCCGATGCCGCCTATCTGACATCTCGTGAAACCGCATTGGTCGCAGCCTTGCAGAGTTTCGCTCCTGATGTGCTGATCACCGAGCTTTTTCCCTTTGGTCGCAGGTCACTTGCGGCCGAGTTCAATGCCGCCTTGGTAGCCGCCTGGAACTTACCGCGACGGCCGGTCGTTCTGGGCTCGATCCGCGATATTCTGGCCCCGCCATCGAAGGCATCAAAGGCGGAACGCACAGAAGAGATCGTGTGCCAGTATTACGACGGTATCCTCGTCCATTCAGATCAAAGCGTTGTTCCGCTGGAGGTGAGCTGGCCGGTGACCGATCGATTGCGCTCGCGGTTGTTCTATACCGGTTTTGTTGCGCCCGAGGCGCCTGTGCCGCATCCTGACGCGGTGGGCGATGGCGAAATATTGGTCAGCGCCGGTGGCGGATCTGTGGGCCAGCCGATCTTTCGCGCGGCCATTGAGGCCGCCCAAAAGATGCCCAACAGGCGCTGGCGCCTGTTGGTGGGCGGGCAGGACGCAAGGGCACGTATTGATCAACTGTCACAACTCGTGGGCGATGCCCAAGTGACGCTGGAACCGGTGCGCCCGGACTTCCGGCAAATGCTGCCCCATGCGGCAGCCTCGGTCAGTATGTGCGGCTACAACACGGCGCTGGATATTTTGCAATCGGGAACGCCTGCGGTTTTTATCCCGTTCGACGACGGCAAAGAGGTTGAGCAGGGTTTGCGTGGTCAGAGCCTCTCGGACCTGTCGGCCATCGATGTGTTGCCTAGCAAATCCCTCAATGGGGATTCATTAGCGCGGGCCGTTGCGTCGGTCATGGCAGATGGCCCACGCCCGGTTTCAGCGCAGGGCTTTGACGGGGCCGCAAGATCGGTCGAGATTGCCGTGAACTTGCGGGAGCAAACAAGATGATGGACTGGCGCCCTTTGGAGGCGGAGTTGGACATCTGGCAGGCGCAGGGCTTGTCGCTGCCGCTGTGGTGGCGGGATGATGACGCCATATCAAGGACACCGCAGCTTGAAAGGCTGTCAAAGCTGTCGCGGTCGCTTGACCTGCCCGTTCATCTGGCGATCATTCCTCGAGATGCCGATGCCGGGCTGGGCGATTACGTCACGCAGCAGCCGTGGCTGATTCCTGTAGTGCATGGCTGGGCGCATCAAAACCACGCACCGCCTGACGAGAAGAAATCCGAATTCCGGTTGCACCGCCCGCTTGAGGCCATAATCGTCGACGCGCAATCCGGGCTGGAGCGCCTGCGTACTTTGTTCGGAGACAGGCTGTGTCCGATGTTTGTACCGCCCTGGAACCGCATCGCGCCCGAGGTGGTGCAGGAATTACCTGATCTTGGGTATCGCATCGTTTCGACAGCGACACCGCGCAAGACGCGGGAACCTGTCCCAAGGCTGGAGCAGATCAACACCCATCTGGACCCGATTGACTGGCGCGGAACGCGCGGGTTGGTGGCGGCGGACAAGTTGACCATTCAGACAGCAGACCTTTTACGCGACCGGCGTGAAGGACGCGCCGACATTACCGAACCTTTTGGCGTCTTGACCCACCATCTGGTCCATGATCAGGAGATCTGGACCTTTACCCAAGAGCTGCTGAGCCGACTTCTGGACGGCCCCGGTTTTGCCTGGGCAGGCCCCACAATACCAACCGGAGAACCCGAATGAGCCGACTGGATTCCATGCTACGCCGCCTGACCGCGCAACGCGACGGGTTGAATTGGGCGGTCGCCCAGATCAGCGACATGGACGGCGATGTTCTGGACATGGGGCTGGGCAACGGTCGCACCTATGACCATTTGCGGGAAATTCTGCCGGACCGGAGGATATGGGTCATGGACCGGGTGCTGCAATGCCATCCGTCCAGCACCCCTCCGGCCGAGGACTTTCTGCAGGGCGAAGCGGAGCCCATGCTTGAAAAGCTTGGTATCGACGGGCCAAAGATCGCGCTGGCCCATTATGATTTTGGACGTGGCATCAAAGAAGACGATGTTGCCGAAGCAGCGCGTCTTAGCCCGCTAATTGCGCGGGTAATGCGGCCCGGCGGGTTGCTGATATCGGGGCAACCTCTAACCGGGTTCGAAGAGATCAAAGGTCCGGATACCATCGCGCCGGACCGGTATCTGTTCTACCGCGCCTGATCAAGCCACGCGCCGTCCACGAGACCACACCCCGTTCAGCGCCGGGGCGCCATGGTGAAGACAGAATCGGATGATATCTGCGCGCGCGCCGCTGCGCAGTTCTCCGCGGTCGTCCAAACCAACAACCTGTGCTGGCGTCCGCGTCACCGTTCGCAGGCCACGGGCCATATTGCCCCATATCTCCCCCAGACGTGTAGCCGACAACAGCAACGCGGCGGGAACATAATCTGAGGAGAGAATGTCGAGATGGCCCAGATCGGCGAGTTCCTGAGCGGCCACATTGCCGGAATGCGACCCGCCCCGGATCAGATTAGGCGCCCCCATCATCACCTTTATCCCGTGTTCGCTGCAGGCGCGTGCGGCCTCGACGGTGGTGGGAAATTCGGCCAGCCGGATGCCGTGTCCTGCCGAGACTCGCACCTGTTCCGGTGTGGTGTCATCATGGCTGGCCAGCATGGCCCCGAACCGCTTGGCGGCCTTGACGGTTTCGACCTCGTGCTTGTCTCCGTTGCGCTTTCGCATTGCCTTGAGGTCCGCGACATGGCGCTGAAACCCTTCGCCCTCCAACCCCAGCTTTCCTTTCAGGTAAATCTCAAGTTTCGACATATCTTGAAACTGACGTTGGCCAGGTGTGTGATCCATCAGCGAAACCAGCCCAACCCTATCTTCGGGGCCGAACTCGTTTAACTCCTCGACCAGGGTCTCTGAACACACCTCGGCCCGAAGATGCAGAAAATGGCTGATCTTCAACACGTCTTGTTCCCGCAGTTGCCACAGTTCACGAGACAGTTCGCGGGCGTATCGTCGGTAACGCTGGCCGCTGGGGATTGACCCAACGCGTATCGCATCGAAGACAGTGGTGATCCCGGTGCTGGCCAGCTCGGCATCATGGGCCAAGATGGCCGCCGCATGCGGCCAGTCGACCTTGGGGCGCGGTTGGATATGGCGTTCCAGATTGTCGGTGTGCAGCTCGACCAGACCGGGACTGACATAGTCACCTTCGCAATCAATCGCGCCCGGGAGAACCGTGCGGCCAGTGGCGATCTCGGCAATCGATTCACCTACGATACGGACGCTGCCGGTGATCGTCTCATCGGCAAGAACAAGCGTGGCATTGGCAAGGATCATTTCTTCTGTCATCTGAACTTCACACGGTCTGAACAAGTGGAAAGGCCGCGCACAGGAGGCCAACGTGACATTCACGCGATACGCGATCTATTTTATGCCACCGGCGCGGGCGGAATGGACGAAATTCGCCACCAGCTGGCTGGGCTGGGATATGGAGGTCGGAACGCCCATTGCCCGCCCGGTGATAAACGGTGTGGACGTTGCAGCCGTGACCGAGGTGCCGCGCAAATACGGGCTGCATGCGACGATGAAGCCCCCGTTTCACCTGCGGGATGGGCAGTCGGTTGAAGCGTTGCACGACGCCTGCGCGCGGCTTGCGGCCACGCAGGCCCCGGTCGCCCTGGACGGGCTGCAGATCGCCCGACTGGGTCGGTTTCTGGCTTTGCGTCCGATGGGGGATGAGGTCGCTCTGAACGCGTTGGCTGCCGCCTGTGTGCGTGATCTGGACAGCTTTCGTGCCCCGCCATCGGAGGCCGAACTGCACCGCCGCCGCGCCCATGGCCTGAACGCCCGGCAAGAGGCTAACCTGGTGCAATGGGGTTATCCGCATGTGATGGAGTCTTTCCGCTTTCACATCACCCTCAGCGGAAAATTGGACAAACCCACGTTGTCGACAGTTGAGCGCGCGCTGCAATCGCACCTTGTTCCCCTGCTGCCCGCGCCTTTTCAAATCAATGATCTGGCTTTGGTGGGCGAGGCAAGGGATGGGCGGTTTCACCTGATCCATCGCTACGTCCTTTCCGGCTGAAGCTGATCGAGAATGGTTTCAACCGTGGCCTCCAGCGGCCCGGAGTTGTCGATCTCGATCACCCGTTTCAGCCCCTCGGGCAAAGGCACTTTGGCACACGCCAACCTTCGTGTCTGCTCAGGCGCGCTCTCACGTCCGCGCATCAACAGGCGTTGCGCCAATACTTCAGGGTCAGCGGTCAGAGAAATCACGATCAGATCGCCTAACACCTCTTGGGCCTGCAACAAGACGGATCGGGACAGGTTCACCAATACCGCATCTGCCCTTTGCCGCTGTTTTTCAATGGTGCGGGGCACGCCGTAGAACAGACCATGCGCGGACCAGTGTAGCGCAAAGGCATCCCGCGCAACCATCTGATGAAACTCAGTATCAGACACTCGGTCGAAATCCTCACCTTCTTCGCCCTCGGGTCGCGTGATCACGCGGCGTGCCAAACAAATGCCGGTCGCACGGGCCACCAACGTCTGCATCACGCTGTCCTTGCCGACGCCTGACGGGCCCACGACCGCTATGACAGTTGCAAGGCTCATGCGGCCATTCCAGGTGCAAAGTCGGATACGTTGACCTCGCGATCACAGGCGCACTTGCGTGCGTCCACGTCGTGGAAAATGCCGACAATTGCCGCGCCACGTGCCTTGGCCTGAGTGATCATCGCCAGAACCGTCTCGCGGTTCTGCGCATCCAGTGAGGCCGTGGGCTCGTCCAGCAACAACGCCGGATAGTCATGCACAAAGCCCCGCGCGATATTCACCCGCTGCTGTTCACCGCCGGAAAATGTCGTAGGGCTTAGGGTCCACAAGCGTTCGGGAATGTTCAGCCGCACCAGCAGATTAGCTGCTTTGTCCAGAGCCACTTGCCGGTCAAATCCGATGGCCAACAGCGGTTCGGCCACAACCTCAAGCGTTGGCACTCGTGGGACGACACGCAGGAATTGGCTGACGTATCCCAGCGTTTCACGGCGCAGGTTCAAAATCTCACGCGGTTCAGCCTGAGCTACGTCGAGCCCACCAACCAGAACCTGACCGGATGCCGCCAGATAATTGCCATAGATCACCCGCATCAAAGTCGACTTGCCCACCCCCGACGCCCCGGTCAAAGCAACACACTCGCCAGGCAAGACTTTCAGCGAAGCGCCTTCCATCACCGGGATCACGGCACCGTTCTGATTGTGCAGGGTAAAGCTTTTGCTGACACCTTTAAGTTCGATCATCGCCTTCCCTTTCACACTTGCAGTACGCTTGAAACCAAGAGCTGCGTATAAGCGTGCTGCGGATCGTCCAATACCTGATCGGTCAACCCGGCCTCAACCACGTGGCCGTCCTTCATCACCATCAACCGATCCGCCAGCAGCCGCACCACGGCCAGATCATGGGTTACGATTATGGCGCTCAGCCCCATCTCGCGCACCAGCCCCCGCAGCAGGTCCAGCAAGCGCGCCTGAACCGAGACATCCAGCCCACCGGTCGGTTCATCCATGAACACCAGCCGAGGCCCCGTCACCAAGTTGCGCGCGATCTGCAAGCGCTGCTGCATCCCACCGGAAAACGCGGTGGGGCGGTCATCAATGCGGTCTGTGTCAATCTCGACTCGCCCCAACCAATCCATAGCATCGCCTCGGATCGACCCATAGTGGCGGTTACCCAAGGCCATCAGCCGTTCGCCTATGTTCCCCCCCGCGCTGACCGACATGCGCAAACCGTCGCTTGCATGCTGATGGACAAAGGCCCAATCCGTTCGCCCCAGCATCCGGCGTTCGGGTTCCGACATGGTCACTGTGTCCATCGGACCATCCGTGCGCGTGTCAAAGATCACCTGCCCCGTGTCCGGCTCCAGATAACCTGCCAGACAGTTCAGCAATGTTGTCTTGCCTGAGCCACTTTCGCCAACAATGCCCATCACCTCGCTGGGATAGAGATCGAAACTGACTCCCGTACAGCCGATTCGTGCACCATATGTCTTGGTGATGCCCTGAACGCTTAGCAGGGGTGTCATAACCGTCACCTCGGATCGTAGGCAAACTCGATCCGGTTGCCGCCGGGTTCCCGGATCATGAAATGGACTTTCGGACCCGCGCCGGATGGCTCTGGCGCGAATTCGACCATAACCCCTGGCCAGTCCTTGATGGCATCGAATACGGTGTTCAGCGCGGCCTCGCCCGGCACTTTGAATGCCACGTGATGCAGACCCACATTTGCGTGCCGATCGAACCCGCGCCGGTTGTCACCCTTCTGCTGCCACAGGGTCAGCACGGCGGCACCGTTGCTGATAAAAGCCGAGGGGTACTCCGGCTTGCCACCCACTACATCCCAGCCTAACCCGTCGACAAAGAACCCTTTCGAGGCGTCCAGATCAGCGACCGTCAGGCCAAGGTGATCAATTCCCAATACATTCTGCCGTATCATATCTCGCCTTCCTTGCTTAATCGCCCTTGGCTCCCCCGCGCGCGTCGCGTGCAGCAGTAATCCGTGTCGGAACAGACAAACATCCGGTTGCCTGCATCATCCATGATTACCTCGTCCAGATAACTGTCCTCTGCCCCGCACAGGTCGCAGGCATGATCGGCCTTGGTGGGTTCGAACGGGTAATCTTCGAAATCCAGGCTCACCACTTTGGTATGCGGCGGCAGCGCATAGATGCGTTGTTCCCGCCCGGCCCCGAACAGCTGGATTGCGTCCATTTCCAGCTTCGGGTTGTCGAATTTCGGGATCGGCGACGGATCCATCACATAACGCCCCGAGACGTTTACCGGATAGGCATATGCGGTCGAGATCGCCCCGTGTTGGCTGATATCCTCGTACAATTTCACATGCATCAGGCCATAGTCCTCAAGACTGTGCATCTTGCGGGTCTCGGTCTCGCGCGGTTCGAGAAAACGCAGGGGTTCAGGGATCGGTACCTGATACACAAGGATCTGATCCTCGGTCAGTTTTACTTCGGGGATGCGATGGCGTGTCTGGATAACAGTTGCCTTCGCGGTTTCCTCGGTTGTCGCCACCCCTGCGGTGTTTTCAAAGAACTTGCGGATCGAAACGGCGTTGGTGGTGTCATCGGCCCCCTGGTCAATCACTTTGAGCGTATCGTCCGGCGTCAATGTTGCAGCCGATACCTGCACGCCGCCCGTTCCCCAGCCATAGGGCATGGGCATCTCACGGCTGGCAAAAGGTACTTGATATCCCGGAACAGCCAGAGCCTTGAGGATAGCTCGACGGATCATCCGCTTGGTCTGCTCGTCCAAATATGCAAAGTTGTACTCATTCATTTTGAAGTATCACTTTGTGTTTTGGTATTTTTATGGACGTTTTTGTATGTGGAGCGGTCTTTTTGGCCGTTATGTTTTATCTCATCCTGCATATCCGCCATTCCAGACGGCGACGAGAATCGATGCTGCGGGACAAGGCCGGTATTTGGAAAGCAATCGGCGCCCCTGACCTTGGCGATCACAGAGTGAAGGACACGGAGTAGGAGCAATAAACCGCTTATCCGCTGTGCGTTGGTTGGGCTCATTCGGCTGCCTCCTGCGGTGTAGTCCACGCCTCGGCCTCGCGCCGCAGCTTGCGGACCAATTCCAGTTCGGACTGAAAATCCACGTAGTGCGGCAGCTTGATATGTTCGAGGAACCCGGTCGCTTGAATGTTGTCCGCATGGCTCAGGACAAATTCCTCGTCCTGCGCAGGGGCACCCAGATTGTCTTCTCCCAATTCCTGCCAGCGCAACGCGCGGTCGACCAAAGCCATGGCGATTGATTTGCGTTCCGACTGGCCAAAGACCAGACCATAACCGCGCGTGAACTGGGGTGGTTCGGTCTTGGAGCCCTTAAACTGGTTCACCGTCTCGCATTCGGTCAATTCCACCTCGCCGATTTCGATGGCAAAGCCCAACTCGGGAATATCCATCTCGACCGCGACTTTGCCGATGCGCAATTCGCCGACAAAGGCGTGGTTGCGGGCGTAACCGCGCTGGGTTGAATAGGCCATGCCCAACACAAACCCCTCATCCCCGCGGGCCAGCGATTGCAGGCGCAGGGGGCGCTCGGCCGGAAACTCCATCGGTTGCCGGGTCAGGTCAGTCGGGGTGTCTTCGCTTGCAGGTTCATCCTGAATGATATCCTCATCCTTCAGAAAGTCGGCGATATGCGGAACCGGGTCTGTGCGTGGCTGACCTTTGGGTGAGGGCGGAACCTCGCCCTCGGCGGCCAGTTTGAAATCCAGCAAACGATGTGTGTAATCAAAGGTCGGACCCAGCACCTGTCCGCCCGGCGCATCCTTGAACGTGGCCGAGATTCGGCGGTCGCAGGCCATACGGTCTGTTTCAACCGGGTTGGTATACCCGAACCGGGGCAAGGTGGTGCGATAGGCACGGATCAGGAAAATCGCCTCGATCAAATCGCCGCGCGCTTGCTTGATGGCTAGAGCAGCCAGATCGGGGTCGAACAAAGACCCTTCGGCCATTACCCGGTTTACCGCAAGGCTCAGCTGTTCACGGATCTGCGCGATGCTGAGTTCAGCAACATCGGTCGCCCCGCGCCGTTCCTCGGCCAGCCAGGCATGGGCGTTTTCGATGGCCTTCTCACCGCCTTTTACAGCCACATACATCGACTAACCCTCTGCTTTGATCTGCGTGCTCCGCGGCAAGGCCGCGACTTTGTCACCGCAGGTGAAGAAGAAATCGCATCCCAATGGATACAGCGCCGCATTGGCCCGAAGCGTCGGAATATCCGGTAGTGACAGACGGGCGACGCCCTTGATCCCCGGCCCCGTCAGCATTGCCCCCGCTTGATTTAGGTCGTCACATTCCACGATCAGCGTCGCTGAACGGTCAGGATACTCAGGCGTTCCAATGCGGAACTGCCCCAAGGGCATCAGCGCTTGCCACGTTCCGATTGCGAAGTCAGCCTGGTCCGCTGCCACAAGCGGCGCACCGGTGTGAAAGGTCAACCATTGCCGCACTGCATCCGTATCAACCTCACCCGCCAAAAACACACTGGTGTCCGGGTCGCAAAGCGTCAGCAGCAACGTCCCCGCCACCACGGACAAGGGCGCGGGTGGGTGCGTGCCGATGATCCTGCGGATCTCACCCGGGCGCGCCATGACCGTCATCGCGGCACGAAAAGCATAGGCCGCTTCAATTGGTGCGTTCTGGAACCCGCCTGAAAATTGGTTTTGCACGGTCATCAGTCTTCACCTCGCACCATCGTAAAAAACTCGACCTTGGTGGCCGCGGCCTTGGCGGCGCGGGTTGTTTTGGCTGTCTGCATCTGTTGACCAAGCGGAGCGATCACCCGCGCACGAACGTCTCCGGCGGCGTCGGTTTGCATCAACGCATCAACCAGCGCCGCTTTTTCCGCTTTTCGCTTGGAACGCCCCTGCACATAGCCATGGCCAACTGTTCCGTCCTGCAACGCGAGCGAACAGCGCGTGATCGTCATTTCACCCAGATTAAATGGCGCGCCTGTGCCGCCGATCCGTCCGCGCACCATCACACCACCTACTTCGGGGTGACGGATCCATTGAAAGCGCTGAAGCGCGCCAATTTCATCCAACAACGCAATCAGTTCTTCTTCTGGAGCGCAGGCCAGCAAACCCATCCATTCCTGACGCGCAGCATTCGCGGTTTTTGTTTTATCGGTCATCAAACCCCCTTGGCCAGGTTGTCTACATGAGCTATACAACTAGACAAATATTACACCCCTCGCGGAGAACCCGCAATCCTCGCACCCGTGAAAGTTTGGTGACATGAATAAAACGCCTGTCTGGAAAAGCATTGCGCTCAGCCTGACCTCGGACATAGCCGAGGGGCGATACAATACAGGTGACCGGTTGCCGACCGAGGCGCAATTGGCGGCGCAACATGGTGTCAATCGGCATACGGTACGGCGCGCGCTGTCGGACATGGCCGAACAAGGTCTGGTCCGCCCACGGCGCGGGTCAGGCGTTTTTGTGGCCGCGCGCCCGACCGATTATCCAATTGGCAAACGGGTGAGATACCACAAAAGCATATCGGCCAGCGGTAAGATGCCGGGCAAGACGATCCTGTCGTTGACCACTCGCGCGGCAGATGAAACCGAAGCCGAAGCTCTGCAGCTTACCCCCGGAGACACGGTTCACGTGTATGACGGCCTGTCTCTGGCCGATGGCCAGCCCATCGGCCTATTTCAGAGCGTCTTTCCGGCCGATCGTCTGCCCGACATCCTGACTGCGCTGCAGGACACGCGATCCGTGACCAAGGCACTGCAACGCTGCGGCGTCGCAGACTACACCCGTGTGTCTACCCGCCTGACCGCGCGGGCTGCCACGGCGACACAGGGTTTGCATCTGCAACTGTCGCAAGGCGCTCCGGTGCTGTTTTCGACGGGGATCAATGCCGATCTAAACGGCGTACCGGTCGAATTCGGGCGCACGGTTTTTGCAGGAGAGCGGGTTACCCTGACCCTGAATAATGATTGAGCACCGGAGGCTCCCGCCCGTCTTCGACCTCCTTGCGGAGGCCTCATCCCGTTGGGCGTAGCGCCGCGCTGCGCGTGGCGCCGGGCCCAAAGCCGCCAGGGGGTATCGGCACAGCCCATGCGCCTGCGGGTGCGGGAGTGGCTCCGCCCTTTGACATGACTGCTCCTATAATGCTCAAGCACTCCTGCAACGCGGTGAAAGTTTTGTAACGTTGGGCAAACCGCGGGGGCTACCCTTTGCAATGCAGCGCAGGTATACGCGACCGCGACTCTTCAGCTGACGCGAGGCCACCATGAGCTTTGACCGCACCATCAAGATCGCCCCGTCGATCCTATCCGCCGATTTCGCCAATTTTGGGCAAGAGATTCAGGCGATCGAGGCCCAGGGCGCGGATTGGGTCCATGTCGATGTTATGGATGGCCATTTCGTCCCGAACCTGACCTTTGGCCCACCCGCCGTCAAAGCATTCCGCCCGCATGTTAAAACGGTGATGGATGTCCACCTGATGATCGCGCCGGTTGATCCTTATATTCAAGCTTATGCCGATGCAGGTGCCGATATCCTTACAGCGCATATCGAGGCCGGTCCGCACACCCACCGTACGATGCAAGCCATTCGTGCAGCCGGGATGAAGGCAGGGGTTGCGCTGAATCCCGGCACGCCAGCCGAAGCCGTCGAACATCTTCTGGACCTGACCGATTTGGTCTGCGTTATGACCGTGAACCCAGGATTCGGTGGTCAGAAGTTCATCGACATGACCAGCAAGGTCCGCAAACTGCGTCAGATGATCGGTGACCGCCCCGTGCATATCGAGATCGACGGCGGTGTTGACCCGAAAACAGCCCCGTTGGTTGCGGCCGCAGGTGCTGACGTGCTGGTAGCAGGATCAGCCGTCTTCAAGGGTGGATCAGTTGAAAGCCCCGGTGTCTATGGCGACAATATTCGCGCCGTACGGGCTGCCGCAGAATCTGCGGTTTAGGCCATCTGCAATCTGGCGGTTTGCAGAAACCGCGAAATCTCGAGCCCAAGGCTGGCTTCGATTGAAATTGCCAGATCTGGCTGTTTTTGCAGTTCCGCAGTCAGATCGGACATGTTCCATTCGATCACCCGTGACGGTTTAAGGGCTGTCACGGTCACCGGCGCGGTAAAGCCCTGATCTTTGGCCAGAAAGGCCGTCCCGCCAAGGAACCGGCCTTCGCCCAGCGTGTCTACGCGATCTCCGCTCAACTCAACACCGATTTCCCCATCCACGATAAGCGATAGGCTGTGTACCGGGCTACCTTGCGTTAACAGATTGGTTCCAACCGGAACTGTTTTTGCAACTCCCATTCTCAGCAGGTCATATGCGTCCCGCTCCGAGAAATTGCGCAAAGCGATTTCATAGAGGTGTCTTTGCATATCGGTAAATGGCACCGGGCGTCGTTCCAGCAACAAACGCATAATCCAAAAGATGTTGATACCGGTGAAAAACAGGTTCCACCCGATCGGGGCCCACAGCGGCGCGGGTTGCAGATAGTAATAGGGCAGCAGGATCATCGCGCCAATCACCGACAGAACACGCAGCCAGAAAATATCCCTGACTGAATAAGATATCAGGTAAAAGACATTCGCCGCATTTACCAAAAGGTCCAAACCCACCATGCCCTACCTCATCAGTTTTGCGCGCTGACCGGGGCCAGGCGCGCTTTACAGGTGCATGTTGAGTTTAGCAGTCGCTGTTAGGTGGGCTAGAGCGTTGATTCTGACCTATTACTTTTTCACCCGGAATCTTTCAGGTTTCTCTGAAAGACAGGTTATGTGGCTTACTTTCTGCTGCGGACGTGGCAGGTGCGATCTGGTGCCCGTCTCAGGATCATCGGCGCTTAGGATTGCGGCTTGCATGTCGCCCAGATCGGTGCTGTGCAGGATACGCGTGCTGTAGTGTACGAACGGAAGTCCAAACATGATTTACCCCAAACTCTGATTTTCTGACACCAACCCCTGCGGGTCTCGCGCCGTTTGCTTCGAGTGCAAACATGGGGTCACTTCTTTGCGTTGAGGTGGAGGTAAAATTAAAACGCCAAAACGACCGCAGATCTTGCCACGAAAATAGCAATTGCCAAGCAGGTCATCTTGTGACCATGAACAGCCGCATCAAACATCTAAATGAGAATGCCCCATGATTGAACGCATCGACACCGGCGAACGGTCCTCGAAAATCGTAAAACACAACGGCGTGGCCTACCTGACCGGACAAGTCGCCGAGGGTGACACTATTCAGGAACAAGTCCGAATTTGCCTCGAAAAAATCGATGCCCTGCTCGTACAAGCCGGGTCATCACGTGAAAATATGTTGCGTGTAACGATCTGGCTGGCCGATATGAAAGATTTTGCCGGATTGAACGAGGTCTGGAATGCCTGGGTTCCCAAAGGTCACGCACCGGCCCGCGCCTGCGGGGAAGCCAAGCTGGCACGCCCCGAACTGAAAGTGGAATTTATCGTGGATGCTGCTTACGATTAAGCCTTCGGCAAAGGCAGTTTGCGCGCATTAGCATACATCCAAGCAAAAAGGGCGTCCCTTGGGACGCCCTTTCTTTGAGTATTGGCATAAGCGCCTTACTCGATGATTTTCGACACAACGCCGGCGCCGACGGTGCGGCCGCCTTCGCGGATGGCGAAACGCAGGCCGTTTTCCATCGCGATCGGGGCGATCAGCTCAACCTCGAACGACACGTTGTCGCCGGGCATGACCATCTCGGTGCCTTCGGCCAGGGTCACGGTGCCGGTCACGTCCGTTGTACGGAAGTAGAACTGCGGACGGTAGTTCGCGAAGAACGGAGTGTGACGACCGCCTTCTTCCTTGGTCAGGATATAGGCTTCGGCTTCGAACTTGGTGTGCGGTGTAACCGAGCCCGGCTTACACAGAACCTGACCACGCTCAACGCCTTCACGGTCAACACCACGCAGCAGAGCGCCGATGTTGTCGCCCGCTTCACCGCGGTCCAGCAGCTTGCGGAACATTTCAACACCGGTACAGGTGGTTTTGCTGGTGTCGCGGATGCCGACGATTTCAATCTCGTCGCCAACGTTGATCACGCCTCGCTCAACACGACCCGTAACAACGGTACCGCGGCCCGAGATCGAGAACACGTCTTCGATCGGCATCAGGAACGGCTGGTCAACAGCACGCTCAGGGGTATCGATGTAGTCATCAACAGCCGCCATCAGTTCCTTGATCTTCTCTTCGCCGATTTCCGGGTTGTTGCCTTCCATCGCGGCCAGAGCCGAACCTGCGATGATCGGAATATCGTCGCCGGGGTAGTCATACGAAGACAGCAGCTCGCGGATTTCCATTTCCACCAGTTCCAGCAGCTCTTCGTCGTCAACCTGGTCAACTTTGTTCATGAACACGACCATCTTCGGGATGCCAACCTGGCGGCCCAGCAGGATGTGCTCGCGGGTCTGAGGCATCGGGCCGTCAGCAGCGTTCACAACCAGGATCGCGCCGTCCATCTGAGCGGCACCGGTGATCATGTTCTTGACGTAGTCGGCGTGGCCGGGGCAGTCGACGTGTGCATAGTGGCGGTTGTCGGTCTCGTATTCCACGTGGGCGGTCGAGATGGTGATGCCACGAGCCTTCTCTTCAGGCGCGCCGTCGATTTGGTCATACGCTTTGAAGTCACCGAAATACTTGGTGATTGCTGCGGTCAGCGTGGTTTTACCGTGGTCAACGTGCCCAATCGTGCCGATGTTGACGTGCGGTTTTGTACGCTCAAACTTTTCCTTTGCCATTCCTCAGGCGCCCTTTTGCGATTTGGGGGACCCTCGGTCCCGTGGTTACATCTGCGCGCGCGAGATATTTGGTTCAAAGGGGAAAATCAAGCACATCCTGCGTGAAAAGCAGGTTAAGATGCCGGATTTTGCGTAACAACACCGGATTCGAGCGGTTGGATCAGGTCTGGACGACGATCAAACCAGCCATTGTCTTTATGTTCCTCGGCCAACCATTCCTCGACTCGGTCAGCGACCTTCAGTGCAAGCCCGCTCATCTGCTCTTCTTTGGTCCGTTCGTGGCCAGAGCCCTTCAAAGCACTGCCGCCGGTCGTGTCCTCGAGAACCTGGAACTGCTTGCCCTTGGCAAGGAACTCTTTTTTGTTCACGTCATAGACGTTGACCAGGACAATGGCCGTGCTTTTCGGATTGTAGATGACCGGGATACCCGGAGGCGCAAGCATATAGCCTTCGAGGCTGATACCGATGTCGTATTCCTGCACGCCTTCATAGCGACCCAGCCGGATATCAACTGCGTTCTGAATAGCAGCGGTCCATTCATCCGGTGTGGCATCGCGGCTGACCGGCCCCTGCACCGCCTTGTCAGCAAAGGCATAATTGACCCGCAACTTGAATTCGCCCAGCGATTCCGGCTCTTCATAAAGCTGCGTTTGCGTGCAGGCGCCCATAAGGGCCAATCCGGTGATCAAAGTCAGAATGCGCAGCATAGGTTCATCTCGATAGGCCTGTTTTTCTTTGGTCTAGCGCACCGATACGGCCTGTGCCAAGCCGTATCAGCGAAATTCTACCTGCGTCCAGCGCATAATCACGAGAATTTATAGTCACGCGGGAAACCATAGGGTGGCTTTTTCCCAACACTGGCGCGCTTGGCGAGCCATTGGGACATATCCGCCTCGTGCCGGGTTTTATCCCCACCCATCGACCACTTGAGACCCTCTTCCCAGTTGAAGGTGGTCAGGTCGGACAAGCCGCCATCCAGCTCAAGTGTGCCCTGCCGTCCACGCGCCATGTTGTATTTCTGCAGACGCACGCCTTTGCCGCGGGTCATCTCGGGCAATTCTTCGGTTGGGAAGACCAGGAACTTACCGTTCTGAGACACCACCGCCACGTGATCGCCATCAATGGGCTTACAGATCATTGCGGTTTCTTCGCCTTTGACGTTCAGCACCTGTTTACCGTTGCGGGTCTGGGCCAGCACCTCATCCTCAGGCACCATGAACCCGTTACCCGCATCCGAGGCCACAAGCAGCTTGCGCCCGGGTTTATGGATCAGGATGTCGATGATCTGCGCCTCGTTCGGTAGATCGACCATCAAACGCAGCGGCTCGCCCATGCCCCGCCCGCCGGGCAGGTTGGCGGCGCTGACCGTGTAAAATCGCCCATTCGAGGCAAACACCAGCAGCCGGTCCGTCGTTTCCGCGTGGAAGATGAAACGCGGGCCGTCGCCATCCTTGAATTTCAACTCGCGCTTCAGGTCGATATGCCCGGTCATGGCGCGAATCCAGCCCATCTGAGAGCAGACGACCGTGATCGGTTCCTTATCGATCATCGCCTCAAGGGGAACCTCTTCAACCTGTCCGGCTTCGGCAAACTGGGTTCGACGCGCGCCGCCTTCGTAATCCTTGCCAAAGGTCTTTCTAGTCTCTCTCAACTGCTCGGCGATCTTGGCCCATTGCAAGGCCGGATCGGCCAGCAAGTCCTCAAGATTGGCGCGCTCCATCATCAGCTCGTCGCGCTCGCGCACCAGTTCCATCTCTTCCAGACGGCGCAAGCTGCGCAGGCGCATGTTGAGGATCGCGTCGACCTGAACCTCGGACAGCTCGCCCTCACCCGGTTTGGGTGAGACATAGTCGGCCTCGCTAGTGGCGCGAACATGATCGATCCCCCAGTCCTCGCGCATCAGCGCGGCTTTGGGGTCGTCGTCGTAGCGGATAATGTCGATCACTCGGTCAAGGTTCAGGAAGGCAACGATAAAGCCTTCCAGCACTTCCAACCGATGGTCGATCTTCGCCATCCGGTGACGCGAGCGACGCAGCAACACCTCTTGCCGGTGATCCAGGAAGGCGCGCAGCACTTCCTTCATCGAACAGACCTTGGGCGTGACCCCGTCGATCAGCACGTTCATGTTCAGGCTGAACCGCACCTCAAGGTCCGAGTTGCGATAGAGCATACCCATCAGCACCTCGGGGTCCACATTCTTGGAACGCGGCTCAAGTATCAGGCGGATGTCATCAGCAGATTCGTCGCGCACATCAGCGAGAATTGGAATTTTCTTGGTCTGGATAAGCTCGGCGATCTTTTCGATCAGCTTGGATTTCTGAACCTGGTACGGAATCTCAGTGACAATGATCTGCCACTGGCCACGGCCCAGATCCTCAACCTCGAACTTACAGCGCAGGCGGAAGGACCCGCGCCCGGTGCGATAGGCCTGCGCGATATTCTCGGGCGGCTCGACAATGACGCCACCGGTCGGGAAATCGGGGCCGGGCACATAGTTCAGCAGGGTGTCGTCACGCGCGTCTGGTGTTTTGATCAAATGCAGGCAGGCGTCACACAGCTCGGCGATGTTATGCGGTGGAATGTTTGTCGCCATACCGACCGCGATGCCGCTGGAGCCATTGGCCAGCAGGTTCGGAAACTGCGCGGGCAGCACGACCGGTTCGGTCAGCGTGCCGTCATAGTTATCGCGGAAATCGACGGCGTCCTCGTTAAGACCCTCAAGCAGCGCCTCGGCGACGATGGTCATCCGTGCCTCGGTGTATCGCGAGGCCGCCGGGTTATCACCATCGATATTGCCGAAGTTCCCCTGCCCGTCGACCAGCGGGTAACGGACGTTGAAGTCCTGCGCCAGACGCGCCATCGCATCGTAAATCGCGGCGTCGCCGTGCGGGTGATAGTTGCCCATCACGTCGCCGGAAATCTTCGCAGACTTCCGGAAACCACCCGTCGCACTGAGTCGCAACTCGCGCATCGCATACAGGATTCGCCGGTGAACCGGCTTCAGCCCGTCGCGCGCATCAGGCAGCGCCCGGTGCATGATGGTGGACAAAGCATAGGTCAGATAGCGTTCGCCAATCGCGCGGCGTAGCGGTTCGGCTATCTCGCCCCCGTTGTCGGGGGCCTCCATGTTGGGGTCGTCGATCGTATCGGTCATACATGATGTGATACGCCGCAACCGCGCGCTGGTAAAGCGAGCAGCACGCATTTTACTGGGGACAAGTGGCGCTTTTTGCAACAGGGGGAGGCAACCCCCCGATTTCCCCCGTCTTTCGACTTGGACCCTGAAATATGCTACGCTGACTGGATTAGACTGCTGCCTATTTCTTGTATCTTACGATTGACCCTGGGGGATGCGCCATGACGCGCCTTGTTGTTTTTACTTTCGCTGCACTTGGTTGGTGCTTTTACGTAATGAGCGGCGGGCCGGATTTCGAACCGCGTGGCCTGCGTGCCGAGCAACCCGCTCGTATTGCAACCGCCCCGACGCAAACCATTGTTCCTGCCCGGGCCGAAGAGCTTGTGACCAATGTCGCAGTTCGTGCGCCAACTGCACGTGTGCAACCCAAGCCCGCCGTGGAAGAGGTGGTCGAATTTGTGGCCGATGATGCCACGCTGGGGTCTTTCTCAACCATTACGGTTTTCGCGGACCAAGACGCCAACATCACGCTTGCTTCGCTTGAGGACGGTGTCGCCGGGCTGCGCCAGATCACGGATGACGTACAGGAAGATGTGGCCGAAACACCCGCCATCCCCGAGCCCGAAAAAGACATTCGCGAGATTTCGGGAACCCGCGTGAACATGCGCGACGGGCCGGGTACGATCTATCCGATTGTCGGCAAGGCCACCATCGGTCAGAAGGTCGAAGTACTAAGCGAATCCGGAACCGGCTGGTTGCGCCTGCGCGTGTTGCCTCAGCAACAGGTCGGATGGATTTCGGCCTCGCTGGTGCGAAAAATCGCGAACTGACGCAGCCGTGTCATTGTCCTGACCTGAACCTCGCCATAGCTATAGATCAGGTTCAGATTCAGGAAGACCATGCAAAAAACCATTCTTATCACCGGCTGCTCCTCGGGCATTGGACTGGATGCGGCGCACGGCATGCGCGCCCGAGGTTGGCGGGTGTTTGCCTCCTGCCGTCAGCAGCGAGATTGCGACCGGCTGCGGGCACAAGGGTTTGAAAGCCCGCATATTGATTACACCGACGCCAACAGCATCACCGCGGGGCTGGCTTCGGTGTTTGAGGCGACGGGTGGCACGCTGGATGCGTTGTTCAACAATGGCGCGCATGGCCTGCCCGGTGCGGTCGAGGATTTGCCGACGGATGGCTTACGTGCAATTTTCGAGGCCAATTTCTTTGGCTGGCACGAGCTGACCCGGCAGGTGATTCCAGCCATGCGGGCGCAAGGACATGGGCGAATCGTTCAGAACTCGTCCGTGCTGGGCCTGGTGGCCTATCCCTGGCGCGGCGCCTATGTGGCCACAAAATACGCGGTCGAAGGTCTGACGGACACGCTGCGCCTGGAACTGGCAGATACCGACATCAAGGTTATCCTGATCGAGCCCGGCCCGATCACCTCGAAAATCCGCGAAAACTCGATCCCCTTCTTTGAAAAATTCATCAACTGGCAGAACTCGCCCCTGCGAGAGCGGTACGAATCTTCGTTGTTGAAAAGACTGTACGAATCCTCGGGGCCGGATCGGTTCGAACTACCCGCGTCGGCGGTAACCGACAAGCTGGCCCATGCGGTCGAATCAAAACGGCCACGCGCGCGATACTATGTGACGACGCCGACTTATATCGCCGGATACCTGCGCCGCGTTCTGCCGACCCGCACGATTGATCGCATTCTGTCGGACGTCTGAGGCAATATTACCCGTTCGCTTTTCACACCTATGGGGCTAGATGATAGCCCAAGGAAACAAAAAACGCGGACGGTGTACCCATGGACCTAATGATGGTCGTTTTGCTGTTGGCCATGGCGGCTGTTGTCGTCGTGCTGGCGATTGGCATCTCAAACTTTGGCAAAAGCGGTAAAGAGGCCGCGATGAAAAGCAACAAGATGATGCGCCTGCGTATCCTGTTTCAGTTCATTGCCGTAGTGCTGATCGTGCTTTACGTCTGGTTGCGTGGACAAGGAGCCCAATAGATGGTCGTTCTCAACAAGATTTACACGCGCACTGGCGATGACGGCAAAACCGCTCTGGGCAATGGTGAACGCGTTGCAAAGTATTCCGGCCGTGTTGCTGCCTATGGCACTGTTGACGAGTTGAACGCATTTGTTGGCGTGGCCCGCACCGAAGCCGAGGGCGATGTCGAAGCCGCCCTGTCCCGTATCCAGAACGATTTGTTCGATTTGGGCGCCGATTTCTGCCGTCCCGACATGGAAAAGGATGCCGAGGCCGACTATCCCCCGCTGCGCGTCGTGCCAGCCCAGATCGACCGGTTGGAAGCGGAAATCGACGCCATGAACGAAGCATTGGAGCCGCTGCGCAGCTTCATTCTGCCGGGTGGTTCGCGTCTGGCGGCACATCTTCACGTGTGCCGCACTGTTTCACGCCGGGCCGAACGGCTGGCGGTAGAACTGACCAATATGGAACCGGTGAACACGGTTGCGGTGAAATACCTCAACCGTCTCAGCGACTGGTTCTTCGTCGCCGCACGTTGCGCCAATGAAAACGGCACGCAGGATGTGCTATGGGTTCCGGGAGCGAACCGCTAAGTCGCGGACCTTAACGTCAAAAAACACGAAACGCGACGTCCCAAACCCATGACGTGACGATTTTGCTCTGTTGCAGGGCGAATTCAGACGTTATTCAGTCGTCCGAGAGCATTGGTGGAGTCGCAACGCGGCTTACCGTTTTTTGTGAGGAGCAAGCGCTAAAATGAAGGTACTCGTGCCTGTCAAACGCGTGATTGACTACAATGTGAAGGTTCGCGTGAAAGCGGACGGTAGCGGTGTCGATCTCGCCAATGTCAAAATGTCGATGAACCCGTTCGACGAGATTGCGGTGGAAGAGGCGATCCGCCTGAAAGAAGCCGGTAAGGCGGAAGAGGTTGTGGCCGTTTCGATCGGTGTGAAACAGGCGCAAGAGACGCTGCGCACTGCGTTGGCCATGGGCGCCGACCGCGCCATTCTGGTTGTGGCCGCCGATGACGTGCATCAAGACATCGAGCCGCTGGCCGTGGCCAAGATCCTGGCCAAGGTGGTCGAAGAAGAGCAGCCTGGCATCGTGCTGTGCGGCAAGCAGGCGATCGACAATGACATGAACGCCACCGGTCAGATGCTGTCGGCCCTGCTGGGTTGGTCGCAAGGCACCTTCGCGTCCGAGCTGGACATCGAAGGCGACGCCGCCAAGATCACCCGCGAGGTGGACGGCGGCCTGCAGACCATCAGCGTCAAGATGCCGACCATCGTGACCGTTGATCTGCGCCTGAACGAGCCGCGCTATGCGTCGCTGCCCAACATCATGAAGGCGAAGAAAAAGCCGCTGGAGGAGAAGACCGCCGCCGATTACGGCGTAGACGTTTCCCCGCGCCTTGAGATCGTCAAGACCGAAGAGCCGCCGGCGCGTGCTGCGGGCATCATTGTCGGCTCGGTTGATGAGCTGGTTACGAAACTCAAAGATGCGGGGGCTGTGTAATGGCTGTTCTTCTTCTTGCCGAGGTTAACAATGGCGAGCTGGCGCTGGACGCCACCGCCAAGGCCGTCAATGCCGCCAAGGCTCTGGGCGACATTACCATTCTGGCCGCTGGCGGTTCCGCCGCTGCTGCTGGAGAAGCCGCTGCCAAGATCGACGGTGTGTCCAAGGTTCTGGTTGCCGAAGACGACTCGCTGGGTCATCGCCTGGCGGAATCGACCGCCGCACTGATCGTGTCGCTGGCCGACGGGTATGAGCACATCGTTGCCCCTGCCACCACCGACGCCAAGAACGTGATGCCGCGCGTTGCCGCGCTGCTGGACGTGATGGTGATCTCGGACGCGTCGGGCGTGGTCGACGGCTCGACCTTCGAGCGCCCGATCTATGCGGGCAACGCCATCCAGACCGTGAAATCGAACGACGCCAAAAAGGTTGTCACTCTGCGGACCGCCAGCTTTGACGCGGCGGGCGAAGGCGGATCGGCCACGGTCGAGACCATCTCGGTTCCCGGCTCCGAAGGCCTGTCGTCCTGGGTCGAGGACAAGGTGGCCGAAAGCGACCGGCCGGAACTGACTTCGGCTGGGGTCGTTGTCTCGGGCGGACGTGGTGTCGGCTCGGAAGACGATTTCAAACTGATCGAAGGTCTGGCCGACAAGCTGGGCGCGGCGGTTGGTGCCTCGCGCGCGGCGGTCGATTCGGGCTATGCACCGAACGACTGGCAGATTGGGCAGACCGGTAAGGTTGTTGCCCCGGACCTGTATGTCGCCGTCGGCATCTCGGGCGCGATCCAGCACCTGGCCGGTATGAAGGACAGCAAGGTCATCGTCGCGATCAACAAGGACGAAGAAGCACCGATCTTCCAGGTCGCAGACTTCGGACTGGTTGCCGACCTGTTCCAGGCCGTGCCGGAACTGACCGAAAAGCTTGGCTGATAGCAGAAAAAGATTTTTCGCCGAAAAATCTAGCAAGGCCCGCCACGTGGCGGGCCTTTTTCATTGCAGGTTCCGAATTGGACTAACCAGTGCATCCGCGATTGACCGATGTGCCGCTGGGCCAATCATGTGCTCGGCCATCGGCTGTTGCAACGTACCGAACAACATATCCTCAAGCTCATTTGAATGCCCGGACACACAAGCCGTGCCTTCGACACAATCGGCGCAGAAAGGCCGCACGGCCTTTAGCATTTCAGGAGTGACTGTCATTGGTGCCCTCTCTTCCTGATGTTCATCATTTTTTTGCGGCAGCACCTTCAGCGCCAGCAGCAGGACCGGTACCTTCAACCTTTGCAGCAGGTCGCTGATTTTCCGAACCCAGTTACGACGCAGCTCTTCTGCCACAACCTCAAAGCGGGCATCCTGATAGTCTTGCAGCCGCCGCATCAGGTGGCCCACAAAATGGACATCGGTAAAGTCAACCTTGGGGTAGAGGTCGATCAGATCCTGAGTTGGTGCCAAAACCCGGTCGTTGCGCCGAGGATGGACACGGTAAAAGTGGTTTGACTGGCTCAGAACCCCGGGCGCCTGTAACACACACAGTTCGGCCCCATTCAACAGCGTGAACAGGCCTGCATCGCCGCACAGCGCCTCGACGCCGCAAAACAGGCTGCCCAAATTCAGGCAGCGCCGGTCCAGCCTGTCCTCTAGAATCGCTGCATAAGGACGGTCAACAAATCGCCCATAGGTCTCATCCCCGCCGACACAGGCCATATAGGCCGTGTCCAAAGACCTCTCTGGTCCCCGAAACCAAAGACGTGATTGACCGTATTGGCATACGGCATGCCCGGCACCTGCCGAGCCTGTTTGATGATAGCTCATAACACTCACCCATTTTTCACCCGGTTGCCATCTTGCAGCCGCATGTCTTGAGAAATTCCTAATGCGCGCAATTTAGACAAATTCGATGGGTCCGATCCCCTTGCCGCCCCTACCGATCTGCCGGTACTGTCCCTTCAATCCCGAGACACAGAGGCATCAGAACATGGACGTAAAATCAGTCGGAGTGATTGGCGCAGGCCAGATGGGCAATGGTATCGCCCACGTCCTGGCCCTTGCGGAATATGACGTTCTGCTGAATGACGTGAACCAGGATGCACTGGAAGCTGCCGTCGCCGCAATCGAAGGCAACATGGCGCGTCAGGCCTCGCGCGGGAAAATTACCGATGAGGCGATGCAAGCCGCCCTGAAACGCGTAAAGACGACACTGGAATTGCCGGAACTGGGGCAAACGGACCTGGTGATCGAGGCCGCCACCGAGCGAGAATCAATCAAGCAGGCGATCTTCGAGGATTTGCAGCCGCACCTGCAACCGCACACGATTCTGACGTCGAACACGTCGTCAATTTCAATCACCCGCCTGGCCAGTCGTACGGACCGGCCTGAACGGTTTATGGGGTTTCACTTTATGAACCCGGTGCCAGTGATGCAGCTGGTCGAATTGATCCGCGGGATCGCCACGGACGAAGAGACCTTCAACACTTGCAAATCCGTGGTGGATCGTCTGGGTAAAACCGCCGCCAGCGCCGAGGATTTCCCCGCCTTCATCGTGAACCGCATTCTGATGCCGATGATCAACGAGGCGGTCTATACCTTGTACGAAGGCGTGGGCAATGTGCAATCCATCGACCAGTCCATGAAATTGGGCGCCAATCACCCGATGGGGCCGTTGGAATTGGCCGATTTCATTGGTTTGGACACCTGTTTGGCGATCATGAACGTGTTGCACGAAGGATTAGCCGACACAAAATACCGCCCCTGCCCGTTGCTGACCAAATATGTCGAAGCCGGATGGCTGGGCCGAAAAACCGAACGCGGGTTTTATGACTATCGGGGCGAGGTTCCGATTCCGACCCGTTAAGGCAGAGGGGGTCAGCCCCCTCACCTCCAAGGTATTTTTGGCCAGATTAAGAAACGGATCAGTTTTTTAGCGTTTCGGCCAGCGACATCGTGTGTTTTCTGAGCCAAGCCATGAAGCCACGCGGGTCGCGTTCCAGCAATTGCATGTCCTCGTCCGAGATCGGATCGCCGATAACCGGTGATTGCGGTTTGTTGCACGACCGCACGATCTCATGCAGCAGAAGGCCTTGTCGCAGGATCGGGGACAGCTTGTTGGCAATCTGATAAGCGCGAGAGTTTCTGCCCGGAAAGAAGATCGGAACCACTTTGGCACCGGACCGGCGGATCATCTTTGCGGTGAACACGTTCCACTCCCGCTCTTGCGCCGGGCCGAACCAGTCGTCCGAGGACATCACCACGCCTGACGGGAACAAGGCAACGACACCACCTTCTTTCAGGTGGTCCATCGACTTGCTGCGCATTTCCAGCATCTTGGTTTGCGCCTCGGGGTCATGGGGAAATGGCACCGGGATCATGAACGACGTCGCGGCTTCGTCCAGTCCCGTCAGAACAGAACGGGTCAGGATGCGGTAATCGCTGCGCACTTGGCCAATGAGTTCAGCCAAGATCATCCCGTCAACCATACCGTGGGGGTGGTTCGCCACCACAACAACGGGACCCTCTTTAGGTATACGGGCGATTTGTTCCTGAGGGGTGGTCAGGTCGATGCCCATCGTCTTGAGCGCACCACCCCAGAACCGTTGGCCGCGATAATATTCGTTCTTCTTTTCGAACTTGTTGACCATACGCAGAATGGTCAGCTTGCCAGTACACCATTCGATGGCGCGAATGGCCGTCGACGTCCAGACATCATCGAACGAATTCGCATAGGTCAGGGTTCTACGATCGTAGATCTCACCCTGATCTGTGGTCCCATCCACCACTGGGCCGGTCTTCGTCTCGTGCGTTGTTTCCGCCAATTCCAGGTCTTCCCGTTCTTCGTTACGCGGCGGATGAAATCAGAAACCTTCCCCGAACTTGTCGTTCACCAGGGTTTCCAAGGCATCAGCCAACGCCTCAGCATCCGGTCCGGACGTCTCGACGTCAATAGTCGTTCCGCGCGAGGCTGCCAACATCAAAAGGCCCATTATACTATCGCCGGATGCAGAAAATCCGTCTTTGGATACTTCGGCCTGTGCGTCAAAGCCCTCGACCACCTCAACCAACTTGGCCGAGGCGCGGGCATGCAAACCTTTTTCATTAATGATTTTCAGGCTTCGATTGGTCATTCTTAATCTGTCCGGTCTTCTTCTAATGTAATGTTTTGCGCATTGATATATTTGCGTCCAGCCTCCATCGCCTGCCGTACTGAATCTGCTATGGGCAGGTGGCGGGTTTTGGCCAGTTTGATCAACATAGGCAGATTTGCACCGTAAAGGATACGGCGATCCTGTGGCGCGCAGGCCCGCAAGCTCAGGTTCGACGGGCTGCCCCCGAACAGATCAGTTACAACAACAACCCCATCCCCGACATCGACGCTGTCAGCAGCCGCACAGATTTCAGCCTGTTTTGCGGCACGGTCATGGTCAGCCTCGATCGAAATCGCGACTAGGCCGGGCTGCTTTCCGACCACATGTTGCATGGCGGCCAGATACTCTTTGGCCAACCCACCATGTGCTACGAGTACGATCCCGATCAATCCGGCCTCACATTCAACGATCGACGTTCCATTTCGCGGTGCCTAATTGCCACTTGCTGCCCCTCCTCTGCAAGGGCCTTTGCAACCGCTTCGGCCATGGCCACCGATCTGTGTTGCCCTCCGGTACACCCAAAGGCCACGGACAGGTGTGCTTTGCCTTCGGCACGGAAGGTCGGCAACAAGAGTTTCAGCAGATCCACCACCCGGTCGAAAAAAGGTGCGTAGTTCGTGTCCGATTGTACATAGCGCGCGACATCGGGGTTTCGACCATCTTTCGCCCGCAAGTCAGGACGCCAGTACGGATTGTCCAGAAACCGACAGTCAAACACCATATCCAACCCGCGCGGCAAACCGCGCTTGTACGAGAAAGATTCAATCGAAACAGCTAGATGCCGGCCGCCTTTGGGAGCGAACCAGCGTTCGACCTCTTCGCGTAATTGGTGGACGTTCAGCGGGCTGGAGTCGATCAATGTGTCGGCGATCTCGCGGATCGGAGCCAACAGTTCCTTTTCCTGCCGCACACCGGTTTCCGGGCTGGCATCTGTGGCCACAGGGTGCCTACGCCGGGTTTCCGAGAAACGCCGCAGCAATACCTCGTCGCTGCAATCCAGATAGAGGGTAGTCAAGTCCACCTGCTCCATCCGCCGCAGCCTGACCGCCAGCTCAATAAATCCGATGGTCGAGAAATCGCGGTTGCGTGCGTCGATGCCCAGCGCCATTGGACGATCGCTTTGCGGACCGTCCAGCAGGCGCATCAAAAGACCCATCGGCAGGTTATCGATGGCTTCAAAACCCAGATCTTCAAGAACGCGAATCGCCGTCGAGCGCCCGGCGCCCGAGGGGCCGGTTACCAGAACGATGCGCCGTTGCGAGGTCATGTGCTGGGCCATTCCGGGTCCACGCGTCCCATTTTCAAAAGTTGCATGAGTGCTGCCGCCAAATTGGGGACGCCTGCCGCCCGTAGCAAGGGAACGGATTGCTTTAGAACTAGGGTCTTATCGGGATCGGGCAAGCGGGCGGGTTCGTTTTGATCAAGATCAACCACATAGCGGATCGGCGTTGTCCCCGCCGTGTGCGCCCGAAGCAAACCAATGCCCCGTGCCTCGATCAATCCACGTAGGTTTGGAGCAGTATCAGCCATAGCCGTATCGCCCACCATCGACAGGGCAATTCGGTCGTCAGCCACCAAAGTTGCGCCATGCGCCATCATCTGCAGGGCCAGCGCCGACTTGCCCGAACCCGACTGCCCCAGAATCAATGCGCCTTGCCCCTCGACGGCAACACATGTCGCATGGAGGATGGCCTTGTCTTGATGTTGGATGTCCAAGAGGGTCTTGCCGCTCATGCGCTTATACAGGCAGCCCCACGACAAAGCGCGCGCCTTGTGGGTCTGATGTAATATCTGCCTCGGTTGGGCGGATGTTCTCGGCCCAAATCACACCGCCATGGGCCTCGACAATCTGTTTCGAGATCGCCAGTCCAAGGCCCGAGTTATTGCCGAAATGCTCGTCGGGACGCTGTGAATAGAACCGTTTGAAGATTTTGGTCAGCGCCTGTTCCGGGATGCCCGGGCCGGTATCCTCGACCACGATCAATACCCGGTTTTCGCGACGCCGCACCCAGACCCGAATGGCATCGCTGTCTTCGCAGAAAGAAATCGCATTGGTGATCAGGTTGACGAATACCTGCGCCAGCCGTGCTTCGAGCCCGTTCACGATAATCGGCTGAGACGGCAGGTCAGTGATATAGTCGATGCCTTTGGTACGGGCCTCTTCGCCCAGATATTGACCGATATTGCCCAGCAATTTCAGCAGATCAAAGGGTTGTTCCTCTTCTTTGACCAGTTCGGCATCCAGACGCGATGCGTTCGAAATATCGCTGACCAGACGATCCAGCCGCCGCACATCATGTTCGATCACGCCCAACAACTTGTCGCGTTGGTCGTCGCGTTTGACCACGCGCAGGGTTCCCACCGCGGATTGCAGGCTGGCCAACGGGTTCTTGATCTCATGCGCCACATCGGCGGCAAACTGTTCATTCGCATCGATACGATTATACAGCGCTGTTACCATCCCACGCAGGGCGCGGCTGAGGCGTCCGATTTCATCCGGCCGCGCACTGAGGTCCGGGATGCGGATACGGCCGGGATTTACCCCGGCACCGCGATCTTTGCCCATCTCGGCCGCAGCGGCCAGATCGGCCAACGGGTTGGCGATGGTCGAGGCCAAAACAAGGCTGAGACCGATGGACACCAGCAATGCTACAACAAACATCTGCAAAATGCGTTCCTGCGCGCGCCGGGCCAGCGCGTCAATCTGTCCAGCAGGACCAGCCATTGCGACGGCGCCCACCGGCTCGCCGCTTTGCAGGATCGGAGCCGCGGCAACGATGACCGTCTGACCAGCGTCATCCTTTACCGCCTCTATCTGCTTCTGCCCCTGAATCGACAATGGAATGATTTCCTGCACGCGCTGTGCCAGCGTTGGTGCTTCGTCGGGGTCGGAACGGGTGAACACCCGGGACAGCCCGGTCCACACAGCGTTCAGTGCGTCACTGATCAGAGTACTCCCGGTCTGCACTTCGGCTTCGGTTTTCAGCAATGCATAGGTCTGCGTTGAGGTCGAAACTCCGCGCGTCCAGCCGATCAGCGTTCCATCCATGTCATAGACAAAGACCTCGCCGCCGTCAGGCAGGCTAAGCCCCGCCAGCGTATCCTTAACGTCCAACGCCGCCGCATCCTGTGCGGTTCCGGATTGGTTTTGACGCAGCTGGGCTTCGAACACATTGCTGACTAGCTGCGCGTCCCCGATCAGGTTGCGCGCAGTCTGCTGGACCTGCTCTTCGCGAGAATCGTCGAGATACAGCAACCCGGTGACCAGGATCACAAGGGCAATCAGATTGAAGGTAATAATCCGACGCGCAAGGGGCGACCCGCGCAGCGAGAACATGTTGCGACGTCGGCGCGAGGCCCGGAGTTCAGCCGAATCCGGGTCTTGTGGGATGACCCAATCATCCCCCAGAACGACGTCACCGTCGCGCAACTCGTTTGCTTGTTCCGTATCGCGCACGAGACCCGGTTACCCCTTCTCAGTGGCCACACTTATTCTTCGTTGTACCTGTATCCGATACCATACAGCGTTTCGATGGCCGAAAACTCAGGGTCTGCGGTGCGCATTTTCTTGCGCAGGCGCTTGATGTGGCTATCGATGGTCCGGTCGTCGACATAGACTTGGTCATCATATGCAACATCCATCAGCTGATCACGGCTTTTGACAAAGCCCGGTCGCTGCGCCAACGCCTGAAGCAGCAAGAACTCGGTCACCGTCAACGAGACATCCGCACCCTTCCAACTGACCGCATGGCGCAACGGGTCCATCCGCAGTTCGCCTCGTTCCATCACCTTGGTTTCGCCGGTATTGGCGTTGGTCGCATCACCCGCCGTCGCCTCTTGTCGACGCAGCAATGCGCGGATGCGTTCGACCAGCAAACGTTGGGAAAAGGGCTTTTTTACATAGTCGTCCGCGCCCATGCGCAGGCCCAAAACCTCATCGATTTCATCATCTTTCGAGGTCAGAAAGATCACCGGCATCTGGGTTTTCTGTCGCAGCCGTTGCAACAGATCCATACCGTCCATACGCGGCATCTTTATATCCAGCACGGCCATATCGGGCAGTTTCTTGTTGAAAGCATCCAGAGCCGCCTGCCCATCATTATAGGTTTCGACTTCGAATCCTTCAGCTTCGAGCGTCATGGACACGGACGTCAGAATGTTTCTGTCGTCGTCCACCAGTGCAATCTTTGACATCGGGTTCACCCCTATTCCTGCTCACCTACGCAATAATACGCTTTTTTGTAAGTCATTGTTGGCGGTTTTGACGCGCCGAATCAATCCGTAACTGCGAATCATGCCATTCTTGCGGCAGCTATGCGGCAAAAATGCCTTGCAGCCCGCAAAATACTGCCCAGATTTCCATCAGGAAATTCTTGGTGGCGCTAAACTTGAGCTTGGTGGCGCTAACTGCGCCAAACCGTCCTGTTCATGCCCTAAACGACCGTGATAAGAGGCGCTTGACCGCCGGGTTTTTCCGGCAAATGCCCCAAGAGCGCATCCAGGCCAATCGCCAATGCGCCGCCACAGGAGAAGACACACATGACATCTGGACGGGTTAACCCGCAATTCCGCCTCGAAGATCAGGGCATCGAGGGATTGGGCAATGTCTATTACAACTTCATGGAACCGGCGCTGATTGAAGAGGCGTTGAAGCGTGGCGAGGGTACACTTGGCAACGGCGGGGCATTTCTGGTCACTACCGGCAAGTTTACCGGTCGCTCACCCAAGGACAAACATGTCGTCAAAACTGAAAGCGTCCTTGACTCTATCTGGTGGGAAAACAACGCCGAGATGAGCCCCAAAGGCTTTGACGCGCTTTATGATGATATGCTGGCTCACATGAAGGGCCGGGATTACTTCGTGCAGGACCTCGTTGGCGGAGCAGACCCAGCCTATTCGATCAACGTTCGGATGGTCACCGAGCTGGCCTGGCACAACCTGTTCATCCGCCACCTGTTGCGCCGTCCGGATCGCGAGGATTTGGATGAATTCATCGCGGATTTCACCATCATCAACTGCCCCAGCTTCCAGGCCGACCCGAAAAAGCACGGCTGCCAGTCTGAGACGGTGATTGCACTGAACTTCGATCGCAAGCTGATCCTGATCGGCGGCACGGAATACGCAGGTGAAAACAAAAAGTCCGTATTCACCCTGTTGAACTACATGCTGCCGGAAAAAGGTGTGATGCCGATGCATTGCTCGGCCAACCACGCGGTTGGCAATCCAGTCGACACCGCTGTTTTCTTTGGCCTGTCCGGCACGGGTAAGACTACCCTGTCGGCCGACCCGTCGCGTACGTTGATCGGTGACGACGAGCATGGCTGGTCGGATCGCGGCACCTTCAACTTTGAAGGCGGCTGCTATGCCAAGACCATTAATCTGAATGCCGAGGCCGAGCCGGAAATCTATGCGACAACCAGCAAATTCGGCACGGTCATCGAAAACATGGTTTTCGACCCCGAAACCAAGGAACTGGATTTCGACGACGACTCGCTGACCGCAAACATGCGCTGCGCTTATCCGCTCGAGTATATCTCGAACGCGTCCAGCAGCGCACTGGGTGGTCACCCTAAGAACATCATCATGCTGACCTGCGATGCGTTCGGCGTTCTGCCTCCGATCGCGCGGCTAACCCCGGCGCAGGCGATGTATCACTTCCTGTCGGGCTTCACATCCAAAGTGGCCGGAACCGAGCGTGGCGTCACCGAACCCCAGCCGACCTTCTCGACTTGTTTCGGCGCGCCGTTCATGCCGCGCCGTCCGGAAGTTTACGGCAACCTGTTGCGTGAAAAAATCGCTCAGCACGGCGCGACCTGCTGGCTGGTGAATACCGGCTGGACCGGCGGTGCCTACGGCGTTGGGTCGCGGATGCCGATCAGAGCCACCCGTGCGCTGCTGACTGCGGCACTGGACGGTTCGCTGCGTGATGCCGAATTCCGCAAGGACGCAAATTTCGGCTTTGACGTGCCGGTGACCGTACCCGGCGTAGCCGAGGTTCTGCTGGACCCGCGCCGCACTTGGGACGATCAGGCGGCATTCGACAAACAGGCCGAGAAACTGGTGAAGATGTTCGCCGAGAACTTTGAGCAGTACCTGCCGTTCATCGACGACGACATCAAAGCCGTTGCAATCGGGTAATTGGACAAGGGGGCGCTGACGCCCCCTTTTTCCTTAGTGGGTATCGCAAAAGAGCTCTCGCTAAAGTTGCATAATACAGACTTCACGTACAAATGCGTTGCCCGGCATGCCTGCCTGAGGTAATTTCGACGCTATTGAAATGAATAAGCCCGGCGCTTACGCACCGGGCGGAAAGAAAAAAGACCTTTGGGTGGCTCGGGCGAACTCTCACATCAGCACGATGAGCAACCTGAAAACGTGACTAGTGTAAGCTAAAGGGGATGAGTGTCAATATGAGACTTACTGATATTGTTTAAGAAATCGGTAAATCGCATTTTGTCGCCGTGAAGCGGCATCGACACGAAGAGCGACAGGTAGAATATGACAGAAATCTCAAAACTGACCGAACTGCGTAAACTGATGCAGAGCATGGAACGGACGCTGGGCCTGGAACAGCTGTCTCCGGTTGAGCGTGACATTTATTACGCCGCCGAAGAGCTGTCCAAATCCGATGACGAAGTGCGCACATTCGGCTTGATTGAACACACGCTGGTTCAAAGCGTCTCGCGCCCGACATTCTTTCGTGCGCTGAAATCGTTGGTACAGAAAGGGTATCTGTCGCAAAGCGGTACCGCCAACCGGGGCCGGTATATCGTTCATGCACCCAAGTAATGCCTTCTTCCTGCGTACAGGTGGCTGATCAACGTGCGCAGGTGGGCTACTGACACGCTCTTTGCCTCATCGGCTTATGTCGCCGCATCGTACCTCACTTTTGAGGTCCTGATGCCGCTTCAGAACGTGTTTTTTCCGGAATACCCCAGTCGGGCCAGTCTTTTGTTTCTTCCGCACGGGGTGCGGGTTCTATCGGCGTGGCTGTTAGGATGGCGGGCGATATTCGCCTTGTTGCCCGGCGTTTTCCTGGTTTTTGCCGTTCTCGGCGGCAGCGACGTGTTTCTGCCAAGCCGACTGATGGCGATGTTCATTGCCGTCACCACCGTTCCTGCGGTGTTCTATCTATTTAAGTGGGCAGGTTGGGATCTGTTTCCCCACGCTGATCGCAAACCTTGCTGGTCATGCGTCATGGGGGTTGGGATCGTCACCTCTTTCCTTGTCTCGGGGTTGACCAATCTGGCTTTTGGCAGCGCGCGCGTCGAATATGTCGCCTTTCTGATCGGTGATATCTCAGGTCTGTTTTTCCTGATGCTGGGGCTATATTTTGCCTTTCGGCTTGCGGACAGGCGCCACTAACCGATTAGCGCACGACGAAGCAGATTCACCCCTGCGACCAGCAAAACCAGCAACGTTACCTTTCGAAACAACGCCTGATCGATTCGTGATTGCAACTGCAAGCCCGCCCACATACCAAACAGTGCCGGCAGGACCAAAGCAACCGAGAACGGTGCCGTCTCGACTCGCAAAATGCCCGACGCTATGTGCGCCAGCAACAATGCCACTGATCCCAGTCCGTATATCACGCCTTGCACGCGCATCTGCACTGCCTTCGGTGTGTTCAGTGCAGTCAGATAGGCGACGGTTGGCGGCCCCCAGATGCCGGACATCCCTCCGATAAACCCGGCAATCGCGCCTATGCACACCTCGACACGTGCCGATGGTTTGCTCAGTGTCAACTGCATTCCCAGCACTTGAAACAGCGCGAAAACCGTAACCGGAAGGCCAATCATCAACAGAAACGTGGACGCGGGCACGGCGCTGACAACCTGGGCCCCCAACAGCAGGAACACAAAACCTACCATCAAGAAGGTACGGAACTGCTTGATCGCGGACACGGCGGCGGGCACCCCCTCGCGCAGGGCCTGAAACACGTTGGTTACCAGCGTTGGTAAGATCAACCCGGCGATCGCCAGATCGGGCGGCAAGAACATACTCAGCCCCGACACCAGAACCATCGGCATGGCAAATCCAACCATGCCCTTGACCCACCCCGCAACAAAAGCAAGGGCGGCGGCCAGCATCAATTCATGCGGACTGAGTAAGGAAAACAATGTCATGCGCCCGTGATAACACTCTTGGCGCGCGCTGCATCGCAAAATCGACAAAGCAATTTTCGAACTTTTTCACTGCTTAATTCGCATTTTTGTTGCGCTGCACGTGCAGCATGGTATGACCAGACGACTCTAAAGAAGGACGTGATTCATGGCCCATGACGGACAGGATATGACCCATATGACGACATCCGCGATTTTGCCCGACCTTCTGACGCTGACCCGCGCGGCCCTGCCTGCCGTTGAAGCAGTTTTTGAACGCGCCCGCGAGTCGGTCCGCGGGATAGTCACCGCTGACGGCCGGGTCTCTGGCGCGTTGATTGAAGCCAATCAAACCGCCGCCCACGGCCTTTCGTGGCTGGCGACGTACAACCAATCACTACAACAGATGCAACGCTGGGCCGAAGCCCTGGATGCAGATGGCAAATTTGGCGAAATGGAACAGCTGTTGCATCAGATCGCCTTTGGTGAGTATCTGCATCAGGTCGCAGGTGGCATCCCGATGAACCAGGGAGAGGTCGTGCGTCTGCAAGATATGGGCCTTGGCTGGGACGCCCTGTCCGGTTTCCAATGCACCGAAGTCCAGACGCTGATGGCTCAGGCCAACACACAGGCCGCCCGCACACAACTGGTTGGCCTGATGGGTGATCAGGCCGGTTCCACCATGTTCGGCGCCTCGGGTCTGGATGAAGAACTGGAAATGATCCGCGACCAATTCCGCCGCTATGCACAGGAAAAGGTCGAACCGAACGCCCATGACTGGCACCTCAAGGACGAGCTGATCCCGATCGAAATCATCGAAGAACTGGCCGAAATGGGCGTCTTCGGCCTGACCATCCCCGAGGAATTCGGCGGCTTCGGCTTGTCCAAAGCTTCGATGTGCGTGGTGTCCGAGGAACTGTCGCGCGGTTACATCGGTGTGGGTTCACTGGGTACCCGGTCCGAGATCGCGGCCGAACTGATCATCGCGGGTGGCACCGACGAGCAAAAAGCCAACTGGCTGCCGAAACTGGCCAGCGCCGAAATTTTGCCAACAGCTGTATTCACGGAACCCAATACCGGTTCCGACCTGGGCAGCCTGCGTACACGCGCCGTCAAGGATGAGAACGGCGATTACCAGATCACCGGCAACAAGACCTGGATTACTCACGCGGCCCGAACCCATGTGATGACCCTGCTGGCGCGGACCAATCCGGACACTACCGATCACCGCGGCCTGTCCATGTTCCTGGCTGAAAAAACAACTGGCACGGACGAGAACCCCTTCCCCACCCCCGGCATGACCGGTGGCGAGATCGAAGTGCTGGGCTATCGCGGCATGAAGGAATATGAGCTGGGTTTTGACGGTTTCCATGTGAAAGGTGAAAACCTTCTGGGTGGCGAAGAGGGCAAAGGCTTCAAACAGTTGATGGAAACCTTCGAGTCGGCCCGTATCCAGACCGCAGCCCGCGCCATCGGCGTGGCACAAAGTGCGCTGGATATCGCCATGCAATACGCGCAGGACCGCAAGCAATTCGGCAAATCGCTGATCAACTTCCCCCGTGTCTCGGGCAAGCTGGCGATGATGGCGGTTGAGATCATGATCGCGCGGCAGCTGACCTATTTCTCGGCCTGGGAAAAGGATCACGGCCAGCGCTGCGATCTTGAGGCAGGTATGGCCAAACTGTTGGGCGCGCGTGTGGCCTGGGCGGCTGCGGACAACGGTCTGCAAATCCATGGCGGCAACGGCTTTGCGTTGGAATACAAGATCAGCCGTGTCCTGTGCGATGCGCGTATTCTGAATATTTTCGAAGGGGCTGCCGAAATCCAGGCTCAGGTTATCGCAAGACGACTGCTGAGCTGACCGTTTTCGGTATTCCCGTTTCCCCAACTGACCCGGCCCTGGCGCCGGGTCTTTTTCTGTTCGGGGCAGGTTGTGATCCGCTGATGGCGAACTTCCCCTTTGATCTCAGGTACGAACCTGGTTAGAGCATCCTGCGCTCAAGAAAGAATGGCACGAAGAATGACCAGACCACTTTTCGCACTGTGTGCGGTTCTAGCCGCAATCGCCCTTGGCGGATGCGCGACCAAGCAACCGACCGTCGGCCAAAGCGATATTGACGATCTGGCGATGGCCATCCTGGCCCTTGGCCCCGAGGTCGATCCGGCCGAGGCAAACAAAGCCGCCACGATTGCCTACTCTTATTCCCAGCAATTGAAGCAGGAATGGAACGTCACAGACTCAGCCATCATCCACAACGCCAAGGTCATCAACGGCTTTCGCGAGTTTGGGCTGTGCAATGATTGGGCTCAGGCCATGACCACACGCCTAAAGCAAGAGAATTTCCGCACGCTGGACCTGCACTGGGCGACTTCCCCGCCGACGGCGTTTCGGATCATCCACCACTCGGCCCTGATCAGTGCCAAGGGGGATTCGATGTATGACGGGATTATCCTTGACCCTTGGCGGGCCAGCGGTGCGCTGACATGGGAGCCGGTCCGGGAAGATACCAAGTATAACTGGCGCCCTCGTCTGGAGGTCCGGGAAGAACTGATTAGCGGCGAGATCCCCTACTGACGTCGGTTCCGTCCGCTCAAAGGTTGCGCTAAGACCATCCCATGACCCGCCTGATCCTGACCCTACCCCTGCTGGCCCTTTTCCAATGCGACAAAGACGAAACCGTCGCTGCCTACGGCGCGGCTGATCAAACATGGGCGTTGCAGGAAATCGACGGACAACCCTTTGAGACCAGCGCCCTGTTGCGCTTTCCCGAGGAAGGCAAGATAGCAGGAAATGCCCCTTGCAACAGCTACAGCGGTACTCTGAACGCGCCATATCCGTGGTTTGAGATCGCAGACCTTACTGCGACCCGCGCCGCCTGTGCCGGGCTTGAGGCTGAAGGGTTCTACTTCGCAGCCCTTATGGCCATGACCCAGTCCGAGGTCTCTGGTGATGTATTGATCCTGCGAAATGAAGACGGGCACGAGATGGTGTTTACAGCCGTCGAGTAAACTGATCCACAAATCGTGCCCGCGCCTCTGGCAACGGGTGGTGCCCCAGCGACGGGGCCACGCGGTGTTCCAGAAAATACCCGGTCGTTTGCAAACCCGCTGCGATCTCTGCGTCCGGCGCAGCGCCTTCTCCGCGCAGGCAAGGCGGCAGAGGTAACAGCTTATCCGCCCATTCCCCTGCCGCTTCGCCGCTGACCGCCCGGCCGGATTTGGGCGAGACATAAACAAGCCCCTCACGTGTGCCCGTCACGGCGCAAACGGACAAATCAAGCCCGAACCCAAGCTCTTCCAACATGGCCAGTTCCCACCGTAGATAAGCCAGCGGCCAAATTTCATCCTGGCCCAGCAAATCCATCAGCTGTTCCGTCTGATTGTAGACGGCAGGGTGCGGCTCTCGTTCCGGCAGACAAAAGGACAACAAGGAGACAACAGCGTTTAACCCGGCCAGCGCCAAGCGCCCCGAAAACGCCGCCGCCGCGCGGGATCGCAGGGGTTCAACCTGAAACGTTCCGATATGTTCCTCAAGTCGCGCGCGCCACAGAACGTCCAACTGCGCCCCCGGTTGCAGGATCGGCGCGGTCTTGCGGCTGGCGCCCCCGCGCACAACCCCAGCATGGCGACCGTGGCCTTCGGTAAAAACCTCGATGATCGCCGCCGTTTCGCCGTGGCGGCGCGAGGTCAGAAGGATGCCGTGATCACGCCAATCCAAAGTGGGCTCCTGATGGGTATAGAACTTCCCGGCCACAAGACCGCAACAACCGATCATGCGCAAGATATATGCCGGTTCCGCTGCAATTCTGTAAAAGTCCCCAGACCTTCCGACAAATGCTATGATCAACGGCACCGGCGCGCTGCTGGGGCAGGTTCATTGATTGATTTGAACGGGATACGCCCCGAGAACAGACAGGAGTACACCATGAGAACACCTTTTTTCACCTCACCTTCCGACTACCCTGAACCCCTGAACGTTCTTGGCGACAAAATCACTGTGCTAGCACGTCTTGAACAGATCGGGGATTATGCAGTCACGCTCAATTACGGTCACGAAGGCAATGGCCCACCGCCCCACACGCACCCTTGGGATGAGACCTTTTTTGTGGTGAAAGGCGAGGTCGAATTTGTCATGGACGAGGAAACCAGAAGCGCCCCCGCCGGTACGCTGGTTCATTTCCCGGCCGGGACAGTACACAGTTTCAAGTTTGGCCCCGGGGGCGCACATCTGCTTGAGATAAGCGGCAGGGGTTCGCGCGCCATCGAGATGTTCGCGGACCTTGATCGTGAAGCACCAGGCCCGGTTCAAGACGGTGCCAAAATTTCCGAGGTATTGCGCAAAACCGGGGTGGAACTGGCTGGATAAGAGTGGTTTCTTTGCGCGTCAATCGACAATTGTCTGTGCGGTATCAATACCTCCGATTTTGACGCAACAATTAGATTCAGAAGTATGCCGTGATCGCACTAGGCCAATCCCGGTCCCCCATGGCTCCAGGTTTTCAAAGGATAGTCGCAGGTCGGGTAGTCTAGAGGGAAAAACTGAACCAGAAGGGCAATTAGAACCTTACTCTGAACGCAAAGCCGACCAATGGTGCCGTTTCGTAATTCTGGCGACTGAGTTCCGAACCATTTGCATCGTCCAATGTCAAACGGCCATCCAACTCAGCCCCTGCAAAGACATTCAACGAAACGCCAGGATTGGGACTGTAACCTAACGCCAGCACAACAGGGATGCTTTTGTCTTCACCCACCCCATCCGGAGCCAAGCCATCTCCATCCAATCGAAACCGTATTCTCTCGGAGCGAGCCGAAAGCGACAGGTTCATTTCGTTATTTAGCGCGTAGCTGAGCGTGAGTCCTGGACCTTGGGTAGCACCAATCCCTGAGCCTGTGTTCAAGTTCCAGCGGTCGTTTATATCCCAATCCACCAACAAGGCTGGGAAGAAATCGATATCGTCATCCTCCAACTGCGAAAACACGCCAAATGCAGGGCCGATGGTAAGACGCTCACTTAGCTTCCATGCAATACCCGCAAAAGCTCCATAGGTACGTCCGTCCGAGGCAGTAGCGCCGCTTTGATAGTCCCATCTGATCTGTGGCGATATAAAGGCGGTGGCTGTATTTCCAACTCGAATCCGCACTGGCAAGGAAACGCGAATGTCTCGGATATCTTCCCAAGGCTGGTTATTTGCTTCGCTAAAGTTGTAATCGAACCTACCGAAGCTAGCCGACACCCCAACGGAGTTCCCTCCGTCCATGTTATAAAGCGCGGTGGTTCGCACAAAAGCACGGCTTGCCGAGAACTCTCCACCTCCACTCAAACTCGCATCGCCCTGAAAAGCAGCAAGCCCGTCAAGTTGATAGATCCAACCCAATCTGGGCTGCGCCGCTGCGGAAGTCGCTGTGCAAACCAAGAGCAAAAAGGGAAGACGGCAGGCTAACAAGAAGGTTTTCATAAATTCCAAACTCTTAAGAAGGGGGCACAATTCCAGATGGTATTTCAGTGTGCAGGTTGTAACGCTAAATAGAAATAGATTGTTAGACTTTGTCCGCCAGACCAAGCTGCAGTTAATCCAGCCCTTCTTCTCCAAGAAGATGCCGCCCCTGCCGGTCTTCTACCTCAATCACCCAAAGGTCTGGGTCAAAGCTGCGCTGGCGTTTAATGGCTTCATCCACATCCATTTCCGCACCGCTAGAGAGTTCAACCCATTTGCGCTCGCCGCTCATCAGATCAAAGCTGCGTTGGAAGGCCACGGCCCGCCCGTCCAGAGTGTTCAGCTTAACCAGCACAGCGCCGGCCGTGTCGTCCCCGTGGGCCACTACGTAGGCCGGAATGTCCTGAAACCGCAGCCGCGCCAGATAGGCGTGGACCCAGAAATCAGCCGTCAGGCGCGTCATGCGTTGCCGTCTTTGAAATCCAGCCCCATTTCCGAATAGCGCTCGGATTCTTCCAGCCAGTTCGGACGCACCTTGACCTGCAGGAACAGATGAACCTTGCGGTCGAGGAACTCTTCCAGCTCGGCCCGCGCCGCCTGGCTGACGGCCTTGATGGTCTCGCCGCGTTTGCCCAGAACGATACCTTTATGACCATCGCGCATGACATAGATGACCTGATCGATCTTGGCGGACCCGTCCTTGCGTTCCTCCCAGTTCTCGGTCTCGACGGTCAACTGGTAGGGCAGTTCCTGATGCAGGCGCAGGGTCAGTTTCTCGCGCGTCATCTCGGCGGCGATCATGCGCATCGGAAGATCGGCAATCTGATCTTCTGGATACAGCCACGGCCCTTCGGGCAGTTCTGCGGCCAGCCACTTACGCAGATCGTCCACACCATAGCCGCGCTCGGCCGAGATCATGAAAGTTTCGGCAAAAGGATAGCGCGCGTTCAGATCGCTGGTCAGCGCCAGCAGTTTCTCGGACGGGACCTTGTCAATCTTGTTGATCGCCAGCGCGATGGTACGGCCCTGCCCGATCTCTTCCAGACCTTCGAGGATGCGTTCGACCCCTTCGGTGATGCCGCGATGCGCCTCAACCATCAGCACCACCACATCAGCATCCGCAGCCCCGCCCCAGGCGGCCGCGACCATGGCGCGATCCAGACGACGGCGGGGTTTGAACAGGCCGGGCGTGTCAACGAATACCAGTTGCGCATCCCCTTCCATCGCCACACCACGAATGCGGGCGCGGGTGGTTTGCACCTTATGCGTCACGATCGAGACCTTGGCCCCGACCATGCGGTTCAGAAGGGTGGATTTGCCTGCGTTGGGCTCTCCGATCAGGGCGATAAATCCGGCGCGTGTGGTCATGTGTGTTGCGATCCTGTTTGCAAGTGCGCACCCCTATAGCAGAAAGCCCCCGCGGGCCAGAGGCATTTGTCGCATTGCGGCCATGCGGTCGGGATGGCATCACCGGATCACGCCACGCCAATAACAGCCAGGCAATCCTTCTTTTCATAAGGCTGAAATGAACCGTCGCGAGTTTCTTTTGGGTAGTGGCGCTGCCACAGGGGCGTTGGGTCTAGGTGGCTTTGGTTTAGCGGCAGGTGCGCAAGAGCTGGTCGTCCAACCCGCCAGCTTTGCCCTGCGCGATCAGGTCACCACCGGTATGGTCAGCCTGTCGCCCGACGCGCCGCCTCCGGTTTTACATGGCAAACAGGGTGAGGTGATGCGCCTGCCGGTGCGCAACACCCTGCCTGATTATACGGCGATGCATTGGCACGGGTTGCGTATTCCGAATGACATGGACGGGGTGCCTTATCTGACCCAAATGCCGATTGGACCGGGTGAGGTGTTTGACTATGAATTCACGCCTCCGGATGCGGGCACCTATTGGTATCACCCTCATTGCATGACGATGGAACAGATGGCCCATGGTCTGACCGGAGTGTTGGTGATCGCCGAGGCCGCAGATCCCGGTTTTGACAGCGAGCAGGTGATCAACCTGCGTGATTTCCGCCTGAATGATGACGGGTCGTTCCTGCCTGCCTACACCGCGCGCGGGGCCGCAAGGGCGGGAACCTTTGGTAATGTGCAAACGGCGAACTGGCTGGATGGACCGGTTTATGATCACGCCGCAGGCAGCCTTGTGCGTTTGCGCGTGGTAAACACGGACACAACCCGCATCTACAAGGTGCATCTGAACGGTGCCGAGGTCCGAATTATCGCATGGGACGGTCACCCGGTTGAAGTTGACCTTCCATTGCCCAGTGCCGATGACCCCTTGCTGATTGGACCCGGACAGCGTGTGGATTTTGCTTTGAAAATGCCACTAGGCGAGGGTCAGACTGTCGATCTGATGGCCAAGTTTCCTGGACAGCCGCATCGCTCCATGACCCGCTTGCGTGCAGTTGGTGCGCCCGTCTCGCGCGATCTGCGCGAGCTGCGCCCCCTACCCGTGAACCCCACAACAAAACCGGATCTGGCGAATGCCGAATTGCACGAATTTGTCTTTGGCTGGACACCCGAAGGAGGCGAGCCGACCAATGGGTTTTGTGGCTCTCTGGGATATAACTTCTGGTCGATCAACCGAACGCCTTGGCCGGGGGATGCGGCGAAAGGGGTTGGTCCGTTGGCCACGCTGCAAAGAGGTAAAAGTTATGTATTGCGATTGCGTAACGAGTCACCGAACCTGCATCCGATCCACCTGCATGGGTTGGCTTTTGTACCAATAAAATCAAACCTTCGCCCGTTACCACCATTGCTGACCGACACGATGTTGCTGTTGAAAGATGAGGTGGTCGAGATCGCGTTGGTCGCCGACAACCCGGGCGACTGGGCGTTTCATTGCCACGTGATCGAGCATCAAAAAAGCGGGCTAACCGGATATATTCGGGTGAATTGAGGTTCAGTTTGACCACACCAATACGGGCAAAAAGGGGCTTGCCCCCTGCCCAAGACCGCAATCTACTTAGGTAGGTTTTCCAACAGCGATTTGGCTGCGGCCTGTTCTGCCTGACGTTTTGAACCTGCGGTTGCCTGAGCCTCGGTGCCGTCTTGCAGTCGAGCGGCAATCGTGAAGACGGGGGCGTGATCCGGGCCGCTGCGCTTGATCTCGACATAAGACGGCGGCTTCTGGCCTCGCGCCTGCGCCCATTCCTGCAACGAGGTTTTGGCGTCCCGCGCATCAGCTTCGACCGTGTGGATACGATCCCCCCAAAGCGCCAGAATAACATCCCGCGCCGCTTCGAACCCGGCGTCGCGATAGATCCCGGCAATGACCGCCTCCATCGCGTCGCCCAGCAGGGCCTGTTTACGGCGGCCGCCAGACATCATTTCCGACCGGCCCAGTTTCAATACCGCGCCCAGGTCGATCTGACGGGCCACGTCGGCGCAGGCCTCTTTGCGGACCAGCGCATTGAAGCGGGGGGCAAGTTGGCCTTCGGATGCCTTCTTGTCGGCCTCAAGCAGAGCCGTCGCCATGACCAGGCCCAGAACGCGATCGCCCAGAAACTCCAGCCGTTGATTGTCGGGTCGGGTCGCCGAAGAGACCGATCCATGAGTCAACGCGCGCACCAGCAGTTCGGGGTCTGCGAACTCATACCCCAATCGCTGCTCAAACGCTTTTATCTCGGCGGAAAGCTTCAATTGATCGCCTTGAAGAAGCGGTCACCACGCCAGGTCCAGAAGAACAGCATCGACCGACCCGCGGACGAGAACATGATCCGATCAGCACGACCAATCAGGTTTTCATAAGGAACATACCCCACGCCCCCGGCGGATTGTGGCAAGCGGCTGTCGCTGGAATTGTCGCGGTTGTCACCCATGAAGAAATAGTGGCCTTCGGGCACAGTATAAATGCCGGTATTGTCCGAACCCTGATCGGTGATGTTCAGCACGTCGTAAGAGACCCCGTTGGGCAAGGTTTCGATCAGACGGCTCTTTTCGCAGACACCGCCAATGCCGACAGGCCCGTTCTCGCAGCGCGGGCGTAGGCCTTGCGGGCCTTGAGGTTCGGCGGTTTCGGTAAAGACGCCGTCGGGTTGTTGCGGCACTGGTGTACCGTTCAAGATGATCTGCCCCTCACGGACCTGAACGCGATCCCCCGGCAGGCCGATCAGCCGCTTGATATAGTCGCGCCCGGTGACGGGATGACGGAAAACGATGACGTCGCCGCGCTCGGGCTCACCACCCCAAATGCGCGTGTTGTCACCTTTCATCCAACCGCAAATATCTTCCGCATCGACGTTCAAGCCGACGCTGGGAATAATCAGGCTTGGGCAAGAAGCATAAGAATAGCCATAGGCCATTTTATTGACGAACAGGAAGTCCCCGATCAGCAACGTCTGTTTCATCGAGCCCGAAGGAATCCAGAACGGCTGAAAGAACAGGGTACGGAAAACGCCCGCGATCAATAGGGCATAGACGATGGTTTTGATCGTCTCCCACACGGGATTTCCGGTTTTGACGTCCTCGGCCATACTGCTCTCCGGTCCTTTGGTTGTTGGGGTGCTACATGCGGGGCCGACGGGGGCAAGTCAAGGCTGCGTGGCGTTATCTTGAAGTGGTCGGGCCTCGATCACCACGAAGGCCTGTGCCCAAGGGTGGTCGTCTGTCAGAGTGACATGGATGATGGCTTCATGGCCCTCGGGCGTCATCTCTTTCAGACGTTCGGCGGCCCAACCGGTGACATGCATGACGGGTTGGCCTGTACGCAGGTTAGTGACCGCCATATCCTTCCACGCGATACCCATGCGCAGGCCGGTGCCCAGCGCCTTGGAACATGCCTCTTTCGCGGCCCAGCGTTTGGCATAGGTCCCGGCCGTATCGGCGCGGCGCTCGGCCTTGGTCTGTTCAGTATCGGTGAAAACACGATTGCGGAACCGGTCGCCAAACCGGTCGAGCGTACCCTGAATGCGTTCGATATTTGCGAGGTCTGTGCCGATGCCAAGGATCACATCAGACCTCCAGAACCACGGTGCCCAGTTTGTCACCGGCTTCAACCATCTGGTGGGCTGCCGCTGCGTTGGCTAAATGCCCGCCTGGTACTACTGCATGGTTCAATGCCCCCTGCTTCAACCATTCACTCAGTCGAGCTTCGCCCCTGCGCCGTGCAACAGCATCCAGTTGATAAACAATCAACATATGCAAGCGGATGTTCTTGAACATGAAACCGTAGAAATCGAGCTCTGGTCGCATTTGCGACACGGAAGAATAACTTGCGATGGTACCACCCGGCCGGATTAGTGCCAGAGACGCATCCTGATTTGCCGCAAAGTCCACTTCGACAATACGATCAACGCCCGCGCCGTCTGTCATATCCAATACAGTCTCAGCCACGTTTTGGGTACGGTAATTCACAAATTCCTTTGCACCAGAGTGCGCTGCTTTTTCCTGCGAACTGACCGTGGTGATAACCCGAGCCCCGCCAAGAGCGGCCATTTGGCAGGCGTAACGCCCCACAGTACCCGCCCCGCCGGTCACCAGGATAGTTTTGTCAGCGATCGGCCCGTCAGCATACAAGGCGTACCATGCGGTCATTGCCGGAATCCCAAAACACGCACCTTCGGCGAAGCTGGTAGTGTCAGGAAGAGTAACGGCCTGTTCTGACGGTAAAGCGATATACTCAGCAGCGGTTCCGAACGCGCGTTGCCACTGGCCATTCCAGATCCAGACCCTTTCACCAACCCGGAACGGATCGACACCTGAGCCAACGGACACAATCACTCCGGCACCATCCGAATGTGGAATGACAAGCGGGTGCTGCATGACCGCCCCGGGCCGCGCACCACCACGCAACTTAACATCCGACGGATTGATTCCGGTGGCTTTGATCTGAACCACAACTTCACCCGGCCCAGCCACCGGATCGGGCATATCAATCAGTTCAAGCACGTCCTCTGCTGGACCAAAGTTACGATATGAAATTGCTTTCATTGCATTACCCCATCTTCCGACAATGGTGATATGAAGCGATCACCCCCGCGCTTCATCCATCAACCGGCGCATTTCGGCAATCGCAGGGGTCAGCCCGCGAAAGATCGATTCACCGATCAGAAAGTGACCGATGTTCAACTCGCGCACCTCGGGGAACGCAGCGATGGGTTGCACCGTGTCGTAGGTCAGGCCGTGGCCCGCGTGAACCTCCAGTCCCAGCGAGTGGGCATAGGCGGACATCTCGCGCAGTGATTCCATTTCGCGCGTGGCCTCGTCCATGCGGCCCTCGGCGTGGGCATCGCAATAGGCGCCGGTGTGCAGTTCGATCACTTCTGCGCCGATGCGGTGGGCAGCTTCGATCTGGCGCTGGTCGGCTGCAATAAAGATCGACACGCGACACCCCGCCTTGCGCAAAGGGGCGATGTAATGGGCCAGCTTGTTTTCCTCGCGCGCAACCTCAAGCCCGCCTTCGGTGGTCCGCTCTTCGCGTTTTTCGGGAACGATGCAAACCGCGTGCGGTTTGTGGCGCAGGGCGATCTGCTGCATTTCGGGCGTGGCGGCCATTTCAAAATTCAACGGCACCGACAGAACCTCCATCAACCCATCGATATCAGCGTCCGAGATATGGCGGCGATCTTCGCGTAGGTGAGCAGTGATGCCGTCGGCACCGGCCTCCTCAGCCAGCTTGGCCGCGCGCAAAGGGTCAGGATAAGCCCCGCCACGTGCATTACGCACGGTGGCCACGTGGTCGATATTCACGCCCAGACGCAGGTGTTTGTCAGACATCGCTTGATTCCTTTCCCGAATTCCGGCCCGAGCCTAGAGGGTTTGCCACCGGAACGGCAGCCTTGGTTTCGGCCAAACGTTTGATTTCATCGAATTTCGCCTTGATCCGGGCGCGGCGGCGCTGCTGATAGGTGCGTACCACCGGCAGGCTGAGATAATAGCAGATATACCCGGCAATCAGCCCAGGAAAGATGCCGCCGATCAGATAAGGAAAGAACACCTCATCATAAAACACACTTAGCCCGCGCCAATCGGCATCGCGGCCCGTGAACATCGCCATGAAGTTGTTCTTCAGGTCACTCAACGCCTTGAAGAAGCTATCCATCAGGCCGTGGGTTTCTTCCTCTTCAAAGTCGTCACCCAAAAGGAAATGGCCTGTTTGCAGGCAGACGACCCCGATGGGCACATAAGTCAGAGGGTTGCCAAAGAAGGTACCGCTGAGCGATGCCAGCAAATTGCCATTGAAAATCCGGCTAAGCAGGGCCGCGATAAAGAAGTGGAACCCATAAAACGGCGTGAACGCCGTGAACACGCCCACTCCGACACCACGCGCGATACGCTCAGGTGAATCGGGCAGCCGCCGGATGCGGTGTTTGACGTAATGAAAGGCACGGGTCCAGCCGCCGCGCGGATAGATGAATTCCGAAGCGATCTGAATGGGCGAGCGTCGGTCTCGGCGCTTGAAAACCACTCCTGATCACCCCTTCTCAGCCTGCCGCAACTGCGGTTTTTTCCCGATTCCGATGCCGCTCGACCGCGGCAACGTCGCTTTCAGCCTCAAGCATCAACATCAGCGAATGCAACTGTTCAAGGTCGCGCAGTTCGACAGAGATCAAAAGACGGTAAAAATCCGGTTTGCGGTCAACGAATTCCAGGTTCGAGATATTGGCCTTTTTCTCACCGATCAATGTACAGATACGCCCCAGCACACCCGCGTCATTGCCGATGGTCAGGTCCAGCGTCACCCCATAGACTGCCGGGTGTGTGCCAGAATGCCAGTGCAAGTCGACCCAGCGATCCGGTTCGCTTTCGTAGTCGGACAAGCGGTCGCAATCGATGGCATGAACCACCACGCCCTTGCCGCGAAAAGTGATGCCAACAATGCGTTCGCCCGGCAACGGCTGGCAACAGGGCGCGCGGTCGAATTTCTGACCCGGTTCCAGACCAATCACAGCACGACGAGGGGAAATGGCGTCGCCATCGTCTTGGGTCAGCTCCGGGTAAACGGCGCTGACCACATCATGTGCCGTAAGCTCGGCACTGCCGAGGCGGGCCAGCAGCTCGTGCCGGTCTTTCAGACGCAGGTGCTTGGCTGCGGTGTCCAGCGCCTTGTCGGTGGCCTTGCGCCCGACATGATCAAAACCTGAACGTGCGAGTTCTTTGCCCAGTTTGATGAACCGTTCACGATCCACCTCGCGCAAGGCGCGGCGGATGGCGGTGCGGGCCTTGCCGGTGACCGCTATCTCAAGCCATGTGACCTGTGGGGTCTGCCCATCCGCAGTGATGACGTCCACCGATTGCCCGTTCTTTATCCGGGTCCACAGCGGCACACGGATACCGTCCACCTTGGCCCCGACGCATGCATGGCCGATCCTTGTGTGGATGGCATAGGCAAAATCAATCGGCGTCGCGCCGCGCGGCAGTTTCACCACATCACCCTTGGGCGTGAAGCAGAACACCTGGTCCGAATACATCTCAAGCTTGACGGCTTCGAGGAAATCTTCGTGATCATCCTCGCTGTCGAACTGTTCGGTCAGATTGGCAATCCACTTGGCGGGATCGACTGCAAACGGGTTTTCCGAACGCACACCATCGCGATACGACCAGTGCGCCGCAACACCGGTTTCGGCCACGTCATGCATCTGACGGGTGCGAATCTGAACCTCGACCCGTTTGCCATCACGCCCTGACACCGTCGTGTGAATCGAGCGATATCCGTTCGATTTCGGCTGGCTGATGTAATCCTTGAACCTTCCCGGCACCGCGCGCCAGCGCTGGTGGATAGCGCCAAGGGTACGGTAACAGTCTTCTTCGGTCTGGGTGATGATGCGGAAGCCATAGATGTCGGACAGGCGTGAAAACCCCTGATCCTTTTCCTGCATCTTGCGCCAGATCGAATAAGGTTTTTTGGCACGGCCAAACACTTCTGCCTCGATCCCGGCCTTTTCAAGCTCGTGCCGCATATCGCCGGTGATGCGGTGGATCACATCGCCAGTTTCCCGTTGCAGAGTAATAAAGCGGCGGATGATAGATTGGCGGCCTTCGGGGTTCAGCACTCGGAAGGCGAGGTCTTCCAGTTCCTCGCGCATCCACTGCATACCCATCCGTCCCGCAAGTGGCGCGTAGATATCCATCGTCTCGCGCGCCTTGACCACCTGCTTTTCCGGACGCATCGCTTTGATGGTGCGCATGTTGTGCAAACGGTCGGCAAGCTTGACCAGAATAACCCGCAGGTCCTTGGACATAGCCATGAACAGCTTGCGGAAATTCTCGGCCTGTTTGGTCTCACGGCTGGACAGCTGCAGATTGGTCAGTTTAGTGACGCCATCAACCAGTTTGGCGACCTCATCCCCGAACAGCTCGGACACTTTGCCATAGCTGGCCTTGGTATCCTCGATCGTGTCGTGCAGCAGCGCTGTGATAATTGTCGCATCGTCCAGACGCTGTTCGGTCAGGATGGCGGCAACGGCAACGGGATGGGTGAAATAGGGTTCGCCGGAATGGCGGAACTGACCGTCATGCATCTGCATCCCGAACTCATAAGCCCGGGCGATGCGGTCGGCATTGGTTTTGGGATTATAGTTGCGGACCAGCGCAATCAGGTCTTCAGCAGAAATCATCCGGTCCGCACCTTCGTGTTTGGGGGTTACCCCTGGCCTTGAGCCTCCATCAGAGCGCGCAGCAGCTTCTCTTCCGACATATCATCCTCGACCGGTTTGTCCGATTCCGCACCCATCAGCAGAGCCATCTGATCTTCTTCTGGCTCATCCACCTCGATCTGGGTCTGGTTGGCTTCGATCAGACGCTCGCGCAGCTCGTCGGCACCTTGGGTTTCGTCCGCGATCTCGCGCAGCGACACAACAGGGTTCTTGTCGTTGTCACGGTCGACGGTGATCGATGCACCGGCGGAAATCTCGCGCGCACGATGGGCGGCAAGCATCACCAGTTCAAACCGGTTTGGAACCTTGTCTACGCAATCTTCAACCGTCACGCGGGCCATGGGGCGCTCTCCGTTACTGAATCCATGTCAGGAAGACGTTTATCTAAGGGCGAATCCCCGCCTTGACAAGCAGGAAATGGCGTCAATTGCACCATTCACAGAGGGGTTACAGCCTCGACATCCTCGGTAGGCAGACTTGCGACCATCTCGGTGACGGTCCGACCAAGCACCGGGTGCCGCCAATCAGGGGCTACATCCGCCATCGGAACCAACACGAATGCCCGGTCCTGCAGGCGCGGATGCGGCAAGATCAATTGCTCGGGCGCCTGCTGTTTCTGCGCCTCGGGCGGCAGGTTAAGCCAATGGTCGTATTCAGCACGATCCGGCAGTATAAGATCGTCATAACAGACCAGATCCAGATCCAATGTCCGCATGCCCCACCGTTGCACCCGCTCGCGGCCAAATTCGTGTTCGACCTCATGCAGTAGTTGCAGAACCTCGGCCGGGGTCTTTTCAGTCTCGATCAATGCAGCGGCATTGACGTAATCCGGCCCAGCTCCGGCAGGGAAACAAGGGGTCTCGAAAAAGCGGCTGACGGCGCGAATCACCACCCCCTGACGCAAAATCGCGTCAATAGCCCGTTCAAGTGTCACCTTGGGCCCAGATGATCTCAAATTGAGATTCGCACCCAGTGCAATCACTGATTCTGACAAAGATTTGCTCCTACTACTCGCTATATTCGGTGAATTGCATGGTTGCGATACATGATAAAAGCCCTAATTATAGGCATATCAGCGCGCCGCCTATTTTCTAGCTCACTCACCTAATCATCCGGCGTCCTGGTTAGTACCGGAAGGATCTATTTATGTTTTATAAAGACGAACGGCTAGCGCTGTTCATCGACGGCTCGAATCTTTATGCGGCCGCAAAAGCACTGGGGTTTGACATCGACTATAAATTGCTGCGCCAGGAGTTCATGCGCCGCGGCAAGATGCTTCGTGCTTTCTACTACACAGCGCTATTGGAAAATGACGAGTATTCGCCGATCCGTCCCTTGGTTGACTGGCTGCATTACAACGGCTTCACGATGGTGACCAAACCGGCAAAAGAATACACCGACAGCATGGGGCGTCGGAAAGTCAAAGGAAACATGGACATCGAATTGACCGTTGATGCCATGGAACTTGCACCGCGCGTTGATCATATCGTGCTGTTTTCGGGCGATGGGGATTTCCGCCCGCTGATTGCCAGCCTTCAGCGCCAAGGCGTGCGTGTTTCGGTTGTTTCGACCATCCGCAGCCAGCCGCCGATGATTTCGGACGAGCTGCGTCGCCAGGCCGACAATTTCATCGAACTGGAAGACTTGCGCGATGTGATCGGGCGGCCTCCGCGGGAAATGCCGATGGAGCCGCGTAGCGTTGCGGCTGCAGGCGGGCAATAAGCCCCGGCCACCTATCAAACCGGGGAAAGTAATCGGCGCGGTCAGTGTCTCAATCCTGACCGCGCCATTTTTAACAATGAACAGGTGCTGAAACATCTATTGGCTAGCACCGATTCATGTCAGGGAAATGACAAGCTCCTGTCTGGACCAAGGCCGGGAAAAGACTTACCTGTGGCCTAAGGAGACCGTGACATGACTAAGCCCCCCCTGACTCTTTACCTTGCTGCCCCGCGCGGATTCTGCGCCGGTGTCGACCGCGCCATCAAGATCGTCGAGATGGCGCTGCAGAAATGGGGCGCGCCGGTCTATGTGCGCCACGAGATCGTGCATAACAAATTCGTCGTCGACGGATTGCGCGCGCAGGGTGCCGTGTTCGTCGAAGAACTGGACGAATGCCCCGACGACCGTCCGGTGATCTTTTCAGCCCACGGTGTGCCAAAATCCGTCCCCGCGACCGCGGCACAGCGCGAGATGATCTATGTCGACGCAACCTGCCCGCTGGTGTCCAAGGTCCATGTCGAGGCCCAGCGCCACGCCGAGTCCGGGTTGCAAATGATCATGATCGGTCACAAAGGCCATCCCGAAACCGTCGGCACCATGGGTCAGCTGCCCGAGGGTGAGGTTCTGCTGGTAGAAACCGTCGAGGATGTGGCCACCGTACAAGTGCGCGATCCGGGTAAACTGGCTTTTGTCACCCAGACCACCCTGTCGGTGGATGACACCAAGGACATCATCGCCGCGCTAGAACAACGGTTCCCGGCCATCGTTGGACCGCACAAGGAAGACATCTGCTACGCCACCACCAACCGGCAAGAGGCCGTCAAGGCCGTAGCCCCGAAATCGGATGCCTTGCTGGTTGTCGGCGCGCCGAATTCCTCGAATTCGCGCCGCCTGGTTGAGGTCGCCTCGCGCGCAGGCTGCAATTACGCGCAGCTGGTGCAACGCGCGACCGAGATCGACTGGCGCGCGCTCGAAGGTATCTCGTCGGTTGCGATCACCGCCGGGGCGTCGGCTCCCGAAGTGCTGGTCGATGAAGTGATCGACGCCTTCCGCGCCCACTATGACGTGACCGTCGAGCTGGTCGAAACCGCCACGGAAAACGTCGAGTTCAAAGTGCCCCGCGTGCTCAGAGAACCTGCATGAGGGGCATACCAACGGCCCCGCTTTTTCTTGGACTGGCGGGGCTGATCCCGTTTATCTGGGGCGCGCTGACTTATCTGAACGATGATCTGCATAGTTGGGGTACGCAGATGTTTGGCTCGCGTTTCGTCGGGCCCTATGTACAGCTGTTCTATGGCTCGGTGATCCTGAGCTTTATGTCCGGCGTTTTGTGGGGATTCGCCACCAAAACCTCGGGCGGCAAGGCGGCGACATGTTATGCCCTGTCGGTTCTACCCGCGCTATGGGCGTTCTTTAAAACCGGGGGCGGTCCTGTCAGCACCGGCACCAATCTGATGTACGGTTTTGCCGGGTTGTTGGTATTGGATGCCATCTTTGCCTATTGGCGGTTGACCCCAACCTGGTGGCTGCGGTTGCGAGTCATGTTGACCGCCGTCGTGTTGGTTTGCCTCGCCGTAGGAGTATACCTGTGACCGACGATAAAACGATCAACGCCTATACGACACGGGTGGCGGAGTACCTGCAAATCCCCCTGCCCCCGGAACAGATCGAGGCCCGCCTGGCCTTTGCCGAGGCCGTTGGCAGTGGCCACATTCTGGATCTGGGTTCGGGCCCGGGATCAGACAGCGCCTTTTTCATGCGCGAGGGTCTGACCGTCCGCGCACTGGACGCAACCCCTGCCTTCGTCGAACACGCGCGGGAAAATGGTGTCGACGCGCATCTGGGCACGTTTGACGATGTGACCGAGGTGGACGCCTATGACGGCATCTATGCCAGCTTTTCCTTGCTGCACGCCCCCCGCGCAGATTTCTCGCGCCACCTGGCGGCCATTCACCGGGCACTGAAGTCCGAGGGCATCTTTTTTCTCGGCCTGAAGCTGGGCACGGGCGAACACCGCGACGATCTGGATCGCTACTACACCTATTTCTCTCAGACCGAGATCGAGGCTGCGCTGGAACAAACCGGGTTCACCATCGACCGGATCACCACCGGTATGGGAACGGGTCTGGCCGGGTCTTATGACGGGTTCATTCTGGTGCTGGCCCATGCCTGAACTGTTTGCCTATACCGACGGAGCCTGTTCCGGCAATCCCGGACCCGGCGGCTGGGGCGTGTTGCTGCGCGCAATGGATGGCGACAAAGTCCTGAAAGAGCGCGAGTTGAAGGGCGGAGAGGCCGAGACCACCAACAACCGCATGGAACTGCTAGCCGCGATCAATGCGCTAGAGGCGCTGGATCGCGCCTCGACAATCACCGTCATAACCGACAGTGCCTATGTAAAGAATGGTGTGACGGGGTGGATTTTCGGATGGAAGCGGAACGGCTGGAAGACCTCGAACAAAAAACCGGTCAAGAATGTCGATCTGTGGCAGCGGTTGGATGAGGCCCAGACCCGGCATGATGTGATCTGGGAATGGGTCAAGGGTCACGCGGGCCATCCCGAAAATGAAAAAGCCGATGAGCTAGCCCGCGCCGGCATGGCACCGTTCAAGCCCCAAAAGGCCAAATCGTGAACGGTCTGGCCCTGCTGGACTATGCCTCGGTTCTTGTCTTTGCCCTAACTGGTGCGCTGGTGGCCAGCCGAGCGCAGCTGGATTTGGTGGGCTTTGCCTTCATCGCCTGCCTGACGGCCGTAGGCGGTGGCACTGTGCGCGACGTTCTTTTGAACCGGCATCCGGTATTCTGGATTGGGCAACCCGACTATATCCTGATCGCCGTAGCCGCAGCGGTGCTGGTGTTTTTCACCGCTCACCTCGTTGAAAGCCGTTATAACTGGCTAGTCTGGCTGGACAGTTTTGCCCTGTCTATTGCGGTCGCGGCTGGAACAGGTGCGGCGCTGTCGTTGGGGCAGTCCGGCACCATTGTGGTTCTGATGGGTGTCTGCACCGGATGCTTGGGCGGGCTGATGCGCGATGTGGTTTGCAACGAGGTACCGTTGGTTTTGAAACAGGGCGAGCTTTACGTCTCATGCGCTTTCGCAGGTGCTGTGACCGCCGTGATCGCACACCGTCTTGGGGTCGACGAGCTTGTGACGCTAGCGACCTGCGCGCTGATCTGCTGGGCCTTGCGGGCGGGGTCATTGCTGTTCGGCTGGAGACTGCCCGCTTACAAAAGCCGCCCGCCCCGCCATTAACGCGACAACAACCGCGCGCCAATTTCCTTGACGAATTTTGCCGCCACCATTGCGGTCATTCCGTAGGGATCGCGATGGGGGTTCAACTCGACGATATCCGCACCAACAAGCTGACCTTCGAACCGGTGGATCAGATTGATCACCTCACGCGTACTCAACCCGCCGGGTTCATGATGCGACACACCGGGCGCAAAAGCCGGGTCCAGCGCGTCCAGATCTAACGACAAATAGACCGGGCCGTCAAAACGGATATCCAAATCAGGGCGCCAGTTGCGCATGTCGATGACCTCGACCCCGAACTTGTCGACCTGTTCCTGCTGGTGTTTGTTCATGGTGCGGATGCCCACCTGCACAAGACGATTGATCTGACAGGTTTCCATCACCCTCGCGAACGGGCAACCGTGGCCCAAAGGGCCGATCTGCTGGCTGTCATACAAGTCAGGATGCGAGTCGATATGCAGGATGTTCAGCCCCTCATACCGCTCAGAATGCGCCTTGATCAGCGGATAAGCGACCGAGTGGTCCCCGCCCAGTGACAACAGCCGCGCACCGGTTGCGATGCGGGCGGCAGCGCCCTTTTCGATCCGGTCGATGGGTTCCTGCCCGATCATCTCGAACACCTCCAGGTCGCCGGTATCCTTGAAGCGGTCCGTCGCGCCCAGATCGGTTCCATCCTCGGCTGTCAGATTGGCGGCCCCGGAATGCAGCGCTTCGCGGATACGACCCGGTGCAAAGGCAGGTCCTTGCAGAAAAGACGAATGCAAATCCAGCGGCACTCCCATCAGAGCGACGTCACCGGAATTCAGGTTATGTGGCATGAGGCACCTTTCAGGTTGGATATTCCGGCGATCTGGCTGGCATCCTGCCCAAACGTCAAGAGGTTAGCGGCGTAGATAGGTCTGCCAGATCCAGATCACCAACAATGCGCCCAGTACCGCGCCCACAAAGCCCGACAGCCAACCTGCCACTGTAATAATAAAGCGCAATAGGAAGCCACCCACCAGCGCACCCATGATTCCGATCAGCATGGTCGTTGGTATGTTTGCCTCAATCCGCATCAACCGGGTGGCCAGAAATCCGGCAGCGGCACCGATGACGATCAGGGCAAGGACGGGCACGTTACTTCCTCCAATGCGTTGGCACGATAATCAGCGCACCAATGGACGACAGAACTGCGTTCAGACCGGGCGAGCCAAAACTGATACCGAACATGATGCGGACAAAATAGAACAGAAACGCCCCACCCACGCAAATGATGATCGAGGGCAGGTATCCGTTATGGGTAAACCCGGTCTTCTCGGCCAGATAGCCCACGATACCGGCAATCACGACGGTGCCCATCAAGACCATGAACATCTGTCCTACTCCGCGTTCAGGCGGGTTCCGGCCACGACCGACCAGCCCCGCAAAAAGGTTTCCGTATCCTGTGCCCCTTTTCCTGCTCGCTGCAAGCGCAACAGGTCAATCGCCCCATCACCGCAGGCCACGCGCAGCGCGTCGTTCAGAACCTCTCCGGGCGCGCCCTGTCCCTCGGCCAATTTCGAGGCCAGCAGCTTGACCCGATCCCCTCCGATCAAAGTCCACGCACCGGGAAATGGTGACAGGCCGCGTATCTGGCGATCCACCTCGACCGCCGGGCGGGTCCAGTCGACCCGCGCCTCAGCCTTGTCGATCTTCGAAGCATAAGTCACGCCATCCTCGGGCTGAGGCTCGGGCGTCAGTTCGGGCAGACGGGCCAGAGCCTTTACGATCAGATCAGCCCCCATCGGTGCTAGACGATCATGCAGTTGCGCCGTGGTTTCCTGCGGCCCGATATCAGTGGCCTGCCGCAACAGGACGGGGCCGGTGTCCAAACCGGCCTCCATCTGCATGATACAGATGCCGGTTTCCGCATCGCCTGACATGATCGCCCGATGGATCGGAGCCGCCCCGCGCCAGCGTGGCAGTAGGCTGGCGTGAATGTTCAAGCAGCCTTGCGCCGGGGCGTCCAAAATGGGTTGAGGCAACAACAGCCCGTAGGCCACCACTACGGCCACATCAGAGTTCAGTGCGGCAAAGGCATCCTGTTCCTCAGGCGACTTTAGTGAAACCGGATGGCGGATAGTCAGGCCCAGCGCCTCGGCCCGGGCATGTACGGGCGTCGGGCGGTCTTTCTTGCCCCGCCCGGCCGGACGCGGAGGTTGGCAATAGACTGCGGCGATCTCATGCCCGGCCTCAACCAGCGCATCCAGAACAGGGACCGAAAAATCGGGCGTGCCCATGAAGATGACGCGCATTTCTACCCCTGTTTCTTGGCTTTGCGCAGCAGCATGTCTCGTTTGACCTTGCTGAGACGATCAAAATACATCCGACCGTTCAGATGATCGATTTGATGCTGCACGCTGGTGGCCTCGATCCCGACAAAGTCGCGGCGGTCGATCATACCCTGTTCGTTCAGAAACCGGACCGTCACCGCACGCGGGCGTTTCACCTTGGCCGAGACACCGGGCAGATTCGGACTGGCCTCTTCGTGTTCTCGCAATTCGATAGAGCTGTGCAGAATTTCGGGATTTGCCAGACGTACTGCACGGCCCCGCTCGGTCGATCCGTCAACGACCGCCAAGCGCAGCATCACACCGATCTGCGGGGCGGCAAGGCCAACGCCAGGCATGGCCTCCATCGTGTCGATCATGTCATCCCAGATAGCACGAATTTCGTCGGTTACTTCAGACACATCCTCGGCCTTGGTCCGCAGACGTTTGTCCGGCCAGGGCAGGCAGGTGTGGACGGTCATGCGCGGGCCTGTTCGCGTTTGAGTTTCTGCATCTTACGAGTGATCATCTGACGTTTCAGCGGTTTGAGATAATCAATGAACAGCTTACCGTTCAGATGATCGATCTCGTGCTGCACACAGGTTGCCCAGAGCCCATCGAACGTCTCTTTCTGCAAGTTCCCGTCGCGATCCATCCACGTCACGTCCACCACTTTCGGGCGCGTCACCTCGGCGAACTGCTCAGGGATCGACAGGCACCCTTCTTCATAGACGTTAGTCTCGTCTGACGAAGCGATGACCTCGGGGTTGAACATGATCAGAGGGCGTGGCGTCTCGCCTTCTTCCTTGATGCAGTCCATCACGATCAGCCTGTCCAGCACGCCGATCTGCGGTGCGGCCAGCCCGATGCCGGGCGCATCATACATCGTCTCAAGCATGTCGTCGGCCAGTTTGCGCAGTTCGTCCGACAGGTCGGTCACCGGGGCGCAAACCTTTTTCAGACGGGGGTCGGGATGGATCAAAATATTACGCTTCATGGGGTTGATTTAGGCCATCCCGCCCCCCGCCGCAACGCCCCCCTTGCACCTGCGGGAATTGTAGCTAGCTTTCCTGCGGACAGATGGAGCAGATATGACTTTTAACGACCTGATCGACCGCCGGGGCACCAACAGCTCAAAATGGGACAAGATGGAAAAGCTGTACGGTGTCTCGCCACAGGATGGGCTGGCCATGTGGACCGCCGATTCCGATTATGCCACCGCGCCTTGCGTAATCGAGGCTGTCCGGGATGCCGCCGATCATGGGGCCTTTGGCTATACCTGGGAACACCCGCAATATCTGGCCGCTGTACAGTGGTGGATGCAGAACCGTCACGATTGGGCGATTGACACCGATTGGGTGCTGACCTCGCAAGGGCTGGGCAATGCAATTGCCCTGTGCCTGGATGTCTGGACCCAGCCGGAGGATGGTGTTGTCATCTTTACCCCGGTCTATCACGAGTTTGCTCATAAGATTAACACCTCTGGGCGGCGCGTGGTGGAATGCCCGCTGGCGCGGCAAGGCGACAGCTATGGCATTGATCTTGAGGATGCACAGTCACGGCTGGACGGGTCTGAAAAACTGTTGATGTGGTGCTCACCGCAAAACCCGTCGGGTCGGGTCTGGAGCCCCGAGGAGCTGCGGGCCGTCGCCGCCTTTGCCGAACGCAACGGGTTGATCCTTGTGTCGGATGAAATTCACCAGGATCTGGTCTATCCCGGTCATACCTTCGTGCCGATGGACAAGGCCGCGCCCGAGGCACGCCCCTGGACCGTGACGCTGACTGCGGCGTCAAAGACGTTCAACATCGCAGGCCAGCGGACCGGCAACATGATCATCCCCGATGACAAGCTGCGCGCCACTATGCGGCATCGGCTGAAAACGTTGGACTATGCGCCCAGCGCCTTGGGCGTGGCCATGATCACTGCGGCCTATTCACCGGAAGGCGCGGCCTGGGCCGATACGCAGGTGGCGCATCTGGACGGCAACCGCAAACTATTTGACGCCGCCATCGCCGAAATACCGGGTCTGTGGTCAATGCCCCTGCAGGCCACCTATCTGGCCTGGGTCGATTTCTCGGGCACCGGGATGGATCACGACGAGTTTGTTCGACGTCTGCGCGAGGACGCCCGGATTGCCACCTCCTCCGGCCCCGGATTCGGCGCTGGCGGAGAGACTTTCGAACGGTTCAATCTGGCCACCCAGCGCAGCCGCGTCGAGGAAGCCTGCGCGCGCCTGAAACGCGCGTTTGGCGACCTTCAATAGCGTCGCGCTAGATTGAGCTATTGATCCTGCTTGTCGTACTGGCTGCCGCGGCGTGGATTAGCTGGCACAGATTAGACCTGCGCACGCCCGCGCCGCATTGGTGCCGCAAGCAACCAAACCGATTACATCCTGTTCGAAAAATCCGTCCCTAGTCTTTGTGCCCTAGCAAAGCAATCGGCGCGTCGGGGGCGCGGTAGAAATCCAGCGGGGCCTTGTCGGCCGCGGCCGTACTACGCTTAAAATCATACCGCATCTCACCGGCCTCTTCATCATCGGCGATGATCAGGCATTGATACAAATGGCGCGCACCGTCGTAGATATCGACCAATCCACGCAATTGCGGTGTCGTAGCGGCCTCAACCGTAAAGCCATCCTTCCACAATCTGAGTATTTTGAACGTATTGTCGTCAACTTCGACACGAAGGCGGCTGGTTTTCTTCAACCCCGCGATTCGCGCCGCGTCCAATTCTTCGCTTATTTCCTTTGAAACATAGGTACTCATAACAATTATTCCCCCGGCAATGGATTCCATTGTGACGGCTCAACTGTAAAAATCCAGTGAAGGCCGTCACATAGCGCCATGCGCTGACGATCTGTTGCTGGGAAATCATCGCATGCCCTGTGCGCAGACGCAGAGCCAGTGCGCGACCCTTCACGTGTCAAGGCTGTGTTCAACACCCTATGTTTGTCGAAACGCACAAGCGGAGGATACGCAATGGGCCTATTGGTCGACGGCAAATGGCACGACACATGGTATGACACCGAATCTACTGGCGGCGCCTTCAAACGCAGCGCCGCGCAGTTTCGCAATTGGCTGACCGCAGATGGCAGCGCAGGGCCGTCCGGCAAGGACGGTTTCAAGGCGGAACCGGATCGCTATCATCTCTATGTCAGCCACGCCTGCCCCTGGGCACACCGCACACTGATCTTTCGCGAACTAAAAGGGCTGAGCGATCTGATTTCCGTCTCGGTGGTGCATCCAGACATGCTGGACAAGGGATGGACCTTTGAAACTGACGACCACGGTGCAACCGGCGACACCCTTTATGGATTCGATTACGCCCATCAAATCTATACCAAGGCTGATCCAGCTTATTCGGGACGTGTCACTGTGCCGATCCTGTGGGACAAGCAACAACAGACCATCGTTTCGAACGAAAGTTCGGAAATCATCCGTATGTTCAATACGGCCTTTGACGGCATTACCGGCAACACCGACAACTACTGGCCCGACGCCATGCGGGACGAGATCGAAGAGGTCAACGCCCGCATCTATTCCGACATCAACAATGGGGTCTACAAATCCGGTTTTGCCACCACGCAACAGGCCTATGACGCCGCCGTGCATCCCCTGTTCGACACACTGGACTGGCTTGAGGATCGCCTTGCCCGAAACCGGTATCTGATGGGCGATCAGGTGACTGAAGCAGATTGGCGGCTGTTCACCACCCTGATCCGGTTTGATCCGGTCTATCATCTGCATTTCAAATGCAACAAGCGGCGGTTGATCGACTATCCGAACCTGTGGGCCTACACACGCGAGCTATATCAATGGCCCGGTGTCGCACAGACGGTAAATATGAACCATATCGTGCGCCACTATCACTACAGCCACGAAACAATCAATCCGAGCCGGATCATCCCAGTGAACCCATCCTTGGATTATCTGCAGCCCCACGGGCGCGGTCAGCGACCCGCCGCGTAGTGTTCGACCATCGCCGCCAGATCCTCTGGCGGCGTTGCGCTTTGCACATAGGCGCATGCATTCGGGCTGTGGGCAAAGATCGAACCGTCCGAGAAAAAGGTGGTGTTTGTGACAAAGATCACCCGCGCCTCGGGGCGACGATAGCTGGCAAAATCGGCCACGGCCAGCGCGCTGCCGGTTTCAAGCACCAGATCCAGCACGATGATATCGAACTCCTGACCATACAGCGCCAGAATCGCTGCCTCCTGCCCGGCCACCAGCGTCACTTCGGTGCCGTGCCGTTCAAGATGCCTTTTCCAGACCCGACCAAGGTCGGGGTTACTCTCAACAATCAAAACATTCATTTGCGACAACCTCGGCCCAAAAAAGAGTGAATGGTGCCGACCCCCCGTGAATTGTGATCACGCTTATTCCTTAACAAAGCGTTAACGACGTTGCCGCAAGGCCCGGAACTTGCGGATTCGCTTGTGTAAACGGCAAAAATCCGCTTGAAACGGGCCGAAACAGGCGATTCCAGCGAGAAACCCCATGGCAAGCCCTACCGAGAATTTGAACCCGCGCGCCGCACGCGACCATGGCGGAGGGCTGGACGGGGCCATCGCATCTTATGGCGGCACGCGTACCGATTGGGTGGACCTGTCCACCGGGATAAATCCTCACCCCTATCAGGTGTCTGGACTGATCCCTTCAGACTGGGCTGAGTTGCCGGATCATGGTGCCTTCGAACGCCTGACTGAGGCCGCCCGCCAGTTCTGGGCAGTGCCCGAGGGGGCCGCAATCCTGCCCGCGCCCGGCGCATCAGCGGTGATCTCCCGCATTCCGGCGCTGGCCGCCCGTGGTCGGGTTCAGATCACAACGCCCACGTACAACGAACATGCCGCCGCCTTCGCCGCGCAAGGCTGGACCGTTCAACCCAACGGCCCAGCCGACGCCCGTGTCATCGTGCATCCCAACAATCCCGATGGCCGGATTTGGTCCGAGGCAGATGCAGACGCCCCGCTGACCGTGATCGACGAGAGCTTTTGCGATATCAGCCCCGGTGTTTCACTGATCCATCTGGCCGCGCGCCCCGGTGTGATCGTGCTGAAAAGCTTTGGCAAGTTCTGGGGGCTTGCCGGGCTGCGGCTGGGGTTTGCCATCGGTCATCCTGACCTGATCGCCCGGCTGAACGACCTGACGGGGCCTTGGTCCGTGTCCGGCCCTGCCCTGCGGATCGGAGAGCAGGCTTTGCGGGACGTTGACTGGGCCAGTTCCACCCGTCAGCACCTGACCGCCGAGTCTGACCGGCTGGATCGATTACTGATCAATAAAGGAGCCACCCTGGTCGGGGGCACCACGCTGTTTCGCCTCTACACCGTCGAAAACGCAGCCCAATGGCAGGACCGTCTGGCCCAAGCCCATATCTGGAGCCGCGTCTTCCCCTATTCCCAGACCTACTTGCGGGTTGGCCTGCCCCCAGCGGATGGATGGAGCAGGTTAGAGGCCGCACTGTGAGCATCACTTTCATGCTGGTCTGCGCCATGTGTCTGGACGCGGCATTGGGTGAGCCGAACTGGCTCTGGTCGCGCGTTCGCCACCCGGCAGTCGTGATGGGCAACATCGTCGGGTGGTTGGACAAGCACCTGAACCACGGCGCGCAGCGGCGGATGAAAGGCGTCGCAGTAGTGATATTGCTGGTCGTTGGCGCATTGATCCTTGGGCGTTTGCTGGCACTGCTAGGACCAGTCGCTGAGATCATACTCTGTGCCATCCTGCTGGCGCAGAAATCGCTGGTGTCGCATGTACGCGATGTGGGCGAAGGGCTGCGCGTCTCCTTGGCCGAGGGCCGTGCCAAGGTGGCGATGATCGTGTCCCGCGACACTCGCGACATGACCGAGGCGCAGGTTGCCCGCTCTGCGATCGAAAGCGCGGCTGAGAACCTCAGCGACGGGGTCATCGCACCTGCTTTCTGGTTCCTGCTCGCCGGGTTGCCGGGGTTGCTGATTTACAAGGCTATCAACACCGCCGACAGTATGATCGGCTACCGCACCGAAAAGTACCGCGACTTTGGCTGGGCCGCCGCCCGACTGGACGACGTGCTGAACTTGATCCCCGCGCGCCTGACCTGCCTGATGATCGTGGCACTGTCCGGCCAATGGGCACGCGGGCCTGACATGGTGGCGGATGCGCGCCGCCATATCTCTCCCAATGCAGGATGGCCCGAGGCCGCCATGGCGCGCGCCCTGAACGTGGCCCTTGCGGGCCCGCGCAGCTATGACGGCAAGGTCCGCGATCTAGCCTGGGTGAACAGCGATGCTCCGCGCGAAATCGGCGCGTCAGAGGTTTTCCGCGCATGTAACATGCTGTGGACCGTTTGGGGGCTTGCGCTCGGCCTTCTATCGGTGTGGGTTGGGGTCAGCTTTATTCTCTGACGGACCTGCCCATGCGCATTCTCTCCGGCCTTGTTGCCGCCGTTTTGCTCGCCTCGCCCGCCCTTGCCCAATGCGGTGGCGGATTCAATTCCTTCGTCAAAGGGCTGAAGGCTGAGGCCATACAGCAAGGTTTCGACAAATCCACCGTCAATGCGTTTTTCAATGGCGTGCAGCAGGACGGCGCCGTCCTGAAAGCCGACCGCGCGCAGGGTGTGTTTCAGAAACCGTTCATCGACTTCTCACGCCATTTGATCTCGCAAAACCGGATCGACCGGGGTCAGGCCATGTCACGCAAATATGATGCGGTGTTTGATCGGATTGAGCAGGAATACGGCGTCTCACGCGGGGTTCTTTTGGCCTTTTGGGCGTTCGAGACCGACTATGGTGCGTTTCAGGGCGACTTCAACACCCGCAACGCGCTGGTGACACTGGCCCATGATTGCCGCCGCCCAGAATTGTTCCGACCACAGATCTTTGCGGCCATCGAGCTGTACCAACAGGGCAATTTCGAACCGAATCGCACCACCGGTGCCTGGGCTGGTGAGATTGGAATGGTGCAAATGCTGCCTCGCGACATTCTAGAAAACGGTGTCGACGGGGACGGAGATGGCACGGTCTCGTTGAAAACGTCTGCGCCGGACGCGCTGATGTCGGGCGCCAAGATGCTGTCGCACCTGGGCTGGCAGCCGGGGCAGCCGTGGCTGCAAGAGGTGACGGTGCCCGCGCAAATGGACTGGTCGCTGTCCGGCCCGGGCAAACCGCGCCCAGTGTCCGACTGGCAGGCCATGGGTGTGCAGGCCCGCAACGGATCTTTGGCTAACTTGCCCGCATCGCTGATATTGCCGCAGGGCCACAACGGCCCGGCCTTTTTAGCCTATCCGAATTTCGACGTCTATTTCGAATGGAATCAGAGCTTTGTCTACGTTCTAACCGCCGCCTATTTCGGCACACGGCTGGAAGGTGGACAAATCTATGATGCCGGTAATGCTCCACAGGGGCTTTCAGGCGCACAAATGAAACAGCTGCAAAGCAAGCTACAGGCGCGCGGGTATGATGTAGGCAAAATCGACGGAATTCTGGGCGCGGGTACACGGGCTGCTGTTCAGGCCGAACAAGCGCGGCTCGGATTACCGGCGGATGCCTGGCCGACGGCCGAATTGCTTGGACGTTTGTAAAATGTTGTTGGATTACGCGCTTTTTGCCGCAAAAAGTGCTCGGCCAGGTTCGAACGCGTGTGAAATGATCACTGATCCTTCCGTTTCGATTGCAGTGTTCGGCTGAATTTCGACCCAGCCGTCGCTGTCACCATCCAATGGCTCTGATGAGATGATAATACCATCTTTGCAGCGACGGTAATGCAGGCTCGGCGCGTACCGATCCGAAGCATAACGCGCTGCAAATATACGTTCTCCATCTGACCAGCAGGCCGCGAACCTAAGATAGGGCAACACACCGCATCGTCTTGACGCCGCCTCCACTCGCGCGACCGCTCGGGACATTGCTGCTACCGGGTCAGCGTCTAGCCCCTCGCCTTGCGCGATCAGAAAGATCGCTTCGCTTTCTGTTGCGCCAAATCTATACCCATACAGATGTGCCGGGATCATCGCGTCCAGTTCCTGCCGGATCAGATCATGCCCTCCGGCTTGGCCATTGTGCATAAAGCTCCATGCACCGACCCCAAAAGGATGACAGTTGTTCCGAGACGTGGCTGTCCCGGTCGAGGCCCGAACGTGGGCCAGGAAAAGGCGCGATCTGGTATGATGGGTCAATTGCTTAAGGTTTGCGTCCGACCAGGCTGGGTGTGTATCTTTATAAAAACATGGCGTCTCACGATCAGAATACCACGCAAGCCCAAATCCATCAGCATTTACGGGCGTCTTCCCGATCAGCGCGTTGCGGCTCTGAATGACAAGAGATTGCTCTTGATCCAGAACCAATTCATCAAGATACCGCTGCTCGCCGACCCAAGCCAGAAACCGACACATCTGTTCGCCTATTCAAAAATTTCAGATGTGGCTGGTATATCAACTCATTGTGTAGTTTTTTTCCCAAATTTCTAACTTTTTTGGAATTTCTTCTATCACATGACAACCAGAGTTCACATTTGGCAATCAATTACTCCGGTCGCACCGGATAACGATCGCCCTTTTGATCAATCAGGATCAGTCGTTCGCCGCTGCGCACATACAAATCGCAGCGGTCGAACCCGTTTCTGTACTGGATGCAGACGCTGCCATCCTCGGCGATCGAATAGGTGCCAAAGGCGGATTCACCGCTGGCATAGGTGTAAGAGTAGGCTCCACCGACCGAGAAACTGGACTGCCCATCATCATAAAAGGTCAGTGTGCGCCCGGCCAGCGCCTCCAGTTCTGTTGGCGTCAGGGGAACATCTCCAGGTTTGGTTGGCCATTCCGCCGCCCATACCGGGCTTGCGATCAGCAGGATAAGGATCAATAGACGGATCATACCAACACCCTACCCCGAGTGGTGATGAAAAGGGCATAACGTTGCAGTGATGGGTCAAGCGACCATCTGCTCGGCCTTTTTCAGATCGACCGAGACCAGTTGACTGACGCCCTGTTCCTGCATGGTCACGCCGAACAAACGATCCATCCGCGCCATCGTCACCGCGTGGTGGGTGATGATCAGGAAACGTGTATCGGTCTGGCGGCACATCTCATCCAGCAGATCGCAGAACCGGGTAACGTTAGCATCGTCAAGCGGCGCGTCGACCTCATCCAGCACGCAGATCGGGGCCGGATTGGCGAGGAAGACGCCAAAAATCAAGGCCGTCGCCGTCAGGGTCTGTTCGCCACCCGACAACAGGCTGAGCGTCGACAATTTCTTGCCCGGCGGCTGGCACATGATCTCAAGCCCGGCATCCAGCGGATCGTCGCTTTCGACCATAACCAAATTGGCCTCGCCACCGCCGAAGAGGTGCTTGAACAGCATGGCAAAGTTTGAGTTCACCTGTTCAAACGCGGTCAACAGACGTTCGCGGCCTTCGCGGTTGAGGCTGGCAATACCAGAGCGCAGGGCTTTGATTGCCTCTTCCAAATCCGCCTTTTCGCTGTTCAGTGTGTCAAACTCTTCCTGAACTTCTTTGGCATCTTCTTCAGCGCGCAGGTTCACTGCTCCCATCGCATCGCGCTGGCGCTTGTGACGGTTCACTTCGGCCTCAAGCGCGTCGGCGGCAGGCATCTGATCGGGGTTCACGTCTAACTGATTCAGCAACTGGTTCGGGGTCAGCTGCTGATCTTCAGCAATCCGTTCTGCCGTTGCAGTCACGCTTTCCTTGGCGGCATCACAACGTGCTTCTGCCGCCGCGCGGGATTCGCGTGCTTCCGAAGCCTGACGTTCCGCATCCCGTTCGGCCAGCACCACTTCGCGCTGCTGGGTTTCGGCTTCGGCCAACTTATCGGCGGCCTCGGCGCGACGGGCCTCGGCTGTTTCAATCAGCTCGTTCAGCTCCTCGCGGGCTTCGGCGATCTCGCTGGGCGCAGCCATCGCTTCGGACAGCTCTTCTTCCGAACTTTCCTTGCGTTCGGCCAGTTCTGATATCCGTTTTTCCGCCGTTTCCAGACGATGCTTCCAACCGCTGAGGTCTTTTGTGACCTCTTGCGAGCGTCGCGTGCGGGCCTCGCCCTCGCGGCGCAATTCATCATGGGACGAGCGATGGGTCAGCATAGTGATCCGCGCAGCCTCGACCGTCTGTTTGATATCTTCGACCTGCGCGCGGGCGGTGTCGAGATCGCCCAGACCGGTCAACGCCCCCTCGGCCTCGCGCAGCTGCGCGCGGGCGGACATGGCGTCCTCTTTGTGGCGATCCACAGCCAGCGACAGAGTCTCAAGCTTGCCTTGCGCCAGATTGCGGTCAGCTTCGGCGCGGCTGAGCGCGCGAGCGGTTTCGGCCATACGCTGATCGGCGGCGCGGCGGGCATCGCGGGCGCGGCGGTCCGCTTCGGTGACATCAGCCAGTTGCTGCGACAACGCCTCATGCGCGGCGCGGGCACCTTCGGCCTGTGCCTCGGTGCGGGTCAGCTCCTGTTTCAGCGCCTCCAGCTTATTGAGCTGCTCCAGCCGTAGGGCAGCGGCGCTTGGTGCATCCTCAGCCCAGGCGCGGAACCCGTCCCACCGCCACAAATCGCCGGACCGGGACACCAGACGCTGCCCCGGCTTCAGCGAAGCCTGCAAACGCGCACCCTGATCCGCATCAACCAGACCAATCTGCGCGATCCGACGGCTCAGGCGATCCGGGCCAGACACATGCAGCGCCAGCGGTTCAACCCCATCCGGCAATGGCTGATCAGCATCATAGCCCGCTACCTGCACCCAACCCGATGGACCGTCGCCTTCGACCAGTGGGGCACGCAGATCATCGGCCAGTGCAGCTCCGAGTGCCTTTTCGAAACCGGGTTCGACGCGTAGCAGGTCAAGTACCTGACCGCCTTCGGCTGTGTCGCGTTCTACCAGCTTTGCCAGCGCCGAGGTTTCGGCACGGATCGCGCCCAATTCACCCTCGGCCTCGGACCGTTGCGCGCGGGCTTCGGCCTCACGCGCCTGCGTGTCATTACGCAATTCGTCTGCCGCGGCCAACGCTTCCTCGGCGGCCTCAGCCGCTTCGCGGGCTTCTTCCTCGCCCTCTTGCGCAGTCTCAAACGCGTCGCTTGCGTTGGTCAAAGCTTCGCGCGCCTCATCCACGGCGCTGCGGGCCTTTTCCTCTTCGGCCTCGGATCGAGTCAACGTCTTGCGGCTGTCTTCAACCAGACGCTGCGCCGATTGGTGGCGGGCGACCAAGCGCGCCATATCCTCGGTTTCCTGCGACAGATGATCTTCACGGTCCTGCAACACTGACGCCGCCTCACGCGCGATTTCGGCAGCCTCGGCCACCTTATCCTCGTGCCCTTCGGCGGCCTTGGCCAATTCGCGCGCTTCCCATTCCAGACGTTCGATCATCTGGCCGGCATCGCGATTCAGGCCGGTTTCGCGTTCTATATCGTTGCCCAATTGCTGAATACGGTTGGTCAGCGTCTCAATGGTCTGGCGGGCGCGAGTTTCCTGATCCGACAGAGCATCACGTTGTACCTGCTGGCGTTGCAAGACGGCGGCGGCGATGGCTTCTTCTTCGCGCAGAGGTGGCAGGGTCTCTTCGATTTCGGCACGTTTGGTGGCGGCCGCGCGGGCTTCGGCCTCGGCCCGCGACGCCTCGGTGATCCGTTCGCGCAGCTTTTCTTCGGCCTGCTGGCGGGCCATGTCTGCCTCTTTCCAGCGACGATAGAGCAACATGCCTTCGGCTTGGCGCAGTTGCTCGCCAATCTCGCGATAGCGCGCGGCCTGACGGGCCTGGCGCGCCAGTTGCGCAAGCTGACCGCCCAGTTGTTCAAGCACATCGTCGACGCGGGTCAGATTGGATTCAGTGCCCTTCAACTTCAATTCGGCTTCGTGCCGACGTTGATAAAGACCCGAGATACCTGCGGCCTCTTCCAGAATGCGGCGGCGGGCGCGGGGTTTGGCGTTGATAAGTTCGGCAATGCGGTTCTGCCCAACAAGCGCAGGTGAATGCGCACCTGTCGAAGCATCGGCGAACAGCATCTGAACATCTCTCGCCCGCACGTCCTTGCCATTGGTCTTATAGGCGCTGCCCACGTCGCGGGTGATGCGACGCACGATCTCAAGCTGATCCGCGTCGTTGAACCCTGACGGTGCCAGCCGTTCCGAGTTGTCCATGGTCAGGACAACTTCGGCAAAGTTACGGGCTGGGCGCGTCGCGGCGCCTGCAAAAATCACATCCTCCATCGCGCCGCCACGCATGGATTTGGGGCGGTTTTCCCCCATCACCCAACGCAGAGCTTCCAGAAGGTTGGACTTGCCGCAGCCATTCGGGCCCACCACACCGGTCAACCCATCCGCTATGATCAGATCGGTCGGATCAACAAAGCTTTTGAAGCCGGTAAGTTTGAGTTTGCTAAAGCGCAAAGGCAATGAGTCCTGTGATTCCTATGTGAAGGAAGTCTGCGCAACGGATGGGGGCTGAGTCAACGAAGTTGCGCAGGATATGGGATATCACCCCGACTTATCCACAATATCTTGCCGAAATGCGCAGGAATACGCGTATCTCAGTACGGCGTACACTCGAACACCTGAAGGCCGTACTCCTTCCCGATATCCTCATAAACACCATAATCGACGCATTCGTAATTCGGTGTCGAGATGGCGGTCAGCAACAGACGTTCCCCCGCTTCGCGGTCACAGCCCAGCACACCAACGGTCACCGCGGCGTCGCCCAGTACATCCAGGATTGGACAGCCCGAAACCTGCGCCATGGCCAGCCCCGCCCGATCTTTGATCGGCCCCAAACGCGGGGCGTATTGGGTGTTGATCCGCACGGCCTCGGCCAGATCCCCGCGCACGCGTACGTCAAAGACACTGCCGTTCACGGCGATGCGGGTTGCAGGGATATCCCGGAAATAGGGGGTGCCGGCCGAACAGGCGGCCAGCACCGATAGGAGGAACAGATACCGGATCATACGGCCAGCATTGCCGCAATATGGTTAACAGAACCTTTCCTGCATTTAGGTTCGCAGGACGTCGCCCAACCGGCGGATACCCTCGCGGATTGTTGCCTCATCCGAATTCGAAAAGCTCAGACGGATAGTATTGGCCCCGGTTTCGTCCGGAAAGAACGCCTGGCCTGGAACAAAAGCCACCTTCACCGTCTCAAGCGCCTTGGCCAGCAAATCAGCCCCGCTCAGCCCCTTGGGCAAGGTCACCCAAATGAACATGCCGCCCTCGGGCTTGGTCCAGTCCACCCCATCGGGCATATGTTCGCGCAATGCGCTGAGCATCGCATCGCGTCGTGCGCCGTAAACGCGGCGCAACATGGGGATATGCGTATCAAAGCAGGCACGCGCCACTTCGTTGATAGCCATTTGGTTGATCGTCGCGGAATGCAAGTCAGCCGCCTGTTTCATCAACACCAGCTGCGAGATCACCGGCTTGGCCGCCACGACCCATCCCACCCGCAGACCCGGAGACAAAGTTTTCGAGAAGCTGCCACAATAAATCGTCCTGCAGTTTTCGATCGACCCTTTGCGCGCCAATTCCAACGCCAGAACTGGCGGAATTGCTTCCCCATCATAGCGCAGGGCCTGATAGGCGCCGTCTTCGATCACAGCGCAGTTCAATTCGTCCGCCAGATCGAGCAGGGTTTCGCGGCCGCGCAGGTCTACAGTTTCTCCGGTCGGGTTGGCAAAGTCAGGCGACAGATACGCAAATTTAACAGCCCCCTCACCCGCTGCGGCAGCGTATTCAGCCGCCCTGCGGTTGCCGTTGATGCCAAGCCGGTCAAAGCGCGGTTCATAAGCATTGAACGCGGCCAATGCCCCCAGATAGGTGGGCCATCCGACCAGTGCTGTATCACCCGGCGACAGATACAACTTGCCCAAGTAGTCCAGTGCCTGCTGCGAACCCGACGTGATCAGGATGTTATCAAGCCCGCAGTCGATCCCGATCTGGCGCATATGATCGACCAGCCATTCACGCAACGGGGCATAGCCCTCGCTGACGGAATATTGCAGCGCCTGATCTTTTAGTTCAGTGCCCAGTGCATTCTGGAACGCAGCGGCAAAACCCTCTGCTGGAAACAACGCCGGATCCGGAATTCCTCCCGCGAAGGAAATAATGCCCGGCTGGTCCAACAGCTTGAGCAATTCACGTATCTCGGACGCCTTCATCCGCTTTGTTCGCGTGGCAAACAGGTCTTTGGTCGACATTGGTCTCCTCCCCTACCTCGCAGGGCAGACTAAGCGTGATTTATTTAATGTCAATCATTCTGACCTAATATTCCGAACTAACATTCACCTGTTCTTGAACCGGTCAATATTACGTGGTCATATGATTTGACCAATTTCGGAAAAGCCGACATGCCCTTTCAAAAAGTCCAGACTGAAAAGCTGTCCATCGCAGTGGTGAAACAGATCGAATTGCTGATCCTGCGTGGCATCCTGCGCCCAGGCGAGCGGCTTCCGGCGGAACGCGAGTTGGCAGAGCGGTTGGGCGTATCGCGCCCCTCGTTGCGCGAAGCGATCTCGGAATTGCAGGATCAGGGGTTGCTGAACGCCAAGGCCGGGTCCGGTATCTATGTGGCCGAGGTTCTGGGCTCTGCCTTTTCCCCGGCGCTGGTTCGGCTGTTCAGCAGCCACGAAGAAGCGGTGTTCGACTATCTGTCTTTCCGCCGCGATCTAGAAGGGTTGGCGGCCGAGCGTGCCGCACGGCTGGGATCAGACAGCGATTTGAAAGTGGTTCAGGCGATTTTCGACAAGATGCAGGCTGCGCATGCGCGCAACGCCCCTCAGGACGAGGCACAATTGGATGCGCAATTCCACATGGCCATAATCGAGGCCAGCCACAACGTAGTTATGCTGCATATGATGCGGTCGATGTACGACCTGCTGCAACAGGGCGTATTCTACAATCGTCAGATGATGTTTCAGCAGCGCACAACGCGTGGTGCCATTCTGGACCAGCACCGCGCGATCAACACAGCCCTGCAGGCACGCGACCCCGATGCAGCCCGCGATGCAGTCCAGCAGCATCTGAACTATGTCCAGAGCTGCATGGAAGATCACCAGAAAGCCCTGCGAAACGAAGCCATCGCACAGCAACGGCTGCAGCATGAGACCGGTCAAACCTGAAGAGGCGCGCGAGGTATCAGTGCAGCGCCCAACTGTCGCGACTCAAATCCGAACACAAAAAGTTCATAATTTATTACGCAATTTCTGCTGGTTATCTGCTGGATATTGACCCGCAGCTAAACCAATTAAACAGGCAAGTCGCGAACCTTAATCGTCGCTGAAACCCTGGTGCCTGACATGATCCTTTTCAAACCCGGGCAACGCCCAAAAACGAACCCCTGCTTGATCGTTGCCAGCAACGGTCGATCCGGTAGCACGCTCATGTTTGATGCTTTGTGGAAGGCGCAAAAGCGGCGGCGTGTGTGGCCCAAGCCCAAGGCGACCTTTGAAATGGAGCTGGCACAGGCCGAATTGCATCAGGGAAACCTTGTCAAAACACATGATTTTCCCGGCGTGCTGAGAGGTCGTGACAACGTCAAGGTCTTGTTCTGCTATGGCCCGACAAAAGACTCGGCGCTTTCGGTCTATTCCGTACTTGGTCGCTATGGTCGCGACTGGATCCGCCAGCATTTCGAACATCTTCACGCCAAAGGAACTTTTGAGGATCTATTCAAATATGACGTTCTCAACCAAGCAGAGCAGATGAGGCAATGGGCCACGTTCGAAAACGTGCCTGTCCTGTGCCTGAGCTATGATGCCATCTGGCGCAGACAGAGCGAAGTTGCCGATTTTCTGGAGTTGAACTTTTCCCTGCCCGAAAGAATAGAACGCGCAAAGAAATCCATACCCGATGAGATTCTAGATCAAGCGTCGGCGGTTTACGATCCCATCGACGCTGTACTGAGCGAACTACCGGAACTGTTTGTCGCCTCAGCCAAATATGCGGACATTCTGAACCGGCTGCCAAGTCAACGCTCAGCGGCTTGATCTTCGCATCGTAAGAAAGAAAAAACCCGGCTCTGAGGCCGGGTTTTTCAATTTCATCATGTGAAGATCTTAGTGCAGCTTTTCGCCCACATCGGCAATTGCAGCGTCGATCAGCTTGTTCGCCTGCGTCGCCGTCATCTGCTTGGCCAGAACCGCATTTGCCGCCGAAACAGCAACGGTAATCGCCTGATCACGCACCTCTTTAACTGCCGAAGCCTCGGCCGATGCGATCTGATCCTGTGCAGCGGCCAGACGGCGCGCAATAGATTTTTCCAGATCGGCCTTGGCCTGTTCGGCCGCCAGCGCGGCGTCGTCTTTTGCAGCCGCCACAATCGCGTCTGCCTGCGTTTGAACTTCGCGTTGCTTGCGCTCGTACGAGGCCAGCAGGGTGCGGGCTTCTTCGTGCAGGGCACGGGCTTCATCCAACTCGGACTTGATGCCCTCGGCGCGGTTGTCCAGCGCGCCACCGATCATACCCGGCACCTTGAAATAGAACAGGACCGCGATGAAGACGATAAAGCCCAACAGGACCACAAAGTCGGTGTTGCCAAGCGAGAAGAACGGGCCGCTTGCGGCCAGCGCGGGGCTGGCAGCGCCAAAGGTCAGGATAAGGGCAAGAGTGTTCCGCATGTCGCTTATCCTTTCATCTGCGCGTCAACAGCACCGTCTATGGCTTTGGCATCCGCCTCACCGCCCAGTGCAGTAACCAGTTCAGCCGCCGTGTCCTTGGCAACCACTTGAATGCTTTCCAGCGCACCTGCACGGATATCGGCGATCGCCTTTTCCGATTCAGCCGCCTTTGCAGCGATTTCCGCGTCCGCCTTGGCGATCGCGTCATCCAGGCCAGCCTGAATTTCGGCGCGTGCTTCGGCAGCGATACGCTGCGCCTCAGAACGGGCATCGGCCAACGCTTTGTTATAGGCTTCTTCGGCCTCGACCGCTTTGGCCTTCAGATCTTCGGCCGCAGCCAGGTCATTTGTAATGGTCCCCTGACGTTCAGCCAGGATTGCCGCGATGCGCGGCAAGGCCACGCGGGACAGGACCAGAAAGATGACGACCAGCGTGATGACCAGCCAGAAAATCTGGTTGGGGAACCAATCAAAGCAGAGCTGCGGCATCCCGATGGCCGAGCCATGGGAGTCTACGCATTTGCCAACTACTTCTTCGGCAATAGGTTCAGTCGCCATGTTGTCCTCCGTCGGAACGTTGTCTTTACAACAGGCGGGCCGCTATGGCTTGGGCCCACCTGCGCGTAAGGATCAGGTTCCGCAGATTATACGGCGAACATCAGCAGCAGCGAGACCAGGAATGCGAAGATCCCCAGGGCTTCTGCGAATGCGATACCGATGAACAGGGTTGCGGTCTGCGAAGCAGCCGCCGAAGGGTTGCGCAGGGCGCCGGCCAGGAAGTTGCCTGCAACGTTGCCCACCCCGATTGCGGCTGCGCCGGAACCGATTGCTGCCAGGCCTGCGCCGATGTGTGCGAGATCGCCTTCCATGATGTTTCTCCTTACGAATTGGAAGTTTCGATGTTGGGGTATCAGACCTTAGTGCGAAGGATGCAGCGCATCTTTCAGATAAACACAGGTCAGAATGGTAAAAACGTAGGCCTGGATAAAGGACACAAGGACCTCGAGGCCATACATTGCGGTGATCGCCAGAACAGACACGGGCGAGATCACGGCGATCGCGGCGAAGCCAGCGAACACCTTGATAACCGCGTGGCCCGCCATGACGTTACCGGCAAGACGAATGGAGTGGCTGACAGGGCGTACGAAGTACGAAATCAGCTCGATGATCGCCAGAACCGGACGCAGGGCCAGCGGTGCGCTGGAGACCCAGAACAGACCCAGAAACGCGGCACCGTTCTTGACGAAACCCAGAACAGTCACGGTCAGGAACACGGCCAACGCCAGCGGGATGGTCACGGCGAAATGCGATGTGGTGGTAAAGGACGTCGGGATCATGCCCAGGAAGTTTGCGCAGACGATGAACATGAACAGGGTCATGACATAGGGGAAGTACTTAACGCCTTCCTTGCCGCAGATGTCTTCCAACATCTTGTAGATGAAACCATAGGCCAGTTCAGCCACCGACTGCATCCGGGTCGGAACAATCGCGCGTTTCGAAGTGCTGAGAACCAGCAGAGCAAAGATCGCGGCAATCGCCAGGAACATCCACAGGGTCACGTTGGTGGGCGTGTACCATGCAATTGCACCGTCACCGAAAAGCGGTTTGACGATGAACTGATCCATCGGGTGGAAAACCAGGCTGCTGCCTTCTGCTGCGGTGGTCTCAGTCGCCACGTTCAGTCCCTTTCGTCTCGGTCGGCCTGATCGTTGGCCGCCATCTGTTTCTCTTGAACCTCTTTGGCGCTGCGGAGCATTACTTTCACTCCGGCGACGAGGCCCAGCAATGTGAACAGCACCAGAAAGATCGGGATCGTCCCGAGCAGGCTGTCCAGCCCGTATCCGATGCCAAATCCGATCCCCAGACCGGATACCATTTCGATGACCATCCTCCAGGCAAGCTCGCCCCCGGACACGTCAGCATCTGCACGAGGCTTTGGCTGCTTCGCCTTTTTCGCCGCCTCGATCTTCGCCTCCAGCTGCGCCATACGCTGCTTTTGGTCATCATCGGTCACGGGCGTTTCCCTCGCACAGTCTTGGGTAGGGTGCTAAGGGGCAAGGCGCACAGAGTCAACGGCGTTGAGCAACCGAATTGCCGCAGTTTAAATAATTGATTTTAATAGTTTTTCACCCAACCTCAGCCAGGGGAAAACCTGCGCAAGCGCAGCGGCTTCAACCAAAACCCCTGAATCCGCATATTCAACCAAATGGTTGACCAAACTCGAAGGCTGTGGTTGAGCGAAGGCATGTCCAATGATCTCGACACCGTATTCGCAGCTCTCGCCGACCCCACGCGCCGCGCCATTCTGGCGATGCTGCTTGAGGATGATATGGCCGTGACCGATGTGGCAGAACCGTTCGAGATGTCGCTGGCCGCAATCTCGAAACATCTGGTGATCCTGACCAAGGCTGGATTGATCAGCCAGGAAAAACGCGGACGGGTGAAATGGTGCAAGCTGGAACCTGACGCCCTGCGCACAGCGTCGGTCTGGATGCAAGGCTTTGGACAGTTCGAGCCCGTCAATCTGGACGCGTTCGAACGGTTTCTGGAAATTGAACTGCCTGCGGCTGACGATCCCTAGATTTAGCGCACGACGAAAACCGAAACCTTGGCGTGATTGGCCAGGTATCCTGCATGGCTTGAAAAGATATAGTCCGTGATCCGCGGGGCGTGAGTTCCCACAACAATCAGGTCAGCACCAATTTCCTCGGCGGCGCGCATCAGGTCACCATCAACCTCCGCTGCAACATCGACCGAGTGAATATTGCGGTATGCGACTTCTGTCCCGCCGCTCTTGGCCAGTTCATCGGCGAAACCCTGCAATTCCTCGTTGACTGCTGCGTCCGTCTGAACCGGGTCACCGGGTTGAGTTCCGGTCACACTGACTACGGTTATCTTCGCATCCTGCCACTTGGCAACTTCAGCAGCGACATCGGCGGCTTTGCGAACCTCGGGGGGAAGATGCAAGTCAACTGGGAACATAATGTGAGTATACATGACGAATTCCTCCTTGGTCCCAAGCATAAGGTTATTCGCATGTATCGACATTGATCTGCCTCAACGGGCGTGCTGAACCCTGACGGCCACTAACCTTCTTGGCTGTATTGCACACCCGTGATGACACCGAACGGATCAGACATGCACAACCATGGTGCCTGCGCCCCTGCGACCGACAAGGTTGTCACCGACCCTGTCGGCTCGGACCGGGTGGAAATGGCGTTCACGTCCTTGGGGCCAACCCCCGTTTCGGCGGAAACAAGCGCTTCACAACTGCCCTGCAAATCCGTTTCTGAAACCGCATTGCCCGAGGACGTTTGCGTACAGGCCGACAGCCCCACCACCGTGATCAGATAAAGTGCTGGTCTCATTGGTTATTGCCCCTGTTTTGCCTGCGACCAACGCTCGCACAATCTGACGGGAACACAAGCGTCATTCGGGCACGGGCTTGGATGATGCGCGCGGCTGACCCTCGACCTTTAACAAGAGTACAAGCGCCACGACGGTCAGAATTGCACCCACAAACACCAGTAAGCCTGGGGGCTTCTGACCCAATGCAACCTCCCACAGGATCACCCAGCTGGGGGTCAGATAGGTGTAAGCCATCACTTTGGCCGAAGGCAGCCGCAGGGTTGCGAATTGCACCAGCACAAAGCTGGCCGCCGTTGCAAAGATCGAGACATAGAGCAGCCCGACCCAAACAATCAGCGGCAGGTTGGCCCAGTTGGTCGCACGGATCTCGGCCCAACCATACAACGTCAGCAACACGCAGCCCGCGACCAGAGTACCAAAGGTGAACACCACCGCCGGCTCACCTCGGTTCAGCTTGCGCACCATGGGCGTGTAGATCGCATGCGCCAAACAGCCCCAGAAATAGATGATCTCACCGCCACCGATCTCGAACGCCATAAAGGCCCGCCAGTCGGCCCGGAATATGACCCAAAGCGCGCCCACTGCGCCAACTGACAGGGCGAAAGCCATTCTTGGCGTGGTGACCTGCCGCAACAACACCCACCCTGCAACCGCTGACATCACCGGCGTCAGCGTGAACACTGCCGCTGCACTGACCGGGGGTGCGGTCTTCAATCCATGGAACATCAGCACGAAATAGCTGGCAAACAATCCGCCCAAGACCAGATAACGCCAGGGTGCCTGCGCCGCACTTCGAGGCAAGCCCGTCGTCAGAAGCGCCGCAACGCCGATCACAACCGATGCGATCAGAAAACGGGCTGCCGTGATTGCTTCGGGCGCGATCTGGTTGGCGATCAGTGACCCCAGCGAAAAACTGCCCGCCACCAGAGCCGAAAAAACCAGCATGGCCAGATGGCCCTGGGCCTGAGGGCTCACGCCGACCAACCTTTGGATTGCTCTTTCAGATAGGTCAGGAAACTCTGAACCTTGGTGGTGCGGTGCAGGTCCACATGGGTCACAAGCCACAGATTCCCGAACCATTCGGGCAGCGGCTCTATCACCTCGATCAGACTGGGGTCACGGCCCGCCTCCCAACGAGCCATGAAGCCGATCCCAGCCCCGGACATAACCGCCTCGCGGTTGCAGAAATTATTGGTACAGCGAAATATGATGTTTTCGGCCGGTACGGTCTTGCGCAACCAGCGCGAAAACGGAGCGCGGCTGTTTTCATCGTCGGCACCAACGAAGAAATGGTTTCTAAGGTCCTCGACACTCTTGGGCTGACCGTGACGCTCCACATATGCTGTACTGGCATAAAGCCCGACTTCCTGATCGATAAATGGCTGCACCACATTGTCCGGTTGATCAGGGGCCGAACCCGCCCGGATCGCCACATGCGCTTCGCCATATTCCAGACGAAACAGGCGATCCCCAGTCAGATAGCGCACGATCAAGCCCGGGTGCAGGCGTTGGAATTCACTAAGTACCGGAACCACCAAAGGCGCCAGTGAGGACAGAGACGTTACAACCAACTCCCCCGAGACATCGTCCCCCCGCCCCTTCATTCGCCCGACCAGTTGGTTGAACTGATCCTCGGTCGCTTGTGCCACACGCAACAGATCATCCCCGGCTTCGGTCGGCGTGTAACCACGCGCATGGCGCTGGAACAGTTTGACACCCAGCCGTGCCTCGATCGCGTCGATATGGCGGATCACGGTGGCATGATGCACGCCCAAAACCTCGGCCGCGCCGCTGACGGTCCCCATACGGGCAACCTGATAAGCGGTTCTTACTTCGTCCCAATTGTCCACGGCATCACCTCGGATGTGCAAATTCCAACAGTCAGTGTTGATATATCCGAGTTTTGTTCATTATCGCAATATCCATATTGGTCGCAGACGAAAATCCTATCAGAAGGACCAAGTGAAATGACCAAGACCATCCTGCATATCGACGCCTCGGCCCGCCGTGAAGGTTCAGCTACCCGCGATCTGTCCAACCGTATCGTCAACCATCTGGGTGCTGCACGCATTATCCGCCGCGATCTGGCCTCCCCCCTGCCCCTGCTGACCGAGGACTGGATCAGCGCCAATTTCACCCCCGCCGATCAGCGCAATGACGCGCAACGCAAGCATCTGGCGCTGTCCGATGCCCTGGTGGGTGAGCTGCAACAGGCCGACACCATCGTCATCGGTCTGCCGATCTATAACTTTTCGGTGCCTGCCGCATTCAAAGCCTGGATTGATCTGGTTGCCCGCGTCGGCCTGACATTCTCGTATACTGAGAACGGCCCAGTGGGACTGCTGACAGACAAACGCGTGGTTCTGGCCATCGCCTCGGGCGGCACTGCCGTTGGGTCCGAGATCGATTTTGCTACCAACTATGTGCGTCACGTTCTGGGCTTTATTGGCATCACCAATATCGACGTGGTCGCCGCCGACAAAATGGCGCTGGACGCCGAGGCCACGCTGAACAACGCCCACAAGGCAGTAACTGAGCTGGCGGCCTGATCGCCTCTGGTCTTTATACGCCGAAACGTCCAGTCTGCCTCCCGAACGGGAATTGGCAGGCTGGGCGTTAGTTATGAAAAAGATCGGAATTCTGGGCGGAGTGGGCTGGGCCTCGACCGTGGATTATTACCGGGCGATTGCACAGGGCGCGGGCCGGTATTTTGCTGACCTCGGTCACGGCTCGCCACTACCCATCCCGCCCATGACCATTGAATCCGTCACACAGGCCAAAACCCGCGCCCTGCGCGGTGTGGCAGGGGATGAGGCCAGCTGGGCCGAATTCGACGCCGTCTTCCGCGAGGCCCTTTTGACGTTGGAACGCGCAGGCTGCGATTTCGGCATCATCGCCTCGAACACGCCACACGCAAGGCTGCACGCGATCCGGCAAGGTGTGGCGATGCCAATTCTGAGCATTTTTGACGCAACCGCCGAAGCCACTGCCTCTGCCGGAGCATCAAGCGCTCTGGTTCTGGGGACGGCGGTGACCATGCAGGCGACTGACTATGCCGATCGGCTGGCCAAAGAGGACATCACGGCCAACGACCGCCTGCCGGAACCCGAGATTGCCGAGATGCAGGCCATGATCGACAGCGAATTCTACGGCGGCGCGTCGGACACGGCCCGCACACGACTACTGACCTTTTGCAACAAACATGCCACCCCCGGCACCGCCATCCTCCTGGCCTGCACCGAGTTACCCCTGGCCTTTCCTGATCATCTGGACGATCCCGTTTTCAAGTCCGACGGACACCTATTCATTAACCCGTCCGCAGCGCATGTCGAGGCGGCTTTGAAAGAAGCGCTGGAGGGTTGATCAGGGCAACCAGGTCACTTCACAGCCGATCCGGTCAAAGAACGCCATCAGATCGGCGCGCGTCATTACTACGGTACGGTCGTTCACCAGCGGGTGCATGTTGATCACGTCTGAATTCTGCGCCGCGCTATCCATAAAGAACCGCACTTCGTTCTGAACCCCATTGATCATCGCCAGTGGGCTGACCGCGCCGGGCCGGATACCGAGGTTCTGCATCAGACGATCCGCCGAACCGAAGGACAGGTTCCCGACACCCAACTCCGCACCCAGGGCTTTAAGGTCAATCTCGCGGCTCTGTTCCAGCGTCACCAGATAGTTCCGCTTTTTCTTGTCACGCAGGTACAGGTTCTTGAGCCGCAGCGTATTTTCTCCGGGCACCAGAAACTGATCCTCAACCCCTTTCGCATCCTCGACCGTGCGCAGCGGGATATGGCTGTGCAACCGATAGGCCAGCGCCCAATCGCCCAACTGCGTCAGCAGCGCGTCAGAGCTGAGCGGCAATGTATCTTGAAAGGCAGATGATGCGTCCATGGGAACCTCCTATGTAACGCGCTCTTCGCGCAACATGGAACAAGATTCAAGGCACGACAGACCCGCGACACAGTGCTAGCGTGCCGCCATGAATGTCACGCGCAATACACCGAACCAACTGATCCTGTCAGATACCCCATGGTTCATAGGCATCACACTCGTCTTATTTATTCTAATCTTTGTCGGCCTCGGTCTCTTCTTGATGACCGAGGGGGGCGAGGCCATCCTGTTCGGCCTGATATTCGCCCTCGGCGGCGGAGGGTTAGGATTTGGGGCCTTCTGCGCTTTTGTACGGCGTGTTCAGGTCATTCTGGACCGGGACAAAGACAGCATCGTGATCCGCAGGCATTCGGTTTTTGGCTATGATGCCGTCGAACACATGCTGTCGAACCTGTCCCATGCCGAGATTGAAACAACGATTTCGCGCAGCAACAAGGGCTCATCTACGCTGTATCGCCCCGTACTCATACTGGACAAAGGCATGAGCGCGGGTCGGCACCCCATTGTTGAGGCCTATTCCAGTGGGCGCGGCGCGCATCGGCTGGTGGATGCGGTCAATGAATGGCTTCCGGCACGCAAGGTTGACTCTGCCAGCCAATCGGCCTAAATCGCCGCAAACATCCGGAAGCGTCTGATCTTCCGGTCCCTTGAGTCGTTCAGGGATCGCCCCCCACCAGCGAGTTTCGCCCGTGGGGGCAATGCCATTTGGCATTACCCCCACGTCTAATTCAGTGGGAGGGGGCAATTGTGCATTTAACCGGTGTTTCTTATCTAAGAGGCGCCACGAGATAACCGGCTAAGGAGGCCGAAGGCATGTTTGAAAATCTATCCGAACGCCTTTCCGGCGTCTTTGACCGGCTGACCAAGCAGGGCGCCCTGTCCGAGGAAGACGTCAAGACCGCCCTGCGTGAGGTTCGGGTTGCGCTGCTTGAGGCTGACGTCTCGCTGCCGGTTGCCCGTGAATTCGTCAAGAAGGTTCAAAGCCAGGCCACCGGTCAGGCGGTCACCAAGTCGATCACCCCAGGTCAGCAGGTCGTCAAGATCGTGCATGATACGCTGGTCGACGTGCTGCGCGGCGAGGAAGACCCCGGTGCGTTGAAGATCGACAACCCGCCTGCCCCGATCCTGATGGTCGGTCTGCAGGGTTCGGGTAAGACGACCACCACCGGTAAACTCGCCAAGCGCCTGAAAGAGAAAGAGGGCAAGAAGGTCCTTATGGCCTCGCTCGACGTCTATCGCCCGGCGGCGATGGATCAGCTGGCGGTTTTGGGCACGCAGGTTGGCGTCGATACGCTGCCGATCGTGCCGGGCCAGAAACCGGTCGATATCGCCAAACGCGCCAAGCAGCAGGCGACATTGGGTGGCTACGACGTTTATATGCTGGACACTGCGGGCCGCTTGCACATCGACGAAGTCCTGATGGACGAGGTCGAGCAGGTCCGCAATGCAGTTGACCCGCGCGAGACCCTGCTGGTTGTTGACGGCCTGACCGGTCAGGTCGCCGTTGAAGTGGCCGAGGAGTTCGACGCCAAGGTCGGTATCTCTGGCGTGGTCCTGACCCGGATGGACGGTGACGGACGCGGCGGCGCGGCGCTGTCGATGCGCGCGGTCACAGGCAAGCCGATCCGCTTCGTCGGTCTGGGCGAAAAGATGGACGCGCTCGAAACCTTCGAGCCGGACCGGATCGCCGGTCGGATTCTGGGCATGGGCGACATCGTGGCCCTGGTCGAAAAGGCCCAGGAAACGATGGAGATGGAGCAGACCGAGCGCATGATGAAGCGCATGGTCAAAGGTCAGTTCAACATGAACGACCTGAAGATGCAGCTGGAACAGATGATCCAGATGGGCGGCATGCAGGGCATGATGGGCATGATGCCGGGCATGAACAAAATGGCCAAACAGATGGATCAGGCAGGTCTGGACGACAAGATCCTGCGCCAGCAGATCGCCATGATCCAGTCGATGACCAAACGCGAACGCGCCAACCCGCAATTGCTGCAAGCCAGCCGCAAGAAACGCATCGCCGCCGGTTCGGGGATGGAGGTCAGCGACCTCAACAAGCTGCTCAAGATGCACCGACAGATGTCTGACATGATGAAGAAGATGGGCAAGATGGGCAAAGGCAAGATGCTGAAACAGGCCATGAAAGGCATGTTCGGCAAAGGCGGCCCCTCACCTGAAGACATGGCCGCAGGCATGGACCCCAAGGCGCTGGAACAAGCCGCAAAAGCAATGGGCGGCAAGATGCCCGGTATGCCTGGCATGGGCGGCGGCATGGGTCTGCCCCCGGGTCTGAGCGGGTTCGGGAAGAAGAAGTGACGTCAGCACGCTGCACCCAGCCCCCGTCCGGCAAGGCGGCGATGGCAGCAGCGCAGTATCGCGCGGCCCTGCCGGTCATTCAGACCCGGCGGCTGGCTTTGCGCGCGCCCACCCTGGACGACCTTCCTGTGTGGACGTCGATCTGCAAAGAGAGCTTTGGCGACACCAATCAGGACGCCTGGACCGAGTTTTCCTACTATACCTCCGGCTGGCTGTTGCACGGACATGGTCTGTTCACCGTCACACTGAAAGAGGATGCTCAGGTCATTGGCTTTGTCATTCTGGGTCTCGAATGGGACGATCAGGAGCCCGAGCTTGGTTACTTGTTCCGCGCGGATCACAGACTGCAGGGTTACGCCACCGAGGCGTGCTCAGTTGTTCGCGATTTCGGTTTTGACCTGTTGGGATCGGGGCAATTCGTAAGCTATGTATCGGCTTCAAATGCCCGTTCGAATGCGTTGGCAAAGCGCCTGGGTGCTTCGCGCGACGCAGTTGCCGAACGTGCATTTGATGCAGACCAGCATGTCTGGCGCTATGGCGAGGTGCCGGCATGAAACTTGCTCTGGCCATACCGACTCTGGAAACCGAACGTCTGATCCTGCGCGCACCATCTGAAACTGATCTGGACGCGGACGCCGCATTCTTTGCCAGCGATGCTGCGAAGTATGTCGGCGGACCTCTGCGTCGGGATGAAGTTTGGCGGATCATTGCCATGCATTTTGGCCATTGGGCTCTGCGTGGTTATGGATATTGGAGCGTCGACGAAAAAGACTCTGGCAACTATGTCGGGCGGATCGGCCTTTGGTTCCCCGAAGGTTGGCCCGAGCCCGAGGTCGGTTGGACCCTGATGAATCATGCGACCGGAAAGGGCTATGCGACCGAGGCCGCTCTGGCCGCGCGCGCCCATGCCTATGACATATTGGGCTGGGACACGGCGATTTCACTGATCGACCCGGAAAACCACGCCAGCAAGGCCGTGGCCAAACGGCTGGGCGCTAAGCTCGACTACCACTACGAACACCCGAAATTCGGCGCGACCGAAATCTGGCGCCACCCTGCCCCCGCCGATCTGGTGAATGGCGGCATGGAGGCCTACGCATGACCCACATCGCTTTGCCCGCAAAGAGGAACGGCCAATGACCAACCCCGTGACACAGGCTGCCGCGCTGTTGAAAGAGCATCGCGAAAGCATCGACCGGCTGGACGCGATCCTTGTCTATACGCTGGGCGAGCGGTTCAAGCACACGCAGGCTGTTGGCAAGCTCAAGGCCGCACACGACCTTCCCCCGTCCGATCCCTCGCGCGAGGCTGCGCAGATCGCACGATTAGAAGACCTGGCGAAAGAGGCCGATCTAGACCCCGACTTCGCCAAGGCTTTCCTGAATTTCATCATTCAGGAAGTCATCCGACACCACAAGAAACACCAGAATTAACCGGAAACGATCCCGGTAAACGCCATCCAAAGGAGATACCACCATGGCAATGAAAATTCGTCTCGCCCGCGGCGGCTCGAAAAAACGTCCTTTCTACCGCATCGTGGCTGCTGACAGCCGTATGCCTCGCGACGGTCGTTTCATCGAGAAACTGGGCACCTATAACCCGCTGCTGCCGAAAGACAGCGAAGAGCGTGTGAAAATGAACATGGAGCGCATCCAGTACTGGCTGGATCAGGGCGCACAGCCCACCGACCGTATCGCGCGCATGCTGGAAGCCGCTGGCACCCGTGACAAAGCCGAGCGTAACAACCCCAACAAGGGGACCCCGGGCAAGAAAGCTCAGGAACGCGCGGAAGAGAAAGCTGCAAAGGCTGCTGAAGCTGCCGAAGCAGCTGCTGCACCGGCTGAAGAAGCAGCAGCAGAAGAATAAGCAGGCGAGCGCGTGCAGGATCAGACTTTCACTGACGATTTCCGCACGCAGTTCGATCTGTTGATGCGGCTCCGGCGCGATGTGCGCCGGTTCCGCACCGATGCGATAGACGAGGCAGTGCTGACGCGCTGCCTCGACGCGTTTCGACTGGCCCCTTCGGTGGGGCTTAGCGAACCCTGGCGTGTGATCCGCGTCGAAAGCGAAGCCGCGCGTGCCGCGGCGCTTGAGAATTTCCAAACCGCCAACGCGCAGGCGTTGGACGGTTACTCCGGCGAAAAAGCGCAACTTTACAGCCAGTTGAAACTGTCCGGCATGCAAGAAGCCCCGGTACAATTGGCCGTTTTCTGCGATGATGCCACCGATAAGGGGCAAGGTCTGGGTGCCGGAACCATGCCCGAGATGCGGCGCTATTCTGTTGTGTCGGCCGTTACCCTGTTCTGGCTCACCTTGCGGGCCGAAGGGCTGGGGTTGGGCTGGGTGTCGATCCTGGACCCTGACCGGCTGGCCCGTGACTTGAACGTGTCGGACGACTGGCGGCTGATCGGCTATTTCTGCGTCGGGCAGCCGGAAGAGTTTTCCGACACCCCCGAATTGGAACGTGTTGGCTGGGAAAGCCGCCACGACACGCTGCCGATTGAGGTGCGCTAAGAATGTTCGGGCTTATTCGACTTCCCATCCTGCTGATGATCGCATTTATTGTGGGCGTGTTCTTTGAACGCTCGAACCAGCGCGAGGCCTGTGAGGCACGCGGCGATTGGCAGGACGGATTATGTGTGACGGTGGACAAGCCAAATGAGTGATCTGATCTGTGTCGGCAGCATTGCGGGCTCTTACGGGGTGCGCGGCGAAGTGCGCCTGAAAAGCTTTTGCGCGGTCCCCGAGGATATCGAGGCCTATTCCCCACTGACGGACGAAAACGGCGGCGAGCGTTACCCCTTGGTTTTGACCCGCCCCATCAAGAACGGGTTCGCCGCCCGATTGGGCGGGATTGAAACCAAAGAACAAGCGGACGCGATCAATGGCCTGCGTCTGTATGCCCGTCGCGATCAGCTGCCCTCGTTGCCCGACGACGAATTTTATCACACCGATCTGATCGGGCTTGAGGTTTATGATACAGGCGGCACTCTGCTGGGCCGGGTGAAATCGGTGCAGAACCACGGCGCAGCCGACTTGCTGGAACTGCACGGTCCGGGTCTGAAATCTACGGTCTTGCTGCCCTTTACGCGCGAGGCTGTTCCGACGGTTGATCTGGACAAGGGCCGCATTGTCGCTGATCCGCCCGAAGGGCTGATCTGATGCGGAGGGTTTTGTTGCATCTAGGGCTGCACAAAACCGGCACCACCGCGGCCCAATCTTTCCTGTATGACAACCGCGAATTGATCTGGCCGCATTTCTCGCTGATCTTGCCCTATCGCACCCGAAACTCGGGCCTGTCCCGCGCGGCAACCACACATTCCATATATGGCACCGTGGGTACGTTGTCCGAATTCGGAACCCGGATGCGCGCCTTTCTCGAAACACTGGATTTCGGCACCAGACGCGGATTGATCGTCAGCGAAGAAAACTTTGCCGGATTACGCCCTAGCCGCAACATCGAACAGGGCTACGCAGCCGCACCGGAACTTGCCGCTTGTATGGTGGACGCGGTCCGGCACCGCTTTGACCAGCAAGAGGCCGAGATCACAATCTACCTGTCCTTACGCCAGCGCGGCGGCTGGCTGCGCAGCCTCTGGGCGCATGATCTGGAACGCATGCGTCAGGTCCATGACTTCGAAGCCTTCCGGGCGAGCATGAATCATCTGCCATCTTTGCAAGACACGGCAGATCAAATCCGCGATCGGTTGCCTTCAGTCACGGTGAAGACAGGTTGGCTTGAGGAATTGCAACTGCAACGCTTTGGTCCCGGCACCCCGTTCGCCGAATTTCTGAACCTGTCGCGCGACAAGACCAAACGTCTGGTGCCGCCTTCCCGGGTGAACAATCGCCTACCCGAGGACGTTCTGGCGGAATTGCTGGATTTGAATCGCTCGCGTCTGGACGAAGCCGCCTTGATCGCGCAAAAGACGGCGATAATTGAACGCGCAAAAGGCGCTCTGACCGGCACGACATGACAGACAAACCCAGTAAATCCCACGGTCGCAAGGCGATCCGCCCAACCTTGAAACCGCGCGAGCTGTTGACTCCTACGCCTGATCTGCACGGGGTGTGGAAGGCCAAGATCATCACTCTGTTTCCTTCAGCCTTTCCTGGGGTGCTGGGCGAAAGCCTGACCGGAAAGGCATTACAGGAAGGTTTGTGGCAGCTGGAAACCGTTGATCTGCGCCCGTTCGGCATCGGCAAACATCGCAACGTCGACGACACACCTGCGGGTGGTGGTGCAGGCATGGTGCTGCGTGCCGACGTTCTTGGAGAGGCGATCGAACACACGATGGCGGGTGTTCAGGGCAATTGGCCGCTGATCTATCTCAGCCCGCGTGGACGCCGGATGGATCAACGTATGATGCAAAACCTCGCGCGCTGCGACGGCATGACTCTGCTGTGTGGACGCTTCGAGGGTGTCGATGAGCGGGTGCTGGAACATTATGGCGTCCAAGAGGTCAGCTTGGGCGACTTCGTTATGACCGGTGGTGAGATCGCAGCGCAAGCACTTATCGACGCCACGGTGCGATTGATCCCCGGCGTATTGGGCAATCAAGCCTCGGCCGAGGAAGAGAGCTTTTCGTCTGGTTTGCTGGAGCATCCGCAATACACGCGCCCCGCCGAATGGAAGGGCCGCCCAATCCCCGACATTCTGATGTCCGGCCACCACGGGCGCATTGCCGATTGGCGGCACGAAATGTCAGAACGGATCACCCGCGAACGGCGACCCGATCTGTGGGAGATCTACCGAAAAGTGCGGGACTAGCCCCCCGCCTTCCAGCGCGCCCAGCTTTCGGGGTGGCCGTTGAACGTGTTGATATCCACCTTGCCCTGCACGCCAGGCACCAGCCCGGTGCCGGTATATTGCCAGAACCGCCAGGACGATCTCGGATAAACCTGATGGGGGTGTCCGGCAACGGATCGCAGCCAGAATTCGGTCCCGCGCAGACGTCCTATTTCTGTATCCCCATGAAAATCCACCGTTGTATAGACGATCGGACGGCGTCCATAGTGACGTTCCAAGATATCTAAGAACCGCTTAGCCTCGGCCCGGACGGTGGCACCATCGGGGCGCAACCTGCAGGTTCTGGAATGCGGCGTCCACTCCATATCCAGCACATGCGGCAGGTCAGCCCCTTTTGGCACGTTCTTGATGAACCATCGGGCCTGTTCATGCGCTGGGCGGCAGAAATAATAATAATGATACGCCCCCCACGGCACGCCCGCAGCTTGCGCGCCACGGCGATGGTCTTCGAACAAGGGGTCGGCGACATCTCCACCTTCGGTCGCTTTGATGAACACAAAACTGACGCCTGATGCCTTGGCCTGATGCCAGTCGATCGGCCCCTGCCAGCGTGAGACATCCAGCCCATGCACCGGATAGTGGCCAGGATGCCGCCCATCCCAGTCATGCGGGTCGGCGTCGCCAAAGGCCGGGTAGATGACTGAAGGGGAAGTTGTACTTAGAAAAGCTTTGGCCTCGACCTTTTGAGGCGGAGGTGTGCTGCGACCACAGGACAGGGTCGCAAAGGCCATGACGGCCAGCATCAATGCAATGCGCATGATCGGTTCCTGTTTTTAAATTACTGCTCTTATAATTGCCCCCAGAATGCCTGATCCGCCTGATAACGCAACGGTGCAGTTTGCTTACGGCGAAAACCCACCACCCTTGCGTTGAAAATATGGTGTTTTTATCTTGATCCCTGATCGCAAACCCCGTAAAGCAGCGCAATCCGGTGCCGCGTAACGCGACTCCGGTGTTTTGGTTTTCATCATGGCGCATCGCTCAGCTTTCTTCAGCCACGGCGTGTCAGGGCAGGCCAGACCAAAGGAACATTCGATCTGACCTCTGGCGGGCTGTACGCAGGACCCGGTGAAGACCAAGAGCTCTCAGGCCGTGCTTAACTTCGTGGACCAACCACGAGCAGATAGGAGTAACTGCGATGGACCTGATCGCACAGCTTGAGGCGGAACAGATTGCCGCCCTGGGGAAAGACATCCCCGATTTCAAAGCCGGTGACACCATCCGTGTCGGCTTTAAAGTGACCGAAGGGTCGCGCACCCGTGTGCAGAACTACGAAGGCGTCTGCATCGCGCGCAAAGGTGGCGAGGGCATCGCCGGATCGTTCACCGTCCGCAAAATCTCGTTTGGCGAAGGTGTGGAGCGTGTGTTCCCACTGCATTCGACCAACATCGACAGCATCACCGTTGTCCGCCGTGGCCGCGTCCGTCGCGCCAAACTGTACTATCTGCGCACCCGTCGCGGTAAATCCGCACGTATCGCAGAGGTCACAAACTACAAGCCCAAAGCTGGCGCCGAGGCGTAAGGAGCGGAAAGATGAAAAAAGACATCCATCCCGATTACCACTTCATCAACGTCAAAATGACCGATGGCACCGTGGTTCAGATGAAATCCACCTGGGGCAGCGAAGGCGACCAGCTGGCATTGGAAATCGACCCCTCCTCGCACCCCGCGTGGACCGGTGGCTCGTCGCGCCTGATGGACGCCGGCGGCCGCGTGTCGAAGTTCAAGAAGAAATACGAAGGTCTGGGCTTCTAAACCTGACCCGATTGAGATGCGAAAGGCCGTCCCTTGGGGCGGCCTTTTTCTTTTCAGGGCAGGCATGTGAGACGGTGCAATGGGCCTGCCAGAAAGGAAGCCCCTGAAGACACCCTCGCGGATCTCACTCGTCAACCTCAGTAACCGCCGCACAATGCTGAAAAGGTGCTACACTTGGCACCAAGAACCGCCCTGATACGACGGAGACCCTGAAATGCCCAAGTACAATGATATGTTCGAACTTTCGGTGCAGGATATGGATCTGATCGAAACAGCCTTGCGCGGCTTGGCTGCCTCCCGTTCGCTGGCAACACCAGATGAAACGGATGATGGGAAAGTGGATCGCGAAAACACCCTGCGCCGCGTCCATGATCTTCTTGGCAAGCTGCACGATCAGAAGGTTTTTTATCGACCCAAAGATGGGGTGTACCTTGGAGGTTAAACCCATTTGATCCAGACCGGTCGACGTCCTTTTCCGCTAATGCATTTACCTGGGTGCGCGCGTCAGCTCTGCCGCACTGTGCAACGGCGGCACCGGCCCGCGCAGTAGCAGCAAGGCCAGTACCATGCCGACAAGCGCGGCAACCGCGGCGACCAACATGGCGCTGTCAAAGGCATTGTCCTGCAATTCGCGCAAAGCTTTGGCTACGACAGAGCTGGTCGACGGGTCCATCCCCGCGATCAATTGCTGGATCTGGCTGGGCGTGCCGTGGGTCAGCGCATGTGCCAGATCCTCGCGCTGGGTTGACCCAGCGGGCAGCGCAGCGATCACCTCGGACAGACCGCGACGAATGGTGATAGATTCGGCCAGACCACCGACCACCGCTCCAAGGGTGGCTCCGAAATAGAGGCAGGCGTTGATCACGCCTGACCCCTGGCCAACATGTTCTTCGGGTAGAAGACGCAGGCCGAGGCGCGGCAGCAAGGAAAAACAGATGCCCATACCGACGCCGACAATCAAAAGCTTCCACCAAATCTCGGCATATTGCGTGGAATTGTTGGTTGTCATCAGCAACAGGAACCCGCAGGCCATCGCCCCCAGGCCAATTGTAACGGGCCACCGGAAACTGTAGGGCGCCAAAAAGCGGGGCGCGGTCACCGAGATGACGAACATGCTGAGGCTGAGCGGCATGATCGCCAGCCCTGCCCCGATAGAGCTGTATCTGAAGGCGTCCGGCGACTGCACGAAGGTGTTGAAATATACAAAGAAGCAGAACAGCGTGAAACCGGTAACAAACATGCCCGCCGCAGCCATAAAGTAGCGCGGATGGCGAAAGTACCGCAGTTCAACCAGCGGATCTGAGCTGCGGCGTGAGACGATCACCAGCACGATGGTCGCCATCGCCGCGATGGCCAGCGGAACCAACGTAAGTGGCGTGTCCCATCCACCGCTTTCCCCATTGCTGAGTGCAAAGGACAGTGGTCCAAGGAACAACAGGATGGCAACCGCCCCCGGATAGTCGAATTTCGCACCTGCAAGACGGGTATCGGGTATATAGTTTCGCTTGCTGACGTGCATTCCGATGGCAAAGGCCACAGCTAGTAATACCAAGTCAGCCGCGAAAACGGCCCGCCAGCTGACATAGTGACCAAAGGCTCCGCCGACGATAGGCCCGACACCGATGGCCAGACCAACGATCGCGCCCCAGGCCCCGGTGACACTGGCGCGTTGTTCTTCGGGCGTAGCGGCGGTCAACAAGGACAAAGAGGTGCCGAACAGCGCTGCTGCCCCTGCCCCCTGCGCACCACGACCAATCAGCAGCATCACCCCATCCTGAGCAAACAGCGCCAAGGCCGACCCGATCGCAAAGACGATCATACCAAAGAAAAAAACGCCCATCTTGCCGGTAATGTCGCCCAGACGGCTGACGATGGTAACAAGTGTCGCGCTGGCCACGGAATAAGTTGCCATCACCCATTGCAGCCCGGACGGGGTCAGGTCGAATTCGGCCTTCAAGTTGGGCAGGATGGTTGTCACGGCGGTGGTATTGAACCCCACAACCATCATACAGATCGCTGTCATCGCCAGCACCACGCGGGCACGAGCCTGCGGGGTGACTTCTTCCGAGGTCTTGTCAGTCATCAACGTCCCTTAAATTTTAGGTCTTTAATCCAATTTATCAGCAGTTTAGCAGTTTTTTTCGCTTCGCATAGGGTGCGCGTCAGATCCAGTAGGCCAGCGCAACCGGTAGAACAACAATCGTGGTCAGTGTCGAAACCAAAATGAATCCGGCCACATCCGGGCCGTATTCCGGCATGTGCTGATCAATGAACAGGTAGGTCGCAACCGAAGATGGCATCAGACAACACAGGATAAACGCGCCGCGTTCAGCCCCGGTAAAGCCAAACGCCCAGACCAGCGCGCTTGAGATCGCAACCGCCATAACCAGATGCAGCAGGGTCAGCACCACCGCCAGACCCAGACGTTTGATCCGCAAAGTCGCCAGTGTATGGCCCAGCGTCAGCAACATCAGCGGAATCGACAACCCGCCGAGAATGTCGAAGGACTTGGCGATAGGTTGCGGCAGGCTGTACCCGGTCGCCATTAAAATCAGCGAAAGGGTCACAGCGTAGATGATCGGCGAGGTGGCAATTTTACGGGGCGAGAATTCTCCGGCCGGAATCCACATACCGATGGTGAAGATACTGATCAGCACGACGACAACGAACCCCATCGCATAGGCCATGCCTGCGTCCCCCAACGCCAGCAGCGTGATCGGCAAGCCGATATTACCCACGTTGCTGTGCATCAGCGGTGTCAGAAATGCGCGTACCGGCAGGCGCATTGCCTTGAGGGCGACGAACCCCAGCACTCCGAATCCGGCGATGGCCAGTGCAGCGGCGGCCATTACATCCAGAAAAGTACCAATAGCGATACTGGTAGCGGTCAGATGCGAGATGATCAGCGTCGGATACCCCACCCGCGACACGATCCCCCCGATCACCTTATTGTCGAACGGCGCTTTGATCAGGGCCAGACAATATCCGATTCCGGCGCAGATCAGGACGGGTAGGACCACGTTCAGAACGTTCAGAAACAGATGATCCACCGGTCGCCCCTATCGCAATTCTTTGCGTCTGACACTGAAACAGGGCACCACTTTTGACAAGCACACAGCTTAACCCTATTCCACGTCATAGTTTTCCAATTTAGAGCCTGAAATCACCGATTGAGGTTCTTCCCATCTCGGTTTCCACAACATATAGTGGTTCGCAACAACGTGTGCGAAGCACGGCGGGACATGGGAATACAGGCATGGCACATATCATCGTAGTCGGAAACGAGAAGGGCGGCGCAGGCAAATCGACCGTGTCGATGCATGTGGCCACCGCACTGGCACGGCTGGGTCACAAAGTCAGCACCCTGGACCTGGATCTGAGACAGCGCAGCCTGGGGCGGTATTTCGAAAATCGCGGCAAATTCATGAACGGGTCCGAGGTCCCCTTGCCCAGCCCGCGCCACCATGACCTGCCCGAGATCGACGCCTCCAAGCTGAAACCCGGTGAGAATATCTATGACCACCGCCTGTCCGCCGCCGTTTCTGAACTGGAAAGCGACAGCGATTTTATCCTGATCGACTGCCCCGGCTCGCATACCCGCCTCAGTCAGGTTGCGCATTCGCTGGCCGACACGCTGATCACACCGCTGAACGACAGCTTCATCGACTTTGACCTGTTGGCACGGATCGATTCAAAGGGCGAGAAAATCCTTGGGCCCTCGGTCTATTCCGAAATGGTCTGGAACGCGCGGCAATTGCGGGCGCAGGCCGGGCTCAAACCTATCGACTGGGTGGTCGTGCGTAACCGCGTCGGTACACAGCGTATGGTCAACAAGGAAAAGATGCAGCGCGCGATCGAAATGCTGTCCCAGCGCATCGGCTTCCGCGTCGCATCAGGCTTTTCCGAGCGGGTTATCTTTCGCGAGTTGTTCCCGCGTGGCCTGACACTGTTGGACCTCAAGGATATCGGGGTCAAACAGCTGAACATCTCGAACATCGCAGCCCGGCAGGAACTGCGCGACATGATGAAGGAATTGAACCTGCCTGGGGTCGAGATCGACTTTTAGAAGTTGTTCTGACAAGGCGGTGCAACCAAGCCGTGCTACTCCACCCTTGCTCTTGCGCTGCCACTGACGCAAACTTGTTTGCGGAGGAGGTATGTCATGACATCCAAGACCGCTGGTTCCACGCCACCTGACAAACTGACGCCGCAGCAGCAGGCTTTGCCCAAAGTCAACAAAGTAACCGCCGGTGATATCACTGCGTCGCTTAAGGCCGGGTTTTCCGACTTTTTAGCTCGCCCCTTAATGAGCGGTTTCTTCGGCCTCTTCTATGCCGTTTTCGGAATCCTGTTTGTTTGGGGATTGGTCTGGCTCGGCAAGATTTGGATGATCATTCCCGCCATTGTAGGCTTTCCACTGGTCGCGCCTTTCGCCGCGGCCGGGCTTTATGAAATGTCCCGTCGGTTGCAAAAAGGGGAAAGCTTCGGCTGGTCTGAAATCCTCACCGTCATGGCCAATCAACGCAAGCGTGAACTGGGCTGGATGGCCTTCGTCACCCTGTTCATATTCTGGGTGTGGGTATATCAGGTTCGGCTTTGGCTGGCGATTATCCTGCAGAATGCATCCTTCTCGGATTTTGACGGGTTCTTGAACACTGTCTTCTTCACGCCGCAGGGCTGGACTTTTCTGGCTGTTGGCACCTGCGTAGGCGGCTTTCTGTCTGCTGTGCTGTTCTCGGTGACCGTCATCGCCATGCCCATGCTGCTGGACCGGGAAACAAATTTTGTTTCTGCCATGATAACGTCCATTCGCGTCGTCACGGAAAACCCGGTGGTCATGCTTAGTTGGGCGGCGATCATCTCGGTCACCATGCTGTTATCGATGGTTCCGGCGTTTCTGGGCTTAATCTTTACTCTGCCGATCCTTGGCCACACCACCTGGCACCTGTATCAGCGGGCCGTTTCACCGGCAGAGAGCTAATCAATCCAGCCAGTTAAATGCCCCGGCTAGGCCTCGGCGGCATTGTAGACCGTAAACAACTCTTTCGGCTCGGACACACCCCGCAACATGTAACGCCCAACCGAGATCAGGTCCTGACCGCAAGGCTGAGCCGCGCGGGCTACATCATCCGAGATCAGAATTCTCTGCCCCAGCGACCGGTGCATCCCAGCGATCCGTGCGGTCTGGTTTACTGCTGGCCCGATAACAGTGAAATCCAACCGGGTCTCGGACCCGATATTGCCATACAGAATCTCGCCCGCATGCAGGGCCAGAGTAAAGTTGGCCACTGGCAAACCGTTTGCCTTACGGCGGGCGTTTAGGGCCTCCATCCGCTGCTGCAACATCGGTACAGCCTTCAGCGCTGCGCGCGCGTCTTCGTCGATCTCGCCGACGTCGAACATCGCCATCAGCCCATCGCCCATGAATTTCAGAATATTGCCGTCATTGTCGTGAACGACACCAACGGCTACGGCCAGATAGTCATTCAGCATGTCGATGATTTCAGCACCCGGAAGCTCTTCGGAGAGGCTGGTGAATCCTTCCAGGTCAAAATTCCACATCACCGCATCGATCTGCTGCAGTGATCCCCGCCGGATTTCACCAGACAGCACCCGCCGTCCCGCATCGCGACCCAGATAGACCCGCATCAAATCCTTGGAAACACGCGCACTTGCAGCAGATTTCAGCGCCAACCCCAGATGGGGCAAGGCTGTGTGGATCAATTCCAGATCTTTGTCCTCGAACCCCTTGGGGGCGTTCGATGTCCAAGACAACAGCACCCCGTCCACCGCCTTTTTGGCGTCTTTCGGAGCGTTGTGGGTGGGAACGTCAAAATTAACACCGGTGGCGTAATAGTCGGTCGCACCGATCTGACGCAGGTCGTTTAACAGGGGAAAACGGCTGGGCTCATTTTGATCGACCAGGCGTTCGCGGATCTCGTCTATCTCATTGTTCAAGATCGCAAACAAAGGGCTTTGCTGCCATTGTTCGCTGGGTTGCTCGGAATACTCAAAGGTCTCGGATTCTCCGCCTCTGCCCTCGTACCAGCTGAACCCGGTCCCGCCGTACACGGGATGCAAGGCCGACTGCGCGGCGTGAAAACGCATTAGCGGCACGCCAAGTTCCAAAAGTTTGTTGCAATAGCCATCCAGCAGCTCTTCTTTCGCTGCCCCTTCCAGGCCGCGTGTAACCAACCAGTCAATAAGATCATTGGATTTTGCCGTTTCGGCAGTCAGGGTTGTCATTTTTATTTTATTCCAGTGTCCGCTCTGGTTGTCATCTGGGGACCAGAGGCCGCGATTACCAGTACTCAATCCATATGTGCCAGCCGCCGCAGCATATTGCGCAACAGCACGACTTCATCTGGGTTAAATTGGGCCGTCAGTTTTGCGTCATATTGCTCGGCAATACCGCTTAGCTCGCGATAGACGGATTGCCCCATGTGGGTCAACATCAGGTTTTCGACCCTGCGGTCTGTTTCACTGCGATTGCGCACCAGATACCGGCGGGACTCTAACCTGTGTACTGCGCGGCTGATCTTAGTTTTGTGCAATCGGGCGCGTTCGCCGATCTCTTTGGCTGTCATCTCTCCATAATTGCCCAGATGAAACAGAACCCGCCATTCGGTGCGCAGCATACCGTAACGATCCTTGTAGATCTGCTGGAACTCTAACGAGATTTCCTCGGCCGCGCGGTTCAGCAGATAGGGCAGGAAATCTTGCAGATCAAAGCCATCATTTTCGCTGAATTGATCATCTGTCATGCTTGTTAGTTACAAAAACAACTATTATTCCTCAAGCAGCAAATGGAGGAACACAGGATGAACCATCCGACTGATCCGCACAAAATGACCCAGGCCAGCACGCCCGTGGGCACCCATGCAGGCTATATGCCTGGCTTTGGAAATGACTTTGAAACCGAGGCCTTGCCCGGCGCGTTACCGCAGGGAATGAACAGCCCGCAGCGCTGTAATTATGGCCTTTATGGCGAACAGCTTAGCGGAACAGCCTTTACCGCCAACCCGCCCGAGCGGACGTGGTGTTACCGCATCCGGCCCTCGGTCAAGCATTCGCATCGCTACGAGAAGATCGACCTGCCCTATTGGAAATCCGCGCCTTGCGTTGATCCGGATGTGATCAGCCTGGGCCAGTATCGCTGGGATGCAGTGCCTCATTCCGATCAGGGGCTGACCTGGTTGACGGGCATGCGCACGATGACCACGGCGGGCGATGTGAACACGCAGGTGGGTATGGCCAGCCATATCTATCTGGTTACCGAGTCGATGGTGGATGCCTACTTCTTCTCAGCCGATTCCGAGCTGCTGGTGGTGCCGCAGGAAGGCCGCCTGCGCTTTGCCACCGAGCTGGGGATCATCGATCTGGAACCTAAAGAGATTGCCATCATCCCGCGCGGACTGGTCTATCGCGTCGAGGTACTGGAAGGCCCCGCACGTGGCTTTGTCTGCGAGAATTACGGTCAGAAATTCGAGATGCCCGGTCGTGGCCCGATCGGCGCCAATTGCATGGCCAATCCGCGAGACTTCAAAGCGCCGGTGGCGGCGTTTGAAGACCGCGAGGTACCCTCGACCGTGACCGTCAAATGGTGCGGGCAATTCCATACTACGAAGATCGGTCAAAGCCCGCTGGATGTGGTTGCCTGGCACGGCAACTATGCGCCCTACAAATACGATCTGCGCACCTATTGCCCGGTCGGCGCGATCCTGTTTGATCACCCCGACCCGTCGATCTTTACTGTGCTGACTGCGCCCTCGGGGCAGCCGGGCACGGCCAATATCGACTTTGTCCTGTTCCGCGAACGCTGGATGGTGGCCGAGGATACGTTCCGCCCGCCATGGTATCACAAGAACATCATGTCCGAGCTGATGGGCAACATCTACGGTCAGTATGACGCCAAACCGCAGGGCTTTGTTCCCGGCGGGATGAGCCTTCACAACATGATGCTGCCGCACGGGCCGGATCGAGACGCGTTCGAAAAGGCCTCGAATGCCAACCTGGGCCCCGACAAGCTGGACAACACCATGTCCTTCATGTTCGAGACCCGCTTCCCACAACATCTGACGCCTTTTGCCGCCAACGAGGCCCCCTTGCAGGACGATTACATTGACTGCTGGACCTCTCTTGAGAAAAAGTTCGACGGAACCCCTGGCAAAAAGTGAGGCTGAGATGAGCTTTGATATCTGGATCACCTATGTCGTCACCGTCTTGCTGCTGATGAGCACACCCGGCCCCAGCCAATTGCTGATGCTGTCCAATTCTGCAACCAATGGCCTGAAACGCGGCGTGTTCACGGCAGCCGGAGACCTGACGGCCAATCTGTTGCAAATGCTCGCTGCGGGGCTTGGTCTGGCCGCGATCATTGCGGCCTCGGGCACAGTGCTGGCGGTGATCAAATGGCTGGGCGTGGCCTATCTGGTGTTCCTTGGGGTGAAGATGATCATAAAGGCGGACCGCAAGACCACGCAGACCGCGCCGCGCGCCAGCAGCAAGGCGCTGTGGATGCAGGGTTTCATCACCTCGGCCGCCAACCCCAAGGCTGTGGTGTTCTTCGCGGCCCTGTTCCCGCTATTCATTGACGGCGCGCTGCCATTCTGGCCGCAATTCGCAATCCTCTCTGCCACCTATCTGACCATCGATGGGCTGTTTCTGACTGCCTATGGCGGCAGCGCCAGCTGGCTGGCTGCGCGGCTCAAGGGTGCAGCGCGGTTGTGGCTGGACCGGGCTGGGGGCGGGTTCATGATAGTGGCCGCGCTTTTGCTGGGGCTAAAATCCTTGCGCGACGCGCAATAGATCAGACAAACAAGGATCACAGATGCCTTTGATGAAATCCTGGGTGGCCTCGGCCAATGACGCGGCCCACCCTTTTCCACTGAACAACCTGCCCTATGGCGTGTTTTCGACCGGGGGCGACGAGCCCCGCTGTGGTGTCGCCATCGGAGACTTGATCCTGGATGTCACCACGGCCGAAGCCGAGGGTTTGATCGACCTGTCCGATGAGCCGCTGTTTGACCTGCCCTTCTGGAACCCGCTGATGGAGCAGGGCCCCGCCGTCTGGGCTGCCCTGCGCGATCGGCTGACAGATTTGCTGACCGAAGGGTCGGAAGAGCAAGACAAGGTCGAACCCCTGCTTATCGCGCAGGCAGAGGCTGAAATGCACATGCCGTTTGCCGTCAGCGAATACACCGATTTCTATGCGGGACGGCATCACGCCCAGAATGTCGGAACCATGTTCCGCGGCCCGGAAAACGCGCTGCCGCCGAACTGGCTACACATCCCGATCGGTTATAACGGCCGGGCGTCGTCAGTTGTTGTCTCGGGTACGGACATTCGCCGCCCGTGGGGTCAGCTGAAAGGGCCAAATGACGACACGCCCCGCTTTGCCCCCTCGGCACGGTTCGATATCGAACTTGAGATGGGCGCCATCGTCGGCACCCCGTCGGAGGGTCCGATCTCGGTGCAGGAGGCTGACGACAACATCTTTGGCTACGTCCTGCTGAACGACTGGTCCGCGCGTGATATCCAGGCCTGGGAATACCAGCCTCTCGGCCCGTTTCAGGCCAAGGCCACGGCCACTTCGATTAGCCCGTGGATCGTCACCAAAGCGGCGTTGGAGCCGTTCCGCTGCGACACTCCGGAACGTGAGGTCGAACTGCTGGATCACCTGAAAGATTGCGGCCCGATGCTGTATGATATCGATCTGGAAATCTCCATGGCGCCCAATGGCAAGGCCCCCACAATCATCACGCGAACTAATTACAAGGAAATGTACTATTCAGCCGCGCAACAACTGGCGCATCACACCACATCCGGCTGCCCGATGAACACCGGCGATCTGCTTGGGTCTGGGACCATTTCGGGCCCAACCAAGCCCGAACGCGGCTCACTGCTGGAGCTAAGCTGGGGAGGAAAGGAACCCCTGACTCTGGACAGCGGTGAAACCCGCAGTTTCATCGAAGATGGCGACACGCTAGAGTTGAAGGGCGCTGCCAAAGGTGACGGTTACACGATTGGCTTCGGCAATTGCACCGGAACCGTTCTCGCCGCGCTCGACACCCCATATGCACGATGAATCGTGCCCAAACGTGATTGGATCAAACGTGACCCTGAAAACTCTTGTTGCTTCTCTGATACTGGCCATCGGGTTCAGCCATTCGGCCTTGGCCGCGGATAATCAAGCCTTAGCCGAGGAATATGTGAAGTTGCCGGATGTGCAATTGATGATGGACAACATGTTTTCACCCGAAGGTATGGCAGCGCAGGTTGCGGCCACTCTCCCGCCGGGCGTTACTGTGACGGAGGATCAGTTGCAGCGTATCGGTGTTGTGATGTCTGGCGCGATGCAAAGCCTGCGTCCGAAATTGGAACAGCAGATGATCGACAGCAGCGCTGACTTGTTCTCGGCCGAAGAACTGTCTGCATTGATCGATTTCTACGGATCAGAGCATGGCAGCGCCATCATGGGCAAAATGCAGCCGTTCATGCAGCAAACCATGGGAGCCCTGTCCGCTGACATGCAGCGCGTGACGTTACAAGTCACACCTGAGCTGGCAAAGATCCTGCAGGAAACAAACTGATGACAAAGGCCTTCGCCTCGCAATCGGATCTTTCTGAGAAGGCGATCTCGTTCACCGAAATTGGCAAGGGCCTATATGCCTTTACAGCGCAGGGCGATCCAAATTCCGGCGTAATCATCGGCGACGACAGCGTGATGATTATCGAAGCACAAGCCACACCACGGCTGGCACGCAAGGTGATCGACTGCGTGCGTTCGGTCACGGATAAGCCGATTACACATTTGGCGCTGACGCATTATCACGCGGTCCGTGTACTGGGCGCCAGTGCCTATGAGGCGCAGCAGATCATCATGTCGGACAAGGCCCGCGCTATGGTTGCCGAACGCGGGCAAGAGGATTGGGATAGCGAGTTTCAGCGCTTTCCCCGCCTGTTTGAAGGGTACGAAAGCATTCCCGGCCTGACATGGCCCACGACTTCATTTCGGGACAGGATGACTGTTTATCTGGGCAATCGCAGGGTCGACCTCATGCACCTGGGTCGCGCCCACACTGCCGGGGACATCGTGATTCATGTGCCAGACCAGAACGTGATGTTTACTGGCGACATCGTCGAATATCATTCCGCCTGCTACTGCGGTGACGGGCATTTCGGCGATTGGGGCGGTACGCTGGACGCAATCAAGGCGTTTGATCTGAATGCCATCGCCCCGGGGCGCGGAGATGCGCTGATCGGGGCAGACATGGTGAACGCAGCGATTGAAAGCACCCGCGACTTCGTCAACAGCACCTACCGACCGGCGGCACGGGTCGCTGCGGGCGGCGGCACCTTAAAACAGGCCTGGGATGCTGTGCGCGCTGAATGCGACTCCAAATTCGCCGACTATGCGATCTATGAACACTGTTTGCCCTTCAACGTCGCGCGCGCCTATGACGAGGCACGCGGCATTGACACCCCACGCATCTGGACCGCCCAGCGCGACCTTGAGATGTGGTCGGATCTGCAAAGTTAAGGACATTCCGTCGCATTTGATCCAGATCGTTTTGCGTCGGAAAAATCAATGAAAGCATTGGGCAAGGTCTCGGGCGTGGCCGCGTCAGAGGACAGGAGATTTGCGTCTTGCGCGCATATGTATCGGGGGAGAACCCATGAACAAGATTTTCGAAGTCCCACTTTACGCCTACGAACGCAGCCCGGATCAGGACGCTGCCATCGCCATCCGGCACAAGGTCATTGTGGTCGGTGCCGGGCCGGTCGGGCTGGTCACTGCGATAGATCTGGCCCAGCAAGGTGTCCCGGTCGTGGTGTTGGATGACAATGACAAGGTCAGCTTCGGCAGCCGGGCCATATGCTTTTCGCAACGTACACTGGATATTGCTGACCGTCTGGGCGCGGGTAGCCCTATGGTGGACAAGGGCATGCAGTGGAATGTCGGCAAGGTCTATTTCGACAATCGCCAGGTCTATGAGTTCAATCTGCAACCCGACACGGGTTTTGGAAACCCGGCCTTCATCAATCTTCAGCAATACTATTTCGAAAATGCTCTGGTCGACCGTGTGCGGCAATTGCAGGCTTCGGGCGCGCCCATCGAAATCCGTGGGCGCAACAAGGTCGAGGCCATCGGCACCCATGACACCCACGTGGTGCTTGAGGTCGAAACCCCCGAGGGGCCCTATAACGTCGAAGCCGAGTGGCTGATTGCCTGCGACGGTGCCAGCTCTCCGACCCGTCGCATGCTGGGGCTGGATTTCGATGGCCGCGTCTTCGAAGACAACTTCCTGATCGCCGACGTGGTGATGGAGGTCGATCTCCCAACCGAGCGCTGGTTCTGGTTCGATCCGCCGTTCAATCGCGGGCAGTCGGCTCTGTTGCACAAGCAGCCCGACAATGTCTGGCGCATTGACCTGCAATTGGGTTGGGACATCGACAAAGAGCGCGAAAAACGCCCCGAGAATGTCATCCCCCGCCTCAAAGCGATGCTGGGCGAGGATGTGGATTTCGATCTGGAATGGGTATCGGTGTATACGTTCCAATGCCGCCGGATGGAGCGGTTCCGCCATGGGCGCGTTCTGTTTGCCGGGGACAGCGCCCATCAGGTCAGCCCGTTTGGGGCACTTGGGGCAAACACAGGAATTCAGGACGCTGATAACCTGTGCTGGAAATTGAAACTGGTTCTGGACGGCAAAGCGCCCGAGCTTTTGCTGGACAGCTATAGCCGCGAGCGAGTGCAGGCAGCGGATGAGAATATCACGAAATCCAGCCGCTCGACCGACTTCATCACGCCGAAGTCCCAGATGTCGCGACTGTTGCGGGACGCGGTTCTGGACCTCAGCGAACATTTCGAATTTGCCCGCCCTCTGGTCAATTCCGGACGGTTGAGCACGCCCTGCGCCTATCAGGGGTCTTCGCTCAGCTCAGCCGATGCACTGGACGGCCCGGATATCACGCGACCGGGCTCGGCCTGCTCGGATGCGCCGCTGGGCGATGAATTCTTGTTGCCAAAATTGGCAGGCAAGTTCACCCTGTTGACCATTGACGCCGACGCCCCCGAGCGGATCGAAGAAGACGGGGTTGAAGCCACCCGGCTTGCGTTGTCGGTCAAGGATGACCTGACGCTGGAACTCAAGCGTCGGTATCTGGGCGATGCCGCCGGCGCGGTCTACCTGATCCGCCCCGACCAGCATGTTGCCGCGCGGCGTGACAGCTACGAAGAAAACGCGTTCCGGCAGGCGATCCGCCGGGCCACCGGCAAGGAGTAAGAAAATGACTGATCTGATCCTCACCCCCAATCTCGACAATGCCGATGATTTCTATGCCGGACTGCTGGCCGCCCATGACGGGTTGGACAAATCCGCAAGCGACGCGCTGAACGCGCGTCTGGTTCTGGTTTTGGCGAACCATATCGGGGACTCCGACGTGCTGAACCAGGCAGTCGAAGCCGCGGCCCTTAGAGAGACGTGAAACAATGGGCGAAGTGGTTCTTTTTGATTTCTGGCGCTCATCGGCCAGCTACCGGGTGCGCATCGCGCTGAATTTGGCGGGAATTGCCTATCGTCCTGTCTTTGTTGATCTAAAGGCCGGGGACCAGAAGTCACAAGACCATCTTGCGCGTAACCCGCAGGGGCTGGTTCCGGTGCTGGATATTGACGGGCTGCGATTGACGCAATCTTTGGCAATCATCGACTATCTGGATCAAAGCCGGGGGTTGGGCTTATTGTCTGCCGAGCCTGCATTGCGCGCCAAGGCAACGGCGCTGGCACACTCCATCGCGGTGGACATCCACCCGGTCTGCAACCTGTCGGTGGCGCAATATGCCACAACGCTGAGCAACGGTGCCGAAGGGATGCCGGGCGATTGGATGCGCCACTTCATCCGACCCGGCCTGCTGGCGTTTGAAACGCTGTTGGCGGGATTTGACCAGACACCCTATTGCACGGGCAGCAGCCCAGGGCTGGCCGATCTATGCTTGATGCCGCAGCTCTATAATGCGCGGCGCTGGCAGGTTGATTTGTCAGACCTGCCCCGCCTCCTTGCAGTCGAGGCCGCCTGTGCCGACCATCCCGCCTTTGCCGCGGCACATCCGGATGCGAATGCCCCTACTTAACCCGGCGCACAGGGTATGTGTGCCGATGAGGATAGGAATGACTGCAAGTTCGGCCTAGGTTTTCTGTGAAACAGATGGATGAGGTCACCATGCCCGAGATCACCGGCTATCACGCACATGTCTATTTTGACGCGGACACAGTGGATGTCGCACGACGGGCTTGCGAAGAAGCGGCACGGCTGTTTTCTATTGATATGGGTCGCGTGCATGAACGCAATGTCGGCCCTCACCCACGCTGGAGCTGCCAGTTGGCCTTTGCACCGGACGCGTTCGATCAGGTCATTCCCTGGCTGATGCTGAACCGGCAGGGCCTGACCATCTTCATCCACCCCGAAACCGGACAGCACCTTGAGGATCATCGGGACCGGGCCATCTGGATGGGTGAGATGCTTGAGCTGAACCTTTCGATCTTTGACAAGATGGGCGCTTAGGTCAGCTTACGCGCCTGATCCCTCAGCACAAACTTCTGAACCTTCCCAGTTGAGGTTTTGGGCAAGGTTCCGAACACCACTGTCTTAGGCGCTTTGAAATGGGCCATGTTATCCCGGCAGAATGCGATCAACTCCGCCTCGGTCGCGGTGGCGTCAGGCTTTAGCTCGACAAAGGCACATGGGGTTTCACCCCATTTTTCGTCCGGTCGCGCCACAACTGCGGCCTCCATCACTGCTGGGTGTTTGTACAGGATGCCTTCGACCTCGACCGACGAGATATTCTCGCCCCCTGAAATGATGATGTCCTTGGACCGATCCTTAAGCGCGATATAGCCGTCGGGATACATCACCCCCAGATCGCCCGAAGCAAACCAACCGCCGTTAAAGGCTTTGTCCGTTGCCTCGGGATTTTTCAGATAGCCCTTCATCACCACGTTGCCCTGCATGAAAATCTCACCCATGGTTTCGCCATCGGCAGGTACAGGTTCTAGCGTTTCAGGGTCGGCCACCATCAGGCCCGACAGGGCCGAATAGCGCACCCCTTGCCGCACCTTCAGCGCCGCGCGTTCCTGTGCATCCTTGGTGTTCCATTCGTCTTTCCAGGCGCAGACCACCGACGGGCCATAGGTCTCGGTCAGACCATATACATGGGTCACCTCGACCCCCATGGCCTCCATCGCCTCGATCACAGCGGCGGGTGGCGGGGCGCCCGCTGTCATCACCTTGATCTGATGATCAAAGTCCTTCAACTCATCCGGTGCATGGGCCAGCATATTCAGCACAATTGGCGCGCCGCAGAAATGTGTGACCTTCTCATCTCTGAAGGCTACATAGATCGGTTCGGCACGCACCGCGCGCAGACAGACCGAAACGCCCGCATTGGCCGCCATCGCCCATGGAAAACACCAGCCATTGCAATGGAACATCGGCAAGGTCCACAGATAGACCGCGTGTTTCGGCATATCCCAATCCAACAAGTCCGACTGTGCGTTCAGCGCCGCGCCCCGATGGTGATAAACCACGCCTTTTGGATTGCCCGTTGTCCCGGACGTGTAATTCAGCGTGATAGCGTCCCATTCATCCTTGGGCAAAGACCAGTCAAACTCCGGATCACCTTCGGCCAGCAAGGCGTCATAAGTCAGTTCGCCCAACTTTTCCCCGCCCTCAAAACTGGCGTCTTCGATATCAATGACCAGCAGGTCGTGGTCGACCTGTTTCAGCGCCTCTTTCACCACACCCGAAAATTCGGGATCGACCAGCAGCACCTTGGCTTCTGCGTGGTTCAGGATGAAGGCAATGATCGCCACATCCAACCGCGTGTTGATCGCGTTCAATACGGCACCGGCCATGGGCACGCCAAAATGTGCCTCGTACATTTCAGGGATATTGGCGGCGATGATCGACACAGTGTCGCCTTGCCCTATTCCACGTGAGACCAATGCGCCCGCCAGACGGCGGCATCGGGCATAGGTCTCGGCCCAGCTATACCGGCGGTCACCATACACAACCGAGGGGTAATCAGGGTAAACCTGCGCTGTGCGCTCGAGAAAGCTCAACGGGGACAACGGCACGTAGTTGGCTCGGCATTTGTCCAGATGACGCTCGTAAATTTGTGTGGCTCCCATCCGCTGATCCTCCCAATCGCGATTTGCGCGAATTGAGCACAAAGTTGAGCCCCTGACAAACCCGTAAAAATACGTCTCAGGAATGGACTGGCAATACGGGATGGTGCAATCTGGCCCTATCTCCGACAGGCCATTCAAGGTGATCTGAGCCATCGAAAACATCTGCCGGTTCGGGATAGCACCTGCAATCCGTGCAACGAGCTTTATTGAAAGGACATGTCATGGACGGCACGTTCAACGAAAACGATCTTTCCCGCGTAGTCGAAGCCGACCGCGCCCACATCTGGCATCACCTGATCCAGCATAAACCCTTTGAAACCAATGACCCACGCATCATTGTCGAAGGCAAGGGCATGCGCGTTTGGGATCAAAAGGGCAAAGAGCATCTGGACGCCGTGTCCGGTGGTGTTTGGACCGTCAACGTTGGCTATGGCCGCGAATCAATCTGTAAGGCGGTCTACGAACAGCTGATGAAGCTGTGCTATTTCGCCAATACCGCAGGTTCGATCCCCGGTTCGATTTTTGCCGAAATGCTGATCGACAAAATGCCGGGCATGAGCCGGGTGTACTACACCAACTCGGGCTCTGAGGCGAACGAGAAGGCCTTCAAGATGGTCCGTCAGATCGCGCATAAGCGCTATGGCGGCAAAAAGACCAAAATCCTGTACCGCGACCGTGACTATCACGGCTCGACCCTGGCGACCATGTCGGCAGGCGGTCAGGACGAGCGCAACGCCCAGTACGGCCCCTTCGCGCCCGATTTCGTGCGCGTGCCCCACTGCATGGAGTACCGCAAGCACGAGCTGGACGGCGCGCCCGAAGAAAACTTTGGCGTCTGGGCCGCAGATCAGATCGAAGAGGTCATCCTGCGCGAAGGTCCCGACACCGTTGGCGCACTGTGTCTTGAGCCGGTAACCGCAGGCGGCGGCGTGATCGAAGCGCCCGAAGGCTATTGGCAGCGCGTGCAGGAAATCTGCAAGAAGTACGACGTGCTGCTGCATATCGACGAAGTGGTCTGCGGCGTCGGTCGTACGGGCACTTGGTTCGGCTATCAGCAATACGGCATCAAGCCGGACTTCGTGACCATGGCCAAAGGCGTTGCCTCGGGCTATGCGGCGATTGCCTGCATGGTCACCACCGAGGAAGTCTTTGACATGTTCAAGGACGATGCCGCTGATCCGATGAGCTATTTCCGCGACATCTCGACCTTTGGTGGCTGCACCGCCGGCCCGGCAGCTGCGGTTGAAAACATGCGCATCATTCAGGACGAGAACCTGCTGCAAAACTGCACCGATATGGGTGACCGCATGATGGGCAACCTGCAGGCGCTGATGGAAAAGCACAAAGTCATCGGCGACGTCCGTGGCAAAGGCCTGTTCCTGGGCGCTGAACTGGTCGCGGACCGTTCGACCAAAGAGCCGATGGACGAGAAAAAGGTTCAGGCGGTTGTGGCCGATTGTATGGCGCAGGGTGTCATCATCGGTGCCACCAACCGCTCGATCCCAAGCCGCAACAACACGCTGTGCTTCTCGCCCGCGCTGATCGCAACGGCAGATGACATCGACCAGATCACCGACGCCGTCGACGGCGCGCTGGGTCGTGTGTTCGGCTAAGTCGCTGCACAAAGCTTATGAAAACCGGCGCTTTCGGCGCCGGTTTTTTTGTTTCTAAACCATGGTTTGCCAATTTCCAGAACTCGGGTAGCCTGATGGCACCCTTTGCAGGAGATCGCCCCATGATACTCAACCTTTTCCGCAGCATTGCCGCCGCCCTTGTGCTAGCCCTTGCAGCCCCTGCCAGCGCCGAAGACGGCAGCGGCTTCCCTCAGATCGTCGGCACATGGCATGGCACCTATCTGGTGGCCTTCGCCAAATCGAACCCCAACCACGAGAAAGGCCTGCTGCAGACCGAGATGGAGTTGGAAGTCACCAAATTGGACGGCAACCTTATCACCGCCACCAACCGCTGGCGGCGCATTGGGGACAAGGAATGGATCGTCGAAGAGGCGATGGGCACCTTCAGCCTGGACGATCCGACCCGCTTTGTTCTGGCCGAGGCCGGGATTTCCGGGGACGATGTCTCGGCTGGGATTTTCAATGGCGTCTATCTGGATGATGTGATCATGGTCACTTATGCTGGACCGGGGACCGGCGTGGCCTTTGCGGCACAGTTGGTGAAGAAGGATAGCAACAATTAGGTGATGCTTATTTGCGATTGCCCCGCATATCGCCATGTAACACAAATATCTGGGTCCATCGTTGAACGCCCTGGCCTTCTGGGGCTCAAACCCAAATTGCGTGCCATACGAGACAAAGCGGCCACTTGCGCGATACCCAACAGCCTCGACTCTTTCATTGCAGCATTTGCCAAATTGACGGCTTTTAGACTAGCCTCCGTTGTATTTTGACAAATGGTTAATCGAGATGGCTATGAAAAGAACGTCGTTGTTAATTGCTTTTGCTTATCTATTTTGTGCTTCGTGCCTCAGCGCGGAAATAAGTTGGAAGTATGGGGCGGTTTCTCACAATAAACTTCCTCCGCCACAGATTTCGAAGTCCCTTGTGCGTTTGGATGTTCCCCATATCCGTCAGGGGCACAATCTTTGTGTGCCGACTTCTGCCGCTATGGTTATGAGTTACTTTGGCAACGCCGCTGACCCAAGAGAACTCAAAGCTTTAGCTGAGGGTTACAAGCCAGAAAGTCGAAGAAATGCGGACTTTACCTATTGGCGTGACATGAACCATGCGCTTCAAAGGCTCGGGTATAATTGGAAAATACGCGATTATCCCAAAACTAACTCGGGTTTTGCGTCTGGGCTTAAGCAGATTAAACGAAACTTGGAGAAGGGATTGCCAGTATTGATAGATGTTCATCAAGACGCGGGTCATACCTTTGTTTTGATAGGCTTTGACGACGCGAAACAGGTCGTCTTTGTTCGAGACCCCAATCTTCCGGGAAACCAATCTCGCATTATAAGCTACGCTTCGTTGCGCGAAAACTGGCACAATCACCGATTTGGACATTCACGCAGCGCATTTTTTGCCTATCCAAAGAAATAGCGCGGAGAACTTCAAAGCAGCGCGTTTTGTGTTCCAATTAAGTATCGCACTTGTGCGGGCTTGCAAAAAGGCCGCCCCAAAGGGACGGCCCTTCATTCACTGTCTCTCTAAAAGAGGATCAGGCAGTCAGAGCGGCCTGAGCTTTGGCGACGATCGCGCCGAACGCTTCCGGTTCGTGCACGGCCAGGTCGGCCAGAACTTTGCGGTCCACTTCGATACCGGCCAGGTTCAGGCCGTTGATGAAGCGGGAATATGTCAGTGCTTCGTCATGCGAGCGCACAGCAGCGTTGATCCGCTGGATCCACAGCGCGCGGAAGTTGCGCTTGCGGTTCTTACGGTCGCGGGTTGCGTACTGGTTGGCCTTGTCGACGGCCTGACGGGCAACCTTGAAGGTGCTCTTGCGGCGGCCATAGTAACCTTTGGCAGCCTTGATAACCTTCTTGTGACGGGCGTGAGTTACGGTTCCACCTTTAACGCGGGACATCTCTTAATCTCCTCTTAGCGGTCGTAGGGCATGTAGCCCTTGACGATCTTGGCGTCGGGGGCGGACAGGGTGGTGTTGCCACGGGCGTCGCGGATGAATTTCTTGGTCCGCTTGATCATGCCGTGACGTTTGCCGGCCTGGCCAGCAAGGACCTTACCGGTCGCAGTCACCTTAAAGCGCTTTTTGGCGCTCGACTTTGTCTTCATCTTAGGCATTTCCGTCTCCTTTCGGGGTTCGGTTTCAAACGCGACTCGGCATGCCATCTCGGCCGGTCACGCGATCAGAAGCGCCGTTTACGCAAGTTCTTCCATACTGGCAAGGGGGTTTTGACCAGAATCTACGCTTTTCGCAGGGTGGTCAGGCACCGGGGCGACAATTGCCGCCCCGGTGGAGTGATTTAGTGCTCGAATTTGCGGATTTCGCCGCTTTTCAGGCGGGCTGCATAGCTGGCCAGCTCTTCGCGCACCACTTTCATCAGGAAGTAGAGCGCAAAGACGTTCACAACCGCCATTGCAAAGATCGCCGCATCCGAGAAGTCGATGACCGGACCAAGGTTGGCCGCCGCACCGATGACAACGAAGATGCAGAAGATGACCTTGAACACCAGCTCTTTGGTGTGTCCTTCGCCGAACAGATAAGTCCAGGCCTTGAGGCCATAATAGGACCAACTGATCATGGTCGAGAAGGCAAACAGAACCACCGCGATCGCCAGAACATAGGGGAACCAGCTGAACGCACTGCCAAACGCCGCAGACGTCAGGCTGACACCCGAATTACCGTCAACGGTGGCAATAGCCGAACCATCTTCGGTCAGCATGTAAAGGCCGGTTTCCGGGTCGATGATCAGCTGCTGAGTGATGATGATCACCAATGCAGTCATTGTACAGATCACGACCGTATCAATGAACGGCTCAAGCAGCGACACGAAGCCCTCGGTGATGGGCTCTTTGGTCCGCACGGCCGAGTGGGCAATCGCCGCAGAACCAACGCCCGCCTCGTTCGAGAACGCCGCACGGCGGAAGCCCTGGATCAGCGCCCCAACCATACCGCCTGCGATGCCGAGGCCAGTGAAGGCACCCGCAAAGATCTGGCCGAAAGCCCAGCCGATCTGGTCTGCGTGCATGATGATGATCACTAGTGCTGCCGCCACGTACATAACACCCATGAACGGCACGACCTTTTCGGTGACGCGCGCGATGGATTTCAGGCCGCCCACGATCACTGCAAACACGATACCGGCAAAGACCAGGCCTGTAATCCAGCCCGGATAATCCCCGACAATGCCTGCAATCTGTTGGTGCGCCTGATTGGCCTGGAACATGTTGCCCCCGCCCAGCGCGCCAAGAATACAGAAGATCGAAAACAGAACAGCCAGTATCTTACCGCCCGGCAAGCCCAGCTCACTGAACCCTTTGGACATGTAATACATCGGGCCACCGGAAACGGTGCCGTCGTCGTATTCGTTGCGGTATTTCACGCCCAGCGTACACTCAGTGAATTTCGACGCCATGCCCAGCAGGCCCGCGACGATCATCCAGAACGTGGCGCCCGGCCCGCCGATCCCGACGGCCACCGCCACACCAGCGATGTTGCCCAAACCGACCGTTCCTGAAAGCGCCGTGGCCAACGCCTGAAAGTGGCTGACCTCACCCGCATCGTTGGGATCGGAATAGTCGCCTTTCACAAGGCTGATCGCGTGACTAAAGAACCGCAGCTGCACAAAGGCAAAATACAGCGTGAACACAGTGGCCGCGACGACCAGCCAGCCCACGATCCAAGGGAAGCTAGTGCCCGGAAACGGGGCAAAGATAAAGCTAACGAACGGCCCGGTGAAATCAGCAAAGGCTTGGTTGATCTTGTCGTCCAGACCCGGCGCCTCTTGCGCTAAAGCGGGGCTGGCGAACAGGGCAGCCGCTGTGGCAAAGCCCAGTTTTTTAAGCATATTCATTCTCGTCCCTCCGCTCAGTTCACAACGGTGACCGGTACATCGGCATGCATGACCAGATTCTGGGTCGAGCTGCCAAAGAGCCGTTTCTTGAACCCATCCGCCGAGGCGCGCCCGACGACGATCTGGGTACCACCGTTTTCGACTGTGATCGCGTTCAGAGTTTCAGCCACGTCACCATGGCGTACAATGCCATGGGCCGTAAAACCGGCCGCGTTCAAAGCTTCCACCGCAGGGGTGACGATCCGTGTCGAGGCCAATTCGACCTCTTCCTCGCGCCGCTTATGGCGCAGGGCATTTTCTTCAGGTGTTTGAAAAGTAAATGGGGACCATTCGATCACATAAACCACAAGCAACTCGCATGAACCGATGCGCCCTGCCAAATCCTTGGCAAAAGCGATCGCGCGCTCCCCGGTCTCTGTCCCGTCCAGTCCAATGACAATTTTTGTTGTCATGTCGGTTCTCCAATTTTTTTTCGTTGGGTCGAGGCCCGTGCCCTCGACAAGACAGCCAAACTTGGAACACATTGACGCAGCTGTCTTCAGATAAGTATCAGGAATAATCACTAGGAATTGGGGATTATTTTAGTCTATATTCAGTGAAAAATGTCGTCTTGCGCTAAAATTTCAGGGATTTTTACTGATCGATAGAGAATTGGACAAAATAGACCAACGCATACTGCAAGAGCTGGAAATCAACGGAAGGTTGTCGATCGTCGATCTTGCGGCACGTGTCAACCTGACCAATACTCCCTGTTCCGAGCGGGTCAAGCGCTTAGAAAAAAACGGGTACATCAAAGGCTATTGTGCCATCGTCGATAAAGAGCGAATGGGGCTAGCTTTGGTCACCGTTGTGCAGGTTTCACTGGCCGCGACGGCTGAGCAATCTCTTGGTAGGTTCAATGACGCTGTCCGCAATATTCCAGAAATTGAAAGCTGCTTAATGGTGGCGGGATCGTTTGACTATCTCCTGACAGTCCGCACGCGGGATATCACGCACTTCCGCGATATCCTCGGTGAGAAAATAAATAAGCTGCCTGGAATTCACCAGACCAGCTCATTTACTGTAATGGAGATCGTAAAAAGCCCTGTCGCTTGACAAGTGACCTGTCTGCCATGAGGCAGCATGCACGTTGACGCAAGTTCATCAGCCCGGATCTGTGTTGTAAATCAAACGTTCGTCACAGGGCGCAATACGCAGGATATTAGTGGTTCCGGGTACGTTGAACGGCACCCCAGCGGTGACCACAATCTGATCGGTCTCGGTCGCAAACCCACTGGCGCGGGCAGTGCGGGCGGCATTGACAACAGCACCCTTAAAGCGCTCAAGCTCGGGCGTCATCACACAATGGCAGCCCCAGCTCAGGCACAGGCGCCGTGCGGTTCCGGTGGCGGGCGTCATGGCGATGATCGGCACACCGGGACGTTCCCGCGCGGTCAACAGCGCCGTTGTGCCGCTTTGGGTAAAGCAACAAATGGCCTTGATGTCTGTCTTTTCAGCAATCTCACGCGCAGCTGCCACGATCCCGTCAGCAATTGTGGTGCCCTTTGCGGTGCGCGAGGCGGCGATGATCTGGGTGTAGGTCGGATCGGCCTCGACCTCGATAGCGACCTTGTTCATGGTTTGCACGGCCTCTATCGGATACGACCCCGCCGCTGATTCAGCGCTGAGCATGATGGCATCAGTGCCTTCATAAATCGCTGTCGCGACGTCCGAAACCTCGGCTCGCGTTGGCATCGGGCTTTCGATCATACTCTCCAACATTTGAGTGGCCACGATCACCGGCTTGGCTGCCGCGCGGCACCGCCTGACCAGACGTTTCTGGATCGGAGGCACCGCAGAGATCGGCAATTCAACCCCCAGGTCACCACGCGCCACCATGATCCCGTCCGAGGCATCGAGTATTTCATCAAATGCCTCAACTGCCGCAGGTTTTTCGATCTTGGACAGGATTGAGGCCCGGCCATCAGCCAGTGCGCGGGCCTCAAAGACGTCCTTGGCGCGCTGAACAAAGCTCAACCCCAGCCAGTCAACGCCCAATTTACAGACAAACTCCAGATCATCGCGATCTTTTTCAGACAGCGCGGCCAACGGAAGAACCACATCGGGGACGTTCACACCTTTCCGGTTCGATATCGTGCCTCCGACCTCCACCGTGCAATTGGCGAATTCCTTGCCACAATCCTGAACGATCAGGCGGATTTTGCCGTCATTGACCAACAACCGCGCGCCCGGTTCAAGTGCGGCAAAAATCTCGGGATGCGGCAGACAAACGCGGCCTCTGTCCCCGGGCGCAACGTCAAGGTCCAGACGGAAGGCTGCGCCCTCTTCCAGTTCTTCGGCGTCATTGGCGAACTCACCCACGCGCAGTTTGGGCCCTTGCAGGTCAGCCAGAATCGCAATCGGGCTTTCCAGATCCTTTTCCACCTGTCGGATGATCCGGTGACGTTCGCGAATCTCATCATGGCTGCCGTGGCTCATGTTCAGACGAAACACATCTGCCCCGGCCTCGTGCAGCGCACGGATGGTGTCATAATCATTAGACGCCGGTCCCAGCGTCGCCACGATTTTTACATTTCTCAGGCGTCGCATTGGTATTTCTCTCCTCACGTCTTCTGTCTGAATCGCACAAATGTTACCGCAAACATTGCATCAGGCTGCTTATTGCGCAATTCCCTTTCCGAAGCAACTGCCCTACACCTGCGGCAAACTAGATGACAGGCTTATGACGTATTCCCCGTTTTTTATCCACGGCGCTGATCGCCCCTCGCGCTGGCTGATCACATGTGACCACGCAACCAACACGGTGCCTCCCGAAATCAACGGCGGAGACCTCGGCCTGCCGCGCGAGGATATGGAGCGTCACATCGCCTATGACGTGGGCGCGTATGAGGTGTCAAAGCATTTGGGAGAGATCCTGAACGCGCCAATTATTGCCGCTAATTTCTCACGTCTGGTGATTGATCCCAACCGGGGTGAGGATGACCCCACCCTGCTGATGAAGCTGTATGACGGTTCGATCATCCCCGGCAACCGCCACGCAGACACGTCTGAGCGTGAACGGCGTCTGAACATGTGCTACCGCCCCTATCACGAGGCGCTGGAACGTATGGCGGGTCTGCCGCATGCGGTGATCGTGTCGATGCATTCCTTCACCCGCCAACTGCGTGGCCGCGACCCACGCCCATGGCATGTCGGAGTACTGCACACTCCGGATGAACGGTTCTCGCGCCCGTTGATCGACCGTCTTGAGGCCGAAGCAGACCTGTGTGTTGGCGTCAACGAGCCCTATACTGGCGTGCTGCCCGGTGACGCAATTGATCGGCACTGCACAGCGCATGGCCGCCCTAACGCCTTGATCGAGCTGCGTAATGATCTGATCGCGGACAATGCCGGACAGCGTGAATGGGCGGAGCGCTTGGCCGTAATCCTGCAGGACGCTTTGGGCGAAAGCGGTCTTTGACGTCAGGTCAAATAAGGTCGATTCCGGGTCTCACGTTATTGTGAGGGTATCCCGAGCCCCCATATATTAAGGGAAAGGAGACGACCATGACTCAGGAATTCCTGACGACCGTCTTCGGCTGGATGACGGTCCTTAACCTCGCCCTTCTGGTGTTCACTACTCTGTTGATTGTTGTTTCACAGGACTGGGCTGCCAAGATACACGGCCGGATGTTCCAGATGGAGCCTGGCGATGCGAAAAGGGCCTATTTCCGGTATCTGGCCAACTACAAGATACTGACCATCGTATTCTGCCTGATGCCGTGGCTAGCCCTGAAGCTGGCTTAAAACCGAAATCGATCGCTGGGAAGGGCCTGCTGGCCCTTCCTGTTTATTGTAACGACGCCTTCGGATTGTTAGGTCAGGCAAACGACACGCATTGGGAGCCCGACAATGGACAAGCAAACCGAAATCGAACTTCAGGCCGCCGCGTTCCGCCGGTTGCAAAAGCACCTGATGGAAGACCGCACGGACGTTCAGAACATCGACATGATGAATCTGGCCGGGTTCTGCCGCAACTGCCTGTCGCGCTGGTATCAGGAAGCGGCCAATGAAAAGGGCATCGAGATGGGCAAGGACGAAGCCCGTCAGATTTTCTACGGCATGACCATGGATGAGTGGAAGGCGAACTATCAGACCGACGCCAGCCCTGAAAAACAGGCCGCCTTCAAGGTCGCGTTTGAAGAAAATGTTGGGAAAAAAGACTAATCCCCTAAAACGAAAAAGGCCCGCCAATCCGGCGGGCCTTTTCTTTAGATCGCTGCCTTGCGGCTTTCGTCCAAATAAATCTCACGCAGCCGTTTGGCGATCGGGCCCGGTGTGCCATCCCCCAGCGTTACACCGTCAATTTCAACTACCGGCATGACGAACGCACTGGCCGAGGTGGTAAAGGCTTCGTCCGCCTCTTTCGCTTCGTCGATGGTGAACAGGCGTTCTTCGACTTCCATCTGCGCCTCAGCCGCCATGCGCAGCACGGCCTTACGGGTGATCCCGTGCAGAATGTCGGTCGACAGCGGGCGGGTGACGATCTTGCCGTCTTTCACGTAGTAGGCGTTGTTGCTGGTGCCTTCGGTGACATAGCCGTCTTCGATCAGCCATGCATCGTCGCAGCCCGCTTTCTTGGCCATCATCTTACCCATCGACGGGTACAGCAGCTGAACGGTCTTGATATCGCGGCGACCCCAGCGGATATCCTCGATCGAGATGATCTTTGCACCTTTTTTCGCCGCTGGGCTGTCGGCCAGACCCGGCTTGTTCTGCGTGAACAGAACCAGACTGGGCTTGGTGTCCGCCGACGGGAACACGAAATCCCGGTCGCCATCCGATCCACGGCTGACCTGCAGGTACACAAGCCCTTCTTCGATGCCGTTCAGCTCAACCAGCTTGCGGTGAATCTCGAGCAGCTCATCCTTGGTGCAAGGTTCGGCCATCTCCAACTCGTCCAGAGACCGCTTGAGGCGCACGGCATGGCCTTCAAAATCGATCAGCTTTCCATCCAGAACGCTGGTGACTTCGTAAACGGCATCCGCGAACAGGAAACCACGGTCAAAAATGGAAACCTTGGCTTCGGTTTCAGGCAGGTATTCGCCATTCACGTAAACGGTGCGGGTCATGTCATATCCTTTTCGTCTCAGGGCTTCGCCCGTTCCTTATTGAAAATGATCCACCGGATCATTTTCCGGGCGTTCGTCACCCCCAGAGCGCCGCCAAAGGCGGATGCACTCCGGCGTCATCAAAATTCAGCGGGTTGTCGCGGTCTTCGGCCAACAGAAGCGGGCCGTCAAGGTCTGTTACCATCGCACCCTGCGCCAGCAGTGTCGCGGGCGCCATTGCCAGCGAACTGCCGACCATGCATCCGACCATAACTTTGTAACTCTCGGCCAGCGCCTGTTCACGCAGGGCCAACGCCTCGGTCAAACCGCCGGTCTTGTCGAGCTTGATGTTTACCACGTCATACTTGCCCTTCATCGCGGGCAGGCTACTGCGGTCATGGCACGATTCATCGGCACACACCGGCACCGGGCGATCCATCCCGATCAGGGCGTCATCTTCCCCGGCTGGCAGAGGCTGTTCGACCAGCGCAACTCCCAGCCGCACCAGATGCGGTGCCAGATCGGCATAGACATCGGCCGACCAGCCCTCATTGGCGTCGACGATGATCTTGGCTTTAGGGGCACCTGCGCGTACGGCTTCCAGACGAGGCATGTCGTCTGGCGTGCCCAACTTGATCTTCAACAGCGGACGATACGCGTTCTCAGCCGCCTGTGCCTGCATCTTTTCCGGCGTGTCCAGCGACAAGGTGTAGGCGGTGATCTCTGGGCCGGGCGCGGGCAGTCCGGCCAGTTCCCATGCACGTTTTCCGGCGCGCTTCGCCTCAAGATCCCACAGCGCACAGTCTACCGCATTGCGGGCGGCACCAGCGGGCAACAGATCCATCAACTGCGCTCGATCAAACGTCCGGGGCAAACCGGCAATTTCGGCCTCGACCGACTCCAGCGTCTCATTATACCGCGCGTAGGGTACACATTCGCCCCACCCCTGATGCGCGCCGTCCGATACACGTACAGTCAGCACATTCGCTTCGGTCCTAGACCCGCGCGAGATCGTAAAGACCTGAGCCAACCGGAATACATCACGAGAGACGTCAATCTGCACGCGCCCACTCCTTTATTCATTCAAGATTTCCCCGCCAGAGAGTCTTCTGGCGGGGTCTATTGATCACAACGCAGTCAGCGCGTCGACCAGTTTGCCCGGACCAAAGCGGAACGGATCAGTGGCGGGCAGCCCCATATCGGCCTCGACCGTCGCCAGATAGGCGATGGCGTCCTCTTCGCTCATGTGCTGTGTGTTGACCGAGACACCCACGACCTGACAATCAGGGTTTGCAACCTTGGCAAGTGCCAGCGCGGTGTCGCGCAGGTTTTCAAGCGTCGGCAAAGTATAGGTCGGCAGACCGCGCATATGCTCACGGGTGGGTTCGTGGCTCAGGATCAGTGCGTCCGGCTGGCCGCCGTGGATTAGCGCCATGGTCACACCGGAGTAGGACACGTGGAACAGCGATCCCTGCCCTTCGATCAAGTCCCAGTGGTCGTCGTCATTGTCGGGTGTCAGCCATTCGACCGATCCGGCCATGAAGTCAGCGATCACGGCGTCCAGCGGCACACCGTCACCGGTGATCAGAATACCGGTCTGGCCGGTGGCACGGAAGGTGGATTTCATGCCACGCTTGCGCATTTCGGCATCCATTGCCATCGCCGTGTACATCTTGCCGACCGAGCAATCCGTGCCAACTGCCAGACACCGCTTGCCCTTGCGTTTGATGCCGTTTGCGATCGGGTACTCGACCTCGGGAACGCGCACATCGTGCAGCTTGCGGCCCGTGGCCTCGGCAACGGCAACCAGATCGGGCTCGTCGCGCAGCAGGTTGTGCAGGCCAGACGCCAGATCAAAGCCTTCCTCCAGCGCCATCACCAGAACCTTTTTCCATTCCTGGCTGATCACGCCGCCACGGTTGGCCACACCGATGACCAGAGTCTTAGCGCCCGCCTCTTTTGCTTCGGTCAGGGTCATGTCCGTCAGGCCCAGATCGGCCTTGCAGCCGTCCATCCGATATTGGCCCACAGCGTTTTCCGGGCGCCAGTCTTTGATGCCAACTGCCACTTTGGCCGCCAATTGGTCGGGCGCATCGCCCAAAAACAGCAGGTACGGTGTCTCGATCATTGCGGTTCACTCCTTTGATTCCGGCGCAGCCTATGGGACGCGCCTGACGAGTGCTTTGCGTTTTCGCCTGACATAGTTGCCATTGGTGGGAAATTTTCGCGCGAGTTCTTCATATACTGGAATATTCTTTCAAGTTTTCACAGTGATTAAACTTTAATCACCAGTTTGATCGCTTTCCGCGGCAAATGCTGCGAACGCAATGCCGCACCTGCATAAAGATGCTTGCGCATAAGCACGCAATTTAATACCTCAATGAGCAGGAAAATTGTAATTTCATTTCTCTCACGAGGTCCAGATGAGCTTTCGCCTTCAACCCGCCGCCCCCGCCCGCCCCAACCGTTGCCAGCTGTTCGGGCCTGGATCGAACACCAAGCTGTTTCCGAAAATGGCAGCGTCAGCGGCAGACGTGATCAACCTTGATCTTGAGGACTCGGTGGCGCCGTCGGACAAGGACGCGGCCCGCGCCAATGTGATCGAGGCGCTGAACACCGTGGATTGGGGCAACAAGTACATGTCCGTGCGCATTAACGGACTGGACACACCCTATTGGTATCGCGACGTTGTGGATCTGCTGGAACAGGCTGGCGACCGTCTGGACCAGATCATGATCCCCAAGGTCGGCTGCGCCGAAGATGTCTATGCCGTGGACGCGCTGGTTACCGCCATCGAACGCGCCAAGGGCCGCACCAAGCCGGTATCCTTCGAAGTGATCATCGAATCTGCCGCAGGCATTGCCCATGTCGAGGAAATCGCGGCCTCGTCACCACGAATGCAGGCGATGAGTCTGGGTGCGGCGGATTTCGCGGCATCGATGGGCATGCAGACCACCGGCATCGGCGGAACACAGGAAAACTATTACATGCTGCGCGAAGGCGAAAAGCACTGGTCCGATCCTTGGCATTGGGCACAAGCGGCCATCGTCGCCGCTTGCCGAACCCATGGCGTGCTGCCGGTGGACGGGCCGTTTGGTGACTTCTCGGATGATGAGGGATACATCGCACAGGCCAAACGCTCAGCCACGCTGGGTATGGTCGGCAAATGGGCGATCCATCCCAAGCAGATCGCACTGGCTAATCAGGTCTTTACCCCCTCGGACGAGGCTGTTTCGGAAGCGCGCGAAATCCTGGCGGCAATGGAACAGGCCAAGGCCAATGGCGAAGGCGCGACCGTCTACAAAGGGCGTCTGGTCGATATCGCCTCGATCAAACAGGCCGAAGTGATTGTGGCGCAGGCGGAACTGATCGCCGCTGGCTAATGGCCAAAAAAAGGCGCCCTGCGGGGCGCCTTCTTGTTACCGCCCGAAGATGTCGTTGGGCACCCAGGTGAGCTTTTCGCCTTGTTTGCCCGACTTCATCATCAGGCAAGAGGATCCCAATTTTTGGAAATAGATGATCTTCAACGGATACCAGCCCGCCTGGGGCACTTCAACTTCGGTACGTTGATTGGCTTCACAGCCTTGAATACCGGTTACGCGGCCAATCTGTTGACCACCAACCGAAGCCTCAATCCCGTCATTTGACCACGTTTCCAACTCGTAAATCCCCGGCGAGTCGAACCGCATGTAGCCAGTAACTTCGGCAACAACGTTGTAAGCGCCGTCGAATGTCATGACGTCCTCACCCTTGCTGGTGTCCCTGTAATCCAACCCCCGCAACGGTGTTCCGGGTTGCGCTTGAGACAGCAGGCTTTTCGCCTGGCTCAGATCTCGGATCTTCTTGTGTTGATTGCCTGTACCATAGTATTTCACATTCAACCCGGCCTGCGGGCTGGGTTGTGGGCTTGCAGGTTGCAGCTTAAGCGGCGCTGACGCTACCGCTCCGGCAATCAATGCCATAGCTGCGGCAAGCGCACCGGCTTTGATAAGTTTCATGATCGTCTCCCTGTGACGGCATAAGAGGGGTTTGCCCCCATTTTGGTTTTCCCATTGCTGTGACACTAGGATGTGAGGATTTTCCCCGCAAGACAGTTAAAATTCACAATTTCCCTGTCAGGCGCGCAAATCCTTGGGTGAATCCATCACCACGTAGGAGGTGATCGACGTCACATGCGGCAGGGTTCCCAGCACCTCTGTGTGAAAGGTTTTGTACTCGGCAAGATCAGCGCATTCCACACGCAGCAAGTATTCGATGGTGCCGGTGATATTGTGGCATTCGATCACTTCGGGCGCATGCTGCACGGCCCGTTCAAAACCTTCCTGCGCGGCTTTGGTATGCTCTCCCAATCCAACGCCGATGTAACCCACGAACCCCACGCCCAGTTCTTTCGGGCTTAATACCGCGCGGTAGCCGGTGATCACGCCAGCGCGCTCAAGTTCTTGCACGCGACGCAAGCAGGCCGAGGGCGACAGGCCAACGTGGTCCGCCAGTTCCAGGTTGCTGATACGGCCGTCACCTGTCAGCGCGCGCAATATTTGTTGATTTATGTGATCAATCTTCGCCATTAATTGTGTAATTACCCCAAACACGCACAAAAACGCAATTTCATTTGCTGTTTTGTCAGTGATTATCCCCGCCATGACCTATGACGTCCTTCTGGCCCTGATCGCCTTTGCTTTTGTCTCGTCCATCACGCCTGGGCCGAACAACCTGATGCTGATGGCCTCGGGGGCCAATTTCGGGTTTCGCCGAACCATCCCGCATATGTTGGGGATCGGGTTGGGGTTTACTGTCATGGTCCTGCTGGTCGGTGCCGGTTTGGTGCAGGTATTTGACCGATACCCGGTCAGCTACACGGTGCTGAAACTCGCCTCGGTCGTCTATCTACTGTATCTGGCGTGGAAGATCGCGCATGCGGCCCCGGCCAATGGCAAGATGGCCGAGGGTGATCCAATGACCTTTCTGCAAGCCGCCGCTTTTCAATGGGTCAACCCAAAGGCTTGGGCCATGGCCCTGACGGCCACCACGGCCTACACGCCAGATCACACGCTGCAAGCCATCGTCATCGTTGCTCTGATATTCGGAGCGGTGAACCTGCCGTCGGTCAGCACCTGGACGGTGCTGGGGCAGCAGATGGCGCGGATTCTGACGAACCCGCGCCGGTTGGTGGTGTTCAACTGGACCATGGCGATGCTGCTGGTCGCCTCGCTCTACCCGGTCCTGTGGCCAAACTGACCTATTTCAGTGGTAGGCAAATTTCGGTCAGCAGCTCTTCGGGTGCGGTGTTGCGCGGATCGTTCAGGTAGACCTCGTAGCACGGCTGGTCCGCGGGTTCCTCGCCTGACTCAGGCAGCCAGTTTCCGAACAGCGTGTGATACGCCGCGTGCAAACCGGAGTATGGGCCCTTGTAGGTCAGAATAGCTGTTTTGCCGCCTGGAATCTGCACGTCTTCCATACCCTCTGGTGTGTCACCACCTTTGAATTCGGCGCCTGCATAGCTGCGCAGTTGGTCTTGTGACACATCATCGGGGCTGTCCAGATAGACTCCGATGACTGGACCAAGTTGAGACCACAGGTTGCGGGATTCACACAAGGCACCAAATGCCTCAAACTTATTGCCGATCTCTGCGTAATCCCCTTTATGAGCCAAGGCAATTACGCGGCGGGCGGGTTCTGTACGGGTTGTAACGGGATGCATTGGATATTCTCCGATTCTCAATTTTCGATTAAGCACCAGCCAACGCCCGGATTTTCTAAAGGCCGCCGGGCTGGCGCTGTAGGCCTGCGAAAAGGCCCGCACAAAGGAATTCAGATTAGGATAACCCACCGCCGACGCGATCTCTGCCACGGACCGGTCGGTTTGCACCAGCCAACACGCGGCACGGTGCAACCGGATCCGGCGGACAGCTTGCGCACAGGTTTCGCCGGTAATCGCGCGAAACACACGATGCCAGTGAAACCGGGACATCGCAGCCACATCAGACAGGGCATCCAAAGACAGATCCCCGGCGGGGTGATCGTGGATGTAAGTCAAGACGCGCAGAATGCGATCTTCGTAGCTGTTTGCCATCGGCAACCTTCCTTCTCTTTGCTTATCCGTGGTCGCATATTCCGCATCCACAAATCTTGCTGAGTTGCATCCCGCGCAACCTCAGGTCATATAGCAAAGAACTTCCGCGTTGAGAGGCGTCATGACCCAGTATCTGGATTTCGAAAAACCCCTAGCCGAGATCGAAGGCAAGGCCGAGGAATTGCGTGCGCTGGCCCGCGCCAACGAAGAGATGGACGTGGCCGAAGAAGCCGCAGCGCTGGACGCAAAGGCCGCAAAGCTGCTGGAAGAGCTTTATGGCGATCTAACTCCCTGGCGAAAATGCCAGGTGGCGCGCCACCCAGACCGCCCCCATTGCAAGGATTATGTCGAGGCGCTGTTTACCGAATTCACCCCGCTGGCGGGCGATCGCAACTTTGCCGACGATCTGGCAGTTATCGGTGGTCTGGCCCGATTCAACGATCAGCCGGTGATGGTGATTGGTCATGAAAAGGGTTCGGACACCAAATCGCGGATCGAACGGAATTTCGGCATGGCCCGCCCCGAAGGGTATCGCAAGGCCGTGCGCCTGATGGAAATGGCCGGTCGCTTTGGCCTGCCCGTGATCACTCTGATCGACACGGCAGGCGCCTATCCCGGCAAAGGGGCCGAGGAACGCGGTCAGTCCGAGGCCATTGCCCGGTCGACCGAGATGTGCCTGAAGATCGGCGTGCCGCTGGTGTCGGTGATCATCGGCGAAGGCGGGTCCGGCGGGGCTGTGGCCTTTGCGACGGCGAACCGCGTCGCGATGCTGGAACATTCGGTCTATTCGGTGATCTCGCCGGAAGGCTGCGCCTCGATCCTGTGGAAAGATGCCGAAAAGATGCGGGAGGCCGCCGAGGCGCTGCGCCTGACCGCGCAGGACCTGCACAAACTGGGCGTCTGCGATCTTATCATTCAGGAACCCAAAGGCGGTGCCCATCGCGACCGTCCTGCCACCGTCGAATCCGTTAGGGATGCTATCACACTGATGCTGAAAGAGTTGGACGGCAAAGATGCGGCGGCCCTGATTCAGGACCGCCGTCAGAAATTCCTTGATATCGGATCGAAAGGGCTGGCGGCGTAAACCGTCAGCCGCCCAGGCTGCGCAGCAACGCAACCGATGGCTCTCCGGTAACCGGCATGCCGCTGGCGCGCTGATAGGCGCTGATGGCGGATTTTGTGTTGTTGCCGATCACCCCGTCCGCGCCCTGAGTATCATAGCCGGCCGATGTCAGTCGGCGCTGGAGCTCCTTGCGATCTTCCAGCGTCAAACCCGTTGCGTCTGGCCCGAATGAGGCCTGAAACGGCGCACCGCCCGCAATCCGGTCAGACAAATGTCCGACGCCAATCGCGTAGCTGTCCGAGTTGTTATAGCGCTTGATGACCTGAAAATTGCGGAACACCGCAATGCGGGGGCCAGGTGTCTGCGGCTGCAAAACTGTAACCGGCGTGCCGGATACAGTGCCAGCCTCACCGCCCCAGGGCTGCCCGCGTACCCAGCCCGCGCGCGCCAGATAGGCCGCGGTCGAGGCCAGCGAATCCGTGGGATCCTCGGACCAGATATCCCGCCGTCCGTCGCCGGTGAAATCCACCGCATAGGCCAGATAAGATGTCGGAATGAATTGCGTGTGTCCCATTGCTCCGGCCCAGCTGCCGGTCATGTTGGCGGGGCTTGTGTCGCCCTCTTGAATGATCCGCAAAGCTGCGATCAGTTGCTTTTCAAAGAACGCACCGCGCCGCCCGTCATAAGCCAAAGTCGACACTGCTGACACCACCGGCACATCCCCGCGCCGCGCGCCGTAGCGGCTTTCCAAGCCCCAGACGGCCACGATCACTTCTTTGTCGACGCCATATTTCGCCTCGATCTGCGACAGGGTGCCTGCATGGCGCACCAGCATCTGCTTGCCGGTTGCGATCCGCTCATCTGAGGCCGCAATGGCCAGGTAATCCTCGAGTGAACGTTTGAATTCGACCTGATTGCGGTCCCGCTCGATCACATCGGGCAGGTACCCCGCCCCCTGAAAAGCCAGGTTTAGGGTTGTCTGCGATATCCCCTGCGACGCCGCGCGGCCCTTGAAACCGGTAACCCACGCATCCCACCCGGCGTTGGGCACAGGCCGCATCCGGGATGCCGGGGTGCTGGTGGGGGTGCCTGTGGAACAGGCCGACAACAGGGCTGACCCGAGCCCCAAAGAAAATATCCGTCGATTGATCATAACTGAAAACTGCTCTTGTTGTGATTTGGTCCAGACTAACCCAGACCCAATCCCCAAACCAGAACGACGATGCCAATCAGATGCAAATTCTGGGCTTCGGCAACAAGCCGCTCAGCTGACCAGCAACCTCAGGCCCTGGGTCACATCCGAGCGGACGGCCAAGCGCAATCCAGGCTCGTCACCGGCCTGCAAAGCGGCGATGATCAGTTTGTGGTTATGCGGCGGGTCGGTCCGCCGCAGTCGGCCGTACAGCGCACGCATGGTGGGACCAAGTTGCAGCCAGACTGTTTCTGCAATCGCGAGCATTGCCGGAGCCTGCGCCCGCAGATACAGAGTGCGGTGAAATTCTAGGTTTGAGCGAATATAGCCAACGGCATCACGTTTGGTGACCATCTCGGCCACGTTCATGTTGATGCTTTGCAGCCGGTCAATCAGCGCCATATGTGCACGCGGCAGGGCGCGGCTGGCAAGTTCAACCTCAAGCAGCGCACGAAGCGCAGCCAACTCTTCGATCCTGTCATTAGTCAGCTCAGGCGTCGAAACCCGGCCCGATGTGGATAGAAACAGCGCTCCCTCGGCTGCCAAGCGGCGCACGGCCTCGCGCGCGGGGGTCATCGAGACGCCAAATTCCTTACCGATCCCGCGTAGGGTCAGCGCCTGCCCCGGTGCCATTTCACCGTGCATAATGCGTGCGCGAAGAACACGATAGACCCGATCATGGGTGGCAGTATGGGATTCAGTGGGGCGTGCGGATAACATACCCCCATGTGATCACAAATGAACCCGGGGTCAACTCGCCTTGGTATCAAATCTGTATTGATGCAGTTGCGCCCCGTTGTCGCGCAGCCAACGCCGCTGATCGCGATAGTCGCCGAAAATCTGCTCGACCTGCGCCCAAAAATCAGCCGAATGGTTCATCTCTACCAGATGCGCCACCTCATGCGCGGCGACATAATGCAGGATCTCAGGCGGCGCTAGGATCAACCGCCAGGAAAACATCAGACCGCCAGCGGAACTGCACGACCCCCAACGCGACCGTGTATCGCGCATGGTCAGGCTGGAATAGGACCGTCCCAGCATCGCCGCGTAGTCATCGCAGGCGCCGGTCAGGCGATCACGCGCCAATTCTTTGAGAAATCGCGCCAGACGCCGTGCCTCGGCACCCTCGGGTACTGCAATCTCATCGCCCTGTAACAGAACGCGCCGCCCGCTGGCAGGCACGATTCGCCGCTCTGTGCCTTCGATCGGGATGGTTTGCCCGAACTGAACCACGGCAGGGTCAGGACGGTCCAGCAGGTGCTGACGTATCCACTCTTCTTTGGTGCGCGCAAAACTCAAGGCTTCGGCTTCTGGCACGCCTTGTGGATAGGTCAGCGTAACCCGGCCATCCAATTGGGAAATCCGCAAACTGATCCGCCGCGCTCGCGCCGATTTGCGCAACGTCAGTGGCACCGGTGGCGTCCCGGGCAGTGCGTGATCTCCCATATACCTGTTTCTCCTGCGCAAAGGCTTTGACAGTGCCCGCTGCATGTGGCACGTGACCTGAATCGTTGATACGACTCACCTGATATCAAGGGGATTTCACATGCCCAAGGAAGAATGGGGCGTAAAGCGCGTTTGCCCGACAACCGGTAAGCGGTTTTATGACCTGAACAAGGACCCGATCGTCAGCCCCTATACCGGCGAGATCGTGGAGCTTGAGACCGGCAAAAGCCGGATGATCGCCGCAGATGCGGAGGATGCCGCCTCGGCCAAAGCGCGTGAGAACGCGTCGGATGAAGATATCGTTCTGGATGATGACGACAATGTCGACGTCGAACTGGACGACGATCTGCTGGACGATGATGACGACGACAACGATAACGTCTCGTTGGACGATATCACCGACATGTCATCGGAAGACGAAAACTAAAACCGGTCAGAGGCGGCCCCGCGTCGCCTCATGCCCCCCCCCGGACGCGGGTCCGAAACTTTTTGGCAAATTCCATTTTTGGTCTTGCGCTCGTCGTCGCCGTCTCATAAACGTCCGTCCACTGCTTCGGCAGTACCTTGATGGGGCCTTAGCTCAGTTGGGAGAGCGCTTGCATGGCATGCAAGAGGTCAGGGGTTCGACTCCCCTAGGCTCCACCAAAACCTAACAAATGATCCGCCACGCATAGTTCTTCCTTTTTGGCAGCAGCATTTTCCTTTGGGACCGAAGCGGCCTTAAATATTCCGTGCAGCAAATGGCCGGAATGAGCCCGGAGCTGCCCTTAGTCTCATCTGCGCCTTTCGCACATGCGGTACGTCAAAAACCGCGCATTCCGGACGTTCCCTGGCGATTAACAGATGGCAGGGCTACGGACAAACCGGCCTTTCGCAGCCGCGGCTATTGCTCAAGCAGAAGGTCTTCACTCCTGCGGCACGCCTATCCTTGCGATGCAACACAGCTCTCCGAAACAGTCATTTACGAAGGCCAATTTTTTCGAACTCCAAACTGCCTTTTTCGCTGTAACCAAAACCGACCATTGAGGAGCGGACAAGGCGAGCATGCACTGCGGTTTCTCGAAGGGCCGGTTCGAGAATAACCTCAAGACACGATAGTCGAAGAAGTTAGATCCAATGACACGCATCACTAATTTAATATATCAGGCCCCAATCATAGCCATCTTGTTCAATGTCATATCGTGCATCTTATAGCCTGGCTGGTGGCGGCATGCGAATGGAATTCAGTGAATTTAAACGCCTGTTAAAACTGGCGTAGGCGCAATGTGGCGGCGACATCTACAGGTAAGACAACTGAAGAAAGGCAGCAGTTAAGCCACGGGATGGATCATTTGTCCAAGAATGTTACCACGGTTTCCCTTAAAGCGTTCCAATCGGTGAACTCCCGAGCACCGTCCCTTGGATCGATCTTTTGATCCTTTAAGACAACATGCTGAACGATCTCTTCTTCAAAATACCCATAGTTGTCAGGCTGCACAGCGCCCGCAACCAAAGCCGTTAGGTCAGGTTCAAAATGCGTACGCATCAGCATTTCGGTAAGATAGTCCCAGGCGTCTTCCTGGCCTCTTGCAAAAGCCGCCTTTAGGCCTACCGAAAGCACTAGCGACTTCCGGGACGCAAGCGCGTCTCTATGCGTTTCAACAAACGCTTCGAATAGCTTTGGGTGCCGGCGTTCATGGACAGGAGCCGCAAGAATGACCCTGTCCACACCTGTCAGGGACACGTGTCGTATCTGGTCTCCGGTGTTGATCAGTATTGTATCGTAGCCGGCTTTTCTTGTGACATCGTTGATAAAACGAGCAATCTTGGCAGTCTGACCTTCAACGGTGCCGTAGGCAATCAGCACTGTCATTTCGATCCTCCCGTGAATCTGTCCGAAAAGCGCGCCAACTATGCCGAAACCGTTCGCTTCAGCCCTTGATCTCAATCAAAAGTGACTGTCTTGCCAATTTATTTGGACGCGGGTGCGGCGTCGTTTGGTCGGCTCATTCGGTTCTGGAAAGCGCGACAGCTATCGCCAGCCAAAATCCAGTGCGTATGGTCATTGCACCGACGGTTCGCCATTCAAACGGCGTTCCAAACAGTGCCACTAATATCAGAACAGCGAACACAATTAATGTTGATAAGCCTATCACCCAGGCAATTCGAGTTGCCCAGGTTGTTGATTTAAAGAGCGCGATTGCACCAAGAAAATAGACAAATCCAGCCAGAAAATTGAACCAAAGCACGAGTGGAACTGCATCTCCAACTGCTGCTTTAGCGGCGGCACCCCCAAACAGGGCCGTTCCGCCGGAGAATATTGTCAGGAGACCGAAGAATGCCGCGGCTATTGCAGTTGGGCGAATCCAAGGCGGAGAGGGCTGCATAGTCGTTATCCTCAGGAATTAGATTGAATTTCGTGTCGTAGGAAAGCTGCCAACCTCGCCAAAGGGACTGAAAAGCACGTCCATAATAGCAATTTTTCTCGCCATTACTCTTGATCTTTATCATTGGGCTCAAATTGACACCCTTTGAACAAAGCAGTGCCTGCGGGAGGCTTTTTGCAGTAAAAATACGCTGTCGCCCCTTTGGCGAGACTAGCTTGCAGCTCCAACGGTCATTAAATTTGTTCGGTTACCGTGAATCTTCTGGAAATGGAAGGACGGCTACGCTCGAATTTGCAGCGAAAAGTGTTGATTTGAGTCAATGCTAGTTGTTGCAAGTTCACCCATACTGACCCCTCACAAAGGAGGGAGTGCGACATGTTCAAAATAATTGTGGTTGGCTTGGATGGATCAGAGGCGTCAGAAGCAGCTCTACGCGTTGCCTGTGATATCTCAAGCAAATATGGCTCCCAAATTCACCTTGTCCATACACCTCAGCCGCAAACCGTGGCCTTCGCAATGGGCGCTGTTGCTGGCTATCACGCCGTCACGACAATGCCTTCAGACGAAGAGGTTCAGCAGGCAGCAGACAAGATCATTTCCGCGGGCAAAGAGATTGCCAAAGAATACAATCAGACGGTTTCGCAAACGCATACCCAACGCGGTGATCCGGTCGACGAGATCATAGCATGCGCCGAGCAATGCAATGCTGACCTGATTGTGACGGGCCGCCGCGGATTGGGAAGCATTGGTAGCCTGATTCAAGGGAGCACCTCTCAAGGCATCAGTCGGAATGCCACTTGTGCGGTTTTGACCGTTGCCTAAAATTCAAACTTGGTCCCAATCGGCACAAAAACGATGACGATCAATAAGCTTTGCATTGAAGTCTCGTGGCAGAATTAAGTTTCGATGGCTACCCCGTGACGCTGAACTCCCGACTGTGAAAATGGAGTCAGATATCCACTGCTTCATGACGGTGGCACGAAAACGGAGGCTGAAACAGAGGTCATGGGTGCCTGTGGCGATGACCGGAGACCAAACTGTGTTAGGCGAAACTACCCGAACTGTGGCGGAACAGATGAACTTCCCCTTCTTATTTGTGCATTGGTTCAAGGTCAGAAGATAGACTGTACAATCCCTGATACGTAAATCCGTGCTAACTTTGGAGCCCGACATGAACACTCCGCGCCTGTTCGACGCTCATAAACCCTCTGAAATTGCGACATTAGTTGAGACTGCTGGGGTCACAAAGGCAAAGTTGCCATTGGCACCCATGTTCGTTCTTGCGATGCTGGCCGGGGCATTCATAGGGTTTGGCGCAGCGGCCTATACGATGGCGGTTACTGGCGCAGACAGCGCTGCGGGGCCGATCCGCGTTCTGGGTGGCGCGGTGTTTTCCCTGGGCCTTATCCTGGTGATCGCAGGTGGTGCAGAATTATTCACCGGCAATGTTTTGATGGTGATCGCAGCGGTCGACCGCAAGATACCACTGCGACTGCTGTTTCGAAGCTGGGGCATCGTCTACGCCGGAAACTTCGTGGGCGCCCTCGGGCTTGCATTGGCCTTCTCTCTGACCGGCCTGCTCGAGGGGCCGATGGGCAATACCGCCGTGGTGATAGCCGATGCCAAAGCGGGGTTGGAACCGATGGAGGCCTTCGCCCGTGGCGCACTGTGCAACGGGTTGGTATGCCTTGCTGTTTGGCTGTCCTTTGCCGCCCGCAGCGTCGCCGGCAAGGTTCTGGCCGTTTTGTGGCCCGTCACTGCTTTTGTGTTGCTGGGACTCGAGCATTCGATTGCGAACATGTTTTTCTTCCCGCAGGGTTGGGCGGCGGGGGCAACTGTGCCGGTTTTCTCAGCGGCGACCAATCTATTGTGGGTTACTCTGGGCAATATTGTCGGCGGGGCGGGAGGAGTCGCCTTGGCCTACTGGTTTGCTTACCTTGGCGCTACTAAAGGGTAAGACCCACTTCTTCGATCACTGCGCCCGCCAGAACAAAACGATCGGTTTAAGTTGGTTTTGAAGGCGTTGTCTAATTGTGCAGCCCAAAACAAGCTTTTCCTGCACTCAATAGTCTAGATGCCAGGAGCATGGTTGTCTTCGTGGTCGATATCGGTTGTCGCATGATGGTGCAACACAAGGGGAAGCGGCACAGGCTTGCCTAAGTCCGCTGATCGGGATGCGAGTCGGTTGATCAGTCAGATATGAGAGTTGGATGCGGAGGTGACTCACCGACCCCGAGGTAAGGAGATGGCGCATTGGCTGATGACGGTGCCGGGAATTGGGCCCTTCATTACTACTGCACTAATTGCCCTCTCGTTCACGAACTGGATTCTTCGCCAACATCTAAATTCATTGATCCTCGTCAAGATTGGAAAAGGCAAGATGTGATACAGTTGATGCCTAAAATGAGGGCTATCATGGAAGAATTAGTCGATATTGGAAGAACATTTGTTCAGGCGATGCGTGATCGCAGGGGCCTTGCAAATGTTGATGAAATGTATGCCGAGAACGCTCAATCCATAGAAGCGGTTGTGCCTCCGGTTCGACAGTTTCGCATCACCAAAGGCCGTGATGCTATCAAAGGGAAAAGAGAGGATTGGCTGGCAGCTCATGAAATCATCGAATTTGATGTCGATGGCCCCTATGTTCATCCCCCAAACCGCTTCAGTGTGCGATATAAGGCTGACGTAAAGCAGAAGGAAACTGGGCAACGTATCACCTTGAGTGAGATTGCAGTTTATTCAGTAGCAGACGGAAAGATTGTACTGGAAGAGTTCTTCATGTTGCCGAAGTAGCAGCGGCAACCCGCAATACTGACGCAGTGTTGGTTTCATCCGCACGCTGGAAGTGTGACTTGTAAGTGCTTTGACACGATGGATGGACAATTGGGCATTTGTTTCGACCGCGTGATGCTTGCCCATGCGCAACAATTCCGTCAGTTCGGCGCAACCGAAATCTAAAGTCACGCCGTGAAATCCGCATTGAGCCATTGATGCGGGTTAACAATCAGACTGCTGCGCCGGTTTTCTACCCGAGTTTGGCCTGAACAACCCTCTAAAGGGCTCTGTTTGATCCAAAACAAAGCGTTTTGCGGGGTTTGAGATAACGTCACCTAGTAGCTTTAACCGCGGTACGCCAGATCATGAAAAAGAATGTGCGCGCAATACTGATCGTCGTAATGCTCCTTCTCGCAGGTGCGGCGTTGTACATATTCGTTTCAGAAGACAGCAGTGAATTGCCAGTTGGATTTGTACAGGGCAATGGACGGATAGAGGCCGAACAAGTGGAAATTGCCCCCACCTTCGCAGGGCGGGTTGCACAGGTTTTGGCGGCAGAAGGCAACTTGGTTGTTGTGGGTGAACTGTTGGTCGAGATGGACACCGATGAACTGTCTGCAGCGCTTGATCGCGCCAAAGCCGAAGTAGCATTGGCGCGTCAAGCCAAGGCCGAAGCCGAGGCTGTTGTTGTCCAACGAGAAAGCCAACAGCGCCGCGCGGCGCAGGAACTGGAACGGGCAAAGGCACTGTTGGCCGGTCAAAACATTTCGATGACAGTCTTTGAAGATCGCGAAACCGCATTTCAGGTTGCCGACGCCGTTCTGGGTGCCGCCAAGGCCCGGGTTGCAACCTCGGACAGCCAGATCGCGGCTGCCGAAGCCGAAGTGCGCCGGATCGCCGCCCAGATCGAGGATGCTTCGCTTGTTGCCCCTATGCCAGGGCGCATTCTTTACAGACTGGCTGAGCCCGGTGAAGTTGTTGGCGCGGGTGAGCCGATCCTTACGCTTCTCAGCTTAGAGAACGTCTATATGGACGTGTACCTGCCCGCACGCGAAGCGGGGTTGCTGCCCATCGGGGCTGAGGCACGCATCGTACTTGATGCCTTGCCGGATTTTGCCATTCCTGCAACCATCACTTTTGTATCCCCCGAAGCCCAGTTCACTCCGAAGCAGGTCGAGACATTAAGCGAGCGTGAACAGTTGGTCTTTCGCGTTCGGGTTCGCATTCCTGAGAATCTGATCGCAGAACGGATCGAACATGTGAAAACCGGCCTTCGCGGTATCGCTGTGATCAGGCTTTCTTCTGACAGTGTATGGCCGGAATATCTGGAAAGGCGGATTCCACCCGAATTGTTCGAATGAATTCCCAGGCGGGCACATCTGATTTCTGCGTCAGTGGTGTCACGCATAAGTATCGCCAGCGCATTGCACTCGATAACCTGTCGCTTGATCTGCCGGTTGGTCAGCTTATTGGGCTGATCGGGCCTGACGGGGTTGGCAAATCAACGCTTTTGGGTTTGATCACCGGCGCGAAGAAGCTTCAATCCGGCACGATCAAGGTTCTCGGAGGCCCAATCGACGACCGTGCCCATCGTCACAAAATCTGCCCAGCGATCGCATTTATGCCGCAGGGGTTGGGCCGGAACCTCTATGCAGAATTGTCGGTGCGCGAAAACCTTGAGTTCTTTTCGCGTCTCTTCGGACAAGGGCAGCAGGAGCGTGACATCCGGATCGCAGCATTGCTGTCGGCAACCGGGCTTGCGCCATTCTCTGATCGTCTGATGGGAAAACTCTCGGGCGGCATGAAGCAGAAGCTTGGGCTGTGTTGTGCACTGATCCATGATCCTAAGCTTTTGGTTCTGGATGAGCCGACCACCGGCATCGACCCACTGTCGCGGCGTCAATTCTGGGCGCTGATCGACGCGGTCCGAGAGGCTACACCCGACCTCTCCATACTGGTTTCGACAGCCTATATGGAAGAAGCCGAACAATTCGACTTTATCGTCGCGATGGATGCCGGGCGCGTGCTTTTCCATGGTTCTCCGGCAGAATTGAAGGGGAAAGCCAGCGATCTTGAAACGTCCTACCGGCGGTTGCAGGCGCACGGAGATCCCCTGATCGCACCAAGGAAAGCGCCCACACATCACCGTGAGGCAGACCCAGTGATCACGGCACGCGGATTGACGCGGCGCTTTGGCGATTTCACGGCAGTCAATAACGTCGAATTCTCGATCAACCGTGGTGAGATTTTCGGCTTCCTCGGGTCGAACGGCTGCGGCAAGTCGACCACCATGAAAATGCTGACAGGTCTTCTGCCCGCAAGTGACGGTGAGGCGCTACTGTTCGGAAGACCGGTTGATGCACGCGATCTGAGGATGCGTCGCGAGATTGGCTATATGAGTCAGGCATTCTCGCTTTATGGCGAGTTGACCGTTCGGCAGAACCTCCAGCTACATGCCCGCATCTTTGCGATCACGGACCGCGATAGGCGTATCGATGAACTGGCAGAACGCTTTGGCCTGATTGCACATATGGACATGCTGGCCACGGCGCTGCCACTTGGCATCAAGCAGCGTCTCTCCCTGGCGGTCGCTGTGATCCACCGACCTCGCGTACTGATCCTGGATGAACCAACTTCGGGGGTGGACCCTGAGGCGCGCGACTCGTTTTGGGCGTTGCTGATTGAGCTTTCGAGAGATGAAGAAGTGACGATTTTCGTCTCGACCCATTTCATGGCCGAAGCAGAGCGCTGTGATCGGGTGTCGTTCATGCACGCGGGCCGTGTTCTGGCTGAGGGAACACCGGATGAGTTGATCGCCGGGGCACAGGTAGACAGTCTGGAAGAAGCATTTGTCACGGTATTGAAGGCAGCTGACCCTCCGGCACCGGTGAATGCTCCTGAGGTATCGGTTCATGCCCTTGATGACAGCGCTGGCGGGGGTATCAGGCGCACACTGGCATATACGAGGCGTGAAACCATCGAGATTTTGCGCGACCGCGTGCGTTTGGCGTTTGCGTTCCTGGGCTCGGTGATCCTGATGCTGGTCTTTTGCTATGGGATTACGCTGGACATCGAAGAACTGGATTTCGCGGTACTGGATTTGTCACAGGGGCCAGAAAGCCGCGCCTACATTGCTGAGATTTCAGGATCGCGCTACTTCAATCCAACGCAGCCACTGACGAGTATCGATGAGGGCCGTGAACGGCTGGCCCGAGGAGATGCCTCGCTGGTTGTCGAACTCCCACCTGACTTTGGGCGCAAGATCCGCTCTGTTGAAGCAACGGACGTGCTCGCAATTGTGGACGGCGCAATTCCGTTCAAAGGCGAGACTGTAGAAGGCTATGTGGCGGGGCTCCACAATACCTTTTTGGCGGCAATGGCCCGCCAAAACGGTGTGCATCCGGTCGAGATCGCCCGTATCGAGCCACGCTTCAGGTACAATCAGAGTTTCGAGAGTATTGCCGCAATGGCCCCGGCCATGCCTGCGATCCTTTTGATAATGTTACCGGCAGTTCTGATGGCGGTCAGCGTCGCACGTGAAAAAGAGTTGGGAACAATCACCAATTTCTATGCGACGCCAACGACGCGGCTTGAGTTTCTGGTTGGCAAGCAAATCCCTTATATCGCAATCGCGTTCGCCAATTTCCTGCTCTTGGCCGGAATGACGGTCCTTGTTTTTGATGTACCGCTCAAAGGCAACCCGGCTCCCCTGGCAATCGGCGCGTTGCTGTATGTCTGGGCGACCACATCTTATGGGCTACTCATTGCGACCATGACTTCAAGCCAGGTGGCCGCTACCTTCGCCACCGCGATCGCCTCGGTCGTACCTACGATTCAGTTCTCCGGGTTGTTACAACCGGTTTCAACGCTTGAAGGCGGTGCGCAGACAATCGGATCGCTCTGGCCGTCATCCTATTTCCTGCACCTGAATGTCGGTGCCTTCACCAAAGGGCTGGGCTGGGATGCGCTTGCCCCCGATCTTCTCGCCCTGGCCTGTTTCGGGCCGGTGCTGACACTGATCGCTGCCCTTTTACTTCGAGCGCAGGAGAAATAAATGCAACGGTTGTCCTGCATCTTCTGGCTTGGCTTGAAAGAAATGATGAGCCTTCGGCGTGATTGGGTGATGATGGCGCTGCTGGTCTGGTCATTCACGCTGGCACCCGTGATGGAGGCGACGGGGGTTTCGAACTCGGTCAACAACGCCTCCATTGCATTTGCCGATGAAGATGAATCCCCCCTTTCACGGTCCCTTGCCACAGCATTCTTCCCTCCTGAATTCCAGCCCGTTGCCCAGATCGAACCGGGCACCGGAGCTGAAAAGATGGATGCCGGGCTGTTCCTGTTTGTGGTCGCAGTGCCACCGGGGTTCGAGAAAGATGTTCGCGCCGGGCGCACGCCGGAAATTCAGGTTTTGATTGATGCGACGGCGATGGAACAGGCCGGGATTGGCGCAAACTACATCATCAATATCCTCAGCGCCGAGATCCGTCGCTTTGCCATTGGTGCGGACCTGGCTGAGTCATTGCCCGTCGATATCATCATGCGCAGTGCGTTCAATCCCAACCGTGATACTGTTCGTTTTGCCGGCATCGTGGCGCTCATCGGCCAGATCATGTGGCTGACCACGATCCTCACCGGTGCCGCGATGATCCGCGAGCGTGAACATGGCACAATCGAACATCTGCTTGCGATGCCGCTTACCCCGTTTGACATTGCGATGGCCAAGATTTGGGCAAACGCAGCGGTGGTTTTAGTCGCGGCCGCCTTATCGCTGACCTTTGTTATGCAAGGAACCTTGGGGATCAACATCGCGGGGTCGAAGGTGTTGTTTCTTTTTGGCACCGCGCTGTTTCTTTTCACAGCAACCGCACTTGGGGTATTTCTTGCAACGATTGCACGCTCAATGGCGCAATTCGCACTTTTGGTAATGCTGACAGTCCTTCCGATGCTGATGCTGTCGGGAGGTGAGACACCGATCGAGGGGCAGCCCGACTGGCTTCAGGTCGGAACATCGATCCTTCCGTCCCGCCATTACATGTCCGCCAGCCAATCCATCATCTTCAAGGGGGCGAGGTTTGAGACGGTCTGGCCAGAGTTCTTATGGATGGCGTTACTCGGCGCAATCCTTCTGGCGTCCAGCCTGATGCTTTTCAGACGCTCGGTGGCGCAATAGAGTCAGATCAGTTTACCCCTTGGCCTGGACGTATGATTGGAAATGCGCCTTGTTTCATTCGGAACAATGATACGGCCGGGTTGTCCTTTTGGCGCGATACCGAGGACGCTTGGTTGCGCAAGATCAAGGTAATTAGACGCGTTTTTTGCAATAATACCGCCTCCCCCCAATCGCACCAAAGGAGGAGGATCAGAAAATGCTTGAAGATAGATATACCCCGCAACTGTTTGCTGGAACACATCCGCTCTCTGATAATTTTCGACGCGAAATGGAAACCATGATGTCGCGCTTTTTCGGGGGCGCAGCGCCATTCCTGCCGCTGGAAACAGCCGCGCAACGCACGGGCTTCCCGTCGTTGGACATGACGGGTGCGATTTCGCCGGCGATTGACATCCACGAAACGGATACAGCGATCGTTCTCACGGCTGAATTGCCGGGCCTCGAAGAAGACGACGTCGAAGTCGAAATCAAAGACCGTAGATTGACGCTGCGGGGCCAGAAGAATGTTACGCATGATGACACAGGTGATCTGCGCGTTAGCGAGAGAAGCTATGGCAGTTTCACTCGGACAATGACGCTGCCTGATGCAGTCGATATCGAGGAGATTTCCGCTGCGTTCGACAAAGGTGTCCTGCACGTCAAGATGCCGAAAACCGAACCTCAGGATCCCAGCCGGAAGATCAAGGTCTCATCGAAATAGGCGCAATGAGGCGCACGCGCAACCTTCATGGTCCGGGCAGCATGCGCGGACCCTTGGTGTTCTTAAAACGAGCACATTATTGCCCACCATAGCGGTTTCACTGCTGCGCATGATAATGTGCCAATAGGGCTAGAGAACTGAGATGGACAATGCGGACGCCGGACAAAAGCGATGTGGAAAGTGAAACGGGCGATGTCCGTGCATTTCTGGAGAGCTTGACGGGGCCGTCCCGCGGAACCGTTACCTGGCTTGTCGGCAACGCTTTGGCTGCTTCGGTGGGTCCTGATCGTATCCTGAAGTTCAGGCGGAAAGAGGATTTGCCCCCGCATGATGAAGACGTGGCGACCATTCAGTGGTCGCAAGGCGGTTACGCGCTAAACGCGTTGCCTGGCCGGGATATTTGGGTCAATGGTCAAAAAACTGCTTCGACAGTTCTTGGGCATGGCGACATGATTGAGTTCGGTGAAGAGGGGCCCATGTCGCGCTACAGGGTGTGTGACCACTCATTCCCTGCACATCACACGGTCGAAGACATAATAAGTGACGCTTATGTGTATGCGCGCTCCAGCCGACGACCCTTCGCCAGAAAAATGTCCGGTGCGCTGCGCGAAGGCGGGCGTCGGTTGACATCACAAACCACGGTTTTGTTCAGGGTTACCATTATCGGTGTGCTTCTTCTGATCTTTGCCTTTGGCTATTTGCTTTTTCAGAACGATCGGAAGCTGGCGGACAGCCTTAAACAGGAGTCTCTCAAGATCGAGGCGGTTGCTGTCATGCTTACGCAGACGCGAGAAGATGCACTGACGGCGGATGATCTGGTCGCGCTCAGAGAAGCGTTTGACAACCAGGTGATTTCCACCGAGCAGCGCCTTGGCACTTTGGAAGAACGCGCTGGTGCGTCAAGGCGAGTTATCACAGCCTCGACGCGATCTATTGCCTTTATCCAGGGTGCTTACGGATTGCGACAGACCGAAAGCGGCAAATTGCTGCGGCATGTGCTTGGCCCGGACGGGGAGAAACTAAAAACTCCATTCGGAAAACCATGGATTGAGCCAGATGCGGAAGGCGCGCCGGCAGAATTTCAGTTCACCGGAACCGGGTTTCTATTGCAGGACACCTCTCTTTTGGTGACCAACCGTCATGTCGCCTTGCCCTGGACGACCGGGGATCGGGCGCAGGCCCTGAAGGCAGCAGGGCTTGAAGCCGAGATACTTAGCCTGCTGGCTTATCTTCCAGAACAATCCAAGCCAATGGAAGCGGTATTGCTTAGGGCAAGCAAAACGGCCGATCTGGCGCTTCTGTCCGTTGATGCGAACCGTGTTCAAGGGCTTGGACTCTCACTGGCACCTCACCCGACGCGAGCAGGTGAAGAAGTTTTCTTGCTTGGATTTCCGACTGGCCTTAAGGCCTTGATTGTGCAGGCTGGGCCGGATTTTCTGAAAACGCTTGAGAGAGACGGCGCCGTCGATTTCTGGACTATTGCAAAACACCTTTCAGAGCAGAACAAGATCAGGCCTCTGGCCAGCCGGGGGATCGTCGCCCAGACCAGTCCCGGTGCAGTCGTTTATGATGCTGAAACCACAACCGGCGGAAGCGGCGGACCTGCCCTGAACCGAAACGGCGAGGTGGTTGCTATCAATGCCGCGATCTTACCCGAATTTGGCGGCTCGAATATTGGCGTTCCGGTGTCACACCTCAAGATACTTCTCGATGAAAGCGATTGATCCGCATATTCAATCGCGCGTCTGATAAGGCGAGTTTTGCACAAGAAAAACCACAGCCAGTGGGATGATGACAGAGATCAAGCCCACGGTAATCAGCAAGTTCCCCAAATGGCTATAGTCAGCGACGGAGGCAACGGAACCCGTTCTGGGATCGGTAACCACGCGGGTAACGGTAAAGATCTGGTTCAGGTATTTTGTACCGAGACTGCTTGCTGACAATGCCATGTTGGTGAACGAAGCCATGACCGCAAAAAAGGTAGCCTTCAGATGTGTTGGGGCGTTGCGCGCGATCCAAGCCAACATTGGGACCATCGCGATCTGACCCAGCGGTGACTCAACGGCTGTGTCAAGAATGGCGATAAACCTTGCATCCACGACCCCACCTGTGCGCGCGGCCGTCCATTCATGCACCCCGTAGTACAAGGCAAGGTTTGGCAGGGACAGCACTCCGGCGGCAATCGTGAGTAACACTACAACCTGCGCAATCGAACGACTTGCCATAAACGGCCTGAGGATAATCAGGCCAAGCAGAGCAAGTAGTGAGGTCAGAAGCGCTAGAATGGCCAGGAACTGTTCGTCAAACCCAAGCTCGTCGATCTCGAACCAGGTCAGGCCCGGTCCTGGCAAGGGAACTGCTCGAAAAACGAAAATGATAGTTGCTGTCCCGATCAGAACTTTGGCCTGTTTCGACTCCAGCTCTCTCAGCAAACGCGACATGAGGTAGAGAATGACCGTGAGCGACACCGCAAAAACGGTCTCTTGCGCGAAGGCAAAATTTGCGGTTCCCAACACTATACTGAGAACAACAAACGCAAGTCCGCCCAGCAGTATCGGCCACCTGACTTCGGTGGTTTGATCTGGTCTGTGCAGAAGGTGTCCTCGACGAACGAGGCGACGCTGTATCAGAGCGTGAAGAACCACTCCACTGACAGACAACAGTGGGATAGCCAGGGCAATGAGATAGACCCGCCCGTAGAGAACCAAACGATCGGCTTGCTCCAGATTTTCCGCCCCCGAAAAAATCCAGATGTTAACCGCGGCGACCCCTGCAAACCCGGATATGATCGCAATCCTGCCGAGGGTCTGCATGGTGGTGTGCCGGGCACGAACTTCGTCCTGAATAAACGCGCGTCCGTCTCGGTCCGATTGCGGCACTGCTTCGACTGTCATGGCGTCAGCAACGACATCCTGAATGGCATAACCTGAAGGAGCCAACATCAAGGCAACGACGTACCAATCCTCAAGTGGCATAATGCCGGCCATTTGGTCAGGCGCAGCCACAAGCCTGTACATGATGAGCAATGACGCCGTAATAAAGGATGCGCCAACAACAATCAGCAGGGATTTCCAGCGCCAGAACAGATCAACTAGATGACCCAGCGGCATTTTTAGAATCCACGGCAACCCGGCCCAGAATGCCAATCCCGCAACAAAAGCGGCGGATAGATTCAGATAGTCCTTAAGAAAAAACGCACCGACGACGGATGTTAGCCCCGAAACCCCGGCCGCAAAGTAAACCATCAATGGTGGCAGGTAAGACCATTGCAATTGCGCGATCAGATCGACGAAAGTCCGGTGCCACCAGCCTGAAATCCGCCTTCCAAATGTTGATCGGTCAGTGTTCATGCGTCAGTCGGACCCCGTTCTGGTGACCCTGTGCTGTCGGTTTTCCTCTCAGAGAAATCCGGCACCAAAAAGCAGAGCGCTGGTCAGCACCCCAAGGATTGGTACAACAAGAGGTACGCGGAAATGTTCCCGAGTTGACCCTGGCCGGGACTTCAGCAATATCAGCGAGATGTTGACCAAAACAAACACTCCCAAAACGATCTGGGATGTGCGTTCCGCTAGTATGCCGATTGGCAAAGTTTGCGTCAGCAGAAGAATTATCGCAACTACCAACAGGGTTGCGACGACCGGTGTTTGGGTAACCTGCGGGACAGTCGCCAGTATTTTCGGAAGATGATCCCGGTCGGCAAGACCATAGATCACCCGCGACGCCATAATCATCTGGATCAAGACGCCATTGACTGTTGCAACGACTGCGACTGCGGCGAACCCTTGTTTGATTACTTCGGGTGCGTCGAAGAAAACCAGCGTGAGTGGGGCGGCCGAGGTCGACAAGGTATCGATAGGAACAACGAGCAGGACCGTGATCGAGGTCGCTAGATACAAACCCGTCGCCAGAACGAGCGTCAAAAGGATAGCCTTTGGAATTGTGTGGGTTGGGTCTTTCACCTCTTCGGCGACGTTTGCCATGTCCTCAAAGCCGACAAAGGCAAAAAAAGCCAGCAGAGATGCCGCCATAATACCGCGCCAGGTACTGAGCTCGAGCCCCGGAATCATCTCACTAATTTCATGGCCTTGCGGTTCCTGCGCAGACATGCCCCAGCCAATCACAAAAAGAAGCCCCGCGATCTCGATGACCGTGATCACGGCTGCCACAAAAACCGATTGTGTAATGCCCCAGAGTGCAATCAGCCCCATGACTGACACAACGCCGATCGTAAGCAATGCGGTGCCAAGCCCCGTCAGGGTGTGAAGGTATGAGGCCGCCCCAATCGCAACAGCGGAGGCTGAAATAATCCCAGACGCAGCAACGGCAAGACCGATTAGAACCGCCATCCAGCCCCTTTGAAATCCCGCTTCAACGTATGCCGCTTCACCCGCGCTTACGGGATAGCGTGTCGCGAGTTCGGCGTACGACAAAGCCGTCAGCGAAACGACGAGCGCTGCAACAAGAAACGAAACTGCAGCATAAGGGCCCGCGGCCTCGGCGGTTGCGCCGACGAGCACATAAATTCCCGCACCGACGGTAACACCGAGCCCATATAATGTAAGCAACGGGGTGGTGAGAGAACGTCGGAGTTTAGGGGACGGTGGATCAACTGTATGCATTCACCTCACTCCTTGATGGGCAATTGCCGGGTTACCGAAGCTGTGCCGCAAACAAGCACCCCGATGATAAACCAAGGGCTCATCACCGCTCATGCCGAGCTTCTTCTGAAACATTCATACTTTGAAATGTAATTCTTTATTTGGCATTGATCTATATCATCAGGCGCTAAGACTGATCAGAGAGGCGGATCCGAATGCTGCGACCGTCGTTTCGTGATGGTTTTTCCCAGCTGGTACTCAAAGGTTGAATATGAGCGAGATCAATGAAGCATTCATTCGATACCGCGTATTTTCAACTCGAAATGCTGATCTCGGAGGAGGAACAGATGCTAGTTTGTCGCGGACTTCTTTTGTCAATATTTGCTGCAAGTACTGCACTAGCGCAGGATATTGACCTTCAAAATGGGCACGATCTCTATAGAACTTATTGTTGGCAATGCCATGGTTTCGAGGCCACAGGAGATGGTCCAATGGCGGAGATGCTGGCAATAAGGACACCTGATCTGACGAGGCTCGCGGCCCAAAACGACGGTGTTTTTCCGATTGAGGCGGTGGCGCGTCAAATTGATGGTCGCGCACCATTGCTCGCGCATGGTGGAGAAATGCCCATTTTTGGACCAGCATTGGATTCGGATCAAAAAGTTGCGCTGACCATGCCTGACGGCCAACCGATGTTCGCAGGTGTGCCACTGGCGAATGTGATTGCGTATCTTGAGGCTATACAGGCTGAATAGGTTGGCACAAAGTCCACCCTTGGATTGCAGGACACCACTACCACGTTTGCCGGCGGTGGTTGATTTACATTAAGGCAAGTTTCCAAGATCTCAGTTAATATTCAGCATTTAGAGATGAGGAGGAATCTCCGATGCCTGAAGAGAAGCCAAAATCAAGTTTCTCCAACCCACTTGTCGATATCTTCAAGCAGATGCAGCCGACTACTACAGCCAATCCGTTTCTGGGCGCTCAGCTTGAGCAATTCTGGGACATGCAGGAAAAATCGCTGAAAGAGGCAGAGGCCTTTGCTCAGCATTGGTTTGAGAGGCGTCACGAGGCTGTTCGAACCGCGCTGGAGGCTGCGCGCTCGGCATCTGCTGCAGACCCAACTGATCCGGCGAAAGCACTGCAATCCATAGCAGAGTGGCAGAAGCACTCAGCCGAACGCCTTGTGGCTGACGCTCAGGAATGGTTCGAAACAGTTGCCCGATGTGCAGCATATGCAGCGGAAACAGAAGTCGAAGCTGTAGAAAAGACAATGGATGATGTTGCAAGCACAGCTAAGAAGGCGGGTAAATCTCCGAAATCCGATCCGGTATAGAGAGCCGTATCACCGCAGAGGTCGGAACGATCGCAGTAGGAGCAATGGAAGGTAGCTCATATGTATAAAAACATTCTGGTACCAGTCGCACTGGACAAAGATCACGATACACAGGCCTCATTTGAAGCTGCTCGTTTGCTGGCGAATGCCGATGCGGAATTCACAGTGCTTCATGTGCAGGAACCGATCCCTGCATATGTGGCATCTCAGATACCCGAGGAAGTTCTGGCAAATACGCGAAAAGAACTTCAGGAAAGCTTACATCGGAATGCTGCGGAGCTATCGGGTGCGAAACCGCGCCTTGTCTCGGGGAGTGCTGGCCGCGCGATCGTTGACTTCGCAAATGAAAATGACATCGATTGCATAGTGCTGGCCTCACACAAGCCGGGGATCGAGAACATTTTTATTGGGTCAACTGCAAACCGGGTCGTTCACCACGCCAATTGTTCTGTCCACGTGATCCGCTGAACCGGTTTCTGGTAAGTGCCGCACGTCGATTAAGCGCTGTGGATGAGTCGATTTTCCAGACCCGAGTTGTTTTACGATCGTCACACGCTGCAGGACCATATGGAAATGGATGGCGTTGACCGGCTCAATGAGCGGGTCCGACTGAATGGATTGCGAAAGTTGAATTCGGGGGAATGGCAAAGCCATGTGCAAACACTTACTATTTCAGCGGGTAGATCCAAACGCCGATCTTTCCGCGTCGTCCCCTCAAATCTTGCACTCCGGCGGACACCAACCTCTTAACTAAGGATTGCCCAGCCTTGTCCGCCGGACTTATTGCCTCGATCAACAAATCGCTAACCACCAAAGAAGATTTTAGGTTCCGCGACAACTGCTCCAGCCTGCTTGCGACGTTCACGGTATCGCCGATGACACTGTATTCAAGACGGCGCCGGTTTCCGATGTCACCAGAAATTGAAATTACGGGACCGAAGTGGATGCCAATCCCAATGCGTACCGGAGGAAGCCCTTCAGCATTCCTGTCACGGTTCCAGATGCTCAATGCCTCAAGCATGTCAAAGGCGCATCGAAGTGCGTTACTGACGTCGTTCTCACTGGGCTCTGGTGTCCCGAAGGTCGCCATCAGCCCGTCGCCCAGATATTTGTCCAGTGTGCCTCCGTTCTCGAAAACTGCCTTGCCCAACCTGTCATGATACCCGCGCAAGAAATCAACGACATCGCCAGGGGCGTCGCTCTCGCACATGGTGGTAAACCCAGTTTCACCAATTCGCATCCGCGAAGCTTGCTATCAATCGCCACGTTGAACAATGTAAGATCGCGCAGGTTGCCCGCCAATTCGAGCCGCGCTCGGATCGCCCAGACCTGTTTCGGCAACAGCGGTCGTTTCTGACCAATGAACCGGCCCTTGTTCCAGGCTCTTCGTTTAGGGGTGACAGCGGGAAGTTGAATTCATGGCATGTTGAACCCTCCAAACCGCACTGCGGACAAAGCGGCCTTTGGTTCTCCAAACTAATCGGACATTTTTGGTTTTAGACTAGGCGGTTGTGTAGAGTGACAGGATTACTTGTCTTTTCTTCCGTAAGCACAATATCTCAATTGGCACCCTCATTGGATGCTGAGGAGGCCGCTACCAATCGAATTTCAATCATATCTTTAGGTCCAGGCGCGGCTTCCAAAAAGGGCGGAAGAGTTCAATCTTGGGGCATCGGTTCATCACGACTTTAAGGCCCGCCGCTTCAGCGAGTTGCGCTGCTTGGTCGTCGTACACACCGATTTGACCCCAAAGAACTTTTGCCCCGATAGCGATAGCCTTCTCGGCAAAGCCATACAACTCTTCCTTTGGGCGGAAGACGTCAACCATATCAACATGTTTGTCGATCTCTTCTAGCGAGTGGTAGACCTTGAGTCCTCTAATTTCCGAAACATTCGGGTTAGGATTCACCGGTACAATATCATAGCCGATTTCACTGAGCTGTCGCAGAACGCCATAACTGAATTTTGTTTTGTCCGCACTAGCCCCAACCATTGCAATGGTTTTGACCGACTGCAGGATGTCGGCTAGGTACTTGGGGTCGTAATCGTAGATGCGATCAATATCTGCTTCGGGCATCGGTTAACCTTCCTTCGGCGTCGCAATGTCAGCCTTGAGTTCGTGGGGTTTGAGTGGGTCGAGAAACGGATTGCGGTACAGCTTGTCATGGCTCTCGACCCCTATCTCAAGCGTGATGTCGGATGTTGGACGTGCCACGCAAAGGATCACATAGCCGTTCGCGATTTGCCGATTATTCAGCGCAACCTGTCGGCGTTGATCGATCGCACCAGTCTTTAGTTTTGCCGCGCAGGTAATGCAGCCGCCATACTTGCACCCAAAAGGCAAGTCGACGCCCTGTTCTCTCAGCGTTTCCAAAAGTGGACGCCGCGCATCCACACAGTATTGCGCGCCATCTCTGTTCGCGATCGTCACGGTATACATAGTCATAGCCAGATGTCGCTTGTGCAATCACCGCCCGGATACCGGCTCTCGTGACAGCGCGATGGACCATTCGGTTCTTTGCCAAAGTCCACAATGAAATCCTCGTTGATCTTCATGCCACCGTTTTCAGGGTCGCAATCGATCATCACCATAACCCCGCCCTTTTCGCGGATCTCGGGATAGAACTGGTTATCCCAAGTCGAAAACAGCGAGGTCGTGACATAAAGCCTTCGTCCGTCGAGAGAGAGCTGGAACATTTGCGGACCACCCGCGACCTCGACCCCGTTAACGATCGGAGCTTTACCCAAAAGCCCCCCCATAAACACTTGGCCGGTCAGCTTGGGATTATGCGGGTCGGTGATGTCATACTGGCGCATATCTCCATGCAGCCAATTGTTCAGGTACAAGTATTTGTCGTCCATCGAGATCAGGATCGCCGACATAACCCCCGGCAACGGGATCGGCCATTCGGGGTGCATCTCGTTTTCCACGTCGATGATCTTTTCCCACCGCCACTTTTTAGCATCGTCTTGCCACCAATGGATCACATTGGTCGAAAGAGCTGCGCCACAGAACCCATGCGTGCTGTCGGGGTCATGGTGGAACTTGACTTCCAGTGGCAACAGCCCGTCTTCACCCAAATAGAAGCTTTCGACCGGTTCGCGCTTTTCGAAATCCCAAAAATGCAGCTCCCGCCCATATTTCAGATGGCCCACTTCTTCCAGATCGAAGCCCGGCATGAAGGTATTGGGCGCAGCCCATTCGGAACTGACCATCACGTTGTGGCGCGGTTGGTACCAGAAATCGTAGCCAAACTTGATATCGCCCATCGAGGTTTCCCAGCGACCGACGATGTTGAACTCTTTGTCGAGATGCAGATAGCCTCCAGGAGCTTCACCCTTGGCATTTCCAAGGAAGGAAATGATGATTTCCGAGCCCAAACAATGCACCGTATGCGGGCCCGATAAATCTGCCTTGGCCTTAATCTCGGCCCCGTCGATGACCTTATGCAACCGCGGCGCACGCGGGTCAGTGGCTGTATCAACGATGTGAAGGTTGTTAGAGCGTACGCCTGGCAGGATCAGGTATTTGCGGGACATCGAGCCGTCGTCGTGACAGGACGAACAGGCGTTCCACCCCATATGGTGAAGCTCGTCCCCAATCCCCGGCATTTCCAGCCTATTGATTACCTGAGAATAGGTCGGGCTGTCAGGGTCGACATCCACAGTAGCAAGGTAATCAGGTTTCTGGATCCCTGTCCCGGTGTAGATGGCGATCGTGTAGAGTAGCTTTTCTCGGGGGGCTTTGATGGCTTCTTGCGGACTCTTGAAGCCCGGTCCACAGCATTGTCCATCCATCGTGTGCTCCTCCCTTGATTCCCTAAATTGTATCGTATATCGAAAACTTAGTTATCATAAAGTGAGAAAAATGCATCTCGAACGATTAGCGCTGATTTTGGAAATCGTGGGTCAAAAAGGACGTGCGTCCGTAGCGGATATCTGTGCCCAGTCCGGTATACCTAAACCGACGGCCTACAGGCTGGTTCAAGACCTTGTTTTGTCCGGCTTACTTGAATCACCAACCCGCGGTGAGTTCGCGATTGGAATTAGGCTAAAGCGTATCACGTTAAGCGATCACTCTGATCCCGCTCTTTTGCAGGTGATTGCGCCTGTCCTCTCTAGCGCCGCGAATGACTATGGCGCTGCGTTCTTCTTGTCTCGGCTACGGGGCCATTGGGTTGAGATTATTCATGTGGAGACACCGCAGACAGGCGTGTCTTTTCTTCATCCAGGTATGGGCAAACGACCAATGCACGCGTGCTCTTGCGCCAAGGCAATCGCCGCCGTGTCGCCTGAGCTGCTGTCTCAAGACCGATTGGATGGGCAGCTTAAGCGGTACACAGATCGCACGATTACAGACCCTAAGGATCTGGCCGCGGAACTCGATGTCATTCGAGCCAAAGGGTATGCCGTATGTGTTGAAGAGCTCGAGCGCGGGATCAGTTCTGTCGCAACAACGCTGACCAAAACAGGTGTTGGTGCGACGCTTTCAATCGGCGCTACCGCGTCTCTTCGGGTGTTTACACCTTCGAAGCGAGAAAAGATTGGCCATACACTTACCACAATGTCACACGAACTTGCACGCGCGCTAGGATGGGGTGAAGCAGATAAAGAAAGGATACCCGCTTAGGTTCATGGGTATCGCAGTGCTGTAGGTTAACGCCATCCAGCAGGATTGGTGTGTTTTGCGACCTTCGCCGCTTTTAGGTCAATGAAGGAGACAAATATGGACGATGCAATGTTTGGTGGGTTCTTCGTGATCAACGTAAAACCTGAGTATCGGCAGCCCTTTTTGGACGCCAGCATCTTCCAAGCGCAAAATGTTGTCAGTGAAGAACCCGAAGTTTTCCAGTTTCATATTATGGTGGATGAAACAAACCCAAATCGTTTCTATTTCTACGAAGTGTTCAGGAACGAAGCCGCGGTCCAAGATCATTGGGAATCTGAAACCTTCAATAACTGGTTGAACACTGTCCGAAAGATGCTGGATGGTGAGATCGAACTTGTTGCCAGGATGCGCTCGCTTTTTCCGACGCCAAAAGGTTTCGAGGCGCAAAAAGCAAGCCTGCTACTATGGTAAAATTGACCAACGTTTGAAATTTTCGTCCGTGCGAGAACATTACGGGTTTTGGTGCTGGTCCGCTTTGGACTCGATGCGATTATGCGATGATATTTCGAGAGCGTCTTCGATGCGCTCGAAGCTGACACCCGACAGATTTGACTGAACAGCTGCCAGCCTATTTCAGAGAAAAAGGAAATTTCGTATGAACAGATGGATTTATTTTGGGTTCACGTTGCTGGTTTCAGCGTGCAGCCCACCTACACAGGCTCCATTGGTCACTGACGCGAACGGTCAGACTGCCATCCAAATCAACACAAGCGGGCTGACATGCTACGGGTCGACCTGTCTGGAGATTACAAGAGGCAGCGTTCGCGCGATCGGACACAAGAGAGCTCGGATCCCAAAAGGTATCGATGTCAGCAGCGGAACCGTCACCCCAGACGAGTTCAAGCGGATGCGCCAATCAGCGATGCTGGCGGGGGGACCCGGTTCTGGCAATCGGTAAAGGAAGGAGAGGTCACGATATGTTCAACGATGACGTCCAGGCACGATGCCCGGAATGCGGATCGCTGGATACGGTGGTTACGGGTGAGAAGGCTGCCTGCAATGCATGTGGGTACGAGGAGCCTTTTCTGTTCGATGAGGCGGTGCGCGACGGATCGCATGAGGTTGTGGCCAACGCGCAGAAAATGGCACGGGCGAGAGACGTTCTGCAGCGATGGGATCTTGCAGGGTAAATGGGTGGCTGAGGGGGCCAGAAATCCAGAAAAGTGAAAACGCGCTGTGCGGGCCTCTCAGGGACGAAACGAGGGCCGCGCCTGTCACGAGATGAAAAAATCCGTTAACCCCTCTTTGAATGGGCGTAGAAGGGGTTACTCTGCTGCAACTTGCTCGGTAGGACTCAAACGCTTCATTCTGTGCGGGCTGCGCTGTAATCCTCGTCTGAGACATGCTCCATCCAATCCGCAGTCTTGCCCTCGACAGAGGTCTGCACAGCCAGATGGGTCATCGCACAGTCAGGCGACGCGCCGTGCCAATGCCGCTCTCCTGGGGCGAACCACACAGTATCGCCAGGGCGCAACACCTGCACTGGCTGCCCCTCAGACCCAGCCAGGCCCAAGCCCGACAAAACATGCAGCGTTTGACCGGCAGGGTGCGTGTGCCAAGCTGTCCGTGCGCCGGGCTCAAAAGTCACCGTAAGGATCTTGACCGGCGAGGGATCATTCCCCGTTACAACGGGATCAAAGCGGACCGTACCGGTGAAATAATCATTGCCGGGAAATTGAGAGGGCCGGTCCCCGGCGCGGTGAATCTCCATGATGTGCTCCTTCGATGCGCTGCTCTTGGCGACTTAGCAGAGTTCCGATTTCAAACCCAGAGGTGCGCCGGGTCGACGCGGCCATCAGAGCGCCATTGTCGAATGCCCAGAATGCGACTGGAACCGGTCATCGGTTTGAACAGGACCTACGGCCGAGTTGCAGACAAAGCCGTCTCAGGCTGGCGCTGCAGATTTCGCTTTTCCACCGACAACCCACAAACACAACACCGCAAGCAAAACCTCTATCGCAAATGCGGCAAGAATGTTTTCGGATGGCCAACCATCGAGGACGAAACTGATTGTCCTGCCCACGGCGAAAGCTGAGAAAACCGTGGCCCCAAGCAAGGCTGAGGCCTGGACCAACTTTTGGTAAAAGGCTCCGCACAAAATGATCAGGCCAAGTACCGCGAGATTGGCAGCAGGTGCACGCAACTCACTCATCAGGTTTGGCTGCGGCGAGAGTACGATGCCGTAGTTGGCGTAGAAAGACTGTGGGTCCAGAGTGATGGCCAGACCGATGGCGAATGCAGTTAATCCGGACATGCCCAAGATAAGCCTGCCTCTAAGTTCAAGTTTCATGTTTGTCTCCAATGTCCTTTGGCCTGGCTCAAGCGGCTTTGGTCCACGCGCCAGACATTTCAGCTTTGTTTGCGAAGTCGGCGAAGTCGCGTGGCGCGCGTCCAAGCGCACGCTGGACCCCGTCCGCGAGGTTCGCATTGCGCCCGTCCAGCGTTTCACGCGCGATGTCCGTAATCACATCAGCAATCATCTCGCCATTCGCATGCGCGATTTCCGCGTGGAAGTCTTCGAATGAAATTGGCAGGTATTGCACAGTCCTGCCCATGGCGCGCGAAAGCTCTGCGGCCATGTCGGCAAACGTCATGAGACGTGGTCCTGTGACCTCGTACAGTTCGCCGTCGTGTCCTTCTTCTGTCAAAGCAGCTACGGCAACATCGGCGATGTCGTCCACGTCGATGATCGGTTCGCGCACATCGCCGGCGGGCATCGGCAAGACACCTGCCATGACCGGACCAAGCAATGCCCCTTCAGAGAAGTTTTGTGCAAACCATGCTGCACGAACGATAGTGAACGGAACTCCGGAATTGCGTACGACTGCTTCCGCTCGTTCCGCATGAAACTCGCCACGCCCGGTTAGCAGAACAAGACGCTGTAATCCCTTTTCACGAGCCAATGCTGTGAAGGCTTCGACTTGCTCAACCGCGCCAGGAAAAGCGATGTCAGGAAAGTAAGAAATATAGGCAGCCGAAACGCCTTCCAGGATTGCGGGCCAGGTCTGCGGTTGTTCCCAGTCAAATGGCGTTTCACTGTTCCGCGATCCGCGCCGGACTGTCTGCTCTTTTTCTTCCAGACGTGTCGCGATCCGCGATCCGGTTTTGCCTGTTGCGCCAAGTACAAGAATGGATTGCTGTGTCATTGGTCATCTCCTTGAGTTCAGTTGATGGCCCGAAACTAGGCAATCAATAGAGATGTTCTATTCTTCAGAATCCGATATTCTTATCCAATCGTCCAAACCGAATAGACGAACAGGTGAATTTCGTCCAATCTCATGACATGAACCAGTTTGCCCCTCATGTCCCCGACCCCGATGCGCTGGCGCAGCCGATTGGCGATCCGCTGGGGGAAATCCTTCATCTTCTGAAGCTCACCGGCACATTCTACTGCCAGTCGCGCATGTCCGCTCCTTGGGGCGTGTCCATACCAGGCTTTCCCGACATACTGAGCTTTGCGGTCATTACGCACGGGCGTTGCTTCATGAAGGTCGGACAAGATGACCCCTTTGAGGTCGAAAAAGGCGACCTGGTCTTGATGACCAACGGTGCGCCCATCGGTTTTTTCAGCTCGGAAGACACGCCGCTTTTGACGCTGGAAGAGTTGCCCATTCGCAAGGTGACCGAGCTCTATGAAACACTGGAATACGGTGGTGGTGGAGCGGAGACGGGCATCATGTACGGCCTCGTCCGGATCGATCACGCCGCCAGTGGTATGTTGATGGGCTTGCTTCCGGATGTGCTCAAAATCGACCCGTGGGAAGAGGATGCCGGAAGCTGGCTACAGGCGACTTTGCAATTCATCGCAAAAGAGGCGCGGGAATTGAGACCGGGTGGCGAAACCGTGATTACGCGCCTGGCAGATGTCGTTGTCATCGAGGCCATTCGTCGTTGGCTGAACAGCGCACCAGACGCAAACCGCGGCTGGTTGAAAGCGGCGCGAGACCCGCAGATCGGGCGCACGATAATCGCCATTCACCGTACGCCTGCTGCGGCTTGGACAGTCGAGTCTCTCGCGGAGGTTGCTGGTATGTCCAGATCCGCGTTCGCGGCGCGGTTTACTGGGTTGGTAGGCGTTCCAGCAATCCAGTATCTTGCAACGTGGCGTATGCACCTGGCCAACGAAAGGTTGGTGTCCACCGATCAACCAATCTCGCAGATCGCCGCTGACATCGGATACTTGTCAGAGCCTGCCTTCAACAAAGCCTTCAAACGGGTATTTGGCGCACCACCGGGAAAAATCAGGAAGAACGGAGTTCACTCCGTATCCAGGCGAAACTTGAGAAACTGAGCATCTTCGTATTCGATCTCGCCGATGTGTTTGGCACCGAGCTTCCGGAGTGCACCCAGATTATTTCTACTTGGTGGCAGCAGAAACGTGACAAAGGGGATACGTTTGTCAGCGATCGCAAAGTCGATTGCCATTTTGGAAATCCGTTTCCCAAGTCCAAAGGCGTCGGGCCGCAAAACCAACCCAAAATCCCACTCGTTACCTTCTTTTTGAAAGCCCCCCCAACCAACATACCGACCGCCTGACAAAAACGCCCAATGTCCAAGCCCGTCCCGTGCCCAGTAGCCTTCCTTCTTGGCGATAAACTCTCTTGCGACCTCAACATTCCATTTGAACGTCAAAAGCGGCATATGCTCTGCTACCCGGGGGTCGGACATATGAACCGCAATGTCATTCGGATCGATTTCCGAAAGGCGTGCAAATGAAATCCCATCTTTCATCATTGTACTCACTTGATGGCCCGAGCTGTCCCTTGCATGCACAGTAATTATGGCGCGAATACTGTTTCACAGCTTTCTCGCGACAATGTACCGGCTCGGCAATAACCCGGCTTGATCCGCTGTCTCAACGATATCGAAGCCCGCACGTTCAATAGCGTGCTGGAGTTCAGCTACGGATACAAAATTTACGAACGGAGCTTTCCCGAGCACCTGCATAATCGGGATCGCTATTCGGCTGATTATGCCATATTTGAACCCTCCGCTCTCTGGAGCGCAGACGGTCTTGGAAATGAATACCCCACCGGGTTTTGTAAGGGTCGCTATGTGTTCGAGTGCATGGCCCATATCGGGGACAAGGTGCAGTAGATTATGTGCGAGGACAGCGTCGTAAGAACCGTCGTCAGGATCGTGCTGCAGAACCTCGGCCACTTTGAACGTGACATTCTCCAGCTCTTCTTCAGCGAGTTTCTCGTTGGCGATTTCGATCATCCCCGGTGCGAGATCGGAGGCAGTGACTTGAGCCACATGTGGTGCCAGTAGCAACGCGGTTGACCCCGTCCCACACCCGATTTCCAGCACGCTGTCTTCGGCTTGCAGGTAGGACTTTGTACGTTCGAGCGTGTTCAGATACCCTTCCATGTTCCGGATAGGATCAGCCGCATATTTGCGCGAAATCTTGCTCCAAAATGCGGCATCTTTGGACAATGCATCCATATCGTTTCTCTATTCCTTTGGTGTCACCGCAGCCAATATCTTAAAACGCCGATTTATTAAATTGCCGGATATTGCAGAACTGTTATGCATTAATGCATGAATTGGAAGGCTATCAATTTCGATTGGAACCAGGCTCGGTCCTTTCTTGCAACGGCAGAAGAAGGATCGTTTTCCGCCGCGGCGCGCGTGCTTGAGCAGACCCAGCCAACCGTCGGTCGTCAGGTCGCCGCGCTGGAACAGGCGCTTGGCGTCACCTTGTTTGAAAGGGTTGGCAAGTCGCTTAATCTGACAACAGCCGGTGCTGAGCTTTTGGTGCATGTCAGTGAAATGGCAAATGTTGCGAATAGGATTTCTCTGACCGCAACAAGCCAGTCACAAGCCATTGAAGGGCAAGTCAGGATCACTGCGTCCGACGTGATGTCAGCCTATCAGCTGCCGCCTATTCTTAAGCAGATCAGGCTCGCGGCACCGCGGCTTGAGATCGACGTCGTTGCGGCAAATGATATACGAGACATACAGCGGCGCGAGGCAGATATTGCAATTCGGCATGTTCGCCCAACACAGCCGGACCTGATTGCAAAGCTCGTGGCAGAAGCGACGGCACATTTTTACGCCGCCCCTTCGTACCTCGAACAGGTTGGACGACCAAGAAATGAAGAAGAAATTGCCAAGTTGGATTTCGTCGGCTTCGGAGACATTGACACGATGATTGGATTTCTCAACCCGGCTGGCATCGAAGTAACCCGCAAGAGTTTTCGGATTGGGTCGCAGAGCGGGATAGTGTCATGGGAGCTTGTGCGCCAAGGCTTCGGCATTAGTGTTATGTCAGACGATGTGGCGGCCCTGACACCCGGTGTGGAGCGTGTTCTGCCCGAACGCGAGCCATTCAAGTTTCCTATCTGGTTGGCCACACACTCTGAATTACAAACAGCGCGAAGGATTAGGTTAGTTTTTGATCAGCTTGCAGACCATCTCGGCTCGCGGACAAATTAATGAACGTGAGTTGGTCTGGTGTGTGAACTGGAGTCTGCTCAGGGCTCCAAGCCGACCTTGGAGGCGGTGCAGCATCCTGTTTTCGTCCCTCGTCATCGTCGGGTTGTCGTTGTGGGCGTGCATAGCGGAGCGGAGGATCAGTCATGGAAACCCAGATTTACCTGCCATTCGCGCTCTTTGCCCGGCCTGGAACAACGGCCGGAGCGTCGGCCAGAAGCGACAATTGAAACCAAAGCACGTCTGGGTAATCCGAGTGCGACTTGGATTGGCCCAGAACCATCGCGACCTTGCACAATTCAACATGGCAATCGATAGCACGTTGCGCAGATGCGACGGGGTGAAACTGCCTGTTGCCTTTGCAACACTCAATCTTGGCGGCGAAAGTCAGCTTTGCTGGCAGTCGACCTTAGCGGGAAGAGCAGAGAACGGCGTCTCTTAAGCCCTAATTGCAAGACTCCTGCGCTGCAGCGAATGACGGCTTTGTTGTAGTAGGTGAATCAAAATAACTGCTGCGTCAACGAGCGAAAAGAAGAACTCCTGCTGAAAAAATGGATGGCCAGCGAAGTACAACGCTCCACCGGCCAAGCCATTGTCAGACCTTCACATGGTCCTTGGCGATGGCGTTGTAAACTGCACCGCCAAGGAGCGCGCCAATCACCCAGTTGAAGCCGGACAGGACCGAGAACCATGGAACCCAGACTGTCGCAACCGAGAAGACCGCAGCAATACCGAAGGCTTTGACCGCGGCGTTGTTCCAGCCGTTGTCATAGTGATAGATACCGCCGCTCATGTTGTAGAGATCGGCTTCACTAAGTTGTTCCTTGCGGTGGGCATAGTAGTCAACAATCATGATGCCAAAAATCGGAGCGAGCACCGCGCCAAGCGTGTTTACGAAACCGCTGATCCCGAACTGGCTGATGAAGCTGTTCCAGAACCCGCCAATCACCAAGGCAAAGATCGATGTAATCAAGCCGGCTTTACGGAAGCTGATCTTCTCAGGCGACAAGTTGGCGATGCCGTTGACCGCCGGGATGAAGTTAGCCACTAGGTTGATCCCAACAGTTGCGGCAAAAAAAGTCATCGCCGCTATGATTCCCAGAAGTACGCTGTCGGTACGTTCGACAATCTCGGTCGGGTTGATAATTGCCTCGCCATAGACCACTGCAGCACCGCCAGTTGTCAAAAGCGCCAGTGCCGAAAACAGGATCATGTTGAAAGGCAGGCCGGCAAGGTTACCCAATTTCATCGCCCGCTTGTCTTTGGCATAGCGAGAGAAGTCGCTGAAATTAATCATCACGGCCGCGAAATACGCAACCATTGTACCGACGATGGCGACGAACCCTTTGAATTCGGTCCAAGCAGTACCTTCGGGATTGGCGAAGATCGTCGCTGTGGCCGAGAGAAGCTGACCGTCAGAACGCTGCCAAAGCACTATCACAAGACCGATCATCACCAAATAGACGAAGGGACCAGCAATGTTCAGGAAAGTTTCAACCCAGTTCATGCCACGCCAGAAGATAACGATGTGGAAGCCCCAGACAATAAGGAAGGAAATCCAGTCAATGCCAGTCAGGCCAAGAATTTCTTCCCCGCCACTCACACCCGTGATCGAACGGATCAGCAGGGCTACAGCCGTTGAGGCAAAATAGACCTGCACCCCGTACCAGAACACCGCGACTATCGCGCGTAGAACGGCCGGAAGCTTGGCGCCCTGGGTTCCTAGGCTGGCGCGGGCCAAGACCGGATAGGGGATGCCGTATTTTTCACCTGCGGCCCCAGACAGGTTGACCATCCACATTACAAAAAGCCCGGCCGTGATCAAAGCCGCGAAAGCAGTCCAGCCTCCGACACCAAACGAAATGAACAGCGATGCCACAAGGGAATACCCAAAGAGAGACTGTACGTCATTTGCCCAAATATTGAAGATCGCGAACGGCCCCCAGGATTTTTCATCGGCACCGACTGGGTTGAGAGTGTTTCCTTCCGGATCCATCGTGCCGCCATGCACGACGGGTGTGTTGTCAATTGAAGCCATTTTTTCCTCCCTGTGCCCGAGATCCGAGCGGAAATTTGAATCTCGGCGAATCTTCGCGCGAAATTGAACTTGCAAGTAACATTTTAGAAGATATATCATGTAGTCGACTATCAAATACTTCAGCCAACACTTTACTGTTCTGGTTGACAATAGCGCAGACGAGGAAATCGATGAGCCATTTTACCGAAGGCACATTGTCAGCGGATAAAGCCCAGCGCGCCCTTTGGTCCGCACTTCGATCCGGGGAGTTGCGGGACGGTCAGTTCGTCTCAATGTCGCAACTTGTCGGTATACTTGATTGCCCGATTGCAGCCATCCGCGAAGCGGTGAAACAGGCCAGCGCACTTGGATTGGTGTCCACATTGCCAAAGCGCGGTGTAAAAGTTATGGAAGCGCGGCCTGAAACCATCCGGGAGTGTCTTGATTTTCGCAAGGTACTGGACCAGGAAGGCGCGCGGCGGAGAATTGCTGGCGGCGCGATCTCGGAATTGAAAGCCTTGCGGAAGCAGCACGATGAGATGCGTCTCGCGGCCCGCAGCGGTGCGGGAAATAATCTTTCGCCAAAAGCCGTCGAAGTCGACTTGACGTTGCACGATTTTCTGGCCGAGGGGCTGAACAATCCTCAACTAGCGGCCGCTTATGACGCCAACCGGATGCGGATCGCAATTATCCAGAATGTGCGCCCGTTTATTCAGGACCGGATCGTCTCTGCGATGAAAGAGCATATTTCGATCATTGACGCCCTGGAAAGCCGTGACGTTGAAGCCGCTGTGCAAGCTATCCGGTATCACTGCGAGCAAACCCTACGGTGGTGGGGCGTTGCCTGACATCCGTATTTGTTGCGCCATTCGACCCCGCGAAGCGGTTTGATCGTGGAATAATCCTCCATGACCTGATCGCAGGATTGTTAAAGCAGACCTTTATGGCTGAACTTGCAAAGGGCGCTTTGTCCCGCTCCACAATGGTCGATCCCGCTTGCGGCGAAAAGGCGGTTTGAATTTACCAGAATTGTCACCAGTGAAGGTCCGGTTCGGTGAAATTTCGCTGCGCCACCGAAAAGGTGCTGCCGCGAGTGCGAGGAAATGCTGCGTCAGCGGCATAGCAAAACATCAATGTCGGCAAAGTCCGCGTTGCTGACCTTGATGCCGATCGAACCGACTCAATGACCTACTGATACCGTCAGATGACCGGTCTGAGCCCGAAGCCGACGCAAGAAATCTTTACGTTTTTTGGGCGACGTTTGCCACTGCACTTTTGAGTAATTCGTACATAGACTGCAGGGGTTTCAATTAAACGCCGAGGTATCAATATGAAAGCTTTACTGCCCTGTTTGACGGTAGCTTCCGCAATCCTACTGTCTGGTCAACAAGCCGTTTCGCAGTCTTTCAACGACACAGGCGATATTCTGGCGAGATCCGCCGAGATCGAGGACATTGAATACACGATCATGGTTCAACGCGCGACGCAGGCCGCAATCTGGGGAATGCCTGCGGCTGGTATGGTGGACTTCCTGAAAGGCATTCGGCGTGACCTCGGTGGCGACTACAACGATGTCGTTTACCTGAATAAACCCTTCGACTCTAAGCATGGCTTTTTGACAGCGAACGACGTGACCGCCTATGCATGGTCGTCGATGACATCTGAACCCGGTCCACTTGTGATCGAGGTGCCGGCGGCAACAGACAACGTCAGCTACTTCGGAACGATTGTGAACGCCTGGGACGTGCCAATTGTCGATGTTGGGCCGGACGGCCATGACAAGGGAGAAGGGGGCAAGTACCTGATGCTCCCGCCCGGCTACGAAGGAGAGATGTCGGTCCAGGAACTGACGGATGCGGGCTATATGCCCTTCGAAACTGATACATACGAGTACGGCTTCTCTTTCCGCCCGAGGCTATACAACGGAGCGACGGATGCCGACGCTGCGGACTATGCGCAGACGATCAAGGTCTATTACTTATCGGAAGCGGATAACCCGCCGCCGAACACCTACCACGAAGCCTCCGAGGTTCCGTATGACTCGCTGCCCTACTACAATCATACCTACTTTCAGGACCTGAACGACTACATTCAAAACAACCCGATCCGTCCGCAAGACAAGATCATGGTCAATTTCCTGAAGGATCTTGGGATCGAAAAAGGCAAACCCTTCGAACCGACGAAACGCCAAATCGATGCTATGAACGAGGGGCTTCTATTGGCCTATGCCGCCATGCAGCGATACTTCGTTGAGCCTGGTTTAGCGACCGTTCCGCTTTGGGTCGACGAAAGCGGTGACTTGAAGTCGCAATGGCTGATCTGGGACTTTGCCGAGGGGCAAGCCGAGCTTGGCTTCCCATACGAGACCGATACCGAGGTGTTGGTCGATGATCGGGCTGGTGGAAGTTACTTCTGGATTACCTATCTGCCCAAGAATCTGGGCGGTGGCACCTTCTATCTCACTGGTCTGCGCGACAGCGCGGGAGACATGTACGACCATACTCAGACTTACAAACTGAACATCCCTGCAGACACGCCCGCCGAGGATTTCTGGTCCGTGATTGTCTACTCGATGGAGACCAAGAGCTTCATCCGCAATGTGAACCCAGTCGGCCTGTCGTCGCGGGATGTAGAAACAATGCAGGTCAACGAAGATGGGTCGTATGACATCTACTTTGCTCCCGAAGCACCCGAAGGACAGGAGAGCAATTGGATACCGACGACGGAACCGTACTTCTTACTGTTTCGACTGTACGGACCTGCTGAAGGCTGGATTGAGAGCGGCTGGGTATTGGGTGATCTTGAGAAAATTTGAACACGCCCAAGTCAGAAAGCTGTCCGAGTAGCGGGTCAAAACGCGATTCCGCGTGATGTCTGCTTTGTCCACATAGCTGCTGTCCAAGGCTCCAAAACACTGCATCTTTGATCTAAAGTCCGTTTCCAGTGCATTGCCGCCGTCACTAAGGCCTAGTGCTGCACTAGCAGCGAAGGTCTGCTTGGGTGGCCTTCCTACCAGTTCGGGCATCGTGCGGCGAACGGCTGGTTTGTCCCGCTTGCTTCTCGTTCGCTGCCTTTGTCACGAAGTTCCGCAATCGTCTACCCGACAAGGATCTTCGCGCCGGTTCAGCTCTTCACCCAACTGAAACTCTAAGCGCCCTGCCGCGTACATTCGGAGCAAATCCCGAAGGTTAGCACATCCCCGCCTTCGCCCCAGAACGCGTGCCAATCACCAGGACGCAGGGTAACGCTTTCACCCGGTGCCAGGCGCAGCTTCTCGCCCGGTTGATAATGATGTCGGAAGCCGTCCAGCCAGACCACACCGCCGCGATCCTCTGCAAAACCACCCGCGTTGCCTGAGCCGAAAAGCTCAACAATCAGAGTTGCGCCACCGCGGTTGATGATATCCTCAGCTTTCAGAACATGCGTGTGCATGGGCGACAGCTGGTCCTGCCTTGAAATCAACAGCTTCTCGGCGTAGCACATGCCGCCGCCCTTGGCCAAATCACTCTGTAACCCGTTGCGCAGGGTAAAGAGGAACAGGCCCATCTTGTCAAAATCACCGTCACCATAATCGGTGATGTCCCAACCGCACCTTGCGTCAATCACGTGACGGGCATCACTTTCACGGGCCTTAAACTCCTTGGGTGTCCAAAAGGCAAAGGGCGGCAACGTGAACCCGTGAGTGCGGATCATCTCATCTGCTTGGGCCATGATTTCATTGATGCGCGAACGCTTCATGCCGGCACTCTTTTGGTTTTGAGGATTTCGATTACCATGGCTGCGGTCCACGTAAAGCTACCGCCGCCACAAGGTTCACCACTCATCGGGTCATAATATTCTGCAAAGCCGCTTTTCTGAATAAGCTTTAGGCTGTCGGCGAGGATGCGTTGTGCCATTTCCCCCTGCCCGGATCGACCTAGACCTTCAGCAATCAAGTAATTTACGATTAACCATGTCGGCCCGCGCCAGTAGCGCAGGCTGTCAAAAGCGCCATCTGCCGGATCGTGACTGGGCACCAGATAGCCGCATCGCTGGCCCAACAAGGCGATCCTGCGTACCAACTCCTCAGCGCGGCCATGAGGGACATCGGCAATTGCTGCGAGTAGCCCTGCTACCGTGGGCGTGCTCTGCAGATGACCAGCAGCGCGGTTGTAACACGTGTATTGTCCAAGTGTCCGATTCCAAAGGCTTTCCAATGCCGCACGACTCTTCACGGCCATTGTTCGCGCCTCCAAAGCCATTGAGGTATCGCCCAGGACTTCGGCCAAATCCGCTACATCGTCGCAGGACCGTATCAGGATACCGTTGAAGCCCGGATCAACCAGCCGGAAGGGTGAGGCATCGTGGAGCTTCGCATTGTCCCAACCAAGCCCTCGGAAATGTTCAAGCAGCCAGATGTAACACTTGTATTGCTCGTCCGACGGGCGGTGATCAGGGTTGGCGTGTGTCGTATCGCGCCGCGTAAATGGCGCGACGCCCTCGATCGGCATGGCTTCCAGCGCTTCATCCCAATCCACCGAGTTGTCTCGGCCAGACTCCCAAGGGTGAATGATTGCGACCAACCCCGTACCGTCGGGATCGCGGTCGCGATAGAACCATTGGTGCCACGCATGAACCTTTGGCAGGAGCTCAGCCAACCGTTCGCGCGCAACAGCCTTGTCGTTGGACCGATCGTAGAGCTTCCGCACAGCAAAGCCCGCGACCGCTGGCTGGGTGATGCCAGTCGTGGGTATAACTTGACCGGTTTTCCAGACTTCAGGGCCTGGGAAATATCCGTCATCGGGTTCATGAAAGATGATATGGGGCACCATACCATCGTCCCATTGATGAGCCATAAGAGTCTCGACCTCGACCCATGCCCGATTCATGTCAAAATGCGAGAAGCCAAGCGCGGACAATGCGCTGTCCCAATTCCACTGAAAGGGATAGAGGCCATGGGTGGGAACTGTATAGCTACCCCGGTCATTTCCTTCCATTACTTCACGAGCCTGATCAATCAGCGCTTGGCTCATATATCTTCTCCTTTACGCGACAGCCAAAGTGGTTTCGGGGTCAAACCAGCGACCCCGGCCTTCTTGCGGCGCCAGCGTAAGTACGTCACCAGGTTTCACGCTGAGCTCACTGTCCAGGACGGCGCGGAACTGGTGTCCGTCCACTTCACAAGTCACGAGCAAATGTGCGCCCAGAGGCTCCACTACTTTGGCTCGCGCTCCAAAACCCTGATCCGCAATGCGCAGATCTTCTGGACGGATGGCCCATTTAAGATCTTTTCCATTTGCCGGCCCGTCAAAGCTCTGTCCCGCCACTGTCCAGCGACCAGAGCCCGCAGCTTCAGCGGGGAGGAAATTCATCGGAGGGTTGCCGATGAAACTGGCCACAAACTCGGCCGCTGGATCCCTGTACACTTCGATGGGTGAGGCTGCCTGAACAATTTTGCCCTGATGCATAACGCTGATCCGGTCAGCCATGGACATAGCTTCGACCTGATCGTGTGTCACATAGATGGCGGTGGTTTTGCTTTCGGCCAGAACGCCTTTCAACTCGGCACGCATCTCCATGCGTAGGAGCGCGTCAAGGTTCGACAGCGGCTCATCCATCAGGATCACGTCCGGCTCCATTGCCAACGCACGGGCAACAGCGACCCGTTGACGTTGGCCGCCGGACAATTCTCCCGAATAGCGCTTTAGAAGCTGTTCGATATGCATCAACCCAGCAGTTCGCTCGACCCGGCGTTTGACTTCATCATCGGGCAGCTTTTGCATCCGAAGACCAAAGCCAATGTTCTCGAACACAGTCAGGTGTGGGAACACCGCATAGTTCTGGAACACCATCGAGATGCCGCGATCTTTGGGCGACAGGTGATCTACCCGGCGGCCACCGATCCAGATTTCGCCGGTCGTAGCCGTTTCCAACCCTGCGATAATGCGTAAAAGCGTAGATTTACCACAGCCCGAGGCGCCCAAAAGGACCATAAATTCCTGGTCTGCGATGGTCAGGTTGATGTCGTGAAGAGCCTGGTAAGATCCAAAGTTCTTGGCGACGTTCTTGATCTGTATTTCAGCCATAACAGTTTCCTTTCAGCCACCGCTCAGCGGTTGGCGATGCCCCACATCGCAAAGAGATATTTGCGCACGGCGAAGATGAAGATCAGCGCAGGCACCACGAGGATAAAGCCGCCTGCAAATTTCAGGTGCAAAGGGGCCTCGCCCAGGGTCTGCAACAGGAACGCGGGAAGCGTCCGGTTCTCGATGGTCAGAACGGCGGCCGCGAACACTTCGTTCCACGAGATCACAAAGGCGAAAATCGCCGAGGCTGTGATCCCTGGTAGCACCAGAGGCAGGATCACCTTGGTGAATGCGGTCAGCCGTGTGCAGCCCAATGTCCAGGCCGCTTCTTCGAGCTCCAGCGGGATACCCGAGAAGAGCGAAAAGGTGATGAGCACCGCGAAGGGGATCGCCAACGTTGTATGAACCAGCGCCAGACCAAAAGCCGTATCATCCAAGCCCGTACGGATGAAGAGAACTGCCAAGGGTAGTGCCAAAAGCGGAAGCGGGAAGGCCCGTGTCAGCAGGATCAGCAGTCGGAACAGTTCTTTCCCTCGGAAGTCGAACCGCGATAGCGCGTAGCCCGCCGGGGCGCCTATGGCGATGGACATCACCATCGTCATCAAAGCCACCACAACCGAGTTCCAAAGCGCCCTCAGCATCCCCTGGAACCCCATAAAGAACTCCAGGGATCCCATATTGAACTCCGGAATGAAGCTCTTGGGAAAACTGTTCACCGTATCCGGTGAAGACATCGTGTTCACGAACAGTAGGTAGAGCGGAATAATCACCCAAGCGCACAGCAGGATAACCCCAGCCCGATAGAGCCCCCTTCCCGCTTTGCGGGCGTCAGGGGCCACAACGTCTGCAACTGCCGTCATATCGTGGCTCCTTTCGGGACGCGCAGAGCGCGCATGATGATCAGAGTGAAGACGATCGAGATGATCAGAACGATGATCGCCAGCGCTGCTGCTGCTCCGCCATTCTGCAAGTCAAACTGATAGGCGTAGATTTCGCCCATAAGCACCGGGAATATCGTTCCCCCAAGGGCTGCGACCACAGCAAAGACTTCAAAGGCCAGAATGACACGCAGGACCAGGGCAGTTTGCAGCGATGGGCGCAGAAGCGGCAAAGTGATCCGGGTGAACTGTTTCCAGCGCGAGGCGCCAAACACATCCGCAGCCTCGTAGTATTCCTTGGGGATCAGACCGATGCCCGCCACAAGGATCACAAGCATAATCGCGGTCGCGCGCCAAATCTCGGCAAGCATAATCGCCAGAAACACTACCCACGGCGTTTGATAGCTCAGCAAACTCACAGGTTGCTGAGTAACACCAAGCCCGACCATCATCGAGTTCAGGAAACCCGACTGCTCGAAGATCGCCAGCCAGATGATACCAGCCGCAAGATCTGAGATGCCCAGCGGTATGGTCCAAATATAGAGAACCAAATCGCGGCCCTTTTGCATCTTAGTGACCATCGTGGCCATCAGCAGTGACAGCGCCAGCTGGATCGGCACCACGACCGCAGCCAGAAGAAAGGTGTTCTTCATGGAGATCGGGAACTTCCAGTAGTTCACAACCTCGCGAAAGTTATCCAGTGAAAAGCCGTTCTCTGTACCAAACGCCTGCTGCGCAACCAGCGCAAATGGGTAAAGGAAAAAAAGGCAGAGAAATAGCGTCACCGGGAGGATCAGAAAGTAAGGCAATAGCCGCGCTTCCATCGGACCGCTCCTTTAAGTTGGGATTTTGCTGGGGAGCCGGGCCATTGCTTCGACGGCCCGGCTGTCAGGAAAGTCTTACTCGACCGGGCAGGCACCTTCCGAAGGCGCATCTGGTGCCCAGCAAGGCGCGCCAGTTTCGTTCATGATCTTTTCCAGCTGTTTCTTTTGATCTTCCAGAACCTGCTCGATGGGTTGACCAGCCAGCACAATGCGTTCGAATGCATCCACGTATACACGGTTGAAGTCGCCGCCCATGCTGCCCAGACCGGCAGGTAGCAGGCCAGGATTGGCGTCTGCTGAGCCGCTCATCTTGGCAACCGCTTCGCCGGCAGCTTTGACCGAAGGCGGCAGATCGTCTGGTAACTCGACTTCAACCACAGGGAAGAAGTTTGTGGCTTTAAGGGTTGCGATCTGCGTTTCCGGCTGCATCAAATAAGCCACCAAAGCTTTGGCCCCTTCGGCATCCGGCGCGGTTCGCGGGATGGCAACGCCTGCCAAAACAGGCATGAAGCCACGACCGGTCGGACCAGCAGGCGCCGGGAAGGCGACGAAATCGTCGGGACGCTCATTGAAAGCCTGCGCAAGGCGCGAAGTATGATCAAAGACAATCCAGGCATCGCCGTTCAACAGCTGCTCCTGCATGAATGAGAAGTTGGTTGATGCGGGGTTCGTATGGCTCCAAAGTTCTTTGAACTTTTCCCATGCCGTCACAGCCTCGGGCGAAGCAAAGGTCCGCACAACACCGTTGGTGTAGGACGGGTAAAGATAACCTTGGAAAAAGCGGTGCTTCAGACCCTTGGGTCCCGCTGGAAAGCCGAACTTCTTCTGACCCGTCGCTTCTTCAACGTTCGCCGCCCACGCGATCAACTGGTCATAGGTCAGTGCATTGATGTCCGCACCTTCAGGCAGGTATTGCAGCGCTTCCGTATTGGCGGCCATGATATAGCTCGCTTGCATCCACGGCATATATTGCAGACTGTCGGTTCCCAGCTTAGCCAGATCATTGAAAGTGCCCGACGCCGACATGACGCCAAGATCGCTAAGGTCCATCAGGTCATCAGGGTTCATCGCCGAGAAGTTGCCATGCAAGGAACCCAGCAAGTCAATGCTGCCTGAGTCGGCTTGCAGCTCGGCTTGCAAGCGAGTGAGCCAGGGGCCATCTTCGTTCGGTTGGTAGTCAACCCCGCCCTCGAAGCCACCAAGAACCTCAGTCCGCATAGCCTGCGCTTCTTCGGCGGGCCGGGCCTGGGTCGACCAGAACAGAGTTTCAGCTTGCACGGCAGCTGCGCCAACAAGCATCGCAACACCGGACACGGCACCCGACAGTTTCAGATGAATCGACATGATTTCCTCCCTATGTCTGAGGCTGACCGAAACCCGACAACCTCTCTCCCTCGCCGACACCTTTGGGTCAGTCTGCGGGCGAATGCAGTTAATATGATATATCGTTGTATCTTGAGTCAAGCCTGTTACCGCCAAGCTTTCGCCATAATTTGCTTGCCAATTGCAAAACCAATTGCGACGTTAGGCAAACGATATATCTAAACTGTGACCATGAAGAAAAAACCCACCCTATCCAGCGTTGCCAAAGAAGCGGGCGTATCGGTTCCAACCGTTAGCCAAGTTATGCGTGACACCGGCCGAATTTCAGAGAAGACACGTCAGAAAGTCCTGAGCGCAGCTAAACGTCTGCGCTACGTCCCTAATCAAGCGGCGGCCACAATGCGATCAGGTGACAATCGCGAGATCGGCTTTATCCTAAACAAATTGGCAAACCCGTTTAACGCAGAGGTTGTGAGTGGCGCCGTCGACTTGCTCGAAACCGAAGGGTTCATGGTGTCGATCCTCGATGCGCAAGGCGATCTTCAACGTCAAGACCGCCTTCTGGAAGCCTGCATCAGATTTGGCCGACGTGGATTGATCTGGGTTCCGGCGCTCGACACAAGCGAAGTATCTATAGAGCTTCTGAATGCTCACGGTGTTCCCGCTGTGACATTCATGCGAAAGGTGTCGCAGTCTTTCGACCATGTCGGCATTCTTAATACCGAAGCCCTCGCACAAGCCACGCAGCACTTGATAGACTTAGGGCACAAGCACATCGCCTATTTTGGCGGCACCGAGCAATCGTCCGTGCGTGAAGAACGCATTGCCGGTTACCTTGGCACTTTAAAGCAGATGGATGACGTGCAACCAATTGTCTGGCCATGCGATGAGAATAAGAGTGCTGGCGTTGACGCTATTGCCGCACTCCGTCACCAACACCCCGAGGTGACGGGCATTGTTTGCAACGGAGACGTTGTGGCGCTTGGCGCTTGCTTCGGCTTGATCCAGTCCGGATTGAAACCAGGGCATGACTTTTCAGTAGTAGGCTTCGATGACATCGAGGATGCGGCCGTCTCGACGCCCGGCCTCACGACCATGGCGATCGACCCGAAGAAGTTAGGCAAGCGGTTGGCCGAGATCCTTCTGGACCGAATGCGAACACCCGATCTGCCAGTCCGTCATTTCGAGTATTCTGCGACTCTGACAATTCGAGGAACATCAGGAGCAGCCCCTGACCACTAAAGTGTATATCTCAGTTGCTGTCGCAGGCGTTCATTGCAGTACCATGCGATGTTTGACACTTTGGGCTCGCCACGGACCTTCTCTGCACCAAGTCCGAATTGGCAGTGAGAGCCCTTAGCAGAAACTACGGCCCACATTACCGCCTGCCCGGTCTACGACCCCGGCAAGTTGCGCACACACGGCTAGGATGCGCGAACGTCCCAACCGACGGCGAAGCGGAAATCCGGTTCGCCCAAGGCACTCCTGTGGCCGGGCAGTTGGGCAATAAACGGAAGAAACCGCATAGTATTTCGCCGACGCGATCTACTCTGAGATCATAAATGTTCTTGCAAGCCAGCGTATCGCTGGCTTTTTCTTTGCCATTGGAAGGAAGAACTTTGCTGCAAAAAAGGAATGTTGGGGGCAGCAATCGAGTTACCACGCATTGATTTCATTGTGCTTTTTCGGGCGAAAAAGGAAAACCTTTGAGGGTCGAGCCAACAAAACAACAAGACTGTATGCGTTAAAGCGGCGTGACACATTGTTGTGGCACAAAATGAAACTGCATGCGTATTTCGCGCAGTACAGGCTTGGCGTTCCTTTCTTTTGTTGGGTGCTATAGCGCTTCGAACCCCAATTTGCCGCGTCTCGGTCGATTCCATTGCAGGCGGTGAATTTCACTGGGCAATTTGACAGATCACAAAACCGATGCTTACCTGAGCGCGACGCAACACAGATAATCTAAATTTCCAAGCATTATCAGCGTTCTGAAGCACCATTCGTGGCGCCGTTAAAGCCAGACTTGAACCCTGGAGAATTTAAGATGGAATTGATCACTGAACAGCTCCGCGCCTTTCCGATCATGGCGCTTTTTCTCTGTCTTGGCCTGGGATACGGCGTCGGCAAGTTCCGGGTCGGCAAGTTCGAACTGGGTGGCATCGCCGGAACCTTGCTGGTGGCCGTTTTCGTGGGTCAGATCGGCGGTATCAACCTGAGTACGGATGTTCAGAACGTCTTTTTCTCGCTGTTCATTTTCATGGTCGGCTACAATGGCGGCCCGCAGTTTTTTGCGGCTCTGAACCGAACCGCCCTGACCAAGCTGCTGGCCGCGTTCATGATGACGCTATGGGGGTTGTTCTTCGTCATCGTCGTGGCTCGATTGGCGGGGTTGGACAAAGGGCTGGCCGCCGGGTTGGCCGCCGGAGGGTTGACGCAGTCAGCGATCATCGGCACCGCCGGCAATGCCATCGACTTGCTGGGGTTGGCAGCGGATGAGGCGGAAAAGCTTAAAACCAATATCGCGGTGGGGTATTCGGTCACTTATATCTTTGGCTCAATCGGTCCGATCCTAGCGGTCAGCGTTATCCCGATCATCATGCGTGTCGACCTGCGACAAGAGGCAATCAAGCTGGCTCAGAAACTCAGCGGTGGCGGTCGCAAGCTGGAGGAAGGCGAATTCCTTCCAATGAACCGATTTGATGCTCGCGCCTATCAGGTGAATGCAGACGCCGCGATTGCAGGCCAATCGGTCAAATCCATCGAGGGCAGCTATGACGGTGATCTGGTCGTCGAAAAGCTGCTGCAGGACGGCGTCCCGGTGGATCCGACGCCGGATACTTTGATCAGCGCAGGGGACGTGATCGTGGTTTCTGGCCTGGTCGGAACGCTGACACAATTCGAAGGTACAGCTAGCGGTGAAATCGGAGAATACCCGCCCGAACTGACCGTTGTGGAAGAGCGCCGCAATGTCGTGGTCACCAACCGCAAACTGACCGGCAAGACGCTAGTGGAATTGCGCGAGGCGTTGACGGCGGATCAGCGGCGGGGCGTCCACATCTCAAAAATCATCCGCATGGGCCATGAAGTGCCAGTGCTGCACAACACCGAAATCCACGCGGGTGATGAAGTCAGCATTGTCGGTCACAAGGATGATCTGAACCGGGTTGCTAAAATGGCGGGCTATGTGCCGCCCGCAGCCTCAGTCACCAACTTCATTGCACTGGGGATCGGCGTGGCTGTTGGATATCTGATCGGTGAGATCAGTTTTGTCATTGCCGGTACGAAAGTGGCGCTTGGGTCCGGGCTTGGTTGCTTGGTAACCGGGCTGATCATCGGATACCTGCGCATCCGGCGGCCCAAGATCGGTGGGATCAATCGTGGGGCTGCGAATTTCCTACAAAGCTTTGGCCTGGCCGTGTTCGTTGGGGTTGTCGGGCTGAACGCGGGCAAACCTGCGCTTGAAGCCATTCAGCAATACGGGATCACCTTGCTGTTGTTGGGCGTCGTGGTCACGCTTATGCCGATGATCGTGCAGTTCCCGATCAATTATTTCGTCTTGCGTATCAAAAACCCGGTCGAGGCTTGTGCAGTGGTGACAGGGTCGCGGTCGGGTAATCCCGGTTTTGCAACGCTTCTGGAAAAAGCCGGGAATGCAACCCCGACGCCCGCGTTTACGATGACTTATGCGGTGGCGAACATATTCCTGACACTCTGGGGTCCGTTGGTTGTGGCATTCGTGCCGTAAGCTACATCAATACAATAACGATGACCGAGCCCCACAGGGCCAGCAAGACGTTGCCCACGGCATAGCCAAGACCATAGCCTAGGGTTGGAACCTGGCTCTGCGCCGCTTCCTGCACGGCGGCCAGACCGGGGGCCGAGGTCCCTGCCCCGCAGCAGGTGCCCGCCAGAACGCCCTCGTTTATGCCAAAGACCTTGCACCCAACAATGACCGCCGACCCATGGGCTAACAACACGATGGCCACCGACCCGAAGATCAAAGATGGCCCGCTTTCGATCACCCCGGTCACAAAGCTCGGTCCCGAGGTGATGCCCACGCAGGCCACAAACACGCACAAACCAAGCGAGTCGAATATCCACAGCGTTGCCTCGGGCACAAAGCCGAATGTGCGGTGGACCGAGCGCAACCACCCCGCCACCAGACCGCCAAGCAGCACGCCGACCGACGTCCCAAGCCCCAGTTCTATCGCGCCGTACTTCAACGCGGGGATACCGATCAACCCGCCCATCAGGATGAAAAAGGCCACAAAAACCATGTCGGTCTTGCTGGTTTCGCGGTCCAGATAACCAAGGCGTGCAGCGGCATCCTCGATATGACTGCGAGTGCCCGAAACGGTCAGCACGTCACCCTTGTGCAGGGTCACGCCGCGAAAGATTGGCAAACGCTCGCCGCTGCGCATGATGCCGCGCAAGTAGATGGTGCGCGCTTCGGGACGGGCGGACAGTTCAGCCAGGGTCTTGTTGACCACCTCGTTGTTGGTCACGACGATGTCGTTGGTTTGAACCGGCAAGTCCAGAAGTTCGGGGTCTTCAACCTCTTCCCCCAGTAAGGCAGTGTGTTCGATCAGATAGGATCGCACGCCGGCGATGGCGGCTATGTCACCCTCTTGCAGCACCATATCGCGAGTGGTGGGCAGGATCTTATTGCCCCTGCGGACACGATCGAAAAACGCGCGAACATGTTCAGGCACGCGGGCCTCAAGCTCGGAAATCCTGTGGCCGACGAATTCGGGGTTGATACGATAAGCGCGGGCTTCGAAATCGCGGTGTTCGGACACCATCGGAGCGTCGTTGCTGTTCAACCCGGCCTCGTACTCTGCGCAGGCCTCTTTCAGCGACCTGCCATAGAGCCTGGGCGCCAGCTGCGTGTGGAAAAAGATGGTCGCAATGACCCCGACGAAGTAAGCCACGGCAAAACCAGTGGCAATCTCACCGTCGAAAATGGCTTGCGCGGCCTCGTCGGCGCCAGCTTTTGCAAAGGCGTCAATGGCAACACCCAAGGTCGCGCTTTCCGTGACACCACCCGCTAAAAGCCCCGCAGCAATTCCAACGGACAGCCCCATAAGCGGAGCCAACAGCACCGCGACCAACAGCGCCACAACACAAAGCAACACTGTGATGGCAATCTGCGGCAACGCACCAAAGTTCAAAGACCGGAAAAATTGTGGCCCGGTTCGGTACCCAATGGAGAACAGAAACAGTAAAAAGAACGCCTGTTTCATGTCATCTGAAACGACCACTCCGGTCTGGCCGACCAGAACACCTGCCAGAAGACAGCCCGCTACCGATCCAACGGTAAACGAGCCGATGGTGATCTTGCCTAGCGCATAGCCAAGGGCAAGGCTGCAGAACAAGGCCAGCGCAGGATGAGGGCCTAGGATCGACCCGATCAATTCCATGATAAGCTCCCCTTCCCTGCAGCTCTGCCTCAGCCGTGTAGCGGCAATCCTTTCGAGGCCCGATAGGCCTGTACATAGCCCACAGCCACCGCCCGCACGGCACGCCCAATCTGGCGATAGGCGCTATCGTCCAGATTGGCGAAAGAAACACGTGCCGACCAGTTCGGTGCATCAAAGCCCGATCCGTTCAACAGAACGATACCGTGGTCCTGCGCCAGCTTGAACGAGATATCCAGCGGGTGGACGTTTTCCTTGATCCACACCACCACCTCTTCGCCAACATATTTTCGCAGCCAGAATTCGAAATCAATGATGCCGTAATATTTGTCGAACAATGGGTTGTCGGGCACGTCGATACCCATCCCCTCGACCAGTTCATCAAAACGGTGTTTCAGGATACCCCAGCAGAACTTCTGATATCCCTTATCTTCGTCCATCAACTCGACCAGCGAAAACAGCGTCATCATCACCTGCTGCGGCAGGGACAGGCCTGCCGTGTGGTTCAGTGCAACATCGCGGCTGTCGGCGACGATCCGGTCGATGAACTTGAACGACGACGGATCGGGGGTCAGCGTCTCGTATCGCGCATTGACGACGGTCTTGGTTTCCTCCGGAGCCTCGGCAATCATCTTGTCGAAGATGTTGTTTTCGGCCACCAGAATGGCCCCCAGACGCCACCCCGTGCAGCCAAAATATTTAGAGTAAGAATAAACCCCGATGGTGTTCTCGGGCAGGTGACCCATAACGGACTGAAAGTTTGGAACGAAGGTGCCATAGACGTCATCAGTCAGGATGATCAGGTCAGGCCGCCGGGTTTTGACGAATTCGACCAGTCGGGCCATGACCTCGGGGCTGATGGCGACCGAGGACGGGTTGCCCGGGTTGACCAGGAACAACGCTTTTACTTTTGGGTCGGACAATTGCTCAAGATCGTCATCGGTCAGCTGGAAATGGTCCTCTTCTTCCGAGGACACGTCCACCACATTCAGCCCGTAATCTTCAAGCACCGGCATTTCCAGGTAGGGCGTGAAAATCGGCGTGCCCAGCGCAATGGTATCGCCCGCATTCAGCAACCGTTGGTTTTTGAGCGCCTTGAAAATATAGCACATCGCGGCAGTGCCGCCTTCGACCGCGTAAATGTCAAACTTGGCATCGGTCCGGTGCCCCGCGCACATCGCCCACATCACGTATTCATGGACGATGGCTTCGTTATGCGCCATGCACCGGTCCGGCATTGGATAATGATCACCGACGATGCCATCGGTCAGTTCCAGCACGAAATCGTCTGGGGTAAAACCGAATTTCTCAATCGCGAAATCCACCACAGCGGCCAGAGTATCTGCGCCCGGAGGGCCGTTCTTCGCGATCGAGTCCGCGCAATAGGCGTTGAGCCGATCATAGCAACCCGGCCCCTGCGGCATCCCTGCCAGACCGACCAGCACTTCGTTGCGATGGCGCTGTGCTTCGGTCATGGCGAACTGCCCCAGCAGGAAAAACGCCTCGCGCGCTTTGGAGGCGATCCAGTTTGGATTGCCACGCCCTGCGTTCAGATAAGGCAGCGCCATCTGGCGTGACTCTTTCTGCGCCAGCTTGATCAGTTCGTCTTTGATTTGAAAAGGACTTAGGTTTTCGAACTTATGCAGGTCCAGTGTTTCTGACATGGCATCAAACCCTTGCGTTAAAACAATCGGAAAAATTCTATCGGATCGTACGCAAGGATTCGCATGTGTGTAAACTGTGTAGTCAGTCGCTGACGTTGGGATAACTGCGCAGCGGTCAGTTGATCCGGGTCGACGCCGCCAGCGCACCGGCCAGCGCATTCTGAATCTCGCCAGGGAATTCCCGCCCCTTTTCATGCAGCCCTGCGGCAACCCATCCGACAGTATGCCCCCGACTGCCAATGTCATTCGCCCGAACTATCGTCGGCGACGTATGCTCGACGCTGACCAAAGCCATCGACCGCTCAATCTCACTATCGGTCAGCACCATTTTGACGGCACTGAAAATATCCATCGAAACCTGCAAGGTCTGATGCTCAAGCCGATGCGCAGCGCCCGTCAGCATACGGGTGCAAAAGGCTGACAGGAAATACCAGCGAAAAATGGAAAAGACACGGTCCTGCAACTCACCATGTACTGCGGCGCCATCTTTGGCTGCGCAGGCGACCTGTTCAAACGCGGCCTCGGCGGCTTTGGATGCCCGGAATATCTCGCGCTCGCGCTTTGCGATCGAGATGACACGCGGTGCAATCTCTGTTGCGGCTTCGTGGGATTCCAAATTCATAGATGTCCTCCAGCATTAAAGTCTAATGAGGACATGGAAATTCTAAAGGAAATCCGAATGCGATTTAACGCCATTTTTTGCAGAAAACATCCCTTTGTTGGCGAAATAAAAATGTCATGACCAGCCATTTAACACAAACATAACTGACGGAAAGGATGTAATTTCCAGCAGATATGTTGAAAACATGCACATTAAGATTGGGGCAAATTGCGCGGTTTCGACCGAAAGATACATAGAACTGACACGATCTTGTAATAGTTATGCCCATTTCCGCATCTATGAATACCTAATCCTGCTGATCAGTTTACGAGTTTGAATTTAACGAGGGGGTACGAGCGGGACCAAGGGGGTGAGCGCCTGACCAACCGGGCTCGCCTATGGGCAGAGCAGCTCCCCCCGCCGCTTACGGCCACATTTCACCGCGCCTATCCAGCAAATTGACCGACACACAATATTGCTACGTACGTGGTTCTGGCCTTCATCGATAAAAAGCCCAATACTCGGATGAAGAGAGCTCATCTGAAATCAGGCAATGCTTCCCAAATCATCATGTCCAGACGCCACTATAACCTGCCGCCCCTGACCACCTTGTCCGCCTTCGAGGCCGCGGCGCGGCATCTGAGCTTTAAGAACGCAGCCGAGGAACTGTCGGTCACGCCGGGCGCGGTCAGTCACCAGATCAAGGCGTTGGAGGGCGATCTGGAAACCACGCTGTTCCAGCGCAAGCATCGCGGTGTCGATCTGACCGAAGACGGCAATGCGCTTTACGAGGCGCTGTCGTCGTCATTCGGGCGTATCTCGAAAGTTCTGGCAACGATCCGTGACCGCAAATCTGGCGGCAAGGTCACGGTCGGATCGACCACGGCAGTGGCGGCGTTGTGGTTGTCGCCCGCCGTGATCCGATTTTGGCGCGAAATGCCGGACGTCAACGTGGACCAGCTGTCGCAGGATCGCCCTTTTCGGGACCGACCGGATGTGGACTTCTTTATTCGCTACGGGCGCGACCCCGACCCGAACTTGACGCATACACCCCTGTTCCGCGATCACCTGATCCCCGTCGCCAGCCCCGAGGTCGCGGAACGATTGGCTGGTGCTGACCTCGACGCGCTGGCAGCCGAACGCTTGATCCACATGGCCTCGGAAGACCGCACTTGGACCACCTGGCCGGAATGGTTCAAACAACTGGGATATGTGGGCACGATCCCGATTGACTCCAGGGTGAACAGCTATTCGGTTGCCCTGCAACTGGCGCGCAAGGGGGCTGGGCTGACGCTGGGTTGGCAACGGCTGATCCAGCCGATGCTGCAATCGGGAAAGCTGGTCGCCATTGGCCCGCACTATCTGACTGCGCCCAACCAATTCTACATAGTTGGCCGCCCGGACGAAGACCTCTCGGACAGCGCCCGTGCCTTAAAATCATGGATCATTCAAGAGGTTCAGGACGGTTCAGTTTAGATCAGATCACCCAGTGGTGAGGTTTTCTGATATTGAGAAAGGGCCACACCATCCGCCAATACGGAAAAGAACGCATCTAGCAACCCACAGGAGAGCCCGATGAACAAGCACAGCGCGCTGTCATCCGTTCTGAACGATGTGACCATCGCAAATGGCCTGCCGAATGAACACTATATCGACCCGGTTGTTTTTGCCGAAGAAAAGCGCTCGGTCCTCTTTGCCAATTGGTCCGGGATCGGGTTTGGTCTGGATGTCCCCGAGGTAGGCGATGCAAAACCGGTCGACTTTCTGGGCATGCCACTACTGATCGTCCGTGATCGCGACGGAGAGATCGGGGTTTTCCAGAACACCTGCCGCCACCGCGGCATGATCCTTGTGGATACGCCCCGCAAGATCGAAGGCGCGATCCGCTGCCCCTATCACAGCTGGTGCTACAGCCTGAAAGGTGAGCTGCGCGCTACCCCGCATGTCGGCGGCCCCGGTCAGAACAAGCACGAAAACGTCGATCACAAGGATCTGGGGCTGGTGCGTGTCCGGTCGTATGTCTGGCGCGATGTGATCTTTGTGAACGTAGACGGCAACGCACCGGAGTTTCAGGATGCCCATGGTGCCCTGCTGGATCGGTGGAAGGAATTCGAACACCCCCTGCATGACGGCGGCGAGATGGCCTCGTTCAAGCTGGAGGTCAAAACCAATTGGAAACTGGCGGTCGAGAACTATTGCGAAAGCTATCACCTGCCTTGGGTGCATCCCGGCCTGAACAGCTATTCCCGGTTGGAAGATCACTATAACATCGAAGTCCGCGGGCATTACTCCGGTCAGGGCACGCTGGTCTACCGGCAGCTAAAGGATCAGGACGGCACCACCTTTCCCGATTTTGAAGACCTGAGTGACAAGTGGGATGAAGGCGCGGAATATGTAGCCTTATACCCGAACGTCCTGTTGGGGGTGCAGCGCGACCATGCCTTTGCAATCTTGCTTGAGCCGGTCGACCACGAAAACACCGTCGAGCATATCCGGCTGTACTATGCCAAAAGCGTTGAGGACACGCCGCATCTGGACGGGCTTCGCACCACAAACGCACAACAGTGGCGGGCCATTTTCGAAGAAGATGTCTTTGTTGTCGAAGGTATGCAAAAGGGTCGCCACGGGGTGCTGTTCGATGGCGGACGGTTTTCACCCGCAATGGACGGGCCGACCCATAACTTCCATCACTGGGTCGCAACGCAGATCGAAAACGGACGGGCGGAGTAACCTCTCGGCCGGCCCCTTTTGGCAGGAGGTCCAATGGAAAAAGACGAATTGGATCGCCTGCTGTTAAAGGCCCATGAGCAGGACGATCATGCTGCCCTGATCCACTATTACACAATGGCTGCGGATGAGCGCGAGGCGGCACAGGACATTGATGCCGCTTGTTTTTACCTAACCCACGCCTTTGTCTTCGCGCTAGAATCCGGTGCGCCCGAGGCCGAGACACTTAATGCACGCCTTGTCGCGCATGGTCGGGCACATCGTCTCGAATTTTAAGATTGGTGTCACGTCAGGGCGAATGCGCACCAGGCCATCCAAACTTTATTTGACCCCACGGGAAGCTGTTCAGACGTCTTAGGTCCCCTATAGTCAAATGAAACCGTCACGGTTGCTTTGGGAGGGGCAGGTGCATGGCGCACAGTGCGGAAATGCTGATCATTGGTGCCGGGTTCTCGGGGCTGACCATGGCAATCGAGGCACGCAAACGTGGAATCAGCGATATCGCCATCCTTGAAAAAGCGGGTGATATCGGCGGTACATGGCGCGAAAACACCTATCCCGGCGTGGCATGCGATATTCCCTCGCATCTGTATTCGATGGCCACGCACCTGAACCCGGACTGGAGCCGCGCCTATGCCGGTGGGGCCGAGATTCAGGCGTATCTGCAAAAGGTCTGCCGGGATGAGGACCTGTACGACCTGTGCCATTTCTACCAGCAGCTAAAATCCGCACGCTGGGACGGCGACCAATGGCAGGTGGAAACCGAGGGCGGGCAGCACTGGACGGCGCGCTTTTTAGTCTCGGCCATTGGGGCACTGCATCTACCGGATGTGCCCGACATACCCGGTGCCGACGGCTTTCCCGGGCCTAAGTTCCATTCTGCCGAATGGGATCACGACGTTGAACTTGTGGGTAAACGCATCGCGGTGGTCGGCACCGGTGCCTCTGCCGTTCAGTTTGTGCCTGAAATTGCGAAAACGGCAGCCCAAATCACGATCTTCCAACGGACCGCGCCCTACGTCCTGCCCCGCCCCGACGGGCCAATTGCACCGTGGGTTCGCAGCTTCTATCGGCGCATCCCGATCCTGCCCCGGATACGCCGCAAACTGATCTACTGGATTTTTGAGTATCGACACCGTGTGTTTCGGGGCGAAGAGCGGATGGTCAACTTTGCCATGAAGATGTGGCGAAACGGGCTGGATAAAGCGATAACTGACCCCGAACAACGCGAACACCTGACCCCTGGCTACAGGATTGGATGCAAACGTATCCTCAGTTCGAATGATTGGTACACGGCCCTTGCGCGAGACAACGTGACAGTAATCCCGCACGGGGTGGCGACAATCGAGGGAGATCAGATCATCGCCGCAGATGGCAGCCGGACCCAGGCCGATGTATTGATCTGGGGCACAGGCTTTCATGTGACGGACGTGGTCGAGCGTCTGGACATCACCGGAACCGATGGCCTGACCCTGCGCCAAGCGTGGACCGATGGGATGCAGGCCAATCTGGGCACTGCCATCGCAGGTTTTCCGAACTTCTTTATCCTGTTGGGGCCACATACCGGATTGGGCCATAACTCGGTCGTGCTGATGATCGAAGCACAGGTCCGCCATATAGGCCGGGTGCTGGATCAGATGCAGCGCAACGGCTTACAGGCCATCACACCTGACGCCGCGAAACAAGAAGCCTTTACGCAGGAAATGCAGGACCGCCACTCAGACAGCGTCTGGCAAGCGGGCGGCTGCACCTCATGGTATCAGGATGCCCAAGGCCGTAACACGACGCTTTGGCCCGGCACCGTATCCGAGTATGAAAAGCGCATGGCCCGATCCGGGCTGGAACAATATCACCCTGCCCCTCCCCCAGCCGGAGATCGTTGACATGACCACTCTTCTAACCATCGCCCTGCTGATCGTCGCATTTTTTGTCGGCATGAAACTGTGGACCCGCAAACTGACTCGCCAAGGCCAAATCCGAGTTCCGCAGCTTGGGGTCATCGCGCCCGTGAACGGCGGCAGCATCCATTATGTGGAAAAGGGCGATCCGTCGAAGCAGACCCTTGTCATGATCCACGGGCTGGCTGGGCAGTTGCAGCATTTCACCTATGCCTTGGTCGACATGCTGGCCGATGACTACCACGTCATCGCAGTGGACCGGCCCGGCTGTGGCTATTCGACCCGCGACAGTGCCGATCTGGGCCGTCTGCCCGAACAGGCGCGCATGATACAAGAGTTTCTGGACAGCAAGGACGTCACCGACGCTGTCCTTGTAGGCCATTCCTTGGGCGGCGCGGTGTCGTTGGCGATGGCGCTGGACCACCCAGAAAAGATCAAGGCCCTGGCTCTGCTAGCCCCTCTGACGCAAGTTTTGCCGTCGACACCCCAGGTTTTCAAACCACTGGAAATCCGCACGGAATGGCTGCGCAGCCTGATCGGCAACACAATCGCTGTACCCGTGGCCGCCAAAACTGCACCACACACTCTGGACGTCGTTTTCGCCCCCGACCCTGCGCCTGCGGACTTTCTGGATCGTGCTGGCGGTGCGCTTGGACTGCGCCCGTCGGCCTTCATCACCGGATCGCAGGACGTTGTGGGAATTGATGACAGCATGGCGGCGCAGGTCGCCCGCTATGAGGAGTTAGCCGTACCCGGCGGCATTCTATACGGCACACAGGACGCTATACTTGCAGCCCACGCGCACGGCGATCCAATGATCCAGTTCGGCCTGTCAAACGAGTGGATCGACGGGGCAGGTCATATGATCCTGATCACGGCACCGGACACATGCGCCGCATTCATCCGCCAGATCGCAGAAACCAAGTATTTCGAAACCAAGGCGGCGCCCGAGACGGTTTGAACGGCGTAGAAAAGAATCCGGCTTTGACCGTGTTTTCCCTCTTGACCCGCCACAGCCCCTCGCTTAAATCGCCACTCACTCATGGCGGAGTAGCTCAGTTGGTTAGAGCAGCGGAATCATAATCCGCGTGTCGGGGGTTCAAGTCCCTCCTCCGCTACCAAAATCCCCTTGAAGATAAAGACATTACGTCCTGTGGCCAAAATCCTCCCTGCAGGTTATCCACCGGGACTGCAATGGGACAGCAACCCGGCGGAAGGGATTCTAACGCGGACCTAACTGATTGTCCTATCTATAAGATCGAATCCTCGGTCAGTCAGCATGCAGAACAAGCATTGGCCACCGCTGGCGTCAGCCCATGCGTCGCCAATCTGGCGCTTGGCTTCTTCCGAGTCGAAAAGATGCGCGCCCTTGTATTCGACAACCAAGATTCGCCCATCGTCTAGCATCGCTACAAAATCCGGATAGAACTTTCCGTGTGGTAGCTGGAGCCAGAAAGAGGTTTTCTTGTTCTCGATATTCCGAATCCAGTATTTCACCGTATCCAACCGGTCCAGATAGACGGCGCACTCGAACTCCTCACCTCCGGCTTTCAAGTCGCCAATCAACGGGGTGTAATGCTTGTTGAACTTGGTGGCCCCGGCATAGGGCTGGTTGAAGGCGTAACTATGCTCATCGAAGATCATGGATAGTTCTGCGCTGGTGGCAAACTGATCAGCGTGAGCGGCAAACAGGGCAGAATAGTTGTCGGTTTCTCGATTGGATCGAAGATCGGAAATGAAACCTGCCACTACATTGCGCAGATCGTATTTGTTCCGTGCCAAGGTGTCCAAGTCATGGCCGCTGGCCAGCAGCTTGTTCAGGGCGCCCCTGAAAAACACCACCGCGCTCGGCTTGGTAATGTTAGGATGCTTTATACCTGTGTCGATCCAGTTGGCCAGTCTGGGCAAAGTCCATGCTGGCTCTTGGATGACAGCGGCAAGCTCACCTTGGACGCGCCGTGCAAAGTCGATCCCCACCTTGCCACTCTCGGATATGTCGATCTGACCAGCCTGGCTTTCATCAACGATCTTGAAACGGTTTGCGATATCCGAGGCGTCGCATTCATCAAGCCGCCAAAGTAGGTCAAGGAAATGCTCCTTGCTGAATAGCTGCAATTCGCCTTGCTTGCGGAAACCAAGCAACGGCACGATGAATGGCGACTTCTCCTCTTCATCTGCCGCCGAGGTTTAGAAATTGTTGGACTTCGCATAAGCAACAAAAGAGCAGCAATTACGCCGAATGTTGCTTCCCCGAGAAGAATCGAGGAATCAATAACTACACATCTATTTGATTTACCAAGAAATATTTTTCGTGAATTGAGAGTGGTGCCCGGGGCAGTGTTCTATTCCCGTTACAGGCACCCTCGTCAGGTCTCCCGTCAGCAATGTAAGGGGTATCGCGACAGCCAAGCCAAGGTCAACAGGCGCGTTGTGTACTACGGTTTGTACTACGACGGCTCGAAGACCCATTATCAGGCTTGGCTCAGTGCGATTCCGGGGCGGAATCCTTTTAATCTGCAAGTGCTTCAAATTGCTTACTGAAATCATACTAAACATCACTCCACACCCCAAAAATACCCCAAGAGGTTTCTCATATCATTTCAAGCATTTGATTTATTTATATGATTCCTCGTTTTGGAATCGCACTAGGCGTCCTTCTGCGTCCATTTTTGTCTTATTCAATGCAGGCTAGTCCAACCGATGAACGTCGTCCAGTTAGCTTAAATCTCTTTCGAAAATACGCCCATCTGTATGGTGAACCCGTTTACGCTTCGCCAACTCCGAGCCGCTGATCCACTTGCAGGTTGAGATCTAAGTTGCCATTCGCGTCGAGCCCCGTGAACAACTACTTCACTGGCCGAGCTGCCGTTAGTCCATTCTCACTGAAGGACTGCTTACGGACCACCAAGAGAAACCCTAAGCAAAGTGCCGACCCTCTGATACAGACTTGAAAGAATACTCATCTGCTCATTGACAAGGGCAACGCCATCAGACGCATGATTTATGCTGCTACGAAATTCGGATAGTCTGCTAATTCTATTCGAATACACTTCGAGCTGAGACCGTAGGTCCTTGAGCAGTGCCAACTTTTCTTCAAACTTGTTTGATCTTGTGAGCAGCGGAGTATCAGAAACCGCCAACTTAGATACCTCGAGGCAGCGCTTAGACATTTCCGTTAAGTTCTTTTGAAGCGCAAGCGTTCTCGAGTCGCGAAATGCTCTTTCAGCCATGCCAGCATCGACAAGGTGAGGAGCAATGTTGGCCGGAAATCTCATTGATTCAATACTGAGCTTTAGGTTCTCAATAATCCCCTCATCCAAGGAGTACTTGGCACGAAGTTCCTCTAGCAGACGAACCGAAGCAGACTTTAGACGGTCTAGATTTGCTTCGTGAGTTTTAAATTGATCAACCCTTCGCTTAAGTTCGACTATTTCGAAATTTGTGTTTGCCACCACCTTAAGTCTAGAAAATAAAAGATCGTCGTATGTAAGCCTAATGTCTGAAATTAACTTTAGAATCTGATCGTTACTTTCGATTGAAGGAATCGGAATCCCTAAGGGTTTCTCTAGTCCTTTGAGATAGAGCACTACCGCGGGTAGTTGCCTCCGCGAAAGGCCAGCCCGGTCTCGTACCTCATCCACGTTCTGAATTGTTTTGGAGACGAAGGCACTTCGTTGCTCATCATCGAGTTCGTCCCAAAGCTCTCCGGACCGCAAAATGGAAAGTCCGCACCAGTCGTTGCTCCTTGCACCGCGATGTGAGGACCGGAAACGCCCAAACCCAATCTCTGGCATCAGGACTGGGATACTCCTTGATTTCCAGCGCGTTACTTGCATCAGGTCCGAAAAGCACGAGTGTGATTTCGGCAGACAGCATGGTATCAACCGATGCCCAATTGGTAATGAGGTATTCGATTTTAGATCGAAATTCGGGCGTGTGAGCACAGATAAAAGCAAGAACTGTACTTTCAGTCTGCTTGTGGTCAAACCATTCCAGCACCGATCCAACGTCGGTCGCAGTTCCTTGCATTTTGGTCCCTTGCTTTGTCCCGGCTACAATTGGCAGAAAAAGTCTTTTCCTTTGATCCCATCCAATTTGGTTTTGCTTAGCAAACATACCTGAGTGGAGCAATGTGCCGGATGTTAGATAGCTGCCTTCGATCCACTTGCAGCGATCAACACCATGGATTTGAAGAAGACATTCGCCACACCAGACGTGATTAACTGCTCTTAAGACAAAGCTCCAATTCGCTACCTAGCAGCATCTCGGCTGTAGAAAGTCAAAAATGCGCTTAGAGCAGGCTTTTGCAAAGTCTTCGGTGTAAGGCGGCTCCGAATAGTGAAAACAGACACGGACAAAACCTTTCTTGCGGCGCGGCCGTCTCTTATCCGGTAGGTGATACAAAGACACGTGCATCTGGCATAGGAGGAGGGGACGACGGCTGCGCCTGATACTTTCCGATAGCTCTCCACCTGGCGTAAACCGTGCGAAGGCGACTAACAGCCAGAATGGTATCAAATGAGGGCAGACGCGCAGAGGTATCTTATGCCTACTTTCGACTTGGCTTCTCCGCACTGTCATTTAATGTCCGATTTCAACAACAAGGGGTTGAGTGATTGGACAACTTTATTCTTCATGGTTTTCTCATCAAAGGCTTGATCGACGTCGGTGGAGATGACGCCAAGCTGGAAAAACTATCACAGGCAGCTAAAGACCTCGCGAGCGCTTTGAAAAAGAAGCCGTCGAAAGCGCTAAGCTATTCTCTAATCGCTTTCGACCCTGAAGCGCCGGAAAACGATCCAGTAGTCCAAGAGGCTCTTGCCGCGCTCCAAAAGAGGTGGGCGACATATCGCAACACCTTCGCTACTATGCCTATCTCTGTAGTTCGCGCTATTCTTCTCGACGCAATCGTCGAAGCAGCTAGTAATGACGATCGGGTAGGCGTTTGTTTTGTGGCGTCAGCACGCAACGCGCTGCCGCTTCTCCCCGTCGATAACGAGCGTGATATCTGGATTGATATCGTCAAGCAGATTGAGAGCCGCGTCGATACTCGGGCTGTGAAAGAGTGGGCGACGCCAGAGAGCATCTCGGTCCAGCCTTTAAAGTATACAAATCCGGATATTGACGGTCCAAAGATCTCAATATCCGAGGTATCAGAGGAATACCTGCGGAACTCTATGAAGGCCGCCGCAGGACCGCAAGCATCAGCTGGCGCGACGCAAGGTAATCAGTTTTGGCCTAACTCAAATGCGCAATGGAATGAAGAATTCGAAATCGATCAGGGACTGCGATTGCCGGTGCGATCAATTCCGCATTGTCCAATATCAATGTCAGTCAAGCAGACTTGTCTACTCCCTTTAGTGGCATGGCCGAGGCGATTTCCGACTTTGTCGGTGAGACACTAAAATCCTTCAGTGCAGCCACTGCTGGCCTTCAGCGGCGAACCAATCTTCTTTGGTGGCGTGAGGCTTTGTATTCTCCATCTGCCGCAAAGAGCTATCGCGAACTTTCCCCGACAACGGCCGCCGCGCTCATGGCGCTCGACCTTTCGAAACAGTTCCACTTTTCACGCCAGCTAGTGTGTCAGCTTTTTTAGGGGAGACGGTTCTGAGCCTGAACACACCGGATGTCGGAGCCAAGAAGAGTGTTCGCGAACTCGTGGAAGAAGCGCAGGACCATGTTGATCTCGCGGCGCTCCGCGCCGTCGCTGCAAAAATCGCAGAAGCACCGGAAGGACGTGGGCCACTGCTGTCCTTGATTGGCCATCCGGAGCACGCCAATGCACGAAACGCGGATGATTTCCAACGACTGACCGGGTATTCGCCCAGTTCCGAACTTGACGCGGTGTCGTGGGCGAGCTGGATCTTCCGCGAGCTCCAGGCGTCGCAAGCCGCAAACGACGCGTTGCCTACAAAGCGTCGCTCCCCGGGTAAGTCCTGATCATGGAAAATGCTCGAACGATACGTGCTTCGCACCTGATACCGGTGTGCCTTGGGCCATACTGACCTTTCGAAGTGTAATATTTGGAATGGCTCCAAGGTGTCCGAAGAGTCTGAGGAGAGCACTTCAGGAGAGATGCTATTGCCATGGTCAGGTAGTGCATTTGGTCTTAATGATTTGGGCTTCGTTGCCGGGCGCGGGAAACCAATTGTTGTCGGCGTCATCGGACCGCAAAACGCAGGCAAAACTACTTTGCTTGCAGCGTGGTATCTCCTTCTCGGAAGAGGACTGATAGGTACCAGAGACTTGCTGTTCGCAGGTTCCTATACCCTTTCGGGGTGGGAGGCGGCCGCAGGCTCACTCCGTTGGGCGCCCGGTCAGCCTCCGCAGTTTCCAGCCCACACCACCAGCCGAAGTGGGCGGGCACCCGGCCTCCTTCACCTCAGATTTCGAAGCGAAAACGGTGATCAACCGATGGACTATTTATTTACGGACGCGCCTGGAGAATGGTTCCAAAGGTGGGCGGTAAATACGAAATCCGACCTAGGTGAAGGTGCGCGCTGGGTATCGGATTACGCTGACGCCTTCATCATTGTGGCCGACCGCGAAGCGCTGGCTGGCGAGTCAAGGGCGCTGCACGTGGGTCGTTGCAGCGACTCGCAATGCGACTGGGTTCTGAACGAGATGGTCGGCCCGTTGCTCTCGCTTGGACCAAGTCAGACGTCGAAATTTCTGAACAAATGGAGGATGCTGTGCGCGGTGCTGTAACCCGTGCCATGCCCGATACTGTCGAACATTCCGTCAGCGTGATCGGTGCTACTGACGGTGATGCGTCGTCGAACACCGGTACAGGATTGGTTGAACTCCTTGTATGGGCGTTGGGCGTGAAGAGACCCGGCGTTCGGCTGCCGCCACCCACGTCAGTCTCTCTCGACCCCCTGTTTATGTGCGGGAGGGAGAAGTATTGAACGCAACATCGAACTCAATTCTCCTCGTTGGCGAAAGCGGCGTCGGGAAAACCCACTACGGTGCTCAGTTGCTCCGCCGTCTCATGCAGGCCCCGGAGCATTGCAAATGAACGGCGCCGCCACGAACCTCGAGGCATTTGAAGCGGCTCTGGAGCAGCTTGATGAGGGGCGTGCGGCTGGTCACACTGCCCGCGCCGTTAGCGTCGACAGTGTCTGGCCCGTCATTGATTCTAATGGGTACGAGGCAGACATAGTGTGGCCTGAATACGGTGGCGAGCAAATCAAGTCCATGATCGAAAGCCGACGGCTCACGGAAAACTGGCAAAAGCGTGTCGATCAAGCGGACGCGTGGCTACTGCTTGTTCGACTTCAACAGACCAGAGTTGGCGATGATATCTTCTAAACCGCTATCTGATCTGAGAGACCTTCGGATCGACAATCACGCAGTCGAGTTTTCTGACCAAGCGAGGCTAGTTGAGTTGTTACAGATGCTTATCTTCACGCATCGGTCTACGACCAAGGCGCAGCACCTCCCTCGTTTCGGCATACTCCTCACCTGTTGGGACGAAACCCAGATCGTAACTACACCCTCGGAGGCACTGGAAGAGCGACTTCCATTGGTTTCGGCGTTCATTCGTTCGAACTGGAAGCACGCGCTTATCATGGGTCTTTCCTCTCTGGAACGTCCTCTTAGCCCGACGACAGGCGACGTGGATTATGCGAGCTTGGGGCCAGAGCATTTTGGCTATGTGATCAAGCCTGATGGCAAAAAGATCGAGACCTCACGTTGCCAATCCACCAGCTGCTCACAGCTGGCGCTTGATCAAACGTGGAGATTAGCATGCGCGTCGATCAAGCCTTCTTCGGTAACACAAAGCATGGTTTCGCTCTCAGATGCGCGAGCGGCGACCAAAAGTTTGCGGCCGCACTTGCACAGCGCTTGGATCTTCCCGATACTGAACCGCCTGGCTCCGACTGGTCGCCGGTTACGTCGGGCTTTCCTATCGGTGACCGGTATGTCATCGCGCGGATGTTCAGGGATCTCACGGCTGAACGTGCAGGTATGGCTGTCACTCACGCGTTGGTTTGTGACTTAAATGAGATTGAGGTTGTCGATAACCTTCAACCGCTCCTTGAATACCTCCTCACTTCCTGTGACGCGCTGCCTACAGCGGTTGCACCGTTGGAAGTGAACTTTGGATCTGGAAAACCTATTGTGACTCCTGACTTGGCGGCCACCGCGATGGCTCTGGTCTCGCGCGGTACCGGTCCTGTGGTGCGCATAGGAACAGAGGGATTTGAGGAGCTAATGGTGGCCCTTTGGGCTCGACTTTGGCCTTCCTTGCGCAGATCATTCTACTTTCGACTGAGCTTCGGTCCCAGGGACGTGGCGGATACTCCGGCACCAGATATTGTCTGCACACCCGAAGCTCTAAGAGGGCGGTGGCAGCAGAAGCGGCTTGTCGGTCAGTGTGGGGATGATCGGTCTCAAGCCGCATGGATGTTGGCAGGATCCGATGAGGGGGCTGAACTACGCGCATTCGGTGATAGGATCCGTGCAAGTCTTGACAGCTTTCAAGATCTCCGACTGCTCGAGCAGGCGTTCGCTTTGGTGGTCAGGACACCTGATGCTGTTGAAAGCCTTATTTCTGCTGCCCGGCTCATTGAGCGCTTATCGCCGAACCCTAAGTTGGGGAAGGTTGAGAAACGTTCCATAGTTGACCGTCTCGTGAGAGCATTCCCCAACGCCCGACCTTCGGACATTCTGGCACTTCGAAATCTGCCGTTATCAAGTTTCGATACCTGCGATCGTGTCTGGCGGGCCATGGAGAGTTGGCTGGAACGGAACCAGTTCGCCTCAACAGACGATGCAGACTTGGTAACGATCGTCTCCGAAGCATTGGTTGGCGATAGTGCTGTCGCTCCATGGCGTGAAGCAACAAGAAAGGGTTTAGAGCAATCGAGTTCTGCAACTCACGGTCAGTTTGCTGCCGGATTTTGGCGTTGGGTGAGTTCTGAGCCAAGCTTGGTTCCCTTTAATCACCCTTGTCTCAAAGGACAAAGCCGGTTGGCTGCGCTGAAGCCGCGGCCCCGAGAAGCCTTGGCACCCAGACAGCGAAACCGATCATGAACGTCGCCGCGAAACGGCGGCTTTTCCGGCTTCATGCCATCGCAGCGGGCGCGAGCATGGAACCAGTTGAGGCGGCCCGAATTCAATGTGGCTTAGAGCCCGGTGAAGACACCGCCGGGATGGAACTCGCTATGCGACGTGCGACGCCCGCTGAGATCCTCGACGCGGTGGAAAGCGTGCCCGATGGTCGTGTACTGGCGATCGCAGGCGAGAAGGTTGCCAAAGATCCGTCGCTATTGGAGATGCGTGATATGGATATCGCTAGCAACCAGAGTATATGGTCTGCGGCGTTAAAGATTGACCGGGACGCATGGCGTGGACCCAAAGACCCAAAGAAGATTCTAGAAGGTTTGCTTGAAAAACAGATCAACGGCATTAGGCCGTCTGTAGATATCTTACATCTGCTATCCGAAACGCCGCTAGCGGATCTCTCGAATTATTCGCGGAGGGCCGAGGTTTGGAGAAAATTGCCCCACGCGACACGAGAACGCATGCTAATGGCAACGGCAGATGCCTGGTTTGATACAGATGGGTCCGTCGAACCAAACGCAATGATCGAAACCGAACTGGCCAAATGCATCGTGATTGACCCGAGGTTCAACCAGCTCATGAAGCGTCTTCAGGTCGGGAGGATTGCAGAGGGTCTGGATATCATTAATTCTCTGGACGGTCTCGACGATGCATGGATCCGCGGCTGGGTTCGTGATGCTGTCAACGCGACCAACCCGATCTCGAGTACAGATGCGGATCTGCTAGGACGTACCTTGTCATTGAGGAAGCTACGCTACGCTGTCGATGACATGATTTTAATCTATCGATCTGGCCGTAAAGACGTTGAGCCTACTCTTCGCCAATGCGTCGCTCTGATGGGTTTTTTTGATCGTCTTGTGCTGGGGATGTCGCCACCTAGTTCCGAAGAGAAGTGGGAAATGCTTATAAAAGTGGCAGCCGAACTCTTTCCCAACGGCCCAGATCAAGATTCTATGTGGGAACGTGCGGGTGGTCGGACTGCTGATCTGCTAAACCATGGAACTGGCCAAGAGCGATGGCGTCATGCTATCCGCGCCGTAAAGAGTGGGAAGTCTCCACTTGCGCAGAAGCTGATCAAGCAGATGCAGATTGACTATCCTGGAAATCAGAAACTGAGCCGTCTGGCCGCAGATCCGCTGTTTCGGGACTCGGCTGGCTCACAATTCTCTCAATGGAGATGGAAATGAAGTTCACTCAGGGACGTGCGTTGGTCATCGGCGTCGCTAGGTACGAGACTGTTAGCAGCCTTCCGATCGCGGTGCACAACGACGCAGTCGACACTGCTGACATGTTAAAGTCGCCCGCATACTGCGGTTATCCGGAGGAGAACGTTACTGTCCTTGCCGACCACGAAGCTACATTGGACAACATCCGAAGTGCGCTGGCTGATCTTGCGGCGACGGCGACAAGCGACGACACAGTCGCAGTTTTCTTCTGGTCATGGCGCACGACTGGGTAGTGCAGCCGACCTGACAAGCGCGCTGATCCCCTACGATTGCGACCCAGTGGATCTTGCCGGGACGTCACTCGGAGAAACCGAGCTGTCTGCGGCGATCGCCGCAATCAATGCGCCGCGCGTCGTCATAGCGATTGATGCATGCCATGCTGCGGGTTCCACCTCGCTGAAGTCTGGCTTGAGCGAGGCTGGCCTTGATGTTGTAGGCGATGGGTTCGACGAGAAGTCACTGCAGGAATTGGCACAAGGGGCTGGTCGTGTCGTTTTCGCGTCGTCACGCGCAACCGAGACGTCTCTGGTGCTTGGTGGCGAGCGAAACAGCGTTTTTACGACTGCGATGCTATCGGGTCTCAAGGGTGCAGCAGCAGCTTCTAACGACGGAACAGTGCGGGTTTTTGACCTTTTCAACTACGTGGCTGAGCAGGTCAGACGGGCTGTCCCAGGACAACAGCATCCAGTTTTCAAGGCGAGCGGGCTGGAGGAGAATTTCCCTGTTGCGCTCGCATTTGGCGGTGCCAAAACGATGTCGTCGGCAGCTTTTCAACGTCATCGCGATCTTGAGCAGATCATGCCGGATCTATTTCCGTTTGGGCCGTCGGATCAAGATATTTGGCTGCGGGCTGGTGGCGATATCTCACGACTGAGACTGAACGGCAATGGAAGGGCGCAGTGGTTCGCCGCGCTCCGATTGATTTCCTTGGGTGGTGGCGGTGCGGGCATCTCGCGCGAAAGCTTGATTAAAGCGGCACTGGAAGAATTTCCCTCACACCGTGAACTAGAAGCAATGCGATAGGCATTCTGCACAGGTCCACTAGTGCAGAACGGCGTGTCCGCTGCCTGCTTTCTGCGAGGTGGTTAGTACCTAGCGTAGCGAAAATCTGCTGCCGGCCCTCCATCTAGGAAGGTTTCGATGCTGCGATAGCGCAACCCATATCCTGTTCCGACTGCGACCGGAGAACGAAACTATAGTCAATTGATGAGTGCTGAAGTCGTCTTGGTTTTCGGAGCATTTACCTTCAAGCATTATTCGGCTGAAAAGAAGAGTCGGTTCGTGCTGGACGATCTGTAGAGCGAAGGCACCAAACGGCTCACGTGTTGCTGGAAAATCAGTAGTACAAACACATTTGGGCAAGGCTGTAGACACAGGAAGATTGGCAGAAAATCACAAAAGAATGTCCGATCACAAAATGCATCAAGATCTAACGGCCCACAATTAATTTGTGTAACTGTGTAAATTGTAGGAGCACGTTCATATGAATAACTTTTTGCTTATTTTAGCGCTGTAGCCATTCTATTTGCGGTTCCGGCTTATGCCAGACAGACGGTTGAACCGAAGTTCTCAACTACAGAAGATATAGAGCATAGCGGCGGGTGCCGTAAAAACAGCCCGCCTAGCCAGTGCTGCCACGCCGGAAAAAACCCTACCATTGCCACTAAAATAATTGAGTTCATCTATGTTTGAGGTGTTCGACCTGAAGAGTTGGTTTACGGGATACTTGCGGTAGCGGCTACGGCAGCCAGCTTAGCATCAGCAGGCCAGAAAATTGAGGGCAAAGCCCGTGTTATTGATGGTGACACAATCATTGTTGCAGGCATCAAAGTACGTCTAAATGGTGTTGATGCCATGGAGCTTGGTACTGAGGCTGGACAGCAAGCAAAGGCTGAGATGTTGAAGATGGTGCATCGAAAGACTGTGACCTGTGAGCTCAATGGAGAGCGATCATACGATCGAATGATTGGAATCTGCTATGTGAACGGCAATGATGTGGCTGCGGTTTTGATTGCCAACGGATTTGCTTTGGATTGCGCGCGGTATTCAGGTGGTCGATACAAACAGTATGAAGTTCGAGCAGCTCGTTCGAAACTCAAACAGGCCGGCTACTGCAGAAACTGAGGCAATTGAGCGAAGTTTGCAATGGAAAGGCGGTTTCTCTTTGCGCTCAGCAGTCAAAGGTCGCGGTGCGCTGTTTTAGCAGGTGGATGAATTTGATTTTGCTGATCAATCTTGCAGCTAAGTATCAGTGTGATAGCGTCGCCATGGACGATTCATCAGGGCTGATGCGCGGCTATTCCGAGCGTTTCTGTTGTATCAAAATCAGTTACTTCGCGGACGCGGTTTGCCTGGATCAAGCCACTCTTGCGACATTTCGATAAGCCCAATGGCGAGTTAGGTAAGAGGGAACTCCTTTGCTGAAATCATTGTCAGAAATTTTTAAGTCGGACGAGTTTCTACCGACAGCAGCAGTGTTTCCCGACATTGATAAAGATCGGTTGGCGACAGACTTAGATCTAAAGTCTGAGGGAGCATCTAGGGTTCGGCAAATCAACCGAACCGAATGCGAAGACACTTGATCATGTTGAACTCAAAGCGATCGCGCGTGTAGAGGATCTCCGGCGGCGAGGTCTTGAGAACTACGAAACCAATCGCCGAGTTTACGCTGAACGTCTGAACAAGGCGGTATCTGCCCGAATGCTGGTGGAAACAGAAGCAAGTGACTCAAAGGCAAAATTTGCTGAGGAGGTGACAAAATGGAAATCCATGATGGTCACCCCCGAGAGCGGGTTCAAGAGACCTTCCGATGGCGCAACAAGTTTAGAGAAATCAACCAACTGGAGAGGCCTGCAAAAACGCCTCAAGTTGGGTAGCTTTGATCGGATTGTCGCTCGTACTGGTCATTTTAGAATCTGGTGGAAACGCTTACCTTTTGCTCAGAAGAACACTTTAGGTCTTTTGGGCGGGCTACTCGCGGCTCTTCTCGTTTCAGTGGGCAACGTATCCCTAAGCACCCTTTTGGGAATGGGTACTAGATACATAAACTGTCAGGGTATCGCCAATCTCGTAAAAAACTTTGCGGCCTCGTTTTCTTTCTTTCCTTGTGTTTGCCCTGACATATAACGCGGGCGTCGCACATTTCAGGGATGCCGTGGAACGTATTGGTGATTGGCGCCAAGCTGGTAGTGCAGTTGTTCAGACCATGGTGGCAAACCCAATCGTTTTGCACACCATGGAGTCCTACGTACTATTTACTTTGGGATTGTTCATTTCGATACTGTCATTCCTTAAAGGTTACAATCATTCAGACCCATACCGGATATTCGAAAGTCTCTCAGGATGTGATTGACGCTAGGGATGACTATGTCGCTAATCTTGAGGAATCCATTGAGACGCTAGCGGAGCATCGAGACGATGCTGTAAACGGTTTGCGCGCTGCCAATGATGAGGTTCGCAGAAACATCAATGATTCAATCGATGCGCTTTATGGTCAAAAAGCTCTTCAATCAAATCTGAAGCCGTTCTTGGAACAGTGCGACATAGCCGCCAACTACCTTCTTTCGATGTATCGGGACGCGAACAGAGCCGCAAGGAATGAAGGGCCGCCTGAGTACTTCAACGAACCCTACGCCTTTGAGAAATTCGAAACCACTCAAGAAGATTTAACCAGACGCAAGGAGGCAGAAGAGCAGGCGAAAGAAGTCTCAGAAATGGTGACGAAGTCGATCCATGAAATCTTGCAGTTTTCATGAAGCCGTGAAATCACACTATGAAATTGACGAATTAGAAGGCACATTTATCGACCGGTCCAAAAATCTTCATTGGGAAGTTTCGACGTCGACGGAGAGCCGCCTCTCAAGGTGGTTTCTGATGAGAGGCTTGGATCGGCATAATGGCCAAAAACGTGGTTATTCAAAACGCCGCCGGACACAACGTCGAAAGGGCGCCGAGGCAAACAACCTCGTTTGGGAATAGTTATCGTTGCCTGTATCGGATTGATGGCGGGCATAGGTTTCGTTTCCCAAAGCTTATTTCAAAAGCTGAAGTTGACGAGGTAACGCTATGTCACACTGGAGGCGTTCACAATGTAGTCTCAATTCTTCTTGATTTGACTGATCCATTGAGTGAAACGCAGCAAGCTCGACTAAAGACAATTATCGCCCGCGAAGTGCGTGAAGCATCTGTTGATACCATGATTGCTTTAGGTGTGGTGAGTGAATCGAGCGTCAACTGGGGTGCCAAATTCGCAAAATGCAAGCCCGCGACTGGTGTTGATGCCAATGGACTCTATGAGAACCCAACAATAATCGCGGAACGTTACGAGCGCGAGTTCACTGTTCCTATTGAGGCCACTCTGGAATCAATGATGTCTGGTGAGAAAGAGAATCAATCTCCAATCATGGAAGCGCTTCAGGCCCTTGTTTCCGAAACCCCTACTTTGCAGACACATCTGGCAACCGAAAAATAATCGTAGTGTCCGACATGCTCCAACACAGTGATAATTTGAGCTTTTACCGGAACCAAGGATGGGATTACTTTGTGCAACAAGGTGGCCCGCAAAGGCTAGCTGGAAACCTCTCAGGTGTTTCCATTCAAATCCTGCGCGTTCCAAGGCTGATTTCAAACGCTCCTTCAAATACTGCTGTTGAAGATTTTTGGACGAGGTACTTCGACAAACAAGGCAGTCGCCCTCCCAGTGTTACTTCCTTGGGGGACCTTTAAGATGGGATCAAGAACTTCCAAATTTCATGATGTGGCACCACGTGAAAACCTAGACCGAGTAGCATTTATGCTAGCCTTCGTTCTTGGGGTCTTCGGAGGAGTTATTCTCAAACTCATGGGTGTCCACCCGTTCGTTGCAGCGGGGTATTCTGCCGCAGTTTTGTCAGCTTATGCACTTGTCGCTTGGGCCGGCGGCCGCCTTAAAATTGAGCCCGAAGCGATTGGTGATAACTGCTATTACCTTGGGTTTCTGTTTACCTTGGCTAGCTTGGCGTTCACTCTCTATCAGATGGCTGATCCAGCGGCCAATCAAGGCAAGCCTATAGCGATCCCGGAAGTTATCTCTGGCTTTGGAGTGGCATTGTCATCGACGATTTTTGGCGTATTTTTGCGGGTTCTACTTATGCAAATGCGCCCTGATTTCGTTGCGAAGGATCGAGCGGTTCGTGCAGACCTCAATCGGGCATATGCGGAGTTTCGCAAAGATCTCTCCGGTACGATGTCGCAGATGAAAGCATTTTCCACAGAGTCGATTCAGATGGCAACGGAACGGGACAATAGGCTCCGAGAAGCAACTGAAGACTTTGTGAAGGATCATCGGGAAGCGTTACAACAATCGGCTAGCACATTGGCGGAAAACATCGAGAAGTCCTTCTCAGAGGCGTCCAAGAGAGCAATAACTGAGATTACGGCGTCAATTCTGCAAGCAAACAAAGAAAACCAGGCTGCACTCACTGAACTGGTGTCTGAAATTCAGAACCTAAAAAACCGTTTGAAAGAGCAAGAAAGCCAGTCCTTCGAAGAAATTCAAAACCGCCGGAAGCGATTAAATGCTGAATTGGAGACCGCTGAAAACGGCTTAAGGCTCAGGACGAAGCGATGTTGAATTACATCAAAATCACTCGACGAGCCGCAGATGCAATGGAAAAGAGGATTGTCCCAGCGTTGGACCGTTTCAAAGAAAGGTTGGACGAGTTGCCTAAGGACGCAGTTTTTGAGCATGGAGTGCCTGAGCAAAACGCGTCGGCGGAAGATCTAGAGGCGGCTGTAGAAGAGCCATTCACTGTCACTCCCCAAAGGCCTCGTTTTGGGGTGCCAAGAGGTCTGATACTTAGTGACTAGTGTTCAACAGTCAGATCGAAACTACCGTCGCGGAGCTATCATGGGGCTCACGATGGCGGAAGCGTTTATCCTGATTGCATTTGCGCTTCTTCTTATTTGCGTTTTGGCAATGGGAGGAAGAAAAGAAAAACACACCAGATGTAACTGCATTCAGGCAACTCACAGAGGTGCAAAGGCAGACCGTGCTGACCTCTATCAATGATGGATCAATTGAAGCATTCGTAGCGCTCAAAGAAAACGGCATGGATTTTTCTACGCCGGACAGCGTTGAAAATCCTCAAGAAAAGTGGCGCTTCATCGACGAAGACGAATTGAGGCGCCTAACAGATGCTGCAGCAAGCCTGCCTGAAGATATCCAACGAAATCTTGCTGACCTTGTCGAAGCGGGGCAGGCAAAAAATCTTCTGCGCGAAATGGCCGCTCTTGACGACCTGATAAAAGCTGGGCGGACGTTGGAGGGAATATCCGGAAAAATCCAGGATGCTGAAGCCCAAGAAGCTGCTCTCGTTGGCGCGTTGAAGTCGGAGCTTGGCGGTATAGTTGCCAACATTGGTGGCCATATAGATGACGCCGGTGCAATAATCCTGCCTGACAGGGTGCTATTTGATCAAGGGAAAGCAAACATTACCCCGAGCCTCGCTAAGTTCCTAGCGGATGCTTGCCAGCCGTGGCTGTCTACACTTCGCAATTCAGGGGTCGATATCGCTGAGGTAAAAATCGAAGGTCACGCTTCGTCAGAGTGGCGAAGAAATTCATCCCCGCGGGAGGCCTTTTTAGGAAATTTGGACCTTAGTCAACGAAGGTCACAAGCTGTCTTACGTACCTGCCTGGACTTCGTTACGGACACCAAGCTTCTGGAATGGTCGAGGAAGCACCTAATTGCAGTTGGCTACTCGTCCGTTCGCCCCGTACTTAGTGAAGACGGACAAGAGGACCAAATTTCTTCGCGCAGAGTGGTGTTCAGTGCAACACCAAACAGACAATCCTTAATCGAAGAGATCGAGACGGAGGCAAAATTGCCCGCTACGACCGCTCGCTGTTCGGTGGCTGGTCCGACAATGATGGCGACTGCCAAAACACTCGGCAAGAAGTTTTGCAGGAGATGTCTACAGGAGACGTAACCTTATCGCAGAGCAATTGTACGGTCGTTCGAGGAAGGTGGCTCGATCCTTATACTGGCAATGTCGAGACTATTGCTCAGGATGTAGAGATCGATCATTTGGTTCCGTTAAAGTGGGCGTGGGACCGAGGTGCTCACTCTTGGCTTGCCGAAAAAGAGCCAGTTTTGCCAATGACCCGACCAACTTGTTTGTAGTATCGAGCAACGTCAATCAAGACAAAGGAGCCAAAGGGCCTCTTGATTGGGTTCCACCATCAGGTGGGTTTCAATGTGAATACGTAACTAGGTTTGTTCGTGTGACACGGAAGTACAACTTGGAGATTTCTGAGATTGAACGCAAAGAAATTGAAGCGATGCGAGCGAGTTTGTGAGTAGGCAAAAAATATGGCGCGTTGGCAGCCTGGTTGGGAAGCTCAAGTGCGTGTCTAACTTGCTGTATGTATTTTGCTTGTTACTGGGAACAAATAGCCGTTGTTTTTTGCTTGAGGCCAAAACAATATCGCGTCCGGTCGAACCTGTTTCATGCAGGATTCTCAGATAGACGCCAATATATTAATAAGGTTAAATTTTTCCTTGAAACCAGTTGACCTCATTGCCGCCGCTTCTTGGAGCCGCGCAGCGTTCACGACATACGCTCTTAGCCTTTCGTTCTTTGAGGCGGTAATTTTGGACGCTTTGGTACGCGGGCGCAGCTCGACTTCTCTGATACTCTCCGATCCTGAAGGTATTCGCGCCGCGCTGAGCGAGGAAGGCGCGCGGCGTGTTGGCCGTGACTACGAAGTTGCGCCGGTCGTCCGGAAAGGTTCTGGCGTTTTTCACCCCAAAGTTAGTGTTCTATCGCGAGAAGATGACGCACATTTGCTTGTGGGTTCAGGAAACCTAACATTCTCTGGCTGGGGCGGGAACCTAGAGTTTGTGGAACATCTTCACCCGAGCTTCGCCGCTGATGCTTTTGAAGATACCGCAGCATTTTTGAAGCACTTGGCTCTTCGAACGAAGTCGCAACCTCAGCTGGGGATGCAAGCAACGAGATCGCCGAGGATCTGCGCAAAGCGGCTAAAGAGGTATTCGTGATGGTCGGGTTCGACTGCTACACAGTCTGGATGCGCCCATTGCTGAACAAATCGCAGTATATGCCGACGACCTCGGCGGCGCGACACAGATCATAATCGTTTCACCCTACTTTGATCTGGACGGAAAGGGGCTGACAAGGTTGGCTGCAGAAACGGGCTGCGACAACATCCAGCTCCACGCACACCCGGCAGGAAGCGTTTGGGGTGACTCAACGCCTGACTGGCCAATTGATGCGCTGCAGGCATGGAAAGCGATTGGTGTTCAACACCTTGCCAGTGATGAGCGACAGCTACATGGAAAAGCAATCGAAGTTGTTTGTCGGCGAGGGCGACTTGTCCTTTCAGGCAGTGCAAACGCTACTGAAGCCGGATTGTATGGGCGAAACGTCGAGGCCAACGTGCTTCGCGTACAACGAGACGCAAAATCGTACTGGCAAACCTCTCCTGGCGTACCTCCCGCGATTTTGCCAGCCGGCGACAATGAGGCGGATACCGTTTACTCAGATGGAGTTGGTATGCTCTCCGCGAAGCTCGATGGTGATATCATTGTTGGCAATGTGTTGACGCATGTTAGAGCGGGGACAACTGAGGCGCATCTCAGAAGCCCTCGGCGAGCTGACGAACTTGGCGAAGTTCATGTAGATGAAAAGGTCAGTTCTGCATCAATGTGAGCAGTGTCGAATTGGATTCATTCCAAACCGGACGCCATATTCTTCGGTTGCAACAAGGACCACAAGTTTGGGAGGGATTCTTATCAGTCACTATCGCGCTGGAGCTGATTCGGCGCTCTGGTGCCCTAGCGACCCAGCTCATCGCAGTGCTCACAGGCACCGATACCCCAGAAGATGTTGCCGCAATACTCGCGTGGTTCAACGAGGACCCCGCGCGATTACCCAATGCTCCAATGAATGGACTGAGCGGACAATCGACCGAGGGCGCTGTTCGGAAAGCAACTACAATAACAGTTGGCGATCTCAGCTCCGTGTCGAAATCCATGCACGCTTCAATGGCAATGCAGGATGCAGGCCAAAACTACGCATGGCGAAGATCGATGGATCTACTTCGAGCAGCATTCGCGCAAAACCGAGGGCCATGGCCAAGTGGCGATACCATGGACGACGATAGCGAGGAGGAGGGTACGGCGGCGCGCTCCAAGCAGGTTTCAAAAGACGATAAGAACAATGAAAAGTCGCGGAAGTTTTTTGGTCAACTACTTGAAAAGATGCTCGATCCTGCTTCTGAGGGACGAAATGCTCCGATCGCCTTGTCGCTTGCTCATTTTCTAACAGATCGCATCCGACCTGAATCCACAGAAGTTCAATCTTGGGTCTGGAGGATCCTGAGCCAGATTGTTGCAGTGGAGGGACCGGAGGCCGACATCATCATTGCCACAGCACTTCTCTTTCATAGCTTACCTCATCACCGCTCAGGAGAAATAACTGCGCGACGCTTCTTGCTCAAACGCGGGTTGGACCCGAGAAACTGACGGTCGATCCATCGTGCATTTCCGCTTTTGTCGACGTGTTAAACCCCAAAGCCGATCTCTTATCGGAACTCTCGAAAGTATGCGAAGCCAAAACGATGGGGGAACAGATTCGCGCTTACGTTGCAGCTGCGACCGCATCTGGTCCCGAAAGTGGTTTCGACAGCTTAAAAGCCTCTAAGTTTTGGCCAAAACTACGGCGTGCAATCGAGGACCCGGACGAATTCGCCAAGTTCACTATTGTCGAAGCGCCAACGGACTACTGTCCGCTAAAAGTATCCGTCTCCCCGCGATAGCGCGCTCGGAACTGCGCACAAATGGTGTCACCCGCTGCGATTGCTGCGCGCGCATCATACTCAACAAGGATTGCTAAGGTATGCTGACACTCGAGTTCCTACTGGAAGAGGCCCACCAGCAAAGCGAGCCATGCATCGTGGCACCATCTAAAACCGAGCTCGGCGGCGTTGACCCTCTTGGTTTGAGACAGATTAACTTTGGCCTTATGGATCGAATATTTCCGACCTTAATAACGTGGCTAGGCATATCCGCCCCTACGTTGTTATGGCTTGGGCTTGGCGACGCGTCAGGACGATAGTCGAAACTGGAAATGAAATCCATGCGAGCGACGCTGAGATGCGGGATTTCGTTGATCGAATTGAAGCGATCTATGCATGGTCGCAGTTCCTTAACGACCCCAATGCAGATCTTCCAGGACGGCAAGCAATGCAAACCCTGATATCAGAAGAGAGTTACGTTTTCGGCGGTAGCGAGTGGGAAGCCAGAAAGAATATGCGCCGCTATTCAACAGGATTCATTTCCCCTTTGAACTACGGCCCAAGTCTCCGCACTCTCGGATGGCTAATCCCAATTGAAAAGGATTGGGAGTGTTTCAACCCGACCCACGGCTAACTCCTCTCCTTGATGAATTCGAGAACGCAATTCGCGATGAACTGGGGCACGAAGCGTTCAACAAATTTGGTGAGGTGAAAGTCAATCGAAGTGACGCCAGCCGATGGGGCGCACTTTGGGGCATGAAAGATATTTCAAAAACAGAGAAGAAAACGATGTTTTGCCGGCTCGGCGGCAGGGAGGCAAACAACATCCGGCGTGATGGGATTGCGCTGCTGGCCGCGGCTTATTCGGATCTCCAAGCCCGATCCTTCACCAGAGGCTATCCGTACGCGAATGGCGGATTTGCCGAAATCGTGGAGAAATGCGTCTAGCAGGCCTGCGGCTTCGGATGAATGGCGTACGTTGCAAGTTCGTCAGTTGTTCCGTCTTGCGTTGGAAAGTGTGCTTTTCTGGGCCATTGGTTTGCTGTTTCAAGGACCGATGAGAAGCGGTCAAATCGCACGGGCTTTTCTGGATGAGCTGGAGCCGACGGCAGAAATTCCGAAAACAGCAAACGAATGGATGCGGACCGTGAATGTGGAAGGAAACCCTGTCGATTTCCTTCGCCAATTACAAGTCGAGTTGCACAGAAAACCTTACAACGGCAATCGACTTACCGGCGCAATATTCCGCGCTCTGGTATTCTGTCTAAGTGAAGCCCTGAACAATCCAATACCTTCGAAAGCGCGGATAGGCTCCCGCTTCGCCGCGCAAAGCAGGACGCCGAAGTATGGAATACCTTGAGACCAGCTGAATTCCTAACTCGGATTTTTGACGTTTGGATTATGGCCCAGCATGCCTATTGGGCAGTGGGTCGCGGACTCGCGGACGCAAAAACGCGTGGGAAACAAATACTAAGATTGAAGGTCGTAATGGATGAAGGTGGATGGACACTTACCCCGGGCACCACAAGACAAGGCAATCCACCCGAACCGACACCGGATCGGTTGGAGACCGCGATTTGCTTGCTGAAAGAGTGTGGGAAGCTAACCTAAAAATTATCAATATCTGGCCTTAACTGGCTGTTGCAGTTATGTACGAAGCTCGACATTCATTGCTCATTGGATGTGGCTTGCTTGTCATAATTCGAGACCCAATGCGAATGAACGAGATGACGGAATACGTCGCTGTTTACCCTTTGAGAGCTGTATCTGATCGTCCGATCGTGGCAAGCACCGGTACATCTATATGAGCGGCAAAGATCTGGTTTGGGCGATGCGTCACGAGTTGCATTCGACGGATGAATACCGGCGGCTTTGGATTGGTATCGCCAGAAGGAGTATCTTGGGCGCAGTGAGAACGAGTTTGTCGCTTGTACCTCACTGAAACCTAACTCTCACGGTTTTTAGCCATTCTAAGCCGAGATTAATTCAAAGAGATTTGACAAATTTAATGTACCCGGTTCCAACCCGTAAGCTTGATCTTGCCTGACTGGCTAGACGATTCTTCTATGGCAGCTGGAATAACACTTATCTGAAATTTGGATTCGCCCTCCTTACTGGAAATCTTGAACAAATCACCTTCACTTGCTCCAAAAGCTTTAAAAAACTTGGTCATATGAGTAATTCGGTACTCGTCTCTCGTTCCTTTAGGATCGTGAAATTTGTTGTTATAAAATACATACCTGAACGACCATTCCCACCATCCACGTCAACGCAGCTGAGCCAAGCGTCCGGGTTCTTTACACTCGGGTCTAACTTGGGAAGAAATGCAATCAGTTCCTTTTCTCCTTTGGGAACGTGAATGCCTGCCTGATGGGCACCTGACTCCCCAGTGTCATTTGCCGTTAATTGTTTGGTGAATGTTTTTTCAGTCATTTGTTCTGTCCGGTGTAATTTCCAGCGCGCGCTTCAGGTCTAAATCGTCTCGTGTTGCTATCGGTATAGCTTCATTCCCTAGTTCCCTCTTCCAACTGGAGCGTTCCAACATCACAGCTTCAACTGTGTCCTCATAGTATAACCGGTACACTGTCACCGGTTCGGTTTGCCCTCTTCTATGTGCTCTGGCACTGGCCTGAGCTTCTAAGGCGGGATTCCAAACTTGCGTATAATGTATGACTACAGTTGCAGCAGTGATGTTTAAGCCTGCGCCGGCAGCTTTCGGATTCAGAATGAGGCAAGCAGGGCCATCGTGGGCAGTGTAGTCGTCAACAATAATCTGACGATCCTCTTGCAAGGTTGAACCATTAATTGCAGACCAGAACACTTCGGATGCGGGTTGGAGAGCTTGCCTGATCAGATCTCCACACCGGTTGTAAGAAGCGAAAACCAAAACCTTGCGACCGTTGGAGAACGCCTCCTGTATCAGTGCGACAGTTCGCTCCAACTTCGGTGTGACAAGAGCTTCGGAACTGCCCCAGTCGATCTGTGCGTTTTCCTCGTATAGCTCGGCAAATGAAGTCTGTGATCGCAACCAGGATGAGCACAAAACATCTGAAGCTGACCCGTGGCAACAAGAGCGCCGGCAGACGGATATTTTTCAAGTGTCTCGGACCTGATACGTTCATACTCGGCAGCAAGTGAATTACCTAGTTCTATCGGGAGATCAATGTCCACGCGCTCAGGCAAGTCTCCTGCAACGTCGCCTACAAGTCTTCTCAGTATTATTGGTTCAGATATTTTTTCAGCTCCTTCGCTGAGGCCACCCCATCCGGAAATTCCGCTTCAAATTCTGACTGCGTACCAAGCAGTCCCGGTATTGCGAAGTCGGCAATCGACCAAAGATCTAAAGGCTATTCTCAACCGGCGTTCCGGTCATTGGGATACACCGCTTACGCGGAACTGACGCCAGCTCGCTCCTTCGGGCCGATGCCGGATTCTTAGAGCCTGTGCCTCATCGCAAATCACCCAACCCCATTCAAATGCACTGAAAATTGAGATGTCGTTCACCGCAGTTTCATAGGTAGTGATCACAACCTGCGCCACCTGAAGATCTCGAAAAATCCCCGCCCGATGAGCCCCCCTATGGACCATAACGGACAATTCCGGTGCAAAGGTATGGATTTCTCTGCGCCAGTTTGCAATGAGGCTCGTTGGGCACACAATTAGAGCCGGTGCAGTCTCTGTAGGCGGGTCGAGCAACAGAAGTGAAATAATTTGTATTGTTTTGCCTAAGCCCATTTCGTCTGCAAGGATCAACCCGCCAGTGTGAGAAAGCGTTTCCTTCATCCAGGCTACTCCGGTGGCACGGTATCCGAACAACGTCGCATCTAAGCCCGGGATCGAAGCTTCAACAGGATACGCCCCAGCCTGATCGCGAGCAGGTTTGAGGACATCATCTTCAAGTTCTACCGAGATGAGATCCTGAGAAAGCCGCCGCAAAGCCAGAACCTCAGGGAACGAAAGATTCTCGAGATCGTAACCGCAAAAAGGCGCTCAATTGTCTCTGCCGGTCGTGAGGTAGGGGCCGAATAACACTTCCTTCAACATACCAGTTATGCTTGAGCGAAGGCGCCAGTCCGGTAACAATCTCTCCTTTCACCTTACGCCGGCCGGAGGCTCGCCTTGTAGCTAATGCCCGACTTTTCAATTAGCAAAGTCGGGTCTCCGACACGTTCGGACAAAGTGAACCCGGCCGGAGGATTTTCTTTCATAGCAAAGTCATTCGGAAACGCTGATACGTCAGTCTTCTTCATTTCCATCATCTCCGAAACCTCACTTGGGGTCCGGGAACCGGACGACGTGTGTGCACGACGCGATGACATGTCGGACACAATGGGATCAGGTCCGATACCGGATCGTAAGTACTTGGCTTATCCAAGCTCGCCAGTGGCTGAAGGTGGTGCACTTCAATGACCTCACCTGCCTCGCCGTAGGTTTCTCGCGGATCCACGCCGCATATTCCGCAACGATGCCCATGAAGACGAATTGCCAGAAGACGGTTTCTTGGATTGCGCTCTCTTCGTTTGACGGCACTCAGAGATACTGCGCCTTCGAAGATTTCGGCGTCGCCGCGCTCAACGTCCGGATGCACCTCATCATATCCAATTAGTTCAGCTACTGCGGCCAACATGGGCACAACAATTTCTTCACAGGTTCGGGAGACCTCTCCATCGTCAACAACGGAGTTTATCCCTCGTCTCTCAGCCGTAATTGAAAAGCTGATATCATCAACCGCCCAGTTCTCTGAGGTCATCCCTTCCGGAAAATAGAGGTCAATTTCTGATCCGATACTTCCCGTCAGACTGAATGCAAGTTTTTGGCTTCGTTATCCGCTTGATTCATCTGCAAAATAACTGCCTCAGATGCAGATCCGAAGCTCAGCACAACGCGGTGCCGGCGCAAGCCAGAGGGCCCCAATGACACAACTGGCCCGTTGCGCCGGCCCGGTCCGCAAACCAGATCTGGAGAGATGTCTGAAGCCCTGACTTGTCGGACTTTAGGCTGATTTCAGCACCGGTCCCGACGGCCAGAGTTCTTCGGACGAGTTCTGCTTTGTCGTTAAACATCTAGTTCAGATTGCGCGTCGCCTAATTCGTGATCCGCCGGCAATGACACTTCTCTTAGTAACCGCTTCAGATTAAGTGCAACTTCTTCGCGAAAGTCTTCGAAAACAGCTTCGAGCTCCGGGTTTTGTGATCCAGCTCAGCCGTGGCCAGAGCCCACAGCAGCAAGTCCATACCTTCAACGGGTAGCCGGGTCTTTAGCTCTAAGATAAATCTTCTGATAAAAGTCGTGGAACTTATTAATCCTAACCGAGACGACGTGGTCTTTGTCCGTTGAACTTCTCAGTGCCGGCTCCCACAACCCGCCAGAGTGCATATCCTCTACTGCTTCAATGTAGACGCTCTCCGCGTTTACATCGTTCTGAACCGGAGCTTTCAACTTGATTGTCGGACCAAACGTGTTGGATACGACAGCGGTACCGCCTTCGACGTTTGCAGAAACCACTGATGGTTTTTTGACATTAGGGTTTTCTGAACACTCTTGTTTGAACTGGAGTGGTCGATCCCGCGTTTTGCAGTAGCCGCCTTTGAAATCCTGCGGTTTCTGGCATCGGCTTCTCTTCTGACCGGAGTGATCAGTGATTTAACCCGTGTCTCAAGAGCAGGATCAAGCAATATACGAGACTTTTCACATCTACTCTGAACGCTTCATCGAGCTCATGGGAGAAGTCGAGTTCTACCCGAAGCAAAGACATGTGTGGCTCCATCGCGCTCCAGCCATGAATTCCAAGCCACCCGCCGGTTTGTATCAGCCGGTTTTCTCTGAAGACGTAAAACCCTGACCTTTGTTAGAATGCCGGATTTTTCTTTTTGCTCGTCGGTGCAATCGCTGCTGTGGGGTAAAATCCAGGCTTTCAGTATTGCTGTTTCAACGGAGCCATCTTCCAGAATGCATTCCAGTTTTGCTGCTTTGGCCCAAGAACCTGCTCTGACCCTTCGGGATAAAACGGGTTCCAGCCTTCGAGGTTGTCACCATTTACAAAGATCGACACATTCGGAACCGTTGCATCATCGGGATCCAGAAAACGATGGTGAACCAGCGACAGATGAGAAGCGAGATTTTCTGTTACACGCTTCACTGCAGCCTTCTCTTTCGCTCCCCCCGGTTCTTCGTAGTTTCTTTGCAGCAGTCGATCGCAATTCGACCAAATCACCAGCGTACCAGTATCGCCGCAATATTCTTCAAATGCTTCATGCTCGTCCGCGGTAATGTCTTCCTTTAACATATCCCAGGAGTTCACTTCAGAAACATGGAGAAGATCCCGTAAGTTTCGCCAGCTCGTCTGCAGGATTACGCCTCGATATAACTGTAAACCGCAAGCAGACCGAGCTTGACGCTGTCTTCAGACCAAGCCCGAACTTTCCGAGGCTGGCGAGGTTCGGTCGTGCTTTCGCACCATAGCGCATAGCATCATAAAGCTCGTCGAAGTTCATACCATCGCCATCATCCCCGAAGTAAACGAACTTCCTGCCTTCAGGAGTGAGCACCACTTCGATGTTAATGTTCGAAGCGTGCGCTGCGATCGAGTTATCCACGATGTCGGCCGCAGCGGTATTGAAATCATAGCCCGTGTCTCGCAGGCCGTGTATCAGGCGAGGAGCATCAGGTGGGTTTGTCAGATCTATCATCTGTTATTCTAACCTGTCGGAAATAATTGATAATTCGAAGCTACGACTATGAAGGGTATACCCGCAATCGGATCAGCGTCATGTTCCCTCTCCGCTGATGCTTAACATTTCTTTCTCCGATTGCAGCCATTGAACCAGACGATCCATTGTTTCCTCCAACGGCAGTCGCCGTTTTCCTTTAACCGCACATTCCCAGACCAATGCAATGCGCCACCCAGCCTCACCTAGTGCTGAATACGTTTTGCGATCTCGCTTGATATTCCCATAGATTTTTTTTCTCCAGAACTCTTCCCGAGTCCAGGCCACTTGAAAAGGTTGCATCCATGCCCGTGCCAAAAACACCCGTTCACAAAGATGACCGCGCGATGTTTGCGTAAAGTCAGGTCAGGCTTTCCGGAAAGGCTTTGTTATGTAGCCGGAAACGGAAGCCGCGTGCATGAAGTGCACGGCGAATTATCATTTCCGGTTTCGTATCTGACCCACGTATCGCCGCCATGTTCCGGCTACGCGTCTTGATGTCATGAATGTCAACCAACTTGGATAGCCGCTTCCGCCCTGTAATTCGTCAAACTCAGGATATGTGGCCTCATAAGGCGCGCAACATCTGAGAATACCGGCACAGCCACAGAGTTTCCGAACTGCTTGTAAGCCTGAGTGTCTGACACCGGAATCCGAAATTCTTCGTCGTATCCCATCAGGCGGGCACATTCCCGTGGCGTCAGGCGCCTCGGATTCCGGCCCTCGCCCCTATTGACAAGAATCTCTGAGCCATCCTTGTAGTAGCGAGCGGATAGGGTCCGGGATATGCTGTCTCCTGCACCAAACCAAACCCAAACCCGTTACCTTTTGCGCGGTGCTTAGCCGCATAATTTTGCAAGTACTGCCAAAGTTTGTCGCTCAGGGTATACTTATCGCTGACGACAGCCTTGGCACCCACCGTATAGTGACGCTCCGGTACCTCCAGCCCATTCTCCGGATGAAGAATGTCCCCCATCACAAAACGACCCCGTCTTGGCAGATCGATATCATCAAACGAGAATGGCACGTCTTCTCGGAACCCGACCATTACGATCCGCTCGCGATGCTGAGGCACATAGTGTGCCGCATCAATTACCCGTGTCTGAAGCTTGTACCCAAGCTCATCCTCTAACTTGCGCTTGATCACCTCAAACGTCCGCCCCGATCGTGGCTTCTGAGATTCTTGACGTTTTCCAACAGGAAAGCTGCCGGGCGGTGCGCCATCAAGATTCTTAGAACGTCAAAAAATAACGTGCCCTGAGTCCGTCATCAAAGCCGTGTCGTCGGCCTAGCGCATTCTTCTTTGAAACACCTGCAATTGAAAAGGCTGACAGGGAAACCCGCCACCAGGACGTCATGCTCAGGGATTGCTGCTGCATCCACCTCCCGGATATCGCCCGCGATCGGCCGGTTGTCGGGAAAGTTCGCAAGATAGGTCTGTTGGGCGAATTTATCCCATTCGGAGGTAAACACACATCGCCCACCTGCGCCCTCCATAGCTTTGCGCAAGCCACCAATCCCTGCAAACAAATCGATAAAGGTGAAGCCACCTTTGTTTTCGGTAGGCCCCGCCGATCGACTTCCAACTCCAGCAAACGAATGACACCGTCTCTGGGTTTTCTTCACCTCTGACCCAGCGATAAATGTGGCTCTCAGAATAGTCGAGGTGTTCTGCTGCCTGGGGTACCGAATAGCCCGCCTTCCTGAGAAGGATCTCAAAGTCCGTCATCTCTGCTCGCTTCGCTGGGAATTTTTCTGTCATTATGGCTGGGAGCCACCCTAGCCGCAAGAACATTATGAGCACATTTGGTGGATTTCTCGTTAACGCACACCTGATCCAGGCTTTTGCCACCAATTGCCTGTGCTTTGCGACAGCACATTTCTATTGCCGTCGTATGCGAACTTCCCTTGAGAAATAGCACGCTACAGCAATTCGGAATAGGTCCGGGACGTTAACAAAACGAACATCTTATTCTGCTGTCAGGCGACACCACGGAGACGTCAGCGAAACACCTGCAAACGGGTGTCGCTTAGGCTGGAAGGAAAACTCTCAAAAGCCGAGCTCTGCGCTGACCACGGTGAGCGTTTGACAACCGGAGGGACCCGTTTGTTGATCGATAACTCCGTCGTAATCCTGCTCTGCAGACGCCCCGCAGACCTGACAACAGGGACACCCCTAAAGGGGGTGTCCTGTCTGTCCGTCATGCGAGGGGCCGGCTTCCTTCAGACAGACAGGACAATCAGCAGACTTTGTCTTAATGTCCGCTCAGTCTCCTGCACTATCCTGATCCTCTTCGATGTCATCCCAATCATCGTTTTCCACTATCCGTGGAACGAACATCAAACCGTTCTCGACAGCAATCCTCCCTTTCTTCACAAGCCCTGAAAGAGCTCTGGATACCGCCTTTTGTCTGCTGGCGCGGTTATCACTGCCTGAAACGCTCAATCCATCAGTAGCGGCCTTTCGCCAGTCAGTTACGCTCAGCTCAACCCCGTCCGACATTTCCATGTAAAGCGTGAAAGCCGCCGCTTCAGCGGACGTGAGTATCGGATTGCCGTCTGGATCCCCCGGGCTGCACGGCAGACAGATCGGTGCATCCACGGGTTCGCTGTCTATGTCGTAACCAAGGTGGCGAGAGCCGATTCTGAACGCAAAGTTGAGGTCAGGTGATCCGTTTCGGTTCTTGCGGATTTTGCCCCGAACAATTCCGTTCCGGTCGGCAGTCCTGACCATTATTGAAAAGTCGAGGGCTCCGTTAAATACAGAGTGCCCCTGGGTGTATTGCCCTCAGCTTTGGTTCCGTGATGAACAAAGATGACCGCCGCCCCAGATTGTGCAAGGCGTTTTCCAATCTGCACAACGCGGTTCATACCTGCAGCGTCATTCTCCTCCAGTCCGGGCATTGCCATGGCAAGTGTGTCGATCACAATAAGGGAAGGCCGGACCAATCTGACCTGTTTCACCAGAGCCTCCAGGTCGGGGCTGCCCTTTCCCTCCACCTGACCTCGCGAAAACAGATCTCCGCAACCCTGAACCAGTTGGAAACCATCTGTTATGCCAAGATCACCACAGAGAGCCGCGACGCGCCCGGCCATACCATCTTCATCCTCGCAAGCGATGTAGAACACCTGCCCTGCTTAGTTCGCAAACCAAAGACATCCTCTCCACGAGCGACAGCGTAGCCAAGCCGCGGAGCAAACAGATTTGCCAGCCCTGGGCTCACCAAAGATGCATCCTATCTGCCCGGGTGCGATCAACATCTTGATGACGTAGTCACGGATGGGCAGATCGGCACATTGGTCAGGGTGAGAAACGTAAGCCCACCGGTATCAGCTGACTTTGAGGCGTCTTCACCGAGCAGGAATTCGATGCTTGGCAACTCTTCCGGGTCGTCATCAAAATCGTTTGGCGAAACTGCCAGCCAGCCAAAGCTTCTCGCTTCTGCAAACAGCGTATCAGCAGTCACAGCAGGAGCCTCGGCTTTTCCGAAACTACGCCACTTCCTTGCTACTTCCTTAGAGTCGTAGCCGGTGTAGTCAGCACTCCAGGCCTGTACGAGACTGAGCCCGGCCCGGATCCGGCCGTCGCATGATGAACTGCCATCAGAATTCTTACCCACTGCGCATACGGCAAGTCATTCGGGATCCTGAAGAGTGCTTCTGCAAGCTCAGCCAGCTTATACCGATAATGAATGGACTCACGTTTCTGAGGGCTGCTGACAGACCGTGTGAGCGCCTGCGGGAACGCGGTCAGCAGCAGCTGAGCAACCCTTGGGTCACCTTTTCCACCGTATAAGAACCGGTTTTGCTGACTGCGCCCGGAGCTATGACGTAGCCCCCCTCTCCTCGGACATCTATACCGGCGCTGGTCGTCGAGTTTCGGATACCATCCGCGTTTTCAAAATAGAGATGCTTACCTCCGCCAGCGGTCCGAACAACCATTGCTGCGTCTTCGGCATCAAGACCAAGATCCAGATATGCGGCGACTCCGTCTTTGTGCTCCCGCACGTCGAGGTCGACGACGGCTACTCCATTGACTGATCCGGTCGGCAGTCCAGGAAGTGCATCAGGCCATTTTGCCCACCAGGCTTCAATCTGCCGCACATCAGAAGTGGCAACCTGTTTCCATTTCACACCGTTTTGCGGCGCCTTATTATTGGGGTTGCACGGGAAAATTCTGTATCCGGATTCAGCAAGCTGTAACGCAGCTTTTTCATTGACGGATTTTGTTCGACCGGCAGAACTGACTGTGGATCCCTGCATTTGTCTTTCCTGTCTGATTCTCCGGTCGCAACGCGAACCGCAAAAGCGTCGTGGAACTGGACGAAACCAGAAGCCAAAACCACAAGTTAAAGAAAGAGCACGGTGGGGCCGGAGAAAGTCGGCCCCGGCCGTTCTATGCTATCGGCTCAATTTCGAAAGCCACAGAAAACCCTGTCCCAAAAGCCTTCCGGCGGCGCTTCGTATCGAACGGAACAGTACCAGCAATGCTTCCCTTCAAACTCGTGAACAAGGTTGGACAGCAATGCTCGGTTATGGCCGATTTCCGCCGCGAGCTGTTTTTCTTCTCGATTTCAAGTCGCGCGAAAGGTCCGCACTGCGCTCGTCCGCGCCGTTATACGTCAGTTCCGAGATCCTTGCCCAGCGCAGGTCTTCAAGAGTTTTGGAAAAACCTTCCCCATGTCGTCGGGATGCATGACGATTGATTTGCTCATTGCTTTTAGCCCTGACCGATGCTGACTTTCGCACAGCTTTCCACAAACGCGCTCAACCAGGATCGGGCATGGCGGACGCCCGGTCACTTAGTTTTATAAACGGAGGAAAGCGTCCTTCGGAAATCATCTGATAAATCTGACTGCGCGACAGTCCGATTTTTCAACAACCTCTGCGGGCCGAAGTAAGCGCCCGGTGGGCTGCACGTTCTGCCAGGGCGTTGTATCCTGTTGCATTTGTGTCCTTTCCTGAAGTGGCCGACAAAACGTCGTACCGGCCACTAAAGGCTGACAGAAACCTTTACGCATTTCACGGGAACAAACCTGCCAAAATCCGGAGGTATTTTCCTCTTTAATTTCCATGACCTGACAAAACATCCCGGAACTCTTCTGAGAAAATTCTCCGGCCGGGCCTTCAAATCCAGCGACCTGCGGATCCATTTTCCCGGTGATCGGATGATATTCGACGCAACCAGGTTCCGGACCCAGACTCATCTTCATTTCAAGAACAGCCTTAAGTCGCTTCCTGAATGTGCCATCTTGTACGGGGTGCCAAAGTGCCATCGCCCTGAGGTCGTCCGGCACCGAAACAGAGAAGCTCCGCTCTTCTATCCTCTCGTTCACAGTCTCTGTAGTTGCATTCAAAACCGAAACACAGCTCCCCGACTCCCTTTGACTTTCGGGAAACGACCGCATCTGGTTCTACACCAAAAGCCGCGTGAAAAGACCAATCGCCCGGGGATAGAAAACCCATTTTTCAGCGTTTGGCCGGGCACCACCAGAACTACGATGCTTCAAAACACACTGTGCATCAGCCACCCACTTCTCTGCTTCAACGGCCCATGCTCGCGGAAGCGGGGTGGAGGGTCTTCATTGTACAGAAAGCTACTGGAGAACCCCGATAGATCGCAAGGACATCACTGACCTTTTTAACCTGATCCCAATCCAGGCGCGCAGTCAGTTGCTCTCTGATCGTCCATTCAACACAATCGTTTAGCCAATGGTGAAAACTTTTCTCGGCGACTTCATCCAGAAGAGGGAGCTCTGTTTTTACGATGATGTTCTTCACATCAACAAAGGTCAGGAGTCTTTGCCACCCGATCGATTCCTGACTCAGGGTAATAAACTTTTCAGATTTTAACACTTCACCGATCATCCTGAGCCGCCTCTTTCATTCTGCTTAACTCACCCGCCCACCAGTCTGCCATTCTCACCCGTTCCTCCCAGTGTTCTCCCCGAACATAGGCGCGTCGCACGTCGTTGCCCTCAACATGAGCCAGAGCACGTTCAACCGCGTCTGCAGCCCACAGACCGCTTTCGTTTGCGAAGGTGCTGAACGTTGCCCTGAAGCCGTGTGCGGTTATCTGATCGGACGAGTACCCCATCCGTCGGAGTGCAGCGTTCAGAGTGTTTTCCGACATGGGTTTCTTCCAGGACCGCGCGGAGGGAAAAAGGTAATCACTTGTTCCTGTATGCCGGTGCAGTTCTTTCAGCTGATCCAGCGCCTGCTGCGGCAACGGAACACGGTGAGGGCGGCGCATTTTCATTCGTTCCGCCGGAACACGCCATGTCGCCTCCTGACACTCAAATTCATCCCATGTCGCCAGTCTGAGCTCTCCGGGGCGCGGGGCCAGAAGGGCAAGCAGATGCAGCGCATGTTTTGTCGCAGGCTGACCCGAGAAAGCATCGATCCTGTTCAGAAGCAGGCCAAGTTCTTTCGGATCAAGTATCGCTGATCTGGAACGCACCTGCGGACGGATAAGCGCGCCTTTAAGTGCCTCTGTCGGATCCTTATGCGCGCGCCCGGTCGCAATTGCATAGCGGAACACTGACCCGATCGTGCTCCTGAGCCGACTGGTTGTTTCATAGGTTCCTTTGCTCTCAACCTGCCGCAGCAGGCGCAGAACATCCGGGGTCTCTATCTGCACAACGGGGCGTTCTGAAAGCATCGGCTCAGTCTGACTGATGAGCCAGTTCAGCTTCTTCAGAGTAGCAGGCGCCCGCCCTTCTTTTTCGAGCTTTGAAACATACTCCCGGGCCACCACGCCAAAGGTCACCGCGCGTTCCCGTTCGGCCTCAATCCGTGCCAGTTTCCGCTCCTCTCCCGGGTCTTTGTCTTCCAGCAAAAGCAACTTCGCGGCATCACGTTTTTCGCGTGCAAGTTTGAGGCTGACGAGGGGGTAAGGACCAAGAGACAGGAGCTTTTCTCTACCCCCAAACCGGTACTTGAGCCGCCAGAGCCTGGACCCGCCGGGATTGATCAGCAGGTGCAAACCGCCCCCATCAAATATTTTGTAAGGTTTTTCGCGGCTTGCGGTATTTCGGATGGCTGTATCGGTCAATGGCATGAGAACAGGAATCGAATTAATGTGGTTTTGAAAATACCCCCGGAAATACCCCCAGATCGTCTGGCTGCACCCGGAATCACCTGAACGACGCTGGACTCAGAATACAGCAAAATCATGGCGTTACCGAAAATATCGGACAGTGCTGGATGCTGCTGAAAGTATAAATGGTGCCCGGGGGCGGAATCGAACCACCGACACGAGGATTTTCAATCCACTGCTCTACCCCTGAGCTACCCGGGCATGGGAACGATGTTCATCGTTGGGTGGAGGCCTTCTATGACTTGCCACAGGCAGTGTCCAGAGGCTTTTTCAGATTTTTTCAGTGTGGGCGCGATTGCTCGGTTTGACCTTCGGATCCAACCGTGTCCAAGTCCTCTTCCCGCTGCGACGGAACCGCATATGAGCCGTTCAACCACTTGGCCAGATCGAGGTCAGCACAGCGTTTTGAACAGAAGGGGCGGAACTTGGTTACCGTGTCTTCACCACAGATCGGGCAGCTCATTTCAACACCTCCGTCAGTGGAATACGGCCGCGTTTGCGTTGCAGTTCGTAATGGCCCAATGGTGTCCAACCCGCCAGGGTGGTTTCAATTCCATCTGCCTTGAACGCGGCGCGCAGGGCTGATTCAAAACCGCGCCGATCTTTCTTGGGCATTGGGGCAAGGTCCAAGGTGATTTGCCCGCCCAGACCCCGCACGCGCAACGCACGTGCCAACACCTTGGCGCAGGCGAAGTTCGCCTTGGTTCCGGCGGCCATTGAGGTGTCGGATCCGGTGTTTACATCCACTGCGACCAGGGCGCGTGTGGGCTGAATATACAAATGCCCGCCGCCCGGAAGCGGCTCGGAAATACCGCGCACCTCGTCCAACGCATCCAACACGCCCTGTGTTTCAAAGCTTCCGTCCTGCGTCACCACTTCGGCCGGGTCGGTCCAGTCGCGCCAGGCCAGAACGTGAGGGCCATCGCCCTCCAACAACAGCTCGGGTTCGGTTCCCGGATCATTCAAAACCTGATTGGCATGGGCCAGCATGGCGTTGATGTCCTCGGCGATCTCGCCCGCATCTTCACCCAGACAACAAGAGCGCAGAATCAGGCCATAAGTGCTGCCGTCCATGCAGTCATGCGCAATCTCAAGCAGACGGTCGCGCTCGTCCTCGTCACGGATTGAGCGTGAAATATTCAGGCCCGGCGCTTCGGGTGTGACAATCGCATAGCGGCTTTTGAACAGGATGCGATCTGTGACCGGCAGCGCCTTGCCCGGCTCTGCATAGCCAGTGATCTGCACCAGCATCAGGGTGCTCGGGGCCAATCCCTTCACCTGCCGCAAGAAGGCCGGACCGTCGGGAGTTGTCAGGAACATGCCACCCTGCCCTTTGACGGGGCGGTCGGCCCGGGCGCGGTAGATCGTGCCCGGTGCGGGGGCACCCCCCGCGATCAGGAAATCATCCAGCTTGCCATCCACCATCAAGGCGGCAGCTTCGCGGTTGTCGATATGATCCAGAACGATGGTGCGGCCCTTCATGACACCTCACGATACAAAGGATAGCCGATACCCTGCAAAAGGGCGGCAGTTTCAGACAGGGGTAGCCCTACGATGCCGGTGAACGAACCTGAAATCCAGGGAATGAACGCTCCGGCCGGGCCTTGAATGGCGTAAGCACCTGCTTTGCCCTGCCAGTCTCCGGTTGCCAGATAGGCATTGATTTCAACGTCCGACAGGCGCTTGACCTTGACCTGCGAGACCACATCACGTTGCAACACCCGATCGCCACATCGCACAGCGACCGAAGTGATCACGCGATGCCGCCGACCGGACAGCGCATGTAGGAATTCGGCCGCCTGCCCCGCATCTTCGGGCTTGCCCAGAATGCGACGGCCAAGCGCAACGGTCGTATCCGCACACAGGGTGACATCATCGCTATCCGCCTGAATAGCCTGCACTTTTGCCCGTGTAATACGATTACAGTAAGGTACTGGCAATTCGCCTTTCAAAGGCGTTTCGTCAATGTCGGGGGCGCGAATTGCATCGGGCTGCACGCCAAGCTGGGCCAGCAGGTCCAGCCGCCGTGGGCTGCCCGATCCTAAGATAAACGCCATTGCGGCAGGCGTTACTTGAAGCGGTAGTTGATCCGACCCTTGGTCAGATCATAGGGGGTCATCTCGACCTGAACCTTGTCGCCGGCCAGAACACGGATGCGGTTCTTACGCATCTTGCCTGCCGTATGCGCGATGATCTCATGGCCGTTTTCCAGCTCGACCCGAAACGTCGCATTAGGCAGGAGTTCCTTCACGACACCGGGAAATTCGAGCGTATCTTCCTTGGCCATGTTGTCTCCATCATTACGTTGCACCCGCAGAATCTACGGGGATGTGCGCTTAAATGAGCCCATTTTGGGCTTATTTCAAGGCCAGAATCACCTAAAGGCGCGATAATGTGACGGAATCGACTCGCGGCGACTGCTCCTCCCAATGAGTGCGGTTCAGAACATGCCCATCGGTGCGAACTTCGGCAATTGCTGAAAGGTCGATATCCGCATAGGTCCATCCCGGCTGGTTCAAAGCGCCTTCGGCCAACACACCAGTCGCAGGAAACCCCTTGTCGGGTGGGCCGAAAATGCCGCCGGTGCCGGTATTCTTGTCCACCGCCTCGGACCAGTCATTGTCCCCGACCAGAGACGCCATCACCGTAACGCATTGATTTTCCAGCGCCCGTGACATCGCGCCGATCCGAACCCGCCAATAGCCTGCCAACGCCTCGGTACATGAGGGGACCAGGATCAGATCGGCCTCGCTCAGCGCACGGCCCAACAGGGGAAATTCGCTGTCATAGCAGATCAACACGCCGATCTTGCCCAACGCGGTATCGAATAATTTCAGCGGTCCGCCCGGCGCGATATCCCAGTCTTCGCGCTCAAAGCGGGTCATGATCTGTTTGTCTTGATGATCCTGCCCACCATCGGGCGCATACAGTGCTGCACGGTTTACCGGTCCGCCCGGCCCATCCACAATCGGGGCCGACGCGCCCAGAATGTAGGTCTTGTATTCCTGCGCAAGACGCTGATGCAGGGCCTGCGCCGCCTCCATCCGATCAGACACTGCCCGGATCGAACGCTCGAGATCGCCCGCGACGTCGACCCCATCCAATGTCGACAACTCCATTGCACCGTATTCAGGAAAGACCAGCAACTCAGCCCCCTGTCCGGCGGCGTCTGAGACCCAGCGGCCTAGCTTGTCCTCATACTGCGCCCAACTGTCGAGCCAATCGAGGTTATAGGCAGCGGTTGCGACTTTCATTTTTTGAAACCCAGATCTTTTGGTCACGCGACAGTAGATTGCAAATGGATAGCCTGTACAGCTCAATTGAACCAAAAGTAAGTGCGCCAGCCCGCAAATTACCCAGTACAGAGTTGGTTTGGACGACCCAATAAACCTGCATTACTGTCCAGATTTGCATTAACCAATTTCGGTAACGTTACCAAGCTGTCAAATCGGACGCTGTCGGCAAAATTGTAAAGCACCTTACCGGCGCGTAATCTGGCGGTGTTAGACTGTGTAACACTCAACCGATGCTTAGGGTTTTTCATAACGGGAGAAATTGACATGCCTCATTACATTAATCACTTCACTTGCTCGGCGGCGACATGGCCAAAAGACCGCGAGGGGGAGATCGCTGCGTGGACCGATATGGTCGGTGATGCCAGCGAACTTGTGGAAGGGGAAGGCCCAGTCAAATTCACAGGTTGGATAAGCAATACTGAGGGCTATGTTCTCCTTGAGGCGGAATCCAAAGCCGAAGTAATTGGGATCTGTGCGCAATTCTGGCCGCTTTTTCACAATGACATCATGGAAATTGTGCCAACTGCAGAAGCAGGACCAGCAATTTTGGCTGGCGTAAAGCGAGGATGGGAAAAGAAGGCATAACACTTCGTTCTGGCGACCATCAGTTTCCCCTGAAGATCGGAAAGGCCGGCCAATTTGCGGGATTGCTACATGCTAACGGGTCAGCACCGTCTGTTAGATATCCCGTATCCAGAACTGCAGCGGCTTCAGCGTCTCGCCTTTTTCCCCGATATCCTTCCACGAGAACTGGGCGATGGCGCCTGACAGCGGCTCATATCCCCGCGCCCGCCAGAAGGCGTCCAGCGGCCGGTATTTTTCGGGCCGCATCGGGTGATCCGCCGGGCGCTGTACGCCGCAAAAGGCGCATTTGCTGAAACCTAGTGCGCGGGCATGCTCCTCACGCAGATCGAAAAACTTATGGCCAACGCCCTGACCTCGATAATCGGACAGCAAAACGGATTCCGCGCAGTAGAAGATCTGCGACAGATCCAGCCCGGTGCCCTCAAACGCCGCCGCGAAATCGTCGGCGTGGTCAGTCAGCGGTGCCCCAGTTGACGCGCCAATCAGGCGATCGCTGTCAAAGGCGCCGACGACAATTGCTTTGTCGCTGTCACGATAGGATTGCAGATATTTCCGCTCATATGCCAGATCACCATCATAAAGGTAGGGCCACGCTCGAAACACTTCGATCCGCAAGCGCGCCACATCGTCCAGAGCGGCCTCTAGCGCCGCACCGGTCAGGGGGCGGACGGCGGTGACCTCAGCCACCGGACACCTGCTTGGTCCAGTCTGCAAGATTGTAGAAGGTGGTGACGCGGGTGATCTTGCCATCCTTAAGGTCAAAGAACGACCCCGCTGGCAGGCGGTAGGTCTGACCGTGGGCCTCGGGCAGGCCCTCGTCAGTTTCCAGATAGGTGCCGTTCACGATGAATTCGGCCGCTGCACGTGTGCCGCCCTTGGCCTCGAAAACCACGATATCAGTCAGGTTCTCGCGATAGCAGCGGTTCATATGATCGCAAAAGGCCGTGAATTTCTCTTTCCCGACACGAATTTGACCTTCGTTCACGTGATGGGCCACATCCTCGGACAGGCAGGCCAACATGCCCTCTACATCGCCGGCGTTGAAGGCATCGAAATAGGTTTGGACGGTCTGGTTCATGGTCACTCCGTAGGTTCGCCCCAGCGATCTTTCAGATGCTTGATGATCTGATCGCGGGTCTGTCGGTAGTGATGTAGCTTTTGTTCGCGATTCTCGCCCAGTCCAGTAGGGTCCATTATTGGCCAATAATCGACATCCAGATGAAAAACCCGTGTCAATTCCAGCGCCTGACGCTGACTGGCGGGCGACAGAGCCACGACCAGGTCGAAGGAACTAAGATCGTCGCCCCATTCCTGCATCTCATCAAAGGACCGCGAGCGATGCCGGGACAGCTCGACGCCGATCTCGTGACAAACGGAAATGCAAAACCCGTCAATCTCAAGGTCGTTATGGACGCCAGCAGACTGTACATAGGTGCCGGTACCATAGAATTTCTTCATGATACCTTCGGCCATCGGAGACCGGACCGAGTTGTGGTCGCAACAAAATAGGACCGACTGCGGCAAAGGCTTCACGCGTCAGCCCCCAAAATGCAACACGCAAATCAGCGTGAACAGACGGCGGGCGGTGTCTGTGTCAATATCCGCCTTTCCTTCCAGCCGCTCCTGCAACACGCGGCTGCCTTCGTTGTGAATTCCGCGCCGGGCCATATCGATGGTTTCGATCTGGCTGGGTGGCAGGTTCTTGACCGCATTGAAATAGCTTTCGCAGATCTGAAAATAGTCTTTGACCACCTGCTTGAACGGGCCAAGCGAAAGGTGGAACTCGGCGGCTTTTTCCTCGGCCTCGGTGGCGATGTCAAAGACCAGACGTTTTTCACGGATCGACAGTTGCACGTGATACGGCCCGTCCGGCGCCGTGCGCCCATCCCGTTGAGGAAGGGTAAAACTGTTGTCTTCCAGCAGATCATAGATGGCGACCTTGCGCTCTTGCTCGATCTCGGGGGTCGGCGGCGGCAGGTTTCGATCATCCAGTTCGATATGTGAAATGCGGGTCATGTCGCGTGTGGTCCGTTCAGTTCAGCACAGACCTATAGCAATGGTTTTCATTGAGCAACGCACAGAAACGCCACGTGCCATAGGTCTTTGCATCAATTCAGCCCGTTGAGGCGGGCCGTCACCGACAGACCGTGCGCCTCAAGGCTTTCGGATTGCGCCAGTTGTTCCGCCGCAGGGCCAATAGCGCGCAGCGCGTCGGGCGTCATCTGGCTGAGCGTGGTACGTTTTAGAAAATCCATCACGCTGAGACCGGATGAGAACCTGGCCGAGCGCGCGGTGGGCAGCACGTGATTTGGGCCACCAACATAATCACCGATGGCCTCGGGCGTGTACTGGCCCAGGAAAATCGCACCCGCATGGATGGTTTTTTCACTCAGCCCGACCGGATCGGCGACGCACAGCTCCAGATGCTCGGGCGCAATGCGATTGGACAGGGCGGCGGCCTCATCCAAATCGCGCACGGTGATTATTGCCCCAAAGTCGCGCCAGCTGGCCCCTGCGATGGCGCGGCGTTGCAAGGTTTCAAGTCGCTTCTCAACCGCTTGCGCCACTGCCTGCCCAAAGTCGGCATCATCGGTGATCAGGATCGACTGGGCGCTTTCGTCATGTTCGGCCTGGCTAAGCAGATCCAACGCGATCCAATCGGGGTCATTGTCCTTGTCCGCGATCACGAGGATTTCAGATGGACCGGCAATCATGTCGATCCCGACCTTGCCGAACACTCGGCGCTTGGCCGCCGCGACAAAGGCATTGCCCGGGCCAGTGATCTTGTCCACTGGCGCGATGGATGCGGTGCCATAGGCCAGCGCTGCAATCGCCTGCGCGCCACCGATGCGATAGATTTCGTCGACTCCGGAAAGCCGCGCGGCCAACAGGACCAGTGGATTCACCTGCCCGTCTGGCGTTGGCACCGTAATAGCCAACCGCTGAACCCCCGCCACCTTGGCCGGAATTGCATTCATCAGAACTGACGAGGGGTACGAGGCCAACCCGCCCGGCACATAAAGCCCGGCTGCCGACACCGCCGACCAGCGCCAACCCAGTGTCGCCCCGGCTTCGTCGGTCCATTGATGATCCTCAGGCATCTGTTTTTCGTGATAGGCGCGGATGCGCTCGGCGGCCAGTTCCAGCGCAGCGCGGTCCGTATCCGAAACCTGCGCAACCGCAGTGTCGATTTCTTCTGCGGAAAAGGTCAAAGTAACGGGCGTCAGGTCAAGCCGATCGAACTTGGCGGTCAACTCTATCACAGCCGCGTCGCCCCGGCTGCGCACATCATCGATGATTTGCGCTACGGTGGCGTCTACGTCCGGGCTGTCCTCGCGCTTGGCCGACAACAGCGCTTGAAAGGCGGTTTCGAACTCAGACGACGTGGTATCAAGGAAAACGGGCATGATCAGGCACTCCGGGGCGTTTGATGGGGACATATCGCCGGGATGAGTTGGCCTCAACCCTTAGTCCTTTGAGTGCAGCGATTTGCGCATCGCGAAACAGGACACGTCGCCACGCGCGCCACATTGCCCGGTGGCCTGCCAGCCGTGCCGCCGGTAAAAGTCCTGCGCGGTTTTTGTCGCCTCTAGTCTGGCATCGAATTGACCTGAGGCAATCAGGTCTTTCTCAAGCCGGTGCAGCAGGACGGTCCCGATGCCATGACCAGTGTGATCCGGGTCAATGTACAGCAGCGTGATTTCGTCGTCGCGCAAACCGCCCACGGCGGCAACCTGCCCTGCATGTTCGGCCAGCCATATGTGCGCACCCGCCACGATCCAACCCCGGATGGATGCAGGGTCCTTGTTTGCGGTCCAATGCGCGATGGCCTGTGGGTCGCCCCGATGATCCGCGACACAAAGCTGGGTGATCGATCGGATCAACACCCGACTCAGATCGAACACATCAAAAACGGTTGCGCGGCGCAGGGATACTCCAGCCGGAAATTGCGAGAATGCCTGTGAAATGCCGCGCTTGTTCTGCATCTATTCGGGGTGATGCGGCGCCTGACCCGAAGGGGCCTTGTACGGCCGCGTCACATCCTTGAGCGTGGCGTCCAGTGCTTCGACCTTCAGTCGGATGGCACCATCCCCTGCCAGCGTCAGCAAAACCTGACCCGCTCCGTCCTCGCCTGCCTCAAAATCAATCGACAGCAGGGACATCACCATCTCCTTATCCCTGCGGTCGATGCCCTGACTGGCCACCGACAGCACCGAATCGAACACCAGAACCGCCTGAACCCGCTCAAACGGACGATCACGGCGTGTCGCGGCATCCTTATCTTCCCACCGAAAACGGTTCAGCAGCAGGCCGAACCGGCGCTGCGAGGGCTGCCATGTCATCTCGGTTACAGGAAATACCGCATCCTGCGCCAGGGTCGAGATCACCTGCAGATCCTCTGCATCCTCGGCACCCAGATTCAGAGGGGCCTCGCGCCCGTCGTGGAAACTTGCGTCTGTCATTGGCCCTTGATCCGTTCTATTTTTGCACCCACGCCTTCCAGCTTGCGCACCACATGCTCATATCCGCGGTCCAGATGATAGACCCGGCTAACCGTGGTTTCGCCCTCGGCTGCCAGACCCGCCAGAATCAACGAGACTGAGGCCCGCAGATCCGTTGCCATCACCGGCGCGCCTTTCAGCTGATCCACACCTGTAACAGTGGCCGTGCCGCCATGCACTTCGATATTCGCGCCCATGCGCACCAGTTCAGGGGCGTGCATAAAGCGATTCTCGAAGATGCGTTCTTCCAATACCGCGGTGCCTTCGGCCGTACACATCAGCGCCATCATCTGCGCCTGCAGGTCGGTCGGAAACCCCGGAAAAGGCTCGGTTACCACATCCACCGAGGTCACGCGCCCGTTCTTGCGCGCCACTTTCAGACCCTTTTCAGTTTGCGTGACGCTGACACCCGCCGCGTCAAGCTTGGCAGCAAAGGAATTAACCAGCGACATGCGACCGCCCAGCAACTCTACCTCACCACCGCAAATAGCCGGGGCCAGCATATAGGTGCCCAGCTCAATCCGATCGGTCACAACCTGATGGGTTGCACCGTGCAAGCGATCAACGCCCTGAATCTCGATGGTCGAGGTCCCCTCGCCCGAGATTTGTGCGCCCATCTTGCGCAGGCACTCAACCAGGTCGACGATCTCAGGCTCGCGCGCGGCATTCTTCAGAACCGTGGTGCCCTTGGCCAAGGTGGCCGCCATGACGATGTTTTCGGTCGCGCCCACGGATGCAAAACGCATCTCGTGGACTGCGCCTTTCAACCCGCCGGATGCCTTGGCGTGCAGATAGCCGTCCTTCAGCTCGATCTCAGCGCCCAGCGCCTCAAGCCCCTCAACGTGCAGGTCCATGGGTCGCGCGCCAATCGCACAACCGCCAGGCAGCGAAACCACCGCCTGCCCCAACCGCGCCAGCATCGGACCCAACACCAAATTGGACGCACGCATCTTGCGCACGATTTCATAATCCGCAGTGTGGCTGGTCAGATCATGACTCGACATCGCGATCACCTGCCCGTCCTGCAGCGACGACACCTCAGCCCCCAAAGACTGCAGCAATTGTGTCATGGTCTTGATGTCGCTGAGCCTTGGTGCATTGGTCAGCGTCAGCGGTTCTTCGCTCAGCAAGGTTGCGGGCATCAGCGTCAAACACGCATTCTTGGCCCCCGCAATCGGTATCTGACCGTTCAGCGGCCCATTGCCCGTCACCAGAATCGAATCCATCTGCTCTTATCCCTCGTCCTTTTCGGCATCGTTATCCGAGCTTGCGCGCGCCTTGGCCTGCGCCTTGCGCCGCGCCATATTCGCCTTCAGCGCCGCCTTCAGTCGCTCTTCCCGAGCGTCCGCGGATTTGCCATGTTTTTTGGGTGTATTTCTATCTGCCATAATCTTTCTCTACAGGAGGTGAAAAAAACCGTCCAGAGACCCTTGCGCCCTGTTTCGTTTGCGTCTAATCACCCGCCCACAGCGCTGCTGTAGCTCAGAGGTAGAGCACTCCCTTGGTAAGGGAGAGGTCGAGAGTTCAATTCTCTCCAGCAGCACCATAAAATCAAAGACTTATAGAATTGTCGGCGTGCCCCCATAGGGGACAGGCGACCACATGGCGACCACATGGGGGCCATCGCACAGGATTCCTCATCCGATGGCTACGTTGCGCCGATTGGCTTGAGCATTCGATGATAGGCTGCACCTAACTGACGAACCCGCCCCCCGGCCTACCCCCTCAGTCAGCCCTGCGTGTGCCATTGAGGCTCGCCGACTTTGCGGGGCATGATTTTCAAAGGACCATCCTCTCTTAAGTAAAGCTCTAGGTGTTCTTTGAAGGCTGTCGAATTGGGGGCTCGGGACGAATGCCCGCTTCAGCCCGACAGGGGACGTTCACACAAGACGGAGCTACGTCCGAGGTGCGGACAGAGCCGCCATCCACTTAGCACAAGGCAATTACCGCTCTTAGTCCAAAGCGGACACCAAGATGTATTGCGCTAAGTACGCGCGTACAAAACACAAAGCTGACCTTAGGCAATTTCCTTGAAATCACAATTGATTTTGCTGCGAATGACTCGGCAAAAAGGCAAAAGATCTAGTGTCAGATTTTGATTCAGCTGCTTTTCTCAATAGTGTCGGAAAGCAGAAAATTATTGATCGCAAGTCGCCAATCATAAGGGTCAAGGTTGCAGAATGAAACTCTCGTATCTCCTTCACGGTCACGTAACCCATCAACTTTACTGGCGATCACATTGCGCTTCGCGGCAAGCGCTTCGTCCAGCACAAGTCCATAAGCCTCCCAACGCGAGGGAATCGCAATGACATCGACGGCTTGATAAGCTTCTGCCGGATCTTTGGCGTGACCCCGAAATTCGATGCGCGGGTCACCCTCAGCCAACGCCTCAAGGTATGACCTTTGACTGCCTTCGCCAAAGATCAACAAGCGCGCGCCTGGCGTTCGGGTTGACCGAAAGCCTTGGATCAGGATGTCGAAGCCTTTCTGCTGCTCAAGCCGCCCGATGGCGCCAATTGTGGTCTTTGACTTGGGAGGCATCGTCTTTCGTGACAACTGCTCAAGATCAACGGTCGGAGGAATGACGGCCAGTTTTTCTGAAGCAGCTAGGCGTCGTTCTTGCATCCAGTCCGCCTGTGCATGGCTGACCGCCACCAACTGATCGAAGAAGGAATAGATCACCCGTAGCATTGCAAAAAACCGACGTTTGTGAGGGACATTCAGGGTGGTGAATGCCCGGGTGTAACTGTGTTCGACATGGACAAGTCGAGTATTAACATGCATTGCGCGAAGGGCCGAGAACGCGGGCAGGCTTCTCCAACTTGGTGCGACGTGGGACACGATGACATCCGCATCCAGTTTGCCCCAAGAAAACGCGGTCCGTTTGACCTTCAACACCTTTTGCTCGATCGCGCCGGAAAGATCTGACTGCACCAAAAGATGGTCGAGCATTCGCATCACGCCGCCCGCTGTCGTGTCGTCTACCAGGTGGAGGACCTTTTTCTGTTCCATGATGATGCCTCTCTCAAATCGATTGTAGTTTGGATTTCATTTGCCTCAGCCGGGTGATCGGGCCGGGTCCAAACGTTTTCAACACAAGGGCCGCGGCGAAGGTGCTGAACGACTTCACAGGTTCCTCAAGCACCGGGCGGAGGCTTTCCTGGACGCTTCGCGCAAACAACTCCCAAGCTGTGTCCCGGTCGAGGTTGGTGATGGCCCGCCGTGCCAGATAGCGTAACTGATAGGCCCGCGCTGAGTGTTCGTGCTGGGCAAAGAACTCAGGGTTAATCGGGCGCAACTTCGCGACCAACCGCTCCCACGCCTCCAACTGGCGGTCCAAAGCCGCTGACAGCCCGCCTGCATTGATCCGGTAATAGGTTAACAGCCCCGGAACGCCTTCGATCTGCCAATCGGTCGTCAACATCAGCCGCATCCAGCATTCTATATCTTCGGACTGCCTGAACGTCTCATCGAAGACCCAATCCCGCTCGATCTCAAAACTCGGGCGGTAGGCCAGAGCCTCCAGTACCGTCTTTCGAATAACGGCCGCCGATCCATTGCCGATTGGATTGCGGTTCAGAACATGGGCTGAGGTCACATCCTTCAGGCGGGGTGCTTGTTTGATCCCCATCATGAACCCCGCCTCGTCGATCAAGGCACTGCCGGAGAAACTAACTCCCACATCCGGTTCGGCCTTGAGATGGTGAATATGAGCCGCCAGCTTCTCGGGCATCCACAGATCGTCGGCGTCGCAAAAGCCGATGAACGTACCCCGCGCGGCAGCGATGCCAGTATTTCTAGCCCCCGCCAGCCCACGATTGGCCTGCCCGACAAGTCGTACGCGCGGGTCGCCTTGGTGCGCGCGGGCAATCTCAGAGGTCGCGTCCTGCGATCCATCGTCGACGATGATGATTTCGAAATCGTCATAGGTTTGCGCCTGCAGTGAGGCGAGCGTTTCGACCAAGGTTGCTTCGGCATTGTAGGCGGGTACGACGATGGATGCTGTGGGCATGGTGATCTCCTTCAGAATTGTTAAGAAAACAACGCGCGTTTGATCGCTTGCGGGAGGATCGGGGCCAGCGCGGCCCCTGCGGCGGTAGGCAGTCCTCGGCGCAGGGGCAGCAGGAAACTGCGCGCATGCAGGCTCAAGCCTTTGCGTGTGTAAGACAGGGCCTGACCCTGATGCCCCAACCGCAGCGCCCGGCGGGCAAGATAGCGCAAATAGACGGCCTCGGACGACCTCAACGGGAACACGCCAAAAGACGCAGCCGTTTTCACCGCATAGGCCCGCCCAGCGCGCATTGCGTTCAGGTCCGAGGACAAGCCCCCGGCTCTGGTGCGATACCAGACCTGGAACTGATTGACCCCTTTGACGGTAAACCCCTTGCCTACGAGGCGGATTAACAGCTCCAAATCTTCGTTATGCACCGTTCTCGTGTCCAACCCGCCAATGGCGTTGAAGACCTCGCGACGGATCGAAAGATTCGACATGGTGCAGACGGGATTCTCAGCCAACAGGTCCTGAATGTTCAGTGGTGCGCTAGGAACGGTCGAGCATGTCTGAGAATCTCCGAGCTGATCGGCGAAGAACCCGATCTGCCCAAAAACAGCATCCGTCGAAGAGGATTGAAAGGCTTCGTTAAGCTGCGCCAGCTTGTCCTTGTGCCACAGATCGTCTGCATCACAGAACGCCAGCATGTCTCCCTTGGCCAGTTCGGCCCCATAGTTGCGGGCGGCACTTGGGCCATCGAAGGGGCTGCTTGCGACCCGGATACGGGGGTCTTGGGCAATGTGATCCAGCACGATGGACAGGCACGCCTTCGAGGGACGGTCGCCGACGCAGATCGCCTCCCATTCCGTGAAGCTTTGCGCGCGAATGCTGGTCAGCGTGTCAGCAATTGTGTCCGCATCGGTGTGAAACGGCACGATGATGGTAAAGCGGGTCATTGGAAGCCGAACCTCTCTGTTGTCTTTTGATCCCGAGGCAGCAGCACCCAAGAGGCGATCAACATGAGGGAAGCACTGGTCATCAGGTATCCCATCGCCACTGGCATCAACCCGAACGGGGCCATGATCGCGGTGTTGAGGATCAATGCGAATGCAAGGGCAGTGCTGACTCGTAGCTCGGTGATCGCGCGGTTCTCGGACCGCAGCCAGCCGGCCACGGCGGACCAGATGACGCTGGGCAATGCGGCAAGGCACAAGACCGAGACCACCGGTGAAATCTGCTGCCACTCAGCACCCAGCAGCAGCGGCACGTAGACCGGCGCAAGGGCGGCTTGCAGCAAAACCAGCGGGGACAGTACCAGGAGGGACGTACCGAGCCCATGACGCAACGCCTTGGTCTTGTCCGGGGCTGCGCAAAGATGTGGGAAAAGAACGACTGAAAAGGCCTGCGTGAACGATGTCGCCAAGCCGAGCCCAGCGTTGAAAGCCATGAAGTAGATGCCAAGGCTCTCGGCCCCCAGCATCGCGCCGACGACAAGCTTGTCGGCCTGCAAACGCAGAACTTTGACAACCTCAACCCCCAGAACGGCCCAGCCGAAGCCAACAAACGGGCGAAGGGCGGCAAACCCGCGCTCCGCGTTTGATGCCCAGGGACGTAGACGGCGCATCAGGACCAGCCAAATCGGGGCGGCCAGCAATCGGGGCAGAACCAAAGCCAGCGGCGATGCCCAGAGCAGCGCCAGTAGCGCGGCCATAACATTTGCGCCAACCACCTGCCCTCCGGCAACAGCGGCTGTCTTTTGTAGCTTGCCCTCACGCATCGCAAGCGCGGCCTGCACCAGGCCGGCGGGCATGAACAGGTACTCTCCGGCCAGAATAGCGAGCAGCAGCGCCAGGGTCTGGTGCCCTATCGCATAGAGGGCAATGGCGATGGTCACCTGCAGCAAAAACAGCGCCCCGCACCAGACCCAGAAGATACGATGCGCGGTGTTGCAGCGCTGTTCCAGCTCGGACTGCGGGGCTTGGATGATCCTCTGCCCCACGCCGTTCTCGGTTAGCGCCTTTAGGATATCCCCTGCCGCGAGGGCAGCGGCAGCCAGCCCTATTGCCTCGGGGCTGAGGGTGCGGGCCACGACCACGACCACCGCAAGACGTGAGGCTTTTGCCGCCACTTCGGACGCCGCATAGGCTAGCAGGTGCCGCAGGAAACTGGAATGTGCCAATCGCTGAGTCATGTCGCCAAGTGTCCAAAACAGTATTGGGATCAGTTCTAATTGGCAGCGTCATCCCTGTCCCAGACGCGGGCGGACAGACAGACGAACCATCGGGCGAGCGACCTATCCGATTGGGATAAACGGCAATCCCGATGCCGGTCTGACGCACATCAAGACACTGCTGTAGCTGTGGATGCAGTTCAGGAGAGTTCAAAATGAAACGACATTTCAAAGTTTTGGTTTTAGGGGCCGTCAGCGCGATTGCTCTGTCGGGTTGCAGCAGCATGAAGACCCCGCGCAACATCGAACCCGTTGCAAAAGGCGAAAGCTATCAGGCGCAGTACCGTGCCCCATCACGGCGCCGGGCAAATGCGCCCTTGCTGCAAGCGGAACATTTGAACGGGCGCGCCTGTATGCCTCCGACCGGGGATCAGGGCACAAACGCCTTTGCCAAATGGTCTAAACCCGCGCTTAGCCCTCTGCTGGGCGAGAAACTTTCGCGCAATGATATGGTGCAGATCACCATCGACGGGGATGAGCTTCTCAGCGACACCTATGTTGTGTCCCGCGATGGCGACCTGAAGCTGCCGTACCTGCCGCCGGTGCGCGCGCAGGGCAGAACGACCGAGCAGGTCGAGCGAGAGGTGGCCCGGGTTCTGGTAGCCGCACAGTTCTACGACAGAACCCCGCGCGTCACGGCGCGCATCAGCGATTTCGCCTCGGTCACTGTCGGCGTGAAAGGCGCGGTGTTTGAACCCCATTCGGTCGAGATCGGAGGCATCCCCGGCGACGCGCTGGATCGAGGGCGTCAGGGCGTACTGGGTGCCTCGACCGAGGCGCGCAACCTCTCGGTCGCCATTCGCGCTTCCGGAGGTGTGCGCCCGGATGCGGATCTGTCAGCGGTTGAGCTGCACCGGCAGGGCACGATCTACCGGATGGACCTGCGCGGGGTGTTCGAAGGCTCGGATCCGACCGACATCATGCTGCTGACCGGGGATCAGATCGTGGTCAACAGCCGAGGGTGTTTCCAGGATGATTTGATGCGTCCCAGCCCGATCAGCCCGCCCGGCGTAACGCTTTATATGTCCAACCTCACGCAACCTGCCACCGGCAACGCAGAGTCGGCCATTGGACGAGACGTGCGTGAGGTACCCTATGGGACGCGCTACCTGCAGGCCGTAGTCGATACCAATTGCGTCGGTGGGGCCAAAACCACCAATGCCAATCGCAGCGCGGTCCTGTTCACCCGCAACCCGATGACCGGGAACTCGATCGTCATTGAACGCAATATCGAAAAGCTGCTGCGACGTGGGGATCGCGATGACTATGACCCCTATGTTCTGCCAGGAGATGCGATTGCATGCTACGACAGTAAGGTGACCGGCCTGACCGAGGTCGCCCGCGCGGTTGGCATCGTCGGCGCAGCGGCGCTGCTGGCGCCCTAAGTCAATCCCTAGCGGGCGATGATTTCGCCCGCTCCCAAGCAGTGGAGACTGCAGCGAGTTTGTTAGTGATGTCTTTGTGTTCTTTGGCTGCAGTCTCTACCGCAACTAACGCCTCTCGAAACTCTTCCACGCCGAAGGTTGCTGCACTCCCAGCCAGTTTGTGACAGGCCTGAGCGATTTGATTTAAATCTGTCTGGTCAAATGCCCCGGTTTCAAGCTGTTCAACCAATTCATCCCCTTCGGCAATGAACTTGGCATGCAGGCGGGCAAAGACTTCAGGGCCGAGGCTGCCTTTCAACTCCGCTAACGGATCTGGCTGCGCATGTTCCGAAATCTGCCCGTCGGCGCGCGTGACCACCGAAAGCGCCCTGCGCAGGGCATTCAGCGAGATCGGTTTGCCAATGAAAGCCGTCATACCGGCGGCGCGAAAGGTCTCAACCGCATCTGGCAGGACATTGGCCGACACAGCGATTATCGGCACATCAGTCGACTGCCCCCGACCGCCACGAATATGGCGCGCAGCGGTTGGCCCATCCATCACTGGCATGCTGATATCCATCAGGATCGCGTCGAACCTCTGACTGCTGGCCTTGTCGACGCCAACCTGCCCGTTCTCCGCCGTAGTTACACGGTGACCGTCCAGCGCCAGCATGTTGCAGATGACCTCGAGGTTTATCTCGTTGTCTTCGACCACCAACAAGTTCAGCGGGAGAGCGGTCTCGGTATTGATCTGAGCAGCTTCTAGCAGTTGGTCGCGCGCTGACGGCTGTAACGGTATCCGCAGCCAAAAAACACTTCCTTCGCCCAATGTGCTTTCCGCCCCCACCTCACCACCCATGGCCTGCGCGAACCTGCGGGCAATTCCCAGGCCAAGCCCGGTCCCTCCGACCGTGCGACCGATAGAGGGATCGCTGGTGTAGAAGTCATCAAAAATGGCGTCGATCTCATCCTCGGCGATGCCAGCCCCGCTGTCGATCACACGCACTTCGTAGACATGTGCCTTACCCTGACCGGAAGGTTCACATCTTTCGACCTCGATCGACACACGGCCATTTTCGGTAAACTTGATCGCATTACCCACAAGGTTCAGCAGAATTTGCCGCAACCTTTGCGCGTCAGTCGCGACATGCGGATAGGCTCCGCCCACCCATTGCCACGAGATTGAATTGCCGCGCGAGGCCGCATTGCCGCTTTGACCATCCACAAGGTCCTGCAGCATCGCGTTCAGGTCGGTTGGCTCGTGCGCGACAGACAGCTTGCCGGCCTCGAACCGAGCAATATCCAGCACCGCATCCACATGATTTTGCAGAACCTGGCCCGAGATCTCCATGTTGCGGACAAACTGAGACTGCTGTTTGGTCGTGCGTGTATTCTTGAGAAGGGTGAGGTTGCCCAGCAACCCGTTCAACGGGGTTCTGATCTCATGACTCATAACAGTCAGAAAATCCGACTTGGCCTTTTCCCCGGCAAGGGCACGGTCGCGGGCCGAGACAAGCTCTTTCTGATCCGCAACGCTTTGTGAGATATCGCGGACGAAACCGATAACAATTTCCTCGTCCCCGGCCTGAGCGGATTGCAAAGCGAGTTCGACGGGAAAAACATCGCCATTCCTGCGCAACGCCTCAAGCTGAACGCGACCCTTGCCAACCACGTGGCGGTCGCCCCCGCTCTGCATCCGCTCCATCCCTTCATCATGCGCCGCGCGTAGATGCGCAGGCACAATCAAGTCGCCGATCGAATGCCCTTTGGCCTCATCTTCGGAATACCCGAAAATCGCCTGTGCAGCTGGGTTGAACTCCAGCACTTCGCCGGCGGCGTTCACCACGATCACGGCATCCAATGAGGTGGAAAGGATCGTATTCATGCGCTGGTTGGCCTGCTGGATTGCCCCACCGCGTCGATCTGCCTTGCGATTGACCACCAGGAGATAGGCGCTGACCGCGGTCAGCGTCAGAAACAATCCCCCGGACAAAACGGCCAGTTGAAACAGGCTGAGCGCAGTTTCTTCACGGCGCTGATCCGACTGGCTTGCAAAGTACGAGATCGCCGAAACCGAAAGCTCTCGCACTTTTTGAGCGATCCCCTGCGCGCCGTCATAGAGAACCGGCAGCCCCGCCTTCAACCCAGGATCCTCAGCATCGATTGTAGGCACCGAGACCTCCAGATATGCGGAGACGTCGTTCAGAGGTTCAGCGAATTTCAGGTCGCTTCGCAGCGTTTCAAACAAACGCGAGGTGTCTAGAATATCGATTCGGCTGTAAAAAAGATCGAAACGGCGCCGGACAAGGTCCAGGTTTTCTGTGCTTGGCTCTGCGTCCGATACACCTGCCTCAAGCGCGTTGAGGTAGAACAGGAACTCGACCTCGACCTGCGTCAGCGTCCATTGCACGTTATCAGTTCGGGCTGACTGCCGGTCGCGCAGGTCGGATATCACCTTGACAGAAAGCAACACGACCAAAGCAAGGGCACCCAAAACGGCGATACCGAGGAGCCCGAAAGCCCACCGGCGCCGCGAGTGGTATTGCAAATTTCTTTTCAAAGTCTAGCCCGTATCACCCACTTCATACTGTATTGTAACCCCACGCTATTTAACGATTTCCAACCTGTCGAGTTGCCAAATGCTGCGAGAGTAAATCACCTCGGTCTGGTACTTGGTATCACTGTCATAGGGATATACGATCCATAGCGGACCTTTCTGCCGCCGGGACATCGCCGCGCCATCCATCTCATAGGCGACAATCGGGTCCTGTGCCGATATTGAGCCCACAGGTATCTCAACCGCGTAGTCGTTGATCGCCGTTGCCCGGATCGTAGCACCCTCTGCTCCGATCTGTTCCAGCAACACAGAGAGGGAAACGCCGACAAAGCTGGTCTCGCCTTCAGTCCAGATCGTCGAGGTTTCAAAGCTGCGCTGCGGTAGCGCCTGCAACATTTCCATATCGAACTGCGCCGTCCCGTCGGGGCCGGTCTGTGCGATGTTGCCCGATACGGTCAGGACGACTTCTCCTTTCGGAGTTCCCAAGTCTTCGGCTTGCGCAGGCGTCAGGCAAATGGTGAACGCCGCTGTGAGAATCGCAAATAAAAGGCGCATCTCGGTCTCCATTTTTGTGACCTTAAGAAACCAGAAAGAGGTCCGTAGCGACAGATGGGCATGAGGATAAGCACCTATCCGAACGGATAGGTGCCTCGGTCTCATGCGGCGCTAGTCAGCAGATTCATGCGCTGTCGCAACATGGTTTTGAACCCGTCACGCAGCTCGGCACGTTCCAATGCAAAGACGGTGGTTGCCTCAAGAAACCCGGCGATCGACCCACAATCGAAGCGCTCTCCTTGAAAAGCGAAACCGCGGCATCCGGTCGCTTCGATATCGGCCGCGATCGCATCGGTCAGTTGGATTTCATTGCCCGCACCGGGCGCCAATCCGTCCAACTGATCGAAAATAGAAGGGTGCATCAGATAACGCCCGACAATGCCAAATTCTGACGGAGCTTGATCGGCAGTGGGCTTTTCGACCAACCCTTTCAGATGTTGCACCTGCCCTGTCCTATGCTCAATATCGACCACGCCATAGGCGCTGATCCGGTCGGATGGGACGGCTTCGGTTGCGATCATATGGCTGCCTTCAAAGTTCTGGACCATTTGCGCCAGAACCGGGCGCTGCGCGTAGATCACATCATCAGGCAGGATCACGGCAAAGGGTTCATCACCGACAATGTCACGTGCCAGAGAGATTGCATGGCCCAGACCGCGTGGGCTGTCTTGTTGGATAAAGCTATATGTCTCATCCTCAAGGTTCGTGAGGCGCAAACGGTTCAGCAGGGTGGTTTTGCCGCCATCCTTCAGTTTACGCTCCAGTCCCGAGTTGCGACCAAAATACGCCTCCAGCGCGGATTGGCCGGTTGAGGTAATGAAGATGAACTCATCAATCCCGGCCGCGCGGGCCTCGTCTACCGCATATTGAATCAAGGGGCGGTCAATCAGCGGCAACATCTCCTTGGTCACCGATTTGGTAGCGGGCAGAAACCTTGTGCCGAGACCCGCGACCGGAAAAACAGCTTTGCGAATACGTGTCATTTCAATGCTCCTAGGTTTGATCAGTAAGCGCCGCGACCTGACACGACGGCACGTGCGGTCATTGCGATGAGGATGACGTTCAGAAGGGGCGAACGGGAACGGACATAGGCTGTATCCAGCTCGATCATGTGGTCAAAGCCGATGCCGGCGCGGCCCGAAACCTGCCAGAGGCCGGTGATGCCGGGACGCACCTGCAGGCGCTCCAGCGCTTGTTCGGGATAGGCAGCAACCTCTTCGGGCAAAGCCGGGCGCGGGCCAACCAGCGACATATCCCCTTTCAGCACATTGAAGATTTGCGGCAATTCATCCAGCGAGAACCGGCGCAGAACCTTCCCAACGCGGGTGATGCGTGGGTCATTTTTGGCTTTGAAGCACACGCCGTCTCGATCCGAATGGGTGAGCAGATCCGCACGTCGCGCTTCGGCGTCCGGGGTCATTGAGCGAAACTTGTACATCGTGAAGGGCACCCCGTTTCGACCGATACGTGTCTGCCGAAAAAAGGCGGAGCCGCGACTGTCCAATCGCACTAATGCGGCGATTGCGGCCATGGGCAGGGCCAGAAGAGACAGCGCGACCACCGCCAAAGTGAGGTCCAGCAGGCGACATGCTGAGACCTTGGGAACAGAATTGTGCGCGGCACGCCCGAGGAATTCGAAATTGCCCAATAGATATCTGCGGGCCATACGGCGGGGCTCCATCGCCAACCGCCATGCCCACTCCATCCGGAAGCGCCGAACAAGGCGCGGCGCCCGGCGCACGTTGCCAGCCAGGAAGTCAAACAAAGCACCCACGCCCAGCGCGACGCAAGGGGCAAGCCGGTGGCGGTTCTGCATAATCCACAGCTCCTGCAGCGGGACGCCCATCGCGACCAACAGGATGTCTGCGCCAGACTGGTTGATATCATCAATCGCCTCATCAACCCGCGCGGCCCCCGCGTAGCCATCACGCGTACCAGCCACAGCCAAATCGGGGATCATGTGCTGCAACCGCGCCGCCGCCGCCTGAGCTGTTCCGGGACTTCCCCCCAAAAGGTAGACCGACTGCCCAAAACGCGCAGCGCGTTTCAGCAGTTTGGGCACAAAATCCGTGCCGTTTAGGTTCTCGGTCAACTGGACGCCTTGCAACTTTGCCGCGACGTCTACACCAATTCCATCAGGTAGGATCATATCTGCCCGGGCCAATGCTGCTCGATAGGTATGGTTGCGGGCCCGTATGTTTGCGCAATGTGCATTCAGGAAAAACACAGTCCGGCGTGTCCCATCCAGCAGTTTGGAGATCACCTGTCCGGATCGAGCGTTCACAACTGGCAGACCCATTACCTCAATCTTTTCCAGAGTTGGTATGGGTGTTGGCTGCGCGCCTTTATACATATCTTGGACTGACAGGAACTGCATAGAACTCTCCGATCAACAATGACAATCTGTGGCTTCAGACTGCCAATGAGACCCTGCAACCGATAGGCGAGCATCCGGAGAGGGATCGGAGAATAGGTCTATTCAAACGACCCCGCAGCACATAGCGTGGTGAAAACGGCCCGCTGACCTATCCGATTGGATATTCACCTGTCCGTCAGGAAGGCTTCATGCCAGGGGTTCAATGATTTAATGACGCATTTGGGTGTGGTTGGGGGCAGACGGAGGTTTGAAATGAAAGTTCTTATTGCTGACGACCACGAGCTTATTTTGGACACGCTCGTTGCCTTCATAGATGCAGCAGGCGGGATTGAGGTGGAGACCGCGCCGGATTTCCCAGCCGCGAAAACTTTGATTGAGAACGACGGAGCCTTTGATCTGGTTCTTCTGGACCTGAACATGCCCGGCATGAACGGGTTGGCCGGACTTGAAACCTGCATCGCTTTGGACGGTGCCCAGCATGTGGCCCTGTTTACCGGCGACACCTCGCGTGATCTGGCGCAACGCGCGCTAGAGCTTGGTGCAGCCGGTTTCGTCCCAAAAACTTTACCGGCTAAATCTCTGGTCAACGCGATCCGCTTTATGGCGATGGGGGAACAATACCTTCCTGCGGGTTTCATGAACGCAGAGCAGCCGGAAGACTCCCACCCCATGGCTCAAAAACTGACAGAGCGTGAGCGGCAAGTTCTGAAAGGGCTGACTGAGGGCAAATCCAACAAGGAAATCGCTCGTGATCTGGATCTGTCAGAGCCGACAATCAAACTGCATATGAAGACTTTGTACCGTAAAGTTGGTGTCAGCAATCGAACGCAGGCCGCCCTGGCCGCGCGCGAGGCTGGGTTGTTCTAGGCCTCACTATCCGAAGGGATAGGGGACGCTCCCAATCCCCTCGGCCCCTAGCCTGCTGAGCGAATGATCAGCAATCAGATGCGGTGTATCACCCTTGTAAGAAAGGGTTTTTCCATGCCGCAACAGATTTCAAACTCCTCTGAGTCCACGCGCGACATACAATTTCTGCATTGGGTGCGCATTTCCCGATCCAATTTCAGAACGCTCGGGTGGCGTCGCTTCGTAAAGGGCGGGCGCCTTAGCGATGTAGGCCGCCTGCCCCGCTACGTGGCATTATACATTCTTGGGGCGAGTTGCATCTGGGCCCCGATCAGCGGTTATTTGGCGACCGCGCCTGTCAAATACACCTCTCACGCATCATTGATCCTGCCAGGATCTGGCGCTTCGGCATCGGTCAATCTGGCCAATATCGGTCAGGCATCCTCATACGCGAATTCCGCCTTTGCCAACGGGTCAATCAGCCCGACCGAGACGTATAAACGTTTGTTGTCGGCCGACCGTATACTCGACGCGGCAGCCAAGGCGGTAGAGGCTGACCGGGACGCGTTTGGAAAGCCGCGGGTGCAACTGGTCGATCAAACCAGCCTGATCCATATCGAGCTTCAGGCGGCCTCTCCGGCAGACGCTCAGCAATATGGTGACGCCTTGGTGGCCGCCTTTTTCGCTGAGATTGACGCCCTGCGCGCCGATGAAATTGCCACTCGCGAGGCCAGCAATACCGGTGCGATCGAAGACTACACGCGCGCAATTCAGGCCACGCGGGCCGAGATCAAACAGCTGCAGTCGCAAAGCGGTCTGATATCGGTCGCGCAATACCAAGAGCAGGTCGCCGCTAATGACCGTGCAAAGCAGGAACTGCGAAAGCAGGAGAGCGAGCTGGCACGCCAATCGGAACGCGTCGCCGCGCTTCAAGTCGCGTTGAATCTGCCTTCTGACGCAGCGGCGGCAACGCTGAAACTCTATGCTGATGCGCAATACCTATCGTTGCTTGAGGATGTGTCGGTGGGGGCTGCAAAGCTGGCGCAAGCCGACGCGACCTACGGATCGCGCCACCCAATCTATGTGAATGCCCAAAACGACTATGAAGGGGCGCGTTCGGTTGCTTTAAAACGCGCGGCGCAGGTGACTGGTCTTGAGGTCGAGCAGCTCGGTGGACTGGATCGCGCGCCGGAAGGGCAACGGGCGCAGTTGCTCAGCGAGTTGGTGCGCGAAGATGCCTTGCGCGCCGGATTGGAAGAGCATGTCGCGACACAGCGCGCACAAGTTCGTCTGGAAACCCTGCGCCTGTCAAACCTCGCCCCCATCGCCGCTGAATTGGAGGACCGGCAGAGAGATTTCGCCGTGGCAGAAGCCGTGTTCGCCTCTGCCATCGCTCGGTCCGAGTCGAAAAAGACCGATGTCTATGCCTCCTATCCCTTGATCCAAGTGCTGGAGAACCCGTCTCTACCGACTCGCCCGTCTTCGCCGAACAAGAAGATCTCGATTGCCGCCGGGATCGTTGCAAGCCTTATGCTGCTGATGGGTTTGGTTCTGGCATGGATCCGAAACCCGCTGATCTCAAAGCTGCTGAAAGACCAGAAAGAGGCCGCAGTTTGACGCGTGTGGCCCCTCAAACGCCAGCCGAAAAGATCGTCTGGTGTACGCTGATCTGGACATGGCCGTTTTACGGGCTTGGCGCGTTGTATGTTGTCGGTCCGGTGCTAGGTTGGATGTTGGCTGCGATAGCCGGGGTGTCACTTTATCTCGGCCCGGCGATCCGCTTGGATATGCGTGCAACGGGCCCTGTACCTGCTCTGGTCTGGATCTGGAGCGTTGGCATGCTGGTGATGCTGGTCTCACTATGGGCAGGCCACGCGGATTGGAACCTCGGCACCACCAATACGATCAAATCGAGTATCGGATGGGCAAAGGGTTGGGCGCTGATCCCGTTGTTTATCCTAGCAGGGGCGGTTTTGCCAATACGGCGCGAGGTTTTGGTCAGAGGGCAATGCGTGGTTGGCCTTTGGACCTTGTGCCTTCTGCCTTTGCTCATTGCCGCCCCCTATGCCGGTCTGCCGCATCTGCTGTTTACATCTCCCCTTAAAGCAGTGGGCGGCCCGGGACCTGAATATTTCTCGGTCTACCTGTATACAATCGACCCCGCCAGCGGCACGCCACGGTGGCAGTTCTTTGCGCCCTGGTCGCCATTCGCGGCCTTGTTGGGCGTCTGCATGGTCCTATTTGCCCTGGAAGAAAAGCACCGCAGCTGGAAGGTCGTCGGCTTGGCTGCCGGAGTTCTGATGATCCTTATGTCCAAGTCCCGAATGGGCATGGTTGGATTGGTGATCTGCTCGCTGTCACCCAGCCTCTTGCCACTTGTCGCCCGCAGCTCGGGGTGGATTCTTTTGTCTGCAGTCACCACCGCCTTAGCCGTTTGGGGCGCAGTCTTTGTTGAGTTCGGCAACCGAGCCCTTTACAGCTTCAAATCCGCGCGCGCCGACAGTACCCGCGTACGCGAAACTCTGCAGCGTATTGCGTATGAGCGCTGGCAATCGGATGCGGTGGTTTTCGGGCACGGCACAGTCAGACCCGGAGCGCATCTTGTTGAGTACATGCCGATAGGCAGCCATCACACCTGGTACGGTTTGCTATTCGTGAAAGGGCTGACCGGATTTACAGCGTTTCTCGTTCCTTTCCTCGTTCATTTAGCAATCGTCACCCTGGACGCCATAAAGTCGGAACGCGGGAGGCTGCCGCTCGGACTGTTGCTCACAGTTCTCCTGCTGACCTTTGGAGAGAACGTTGAAATCCAAACCTATCTCCTCTGGCCGACTCTACTGATGCTCGGATTGCATTTGCGAGAGGTCAAATCAGTGCGTCTGGGAAGCTGATGTGCCGCTAGGATTGTTGCGACGCTAGCGTAGTGTCAGCGGTCACACTTTTGGGTCGGGTCCTTCACTGCTGCTAGGGACATATTGATCATGTAAAGTGAGTACTTTCACATCGGGTATCCGCCCTGTTGGTTTTTTAGCGGTTGCCGCAAAGCGCGGAAAGCGGACGTTCGCCTAATACACTGGAAGGCAGGTTTGTCCGCAGAGCAGACACCCATTTAAGTTGCAGCAAAGGTCCGCTTCGAGCCCAAGGCGGTCATTGTGGTTTTGTGCAGTGCGCGCATACAGTTGGAGGATCTCTGTTGGTTTCGGTTCCAAGCCTCATCGCAGCTAACCTCATTGAATTGCCCGGCGCTCTTTTTCCGGCCAGAATTCATCAACCACGACATATGCGATGATTACAAAAAAAGCGGCGCTGGCAACTTGCAATACGCGAGTGATGCTCTTGACGTCAGCCTCGTCTGAAAACGGTGCAACCGAACCGCCATATACAATCAGAGCTGTTGTAATAGCGGAACCGGCGGCGGCGGCGAGCGGTACTTTTGACTTTCCAAGTGCTCCGAGTGTTAGGCAAAAGAAAAAACACAACAGAATGGGGGTTATAATAACCGGAGCTACTACGTTTATTTCGTAGCATATGATGGATACTGCCGCCCCAAGAAGGTTTGCCGTCAGCATAGCTTTTGCAACTGTTTTGCCTGCAGCGGGCATTGCCGCAAGCTGCTGGCTCAGCAGGGCGACAAAAAACAGAACCAGTAGTGCAGATGCGCCGGAAACAAAAAACGCCAAGGCAAACGGCACTGTTACAAGCGACATCCTGACGATTCGGCGATGTGGGTCGAAGTTCGGCGACGATGCGGCCTTCTTTTGAGCTGGCGTTTGAGGTTCAGCGGGTATCAACACGAACATCAGCGTCGATACAAAGCCTGCAAACAGCAGGTTCAACGGTATCCAATACACGAGCACCAAAGCCAGATCCTGTGATTGCAAAACCAAGTTCGGAATCATCAACGCTCCCATGAGAGCTATGACGCCCGGTAAAACTCCGGCTCCGGAAACCGACCACATGAAAGACAGGATTATTCCAATGGCCACCAGAATGAGAAAAACAAGAGGATATGGTGAGAAGATTGACGACACCAAGAATGAAATGAACATCAATCCAATCGAAAAGACAAACAGCTTAGCAAATGCTGCCAGAGGCAATGCAGCGGGCGCCTGCAAAAACAGTGCGGTGAACACCGCCCCAACGACGGCGAGTGGCCAGCCAAGAAATAAGCCCAACGAAAAGACGCCGGTAACACCAACCGCAAGCCGGGCGACAGAGCGTTGGTCCTCAGTACGCATAGGACAGAATTGAGACCAAGCGGATGTAGGTGCGGCCTACGAAGTTCAGTAACGAGTTGTCGCTTAGGTACATAATCACATCGGCCTGCCCGTTCAGCTGAAAGCGAAGATCATCTTCGGTGCTTCCGGCTTCATAGCCCGGCAAAACGATCCTGACTGGGAACCTTTCAGGCTCCCGCAAAAAACCTTTGGTACTTGGCGGGCTCGCCAATTGCCCGGGCTCATCACCGCCACTTAAGGAAACGGCCGCGCTAAAGCTCTCGATGACGCCCGGAACAATCTTACCGGGATGCATGTCCAACACTACATCAACCGGAGACCCTATCGAAGCTCTTCCTAAGTTGTTCTCGGTAAAATACGCCTCGATCCAGACGTCCGTTGCATCAAGAAACGTCAAAAGGTCCTGGCCGGATCGCGCATACGTTCCGGGGGCTATCAGCAAATTAGTGATGACACCTGTCGCCGGAGCACGCAGTTCCGTCCATTCAAGGTTCAGTTCTGCATCCGCCAAGGCCGCCAACGCGCGCTGAATTTTCGGGTTTTCAATCCCGTCGTCACCAAGCCTTTGTTTTGCTTTTTCCAGATCCGCTTTTGCGTTCTCAAAGTTTGCCTCAGACTCTGCCAATTGCCCTCGTGCATCATCAGCCTTTGAGACGGCAATCAACCCTTTCTTTTCGAGCGCAAATACGCGTTCCGTTTGAATGCGCATCGTATCAAGATCGCTCTGCGCCCTTGCGAGTTTGGCCTGTGCCGCACTTACCTCTGCCGAAGACGCGCCTACCTCCTGGGTCGCCGCTTCAAGATCAGCTTCCGCCTTCGAACGTTCGATTTCGTAGGGTCTGGAATCTATTCGGACCAGAACATCACCCGCCGAAACAACCTGTCCGTTTTCTACCAGAACTTCAGTTACCGTTCCGGTCACCTGAGGCACAATTTGTGTGGCCACAGCTTTTACTCTGGCGTTCCCGGTAAATGGCGTTTTTCGATCAGCGACCAGATACCAGACAAGAAAAATCAGAATGACAGCCAGGGTAGTCCATATCGTCTTCCTCATTTCGCGGCACCTTCTGCAGCGGCCTCGGCTTCGGGCGAGGTATCAATCCAAACCTTGAACAGCTCATAGAACACAGCAAAGAGTACCGGCCCCATAAAGACGCCGATCAAACCGTACGCCATCATACCTCCGAGAACACCGATGAGGATGACCAACATGGGAGTCTCAAGGCCTTTTGAGATGAACACGGGTCTTAGGAAACTGTCCATTATCATGACTGGAACGGCCAGTATGGTGAAGATCAAAGCTGTTCCGCCGGACATGGAACTCCATGCATAGATAATAACCGGTATAAGAACCAATCCGGGCCCGATTTGGATAATCGAGAGTATCAGGCAGATAAATGCCAGCGTGGCGGCCGAAGAAATCCCAAACAATGCCAACAGTATCCAAACGAAAACCGCCTGAATGGCTGCTACGCCAATCACGCCTTTTGTAACGTTCCGGATCGTTGCGCCCGCGAGTGTCACGAATTCACCACCGCGCGGTGCAAAGACACGGTTGGCAAAGCGCTGAAGACCCTGGACCAAATTTGGCCCGGGGCTGAACAATGCCCCCATAATCAACACGGACAGAGCTAACCCAAGCAGGCCGATTCCGATGCCCAGCACCTTTCCGAAGAGCGATTTGGTGATCTCAAGGATTTGCGTGCCATATTTTGCAAGCGCGCCGTCAAGATTGCGCTCAAACATTCCCCAGACATCGGCTATTTTGTTTCCCACCAAGGGCAACTCCTTGAGACCCTCGGGCGCAGGTGGGACTTTCAACTCACCTTTGTCTGCTTGTTCCGCGAATTCAGACCCAAGTTCTGCGGCACCAGACACCGCAGTAGCGACTGGCCCGAGGGTCAGAACAAGGCCCAACAAAACCAAGATCGTCGTGGCAAGTTTTTTCCGCCCTCCCAGCTTGGACTGCAGCCAATCAAATGCCGGGTATAGCGCCACACAGAGGATCGTTGCCCAGATAACCACGCTCGCAAGCGGGGCCACCATGACTAGGGCGCTGTAGAGGAATAGTCCGAGAAAGAGCAATCGTATTGCCAGATCGACAATCTTTGCGTCCTGTGTCTTTTCCATTCCATCCCTCCATGTGTTTTTCGAATGTTACACTCAAAAAACATAATATGTATATTTTTTTGAATTTTAGTGATCATCTATCAGCTTGAAGACACGAATGAATCTGGGCCACAGCTTGAGGTGCCCAGTCAAACCAATGCCTGGGCGTGAACTCGATTTGGCCAAATTGGGATAATCTACTTGTCCGCTTTTGTGTCGTCTTGGGACAAGATTGTATCTGCCACTGTCGTCGCCGCGGTCACGAAGACACCGAGACCCACGATGATGTATACCATTGTGAAGATCTTCCCTGCCGCAGTTTCAGGTGAGAAGTCACCAAACCCCACGGTCGAAATTGTCACGACAGAAAAGTAGATTGAGTCGAGCCAACTCCAACCTTCGACAAAGTGGTAAAAGACCGAGGCCCATAAAATCATTCCAACTGTGAAGGCAAGAATGCCTTTCACTCTACCGTCCTTGAAAGCGACGCCAATTCCTCGTGTTATTCTGGTCAGTGAATTCATTGCACCCTCATCTTCGAATAATTGCATTTGTACCAGAGTTGAGGATTTACGGAAGGAACAATGCTGATTTACTGAAAGCTGCCCGATAAGAACTCTCAACCAGAGTCCCAGATTCACCGATGCTATTCTGCGCGCGATGGTCCGACAGGTACAGATCAGCGGATCCCTTCATTCGAGTGATTTGGAAGCATGAACAGCCGTAGAGGTTCTATTTTGCAAGCTAGCAATCGAGCTGTTCGCCTACGCGCCAAGTATCTTGCTGCTAGGTCTTTCGTCTCTAACGCGAATAGAACCCATCACGGAGTTCTTGCCTTAGGCGCAGACGCTCTGGGTACTCTTTCAGGAATAGTTCGGGTGGTTTGCCCTCCCAAACTTGCGCATAAACTCGCATCTTGTTACCGCCATAAATCTTCGCAAGGTCCTCATTGGAATAACCCTTCGCCCAAAGGTCATCGGTAATCGCCGCAAGGATTTTGGCAAGTTCACCGTTGCCAGTGGCCCCTTTGTTGAACGCATCGATCATGTAGCCGCCGTCGTCGTACATGCTCGCGTTTGCAGTTGCGAACTGTACGACTAGTTCAGTCGAGAACATGTCGTCCGTTGCAATCCCAACATGGTCGACCCCCACAAGTTGGACATAGTAGTCGATCATATCAGCAGCTTGCTCGGGTGAGATATCCTCAGGCCAAACACCGTCCATCATCCATTCGGTGAAGGTCGGAGAAATATAGCCGCCCGATTTGGCCGCACGCAGCGCCTCGTCGTCGGGAATGGCCCGATAACAACCGCGTGTCGTGGCATTGGGTTCGTTCGCATAAAGCCCTGCTGGGACAGAATGCGTATAGACATATGGCACGCCGGGATAGTTTTCATCCATGTAGTCCATGGCGTCGTTGGCCGTTTTTGAACCCGTGTGGCTTAGGTCGAGCAAGATACCGAACCGCACCATTTCATCGATGACCGACTTCCCCCAAGGTGTCAGACCAATGTCGCGTCCGTTATAGGCCGCCAACTGCCCCGATCCGGTTCGGAAAATGTCATTGTAAGCCAGGATCATACTTTTGATCCCCATATCCTTTAGCAATGCCATTTTCTTAAGATCGCCGTTCAGAATTGTGGCGGTTTGGCTGTTCCAGATGACGGCCGTCTTGCCTTGTATATGGGCGGCTTCGATATCTCGGGTTTCATTGACAATCAGGTAGTTTTCCGGTTGCTGCGCCATGGCTGAGCGAAAGTGATAGTGCTGCTCTAGCAGGGTTTCAAACGACATATCCGCAGCAGCCAGCGTCATCTCGTGTCCCGTAATGCCGTTGTCCCGAGCGCGCGCGAAGTAAGTATGAAGCTGGTCGTAGTCGGTCCAACCAGTGCCGTAGGGGCTGGCCAACATGCCGAGGACGATGGTGTCTTGTACGAATTGCTTCGCCTCTTCTGATGCACCCCAAGTCTTGCTTTCCTCGCTCGCGTGTAGTGCGCAACCTAGAGTGATCGCGATAGCGCTTACGGCCAACAGGGTCTTCATGACATAAACTTCCTAACTGTTTTGTTCTTAGCTGCTACTTTCGAACCGCCTCAGAAGACGATCCGGGTTCTTAGACCGAACAGCGTAATGCTATCCTGAGTGGGGTTCAGCAGCGGGTCAGAAATGAACTGTAGTGATGGCGTGATCTGCAGTCCGGGCGAGATTGAAAACCGGTAGAATGCCTCGAGCGTGAACTGGTCACCGTCTATGCCTCTTGCCTCGGCCCAATTCAGGCCCAGCCCGGCCAAATCGGTGTTGCGACCATAGTAGCCCAGACCTGCTGAGACGGACCGGTCATAAAGCGCTGCGGTACCCTTTGAGGCCCCAGCCCGAAAGAACGGCATCCACTTATTGTCAACAAACCATGCGGCAGAGAACGCAGCGCCGTAATCTTCCGCTCGACTGCCATCGTCAGCCGCATCCGCATGCCAGAGGGTCAAATGGATGTTGTCGAAGTAGATGCGATCAAAGCCGGAGGTGTAACCAAATTCGAGTGATTTGAAGAGATTGCCGTCGCTAAACACATCAAAGTTTGGATCAGACGGGTCGGCGTTTGCGTCTGAGACGCTGGCAACAGCGTAGAAGTTTTCGCTCAGCTTTACCCCACCGGCAATGCCAAGGCCTTGATTGGGTGTGTTAATAGTCGGATTGGTATTGAAAGACAGGTTTTGGAAACCACTGTAGGGGCTGACCAACCCATAGATATCCACAAAGTCCGTTACATCAATCTGGCCAACTTGCAGCGTCCACGAACCGTTCTCGGCCCTTTGAGTCCAGAACAGATTGGTCAGCAGCAGACCATTATCGTTGAAGGCTGTTCCCGTGATTGAAAGGGCTCCGCCATCCAGCCCCAAAAACTGTGGGGCAACATCGGTGTAGCTGTGCCGATCTTCGATCTTGAATGTCAGAGAGCCGCGTTCAGTTGCCTGCCAACTACCGTAGAAACGCGCAATTCCGCTGGCCGCTTCGCCGGTTCCCAGATCAGCATTTGTGGATTGGCCCAGTGCCAAGTAATCAATGTTGAAGCGAATCCCACCCACAGCCAGTCGGTCTTTCCATTGAAACCAACCCGGTGCGATATTGCGCGGAAAATCGGAACGATATTGTGGGTCGGTTAGCCCATCTCCGGGCTCTAGATCAGCTTCGACCGAAGATGGCCCGGATAGTCCCTGAGCCGACGCTGCGCCAGCGAAGGCAATGCTCAATGCGGCAACCAGAAGTCTTATCATTCAGACGCCTTTGCCCCGCCGGTCTTGCGATTGCCTGCCGCGCGGATGCGATCAGCGGCACGCTGCTTCCATTCCAGCCTATCTGCCTTGGTTTCCAGAGTTTCGACACTTTCTGCTTCCAACTGGAAAGTCGCGCTCATGGGCATCTGGCCATCCACAACCATCATATTCTGAACAGACGGATCGATCGTTAGCGTGCCTGTCAGCCGAACGGGTTCATGGAAATAGCTGGGTGCCCAGTCCCCGTTCAACCGCACACGGATCATCTGGTTGGGCGGAGGTGGAGGCATGTGACTGCACATCCCTCGTTCTGGCACCAAGTATGCGACAGGCCGACCGTCTGGATCATTCGGAGCAGGAATGGCAAAGCCCGCCAGTGTGATTGTCTGACCATCGAATTGTGGATTTCCGTTCGTTCCAGCCTTTCTTCGACGTTCCATCACAACTTCGCGCTGATCGAGCAGCCAGTCGACATCAATTCCATCAGTTGCCAAGGCATCCTCAGTCTCGGTCAAAAGCATTTGCCACTTCTGACGCTCTTCTTCGCTGCCGCCATCCTGCTGCAGCCTGCCGCGCAGTCGTACGACGTAGAGGACATCGTCGAATTGTTCGGGGCTGAGATCTCGATAGGGGTCTTCAAAGACCTGCGCGGACGGGTCAGGTAGGTCAGACCAGTCCAACGCGGTTCCTGGCGTCGCCATGACAGGATGACCACACCAAACCAACCCTGCAAATACTAAGGAGCGAAACCAATGGTGCATAAATTCTCTCCGGCTGTTTAGGCAGGTCAATCCAGTGTGTTTTTGTAGATGACGCCGTCCTTCATGATCAGGCGAATCGTATCTGGGCTTTCAGGCCTCGGATCGGCACCGAACCACTGATTACCCGTGCCAACAACCGAGAAGTCTTCAAGCGGGTTGCCGTCAATGAGCAGAATGTCTGCATAGGCTCCTTCCTCAATCACGCCCAATTTGCCTTCGGGATAGGGGTTCATAAACGACCCGGACAAAGCAGCGATTTCACCGCCAGTAGATGTCATTGCGACCAAAGAGGCGTGGGAACCAAAGAACTCATTATTGAGATGCTTTTCATAGGCAATTTGAATGTTGCAGGCTGCCACAGAACCTACGCAATCCGTATGAAACCCTCTTTTAGCTGGGCACTCATTCATGTTTTTTATGTAGTCGCCAAAAGCCTGCGTAGCGGACTGTGCCTTTCGTAAGCTGGCTGGGACATCTCGAATGGCAGGAATATCAAAGAGATTTGGATCAAATGCTGTGAGATTGGTTGTGATGTAGGCTCCTTTCTCTTCCATCAGCGCTGATATTTCACAATCAAACATGAACCCGTGTTCAATTGATCGCACACCAGCATTCAGTGCCGCCATGATCGTTTCCTTGCGGTAGGAATGGGCCATGACGTAGCTTTCGTATTCGTTTGCAACCTGCACGGCCGCTTCTAATTCTGCCGTCGATCCAGCCAACAACTGCCACGGGTCAAACGCTGAAACTACACCGCCTGATTGCATGTACTTCAGTTGTGTTGCTCCCATCCGGAAGTTGTTGCGAGCAAACTTGTACATTTCGGAGACACTGTCGACTTCTTGGGCCATATTCAGACGGCTGAAGTTTGAAGACTGGCCAACAGGCGCCGTAAAGTTAGCGAAATCAGCATGGCCACCACGTGTACTTAGAAAAGCAGCCGCAGGGTAGAAACGCGGCCCGGCAATGGTCCCGCTGTCGATTGCGCGACGAAGACCTCCATTAGCGCCACCTGCATCTCTTACAGTGGTAAAGCCTTGCATTAAGTACATCTCAGCCATTTGAGTGCCGTGAATCGCGAGGTCTTCCCAAGTGCTGTTGGCTTCCATTGCGGGCAACGTGGGTCCGGGCAGCATCAGGTGTGCATGATTTTCAATAAAGCCGGGGGTCAGTGTCCTCCCGTCTCCGTCAATAACCGTAGCATTAGGGGCGTCAATCGCTTCAGTTGATACAGTCGTAATCAGGTTGCCCTCGACCAATACGCTGGCATTCTCGATACGCTGTTCATTCACGCCATCGAAGATATGCACGTTAGTAAACAGCGTCTGGAGCTCTTCTTGATCCTGAGCCTGCGCGGACGCTGAAAAACAAAGTCCTGCAGCGACAATTGCCGTCGAGCAAAGCGACATTCGTAGACCGGACATAAGCACTCCCTTCATATTCATGTTTTGCCAACTGTAGCCCGGAAATCTTTGCCTAGGTTGCCAGTTTCGCATTAGGATGTTCGAATGTGACTGCAAAAATGGCCACATTGTAAATCTAGTCCAAACGGGGGTGACGAGCTTGCCTTTCAACTCCACCTCTCAAGAGCATAGCGAAGGCTTTATTCGCCTCTCCTTAGCTGCTCCGTTCCTGCAATATCTCACCGAACGTAAGATCAATCCGCAACCAGCACTGGATCAGGTCGGCTTGAAAGCCGAACTGTTGTCTGACCCATCCGTGTTCGTTCACTCTGAGTTGGTCTATGGATTGCTGAATTCCTTCTCAGAAGTGTCAGGGGATCGATATCTTGGCCTGAATGTCGGAGAGACGTTTGACTTGCATCAGTGGCCTCCATTCGCTCAGGCCCTCCAATCGACCGAGACGCTGTTCGAGTTCTTTACCCGTTTCGTCGGACTTGTACCGCAGGAGTCCAATTCTGTGCGGCACAGCCTTGTCGTTGAAGCGGACAAAGCGACTTATCGTATCGAGAGGCAACAAGAGCCTACTGTCCCACCCATTCAGGTGACCGGATTTGGTGCGGCAATCTATGTACGCCTATTTCAGACCGTCGTCGGAGATGCCTGGGATTCTTCCCGTGTACGATGGGAAAGCAGATACATCAACGGTCTGCCTATCAACTACAAAGGGATCGAGGTTGGCCTTGGGACCGATCCCGGAATGCAAATTAGTTTTCCTGTGGAATGGTTGTTTTTGCACCATGTCTCTGAGGGCCCTGCCAAGCCCATCGCCTCACAGCGACAAGATGAAGAAGTAACAGTGGTAGCCGCTTTGCGATCTGTATTACGCGACAAACTGGATGAAACCGATTTGGGGCCGGAGGCGATGGCGGGACTACTGGGAATACAGCCGGAACGGTTTTGAAAGCGCTTCAGCGGCAAGGCACAACGCTCCCACGCGAAGTCAAACGGCTGCGTGTCGATGTCGCCAAGGAGCACCTCAAAGAAGGCCAGATGACAATTGCGGAGATTGGTTTGATGCTCGGTTATTCCGACAAGTCCCACTTCACTCGCTTTTTCGAGGCCAGACCGGAATGACACCGACTGCTTTCCGGAAAAAGTAGCGGCTCTGATTTTCCGAAAGGGAAGTCAGATCAAACCAAACTGTCTGCGGGAGTATGAAATGGAGGCGGCGTGTTAGTTGATAACGCAAAGGTCAAATTCAACTGATGTCCAACGTTGGGGGCGCCTTCTGATGTCGAACGTTCACCTAGTTTCTGGTCCAACTGTGACGGTTGGGTCAGGTTCGTGTGACGTTCAACAGGAAATGTGGAACGTCACTGATATTTGACTCAATCGACTGTCAAAACCTCAACAAATGGGCAAATCACGTCATTCAATTCTGACCCAAACGTCAAGCATTTCTGGCCCAAAGCGGTTAATGGCATTTCATCGGTGCTGGAGTTGATGTCTCATTTTTTACCTGCCCCACCCAGCGACTGACAAACGGGGATTTGACTGTCATGGAATTGAGAAGGTTAGTAAGATCAAGGAAATTACGTCGCGACAGAACCGCGTTGGGTGTCTTACGCTGAGCCTCCAAGCCTTGCCGATGTATCCTCCTTGGCATTGCCTTCAGCCATTCGGCGGAAAGCTTTTCGCCAACCCTCAGCAAGTTCTTCCATCTGAGACAAAGCCTCGGCATCTTCCGGCAGAATGCGACGAGTCAACCGTGCGCGTGTAACAGCCAAAACAGACCAATTGGGATTTGGCCTTTCAGACAAGGTGATCCGATCACCGGCGCCAACTTCGCCAGGTTCGAGTACACGATAGTACCATCCGGTTCGGCCCGTCTTCTGAAACTGGTACGGCATTTCCTTGCGCCCGGTATGTAGTCCAAGTTTCCAGCACGGCTGCCGCCCTGGCTAATTTGAACTACAGCCGTCCCGAGTGACAGGATGTCCCCGATGCAGAGGTTTTCCTCGGTCAGCCCCGTTGTTGAAATGTTCTCACCAAACGCCGCTGGTATTGTGCCGGGTGCCATTAGGCCCTCTGCTTGCCAGGCTGAATAGTGATCAAGTGCATAATGATGGATGGCTTTGTCTTTACCACCGTGTACGGTCAAATCCGCCTGCGCATCGCCTGCAAAACCGAGCGAGGTAACAACCTGCCGGCCGTCCACCCGATCTTTCTGAATGGCCGAAGACGGTTTGCCTTCCCAGCGATCTCTGATGGTTCCAAGGAAAATGCCGTCGATGTTTGCCGACAGTTCAGGATGGTTCATCTGGCTTCCTCGTGCTCAATGCAGATCTTGTCTTTTCGCCGGGCTCCAATGAAACACCCAACAATTTGCAAAAACCGTTTTCCGTCGTGACATCATGATGGGCGCAGGATTTGCATTGTCCGAAGGATCGGCCTCCATTTACGGCCAAAGCCAGACTGAGGCCTTGCATCAGACCCTGCTCAAGCATGGCTTGGTTTTCTAAGGGCATATCTCCAATTGCCTGAGCAACAGGATTTGGCTGACGTACGATCTCGGCCCCTTCTTTTGTGAGTTCGTAGGATATCGACCGCTGATCGTGTTCTTTGCGGTGCTCTTCTACATAGCCTTTGCGTGCCAAAGCCTTGAGCGTCTGTGACATCGTTCCACGGGTTGTACCGATGTACTCTGCGACATGCGACGGCGAGCGCGAGAACATGTTCGCCTCAGCGAGGTACTCGAGCGCCATCCTCTGAGTCGGGTTCAGATCTCCCGCCCATCCTTCGGAAGCATCAATTCGGGCCAGACGGTTGATCAGTGTGCGTATGCGATGATCTGTGTTCATAACACTTTTAGTAGCGACTCGAAATTATAGTTGCAATGTATTTCTCATTATAGTAGCGACTCGCTATCTTTTAATTGGAGGCACCCATGAAACTTTCAACGCTCACTTCTACTTTGGCTCTGCTCATCGGCAGCACAGCTCTTGCTGATGGGAACCATGCCATTCATCAGGATGGCGCGATCATATCTTCTGCTGACGCCAGTAAAGTCGCGGATTTTGACATTCTGCCGCGCACGCGCACCGCAATGGAAACACGGTCACTTTTCACATGACCACGAATGGATCGGCTGGTGCCTCGGTTCCGGCGGCAACTGGAGAGGTCGGTGGTTCAGACGTCTGGTCATATGTCTGGCCTACGTCTTTGGACCCTTCGGCCGTTGGGTTCGAAGGCGGCACAGGCATCCTTGCAATGGCCGCAACCAGTCATCCAGATTTTGATGACACACCGCTCTTTGACGAGAACGGTGACGGAGATCCGGCCAACGACGGCATCGAATGGCACAGCCATTGGGTTGTGTTGACCCCGACCGAAGCGTGCGGACCCGACGCGCTTGCGGTGCGTGACATCCCGAAGGTTCCACACCCAAGCTACCTGCGACATGGCCTGGTTTCCAATCCTTCTGGATAGCCCTGGTTTACGCCTTTGTTTGACGGCCCTGAAATCTCGGTGAACGCAGGCTTCGCCAGCGACGTCGAACTGGAAGGTGTCGCTTACGATGGCGTCACTTCGGCCTTGCGTGTGAACGCTAATATCCATGCTCCCTTGCTGTGCGTCACAGATGTCTTCGACGTCGCATCCGGTGATCTGAGCCTGCCGGGCAAGATTCACTAACATTCGATTGCGCAGCCGCCGAACCCACGGCGGCTGCCTGCTACTGAGGACAAAGAAAATGCAAGCACCAGAGTTAGACGTCACGGAATGGTTCAACACAGACACGCCCCTAACCCTAGAAAACCTAAAAGGACGGGTTGTCGTCATTGAGGCCTTTCAAATGTTGTGCCCAGGATGTGTCCTGCACGGTATTCCCCTGGCGCAGTCGATTCAGAGGACGTTTCCTGAAGAGAAGGTAGCCGTAATTGGCCTGCACACCGTGTTCGAGCATCACAACGCTATGACACCGGTGTCTTTGCAAGCTTTCCTGCATGAATATCGCATCACGTTCCCTGTCGGCGTGGACAAACAGGGCGCAGGACCGTTGCCAAACACGATGTCTCGCTTTGGCATGCGCGGCACACCAAGCCTTGTCCTATTAGATCAGGCGGGGCAGATCGTTGCGCATCACCTTGGTCAGGTTTCGGAACTTCAATTGGGGTCCGAGATTGGCAGTCTTCTGACACAGGAGGTCGTGTCGACCAAAGGCGGCACCGTCACTGTTGATCAAAGCGAATGCAAACCAGTAGCTGCAATGTGATCGGGCCAAGGTGCCCACATATGGAAATCGTTTTTCCAAGCGCCATCGCCAAACCGTAGTTTTGTCTTACACGGCGACGAAAAGCCCAAAAACACCAAACGGTGCTCGCTACCCAACAACCCACAGCGTCAGGCAAGTCCCAAAAGATCGGGGACTTGCCAATTGTTTTTATGCCAGGTCTACACACTCGATGCTCAAACCAAGCGCGCTTGCCACCGGCACCATAACCAGGATCGGCCTTGAGACAGTTCGATATGTGGCGGATCTGAATTTCCTTCCTTGCAGCGCCAATCGCGCGGGCAGTGTTTGCGAACAACACTTTTGCTGCTCCGGCGTCATCAGGCGGAACAAATCACCGGGTTGCGAGAAATAGTCATCATCCTCGCGGTGGTTCCAATGATCCGCAGCACCTTCGATGGACAAAGGTGGTTCGGAGAAATCCGGTTGCTCGGACCATTCGCCATGCATATTGGGTTCATAGCCAATCCGAGATCCGGCATTGCCATCGACCCTCATCGCTCCATCACGATGGTAGGAATGATACGGGCAACGCGGCGCATTCACCGGGATCTGGGAATGGTTGACACCCAACCGATACCGCTGAGTGTCGCCATAGGAAAACAGACGTCCTTGCAGCATTTTGTCCGGCGAAAAGCTGATACCAGGTACAATTGTAGAAGGCGCAAAGGCCGCCTGTTCCACTTCGGCAAAGTAGTTCTCGGGGTTGCGGTTCAATTCCAGCTCGCCAACCTCAATCAGCGGATAGTCCCCATGCGGCCAAACCTTGGTCAGATCAAATGGGTTGAGGTGGTATGTACCCGCATCCTTCTCTGGCATGACTTGGACGTAGAGCGTCCATTTGGGAAAATCACCGTCTTCGATAGCATCATAAAGATCACGCTGATGGCTTTCACGGTCACCAGAGATGATTTGCGCAGCTTCTTCGTCGGTAAGGTTTTGATCCCCTGCTGGGTTTTGAAATGGAATTTGACCCAGAACCGTTCGCTGTCCGAATTGATAAAGCTGAATGTGTGGCTGCCAAAGCCGTGCATGTGCCGGTAGGTTGCGGGAATGCCGCGATCAGACATAACAATCGTCACCTGAAGCAAAGCTTCGGGAAGGCTGGTCCAGAAGTCCCAGTTGTTATCCGCACTACGCATGTTGGTCCGCGGATCGCGTTTGACCGCGTGGTTAAGATCGGGAAACTTCAGCGGGTCGCGAAGAAAAAACACTGGAGTGTTATTGCCCACCAGATCCCAGTTTCCTTCCTCGGTGTAAAACTTGACTGCAAAGCCGCGAATGTCCCGTTCCGCGTCCGCCGCACCGCGTTCTCCTGCAACGGTCGAAAAGCGCAGGAAGAGATCCGTCTTCTTGCCAGCATCAGAGAACAATTTGGCGCGTGTATAGCGTGTGATGTCGTGGGTCACTGTGAATGTACCGTAAGCGCCAGACCCTTTGGCATGCATCCGGCGTTCGGGGATCACTTCGCGATCAAAATGAGCCATCTTCTCGAGAAACCAGACATCCTGAAGCAGCGCAGGGCCACGCGGCCCCGCCGTCAGAGTGTTTTGGTTGTCGGGCACTGGCGCGCCAAATGCGGTGGTCAGTTTCGGTTTGCTGGTCATGCCAATCTCCTGAGTTGGTATTGGCAGGACAAAACCGAAAACCGCCAAATTACTCCAACTTATATAAATTATCCGATCGATAATCAGAGGTGATGCATGGCAAGAAGAACCTCGGTTGCCGGTCTTTCACTCAGAGATCTTGAGTACATTCAAAGCATTGCCGAAGAAGGTCATTTTGGCCGAGCGGCTGATATCTGTGGGGTTTCACAACCTGCAATCAGCCAACAGGTATTGAAGCTAGAGGCCCGACTTGGATTTTCGATTTTCGAACGTCAGGGCAGGCATGTCTCTTTGACGCAAAATGGCCGGATAGTCCTGCAAAAGCAGAAATCCTTCTGACCGAGGCCCGTGAGCTGTTGGAATTGTCGCTGAGCCTGAGTGACAATCTGGAAGGTGATTTGAAGTTTGTGTACTTCCGACCCTTGGTCCTTACTTATTGCCGCTCATCCTCAAGTCACTCAAAGCCGCTTATCCCAAGTTAAGGCTGTCACTATTCGAAGAACCCACGCATGTTCTTGAAGAGATGCTCACCAATCGGGCGCTGGACACTGCGCTGATCGCAACTAACCCGAAACAACCTGCACTAAGTGCGCTTGAGCTGTTTCATGAACCATTTGTTTTTGCCTGTCCCAAGGATCTGGATCTCAAACCCAATGAAAAGGTTCGTTGGTCCAAGGTTTTGTCCTCACAGCTCGTTTTACTTTCTCAAGAACACTGTCTACGGGATCAGACCGTTGCGTTTTGCGACCGGATTGACCGACCAGGACAAAGAGTGGCCAGCAGTCTTGAGATGCTCCGGCAAATGGTCGCGCTGGGAGAGGGTTGCGCGCTTTTTCCGGCATTGTCTGTGAGTGGCCCCGACCGTTTCGGCGGCCTGGCAACAACACATCCCATTGCGGATGGGGTGTTTGGCCGTTCTATCAGGCTGGCATGGCGCGACAGTGACCCACGCACGGGATCGCTTGAACATTTCGGGACTTTCATTCAGACCCTTATGGCTGCCCCGGAAATGGCGCGGTATTTGAACGGAAAAGCTTAGAGCCTGACCAACCACGGAAAAGGCAATTTAGCGTTTCTTTGAGGGCAAGCGTGCAAGTCATCATCAAAGAAACGCCGTTGGTCTGTCACTGCAGGGATTCTAGATAGGCCAGCAGGTCTGAGATTTGCTCCGGCTTCTTTATTCCGGGAAAGGACATCTTCGTGCCCGGAGGTACTTTTTGGGAGACGCTAGGAACCCTGATAAGTGTTCTTCATCCCAAACAAATCCGGCTTCCCCCATCGCTGTTGAGTATTTGTAACCATCAACAGCGCCAACTTCTCGGCCCCAAACACCAAACATCGTTGGGCCCACTTTTTCTTACCTTCGTCAACTGCATGACATGCGGCACATTTTTTGAAAACTTTTCGCCTGCCGCCGCGTCGCCTTCTGCGGCAACGCTTTGAGCACCCGCCAGCGCTATTGTTACAGCCACAAGAATACCTCGCATGAGATCATCCCTTCCTTTGATTGCAGATAGTTGAGAGTTCAGGTTTGGACCGAAACTGCAGTCGGTCTTGCTTTTCGGAACAGGCTTCTCATTTCCCGAATGTCAGCCCAAAAAAGAAAACCGATCTTCAGAAATTCAGACGCGACGTAGAGCAGATGCAATGAACTGTCCTCGACTGGTTGACCCGCAATGATCAAAAGCGTCCGCGCGTTCAGCAAAGGAAGGAGCCAAAGCCTTTGAAATCCGAACACGCTGAGCGCGACAATTAATGACAACGACGGTTTCTGCCGGAACGACAGAAGAAGAACTGCAATTAGTAGCGTGCAAAACGCCTCGAATACGCCAATCCACAGGAATTGCATCCGCCCAACGTCCAAGGCGACCGGCAATGTCAATGACGGGGCTTGGAACTTGGCCGGAGCCGCGATCAAGTTACCGCCAACTGCGGCGCCCATCCAAACAGAGATAGTCGCAATCAGTGCAATGTGGGCGGCCTCAAAAGAGGCTCGGCATGGGACAGTCTGTTTTTGAGACAGAGATTTTGACAGGTTGTGTCACGCTCATGATCGCGCCCTCACTAGACAGGGTGTTTGGTTGACGCGTGTGCTGCGGCGCCCCTAACCGTGGGTTTAGAAGCCGCTCGCCAGTAGCCGTAGCCCATGATCCCGGCACCGGCGAATGCGTTGCCCAAGGTGACATACGTCAAATTGTGGGCGGCTCCGGCCAGGGTGATGCTGTCGGGGTGATCTGAGATCAGCGCCAGTGAAAACACGGTCATGTTCGCAACGCTGTGTTCAAACCCCGCAGCAATAAATGCATAAAGACACCAGAAGATGACGATGCATTTGGTAACGTCGTCTTTTGCGCGCGCCGAACACCACAAGGCAAGACAAACCAGCCAATTGCACAGGATCGCTTTGGCGAACAGCTCTAACTCGGTGTCGTGCATCTTCTTGATGGCCACCTTATAAAGCAAAGCCTCTTCGCCTGCCCCTAAGATAAGTCCACCACCGCCTGCGACGAACAGCAACGCCAGCAATATGGCCCCGATCAGATTTCCTGCCCAACTGACCAACCAGCAGCGCAGCGCATCCCACCAAGCAATACTTTTGGCCAGCAATCCGTGCGTCATGTACATGGTGTGACCAGTGAACAGCTCGGCCCCTGCAAAAACCACAAGGGTCAAGGCGATACCGAAGCTGGCCCCCATGACGATGGGACGGATGGATGGATCCGCGCCCTGCCCAACAGAAAGGATCAGCAAGATACCGGCACCAACAAACGCCCCGGCTTTTAAGGCGAGGATCAGAAAGGCAATTGGATCTGCACGCAGGTTGACGCCTTTCTCTTGCGCCAGTTCTGCGAACCCAATGACTGTGTCAGCATAGGTCATTTCGTATTACACTCCACAGCTTGCGCAGCCGGTCGCGTTAAACCTTTGGCCACTTGGATTTCCAAACAGGATCGGATAGCCCAGAGACAGGCCAAGCATGCAGCGAGGTAGAGAAAGGCCATGCCCAGATCCTTCTGAGCCGAGACCGGTAGGAGTTGCAAATCCTGACCGGCGCATGCGTATACAGAAAACCCAGCACACCCAGCATCGACAGCGCATTCGCCTTCAGAAACCCGCAAAGCACCGGGCCCAGCCAGGGCCAGGACAACCTCAGCGGTGCCCCCAACAGCAAAGGCAAGCTCAGATATTTGGCAATTTCCCTGTCGGCGTTAGCGCCCAATCAACGTTTCTAGGCAGCATCCAGAACAGAAATACGGTCAAGGCCACAAGTAGCAATGGAACAGCCCATTCACGCCGGACCTTCCTGTTCCAAGCCAACAACACCCCGGCCAGAACCAACAATGGCATCTGCACCAGGACATGCTGGATCGGACTTTCAACAACCGCATAGCGAAGTGCAACGGCCTCGGTAGAAGCCAGGAAGGCCAAGCCAAGCAACTTCATGAGCTGCGCTCCTCCAAATGGGTCAGAACAGCGTCGATCGCATCGGTGTCAAACACCGCCGAAAAGCGGCCCTCGCTGTCAATCACATGGATTGCGGCATTGTGCTGAAACCCGCCCCATTCATCGGGAATTACAGTCACATCAAAAAGCTTCAACAATGCCGGCAACTCTTCTGGCCTCGGCCGCGCGACGGTCCACATTTTTCCGTCTGCCTCATGGGCTTCCCCGTAAATCGTCATCTGCTCGGGCGTGTCTCGCTTAGGATCAAAACTGACCGAGATCATCCGGACGGGCTCTCCACGCTGTTCCAATTGATCTCGGATCTCGGCAAAGTCTGCGCCTGCAATCTGGCAGATGTCGCCGCACACGGTGTAGATGAACTCGACCAAAACCACCTCCTCCCCTTGCGGCAACAGGGGCATCAACTGACCTGACATGTCTTCCAGTTGCAGGGCTGGAACTGGACGCGGTGCGCACCACGTCCAATCTCCGAGCGGCTTCGCTGGTGAAAGCCTGCCCTCCATCTGTGGCATGCCAGAGAGTTCCCAAGCCGATGCTCGCGACCAGAACCGAGGGAAGAGCGCGCGCAATCATCAGCTGTCACTCCGCCCAAAACGCAGTACAAAGCGCAGAACAAAGAGCAATGTTCCCAACACGACCAGCACGCCGAACAAGGTGCCAATGCGGTCGTGGTTCAGCCATTCTTCGTAGTGCACTGCCCAGCGACGCGGGATCGAAGCCGCACCAGAGAAGAGAAACACCGTCACAAACCCAGCGGCGCCTGCGAGGTAGGTCAAAAAGCGACCCGGTCCAACCCGCTCATCTGGGCGATGGTTTTGCCTCGGACCAGCCAGGCCATGAACCCAAAGGCCATCGCCACTTCGCCCAGCAGCAGGTAGGTGTGGAAATGCCCAGGACCCACATTGTATTGTGCATCACTTTGTTCACACTGATCATCCCGTCGATTGACGCGGGGATTGAGCCGACCGACCAGCCTGCCACGGACAGAACCAGCAGTGAGGACGTCAGATCCCAGGTCATTTTCGAACCTCGCACATAGAGGAACGTAGAGAATGCTGTGACCGCGATGAGGGGAATGCCGCTGAAGTATGAGACCAGTTGCCCGACCACCAGCATCCAGGGTGGCATCACCACATCCTGAAGCAGATGGTGCCAGTAAACAGCCATCACGAAGATCAGAACTGCATTCCAGGCAATCGCAAACAGACGGTTCGATTTCCACGGTTTGCCGGTGTATTCCGGCAGGATTTCATACACCGCAGTGACGGCCATGTAGATTGAGGCATTGATGAAAACGTGGCCAAAGAAATAGATCAGGTTCTTGGCCAACAGCGCGTTTACTTCAAAACCCGGCACCAGCAGGTGGACAAGGCTCGCCACCAACACCGCGGCACCTAGGATTATCCCGATCGAATTGAAAATAGTCACGGCCGCCGCCGCGATGATTGTTGGCGGCGGAGGATTTTATCCTCTCGCCCTAGGATCAGGTTCCAGCCAGGGCGCGCAAAGGCTGCCATAACGGGCATGAATCTGACGACCGAGCTCCAGATAATACAGCAGAAAGCCAACGCCGATCGAAACATATCCAAGCATGAACGCAGCAGCCGCGCCGGCTTCCCACGCTCCGCCTGACATCGCGGGCAAGGGAAACAGGAATGTCCATGCGCCGCCATATCCGCCGATGAAGATCGAGCCTAAGATCAGGACGACGCCCAGCAGAAACAAAGCAAGGAAAGCCCAAAAGATTCCAGCCGTCAGAACGATATGACGCCCGCAAAATACCACATGATTGCGGCGCCAGACAGTGCAGCTGTACCAACCATTCCGGCGCCATGGGCCGTCAGCAACTGGTAAAACAAAGCCGGATCCACTTCGATCCATTGGCCCTGCGCAGCACGCATGATCAGACCAAAGACCATCATCAAGGCAAAGACCGCGCCTGAGAGGATCATGGTAAGCTTGACTGCCCCAGCCTGGGGTTCAGTGACGATTGATTTTTCCGCGACAAGTTCAGATACAGCGCTCATTTAGTCCTCCACCGCGACGACTTCGAATTCGTTGACCATGTCCTGATGCGCCACCCCGCAGAACTCCATGCACAGGACTTGGTAAGTGCCGGGTTCATCGAACGTGTAAGAAACTTCGGTTATGTAACCGGGGATCACTTGGACCTGCGTCAGAAGGCGGAGGTCTGAAGTGTAAATGCCCAATCCGTGGGTAACATCTTCGGTCGTGGCGCTAAAATTGATGGGCGTTCCAACAGGGATCTCAACTGTGTCGATATCCCACCACCACTGCCCGCTGGTGATGGAAACGGTGATGGCATCGTCTGTACTGGCCAAAGCGTGCGGCCATGGTCGCAATGAACCGACTGCCACGATTACTCCAACTATCGTCATTGCCCAGATCAAGCCCGCACGCTTCGAGTTGGCATTGGGTCCTGCTTCCGCCCCGTTCGAGGCGCGCGCGGCCTTCCAGAAGACAAGTGACAGCGCTGCCATCAGGATCAGCGAGATCAAAAGTACAACAGGCTGCATGAGCCATCTCCTTTATTAAGCATTTTAAATACCTATTATAAAGACCGGAAAGATGTCAACAAAATAGGCATTTTCAAAGCCTATTTTTTATGAGAGATATAACTATGCAAATTACCAAGTTTTCCGACTATGCCTGCGCATCCTGATCCACCTTGCCACCCACGAAGAGGGGTTGATGTCGACCCGCGAGATTGCGGCTATGCAAAACTTGCCCTTCAATCACCTGGCCAAGATCTCCCAGTGGCTCACACACGAGGGCTACGTAGAATCCGTTCGTGGACGCAACGGAGGAATGCGAATGGCCTTGCCTCCCAATGCGATCTCGATTGGCGGCCTGCTGCGAAAATCCGAACGCGGCACCCTTTGGTTGAGTGTATGAAAGAAGACGGCGGCTGTTGTGTGATGACGCCTGCCTGTGGGTTGCTGCCAATCCTGACTGAAGCTCAGGAGGCGTTTTTACTGCCTTAGACAGCAAGACATTGCAGGATGTTTTGGAAGGAAATCGCGGAATGAAAAACCTGATCCGAGCGCTAGAAGTTAGTCATGCGCTGGCTTCAGACCATTAATACGCAAATTGAAATCGTATAAAACCACGATTTTCATTTAGCTGCACCAGGCACGGCACCCTCAATCGCCTGCCCTTCCCAGGCCTCGAATGCCATCGACAGGTGCCATGCCTTGAACCCGATGTAGCCGGCCAACAGGACCATTATCATCAGATACATTGCCCTTCGGAATCGTGGATTCTCTTCAGCTTGGTACATCTTCTGCATTCCAGAGTAAGTACAGTGTCAGCATTCGGATCTGAGCGTCACTCAAACGTCCGTCCCACGCCGGCATCACCCCCCGTCGGCCAAAATGGATGCTGTGATAGATGGCGTCCCGGTCGCCCCCATAGATCCAACTTTCATCGCCCAAATCTGGCGCGCCGATCTCGTAGCCCCCGCGGCCGTCATCTCCGTGGCAGGCCGCGCAGTTTTCTTCAAAAACCAATTTACCGGCTTCGGCCGCCGTCGCATCATGCTGCTGTCCAGAGAGGAACAAGACAAATTCCGTGACTTCCTCAACCTGTTGATTTTCGATCATGCCATCCGCACCAAAGGCAAGCATCTGTGCGATCCGTGTATCGTCATGCTGCGCATTGATTCCATATCGAATGGTCGCCTCTATCTCTTCCGGCGTGCCTGACCATAGCCAATGACGGTCCACCAGGTCGGGAAAGCCAACCTGCCCTTTCAGATCATTCCGGTGACAAGCCGCACAGTTGTCGGCGTAAAGCTTGGAAATCGACGCGCCATATCGCGCCTCAAGCGTCGGATCGGCGGCCAGCTTCTCTATATCCCCGGACGCGAAAGGCGCGAATGTCATTTCTCGACTCGCATCCGCCTGTTGAAGTGCCGTCGCAACTTCTGCACGCGAGGAATAGCCGAGCATCCCCTTCGCGTAGTCACGCACACTCGGGAAAGATGGGTAAAACACCCAATACAGCGCTGCTATGATGATACTGATCCAAAGCGCCCATCGGGCAGCCCAAGGAACAGGTGTATCCAACTCTTTGATACCGTCCCATTCGTGGCCAGTCAGATCGGTGCCGGAAACGGGATCCTTTTTCATCGACATGGCTGATCCTCCCGGCTGTCGAGTGGGGATTGGGCGGCATCGTCGTAAACCTTCCGGCGCGAGGGCCAATAGGTCCAAACAGCTGCAGCTAAAAGACGGCCAGCAGGTAGATTGCGCCCCAAGTCTTGGAGAAAACGAGAACCGTATCATGTGTCATCGCTGAACCTCCTCAAGGTTTAACGAATCCAGATCGGCCAATGTGCCAAGAACCTGAAGATAGGCTACAAGGGCATCCATTTCCGTCAGCCTGCCCGGTTGCCCGTCATAATCCCGAACCTGAACGTTTTCACCGTAACTTGCCTGCAACTCTCCTTCAAAGTACTGCTCAGCATCCGCCTGCCATGCGGCGTCCTTTTCGGCGTTTTCGATCTGGGTGTCCGTATAGGGCACACCAGCCCGGCTGAGGGCTTTCAGCGAGGCAGGTAAATGTCCAGTCGCAAGACGCGTCTCGGACAAAAACGCATAACCCGGCATGATTGACCCCTCGACGAGGTCTCGCGGCGCTTCCAAATGCGCCACATGCCATGCGTCAGAGTATTTGCCACCAATGCGCGCCAAGTCCGGCCCTGTACGTTTCGAGCCCCATTGAAACGGATGGTCATACATGCTTTCGGCAGCCAGACTGTAATGTCCATAGCGTTCTATGTCCGACCGCAGGGTGCGGATCATCTGGCTATGGCAGGCATAGCACCCCTCGCGGACATAGATGTCACGCCCGGCAAGTTCCAGCGGCGTGTAGGGCCGCATACCTTCGACCTTTTCCACTGTGTTTTCGATCGTGAACAACGGCGCGATTTCGACAATTCCACCGATCGATGCAACCATCAGGATTGCCATTGCAAACCCAAGTGAATGGCGTTCGAGTTTTGGTGCTGAGTGCTCATTGGGACTTACTCCGCTGGCAGCTGGACCAATGGTCCGGCTTCCCGGGTTTGGGCCTTCTTCGGCCCACTTACAGTCATGTAAATATTGTATGCACCGATGCAGGCTCCGATCAGATACAACAGCCCCCAATCGCGCGGGCGACATAGTAGGGATGCATCGCGATCACACTGTCGAGGAAGGAATAGAGGAAAGCGCCGTCCGCATCATAGGTCTGCCACATCAGCGATTGCGTGATGCCGCTGTTCCACATCGCGCCGACGTAAATCAGCGTTCCGCTCAGGGCGAGCCAGAAGTGCCAGGCCTCCAGCCGCAAGGAATATACGCCGTCCCGCTTCCATATCCAGGGCACCAGTTTGTACAAGGCACCAAAGGTGATGAAGGCGACCCAACCCAAGGCGCCGGCATGAACGTGCCCAACCGTCCAGTCGGTATAGTGGCTTAGCGAGTTTACCGGGCGGATCGCCATGAACGAACCTTCAAATGTCGACAGCCCATAGAACAGAATTGCGACCATCATGAACCGGACCGCCGGGTCCGTCCGGACTTTATCCCAAGCCCCGTTGATCGTAAGGATGCCGTTGAACACAGAGGCCCAGCTGGGAACCAGCAAAATGATCGACATGGTCATACCAAGGTACTGAACCCAATCAGGCAGGGCTGTATAATGCAAGTGATGCGAACCGGCCCAAAGGTAGAGAAAAGTGATCCCCAGAACCCCACAATCGACATGCGGTATGAATAGATCGGCCGGTTCACAGCTTTAGGCAGGAAGTAATAGAGCATCCCGGGAACCCTGCCGTAAGCAGGAAACCAACCGCGTTATGCCCGTACCACCACTGCGTCATGGCATCCTGCGTCCCCGAAAAAGCGAGTAGCTTTTGGGGTAAGCGATGGAGACGGGGACCGAGAGGTTGTTCACCGTGTGCAGCATCGCGATGACGACGATGAATGCCAGATAGTACCAGTTGGCCACATAGATATGCGGCTCTGCCCGACGCGAAAGGGTCTTTAGGTAAAGCGCGAGGTACCCTACCCATACAACCAGCAACAAAAGATCCGCGTACCATTCCGGTTCCGCATATTCCTTGGATTGGGTAATCCCCAAGGGGTAGCCGGTCGCCGCAAGGACCATGAAAGGTTATAGCCCCAAAACACCATCCAAGGCAGCGATTCACTGGCCAGTCTTGCCCGCGAGGTGCGCTGCACCACGTAGAACGAAGTTGCGATTAGGGCATTGCCGCCAAATCCAAAAATGACCGCAGACGTGTGTACCGGACGCAACCGGCCAAAGTTCGACCAGAAAATATCCCCGTTCAATGCCGGAAAGGCCAGTTGCCAAGCTAGAATGTCTCCGACGGTAAAACCAACCAAGGCCCAAAATAGAGCAGCTATGACACCGAAACGCGTGACCTTGTCATTATACTCAAGCGGGATGTCCCGGATTTCTTCACTCATTCGGGTGATCATCCAGATCAACCCCAACCGGCGAAGATGGCGATCATCCAGCCATGCAGCACATAGGCGATAGGTACACCCCAACCAAGAATGGCCACTCCGCCGATCAGAACAATGGCAAGAGCACACAGGACCAAAACGTTTTCGACAGTATTGTTATTCAGCATCTGGCCGCTCCTGCCGGTGGAAACGCACTTCCAATGCGACCTCTCCCATGGGGTTCACAGAGTGAGTTTCCTGGGCGCAAAGACCGCCGTATCACCCGCAGCCAACACCAAGTCATCTTTGTTGTCTCGACGCAGCAAAAGCTGGCCAGATTGCACCGCCAATTGGCCCCAGACACCGGCTTTCGTGCTGTGATCCTTGCGCAATTTTTCTGGCAGAGTGTCGTGCGTGAATTGCGAAGTCGCATAGTGCACCACGCCTTCTGGAAGGGCTTCTGTCATTGTGCGTCTCCATGGAAAAGCTCTGCATAGGCATGCCAGGTTGAATATCCCAGCAAAGGGAAAACTACGGCCAGCCCTAGCAGGCCCGTTAAAATCCCCAACAAAGTCAGCGCGGTAATCGCACTGCCCCAATACAGGCAAAGACGAAAATTGTGAGTGGTGGCATTAAAACTCAGCCCCATGGCTGAGAAGCCATCAATCTTGCGGTCTACAAGCATCGGAAGCGAAAAGGCTGAGACAGCGAACCCCAACGATGCAAACAATCCGCCGATCAAAGATCCAGAGACTAATAAAGCCCAGCCGGACGGTGTGCTGATCATCAGCAGTAGAGTGTCAGCGAAGCCTGAGAACGGGCGCAGACCATAAACAATGGCGAACATGACTGTCGCGGCACGTATCCAAGTCAGGGCAAACACCATGAGGATCGCGCCGACCAGAGCAATCTGCCCCTTAGCGACGGCGGGTCCAGTGTCACCGCTGGCGATCGAATACAAACCAACGGTGGCAATGGGTCCAACAAGCACACCACCAGCCAAAAGTGGCAGCAGAACCCAACCTTGACCGCTAAACACAAGACCCGCGACACATGCCCATCCCAACAGAACAAGCGCAATGCCGTAACATATCGAATACTCAAGGTTCGCTCTAAAATCGCGCCATCCCGCTCGCAACCAACGTTTCACGACTTGGATTGGCGGCTCGGTAATGACCTGCGCTTTGAATATACCGATATGGTCATGACAACTCCGGCGGGGCACCCACCTCGCGACGAAAGTTCTCGATCCCAAAGGTCAAACCTTTACCGATCCGGTTGGTCAAATGAGTAAAAGCTTGAGCGGTATCTGGCTGCAGAACCTGATGTGCCGTTTCGCCAAACAGATCGAGCCACAAGGAAAATGCTCGGGAAGGATGTCTGAATTCGCCAGATGAGCCTGCATTGGATTTCCGGAATACCCGGGCTCCCTGAGGATCGCGCCGCGCCAGAACGAAGCGATCTTTTCTTCGTGCGCTTTCCAATCCTGAATGGCCTCATTGAACACGGGCCCCAATACAGGATGCACCTTATCTGCGCGTAAAACCGGCAAACCAATATCTCAATTTCCTCAGCGGAAATTTCAAACATCTGTGGTTTGGCAACCATCGCAGCTGTCATCAGAATCTACTCCATTTCGGGCTCCTTTCTGCCCCTTTAATAGGTATTGTCAATACCTATTAAAGGGGGACACTGGTACCACAGATATTCAACCCGCCTCTCAGACGGATCGTCTTGCCGCAGATTCCGCGTAAGCTCCACTTCGCAGGAAAAAACATCATCCAGGTGCCCTAACTCCTTCAGGCATCCGGGTTGGGTCGAACACCTTTTGGTGCTTTCAGAACGATCATCAGGTAGCTCAACCTGAATTGTCCCAAGATCAACCATGGTATGTGTCCCACTCCAAGGCACAGTCGGATCAGACACATTGTCAGCGGCGTTCGCGATCACCAACTTCAACGACCAACGGGCGGGACCATCGCAGAGCTTTTCCAGGAACCTGTCATGAAGGAAATCATCCGAGAGGGTTTCCATCTCTTCCTTGCTCAATGCCAAACGCCCACCCTCCGGCTCCAGCAGAATTCGGGCAGATTTCCCTTCCACTCCAATCAAACCGATAAGCATGACCAGAGTGGTATTGTTCAGACGAATAACAACGGCAGGGTGCAACAGACCTAAGATATTGTTGGTGTGGCACCGTGTTGGGGTTTGCCTCATTAAAGGCTTCTACCAACTTCGGATCCGGGGCACCGGTGTCCGGATCAGGAATACGAGCGGCAAGAAAAGCCCGGAATTGTGCAGCAGAGTTGGCAAAGAAAACCGGGTTCGAAATTAACGTCAGAACCCAAGAGTCTGATCCATTTCCGATCTCCAGCCCAATCCCGCGCACCGTAGGGCTTTTGTCACTGATGCCCGGTTTTCCACCCCCAACGGAGAAGCGCGCCGTAGCCTTGCATTCATTGTTCAACATCGGGATTTGAACTCTCGGCTCCTCCGCAGCAGGACAGAAACGCCCCTGTGCTGTAAACCCCTTTGCGTGTGACGCGCGATAGCCATTGTGACGGCCAAACGTTCCATTCAATGCGTCGATCAGCTTTACTGCCTGTGACATGACGCCCTCCTTGATCAGTTATCGAGCAGGCCGGAAACCCTCTTTGAGATGGCTTTATTGCCTATGCATTTTGCTCATTGAGAATTCGTATTTCCGGCAGCGCAAAGCATCACAGGAAATCGATTGATCCGCTGATTCAGTGGATTCGAAGTTATTATTTTCAGACAGCCGTTTTCCCACACCATGTGCGTAGATCAACGATCGTGCTTTCAACATGGGATCATTGGATGGCGCAAAGCCGTCGCTCAAGATCAGCGGGTCAAAGTTGATCTCGTCACACTGCCCGTCAGTCTCAGTCATCGCAGCATTCGCTGTGAAACGCGCAGCAACGATTTCTGTGTGATCGCCGGTCCACTGAACAGAGGGATCTTCGACATTGTCATCAGCGTTAGCCAGAACGATAACCATGTCCCAGGACACGCCCCCGTTGGCGATATTGGCCTGCATGTTTTCAATGAAGAAGTCGGGGTGAGTGTCAACAACGATATCCTCCTGCCCCGATGGGCGGAAATGAATCGCATCGCAGTTTCTTGACCCCGTCATTTACAAGGAGGAAAGAATTCACGCTGTAGTAGGTTGTACCCTCATGGGGTCGAAGCGATTTATCCAACGCGCCATGATACTCACTGTAGGTCTTCAATGAAGGATTGGCGGCTGCAAACGCCTTGGTTGCTTCCGCTCCAGCGGCCTTGGCACGCAGTAGTTCGATGAACGCTTCGCTCGTCGGCACCGGAAAGAAGTGTTCGGTGTTCATGGCAATCACGTGCAGGTCATCATCCGGCGTCGTGATCTCCATCGATAGCCCAAGTAGCCCGTATTTGTCGTCTGCTGGATTCACCTTACCACCTTGTGGGACACCCGAGCAATAACCGAAGATTCACTAGTGAACAAAGTGCTCTTGGAGTACGTTTCAATCGTCTCGTCTAAGGGTGTAAGCGTGCCCTCAACGCAAAATCCTTTGGTGTGATTGCGGCGTTTACCTTCAGTCACACCAAACAAGTCTTCGAAGGCAGCGAAACCCTTTTCAAAGTCAAAGTCACCTTCTGCGACGGCAGGTGCCGCCACCACAGAAATGCCAATAGCTATAATGCTGCGTCTGATCATTACATCCTCCATTTTCATTTATTCGCTAGCTAATATTTAGCTTCCTAATTATTTGCAAGTAAAAACTTCAGATGCTAAAAGGTGCCCGAGATCAAAAATGAAAGTCGCCATCGTGCCCAAGACGAAAAAGCCTGAGACCGACGAAGATGTTCGGCTAGACAATCAGTTGTGTTTTGCGGTCTACGCGGCCTCGCACAAGATAGAGCAGCTTTACCAGATACTTCTGAAGGCCCAGGGACTAACTTACACCCAGTATTTGGTCTTGATGGCATTGTCCGAAGAGGATGGTGTCTCCATTTCTACTTTGGCAAATCGGCTTGACGTATCCGGAGCGACAATGACGCCGTTGTTGCGGCGCCTTGAGGAAAAAGATCTGTTACGGCGTGAGACGCGGGACGGGAACGAGCGCCAGAAGATTGTCACTCTAACTGAAACAGGACGCAGCATCTGGATAAAAAGCTGCGGGATATCATCTGAAGTCTTTTCCCAAATTGGCCTTACTCAACATGAGGCAGACGACATCATCCGAATTTGCAAGAAGATCGCCAGCAAGTAATCCGTTATCGAAGTGCGAAAGACATCACAGATTTTCTCTAAAATTCTCCAAGTATTTATCCAGGACTTCCAAGCAAGCATTCGCTCTTTGCCATGTTCGCCACAAGACTGATCGCTAGATCTTTAAGCTCACAGAACGATTGCGGACCTGCGATGAGCCCTTACCAGACCTTGATCACACCTCGGTCTTTCGCTCATGCAGCAGGTCGCGAACGCGTACAAAGTTGCCGTTCATTTGTCTTGACGATGTCAACCGCGGCATAGCGTGTTAGTTGTCAGCAATGAACCAACTAACCTCAGCCAAGCGGAACGCCATACCCTATGCCCTTGCGGTCGTTGGTGTGCTTTTTGCATCCATCTGTTTTGGCCTTGTACCCTATTTTAGCCGTGGGCTCACCGATCAGGGTCTCGCTCCCTATGCGGTTGCCTTTTATCGGTACATCTTGGCAGCGGTTGTCCTTTTGCCCGCACTTGTAATGCATCACTCAAAGTGGCGAGAAATCGTCTGGGGTATGGTTGCGGGCGCAGTGATGGGTCTTGGCTGGGTCGGCTATGTTACTGCTCTTGAGACTGTTCCTGCATCGACGGTTGGCGTACTCTACATGACCTATCCGGTGTTTACGATTGCCATAGCATGGGCGCTTTTTGGTGATCAACCAACGCGGCGCAGCTTTGTTGCGGCTGGATTGATCGTCGCTGCTGCGATATTCGCAGGTTCTCCGGCATCTGTGCCACCGGACCAAATTCCAATCCTTCTCGTCTCATTAGCGGCACCTTTCGGTTTTGGCTTCGGCATATGTGTTCTCGTGCACCGCCTGTCACGTATTGCGCCTTTAGCCAGAATGGCGTCAGTCTCGCTTGGGTCGGTCATTGGCCTTGCCCCTCTCATTCTTTCATCCGAGGTCGGCGAAATTCTACCAGAAGGTGGGAACGACTGGGTTCTAGTTGTCGGGTTGGGCCTTGTGACGGCGCTAATTCCGCAACTGATTTACACGATCTGTTCGCCTATTATTGGGGCAGCGCGCACTGCTGTAGTCGGAAGTATTGAACTACCCACGATGTTTGCTGTTGGCGTTCTTGCATTCGGTGAAGTAATCACGGGTACACAGGCGCTGGCCTGCGCGCTGGTTTTGGGCGCGATAGCTCTCACTCAAAGTCGCTCAACTCGAACTGTGACGACCGTGATCAGCAAGGAGCCTGAGAGGTAGCTTTGGTCTCGTTGCCGACTTTCTCTATGGAGAGTTTGGACAAGCAGATTGAGCCCAAACCGGCCATCCCGAGGCTATCTGTCTCCTGCAGTCGCAGTCGGCAGGTCGCAGCCCAAAGCTGTCGTTCGTAACCGGCTAAATTGAAAGTAAGTCCAGAAAGTCTTTCCCACGTTCGAATGTCCACCAACTCGCAATTGCGCCGCAGCCGATTGCAATCGAAACTCTGAGCGTAAACTCAGGAGTTGGACCAAATTTTGAAATCGCGTTTAGAAGCGGCCACGTTACCAGAACGATTGCGACCTGACCAACTTCCACGCCGAAGTTGAATGCCAATAGGCTCTGCCAAATATTGGGCGACGTCACTTGCAGAATTTCATGCAGCACGAAACTAAAGCCCAGGCCGTGAAGTAGCCCCATCAGGACGGTCACCACGAAAACTTTTCTGTTGGCGCTTGGTCCCGAATCTTCTCGTTTTATGGCCAGAACAGCTGCATAGATGATTGAGAGCGCAATACCTGTTTCTACCAAAGGGACAAACCATGCACCGGATGGAACATAGCCAAAGAAGCCAAGCGAAAGTGTTACGCTGTGGCCAACTGTAAACCCGGTGACACGCCAGAGTAGCGCGCGCAGTTCAGGGGCGCCGATGACAAGGCAAACTACAAACAATACATGATCGATGCCTTCGAGAATGTGGCGCACGCCCTCCCAAATGAACGACACGATACCTGCGAAACTGGACCTTGAAACCTCGACCGGGTCTTCCATCAGGCCCCGCGTTCGAAAGATAAGTGGATCGCTGGAACCGTAATCGAGGATGAGGTTCGCGGTCATTTCCTGATCCGGCAAACCTGGGTCCAGAGCGTTTGACAGCGCATAGGTCGACGGGGCGGTTTTCAGGTCATACCGTATGATGACATCGACGATGACATCGCCAACAAATACGGGCAGATCAAGCGGCAGGGTTGATCCCTTATACACCGCCTGTTGGGCCTCGTTCAGCGTCGCAAATCCCGGTTCTTCGCCCACCCGATGGATTGCCACAGACTCCACGTTGCCCGTTGCGCGTTGACCTTGCACTTTGACAATTGTTCCGGCCTCAGCGATGCGACCAAGCCCGAGCGGGTCAGCATCCAGTTGAACGGGGTCGGCAAAATGCACGATATTGCCGTCCTCAAGGGCATTTGTCGTAAACGGAGCAGCGGACGGAAGGCCATCTGTTCCAATTGCTCCCGTTTTGTCCGCGACAAGGTAAGGCATGGGCAGTCGAAGATGGATACGCAACCCGTCGCTGGTGTGTTCAACGTGGAACACCCGAACGTTCAGGTTCAGTAGAAAATGCGCGTGGCTCGCAACCGCGAACACAATCAGGCAGGTCGTGACAAAAACCAACAAAGCTCTGCTTATCCGCTTAGACATCCGGTGCACGCGCCTCCAACACAGTGATTGCTCTAAGTTTCCAGCTACCTCGCTCAGGTCGGAACTCGACCCTTGCGCGGTATTCCACCCTTCGACGGTGATCATGACCCCAATGGCCCGCGCGCGCGTCGACCCGCCATTGCGCAACGCCTTCAAACGCTCCGTATCTATTCAATCCACCGTCTACTATGACGACATCCGTGACCTCAGCGATCTGCGCGAGGCCCCCACCGGGTACCCGGATCCCCAAGCTTGCTTCCAGTTCTGCAGACACCTCAACAAGGTCAACATTCAGAACGATTGGTGCTAGCGCTTCGCTGCGTTTTTCTGGCGACACTTCGAGGGCTGCAACATAGACGTTGGCTATGAGCTGGGAAAAAGCATCCGCAGCGACATGATCTGCAGCTTGATCATAAGTCGGGCTTATCAATGAGATGGATCGTGAATTCCAAAATACCAAAACGAGAAGAAAACAACCGATTGACAGCATGGCCAATCTGACCCGCAGGTGCTTCTGGGAAGTTAGTATGGCGATCAGGCCGACCAGAGCTGAAAGGCCAACGGTAAACATTGTCCACAGAGGCACAAACACAACACCTTGAGCCTTCACCCGAAAAACCTCAGGCTCGGCATATCGTTTCAGGTGATTTTCCCACGTGATCTTGGCATTCTCAGGCGTCGCCCAATCCAGGAACGGACCAGCAACATCCGTCAGCGTCACAGGAACTTCGTGGATCGTATCGCCGAACATGTCCCAGGTGACAGACGCCTCCTTTGGCAAAGTTGGAATAGGATAAGACGATATCACGCCGATGAACGTCGTATCAGCATTAAGCGTTGAGGGGCCATCAACAACCTGAAACCCGCGTTCCCCGAGCGTCAGGAACGAACCGCGCACGTTCGAAGGCATTACCTGCTCGCCCTCGATGGCGACTGGGTTCTTGGTTGCGAATTCGTTCAGTGCATCCGCAAGAATCTGTGACTGTAACGCAGGATCCAGATTTGATCCGGTACCCAGGGTTTGATCGATCCAGGGCGCAAGATCACGAGACCGGATCAGGACCTCGTGGCGGAGTTCGCGTGGAGCGACATACAAATAGGATGTCGTCCCGCTTTGGGCTGAACGGTTGAGGTTTGCGTTAGCAAATGCAGTAAACCAGGGGTCCGACCAGTTGATCGTAAATCGCGATTCTTTGCTGAGAAAACTGAACCGTGTGACCGGAACGGCGCGATCAAAGACCATGAAGCCAATCGATACCGCAGTGTTTTCGTCTTTGGCCAGCGGAGGGCGGATGATCAACTTCTCGGGTTTCAGGCCCTCAAAGTCATAGAATGCTCTAACGTAGATTACTTCAGGATCATTAGGAGGTGCTGGAATTTTGCTGCCGGTGATAGGATCGGTCATTCCGGCAAGAGGAGATGCGCGGTCGATCCTTTTGCGGCGCTCCGCAGTCAGGAATTGCAATGGCAACGGAGTTCCGTCGCCCCGAACTATCAAGAAATCTTCAAGGCCTTTGTCGGATGCAACGTCATATGTGACCAATTCCGGCTGTGGTTCCAACCATTCTCCAGATGACAGAGTCGCAGCGAAGGCCGTTAAGTCCCGAGGGTATATTTCCAGATCCAGGTGAATGCCTTCGTCTTCAATTCGTAAGACGGCTATGTTGTCAGCGACTTCCGCCCCGCTGTAAGGCGTCACATCTCCTTGCGCCCCAATCGGCAAAACCATTGCCGTCACAAGTGCCAGCAGGCATCTGACATTGCCCGGTGGTTTGCTTACTGTGTTCCGTGACAAGCTCATTGGCAGTGCTTTCGTTCCATCACTTGCCTGGGCAATGAGTTCCCCAGCTCTCGACACGCGTCTGTGACGCAGCCGTCATTCTCATGGGAAGACATTTGCCGTTTTGTCCCGCGCGACCTGTGATCTGGCCGCGCGGATGCAGCGAAGATGTCGTTATTGATCCGGCATCGGCGGCGGGGTGTATCCTTCCCACTTGCCAGCAGTCACCTTGTCAGATGGCTCTTTTTCCTTCGAGCGAGGCGCCTTGATGTATTCGTCGCCGACTGCCGGTGGCAGGGCATAGTCATCCACGCTGGCCTCCCGGACGACAATCTGATCCTTGGTGACATTGATTACCTGCAGATCGCGCGCAAGCGTCAGCGGCCCATCATACGTCGAACGAACGCCTTCCAAAATCGCCTGGTAGTTTTCTGGTGAAAGAACGGAATGGTATCCCAGTGCCATGCGAGGCTTGACCGCTGACATGACCTTGCCAAAAGCCGCAGGTTCGGTGTGGACGCGGGTGGCGACATAAGTTGCCTGCTTCATGTCCCAGCCAAAGTAGGGTGCCAACGCATCTGGCGGCAAAAACGCTTCGTGAGACGCTAAGTCTGCGTCATTGGCATACTCGACATACCATTTATTCGGGTAGGTATCTCCGCCAAAGACGTACTTTAGCCCGTTCCATTCAAGGGAATAACTGACCGAGCCATCGAGGCTGTGGATCGCCGGCCAGGAACGAATGGTGACATCGTTTTCTTGGTAAACGATCTCGTTCTCCTGCATGTAATCGAATTCGGTGACATCAAGTTTCGCACCCTCATCCGGCAAAGCACCGGTTCTGGTCGCAAGGTCCCAAGCATAAGCCTTCGACATACCGTCTACATATGCCTTGGTGCCCAGTTCTTCCTCGGATCCGGACGGGCCGAAAATACGAAGCGGGGTGTAGCGGCCAGAGAGCCAGCCTCCAACGTGAAGACCCATGAAGTCACCGACATGGTCTACATGCAGATGGCTGAAAAAGACTTTATCGATCTTTGAGAAATCTGGTCGCAATGAAAAAAGGTTGCCAGTAGATCCGGTGCCAACGTCGAAAAGAAAGGTATCTCCGTTGCCCAACTCGACTAGGAACGAAATGGACACGGCCGCTTTTGTTTGGTTTGGCATTCCCGTGCCCAATGCGGTGATCCGCATCTCGCTTTCACCGAGAATTTCAGTGTTTGGGAAATAGGACGCCGGATAGGTTCCGTCTTCGATTGCAGCAGCCGTTCGACCTTTTGGAAGCATATTCTGCGCCAACGCAGATCCACTGACCGCAAGCCCAAGCGCCAAAACTGCACTTGTCGTGGAAATGAGTAATCTATTCATAGTTCCCCCTCCCTTTAGACGTGGCTAAGCATGTCACAAAAGCGTGATTCTCAAGTCAACCATAGACATCTCTACGGTAGTACCATAGACTTCTCTATGTCAATAGAGGCCTCTATGGAAAGCGGAATGGCAGTAATCGAAAAAAAGGAAAAAGCGTCGCGCGAGGATTGGTTGCTTGCGACGCTGGACGTTTTGAGAGAGCGCGGAATAGAAGGCGTAAAGGTCGTCGCTATTGCGCGTAGGTTGGGATTGACGAGCGGAAGTTTCTATTGGCACTTCAGGAATTTAAAAGATTTACTCGACGCCGTTTTAACCTATTGGGAAGAAGCTTTGACCGGGCACATCATTGAGGATGCAATAAAGTTTGAAGGTCCCGCGAAAGAGCGGATCAGGCTCTTGATGCAACAGGTCATTCGCGAAGACGCTTCCAGACCAGACGGGGCCATTGCGGTCTGGGCGAAGTCTGATGCGGACGCTGCATTGAGCTATAAGCGTGCTATGGACCGGCGGTTTGAGTTTTCAGCCTGGTTGTTCGAACAGGCCGGTTTCGGGCCTCAAGACGCTGAAATTCGCGGTCGTATGATGGTAATGACGCTGATGGGTGAAACAACCAACGGGTTAAAGAATTCTGAAGGTTGGGAAGGTATTCTCGACCGACACTGGCGCGTTTTGGTAGCGTAGTCTTCTTAGTAGGTTCCAATAGCCACCTCGTTTGCAAATCCGATTTCAAACTGATCGGTTCATTTGGGCTATTGGAGCATTTACCCCGTCGTTGGTCTCGAAAGCTACTGCCGCCCAGGATTCACCGGTTTTGGATGATAACGAGCTCGCAGCCGACGGGTCTGATAGTTCGGTTGAGAGTGGACCACTCAACTTTGCAAAGTCCGCTTCCTGCGCATTGCCGGCCTTGATGCACGGTGCAGCAATTTGCACTTTGGGCTCGTTGCCGCCTTTCGCTACATTTTACATCAATGACCGGTCGCAGCCCAAACCGGACCTTCATTACGAGCTCTACATCCTCCGAGATGCGGAGCAAACCGCCGTTTGCTTTCATCAGCGCAATGCCTGCATCCGGTAAGCGGTATTCTCTCAGGAAAGGCTAAACTACTTGGGAAACAGCAAGGTAGCTACAAATCTCATGCCCCAACCGTCGGGCCCACTATCGGGGCCGTCGGCCCAGTAGCGTACTCCCCGCCTACGCTGATAAGTTGATCCCCGAGTTGGGTACTTTGGTGACAACACCGTTGATTGGCACAGACCATTGATCGGTTTCCCAGCTGTAGGTGGACTCAGTGTTTAAAGTGAACGTCCATGCGTTCGAATTTGTGTAGGAAATAAATGGCTGTAAGAACGTCTGGTTAATGTCGGTATCACCATCAATGTCCCAGATGTGATTTGTCAGGCCACCATATGTCCACTGACCCTGCTGTTTGAGTGCCACGCCGGTAACTCCAGCACCCCACTCTCCGAGCCCTAAGCTGTTATCTGTCGACGTTGGCAGCAGAAAACGGGGCCAGCCCCCAGATCCAACCGCCCGCACTTGGTTTTGGGCGAAAGGAATAAGCTTTGAACAGTATCTCCTAGCCCAGTCTCGGATCCAGAATCCGGCAGGCCACCATCTATGGAGGCAATTGGAAGAATTGTTCGGGATATGAGGTTCCAATCATCCGTAAGATCAAAGGGAACAACCGGTTGTACGTTTAATATCCAATGCGAACCATTTCTGTCGGCACCCAAATTCTGATCATAATTCAGCTGGAATGGTACACTAATGAGAGCGGCCACGGGGTTAGCAAGTTGCTTTGCTAGTTCTTCTTCCCGGGACTCTGCCCACGCAGTACCAGAAAGGGCACCAATCCCGGCAAGTATGGAGCAGCGTAGCAACCTGAGGTTCATAGGCGGTCTCCTCTTAGCTGGCCGTTTTCTCATGGGTGGCTTGCACTTGAGATCGCCAGGTTGGCAATGACGTCAATGGCCCACTCACAGTCCGCCGCCGCCGAACTGGATGACATTATCCAGCACGGTTGGCTTATAGCCAAAATACTTGATCGAACATGGCTTTCAGACTGTCTCCATAAGCGTATCCGAAAGCACATCCTCGGAGAGGGCCCCCGGTGCGCCTATGGCGACAAGCCTTGTTTCGGGTTTGCGGTCACCCCATGTTCCATCCCGTGCGATGTCCATACGTTTTCCAACGACCTGAACAAGAATGCGATGATCCGGATCCTCTTCACTGAAGACAAAACCCTTGAGACGATAGACATCACCGGGAAGCTTCCGAATAGCGCTGCGGAGAGAGGATAGGCTTATGGGGTGTTCAGCTTTCATCATAGTTGTTGAGAAGCTGTCCGAGTGATCAGAGTGGTGGCAACCACAATCCGGTCCATGTTCATGATGATCGGGTATTTCTGTTTGTAGCTGTTCGGCGGCAAAGCGACCGACTGAAAGAAGTATATCCAGTGGGACGTCCGCATTGACAGCTTCGACCAAACGATAGCGACGGAAGCGAGACCCGAGCCAATCGTGCACCCTTTGAACAGCGGCCCTGTCGACGAGGTCGACCTTGTTCAAAATAACCATGTCCGAGAACGCAATTTGACGGAGCTTCAACTCCATTTGTTCAGGCGCGGCAAATAACTGTTCCGCATCGACCAGACACATAAGGCTGTCCAAGCGGATCATGTCCCGAAACTTCTGATCGGTAAATGTCATTGCAATTGATGACGGATCCGACACTCCACTTGCTTCAAGGACGATGTATTCCGGTTTCTCGGGCCGGGCGAGAACGGCTTCCACCGTTTCGATCAAGTCATCTCGTATCGAGCAACAAACGCACCCATTCGCGAGGCTCATGACGTCATCTTCGAGGCCGACCACCAAGTCTGCATCGACATTGATAGATCCAAAGTCATTTACCAGAACCGCAACCCGCAACCCGTGATTGCCTGTCAGTATGCGGTTTAGAAGCGTTGTTTTACCGGCTCCTAGAAAGCCAGTAAGGATCGTCACAGGGATCGCAGAAGTCGAACCAAATTCAATCATTGTTCGATCTCCTCTCAGTCTTCATCACGCGAGCCGATTACATCCGAAACTTTGATGGTAAAGTCCTGCGGCCAGTCCCCGCCGGGTGCTCGGAAAACGTCAGTTGGGTAGTATTCGCGTGGATCGATCTCCATATCACGGTACTTCTGGTCTTGCTGATCTGCTCGGGTGAGCCTCGGATTCGGTAATGTGATTTCATCCGGAAGCTCAATACGCCCGGCCTCGGCTGCCGCAGCCAGTTCACGAAATGGTGGCACAGTACCGGATTTTCCGGGCAGTGCAGCTTTCCTGTACCAAATTGCATCCTTGGTCACGTTCACAACGGCTACATCGAGACCCCATTGGAACAGACCGTCGTAGTGGGCGCGAATACCAGCCAGCATTTCAGCGTCGATGTCTTCGTCCTGGGTATAGTGTGTCACCATTCCCAAACGCGGCCTTGTGTCAGCAAAGAGCTTACCCACGGCATAGTGGGAGGTGTGATGCGTATCGATAGTGTAATTAAAGAGATCCTGTGGGATACCGTATTTGTAGGTCATCAACTGACCAATATCCTGTCCCGACATTTCGGTTACAAAGACATCAACACCTTCGCCATATTTCCGTGAAAGCTCATCCGGGCGTCCATCGCCGGTCCATACAAAGCTCAGACCGTTCCAATCGAGCCGATAACCAACTGCGCCGTCCTTGGCATGACTGCGCGGCCAGGACCGAACAGTCACACCGTCTTGGTCATAAACGATGCCACCTTCTTGGCGGAAATCGAACTCGTTGACCTCGATCTCATAGCCGTCACCAATTGGGAACACGTCGAAAGCTTCAAGATGCCATTTGAGCATCTGTTGCATACCTTTAACCATTCCGGCTGTGCCGAGTTCGGGCGTCCGACCAGAGGGACCATGGATGCGCAATGGTGTATACCCTCCAGACCAGGCCCGGAACGGATAGATATAAGGAATGTCGGCGTAGTGGTCGACATGCAAATGGGAGATGAAGATATCGTTGATCAGTTGCCCCGGCACTTGCATGGCAATGATGTTGCGGACACAACCGGATCCAAAGTCAAAGAAGAACCGTTTTCCATTCCCCAGCTCCACCATGATGCAAGTACCCGCCTGATCTTCACGCGGCGGATATGGTGTTGAGCCACAGAATGAGATGCGCATCTCATCTGGCCCCAACTCCTCACTAAGTGGAAAATAGTTCGCATTTGAACCAGTCATGTACTTCGTCGGACGGAAGTACTCCGGCAACGAGATGCCGCCTGCGGGCCGACCACCGTATGGGTTCTTGAGTGTTTCTCCCAAGGGGCCGTCTCCTTGGTGAGCCTCAGCACTCCCTGCCGCTAACCCAGCCGCCCCTGTCGCAGCCGCTCCTGTGGCCAAGCCCTTAAGAACACTCCGTCGCGACGGGTCTTCAATTTGATCTGACGCCTGAACCTGTTTGTCGTTTTGGTCTTTTCTATTGTCTTCCTTGGTCATGGATTGGTCCTCAGTTGGAAGTATCTCAAAGGTTGCGCTTCAACATCCGGCGAAGCTCGTTGATGAGTTCAGATTTGATGTGGGCCCATTCGGCGCGCTCTGAGGCCGAGATCGATGCGTCTTTCGAAAACGCAGATGCTTTCTTCAGGTCTTCGATGACTTCGCCGAGTAGCGCATCCGTTCCGATACGCCCCGAAAGCACATCAGAAAGTTCTGGAATTTCTTCAATCAGGTCGACCGTCACTGGAAAAGTCCCGACACCCACTATCTATTCTCAAATCAAGATGAGTGCGGTTGACCGCAAAGGCCAAGTGAGTCACCGTGAGTTGGGGGTGAGTTGACATTGAACAAATCCAACGATTTAACAATAAATCAACATGTTGGACAGCCTTCTCCGGAACTCATCCGGGAAGCTCTGAGTCGAATCGTATCAAGCGACGGGTTTCAAGCTTCACCACGACTCACGCAATTTCTCACCTATATAGTCGAGGAATCTCTATCTGGTCGAAGCACTCAGATTAGAGGCAAAGCTATCGCTGTTGAGGTCTATGGGCGGCGCATAGATGGTACTGGTGGTCAAAACCTGGTTCGCGTTGAGGCAAGGCGGCTGCGTCGTCTTTTGCATCAGTTCTACGAAGATCACTGGGACGGCAATGGAGTTCGCATTTTTGTTGACCCCGGCGGATACAAGCCGCGGTTTTCATTCGAACCTGCAATCGAAGACCGCACATCAAGTGAACTGAAGAGCGACAATCCAGTTGGCCGTTGGCGTTCGCGGCAACTGCTGCATGCAGGACTGGGTGTTCTTGCATTGGTCGCTGTGCTTGGCATCTGGATGAGCCAGGATAGCAGGGAGGTTGTGCCAACAACTCGATCCATCGAACAAGCAGAACGTGTGGCGCTTGGTGAACAATCATTGACACGACTCCAGGCGGTCAACCTTGCGGATCAAGCCCGCGGCATGTTTTTCCCCGTTTTTGATGTCAAGCGTCAGCAAATAGCGCTGGGAATGTTCCAGCACGCTAGGGAACTCGACCCGGCTCTGTCCGACGGCTATGCCGGATCAGCGCAGGTCTTGGCGATCCTGGCAGTGTTGTCGCCGGATGAAGCACAAAGGGATGATCTCTTCAATCAAGCCTCGGAAATGTCTGGAAAAGCGCTTGAATTGTCCCCCTCTGATGCGTGGGCAAACGGCGCAAATGGTTGGGTGCTGGCTGTCAAAAACCAGCCAAACGAGGCATTGAAATACGCTAGAATGTCCGTCGAACTGGCGCCGAAGGATGGCCATATTCTCGACGTTGCAGGTATGACCGCCATCTTGGCTAACGCCCCGGAACTTGCTGCCGAGGTTAGCAACCCGGAGAGACCCAAATCAGGATCTGGTAGGTTTGGTGCGAGAAACATCTGGGGCGTTTCACAACTAATGCTCGGGAACTACGAAAGTGTTGTTGAAGCCTTTCAGGGAGCGCCAGCTGCCGGAGCGCCAGTCAGTGCGCCTTCGCTCTTATTCCAAGCCGTTGCGTATGATCAGTTGGGAAATTCAGAAGAAGCACGACGGCTCGTCGCTGAAATGCGCAGGACATGGCCTGAGTTTCCGTCCGAGTTTCTCGCCGGCAGGATTTTCCACAACGACGTCAATACGCGGAACATAATACTGGAGACGCTGAGTAGATACTGACGAAACGTATCGCGCCTATTGCCTAGAAACGAGCGTCAAAATCAATTCATATAATTCCGCTTTGAAATCACACGGCGTTGATAAAATCGGTGATTGAGCCGGACCACGCCGTCTGTCGATTGAGGATGGGCTTTGCAGATTTGCAAAGTCTGCTTATGCTATATAGCCGCCGCTCGTGAGGTGCAGTGCTGCTGCCGCGGCGAACGGCAGCTTGGTGGCCACTATTACTTTTTAAAGTTTGACAAAAGGGTTCAATCGCAAATGGCCGCGGGCCCTCCATCCCATCAATTTCCTTTCGTGGGCCAGCGGGATTTGGACAAACCAAACGCCCTTTGCCGTCTGGGTGAGGGCGCGACCCTCCCTCGGGCAACCCTATTAGACAAGACCTCGTCCTCGGCTGCGCCTGCGGGCCGCACCACCCCTGTCGAATAGCGTTGCCTCGCCCCTCCCGCGTTCGCCACGTGGCAGATTAGCAGGAACAGGCAGCTTCGCTGTCTGACCTGCAAATCAGCTCTGGTTTTCCGAAAGGGAAGTCAGATCAAATTCAACTGATGTCCAACTTTGGGGGCGCCTTCTGATGTCGAACGTTCATCCCGTTTCTGGTCCAACTATGACGGTTGGGTCAGGTTCGTGTGACGTTCAACTGGAAATGTGGAACGCCACTGATAATTGACTCAATCGACGGTCAAAACTTCAATAAATCGGTCATTTACGTCACTCATTTGCGACCCAAACGTCAAGCATTTGTGACCCAAAACGAATTGAGGCCATTCGACCATAATAAGGAGGGGTTTTGTCTAAATGGACGGGTTATGAACAAAACCTCCATTCGTGCCCTCAGCACCAAAGACGGCTTGGCATGACTTTTGACAGCAGTGGAAAACACCCAAGTTTGGCAGTTAGACAAATCTGTTCACATAATTCTCTAGTATTTCCTGGCGTCCAGATTGCGGCTCTGGGTTTATTCCTTCATTTAAGACGCGAGCGGAAATATCATCCAGACTACTGCCTAACATGGCCTCCGCTTTGGGAGACTTCCAACCGGAGTAGCGTTGCGAAAGCGCGTTTTCCAAACCTCCATCTTCAATCATTGCAGCCGCTGCTTTCAAACCACGTGCGCATATATCCATTCCGCCGATATGAGCCGCCGCCAGATCGACAGCGTCAATCGATTGCCGGCGAATTTTGGCGTCGAAATTTGTTCCGCCGGTGGTAAAACCACCAGCTTTTAGGATGTAATAGTAAGCTAGGGCAACTTCCGGTGTATTGTTCGGGAATTGGTCTGTATCCCATCCGGATTGGTAGTCGTTGCGGTTCATATCAATCGAACCCAGCATCCCTTCAGCAGCCGCAACCGCAATTTCATGCTCAAAGCTATGCCCGGCAAGGACCGCGTGGCCCTGCTCGAGATTTAGTTTCACTTCGTTCTCCAACCCATACTTCCTGAGAAAACCGATGCAAGTAGCTGCGTCATAGTCGTACTGGTGCTTGGAAGGCTCCTGAGGTTTCGGCTCCACAAGAATGGTGCCTTTGAACCCGATCTTATGTTTGTACTCTACGACCATGTTCAGAAAACGGCCCATGTGGTCCAATTCGGTTTTCAGGTCTGTGTTCAGAAGGGTTTCGTAGCCCTCACGACCACCCCACAGAACATAGTTTTCACCGCCTAGTTTGTGAGTTGCATCCATACAGGATTTCACTGTCGCTGCAGCGAACGCAAAAACGTCGGGATCAGGATTGGTACTGGCGCCAGACATCCAGCGACGATGACTGAACATATTGGCCGTACCCCAAAGCAGTTTGGTGCCAGAAACTTGCATCTTTTCACCGATATAATCGGTGATTTCTTCCAATGTGCGCAGGTTATCGGCAAAATTTCCCTGTTCAGGCCGGATATCAGCGTCGTGCCAGCAAAAGAATGGCTGCCCCAAAAGCTCAAACAATTCGAATGCAATATCTGCCTTCTGGCGGGCCCGGTCCATATCGTCCTGAGGATACCATGGGCGTTCGAACGTAGGTTCACCAAAGGGGTCTCCACCCTCCCACGCGAATGAATGCCACCAGGCCACCGCAAACCGCAGATGGTCCTCCATACGCTTGCCCATGATGATTTCATCCGGGTCGTAGTGACGAAAGGCCAACGGGTTCTTGCTGTCCACGCCTTCAAACTGGACCTTCTCGATCCCTTCAAAAAATCCACTTGGCATTTCTGCCCCCTACTCTGCTTTTTGTGCTGGCTGCTTGCCGAGAATGATCATCGACAATAGATCGTCATCAGTTACGTCTGCGATATCGACCGTCCCAACCAGTTTTCCGTTCTTCATGACCGAGGCGCGGTCGCACAGTTCCATGACGGCATGCACGTCGTGATCGATCAGAAATATCCCGATGCCTTGCGCCTTTAGCTGGTGGATCAGATCCGCCACCATCTGAGTTTCATGCGGCCCGAGCGCTGCTGTCGGCTCATCCATGATCAGAATACGTGCGTTGAAGTAGACAGCCCGAGCGATCGCCACTGATTGTCTTTGCCCGCCCGACAAGGCGGAGACCGGGTCATTGAACTTCTGAAAGTTCGGGTTGAGCTGAGCCATGATCTTTCGGCACTCGGCCTCCATGGCTGCGTCATTGACCAAACCAAAAGGCGTCGTCATCTCGCGCCCCAGGAACAGGTTCGATGTCGCGTCCAGATTGTCGGCCAAGGCGAGCGTCTGATATATCGTTTCGATGTTATTCGCCCGGGCGTCACGGGTATTGCCAATCTCGACTGGCTTGCCATCAATCAGGATCTTACCGTGATCCATCTGATAGGCGCCGGACAGAACCTTGATCAGAGTGGACTTCCCGGCCCCGTTATGGCCAAGCAGGCCAACGACTTCACCCGGATAGAGATCGACCGACACATGGTCGACGGCCTTGATCCCACCGAAGGAAATCGAAATATCGCGCATCTCGACCAATGGCGGCGCGCCTGACCCACGCCCAGTGCCGGAAGTTTTTTTCTGAGTATCCTGAGCTTGCATCACTTGGCCCCCAGTCGCTTGCGGTAAACAATGTCGATATAGACGGCCAACACGAGGACGCTGCCGACGACGATGTTCTGAAACGGCGCGTCAACGCCAACCATTGCCATGCCCGATTGCAGCGCCTGCATGATCAATGCACCAAGGATCGCGCCATAGATGGTACCGATGCCGCCCGACAATGCGGTTCCTCCGATCACTGCAGCGGCGATGACCCGAAGTTCGTCGAGCGTACCAATGTCGTTCGAATGGTTTGCCAAGCGGGCCGAGGCGACCACCGCGGAAACGGCGCACAAGAAACCCATCAAAGCAAAGATCTTAACGGTCAGCAGCCGAGTGTTGATACCCGAAAGCTCTGCCGCATCTGGGTTGCCGCCAGTGGCAAAGATGTACCGACCAAACCGGGTTTTCCGTGCCACGATCGTCAGGGTAACCGCGACTATGATTAGTATGAGGACAGAAATTGGTATGCCGTATCCGACGACCAGCCCCTCCGGCATTGTCTCTCCGCGCGCTTCGAACATACGTTGCAGTCGGCGCGTCGGTATGGCGTAGCTGTTTACGATGTAAACGTACCCAAGGATGGCGATTGCGATTATCCCGGCCAAAGTGGCCTCGGCCCAAACAGGTTTCACAGGAAAACCATGTGCTGCTTTTGCACGTCGGCCACTCCACAACGCCCAGATCGCGATTGCGGTAGCAAACAAGCCGAACAGCCAGCTTGTCGTCGTTCCCAATGTTCCATTGGTTCCGCCAAACATCAGGAATGTACTATCCAGAGGACCAATCGTCTGGCCGCTAGTCAGATACCACGCTACGTTTCTCCAAACCAGAAACCCTCCAAGTGTGACAATGAAAGCCGGTATCGTCAGATAGCCGACCATCCAGCCATGAAATGCACCAATCAGTGTGCCGACAAACAGTCCGACAACGATTGTGATCGCCCAGGTTGCCGGGTTGTTCAAACCCATACCAAGTACCTGCGGCAAAAGCTCGGTTTGCGTCATTGCCATCACAGCCGAGGTTGTTGCCAATAGTGCGCCAACCGACAAGTCGATGTGTCGCGTGACGATAATGAACACCATTCCGCAAGCCATAATGGCTACTGAAACCGTCTGGATGGACAGGTTGAATAGATTGCGCGGCGTCAGGAACCTTCCATCTGTGAAGATGTTGAATCCGATGCACAGGATGACAAACGCGCCGATCATTCCCAAAAGTCGCATGTCCAGTTCCAGTTGCTGGAACAGGCTGGGTTTCGCTTTTTCAGGTATCGGCTGAGACGAAGTTTCGGTCATTTCCGATCTTTCATATTCAGCATTTGCCCCAGGCCCAGACTAAGAGGCCCAGGGCTGAGTGGTTTAGTTACAAGGGGCAGGTCCGTTTTCAACGCCTTGGCAAAGATCTTCCAGCGGGATCCATCCGGCATCCACAACCACGGACAAGTTGTCCTTAGTGATTGGAACAGGCGCTAGGAAAACCGAGTTCATCTCGGTCCCACCCGGTGATGTCCAGCTAACTGCGCCTTCGACATCAGCAGGGCTTGTCCCACCGCTCAATGCGACAGCGATTTTGCCAGCGGCCTTTCCAAGTTCGCGGGCGTCCTTCCATACTGAAACCGTCTGAGTGCCCAACGCGACACGGTTCAGCGCTGCGTGGTCGCCATCCTGACCGGACACCGGAATGCCTTCCATGCCCTGCGCAGTCAGAGCCGCAACAACGCCACCTGCAGTACCGTCATTCGACGCAACGACCGCATCCACGTTGTTCTCGTTCGCGGTCAGGATTTGTTCCATGTTCCGCTGCGCGTTCGCGGGCAACCAGCCATCCGTATAGGCCTCACCAACGATTACGATGTCACCGCTGTCCACTGCTGCTCCGATAATTTCCTGCTGTCCACCCCGCAGGAAATCCGCGTTCGGATCAGTAGGAGAGCCCTTGATCATCACGTAGTTACCCTTGGGCATGGCTTCAAAAACAGCCCGGGCCTGCATTCTGCCGACTTCCACGTTGTCGAAGGTCAGATAGAACGCGCGGTCGTCCTCAATCAGGCGATCATAAGCAATGACCGGAATACCTTCGTCCGCCGCAGCCTGAACAGCCGGTCCGATTGCCTGCGCGTCCTGCGCCAGAATGATAAGCGCGTCCACGCCCTGGGCGATCAGGCTTTCAATGTCCGAAAGCTGCTTTGCGGAAGACGATTGCGCGTCTGCCGAGATGTACTCGGCACCCCCTGCTTCAAGCGCCGATTTGATGGCCGCTTCGTCTGTTTTCCAACGCTCTTCCTGAAAGTTCGACCAGCTTACACCGACCACTGGCTCTGCGAATGCGGTCGAAGCCAACAAAGTGGCCACAGCCGAAAAGCTGAGAATTCTCTTCATGATTTTCTCCCATTTGCCGAGCCATCGCATTTCGATTCGCGGCTCTCACAAATTTGAATACCATATTTATTTCAGTCGGTAAAATATTTACTCTACAAGAGGCACTCAAATTCAAATAGATTGGGCCAACAGCAAGATTCGCGAGGACAAGATGCTGAAAAGCAAAGCCTCTCCGGTTTCTTTGGAACAAAGAAATACGACCCGCTTACGGGTATTGGAGCACATCAGAGCCAAGGGGTCCGTCTCGCGGATCGATATTGCATCCGCCTTGCAAACCAGCCCTGCGACTGTCACCGCCGCCACGGCTGATCTCATCTCGGCCGGGCTGGTGAAGGAGACTGAAAGCCAAGCACAGTCAAAGTCGGGGAAGAGAGGCAGACCCAGAGTATTGCTGCAATTGGACGGCCAGATGCACCTTGTGGCCGGCCTCAAGGTGGCTCGGCAAGTAATCTCCGTTATCTTGGTCGACTTTGAAGGTAACGAAGTCGCATCCCATAAATATGCTCTGGATCACGCCAGAATGTCGCCGCAAGTATTTGTTTCGGCGATCCGCGAAGCTCTTGAAGAAACCTGCAGTCAGATCGATCGTACTGTCGCTCATTTGGCAGGTGTTTCTATCGGGGTGGCTGGACTGGTCGATGCAAACAAGAATTTTGTCCACTGGTCATCCTCAATTACTGAGAGAAATATTGATTTCAGCCACTTGCTTTCAAATGAGCTGCCCTGCCCCGCATTCGTCGACAACGACGCCAATCTTGTCGCCAAGGCCGAACAGCTTTTTGGCTTGTGTAAGGGTTTAAAGAACTTCCTCGTTGTTACGATCGAACACGGTGTTGGCCTTGGCATCGTATTGGATGGCAAACTATACCGTGGAGAACGAGGCTGCGGCGCTGAGTTTGGGCATACCAAAGTTCAACTTGACGGAGCCCTTTGCCAATGCGGTCAACGCGGATGTCTAGAAGCCTATGTGGGCGACTATGCTTTGATCCGCGAGATGACAGTCACCGGTCATACCAACGACATGGAAACCGTTTCCGACATACATGACCGCGCCAACTCAGGTGACGACAGAGCTTCGTCAGTGCTTGCCCGCGCAGGTCAGATGTTTGGCCTCGGGATTTCCAACTTGATCAACTTGTATGACCCAGAGTGCATTATCGTCTCGGGGGCACAAATGAGCTTTGAGCATTTGTGTTCCAACGAAGTTATGACCCGCATTCAAAACGGCGTTGTGAATGTCGATGCACCTTTGCCCCAGATCAAAGTTCATCACTGGGGTGACATGATGTGGGCCAAGGGGGCGGCGGCCTATGGAATTGAACAAATCTCAATTCTCAAGGTCAAGGAGCTGACGGCGAATGCGTCTTGAGTTTGCGATATTTGCGACTTTGGGCACAGTTGCGAATGCGGACACTGTTATTCCCCAGTTTACAAATGTGGATGTACCAAAACATGTCTATGATGGCGGGTGGGAGCATTTTGTCGGCGGTGGTGTGGCCGTTTTCGATTGCAATGGGGACTCGCTGCCAGAACTCTTTTTGTCTGGCGGTTCCAACCGGTCTAAACTGTTCATCAATACCTCGAAGAAACAGATAGCATTTCAGGCAAAGACGCCTGAAGATCTTTCGCTGGCCGGTGTGACCGGCGCCTACCCTCTCGACGTTGATAGCGACGGCATAGTGGATTTGGCGATTTTGCGTGTTGGCCCAGACCTGCTTCTTCGGGGCGATACCGACTGCCAATTCAGCCCTTTCACTGAACTCGGGTTTCAGTCCGAGGATCACTGGACCACAGGTTTCTCGGCAACATGGGAAAGCGGGCAAACTTTACCGACCTTGGCGTTTGGCACTTATGTTGATCGATTTGATCCCGAAGGTCCTTTTGAATCCTGCGGGCCAACCCTTTTGTACCGCCCAGAAGGCGACTTGTATCACGAGCCATTGCATCTTGAGCCCGGCTACTGCTCACTTTCTATTTTGTTTTCGGACTGGGCCCGAACTGGCCGTGCTGATCTTCGCGTCAGCAACGACCGTCACTACTATGTTCGCGGCGGTCACGAGCAGTTATGGGCGATGGAGGCTGAGCCTCGGCAATACTCGGAAGACGAAGGCTGGCTTCCATTTTCGATCTGGGGAATGGGGATCGCCTCTCGCGACCTTACAGGAGACGGATTTCCCGAAGTTTATCTGACCTCGATGGGCGACCAGAAACTCCAGATTTTTGACCCAGTGACAAACGGCCCGACCTGGCTCGATGCAACTTACGAAAAGGGTACGACCGCTCATAGACCGCATATCGGCGGAGACGGAAGGCCATCCACCGGGTGGCACGCACAGTTTGGCGACGTCAACAACGACGGCCGGGACGATATTTTCGTGGCCAAGGGAAACGTCGAACAGATGCCCGATGCAGCTCTGAACGACCCCAATAACCTACTACTACAGAACTCCGACGGACAGTTTATTGAAGCTGCAGCAGATGCCGGTGCTGCCTCGATGGCTAAGTCTCGTGGTGCGGCGATTGCTGACCTGAACAACGATGGGAAGCTGGATCTGGTGGTCGTCAACCGAGGTTCTGAGCTAGAAGTCAGCCAGAACACTTCTCAAGGTGGCAACTGGCTATTGCTGGATGTCACTCAGGATCAATCCAATCACGCAGCGATTGGTGGATTTGTTGAAGTCAAAACCTCGCTGGGTGTTCAGACCCGCGAGCTAACAATCGGCGGCGGTCACGCTGGTGGCATCGCTGGGTTTCAGCATTTTGGGCTCGGGAGTGAGGACCAGGTGCAGGTTCGTATGATCTGGCCGGATAGTTCGAAAGGCGAGTGGTCGGACTATCAGCCCAACCAAATCATACGTCTTCACCGCTGATTACTTTTCAACCGGTAACCCACTTGGAACTTGGTCGGGCACACCTAGCCGCTCTGCCGGGTCTTCAAGGCTTGCCAGAAATCTGAGAAGAGCGTCGATTTCCTGATCCGTCAGGCTTACTTTCGACAAGCTGTTGCTTTGGGCAATCGCACCCAAGTGCTGATTATCCGACATTGCCCTTTGGTCGTGAGAGCCGGGGAAGTCCGGCAAGGTGGCCATCTCGATCGAGTAGTTTCGCAAGGACGCCACCGGGTCCAGATGATGACGTACTATATCCTCAAGTTCAGCGTAGGCTCCGTTGTGTCCGTACGGAGCTGTCAGAGTCACGTTGCGCAAAGATGGCGTGCGGAAGGCAAACGCGTCGCCGGGATCACCAGTCACGCGAAGACGCCCGTCGTCCCTGACATGGTTTTCAAATCGCGCCGCCTTTCCCGGACCGATCTGCGGCAGTGCCATCGAATGAAACTTGTGATCCGTCTGAAACCAGCCCGAATGGCAGTTGCTGCAGCCAGCTTTTCCGTAGAACAGGCCCATGCCAACTTCGGCCTCTTCTGGCAATTCAGCCTCACCTCGCATCGCGCGATCGAAGAGGCTGTTATCCGCGCGCCACTCGAACGCGATAAAGTCCGCGATTACGTTGGCAATTGCCGTGAACGTAATTTCATCATCCGGCGCTAAGTCCTCAAACCTCTGCTCGTACTCTGGAATGGCCGCAACACGTTCTGCAATCAAATCCCACGCACCGCCTTGCTGTGTCAGAAATCCGAGGCGAACCGCTTTGCTCACGTCATTCTCAGAATAGTGACCCGCCATTTCGTCTGGCGACAAAACCGGGAACATCGCCTGTGCGGCCAGCGCGGACTTGAAACCAGACCGCATATGAGTACCCAACGGGGTTCTGATACCATCAGGTTGCGTTGTGTCTACCTCTAGTCGCCCATCATGAAAAAACGTCGTGAACTCAGTGGCTCCAAGATTCCAAAGCCCCGGTGAGTTTCGAGGAATACGTTGTTCCGGGGTATTCTCTGGGTCCAATGTCCGCTCTGGACCCAACCCAATTCCCCCTTCCCCTATACCAAGGGAAACACCGTCGGACGTGCCAAGCCTGGGATGATGACAGGTCGCGCAGCTGATATTCTTGTTGCCAGACAAAATCGGGTCATAGAACAGCAAACGCCCCAGCTCAGCACTTCCAAAGTCAGGATCAAGAAACTCCGGCAAAGTACCAAGCGATTGGGCACGCGCACCACCCACCGCTGAGATTGTTGAGCCGATAATCAAGAATAGCGAAACTGCTCTCATGTCATTCCTCAGAAACTTCTAGAATAAGTTCCTGCCGATACGGATTCTCCGGAGTATAGATGATTGAAGGAAACGACGAGATATTCGGTGCGTTGGGATGACCCGATGGCTCGATACACACACCACGTGAAGCGCAACGTGGTTTCGTCAGCTCATAGCCTGAATAAACCTGTGCTCCGAGCTGGTCAGAGTAGACTGTCAACGCAAGGCCAGAGGGTGAAGTGAGTTCCGCCACCGGAGCCTTTGGGCCGCGATCGTGATCAAAGCAGAAATAGTGATCGATCCCTTCAGCAGCACTTCCAATCGTTTTGGGCGTCGAAAAATCCAAACGGTTTTCGTTGGTCGCAAGCACCTTGCCTGACGGAATACCCTGATCGTCGATTTCCAGATACCGATTTGAAGCGAGTTTCAGCTTATGCCCGTCTACGCCATCTGCAGCACCCAAAGTGTAGTAGTTGTGCTGCGCAATGCTTATCGGCGTCGGCCGGTCAGGCTGTGCAGTTATTGAATAGACCAAGCGTGAGCCCTGTAGGCAGATCCTGACTTCGAACCTGATATTCCCTGGAAAGCCGCCCTCTCCGTCGTGAGAAACGTAGCTCAGCAAAACCTCGTTCTGTGCAATCTGTTCGAGTTCCCAAAACTGTTTAGACAGCCCATCGTCGCCGCCATGCAGGGTGTTTTTGCCCTCGTTGGCGTTCAGTTCAAAACTGGCGCCATCCAAGTCAAACGCCGCGCCGCTGATCCGGTTGGCAACGCGCCCAACAATTGCGCCCAGGTAACGCGTATCGGCGAGATACTCATTTGGGTCCTCAAACCCATGAATGAGCGGGACGTCCTTGTACCACCAACCCTGTGTGATAGCCCCATAGTTCAGGACCGAAACACGCATATCCCCGTCCGTGATAATAGCAGCTTCAATCCCAGAGGCTTTACCCGTTTCTGGTTTCATCTTGCTGCCAGCGGCGCAAGAGCCTGATAGAATTGCTTGTATCTCCGGTATTCGTTTTCGTAGGCGTCAATCAGATCGCCGCGTGGTTCGATGCGTTCCTGAATTTCCGGCGGCGTCATGATTTGCGCTGGTTCCGCATCGTTGGCTGCACATATCGCGAGGCGCGCAGCGCCCATTGCGGCACCGAATTCGCTGCCTTTTGGCAATTCCAGCGGAACTTGCAAAACAGTAGCCAAGGTTTCCAGCCAGAACCGAGATCGCGCACCTCCTCCAACTGCCATAAGGTTATTTGGCTGGGTTCCGGTGCTCTTCAGTGCTTCCAGGCAATCTCTCATTCCGAAAGAAACACCCTCTATTACGGACTGGGTCAACTCAGCGGGTTCCGACGAGATGTCCACGCCCAAAAACGCACCTCGGATATGGCTATTGTTATGCGGTGTCCGTTCTCCTGACAGATATGGCAGGAAGGTGATCGCAGAAGGTCCATTTATTTCTCCTGGCATAGCTGCAGCAAGTCTTTCCACGGGTTCGCCTAGATTGCGAGCAAGCCAGTTCATGCTGTTCGTTGCTGAAAGCATGACACCCATTTGTATCCACCGATCAGGAACCGCATGACAAAAACAGTGTACGGCTGTTTCCGGATCAGGAGCATAGGCTTCCCGCGCAACAAGCAACACGCCAGATGTTCCGAGTGAGACAAAACCGGTGCCGTCGTTGATGCTCCCGATCCCGCAGGCAGCGGCAGCATTGTCGCCAGCACCTCCAGCCACGACAACCGGATTCGAAAGCCCCCACTCCTGCCTCAAACGGACCTTCAACTCTCCACCCGGATCACTGCCTTCGACCAAGCTTGGCATCTGCTCGACACGCATGTGACCTATGGCCAGCGCCCTTTCTGACCACTGCCGAGTGTCAACGTCCAGCCAGGATGTTCCTGCGCTGTCAGACATGTCTGAGACATATTCGCCAGTAAGCCAAAACCGCAAATAATCTTTCGGCAACAGTACCTTGTCTACCTTTGAAAACACATCCGGCTCGTGGCTGCGCAACCACTCGAGTTTCGGCGCCGTAAACCCGGGGAATACGATGTTCCCCGATATTGCGCGCATCTCTGGCGATTGATCCAGTATCCTCGCCTCATCAGCTGACCGTGTATCGTTCCAAAGAATACAGGGCCTCAATATTTTGCCATCAGAATCCAGTAGTGTAGCGCCGTGCATGTGTCCGCTTAGGCCAATACCTCGCAATTTTGAGAATGCTTGCTGGTTGCCGACGCGAAGCTTCCCAACAACCTCGACGCAAGCGTTGGTCCAATCCAAAGGATCCTGCTCAGACCAGCCAGGCTTGGGCGTCGAGGTGGAAATGCTGACTTCGGCATCACCGACAACGTGTCCTGAGTCATCTACCAGAATCCCGCGGAGACCTGACGTTCCCAAATCTAAGCCCAGATACATTGAGGACCACCTGCATAAATATTTTAATGATTAAAATTATTTTAAAAAGGAATCTTGTCAAGGCTCCGTCAAAGGAGTGCCCTCCAATCGTATCTTGATCAGAAAGCACGAACGCAACGTTCTTCGATACCCCCGATAGCCAAAAGAAAGACAGAGCAAGAGTTGAGTTTAATCGTCTGCCCGAACATGGCTCAAACCTCTTAGAAAAGCCACTTTGACGGGGGCAAGGTTTAGGCGAATATTTCCCCAGTTTGACCGACCGTTAGCGTTCCACCATTAACCACTTCGACATAGACGCCCATATCCATATGCCCCATCAATTTCCGAATAAGGTACGGTACTTTCAAGTCGCGCTCGGCCGTTTTCGGGTTCACTTCAGTTGCTGCACACCTTTTCGTACGTGAGAGTATCTTCAACTCGACATCGCCAAATCTTAAAACTGATCCAACTGCATCCAGCTCAGCAAACGAAGGTAATCCGTCTATCTCAATATTCGCTCGGAAGCGCGCCGGGTGAATTTCTGCGTTCAGTTGTTCGCCCAACTTTTTCACAGAGGCCAGATTCAAAACGGATATCGCGTTCATCATTTGCGGCGATACGACAGATACATCCGTAAACCTATGAGGAGTAGAAGAAACAAACTTTGGCAGCTCTGGATCTTTTAAGTCGATCTCTGAAGAAAGGAACTCTGCCGCCTTCTCCCGATCTTCAGATTCTCGCATATCAAAGCGTCGTGTCTTTCCGTTCGCATTGATCTCAAGTGCCTGAGATTCAATTTCAAAACCGGTCTGAATGCCTGCCAGTGCAGCCTCGTTCAACAATACGACAAAACGATCTTTCGGCAGAGGCATTGGGTTCTGCATGTCGAAACCGGAGTTGTAGCGAGCAAATCCGAACAGGCGATCGCCCGGAATGCCCTCTCCTGCTCGCAGCGTCACAGTTCGCATAGGCTCGGAACTCAAGCCTTTTATAGGGTAGCGGTTCAATCGGACGATGGAGAGATTGCTCATACGTCAACACCTAACCAAAAAGAGTTATGCACGGTCCCGAGTTGTCAGCGCTGTTTGACGCTATCTCGAATTCTCAAAGGTATCGACCAAATAATCTTTGAACGCTTCAGAAGCGGGTTCGCTAAACCTGTTGGCCGCATGACGGCTGCGCCCATTTAAGTCGATATGACTATTCAATACCTCGCTGCCAAAAATACATGCGCATCAAGTTCAAAGAACAATTTCTCTAGGAATCAATAGCTAAGAGACAAAATTTGCGATCTCCGCTGGTCTCTTGAGGTACGAACCTCAAAATTATCTGGACTTGAGGTGCGTACCTCAAATAGCCTTGGATGTATGCCGCGATTCGCACATCCTCGATTGACGGCGCAAAAAAGGGAGGAATGGATGACTTACACAAAACTGGCCTCGGCCAGCGCAATAGTCTTTGCCGCTACTACTCTTTCTACCAAGGCAAATGCTGAAGATCTGACACTCTGTTGGGCTGCATGGGACCCGGCCAACGCGCTTGTTGAGCTATCAAAAGAATTCGAAGCAGAATCCGGCCACTCGATGAACTTCGAATTTGTTCCCTGGCCAAATTTTGCGGACCGGATGCTGAATGAACTGAACTCTGGGGGTAAGCTCTGCGACCTGCTGATTGGTGACAGCCAATGGATCGGCGGCGGCGCCGAAAACGGCCACTATGTCCAGCTGAACGACTTCTTCAATGCAGAAGGCATCAGCATGGACGATTTCGCGCCGGCCACGGTCTATGCTTATTCGACTTGGCCTAAGGGCACACCAAATTACTACGCACTGCCTGCGATGGGCGATGCGAATGGCTGGTTCTATCGCAAGGACTGGTTCGAAAACCCCGAAATTCAAGCCGCATACAAAGAAGCAACTGGTCAGGATTTACGCGAGCCCGAGTCTCAAAAAGAACTATTGCAGATCGCGCAGTTCTTCCAAGGTCGTGAGATCGACGGCAAGACCGTCTATGGGGCAGCAATCTTTACCGAGCGCGGCTCGGAAGGGATCACCATGGGTGTGACCGGAGCACTGTATCCTTGGGGCTTCAAATACGAAAACACCCCGGGCTCATATGATATGGAAGGCGCAGTAAACTCACCGGAAGCGGTTGAGGCGCTGGAGTTCTATAAAGAATTCTACAAAACGGCGACGCCTCCTGGATATACCAACTCCTACATGGGTGAGAGCTTGGATGCATTTAAGTCCGGTCAGGTCGCTATGGCGATGAACTGGTTTGCGTTCTTCCCTGGTCTATATGCCGATCCCAATACAGGTGGTGACAAGATCGACTTCTTCGTGAACCCACCACAAAATCAGCCAGGCTCGACACTCGGCGGACAAGGTATTTCTGTCGTCAGCTACTCTGACAAACAGGACGCCGCACTTGAGTACATTAAGTGGTTTGCACAGCCGGAAGTTCAGGCCAAATGGTGGGAACTTGGAGGCTATTCGGCACATAACTCGGTTCTGGAAGATCCTGGTTTCGTAGACAGCCAACCGTTTGCCGGTGACTTTCTGGAAGCAATGGCTGGAGTTCAGGATTTCTGGCAAGAGCCCGCCTATGCGGAACTGCTGCTGGCAATGCAGAAGCGCATCCACGACTACGTGGTTGCCGACCAAGGCACAGCTCAAGAAGCGCTAGATCTTCTGATCGAAGATTGGACGGAAGTCTTCGAAGACGAAGGCAAGCTGTAGTCTGGAGGCAGCTAGGAGCGGGTGCACTCCCGCTCCACCTTCACCCGTGAGTCCGAAACCAAAAAGAACTGGCAAAGAGATGTCTGACAGGACCGTAGATCGCGTTGCGCAGGCAACGCCCGAGCGAGTTGCGCGAAAAATCCGAGGGTTATCCGACCGCGCGATCGCCTGGATATTCATCTCACCAACGATTTTCTTATTGCTGGCGATCAACATCTTTCCGTTGATCTGGACCATCCAACTAAGCTTTACCAACTACAAGGCCAACCGGATCGGGCGTGAAGTCAAAGATGTCGGGCTCAGGAATTACGAGCGTATCCTGACAGACTCGGACACATGGCTGAATATGCAGGCGACGGCGCATTTCCTGTTCTGGACAATTTTTTTCCAGGTCCTGATCGGGTTTACTCTGGCATGGTTGATCAACAAGAAATTTAAGGGCAACGATCTTTGGACCACGATTATCGTGCTGCCGATGATGCTGTCTCCTGCAGTCGTCGGGAACTTCTGGAAGTTCCTGTATCAACCTCAAATCGGCCTGTTTAACTACATCGTGTCCTGGTTTACCGGCAAGGACCCATCGAGCTTTGAAATGCTGGGATCGGTCACGTTGGCCCCGTGGGCAATCGTGATTGTCGACACCTGGATGTGGACCCCCTTCGTGATGCTGATCTGTCTGGCCGGTCTGCGCAGCATTCCAGACTACATCTACGAGGCAGCTGAGATCGACCGAGCCAGCAAGCTGCGGCAGTTCTTTACGATCACCATCCCGATGGTGTTGCCGTTCCTGATGCTGGCCGTGCTGTTTAGAGGGATCGAGAACTTCAAGATGTTCGACCTAGTGGTTCAGCTAACCGGTGGAGGGCCCGGTTCTGTTACGGAACTCACTTCAATCAATCTCAAGCGGGAGGCTTTTGAAAAGTGGCGTACGGGCTATGCCTCGGCCTATGCGATCATCCTTTTCGTCACCGTGTTCGGCCTTGCGTCGATCTACGTCAAAGCCCTGAACAAGGTGAAACAGAGATGAGTAGTTTTTCCGTCACTGAACCTTCGAACCGGTCCAAGTGGATCGCAGGCTTCTTGGTTATTACTTACGCGCTGATCACGATGATCCCGCTGGTTTGGATTTTGCTAACTGGCTTCAAGTCTCCAGCCGATGCGATCAGCTACCCGCCCAAGATCGTCTTTGACCCAACGCTTGAAGGCTACGTCAATCTCTTCACCACACGCACGCGGCAGACGCAGGAATTTCTGGAAGCGAACCCACCGCAGAACTGGGCCGATGAGATCGTGCGCCAATACGACATGGTGATTGTCGGACCATCCAAATTCGGTGAGCGCTTTATGAATTCAGTTATCATCGGATTCGGCTCGACGTTCTTGAGTATCTTTCTTGGCACGCTGGCCGCCTACGCTTTCAGCAGGTTCAAAGTCCCACTTAAGGACGACCTGCTGTTCTTCATCCTCAGTACAAGGATGATGCCCCCGGTCGCCGTTGCCATCCCAATCTTCCTGATGTTCAGAAACCTTGGGCTGAGCGACACGCATCTGGGAATGATCCTGCTGTATACGGGTGTGAATATTTCCCTGGCGGTCTGGTTGCTGAAGGGTTTCATCGACGAAATCCCAAGAGAGTACGAAGAGGCCGCCCTCATAGATGGCTACACGAGGTTTCAGGCATTCTACAAAGTGGTGCTGCCGCAAGCCGCGACCGGCATAGCCTCAACAGCTATCTTTTGCCTGATCTTCGCCTGGAATGAGTACGCGTTTGCCGTGCTGCTGACATCCGCGAACGCACAGACTGCACCACCGTTCATCCCGACCATTATCGGTATCGGCGGTCTGGACTGGCCTGCCGTGGCGGCCGGTGCAACGATCTTCCTCATCCCAGTCATGATTTTCACCATCCTGATGCGCAAACATTTGCTGCGTGGGATCACATTCGGAGCCGTGCGCAAATGAGCGACTTTCTAACCGGATTGATGCGGCTCCGCCGCGGCCCATGGGAGATGGTCGCAACCATCCTTATCGCACTGGGTGTCTTTATGCTGATGCAGCCCTTTGTCCTTTGGGCCTTCACCTACTCTTTCATCGTCACGCTGATCGGAACCGTCATGTTCATCATCGTCAGCCATTTCCCGGAGTAGAAATGGCCCAGATCGTAGTCAAAAACGTAAAGAAGATGTTCGGCGACTTCACGGCTGTCCGTGAAAGCTCGTTCACGATTGAGGATGGTGAGTTTTTCATGCTGCTCGGGCCATCTGGCTGCGGAAAGACGACGACACTGCGGATGATTGCAGGGTTGGAGCTTCCAACGTCGGGTGAAATCTATCTGGACGGTGAAGAGATCAGCCAGCGGCCGCCATCAGAACGGGACATTGCCTTCGTGTTCCAGATGTTCGCGCTGTATCCCCACATGAACGTGCGCAAGAATATCAGCTACCCCCTGATATCGCAGGGCATGCCGCGTGCTGCTGTCAAAGCCAAAGTAGAGGAAGTAGCAGGAATTCTGGGGATCAACGACATCCTCGATAGCCCAGTGGGTGGACTTTCAGGTGGCGATAGACAGCGCGTAGCGCTGGGTCGCGCGATTGTTCGGGAGCCCAAGGCGTTCATGATGGACGAACCCCTTGGTGCCTTGGATGCTGAGTTTCGGGAACACATGGCCGAAGAGTTGCGTGCGCTTCATGATCGCATGGGGGCGACCACTGTGTACGTCACGCATGATCAGCTGGAAGCCATGCAAATGGGCGACAAGATCGTGGTGATGAATAATGCTGTGATCGAGCAATTTGGCACACCTCAGGAAATCTACGACAAACCGGCGACGATGTTTGTGGCGGATTTTATCGGGTCTCCTTCGATGAACTTCCTGCCGTTTCAGGGAAAGGTCGAACCCGGCTCGGAAACGGTTCGACTGAACGGCCATGACGAAGCCGTACCGAGATTGATGGAAGGGGCGGAAGGTGACTTGGTTTTTGGCGTTCGCCCCGAACATGTTTTTCTGTCGGATGCGAGCGAATACAGGGCCAAGGTTCTGGCCGCAGAATACCTTGGAACCACCCAGATCGTAACATTGCAAAGTCCGAACGGAGAACTGAAAGCCCGCATTGATGCACGCGAGGTCGTCAGTCCCGGTGAGACAGTGGGATTGGAGTTCCGCTCCCCCGCAGTAACTTTGTTTGAAAAATCTACCGGGCGCGCGTTGAGGTCCGCTCTGAACGACGAGGTACTAAGCAATGGCTGAAGTCGTTTTGGAGAACATCTCGAAGTCATTCGGCAACGTCACAGCGGTGGATGATATCTCAATGACGATCCCCAACGGTGCCTTTGTGGTGTTGTTGGGTCCGACTGGCGCGGGAAAAACAACGACACTGAGATTGATTTCAGGGCTTGAGAAACTGGATTCAGGAACAGTGCGCATCGCCGGGCGTGACGTTGGAATAGACACTCCCGCGCAGCGCGATGTAGCAATGGTCTTCCAGCAATACTCGCTGTACCCGCATATGACAGTGCGGGAAAACCTGTCTTTCCCTCTGCGGTCGCCGATCCTGAAAACACCAGAGTATGAGATTACGAGGAAGGTAAACGAAGTCGCTGAGATCCTCCAGATCCCGCACAAACTGGACAACAAAGCCACTGAATTGTCTGGCGGTGAAATGCAGCGCGTTTCAATTGGACGGGCGCTTGTGCGCGACCCCCAGATATTTCTGATGGACGAACCGCTCAGCTCTCTGGACGCCAAACTACGGGCGGATTTGCGGGTAGAACTGAAGAGAATTCAGGCAGATCTGGGATCGACTTTGCTGTACGTGACCCATGATCAGGTCGAAGCCATGACAATGGCGACGCATATCGGGGTTTTGGAAAACGGCCGGTTGGTGCAGTACGGAACACCCCGGGACATTTATGAAAACCCGGGCAGTGTTTACGTAGCCAGCCGGTTGGGTCTGCCTCGGATCAACATCTTGCCGTCCGAATTGTTCGGAGGCGATCACAAAGGCCCGCAGATTGGCCTGCGCCCGGAAAACATCATTGAAGGCGAAGGCAGTGAAGCGCGTGTGATACGCGCTGAACATCTTGGGGATCAAACGCGGTTGCACCTGGACTTAAACGGTCACCCGGTTGTGACCTTGATTGATGTCCATCAGGACTATCCATCTGGAAAATCTATAAAAATCCGCCCACACAACCCATTGTATTTTGACGCGTCCGGCGCGCGAGTGAATTAAGGAGCAAAAGCATGGCCCAGTTCCTCAACACAAAAGAAACCCTGGTAACAGAGGCCATTGATGGTCTTCTAGCCTCCTCCGGAGGGCAACTTACCCGATTGGACGGATACCCGCATATCAAGGTTGTCTACCGGTCGGATTGGGACAAGTCGAAAGTCGCCTTGGTTTCTGGTGGAGGGTCTGGCCACGAACCCGCCCATGCGGGCTTTGTTGGTGCTGGTATGCTTACGGCCGCGGTCTGCGGGGAAGTCTTTGCATCCCCATCAGTCGAAGCGGTTTTGGCGGGCATTCTTGCGGTCACGGGTGAAGCTGGGTGCCTGCTGATCGTCAAGAATTACACCGGTGACCGGCTGAACTTTGGACTAGCGGCTGAACGCGCCCGTGCATTGGGTCGCAAGGTAGAGATGGTCGTCGTTGATGATGACATCGCCCTGCCCGACCTTCCGCAACCACGTGGCGTGGCAGGTACGTTGTTCGTGCACAAAATAGCCGGAGCGCTTGCAGAAAGTGGTGCTGATCTGGACACCGTCACCGCCGCAGCAAGACGCACCATAGCCAAGGTCGTCAGCATTGGTATGAGCCTGGACACCTGTACCGTTCCGGGATCTCCGAAAGAAGACAGGATCGCCCCCGGGAAAGCAGAGCTTGGCTTGGGTATACATGGCGAGCCCGGTGTACAGCAAGTCGAATTCTCAAATGCTGTATCGGCCATGTCCACAGTGGTGGAGAAGCTGAAGCAAAGGGTAGAGTCCGGGGATTGTGTAGCGTTGGTCAACAACCTGGGTTCTACAACGCCGCTGGAAATGGCTGTCCTCACGCATGCGTTGTCCGAAACTGGTATTGCCCACCATATCATTGGCCCGGCCCCAATGATGACATCGCTGGATATGCACGGGTTTTCTGTTTCTATTCTGCCGGTAGATCAGGACGATTTATCGGCGCTTAAAGCGCCTGTTGACCTGGCGGCTTGGCCCGGCGTCAATTCCATCGACTCGATAAAAGTAGCGCCTTTGCCTGATGGTTTGACTCCAATCGATCCAATTCCTTCGAACAATCCCTCCACAAGGGAAACGATCACCCGGTTGTCTGAACTGCTCATCAACGCAGAGAAGAACCTGAACGAGCTGGACGCGAAATCCGGAGATGGGGATACGGGAAGCACACTCGCCACTGCCGCAAGAGCTTTGCAAGGTAGCCTTGACCGCATGCCGCTTGCTGATCTGACGCAACTGTTTCCGGCATTAGGTAATGAGTTAAGCCAGACAATGGGTGGTTCTTCTGGCGTGATACTCGCAATTTTCTTCAACGCAGCTGGCGATGCCTGTGCGAGCGGAGCTTCGGTATCGAAGTCTCTGGTCGAAGGCTTGAATCGTGTCAGCCAGGTTGGGGGTGCCAAGGTCGGTGACAGGACAATGATTGACGCCCTGGCACCAGCACTTGCCGCACTACCATCTGGTCTGACGCATGCAGCGGAGGCTGCCCGCCAAGGCGCGAACAACACCGCAAATATTCGTCGTGCGAAGGCGGGCCGCGCGGCCTATGTTCCCGAAGAAAACCTAGTTGGACATAACGATCCCGGCGCTGAAGCTGTTGCTTTGTTGTTTGAAGGCTTGGCACGGGAGATTGAGGGCTGAAGAACACGTGGAAGATCAAAAACAAAAAATAGAATTGGTGAAAAAGCCAACCGTTAATGACATCGCTCGCGTGGCGGGTGTCAGCCTGGCGACCGTTGATCGGGTCTTGAATAGGCGCCCCGGCGTGCGAGCAGTGACTGTACAGAAAGTACAGAAGGCGATTGATCAGCTGGGGTATGTGCGCGACACCGCCGCAGCCAATCTGGCGCGAAACCGCGTCTACAATTTCCTCTTTGTTTTACCAGACACGGACAACGAGTTTGTGGAGGCAATAAGCAGTCAAATCGGTGAACAAACACGTGACCAATTTATCCAACGGACGCGCATTGCAGTAAAGAACGTCGCTCCGTTCGAGCCGCAAGATATCGTCAACATTTTAGATGCTGTCGACAGTTTGGACGTTGACGGAGTCGCCGTTTTCGGGCCCGAAACGCCTTCTGTCCGCGACGCTGTAAAAAGGCTCAGGGACAAAGGCGTTCCGGTTGTTGCCTTGGTGTCTGACTTGCCAAGTTCTGAGCGAGACCACTTTGTCGGAATTGATAACGTTTCGGCAGGACGAACCGCCGCTCAGCTGATGGGAAGATTTGTCCATCGCGAAGGCAAGGTCTTGGTTCTTACAGGATCTCGTTTGGCGCGCGACCATCTGGAGCGTCGTCAAGGCTTTGACCTTGTTGTGGCTGAGGAATTTCCGAACCTGGAAGTCGTAGCGTCTGTCGAGGGCCGGGATGACCCGGATCTGATTTACAGGATGATGCCCGAAATCTTTGAAATCTATCCGGATCTGGTCGGAATATACTCGTCAGCAGCGGGCAATGCGGGCCTGATTCAATTTCTTTCAGAGAACAAACTCAGCAAAGATCTGGTGATCATAGCTCATGAGCTTACTCCGCTCAGTCGTGAGGCGCTTAGGCTTGGCACATTTGACGCCTTAATCTCGCAAGATACCGGGCACATTGTTCGTTCTGCCGTCCGTCTATTACGCGCAACTTCGGACAAGGTTCCGTTCAACAAAGCACAGGAACGTATCCGTATCGACATCTATCTAAAGGAAAATTTACCGCCATAGAGGCTCAGGTTTTGGGGAGGAAATTTTATGAAAACAATCAAAGGTCCAGCATTGTTTCTTGCGCAATTCGCGGGGGACGAAGCGCCGTTCAATTCGTGGGACGCGATCACTAAATGGGCGGCTGACTGTGGATACAAGGGCGTTCAGGTTCCTAGTTGGGATGGCCGGTTGTTCGACCTGGAACAAGCCGCATCCAGCGCCAGTTATTGCGATGACTTCAAAGGCAAAGCCAAGGAAAATGGCGTCGAAGTCACTGAACTTTCAACCCACCTTCAGGGCCAACTTGTGGCCGTTCACCCGGCCTATGACAGCGCGTTTGATGGTTTTGCAGCCGAAAGCGTCAGAGGAAACCCGAAAGCCCGGCAAGAATGGGCGGTAGACCAAGTTAAAAAAGCGCTATCTGCTTCGAAAAACTTGGGTATTACAGCGCATGCGACATTCTCAGGCGCATTGGCATGGCCCTATGTCTATCCTTGGCCGCAGCGCCCTGCTGGCTTGATCGAAACGGCATTCGAGGAGCTTGCTCGTCGTTGGGTGCCAATACTGGATCACGCCGAGGAATGCGGCGTTGACGTCTGTTACGAAATTCACCCAGGTGAGGACCTCCACGACGGCGTGACGTACGAGATGTTTCTTGAACGGACAGGCAATCACCCACGCGCTTGCATGTTGTACGACCCGTCGCACTACGTGCTGCAATGCCTCGACTATCTGGACAATATCGACATCTACAAAGATCGGATCCGGATGTTCCATGTCAAAGATGCCGAGTTTAACCCGACCGGCCGGCAGGGTGTTTATTCCGGGTATCAAAGCTGGGTTGACCGTGCCGGGCGCTTCCGGTCGCTTGGTGATGGCCAGGTGGATTTCGGGGCGGTCTTTTCAAAAATGGCGGCGAATGACTTTGATGGTTGGGCAGTTGTCGAATGGGAATGCTGCCTCAAACACCCCGAGGATGGAGCGCGTGAAGGCGCTAAGTTTGTGTCAGATCACATTATCCGTGTTACCGAGAAAGCCTTTGATGATTTCGCTGATGGTGGCGCAGACGAAGCAGCCAATCGTAAAATGCTGGGGATTGAATGATGGTCACAGGACGCAATGAAGAAACCTCGGGCCGCATTCGACTTGGCATGGTTGGCGGCGGGAACGACGCCTTCATAGGTGGCGTTCATCGAATAGCGGCGCGACTGGACGACAAGTTTGAATTGGTTGCCGGTGCTTTGTCTTCGACGCCAGAGAAATCTCTTGAAAGTGGTCGGGCGTTGGGCCTCGAACGGGTCTATGAAGACTTCAAACAAATGGCGATAAGGGAAGCCCGACTGAAATCCGGGATTGAGGCGGTCTCAATTGTCACGCCAAATCACGTCCACTATGCATCCGCGCGCGAGTTCCTGAAACGCGGTATTCACGTAATTTGTGACAAGCCACTCACCTCGACCCTTGCCGATGCAAAAAAGCTGGTCAAAGCAGCGGAAAGCGCGAATGCCCTATTCATACTGACCCATAACTATACGGGCTATCCAATGGTCCGGCAGGCACGTGAAATGGTTGCTAACGGAGAAATTGGCAAGATCCGCGTGGTTCAGGTTGAATACCCCCAGGACTGGCTGACCGAGCAGCAGGATTTCAAACAGGCTGAGTGGCGAACCGATCCCGAACGCTCGGGCGCGGGTGGATCAACCGGTGACATCGGGACTCATGCTTACAACCTCGCTTGCTTTGTAACCGGGCTGAAGGCGGAAAGCTTGGCGGCGGACTTGCAGGCCTTTGTGCCGGGGCGCAAAGTCGATGACAACGCGCACGTGTTGCTTCGATTCGAAGGTGGAGCGCGCGGTATGCTGTGGTCGTCTCAGGTGGCCCCCGGCAATGAAAACGCACTTCGTTTACGCGTCTATGGCGAAAAAGGTGGGTTTGAGTGGTCTCAGGAAGATCCCAATTATCTTTGGTTTACGCCATACAACGAACCCAAGCGTTTGATCACCCGAAATGGTGCTGGTGCTGGTGACGCAGCCAATCGGTTGAGTAGAGTTCCTCCGGGACACCCAGAGGGATATCTTGAGGGGTTCGCGAATATCTATGGAGAGGCCGCAGAGGCAATCCAAGCCTTCCGAAATGGGATTTCACCTGACGGGTCGGTTGTTTATCCAACGGTTCATGACGGGCTCAATGGTGTTAAATTTGTGGCCGCATGCGTGCAAAGCTCTTCAAGGAATGCGGCTTGGGTCAGCTTAACTTAAAATCTGATTGTGGGCATAAGGCAGAAATCTTGGAAGGCAGCACGGCTATCTGCCAAAAACCGAAGCGCACCCAACCTCTAGATGAACACTCCGGAACAACAAACCGCGAACGTCTCTGAACGGCAGCTATGTGGCCCTATTGTATTTTGCAGTTTGGCAGAATTATACAATCGCTAATGGCGGCGGGCCTTCTTCCCCTCACTTTCCTTTCGTGGACCAGCGGGATTTAGACAAGTCAAACGCCCCTGGCCGTCAGGGTGAGGGCGCGGCCCTCCCCCTCAGGCAACCCTTTTAGACAGGGCCGTGTCCTCGGCTGTGCCTCCGGGCCGCACCACCCTTGCCCAATAGCGTTGCCTCGCCCACTCCTGCGTTCGCCACGTGGCAGATTAGCAGGAACAGCCAGCTTCGCTGTCTGACCTACAAATCAGCTCTGATTTTCCGATATGGAAGTCAGATCAAACCAAAATGTCTGCGGGAGTATGAAATCGGGACGGCGAGTTAGGTGATGACTCAAAGATCAAATTCAACTGATGTCCAACATTGGGGGCGCCTTCTGATGTCGAACGTTCACTGCTCTTCTGGTCCAACTGTGACGGTTGGGTCAGGTTCGTGTGACGTTCAACAGGAATGTCAGGCGACACATAGCTTTGCCACTCGGCGACATCTAAATCTTTGATTTTTAATTTCCCTTAAAAAGCACGACGCACGAGTCTTGCCATTTGCGACTCAAAGGTTTTCCATCAAGCTGAAGCCATCGCACAGCGGCAATTGCCCTTCTGTTTAACCGATACAGGCAAAAGCCGTATGCATAGGCGGATCGCACACTCTAAATTGCTTTAGGTTGCAACGTGCGAAGCATCCCTGTCTGGCGAATAGATGTCGAGGATGTTCCAATGTCCGGTCGTTGGTGTCGGGTTGTTGATCATTGGCACATCGAGCACGGTTGGCTTGCCACTGGCGATTGCCGCTTCCAGTGCGGGCAACAGTTCGTCGGCAGCGCTGAGTCTGTGCCCTTCCACGCCGTAGGCTCGCGCTATGTCGGCATAGCCCGGTCCGTTTGCGGGTGCGGCGGCTGATCCGGGGAAAGTTGTTCCATAGGTCAGACCGTAATGTGCCTTTTGAAGGCCCGCGATGGTGCCGAAAGCGTTGTTGTTCATCACCAGCCAGATGATGCCCAGATCAAGTTCAACGGCCGTTGCCAGCATTGACGGGTTCTGACCGAAACCACCATCGCCAACCAGGCTGATCACCACACGATCAGGTGCCGCCAGTTTCGCGCCGATCGCACCCGGAGGGCCAAAACCCATCGTGGCAAAACCACCCGGGGTCAGGATTGAGCCCGGGGTCAGGATATCAAACTGTTGTCCGACACCGTTTTTGTTCCACCCAACGTCCGTCGTGATGATGGCATCTTCAGGCAGCGCTTTTCGGGTATCTGCAAGAATGCGCTCGGGCATCATCGGAAACGCAGTTGAAGTTGCCATTTCCACATTGCGCGTTTTGAAGTTTGTTCGGAAGTCAGCGATCTTTTTTTCCAGCGCGGGGCGGTTGAAACCGTCCGGATACATCTCGCGGGCAACCCGGTTGAGGACGCGCAAAACGGCCTTGGCGTCGGCAACGACGCCGATCTCGGTGGGATAGTTGCGGCCGATCTCTTGCGGTTCAATGTCGATGTGAATGACCTTGGAACCGGGAATGTTGAACGTATAACCAGGATACCAACTGGAGCAATCGGCCTCTTTGAACCGAGTGCCCACAGCAAAGATGTAGTCCGCCTTGAGGCAGGACTGATTGACCAAATCAGTACCCCAAAACCCAGTCATTCCCAGTACCAGCGGATGGTCGTCCCGAAGCGCGCCTTTACCCATCAGGGAATGTGCGACGGGCAACCCCATATGCTCCACGAACCTGCGCAACTCTTCGCTGGCCTGTGCCAGAAGGATACCCCCGCCGACATAAGCGACCGGGTTTTCGGCCTGTACCAGTGTCTCAATGATTTCACGCGCCGTTTCATCGTCTATCGACGGTTTCCTGAGCGCCCGCGTGTTGTCGCGGATACGGTCGAAACTGTCCGACGGGATCACCTCAGAGAAGATATCCATGGGCACGTTGACCAACACGGGGCCAGGCTGACCGCTTTCAGCCAGATGGAACGCCTTTTCAAGAATCTCGGCCATTAAATCTGCGCGGTCGACCCGCCAGGCGCGTTTTACAAAGGGTCGATAGATCTCCCACTGAGCGGCATCTGCATGCAGGTTCACTTCCTGATGAGGATGTTTGCCGTAGTAGTGCGTGGGAATATCGCCCGCGATCACCACCATCGGGATACAGTCCAGTGCGGCGTTGGCGACCCCGGTGGCGCAATTGGTCAGCCCCGGGGAGAGATGGGACAACACCACCGAGGCCTTGCCCGTCACGCGGGCATATGCGTCCGCCGCGTGGCTGGCGATTTGTTCATGACGCACCGTTACAAAATCAATTGGGCTTTCCGCCAATGCAGCTAAAACCGCGATATTGGTATGGCCGCATAGGCCGAACACATGCTTCACCTCACGGCGTTCAAGGAAGTCGACAATGTGTTCAGCTACGGTTTTTCCGTCCAGTTTCGCTCCGTCCATCACGCGACCTCCTGCCCGAAGAACTCACCGAACAGGTCCGGCTCCGAGGGGCGATCCTCGGGGATCGGACGGCTGACCCAGGTGTAGTTCATCATGTGTTTCATGGTGACGTTTTCATTGGTGATGTTGCCGCCCCAGATGCCGCAACCCAGGCTGCTGGTCATGGGCATCCCATTGGTCCAGGCACCTGCGTTGGCCTTGGATTGTGGCTGTCGCACCATCATGCGGCTGACCGGAGCCAGACGTGCCAACCGGTCAATGTGATCGTCATTGTGGCTGTAAATGCCGCAGGAATGGCCCTTGCCCCCGGTGTTGTAGATCTGGCTGACCGTTTCCAGCGCGTCATCAAATGTGTCGAAGTGATATAGCGCCATCAGCGTGGTCAGTTTTTCCCTGGAGAATTTGTGCTGCGGCCCGATTTGCCCCTGATTTTCGACCATCAGGAATTTGCGATCTTCGGCGATCGAGAAACCGGCGACCTTGGCCGTTTGCTGAGGCGGACAGGCGATAGTCGGGAAGGTACGGTTGCCCTTCTCATCCCACATGGCCGCTTCGAGCATTGCCTTCTCTTCGTCCGAACACAGGTAACCGCCTTCGGCTTGAAGTGCCTTGACCATATCGTCGTAAACCGAGCGCTGGATGATGATGTTGCCGTCCGCCGAACAGCCTGACCCAAAGTCGGAGGTCTTGGAAATACGAGTGTTTTGAGCGGCGACATCCAGATCGGCTGTCTCATCGATGACGATGGAAGAATTGCCCGCGCCGACGCCATAAGCCGGACGTCCCGAGCTGTAGGCTGCTTTGACCATGGGCTTGCCACCCGTCGCCAGCGTCAGGTCACAAATCTCCATCAGATGTTGCGTTAATGGGATCGACGGTTTGCGAATGGATTGAAACAAGTCCTCGGGGGCACCGGCAGCACGACAAGCTGCGCGCATGACCTCGACCATTTCAAAGGTGGTATGGGCGGTTCGCGGATGTGGACTGAAGATGACCGAATTCCGGGCGTTGGCGGCGGATACGCCGGTCACCGGTGGTGTCATCGCTGGGTTAGTCATGGGGATCAGTGACGCGATCACACCGGCAGGTTTGGCATATTTCACCAGCCCCTTTTCTTCGTCGACTTCGACGATCCCCGTCGAAGGCGCACGCAAGACATCACGTAGTACCATGTGAATCTTGAATCGCTTCGCAGGACGCCCTTCGCGATCTCCGATACCGCTTTCGTCCACCCCTTGCTGGGCCAGACGCGTGAAAGTTTTCTCGTTCCCCGCATACCACGCGATGGCCTGAGACAGGCGGTTCAGCCTGTCCTGATCCCAATCCTCGATTTCGGCCATGGCAGCGCGGGCGCGCGCCAGCATATCGGCCGCCATGTTGCGGTCGTTCTCAGTGAGCTCTTTGCCCATGATGATCCTCTTGGTGTTTTGGAATTGCTGCATCGGTCATACGACGCTGAGATCGCGCCGCGCCGAATGTCCGCTTGGCGTGGCTGAGACAGCGACGCGCGTGTTCTTCATATCCCAACTCGGCGACGCGGCTTTGGTTGGGCAGTTCGATGGAATAGTCGACGGGTGGCATCCGTTCGATGATGCCGGTGAAATCGATCCAGCCTTCGCCGGGGTACAACCTTGCGTCACGGGCCAGTTGGATCATGCCCTCACGCGTATCAGCGATGCCGGGCAGGCAATCTGAGATATGCAGGAAGTGAAACAGGTCCGAGGGGACGTGCAAGAGCTCCCCCAAATCCACGCGGCTGAGGTGCAGATAGAGTGTATCGACCAGAATACCGCCATTCGGCTGATCGGAGGCACGCACGATATCAAGCGCGTCATCCAGAGTGCGTAAGCGAGAGAAACTTGGGAACTCCAGATCCACCGTCAGCCCATAGGGCGCGGCCAGTGCGCAGGTTTCAGAATAGACGTCGATTAGAAAATCACGATCATCACGGGTATTGGTCCACGCGCTCATGATCATGCGCTTGGCGCCAAGTTCCCCACCGATCTCCAACGAAGGCTCAAAACCGCGCGGGTCGACATCTTCCGTGATGCGCGCAAGCTCGACATCAAGGACCTTCAAGCCGGTGGTAGAGAGAGCAGTTTTGGTGGCCTGCACCTGCGCCTTGTCGATTGGAGATTGAGTGAATTCACCGGGCACATGCATCGGAATGAACCGAGGACTGACAGCATCGTAACCGGCCCGCGCGGCGATATAGACCAACTCGGGCGGCGTGCAGCCGATCAGCGTCAGATGCGCCAAGGAATAGAGAGAGGGGCTTGCGCCAGCCTCTTCGGGTTTCACCATGAACGACAGCTCCAAGCGTCTGCGAATCTCATTTTCATCACACGTAATAAAAAATATCAGATATTTTTTAAAATATCAACTTTTAATGCTAAGCAGGAAACGAAAACGCCCGGGCAATGGCCCGGGCGTGTTTAACCTTCGTTTTGGCAAAGCTTTAGATAGTGACCCAGTCGCCTCCGGACTGGTGAGAGCGTACAGAGGCATCAATGAATCGGACACCGTCTGCGCCTTGTTCGACACTGGGATAAGCAAGCCAATCGGCCGGAACTGTAACGCCATCTCGACGCGCAGCTACGGCCATGGCAAATTCCGTATAGAGGTTGGCCCAAGCTTCGATAATCCCTTCAGGGAAGCCGCGCGCGGTACGGACCAGACGTTCCGCGCCGGGGCCAATGCCGTGCCCGTGACCTCGGCTGATGATACGATCCGGCTCACCGAACCGATTGAACTTCAGCTGTTCCGAATTCTCCAAGCCCCACTCAAGACCGCCTTCGCTCCCGAATATCCGCAACCGCAACCCACCCCGATTTCCGGGGGCAAGGCGTGTTGACATCAAGGTTCCGGGGACTTCATTTTGGTAACGGGTGAACATGAAAACTGTGTCTTCCAAAGGCTTTGGCGCACCGCAGACATGAAACTCGGCCCTCACGTCGGTCATCGGCACGCCCGAGACAAAACTGGCAAGATGCGCGGCATGCGTGCCTATATCGCCGACACAACTGGTCGGGCCTGAAATCTTGGGGTCCAGCCGCCACTTTACATGAGGCGCATCAGCCACATCTTCGGGCGTCATCCAGTCTTGCATGAACTCAACATGGATTTGATTGATTTTGCCGATGCCGCCTTCGGCCACGATTTGTTTGGCCTGCCGGATCACTGGAAAACACGACATCGCATAGCCGACAGCAAAGACCTGCCCCGTTCGCGCGGTGATCTTCTCAAGCCCCTCGGCCTCGGCGACTTCATTGGTCAAAGGCTTGTCGCACAGCACGTCAATGCCCGCCTCCAGAAACGCTTTGGCCGCTTCGAAATGAACGTGGTTCGGGGTAGTGATCATGACGGCATCTACGCCATCCGGGCGCGCCGCCTCGGCCTGTGCCATCTCCTCGAACGAAGCGTAGCACCGATCGGTCGGCAAGAACCACTCGGCCCCGCGCGCCTTGCTTCGCGCGGCGTCAGAACTGAGCGCTCCTGCGTTGACCTCCCACCGGTCGGTCATCCGCGCGGCCGTTGCCTGCGTGACAGAGATCCGTCCGCCGCCGACAACGCCCAGCCGCAAACGGCGAGACAACCGGGGGAAAGGTCCGTCAAAGTTCAGGTCTTCGGGTAAAAGTCTCTCAGCCATTCTGAACCTTCATTTCCGGGACCCGTACGCCTTCCGGCAGCATTTCCACCGCCATGAAAATGCTGGGGGTAATTGTCTCGTATTGATGCCAGGGATAGTTGCCTTCAGCGTCATACATCGGCTTGTGCGTCGTGCCGGGGGCCATGAATTCTTCGAGGTAAAGGGTTTCAACGTCCCGTTCGCGGCATTGCTGCATTTTGCCAAAGCCTACGATTTGCGTATGCACTTCGCGAAACCCCGGTACCGGGCAGAACGGATGATCCTTGTGCAATCCGACATTCAGCGGCACCGAGCCCGAGTGGTACATGGTCAGTCCAACGTTACCCACGAAGACCTTTGGTGACATGTAGTGGCTGACACCACGCAGACGCTCCTCTTGGCGAACAACAAAAGCAGATGGCCATGTATCTTTCACCCGTGCAAACAACTCGTTGTCATCGGCATGGGCGTCGAAACCGTGGACAATTACTGCGCGTTCCACGCCAATAAGCGCGCTATCTTGCACGATCACAGACGAAAGCGGTGCAACGGCCTGATCCTCGACCGAGAGTTCCAGTCCCCCAAGGTTAAGAACAATGGCGCGACCCTCGACAGATATTCTGTCTTCATCGGTAATGTGCTGGACACGAAAGAATGGCTGGGCAAAGTCGAGTGTCTCAATCGGCATGAACCAGCTCCTTCTTCTCATCGTTCAGAAAATCGACCGGCAGAGGCTCCGGAGCCACGCTACGGCTTTCTATCGTCTGATAGGCGCCGAATTTCGGCGCTCGTTCAATCGCGTCCATGACCTCGAAAACGTGGTAGGCAAGCGCTCCACTTGCACGGGGTTGGCGTCCTTCTTGTGCCGCCAGGGCCAGATCCAAAAGGCCGAGCCCGCGGCTGTCTTCATTGAACCCATGTTTGTTTTCGACAACCTGCCAGTCTTCGCGACCGGCTGGACGGGGCTGATAAGACCAGCGCGAGGTGTCTCGCGTCTTCAACCAGACATCCCCCTGAAAGACATTGGCACCATGAACCGGGTCAGGGTCAGGGATGCTGATGGTTCCGTTTTCACCATAGATTTCGAACCGTGGGGTTTCGCTGTCCCAAATGTCGAAGCTCATGGTCATCGACCCTATAGCTCCGGATGAGAACTGCAGCAGGCTCAGGGAGTGCGTGTCGACCTCGACTTCCATCCATTCGCCGTTGCGCGGGCCGTTTTCGATCATACGCTGCTCAAAGGTCCTCCGTGCCATTCCAGCGACCCGGTCAATTGGTCCAAGACAGCAGATCATGGCGGTCAGGTAGTATGGGCCAAGGTCCAGCAACGGCCCACCACCGGCCTGATAGTAGAAATCCGGGTTGGGATGGTGGCGCTCCGTCCCGTGGGTCCCGACATGGGCAAAAACCCCTGTTGGTTTCCCGATAGCACCCTCGTCGATCAAGCGCCGAACGGTCTGCCAGCGACCGCCCAGAAACGTGTCGGGTGCGCAGCCGACCAGTAACCCCTTTTCAGAGGCCATGTGCAGGATCGCCTTACCATCCGTTCGATTCATAACCAGCGGCTTCTCGGAATAGACGTGTTTGCCCGCCTCCAACGCACGCAGGCTGATTTCGGCATGCGCCGCCGGAATTGTCAGATTCAGAACGCAGTCGATCGTCGGATCGTCAAACACTTCATCTGGCGTGCAGGCCTTGGCGACACCGTATTGATCCGCTTTGGCGCGGCTTTCCAAAGGATCAAGGCTTGCACAAGCCACGACTTCGACGCTGGAGAATTTAGATAGTGTTTTTAAATAGATATCGCTGATACGACCACAGCCGATAAGGCCGACCCGGAAGGATTTCGGTGTCTCACGTGTCATCATTCCTGTCTTCGTAGAGGGGTAAGTAATTCGGGGGCATCGGTCCTTTGTTCCGACCGCCCTCCCCCATCTGCTCCCAAGCGTGGGCGAGTATTCCGACCGAGCGGGACAGGCAGAACAGCCCTCGTGACAAGGGCGCAGGAAAGCCAAGCTCACAGAAGATCACAGCTGTCGCGCCATCAATATTCATGGCAATCGGTCGACCTCCGCGTTGACGGGCAAGTTCGGCCTGAACCTCTTCGCCAATGTCGGCAAACCGGCCTGAAACTGTGCCTTCCTTTGCCGCATTTCGAACTAGTTGCATAAGCCGGGGTGCACGTGGGTCGGTGGGCTTGTGGAACCTGTGACCAAAGCCCGAAACGATCTTGCCGTAGGTCTCACGCCAGCTGTCCAAGCCATCCCGAACAGCGTCATTCAGTGAAGCTCCCGCATCCATGCGGGCCGCGATATCATAGTACAGCTCTGCGCACTGCTCTCCTGCCCCACCATGCACGTCGCCCAGCATGTTCACCGCAGTCGCCATCGCATTATTGAGACCCACCCCGCAGGTGGCGGCCATACGCGCAGCCGCGATCGAGGGAGCCTGTGGACCATGATCCACGCCTGCGACCAAAGCGGCCTCGAACAGGCGCGCTTGCGCGTCGCTGGGCAAACCGCCCCGTACCATCAGCCAGATCATTTGCGGGAAAGATACGTTCCCGATCAGGTCCTCTATGGCATTGCCACGAAAAGCGATCTTTCCGGGTTTCATGTCGACGATGGATGTGCGCCACCATTGGCGAACGGCGCGCTCATCCATAGTCATGTTTTCATCCAGCACAGTCATTGAGTTTGCACCTCTTTCGCGGTCTGGATTTTGCTTTGCGCGGCGAGGCGAATGGGTGCGTTACGCGCGCCATAACCGGCATAGCCCATGCGGCGTTCAACAATTTCGAAGAAGAAGCCGTTAAAGATGGGGCGGCTGTATATCTGAAAATACTCGGCACCTGCTGCCCGATCGTAGAGAATGTTGCCTCGGCGCAGTTGGGCGATCAAATCGTCATCCAATCCGAAAGTCGCTTGCAGATCAGCGTAGTAGTTTTCTGGGATGGACAGGCTGGGAAAGCCGGAGTTGAGCAATTGGTCTGAAGTTTCAAATATATCGTCAGACTGGAAGGCGATGTGCTGAACACCGGCCCCAAAGCCATCTTCAAGGAACGAAGCCGCCAGAGTTCGGCGACCAACTGCCCCGTTCAGGTTCAGGCGCACTTCGCCTTCGGGGCTTTCGATGGCCTGGCTTTGCACGACGCCGGACGGGTCGGCGACATTCACGATAGGCGACTTCTCCATCTCAAAAGTCGAGATGTAATACAGTAGCCAGCTTTGCATTTCATCGTGGCTCATCGTCTGTGCCAGATGGTCGATACGGCGCAAACCGGCGGGCTGGGTCGCTTTGGTTTTCGCTACCGGCTCAAATTCGATATCCCAAACCCGATGCAGATCGGATTTCTCATCAATGAAATGGACGACATTGCCGCCGACACCACGGATGGCCGGAATATCCAGCTCTCCTGTTCCCACCGGCTGCGAGAAATTCGGAGCGCCCAACGCGGTCGCACGCTGGACTGTCTGATCCGCATCTTTGACACGCAATCCCATGTCACAAACCGAGGGGCCGTGGCCCAGGAACGCCGACTGGGCAAAACCGTCCTTTTCGGTATTTACTACGATGTTGATAGCCCCCTGCCGCCACAGCTCGACGGACTTGCTGACGTGCTTTCGCTCCATTCGAAAACACATTGCTGACAGCATGTCTGCCAATTGGGTCCCACTAGTTTCGTCGGCTGTAAACTCAACGAATTCGAAGCCTGAGGCGTAAACGCGTTCAGGCAACTTCGGGATACCAAAGTTCGTTCCGGGCTCGGTCCGCGACACCTCGTCCAAGAGGTTCACCAGCGACCTATAGCTGTCTCGGGCCAGTGTTCGGCCACCGGGTTGAGGAGCTGCTTCGTTGACGCGCGCAATGGACCAAGGCCCCTTATACCCGGCGCGGGACAACACCCGCACGAAACCTGCAAGGTTCAGCGATCCGAGCCCCGGCAGAAGCCCAAAGTGCCGTTTGAGCCGACGTATATCCATCTCAAGCCGGGGTGCATCTGACAGTTGCACATGGAACAGCCGCTCTCCGGGAATGTCCCGAAGGCGGGCGGGTTTGGACCCGTCGGCAAGCGAGAAGAATGAGTTCAAGGCCAACCCCAAATGAGGGCTGTCGATGGCTTCAACGACGCCTAACGCCTGCTCATCCGAGTGAACAAGATTCGACCATGGCAAGCCCATATAGGCCAGACACAACCCCATCTCTTTCGCGATCTTGGCCGCCTCGCCAAGGTCCGCGATTACCTGTTCTTCGGTTGCAGCGGCATCGACCTCGTAAGCAGACCCGATTAGCAGTAATTCTGTTCCCAACTCGCTCATCAGGTCGAGTTTGCGCTTTAGCCGATCAAAAGCGCGCTGCCGACCGCTGCCGGATTGACCTTCGAGGTTATGGAAGGGTTGTAGCAGGCAAATCTTCAGGCCGAGGTCTGATGCAATATTCCGGATTTGCGATGGCGGCCCATCAAAAGCGGTCAAATCCGGTTCGTGTAGTTCGACACCCCCGAATCCCGCGTCAGCGATAGCACTCAGCTTTTCAGCCAGGTCACCGGGGATCGACGTTGTCGAAACCGAAAGGCACATTATCCCTGATATCCAAACATACGCGGCAACCACAGGACCAGATCAGGCATCAGCATCATGATCACCAAGGCGAAGATGAGAACCGCCAGGAAGGCCCAGATTTCCGAGATGATTTCGCGCAGCGGAATATCCGTCACGGCGTTGATCACAAAGAGTAGAATGCCATAGGGCGGCGTGATCAGACCGATCATCGAGTTCACGACGACCAGCACTCCGAAATGCACCAGATCAATCCCAAGCGCTTCGCAGGTGGGAATGAACAGGGGCACAATCACAAGAATGATCGTCGTTGCGTCCAATACGCACCCTAGTGCGAGGATTAGCAGGTTGACGAGGATCAGGAACACAATCGGGCTGACATCCGAACCCTCCAGCAAGGCCGAGATCGACTGTGGAATCTGTTCCTGAATGACGATGAAGTTCAGAATGAACGCGCCACCAATGACCACCCCGACGGCGGCGGAAGAGCGCGCGCTGTCGACGAACACTTGGTAAAGGCCACGGAAGGTCAGTGCGCGGTAGAACAACGCTGCCAGTAGCAGGGCGTAGAATGCAGCAACTGCGGCGGCCTCTGTCGGAGTAGTGACGCCGCCATATATGCCGTACAGCAGAATTGCGGGCATCAGCAGTGCCGGGAACGCGTTGGCGGTTTTAGCCGGCAACTCGCGCAGCGGAACAGGTTCTTCCAATGCAAAGTTCCGCTTTCCGGCCAGATAATAGTTCATCGCCATCAGGACGATGCCCATGATCAGACCCGGCAGAATGCCAGCAAGGAACAGCGACCCAATAGACGCCTTTGAGACCAGCGCATACAGAACCATCGGGATCGACGGCGGAATGATCGGGCCGATTGTTGCCGATGCCGCAGTAATCGCAGCAGCATAGCCTCGGCTGTAGCGACCATCTTTGGTCATCATCTCAATGATGATCTTGCCGATTCCCGCGGCATCCGCGACAGCCGAACCGGACATGCCGGAAAAGATCAGAGACGCCACAACGTTGACGTGCCCAAGACCACCCTTGAAGCGCCCGACCGCAGCGACACAGAAGTTCAGCAACCGGTCGGTGATCGATCCCGCGTTCATTATATTGGCGGCAACGATGAACAAAGGCACGGCAAGCAGGATCGTACTTTTATAGAAGCCTTGCAGAATTTTCTCACCCGCCAGTGCAACGTCCAGACCAGCAACACCCAGATACATAAGTGACGCCAGCAGGATGGAATACCCGATAGGAGTCCCGATGCCTGCCAGAACAAAGAGTGTGAGCAGGCAGGAAAGAAGTTCGAAACTCATTTGCTTGCGTCCTCGTCGTCTTCCACATCAACACGGGGATGTTCGTCGACCACGTTGTATCCCACGACCATTTCAAGTTCGGTTTTTGGTGGGCCGTTGCGCATGATGTCAAAAAACAGCCATGCATACCGCGCGGCTACGACCAGCATGAACACGGCATAGATCGAGAACACGGTGCGCAGCGGTATCTTCTCACCCGAAAAGGGATTGCGTACCGTCGCGGTCTTGCGGATTTTCATCCAATCGATGTAATCCCACGTCGGCAGGAAACTGTAGAGCATCCCGACCACGATTGCCGCGGCCGCCAGCATCGCAAATACCTGGCGCACCCGCATCGGTACCGAAAGGTAGATGATGTCGAACTTTACGTGATCCCGCTCGCGCACGATGAAAGCGCAGCTAAAGAAGATCACCCAGACCCAGAGGATGCCGATTAGTTCTAGCGTCCATCCGGCAGGGGTGAAGAAATAGCGCAATAGAATTTGCAGAAGGAAGATCAGGAAGATTGCCGCCAGCATCCCGCCGGCAATCGCTTCGGTCAATCGGGAGAACCCCTTGATGAATTTTTTCATTGTGGTTCTCCCTCCCTTGTCCAAGTGGTCTTAGTTGCCCAGAGCGTTGATCTGCTCGAGAACGCCATCCGGCCATGACCCGGCAAATTCGCTTTCCAGATACATGGTCTGTACCTGATCACGGAACGCTGCGAGATCGGGTTCGTAGACCTCCATGCCCTGCTCCTTGAGGAAGCTGACGAGGTCCTCTTCCTTCTGCAGCTGTTTCTGGCGTCCCGATTCAGCCGCAGCATCTGCCGCTTCCTGAACTTTTGCCTGTTGTTCCGGGGTCAAACCGTCCCAAACCTCTTTGCCGATGGCGATATAGTTCAGGTCGACCAGATGCGATGTCAGGACGATCTGATTGGTTACTTCGTAGAACTTGGCATCAACCACAGTCGGCAATGGGTTGTCCTGACCGTCAACGGCACCGGTCGACAGCGCGGTATAAACCTCGGAGAAGGCCATTGGTGTCGGTGCGGCACCCAGCGCTTTGCCAAGGAACTGCCACGCATCGGTGCCCGGCATCCGCAGGTTCACACCCTCCAGATCAGCCGGAGTGCTGACGGTCAGTTCATCCTTGGGTTGGCGCAGGTTCACCTGACGACGGCCCAGATACATGACCGACAGCAGTTTGACGCCCAGTTCTTCTTCGGCCTTTTGCTTGAAGGCATCCATCAAGGGATCGTTGAAGACAGCCACCTGATGCGCGGCGTCCTGGTGGACATAGCCTGCGGTAAAGATCGAAAACTCGGGGAAGAACTGTGCCAGCTCCTGCGCCGAGGTGATCGACATCTCCAGATTGCCGCGACTGATAGCGTCCAGCTCAGTGCCTTGCGCGAAGATCGTGCCGTTATAGCTGGGCTCATAATTTGCGAAATCGGCGACCATGGGCGCGAAAACCTCGGCCATGGCAACCGAACGCTGGTCGGTCTCCGATCCTGATGTTGCGAGGCGAAGTTGCACTTTGTCTTCCGCCAGCGCACCACTTGTTGCGCTAAACAGAACACCGGTTGCAACCAGGGCTGACACAGCAGCCCGGCGGGTAAGTTTGGTAATCACTTTGCTCCTCCCTGAGACATCATGATGCATTTTTCCGATTCTGAGTTTTGACCTATTTTGGACTTTTTGCAAGATTTTTTGCAAAATATCAGATATTTTTCATTACCTGCAATTTCTGTTGTTGCATTTCCTGAAGGTTTCTTATCCTGACAGTCTCGCCAGTTCTGCAGGAATTCTGAATGGCTTCAATGACTTGAAGTGTTCTGAAGCCTTCCCATCCGGACACAATCGGATCTGCTTCGTGCCGAGCAACGTCAACAAAGTGCCCAAGTTGATTGACCAGTGGGTCAGAGGAACCCTTCTTCAGCGCGGTTGACGAAATTGGAATCCACCAATCCCTTTCCTCACCCTGGTAGGTCCATAGTCTTAGATCGGGGACAGACAACGACCCATGAGAGCCACCGATCATGTAGCTACTCTCAGTGGTCGACGGATAGATTGGATATTCCTGAGACGTCATCTCCCAGCTCCACGGAGCAACAATGCTGTCGGATACGCTAATGGTCCCAATCGCTCCGCTTTCAAACGTCAATAGCGCTCCGGCGACATCTTCGTTGTCATAGCCGCGTTGCGAGGTAGCCGACTGCGCCTGTACGGTCACGACCTCTCCGGCCAGGTACCGCAGAAGATCGACATCATGGACAAGATTGACCGAGATGGGCCCCGCACCGGGTTTCTTACGCCAGGGTGCGGCGTCAAAATATTCATCGGGCTTGTAAAACCAGCAATTCGCATGGACAGCGCGCACATCTCCAATCTTCCCATCGACAATGGCTTCCTTCGCTGACTTGATCAGAGGATTGTGCCGACGATGATGTCCGACCATCAGTGGCACATTGGCCTTCTCCGCTTCTTGGACAAGCTCCAGTGCAGCGGAGGCTTCCACGGCGATCGGTTTTTCGACGAGTACGGGACAACCATGCCGAACACATGTGAGCCCTTGTTCGACATGAAGCGTCGTGGGCGTCGCGAGCACAGCTCCGTCCGGCGTCTGATTTGCAAACATATCCTCGAGGGTCTCGTAACACGCAACGCCATGCTCCGCAGCGTAGGTGCGCCCTTCGTCACTGGGATCAACAACCGCAACAAGATCGACATGACGCAACGCGCGTATCGCGTCTGCGTGGCGGCGTCCAACAAGGCCAATGCCGACAATGGCAATGCGAAAGTTCATTGACAATTTGCTTCCTTCCAGAGGGTTCAGAAACTCCGAAACCAATGTTTATGACTGAGCTGCTTTGCCCAACTTGAACTCGACCGTATTGGGGTTTTTGCGATTCCACAATAATGTATGATATTTTTATTTCTACCATACATCACATTGGATTGCTGATAACTCTGTAAAGTGGTATTTGAAGGAGGAATCTAAAAATATCGGGTGAAACGCATGGCGAAACAGCCGTCTACGATAGGTGCAAGCACCTATCAGCGCATAAAGCGAGATATTATCTTTGGAGAATTGCAGCCTGGCTCCAAACTGAAACTGGACGCCTTAAAAGACCGGTATTCGGCAAGCCTTTCGACACTTCGTGAAACCCTGAACAGGCTTGCCAGCGACGGTTTTGTCGAAGCTCCCGAACAAAGAGGCTTCCTGGTTACGCCGGTCTCTCGCGAAGACCTGACCGAGATATCAGAGTTGCGTGTCCTGCTGGAATGCCACGCGTTGGAGTTGTCCATTGCGAATGGCGACACGGACTGGGAAGGCAACCTCGTTGCCGCGCACCACAAATTGCACCTGATGGAACAGCAGCTTCTCAAGGGCGACGAGTCCGAGAAAGAAACCTGGAAACGATATGATTGGGAGTTTCACCAAGCGATGATCGCGGCCTGCAACTCCAAGAACCTTCTGTCTCTGCACTCGATCATCTACGACAAGTATTTGCGGTATCAGATGCTCGTGCTGACCTATCGCGGCGAAGAGGCCGTCAAGGAGCATAAGGGCATGTTCGATGCCGCATTGGCCAGAGACGCGGGCACCGCTAAGAAGCTGTTGGTAGATCACATCCGAAACGGTCTTTCACATACGCTGGAGGCTATGTAGCTCGCTGTTGTTGCCGCCTATCTCCATCACCTGAATCAGCGGCACGGGACCTGAAAGGCAAGTTTAATTACTGTGCTTACCAGACGAATTCCGTAAGTTTATGATTCAACATCCGAACCCGCTACATCAGGCAGCCGTTTAAACAGGGATGAGAACGCTAAGCTTCCGCAACCAAGGGTTGCTTTGCACCACCATAACAAACCGCGAACATCCTTGAAGCGGTTTTATGTGAAGCGATCTCTGGTTAAGTGATGGCCGATCTGCGGTTTCCTCGCACAATCACTTCAGTCTGCCTGGCAGCAGACATTGATCCCGTATGCAGAGAACGTCAGCGATGAAACCAAGTTTACACAATGCTGTACATCAAGCGAATGAGCGGTTTAGGTCAAATCTATGGGGCACACTTGAATTTATCCCTAACTAGGGATATGTGCGCGATATGAGACACTATAATCAAACCCGAGAGAACCAGGCCCTGGTGCTGGCCCTGCTTCGAAGTCAGCAATTGTTCATGCGCGCCATGGTACCAGCGTTTCGTTCGGCGGGGCTTACTGCGCCGCAATGGGATGCACTTGAAACGCTAAGCAACAAGGGTCCGTTGTCGATCAATGATTTGATGCGACTGACCCTATCTACCTCTGGTAATCTGGATGTCGTCAAAACCTGATCCAAGCCGGATGGGTGGAAAAGAGCGTCGATGAAACTGACAGACGGGCGCGCGTTCTGCGCCTAACTGCAGCCGGACAACAAAAAGTGGCCGAGTTCTTACCAATCCACAATCATGCTCTGGACCAGATATTTGGAGATCTCAGCGCGCAGGATAAGCGCCAGACGGTTAAGACACTCAACCAGCTCCGAAAAAGCTGCCTCAACCTTAGAAAGACCTGACATGACAAACAAAACCTTCCTGACCGCGCATGGCGTGATCTACATGTTTTTCGCGCTCGCGCTGTTCTTTGCCCCGGCCATCCTCTGGCCGAACTACGGCCTGCAGTTGAACGACCAATACGCGGTGTTCCTGTCACAGCATAACTCGATCTTTCTGGGTGGCATCGGGATCATCAGCTTTTTATTTCGGGATGCTGAACATGGCAGTAACGCCGCTCTGGCCATTCTTTCGGGACTGATGTGGACCAATCTGCTCGGTGTCATCATCACGCTTTATGCCTGCCTGACAGGGGTCTTCACCGGGTTTGGTTGGTCTGATCCCATCTTCTTCGCACTGCTTGCGGTCCTGAGCGTTGTCCAGCTTGGGAAGAACCGCTGAACCTCTTCAACCTCGCAAAGGAAGCTGAATATGAGCACGCTGAAAATCTGGGACCTGCATATGACCTACGATGGTCCAATAACCGAAGAATTTCTCGCCGGAACCGAGCAACTAGCTGAGAGTATTGCGGAGGAGCCGGGAGTAATCTGAAAATCTGGACTGTCGAAGATGGCACCAATCACTATGGGTCCACATACCTGTTTCGGAACCGCGAATATCTTGAAAGTTACAAGAGTATGCACCTGAAGCGACTTGAAGCGATTGGGATCACGGTGACCGCCAACCATGTGTTCGATATCATGGAGGATGTCAGCCGCATCAACAATGCACCGCTTGAAAGCTGACTTAAAAGAACCGGACATTGGCATGGTAAGAGTTGATGTCCGGTTTGTTGCGCAAACCGGACGCCTCGCACGGCTGAATGGCATCTTAAGCCTTGGCAAATTCCTAAACGATGTGCCTCAGCAAGCTATTACCCTCGATCATGAGTTCGTGACGATCTTTGTTCTTTTCACCACAACTGCCCACGCCATTTGATCTTGTATGTAATCGTCAATTATCGCTATGCGCTGTCCGCGGCCCATTTCCTTGGTTTTGTTTTTTGACACCAGAAGCCTGTCAATATGCCCAATGAGGTTAGGTGACAGGTCCTGATCTTTAATGAGATCATGCAGGTTCATCGGCGGTGGCGTGTCTGGTATCTGCCTGATCCAGGAGATCGCCAAGGCGGGTCTAAGTGTGTAGAAATACGTTTTGAAGCTCAGTAGCCCGCACCGCCGTACCTGTTTTTCGGCCAGCGGGATTTGGACAAGCCAAACGCCCCTGGCCATCAGGGGTAAGACGCTGCCTTCCCCCTCGGGCAACCCTATTAGACAACACCGTGTCCTCGGCTGCGCCTGCGGGCCGCACCACTATTGTCGAATAGCATTGCCTCGCCCCATCCGCGTTCGCCACGTGGCAGATCAGCAGGAACAGGCGCCTTCGGCGTCTGATCTGCAAATCAGCCCTGATTTTCCCAAAAAGGAAGTCAGGATCATTGAAATCGGTCTAGGTGCTGGATGAAGGAAGTGAGGCGAAAATGGCAAGGTTCTGTCGCTGGTGGCAGAACTATGTGTCGCCTGACACAGGAATTGTGGAACGTCACTGATATTTGGCTCAATCGACAGCCAAAACCTCAATAATTCTGTAAATCGCGTCATTCAATTCTGACCCAAACGTCAAGCATTTCTGACCCAATCTGAATAGCGGTCCTTCATCAACACTGCGGCTAAGGTCTCAATAAAGTTCATACTCACCGGTGCTGCGCTTTGAACAAATGACCGCTCCGTAGTCACCAGTGAAATCTGGACCCGCAAATGCAACCAATGTCTTGACTATGATTTCGGCCGTCCGGCTCAATCCAAAAACATCAAAATTCTGACCAATTATGCATATCTCAGATTCGCAAATGGAATACTCTATGCCAACACTGGAGGAACCACATGACAGATTCTGATACGATTTCTCTTGGCTATGATCACGATCCATCGCGTTCCAGTTCACTGCGAGCGGAGGCCTACACGGAAGAAAAGTGGTTTGACGCTGATCTCAAGGTCATCATATCCAAGACTTGGCAGTGGGTCTGTCATGTGGAAAAAACCCGCGAGCCAGGGTCCTACGTTACAATCGAGATTGCAGGGAAGCCTATTGCCGTTGTGCGCGACAAGGAGGGCACGTTGCGCGCTTTCTACAACGTCTGCAAGCACCGCGCCCACGAACTGCTTTCTGGCGAAGGAAACACAACTCGGATCATGTGCCCTTACCATGCTTGGGTTTACAAGTTGGACGGGCAGTTGGCCCGCGCGCCCCACACCGAGAACCTAGAAGATTTTCGCACCGATGAGATTTGCCTCGACGCGGTGCAAGTCGAAGAGTTTTGCGGATTTGTATTCGTCAATCTGGACCCAAAGGCACCCTCTTTGGCGCAGCAGTCAGGCAATCTGGAAACTGAAGTGCGCCACTGGGCACCGGACGTGGATCAACTGACCTTCGGGCACCGATTGACCTATGACATCAAATCAAACTGGAAGAACGTCGTTGATAACTTTCTTGAGTGTTATCACTGCCCGACGGCGCATAAGGATTTCTGTGATCTTGTTGACATGGATACTTACAAGGTCACAACCTATGGCATTTATTCCAGTCACATGGCCGATGCGGGAAACAGCCCCAATGCCGCATATGACGTGTCGAACGCTACGGTCAAAACCCATGCGGTTTGGTGGCTTTATCCGACAACTTGTCTGATGCGGTATCCGGGTCGGTCCAGCATGATCGTGCTCAACATCATCCCTGTCGGGCCGGACCGGACGTTGGAGACCTATGACTTTTTCCTCGAAACGCCTGAGCCCGACGCGATGGAGCTGGATGCCATTCGCTATTTGGATGAGGTGCTGCAGGTTGAAGACATCAGTCTTGTCGAATCTGTGCAGCGCGGTATGAGCACACCTGCTTTCACTCAAGGCAGGATCGTCAATGACCCGGATGGGTCGGGCAAATCTGAGCATGCGGTGCATCACTTTCATGGGCTGGTTCTGGATGCCTACGCCAAGGGTGCAACGTGACGCGGGCAAATATCCTTGTGATCATGGCGGATCAGTTGGCCCCACATTTCACGAGGGCTTACGGGCATAGCGTTGCCAAGACCCCGCATCTTGATGCGCTAGCGGCGCGCGGGATGCGCTTTGATGCGGCCTATTGCAATTCGCCGCTTTGCGCGCCGTCGCGGTTCGCCTTTATGTCGGGCCAACACATCTCCCGTATCGCGGCCTTTGACAATGCATCAGAATTCAAGGCGTCTGTTCCTACCTTCGCGCATTACCTAAAGTCGCTGGGCTATCGCACGTGCCTGTCAGGTAAGATGCACTTTGTCGGCCCTGATCAGATGCACGGGTTCGAAGACCGCGTGACGACCGATATTTACCCGTCGGACTTTGCATGGACGCCCGACTGGGAAGCCCCCGATGAGCGGATCGATAAGTGGTATCATAACATGCAGACCGTCAAGGAAAGCGGTCTGGCGCATGCGACGTTCCAGATTGATTACGATGATGAGGTTGGCTTTGCCGCCAAACGGTGGCTTTTCGATGCGGCACGTGACAAAGCGCTAGGGCATGATGCGCCCTTTGCGATGGTTGCCAGCTTCATACATCCGCATGATCCATATGTCGCCCGCCCCGAATGGTGGAACCTCTATTCAGACGACGACATCGACATGCCGGCCTTTACGCCTGCTTTGGATGATCAGGACCCATTCTCGCGCCGCCTGATGGATGGGATCGAAGCGTCCTATGTGCCGCTGACAGAGGAAGAGGTGCGCCGCGCGCGCCGCGCATATCTGGCGAATGTCAGCTACTTTGACAGCAAGATCGGCGAACTGGTTCAAACGCTCGAAGAGATTGGAGAGCTGGACAATACAATCGTGATCGTCACGGCAGATCACGGCGACATGCTGGGCGAACGTGGGCTGTGGTACAAGATGAATTTCTTTGAACATTCGGCCCGCGTGCCGTTGGTCATGGCGGGACCTGGCGTGGCGGTTGGGACAGCGCGAAACGCTGTGTCGCTCGTGGATATGTTGCCAACGTTTATTGAGATCGCTGGCGGTAGTGAAAGCATGATCGGCGAACCTATAGATGGCCGAAGCCTTATGCCCTTGGCGCGGGGCGAGGACGACCCCGTTGATGAGGCAATCGGCGAGTATTGCGCTGAAATGACGGGCTTTCCCGTCATCATGATCCGGCGTGGTTCATTGAAATACATCCACTGCGATAGCGATCCACCACAGCTGTATGATCTGAGCGTTGATCCGTTGGAGACAAGAAATCTGGCCTCCGACCTCAGTTACAATGAGGCTGCTCAAGCCTTTGCTGATGAAGTTGCCGCGCGGTGGGATGGCAAGGCATTGCGTACAAAGATCATTGCAACCCAAAAATCCCGCCGCGCGCTGCATGCCGCGATGGAAGCAGGCGCAAGTGTGCCTTGGGACTACAACCCACCATCCGACGCGAGCAAGCAATATGTGCGTAACGATATGGATTGGACCATTGCGGCCAAGCGTTACCGTTATCCCCCTTTGAAGGACCAAGACCAATGATGCTGAACGGAAAAATTGCCCTCGTTACAGGGGCAAGGGGTGGAATCGGACGTGCGATTGTGGCGCGTTTCGTCAAAGAAGGTGCGACAGTTTACGCCGCAGACCTGACGCTCGAAGGGTCACTGGACAGGCATGACGATGACGGCAGCCACTTTTTAAAGCTCGACGTAACACAGGAGGCGGACGCAATCGCCGCGATGGATCAGGTCCGCAACGCTCATGGCAAGCTTGACGTCTTGGTGAACGCGGCAGGGATCGAGATTGAAAAGACGGTCGAAAACACCACGCTGGAGGAATGGAACCAAAGCTTTGCGGTGAATTCCACGGGTACTTTTCTAACCTCAAAATACGCCATTCCATTGATGCGCGAAGCCGCGAAATCTGGCAACAGCGCTAGCTTGATCAACTTTGGGTCTTACGATGGGTTCATCGCTGACCCCGGCCTTGCCGCTTATTGTGCAACCAAGGGGGCGGTGCATGCGCTAACCCGTGCAATGGCCTGCGACCATGGCCCTGAGGGTATCCGCGTCAATGCGATCTGCCCCGGCTATATTGATACTCCTATGCTGCAGAGTTTCTTCAACGGCGACGGATCTGGCGGCGGGGGGGGCAACATCGAAACACTTCAAAAAGCTGTCCGGGACGTGCACCCGATGCGTACCTACGGAACGCCAACGGACATTGCCAATCTGGTCAATTGGCTGGCCAGCGACGAGGCGCGCTATGCCTCTGGCCAGCTTTGGGTTTTGGACGGGGGGCTGTCTGCGCAAGTGCAACAGATGAAATTGTAATGCCCAAGTCAGTCATCATCACTTGTGCGCCAACGGGCGGCATTCACACGCCGTCAATGTCGCCCCACCTGCCGATCACACCTGCCGAAATTGCAACAGCAAGCATTGAAGCGGCAGAGGCTGGCGCGTCTATCATCCATCTGCACGCGCGACATCCCGAGACCGGCAAGCCAGATCCCAGACCTGAATTGTTTCAGCAATTTCTGCCTGTGATCAAACAATCCACTGACGCGGTGGTGAATGTCTCAACCGGCGGCGGATTGGGCATGTCGATGGACGAACGTCTGTTGGCCGCGACTTCGACGAGCCCGGAAATGGCCTCGCTCAATATGGGCAGCATGAACTTTGGCATCTTCCCGATGCTTCAGAAATACACGGAATTTCAGCACGATTGGGAACGTCCATTCCTTGAGATGACGGAAGACTTCATTTTTCCCAACACGTTCAAGACCATTCGATATGCGATTGAGAAACTGGGGGGTGATCATGGCACCAAGTTTGAGTTTGAATGCTACGATCTGGGCCATCTCTACAACGTCAAATGGTTCGTGGATCAAGGGCTTATCAAACCGCCGTTCTTCATCCAGATGGTCTTTGGCATTTTAGGAGGCGTTGGCGCTGACCCTGACCATCTGACCCATATGCACAATACGGCGGACAAACTTTTTGGCGCTGAAAACTATGAATGGTCTGTACTGGCAGCAGGACGACACCAAATGCCTTTCGCTACACAAAGCGCAATGCGCGGTGGCAATCTGCGTGTCGGGCTCGAAGACAGTCTCTTTATCGGCAAGGGAGAGCTTGCCACATCGAATGCCGAGCAAGTGAGCCGCATTCGCACAATCATCGAAAATCTGGGCCTTTCAGTTGCGACACCGGCAGAGGCACGCGAACGCCTCGCACTAAAAGGCGGCGATCGGGTTGGGTTTTAGAGAGGACCACATGCAGACAAAGATGTTAATCAATGGCGAAATGGTTGAAGGGGGCGGCGCGCCGATCTTTGTCGTGAACCCAGCCACGGGCGAAGAGATTTGCAAGATCAATTCCGCGACGTCCGAACAGGCAAGCGCTGCGGCCGCAGGGGCCCACGAAGCCTTTGAGACATTTGGCCAGACCAGCCCTGCAGAACGTTCTGAGCTTTTGACCAATATCGCAACTGTCTTGGAAGAGCATGTCGAGGAACTGGCGGAGCTGGAAAGCTTGGATGCCGGTAAACCCTGGCCTTCGGCTTTGGATGACGAAATGCCGTTGACGCTGGACACATTCAAGTTCTTTGCCGGTGCGGCGCGCACGATGTCTGCCGTTGCTGCGGGCGAATATGTGGCCGGTCATACCAGCATGATCCGCAAAGATCCGGTTGGCCCCGTAGCCGCGATTGCGCCATGGAACTATCCGCTGATGATGGCGGCTTGGAAACTGGCAGCGCCATTGGCAGCTGGCTGCCCGGTCACGCTGAAGCCCTCGCAGCTGACGCCGCTTTCCACGCTGAAAGCCGCCGAGCTGATCGCAGGTGTTGCGCCCAAAGGGGTGGTAAACGTGCTGCACGGCCCCGGTCGTGAGATTGGCGAGCAGATGATCAACGATCCACGGACCGAGGCGATCTCGATCACGGGTTCCAACGCGACGGGTTCTGCCGCGATGGCTGCAGCCTCTCGTCAAATCCGCCATGTGCATCTGGAACTGGGCGGGAAAGCCCCGGTCATTGTTTTTGACGATGCTGATATCGAGGCGGTTGCCGAAACTGTGCGCTATGGTTCGTTCTTCAACGCCGGTCAGGACTGTGCACAGCCCTGCCGTTTGCTTGTCGCTGATGAGGTCTATGACAAGGTCGTCGCCGCCGTTGTTGATCAGGTCAGCCAGATCAAAGTTGGGGCTCAAAAGGCCGAAGGCACCGAAATGGGGCCGATCATCTCGGCCGCGCAACGCAACGCTGTAGCGGGGTTTGTCGACCGAGCGCGCGATAACTGCGACGTTGTATTGGGAGGCAACATGATCGACGGACCAGGTTTCTTTTATGAACCCACCGTGCTGATCAATGTGGCGCATGATGCCGAGGTATTCTGCAACGAGATCTTCGGTCCTGTCGTGACCATCTCGCGGTTTGGCGACGAAGAAGAGGCGCTCAAGGTGGCAAATGCAGGCCCGTTTGGTTTGGCCTCATCCGTCTGGACCAACAATACCGGTCGCGCGATGCGGATGTCTTCGAAGTTGCGCTATGGCTTTACGTGGGTGAACACGCATGGTGTTGCCACGCCTGAAATGCCTTGGGCCGCAATGAAGAGCTCTGGCACTGGTTGTGATATGTCGGTCTACGCCTTGGACGCTTATACCGCCGTGCGCCATGTGATGGTCGCGCACTGATGCGGTTGGCTGGCAAACGCGCTTTCGTTACAGGCGGCAGGCAGGGCATTGGGCGCGCTATCGTAGAGGCCTTCATGGCCGAGGGTGCGGACGTTATCACCTGTGGTCGGGGACCAAAGCCGGATGGTTTGAGTACTGATTGGATATCTTTGGATGTGTCAGATGCCGCCGCCGTTGGCGAAGCTGCGCAAAAGCTGGGTGTATTGGACGTCATCGTAAACAACGCCGGCGTCCAGGTTGAAAAGACTGTTGTGGACAGCACTGATGCCGATTGGGATTTGGTTATGGGAGCGAATGCAAAGGGCGTTTTCAATGTCTGCCGGGCACTCATTCCGCAAATGCAGGAGGGTGGCTCCATTATCAACATCGGGTCGATCTCGGGCAATGTCGCGGACCCGTCGATGGCACTCTATAATGCGTCAAAGTCTTTTGTGCACGGGCTCACCAGGTCCATCGCGGTGGATCACGGACCGGCAATTCGCTGCAATGCGATCTGTCCTGGCTGGATTGAAACCGGCATGCTGGATGCAGGGTTTGAGCTTGCCCAAGACCCTCAGAATGCGAAGACCGACGCATTGGCGCGGCACGCGGTCAAACGCTTTGGCAAACCTGCTGACATAGCAGCAATGGCTTTGTGGTTGGCCTCTGACGATGCATCGTTTGCAACGGGCCAATTGTTTACTGTTGACGGTGGCATGACAGCGGCCTCTCCTCTTAATCCGGGGTTGTTCTGATGTCTCAGATTGAAAGAACCGCCATTCTTGGAGCCGGTGTGATCGGGGCAAGCTGGGCCGCATTGTTCCTCGCCTCGGGCCGGAACGTAACTGTCTTTGATCCTGACGAAAACGCTGAGAACACCGTGCGATCCTACGTTGAAAACGCATGGCCTGCGCTGGAAGACCTAGGCCTAACTGAGCGCGCGACACCTGACGCCATCACCTTTGTGGCGACCGCTGCCGAGGCCGTCACAGAGGCGCAATTCGTTCAGGAAAACGCGCCTGAGCGGTTGCCCATCAAGCATGCAATCTATGCGGAGATTGAGGCCGCGCTGGCTGCTGACGCAATTGTCTCAAGCTCGACATCGGGTCTGACGCTCGAAGCGCTCCAAGAAGGGTGGCGCGATCCCGCGCCGCTTATTCTTGGCCACCCCTTCAACCCGCCGCATCTGATCCCGCTGGTGGAACTGACAGCGAATAAAGCCACCGGATCAGACATTCTGGACCGCACAGAAGCGTTCTACAATGACATCGGGAAAGTCACGATCCGCATCAAGAAAGGCATGCCGGGGCATGTAGCCAACCGGTTGCAGGCCGCAGTTTGGCGAGAGGCCGTTCATATGGCCGTTGAAGGTGTTGCCAGCGTCAAAGACATAGACAAAGCGATGTGGGCCGGACCGGGATTGCGTTGGGCCGCAATGGGACCAACCACTCTTTTTCACTTGGGCGCGGGCGCAGGCGGTTTGCAGGCTTTTTGTGACCACTTCAAAGACACGTTCAACAGCTGGTGGGACGATCTGGGTGATCCACGCTTAGACGATGATGTGATCAGAAAACTGGTCGATGAAATGACAGCGCATGCACACGGGCAAAGCACCGAGGAACTCTCAGCGCAGCGTGATGAGATGCTCACAGCTATGCAGAAGGCTACGAGACACCTTCGGACCTAATGTCAGGCTTGAACATTGGCCAGGCGCGAAACTCGAACGGCACACGACCTTCAATGCGATCAGCAGTGGGCGTCAGGCCGAACCGGTTGCGGTAAGCGCGGCTGAAATGCACTTGACCGTTGAACCCCGACGCCTCTGCAATCTCGCTGAATTTTAGCTCGGTTTGCGTGACGAGGCCACGCGCTCGATCAAGGCGGATATCTCGGTAGTATTCGACGGGTGACTTTTGAACATACTGCCGGAACAATCGGCCCAGTTGCCGCTGTGAAACGCCTAACTGTTGAGATATAGCGGGAATTGACAACGTGGTCTCCAAATGCGCTTCCATAAGGTCGATCGCATCTCGGACAACGCCAGATGTGACATACCCAAGCGGCTCCACATCCTTGGGGTTTTGTGACTGACCTTCCCCACGCACATCATGGTGAAACAGATACCGCGCTGAGGCGTTTGCGATGCTTTCGCCAGCGACGGAATGGACAAATCTCAAGCCAAGGTCGGTTGCCGCTGATCCTCCACAACATGTGAAGATCTTGCCATCTGTTACAAACATGTTCTCAGATACCGTCGTGTCCGGTGCAATTTCGGCGAAGGCATCGATGTGCTCATAATGGACCGTCGCAGTTTTGCCCTTTAGCAATCCAGCCTGCGCGAGCACAATTGCACCCGTATCCAACCCACCAACTATTGCACCGCCTGCATCCCATTTTTGAAGAGCCGCCTTGAACTGGCGTGTCCCGTGGCGTTCAGGCGTCCAGCTTGTACTTACGAGAACGAGCCAAGGCTTGCCCCTGACCACGTTTGCCAAAGGAGCAGTATCAACCACCAGGCCGCTGCTGGATTCGATGTGACCACCAACCTCCGAAACATAGGTCCAGGAAAACCGCACCAATCCTGACAGGTAATTCGCAGTTCTAAAAGGATCGATGAAAGATGTCGTTGCCGAAACGTTGAAATGCGGGCTCACCAAAACAACGATGCCTAACGTTTGATCAATTGATTTCGCCATGGCTGATTTTGTAAAGTAAGGTCCAAAAATATCAAATCGATTTCTTTTCTTTCATTTGTTTGGTGTCTTTTGGAGCTCCAAAACCAACAGCTTGCCGGGGACAGAAAGCAGTCCTTCGGTAGTTTAGAAGCACCACAAGCAGACCTTGGCGCAAATTTGACGAAGGCCCGCTCCGTCCCGCTTCTCTGCCTCTAACTAAGCCACTCAGACTATCCGCATATTGCGGTTCGTGGCTTGCTGCATGAGCAAAGTTATTGGAATGGGAGAAGGCCTGGTAAGGGCTCAAAGCCTCTAACGACGCTCTGAACTAAGAACAGTTATATCAAACCTTTGCCGACCATTGAGTGTTGAGGTAAACGTTCCCAACGGCGGCATAGCGAACTGCGCTCTTGCTTTTGTTTTGTGAGACAACGGGATTTGGACAAGCCAAACGCCCCTGGCCGTCAGGGTGAGGGCGCGGCCCTCCCCCTCGGGCAACCCTATTAGACAGGGCCGTGTCCTCGGCTGTGCCTGCGGGCCGCACCACCCCTGTCGAATAGCATTGCCTCGCCCCCTCCCGCGTTCGCCACGTGGCAGATTAGCAGGAACAGGCAGCTTCGCTGTCTGACCTACAAATCAGCTCTGATTTTCCGAAAGGGAAGTCAGATCAAACCAAACTGTCTGCGGGAGTATAAAATGGGGGCGGCGTGTTAGTTGATGACTCAAAGATCAAATTCAACTGATGTCCAACGTTGGGGGCGCCTTCTGATGTCGAACGTTCACTGCTTTTCTGGTCCAACTGTGACGGTTGGGTCAGGTTCGTGTGACGTTCAACAGAAAACCAATGGCGGACCGAGGAGGAACAATATATTGTGGATAATTACCTGTTAATAAATCAATAAATATTATCATGAAAAATTATACCACATATAATACCACACCCCGCCTGAGGGCCGGTGAAACTAACTAAGCCAAGTTGAGGGTTCATACCGCTAAATACGTCCGCTTGGAAACGCAGAGCAGCCTTTCGACGAAATCGGGCCAAGGTCCGCTTCGAGCCCAAAGCAGAAACGCCATGCGATTAAGCAGAAGAACCTGCTAGCACCAAAAATCAGTGGTCAACAATCTTACTCAATTTCCGAGGATCGTGCCCAGAGATTGATTTCCTTCCGAGCTTACCTCGTCAATCTTAGCGAGTTCCGCTTCGGTAAATTCCAAATTCTGGACCGCACCTACGCAATCCACGATCTGCTCAGGACGCGAAGCGCCAATAACGGCTGTCGTAATCCGGTCACCTCTCAGCACCCAAGCAAGCGCCATCTGAGCTAATGATTGACCGCGTGACGCCGCTATATCGTTTAGAGCCCTGACACTCGTCAATGAACGTTCGTTGATCATGCCATCCAATAGAGACTTGCCTTGGGTCGCACGACTGTCTTCGGGAATGCCGTTCAGATACTTCGATGTCAAAATTCCCTGGGCAAGTGGCGTGAACGCAATCGATCCCACGTTCAATTCGTCAAGCGTATCCAACAGCCCGTCCCGCTCAACCCAACGGTTGAGTAGGTTATACGACGGCTGATGAATCAGGCACGGCGTGCCAAGGTCTTTCAAGATGGCCAGCGCTTCGCGCGTTCGTCGCGAGTTGTAGCTTGAAATTCCGACATAAAGTGCGCGCCCAGAGCGCACTATATAGTCTAAGGCCCCATAGTTTCTTCCAGAGGGGTATCTGGATCGTAACGGTGGGAATAAAAGATATCTGCGTATTCTAACCCCATCCGCTTGAGCGACTGATCACAAGAGGCCACAAGATACTTTCGTGATCCCCACTCCCCATAGGGCCCCGGCCACATATCATACCCTGCCTTGGTAGATATGATGAGTTCGTCCCGATAGCCTGCGAAATCAGTTTTTAAAATTTCACCGAATGCTTCTTCCGCCGATCCCGGCGGCGGGCCATAGTTATTTGCTAAATCAAAGTGCGTTATACCCAAGTCAAAAGCAGTGCGGCAGAGATCGCGCTTTGTCTGGTGCGGGGTATCTCCACCAAAGTTGTGCCATAGCCCAAGGCTTATCGCGGGTAGCTTTATGCCAGACTGCCCACAACGGCGATAGACCATTTGCTCGTAGCGGTCCGATTAGGAAGAAATGGGCGTGGCCGAGGCTTCGGGGGCGTTGTAATTTGCTCATCTGTCCATAATCCGAGATCATCACCCCGTGTCAATTCAACGAGATAGTAATCGGCAATCAGCGAAGCCTGCCGTATAGACGGAACATGCCTCAGGCATTGCCAGCGTAGATTGTCAAACTGCAAACTAGTCCTCGAATAACGCGCGAACCTTCGACATGTCATAGGCATGTTCCGTCAGGTTTTCAGGATCCCATTCGCTTCGCTCAGCTTCAAAAAGTCCCCGCCGTATACGTGGATTGCTCCGGTCAACTTGGGGATAGGGTTTGTAACCGAGTGAATGAGGTCCTTACCAAGCGGAGCATATTCACCCGTCGACAACGCTCGAGCCCCCGCCGCTTCGATGCGTCCGTTAGGGTCATCTGCTACGCGCCGCCAAAAGATGTTATCTTCTCGGCCACCATAAATACCGATCACGGCCCACATTTCGTGATTGTGGGGCATTATGGTCATTCCCGGCTTCCATACGACGTTGACGATTGTCAGATCACCTGACTTGTAAATGGGAAAGATACCGCTTTCGGTCGGCTCTCCCAAGGCTTGCGTCACGCCAGCGGGATCGCGCATCGCCCGGTCCACCACCTCAGCCACCGATTTGTGAGACGCGTCCTGATCTACTGCGGTCCGGCAGTCCGCTACAAACTGTTCCATGTTCCACATATATTCAGCCCCCAATTGCATACGATAAATGCAACAGGGTAGCACAGGCTGTAAAATAGACGAAATTGGGACCCAGATTGCAGCTGCATGTATCGGGTATCTAAGACTTCCAATGACTGCTTAGCGTTCGTTCGCCAAATCGGAGCGGATGTCTGCTTTGCGGGAAAGCGGACACTCAATCGTTTGATTTTCGCCCCGATCTGTATTCTGGAAGTTTGGCCAAGGCCGATTTCAACGCGTCACCCCATCCATCGGAGACACTGCGAAAGTACTGGTCGTCAGCTTCGAATCTTGACCGAGTACCGCCGTCAAGGCTGTCTTCATCGTAGAGAAGCAGGTCAAGCGGAGCCCCGACAGACAGATTGGCCTTAATCGTGGAGTCAAAACTTACAAGCAAGAGTTTTACGGTTTCCGGAAAACTCATATCCGGATCGAAGGCTCGCACCAGAATTGGGCGACCATATTTTGTCTCACCGATCTGAAAGAACGGGGTGTCGTCTCCGGCTTCGATAAAGTTACCTTCGGGGTAGATCAGAAACAAGCGAGACGGGCCACCTTTGATCTGGCCTCAAGAATGAGTGTCGCATGAAAGGCGCTGTCTGCTTGCTGACCGGAACGGGCATGTTCCTCGATGACGTCATTCAGTGTAGCCGCGACCAGTTGCGCTACTTGAAACATGGTCGGCGCTTCTAAAATCGATGGCGAACGATCTGCGGGCGCTTTCGTACGCTCTTCCAAAAGGCTGATTGTGGCCTGAGTAGTTGCCAGATTTCCTGCCGCTAGGATCGTGATCGAACGATCACCTTCGACTGTCCAATTAAACATTTTGTTGAACGTCGAAATATTATCGACGCCTGCATTCGTGCGCGTGTCGGACATAAACACCAGCCCACGATTCAGCCGCATACCCACAGCATAGGTCATCAAATTCTCCGTTACTGCTGTGCGACCTGCAACTGCACTGTCAATTGCTCACCCGCTGCCCCAGTTCTGTTCCCTATTACTGGTGCAGCTTGGGAATAGTCCAGACCGGTCGCGACGCGTACGTATCGATCGTCGGGTGAAATCCCGTTTGAAACGTCGAAACCGACCCACCCGAGCCCGTCCAAATGCACTTCGGCCCAGGCATGGGTCGCGTCCTGCAGTTCTGTTTCGTTCATCATCAGGTAACCCGATACATAGCGTGCTGGCATTCCGATTTTCCGTGCGCAGGTAATGAAGATATGAGCGTGGTCCTGACACACGCCACACCCGGCGCTGAGAGCGTCTTCTGCGCTCCACCCCGGGTGCGAACTTCCAACCTCGTACGCGACCAGAGTGCGAATTCTTTCGGATAGGGCATGCATCTTTTCCAGCGGCTCGCCTTTGGGTAACGCCTCTACCACATCGGCAACCCCTTCCCCGGCGTTGTTTGAGATGTGCTCCTTTGAATAACCACAACGGCGTCGACCCTTCGTGATGGCCCAAGACGCCATGTGTCTTCCACCTTAACTACGCCTTCAGAAATCAACGAGATTCCCGGTATTTGCTTCAAAACTGATCAATTCCACGGTGTTGCGGTGATAGTCTTCAAAAGTCAGTTCTTTGCGCCCACCGGTGATTTGGGTGCTCCAACTTACAATGTTCTGATTGCGGAATGACTTTGGTGTCTTCCTCAGCTGCTGCAACCCGAAGGGAACTGGCGCGTCGTAGTTGTATCGTGTCTCATGTCGAATGTGCAATTTCATTGGCTACTCGTAAAACCGATAGTCGATTTCTATCTGACGGCTTAAGTTGCCGAGATCTGTCAGAAAATCCTGAATGTACTCATGCAGTCCGAACTCGAAAATATCGGAGATTTTCTGATCCGGTATTTCTCGTAGAGAACTTTAGACGCCTCGCACGAAGGCCCAGCAAAGCCATAGTCTTTCTGCAGGTATGACAGGTTCTCCTGAATTTTTCTGCAGCAAAGTGCAGGCTGCGAGGCATGCGCTGATCAAGATCAGAAACTGGGCAATATCAGACGGCCGTGTTTTCTCTCCATGGGTCATTCGATACCCGCCACCCGCACCAACAGAGCGGAGGATGCTCTCCCATTGTATATTGTCCAGTGATGAGCCCACTGAAAAGGCCGTGGGCAAAAGAACATAGTACTTAACGTCCAGAATGCGCCCGGTATTGTCGGCCCGCTCGACAAACGTACCAATACGGGTGAAGTCGAAAATGTCATTGCGCAGCATGGTTCCCAATGTGGCACCACGAACCAAAGCCGCCTGTTGGCGAATGAGTTCCAGCGTCGCAGGCAATTCACGCTCATTCACACGGCGCTTCATGATCTCATCGATCTGCATCCAAGTGGAGTTTACTGCACTCCAGACGTCATGGGTCAGCGCGGTTCGAACAAGGCGTGCGTTGTCTCGTGCCTGTTTGATGACTGACTTGATCGAGGATGGATTGTCTGCATCGCGCAGCACCCAATCCACTGCGTTGTCTTTTGAAACATCATCGTATTTGGCGTAGTACGCATCCAGAACACCGGCCGTTTTCAGAACAGAGCCCCATTCCTCGGCGGAGTTCTTAGTACGGGTCAACGCCATCCGCTGACCTGTTTCAAGCAGCCTGGCCGTGTTTTCCGCCCTCTCAAGGTACCGGGACATCCAAAACAACCCACCTGCAGTTTTTCCCAGCATGGTCAGTCCTCCAGAACCCAGGTGTCTTTTGTCCCGCCACCCTGGCTTGAGTTCACGACGAGAGATCCCTTCTTAAGCGCCACGCGGGTCAAACCGCCGGGCGTGATCTTGATCCCTTCGGGTGACACCAAAACGAACGGCCTTAAGTCAACATGTCTGGGCGCAAGTCCCGAGCGCGCAAAGATCGGAACCGTTGAAAGCGACAGTGTCGGCTGAGCAATATAGTTAGCTGGCCGCGATTTGAGCTTGTCGCGGAAAGCTGAAATCTCTTTCTTGCTGGCAGTCGGGCCGATCAACATCCCGTAACCGCCAGACCCGTGCACTTCTTTCACAACAAGGTCGGAAAGATTGTCGAGAACGTAGGACAGAGACTGGGGATCGCTGCAACGCCAAGTGGGAACATTTTGAAGCAGGGGCTTTTCACCAGTGTAGAACTCAACGATTTCAGGCATGTAGGAATAGATCGCCTTATCATCAGCAATACCCGTTCCCGGCGCGTTTGCGATCGTGATGCCGCCAGCGCGATAGACGTCCAGAATACCCGGCACGCCCAATGCGCTGTCGGGGTTAAAATTCAGCGGATCCAAGAAGTCGTCATCCACTCTGCGATAGAGAACGTCGATGGGTTTATAGCCTCTGGTGGTGCGCATGCAGACACGCCCGTCCACAACCCGTAGGTCGTGGCCTTCGACCAATTCCACAGCCATCTGATCAGCTAGAAACGCGTGCTCGTAATAAGCCGAGTTGTAGATGCCTGGGGTCAATACCGCGACAGTGGGTTCTCCGTCCGCGCAAGCTGGTGCGCAGGCAGCAAGAGACCGTCTCAGATTACGGGGGTAGTCTGAAACATTCCGAACATTGGTTGCGCTAAAAGTTCGGGAACATCTTTAGCATCGTTTCCCGGTTCTCCAACATATAGCTGACCCCGGATGGCGTACGAGCATTGTCTTCCAGAACGAAAAACTCGTCTGGTCCGGTTCGCACCAGATCGACGCCGACAATGTGCGTATAGACCTGACCGGGCGGTGAGACACCAAGCATCTGCGGCAGGAAGGCCTCGTTTCCGGCAATCATCTCTGCCGGCACACGACCAGCCCGGACAATTTCTTGACGGTGGTAAATGTCATGTAGGAATGCGTTGATTGCCCGCACCCGCTGTTCGATACCGCGCTCCAGCCGCTGCCATTCCCGCGCTGAAATAACTCGTGGTACGATATCAAACGGTATCAGACGTTCCTCGGCCTCGGCCTTGCCGTATACATTAAAAGTGATGCCTGTCAGTCTAAAGACTTCTTCGGCTTCGCGCTGTTTCGCCCTCAGTCGTGATGCGTCTTCAGCATTGAACCAGCGGCCGATCTCTTCGTATGGACCTCTGTGTGATCCATCGCCGTTGAACATTTCATCAAAATACTCACTCATGCTTTAAGTTTCACGCATAAATCAGAATTTTCAAGGCATTCAGGCTTGGTTGGATGCTGCCTTGGGAAGGAACGTCTAATTATTAGGCTAGCGGGATAATGTGATGATCTTAAAAACATGGCGTTATTCGTGTTTCCAGTTGAAGTCACATTCAATGTATTGCGCTCAACAGTATATGGTTTTGTGCTGCATCTAAACGTCCGAATTGGGCTCGAAGCAGCCATTCGCTGCGCGGTAGGTCAATGACCGCTAAGCGGACAAAGTTGCCTTTCGCGGCAGCGCAGCAAATGCACGCTAAGGGAGATCTACCTGCAATAAACCACTGCATTCTGAAAAGAGTTGGATCAGCAGGTGTCATTTCTGTCAAAGGCAATGCAGACGTTTGGCCGCCAAAAATCAGCCCGTATTTACTGCGTTTTCTTGATTAGCGTCCCGTATCTCAGCATGATCCCGTTATGACGGTTGAAATCGACAAATGGCTGAACGATCTCGAACTGGGTCAATACTCAGGCGCTTTTGCACAGCATGATATCGACGCGCGTGTACTGCCATTGCTGTCAAACGACGACCTTAAAGAGCTTGGGGTTAGTCTGGGCCATCGAAAAATCATCTTGGCAGCGGTTCAGGAATTGACTGGCCAAAAGCACTCGTCTCAATCGCCACAAGCCGTAGACACGTATGCAGACGAAGTCGGCCGGGTTCCCATTTCGGATGGATCGCAAGGCGTGATCTTATCCGCAAAGAAGCCTGCTTCATTAGCGATCGCAGAGAGGCGTCACTTAACAGTTTTGTTTGCTGATCTCGTCTCCTCAACTGAGATGACTAACCGGTTTGACCCCGAAGACATGCGCGAACTGCTGCAGAGCTATCAGGATGCCGTTGCAGGTGCAGTTAGCAAGTATGGCGGCTACGTCTCGAAGTATTTGGGCGACGGCCTCCTGGTGTTTTTGGCTGGCCGACAGCCTATGAAGATCATGCAGTTCGCGCTGTAAAGGCTGGTCTTGAGGCCGTTCGGCGGGTCAGCGAGCTTGAAACACCCGACGGTGAGCGTTTGTCAGCCAGGTTAGGTATCGCGAGTGGGGAAGTGGTAGTTGGCGATACGATCGGTGAAAACACCTACGAAGAAGGAGCCATGACGGGGCCAATTGTCAATCTGGCAGCGCGGCTTCAGGAACACGCAGAACCTAACTCAGTTGTTTTATCTGCTGAGGAGACCGAAGAAACTTTACATCGGCTATTTGAGTTTACGTCTCTTGACAAACCGAACTGAAAGGTTTCAAAGAACCACGGACCCTTTTGACTGTCGTATCTGAACACAGCGCGGAAAGCCGGTTTCGAGCTTCATACAGGGACGAAAGTGGCAGCGTCATGATTGGTCGCGACTACGAAAAAGGTATCCTTTACAATCATGGCTGCGTGCGCAGAACAGTCAGGGAGAGGTTGTTCTGCTTGCCGGTGAAGCTGGGATCGGTAAATCGCGATTGGCGGAAGAGTTTCTCGCTAATGCTGTAGCGACTAGCGAAGCTGATATTATCAGGCTGAACTGCTCTCCTTACCTTACCAGTAGCCCGTTCCACCCTGTCGCCCAGAGGATTTCAGGATGCTGGTGTGGGGACAGATTTTGATGACGACCAAATTCTCGACCTTGTTAAAAAAATGTTGGAAAGCCGAGAGGGCTTGGAATGGGAAAAGGTTCTGCCCGTCTTTGCCGCACTGGTTGCGCCTCACAGTGCTCTTGCCCGAAGCGTTCTCGATATGTCTCCGCAGGAGCAACGTGACCTCACGATTCAGACGTTAATCCACACGGTTCAGGTCCGCGCAAGCACGCGTCCTGTTATTCTTTGTGTTGAGGACGCGCATTGGATTGATCCTTCCACCCAAGCTCTTGGATCGCTTCAAAGCAATTTGCGGAGATCTACCTTTAATGATTTTGATTACCCACAGGCCTGGCTGGGAACTTGCCCATGATGACGGGAAGCGCACGTACATACGCTCCAACTGCGTCGGTTTGATACGACCCATGTCTCGAACCTAGTTCGCAATGTTACCGGAAAAGCACCCGACGATGCTCTGATTGCCACAATCATTGAGAAGACGGACGGCGTGCCTTTGTTCGTCGAAGAACTGGCCCGGGCGATTGTTGAGGCGGGTGAACACGGGCAAGTCCACATACCCGCGTCTTTGAAAGGCACACTGATGGCACGTCTTGACGCGGTCTCACCAGAGGCTAAACAAGTCGCGTTAACAGGAGCCGTCATTGGACGGGAGTTCGAGCCTAGCTTGCTGGCTTCTGCAATAGGTCTTGCGAGTGCGGAAATTCAATCTCGTATAGAAGAGCTGTCTCGAACGGGTTTGATCTTTGAAAGCGGGCACAATCGAGGGTATTTCGTTTTCCGTCATGCCCTTATTCGGGATACCGCCTATCAATCCATGCTGGGCTCAACCCGCAGACAACAACACGCAAACGTGGCCCGTGCATTGATGCAGTTGCGGTCAGCAGAGATTGAACGTCGGCCTGAGTTGGTTGCCCGCCATCTTTCAGAGGCCGAAGAATGGCGTGCTGCGTTCGACAAATGGCAGACGGCAACTGAAATGGCATTGGCGAGATCCGCCAGCCAAGAGGCGATGGTCAACGCTAGGGAAACACTCAAAGCGGCCGAAAATCTTAGATCTGACAACGGTGTCGAAACGATCAAAGCCAAAATCCTGATTGGTCGCAGCCATGACAGCCTGGGTCAGTTGCCAGAGGGGATAGCGGCTTTGAAAGAGGCCTCGGACGCCGCCCGCGGAATACACGATGTGGCGCTCGCTGCTGATGCTGCGAACCATTTTGCGGACTCGTGTATGATGTCGAGTAAGAGACACGGCGAAGCCATTGAGCTTTGTGTTAGAGCTCTGAACGACCTTCCCGACGATGACGAAGTACGGCAGTGCAGATTGATGAGCCAACTTGCACGGGCACATATGTTTGTCGGCCAGTTTTCTGAAGGCGCACGCTTTGGTCAGCAATCAATGGAACTGGCCGCGAAACTGGGGGACTATAAATCCCAATTCTCAGTGATGATGATGCATTTTGGGGCGCCATTCGTCGCGCGCAAAGGCAGAGAGGCACGTCATTGGCGTGAAAATCTTGATGCAATGCATCGAGCGGCCGAAAACCTAGGGAGTATTGATCAGGGTCGGGACCGGACACTTAGTCTTTTTGTCGGGGCCGAAATGGCCGACCGCGACTTGATGGATCATTCACTCGATCTGCTGACGGAGATTTCGGAAAAGGACAACCATCTGCAACTCTACTGGGTTCAGAAACACGCACGCGCCATGGTTGCAATTATGGATGGCGATTTTGAGCAGGCGGAGATGCATGCCAACGAAGCGGTGAAAATCGGTCGAAAGACACATGGAGAACATGTTGAGGGCGTCTTCGGTGTTCAGATGTTTACCATTCGCCGCGAGCAAAACCGGCTGCACGAAGTTGCACCGGTGATCAAGAAGCTGATGACGGATAGCCCGGAAGACATTTCTTGGAAACCGGGATTTGGCCTTATTGCCGCCGAGTTGGGATACAAGGAACCAGCTGAACGCATACTGAATGAAATGGCAGAGACTGGCTTCGATCTTCCCCTTGATGCTATGTTTTCAACTACTTTGTCTTATCTTGCTGACATTTGTGTCGCAGTCGAGCATCTGGGACATGCTGAGACCCTCTATGAAATGCTGACCCCATACGAAGAGCTAACGATCACCGCTGGGGCCACAACAGTTTGCGCCGGGGCGGCTGCAAGACGTCTGGGCAATCTGGCAGCGGTGCTGAAAAACTGGGACGCCGCTGAGAGGATGTTCCATAAGGCGATCGAAATAGACACGCGTATGAAGTGTCCTCCGTGGATTGCGCACAGCAAGGCAGCGTATGCATCCGCGCTAAGGCAACGGGGCCGCACGAATGATTTGAAACTAGCGTTTCAACTAGAAGGAAGCGTTGGCAATTTCACAGCAATTGAGTATGGTTTTCCTTAGGTCAAAGCTCGAGGGAGTAGCTGTTTAAAGTCATTTACATGCTTGGGGGAGCATTATGCCAAGGTACATAATTGAGAGAAATTTTGCCGAGCAGCTGAACGTCAGCGACGACGACAAAATTCACATCAAAGAGATCAATGACGAAGTCGGGGTCGAGTGGATTTTCTCGTTCCTCAGCGCAGACAAGCGCAAAACATACTGCCTGTATGAGGCCCCGACGAGGAAAGTCTCAGAAAGGCGGCCGAGCGCCTTAACATCCCAGCCGATGTCATAACACCCGTGGATCAGATAGATCCCGGAATATTCGCCTGAATATTCGCAGTTCAAACACCTAAACCGAGGCGATTCCTCTGCGGGGCAACGCGTCGGAAGTCACAACTACATGAGGCAGCCGCGCAAGAAGCCTGACCTGAAAACAGGGAGGCTTATGCATGTACGACATAAAAACACTCGACGGAAACACGGCAACTGTGGGTCAAGACGCTTTGGATGCGCTTAACTCCTCGCTTCGCGGAGGCGTCTACTTACAGGGCACTCCGGAATATGAAGGCGCAAGAACAACATGGAACAGCATGTTCGAACGTCACCCTGGGTTCGTGATCCGCGCGATGGGGGCGAGCGACGTACAGAAAGCTGTAAACTTTGTTAGAGACGCCAACCTCATAATGTCAGTCCGATCAGGTGGGCATCAAATTGCAGGGCACGCCGTTGCTGACGAGGCAGTATTGCTCGATCTGTCCCAGATGCAATCGGTACACGTGGACCCTGTCAACAAGACTGCTCGGGTTGCTCCGGGTGCATTGCTTGGCGATGTAGATCGCGAAACCCAGGCTCATGGGCTTGCTGTCCCTGTCGGCATCAATTCGACAACTGGTATCGCTGGTCTGACTCTTGGTGGTGGCTTTGGGTGGACGACGCGGAAGTTCGGAATGACGATCGACAATCTTCTGTCGGCAGAAGTTGTCACGGCAGATGGGGCGATAGTCAGCGCCTCGCCCACAAGCCACCCGGAGCTCTTCTGGGCCATCCGAGGTGGAGGCGGCAATTTCGGCGTCGTGACCTCATTCGAGTTTCAGTTGCATGATCTTGGGCCCGATGTTCTGTCCGGCCTGATCGTTCACCCAATCGAAAAGGCGCCAGAGTTGCTTGCAGAATTCGCAGCCATTGCAGATGATTCACCCGATGAGCTGACCGTCTGGTGCGTGATGCGAAAAGCTCCTCCTCTCCGTTCCTACCAGAAGAGTGGCATGGGAGAGAGGTGCTAATCTTCGCGGCTTGCTACAGCGGCCCTATGAACGAGGTGAAATAGCAATGTCGGCTTTGCGCGCGCTTGAGAACCAATAGCCGACGTTATCTCACCTCAAGTTTGTAGACTGGCAAGCAGCATTCGACCTTTGCTTACACCGGGCGCTCGGAACTATTGGAAAAGCCATGATTTCGACGCGCTTTCCTCGGAAGCAATCACAGGACTTCGAGGCGGTTTCAGCCTGCCCGACCCTGCTTGCGAAGTATTTATAGCGCATGTAGGTGGCGCAATGGAACGCATTGAACCCCACTCAACAGCTTATCCGCAACGATCAGCACACTTCATAATGAATGTTCACACACGTTGGGAAGACCCAAACAAGGATGGTGAGTGTATTGCGGGGCGCAAGGACTTTATGATCAGATGCGGCCTCATGCGACCGGTAGCGTATGTAAACTTTATGCCCGAAGACGAAGCGGAACATATGGCTGGTGCGTACGGCCTAAACAGCGGGAAGCTTTCGAAAATAAAGGGCAGCTATGATCCAAAAATCTGTTCAGGATCAATCACAACATAGTGCCTGAGTAGGGCCATCCGATTTAGAAAGACTGATCTGTATGGACGCATAGAGTTTATGCTTGAAATTTGACAACAAATATTTGGTTGTGCATTCAGACCACCTGATATTTTCATGTCAAAAATGCCGATACTGTCATTACTACTGTCAGGCGAATGCCGTGTTCGCTGCGGCGGCAAGGGCTTTGCTGAACATTTGACCGCTTTGGGCTCACTGCGGACATTCAGAGGTTAACAATAAGGAGCCAATGGGTTTCCGGTTTCTTCTGCGAACGTTTTCTGCTTGGCGAAAGCCTTCTTGGTTTGGTCAGTTGTTCCGGTTCAGCAGTATAAGAAGATGTTCGATTTCTTTTATCGCTTGAGCGCGGTCATCAGGTGAAATCTTTTTCACCTCTAATGTTACACTTAGACCGTCGCGGGAGATCGTGTGCATTGGCTCTACGCCCGCCTCGTCGCTAGCAGGCAGATCGACAAGATAGTTTCTAACCGGTTTATCAAAGCCCTTCACGATCCTAGGTTCCGACTCTGTTGCGTTGAACTGGTCACGAACCAGAGAAAATGTCTCATGCGCGATCGCAATTCTCCCTGGTTCAGCCAGTGTTTGAAGCCGAGCGGCAAGGTTCACTTCATTGCCGATGATCGTGTAGTCCATTCGGTCTTCGCTGCCGAAGTTTCCCACCGTGCAGTAACCTGTGTTGACGCCGATCCGCATCCTAAAAGGCTTCGATCCCAAGTTCCTCCAATGGCGCTCAAGTTCTTTCCTCGTAATTGCATTTCGACCGCGGTCCGCACGCACGCAGCTGCGTCTTTGCGAACACCAAGCGTTTCGGGATCTCCGAAAACATCATTATCTCATCACCGATGTACTTATCGATCGTGGCCCCGTTGCGGAGTGCGATCTGCGACATTTCCGTCAGGTAGTTGTTCAGCAGATTGGTGAGCTCTTCGGACTCGAGTGTCGGCGGTTTCAGTGAAGCCAACAATGTCGGCGAACAACACAGACAGTTTCTTTCGCTTACTCGCTATTTCCACTGTTTGCTGGCCGCTGAAAATAGAAGAGTAAATCTGCGGTGAAAGGTACTTGGACAACTGCGCCGATAACCCTTCTAGCGTCGCGTTTTCCGGGACACCAGCTCAGTAGCCTCCTCGGCGCGCTGTTTCGCTTCAAGCAAGGCCAATTCAGATTCTTTTGCTCTGTGATGTCAGCGTAAATTGCGACGGTCCCGCCATCACTTGTTTTGTGTTCCGTCACCTCTATCCATCGATCCGGCTTGTGTCGTTGAATAAAAGGACCTGACGGGTCCTTGTGACGGTGGAGCCGATCATCGATCCAGCCTTCCTCTCTATCTACGGCATCAATGATCTGACCCGATCGCGCTGCCGCCTCAACGACATCTTTGAAGAAGGCGCCTGATTTGAGAGCTTCATTAGTGTTTGGCTGTACAAGATCTTGATAGCGCCGGTTGGACAGGATGAGGCGATCCTCACTGTCATAAAGAGAAAACCTTCTGCGATGGTCTCGATGGCATCGATGAGCCGCTGCCGTGCTTCAGCCACTTGGCGCAGATTTTTTCCTCAACTTCCACTGCCGTATCCCTGAATACTTTGAGTGCCTTTGCCATTTCGGAGATTTCGTCGCTTGCCTTGGATTCGGGCACATACGCACGCAGATCACCGCTCGCGATGGATAACATAGAGCGGCTCAAACTACTCAAGCGTGCAACAAAATGGCGATCAACGACTAGCCAGGAAGAACAGCAGCATAACAACGGTAAGAACGCCAATGGCGATGCCGGCTATGATCGGTCGATTGTGGATTTCCGCTCGCGGTCTACAGCGATTTGTAAATCCGCCCGCAAATCAACAGTGAGTTCCTCCAGCGCACCTGACAAAGAAGCGAGAGCTGCATCCAGAAATATCGCTCTTTCCAGCAAAGTATCCATATCTGCCGCATCCGCCGACAGTGCCGCTGTTGTTGCTTCCAACTCGCTACGGACGCGGTCAAAAGCTGCCAGAACTGCCGCCTCTGAATCACTGGCACTTTGATCCGCAACGCCCGTGCCGATAGCCCTTACTCGCTCACTCAGCAGATCGAATCCGACTCGGAATGGTTGGACATCATCGCTCTGTACAACGCCATCAGTCATAAAGGAGACAGGCAATTGTTTTGATTCGGCGCGCAGATCGGTAACCAGATCAACTGCGGAGAAGCTGTTTTCAATCGTCTCATGCGCAGATGAAATGAAATTCACCGCGTGCTGCAATTCGCGAATGAAGACATTAACGAGCAGGATTTGCAAAATAAGAAGCGCAACCGGAACTGTTATAGCAAGAAGTAGCTTGTTCCGAATGCGCATGAGCCTAACCTTTGTGATCCGGTTAAATTTTACCTGCTTCGCGCCACTTGTCGAATATTGGCGAAATGGCGGCGCCAGCCAGATCCATTGCCTCTTGAGGTGTCGTCATTCCTTCGCCACGCGCGCAAACATTTCAGGAATAATACGACGTTTATCACCTCGTCGGTTGCGGCATTGGAGTGCCCGGGAAATCCAAGGTTTGTAAGGGTGTCGGGCATCTGAGAGAACGTCGTACCGTCCGCTTGCTTTGGAAGCGGTATGGATCAGGTCACCAAGATCGGGAACGGCACCCGGAAAAGTTGGCATGTTCTGGAAACCACTTTTGGTAAGGCCATCCGGGAATGAACCGATGTAGTCCAGGAGAAATTTTTGGGCGCCTTCGACGTTGCGAGCGAAGCGCCAGATAATAAACGTATTTGTGGCAAACGCGGGGCCACCCCTCCCGGATGGTCCACCAGGCAATTTTGCCAACGTTAGATAAGGCTCTACAGGCAAGCGTTTTGCCTCTGCTGCTCGCACCACAGACATCGTATCAATGGTTAAACTCGCGGCACCAGACAACATCGCTTGGTTATTGGATGCCGATGTCCAGTTGAGGACTTCCGGTGACATCGTTTCTTCATAAAGAGCTTTGCCAAACTTCAGAACCTCAAGGGTATTTGGGGAGACCAGTGAAGGGCGCCCGTCCTCATTCTGAACAAACGATCCGAAAGCCGCCATCAGTGCCCGAAGGCTGTGGTCTGCATTATGTTCAGGCGCTAAACTGAGTCCCACAGGAGCTTCGTGGAGCAGTTTCGCTGCGCGCCCCGCCTTCTGATGCTGTCCCAATTGTCCGGGATAGTTCCCACCGCGCTCCAGACGTCACTTCGGTATGTGACAAGCGCCGGCGCATAGCTTTCCGCAAAGCCATGGTAGCGTCCCGTGCGCGGATTGACGATGCTCTGGCGCACAAATTCAAGAGCTTCGCCAAATCGCTTTTCACATTCGATGTGAATGTCTTTGTGATCGATCGTGTAATCTTCCAGCGATGGCCGTGGTGACAGAAAGAGCACCAGATCGTGCCCCTCACCAACTTTCACTTCTTCCGCTGCAAGCCGGTCAATTTCGCCAAGGCCCACATTCGATACCATGACTTCCGTGTTGTTTTCGCGCGACCACTTTTTGACAAACTCGTCGTTGAACCATGCTTCGTATGCTGGGACAAAATTTTTCCAACGCATGATACGTAGCACTTTCTGCGACGCATTCGCCTTGGAGGACAACAGAGCAGGCGCAACAAGACTAGCGCCGCAATAAACACTTATACCGGAAATGATCTGTCTTCGGTTCTTCAATGGTGTCTAGACCTGCCTTCAGAAGTATCTGAACCTTTGGCTCAGCCAACAGCGGATTTCGCGTTTGCCTGTTCGCAATAGCAATTCAATAAACATTGTGAATTCTAACGCAGCGTCAGCCACGTTGTCTATCGACGCCGTTAAACGCGCACAGCAGCCCTCCTCATAAAATACGACGTAGACAGAATATGTCTGCATTGAGCTCGGTGCGGTCATCCTACGAGTTCGGTCGAATGACTGCTTTGTGTTGGGACCAGTCAGTGCCCAATCAATGGATCAATTTCTGTAGCTCCTTATCGGTACGGATTATGTCGTTGATGGTCTTGCGCATTTTTTCGGCCTTTTGCGATCTGCCTCCGTGCTTCCATGACGGATGGTTTGGCCCTGCAGCGTGTCCGCCGCGCGCACCATGACCCCGGCACACGGTCCAACCTCTAACGGCGGGCGCTCGACATCGCTTGCCTGTGGACTTCGCTCTTGCGCGGCATCTGGGCGCATCTCTGAGCCTTTTCGTAGGGTCCATGAGGTTGCCGTCACTTTTTGTCATCGCCCCGCCCCCCCGTTTTGAACGTTTCCGACAATCGCCTGACCACCTTCTTTGACTTCAACGCGTTCAACACGGACGGTTTGATCTGCCTTGGAGCGGTACCTCTTCAGGGTTTCAACCTGGCTGGTGAAGGTCCGCGCAAGTTTGTTGAGCGCCCGTTCTGCTGAATCTTGTTGCGGGAGAGTTTTACGTGGTTCAGGCGACGTGCCATCATCATCGTGGCCTGATGGATCGCGCCCATTTGGATCGCAAGCATGGCTTCGATCTCGTCTTGTGGCCTTACCCCGGCAACAACCGACATCACGAAGTTCGACGCGGTCTCAGAGATCGAACTGTCCTGTTGTCCGAGTATGGCTACTTGATCCATGACGCCTTCGAGGAACCGATAGTCAACGGTGCCGAGCTCATGCATCGCCAAAGCACAAGCCGCTTTTGGGTCTTTTCCCTTGTGCCCAACCGTGAGCCTGCGTGTCTTCATCGAAGTCCAACTTGATATCCGGGGCCCGGACGCGTGATCTCTTCCGTTCCCTCAGATCGGCAACCACATTGGTCTCCTCTTCGGTAAGCTCGGAGCCCTTTGTCTGCTGATCGTTGCCTTTGTCTTTCTGTGTCTTGCTCATGTCCGCCTCGGGTAACAGGGAGTGGTTATATTAGTGTTCCGTTTCAGAACCGATGGACCTGCGAGAAATCGGCCTGACGGGTTCTGATTTGGAACCATTGGATTTTGGGTTCTCAAACGGAACCACAGAGGATGCTGACGGGTCCGTCTCAGAACCGCGTTTTGTTTTTTCGGGCTGCCAGAACCGCCAATCATTGGTGGCTGCTTTCTTGCCGGAACGGGTCTGCGTCGCCTTGGTCGTGAACCGCCATTCGTGGGCTCGACGGTGATACCAATTGCCTTCCTGCTCCAGCACAAGGAAGCCTTTGTCCTGCAGATCCTCGAAAGCGCGCTGAACTGTGGCCTTGCCCAATCCCAGGATATCTGCCGCCTCGTTCATCGACAGAAACACCTTACCATTGTTGCTACCGTTGAAGCGGGTGTGCAGCTCCAGCCAGAGCTTCACTGCAGGTCCTGACAACGCCCGCCATGCCGGAGATTTGATCATGGCATAGGGCAGCGGAACATATTGGCCCTCGTCCGACCGCTTGCCTTTGGGGGATCGGCGTCTACTCATCGCGACACCTCCGCTGGAAATGCGCGGGCAATGCATCCAGTTCGGGTAGGTCACAGCCGATATGCGTCCGGACGAGCCGGGTCAGGCCGGATTTGGACACACAATACCCGAGCGTATCCCAGGCCGCTCCCCCGGCCGGAAATTGGGGTCTCTGGCGCTGAAACAGCCATTGGATATCGTCCCGGCAGACAGAGACGCGGTAGATACTATAGCGAAAGAGTTCGCCCTTGTAGTTCTCAGCGGTTTCCCAATGATCGGTTCGGGAAGAGGGCCAGTGTCTGGCCCGCTTGCGTAGCTCTGGTTGCGCGGTTTGGAAAGGACGTTTCAGCCATGCTCGATCCGTCCTTTCCGAATGATCACTCGTTCGACCGAGTGGCTCTGACGCGACCAGTAAAACCGGCGCTCGTTTTGCCTTGTCGGCGCGGGGCATCCTGTGGCATCAACTGGACTTGCTAGGGTGGCAGTTGATGTCACTGGAAAAGCCCCATCTCCGCGCTTGGAGTTGGGGTTTTTCATTATGCAGCCTCGTTGTTGGGATCGGTGCGCCGAGTTGCCAGCCAGGCGTTCAGATCGGCGCCATGATAGGCGATCCGTCGACCGATGCGGATAAAGGCCGGACCACACATGCGGTGGCGCCATTGAGCCAGCTTTTCACGGTTTCCCAGCAATTGCATTTCAGGGTCTTCTGGGAAATAGACCCGGTCGTCACTGAAGACGTTTGCCATCGTTGAAACCCTCTTGGATCAGTTGCGATGGCTCCCAATTACTTTGCGATGTGTGCCATGTCGTATGAAACAAAGTGGATTAGCTTTTCAGACACTTGGTCTTGAACGAAACGAACAATAAGGTTCAGTCGGACTCGATGCCAGCAAAGTATATTTTCGCTACTGCATCATAAGAAAGGGCAATTCTCCCAACTTCTCGCAATGCTTCAGAAACGTAGTCACAGGCTGAAGTTTTTTCGCTGACTTGATTGCGTGTAGGAAAAATCCAACTTCTTCCAGACACCCGACAGCAAGGCATATTGTATTGTTTCTGAAAATGTTTTTATTTGATTCGGTCCTTTAGCTTTAGGCCTTTGGAACTCGTCATTCAGATAGTCTGCCAACCATGCTCCAAGAACCGGGCCAAGTGATCTCTCCCCCTGCCGAAGTAATTTCGTACAAGCCAACAAAACTCCATCAAAGAGTTCTGTTTCACACAAAGAGCGATGTAAAATGTTTTCTAGGTATTCTTGAGGCGAGTTGAACACCTCATCGCGAAGTTGTCCCGGAACTCTTCCAAGAGCTAATTCAACGTAGAAGCCTTCACCTTCGCACGCCTGAAGCACCATTTCGCTCCGACACTTTGCTAGTACTTCTTGGCCGTCAATAAGGTGCAGTTCTCCGAACCTAAGATACTCAGTGTCTTCGAGAACATACATTGCGATCTCGCGTGAAAGACCGTTCGACGCCATTTTCTTTGCGACTTCAATACGGTCTTTCAAACTCGTTATGGGATTGGACACTTCTTCTTTATCCGTAGTTTTCTTTATTGAATCAAGAGAGCTCTTTCTGGGCCACAAAAGCACACCATGATTGCACCAGCTCTCGCCGCCTTTCCAACAAATCCGACCGCGCATAGGCCCGCTCCACATCGGACCCAACCTGATGGGCCAAAGCAGCCTCCGCCAGTTCGCGTGGTGCGTTTGCCGCCTCCGCCGCCCAGTCCCGAAACGAACTGCGGAAGCCATGCACGGTTACACCATCCTGCCGCATCCTGCGCAGCAACATCAGCATGGACATGTTCGACAAGGGCTGATGCCGCCTTTGCCCCTCGAACACATAGTCAGAGGCCAGCGCACGCAGCGGCTCCAGAATGGCCAGCATTTCGTCAGTGAGAGGGACACGATGGACTTGCCCGCCTTTCATGCGCTCCGCAGGTATGGTCCAAAGACGCGTATCGACATCCACCTCGGGCCATTTCATCTCCAGCACCTCAGAGGTTCGGCAGGCGGTCAGAATGGTAAACTGCAGCGCCTTGGCAGCCATGGCAGAGCGGGTTTGCAATTCGGCGTAGAACGCGGGCACCTCCTGCCACGGCATCGCGTCGTGGTGCTGCACCTTGGCTTTGACGGTAGGCAGCACCTTGCCTTCGCGGATCGCGGTCACCGGGTTCTCGCCCGAGCGGAAACCCTTGGACTTCGCCACATCGAGTACCGTCTTGATCCTTTGCGACAGTCGCTTTGCGGTTTCGTGTTTCTCGGTCCAGATGGGGGAGAGACACATCAGCACTTCAGGCTGATCAACGCTGTCCACAGGCATCCGTCCGATCTTAGGAAACGCGTAGTCGCGCAGAGTGTTGAGCCATTGCTGGCCATGTTTGGCATTCTTCCATGTCGGCAAGCGGTCGATGTGAACCTGACGACAGAGTTCTTCGAAGGTCGGGATTTCACGCTGGGCATTGAAACGCGGGTTCAAACCAGCTTTCGCCATTCGCCTGTATTCGAGCGCTCTTTCTCGGGCCTGGTTCAAAGAGACAACATCAGCGCCGCCCAAACCGAAGTCCGTTCGCAGCGGTGCACCCTTTCGGTTCTTCTGTCCTTTGACCGTTACGCGCACGATCCAACGCCGTGCGCCCGAGGGATCGACAACAAGGTACAGGCCAGAACCGTCGCCATGCCGACCCGGGCCAAGATTCTCTACCAGCTTCTTTGTCAGCTTCCCGCTGAGCGCAGCCATGAAAATACCACAAAATATACCACTTAATGAAAGTATAACGGTATGATCGGATAAAATCCAACAAAACCCTTCAGCGCGGCTACAGCCATAAAACACAGAGGTTTAAGCAACCTAGTGTATCTCGTCGAAATTTGGATAAATCACCAAGTGGCGGACCGAGGAGGATTCGAACCCCCGACCCCTTGATTCGTAGTCAAGTACTCTATCCAGCTGAGCTATCGGTCCGCGTTGGTGAGGCGGTATGTAGACCCACGTCAGAGGACGTGCAAGCCGATTCTTCAAAAAACTTTTAAAAAGTCACGTCGCCCTGCGGCAGCCTGATTTCAAAGGTGGTTCCCTCCGGTCCGGTCTGGGTTAGAACCAAGTCGCCACCATGTCCTCGCACCAATTCTTGCGAGATGGCAAGCCCAAGGCCCGAGCCTCCTTTGCGCACCCCGCCTTGAAACGGAGTGAACAGGTTTTCGCGCGCTCGCGGGGGTAAACCAGGGCCGTTATCCCTGATCTCTACGCACCAGTCATTGTCGTGTACGCAGCCGGCAATCGTGATTCGGCCCGGCTTTCCGGACGCCACCAACGCCTGACGCGCGTTGCGCACCAGGTTCATCATCACGCGGAAAATCTGTTCGGGATCTGCGCGCGCCACGAGGTCTTTCGGAACCTCGTTCACAATCTCGACACAGGCATCAGCAATGGCGAGCTTTTCACTTGCCACAACATCCTCGGCCACGTCGCGCAAAGGCACCATTGTCAATGTCGGTGCCGGCTCTTCCGCCCGACCAAACGCCAGCGTGTTTTCACACAATGACACAGCCCGCGTGATCGAGTTGACCAGCTTCGGCGCCATGCGCCGCACCAGCGGATCATCGCTGGCCTCGATCCGATCAGTGAACAGCTGCGCCGACGTCAGGATGTTGCGCAGGTCATGACTGACCTTGGCCACAGCACCACCCAGCTGCGCCAGTCGTTCGCGCTGCTTCAAAGCTTGCGTCAGTTCGGTCTGTAACTGCTGCAGCGCCTCTTCAGCTTCGCGCAACTCGGTCACTTTGGAATTGGGCGAGATGATCCCGCGGGCATCTTCGGGGGCGCTTGCATAGCGCTGCATGTACCCCACGACGCCCTTGATCGGCTTCACCAGAACAACGCGCACGGCAAGGAACAGGAAAAACGCGGTGATAATTGAAATGACAAAGGAAAGACCCAGAATACGCAGGCCATAATCGGTCATCGCCATCCGCAGAGGCTTGCTGTCTGTCGTGACCTCGATCAGAAGACCTGCATCTTTGACCGGCTCACCAATCACGCGAATGACTTCGTTTTCAGGTGTGAACAGGCGCGACATGGCGTCCCGGATTAAAATCCACGGTCCGGCATCGCGCAGATCATAGGTATTGGCGATCTGTTCGGGAATAGGCGAGGACAGCATCAGCTGTCGAATTTCATCGCGCCGCAGCACCACATTATACACGCCCGCGTTGACCAACAATTCGGCCTCAAGATCCTCGGCCAGCATGTCATCAGCCAACAAGGCCAGCGAAGCGATCTGCGCACGCTCTAACCGGTTCAACAGGAAGTCTTCGCGAAACCGCGCAATCGAGGGGACAAAAATCAAAATCTCGGCCAACATTACGAAGACCGTCGTCAGGATCAGAAATCGGCCCGACAGCGAGTTCACTATACGCTCCTTTTCCGGTTAGGGTATCCAGCGTTGGACGAACCCGACCACTCGTTTAACCATTTGATTCTCAAACAGCCTTGGCGTGAAATAGGCACCTGCCACGCGTTTGTTAAGCTCTCCGATCGTCGGATAGGGCGAAATCATCGCAGCGATCTGCCCCATCTTCAGATTATTGGCGAGCGCCAGCGACCACAAGTTGATCAATTCGCCCGCCTGATGACCCACGATTGTGGCGCCCACGGGACGGCCTTTTACGACCATGACCTTAATGAAGCCTTTCGTCTTGCGTTCGGTTATGGCGCGATCGTTATGGTGATAGTCAAAGCGCGCGATCTCGACCCTGTCGCCATGCTGGTCGCGGGCTTGCGCCTCGGTCAGGCCGACCTGCGCCAGCTCCGGGTCCGTATAGGTGGCCCAGGGGATATGTGTCGATTTTGCCTTGGATGGCAGGCCAAACAAGGCCGAGCGGATGATGATCCCGGCATGATACCCGGCCACATGGGTGAATTGCAGCCCGCCCGCCACGTCGCCGATGGCATAGACCTTGCGGTTCGTGGTGCGCAGCGAGGCGTCCACCTTAATCCCAGTACGGGTTGGTTCGATCCCGGCGGCTTCCAGATTAAGGCGGTCGGTATTGGCTTTGCGCCCGGCGGCGATCAGCAGATGCGAGCCGGTGTAGATATCGCCATTCTCGGTCACGACATCGACCAGCCCGTTATTGTCCCTGATTTGGGCAACCATCGCCTGTTCATGCAGGGCTACACCTTCGGCGCGCAAAGTGTCCAACACAACAGCCGCCGCGTCAGGGTCATCCTTGCCCAGCGCCTGCATGCCTTCGATCACGGTCACCTCGCAACCAAGACGGATATGGGCCTGTGCCATCTCAAGCCCGATAGGGCCACCACCAATGATCAGCAGATGCTCGGGTTTTTCACGCAGCTCGAATATGGTTTCGTTGGTGTAATATGGCACCTGATCCAAACCCGGGATCGGCGGCACCAAAGGCGACGAGCCGGTGGCAATCACCACCCGTCGCGCAGTGATCAAGTGATCGCCCGCCTGCACCTGCGTGGGGGAAACAAAGCTGCCGAATTCGCGTATCACTTTGACTCCGAAGCCTTCAAAGCGTTCCTGGCTGTCCATCGGTTCGATCTGGGATATCACGTCACGGACGTGATCCTTAGCAGCCGCATAATCCACTTGCGGCATCACGTCTGCCACACCCATGGCTGCGGCATGGGCCTGCCCATAAGCTGTCTTGCCGCTGGCGATCAGCGCCTTGGAAGGTACACAGCCAAAATTCAGGCAGTCACCACCCATCTTGTGACCTTCCAGCAAGATGACGTCGGCCCCCATCTGACTAGCCCCGGCGGCAACGGACAAGCCACCCGACCCGGCCCCGATCACCAGGATATCCGTCTTCAGTTCTTGCATGAGTTCAGGTGTCCTTTTTGCCGCGCAGGGCTTTGATAACTATCGGCAACGCGGCCAGCACACACAAGCCCAGGATGGGGCCGATTACGAAGGGTTCCCACAGCAACGAGACATCCGGCGTCTCACCGCGGTCGAACACGCCACCCAAACCAACACCGATCCAAGTGTACACGATGCCGCCCGGAATGATGCCCAGCGCTGTGGTGATCAAGAAGTTGCGGAATTTCACCCCCACCAGTGCCGGCACCAGATTGGCGACAAAAAACGGCACAACCGGCACAAGACGCAGCAGGAACAGCACCGAGATTTCGTTCTCGCGCAGGCCGTCCTTGAGCTTTTTCACGGTGCCTTCCGAAGCCTCCAGCCGTGCGGTCAGGGATTCACCCAGCCCCCAACGCGCGGCCAGAAAGATCGCCGATGCACCGATGGTAGCTGCAAAGACGTTAAAAACGGTTCCGGCAAAAAGGCCGAACAGAAACCCTCCGGTCATGGACGCCACAGCCGCGCCGGGCAGCGAAAAGGCGACGATGACGATGTAGATCGCCACAAAAGCACCCGCCATGGACCAATAATTCGCATCCCGCCACGCCAAAAGGGCTTCGCGGTTGTCACGCAACGTCTCGAACGTCAGATAATCGCCCAACGTAAAGAACCCCACCGCAGCCACGGCGAGAATCACCAGCAAAGGTACGTGTCGCGCAAGCCCTCTGCGCGGGGTTTGGGTGGTTTCGCTCATCAAGCTGTCCGGTTTGGTGCGTTTCATTCTGCCCCCAACATGCGCCGCGCGGGACCCATGCAACAGGGACCTCACGCGGCGTTGATGCAAATGACGGGTAATGTGAGGGTTTGAGGCCATAAAACCGCTATTTTGAAACCTTTTGCGTGACGCCGTACCAGAATTGTTGCAAAAGGCGTCAAAACCCCCACCTAGGGGTTTGACTTACCCACCGCTACCCAGTAGAGGACGGGCTTCGAACACTAGGGCCAGGCGAATCCGCGCCGCACCCCACCGCATAGATTGGAGACGGAGCGATGAAACGCACCTATCAGCCTTCGAACCTGGTTCGCAAACGCCGCCACGGTTTCCGCGCGCGCATGGCCACCAAGGCCGGCCGCAAGATCCTGAACGCACGTCGCGCACGCGGCCGCAAATCGCTGAGCGCATAAACCGCTCACCGATCAGGTTATGAACATGACGCCGCCGGAGGCCCCTGAGGATGGTAAGAACCAGCCGAGGGTCAAGCCCCCGGCGGCGTCCGTTTGCGTGCCTGAAACATTGACTGTTCTCAAGAAACGATCCGATTTCCTGAAAGCCGCCCGCGCGCGCAGGCAGGGCACCTCGTCCATGATGGTGCAGGCGCGCAAACGTGCTGCGGATGAAGCTACGGGGATTCGCGTCGGATTCACTTGTTCCAAGAAGGTTGGGAATGCGGTGGCGCGTAACCGCGCCAAGCGGCGCCTGCGCGAAGCTGCCCGCGCGGTTCTGCCCGCACAGGGTCAGAATGGTTGGGACTACGTGCTGATCGGCCGCGCCGAGGTCACTGCCGCGCGCCCGTTCGAGGCTCTGCTGGATGATCTGCGCTATGCCCTGCGCAAAATTCACAGCGCGCGGAAATGACTCTGCTGTCTCATATCCTTGCCCTGCCCATTCGGGCTTATCGGCTGGTGTTCAGTCCCTGGGTTGGTTTCAATTGCCGCTATCGGCCCACTTGCTCGGCCTATGCGCTGGAAGCATTGGAAAAGCACGGCGCCATCAAAGGCGCGTGGCTGACCGCCCGGCGGATCGGGCGCTGCCATCCTTGGGGTGGTGACGGGTATGACCCGGTTCCAGAGCAAAAACCAAAAGACTAGAGCAGACGTGTTTCAAAGAATAGCGGTCTTAACTCGGCCTTAAAGCAAGGTTGCCCTGCGTCGTGTGTGTACGGGTCGGGATTTCCTCGCGGTCCAACTTGCCAGAAATGGTGTGGAACACGTCTTCAAGAAATACCGGGTCATCAAAATAAAACGTGTGTCCGGAATTGATACCGCCGTCAAAACCGCCTTGCTTGAAGCGCGCCGCGCAATACACATTGGCGGCCTTGCTATGCAGCGGCCTGTTCATACCATTCCGCCCAACCCTTGGTGCAACCCCGATCCGTTTGACCGCAGATATCGACAGTACGTCATCCATTGTATTGTAGTAATTCGTCAGTCGTACGCAGTGACGATAAAGCGATGAAGACTTGGAGCTCTCCGGATCAAGCGATTTGACAGACAGATCTCCAGCCACCAACATGACCTGGCTGACTGACCAGCTTTTGCTGGCAATTCGGGCTCGGTCATCGGCATCATCAAATGCTTCGCGCACCACATAGCTGCCCATCGAATGTGCCAGTACGTGCAAGTCGATCCGACACTCTGGTCGCTGCATCTCCGAAAACATCGCGACGCCGTCCCTCACCAGCCGGAAAGCCGATTGCTTGGCATCCATCCGGTCCTCCAGGTAATTCAAGGCCGAATCCGCACTGGGCCAGTCAAAGCTGACAACAACGCCTTTGAAGCCGTGTTCTTTTAACCCTGCTTTGATTTTGCGGTGCCGCACAAGAACTTCCGCCTGAGAGTTATTGAACCCATGCACGTAGAACACGATGTCACCCTCGGTATAAGGGTTCGTCGTACCGCCCTGAGCGGCCAATATGACCTTGTCGCGCCATTCTCGCTTTGTGATCTTGTGCGACAGCATCATATCATCCGCGCTTTCCGGAATTTCCAGAAAATGGCTGGCTGCAGGCTCGTTAGAAAAGCCGTTTCCGCTTTTGCCGCGGGCAACAAAGGCATAGTCCATAATAATCTCCTCGATAAATGACGCCCTTTTATCACAGGTCAACAATGCCCCAAAATCTACAATCCGGCTTATCGCGCTTGCCCGCTTGCCATATCGACTGTAACCACGGCGCATGTTTGACGAAACTGACGATATCCACCCGCTCTTTGCTGGCGCGCCCTCGACCACCGAGTTCAAGAAGCTGCGCAAACGCATCGTGCGCCAGACCCGTGAAGCCATTGAGCATTACGGAATGGTGGACCCGTCCGCCCATGACAAGGACGGCAAACCGCCCCGTTGGCTGGTCTGCCTGTCGGGCGGCAAGGACAGCTATACCCTGCTTGCGGTTCTCTATGAACTAAAGTGGCGCGGGTTGCTACCGGTCGATCTGTTGGCCTGTAATCTGGATCAGGGTCAGCCTGGTTTTCCCGCCACGGTCCTGCCCGAGTTTCTGGAACGCATGGGCGTGCCTCACCGCATTGAATACCAAGACACCTATTCCATCGTTGTGGACAAGGTTCCTCAGGGCCGTACGTTTTGCGCCCTGTGCTCACGCCTGCGCCGAGGCAACCTGTACCGGATCGCCCGCGAAGAAGGTTGCTCTGCCGTGGTTCTGGGCCATCACCGGGACGACATTCTGGAAACGTTCTTCATGAACCTCTTCCATGGCGGGCGCCTGGCCACGATGCCTCCGAAGTTGGTAAACGAAGAAGGCGATCTGTTCGTTTTCCGCCCGCTGGCCCACGTGGCCGAGACCGATTGCGAGAAATTCGCCACCTCGATGAACTATCCGATCATCCCCTGCGATTTATGCGGCAGCCAGGACGGCTTGCAGCGTCAGCAGGTGAAACAGATTCTGGATCAGTGGGAAAGAAACAGCCCCGGTCGTCGACAGGTGATGTTCCGGGCACTGACCAATGCGCGACCGTCGCATCTGTTGGACCCAAAACTGTTCGATTTCGCCAACCTTGCGCTAAACCCCGGCAAAAAAGACGAAAATTCGGACGAAATTCCTCAGCTGCGTTAACGTCTGACTCAGATTGGTTTTCTACGGTTGCCCAATACGTGCTTTGCCAAACGTAGAGGCTCAGAAAACCGATGTGGAAACATATCAAATTCGAACGCGTTCTTGATGCTCTCGCTTCTGTTCTGAGTGGCCCTGCCGCGCTGGCCTTTGTGCCCGCCATCAGTTTGGCGGCATTTTGGATCGGCGGGGAACGGGCGTTGGTGGTTGCCGCCCTCGTTTTACCCTTGATATTCGCAGGCGCGGCCACCTTTGACGCCCGCGCCAACAAGCAGCTTCAGCGGCGCAACCCGCCTGGTGGCATGATGGCAATAGATAGCTTTTACAACGAGCTGGAAGGCATGTTCAAAAAGGCAGTAACCGATGGTGCGGATTCGGCTTGCCTTCTAATCACCCTGGATGATTATTCCGACTTTCTCGATCTTCACGGCAATTCGGCGGCAAGTCATCTGACTAATCAATTTGGCAGCCGCATTCTTTCTGTTATCCGGACACAGGATATCGCGACCCGCCTGGAACCTAACAAAATCGCAATCGGCCTGCATCCATCCCACCAATTGGATCTGGAGGCCTGCATTCAGATGGCGGGGCGCATTCAGGCCGTCGTTGAAGAACCCTTTACACTCAATGGTGCTGGTGTCTACGTTTCCTGTTCAATCGGATTCAGTCTGCTGAGCAGCGTCCCTAAGGATCAGTACGAGGATTGGGTCGACGCCGCCAAAGCCGCCTTGGACGAGGCGCGGCGGAACGGGCCGTCGACCATTCGCGCGTTTTCCAGCGAAACACAGCGTCGCTCACGCATTCGCGCCAATCTTCGCAAAGAGTTTGAAGACGCGCTCGACAATGGTGAGATACGCCCTTGGTTCCAGCCACAAATCTCAACCGACACAGGTCGCGTTACGGGTTTCGAGGCTCTGGCCCGCTGGGAACACCCGCAAAAGGGTGTACTAAGTCCACAGGTATTCTTGCCGTTCGCTGAGCGGGCCGAGTTGATGGAGAAATTCGGTCAGGCGATGCGGCACCATGCTTTCGCCGCGATGCGCGATTGGGATCGAGCCTCGGTCGTGGTTCCTCGGATCGGCGTGAATTTCTCTTCTGATGAACTGCGCGATCCAGCGTTGATCGACCGCCTGAAATGGGAGTTGGACCAGAATGATTTGACACCGGACAGGTTGGCGGTGGAAGTTCTGGAAACCGTGTTCTCGCGCCGCCCCGACGATGTGATAACCCGCAACGTGACCAGCATGGCCAAGTTGGGGTGCTGCATCGATCTAGACGATTTCGGCACCGGCCACGCATCTATTGCTTCGATCAAGCGCTTTGATGTTTCGCGGATCAAAATTGACCGCTCTTTCGTCGCCAAGGCAGATCGTGACGCCAGCCAGCAACAACTGGTCAGCGCAATACTGACGATGGCCGAGCGGCTGAATGTCGAAACGCTGGCCGAAGGGGTTGAGACCCAAGGCGAACATGCCTTGATGGCGCAATTGGGGTGCGATCATGTTCAAGGGTTCGGAATTGGCAAGCCAATGCCCTTTGAAAAGACGCTGAATTGGATCGCGGCACATCAGAACAAGGTCAACGGAATGCCGAAGATCGGGCGCAAGACAGGACCGTAATCGCTGATTTACGCCACAGAAACGCGATCCAAAAGGAAATGACGGGCGAATCCGCTTGACCTTTGGGCTTGCACTCTGTTGAACCCACCGGGTGTGTTTCACTGCTTAAGGTGGCTGTCCCCGATGGACGATCAGAACAAGAATCTCATCCTTGCAACCGTGCTCAGCTTTATCGTGATCCTTGTTTGGTTCGTGCTGTTTCCCCCGCCGGAGCAGACACTCACACCAGACGAGGTTGAGATTGCCACCGCCGAGGGTAATGAGGTTCAGACGCCCAGCGCCGCAGGTACTGTGGGTGAGGCGACGGCGGCCGCAGAAGAAACCCTGCCCGAGGAGCAAGCCCCACGGGTTGAAATCGACACCCCCCGACTGAAGGGCAGTCTGTCGCTGTCGGGCGGACGGATCGATGAGCTGTTCCTGAAGGACTACAAGGTCTCGATTGAAGAAGGGGCGCCAATTGTCGAATTGCTGTCTCCGGTTGGCTCGGACTCGGCTTACTATGCCCTGTATGGCTGGGCGCCGGGAACCGGTGTGGCGGGCGCGGATGTGCCCGGCCCGAACACGTTGTGGACGGTCGAAAGCGGCGAAACGCTGGACGTCGACGCTCCGGTCACACTGAAATGGGAAAACGACAAAGGTCTGACTTTCCGCCGCATGATCTCGGTGGACGAAAACTATATGTTTACGGTCACCCAGTCGGTCGAAAACAATACCCAGGCCGAGGTTGGCATGGCCCCCTATGGCATCCTGGCCCGCCACGGCATTGGCGAGGATGGCGATCTGCCCGGTCTGAAGAACTTTTTCATCCTGCATGAAGGCGTGATCGGCATGGCCGACGGCACGTTGGCCGAGATTGACTATGGCGATGTCCGCGATTTTGATATCGACCCGAACGAACGCGCGCAAGCCGAAGTCTATCAGGTCAAAGAAGACGGTTGGATCGGATTTACCGATCACTATTGGATGACCACACTGATCCCGGAACCGGGAACACCGTTCAAGGCCGCAGCAAAATACGACGAACGCCGCAAGATATACCAAACCGAAACAGTGCTGCCGACCCTGACGGTCGCCCCCGGCGCTACCGAAGAGGTCACCACACAGCTGTTCGCAGGTGCTAAGGAATGGGAAACCATCCGCGAATATCAGTCGGAAGGCGTACAGAAATTCATCGACAGCATCGACTGGGGTTGGTTCTTTTTCCTGACCAAACCGATCTTCTGGCTGCTGCACAATATCAACGCGTTGATCGGCAATATGGGGTGGTCGATCATCGGCCTGACCCTGATCATCAAGGCGATCCTGTTCCCGTTGGCGTATAAGTCCTATGTCTCGATGGCAAAGATGAAAGAGCTTCAGCCGCAGATGGAAGCCCTGAAAGAGGCAGCAGGCGATGATCGTCAGAAGATGCAGCAAGGCATGATGGAGCTGTACAAGAAGGAAAAGGTGAACCCCGCCGCAGGCTGTCTGCCGATCCTGATGCAAATCCCGATCTTCTTCTCGCTGTACAAAGTGATCTTCGTCACCATTGAACTGCGTCAAGCGCCGTGGTTTGGCCCGTTCCGGGATCTCAGCGCGCCGGACCCGACCTCGATCATGAACCTGTTTGGACTGCTGCCGTTTGCCGGTCCGCAGCCCGACACGATCATGGCGCTGATCTTTATTGGTATCCTGCCGCTGTTGCTGGGTATCTCGATGTGGCTGCAGCAAAAGCTGAACCCGGCGCCAACCGATCCGACGCAGGCGATGATCTTTGCCTGGATGCCGTGGGTCTTCATGTTCATGCTGGGCAGTTTTGCGAGTGGTCTGGTTGTCTACTGGATCGCGAACAACACGATCACGTTCACCCAGCAGTACCTGATCATGCGCAGCCAAGGCTTTAAGCCGGACGTGTTCGGCAACATTAAGTCCAGCTTCAAGCGTACGCCGAAAACGGATGATAAATGACAGCTAAAGTGACCCAGCTTTGGCGGCATCCGATCAAAAGCCATGGTCGCGAAGCCGTCGAAACCGTAAATGTGACCCCCGGGCAGACCATGCCCGGGGATCGCGTTTGGGCGGTTGCGCATGAGGCATCCAAAGCGGATAGTTCAAAATGGGTCCCTTGCGCCAACTTCAGTCGCGGCGCAAAAGCACCACAGTTGATGGCGATTTCAACGCAATCAAACGGCGACACACTGACGTTGTCCCACCCGGATCGCCCGGACCTGACCTTTGCCCCAGACAGTGAACAACAGGCGTTTCTGGATTGGGTCCGGCCCCTAATGCCCGCAAACCGCGCGGCCTCGGCACGGATCATTCGGGTTCCAGGGCGTGGGATGACCGACAGTGATTTCCCTTCGATTAGCCTGTGCAACCTGGCATCGCATCGTGCGGTCGGACAAAAGCTGGGCCAAGATTTGTCGGTGCGCCGCTGGCGAGGCAACATCTGGTTCGACGGCCTGCCCTTGTGGGAAGAATTCGACTGGCTGGGTCGTGAGGTTCAGATCGGCGAGGCCGTGCTTCGTGTACGCGAGCGTATCACCCGATGTTTGGCAACCACAGCCAACCCTGACACAGGTGTACGCGATACCGATACATTGGGCGCACTTGAAACCTGGGGTCACCAGGATTTCGGCGTCTATGCCGAAGTTCTTGAAGGCGGCGCAATCTCGGTTGGCGATAAGGTAGAATTGTTATGAGCCCCCTCCCCTTTCCTTTAGCCGAAAACCCCGATGAATTCGCGTTGGAGCGCGGACGCAAATTGTTTGCGGGCGAGTCTGAATTCGTCAAGGGCGTGGTCGCCATGGATGGCCTACCTGCGCCGGATCGGCTTGAGGTTTGCTTTGCCGGCCGTTCCAATGTGGGCAAATCCAGCCTGATCAACGCGCTAACGGGTACCAAGGGACTGGCGCGCGCTTCGAACACTCCGGGCCGCACGCAAGAGATCAACTTCTTCACTCAAGGCCCCGAACTATATCTGGTCGACCTGCCCGGTTATGGCTACGCCAATGCGCCGGTGAAGGTGGTGGAAAAGTGGCAGCGGTTGCTGAAACAGTACCTGAGCGGACGTCAGACCTTGCGCCGGGCCTTTGTCCTGATCGACGCGCGCCATGGGGTAAAGCCGGTGGATGCCGAGATCATGAAGCTGCTGGACACCAGCGCTGTGACTTTTCAATGCGTTCTGACCAAGGCAGACAAAGTCAAAGCCAAAGAACGCGAAAAGGTGCTGGAACAAGTACGCGGCGCATTGTCGAAACATCCTGCGGCCTTTCCTGAAATCGTGCTGACCTCGTCCGAAAAAGGCGATGGCATTCCGACCTTGCGCTCGATCATCGCGCATCTGGAATGACTCTGCCGCTTCGTCTCTTTGCCCTGTTGACCACACTGGCGCTGTTGCTGACCGGTGTGATTCCGCAGGGCTGGATGCCCACAATGGGCAATGACGGCAAGGTGTTGCTGGTTCTCTGCACCGGCGAAGGCACGGTCGAGCAATGGGTCGATCTGAACCCGGACGATCCCATACACGACGACACTGACGAGCGCGCGATGTGCCCCTTCGCGGGGCTGACCGCTGATGTCACCCTGACCACCGTCGGGGACACCATGCCTTTCGAGGCAACGATCCAGCCGCGCTGGGTCCACCACGACTTTACCCATCGCAGCGCCGGGTTCTATGCCCGTTATGACGCGCGGGCGCCTCCCGTCTTCTCCTGATTCACCTCAACATCTGAGAGCCCGCGCATACGCTGCGCGGGGCAATTTTCGAATCCGGAGAACACTATGGCATTTGATAGCCAAACCCTGGGGGACACCCCGGCGCAAAACATTGCTGCGCAAAAGTTCTACTTCGCCGCCTGGCGGTGGCATTTCTATGCGGGGATTTTCGTTATCCCCTTCCTGATCATTCTGGCCGTCACCGGGTTGATGATGATGCTCATCACCCAATATGACGGTCGCGATGGCGAAAAAATTGCGGCCGAAGTTCAGGGAACCGCCCTGCCAATATCGCAACAGGCCGAGGTCGCGCTAACCGAACTCCCCGGCACAGTCGTCGAATGGATTGGCCCGAAAGCCGCCAATCTGGCCACCGTGTTTCGTATCAAAACCGAGGCAGGCCAACGCCTTGTAGCCGTCGACCCCTATGCCGGAGAGGTCCTGCAAATCTGGGATCGTCGCGCGGGCTGGTACGATCTGGCGGACAATATTCACTCGACCCTGCTGATCGGGACAACCGGGGATCGCATCATTGAAATCGCCGCCGGTCTGAGCCTGCTGATGGTCTTCACCGGTCTTTACATGTGGTGGCCACGCGGCAACGCCATGGCTGCATTTGTCCCCAACCTGCGCACGCGAGGCCGTGCTTTGTGGAAATCCCTACATGCCGTGATCAGTTTCTGGATGTCCGGGCTGCTGGTTGTCTTTCTGATCTCGGGCCTCTCCTGGGCCGGTGTCTGGGGTGGAATGATCGTACAACCCTGGAGCAGCTTCCCCGCCGAGAAATGGGACAACGTGCCCCTCTCGGACGATATCCACGCCAGCATGAACCACGGGCACCAAAACGACGTTCCCTGGGCACTAGAGCAAACGCCGATGCCCGCCTCGGGTTCTGAGGCCGGGATTGATGGCGTACCGCAAGGCGCGCCGGTGGATATCGATGCCTTGGTGGCGTTGGGAGTGGCGCTGGACATGTCAGGACGCTTCCGCGTCGCGTATCCCAACGGCGAGGAGGGCGTCTGGACCCTGAACCGCGACAGCATGAGCAGCGACTCGACCGATCCGGCAAACGACCGCACCGTTCATGTGGATCAGTATACCGGCAAGATCTTGGCCGATGTGCGGTATCAGGATTATTCGCTGATGGGGAAGTCCATGGCTGTTGGCATTCCGTTTCACATGGGGCTGATGGGGACGTGGAACTTTATCCTGAACGTCGTGTTCTGCCTGTCGGTCATCTTTGCTTGCGTCTCGGGCGTGGTGATGTGGCTGAAACGGCGGCCACAGAGTGCGGGGCGACTGGCCGCGCCGCCAATGCCTGCGGAAATGCCGCTGTGGAAAGGGGCTGTTGTGATCGGTCTGCTCACCGCGATGGCCTTCCCGCTGGTGGGTCTGACATTGCTGGCGGTGCTAGTCTTTGACTTGCTGCTGATCAGCAATATCCCGGTGATGAAAAAAGCCCTGAGCTGACAAATCCGGGCCGCATCGCATCGGTGCGGCCCGATCGATCCCGATGTTTCCGCTGTCTGGGTTTGGCAGCGTCCGCGAATGTCCTATACGTGCTGTGCCCCATTCACCTCGATTTCCGCCCCCGAGATGTATGAGCTTTCCTGAGAACACAGGAAATAGATAGCTGCTGCGACTTCTTCGGGCTGCCCTAACCGTCCAAGTGGCAACTTTTCCACTATTTTATTGGTGCCGGGGCTGAGGATTCCGGTTTCAACCTCACCAGGTGCGATTGCGTTCACCCGCACGCCCATTGGGCCGAAGTCATGTGCCATTTCCCGCGTCAGCGCTGCCAGCGCCGCCTTGGATGTAGCGTAGGCCGCGCCTGCAAACGGATGTACGCGCGACCCTGCAATGGATGTGACGTTAACGACTGATCCACGGGCTGCGGCCAATTCCTCTTTCAAGCCGCGCGCCAGAACAACGGAAGCAAAGAAATTGACGTGGAACACCTGCCCCCAAGTCATGAGGTCGGTGTCCAGCGTATTCAATCGCTCTCCTTCTGGGCCCTTCGGCGACACCCCCGCGTTGTTGACGAGGGCGTGTAGCTTGCCTCCGACCATTTCTTGCAGGACACCAACTGAATTGATCGTTTCGGCAGGATCGCTCAGATCCAGCTGCAAATGATTTTCTTTTCTTTCCCACGGACAATCATCCGGCACAGGAGAGCGCGAGCACGTGATAACCCGCCAACCTTCGGCATGGAACCGACGAACCGTTGCGAACCCAATGCCCCGGCTAGCACCCGTCAGAATAAGAGTTTTTTGCTCCATTGGATGTGTCTCCTGTTTCAGGGCATGCAGGCACACTAACAGTGGCGACTGCACTCACAACAGCGATCTTGGCTTATGCCGCCAAAACGCCTAACACGTGAGGAAGAGGACCAAGATATGAAGACACGAGACATGAACCGGGACTGGATCGCCACCGCCGCCACTTTGAACAGCGCATTGCCGTATCTGCAACGCTATGACGGTGCAATCGTCGTCATCAAGCTGGGCGGCCACGCCATGGGCAGCGACGAAGCGATGGAAAGCTTTGCCCGCGACGTCGTTCTGATGCGACAGGTCGGGGTCAACCCGGTGGTCGTGCATGGCGGCGGGCCGATGATCAACGCAATGCTGGATCAGCTGAACATCCAGTCCGAGTTTGTGAACGGCAAACGTGTGACCGACAAAGCCACCGTCGAAGTGGTCGAGATGGTGCTGTCCGGCCTGGTGAATAAACGCATCGTGCAGGCAATCAATGGTCAGGGCGGCAAGGCGGTGGGCCTGTCGGGCAAGGATGCTAACCTGATGATCTGCGATCAGGCCGATCCGTCACTTGGGTTTGTCGGCTCTCCGTCGCAGATGGATCCGGCGATTTTGCATAACCTGTTCGCGCATGACGTGATCCCCGTGATCGCGCCTCTGGGCGCAGGTAAGAACGGTGAGACCTTCAACATCAATGGCGACACCGCTGCTGGGGCCATTGCATCGGCGCTCAAGGCGGACCGGCTGCTGCTGCTGACGGATGTTTCAGGCGTTAAGAACGCGGGCGGCGAGGTTGTGACCGAGTTGAAAGCCGGTCAGATCCGCGAAATGACCATGGACGGCACCATTGCGGGTGGGATGATCCCAAAGACCGAAACGGCACTGGACGCCCTGCACAGCGGCGTGCGCGCGGTGGTCATTCTGGACGGCCGCGCGCCCAATGCGGTGCTGTTGGAGTTGTTCACTGAACACGGCGCAGGCTCGCTGATCCGCCCAGATTGACGCAACTCGCGGAGGAGAGATGACCGGACATCCCCCACCATCCTCTTACGCGGCAGCAATCAGCTATGGCTGGGTCATGCGCGCGGCGCATCAAGCGGGCTTGATCGTCATGGGTGTGACACATCCGCGACGAAGTGGTGCCAAGGGGTTGGACGGGGGAACTTTGGTTCTTTTGGGCGCGGGTTCGGCCTTCTGGCCCGTCCTGAAGGCCTCTCCGGAGTGGTCAGGGCCCGACCCGGTGGACCGCTGGTCCAGCCGCGTCATTGGGCAGATGGCGCAGAATTTGGGCGCGCAGGCACATTTTCCGTTTGGCGGCCCGCCCTACGCACCCTTCATCGACTGGGCCCTGAAATCCGGACGCACCTTCAGCAGCCCGGTCGGTGCGCTGGTGCATGATACAGTGGGCATGATGATTTCGTTCCGTGGGGCGCTGCATTTTGCCAGAGAGTTCGCAATCCCCGAGGGTCCCGGCTCCTCTCCTTGCATCAACTGCCCGGCCCCCTGTACCCAAACCTGCCCCGTCGGCGCGCTGAACAGTCAGAATTTCTATGATGTCGGGGCCTGTCACGCTCATCTGTCCACCGCGGCAGGGCAGACCTGCATGACAGGTGGGTGTCTGGCGCGGCTGTCCTGCCCCCTCAGCGAGGGTGCAGGGCGCGAAGCTGAGCAATCTGCCCATCACATGAAAGCCTTTCACCCGTCATGAGCCGCACCCTGATCCTGACTCGCCACGCGAAATCCAGTTGGAATGACTTGAATCTTTCGGATCATGATCGCCCTTTGAACAAACGCGGACGCAAATCCGCCCCGGCGATAGCCGGTTGGCTGCGCGCAAACGGCTGGCTGCCAGATGAGGTGCTAAGTTCAACATCGACCCGCACCCGTGAAACCTGGGACCGTATGGGGCTGCAGGCGGACAAGATCACGTTTCACCGCGCGCTTTATCACGCGGAGTCCGAAGACATTCTGACCGAATTGTCAGGGGCGACAGAACCCACAGTGCTGATGCTGGGCCACAACCCCGGGATCGGCATCTTTGCCAGCCGCATTGTCCGGGAGGCACCGGACCACGCCCGGTTCCACGACTACCCGACCTGCGCCACCACCGTGATACGGTTTGATATCGACGACTGGGCGCATGTCCGATGGCACAGCGGCACCGTGCAGGGGTTTGTCATTCCACGGGAGCTGCTGGAATGAAAAAAGGCGGGGCAAAACCCCGCCTTTTCGTCCGTTTCGCTGGGATCAGTGGCCCAGAATCTGGCTGAGGAACAGCTTGGTCCGTTCGCTTTGTGGGTTGTTGAAGAACTCTTCCGGTTCGTTCTGTTCCACAATCTGACCGGCATCCATAAAGATCACACGGTTGGCGACCTGACGGGCAAAGCCCATCTCGTGCGTCACGCACAGCATGGTCATGCCTTCCTCGGCCAGCTCGATCATGGTGTCGAGCACCTCTTTGATCATCTCAGGGTCCAGCGCCGATGTCGGTTCATCGAACAACATGATCCGCGGCATCATGCAGAGCGAGCGGGCAATCGCCACACGCTGCTGCTGACCGCCCGAAAGCTGACCGGGGTATTTGTCGGCCTGCTCGGGGATCTTCACCTTTTCCAGGAAATGCATCGCGCGCTCTTCGGCCTCTTTCTTCGGCGTTTTGCGCACCCAGATCGGGGCCAGCGTGCAGTTTTCCAGAATGGTCAGATGCGGGAACAGGTTGAAGTGCTGGAACACCATACCAACCTCGGACCGGATCTTGTCGATGTTTTTAAGGTCATTCGACAGCTCGGTCCCGTCCACAACGATCCTGCCCTGCTGGTGTTCCTCCAGCGCGTTCAGGCAGCGGATCAGGGTGGACTTGCCCGACCCCGATGGCCCCGCGATCACGATCCGCTCGCCTTGATTGACGGTCAGATTGATGTCGCGCAGCACGTGGAAGGCCCCGTACCACTTGTTCATGTTGGTGATTTCGATGGCGACCTCGTCGCTCACCTGCATCTTCGAGCGGTCGATTTCGCGTTCAATTGCAAGTTCAGACATGTGTTGAACTCCTTAGCGGTGGCCAGTCTGAAGCTTGCGCTCCAGATACATGGAATAACGGGACATGGAGAAGCAGACGACGAAGAACAGCACGCCGATAAAGGCGAACAGCTCCCAGTAGACGCCGTTCCAGGCGGTATCGGCGCGGATGCCGTTGGTCAGGCCAATCACGTCGAAAAGACCGATGATCGAGACCAGCGTGGTATCCTTGAAAATGCCGATAAAGGTGCTCACGATGCCCGGGATCGAGATTTTCAGCGCTTGCGGCATGATGATCAGCCGTTGGGCCTGCCAGTAGTTAAGGCCCAGACTGTCGGCCCCTTCGTACTGACCACGCGGCAAGGCTGCCAGACCACCCCGGATCACCTCGGCCATATAGGCGGCCGAGAATAGTGTCATCATGATCATCACTCGCAGGATGATGTCAAAATTGGTTCCCGGCGGCAGGAACAGGTTCAACAGCAGCGAGGCCACGAACAGCAAGGTGATCAGCGGCACGCCACGAATGAACTCGATAAAGCCCACGCACAGGTATTTGACGATCATCAGATCGGACTGCCGACCCAGCGCCAGAACGATGCCAATTGGCAGCGAGACACCAATGGCCACAACACCCAACAAGATTGCCAGCATAAAGCCACCAAAGTCGCGGCTTTCGACCGGCGCGATACCAACGGGAATCACTGAATCGATCGCAACAGCAACCGGTCCAGAGGCAAACAACCACCAGAGTATCGGCAATCCAATCGCCAGAATCAGCGCCATCAAGGAACCTGCGGCGGGTAGCGCCAGCTTGTATACAAAGTACCCAATGGCGAACCCAGCAGCGACCATCAGCGGCCCCCAAATGCTTCCACCCCACATCAGCCAAGGCAGCAGGAACGGATAGGCCGCCGTTACGAACAACAGCTTACGCGGCACTTTGGTGAACAACACCGGCGCAATAGCAACCAGCAACAGGATGAAGGTCAGGTTCGGCCGGAAATAGGCCGGCCAGCCGCCCGATTCAGGTGGGTTAGACCACGTCGCGTCCGGATGCGCCGGATAAGGCGGATAGAAGCCGTACAGCAATTGCAGCCACCGGTCCTTGATAACACCCCAGCAGGCATGGCCATGAGTATCACCCCATGTCGCCATCATGATCTCGCGACATTCCGACAGAGAATTGGCATTCCATACGGATTCGAACGTCCATGACAGGATGTTGGACAGCACATAGTAGATGAAGAACAGTGAGATGATGGTCAGGATGGCGTTGAGCCAGCTTGAGAACAGGTTATGCCTGATCCATCCCAGCACACCGACCTCGGATGCGGGTGGTGCCTGCTCCGGCAACATTTCCGTGCGGACAAATGAAACATCACTCATATTACCGCTCCACCAGTTTGACACGGTTGTTGTACCAGTTCATCACCGCCGAAATGCTCAGCGAGATGGACAGATAGACCAGCATCAGCAGCAGAACGCATTCCAGCTCGCGGCCGGTCTGGTTCATGGTGATGCCACCCAAAGTACCCGTGATGTCCATATATCCGACCGCGATCGCCAGCGACGAGTTCTTGGTCAGGTTCAGATAGTTCGAGATCATCGGCGGGATGATCACCCGCAACGCCTGCGGCAGGATCACAAGACGCATGGTCCGGCCAGGACGCAGACCCAGTGCGGATGCGGCCTCGGTCTGACCCTTCGAGATTGCCAGAATACCGGCGCGAACGATCTCGGCGATGAAAGCCGCAGTGTACAGCGACAGGGCAAGCCACAACGCGATCAACGAGTTCCGCATATGGGTGCCACCGGTGAAGTTAAAACCTTTCAACTCAGGGTAGCCTAGATGAAAGCCTAGCACTGTCAGCAGAATGATCGACGGAACGAACAGCAAACCCAGCTGGATGTGCCAGATGGTCGGACGGTCACCCGTCTTTTCCTGCGTCGCATTGGCCCAGGCCGACACTTTGCGCATTGCGAAGATGCTGCCGCCAAGCACGATCAGGAAGGCGATGAGGTCCAGCGAAACATCGAACCGCAGGCTCGACGTGCCGAACAGGTGGATGTCACCCAAACCACGCGAAAACAGGAATTCGGGGATATAGACCCCGCGATTGGTCACAGCGACTGTGCCGAACAGATCCATAGTGGCTTCTGGGTTTTCACCCCGGAAGGCGCGCGGTGCCGGCAGGCTTTCGATCAGGATCGCCATGGCGAACACGATCCAAAGCAGCACTGGCACGTTGCGGAACATTTCGACATAAACCGTCATGATCCGCGCGATCAGCCAGTTATTCGACAGACGCAAAACACCGACCATAACGCCGATGATCGTTGCCGTGATACAGCCCAGAACTGCAACAACCAGCGTGTTTAGCAGGCCTATAAACGCCGCACGTAGATGGGTATCGCGCGAGTCGTATTCCAGCAGGCGTTGGTTGATGTCATAGCTGGCCGGTTCGGCAAAAAAGTCGAACCCGACCGTTCTGCCAAGCGTTTCGAGGTTCTGAATAGTGTTGTTAATAATCCAGGCTGCCAGAAGCATGAAACCGATCATCGCTATGACCTGAATGGTCGCAGATCGGTACCGCGTATCATAAAGGAGCATGGACAGCCGGAAGTGCTCCTTCGGCGGGTCAGTGAGTGTCGTCATGACCTATGTATTTCCCCGTCAATCCCGGTTTAGCCGGCAGAGTTTTTCTCTGCTCCTAACTTTCCGGGCGTGTTTCTTATGGAAGGAAAAAGGGCGCAGGTTGCCCTGCGCCCTTTTCCGTGGCTTTTAGCGGAACGGCGGTGCGTACAGCAGGCCGCCATCGGTCCACTGTGCGTTCAGGCCGCGTGCCAGACCGATCGGGGTTTCCTCACCGATGTTCTTGGCAAACACTTCACCATAGTTGCCGCCAACTTTGATCGCGCGCTGTGCCCAGTTCGCGTCCAGACCCAGCATCTCACCCAGCGTACCTTCGGTACCCAACAGGCGGTTTACCTCTGGGTTGTCGGTGGCACCACTGGACATCTCGTCGATGTTGGCCGAGGTTACACCCAGCTCTTCCGCCGCGATCAGTGCGTTGAGGGTCCAGCGGACCACATCGCCCCATTCGTGATCGCCATGACGAACCAGCGGGCCCAGCGGCTCTTTCGAGATGATTTCGGGCAGGATCACGTGATCACCAGCATTTTCAAAGGTGGCACGAGTTGCCGCCAGGCCGGATGCGTCGGTGGTGTAGACGTCACAGGCACCAGCCAGATACTGCTGCTGCGCTTCGGCGTTGGTTTCGATCGGAACCGGCTCATAGCTCATGTTGTTGATGCGGAAGAAATCCGCCAGGTTGAGCTCTGTCGTGGTGCCGGTCTGGATGCAGACCGTCGCGCCGTCCAGTTCCTTGGCCGAGCTGACGCCCAGAGCCTTGGGAACCATGAAACCCTGACCATCGTAGTAGTTGATACCGACGAATTCGAACTTCAGGTCGACGTCGCGGCTGAAGGTCCAAGTGGTGTTACGGGCCAGCATGTCGATCTCGCCCGAAGCCAGCGCGGTAAAGCGTGTCTTACCGGTGGTCGGAATGAATTCTACAGCGGTCGGATCGTCCAGAACGGCGGCTGCAACGGCGCGGCACACGGCCACGTCAAAGCCCTGCCATTCGCCATTGGCGTCCGGGCTGGCAAAGCCGGGAACACCGGTCGCCACGCCACAGTTCAGTTTGCCGCGCGCCTTGACATCATCAGCAGTCCCCGCCGCAGCCGCACCAGCAGCCAGGCCGGCGATGGTTGCCACGCCCAAGATTACGGATTTTTTCATTTTTACCTCTTCCTGATTTCCCGTCCCTATCCAGAGACGGCTCTGTCCGGCACCTTTGGCACCAGAAAGGTTTCCCCAAAGGTGTCTCCCCTTTAGTGGGCACGAGTTTGGGCGTATTCATAAACAAACGTCAAGGCCCGGATCAGGGAAAACGATGAGTCAATTCAAAGATGACTCGTTCCACGTTGGAAAATCAGGCTGTAAGGGATCAAATCGAGAGGTCAAAAAATCTTTTTGCGTGCAAAAAGGCCGCCTTTTTGGTTTCCGCTACGTCAAATGCCTCATCGTCGTGGCCCCATTGCTCAATCTGCCAAATTTCATCCAGCCTGGACATTTGCCAGATTTCTTCAACATTGCGCCAGTTCAGAGCAGTCGCAAAACCAAGGACAAGCGAGCCTGACAAGCTGACAAGATCATGGAATGCGGCCAGTTGAAAATCGTTAAGCTGATGAACACGCAGCTTTAGGGTGTTCAAAGCCGTTTCCGATTGCGGCTGATGCAACACACCAGCCACGGGCAACAGCCGCGCAGATAGCACCTCGGCCGCCCAGTCCAGGGCCGGGTCCCATCGCTCGGCCTGACGTTTTTGCAACTCTTGCGGGTGTGCCGCGCGGTAGCACAGCAAATCCGAATCCCCATAATCGGCCAACATGTCCGCAACCTCGGCGTGTTGATGGTGGACCTTGTCGATGGCGGCGTTGGCCGACCGTGTGAATGGCATGACTCGCGGGTCGATCTCTTTTTCTTGCGCGTCCCATTCAGCGGCAACCTGTTCGGCCATAGCATGTGTGGGCAGGATCAAGGTTGCCTTAGCCGGAGTTTTCACCCGGCGTCCGTCCAATTCGACAGTGAATCCCCCTTCGGCATCGACCACGGCACTTTCGGTCCAAAATCGCTTGGGTTTCCAATCGCTCATGTTGTCAGGTCCAGATATCGTCCAGCGCTTGCGGCAGCTGGTCAAAGGTTTCAATTACACAGGTCGCACCGTCCAGAGCGGACCGGTCGTGATAGCCCCAACTGACACCGATGCCCGTCACCCCGGCGGCGCGGGCCATGTCCATGTCGAATCTTGTGTCGCCAATCATGACCGTGTTGGCCGCGTCCACCCCGGTTTCACTGCGCGCGGTGTCGATCATCGAAGGGTGCGGTTTCGACGGGTGGTGATCCGCAACCTGCCGGGTCACGAAATACCGCTCCAGCCCATGCGCCTCGATCAGTGCGTCCAGCCCGCGCTGGGACTTACCGGTGGCCACGCCCAACAATACTTCAGGCACTGCGTGCAGCGCCTCAATGGCATCCCGCGCACCAGGATAGAGAGGAGAGCTTGCAGCGCCCTTTTTAAGACGGTGCGCGTGATAGGCTTGTTTATACCCCTCGACCAGGCACTGCTGATCGCTGTCCGAATGTTCTGGCGCCAGTTGTGCCATCGCGTTGGGCAGGGACAGACCAACAATGGACAGAATTGCGTTGCGGTCAGGCACCGGCAGGGACAGCGCCCGAAAACTGGCGGTCATCGCCGCGACGATGCTGCCCTGGCTATCGACAAGGGTGCCATCCACATCGAACAGCACCAAACGCAGCGGTGCGCTCATTGCAGTTCCTCGAAGGGATCATCGGCGGCCAGATCCTCTGTCCAGCCAAAGGTGTCCCAGCTGTGTTTCATGTGATCCGGCAATGGCGCAGTAATGGTGATGGTCTTGCGCGTGGTGGGATGCTGGAACGAGGCCTGCCGTGCGTGCAGATGCAATTTCTTGCTGATGATACCGCCCAGTTGCGCGCCCCACCCGTCACCAAGGTTTTCCTGACCCGAGCCGCCGTATTTGCCATCGCCGATGATGGGATGCCCAATTGCGGCCATATGCGCGCGCAGCTGATGTGTGCGGCCCGTGATCGGCTCCATCGCCACCCATGCAGCGCGTCCAGCCACCCGGTAAAGCGTGGCATAGAGCGTGTGCGCCCGTTTCGCGCCCGGCGTGTCGTTGATTTCGTTCAGATGCACGGGGATCATCTTTTCACCCTCACCGTGCTTGCCGTGGCCCGCGGCTTTAACCAGCCCGGTCTTGATCTCACCCAGATAGGGCGTCGGCACCCCGGCGACCAGCGCCCAATAAATCTTGCGCGTATCGCGGTGACGGAAGGCGGTAGTCAGCCCTTTGGCCGCCTCGCGCGTGCGCGCCATCAGCAATACGCCCGAGGTGTCTTTGTCCAGCCGATGCACAAGGCGGGGACTCTCGTCATATCCAAACCGCAGCGCCTCGGACAGGCTGTCAACGTGGCGCGACTGGCCACTGCCGCCCTGCACCGGCAGGCCTTGGGGTTTGTTCAGCGCCAGAACGTGATCATCGCGATAGATGACGCAGGACTGAATCATCTTGGCGTCGGCATCCGAAATACGATGTTTGACCTCGGCAGGTTTGTGATCGGCATCGGGCAAAGGCGGTACACGAACGACCTGACCGGCCTCAAGCCGGGTCGAGGCTTTCACCCGCCCGCCTTCAACCCGCAGCTCGCCCTTGCGGCACATCTTTTCGATGCGCCCCTGGCTGACATGGGGAAACAGGCGGCGCAGCCACCGGTCCAACCGCTGGTCGCCATCACCTTCTGCCACGGTGATCATCTGTACGCCGCTCATGCCGATATCCCCTGCGTCGCGCGACGTGTCCGCGCGCTAAGCCTGTCTGTACGTGTCCTAGAAAACATGCGCGTCTGTGGCCTGCTGCACCGCAAGAGTCAAGCCGACCTTACCCGTTGCGCTGGGCCCGCAGCTTGGCAAAATAATCCAGCCGCTTTTTCAACTCGCGTTCGAACCCACGTTCGACCGGCTGATACAGTTCAGGCCGGTCCATACCGTCAGGGAAATAGTTCTGACCTGAAAACCCATCCTCGGCATCGTGGTCATAGGCATAGCCCGCGCCATATCCCTGGTCCTTCATCAACGAGGTCGGCGCATTCAGGATATGCTTGGGAGGTGGTTCGCTGCCCGATTGCTTGGCCAGCCGCATCGCCGCCTTGTAACCGACGTAAGCGCCGTTCGATTTGGGGGCCAGGGCCAGGTAGACCAGCGCCTGTGCCAAGGCCAGTTCCCCCTCGGGGCTGCCCAGCCGTTCATAGGTCTGCCATGACTGCACGCAGATCGCCTGTGCCTGCGGGTCGGCCAGACCGATATCCTCAACCGCCATCCGGGTGATCCGCCGCGCCAAATATCGCGGGTCTTCGCCCCCCGTCAGCATCCGCGCGAACCAATAAAGGGCAGCGTCCGGATCAGACCCGCGGACCGATTTGTGCAAGGCTGAGATCAGGTTGTAATGCTCATCCCCCGATTTGTCGTATTTTGCTGCACGCCGCATCAACCGGGTCGACAGCGCATCCGGGTCCAGCGGCGCATCGACCTTCCACGCCGCGATCTGCTCGATCAGGTTCAACAGCGCTCGCCCGTCGCCGTCGGCCATTTCCTGCAGCGCCTCACGGGCGGGGCCGGTCAGAGGCAATGCGCGGTCCAGCTCTTTTTCCGCCCTTTGGGTCAACCGTTCCAGATCAGTCAGGCTGAGCCGTTCCAGCACCAGCACTTGCGCCCGGCTGAGCACAGCGGCGTTCAGCTCAAAGGACGGATTTTCGGTCGTGGCCCCGACCAGCAGGATCGTCCCGTCCTCCATATGGGGCAGGAACCCGTCCTGCTGGGCTTTGTTGAAGCGGTGAATCTCATCCACGAACAGCAGCGTGCCCTGCCCGTTCTGGCGGCGGATCTTGGCGGCTTCGAACACTTTCTTGAGGTCCGGCACGCCAGTGAAAATTGCGCTGATCTGAACGAAATGCAGATCGGTTTCCTGCGCCAGCAGCCGCGCGATGGTTGTTTTTCCCACCCCCGGCGGCCCCCAGAACACCAGACTGGATAAGCTGCCCGAGGCTAGCATGACCCCTAGCGGCGCATCTGGGCCCAGAACCTGTTCCTGCCCAATCACCTCAGCAAGTGTTTGCGGGCGCAACCGATCCGCCAGCGGTCGATGTGCGGGCGGTGCTGGCGCGGCGGCCCCGGTGCCGAACAGATCGCTCATACTTTACAACCGGAACCGCAGGGAAACCGAACGGCCACCGCGCAGGATGTCAAAATTCAACCTGCGCCCCGGATCGGTCAGCGCATCGACTATGTCTTGCGGGTGGTCGATCTGCGCGCCGTTGATGCCATTAACCACATCACCCACACGCAGCCCAGACCGCCCTCCGTATCGGTCTGCGTCCACCACAACAACGCCGGTTTGCGACAGCACCAGCCCCAGCCGCGTGATGACCGCCGGATTAACGCGTGAGACCGTCAATCCAGGCATGACCGTCTGGTCATCCAGCGTGGTCTCGTCGGCTGACGGGGTCTCAGGTGCCCGGACAAGGGCTACTTCCAGATCCGAGCTTTCCTCGCCGCGCAACCGGGTCAAAACCGATGTGCCGCCGACACCCGCCACCGACATGCGGAACTTCATCTCGGCCGGAGAGTTCACTTCATCCCCGTCTACGTGGGTTACCACGTCACCGACACGCAGACCTGCATCGGCAAGCGGGCTAAGGGGGTGCAGGTCTGAGATTACCACGCCCAACGGGATCACCAGACCCAGCGACTCGGCGATATCAGCGCTCATATGCTGACCTGCCATTCCCGCCCAAGGGCTGACGAAATGGTCATTACCCTCCTGCGCTTGCCGCAGGAACTCGGCCACCAAATTGGCCGGGATCGCAAATCCAATGCCGTTTGATCCGCCCGAGCGGGTCAGAATGGCCGTATTTATCCCGATCAGATCCCCGTTCACGTCAATCAGCGCCCCACCCGAGTTTCCCGGATTGATCGCCGCATCCGTCTGGATGAAATAACCGCGCGCGTTGCCGGTCGCAGCCCCGGTCCGGGCCAGCCCTGAGATGATGCCCGACGACACGGTCTGTCCCACCCCGAACGGGTTGCCGATGGCCAGCGCCAGTTCCCCCACCGCGACTTGATCGGAATCGCGCAGTTCCAGGAACGGCAGATCGTCAGCCTCTTGCAGGCGCAAAATGGCGATATCGCTTTCCTTGTCACCCAGTACCACCTGGGCCGAATACTCTCGCCGATCCGTCGTCACCACGCGAATTTCCGTGGCAGTACCAACCACATGGTAGTTCGAAACGACGTAACCATCCTGCGAAAGGATTACGCCGGACCCCAGCGAGTTCTGCACTCGCGGGCGCGGCTCGGCCGAGCCGCCGCCAAAGAAATCCCGAAAGAACGGGTCCGAGAAAAACGGGTTGGCCCGCCCCTGCCGCACGATCTTAGCATAGATGTTGACGACCGCAGGTGAGGCCTCTTTGACCACCGGGGCGAAACCCAACGATATCTCGGCTTGTGATTGCGGCACGCGGGTGTCCGCAGTGGCTACCGAGGCGCATGCGAAGGAAAGAGCGATAAGTGTCGCGCGGAACATATAGACCTCAACTTGCAGAGTTGCGTTGGATATGCGCCCGCGCGAAACGTAATGCAAGCTTCCGGTGACAGTCAGTTAAGAGGAGCGTTCAACCGCGTACCCTTGGTAATGATCCCGCCGCGATTGCCAACATCAATGGTTCCGTAGCGCTGCTTGAACACCTCAGGCAATTCGCGGTCTCCCTCGGGGGATAACCAAAGTCGGAACAGATGACGCCGCTCGTCCGGGTTCGGCCAGTCGGTGAACCCTGTCCGGTCATGCAGCTGGGAATGATTATAAACGAACTGCATGTCTCCGGGTTGCAGCCGCATGGTCAGGTACATTTCTGGATCATTTGCTAACGCATCAAACCTGTCCAAAGCCGCGACGTGGTCCGGTGTCAGGCGCATGGCATTAGGAAACCTTTGCGCGCTATCGATATACTGGCGCTGGTAGAACACGGTGAGCTTGCCGTCGTGCCAGCAAAATGGAGGGATCGTCATGAATGGTTGCATGCCTTCCGGCACTTCGCCACGGCGATCGGTCGCGATGGGGTCGAACAAACGCTGCAGCAGGTCGGGGCACTCGGCACGCATTCGATTATAGATGGTTTCGGCACTGACCAACAGTGAATCCCCGCCCTCTTTGGCCTCACGCAAACATAGCAGCCCGACGATATCGGCGCTGTCCGTGTGAAAGGTCTGCCGCTCGTGGGTCTGGTAAATCCGCGTGTTCGGGTCATTGGCATCCGCGCCAATGTCACGTACATGCCCTAGAATGTGGCCCTGAGCGTTCTGTGAGCGGGCAGACCCCAGATGTGCCCCCGCCCCGCAGAAAATAGCCGCTGCCATCTCTTGCGTGTACGATTGCACCGGAAGGCCCCGGATTACCTCAAATCCGATCCCATTGATCAATTTGTCGCGCAGATGTTGCAGATGGCCGTCAAACCGTTGTAACGGAAAATCCGCTTTTGAAATTTCCCCGATGTCGCGCCCCAAGCTCAGATAGTGACGGGCAGCTTGTTCAAGATCGGCGATGTCCTTGGGCGACAGGTCGACAATCCATTCATGCTCGCGAGCGCTCATCTGTTGTCCGGTCCAAGCGGAAGGTCCTGTGAATTCACTGGGGATCTCGGATATTTCCGTCATCATCTGTACTCCACACATATTTTTCAGGATAACGCGGGACAGATGGTTTTTCATTGCCGTAAATCGCCGGAAATGACGTTAGTTAGACGATAGACCTGTACTGTCCGCCTGCAAACAGGTGGCGCACGCATCATTCAATCGGCGACCAATCCTGACCGGGATCGTAGGACGTAAAATCCGCAGTTGTTTCCAGTGTTTCGGGGCCAAAATCCGCCTCGAAAACAATTCCGTTTTCGCCCACAAGGAATGAATGGATACCGGTTTCACCATATTCGGCTGGAACTGCCAACAGGGCGTGCCCGGCGACAAACCTATCACCGACAAAATAGGAATAAGCGCCACCCGGTGCATTTGGACCCTGCTCTTGTAGGATAGTATAGTAATACCCCAGGAAGGGCTCGGCCTCGTAATCAACCTCGCCATCACTCCAACCCGAAGCGGCAGCGCGGGCCAGTGCTGCACCGACAAAGCTGTCTTCTTCGGGCCAGAACAACCCGTTTCTGACACCTGGATCCGCAATAATCGTCTGAGCAAATTCCATAACGCCATCACCATTGTGATCGACCAGCCTGAACGCAGCCTGAAGATCGACGTAAGCCTCAAGCAGTTCGATCACGTCCAGTTCGTTCAAGCCAATCTCGCGGGCAGAGAGTTCCTCGACGCCGGCTTCGAGATCGAATTGCCAGCCGTCTTCGCCTCGTGAAATGGGGATCGGGAATGGCCAGCTGTCTTCGCCCAACAAAAGAACGACGCCGTCCTCGTCGGGTTGAAATAGGTAACCCTCGGCGTACATGGCAAGTACTTCCTGCCGCCTTTCCTGATCCTCGACAGGATCACCTGTCCCGATCAGGTCTTCCGCCTCGGGCCCAAAAATCTCCAGCAACTTGCCTTGGTCATCCGCCCTCAGGGCATCAACAAAGGCATCAAGGGCAGTTTGCGGCGTGTCGAACCGAGCCCCATCTGAAAGTGCCGCACCCGCAGTTGCGGCTAGAAAAAAAATGGAAAACACCGAATTACGCATCTTACCGTCTCCGCTTGCCTTTGGCGGCATGGCCGCGATTGGACGCGCTGTGGGTTCTTTTCCCTGACGCCTTTTTCTTCATCGCCTGCCCCTTGGAGGCCTGTGGCTTGCGCTGAGCCGCTTTCTTGGCCTGAGGCTTCTTGGCAGCTTGGGGTCTTTGTTGGACAGGCTTTTTCGCAGTCTCCGGTCTTTGCTTGGTACGCTCGACGGCTTGCTGCTTGGCTGCGGCCTTATCTCGGTCGACATTGCCCCGGTTCACCTGTGGCAGGTCTTTCTTTCCACCGTCCCGGTTGGCAAGCGCACCGCCAGCGACGGCTCCTGCGCCCGCTCCGGCGGCAACCGCTGCTGCCCGCTCGCGCGAGGCGCCATCCCGACTGATATCGGCAGCACCAGATTCGCGGCTCAGTTTCGCGCGCAACTCATCTGTGCGTCCTTCGGGACGGTTCACTGGCAGATCGCCACGGCCACTTTCGGGCCTTTTGTGGTTCGAGATTTTATCCTGTGCCTGTTTTTTGCGGTCAGGATCGGGTTGCCATCCGATGTCCGTCCGGTCCCCAAGATCAATGTCCCTGTCGATATTGACGTTGCGGTCGACATCAATGTCGATATCGGGGTTCCTGATGATGGGTTGACCATTCCATCCGCCACAATTCCGACAGCCCCAATAGTCGTACCAATCATCATCGTCGTCAAAAATTTCGTCAATTAGTGCGACCGTTCCAAAGGTCAGTAACGCCGCACCAACCACATCCCCTGTCGATGGACCGGTATAAACTGTTTCGGGGTTGTATTGCGGCACATATACCGTCTCGGTGTTTGTGGGCGTGATGACTACCGTTTCGTCTTCGGCCACTTCAACTGTTTGTTCAGGGCCTGAAACTAATGCGCCACTGTCGATCGCCTGGTCCCGCATCACCTGAACAGCGTCCATCACATCGTCGGACTGGGCCAGCATCGCGGTGCCCATGGTTTCGGTCCAGTCAATATGGGTGGCCATCTGCCCGACAACTTCGGGAAACGCCGTAGCAAGAACACTGACCGAAGGATCCCAGCCCATGGCATCGATTTCCGGCTCCAACTCAGCGGGGTCACGGTCGGCGTTGTCCAGCAAAAAACGCTCGGCCTTCACAATTTCCAACGGCTGGGTAGCGGCGACAAATATCTGGATAAGCAACGTGTCTGGATAAAGAGCGACCGGTGCAACCAATGTTTGCAGCTCGGCATCTGTCAACAGATCGGATTGATCAGTTGACGTTTCTTCGGCCGCGGGATCATTGGATGTTTCCTGAGCATAAAGCGCGGTTGATGCGCCAATACCGAGCACAAAAATCAGATACCTAAACATATTGCGATCCTTTAATTTCTTAAAGGATCACCCAAGATTGCGATTCTGGCAACAGGAGGACCAGTTGGCCGCTTGGTCCGCGGAATCAAAACCCCGCGTCCGGAGACACGGGGGTTAGAATTCAGAAAGCAGGGCCTTCTTATTCTTCGTCTGCTGCCTCTTCGGCGGCAACGCGGGCTTTGTCGGCCGCGCCTTTGGCGTCGACGTCGCGATCTACGAATTCGATGATCGCCATCGGGGCCATGTCGCCATAGCGGAAGCCAGCTTTCAGAATGCGGACGTAACCGCCCTGACGCTCGGCATAGCGGGGGCCCAGAACTTCGAACAGCTTTGCGACGTATTGGTCTTCTTTCAGCTGCGATGCGGCCTGGCGGCGGGCGTGCAGGTCTCCGCGCTTGCCCAGGGTGATCAGTTTTTCAACGATCGGGCGCAGTTCTTTTGCCTTCGGCAGAGTCGTTTTGATCTGCTCATGCTCGATGAGCGAGCCAGCCATGTTCGCAAACAGCGCCTTACGGTGCTCATGTGTACGGTTTAGGCGGCGGTAACCACGTGCGTGACGCATTTTCTAGTTCCTTCTTTCGCGTTTTGCTTTGTCTGGCCGGCGATGCGTGTCACCGGCTCTCCTTGGGGCGGAAGTGCCCGTTTCGTCCCCGGCAGTCCCGGGCATTTGGGAAGACGCGCTTAGAACGCGTCTTCGAATTTCTTCGCCAGATCTTCGATGTTGTCGGGCGGCCAGTCCTCGACATCCATGCCGAGGTGCAGACCCATGCCGGACAGCACTTCTTTGATCTCGTTCAGCGACTTGCGGCCGAAGTTCGGGGTGCGCAGCATCTCGGCTTCGGTTTTCTGGATCAGGTCGCCGATGTAAACGATGTTGTCGTTCTTCAGGCAGTTTGCCGAACGGACCGACAGTTCCAGCTCGTCTACTTTCTTCAGCAGCAGCGGGTTGAACTCAAGACCATCGTCTTCGTCCTGACGGCCAGCCGATTCCGGCTCGTCGAAGTTGACGAAGATCGACAGCTGGTCCTGCAGGATACGAGCGGCAAAGGCCAGCGCGTCTTCCGGTGTGATCGAGCCATCTGTTTCGATCTTCAGGGTCAGCTTGTCATAGTCCAGAACCTGACCTTCACGGGTCGGCTGAACGTCATAGGCAACCTTTTTGACCGGCGAATAGATCGCATCGATCGGGATCAGGCCGATAGGTGCGTCTTCTGGCTTGTTCTTCTCAGCCGAGACATAGCCCTTGCCGGTGTTGACGGTCAGTTCCATGAACAGGTCAGCGCCATCGTCCAGGTGGCAGATGACGTGATCGCGGTTCAGAACCTCGATGCCAGCGCTTTCGCTGATGTCACCAGCGGTGACAACGGCGGGGCCTTTGGCATTAATCGACAGGCGTTTGGGGCCTTCGACTTCCATGCGCAGGGCAACCTGCTTGAGGTTCAGGATGATGTCGGTGACGTCTTCACGAACGCCTGCGACCGAGGAGAACTCGTGCAGGACGTTGTCGATCTGGACGCTGGTGATGGCCGCGCCTTGCAGCGAGCTCATCAGAACGCGGCGCAGCGCGTTGCCCAAAGTCAGACCAAAGCCACGCTCCAGAGGCTCGGCAACCAGAGTTGCCTGACGTGCAGGATCGTTGCCCGGCTTGCCTTCCAGCTGGGTCGGCTTGATCAATTCAGCCCAATTCTTATGGATCATGTAATCCCTCCATTCCTGTCCGCGCCCCATGACCAACAAGGTGCAGACGCCCGAGGTTCAAAATGACGTGCTGGGGCCGTGCAAAAAACACAGCCCCAGCTCAATTCAAAATCGCTTAGACGCGACGACGCTTCGGCGGACGGCAGCCGTTGTGAGCGATCGGAGTCACGTCACGGATCGACGTGATGTTGAAGCCCACAGCAGCCAGCGCGCGCAGAGCCGATTCACGACCCGAACCGGGGCCCTGAACTTCGACTTCCAGCGTCTTGACGCCATGTTCCTGCGCCTTCTTGCCTGCGTCTTCTGCAGCCATCTGAGCGGCGTAGGGTGTCGATTTCCGCGATCCCTTGAAGCCCATAGTACCGGCAGACGACCACGAGATGGCGTTGCCCTGTACGTCCGAGATCAGGATCTTGGTGTTGTTGAAGGTCGAATTCACATGGGCGACGCCCGATGCGATGTTCTTACGCTCTTTGCGCTTAACGCGAGTCTTATCACGTGCCATCAGTCAGACCCTCCCTTATTTCTTCTTACCAGCGATGGCCTTTGCGGGGCCTTTGCGGGTACGAGCATTGGTGTGGGTACGCTGACCGCGAACCGGCAGGTTGCGGCGGTGACGCAGACCGCGATAGCAGCCCAGGTCCATCAAGCGTTTGACGTTCATCTGAACTTCACGACGCAGGTCACCTTCGACGGTGAAGTTGGCGTCGATGTGCTCGCGGATGGCCAGAACTTCGGCGTCGGACAGTTCGTTAACGCGACGGGTCGCGTCGATACCTACGGCTTCGCAGATCGCTTTGGCCGAGGTGTTTCCGATACCGGTGATATATGTGAGGGCGATAGGTACCCGCTTTGCAGTCGGGATGTTTACGCCGGCAATACGTGCCACGTGTCACTTTCCTTTTCGTTGCGGTTCCGTAACTCCAGAACCTTTTTTCACAACGCTTTACCGTGGCAGTGAGGCCAGAGGGTTCAGCATTATTCGAGGTGGTCGGGGCAATTGGGACGAATCCCGCATGCGGTCTTGATTCCCTTTAGGGATGGGGGTCGATATGGGCTTTTGGCAACGCCGTCAAGCCCATATTGAAATCAGCCAAGGATCGCCTCAATCGACGCGGTGACTTCCTTGATATCCGCCAGTCCGTTCACGGGGCGCAGATCGCCCTTGGCGTAGTAATAGCCGATCAGCGGCGAGGTCTTCTTGTAATATTCCATCAGACGCGTACGCAGGCTGTCTTCGTTGTCATCTGCACGACGCTGGAAGTCATTTTCCTTACCGCAATTGGTGCACTTGCCGTCTGCCGGAATCGGTTTGGTGATGTCGTTATAAACCTCACCACACCCGCCACAGGTCGAACGCGCCGTAATACGGCCCACCAACGCATCATCATCGACGCGCATTTCGATTACTGTGTGCAACGACTGACCCAGCTTGGTCAGCAACGCCGCCAGTGCATCGGCCTGCGCCAGCGTACGGGGGAAGCCGTCAAAGATGAAACCGGCGCCTGTTTCGGTGGTCAGCTTCTCTTCGATCAGGCCGATCACGATCTCATCGGTGACCAGCTTGCCCGCATCCATGATCGCCGCAACCTTCTGCCCCATCTCGGTGCCCGAGGTCTTGGCCTCGCGCAGCATGTCGCCAGTGCTTAACTGAACCATGCCGCGTGTTTCAACCAGGTGGCGCGCCTGCGTCCCTTTACCGGCCCCCGGGGGCCCAAGAAGAATGATGTTCATCGACGAGAGGGTCCCTTCCTGCCGCGTTTCTTACCTTTGCCGCGCAGTTGGGACTTTTCAATCAGCCCTTCGTATTGGTGCGCAAGCAGGTGGCTCTGAACCTGTTGGATCGTGTCCATGGTCACAGAGACGATAATCAGAACCGAGGTGCCTCCGAAATAGAACGGGATGGCAAACTGGCCCCGAAGGATTTCAGGTAGCAGACAGACCGCCGCCAGATAGGCCGAACCCAGAACCAGCACGCGGTTGACCACGTATTCCAGATACTCGGCGGTTTTCTTGCCCGGACGGATACCCGGCACAAAACCGTTCTGCTTTTTCAGGTTGTCCGCCACATCGTCCGGTTTGAACGACACGTTGAACGTATAGAAATAGGCAAAGAACACGATCATCGAGGCGAAAAACAGCAGGTACAACGGCTGTCCGGGGCCAAAGTTGGCCAGCAGCCACGACATCACCGGCCCGTTGGTCGCACCCGACGAGAAGGTCGAGATCGTCACCGGCAACAGAAGCAGCGAGCTTGCAAAGATCGCCGGGATAACGCCCGCCGGGTTCACTTTGACCGGCAGGTGGCTGGAACCACCTTCATAGATCTTCATACCGGCCTGACGGCGCGGATATTGGATGTGGATCTTGCGCAAGGCTCGCTCCATGAACACCACAAAGGTGATCACGGCGATAACCATCACGATCACACCCACGATCACTGCAGGGCTGATCGCACCGCTGCGTCCGCTGGCAAAGAACTGCGCCAATGCGGCCGGAACCTCGGCAATGATGCCGACGAAGATGATCAGAGAGATACCGTTACCGATGCCACGTGCGGTAATCTGCTCACCCAGCCACATCAGGAACATGGTGCCGCCAACCAGCGTAATCATGGTCGACATACGGAAGAACATGCCCGGATCGGTCGCCAGATCACCCGATTCCAGCGATACGGCCAGACCATAGGCCTGAACGGTGGCCAGAGCCACGGTGCCGAAACGGGTATACTGGTTGATTTTCTTGCGTCCCTGCTCGCCCTCTTTCTTGAGCTGTTCGAGCGCGGGAACCATAGATGTCAGCAGCTGCACAATGATCGAGGCTGAAATGTAGGGCATGATGCCGAGGGCAAAGATACCCATCCGCCCCAGCGCCCCGCCAGTAAACATCGAAACCATGCCGCCGATGCCCTGCCCCGCCTGCTCCATGAACTCGCGCAGGGCCTGCCCGTCGATCCCCGGCACCGGAATAAAGGTGCCCAGGCGATAAACGATCAACAAACCCAGCGTAAACAGGATGCGGTTGCGCAGATCGGTGGCTTTGCCAAGGGCAGACCAGCTTGTGTTGGCTGCCATTTGTTCTGCTGCTGATACCATAAATCGGTCTCTCTTATGAAAACACCGCCCGGAACCGTTTTCCGGCTCGGGCGGCGTCTGGGAAAACTCTGAGGACTATGTAAGCGGGTCTTTGCCCGCTCACAAGCGCTTACTCTGCCGCAGCAGCTTTTGTGACCGTCAGTGAACCGCCCGCTTTTTCGACTGCCTCAACGGCAGCTTTCGAAGCACCGGTGACTTCCAGGTTCAGCTTGGCGCTGATTTCGCCTTTGGCCAGAACGCGGATCCCGTCCAGCTTGCGACGCACCAGACCCGACGCAACCAGAGCGTCTTCGGTAATCGCAGCTTTGGCGTCCAGCTTGCCGGCGTCGACGAATTTCTGGATCAAACCCAGGTTGATAACGGCGAATTCCTTGCGGTTCGGCTTGTTGAAGCCACGCTTGGGCAGGCGCTGGTACAACGGCATCTGGCCGCCTTCATAGCCATTGATGGCCACACCCGAACGGGATTTCTGGCCTTTGATACCACGGCCACCCATTTTACCTTTGCCGGAACCGGGACCACGGCCAACGCGGGTGCGTTTCGGTGTGGCGCCAGGATTGTCGCGCAATTCGTGCAGTTTCATATCGCTTCTCCTTAGCCGGATGTGACCCCCGAAGCGTGATGGGCCAACCACGGCATTTCTTGGTTTTGATTCGTATGGCGCAAGGCCACCGCAGGCGTATAGGCCCGTTGACCTCTCTTGGCAAGCCCACGCCCGGGTCTTGGATCATGCGTCGTCCTGGGGCATATTTTCTTCGGAAACGACCCTAGGGACGAGCGGCGCCGCATGAGGGTCGATACCGTGCTTCTCTGCCAGTATGCCTACCAGGCTATTGGGATGTGGAATACCACCAAATCTGGTGCGGATGAACGCACGCATACGCCGCCCATAGAAATGGATTGACATGGTGTTATCCGTGATGAAACGTTCTGCGCCGCCTGATGCCCGCATCATGGTGCGGCGATCTTTATACCCAACGGGATACAAAACCTCTTGCGGTTTGGAAAACCGGGCTTCCTTGTTCTGCTGTAACAGCCACGTCAAAGCACGCGGCCCCCAGATTCCCCAAGGCATCTCGCTGGCGTGCTTTTGGTCACCAGCCAGCGCGCTTTGGACCAGCACGGCACGATGTTTCGGCGGCAACCAATGCGGAAGGCGGTACGGGTCGTTGGTATACTCGATCAGGTCATAGAGGGTTGGGCTGTCTTTTGGCAATGCCAATACCCCACCGTTGATTTCATGCGGCGCCAGCCAGCCGTGAAGATGCCCCTGATCGGTTGTGAACGGTTTGACACAATACGCATCGGTATCCGCCCAGATAATGTCATCCTCCTGCGCCAGCATCCGCACACGAAATTTATCCGAATGTAAGGCCGGGCTGCCCGTTCGCTGATGCAGGATAATTTCATTGTCCGGCAGAATTTCACGCGCATCACGCCTTTCTACGCCGTCGGGGATATTTGCAACCGGGCCATATGTATACAAACGTACGTGCTGCCCCACATCCAGAAAGGATTTGATACACAGTTGTTCGAGAAAGCTCAGCGCGCCGTCGATCCAAAGCATCCCGATTTGGTATTCCCGCACCTAATACGCCCTTTCTTGAAACATCAGTGGCAAGCCACTCATCCCTTGACCGATAACGCCAACTCTTTCAACCAGGACACGGGGAATTCCCGCGAAATGTGCCGTCGTTGCACATCCCAAACCAAAAGAGGCGCCAAAAAGCGCCTCTGGGTGAGTGGTTCAAACTATGAGTTTACGAGCAGTAAACGTGATCATGCGCGATGTCTTTGATATCGCAGCGGCGCACACCGATATCGTTCAGTTCGCGGTCGGTCAGGCTTTGTAGTTCCGAATAGGTGCGATTGAATTCTGCGCGCAGGGCGTAAGCCTCTTTTACCTTTGCTGCAAAGTCAGCGATGCGAGCAAAAACGGTGATGCCGTGAGTGGTTGTTGCTGTATAAGCCATATCTGAATTCCTTTCCTGATCGGGGCGTATTCCCCGATGTTTTCTTGTGTGTTCCTTGTTTGGACAGGGTTCAGATAGGAGTGTTCGGTATCGCTAACAACGAAGATTTCGGTCTAGCCGCTATGCGTGCATTGAATAGCTATGCGGGGCGCTGTGCTTAATTGGGACCTTTACTGGCTTCTCTGCTTTCGCGCACTTCTTCTGCGGGCGGTCATCGCCCGGCCATCCCGAATACTAAGCCCCATCAACGTCAGATTGGTGGCGCCAGCGATCAGTTCAACGACTTGCACAATATAAAAGCTGGTGTCGAATGATCCTGCGTTTGCTTTTGCGCTAAGGTAGATGGCGGCGGGAACAAGGATGAGAAGTCCGTTCATCGCTATGATCGGCATCCGTTTCTTCTTGGCGAGCGCCTGGACATCTTTGCGGCGACGCCCAAGAGACATGCCGGATGCACCGACAATCACCATTGCTGGCACCAGAATAAACAGTCCGCTGACGATCATGGATTTTACCGCGGCGACGGTCGCATGGGTTGCAAATAACTCGCTGTACAAGGTGGATATCCAGAAAACGAGGATTGTAAGAAAACCCAATACGCCGGCGATGGGGTGGATGGTTCTTAACATGTTGCTACTCCGGTTATCGCATCAGGCGACGCAGTGGTTTTCAACTGCGAGCTTTCGAACAAGATGTGGCCGCGCCACAGCACTATCTGGATAGTCCGCGATCCGTCGCTGAAACTCGGGATTGGTAAATGCGTCGCGAAAACTTTGGACGTCCTGCCAGATCGCGTAGTTCACAAAGGTCGAACTGCCAGCGATGCCCTGATGGAGTTGTGTAGAAATATATCCTGGCTGAGATTTCATGAAATCAGCATCATGCGCCCAGGCCTTCAGCAGCGCCTCTTTGTCTTTGGCGTCCACTGTGAACAGGTTGATCAGAACTACCGGACCTTCTTCGGTCTGCATCTGATCTGCCAGCGTGACGATATTGTCCAACTCTTCAATACGAGCCATTTCGATTCCTCTCAATTCTTTTCCATAGCAAGCTATATAATATTGCATAGCTTGCTATGCAAGTGTAAATCTTGAACATGAACTTTGAAAAAGAAAACTCGGCCGGATACCTGGTCAATCACATGGCGCGGTTGTTTGCGAAGGAATTGCAGCAGCGCATTGCGCCCTTGGGGATCGTTGTTGGGCAATTTCCAATTTTACTGCAGCTTTGGCTCAAAGACGGCGTGACGCAAAAAGAATTGCTGGGCAAAATAGATGTCGAACAAGCGACCCTAGCGAACACGCTCAACCGAATGGAACGCGACGGCTTGATCAAAAGAACAAAGAACCCCGCTGACGCCAGAGCCCAACTGATTTGGTTAACTGAGAAGGCCACAGCAATTCGAAACAGCGCCTATGAGTCTGCTCAAAGCGTAAATGCCGAAGCCCTACAGGTGTTGAGTGAAACTGAACAGGCACGCTTCATGGACTATATGCGCCGTATAATAGAAAAAATGCGTTCAGATTGAACTGACACCATATCGATTAAACTAAGAGACCGTCATAACCCTTAAATGATAAAACGCCCCCGAAATATCGGAGGCGTTTCTAACTTTTCGAATATGTCGCGCTTAGCCGCGTTCTTCGATGATCTCAACCAGATGCGGGATCTTGTTGACCATGCCGCGGACCGAAGGAGTATCCTCTAGCTCACGGGTCTTGTGCATCTTGTTCAGGCCCAGACCGATCAGGGTCGCGCGCTGTTCAGCGGGGCGGCGGATCGGGGAACCGATCTGCTTGACGACGATGGTTTTTGCCATGGGTCGCTCTCCTTATGCTTCTGCTTCAGCAGCTGCCGGTGCTTCGTCCCGCTTGGGCAGGATGTCAGCAACCTTTTTGCCACGACGCTGTGCAACCGAACGCGGGCTCTGCTCTTTCTGCAGGCCGTTGATGGTGGCGCGGATCATGTTGTACGGGTTCTGCGAGCCCAGCGACTTGGACACAACGTCCTTGACGCCCAGCATTTCGAACACGGCACGCATCGGACCACCGGCGATGATACCAGTACCTTCAGGTGCGGTACGCATTACCACTTTACCGGCGCCGTGACGGCCTTCGATGTCGTGGTGCAGGGTCCGACCTTCGCGCAGTTGCACGCGGATCATCTGACGCTTGGCTTGCTCGGTCGCCTTACGGATGGCTTCAGGTACTTCTTTCGCTTTACCTTTGCCAAAGCCGACGCGGCCTTTCTGATCGCCGACAACCACCAGAGCGGCGAAGCCAAAGCGCTTACCACCTTTTACGGTTTTCGACACACGGTTGATCGCAACCAGACGATCGGCGAATTCCGGTGCTTCGTCGCGGTCACGACCACGGCCCCGGCGGTTTTCACGTTCTGCCATTTTGGCATCCCTTCTCTCACATGGCGCAATCGGCGCCGTTTGTTCAATCCAAGTGAGCCCCGACTGTTGCCGAGGCCCCCGGATCATCGGGGCAGCCGCAAAGCTGCCCGCAAGTCTTAGATCTTCAGGCCGCCTTCACGCGCAGCGTCGGCCAGAGCCTTCACTTTGCCGTGGAACAGGAAGCCGCCACGATCGAAATAGGCCTCTTCGACGCCTGCCTTCTTGGCACGCTCGGCGATGGCCGCGCCCACTTTGGTGGCCGCTTCGACGTTGTTCTTGCCAACGACACCCAGATCTTTTTCCAGGGTCGAGGCCGAGGCCAGGGTCACGCCACGCACGTCGTCGATCAGCTGAACAGAGATGTTCTTGTTCGAACGGTGTACGGACAGACGCGGACGACCCGCGTTGACCTTGCGAAGTTTGTTCCGAACGCGCAGGCGGCGCTTCAGAAACAGGGTTCTTTTGCTGTTTGCCATGGTTTGCGTCCTTACTTCTTCTTGCCTTCTTTGCGGAAGATGAACTCGCCCTTATAGCGGATGCCCTTGCCTTTGTACGGCTCGGGACGGCGCCAATCGCGGATTTTGGCCGCGACTTCGCCCACCTGCTGCTGGTCGATACCTTCCACAACGATCTCGGTCTGCTTCGGCGCGGTGATGGTGACACCTTCCGGAGCGGTGAAATCAACGTCGTGGCTGTAGCCCAGGTTCAGCTTCAGGGTGTTGCCCTGCATCTGAGCCCGGTAACCAACACCCTGGATCTCCAGCTCTTTTTTGAAGCCCTGGGTCACACCGGTTACCAGGTTGGCAACCATGGTGCGGCTCATGCCCCACTGCTGGCGGGCACGCTTGGACATGCCACGGGGGTTGATTTGCACAACATTGTCTTCGACCGACAGCGTTACGTCATCGGTTGCGGTGAAGCTGCGGGTGCCTTTCGGACCTTTCACTTCGATGGTCTGGCCGGACACAGTGGCGGTAACGCCGCTGGGCAGCTCGACCGGTTTTTTACCAATACGAGACATTGACAGACCTCCTTAGAAGACGGTGCAGAGCACTTCGCCGCCAACATTGTTGGAGCGAGCGTTTGCGTCCGACATCACACCTTTCGGAGTGCTGACAATCGACACGCCCAGACCCTGACGGACCTGTGGGATGTCATTGACGCCCATGTATACGCGGCGACCGGGTTTCGAGACCCGCTTCAGCTCGCGAATAACAGGGGTGCCTTCGTAGTATTTCAGGCTGATTTCGATGGCCGGATGACCGTTTTCACCGGTCGTCGCTTCGTAGCCACGGATATAACCTTCGTCCGCCAGCACGTCCAGAACCCAACCGCGCAGCTTGGAAGCCGGGGTGGAAACGGTGGACTTGCCGCGCATTTGCGCGTTGCGGATACGGGTGAGCATATCGCCGATAGGATCATTCATATCTATGTCTCCCTTACCAGCTCGATTTCACCATGCCGGGGATCTGACCAGCAGAACCCAGCTCGCGCAGCGCGATACGGCTGACCTTCAGCTTACGGTAGTAAGCATGAGGACGACCGGTCAGCTGACAGCGGTTGTGCAAACGAGTAGCCGAGCTGTTGCGCGGCAGTTTCGCCAGTTTCAGACGCGCTTTGAAACGCTCTTCCATCGGCTTGCTCTCGTCATTCGCGATTTCTTTCAGCTCGGCACGCTTTGCGGCATATTTGGCCACCAGGCGTTCGCGCTTCTTTTCGCGTTCGATCATTGCTTTTTTAGCCATGTCTTAATCCTCCCGGCGCTTATGCGTTGAAGGGCATGTTGAATGCTTTCAACAGTGCCTTTGCTTCAGCGTCGGTTTTCGCTGTGGTGGCAATTACGATGTCCATGCCCCAGACTTCGTCGACTTTGTCGAAGTCGATTTCGGGGAACACGATGTGCTCTTTCATGCCCATGGCAAAGTTGCCCTGACCATCGAAAGACGGCTTAACACCGCGGAAGTCACGAACGCGCGGCATCGCGATGGTGATCAGACGATCCAGGAATTCGTACATCCGGTCACCGCGCAGGGTCACTTTCGCACCCAGCGGCATGTCTTCACGGACGCGGAAACCCGCGATCGACTTTTTCGCCTTGGTTGCAACGGCCTGCTGACCGGCAATCGCAGTCAGATCCTCGACAGCCGCTTTGGCTTTCTTGGAATCTTTGACAGCTTCTGCACCACAGCCGATGTTCAGAACGATTTTTTCCAGCTTGGGCAGCTGCATGTCGTTCTTGTAACCGAACTCTTCTTTCAGAACGGGGCGGATGGTTTCAGCGTACTGAGCCTTCAGACGCGGAGTATAGGTTGCGTTATCAAGCATCGATCACGTCCCCTGTGGTCTTGGCGAAGCGAACCTTCTTGTCACCTTCCATGCGGAAGCCAACGCGGGTGGCTTTGCCGTTTGCGTCCAGCAGTGCCAGGTTCGACAGCTCGATCGGGTTTGCCTGGGGCAAACGGCCGCCTTGGCTGTTCTGGGTCTGGCGGGTGTGGCGGATGGCGATGTTGATGCCGTCGACAACAGCTTTACCGGCTTTCGGGTCAACCGAGGTAATCGTTCCCTCTTTGCCCTTGTCCTTGCCGGCCAGCACGACGACCTTGTCGCCTTTGCGGAGTTTAGCAGCCATGATTACAGCACCTCCGGAGCCAGCGAGATGATTTTCATGAAGTTCTTGCCACGCAGTTCGCGAACAACGGGGCCAAAGATACGGGTACCTACGGGCTCGTTGTTGTTGTTCAGGATGACGGCGGCGTTGCGATCGAAACGGATCGCGGTGCCGTCTTCGCGACGGACTTCTTTAGCGGTGCGTACGACGACGGCCTTGCGGACGTCACCTTTCTTTACGCGGCCGCGTGGGATGGCTTCCTTCACCGAGACGACAATGATGTCGCCGACGGAGGCGTATTTACGCTTGGAACCACCCAGGACCTTGATGCACTGAACTCGGCGAGCGCCGGAGTTGTCAGCGACATCCAGATTGGTCTGCATCTGGATCATGTGGTTTCTCCCGACCTGTGGGGGCTGGTCTCGTTAGATCCCCCAGGGTTTCGACAAATGGAAAAATCCCGGAAGCTTACGCCTCCAGAACTTCCCAACGTTTCGTCTTCGATTTCGGCGCGCATTCGATGATGCGTACAGAGTCGCCGACCTTGAAGGCGTTCTTTTCATCGTGAGCCCGGTATTTCTTGGACTTACGGATGGTTTTCTTCAGAACCGGATGCGTAAAGCGGCGCTCGACGGAAACGGTTACGGTCTGTTCGTTGGCGTCGCTGGTTACGGTGCCGGACAGGATACGCTTGGGCATAGGATTACTCCTCCGATGCCGCGGCAGCGGCCTTTTCGTTCAGAATGGTTTTGACGCGGGCAGCATTGCGGCGGGCCGCTTTGATGCCGGCAGTGTTTTCCAGCTGACCGGTTGCCTGTTGAAAGCGCAGGTTAAAGCTTTCTTTCTTCAGGTTGGCCAGTTCCTCGCGGAGCTGGTCCGGGGTCTTGTCACGCAGTTCTTGGGCGTTCATCGCCTTTTTCCTTTGCTCAAAACACCAGAAGGCCCCGTATCAGGGTCACCTTTGACCTGGTGGATGAATGATAGACATACGAATCCCCCGACTCAGCCGGGGGAACGCAAGATGCCGCTCTATAGGGGGTTAGCGGGTAGGTAGCAAGGGAAAGTTTAGGAATCCTCTGCCTACACTAACAGGCTAGTCGCTGCTTACTTCACCAAGCCTAGATGTCGTACGATAGTGGCGCTGTCATAATAGTCTCGTCCTTCAACAACCATGCCACCTATTACCCGCATTACTGAGCAATAGCGCACTTCGTATCGCTTTCCGGTTGGTTCGAAATCACCGAGGCTTGAATGCAGAACACCAGTGTGGGTTCCGGTATTGTGGAACTCTACGATCGCCCATTCACCGCACTCGCTGACGATCACATTATCCACGATGCATTCTCCATCCGGGAATGCCTTTCGCCAACGCTCGTAATCCTCTTTATAGGCCAGCTTGCCAAGTTGCTTTTCCTCACGAGCAACATCTTCGAACTGACAATCTTCGGCAATCACCTCGGCCCCGCGATCAGGATCCCGCATCCCCCAACTTTCATGGAATTGGCGAACCACCCGTTCAGTTTCTTTCATACTGGATACCTCTGTGATCCATGGAACATACAGGATTGTATATGAGTTGGCTTCAGGTTTTCTCACATTGAGTTTGACGAATTCATCCGGAGAAGTTTCGTAACACTATCCAGAATTTTTTGTATTTTGGTTGGAAACACAAAACGCGGCCTCGTTTACACGAGACCGCGTCTGCAACTGTCTAAGTCTGAGTGACTTACGCCAGAGCGATGTTCACAGCTGCCTCACGACCGTCACGGCCGGGCTCGATGTCGAAAGTTACTTTCTGGTCGTCGGCCAGGCCAGTCAGACCCGAGCGCTCAACAGCCGAGATGTGCACAAACACGTCTTTGCCACCAGTCTCCGGTGCGATGAAGCCAAAACCTTTAGTTGCGTTGAACCATTTTACGGTGCCATTGGCCATATCCGTATTCTCCTATTAAATTGCTGTCCGCGGGATTGCGACAGCGCGGCGTGGTCGGTCTGGATCGAGAGACTGAACGCCAAAATTCAGGAGACAGTGGTCGAAAAAGAAAAACGTAAGCGTGCCCCACATGGTTCATGGCCGCTCATATTGCAAGGTTTTTCGACAACGCGAGGTGAAAAGTGATTGGCAGGAACACCGCCTGTTCGCCGCGCAATTGCTCTGCTGGTCCAATTACCGTACGGGGAACCGGGGCTCATTCCCACTTGTAGTTAAAGCTAACACTAATCCGCTCTTCCTCGGCCATGTTCATCGGCACCTCGTGGCGCAGCCAGCTTTCCCACAGCAGGACATCGCCCACCTGCGGCTTCATATAGATGAACGGCTGTAAGTCCCGCCGCCCGCCCTTCAGCCGTGTCGGCGCGGCCATCATGCGGCACGATCGGGGATCTTCCAGCTTCAACGCGCTGGCCCCCTCGGGCATCGCCACATAGGTCGTACCCGAGATCACACTGTGCGGGTGCAGATGGCTGGAATGCATTCCACCCTCGGGCAGGATGTTGATCCACAGATCCTCGAGCTTTAACTCACCTTCGCCCAGATCAAACTCCAGATCCTTGGCAAAAGCCGCGACGTGGCTGTCCAGAGCCTTGACCAAATCGGCAAAGATCGGGAACCGCCATGGCAGATCGGTCAGCGAGGCATAGCTGGTGTAACCAGGATAGCCGTTCTCCTCACACCATTCCTGCCCGGCCTCATCATCCTCGGCAATGACAAGGCAAGAGTTTTCCAGCTCTTCTGGGTCGATCTTGGGACCAAACTCGGACAAAGCTGCGCGATAAAGACGGGTAACGAAGAGTGATTCAATCTGGGCCATAGGCTGGGCATAGCCCAAGCTCTGATCCAAGGCCAGCCCCAGCCAACCCTTAGTTTTTGATTGGCCCCGAGCCGCAGCGCGGGATCGGACGCCCGCCATCCGCGTAGGCAAGACACATGACAATCTCATCCGGTTTAGGCGCGTCGGGAATGCTCAGCGTCATGGTATCGAAATGGTCAAAGGACCACGGATTGTCCTTGTGTCCGAGGGGCAGATCAATCGCACATCCCGGTGCCCCAAGTTTGGCATTCGACGGGATGACGGCTTCACCTCCACCTGCTGATGCGCGCATTGGAGCGCCGAGTTTCGGATGGATCAATGCGCCACCTTGTTCGAGATCGCCATTCGCACCCACAATCGCTGCTTTACCGTAGGAAATCGGCGCTCGGTCGAGTTGAGAAACAGCCTCGGACGCTAGGTCTGCCCCAAGCATTCCTCCAATTTCAAACAGCTCGGACAAGTCTTCCGAGAATTTACCGGCCAGCGGGTTTTGTATGACAGCCAAAGCCGCAACTCTGCAGACTGGAGCGCATGGTTGCCCAAACTGGTCGGTGGTTATGACCTCTTTGACAAAAACCTTCTTGCGTAGCTGAAACATACAACCCTCCCACTCACTCTGGGCAGATTATGGGGGCTATGGACAAAGGTCGACTTTTTTCACTCATCAGTGGGATGGATCGCAAAAGACTAACACAATACCCCCTGCCGGTGTCCTGACAGGGGTCAATCTTGTCACGAACGAGTGGTCCCCAGTCTCTTACCAGTCTTAGGGAACCTAAACACAGGTCTTGATCGGCAGCTTTATAGTGATCCGACTTGAGCTTGCATGCCCAGCGATCGACTGAAACTCTACCCAGACGTACTATGACCGGCTTTGCGGTGACCGGAGTATCTTGGAAGATGCGGATCAGGACACGCCCTATTTCTTCAGCAATTCGGGCCAGAACTCGTTTGCTTTTTCAATATTGGCATCAATATCGCTGGCCCAGATGCGCCGCACCTGCGGGCTGTAATTCAGATACAGTTTTTCGTCCCAGATGCGCCATGCGAACGGGTCGACATCGGCCACCGCATTCTGGCTGGCCGCATAAGCGCAATATCCGCCATATTGAGGAGCATACTTCGCCGGGTCAGACAGAAAAGCCTGACGGTTTTCTTCACTCTGAAACACCCAGGTGGCGCCATTGTGCTGAGCCGTGATTTCAGGATCGCCCTTTTGCGGATCACCGCCTTGCCAATAAGTCATGACGTCATATCCGTTCATCGCAAGCTTGTTGAAATACCCTAGGTTCACCTCGGGCGACGCGGCCCAGGTTTTTGCGGGGGCGACCACGGTACCAACGGCCATCAGAAACAACAGAACGAAATGGCGGAGGATAAAACTTGGCATCAGTATCCTACTCGATGGCAGAGAGGGTTCGTCCGACTTTAGCCACGCCTGTCTGCCGATTGCCAGTCACGAGTCTGTAGACCGGCATGTGGCCATTGATAGTTTAAGTCCCATAACCTGCGTCTGACACCGAGAACGCAAAACCCCCGCCGGTATCCCGACGGGGGTCAATCTTTTAGCGAACGGGGTAGCCCTCCAATCGCTTACCAGTCTTCGCGAACCACGACGCGAGTCTTGATCGGCAGCTTCATCGCGGCCAGGCGCAGGGCCTCGCGGGCGATGTCGTCATTGACGCCGTCAATCTCGAACATCACGCGGCCAGGCTTGACTTTGCATGCCCAGCGGTCGACCGAACCTTTACCTTTACCCATACGAACTTCGATCGGCTTTGCAGTGACCGGAGTGTCAGGGAAGATGCGGATCCAGACACGACCCTGACGCTTCATGTGACGCGTCATGGCACGACGTGCAGCTTCGATCTGGCGTGCAGTTACACGCTCAGGCTCAAGAGCTTTCAGGCCGTAGGTGCCAAAGTTCAGATCAGAGCCGCCCTTGGCGAGACCCTTGATCCGGCCTTTGTGCATCTTGCGGAATTTAGTACGCTTTGGTTGAAGCATATCTTTTCCTCCTTAGCGACGACCGCCACCAGCACCACGAGGTGCAGGGCCGTCCTGGAGTTCCTGTGCTTTACGGTCACGTGCCTGCGGATCGTGCTCCATGATCTCACCTTTGAAGATCCAGACCTTGATCCCGATGATCCCGTAAGGAGTCATCGCTTCGGCATGTGCGTAATCGATGTCGGCACGCAGGGTGTGCAGAGGCACGCGGCCTTCGCGGTACCACTCGGTCCGTGCGATTTCGGCACCGCCCAGACGGCCAGCGACGTTCACACGGATACCCAGGGCGCCCATGCGCATGGCGTTCTGAACCGACCGCTTCATCGCGCGGCGGAACGAGACGCGGCGCTCCAGCTGCTGAGCGATGGACTCGGCAACCAGCTGCGCGTCAAGCTCGGGCTTGCGCACTTCGACGATGTTCAGGTGCAGTTCGCTGTCGGTCATACGAGCAAGCTTTTTGCGCAGAACTTCGATGTCTGCACCTTTCTTGCCGATGATGACACCGGGACGTGCAGTGTGGATCGTAACGCGGCACTTCTTGTGCGGACGTTCGATGATCACACGAGCAACACCGGCCTGCTTGCACTCTTTGTTGATGAACTCACGGATCTTGAGGTCTTCCAGCAGAAGATCACCGTAGTCCTTGGTGTCGGCGTACCAGCGGCTGTCCCAGGTGCGGTTGACCTGCAGGCGCATGCCGATCGGATTTACTTTATGACCCATTAGGCTTGCTCCTCAACTTGACGCACCTTGATGGTGATCTCCGAGAACGGCTTCATGATCTTGCCGAAACGGCCACGGGCACGCGGACGACCGCGCTTCATGACCAGGTTCTTGCCAACCCAAGCTTCGGCGACGATCAGCTCGTCAACGTCCAGGTTGTGGTTGTTTTCGGCATTCGCGATTGCGGACTGCAGGCACTTCTTGACGTCCTGCGCGACACGCTTGTTCGAGAAAGTCAGGTCGGTCAGAGCCTTCTCAACTTTCTTGCCGCGGATCATTTGCGCAACCAGGTTCAGTTTCTGCGGGCTGGTGCGAAGCATGCGCGTTTTCGCCATTGCTTCGTTTTCAGCCACGCGGCGGGGGTTCTTTTCCTTGCCCATGACTTACTTCCGCTTCGCTTTTTTGTCTGCGGCGTGACCGTAATAGGTGCGAGTCGGCGAGTATTCACCGAACTTCTGACCGATCATGTCTTCCGAGACGTTTACCGGGATATGCTTCTGGCCGTTGTACACACCAAAGGTCAGACCCACGAATTGGGGCAGAATGGTGGAACGACGCGACCAGATTTTGATGACTTCGTTGCGGCCCGACTCGCGCGCTGCTTCGGCTTTTTTCAGCACGTAAGCATCGACGAAAGGACCCTTCCAAACAGAGCGAGACATAGATTAACGTCCCTTCTTCTTGGCGTGCCGCGAGCGGATGATCAGCTTCTGGGACGCTTTGTTCTTGTTGCGGGTACGCTTACCCTTGGTGTCCTTACCCCACGGAGTAACCGGCGTACGGCCACCCGAGGTACGACCTTCACCACCACCGTGCGGGTGATCGATCGGGTTCATTGCAACACCACGAACCGACGGACGAACGCCCTTGTGGCGCATACGACCGGCTTTACCGAGGTTTTGGTTGCTGTTGTCGGGGTTGGACACGGCACCGACGGTGGCCATGCATTCCTGACGGACCATGCGCAGCTCGCCCGAGCTCAGACGGATCTGAGCGTAGCCGCCATCGCGGCCAACGAACTGAGCGTAAGTACCGGCCGCACGTGCGATCTGACCGCCTTTACCAGGCTTCATCTCGATGTTGTGGACGATGGTACCAATGGGCATGCCCGAGAACGGCATTGCGTTGCCTGGCTTGATGTCGGCCTTGGCGGATGCCACGACTTTATCACCAACAGCCAGACGCTGCGGAGCCAGGATATACGCCTGCTCGCCGTCTTCGTATTTTACCAGTGCGATGAATGCGGTCCGGTTCGGGTCATATTCGATCCGTTCGACGGTTGCCGCGACATCAAATTTATTCCGTTTGAAGTCAACGATCCGGTAGAGACGCTTTGCGCCACCGCCGCGGCGGCGTGAAGTGATCCGTCCGGTGTTGTTCCGGCCGCCCGATTTGGTCAAACCCTCTGTGAGAGACTTGACCGGACGTCCTTTCCAAAGCTCCGAACGGTCGATCAGCACCAGCCCGCGCTGGCCCGGCGTCGTCGGCTTGTACGACTTGAGTGCCATGCTTTCTGTCTTCCGTTTAGCAAGTGCAGGGGTTTTCCCCGCTATGTGATAGGCCCCCGTAGGTGCCAAGGGTATAGGGCCCCGAAGGTCCCCGGTTACAAATATCAGAGGCCCCGGAACGAATCCGAGGCCGTAAGATTGGGTGCATTTAGCAGTGTTGGGGGGGGGTGTCTATAGGGTGTGAGCCTATTTTCTTAGGCATGCTCGCGCTATCGAAATTGCCGCGCATAAGCCTTGCCGCGTGCACACCGGGAACGGCCTTACAAAACCTCATAGCCTCGGAACAATCTCTGCATAGTCTTGCATTGATCCAATCTCCAAGAAAATTGGTTCTGCGTCGATGCTCTTGCCGACAGGCCGGGCAACAATTCGATATTCTTTCTGATAGGAAAAAGCAAAATGCTTCATCATTTCGGGTGAACACGCCCATTGGGGCGCCATCTGAAGGGATCGAAATAGGTTACTGGTCCACAGTACACCTCCGACTGACCATACTTCCTTTTGAAGGCCTTTTTTACCTTACGCGAAAAGCCCTCGGCGTCACGAATGATGAGCGCTGCATTGGCCTCGAAATCGGTGGGCATCCGACGATCAAGATTAAGGCACGCTGAGAAAGGAAATAGTCCGGTACAACTACGGGCATCGAAATGGCACCACCTTCAATTGGAAGGTTTGCTCCTTGGTAGTTAATATGTGTCTTTCCCGAGAGAGCATCTTTGACAGCCGGAATCCTAAGAGTCTTCTGCGTTTCAAGGTCATGTATGGACTTTAGGTGACCTCCGCGAGCGTAGTAGCTTGCCGGGGCGAGCCTAACCGACCCTTTCGAAGCATTGGCTCCAAAACTCGCGGCGAGAAAACTTGACGATGCAGTTTTTCAGCCGCACCGGCATATCTCTGAACATCCCAACGCCCGGCGGTTCGCCGTGCTCAAAGTATTTCTGGATTTCAGCGTTTCCCATAGCAATGTAGTCGCCTTCAACACCGCCACGCGCATTGCATGCTTCAAGCATGTGAGTGAATGCCTCAGTCATGGACCCCGGCTTCCTTATCTCTTCGGGGTCCATACCAATTTTGCCCTCTTCAGTTAGAGTTGTCGTGTTCGCATACACATCAACGCTCCCGAAGCTCTTCATCTGAGCACAAAGAAGATACGGGTTCTTAAGATATTGCACACGCCACACCACGGCGCGGCAGCCCCCTTCTCGCGCTGAACCTGATCATACTCATCCAGTCGGCGGCGATACCACTCAAGCACATCCGCCGGATCTGGACCTTCAGGACTTGAAGAGACTAAGGCCCTTCCAAGAGTAACGCGCGCCATACCAACCTCGATCCTGCTAATTTAGATTTAGAAGAGCAAGGTGAACTCAACAAGCAGCCACCTAAAGTAGCTTCCACTAAATAGCTGGGCTTATTCGAGTTGTTGTCCGCCTTCAGACTCAAAGACGGAGCTAACGTAAACAGTGTCCCCCTCTTCCAGGATCACATATGCTTTCTCGACGTCTTTCCGCTTATTCTTCTAGGCGCGGAACAAGGCCGGAGCCCGCCGCGCCAGCGACTGCCCGTCCCGGCGGGCTGGCGCTGGGGACGTTTACGTCTCGCTAGGAATTCGGATGTATCTGGCACCATAAAGCACATTGATCAGGCGTAGCTGCGCCATCCCACGGGCAGTCGCTGGAGCTGCTCATCGCTCCGCACGGGTGGGTCCGATCAGTGATGGGCAATGCCTTCACCCATAAAGCGCGCGGGCCTCGGCGAAGGACAGCAAACGACGGCTCTTCTCATCCCACAGGTGCAGGCGCGCGTTGGCGAGGCTCTCTCGGATGGTCATCTGGTTGCTGTTGGCCAGCTCATCATGATCGCGCAGCACTTCGGTCAGGCGATAGAACGGAATGCGGCTGTAGAGGTGGTGCACGTGGTGGATGCCGATATTGGCGCTGAACCACTGCAATACGGATGGCAGGATGTAATGAGAGCTTCCGTGCAGGGCAGCCTCGTGCAGCTGCCAATCCTTATCGGGATCCCATTGCGTCTCTTCGAATTGGTGCTGGACGTAGAACAGCCAGACGCCGGCCGCCGCGGCAATCAGGGTCGAGGGCAGGAAAATCAGCAACATCGGCATCACGCCACCAAAATAGTAGATGCCTCCCAGCACGATCATAATGGCAAGATTTGTAACCATTGCACTGACCCAGAATTTCGGAATACCCGTCAGGCCAAGCGGCAGCCGGTTCTGAAACAGGAACAGATACCCGGGACCAAAGCCAAACAGGGTAATTGGGTGCCGATACACCCGATACCAAAAACGGTTCATCGACGTCATCGCACGGTATTCGGCCACCGTCAGCGTGTGGATGTCACCCATCCCCCGCTTGTCCAGATTGCCCGAAGAGTTGTGGTGCGTGGAATGCGTACGGCGCCAAACATCATAGGGCGTCAGAGTCAGCACTCCGATCACCCGCCCGACCCAGTCACTGACCGTTCGGTTCGTGAAGAAAGCCCCGTGCCCGCAATCGTGCTGAATGGCAAACAGGCGCAACAGGAATGCCGCGTTGAGGACTGAGACTGCAAAAGCAAGCCAATAGCTGACGGACAGGAACATCCACGACACTGCCCACAATGCGATGAATGGAATGATGCTGACGCCAAGCTCGAACCAACTGCGCAACTGGTTCGGTTCGCGATATTTGGCAAGCGTCGTCACCCAGTCACGCGCGGCGGTCACATCCGGCTTTGCCAAGGTCGATAGATTGGTTTCCGTCATGTGCCTGCCATATCTTTTTCTTTCAGCACACCGGATAGACGACCACACCGACATAGCAACCTGATTCTGGACCAATCGCGATGTTTGGCGTTCAATTTATGGTGCTGCCGCTCAAAAAAAGGCCTCCGAAGTCACGGGGGCCTTGTTCGATTGTCCGATGTCGGGTCAGATCTTGGCAAGTGAAATCGCCGATGGCGTCATCCGTTCCACGTACATATGTGTTTTTGACGCCAGCCCAACGGCTCGGTCGACCGTAATATTAGCCGTCCGCCTTCATCTCGGTTGCAATTATGATGCTGATCGGCCCGGTCGAGAAGGGCCCCACACCGAACTCCATGTGGTCAATCTCGCCCTCTGCCGTGAAGGCCACCCAATCGCCCGCGTAATATTCGATGGCGCTGCCCAGCGGGTGCTCGCCCTGATGGGTCAGAGTCGCCTTCAAGGTCACGGGTTTGGTCACGCCGTGGATGGTCAGGTCACCGGTCACATCCGCTGTGGTGTCTCCGGTCCGCGCGATCCCGGTGCTGACAAAGGTGATCTCGGGGTAGGTTTCGACCTCAAAGAAATCCGCCGACTTCAGGTGGTCGTCCAGCGGGCCAAAGCCCGACGACAGGCTGTTTGTGTCAATTGTCACGTTCAGGGTCGATGCCTCGACATCATCCGCGTTCAGGTCCAGCACGCCTTCGGCCTTGGTGAACTCGGCATGCTGGTTGGACACGCCTGCATGGCTCCAGCCAAAGCGCACCTCGGTATGCCCCTGGTCGGTTTTGTAAGTCTGCGCAAAGGCCGGGGTGACGGCGACAGCTACTGCAACGGCTGCGATCATAGATTTGAAAGTCATCGTTATGTTCCTTTCATCTGCAATGGGGCTGGTTTTTAGATGAATTTTCATCTAGTTGAATTTGCAGCCAACAGCAATAAGATTTGGAGCAAACACAAAGTTGTGAAGAACGATCTGCCAACCCCATTGGAAACAGACATCTGGGTGGCCATGAACCGGACAACCCGGCTTATCCAATCAGAAATCAGTGCAGCCTTGAAAGATGCGGGCCTGCCGCCTCTGAAATGGTATGACTTGCTATGGTCGCTTGAGCGGCACGGAGGAAGGCTGCGCCCTTTTGAACTTGCTCAAGACACCATTTTTGAGCAGTCGAACCTGTCTCATCTCAGCAGACGAATGGTTTCTGAGGGGCTAATCGAATTCGTATCTTATGCCGGAGACAGGCGCGGTAAAATGCTGCAGATTACAGACAAGGGCAAAGAGCTGCGTAAACGTATGTGGAAAATCTACGGACCGCTGCTGCATGAAAAGATGCGCGCACTTGGCGGTGCCGAGGGTTGGCAGGCGTTCCTTGCGTCCGCAGGACGTCAGGCGGATTGAACGAAACATCAAAGACCCAGATCGACGATCACCCCAATGACCGCCTGCGACACAGTGGTTCAGATTCAACCGCAATGCGCTGCTTTAGTTTGATATGGCCCAACACCTCGCGAAAAGCGCGGTGCCTGGGTTTCCCCTCAAGATAATCCGCCAGCTTGAGCAGGTTGATCGGATGCTTCACAATCAGCGCTTCGACCCTCTGCACTGCGTCATCCAACTCGTAATGGTCGATAAACTGACAGGCCACCTGGGTCGGCGTTAGCAGGCAAAAATCCTGCGGCCGTTTGTCGGTATAGCGGATGATATCGAAGGGCGACGCCCCAAGGGCGTGGAACTTGGGGATGTACACGCGCATATCAGCCTGCGGATGTTCTAGTACCGTGCCCGAGATCTGACAAAACCCCAGCGGCCCAAGCTTGCCGATAACATGTCTCCGCATCGCCGGAGAAACCATGTCAACATCCGCCCTGTCATATTTCAGATCATCGAATACGGACAAAAGCCCGAGATTTTCATCAGCGATCTGAAAGTATGGCTCGGCGCTGAAAGCCCGCATCTGCCCCAGTAACTGATTGCGTTTGGCTTCGGTTTGGGACCCTGAAACCGCGTCATCGGCAGGGTCCACTGACCCCATAAAAAGCCGCAGTAAGCGCTGGGTAACGAACCCCTGCTTGCGCGCAAAACGGTCCGAATTCACAGAGATTGATTTGTTTGCTCCACGTTTGTTCATTTGACCGTACCTATAATTTCCGAAGCATTCGGCGCATCAGTCAAAACGCTTGGGCGTACCACCCCATAGTCACCGCCCAATCAACAGAATGATCTTCAACCTTTTGCCCCGTTCACTACTGAAGATAACGCAGTCCGCTCCCCTGTCACGGGTTAGCGGCGAAAGAACGCCGGTAACAAAACGCTAACGGCTTGCCGTCAGACACCCGTTCCTGCCTTGGACATGGCAGCTTCCTGACCCAAACGTAAAAAGGCTCCGCCCACCATTCGGGGGCGAAGCCTGATCATGTTCTCACCGTTTGGTGTAACCGGATCAGAGACCGGTCGACACGTCGATGGTGTTACCCTCTTCCAGGGTTACATATGCTTTTTTCACGTCTTTCCGCTTGCCCAACTGGCCACGGAACCGCTTGACCTTGCCTTTGGTGATGGTGGTGTTCACCGCCTTCACCTTGACACCAAACAGCGATTCAACCGCTTCTTTGATCTGCGGTTTGTTGCTGTCGATCGCCACTTCAAAGACAATCGCGCCGTTCTCGGACGCCATGGTCGACTTTTCGGTGATGATCGGCTTGCGGATTACGTCGTAGTGTTCTGCCTTCGCGCTCATTTCAGACGAGCCTCCAGTGCTTCGACAGCCGCTTTGGTGAGCACCAGGGTGTCACGCTTGAGGATGTCATAAACGTTTGCACCCATCGACGGCAGGATATCCAGACCTTCGATGTTGCGCGACGCCTTCAGGAAACCTTCGTTCACGGTCGCGCCGTCGATGACCAGAGCGCGTTTCCAGCCCAGGTTTGCAACCTGTTTGGCCAGAGCGGCGGTCTTGCCTTCGGCTTCGGCGTTCTCGATCACAACCAGTTCACCTGCCTTGGCTTTGGCCGACAGAGCGTGGCGCAGGCCAAGCTTGCGGAACTTCTTCGGCAGGTCGTGGCCGTGCGAACGAGGGGTCGGGCCCTTGTAGATACCACCCTTGCGGAAGATCGGCGCGTTGCGGTCACCGTGACGAGCGCCACCGGTGCCCTTCTGGCGATAGATCTTCTTGGTCGAGTAGCTGGTTTCCGAGCGGGTCTTCACCTTGTGGGTGCCGGCCTGCGCGTTGTTGCGCTGCCAACGGACCACACGGTGCAGGATGTCCGCGCGCGGCTCCAGGCCGAACAGGTCTGCATCCAGCTCGATGTTGCCGGCTTTGCCGCCGTCCAGATTGATTACATCAAGTTTCATGCTTCACCACCTTCCGCGGGTGCTTCTTCCGCAGGTGCTTCGGTTGCAGCCGATTTAACAGCAGCCGGGAAAGGCAGGCCTTCCGGTGCTTTCTTCTTGACGGCGTCCTTGACGGTGACCCAGCCCGATTTCGGTCCGGGAACGGCGCCTTTGATGAAGACCAGACCACGGTCGGCGTCGGTTTTGACGACTTCCAGGTTCTGGGTGGTAACACGGGCAGCACCCATGTGACCGGCCATCTTCTTGCCTTTGAACACCTTGCCCGGGTCCTGACACTGACCGGTCGAACCGTGCGAACGGTGGCTGATCGAAACACCGTGCGAGGCGCGCAGACCACCGAAGTTGTGGCGCTTCATCGCACCGGCAAAGCCTTTACCGATCGAGGTACCCGAAACGTCAACCTTCTGACCTTCCAGGAAGTGTTCTGCCGAAATCTCAGCACCCACTTCAATCAGGCCATCTTCGGAGACGCGGAACTCGGCCAGCTTACGCTTGGGCTCAACCTTTGCAGCGGCATAGTGGCCGCGCATGGCTTTCGAGGTGCGTTTTGCTTTGGCAGCACCGGCGCCCAGCTGAACGGCGGTGTAGCCGTCTTTGTCAGCCGTACGCTGTGCAACGACCTGCAGGTTGTCCAGGTGAAGAACGGTCACAGGAATCTGCTTACCGTCTTCCATGAACAGGCGGGTCATGCCAACTTTTTTTGCGATAATACCAGAGCGCATAATCTATACCCTCCGATCTTACGACTGCAGCTTGATCTCGACGTCCACACCAGCAGCGAGGTCGAGCTTCATCAGCGCGTCAACGGTCTGGGGGGTCGGATCAACGATGTCGAGCAGACGCTTGTGCGTACGTATCTCGAACTGGTCGCGGGATTTCTTGTCAACGTGAGGGCCACGGAGAACCGTGAACTTCTCAATCTTGTTCGGCAGCGGGATCGGGCCGCGCACGTTCGCGCCGGTCCGCTTGGCAGTGTTGACGATCTCTTGCGTGCTGGCATCCAGAACGCGATAGTCAAATGCCTTCAGCCGAATACGGATGTTTTGGCTTTGCATATTAACAGCCTTTTATCAGGCGTTGAGGTTGAGAGGAGGACAGACGCGCATCGCCAACCCTCTTCGAACCCAAAAGGCGGGAATCACCCCGCCTTGATGTTCTTGATGAGAACCCGCGCGATCTACAGGGGTTGATGGGGTTTGGCAAGGGAAATGAGTCAGAACAATATCGGCGCCTTTGGCCAAACCTTAGTACTTTGATGCGAAGATTGGCAAAGCGCTTGAGTTCAGGATGATAACCCATCGGCACAGAAGCTTTCTGAACCTTTGGCTAGGTACTCATCCACCGATCGTTTTGCGTCGTTTTCCAGATGATCCGTAACATCCAAACACAGCGCAATACCAACGGTAATCTCGGCGACCTCTTGAAAAACTCGTCCATTTGATCCATCGGCGGCGGATTATAGATACGAGTCAGTACCATTACCAGCGGGTCAAGTGGATATCGAGCGCGTAGCCCACACCACTCGTAAGTATTGGAATCCCTTTCTGCGGTGCAGCCAATTGCGTACTGTTTCGCGAAGATTTGGGGTCAGATACAACAACCTGAAACCATCTTGCCCGCTAGAATGCACAGTGTAGCCCGGCAACCTCAGGTGATTAGGTACTGGCTCAGGGTATGGGTACCTCCACCGGGCCTGTTGGCGACCAAGCGAATCGGACCCCGGGTTTAATTGCTTAATGTGAATGACAGTATTGTCCAGAAGTGGATTTCCTTCAACATTTCGTTCAACCAATCAAGCCTATTGATCGGAAGAAATTTCGCGTCAGAGTCCCGCCCCGAAAAGTCCTCACCTGCATAGAATGTGCGTGTATTCAACTGAACGACAATTTCTTCTTCTGCATGCAGCGCTGAAACACTTGCCAATCCAAAGCCGAGAAATGTGAGAATCTTCAAAAACATAGTCTATGCACCCTCAAGATTGTGCGCGCGAACCATCCACAATCTTTGAGAGAATTTCAACAGCCATAAAGTTCCAAAACTTCGTCCCTGCTATTGGTCCCTAACTCTCCGACGGTTGAGCCTGTGCGTACCGGGCGCAACAACCCGTTCGTAAATCAAAAACAGCAACGGCGTCAGCACCATCGAAAGCGCAACGACAATGATCAGCGTATTTGCCAGATCGGCACTCAGCACATGGGTTGCGACCGAGAAGGACAGCAGCACAAAGCCGAACTCACCGGCCTGCGCCATTCCCAACGCGAATAGCCAATTACTTGCACCAGTCACACCAAACAATCGGCCAAGCGCAAAAAGCACCACGGCCTTGATGGCCATCACGCCAAGGGTCAGCGAGACAACCAGCCCCATGTTATCGACCATCAATCGGAAATTCACCGAGGCTCCGACGCTGACAAAAAACAACCCCAGAAACAGCCCTTTGAACGGAGTGATCTCTTTTTCCAGCGCATTGCGATATTCGCTGTTGGCCAAAACCACCCCGGCGATGAACGCCCCCAATGCCGGTGTCAGTCCCACGGCCATCATCAACACGGCCACACCGACCACAAGGGTCAGGGCCATGGCCGTGAACAGTTCAGGCAGATTAGCAGACTCAACATATCGGAACACTGGCCCGGTCAGATAAGCACCGCCAACAATCACCAGAATGATCGAGCCAAGCGTGACAAGGGCCCTGAGCCAGCCCGGCATGCCTTGCACAAGATTCAGTGAAAGTCCGGTGTTTGTCGTGGGCCCGTGACTGACGGACCCGCCCCCTATCGCGGCAAGCTCTGGCAGAGCCAGTAGCGGCAGAAGCGCCAGAATTGGGATCACCACAATGTCCTGCATCAACAGAACCGAAAAGCTGGATTGCCCTCCGGCTCCCATCAGCAGCCCTTTTTCATGCAGTGTTTGCAACACTATAGCCGTGGACGACAGTGAAAATATCAACCCGATGGTCAAGGCCGACTGCCACGGCTGCCCAAGCGCCATCGCCAACCCCATTACGGCAAGAGAGGTACAAACCAGTTGCAAACCGCCCAACCCCAAAAGCCTTTTGCGCAAATCCCAAAGCTTTTTGGGCGCCAGTTCCAGACCAATCAGAAACAGCATCATGACAACGCCAAATTCGGCAAACCGCTCAAGACTGCCGACATCAACACTCAGCGCCGACAAGACAGGGCCAAGCAGCATTCCGGCAATCAGGAAACCCAGAACCGACCCAAGGCCAAGCCATACGGCGACCGGAACAATAGCAATGCCCGTCCCGAGAAGAATGAAAGATAGAAAAAGATAGTTTTCCATATAGGTTCAAATATTGCTTGTGCAGCTATCTTACACAAGCAGCACAATTTTGCGTGCCTTGGAACCGGTATCCAAGCAAAAAGGGCGCCCTAAGGGGCGCCCTTTCTTTGAGTATTGGCTTAAGCGCCTTACTCGATGATTTTCGACACAACGCCGGCGCCGACGGTGCGGCCGCCTTCGCGGATGGCGAAACGCAGGCCGTCTTCCATCGCGATCGGGGCGATCAGTTCGACGGTGAAGCCGACGTTGTCGCCGGGCATGACCATCTCGGTGCCTTCGGCCAGGGTCACGGTGCCGGTCACGTCCGTTGTACGGAAGTAGAACTGCGGACGGTAGTTCGCGAAGAACGGGGTGTGACGACCGCCTTCTTCCTTGGTCAGGATATAGGCTTCGGCTTCGAACTTGGTGTGCGGTGTAACCGAACCCGGCTTACACAGAACCTGACCACGCTCAACGCCGTCACGGTCGATACCGCGCAGCAGGGCGCCGATGTTGTCGCCTGCTTCACCGCGGTCCAGCAGCTTGCGGAACATTTCAACGCCGGTGCAGGTGGTTTTCTGAGTGTCGCGGATGCCGACGATTTCGATCTCGTCGCCAACATTAATCACGCCACGCTCAACACGACCGGTCACAACGGTACCGCGGCCCGAGATCGAGAACACGTCTTCGACCGGCATCAGGAACGGCTTGTCAACTTCACGCTCAGGGGTGTCGATGTAGTCATCAACAGCCGCCATCAGTTCCTTGATCTTCTCTTCGCCGATTTCCGGGTTGTTGCCTTCCATCGCGGCCAGAGCCGAACCTGCGATGATCGGAATATCGTCGCCAGGGTATTCGTAGCTGGACAGCAGTTCGCGAACTTCCATCTCAACCAGTTCCAGCAGCTCTTCGTCGTCAACCTGGTCAACTTTGTTCATGAACACGACCATCTTCGGGATGCCAACCTGGCGGCCCAGCAGGATGTGCTCGCGGGTCTGCGGCATCGGGCCGTCAGCAGCGTTCACAACTAGGATCGCGCCGTCCATCTGAGCGGCACCGGTGATCATGTTCTTGACGTAGTCGGCGTGGCCGGGGCAGTCGACGTGTGCATAGTGGCGGTTGTCGGTCTCGTATTCCACGTGGGCGGTCGAGATGGTGATGCCACGAGCCTTCTCTTCAGGCGCGCCGTCGATTTGGTCATACGCTTTGAAGTCACCGAAATACTTGGTGATTGCTGCGGTCAGCGTGGTTTTACCGTGGTCAACGTGCCCAATCGTGCCGATGTTGACGTGCGGTTTTGTACGCTCAAACTTTTCCTTTGCCATGATGGCCTCCTTTTTCGGTAATGAAGGGAGCGCGTTAGCCGCGCTCCCTCAAATCTTCGCTTATGCGTATTTCGCCTGAATCTCGTCCGAGATGTTCTGCGGAACCGGATCGTAGTGGTCGAACTGCATGGTGAACTGGGCACGACCCGACGACATCGAACGCAGAGTGTTGATGTAGCCGAACATGTTGGCCAGCGGAACAAACGCATCGATGGCGATCGCGTTGCCGCGCGGCTCTTGTCCAGACACCTGGCCCCGACGCGAAGTCAGGTCGCCGATGATACCGCCGGTGTATTCTTCCGGGGTGATCACTTCGACTTTCATGATCGGTTCCAGCAGCTTCGCGCCAGCTTTGCGCATGCCTTCACGCATACACATCCGCGATGCGATTTCGAACGCCAGTACGCTCGAGTCAACGTCGTGGAACTTACCGTCCAGCAGAGCAACCTTGAAGTCGATCACGGGGAAGCCAGCCAGCGGGCCGCTATCCATGACCGAGTTGATGCCTTTTTCAACACCAGGGATGTATTCCTTCGGAACGGCACCACCAACGATGCGGCTTTCGAAGGAATAACCTTCGCCCGGCTCGGTCGGCTGAATCTCCAGCTTGACTTCCGCGAACTGACCCGAACCACCAGACTGTTTCTTGTGGGTGTAGGTGTGTTCGACCGGCATCGAGATGGTCTCACGGTAGGCCACCTGCGGCGCACCAATGTTCGCCTCGACCTTGAATTCGCGCTTCAGACGGTCCACCAGGATGTCCAGGTGAAGTTCGCCCATGCCCTTCATGATGGTCTGACCCGATTCCAGGTCGGTTTCCACACGGAAGGACGGGTCTTCGGCGGCCAGACGGGCCAGACCCTGGGACATCTTCTCTTGGTCGCCCTTGGTTTTGGGCTCAACCGCGATCTCGATCACCGGATCGGGGAAGGTCATGGTTTCCAGAACCACCGGATCCTTCGCGTCACACAGGGTGTCACCGGTGGTGGTGTCTTTCAGACCCGCCAGCGCGATGATGTCGCCTGCAAACGCTTCTTCGATCTCTTCCCGGTTGTTCGAGTGCATCATCATCATACGACCGATGCGCTCTTTCTTACCTTTGGTCGAGTTCAGGATCGAGTCACCCTTGTTCATGGTGCCCGAGTAGATCCGAGTGAAGGTCAGCGAGCCAACGAAGGGGTCGTTCATGATTTTGAATGCCAGGCCCGAGAAGGCCATGTCATCGTCTGCACGACGGGCGATGTCACGAACTTCTTCCTCGTCGCCGGGCTTGAAGCCCATGTAATCAACAACGTCCAGCGGGCTAGGCAGATAGTCGATCACAGCGTTGAGCAGCGGCTGAACGCCTTTGTTCTTGAACGCCGAACCACCCAGAACCGGAACGAACGCGATTTCCAGAGTACCTTTGCGCAGCAGGGCGCGCAGGGTCGGAACGTCGGGCTCATTGCCTTCCAGGTATTCCATCATCGCGTCGTCGTCCATTTCGACGGCCGCTTCGATCATCTTGCCGCGCCATTCGTCAGCCATGTCTTTCAGGCTGTCGCGGATCGGAGCTTTGATCCAGCTTGCGCCCAGATCTTCGCCCTGCCACAGCCACTCTTCCATGGTGACCAGGTCGATCAGGCCTTCCAGCTCGGACTCGGCGCCGATCGGAATACCAACCGGAACAGCACGTGCGCCGGTGCGGTCTTCGATCATGTTGACGCAGTTGAAGAAGTCAGCGCCGATCTTGTCCATCTTGTTGACGAAAACCATACGCGGAACCTTGTAGCGGTCAGCCTGACGCCACACGGTTTCGGTCTGGGGTTCAACACCGGCGTTTGCGTCCAGAACGCAGACGGCACCGTCGAGAACTGCCAGCGAACGTTCAACTTCGATGGTGAAGTCAACGTGGCCGGGAGTGTCGATGATGTTCAGGCGGTGCTTAGGCGTTTCTGCGGTCTGACCGTCCTCGGTGCGTTCCCAGAAAGTGGTGGTCGCAGCCGAAGTGATGGTGATGCCGCGTTCCTGCTCCTGCTCCATCCAGTCCATGGTGGCTGCACCATCGTGCACCTCACCGATGTTGTGGGATTTACCAGTGTAATACAGGATACGCTCCGAGCAGGTGGTCTTACCTGCGTCGATGTGCGCCATGATACCGAAGTTACGGTACAGTTCGAGCGGATATTCGCGTGCCATTGGTCTAAGCCTCTTGGATTACCAACGATAATGGCTGAAGGCTTTGTTCGCCTCGGCCATCTTGTGGGTGTCTTCACGCTTTTTCACGGCAGTACCGCGGGACTGTACAGCGTCCAGCAGTTCACCGGCAAGGCGTTCTTCCATGGTGTTTTCGTTGCGGGCGCGTGCAGCCGAGATCAGCCAGCGGATGGCCAGGGCTTCGCGGCGCTCGGGGCGCACTTCAACCGGAACCTGGTAGGTTGCACCACCAACCCGGCGCGAGCGAACCTCGACCGACGGTTTGATGTTGTCGAGCGCTTCGTGGAACACTTCGACCGGTGCGCGCTTGATCTTGCCTTCAACGCGATCAAACGCGTTGTAGACGATGCGCTCTGCGACCGACTTCTTGCCGTCGATCATCAGGTTGTTCATGAATTTGGTCAGTACCTTGTCGCCAAATTTGGCGTCAGGCAGGACTTCGCGTTTTTCGGCGGCGTGACGACGTGACATATCAGCCTCTCCTTCTTACTTGGGACGCTTCGCGCCGTATTTCGAACGACGCTGCTTACGGTCTTTGACGCCCTGAGTATCCAGAACACCGCGCAGGATGTGGTAACGCACACCGGGAAGGTCTTTTACACGGCCGCCACGGATCAGAACAACCGAGTGTTCCTGCAGGTTGTGGCTTTCACCGGGGATGTACGAGATGACCTCGAACCCGTTGGTCAGGCGCACCTTGGCAACCTTACGCATAGCCGAGTTCGGCTTTTTAGGTGTGGTGGTGTACACGCGGGTGCAGACGCCGCGTTTCTGCGGGCACTGCTCCAGGTGCATGGACTTCGAGCGTTTTACTTTGGGCTGCCGCGGTTTGCGGATCAGCTGTTGAATAGTTGGCATTCCGGTTTCTTCCCCGTTTTGCAACACACATGACATGCACGCGCGTTGCGTGCGGTTAAACTTGCTGCACTTATGCGTCCACAAGCGCAAAACCCGCGAGCGTTCCCATTCCGAGGTGAACGTCGCGGTTGGTTATCAGAGGGCGCGAACTGCAAAATTGTTCAGGCCTTGACCAGTCCATTACTGAAATCGGTTATGGGGCGGCCCCCGGTACCGAGATAGCGCGCGTAATAGGGGGAGTCGGAGCAAGTGTCAACAGTGCACCCGTATGGGTGTCTCACCGGCCTGTTTATGCGGGAATATCAGGCCCCTTCCGGAATTTCCAGCACCGCAGCCGTTGCGACACCCTTTTCGGGCAGGCATAGTCTGTGCAACACGCTGCCCCACGGATCAAATATGCAAATCATCGGCCTGTGCCGCTTTTCCTATCCTGCCTATGGCGGCTTTCAGGTCGAACATGAAACGATCGAAGAACGTCGGCGGTACCTTTACAACCCCGCCCGCCTAGAAGAACGCTTTCGCCTGTTCGAAACCACTACACTGCCCTGCATTCGAGAACAGACCAACGAGGATTTTCAGTTTCTCATCGTGATCGGTGATTGCTTTCCCAAACCCGCTCTGGATCGATTGCGCGATCTAACCGCCGGCATGCCACAGGTTCAGATCATCGCCCGCGCTCCGGGTCGACATCGCAAGGTGATGAAAGAGATTCTGAATGCCGCCCGCAACGACCCCAGCGACCCTTGCGTTCAATTCCGCCATGACGACGATGATGCCGTGTCAGTGGATTTTGTCGAACGTCTGCGCCTTGCCGTCGACGAGAGTAAAGGTCTGATGGAGAACAACCGAACGGTCGCCATCGACTATAACAAGGGCTTTCTGGCCGAATTCGGGACAGATGGCATTCAGGCTGCCCAGGTTATGCGCCCCCTGTTGGGGATAGGCTTTGCGATGCATGTGCGTGGAAATTGCGAGCAGACAATTATGAATTTCGCCCATCACCGGATCGGGAATTTCATGCCGGTCATCAGTTATCCTGACGCGCCGATGTGGGTGCGCACGCTCAACCAGTTTAACGATTCACGCAATGCGCGTGACACTAAGACTGAGCTGTTGCCTCTGACACCCGAACAAGAAGGTGAATTCATCGCCCGCTTTGCGATAGATCAGAACCTTGTGCGCCAAGTTCACTCGGCGGGCTGCGTCTGACGTTCGCGGAATAATGTGAACAGCCCTGCGCCAACGACCAGCGTTGCCCCGAACATGGTAATCGTGTCCGGCCATTCCCCGAAAATGAGCCACCCCAGCCCCAGAGCCCAGATCAGGCTGGAGTATCGGAAGGGCGCGACGAACCCGACCTCGCCTACGCGCATGACCATGACGCTGAAAAGATAGCCCCCAAGTACGAACACCGCTGCCGATGCCACCATCAAACCAGCACCGACCGGTACCGGTTCCCAACCTGTTGCCACCGTGGCAATCCCCGCCGACACGGTAATCGTCAGGGACGTCGCCAAGGTAACCGCCAGCGAGGGCACATGCACTGACATCCGCCGCGTAATCAAATCCCGCGCCGTGACCGAGGCCACCGCAATCAAGGCATAGATCGCGTATATGCTGAATCCCTCGGGGCCGGGCCGCACAATCAACAGCATCCCGGCAAAGCCCAACACAATCGCCAGAACTCGTCGCCACCCGATCTGTTCGCGGAAAAACAGCACTGCGCCCAGCGTGACCGTCAGCGGCAGAGCCTGCAGCACTGCGGTCACGTTGGCCAGCGGCATATGCAGCAACGCGGTCAGAAAAAAGAACGTGGCCGACAGCTCGGCCAGACACCGGATCACCACCAGCCATTTGTCGTGACGCGGGAAATTCAGATGCATCGCCCCCAGATGACGCGCCAGCAGAAACACCAAAACCGTCGCCAAAAATCCGCGCATTGCTACCATCTGAAACAACGGCACTTCGGCGCCTGCCGCCTTGATCAGAGCATCATTGATGGTAAAGGCGGCCATGCTGCCCATCATCAGCAGCGCGCCTTTCACGTTTGGAGTCATGGTTAAAGAATCCGGTCGAAAGTCGATTGCTGCATTGGCTCAATCGATCGACTTATTGTCAACGCAACTTAGTGGGCGAACAGGAAAATTACATCTCAATTTGCCGGACACAATCTAATCGTCATCAAAATCCAAAGACGCGCCCGCCGCCGATACCTTCGACGGTCACCCCGGCACTTAGGTTATGCGTCGCGATCAGCCCTCCGGACATGTTTAAAACCCCAAGCCGGTTGCCGTTTTGAAGTGCAACGTAAAGCTCACGGCGTTCAGCGTTGATCCCGAGGCCAAAGCGCTCAATCTGCAATGCCGCACCAACCGAGGGGTTGGTTGGGCGAATGACCCTTTTGGTGGTGCCGTTCAGATCAATCTCGGCAATCAGACGATTCCGAATAAACAACACGTAAAGGGTGCCGGTATTTTTGTCGAAGGCCAGCCCGCCTATCGGTCCTTGCGGTTGCGCAAGCCTGATATGGCGCACGAACTGCCCGTCGCGCGTCAATTCTGAAATCATCAGACCGTTTGGATGATCCAGGAAAAGATGGCCGTCTGCACCCCGAATAGCGAGCCCGCATTCCTTGATCGGGAAGTCGTCAGGAGTAACCCCTCCGCAACCGGCCGGTACGCGCTGCGCCGAAAAGGTGCGTAGAACGCGGCCATTTCGATCAAGTTCCTGCAACTGTGTACCGGGGAGATTGCGCAGGAAAATCCGTCGCCGCGGCTGGTCATAGGCAAGACCCACTATCGAAGCGGAAACTGGAATAAGCCGCGTGGTGCCATCGGGAATTTTTACTTCCCGAGACGGCTGCCCCTGCGGCATCCCGACATAGGCGTAATCACTGCATGCCGCCAGCAGGCCAATCCCCAAAACCGATAATGCACGAGACAATTTCAATACAGCTCTCATAATTCAAATCTCCGGTGGATTTGTGCGCGAGACGTAAAAAACCATACCATGAAAAGGGTTTTTCTAGAATAAAACTGCTCATATTAATTTGCGCCGAACCGAGCCGCACAGTCTGCGACCCATCCCTTGCCATTGTCAGCGCTTCAATCTAGGCAAAGGGCACAGGCGGCCACCCAAAGAAAAAGGCCCCGCGAAATCGCGGGGCCTGATCTTTGGATTATCGTAGTCGCTTACTCGCGGCTTTCCGGGGTTTCCACCAGAACGTCCAGCTCGTCTCCAACCATGTCGTCTTCGACAATAGGGGCAGCCAAGGCAGCGGCCGCTTCGGCCTCTTCCCGGCGGGCTTCGATCACGACGTTGTCGCGCGACTGGGCAACCTGACGCACAGCCTGGGTTGCACCACCTGTACCGGCAGGGATCAGGCGACCGACGATGACGTTCTCTTTCAGGCCAACCAGCTTGTCCTTTTTGCCCTGTACTGACGCTTCGGTCAGCACGCGGGTGGTTTCCTGGAACGACGCCGCCGAGATGAACGAACGCGTCTGCAGCGAGGCTTTGGTGATCCCCAAGAGGATCGGTTCGCCCTGAGCCGGACGGCCACCGCGCGAGAGGGTCTTCTCGTTGGCTGCGTCAAACTCCTGCTTGTCGACATGTTCGCCTTTCAACAGGGTGGTGTCGCCTGAATCCAGGATCTCCCACTTCTGCAGCATCTGGCGCACGATGACCTCGATGTGCTTGTCGTTGATCTTCACGCCCTGCAGACGATAGACGTCCTGCACCTCGTCGATCATGTAATCCGCCAGCGCTTCGACACCCATGATGGATAGGATGTCATGCGGGGCCGGGTTACCATCCATCAGGTATTCACCCTTTTGGATAAAGTCACCTTCCGCGACCGGGATATGTTTGCCCTTGGGAACCATATACTCGATCGTTTCCATCGACTCATCCGCCGGTTCGATGCTGATGCGGCGCTTGTTTTTGTAGTCGCGGCCAAAGCGCACGTAACCATCGGCTTCTGCGATGATCGCGTGATCTTTCGGACGTCGGGCTTCGAACAGTTCGGCCACACGCGGCAGACCACCGGTGATGTCCTTGGTCTTGGCACCTTCGCGCGGGATACGCGCGACAACGTCACCGGCTTCGATCTGCTGGCCATCTTCGACCGACAGGATCGCATCCACCGACATCGGATAGTGAACCGGGTTGCCCGCATCGTTGCGGACCGGCTCGCCATCTTCACCGACCAGAATGATCTCGGGCTTCAGATCGCTGCCTTTGGGGGCCGCACGCCAGTCGATCACGATCTTCTGAGTCATGCCGGTTGCGTCGTCGGTCTCATCGCGGACAGCGATGCCCGAAACGAGGTCAACGTATTTCGCAGTACCGGCTTTCTCGGCGATGATCGGCAGGGTGTAGGGATCCCACTCGAACAACTTGTCGCCACGGGCCACTTTGGTGCCATCCTTGACGAACAGCTTGGAACCGTAGCCCAGCTTGTGGCTGGCACGCTCTTCGCCGTGTTCGTCCTTGATCACCAACTTCATGTTCCGGCCCATGACCAGACTTTCGCCTGCGGCATTGACCAGAATCTGCGGGTTCTCGAAGGAAACGACACCGTCCTGGCTGGCTTCTTGGAACGACTGCTGACCACCTTGCGCAACACCTCCAATGTGGAAGGTCCGCATCGTCAGCTGTGTACCGGGCTCACCGATGGACTGGGCGGCGATGATGCCGACAGCCTCACCCGTGTTCACCATGGTACCGCGCGCAAGGTCACGACCGTAGCAGGTCGCACAGACGCCTTCCTCAGACTCACAGGTCAGAGGCGAGCGGATGCGCATGGACGCAACACCGGCTTCGTCAATGGTGTCGGCCATACGTTCGTCGATCAACTGACCAGCGGCCACGATCACCTCATCCGTACCCGGACGCAGAACGTCATCGGCAGAGACTCGGCCCAGCACACGTTCGGCCAGCGAGGCAACAACCTCACCGTCGTTCACCGCAGCTTCGGCGGTGATCGCGCGCTCAGTGCCACAGTCGATCTCACGAACGATGCAATCCTGCGCCACGTCTACCAGACGACGGGTCAGATAACCTGAGTTCGCCGTCTTCAGAGCGGTATCCGACAGACCCTTACGGGCGCCGTGGGTCGAGTTGAAGTATTCAAGAACGGTCAGGCCTTCCTTGAAGTTCGAGATGATCGGCGTCTCGATGATGTCACCGTTCGGTTTGGCCATCAGGCCGCGCATACCGCCCAGCTGTTTCATCTGAGTGACCGAGCCACGCGCACCGGAGTGGGCCATCATGTAGACTGAGTTCGGTTCCTGCTCGGATCCGTCCTCTGCCCGATCCGAGGATGAGATCGTGCTCATCATCGCTTCGGTCACGCGGTCGTTACACTTCGACCAGGCATCGACAACCTTGTTGTACTTTTCGCCCTGAGTGATCAGGCCATCCATGTACTGCTGTTCAAAGTCCTTCACCTGACCGCGGGTGTCATCAACGATGCCCCATTTGTCATCCGGAATAACCATGTCGTCCTTGCCGAACGAGATGCCCGCCTTGAACGCTTCTTTGAAGCCCATCGACATGATCTGGTCACAGAAGATAACCGACTCTTTCTGACCGCAGTAGCGATAGACGGTGTCGATGACCTGCTGCACTTCTTTCTTCCGCAGCAGGCGGTTTACCAGTTCGAACGGCGCTTTGTTGTTCATCGGCAGCAAGGCACCCAGACGCAGACGGCCCGGAGTGGTCTCGTAACGCTTCTGAACTTCGTTGCCTTCGTCGTCGATCTGCGTGATCCGCGCGGTGATTTTGGAGTGCAGATGCACCTCACCCGCGTCCAGCGCGTGCTGGACTTCTTCGATCGAACCAAAGACTTTGCCTTCGCCCGGCATGCCTTCGCGTTCCAGGGTCACATAGTACAGACCCAGGATCATATCCTGCGACGGAACGATGATCGGCGCACCGTTTGCAGGCGACAGAACGTTGTTCGTCGACATCATCAGAACACGCGCTTCCAGCTGTGCCTCAAGGCTCAGCGGGACGTGAACCGCCATCTGGTCACCGTCGAAGTCGGCGTTAAAGGCCGAACAGACCAGCGGGTGCAGCTGGATGGCTTTACCTTCGATCAGGACCGGCTCGAACGCCTGAATGCCAAGACGGTGCAGCGTCGGCGCACGGTTCAGCATGACAGGGTGTTCGCGGATCACCTCGTCGAGGATATCCCACACTTCGGGACGTTCTTTCTCGACCAGTTTCTTCGCCTGCTTAACAGTCGAAGACAGACCCTTGGCTTCAAGGCGCGAATAGATGAACGGCTTGAACAGTTCCAGCGCCATCTTCTTGGGCAGACCACACTGGTGCAGCTTCAGCTCGGGACCGGTCACAATGACCGAACGGCCCGAGAAGTCGACGCGCTTACCCAGAAGGTTCTGACGGAAGCGGCCCTGCTTACCTTTCAGCATGTCTGACAGCGATTTCAGCGGACGCTTGTTGGCACCGGTGATCACGCGGCCACGACGGCCGTTGTCGAACAGAGCGTCAACGGATTCCTGCAGCATCCGCTTTTCGTTGCGGACGATGATGTCAGGCGCGCGCAGCTCAATCAGACGCTTCAGACGGTTGTTCCGGTTGATGACGCGGCGATACAGATCGTTCAGATCCGACGTCGCGAAACGGCCACCATCCAGCGGAACCAGCGGGCGCAGTTCCGGCGGAATAACCGGGATCACGGTCATCACCATCCACTCAGGCCGGTTGCCCGACTCGAGGAAGGATTCGACAACCTTCAGACGCTTGATGATCTTCTTGGGCTTCAGTTCGCCGGTTGCTTCGGCCAGATCAGCGCGCAGCTGCTCGGCTTCGGCTTCCAGGTCGATCTGGGCCAGCATCTCTCGAATGGCTTCAGCACCGATGTTCGCGGTGAACGCGTCCATGCCATAAGCATCCTGCGCATCCATGTACTCTTCCTCGGTCAGCATCTGGCCGTAGGTCAGGTCGGTCAGACCGGGCTCGATGACGACATAGTTTTCAAAGTACAGAACGCGTTCCAGATCGCGCAGCGTCATGTCCAGCATCAGACCGATGCGGGACGGCAGCGATTTCAGGAACCAGATATGTGCGACGGGCGCGGCCAGTTCGATGTGGCCCATACGCTCGCGGCGGACTTTCTGCAGGGTGACTTCCACACCGCATTTCTCGCAGACAACGCCGCGATACTTCATCCGCTTATATTTGCCGCACAGACATTCGTAATCTTTGATCGGGCCAAAGATACGCGCGCAGAACAGGCCGTCACGTTCAGGCTTGAACGTCCGGTAGTTGATGGTTTCGGGTTTCTTGATCTCACCATAGGACCAAGACAGGATCCGTTCAGGGCTGGCCAGCGAGACCTTGATCTCGTCGAAAACCTTCGGCGGCGTCAGCGGGTTGAACGGGTTGTTGGTGATTTCCTGGTTCATTTTGATACCTCAAATTTTGCGGAAGGGGGGACGGGAGGAAGAGCCGAGGCCCTTACTCCTCAACCTCCGCATCCAGGAGTTCCATATTCAGGCCGAGGCCACGGACTTCTTTAACCAGAACGTTGAACGATTCCGGTACGCCCGCTTCAAAGTTATCCTCGCCCTTGACGATCGACTCATAGACCTTGGTCCGGCCGGCGACGTCATCCGATTTCACGGTGAGCATCTCCTGCAGGGTGTAGGCGGCACCGTAAGCTTCCAGAGCCCAGACCTCCATCTCACCAAAGCGCTGACCACCGAACTGCGCCTTACCACCCAGCGGCTGCTGGGTAACCAGGCTGTACGGCCCGGTCGAACGCGCGTGGATCTTGTCGTCCACCAGGTGGTGCAGTTTCAGCAGGTATTTGATGCCCACGGTCACCGGACGTGCGAATTGCTCACCGGTGCGACCGTCGAACAGGATCGACTGACCGCTTTCCGAGAAGCCCGCACGCACCAGCGCATCGTTGACGTCAGCCTCTTTGGCACCATCAAAGACCGGGGTCGCGATCGGAACACCGCGGGTCACGTTGCCCGCCGCCTCGATCAGGTGACCCTCGTCCATGTTGGCAATGCCTTCTTCATAGACATTCTCGCCATAGGCCAGCTTCATCGCTTCGCGCACCGGGGTCAGGTCGCCGGAACGGCGGTATTCACCCAGAGCTTCGTCGATGTTCAGACCCAGACCGCGCGCGGCCCAACCCATATGGGTTTCAAGGATCTGACCAACGTTCATACGCGAAGGCACGCCCAGCGGGTTCAGACAGAAGTCAACCGGAGTACCATCGGCCAGGAACGGCATGTCTTCCATCGGAACAACCTTGGAAATCACACCTTTGTTCCCGTGACGACCGGCCATCTTGTCGCCCGGCTGCAGCTTACGCTTCACGGCGATAAAGACTTTGACCATCTTCATCACACCCGGCGGCAGGTCGTCGCCACGGCGGACCTTCTCGACCTTGTCTTCGAAACGGGCGTCCAGAGCACGCTTGAGCACTTCGTACTGCTCGTTCAGCGCTTCGACGATCTGTGCGTCCTTCTCGTCTTCCAGCGCCAGTTGCCACCACTGACCACGGGTCAGGGTTTCCAGCAGATCCTCGGTGATTGCCGAGCCTGCCTTGACGCCTTTCGGGCCTTTGACAGCAGTTTTACCCAGGATCAGGCCTTGCAGACGCGCATAGATGTTGCGGTCCAGGATCGCCAGCTCGTCGTCCCGGTCACGGGCCAGACGCTCGACTTCTTCACGCTCGATCTGCAGCGCACGCTCGTCCTTCTCGACGCCGTGACGGTTGAAGACGCGAACTTCGACCACTGTACCGTAATCGCCCGGCTTCACGCGCAGCGAGGTGTCGCGCACGTCAGATGCTTTTTCACCAAAGATGGCGCGCAGCAGCTTTTCTTCCGGGGTCATCGGGCTTTCGCCCTTCGGAGTGATCTTGCCGACCAGAATATCGCCCGGCTCAACATCCGCACCGATGTAAACGATGCCAGCCTCGTCGAGGTTACGCAGCGCTTCTTCACCGACGTTCGGAATGTCGCGGGTGATCTCTTCCGGGCCCAGCTTTGTATCACGGGCGGCGACTTCGAATTCCTCGATATGAACCGAGGTAAAGACGTCATCACGCGCGATACGTTCACTGATCAGGATCGAGTCTTCGTAGTTGTAGCCGTTCCACGGCATGAACGCGACGACCACGTTTTTACCAAGCGCCAGTTCACCGATATCGGTGGACGGACCATCGGCAACAACCTCGCCTTTCATGACGGTGTCGCCCACTTTCACCAGCGGACGCTGGTTGATGCAGGTGTTCTGGTTCGATCGCTGGAATTTGCGCAGACGATAGATGTCAACGCCAGCGTCGCCCAGTTCCAGATCTTCGGTGGCACGGATAACGATACGCTGGGCATCGACCTGGTCGATGATGCCGGCGCGTTTCGCCTGGATCGCAGCGCCCGAGTCGATCGCAACCTTTTCCTCGATCCCGGTACCGACCAGCGGTGCCTCGGCCCGCAGCAGCGGAACCGCCTGACGTTGCATGTTCGAGCCCATCAGAGCGCGGTTGGCGTCGTCATTTTCAAGGAACGGGATCAGCGATGCGGCAACCGAAACCAACTGTTTCGGCGACACGTCGATCAGGTCCACATTCTCGCGCGGAGCGAGGGTGTAGTCACCGGCCTGACGGGTCGACACCAGATCGTTGATGAACTTGCCGTTCTGATCCAGCGTCGCGTTCGCCTGCGCCACGGTGTGACGCATTTCCTCGGTCGCGGACATGTAGTGAACCTCATCGGTCACCTCGGCGTCTTTGACAACGCGGTAGGGTGTTTCGATGAAGCCATACTTGTTCACGCGGGCAAAGGTGGCCAGCGAGTTGATCAGACCGATGTTCGGACCTTCCGGCGTTTCAATCGGGCACATCCGACCATAGTGGGTCGGGTGAACGTCACGCACCTCAAAGCCCGCACGTTCGCGCGTCAGACCACCGGGGCCAAGCGCCGAGAGACGGCGTTTGTGGGTGACTTCCGACAGCGGGTTGGTCTGGTCCATGAACTGCGACAGCTGCGACGAGCCGAAGAATTCGCGGACAGCAGCAGCAGCCGGCTTAGCGTTAATCAGGTCCTGCGGCATGACGGTGTCGATCTCGACCGACGACATACGCTCTTTGATTGCGCGCTCCATGCGCAGCAAGCCGACGCGGTACTGGTTTTCCATCAACTCGCCGACCGAACGGACACGGCGGTTGCCGAGGTGGTCGATGTCGTCGATGTCGCCTTTACCGTCACGCAGCTCCACCAGCGCCTTGATGCAGGCCACAATGTCTTCGCGGCGCAGGGTGCGCAGGGTGTCCGGCGCGTCCAGAGCCAAACGCATGTTCATCTTCACACGGCCAACGGCGGACAGGTCATAACGCTCGCTGTCGAAGAACAGCGTGTCGAACAGGGTCGAGGCCGCTTCGACGGTGGGCGGCTCGCCCGGGCGCATGACACGATAGATGTCCATCAGCGCACTTTCGCGGCCCATGTTCTTGTCCTGCGCCATGGTATTGCGCATGTAGGGGCCAACATTGACGTTGTCGATGTCCAGAACCGGGATGTCGGTGATACCTGCGTCGATCAGCTCTTTAACTGTGCCGCCGATCAGCTCGCCGTCCTTGTCGTATTCCAGGGTCAGCTCATCACCGGCTTCGACATAGATCGCGCCGTTTTCTTCGTTGATGATGTCCTTGGCGACGAACTTGCCGACGATGTGATCAAAAGGAACCAACAGGTTGGTGACGACGCCTTCTTCGATCAGCTTCTTGACCGCGCGCGGAGTGACTTTCTTACCTGCTTCAGCAATCACTTCACCGGATTTGGCGTCGACCAGATCATAGGTCGGGCGGGTGCCGCGCACTCGCTCGGGGAAGAACGGCGCGATCCAGCCCTTTTTCTTGTCCAGCTTGTAGGACACGGTGTTGTAATACGCGTCCATGATCGCTTCTTGATCCAGACCCAGCGCATACAGCAGGGTTGTCACAGGCAGTTTGCGGCGGCGGTCGATACGGGCGAAAACGATGTCCTTGGCGTCGAACTCAAAGTCCAGCCAGCTGCCGCGATACGGGATGATGCGGCAGGCAAACAGCAGCTTGCCCGAGGAATGGGTTTTGCCCTTGTCGTGATCAAAGAACACACCGGGCGAGCGGTGCATCTGGGACACGATCACACGCTCGGTACCATTCACGATGAAGGTCCCGTTCGGCGTCATCAGAGGCATATCGCCCATGAACACGTCCTGTTCCTTGATGTCTTTTACCGACTTGGCGCCGGTATCTTCGTCGACATCAAACACGATCAGACGCAGAGTGACCTTCAGCGGCGCGCTGTAGGTCATGTCGCGCTGCATGCACTCTTCGACGTCGTATTTGGGTTTTTCCAGATCGTATTTCACGAACTCCAGAACGGAGGTTTCGTTGAAATCCTTGATCGGGAAAACCGACTGGAACACACCTTTGATGCCTTCGCCGTCAGTGGGCTGCTCTGCATCGCCGGAGCGCAGGAAAAGATCATAAGAAGATTTCTGGACCTCAATGAGGTTCGGCATCTCCAGCACTTCGCGGATTTTGCCGTAATATTTCCGAAGACGTTTCTGGCCAAGGAACGTTTGAGCCATGTCAGATGTCACCTTTCGATGTTCTCAGCGGGCAAAGACACCGTCGGGCCCCGGCGCCTTGCACATTCGAGACGACACGTCCGGATCAATTCGTGGCCACCGTCCCGAAGGCAGCCTCCCGATCCGAAAACCGCGTCTTAGAAAACGCCCCCGTTCATGAGGCCCTTTCTAAGACAGGTTCGGCTGGACCCGGATTTCTCCGGGCCCAGCCAAATATTGCGGCGCATCAGCGATGCGCCAGACAACGGGCTTAGGCCAGTTCGACCTCGGCGCCAGCTGCTTCCAGCTTGCCTTTGATCTCTTCGGCTTCGTCTTTCGACACAGCTTCTTTGATCTTGCCGCCAGCTTCGACCAGCTCTTTGGCTTCTTTCAGGCCCAGACCGGTGATGCCGCGAACTTCTTTGATCACGTTGATTTTCGAAGCGCCGGCGTTCTTCAGAACGACGTCAAATTCGGTTTTTTCTTCCTCAGCTGCGCCACCGGCGTCGCCACCAGCTGCGACCATTACGGCACCGCCAGCTGCGGGCTCGATGCCGTATTCGTCTTTGAGGATGGTTTTCAGTTCTTGTGCTTCCAGCAGGGTCAGACCCACGATGCTTTCTGCGAGTGCTTTCAGATCAGCCATTTTATCAGCTCTTTCCGTTTACAGTGTGTGTTCCAACGTCAGGGTGTTAACCCTACGCAGATCATTCAGTGCCAACCGCTTACGCAGCTTCCGCCTTCTCTTCGATGGTGGAAAGGATGCTTGCGATGTTGCTTGCAGGTGCGCCAATCGCGCCGGCGATGTTCGAAGCAGGTGCGCCAATGCAGCCCACGATCGAAGCAATGAGCTCCTCGCGAGACGGCATTTTCGAAACTGTTTCGACGCCTTTGCGGTCCAGAGCGTTCTCACCCATTGCACCACCAAGAATCTCAAAATTCTTGTTATCCTTGGCGAAGTCCTCGGCCACCTTGGCTGCTGCCACGGGGTCCTCGGAATAGGTCAGAACGGTCATCCCTGTCAGCAGGTCGGCCATGCTTGCACACGGCTTACCCTCAAGGGCGATTTTGGCGAGCCTGTTCTTGGCAACACGCACGGCACCACCCGCGTCACGAGCACGTGCGCGAAGGTCCTGCATCTCGGCAACTGTCAGACCGGCGTAGTGCGAAACCACTACGACGCCAGAGCTTTCGAAGATTTGGCCGAGTTCCTCGACCACTTTCTCTTTCTGGGCTCTATCCACAGTTCTCTCCAAGTTAGGGGTGATACCTCACCCCGGCTCATATTTGCCGAAGGGTTAACCCCGGCGTTCAGGTCCGTTGTTACGGGATTGGCCAAAACTCGCCCGAGGATCGTGACCCTCAGAATTCTTTGGTCTTACCCGTCTCAGGCAGGGAATTAAGGGGCCGAATGGACCCACCCACCGTCTTGGACGAAACAAAATAAAGCGCACGACGAATCGCACGCTTTATTCCGCAGCTCTATTTAGGCCAGATGGCAGGGGTTTCCAAGGGGTAAATTGACCGTTCCAACCGGATTGCTTCACCGCCCAGATCCGTCGTGCAAAACCCAAAGCCAGCCATCACAGCATTGACATGACACCAGCCCTGAGGTCCATTCGATCCGCACAGTGAAAAGCCACATAGAACGACGCATTTGAATGCTGGATCTTTCCGATACTGAACAGACATTCGCTTCAGAGTGTGTGGCCGAGTTTTCACGGCGCAATCCTGTCGGGCCTGTGAAGAAAGTCGAATGCGTCTATCGCTCGCACGCGTTTCCGGATTCGCGTCTGGTCTTGAAAATCACAACCGGAATTGAAAGCTTTGCACTGAAAATCGACAGCAACTCTCCCACCACCGGAAGGCTGCGGGATGAGTTCAGCCTGCTATCTGATCTTTACCAGCATTTTGAAAACAACCCGTCATCGCAGGTTATCCGCCCGATTTACCTGTCGCCATCTGAAACCTTCTTTGTCACCGAATTTATCAACCGGCCAACCGCGGTCGACCTGATCTATAACAGCAAGAACGAAGATCAGGTTGCTCAGGTCTTTCGTCGTGCCGGGTCGTGGCTGAATGATCTTCACGACCGCCACCCCCCGGCGAGCTATGCATTTCGGCCAAAATGGATGACAGACAGCATTCGCGACCTTTCAACCACGGTGCCCTATGATATCGCGGGCACAAGTCGGAAAATGGTAAACGTCATGCTGGCCGAAGCTGCTCGCCTGAAGGGCATTCAGGATATCCGGGTCTTTTCGCATGGAGATTTTCACGGGCAGAACCTGATTGTCGGGCAGGGAAAAACGATTGGCCTGGATTTTACTGAATCCCGCGAAAAGCTGGCCGTGTACGATATCGTCGACTTTCTAAAGGCAGATATTTTTCGCGACGGGGCCGGACCCGATGTGGATCGCAGCGGTATTCTCAGAAAAAACAAGGATATGTTCTTTCGCCGTTATCGACATCCCATCAACATGGAAATTCTGGATTACTGCATCCGGGGCCGGTTGTTGAAGGACTGGCTGGCGTTGTGGCAACCCAACCACGACTGTAGCCCGTTTGAGGAAGACAAACGACAGCGGTTGGGCAATCGTTTGAAAGTTGTGTTTCAAGGATAATGAGACTGTTGCGGTAACCGTCCCAGTTGACAATTATTTGTGCGGTATTTTGAAGAACCCGGTTGACGCACCCACCCAACCAATTTCTTATCTTTCAGCATAATTTCGCGTGGCCTTCGTCGCCTTTGGCCCAACATAACAAGTACAAAAGAGGAATAATCGCGCAGATGGTTCTCCGCAGTTTTTTCGCTCAGGACAGTGCCAGTCTCATCGCCACATTTGTTCCGGCCGGAGGCGATGCCAATGACATTGTCGTCGGTGGATCTATTATCAACAACTCAGACACACCTGACGGCACCATTTTTGCCTATTCGGGTGGATTTGGCACTACTGTCACGCTGGACGACACCAGCGGCAGCCCGGATGTATTCGACGACGATCAGGAAACGGGCCATGTAATTACCGATGGCGGTGGCATCGTCACAAATGGCACACAGGTTGAATCTGAGTCCGTGATCACCGTGCGGGCTCTGGACATTAACGGAAACCCAACCGGACCCGCGATTGACATCTACGTGTTTTCCCAGAACGGGGTCACGCAGGACGTTTGGGGCTATAGCACGTCGGCCCCCTTGGTGCCGGGAACCTCTTATGTCAAAATCAGCGGCTCAAACGCGGGGTCGTCGCTCTATACGGATTTCATTACCTGCTTTGGCCTAGGAACCTTGATCGAAACCGAAGATGGTGACGTCGAAGTGCAGACCCTGAAAAAGGGTCAGCGCGTCTGGACCCGGGATGGCGGGCTGCAACCGATCCTGTGGATCGGAACGACCGAGGTTCATGGCCACGGCGCGTTCGCTCCGGTCGTGATCGAAGCTGGCGCCATCGGAAACACGCATGAGCTTGTGGTCTCGCAACAGCACAGGGTCCTGATACAGTCACCCGCAACCGACATGCTGTTTGGCTCGTCCGAAGTGTTCGTGGCCGCCAAGCACCTGTGCGGCCTTCCCGGCGTTTCGATCCGTGAGACGGACCGCATCACCTATACGCATTTCATGTTCGACCGGCACCACATTGTGCGATCAAACGGCGCGCTGACGGAAAGCTACTATTACGGCGATACTGCCAAATATTCCCTATCATCCCCGCAAAGGGCGGAAATCCTCGCGCTTTTCCCATCGGTTGAAGAGATCGGAAATGCGTTCCAGCACACGGCCGTCAAGACAATCGGGGCGCATGAAGCCCGCGTATTGCGCACATACCTCTGATCACGCGGACCGCAAAAATGAAAAACCCGGGTCGCATATGCAACCCGGGTTCTTTTTCTAAGCGCTTGGCTGGGGCTTATTCGCCGGCCGCAGCCGCCACATCCAGAGTCACGCCGGGGCCCATGGTCGAGCTCAGCGCGATTTTCTTCATGTAGGTGCCTTTGGCGCCCGACGGCTTGGCCTTGGCCACGGCCGAGATGAAGGCACGGACGTTTTCGACCAGCTTGGCTTCGTCGAACGACGCTTTGCCAACGCCGGCGTGTACAACGCCGCCTTTTTCCGCCTTGAACTGAACTTCACCACCCTTGGCTGCTTCAACGGCCGCTTTCACGTCCATGGTAACAGTGCCGACCTTGGGGTTCGGCATCAGGTTGCGGGGGCCCAGAACTTTACCCAGACGGCCAACGATCGGCATCATGTCCGGGGTGGCAATGCAGCGATCGAATTCGATGGTGCCGCCCTGAATGGTTTCCATCAGGTCCTCTGCGCCGATGATGTCCGCGCCTGCTTCTTTCGCTTCGTCAGCCTTGGGGCCACGTGCGAATACAGCAACGCGCATCGCTTTGCCGGTGCCGTTCGGCAGGCCGACAACGCCACGAACCATTTGGTCCGCGTGACGGGTGTCAACGCCCAGGTTCAGAGCGATTTCGATGGTCTCGTCGAACTTCGAAGTGGCGTTGCCTTTGACCAGGGAAACAGCTTCTTCGACCGACAGGTTTTCCTTGCCAGCGACAGCTTCGCGCGCAGCGCGGGTACGTTTACCAAGTTTTGCCATCTTACTTCACCTCGATGCCCATAGAGCGGGCCGAGCCCAGGATGATCTGCATTGCGCCTTCGACGTCGTTGGCGTTGAGATCTTTCATTTTGGCTTCGGCGATTTCGCGAACCTGCTTACTGGTCACGGTTGCCACGGTCTCGCGACCTGGGTTTTCCGCGCCACGAGGGCGGTTACGCTTGCCGACCGGCTTCAGGCCAGCTGCTTTTTTCAGGTAGTAAGACGCGGGCGGCGTCTTGATGTCCATGGTGAAGGACTTGTCCTGATAATAGGTGATCACGGTCGGGCAAGGTGCGCCCTGCTCCATATCTGCGGTCTTGGCGTTGAACGCCTTGCAGAATTCCATGATGTTGATGCCGCGCTGACCCAGCGCCGGACCAACTGGCGGCGACGGGTTCGCCTGACCTGCAGGAACCTGCAGTTTCATTGTACCAGCAAGCTTCTTGGCCATTTGGTTTTCCTTTCAACGTAGGCAGGACGCGTCCCACCCGGTTTATGTTGCGTGGTCCGACCCGGGATCGCGATCCCAGCAACCTCCCACGAGAGAATCTCGCCCGAAGACGATAGAGGCGGCATGTATAGGGGAATGGTGGGGTTGGCAAGAGGTTGGCGTTACAGTTTGGCATCACCGCTTTGGGCCCGAAACACGCGTACTCGTCTCTGCCTGTCTCCTCAACTGCAAGGCTTATTAGCGCCACAAATTCTTCCTCGGACTGGCGTTCTGTGGCAGACTGGCACTTTCAAGGCGCAGGAGGGATCGGAAAATGAACGGGTTTGGGTCGCCGAAGAAAACACGGGAGTTTCACAACCACCACTTTGACTCCTCCATGTGGAACGATTTCGAATTTCGTAATGACGATATCATCATCGCTACCTATGCAAAGTCTGGAACGACATGGGTGCAGCAAATCGTCGCCCAGCTGATATTCAACGGCGCTGAAGACCTCGACGTCGCCGAGATGTCGCCGTGGCTTGACCTTCGGGTCCCGCCCAAAGAGGTCAAGTTACCAGCAGTCGCGTCGCAAACGCACCGACGCTTCTTGAAAACGCATTTACCGGTGGATGCGCTCGTTTTCTCAGAACAAGCCAAATACATATACATTGGGCGCGATGGGCGTGACGTAGTATGGAGCTTCCACAACCATCATTCGAACGCGAATGACACTTGGTATGAAACTCTGAATGATACGCCCGGCCGGGTAGGCCCACCGATCGAACGACCAACACGAGATACCGTTCAATACTTCAGGGAATGGCTGGAGAATGATGGTTACCCGATGTGGCCTTTCTGGGAAAATATTCGAACCTGGTGGGAGATTCGCGATCAGCCCAACGTGCAACTTATCCATTTCGAAGCGCTCAAACGCGACATGCCCGGGGAAATTCGCCGCATCGCAAATTTCCTGGACATCGAGATTGACGAAACTCGTTGGGATGCGATCCTCACGCACTGTTCCTTTGACTACATGAAAGCACATGCAAGTAAATCCGTCCCTGGAGGCGGTATTTTTTGGGATGGCGGAGCAGAGACATTCATCCACCGCGGCGTGAACGGTCGTTGGCGTGAGATTCTCCCTGAAGAGGACAAAGCCCGCTATGAGGCTAGAGCCTTGGCGGAGCTCGGGCCGGAATGCAGCAATTGGCTAGCCTTCGGAAAATAAGAGCATCACTGGCACCACCTCGTCGAAACCCACGAAAGGGCCATCATTGACGGAGGTCCAGAGAAGACAAACGATTGCCCCTATGTTCCCAATTACCTGATTGAGGCCCAATAACGCCTCAGCGAAGGTCGAGATTTGCGGAACAAATCAATTAATCCTAATACTTGAGTTGCTTAAGAAACGAAGGCGGGTATCTTGGTGCAACTTGGACACAAATGAGGTGGTCAGGGATGGGGTCATCTCGACTTAACAAAGGACTGCTGATCTGTGTACTGGTCGCTATGCTGCCGGGTTGTGGCAGCAAGGCCGAAGACCAAAAAGCTCTGGATGCCGAAACCAACGCGGTCACAAAATCCAATTCGTCCGTAACGACAGGGATTGATCCAGCCACCTATGCCGGTCGCTTTCAAATCAAGCTAACAAAAGAAGTACCCCTGCGCGACATTCCGGTTCCCTTTACCGTTTACGGCGGTCTAGAAGAATCCAGCCCAACCCGATTGCGGTTGAAGGCCTTCATGGATCTGCGTGGGCTACAGGAAAAGGCCCCTCAAATCCTGACTGGCCCTTTGGAAGAAACCTGCAAACGTCAGATTTACCTTGAGATCCGAGACGTTACCGCCATAGGTGACACCGTAAAGGTCGAAGGTTCCGCCCGCGCGCAGTTTACAAGGTGCAACCGGCGTGAAGAACCGGGCTTTCGTTATTTTGGAGCAACCGTGGACGCGGTCGCTGTCGCCAAGGCTGAGGTGAAAGGCCAATGCCTAACATTCAGCATTGAAAGCGCCGACCTCAGCCCGCGCGGGTTCATCGGCGCTGTTTCCAACCTCTTTGGTTTGACCAACCGCATCAACGACGCAGTTCTGGAAAAGGGTGGTGAGTTTCTGGCAGCCCATCCGGTTTGCCCGCCACTGCCCGACGAATTCTCTGTTCTCGAACCGGTCTACGAATCAGGAGGCACCCGCGAAATCGCTCCGGGCGGGATGGGGGCGGCTGTTGTCGGATCTGCCGATGTCAGCGCCGGGACAATCGTCAAAGTCCTGGTTGGGCTGAAGGAACTTGGCGTATTGGAGTTTGCTGAATGAGACACTGGTTGATTTTCCCGGTCTTAATGGCAGCCGTTCTGGACGCCCGGGCACCAAGCGCGCAACAAGTGGACTTTGTCGTCGACGCGACATTGCCAGTTCGTGATACAGAGCTGCCCTATACGCTTGATCTGAACCTCGCCGCTGTTGCGCCGACACGGATCGGGGTGGGCGCGCTTCTTGATCTGCGTGAAATACAGAAGACTGTGCCTGAGCGACTGGCTGACAACGCAATAGTCGACAATTGCGGCCTGCAAGTCCGGCTGGATGACTTGAGTTTTGGGGCCCAAGGCGATGCAATTGATCTGGATGGGGATGTAACCATCACGATCTTTGAATGCAGCCGAACCAGTGAGCGCAATTTTCAACGGGGTGAGCAAAAAAAGGCTATCCTGGCGAACATGTCCACCGAAGCGACAGTCGAACTGCGTGACAATTGTGCCTATTTCAAACTCATTGATCTTACACTGACGGCCCCCGAAGAACAGCGAGAGCAACTTCTGGATGATGATACGCTGGACTCTGTAAAGGAACTGATGCTGGCCGCTGTAGATCTTGTATTGAACGATACCCCTTTGTGTCCGAAGTTACCGGCAGAACTCGCGTCACTTGACCCGGTTTATGACAATGGCGGACCCAAAGAGATCGGAGAAGGTGGGCTTGGTGTCTTCCTTGAAGGATCGGTGGATGTCAGCCCTTCGACCATTCTCGATATTCTGACGGTCCTTCAACGGCAAGAACTGATCCCCGGCCCGCCGTAACTGCAAGGTGATCCTTGTCGTTGAGAAAACCACCTTGGACTTCTGAACTGACAACTGGTTCGCCAAAACAAAACGCCGCAGTGCTCGTGGCATCGCGGCGCTAAAATCTTGCTGAAATAGCTATCAGCTCTGCTTTGTAACCTGCGTGAAGTCCAGCTCGACCGGGGTTTCCCGACCGAAGATCGAGACAGAAACCTTCAGCTTCTGAGCTTCGTCGTCGACACCTTCGACCATACCGTCGAAATCCTCGAACGGGCCGTCGTTGACCTTGACCTTCTCGCCCACTTCGAAGGTGATCATCAGCTTGGGCGCTTCTTCACCTTCCTGAACGCGGTTGAGGATCTGGTTCACTTCGGCATCGCGCATCGGCATCGGGCGGCCTTGCGGGCCCAGAAAGCCGGTGACGCGGTTGATCGAGTTCACAAGGTGATAGCCCTGATCGGACATTTCCATGTGCACCAGCACATAACCGGGCATAAAGCGGCGTTCGGTCGTGACCTTCTTGCCCCGGCGCACTTCGATCACCTCTTCGGTGGGCACCAGAACTTCGTCGATATCGTCCTCAAGGCCCTGCTCGGCCACCGACGTGCGGATCTGCTCTGCGATCTTCTTTTCGAAATTCGAAAGAACGCTGACCGAGTACCACCGTTTCGCCATGAACCTGTCGTCCTTGTTTGCCTTCGGTGCGCTGGCAATGCCGCAAGCACCGTCATTGAAATTCTGTCACGTCACCCGGAATAAAAAGCGGCGCGCAGCCCGAATCGCCGCACGCCCATTCCGAATAGTACCGCGTCAACTACTCTGACATTGCGCGCTGTGCAAGGGGGCAGTGGCGTTTCAGCCCGCCCAAACCGGTTTAACTGAATGCACCCAGGATCAGTTGCAATCCGCCGCGAATGCCCAGATCAACCAACGCAAAGAACACGGCAGTCAGCGCCGCCATGATGAACACCATGACCGTGGTCAGCAGCACCTCACGCCGGGTCGGCCAAACGACCTTTGCAACTTCGGCGCGGACTTGCTGAATGAACTGGATCGGATTCATAGTTGCCATTTGGCTTGGTTCTCTCTGCTAGCGGATGAGCCGGACATAACCGGGCATTGCGGCAATTTCAAGAGCGCTTGATTGCCATGTGTCAAGGCTTGGGCTTGTCGTCCCATTCATCACTCAGGATGCGCCGAGAGTCACCCTCGGGGTCGTCATATTGGTTCGAGCGGACGGTATACACAAAGGCCACAAGTCCAACCCCGCCCAAAAACAGGGAAATCGGAATCAGATAGGCCAAAACTTCCATAGCAGCTACCTCAGACGCAGGGCGTTCAGGGACACGGTGATGGACGAGGTCGACATCGCCAGCGCCGCAATCAAGGGCGTGGCCAGACCGGCCACCGCCAGCGGCACCGCGATGATATTGTAAACGGTGGCAATACGAAAGTTCTCGCGAATCCGTTTGGTCGCCTTCACGGCCGTATCACAGGCATCGGCAATTGGGGCCAGATCATTACCCAACAGCACGATATCCGAGGCCACCCGTGCCGCGTCCAGCGCCGATGCGGGCGAGATCGACACATGCGCCGCTGCCAGCGCGGCGGTATCGTTCAGACCGTCGCCGACCATTAGAACATGTCGGCCCTGATCGCTCAGCTCCTGCACACGGGCGGCTTTTTCTTGCGGCAAAGCCTGCGCGACCCAGTGTTCGATCCCCAACTTTTCAGCCAGCGCCTGAACCGCGCCTTCTGTGTCACCCGAAATCAGGATGACCTCTTTGCCTGCGTCGCGGAAGGCTTGAACCGCCTCGGCCGCGCCGGGGCGCAGACTGTCCGAATACTGGAAGCACACAGGCGCCTGCCCTGCGACGGACAACCATGCTGCGGTCTGATCACCCTCTTGCGCACCCGTCCACGCTGCCCGGCCCAGACGCACGCGCTGATCTCGATAGGTGCCTTCGGTGCCGTAACCCGGAACTTCGGTGATATCTTTCAGACAGGCCGGTTTGACCCCCGCATCGCGTGCCGCGGTGGTCAATGCAACGGACAGCGGGTGCGAGGATGCCTCGGACAGCGCCAAGGCCACTTCAAGATCAGCGCGGGCATGATCGCCCAGGTTGATCAGTTCGGGCGTGCCTGAGGTCAGCGTACCGGTTTTGTCGAACACCACCGTATCCACCTCGGCCAGACGTTCCAGGGCGGTGGAATGTTTGATCAGCATCCCCTTGCGGAACAACCGCCCCGAGGCTGCCGTTGTCACCGCAGGCACCGCCAGCCCCAACGCACAGGGGCAGGTGATGATCAACACCGCAGCTGCAATGTTCAGCGCGGTGCGGATATCGCCGGAATAGATGTACCAACCCAGAAAGCTGAGCGCCGCTAGGATGTGTACACCCGGCGCATAAAGCTTGGCCGCCTTGTCCGCCAATGAGGTATAGCGCGACCGGCCCGATTCAGCGATGGCGACCAGATCGGCCATACGGTGCAGCGACGTATCCTCACCCACCGCTGTCGCCCGAATGGTCAGGGGGCCAGTCAGATTAACCTCACCAGCGCTGACTGCCATGCCCGCTTGCGCAAAAACAGGTAGGGTTTCCCCGGTCAACAGGGACCGATCAAGCTCTGACTGCCCCGACACAATTTCGCCGTCCACCGGCATACGCCCACCGGGCCGGACAAGGATCAGATCGCCAACTGCAAGGGTGGCTACAGCCACTTCTTCTTCAGCACCGTCGACCAGCCGGATGGCACGCGGGACTTCAAGTGCGGTCAGCTCTTCGGCCGCAGATCGGGCGGCATCGCGGGTGCGGTAATCCAGATACCGCCCCGCCAGCAGGAAGAAGGTCAGCGTCAGCGCGGCATCGAAATAAGCGTGCTTGCCACTGAGCGCGGTTTCCCAAAGCGATGTGATCAACGCCAACAGGATGGCCAAAACAATCGGAACATCCATGTTCAGGCGTTTGACCCGCAGGGCGCTCCAGGCGTTGGTAAAGAAAGGCTGCGCCGAAAAGGCTATGGCTGGCAACGCAATGGCCGCGGAAATCCAGTGGAACATATCGCGCGTGGCATCCGATGCGCCCGACCAGACCGACACCGACAGCAGCATCACGTTCATCGAAGCGAAACCGGCCACCGCCAGCCGCATCAGCAGATCGCGACCGGCCTTATTCGCCTGCGTCGCTGACAACGAACCGGGGTCCAGCTCGTGCGCCTCATAGCCCGCCCGTTCCAACACCGGAATCAGATCGGCCGCACGCAGATCAGACGACGCTTTGATCATCGCCCGCTTGAGTGTCAGGTTCACCCGCGCGTCCTCGACCCCCGGATAGGCGTTCAGTTCCCGTTCGACCGTAGAAATACAGGCCGAGCAATGAATGCCCGGCAGCGACAACGCAATCTGAGCATCCTGCGGGATGGGCCGTGCCGGTTCCGCCGGGCTGGCGATACAACCGGGGCAGGCCGCAGTGCCGGATGTGAACTGCGTCGTCATCCCATCACCCTTTTACGTACAACGGCACACGCTGGGCAAACTCTGCACCCGCGCTATCCTTGGCAACCAGCCGTATGTTCCAGTTGCCTTTGCCCAACGATACCGGCGCTGCATAGGCCTGACCGTCAAAGATAAATTCGGGCGAGAAATCATCTTCGACATGGGTGGCACGACCCACAACCGCCTGCAACTCGGACACTTCGACCGGAGCTCCGGTTTTGTCAGTGATATGCAGGATCAACAAGCCGCCAGACATTTCGGCACGAATGGTCCAGCCCAGCGCCTGATGTTCCTTCAGACGGTCGTTGAACTCCTGACTGGCGACATAAGAGTTTTTGACCTCAAGCCCCGGAAAGGTTTTGACCGCGCTATAGGCCAGTACGAGGTTTACGGCGATAATCACGCCAAACGCGGCGACGAAAATGGCCAGAGCGTGCTTACCGGTAAATTGACGCTCGGCCATACTAGTTCCCTCGTCCGTTGAAAGTGGTGTCTTTATAGGCGCGTTCACCGCTTTCCAGATCCTCGACCCAGATGCGCACCGAAGTTGCATCCGCAGCCGCCGGCCCGGTGTCGCCCGCAGAAACGATGTAGACGCGGGTCAATTGTGCCGTATCTGCCGTGACATTGACAATCTCACCTTCGACGCCCTCGATCTGGATCTGCAAGGCCGGATCACCCGCGAGGGACAATTGGAACGCCCGGTCTTCACCATGCTTGTTGCGCAGGCGCACATCATAGGTATTGCGGATTGTTCCGTCGGACAAAGTGACAAATGTCGGGTTGCGCACGGGCGCCACGGTCAGATCAATATCGGACCGGATAAACAGTGCAAACAACAGCGCAAGGCCAACCAGGGTCCACAAAGCCGTATACAGGATCGTCCGCGGACGCAGGATGTGTTTCCAGACGTTGATGGGTTGCTCGCCTGCCCGTTCATGAGCTTCGTCGCTCAGCGCCATATAGTCGATCAGGCCACGCGGCTTGCCGATCTTGGCCATCATGTCATCGCAAGCGTCGATGCACAGCGCGCAGGTGATGCATTCCATCTGCTGCCCGTCGCGAATGTCGATCCCAACCGGGCAAACATTCACGCAAGCCATGCAGTCGATGCAGTCGCCCAGCTCAGAATCGGTAGTACGCTTACCCTTGCCGCGCGGTTCGCCCCGCCATTCGCGGTACCCGACGACCAGAGTGTCCTCATCCATCATAGCGGCCTGAATACGCGGCCACGGGCAAGCATAAATGCAAATCTGCTCGCGGGCGAAGCCGCCGAAAAAGAACGTCGTACCTGTTAAGATCAGGACCGTTGTATAGGCAACCGGATGAGCGTTTCCAGTGACCAGATCCCGCATCAGCGTAGGGGCATCGGCAAAATAGAACACCCAGGCCCCGCCGGTTGCCAGACCGATCAGAAACCACGCCGTCCATTTCGTGATACGCAGGCGCGCCTTGCGGAAATCCAGCTTTTCCTGCCGGTGCAGTCGCAAACGGGCGTTGCGATCGCCTTCGATCCAGCGCTCGACCAGAATGAACAGGTCCGTCCACACCGTCTGCGGGCAGGCATAGCCGCACCACACGCGCCCCAGCGCAGAGGTAAACAGAAACAGGCCCAGACCGGCCATGATCAACAGGCCAGCCACGAAATAAAACTCATGCGGCCAGATTTCGATCCAGAAAAAATAAAAACGCCGGTTTGCCAGGTCCAGCAGCACCGCCTGATCCGGCAGGCTGGGGCCGCGGTCCCATCTGATCCAGGGCGTTACATAATAGATGCCAAGCGTAACCGCGAGGATGATCCATTTCAGGTTTCGAAATGGCCCGGACACGCGCCGGGGAAAGATCGGCTCCCTTGCAGCGTAAAGGCTGGGGGCAGGGTCGGAATCGCTCACAAGCAGGCTCCAGATGTGGCTGTCTTTTAGGCGTCTTTTTCCAGATCACAAAAGCAGTCACTTTGACATGGGTCAAAAGCGCATCGCGCAGACACCTTTTGTCACACCATACCAGCTTGCCGCCTGAGCCAGCTAACAAAAATTTTGACAGCCGGGCGCAGTGGCCCATCCCCTGTCACAATGTGGTATCCACGCGCGCCAGGTTCGCGAAACAACTCGATGATGCGACCCGCCTGAATATCAGCTTCGACAAAATGTCGCGCCGTGAATGTCACACCCTGACCAGCGCGCAGCCCCTCAAGCACCAGATTGCCGGGCAACAAGATTCGCCCAGCCCGCGGGCCGTGTTCAACCCCGCGGCGGGCCAGCCACGATGTTGCCTCTGTAGTTCCAAGCTCTTCCAACCAAGGCAGTTGGCTAAGCTCATCCGGCGTAATGGTTTCCCGGCCTCCCAGTAGCGACGGCGCAGCAACTATCACGATCGGACTTTGCAACAGAGGCTCTGCATTCACCCCCTGCCAGTATCCATCCCCGTATCGGATCGCCACATCCACACCACCCGGACGCAGACTGGCAAGGTCAGGCGAAGGGTCCAGTGCCAGGGGTATATCAGGATACTCGGTCTGAAACTCCGGCAATCGGGGCATCAGCCAGGACGCGGCAAAAGATGCCGTCAAGGATACATGAACCGGGCGATCTTCAGCGATATGCGTCAGATCCGCTACGGCTGCCCCGATCGCACCAAAACCCAGATGTAAGGCGCGGGCCAGCTTTTCACCCTCAACCGTCAACGTCATGGACTTACCGCTGCGGTCCAGCAGGGTCACCCCAAGGTGTTTTTCCAACGCGCGCAATTGCTGGCTGATGGCAGCGTGGCTGACATTTAACAGGACCCCGGCCTGCACCACATTTCCTGCTTCTGCAAAGGCATGAAAAGCCTTCAGCGATGCAAGGGGTGGCATTGTCATCCAATTCATATGTAAGCCTAGATTACATTACCCAATGGCAATTGAGTCGCATATTCCTCGCAAAACATCAATCCTGAGTGCAATCAGACCCAACTTAAGGAGAGATCAGATGCTATCGATTCTTGCACGTACATTCATGGTCGCCACCCACACGGATGGGCTAACGACACCGCAAAACCGCGAATACCGCCCCGAGGGCAATTGGTGGAAGAGAACCACGCGCGTCACACGTTCCCGTGCGAAATGACGGGCCCTCTGGACCCGATCAAAACAGAGAACTAATCTGAACTTGTAGCACCGGCTGTTCAGGAAACGCGCGAACAGATGGAACAGCCGGTGCCTAACCTTCGGGCGGCGAACCGTCCGAAGGTATTCTTTTGCCGTTACTGACCGCCACCCAATTGGTGGACATAAGCTGTGACCGCGCGAATCTGCGCGTCGGTCAGACGGTTTTCCCAGGATGGCATCACGCCAAAGCGGCTGTTGGTGACCGTTTCGGTCAAAGCCTCTTCGCTGCCGCCATAAAGCCAGATGGCATCGGTCAGGTTCGGTGCGCCCTGAGTGATATCACCGGTGCCGTCTTCGCCATGACATGCTGCGCAGTTGTCCTCAAAAACAACTTTGCCCGCCTGCGCCGCCGCATCATCAGTCTGAGCGTTGGTCAGCGACATGACATACTGCACCACCTGAGTGATTTCGTCCTGTTCCAGAATCTCGCCAAAGGCCGGCATCTCGGAATAGCGCGCGTCGTCGCTTTCTTCGTTGCGAATACCATAGGCAACGGTCATCTCGATATCCTCAAGCGACCCTCCCCACAGCCAGGCATCGTCCAGCAAGTTCGGGAAACCCGGCGCACCCTGCGCGCCCGAGCCGTGACACTGCGCACACCAGGTACGGAACACCGCACCGCCTGCGTTCACCGCGTATTGCTGCAACTCGGCATCTTTCGAGATATCCTCCAGCGGCGTTTCAATCAGCTTGGTGTTCCACGGCGCATTGGCCTCCTCGAACGAGATCATCTCTTCCTGCACAAGTGCTCGGGAAGACCATCCTATGACACCAGCCGTTGCAGACCGAACCAACGGCCAAGCCGGATACATGATCGTATAGATCACGCCCCAAACAATGGTTGCGTACAAGACCCACAGCCACCAGCGCGGCATCGGATTGTCAAATTCCTCAATTCCGTCCCAGCTGTGGCCGGTGGTATTCGGATCACCCGGCTGTTTTTCAGGTGTTTTGCTCATTTCCTCGCCTCCTTGACTTCGGCGGGTTTATCTTGATGCCGGAAAGGGATGTTGGCGGTATCCTTGTATTCTTTGCTGGCACCGGGGCGGAAAACCCAGATCACGATGCCTACAAAGAAGGCAAACAGCACAAGTAACATCCAGCTATCCGCGAACTGCCGTAAGAGAGTATATTCTTCCATCACACCCTCCTGTTATCGGCTAGCGTCCGGGGTGAAGGTCGAGAAATCAACCAACGTGCCCAGCATCTGAAGGTAAGCAACGAGCGCATCCATCTCGGTCAACTCAGATTGACCATCGAAATTGCGGACATTGACCTTGTCGCCATAGCGTTCCAGCAATCCGTCATAGTCACTGTCCGGATCCGCCTGCGCACGGAAATCCGCCTGTGCCTGCTCGAGCATCTCGTCTGTGTACGGCGTGCCGACCACAGAATTGGCAGCCATGACATCACCGATATACTTACCGTCGATCTTCCGATGCTCGAGGAAGCCATATTTCGGCATCACCGATTCAGGCACAACCGATTGCGGATCACGCAGGTGGTCCACCTGCCACTGGTCCGAATAACGGCCACCGACACGAGCGATATCAGGCCCGGTACGCTTGGAGCCCCACTGGAATGGGTGATCATACATCGATTCAGCCGCCAGCGAGTAATGACCATAGCGCTCAACCTCGTCCCGCATCGGGCGGATCATCTGACTGTGGCAGACATAGCACCCTTCGCGGATGTAGATGTCACGCCCGGCCAATTCGAGGGGGGTGTATGGGCGCATGCCCTCTACCTTCTCGATGGTGTTCTCAAGATAGAACAGCGGGGTGATTTGTACGATGCCACCGATGGTAACGACCAGAAAGCTGAAGATCAGCAGGAGGGTCGCGTTGGTCTCGAGGATCTTATGTTTGTCGAGAATTGCCATTGCTCCGGCCCTCCTTATTCAGCCGGGACCGCGACGGACAGGCTGGCCTCTTTGGCCGGCGCTTTCCGCACAGTCATCCACAGGTTGTAGCACATGATCAGCGAGCCAGCGACGAACATCACGCCACCCAAAGCACGCACCACATACATCGGGAACTTGGCAGCCACGGTGTCGGCGAACGAGTTCACCAGGAAGCCGTTGGCATCCACTTCACGCCACATCAGACCTTCCATGATGCCGGTGACCCACATCGACGCTGCGTAAAGCACGATGCCGATGGTAGCGAGCCAGAAGTGCCAGCTGACCATCTGCAGCGAATACAGACGCTCACGCTTCCACAGGACAGGCACCAAGAAGTACAGCGCACCAAAAGTGATCATGCCGTTCCAGCCCAGCGCGCCCGAATGCACGTGACCGATGGTCCAGTCGGTGTAGTGCGACAGCGAGTTCACCGCACGGATCGACATCATCGGGCCTTCAAAGGTGGACATTCCATAGAAGCCGACCGAGATCACCATCATCCGAATAACCGGATCAGTGCGCAGCTTGTCCCATGCACCCGACAGGGTCATCAGACCGTTGATCATTCCACCCCATGACGGCATCCACAGCACGATCGAGAACACCATGCCCAGCGTCGAAGCCCAGTCAGGCAACGCGGTATAATGCAGGTGGTGCGGACCAGCCCAGATATAAAGGAAGATCAGAGCCCAGAAGTGGATGATCGACAGTTTATAGCTGAATACCGGACGCTCGGCTTGTTTCGGGATGAAGTAATACATCATGCCCAGGAAACCCGCGGTCAGGAAGAAACCCACAGCGTTGTGGCCGTACCACCACTGGATCATGGCATCCTGCACACCAGACCAGACGATAACCGATTTCGAACCCCAGATGCTGACCGGGATGGTCATGTTGTTGACCAGATGCAGCATGGCGACAGTCACGATGAACGCGAGGTAGAACCAGTTCGCCACGTAAATGTGGGGTTCTTTCCGCCTGACGATCGTTCCAAGGAAAACGGCCAGATAAGCAACCCATACGACGGTCAGCCAAAGGTCAACATACCATTCGGGCTCGGCGTATTCTTTGGACTGAGTGCCACCCAGAACGTAGCCGGTCGCTGCCAGTACAATGAACAGCTGATAGCCCCAGAACACAAACCACGCCAGATTGCCGCCCCAAAGGCGCGCGGCGCTGGTGCGCTGCACCACGTAGAACGAGGTTGCGATCAAGGCGTTACCCCCAAAGGCAAAGATCACCGCCGATGTGTGCAGCGGACGCAAACGACCAAAGTTCAGGTAGCCCTGCGCCCATTCGAAGTTCAGCGCTGGAAAGGCCAGCTGAAACGCGATGAAAGTCCCTGCAAGGAACCCGACCACGCCCCAAAAGGCAGTTGCGATCACGCCATAGCGGATCACGCCATCCATGTATTCACCCGAACGGTCTACAAGAATATCTGGCTCGTCGGTGTTTCTAAGCGTCCAGATGAACAAACCACCGGCGATCAGCATCACCAGAATCGAATGCACCTGATACGCCAAATCGCGTGCATAGTTGGACCCGATCGCAGTGAACACCACAACCAGACCAAGCACGATCAGCTTGATGTAATTTGACATATTGCGTCCCTTTGCCATGCCCCACGTGATTCTTGTATATCGCAGGACCCTTTTGACTGGTTGCCGTTTTGTCGAACGGCGGCCAGAATTACTTTGATCTGTGTCAAGACAATACACTGATTTCTGTGACAATCGTAAACTGACAACTGGGCCATAGGGCCGCAGGTACATGAGCCTGAAAGACAAGAGGTCAAAATGGCATACAAATCTCTTCTCACGGTGATGACAGACACGAACCACAGTGACGCGCCTCTGGCCCAGATGGCCGCTCTGACTGCTTCGCAAGACGCGCATGCCGAGGCTTTGTGTCTGGGCGTCGACCGCAGCCAGACGGGATATTACTACGCCGGCGCAAACGCCCTGATACTTCAGGAAACACTGAGCCGCGCGAATGCCGAAGCCGAAGAGGTACTGGCCTATGCCAAAGACTATCTGAGCAAGACTGGAATCCGCTGGTCCGCCGAAAGCGGTGTTGCCCAGATCTCGGATATCGGGCGCCACGTGGCGCACCGCGCACGGTTTTCCGATCTTGTCATTCTCCCGCAACCTTACGGACCTGACCGCGACGCCGAGGCCGAACCCATTGTCGAAGCTGCCATGTTCGAAGGTCACGCGCCTGTTCTAGTCGTTCCTGACGATGCAACCCCGTTCGCACGACCGGGCAACATCCTGATCGGCTGGAACGAGAGCGTCGAGGCCATGCGAGCCATCCGCCGCGCGCTGCCGTTTCTGACGCAAGCCGATCTGGTGCGCATCGTCGTGATTGATCCGCCGCGCCACGGCCCCGACCGCTCGGACCCTGGTGGGATGCTGTCCCAGATGTTGGCCCGCCATGGCGTGAAATGCGAAATCGACGTGCTGAGCAAGACCATGACGCGGGTATCCGATATCCTGAACCGCCACGCCGCAGATACCGAGGCAGACATGATCGTGATGGGGGCCTATGGGCACTCGCGGTTCCGCGAAGCCATTTTGGGCGGCGCGACACGGAACATGCTGGAACAAGCCACAGTACCGGTGTTCCTGGCGCACTAGTATAGGCCGTTACAGAAAACCGCCCCCTGGGGCGGTTTTTACTTTTTCACCAGGCCGATCAGGAACAGCAGGATGATCGCGCCGATGGTGGCAAAGAAAATAGATGAAAAGACACCACCGCCCACAGCAAAGCCCAGCGCGGGAAAGATCAGACCGGCCAAAAACGCGCCGACAATGCCGACGATGATATTGCCAATCAGGCCAAAGCCGCGGCCTTCCATGATCTTGCCCGACAGCCACCCGGCGATCGCGCCGATGAACAGCATCGCCAGAATGCTACTGAATCCCATGACTTACTCCTGAGGTCTGCTTCAAATGACCCCAGTTAAACATGGCCAGCCGATCCAGTCACGCTGCAAGCGTGTCAGACCAGAAAACCTCCATCCGAGTCGTCGCCTGCCTCTTCCATCAGGCGGCCCATATCCGGAATCGTCACGTGGCGTTTGCCTTCCAACGTGATGACCTGATCCTTTTTCAGGGCCGAGATCTGCCGACTGACTGTTTCCAGCGTCAGCCCAAGGTAGTCCGCCATCGCCTCGCGGGTTAGCGGAAGGTCAAACACGATCGGCCCCGTGTTTCCCTTTTGATTGATCGACGCATCGCGCCGGGCGATAATCGACAGCAGGCTGGCAATCTTTTCTCGCGCAGTCTTGCGCCCCAGCACCAACATCCACTCGCGCGCGGCGTCCAGCTCGTCCAGCGTCATTTGCAACAGCCGGTGTGCAATATGCGGGGTATTGCTCATCAAGTCTTCAAACGGCTTCTTGCGAAAACAACACATGACCAGATCGGTTGTTGCCAGCACATCATATGGCGCAGAATCGCGGCCTGGCCGCCCGACGAAATCACTGGGCAGCAAAAGGCCGACCATCTGGGTGCGACCATCTTCCATTGTCTGGGTCAGCGAGGCGATGCCTGACACGACCGAGCCCACAAAATTCATCTGATCCCCCGACCAGATGATCGTCTGACCAGCCTCAAAACTGCGATAGTATTTGATGCCTTCAAGCTCTACCAGCTCGTTCGCATCACAGTGGGCGCATACTGCACGATGCCGGATGGGGCAATCTCCGCAGTTTGTATGGTCGAATTTGAGTATCGGTGTCATGCACGTTTCCACTTGATCTCGGTCAAAGCATCTAGACGGTCCGTCCCTTAAAGCTATCGCCATGATAGTGAAACCACAATTGGCCAAGCTTGGACTATTTGACGCGAAAGTCCCGCGTTATACAAGCTATCCCACCGCCCCCCACTTCAGCAATGACGTGGGGTCAAGCCTTTATTCCGACTGGATTTCCGGCCTGAAGCCGGGCAGCGAGGTGTCGTTGTACGTCCATGTCCCGTTCTGCCGCAGGCTGTGCTGGTTCTGCGCCTGCCGCACGCAAGGCACCCAAACCGACAACCCGGTGATTGCCTATGTGGACGTTCTGAAAGCCGAGCTTGACCTGCTGGCTGAACGCCTGCCCGAGGGCATTACCCTGTCGCGCCTGCATTGGGGTGGCGGCACGCCAACCCTGTTGAACCCGGATCTGATGCGGGATCTGGCCGCGCGGATTCTGGATGTCGTACCGCTGGGCCCGAATGCCGAGTTCTCGGTCGAGATCGACCCGAACGAGATTGATGAGGCCCGTCTGGACGCATTGGCCGAGGCCGGGATGAACCGCGCCTCAATCGGGGTGCAGGATTTCGACGACGAAATTCAGAAGACCATCGGGCGTATCCAAAGCTATGACGTCACACGCAAAGCCGTGGACATGATCCGCGCCCGTGGGATCAGCAGCCTGAATGCGGATATCCTGTATGGCCTGCCGCACCAGACCAAATCGCGGATGACGGAAAGCGTGCAGAAACTTCTGTCGCTCAGCCCGGATCGTGTCGCGCTATACGGTTATGCCCATGTGCCATGGATGGCCAAGCGGCAGCAACTGATCCCCTCAGATGCCCTGCCGACCCCCGAAGAACGTCTTGATCTGTTCGACACCGCCCGCCGCCTGTTCATGTGGGATGACTATGCCGAGATCGGCATTGACCATTTCGCCACGCAGGATGACGGCCTGACCCATGCGCTCAAGGCCGGGCGGCTAAAGCGGAACTTCCAGGGCTATACCGACGATCAGGCCGAGGTTCTGATCGGGGTTGGTGCCAGCTCTATCTCGCGCTTTCCGCAAGGCTATGCCCAGAATGCGCCCGCAACATCTGCCCATACCAAGGCGATTCGCGAAGGGCGGTTCTCGACCTCACGCGGGCACTTGTTCAAAGGGCAGGACGTTCTGCGCGCCCGGCTGATCGAAGCGCTGATGTGCGATTTCCAGATCAATACAGCCGAGGTTCTGGGCAATCACGACATCACCGGACCAGAGTTGCAGGTTATGTATCAGGCTGCCAATACAGCCTTTGACGGCCTGCTGCGGATCACAGAAGATGGCTTGTTCATCCCGCCTGAGGCCCGTCCGCTGACCCGCATGATTGCCCGCAGCTTTGACGCCTATGACCTGAGCTTGGCCGGCCACAGTTCGGCAATCTGACATCAAGGCAGGTCAGGGCTTGACGCGGCGGGTCGGTTTTTTCCACACTTGCAGGGCGGGCGGAACCCGCCCGCACCCGAGGCAGGCCCAATACCAGACAGTTCGCGCCAACGCATTTGCGTAAGGCTATCCCTTTCGTGCAGCCGATCTGCAATTTGAAAGAGGGACAGCACCCATGCGCGTTTTCACCGTCCTCGGCCCCAGCCAATCGGGCAAAACCACTCTGGTCGAGGCCATCAGCCGCCTCGACGGCCGGTCCACCACATTCGACGTATCCGGAACCGTGCATTTGCACGGTTTTTCTTATTTAGACGAACCCTGGTGCGCCATTGATGTCGATGGCGGCGGCGATAATCTGGCCTATGTCGGCCCTGCCATGGCAATCTCGGACGCCGCCGTGGTGGTCGTGCCGCCCGACCCGCTGGCCGCCGTTCTGTGCGCCCCATATCTGCGACTGGTCGAAGAGGCTGGCATTCCCTGCTTCCTGTTCATCAACCGTATGGACAACCCCAATGGCCGGATTCGCGACATCATTGCGGCGTTGCAGACCTATTGCACCCACCACATCGCCCTGCGTCAGGTGCCGATCCGCGAGGGCGACACGATCGTCGGTGCGGTTGATCTGATCTCGGAGCGGGCCTGGAAATATCAGGAAGGCCAGCCCTCAGCCCTGATCGAATTGCCGCAATCGGTCGAGGACCGCGAACAGGAGGCCCGCACGGAATTGTTGGAAACCTTGTCAGATTTCGACGACAACTTGCTTGAGCAACTGATCGAAGACAAGCAACCGCCCAGCGCCGAGGTTTATGATCTGGCCGCACAAGTGCTGCAGAACCACCAGTTGATACCCGCCTGTTTGGGCGCGGCCAGCCATGGAAACGGGCTGACTCGTTTGATGAAAGCCCTGCGGCACGAGGCCCCGGAGTTTGACATAGCCGCCGGGCGCGACGAAGCGGCAGAAAACGCCCGCGCGATCGCTGGCTTCGCGGATGTAAAAAAACATATCGGCAAGATCGTCGTTCTGCGCGGGCTGGGCGCAGGTGTGAAAGCGCATGAGAATCTGGGCGGCGAAACCGTCGGCAACCTAACTACGTTGGACGCCAAGACGCAGATTGCCGAGCTACCAGCTGGGCAAATTGGGCTCGCCGTGAAATCCGATCACCTAAATCCCGGCAATCTCTATGACAGTTCTTCGGCGACCCCTCTGCCCGAATGGGCCGGCTCCCACCCGGCAGCACATCGTCAGATCGTGTCGCCCACCCATGAGCGAGACGACGTGCGCCTGTCTAACGCACTAACCCGTCTGGTCGAGATCGACCCCGGCCTGCATTTGGAGCAGGACGAACTTAGCGGTCATGCAATTCTGGGTTCACAGGGTCCGCAACACATGCGTCGTGTCACCGCCAAGCTGGACGAGGATTTCGGGATCGAGATTACTGCCGACGCGGTCGAGACCGCCTATCGCGAAACCATTCGCGCACCCGTCGAACACCGTCACCGCCACCGCAAACAATCTGGTGGGGCTGGACAGTTCGCAGACGTAGTAATCTCGGTTGCGCCAATGCCGCGGGGTTCAGGGTTCCAGTTCGAGGAAATCGTAAAGGGGGGCGCGGTGCCCAAGAACTATATTCCATCGGTCGAACACGGCGCCAAGGATGCGTTGGTGCAGGGGCCCGAGGGCTTTCCAGTGGTTGATGTGAAAGTCACGCTTAGCGATGGCAAGCACCACAACGTGGACAGCTCGGACTATGCCTTCCGTACCGCAGGCAAGAATGCTGTGCGTGAGGCCTTGCCACAAGCCAAACCGGTAGTCCTGCAGCCAATACTGAGTGCCGAAATCCACCTGCCGTCGGATTTTGTAGGCGATCTGGTTCCGACCATAAGTTCGCTGCAAGGCCAGGTTCTGGGCTTTGAAGGCAATCCCAACGCCTCAGGCTGGGAGATCTTCAACGCCCAATTGCCCGCCGTGGCCGAGGACGAGTTGCACCGAAACCTTGCCAGCGCCACACGCGGCACCGGTTGGGTCAAGCTGAGCTTTGATCACTATGAAGAGCTGCGCGGACCACTTCCGAAAAGTGCAGCGCGCGAGGCCGCCAACGCACAGTGAAATTCTCAGAAAACCTCTGACCGGCACCCTGGTCAGAGAATACACAGGAGGGCCGCCCCGCATTTCAGGTTTGTTATTTAAAGAGGAGCCGCAGTTATGGCGTATTCAACAACCGTCCTGACGACATTTGTAGTCGCGGCCATTTTTTTGGCTGCTGGGGAAAGCCTTGCCAAGGGGAAACCCAAAGGCGCAAAACGCACTGACCCACAAACGATAGCTAAGCTCTATTCCGGCAAGACAACAAATTGGAGACTTGGAGGGTCGTTCTATTGGGCTCCTAACGGCACCTTACAGGGGATCGGACAAAAAGAAGGCGCCGTTGGCATTGGGCGATGGTACGTCACAAACAGAGGTAAACTGTGTAACGAGACTGACTGGTACTGGTTCGAAAACGGTGCGAGGCAATACAAACGTTTCGAAGAATGTTGGGAGTTTGTGACAGCCCCGGACGGAACAATCTGGGAGAGGTTTATCCCTGAGAAGTCAAACTGGTATCGCCACAGTATCCGTTCGCAAGTCAGAGGCAACCCGCACCAAAGAAAGTTCAACAAATTGAAGAAAGATCTGGGTCTATAACCCTTTGCCGCGCGGGTAGGTACTCACCCTACCCCGCTGCCGCAATCAGTTCACGGGTATAATCTGTCTGAGCATTTTCGAACAAATCTTCAGCCGCACCCATTTCGATGACATCTCCGTTCCGCATGACAATCACCTTGTGAGACATCGCCCGGACCACCTTCAGGTCGTGGCTGATGAACAGATAGGCCAGCCCGTATTTCCGCTGAAGATTGCGCAAAAGATCAACGATCTGCACCTGCACCGTCATGTCCAGCGCGCTGGTCGGTTCGTCCAGTACCAGTAGCTTGGGCCGCAACACCATGGCGCGCGCTATCGCGATACGCTGACGTTGTCCGCCCGAGAATTCATGCGGGTATCGGTCCATTGCCGCCGGGTCCAACCCCACTTCGGTCATCACCTCGGCCACCAATTCGCGCGGGGCACGGTGGGGGTCGACCTTATGGATCGCCAAGCCCTCGGCAATGATCTGCATGCAGGTCATCCGCGGGCTAAGGCTGCCAAACGGGTCCTGGAACACGATCTGCATGTCTTTGCGCAACCGCCGCAACTCTCGCGTGGACCAGCGGCGCACGTCCTGTTCGCGAAAAGTGATGGCGCCTTCGGACGCAATCAGGCGCATGATCGCCAGCGCCAGCGTCGTCTTACCAGACCCGCTTTCACCGACAATGCCCACCGTCTCGCCCGCGCGCACGCTAAGCGTGGCGTCGTTCACTGCCTTCACATGGCCCACGGTCCGTTTCAAAAACCCGCGCTGGATCGGGAACCAGACCTTCAGGTGATCGGTACGGGCAACCTCTTCGGCCTCGGGGGCGACGGGGTCGGGATGACCCGAGGGCTCGGCCCCCAGCAGTTTCTGCGTATAGGGGTGCTGCGGGTTGTTGAAGATCTCTGCAGTGGCGCCGGTCTCGACGATCTCACCATCCTTCATCACGCAAACCCGGTCGGCGATGCGCCGCACAATGCCCAGATCATGGGTGATGAACAGCATCCCCATATTCTCAGACTTTTGCAGCTCGGCCAACAACTCCAGAATCTGCGCCTGAATGGTCACGTCCAGGGCAGTTGTCGGTTCATCCGCGATCAGAATGTCGGGCTTGTTGGCCAGCGCCATTGCGATCATGACCCGCTGCCGCTGCCCGCCGGACAACTGGTGTGGATAGCTGTCCAACCGATCCTGCGGATCACGAATCCCCACCTTGGTCAGCAGTTCGACAATACGTGTGCGTGCCGCATCTCCGCTCAGACCCTGGTGCAGGGCCAGCGATTCTGCCATCTGCTTTTGGATTGTGTGCAGCGGGTTCAACGAGGTCATCGGCTCTTGAAAAATAAAGCTGATATCATTGCCGCGCACGTCCATCAGCTTGTCTTGCGAGGCGCCGATCATCTCATCACCGTCATAGGTGACCGAACCTTCGACGATAGCACTGTCCCCCAGCAACGACACGGTGGACAATGCCGTAACCGACTTGCCTGATCCGGATTCCCCCACAAGTGCGACGGTTTCCCCCCGGTCCACAGTGAACGAAACACCTTTGACCGCCGCGCTCACCTGCCCGTCCTGCTTGAACGAGACCTTGAGATTTTTCACATCCAAAAGGCTCATGAGAAGGTCTTTCTGGGGTCAAACGCATCGCGAACGCCTTCAAAGATGAAGACCAGCAGCGACAACATGATGGCAAAGGTGAAGAACGCAGTGAAGGCCAGCCAAGGTGCCTGCAGGTTCTGTTTCGCCTGCAAGGTCAATTCCCCCAGCGACGGCGCCGAAGACGGCAAGCCAAAGCCCAAGAAATCCAGCGAGGCCAATCCGCCAATGGTGCCAGTGACGATGAAGGGCATGAATGTCAGCGTCGCAACCATCGCGTTGGGCAGCATGTGGCGGAACATGATCGTCATGTTGCCCACGCCCAACGCCCGTGCCGCGCGGACATATTCCAGATTGCGCGCGCGCAGGAATTCGGCCCGGACAACGCCGACTAATCCGGTCCAACTGAACAGGATCATCAACGCCACCAGCAGCCAGAAACTTCGACCCAGAATGGCGAACATGATGATGATCACGTACAGCGATGGGGTGGCCGACCAGATCTCGATGATGCGCTGAAAGACCAAATCCAACCAGCCGCCGAAAAAGCCCTGAATTGCACCGGCGAAAATGCCAATCAGGCTGGCGGCCCCTGTGACCATCAATGTGAACAGGATCGACAAGCGGAAGCCATAGATGACCCGAGCCAACACATCGCGCTTGGTGTCATCGGTTCCCAACAGGTTCTGCCCATTGGGCGGCAGCGGTGCGGCCCCTGGACGATCCACACTGGTGTTGAAGGAGTATGGAATCAGCGGCCAGATCGCCCAACCGCGTTCAAACCCCTCGGCCTGAAAGGTCCCGTCTTTGATTTCGTCAATGATCCCTTCTGGATCGTCGAAACACTCCTCAAGCCCGCCGCTGTCGATCAGACACTGCACCTCGGGATCGCGATAGATTGCTTCGGTTTGGAAATCCCCGCCGAATTCAGTTTCCGGGTAAAAATTGAAGATCGGCGTATAAAGCTCACCCCGATATTTCACCAGGATCGGCTTGTCGTTCGCGATGAACTCGGCAAACAGCGAGATACCGAACAGTACCGAGAAGATGATCAGCGACCAAAAAGCCCGGCCATTGCGCCGGAAATTACGCCACCGGCGCTGATTGAGGGGGGAAAGCGCCATTTACCCCTCCCGCTTTTCGAAATCGATGCGCGGGTCGACCAGCACATACATCAGATCGCTGACGATACCGACGACAAGACCCATCAGGCCAAAGATGAACAGCGTGCCAAAGATCACCGGGTAGTCGCGTGCGACAGCTGCCTCGAACCCCAAACGGCCCAGACCATCGAGTGAGAAGATCGTCTCGATGATGATCGAACTTCCGAAGAAGACGCCAATGAACACCGCCGGGAAGCCTGCAATCACGATCAGCATGGCATTGCGGAACACGTGGCCATACAGCACCCGGCCCTCGCTTAGGCCCTTGGCCCGGGCGGTCATGACATATTGCTTTTTGATCTCATCCAGAAACGAGTTCTTGGTCAGCAGCGTCAGCGTCGCAAAGGCAGAAATCGTCAGGGCAATGACCGGCAGTGTGATGTGCCAGAAATAGTCCGCGATCTTGCCAATCAGGCTGAGGCTGTCCCAATTGTCAGATGTCAGCCCCCGCAGCGGGAAGATTTGCCAGTAGGACCCACCGGCAAACAGCACCAGCAGCAGGATCGCAAACAGGAAGCCGGGAATGGCATAGGCCACAATGATGGTGCCACTGGTCCAGGTATCGAACTTTGAACCATCCTTGACCGCCTTGCGAATACCCAGCGGGATCGACACCAGATAGGCAATCAATGTGGACCACAGGCCCAGCGAGATTGAAACGGGCATTTTTTCCAGCACTAGATCAATCACGCTGATCGAGCGAAAATAACTCTCGCCGAAGTCCAACGTCATGTAGTTGCCCAACATGTCAAGGAACCGTTCGACCGGAGGTTTGTCGAATCCAAATTCCTTTTCCAACTCTTCGATAAATTCGGGCGGCAATCCGCGCGCGCCGATATAACGGTCATTCACGCTGCTGGTTTGCTGCTCGATATCGCTGCCGCCGCCTGCGATGCCTTCGAACACGTCACCGCCCCCTTGCATCTGGGCGATCATCTGTTCAATCGGACCACCGGGGACAAACTGAACCAGCGTGAAATTGACGATCATGATCCCAAGCAATGTGGGGATGACCAGCAACAGGCGTCTTAGAATATATGCTCCCATGGGGGCGGATTACCTCAACGCGCCCGAGGATTTCAACTCGGCTTCTTTTTTGGCGTTGATCCACCACAGGTCTTCCACGCCCAACGCATAGGGTGGCAGGTTTTCCGGGTATTCGTACATGTCCCAATACGCGACCCAATATTTGCCCAGATACCATGTCGGAACCATGATCCGCTTAGCCCTCAGAACACGGTCCAACGCGCGGACATTGGCGAAAAGCTCCTCGCTTTCGGTGGCGGCAACGATGTTGTCGATCAATGGTTCAATATCGGGACCATGCGCACCCGACGGGTTGAATACGGAATACGAGGCCGCCTCGGTCCCGAATTGCTGATACAGGCCAGTCGAAGGCTGCAGTGATTTCGGATACCCGCCGACGATCATGTCAAAATCCCGATCCCGGCGGCGCAGCGTGAACTGGGCATTGTCCACCCGGTTATACAGCGCGTCGATACCCATTGCCCGCAGGTTATCGACAAAGGGCTGAACGATGCGGTCCAGCGTCGGTTGGTCCGACAAAAACTCGATCGACAACACTTCGCCCTTGTCGTTCCGGCGAATGCCGTCATCACCAACCAGCCAACCGGCCTCGTCCAATAGCTTCATCGCCGCGCGCAGGTTGCGACGGTCGTTCTGACGCGCCGGGCGCGATTCATGGGCGCTGACCGGTTCCTCGGTCAGAACGTCCGGGTCCAACGCATCGCCGAGGCTTTGCAGCACCTCCAATTCACGCCCTTCTGGCAGGCCAGTCGCCTCAAGGTGCGTGCCTTCCCAGAACGAACTGCGCTGTTGGAACAACCCGTACTGCAGGCTTTCGTTGGTCCATTCGAAATTATAACCAAGCTGGATGGCTTCGCGAACACGCGGATCCTGCAACTGTGGGCGATCAAGATTCATGATGAAGCCTGACGCAGATGGCACGTTTCCATTCGCCAACTCGTCCCGAATGACGGAGCCGTTCGCAATGGCCGGAAAATCATAGGCGGTCGCCCAGCTTTTCGAGTTGTTTTCCTGCCGCAACGTGAACGTGCCTGCCTTGAATCCCTCCATCGCGGCAATCGAGTCACTGAAGTACTCGATCCTGATGGTGTCATAGTTGTTGCGACCCACGTTTACGTTGACGTGATCGCCCCAATAATCGGGGTTGCGCTTGTAAATGATGCGCCGGTTGATGTCATAGCTGTCCAAAACATATGGGGCAGATCCAACCCCCTGAACCAAACGCGGTTCATCCAGACGCCGGTTTTCCGGGTCTGCTTCGAACCAGGCTTTGGAAAACACCGGCGTTCCGCCCACCTGCGAGATCAGTGCCCGGCGCGAGATATCCGGTGCGAAATAGAATTTGACCCTGTGTTCATCCAGTGCCTCGGCGCGTGGGATACGTTTGCGAACCGCATCTGCATAAGACTTCAGTCCCTGATCCAGCAGCAGATTGTGGGAAAACACAACATCCTCGGCGGTCACGGGGCTGCCGTCGGAAAACCGGGCCTCGGGCCGCATGTTGAAAATAACCCAATCCTGACTTTCCGGGTATTCCAAGCTTTCGGCCAACAACCCATAATAGGACGCGGGCTCATCATAGGATGAGACCAGCAGGGTTTCATATTGGTCAGCAGACCGCGCACCCGCGCGCCCTTTCCGCGTAAACGGGTTCAAGCTAGAGAACGTGCCCTGCGCCGCATAAGATAGCTCTCCCCCACGCGGAGCGTCGGGGTTCACATAGTCGAAATGAGCGAAACCTTCGGGGTATTTCAGATCGCCGAATTCCGAGAATCCGTGGCTTTTGATTATCTTTTCTTCCGCAAAAAGTTGAGCCGATGTCAGCATGACCACAATCAACCCGAACATCAAAGCGTGCGACCAACCCTTAATATCCACCGAGCGCGCCTGTGCAGTAAGTCGATTGGATATCATTTTGCTCATCCTCTGGGTCGTTGTGTCTTTTATCTTGTTCGCGCCAGCTAAATGACCAGCACTGTCAGGTTCAAGTTTAGAATGCGTGAACACTTTGTGAAGTTTTTCTTAGGCAAAAAAAAGCCGCTGCGCGAGGCAGCGGCTTAGAAAATCATGCTTTGATCAAACGATCAGTTGCCGATGGTCTGCAGATACGCGATCAGATCGGCGCGCTCTTGCGGTTTCTTCAGACCGGCAAAGCTCATCGAAGTACCCGAGATGTAAGCACTTGGGCGCTCGAGGAACGCATCCAGCGCTTCGGGAGTCCAATTGCCGCCATGGGCCTGCATCGAGGCTGAATAGCCGGTGAAGCCGTTGGCTGATGCAACCGGGCGATCTACGACACCGTACAAGTAGGGGCCGGTACCGTTTGCGCCGTCCTCCAGCTTGTGGCAGGCGGTGCATTTACGGAAGACACGGGCGCCTTTTTCCGGATCGGCGGCGGCCAGCATATCTTCGAAGACCACCTCTTCACCGTCGGCGCTTTCACCAGCGCTTTCGGTTTCGATAATGTAAGAGGCTGTCTCACCATGCCCATCCGCATGGTAAAGAACTTCGGCACCCCATTTGGCCAGAAGAAGCACCAGGAAGGTGCCAAACAGGCCTGCGGCGGCCTTGGTAACTGTCATCGTGTCGAACATTGATCGCGAGTCCATTTCAGCTGTCTGCGGGGTGTCTAAGGCTTCCCCTTGCAAGAGGCAAGGTATAGACACCGCGACTAAACGCCCAATTCTAGAACTTGTTGCACGGAATCGACCAAATGAGCAATCGTATCGCATTTCAGGGAGAACCAGGCGCCTATAGCCACGAGGCCTGCCGCAATGCACGCCCCGATATGGAGGCCCTGCCCTGCCGTACTTTCGAAGATGTGATCGAATCGGTTCGGTCAGGCGATGCTGATCTGGCGATGCTGCCGGTCGAAAACACCACCTATGGCCGGGTGGCGGATATTCACCGCCTGCTTCCCCATAGTGGGCTGCACATCATTGATGAGGCCTTTGTACGCGTGCATATCAATCTGCTAGCCGTCCCCGGGGCAACGCTTGAAGATATTACCGAGGCGCATTCGCATTTGGTTCTACTGCCGCAATGCGCAGGCTTTCTGAAAGAACACGACATTCGCGGCCGTGTCAGCCCCGACAACGCGCGCGCCGCGCGTGAGGTCTCGGAGCAAGGTGATTTGCATTCTGCGGCACTGGCCAGTGAGCTGGCGGGCGAAATCTATGGGCTGAACGTGCTGGCCCGTCACATCGAAGATCAGGACAACAACACCACGCGGTTCCTGGTGATGTCGCGGCAGGCGGACATGTCCCGACGCGGCCCGCATGGCATGATCACCAGTTTCGTGTTTCAGGTGCGCAACATTCCGGCTGCGCTGTACAAAGCGATGGGCGGGTTTGCCACCAACGGTATCAACATGACAAAGCTGGAAAGCTATATGGTCGACGGGTCATTCACCGCGACCCAGTTTTATGCCGATATCGTCGGACACCCCGAAGACCGCAACGTGCAGCTGGCCATGGAAGAGCTGGAGCATTTCACCACCAATGTCGAAGTACTGGGCGTCTATCCCGCAGCGCATTCGCGCGGGTAAGCGCCTGGTTTCATTTAACTGTGTAGGCTTTGCACACAGCCCCTTCGTGTGATCTGTAATCGATAAACCCCATTGCGGCGTAATAGGCCAAACCTTCGGCGTTACTTGCCGCAATGGTGGCGTCGATGGCGGGAATGCCCTGCTCTTTGGCAACCTTCAATGTCGCCTGAAACAAGGCCCGCCCCACCCCGCAACGCGCGGCCGAGGGTCGAATGTGGGTACCGATGATTCCCCAGCCGACTTGTACTCCGTAAGGATTGGCTGCGACCGCCCGTTTCATGGACTGGAACCCCAAAAGTCGGGTTTCGCTGAGTGCCAAGACACATGTCAACTGATCCGGGTGCCCGACATAGTTCGTCAGTACAAAGCCCGGGTCACTCGGTCTTCTGCGTTTTCCGGCAGCAGTAATTTCATGCAACACGTCTGAAATGCCTTGGACGTCGTCCAAACCGGCCTGTCGGATGATCAGATTGTCCATTTGCCTCCTGTCAGGAACCGTGCAGATGGCGTTCTTCCATCTCGCGCGCGAACTCGCTGAGCCGCAGTTGGAATTGTCGTCGGAACCGCGACTGGCCCAGTCTCAGTGACTGAAGCAACAACCGGGCCGGCAGCGTTTTCGCCGCCAGCGCCATCTCGACACTCAAGCGGGTGCGGCGCTGCGACAAGGCCAGAAACTCAACAGTTGTTGTCCCGTTCATGCCCTTGCTTGCTGCCTGAAACCGCATCAAAGCAGGCGGGTCGCATTCAGCCATCTCAATCGCAACATGGCGGGGCTTGCCACGCAGGTTGAACTCGGTTTCCCACTGCGTACCGGGCACAACACCCATATGACCCGACATGCGCCTTACTTCGATCCCCCGGCGCATGGCCATGCGTTCGAACCGCTCAAAGTCAGCGACCATTTCGAACACCGCATTGATCGGGGCTTCGATATCTTCGCGTGCTGTAAACTGCATGATGGTTCGTGGGTCTCTTGTCTATTGGCCTAGTATTTTGTCAGTCCAGCGTATCCGCAAGCCAGTTTTGCAGCAGGAAATGCGCAATGGCCCCCTTGCGAGCTGGCAGCAGGACCGGGTGTTCTCCGGCAAAGGCCTGCATCATCTCGGGCTTGCTGACCCACATTGCATCTTCGATTTCCACCGGATCAATGGTGATCTCGCGCGACAACGCCTCACCCGCGCAACCAAACATCAGCGAGGCCGGGAATGGCCAGGGTTGGCTGGATAGATAGCTGACCGGGCCAACCGGCACGCCTGCCTCTTCCATCACCTCACGTCGAACCGCTGCCTCAAGCGTTTCTCCGGGCTCGACAAATCCAGCCAGCAGGGAATACATCCCCTCGGGCCAGCCCGGTGACCGCCCCATCAATACCGAATCCCCATGGGTGATCAGCATTATGACCACCGGATCGGTGCGCGGAAAATGCTGCCCACCGCATTCGGCGCAACTGCGCTGCCATCCAGCTTGGGATACTTCGCTGGGTGCACCACAACGGGCACAGAACCGATGCGTTTCGTGCCAGCCAATAACGGCCTTGGCGGCCGCAGCCAATTCCGCATCGCGGGCAGACAGTCGGGTCATGATCCGGCGCAACTCAGCAAAGACATGGCCTGTTGGCAGGTCCGGGTGCTGCTGTTCCGACGGGTCGATAAAGGCACCGACCTGCGACATGTCCAGCCCCTCGGGGGACCAGCCCGAGATATCCAGCGCAAAAACCGGATCACCGTCTGAAAGTCCCAGAAATACAGGTTCTTCAATACTGCCGCCCGGGCCGTTTTGTACCAGTCCGTGGGTTATGGGAATCAACCCCAAGCGGTCCAGTGCTTCCCCCTGAACCAGCGGCTTACCACGCCACAGCAACAGGCAGGTCGCTTGCGGATGCGCGCGCACCTGCGCCAAATGGTCTGCATTCCCTCGAATATGCGCCGCGCGATCAAGGCCCGAGCTGCCAAATGTCACCAGTTCCGCGTGTTTCATAGGAATTCCCTTGGGTCGTCGGCACAGGGCTGCCACGGCTGCCCTTTTGTTGCAATGCCAATGTTGCAATGCCAATTCGCACCACCCGAAAACTTGAAGCCGTCAATTGACTAAAAGCACGCTATGCAAGTTGCATTTAGTATACTTTTTGGAGAAAATGATTAGCATATAACCGCCAGAAGTAGAAATTTGACACATCCCCTTCTCCCGTCCCGCGCGCCACTGAAGATACGGGTTCTGGCAACATCCGATCTGCATATGAATCTATGCGGCTTCGATTATTATTCGGACACCCCCGCCCCCTCAATCGGCTTTACCCGCACCGCCAGCCTGATCCGCGCAGCCAGGTCCGAGGCCGAAGCGCAGGGTGCTCTGGTGGTTCTGTGCGACAACGGAGATTCACTGCAAGGCACGCCACTGGGGGAATGGGCGGTTCAATCCGAAAATGCACCGCACATCCTGATGCAAGCATTTTCCGAGCTGGGTTATGACGCAATCGGGCTCGGAAATCATGATTTCGGCTTTGGACTGGAAACGCTGGACCGTGTGATTGCAGATACTGCGTGCCCAGTGATTTGCAGCAATGCACACCGACAAGACGCCCCCTCCTGCTGGCAAGATCATGCGATTTTGAATCGAGAAATAAAATATTATGATCAACATGTTACGCTGAAAATTGGTGCGTTCTCAGTCCTGCCACCGCAGACAGCCAAATGGGAAGCACACCTGCTACAAGGCAAGGTCGTCATCGAAGATATCCTGACTTGCGCCGCACAAAAAGTGACGAATCTGAAAGCGCAGGGTTGCGATTTGATCCTTGCGTTGGCGCATACAGGGATAGGGTCGGCCGAACCGGAAACGGGTTTGGAAAATGCCGTCATCCCGCTGGCCGGTATCGAAGGAATTGATGCGCTGATTGCCGGGCATTCACATCTGACACTGCCCGGAAACACACATGACGGGATTGAGCACGTCGATGCAAATCGGGGTCTGGTTCACGGAAAGCCGGTGGTCATGCCCGGTGCGTCCGGGTCATTTCTGGGGGTGATCGACCTGACATTGGACAGGGCGGGAAATGGCCATTGGACCGTTCAGGATCATCGCGTCAGTCTGCGTTCGATATGCCCAACCAAACCCGACGGCTCACCCAAGCTTATCCAGGAAGACCCTGTTTTGGCGCGCCTTTTCGCCCGGGGCCATTCGGAAACCCGGCGGCGCACGGCGCAACCCGTTGGCCAGACCGATCAGCATTTGCACAGCTATTTCAGTTTTTGCGCCCCGGACAGAGGTTTGATTCTGACCGCCGCGGCCCAGGCAGCAGCCCTGCGGCCCTATCTGCAGGACACGTCATTTGCGGATTTTCCTGTTCTGTCCGCGACCGCGCCTTCAAAGTTCGGGGGGCGTGCCGGCCCCCGGTTTTTCACCGACGTCCCGCCCGGCCAGATATGCCTGCGCCATGTCAACGACATGTATGCGTTTCCCAATGAGCTGCAGGCGGCAGTTGTCACCGGAGAGCAGATCAGCTACTGGCTTGAGATGTCTGCAGGCGTGTTCAACCAGATTACGCCGGGACATCAGACCACATTGGTCGACATCAACAGGGCGGGGCATAATTTTGATATTATACAGGGACTTACTTATCAATTTGATCTCTCTCAGCCGGCTCGGTTCGACGCTGGCGGTCACTTGATCGACCCCGTCAACCGGCGCATTCGCAACATTCGCTTTGACGGTCAACCGATGGCGGCCGATCAACGGTTCGTCGTCGCGCTGAACAGTTACCGTGCCAATGGCGGGGGTCACTTTCCCTTTGTTGATCAGGCCGAGCCCATCGCGCTGCCGAACCTGCCTGTTCAGCGCGTCTTGCAGGACTATCTGTCCGGCGCGCTGCCGCAAGATCCCTTGCAGTATGCGCCCTATCCTTTTGGCTTTGCCTCGATGCAGGGCGCGACTGCGCTATTAAGAACCGGCCCGAAGGCACAAACCCACATTGCCGAGCTTGAAGAATATGACCCCCACGTCGTCGGAGAAGACGATGAGGGCTTTTTGCTGATCCGTTTGACGCTCTGACGGGTTGTGTTTCCTGCGCCCGTTGCCTATATCAGACCCCGAGAGGTTGGCGCGGGCGAGCGCCTCGCCAACCTGGTCAGGTCCGGAAGGAAGCAGCCACAACGAGCCCCGCTTGGGTCGATGTCCAACCTCTCACTTAAACTTCCGACATTGAATTGTTGCGAACAGGCCTAGGCAATCAACCGTGGCCAGACAGCCGAATTGCGCCGGGCAAAGGCACCGATATGGCCAACCTCGGACAGTCCGAACTCGGCCGGAGACAACAAATGGCGGCGTGCGTTGGGCCCGTACAGATCAGCCAGCCGCCAGACCGCGTTCTTTGGAACCAGATCGTCATCCTCAAAGCTGAACAGATCCACTGGTGTGTCTGACTGTGCCCAGCGGGCCTCGGGCAAGGACACGCCGATTTCGGGCAGGTAGTTGCGCGGCGCAGTACACCAGCGGCGCCACTGCCAATAGACGCTGGCAGGCAGGTTCGATCCGAATCCTAGTGCCTTGCCCGGCAGGTAACCCAGCGCTTTTACGGCCAGGGGCGCGTGTCCGTACCAAAACAGCAAAGCCAACGCCCGATAAGGCCAGGGATGGTCCGACACAGTCACCGGCCCGGCGCAGACGCAGATCATACGGTCGATCTGATCAATATCGGGTTGAATCGGCCCCAGCATACCGCCGACGGAATGGCCGATGCTCCAGTGCTGCGCGTCGGGGTATCGCCTGCGCATCTCGGCCCGAGCCGCAGGCATGTCGATCAGCGCCCAATCCGCCATCGTGGCCTGAGCTGACTTCAATGGCCTGCTCTGCGAATGACCGAAATCGCTGTAATCATAGGTCAGACAGGCAATGCCATGTTCCGCAGCCAACCAGCGTGCGAAATGCTGATAATAGTCGCGCGGCACCCCGGTGGCGCTGTGGATCACCACTGCGATCCCAGATTCCGCCACCGGCAGGTACAACCGAGCCGACAGTTGGGTCGAACCAGAAGGAAACTGAAAATCCTCGGTTAAAACAGCTTGTGCGGTATCCAGCATGGCGCCCTCAATCTGAACCGATTAGTTCACCACCCCAAACGGCATCTTTTGCCACCCTAAGTCAATCCTGTTTCCGCATGACCACGCGTCCACTTTGCCCCACCAAAAGGCGGCTTGACTCAGGTCACCCCTACCCGCTAGCGATTGGGTGATGGTTCTCGTCCCCGGTCCCCGGGGCGGGATGAAAAGGGAACACGGTGCGGTTCTGCCCGGAATACCGGAACGAACCAAGGCCGCGACTGCCCCCGCAACTGTAAGCGGTGAGCAATGCCGAAACACCACTGGCCGCAAGGCTGGGAAGGTCGGCAACGCAACGACCCGCAAGTCAGGAGACCTGCCATCGAACAAGAAACCGAAACTCGGAAGGGGTGTCCGGGCAGGTCGTCAGCACGCTGCCACACCTGATCCATGCCCCCGTTCCACGCGCGGAGGGCGCAATATGATCTGGAAGACAAAGACACACCAATTTACCGCAACCGTTTGCCAACGCACAGGAAAAACCTGTCCGGCGCTGGCACAGATGGCGCGCGCGATCGTGCAGGCGATGGACGCGGTCGTTCCTGCGACGACGCCTGATTTTGAGTTCGACGGCAGCACTGAGCTGGCTTATTGCACGCAAGGATGCAGCGCACGGTTTCGCGCACAAAAAGACCTGATCCGGGTCTTTTGTGGAACAAGCGAGGATGCGCCCCTCGAGTCGCTGGATGCTTACGCAGATATGATGTTCGGCCAGGATGTGACCATGCGCCCCGCAGGCATGCTAACCACCCCCCCCTGCGCCATGCTTGAGGTCACAGCGATCCCGCCCAACCCGGTGGCACAGGCAGAGCGGCAGGTGGCGCTCTGATCTAGCCGCGCGTCCGCCCAAGGGCTGCCCATTCCATTTGGCCGTCGGTCTCGACGGCGCAGGACCGCACCGCCCGCAAACGGGCCAACGCTGTCTCGGGGTCTTCGCCATGCTCGACCATAAGGCGCAGCACGATCATCCCGGACCGGCCACAGCCGCCCCGGCAATGCACCAGCACCCGCCCCCCGCAGGACAGGATATCAGTCGCCGCAGGGCTGACACTGCCCCACGCCGCGTCAACCTCAGGAGGCGGCGTACCGAAATCCGCAACCGGCAGATGCACCCATGCGATATTGAGTGCGTGCAGGTCTTCGCCAAGCCCGCTTGCGCCCTCTTGCAGTATTTCGACCTCGGTGGTCATCGAGATCACAAGATCCGGCTGCCAGTCGCGGATCATTCCCAAGTCCCGCGTATACCCGCCACCGCGCCCCGGAAGGGGCGACAAGGCAACGGTGCCGTTTCCAATCTGAACTGAATGAAGTGCGAACTGGCTCACTACGGACCCTCCCTAATACTCGCTTCTAAGGCGTGCAAATTGTGCTGCAAACCGAAATTCACCCAAGCCTGCTGTGGACGCGGGCGGCAGGGGTCTCTACGCTGCATCGGAACCCGAATCCGACAGAGCAGATATGAACGACACGCCCAGCCCCGCCTATCAGGTTCTTGCCCGCAAATACCGCCCGGAAACCTTTGCCGATCTCGTCGGTCAAGACGCAATGGTGCGCACGCTGAAAAATGCGTTCGAGGCCGACCGGATCGCGCAGGCTTTCATCATGACCGGCATTCGCGGCACCGGCAAAACCACCACGGCACGGATCATAGCCAAGGGCATGAACTGCATCGGCCCCGATGGTGAAGGCAAGCCAACGACTGAGCCCTGCGGCCAATGCGAACATTGCGTGGCCATTATGGAAGGCCGCCACGTTGACGTGATGGAGATGGACGCCGCCAGCCGTACTGGTGTGAACGATATCCGCGAGATCATCGACAGTGTCCGCTATCGCGCCGCCAGCGCGCGCTACAAAATCTATATCATCGACGAGGTCCACATGCTGTCGACCAGCGCGTTCAACGCGCTGCTCAAGACGCTTGAAGAACCGCCCGAGCATGTGAAGTTCATCTTTGCCACCACCGAGATTCGTAAAGTGCCAGTGACGGTTCTGTCGCGCTGCCAACGGTTCGACCTGCGCCGGATCGAACCCGAGGACATGATCGGTCTGCTCGGCAAGATTGCGGCGGCGGAAAACGCTCAGATCGCGGATGACGCGCTGGCGCTGATCACCCGTGCAGCCGAGGGTTCGGCCCGGGACGCGACCTCGCTGCTGGATCAGGCGATCTCGCACGGTGCGGGTGAAACCAGCGCCGATCAGGTCCGCGCGATGCTGGGCCTGGCTGATCGCGGTCGGGTACTGGACCTTATGGACATGATCCTGCGCGGGGACGCTGCAGGCGCGCTGACCGAGTTGGGCGGGCAATATGCCGAAGGAGCCGATCCGCTGGCCGTGCTACGCGATCTAGCCGAGATCACCCATTGGGTCTCTGTGGTTAAAATCACGCCAGACGCAGCCAATGATCCCACCGTTTCGCCGGACGAGCGCGCGCGTGGTCAACAAATGGCCGAAGCCCTGCCGATGCGCGTCCTGACCCGGATGTGGCAGATGTTGCTTAAAGCGCTGGAAGAGGTCTCGGCGGCCCCGAATGCCATGATGGCAGCTGAAATGGCAGTGATCCGGCTGACCCATGTGGCAGACCTGCCCAGCCCGGAAGAGTTGATCAAACGTCTGCAAGACACGCCCCCACCGCCAAATGGCGGACCCGGTGGCGGGATACCGGCGCCATCGCATGCCGCGGTTCAGACGCAAGCGCCGGTGGCATCTTTTTATGCAGCTCCCGCCCATGGTGGGGGCGGCGGCGCACCCAGCGCGGCGTTGGCGCAGGATGTGCAGGCCGCCCTGGCACGCTATCCGACCTTCGATCATGTGGTCGAACTAATCCGCGCAAACCGGGACGGCGTGCTTCTGGATGAGGTCAAGCGGTCTTTGCGGCTTGCAGCCTATCAACCCGGGCGTATCGAATTCCAACCGACCCAGCGTGCCTCGGCCCAGTTGGCGCAACGTCTGGGGACCGCCCTGCAGCGATGGACCGGTAACCGCTGGGCAGTCACTGTCGTCAACGAAGGCGGCGGCGAGACGATCTATGAAAAGGAAAACGCGGCTGAGGAAGCACTGAAGGCAGAAGCCCGCGAACACCCGCTGGTGCAGGCGGTTCTGGCCCAGTTCCCGAAGGCGCGGATCAAAAGCATCGAAACGCCTGAGCAACGCGCAGCCAAGGTAGAAACCGAAGCCCTGCCCGAGGTCGAAGACGAATGGGACCCGTTCGAGGAAGACTGAGCCACTTCAACACACACACCCGAAATCCTCCCGCGCCCGCCACGGGCAATCGGCTGACGCCGATCGCTCTGAGCGGCCTTGGGCCCGGCAGCGCGGGCTTTGCCCGCGCTGCCGGGCCCAACGGGAGGAAAGGTCTTTCAAAGACCCTGACGACGGGCGGGAGCAACCCCACCCCCTTGTGCCACACGGGTACCGCCCGTATTTAGGCGACAAAGCGATACACAGGAGAATACCGATGCTCAAAGGACTCGGCGGTCTGGGCGACATGGCCAAGATGATGAAATCCGCGCAGGACTTGCAGGCCAAGATGACCGACATGCAGGAAGAGCTGAACAACATGATGGTCGTTGGCGAATCCGGTGCAGGACTGGTGAAGGCCACCGCCACCGCAAAAGGTGAGCTGAAAGGTCTGGACATCGACCCATCGATCTTTAACGGCGACGACAAGGAAGTGGTCGAGGACCTGATCCTGGCCGCCATCAAGGACGCACAAACCAAAGCGACTGAACGCGCACAGGCCGAAATGGCGAAGCTGACCGAAAGCATGGGCCTGCCCGCAGACATCAAGCTGCCGTTCTGATACACCCTCCTGACGGATCATCGGCCGGGCGCCCCTGCCCGGCCCATTTGCAGGAGCACCCTCGGTGAGTTCGAACAGCGATATTGACAACCTGATCGATCTGATGGCCAAGCTGCCGGGCCTCGGCCCCCGCTCGGCCCGCCGCGCGGTGTTGCACCTGATCCGCAAACGCGCCCTGCTGCTGACGCCTCTGTCGGACGCTATGCAGCAGGTTGCCATCACCGCCCGCGAATGCCTGAACTGCGGCAATGTGGGCACCACCGATATCTGTGACATCTGCGACAGCGAGGACCGCGCGACCGGAGAGCTGTGCGTGGTCGAAGACGTGGCCGACCTGTGGGCAATGGAACGCGCAGGCGTATTCAAAGGCCGCTATCACGTTCTGGGCGGCACGCTATCGGCGCTGGACGGGGTCGGGCCGGACGAACTGCGCATCCCCCGCCTCAAAGACCGCGTGACAGCCGAGGGGATCACCGAAATCATCCTCGCCCTGAACGCCACCGTCGACGGCCAGACCACCGCCCACTACATCGCCGATCAGTTGGAGGGACAGGTCCGCCTGACCTCGCTGGCCCAAGGCGTGCCGATTGGCGGAGAGCTGGATTATCTAGATGACGGGACGATTACGGCGGCATTGAGGGCGCGGAAAGAGTTGTAGTCACTTTCCGAAATCGCAAAGACAAATTGTTCCGCGCCGGGACACATACAAAACTGGATAAGAGTTCGACCTTGCAAAAGCCGACAGGGGAAGGGCATTCTCCGATCTATACCATTCACTTTCCACGAAAGAACCCAGATTTAGCATGAAACTCTGCAATCTATTTATGGCCGCTTTCTTTCAAATTGGAACAATAACTCAGGCGGTATCTGGACCACTTTTCAACAGTTCATACGGAGACTTTTCCGTTGGGCTTAATGTTGAAAATGAAAGCGATCTTGTTGGCATATTTTCAATCGCTATGACTCTGGAAATACTGGACAGCAACAAAGAAATAGAATTCAGCTCAGGGGAATCCTAGAAGATATAAGTTTCTTTTTATTCCGGGCAAAATACAATTAGCGATCAAAGAGTGACGCGACCAACTCTCGAGGGGCTTCCTGAGGAAATTGCAGAGACAGTGATGCGCCAACCAACCAATACAGAAGAATGCTATATTCAGGGGTTCACTGTTGGAAGCAAAAGCTCGTTGTTTCAGTGCATAATGAACTCAACCGAAACACCGAGAATGTTTATCGCTGTTTCTCTGCGGCGGTTTGGTATTTCAAGTTTGGAAACATTGACAAATTTGACACTGAAAACTGGCGTCGTACGTTAGCTGGCCTAATTGGGCACACCTCAAGTGTTTTGGCTACACAACACTCCAACCCTGTTTCACCGTAAGCTGTTTTTAACTATAGCAAAACAAATCTATCTGCCGGAGCCAACACATGACCCGCCTTCTCGCCCTCACAATCGCCGCCTTCACCGCAACTGCAGCTTGGTCGCAGGAACTCATCGACAAAGGCTTTGTCGAAGGCTGGAACATCATGATGGACCCCGCGCTTGGCAACGGGTGTCTGATCCAGACGATCTATCAGGATCTCTCGGTGGTGCGTATCGGCTATGACGCGCTGGACAATCGCGGGTATTTCGCCGTCTACAACAAGGCCTGGGGCGATATTGAGCAGGGTAAGAGTTACCCAATCCGCTTCGAACTCGATGGTAAAAGCTTTGATGCCACTGCCATCGGCTTCAATCAGCGTGATGTGCCGGGCGCGACAGTGTTCTTCACCGACCGCAGTTTCGTCAACGCCATCGCGCAGAACAAAACCATGACCGTCTATAACCCGGCCGGTGAGGTGGTGATGGCGATTGATCTCAAGGGCACCGCCAAAGCGCTGGACTATGCCCGCGACTGCCAGAACCGGAAGCTCTAACGAATCGGATCGAACAGCGCGTCCTTGGCTGTGCAATCGCGGATAACGTCGCGGCCACAAGGCACTGGATTAAGGTCGCGCGACAGGCACAGACGGACCTCTTCAATATAGCCCTGTTTGCAGGTGATTGTGATCATGTCCCGCTCTAAACCGGGATTGGCCTTCAAAAACGCCTCTTCGACCACCGAGGCGGGTAATTTGACCGATGTCTCCAATTGACGGAACACCTGCGGACGCACGACTCCGTCATAAGCCTCCCGAGACAGCGCGAAATAGTCGGGCGCGGACAGCCCCGAACAGGTTCCGTGCTTTTTCCACTGGTGCCACGCCAAACCCGAAGAGCCCTGAATATCCATCATTTCGCGTGTCTTGCGACGTGTCGGCGGTGCCTCAGCCGTGCGACAGAACGCCGGCCAACCCTGGTGATATTGCGGCCACAACCCATGCAATATCCAACCGTGATCATGGCGCGCATCGCATTGGTCCGACCCGCGCGCATCGCCTTCGCGGGCGCACCAGTTGGGCGACCAGCTTAGCGACAGGACGTAATAGTCGAATTCACCGGCTTTCTCTCCGTCTGCCAGTGCGGCGACCGCGCTCAAGACCCACAAAATCACCCAGCGCATTCGCCTCTTCCCTTCTTGCCTTGCCGCGACTATATAGGCCCCAAGTTCCCCGACAACGGAAACCTGCCCCAAAGCCACGGGGCCGCCGAATTCCGGCGACGGGACAGATGTATTTATAGGAGACGGGCTGATGGCAAAACCGCTTATGGCCAAGGCAACAGCCGTATGGCTGGTGGACAACACCACGATCAGCTTCAAGCAGATCGCGGATTTCGTGGGCATGCACGAGTTGGAAGTGCAAGGCATCGCCGATGGCGACGTGGCCGCGGGCGTGAAAGGGTTCGACCCCATCGCCAACAACCAGCTGACCCAGGATGAGATCGACTCGGCGCAGGGCAACCCGCTGCATAAGCTGAAGCTCAAGTTCAACCCAGCTGCCAGCGGTGAAGAAAAACGTCGTGGTCCGCGCTATACCCCGCTGTCCAAACGGCAGGACCGTCCGAACTCGATCCTTTGGCTGGTCAAATTCCACCCCGAGCTTAGCGACGGTCAGATTGCCAAGCTGGTGGGCACCACCAAGCCAACCATTCAGTCGATCCGTGAGCGTACCCACTGGAACATTTCGAACATGCAACCGATCGACCCGGTTGCGCTGGGCTTGTGCAAGCAATCCGAGCTGGACGCCATCGTTCAGAAAGCCGCGGCCAAGAAGGCAGCCGAAGGTGGCGTCATGAGCGATGACGAACGCCGCAAGCTGGTTTCGACCGAACAGTCGCTGGAAATGGACGCAGCACCCAAGATCCCGACCGCCATCGAAGGTCTGGAAACCTTCTCGCTGTCTGACGAGCCTGTGGAAGAGAAAGAAGAAGAGCCGGTCATCGACGCCGACAGCTTCTTCAACCTGCCCAAAGGCGGGGCCGAGGACGAAGACGAAGACGATCTGCGCCCCTAAGGCACAGATTGGCCCCGGTCCGAACAGGCCGGGGCTTTTTTCCGCAGGGATTCCATGCTGACCATCCTGTCCAAAATCTTTGGCCCGCACCGCGCCGTATCAATCTATGCTTTTTTGAAGACATGGGGTTTGTTGGCGGTTGCAATCGTCGGCACCATCTCGATTGCTACCGCATTGCTGGTCTTCAATGACAACGGCGCGCACGAACATGACTCATACCTGACCGTTTCGGTTCTGTCGGCAACCCCCGTGAACGGTGACTTGAAGAACGGTGTCATAGCCTCGATTCAATTGCCGGATGGGTCGGCCACCTCCATCAACGAACCCAAAGAGCATGTCGCACGAACAGTAGGTACCACAGCCTGCGTCGAAAAACGTGTCTACGTAAACAGCGGAGAGGCACGGTACAGGTTCAAATTGCCGAGCCTGTGCGAGGCCAACCAATAAGCAAAACCGCCCGGAGGTATCTCCGGGCGGTTTTTCCTTTAGATCATCTGAAACAGAATACCAGCAATGATCGCCCCGGTAATCCCAAGACCCAGATAGGTGGCAAAGACCCGTGGTTTGACCAGTGACCACACCGCTGCCATCGCCGGGATCGAGCTGACCGCACCCGCGATCATGAACGACATCGCGGCCCCCGAACTCATCCCCTGTTCTGTCAGCCCCGCTAGCAGTGGCGGCGCGACGTAGGAATTCAGATAGGCAGGCATCCCGACCAACGCCGCGATCACGATGGGTACGACACCTTCGCCCCCCACCACGCGGGCGATCAGATCGGCCGGAACGTAGCTGACCAACAGCGCCTCAAGTACATAAGCCAGGGCCAGCCATTTCAGCAGGAACAGCCCGTTGTGAACGAATTCCGACTGGAACCGCTGACGACGCTCAGCTTCCTGCCAGAATCGCCAGACCGGTTTGTCATCCTGTTTTGGGCCACCACAAGCGCTGCAACCGGCCGGTTTGTAGTCGCGCAGCGGTTGGGCAAAGGCGCCCGAGCGCATCAGGCCGCGCACAACGAAACCGCCGAACAGACCCAGCGCCACCGCAGCAATCGCCTTGCCTATCGCAAAGGGCCATCCTAACGCACCGGCGGTGATCAACAGGGTTGGCGGGTCAATCAACGGAGAGCTGAGCCAGAACGCCATCACCGCAGACAGGGGCGCACCCAGCGCCAGCAATCCGGCAATGAACGGGATGACCTCACAGGAACAGAACGGCGCCAATCCACCAAACACCGCAGCAAGGAAGATCATCCGCGTCTCGCGCCCTTCAAAGGCGCGCGCGACCATCACCTCGGCCCCGGTCGCCTTGAGGTAGGACAGCAACAAAACGGCAAACAGGATATACTGGCCGGTATGGATCAGCGCCTTACCAGCAAAAGTCACGACTTCAACCCAATTACCAGGGTCCAGAACAGCCACGGCGGCCAGGATTGCAACGATCAATGCCCAAGGGGTTTTGATCAGATCAAGCGCCTTCACGGGCACTTTGGGATTTTGCGTCAGTTCAGCCATCGTTCGCGGCCTTTCCCACTTCGTCCGCGCAGCATTCGGCAAGGATGAACTGCGCCATATTTCTCAACTCGTCATAGCAGGCACGGTTGATCGTGCTGCGCCCGACTTTCTCTTGTTCCACGACACCGCCAGCGGCCAAAAACCGAAGGTGATGCGCCAAGGTTGACGGTGCTATTCCCGTCCGCTCTTGAATTTCACCAACCGTCAGGCCCGCCTGCCCGGCGCGGACCAAAGTTCTCAGAACCTTCAACCGGGCCTCGGACCCCATGGCCGAAAATCCTGCTGCAGCAGTTTCCCACATATTCGATTCTCCATTAAACTAGATTTCTAGTTATTTAGGTTAATTGAAACCCACCGTCAAGCACGGCAACGCGGGAATTTTTGGAAAAGTCATAAGTCCAGATTGCTCATCTTTTAGGTCCACCCTATAAGACCTCATGGCAATATCGGTCGACACATTCTTTCTTGAGCTGAACGGGCAAGGTACGCTGCAGGCGCAGATCCAGCAGATGATTGCCGAAGGCATACTGTCCGGCAGGTTTCATGTCGGGGAAAAGCTGCCCTCATCACGCAAACTGGCCGCCCATCTGGGTGTCAGCCGGATTACGGTGACGCTGGCCTATACCGAACTGCTGGCCAATGATTATCTGACGGCAAAGGGGCGTTCGGGCTATTTCGTCTCGCAAAACGCACCGGTGCCGCCGAAATACACACCCCTTCAGCGCGGTGCCGAAACCGTGGATTGGGATGCTGCGCTGGCTCGCCGATTCTCGGGCGGGGACATGCTGTCGAAACCACGGGACTGGCGCAGCTATCGCTATCCATTCATTTACGGGCAGGCGGATCGCAATCTTTTTGACCACGCCAACTGGCGCCTGTGTGCCGTGCGCGCCCTCGGGCACAAGGATTTCGAATCCCTCACCACCGATTACGTGGATCAGGATGATCCGCTTCTGGTCGAATTCATTGCCCGTCACACCCTGCCCCGCCGCGGCATCGCCGCCCGCCCCGAAGAGATTCTGATCACCATGGGCGCGCAGAACGCACTGTGGCTGGCCTCACGCATTTTGCTGACCCACAATCGCACCGCGGTGATCGAAGACCCATGCTATTACTCTCTGCGCAGCCTGCTAGAGCATTGGGATTGCGACGTGACTCCGATACCTGTCGACCGCGACGGGCTGCCCCCTGAGACATTGCCTGACACCGCCGACGTTATCTTTACGACGCCCAGTCACCAAAGCCCAACCACTGCAACTATGCCCGTTGAGCGTAGGCACAAATTGCTGGAACGCGCGCATGACCTGGACGCGATGGTGGTCGAAGACGATTATGAATTCGAAATGGCCTTTTTGGGCGCGCCCTCTCCGGCGTTGAAGTCGATGGACCGCGATGGCCGCGTGATCTATGTTGGCAGCTTTTCAAAATCGCTGTTTCCGGGATTGCGCCTGGGATACATGGTCGGCTCGGAACCTTTCATCCGCGAGGCGCGGGCGCTGCGTTCGTTGGTGTTGCGCCACCCGCCGGGACACATCCAGCGCACCGCCGCCTATTTCCTGTCATTGGGCCATTACGACGCGCAGATCCGGCGCATGTCCAAGGCATTGGCGCGCAGGCGCGAGGCCTTGGACCAAGCGATCGACAAACACGGGCTGACAGTGGCCGGGCGTGGCATCATGGGCGGATCATCCCTGTGGATGTCTGCCCCTGAACACGTCGACACAACGCAACTGGCCCACACGCTGCAGGGCCAGAGCGTTCATATCGAACCCGGCGCGCCGTTCTTTTCGGGGCCTGATCAGCCGAAGAGTTTCTACCGTATCGGCTATTCCTCGATCCGGCAGGACCGTATCGAACCGGGTGTGAAATTGATCGCAGAGGCCATCCGCGGCTGTTAGCGCCATACTGGACATATTCCGCAAATCCATCTGGCCCTAACGCAGCCCTCCCCCATAGGTCAAAACCGTATGCAAAGGCGGGGCACCGGGCCCGGCCATTCCACACATGCGCGGAGATCACACACATGAAAATGACGACTGAAGAAGCATTCGTTAAGACGTTGCAGATGCACGGGATCGAACATGCGTTCGGTATCATCGGCTCGGCCATGATGCCGATCTCGGATATTTTCCCGAAGGCCGGAATTTCGTTCTGGGACTGTGCGCACGAAGGGTCCGGCGGCATGATGGCCGACGGCTACACCCGCGCGACCGGCAAGATGTCGATGATGATCGCGCAAAACGGTCCTGGGATCACCAACTTTGTAACGGCTGTTAAAACCGCATACTGGAACCACACACCAGTACTTCTGATCACACCACAGGCCGCGAACAAAACCATCGGTCAGGGCGGTTTTCAGGAGATGGAGCAGATGCGCATGTTCTCGGACTGCGTGGCTTATCAGGAAGAACTGCGTGACCCGTCGCGTGTCGCCGAAGTTCTGAACCGGGTAATCCTGCAGGCCAAGCGTGCCTCGGCACCGGCTCAGATGAACATCCCGCGCGATATGTGGACCCAGGTTATCGACATCGAGCTGCCGAAGATCGTTGAATTCGCTCGCACCGCAGGCGGTGACGACGCACTGCAGGAAGCGGCTGACATTCTGTCGGAAGCCAAGTTCCCCGTCATCCTGAACGGCGCTGGCGTTGTTCTGTCCGGCGCGATCCCCGCATCTGCCGAACTGGCCGAACGTTTGACCGCACCGGTCTGCGTTGGCTACCAGCACAACGACGCCTTCCCCGGCTCGCACCCGCTGTTTGCCGGTCCTTTGGGCTATAACGGCTCGAAAGCTGGTATGGAGCTGATCGCCAAAGCAGACGTCGTACTGGCTCTGGGCACCCGTCTGAACCCGTTCTCGACCCTGCCCGGCTACGGCATCAACTACTGGCCGACCGACGCCAAGATCATTCAGGTTGACTTGAACCCTGACCGTATCGGCCTGACCAAAGATGTCACGGTTGGCATCGTTGGCGATGCCAAGAAAGTTGCCGAAGGTCTACTGGCCCGTCTGGGTGATCATGCTGGTGACGCAGGTCGAGAAGATCGCAAAAACACCATCGCCACCACCAAATCTGCTTGGGCGCAAGAGCTGAGCTCGCTGACCCACGAGAACGACGATCCGGGCACCACCTGGAACGAGCGCGCCCGTGCCGCCAAGCCCGACTGGATGAGCCCGCGCATGGCGTGGCGCGCAATTCAGGCGGCGCTGCCGACAGAGGCAATCATCTCGTCCGACATCGGCAACAACTGCGCCATCGGCAATGCGTATCCGTCGTTTGAAGAGGGTCGCAAATATCTGGCTCCTGGCCTTTTCGGCCCCTGCGGCTATGGCCTGCCAGCGGTTATCGGTGCCAAGATTGGCTGCCCCGATGTTCCGGTTGTCGGTTTCTCAGGTGACGGCGCATTCGGCATCGCAGTGAACGAGCTGACGGCGATTGGTCGCGAAGAATGGCCTGCTGTAACCCAGATCGTTTTCCGCAACTATCAGTGGGGCGCGGAAAAGCGTAACTCGACCCTGTGGTTCGACGACAACTTCGTGGGCACAGAGCTGGACCAGCAAGTATCGTATGCGGGCATCGCGCAAGCTTGTGGACTGAAGGGCGTTCAGGCGCGCACACAGGACGAGCTGACTGCGGCGCTGAACCAGGCGATCATCGATCAGAAAAACGGCATCACCACGCTGATCGAAGCGATGATCAACCAGGAATTGGGTGACCCGTTCCGCCGCGATGCGATGAAGAAGCCCGTCGAGGTCGCTGGTATCGACGCTGCGGACATGAAGCCCCAGGCCGGAGCATAATTACGTGAAGCCCCTGCGCCAAATACTTGGGGCTGCGACCAGTTCCAAAAAGATCATCGCCCTTGCTGAGGGCGATGATCCACGTGTGGTGGAAGGTGCGCTGAAAGCGCGTGCCGAAAATGCCGCCGATATCATCCTTGTGGGCGATCACGCCAAGATCACCGCCTTGCTGGCGGAAAAAGGCGGATCCGATGTGGACGGGATTACCATCCATGACCCCGCGACATCCCCCCATACAGATCGGTTCGCCACGACCTATTATGAGTTGCGCAAGCACAAGGGCATGACGCCAGAGAACGCGCAGAAACTGATCAGAAGCCGCCTGAACTATGCCGCCATGCTGGTCCACCTGGGACTGGCCGATGGCACCGTCGGAGGGGCGGTTGAAACCACCTCGGACACTGTGCGCGCCGCTTTGCAGATCATTGGCAAAGCGCCCGACGCCCATATGGTGTCCAGCTTCTTTTTGATGATCTATGACCGCGACCACCACGCGGTTCAGGGTGTTCACATCTTTGCCGATTGCGGTCTGGTTGTTGATCCCGACGAACGGGAACTGGCCGAAATCGCGCAGGCATCGGCGGCGTCGTACCACGCACTGACCGGCCAAGAACCCCGTGTTGCCATGCTGTCCTTTTCCACAGGCGGCAGCGCCAACCATCCCAAAGTTTCCAAGGTGGTCGAAGCCACCCGGATCGCCAAAGCCGCAAGCCCGCATCTGCTGATCGACGGAGAGCTGCAGTTCGACGCCGCCTACGTGCCCGAAGTTGCCAGCAAAAAGGCCAAAGATTCGCCGTTGAAAGGGCAAGCCAATGTGTTTGTTTTTCCGAATCTCGACGCCGGTAACCTTGGCTACAAGATCGCGCAACGCATCGGCGGGGCAGAGGCCGTCGGCCCTGTTCTGCAGGGGCTTGCGAAACCGGCAAACGACCTGTCGCGCGGCTGTTCAGCCGATGATGTGCTGCACATGATCGCCGTTACAGCTGTTCAGGCCCAGCATGCCGAAGCTGAGCCCGAGACGTGTTGACCTGAGCCCATAACAACCCCGGCGACAAGCCCGCCGATGACGCTACAGCGTCAAGAAGGACTATTAAATTGATGCTGGCCAAGACCCAGATTTCAAACTTTGTCGGTGTAAACGCCACGCAGAAGGCCCGTACCCTCTTTCCGGGCATTCTGGTGGCGGTCATCGTTGCCGTGTCCGCCAAGTTTCTGTCCGAGCATTATGAGACCCCGGCGATGCTGATGGCGTTGCTGTTGGGCATTGCGCTCAGCTTTCTTGGGGAAGAAGGTAAAACCGTTCCCGGTATCGGCTTTGCAGCGAAATCATTGTTGCGCCTGGGCGTGGCCCTTTTGGGCGTTCGGGTTTCGATGACACTGATGATGGGGCTGGGCTGGGATTTGATCGCGCTGGTCGTGGGCGGGGTTCTGGCAACGATCGGCTTTGGACTTCTGGTCGCCCGGTTCTTTGGTCACAAATGGCGCTTTGCCTTTTTGACGGCAGGGTCTGTCGCGATTTGCGGGGCCTCTGCCGCGATGGCAATCAGTGCCATCCTGCCCAAAGATGAACGGTCCGAGGAACGACTGATCTTTACCGTTCTGGGCGTGACCGTTCTGTCGACCATAGCGATGATCGCCTATCCGATCCTGGTGCGGACACTGGGAATGAATGACATCGCGGGCGGTGTGTTCCTGGGCGGTACGATCCACGATGTGGCACAGGTGGTTGGCGCAGGATTTTCGATCTCGGAGCAGACCGGCGACACCGCAACACTGGTAAAGCTTATCCGTGTGGCGATGCTGGCCCCGGTGGTTCTGGTCGCGTCGCTGATCATCCGCGGTGTTGCTGAAATGGATGAAACTGGCAAACGGCCCCCGATCCTGCCGGGCTTTGTCCTTGGATTTCTTGTTCTGGCTGCCGCCAGTTCATTCGGCCTGATCCCGCCTTTCATCACTGAACTGCTTAGCCAGGCATCGCGGTGGCTGCTGCTGATCGCCATCGCGGCGGTGGGCATGAAAACCAACCTGAAACAAATCCTTTCGGTCGGCGGCGCTGCAATCGCCCTGATCGTCGTAGAAACTCTTTTCATTGCAGGAATTATCCTAGCCGGAATAACTTTCCTGACCTGATCCGCCCCGACAGAAGGACGCCAGATGACCATCCAGCAACCGAAGATAGACACCAGCCCTAAAGTCTCGGACGAGGTTCGGCGCACCACCTGTTACATGTGTGCCTGCCGCTGCGGCATCAACGTTCATATGAAAGACGGCAAGGTCGCCTATATCGAAGGCAACCGCGATCACCCGGTGAACAAGGGCGTTCTGTGCGCCAAGGGATCGGCGGGGATCATGCAGGTCAACGCGCCGTCGCGGCTGCGCAAGCCGCTGCGCCGGGTTGGTCCGCGCGGCTCGGGTGAGTTTCGCGAGATCGAATGGGACGAAGCGATCAGCACTGCCGTTGGCTGGCTGAACGAGCTGCACGAAACCGCGCCGCAGAAACTGGCCTTCTTTACCGGTCGCGACCAAAGCCAAAGCTTCACCAGCTTCTGGGCGCAGAATTTCGGCACCCCCAACTATGCGGCCCATGGCGGGTTCTGTTCCGTCAACATGGCGGCGGGTGGCATCTACACCATGGGTGGCGCGTTCTGGGAATTCGGTCAGCCCGACTGGGATCACACCAAGCTGTTCATTCTGTTCGGCGTGGCCGAGGACCATGACAGCAACCCGATCAAGATGGGCATCGGCAAGATCAAAAAGCGCGGCGCGCGGGTGATCGGGGTGAACCCGATCCGCTCGGGCTATAACGCTGTCGCCGATGACTGGGTCGGGATCACGCCGGGCACCGACGGGCTGTTCATCCTGTCGCTGATCCACGTGCTGATGAAGGCGGGCAAGATCGACCTTGATTACCTCAGCCGTTACACCAACGCGCCGGTTCTGGTGAATGCCGCCGAAGGCCCCGAGAAAGGCCTGTTCCTGCGCGACGCCGATGGAAAACCGCTGGTGATCGACCGCACCACAGGCGAGCTGACCGCCTTTGACAAGCCGGGTGTGCGCCCTGACCTGTCGGCGACCTACGAAAAAGATGGCGTCACCCACCGCCCGGTCTTCCACCTGATGGCGGACAAATACCTCAGCGACGACAACGCGCCCGAGGCCGTGGCCGAGCGCTGTGGCATCCCGGCGCAACGCATCCGCGCCATCGCGGCCGAAATCGCCCGTGTTGCCTTTGACGAAGCGATCGAGCTGGACCACGAATGGACCGATTTCCGGGGTGAGAAGCACTCCAAGATGATCGGTCGTCCGGTCAGCTTCCATTCGATGCGCGGGGTGTCGGCCCATGCAAATGGGTTCCAGACCTGCCGCGCGCTGCACGTGCTGCAAATCCTGCTGGGCACTGTCGAAGTGCCCGGAGGTTTCCGTTTCAAACCGCCCTATCCCAAACCGGTCGAGGCGCACCCGACACCGCATGGCGACCGCCGTCCGGGCCGACCGCTGAACGGGCCGCATCTGGGCTTTCCACGCGGTCCCGACGATCTGCTGCTGGACGATGACGGCAGCCCCATTCGCATCGACAAGGCGTTCACCTGGGAAAACCCGATGTCGGCCCACGGGCTGATGCATATGGTGATTTCAAACGCTGCTGCGGGTGATCCCTACAAGATCGACACGCTGTTTATGTACATGGCAAACATGTCGTGGAACTCGTCCATGAACACCAAAGGCGTGATGGAAATGCTGACCGCCAAAGATGATGACGGAAATTACGTCATTCCGAACATCATCTATTCCGATGCCTATTCCTCGGAAATGGTGGCCTATGCCGATCTGGTCTTGCCCGACACTACTTATCTGGAACGGCACGACTGTATTTCGCTGCTGGACCGCCCGATCTGCGAGGCTGATGCCGCCGCCGATGCGATCCGCTGGCCGGTGATCGAACCCGATCGCGACGTCCGCGGTTTCCAGTCGGTGTTGATCGAACTGGCCAACCGTATGAACCTGCCCGGCTTCACCAACGAAGATGGCAGCGCCAAGTGGAAGGACTATGCCGACTACATCGTCAACCACGAACGCCGCCCGGGCATTGGCCCGCTGGCCGGTTTCCGTGGCCCAGATGGCGACAAGGAAGGGCGTGGTGAGGTCAACCCGGAACAATTGAACCGCTATATCGACAACGGCGGCTTCTATGTCGCGCATATTCCCGAAGGTGCGGATTACTACAAACCTTGGAATACGGCCTATCAGGACTGGGCCGTTGGCATGGGGATCTATGACAGCCCGCAGCCTTACCTGTTCCAACTGTATTCGGAACCAATGCGCAAATTCCAACTGGCGGCCGAAGGCCATGGTGAGAGGCAACCGCCCGAGCATCTGCGCCAGCGCATCAAAGACACGATGGACCCGCTGCCGATCTGGTACGAGACCGATCAACAGGGCAACGAAGGCTTCACGGTCAACGCCCTGACCCAACGCCCGATGGCAATGTACCATAGCTGGGGCACCCAGAACGCCTGGCTGCGCCAGTTGCATGGGCGCAACCCGCTTTATGTCCCAACCAAACTGATGCGCGAGCACGGGCTGCAGGATGGTGACTGGGCCAAGGTCAGCTCGCCGCACGGCGCCATCACAGTGCCGGTCATGGAAATGGCGGCGCTGAACGACAACACCGTCTGGACCTGGAACGCCATCGGCAAGCGCAAAGGGGCCTGGGCCCTGCAAGAGGACGCGCCCGAGGCCACCAAGGGCTTCCTGCTGAACCATCTGATTCACGAGCTAATGCCGCCGAAAGGCGATGGCATGCGGTGGGCCAACTCCGACCCCATTACCGGTCAGGCCGCCTGGTTCGACCTGAAGGTCAAAATCGAAAAAGCCGAAGCCCCGGGTGACGCCGAAAGCCAACCGGAATTCGATCCTATAAAATCGCCGGTGGGAACCGGCCCGAAAGATCTGGCGTGGAAGGTAGGCAAATGACCCAACTCCCCCAATCCACCGAACGTAAGATGGGTCTGGTTATCGACCTGGACACCTGCGTTGGCTGCCATGCCTGCGTGATTTCCTGCAAAGGCTGGAACACCGAAAACTATGGCGCGCCGCTGTCGGATCAGGATGCCTATGGCGCCAACCCGTCGGGCACCTTCCTGAACCGCGTGCATTCCTACGAAGTGACACCGGATGAGGGTCACGCACAGCTGATCCATTTCCCCAAATCCTGCCTGCATTGCGAAGACGCGCCCTGCGTCACCGTGTGCCCCACCGGGGCCAGCTATAAGCGGGTCGAGGATGGCATCGTTCTGGTCAATGAAAGCGACTGCATCGGCTGTGGCCTATGCGCGTGGTCCTGCCCCTATGGCGCGCGCGAGCTGGATCAGGCGGAAGGTGTGATGAAGAAATGCACCCTGTGCGTTGATCGCATCTACAACGAGAACCTGCCCGAGGTGGATCGTGTCCCCTCTTGCGTGCGCACTTGCCCCGCCGGGGCCCGGCATTTCGGTGATCTTGGCGATCCTGACAGCGACGTCAGCAAACTGGTGGCTGAGCGTGAGGGCATGGACCTGATGCCGGAAATGGGCACCAAACCCGTCAACAAATACCTTCCACCCCGGCCCAAGGATCAGATCGAGGATCAGATCGACATTCTGGCCCCGCTGCTGGCCCCGGTCGCCGAAGAACCCAAAGGATTCCTTGGCTGGCTCGACAAAACTCTGGAGAAGCTCTGATGCATCCCGCACCTTCCGTCATCGTCTTCACCACCCTCTCGGGCCTGGGTTTTGGCCTGCTGTTTTTCCTCGGCCTCGGCTTGCCCGTCGTCACCGGCTGGGTCGCCTTTGCGCTTTTTGCCATCGGCTTTGGTCTTTCCGTCGGCGGCTTGCTGGCCTCGACCTTCCACCTGGGCCACCCGGAACGCGCGATGAAGGCCTTCACGCAATGGCGGTCAAGCTGGCTCAGCCGTGAAGGCTGGTGCGCAGTCATCGCCCTTATCCTGATGGGGCTTTACGCCATCGGCGCGGTGTTTTTTGGGCAGCGCTGGGGCGCTCTGGGCGTTCTCGGTTCCTTGTTCTCACTGGCAACAGTGTTCACGACATCGATGATCTATACCCAGCTCAAGACCATCCCGCGCTGGAACATGAAGCTGACACCCGCCATGTTCCTCAGCTTCAGCCTTGCGGGCGGGGCGCTTCTGTCCGGGCAACTTGCTTGGGCGATGCCGTTGTTGTTGATCGCCGGCGCGGTGCAACTGATGTACTGGCGGCAAGGGGACAAGGCCTTTGTCCAATCCGGCACTGATCTGGGCACCGCTACAGGCCTGGGCGGGCGCGGTTCGGTTCGGGCGTTTGAACCACCCCATACCGGCACCAACTATCTGCTGCGCGAGTTCGTCCACGTGGTCGGGCGCAAACACGCCGAAAAGCTGCGGATCATCTCGTTCACGTTGGCCATTTTCGTACCGCTGATCCTGTTGATGCTGCCATTCCATCACATACTGGCATTGCTCGCCGTCCTATCCCATCTGACCGGCGTTGCAATTTCCCGATGGCTATTCTTTGCACAGGCCGAACACGTCGTTGGACTGTACTACGGAAAACGATAATAAAAGGGGGCTCTCAGCCCCCTTCTTTTTTGACCTGACAGGCCAATCCATCTTTTCCAAGGGATTGCCAACCGGGTGAAAACATCCGGCTAGGCCGGGCTCAAATCAGACCGGCATGGGCCATTGCGGCATCAATGGCGACCTTGGTGCTGTTTTCCAGCGGTGTCAGAGGCGAGCGGACCTCGTCACTGCACAGACCCAGTTTGCTAAGCGCGTATTTTGCCCCGACCAGACCCGGCTCGAGGAAAATCGCCTCGTGCAGGGGCATCAGGCGATCCTGATATTCCAGCGCCTTGGCAAAATCGCCTGCCAACGTCGCCTGCTGGAACTCGGCGCAAAGCTTCGGTGCGACATTCGCGGTCACCGAGATGCAGCCAACACCGCCATGCGCGTTAAAGCCCAGCGCGGTCGCGTCTTCGCCGGACAGCTGACAGAACGCGGGCCCACAGGCCGCACGCTGCTGGCTGACGCGTGCCAGATCACCAGTGGCGTCCTTGACGCCCACGATGCGCGGCAGTTCAGCCAGTTCACCCATGGTTGCCGGGGTCATGTCGACGACCGACCGACCGGGGATGTTGTAGATGATGATCGGAATATCGGCGCAATCATGCAGCGCACGGAAATGTGCCACCAGACCCTTTTGGGTCGGCTTGTTGTAATACGGCGTCACCACCAGTGCTGCATCGGCGCCGATCCGTTCTGCGAATCGCACAAAGCGGATTGCCTCAACCGTGTTATTCGACCCCGCCCCGGCGATAACCGGAACACGACCGGCGGCCGCTTTGACCACCTCTTCCACAACGGTTTCATGCTCTTCATGACTAAGGGTCGGGCTTTCACCGGTGGTGCCCACAGGAACCAGCCCGGTCGAGCCTTCCTGAATCTGCCATTCCACCAAGTGTTTGAGCGTCTTCAGGTCCAACTCGCCGTTTGAAAACGGTGTGACGAGGGCTGGCATTGAGCCTTTGAACATGACACGCTCCTTAGTGTGCAGTTTGTGTTTTTTGTGCCCAAGGATCGTCACAATCATGGCGATGTGAGTTGATACCGTCGGCACAAGGTTTATCCTGAATGGCTCTATCCTTGGTTGGTTGGGAAATGCAAGGCATGACACGCGTTCTAGCGCTTTTGATAGCAATGATTCTTGGGTCAATGGGGCAAGCGCAGGCCGACTCGGTCGGTGATCTGCGGGCCGGGATGAACGAAATGCGTAAGGGCGACTGGAATGCCGCCCTGCGGGTTTCGGGCAATCGGGGGTCGGTCAGCCGCGATATCATTGTCTGGCACTGGCTGCGCGAAGGCTATGGCAGCTCTGGCGATGTGCTGGTGTTTCTGGAACGCCGACCGGATTGGCCGGGTCTGGCCTGGCTGCGGCGCAAAAGCGAGCCGGTCTTTACCGGTGCTGATCCCGATCGGGTCTTGAAATTCTACGCCGACGTACCGCCGCAAACCGCCGAAGGGGCGCTGAACTATGCTGTCGCCTTGATGGCCAAGGGGCGCGAAGGTGATGCCGAGGCTGACATTGTAGCTGCATGGCGCACCATGCCGATGGGTAAGGGTCTGCAGAAGAATTACCTTGAGAATTTCAGCAAGCTGCTGAAACCCCACCACGCGGCGCGGCTGGACCGGATGCTGTGGGACAACCATCTGGTCAGCGCGGGGCAGATGCTGCCCTTGGTCAGTGCCGATCAGCGCAAGCTGGCCGAAGCGCGGATTGCCTTGCAAAAACGCCAACCCGGTGTCGATGGCAAGGTTGCAGCCGTTCCAAAATCCCTGGCCGACGCGCCTGGGTTGGCCTTTGACCGTTTTGTCTGGCGCGACCGGAAAGAGCTGGACGACAGCGCAATTGACCTGATGTTGGCACGCTCGACCGGGCCTGAGGCGCTGGGTGAACCTGACAAATGGGCCGAGGGCCGCCGCCGTCTGGCCCGGCTTGAGATGCGCAATGGCGACGTGAATCGCGCCTATCAGATCGCTGCGAACCATCACATGACGCCGGAAATGGGCTATGCCTATGCCGATCTGGAATGGCTGGCGGGGTTCTTGGCCCTGCGCAAGCTGAACGATCCGGCCACGGCCGTGCGGCATTTCCAGAACTTTTCAGGCGCGGTGCAGTCTCCGATCTCGAAAGGGCGCGGCGGATACTGGCTGGGCCGGGCCTATAGCGCGCAAGGCGATGCCGACAAAGCCTATGAAGCTTATGCGATGGGCGCGGATTACCAGACGTCGTTCTATGGCCTGTTGGCGGCTGAACGCATTGGACGACCGTTTGACAGCGAATTGGCCAACCCTCGCCGCGCGCCGCATTGGAAACAGGCCGAGTTTGCCGACTCCAGCGTGTTGGAAGCCGGGCTGCTGCTGTTGCGTGCGGGCGAAGACAACCTGTCCGAACGCTTCCTAACCCATCTGGTAGAAGAACTGGATCAGGTGCAGGCGACGCAATTGGGCGATCTGGTGATCGAACTCAAAGAGCCGCATCTGGCGGTGATGATCGCCAAACGGGCGGCGAAAACGGGCGTTGTTCTGCCCGCCGCCTATTACCCGGTGCATCCGGTGGCCGATATGGGCCTGCCCATGGCGAAAGAGATGACCTTGGCCATCGCCCGTCGCGAAAGCGAGTTCGATCCGGTTGTGATCAGCGGCGCGGGCGCGCGCGGGCTGATGCAGGTGATGCCGGCCACGGCGCAACTGGTAGCTAAGGAGCTGGGAATTCTCAGCGGTCACAAGACAATCAAGCTGACCTCGGACTGGCAATACAACGCCAAGCTGGGCGCCAATTACCTGTCCGGGCTGGCAGAGGATTTCAACGGCAATGTGGTGATGATGGCCGCAGGCTATAATGCCGGGCCGCGCCGTCCGATATCGTGGATGGATCGATATGGCGATCCCCGCGCCGGTGAGATTGACGTGGTCGACTGGATCGAGACGATCCCGTTCAGCGAGACGCGCAACTACGTGATGCGTGTGGCCGAAAGCCTGCCGGTCTATCGCGCGCGCCTGGGTCAGCCCGCTCTGCCGATCCCCTTCTCGCAGGAATTGGTCGGCTCAACCCTGGCGGCGTTCGCGCCATAGGGTGAAAAGACCAGCTGCCACGACCAGAGCTGCGCCCAGAACGACCTCTGGCCGCAGCGCCTCGCCAAAGACCGTGATGCCCAAAATCGTACCCCAGACCAGGTGGAAATAGGCAAAGGGCTGCACCGCGCTGGCCTCGGCCATCTCATAGCATTTGATCAGCAGCCAGTGGCCTAACACGCCGCTGACACACAACACCGCCATCCAGACCCAGTCCGGGCGGGCCATCGGTTCCCAGAACCACATTCCCACCGAAGTCATCGCAACAGCACCCGCAATTCCAGTCCAGAAAAAGCTGGTGGCCGCACTGTCCTTACGGGCAGCGAACCGGGTCAGTAGACCATAGAGTGCAAACATCAGCGCGGATATGAGCGGAACGATGGCCCACGGATTGAACACCCCGACCCCGGGCTGCAGGATGATCAGAACTCCAATGCAACCGACACCAATAGCGGACCAGCGTCTCCAACCTACTTTCTCACCAAGCACAGGACCGCTTAACGCTGCGACCAACAATGGATAACAGATAAACACAGCCATCGTGTCGATCAGGCCAAGAACGGTGAACGCAAACACGGCCACGCAAATCTCTGCCGCCAGCAAGACGCCACGAAACACCTGTAGCCCCAGCTGGCTCGTCTGCGCTGCGGCCCGTAACCCGCCCGGCGCGCGCGCTGCCAGCGCAATGACAAACGCGGCGAAGAACCAGTAGCGGATCATCACAACCATGTAGGTGTTGTAGGTCCCGGCCAGATGGCGCGAGATACCGTCCTGCAAGGCAAACACGATGGTGGCCGCGATCATCAGGCCAATTCCGGCCCGCACGTTATTCTGCTGCGTCATGGCTTGCGCGCCCGGGTCATATGACGCTTGCGGCCATAGCCGGGGGTTCGGGCGACGGTAAAGCCCGCCTCTTCCAGCCCGCGCCGCACAAATCCGGCGGCAGTGTAGGTGGCTGCCGTGCCCTCGGCTGCCGTATGATCCGCCACCTGCTGCATCAGATCAGCCCCCCACAATTCAGGGTTCTTTGCCGGGGAAAACCCGTCCAGAAACCATGCATCTGCCCGACCAGCCCAGTCAGGCAATGTCTGACGAGCGTCGCCCTCGATCACTTCAAGGCGCAGGGTCCCCAGATCGCACCCGCCACTCTGCCACTGCGCCAGAAAACGGTCGCTCCACGGTGTCAATTCGGGGAACGATGCCATTGCGCGGGACATGTCCTCGGGCGTCATCGGAAAGGCTTCGAAACTGGTGAAGGTCAGGGGCGTGGTTTGGCCAGATTTCTCCCATTCGGACCACACAGTCAGCATGTTTAGACCCGTGCCAAAACCTAGCTCGGCGATACGAAACCCCGGCGCAAATCGCGCGGGCAGATCATTACCCGCCAGAAAGACATGCCGCGTTTCCTCCAACCCGTTCTGCAGCGAATAATAAGGATCGTCGAAACGGCCCGAGACCGGGATCTGATCCTCGGTCCATGTCAGTTCGGCGCGCTGGTCTGCCATCGGGGAATCCTGTAGCTAAGCGGCGCGACACTGAACAAGGATAAGGGGAATGGCAATGGTCGATGTAACGGTGCGTGGCGCGGGCATCTTTGGCCTGTCCATTGCCTGGACCTGCGCCCGGCGCGGCGCCAAGGTGCAGGTTGTCGATCCGTTCGGTCCCGGATCAGGCTCCAGCGGTGGTTTGGTCGGCGCGTTGGCCCCGCATGTGCCCGAAAACTGGAACGCCAAGAAGGCCTTTCAATTCGACAGCCTGATCCTGGCCGAACCCTTCTGGAAACAGGTCGAAGCCACCGGCGGGGCTTCCGCCGGGTATGCGCGTCTGGGCCGGTTGCAGCCCGTCACTGACGCCCGCACCTTGGAGCTTGCCCATGCCCGCGCGGCTACGGCGGACAAGCTGTGGCAGGGTCACGCCGAATGGCGTGTTGTTGCGACTGATACGCTTGGGTCATGGTGCCCACCCAGCCCAACCGGTTTCGTGATCCACGATACGCTAAGTGCCCGGATGCACCCCCGCCGCGCCTGCGCTGCGCTGGTTTCTGCGCTTGCGGTGATGGGTGTCGAGGTGGTGACAGACGCGCCGAACAAGGGGCAGGTTGTCCATGCCACTGGTCTGGCCGGATTACTGGAACTTAGCCAAGCCTTCGGCAAAACCGTCGGCAATGGCGTCAAGGGACAGGCTGCGCTGTTGCGGTTCGATGCTGGGGAAGTGCCACAGCTGTTTGCGGATGCGATCCATATCGTCCCCCATGCGGATGGCACACTGGCGATCGGCTCGACCTCGGAACGCGAATATGATGACCCGGCCAGTACGGATGCCGCGCTGGATGATGTGCTGGACCGCGCCACCCGCGCGGTGCCTGTATTGCATGGGGCAGAGGTCATCGACCGCTGGGCCGGTGTGCGCCCCCGCAGCAAAAGTCGTGCACCGATGATGGGGGAACACCCGCTACATCAGGGGCAGTTCATCGCCAATGGAGGCTTCAAGATCGGCTTTGGCATGGCACCCAAAGTGGCCGAGGCCATGGCCGATCTGGTTCTGGACGGACGCGATAACATCCCCGACGATTTCCTGCCCGAAGCCTCACTCTGACCGGGCAACAGCTTCGGCGATCATACATTGCCGCCCATCGGGGCCGCTCACCCACAGCGTTTGCCCTTCCCGGCACAAGGTCGCGGTTTCAAATTGCATCAACGGCGCGGTTGCGCGGAATGAGAACCGTGCCAAAGGCCCCATCAATTCTTCGGCAAACAACATCAGCAACTGCGCCAGCAACGGGCCATGCACGACCAGCCCGGCATAACCTTCGACATCGCGGGCATAATCCAGATCGTAATGGATACGGTGGCCATTGAAGGTCAGCGCCGAATAGCGAAACAGCAAGGTGGAATCGAACGTGACCTCGTGTCGGTCGGTTTCATCGGTGCGCGCCGTGGGTGGGGCGGGCTTGACCTGATCTGGCGAAGGGTCCTGACGGTACACCAGATCCTGCCATTCGGTCAGACAATGGGTATCCCCCTGCCAGATTTCATGCCGCAAAGTGACAAAACCGAGCGGCCCGCTGCGCCCGTCTTTCGAGGTTGCACTGTCGCAGGTCGACCGACGTTTGGCACTACGGCCCGCAATCAATGGCGCATTAAAATCCAATCGCCCTCCGGCCCACATACGGCGCGGCAGTCCCATGTCGGGGATCAGCCCGCCAACCTTGGGGTGACCATCACGGCCCAATTGGGACGGCGGGCGCGGCAACCAGAAATAGAGCTGATGGAAAAACGGCGGCAGCGGCGTTCCGTCGGTCACCGTCCCCTCCTGCCCCAGCGCCACCTGAAACGCGGCGGCGCGGGCCGGGTCAATCACATCGGTCTGAATTTCCTCTGCCATGGCCGCAGATTAGGCAGCCTGACCTGTGTGAACAAGCGTTAGAACCCCGCCTCGGCCCGCAGCTTCTCCATCAGGGTCCGCAAGCTGCTTTCATAGCGGTCGCTGGTCAGTTTTCCATTCTCATCAAACTCGTTTGAACTGTTGGCCAGATGAATCTCCGGCCCTTGCAGGATGCGCGGCTGGAACGGCACCATATAGCCACGCAACACCATCTGCGCGCGCTCACCCCCGGCACGACCCGCCGCCGCAGACATCACGGCGACCGGCTTGTCAGCCCAGGGGCGGCCCTCGGTTCGGCTGACCCAGTCCAACGCGTTTTTCAGCACGCCTGACGGGCCTTTGTTGTATTCGGGTGTGGAAATGATCACCGCATGCGCCTGCGCGATCTGATCGGCCAGAGTTTGAACAGGCGCGGGAATGCCTTCACCATCCTCCAGATCGCCATCATAGAGCGGCAGGTTCAGGTCGGCTTCGATATGGGTGCCGGGGTCGAACAGCCGCGCCGCCTCGCGTAGAAGTTTGCGGTTGGTGGCGCTTTGACGCAGCGAACCGGACAGGCTCAGAAGGATTGGTGCGGACATTGGGGAACTCCGGTTTGGGTTTCCCAATAGCTAGCCCAAAGCACGCGCGCACCAAAGCCCATGTGACGCGCAGTCAATGTGCGAAAAAGGGGCACCTGCAGGTGCCCCGTTTCGTCAGGTTTGGCCGCTGGGGACAATCTCGATATCAACCCGGCGGTTGCGGGCCTTGCCTTCGGGCGTCAGGTTCGACGCAGCGGGGCGGTTTTCCCCCAGCCCGATAGTCGTGAGACGGGCGCTGCTCACCCCATTGGCCTGCAGAATATCTGCCACGGACCGTGCACGGCGTTCGGACAGGGCCTGATTATAGGACGCCTCGCCATCGCTGTCGGTATGGCCGATGACCTGAATGTTCGAGTTCGGATACCGCGTCAGGTTCTGCCCTACCCGCACCAGATCGGCGCGCAGCGCCGGGCGCACGGTCGCGCTGTCAGTGTCAAAGCTGATATCATTCGGCACGGTGACGATCAGGCGATCTCCGGCATTGGTGACGGTGATGCCCTGATTGGCCAGCTGCTGACGCAGTTCCGCCGCCTGCTTGTCCAGTTGGTTGCCGACCAGACCACCACCTGCAGCACCGATAGCACCACCTGCCAGCGCGCCCAACAGCGGATCCGAGTCGTTTGCAATGGCGCCAACTCCGGCCCCGACCAGACCGCCCAGAATCGCACCTTGTCTGGTGTTCTGATTGGGGTCGGATGGCAGGTTCAGCGTGCCAGGGTCCGTACAGGCCGCCAAGACCAGAGCCGAGGATAGCCCGGCAGACAAAACAAATTTGGAAATCGTCATGATATCACCTTCTGCTCCGGCGCCCGTTCTTCGGGCGCGTATTGTTTGGCGCAGTATATCGCGTTGCCCGCAGGTAGGCTCAAGCAACAATCAAGTGAAATCGGCAAATACCTGCCACTTACGACGTACCTGTGGGGACATCCCAGTGATTCTGTTCCTGCCAGATCGCGCGCAACGGCTCACCCTGCCCGCAAAAGTGATCGTCAATCAACTCGCAGGCCCAGATACGGTCGGTACGGAAGTGGCGGAACCCGTTCCGCAACTCGCACCACGCGGCCAGCATGGTGCATTCGATATGATAGATCAGCGCAACGGGCCGGACGATCCGTTCGGTCCGATCTTCGTTGGCATTGACATAGGTGATGCGGATTTTGCGCTCGTTCCGTATGGCCTCGCGATAGTTCACAACCGGTACGCAACCCTTTTCAGGATCATCCATCGGCGCCCCCCATGGGGCAACCTGCAACCAGTCTGTCGGCACGCGCAACGCCTCGATCTTGCGGCACACACGGTCGGCGGCCTGCTGCAGCGTGCTATCCCCGGTCCGTGCCAGCATCGACAGGCCGACCCACAAGGCCTCGACCTCTTCGGCATCGAAATTCAGCGGTGGCAGGTCATAGCCGCGTCGCATCAGATAGCCGACACCAGCCTCTCCCTCGATCGGGGTGCGTTGCGCCTGAAGGGCCGCAATGTCTCGATAGACGGTGCGCGCGGACACCTCCAGCTTTTCTGCCAACATCTCGGCCGTCACCGGCGTTTCGGCTGAACGCAAAATCTGGATGATTTCAAACAGGCGTGTCGAACGGCGCATGGGGGTCTCCGATTGATCTGCTGACACACTAGCACACCCCCCTGACAGGGTGGTGTCAGGAGTGATGGGCCAGACTTGGGATCAGTTGAAAGGAGAATTCCCATGCCAAGCCGCGACAATCACGTGATGATGACCCTGAAATTGGACCGCTGGGCACAGGATCACACCCTGCGTGCCTTTGAGATCGAACGCGAAATCATGGCCGCTCGCCGACCTTGCGTCCCTAAGAAACGAGCGAAGCGGTTTTCACTGGGCAATCTGAAACTGATTTGGACCAGCACGGCTTAGGATCAGAAATCCGCCTTGGCGCGAAACTTCATTGCAACCCCGCCTTCGGGGCTTTTCAGGCGTAGCTCTTCGGAATGCAGCATCAGGCGCGGGAATTGCCGCGCCGCACCTTCGGCATAGAACGGGTCACCCAGGATCGGGTGACCCAGCGCCTGCATATGTACCCGAAGTTGGTGCGACCGACCGGTCTTTGGAAACAACCGCATGCGGGTTGTTTCGCCTTCATGCTTGACCACGCGCCAGTCGGTGACGGCCGCTTTGCCGGTCTCATGACACACCATCTGAAGCGGGCGGTTGGGCCAGTCCACGATCAGCGGCAGATCGACGGTTCCGGTCTTGTCCTCGACCCGCCCCCAGACGCGCGCCACATAGGTCTTGCGGGTCTGACGATTTTCGAACTGCATGCTCAGATGCCGCTGAGCGTGGGGTGTCTGAGCAAAGACCATGACGCCGGAAGTGTCCCGATCCAGCCGATGCACCAACAGCGCTTGCGGAAACGTCGCCTGAACCCGCGTCAGCAAGCAATCGGCCAGATGCTCGCCCCGCCCCGGCACGGACAATAAGCCCGAGGGCTTGTTCACCACAATTAGCTGCGCATCCTCGTGCAACACGTCCAAGGGGGTCATCGGGGGATCATAGGTCTCGCTCATGCGCGTCTGCCTATCGCAGCGCGCGACCTCCCGCAACGTCGCGCTTGCCTGAACGGAACGGTTCAGCAACTCTCGCTCCAATACGGAAGGAGAGACCATGCACCCCACGATCAAACACATGCAAGAAGTGGTGGCCAAGGGCGATGAAAGCCTGATCCACGAGTTGCTGGCCGAGGATGTGCGGTTTTCACCGCCCACCTATTACAGCACCTGGACAGGGCGCGCACCGGTGGCGGCGGTACTGGGGCACGTGGGGCAAGTGTTCTCGGACTTCCGCTATCGCCGTGTGATGGGTGCGGGCAAGGATTGGGCGTTGGAGTTTCAGTGCAAGGTCGGTGACCTGGATGCGGTGGGTGTCGATCTGATCACCCTGAACGATGATGGGCTGATCCAGGAATTCGAGGTCGTCATGCGCCCCCACAAAACCATCGGTGCCCTGCGCGAGGCGATGATGGCGCGGATCATGACCGATGCGCGGTTCCTAGAATTCAAGAACGCGCTCAACTGACCATGCCTTTTGCCCCGGATCAGCTGTTGCGCGTGCCTTTACTGCCGGTTCTGGCGATGCAGGGCCTGTCGGTGCGCCGCAACGCCCAATTGCTGCCGGAACCAATTGGCCCGCGCGAAGGGCGCGAAGGGCGTGGGCCCCGGTTGCGGTTGCTGATCACGGGCGACAGCTCGGCCGCCGGGGTCGGTGCGGGGACGCAGGCGCAAGCGCTGTCCGGGCATCTTGTGTCCCGACTGGCCAGTCACTACACGGTCGAATGGCGGCTTGAGGCCACCACTGGACACACAACTCAGGATACGATTGACCGATTGCGCGGCGTGAGCGGCCAGTTCGACATGGCAGTGACAGCGCTCGGTGTAAATGACGTGACGCGCGGCGTGACGTACAAGCGCTTCGTGGACCGCCAGACCCAATTGTTGAAGCTTTTGACCGGCCCTCTGGGCGTAAAACGATTGGCCGTCACAGCGGTACCGCAGATGAACCGGTTCCCTGCCCTGCCGCAGCCGCTGGCCTGGGTCTTAGGCCGTCAGGCAAGACGGTTGGATCAGGGCCTACGGCATGTTACGGCCAGCTTCGCGCAGGCGCGGTATCTGGCGATGGATCTGGCCGACGATCCGGCACTGGTCGCGCCGGACGGATATCACCCAAGTCCAAAAACCTATGCGATCTGGGCCGAAGAGGCGGCCCGTCTGCTACGTCAAGCCTGAGCCCGCATCTGCCGGATCATCGGAATCGAATACACCACCAGAGCCGTCCAGATCAGAGGAAATGCAATCATGCGTCCTCGGTCAATCTGTTCACCAAACACGGTAATGGCGGTGATAAAAATCATGGTCGGAGCGATATATTGCAGAATACCCATGGTCGACAACCGTACCAGCTTGGCCCCATTGGCATAAACCAGCAGGGGCACCGCCGTCACCACCCCGGCCGCAGCCAGCAGCAAGGTGTCCGATGCACCCACCCCAAAATTGCCAGCACCTTTCACACCCAACCACGTGACGTACATCAACGCCGGGATCAGCAGGATCAGGACCTCAAGCAAAAAGCCTTGGTTGGGGCCAATGGGCAGTGATCGCTTGAAAAAGGCATAAAATCCCCACGTTACCATCAACCCCAGTGCTGGCCACGGCAGGCTACCCGCTTCGATGATCAAAGCCAGCACTCCAAGGGCCGCAATCGCCACTGCCATCAGCTGCGTTTTCGTCAACGGCTCGCGCAGCAGAACCGCGCCCAGCGCAATGCTGAACAACGGATTGATGTAATATCCCAGCGCAGCATCCAAAGCCCGGTCATTGGCAATCGACCAGACATAGATTGCCCAATTCACCGAGATCAGCGCTGCCGTCAGGCAAGCCATCCCTAACATCTTTGGGTTTACCAGCGCCGCCTTCAGATCCCGCGTACGCCCCAGCGCCACAAGCAACAACCCGGCCACAGGTACCGACCAGATGACGCGATGCGCAACAATCTCAACCGGGCCAACGTGCGACAGTGCCTTCATATACAGGGGCAAAAATCCCCACAGGACATAGGCCGTCACAGCCAGCGCAAGCCCTTTGGGCGTGTCTGCATTGTTCGATGGTAGTGGGGCGTCTGCCACGGCGGGTCTCCGACTGATACCGTATTTCTCTACGGCAAATCAGACTAGCTTGGAAACCGCGAAAACTGTGAAGAGGGTCATCAGGAAATCTGATACGTCGTGCCAATACAGGCAGGCACTAAAATCGAGCGGGGCGCCGCAGCGCCCCGACAATTTGATTACACCTTAACGCGTTCGGATTTCGGGTCATACATCGGCTTCAGCGAAGCCTCTGCCTTGACCTTCACACCGCACACGTCGATCTCGTAGGTCGAGGCCAGCACATCTACTGCCTTCTCACCCTCACACGGGACATAGCCCAGACCGATGGCACCACCCAACGTGTGGCCATAGTTGCCTGAACTCAGATAACCCACATATTCGCCATCCCGGATGATCGGTTCGTTGTGGAACAGCAGCGGTTCGGCATCGGTCAGTTTGAACTGGACCAGACGGTTCTTCGGCCCGCTTTCCTTACGTGCAATCACCGCCTCGCGGCCGATAAAGTCGCTGCCCTTGTCGACCTTCACGGCAAAGCCCAGGCCCGCATCGACCACGTGATCCTCACAGGTGATGTCATGGCCGAAATGGCGGAAGCCCTTCTCGATCCGGCAACTGTCCATCATATGCATGCCGCACAGTTTCAGACCCATGTCCTGCCCGGCCTCGTGCAAGGTTTCAAACACGTGCCCTGCCATGTCGGATGAAACATAGATTTCCCAACCAAGCTCACCCACATAGGTCACGCGATGCGCGCGAGCGAGGCCCATGCCAATCTCAATCTCCTGCGCGGTGCCAAACGGGTTGGTCGCGTTCGAGAAATCACTGGGTGAGACTTTCTCCAGCAGCGTACGCGCATTCGGCCCCATAACGGCCAGAACGCCCTCGCCCGCGGTGACATCGGTGATGACCACGTTGAAGTTACCTGCGTGACGCATCATCCAGGTCTGGTCCGCCAGACGGGTCGCCGCCGGAGTGACCACCAGATAGGAAGTTTCCGTCAGGCGGGTGACGGTCACGTCCGCCTCAATCCCGCCGGTACGGTTCAAAAACTGAGTATAGACGATCTTGCCATTCGGCACCGAATAGTCGCCGCCGCCGACATAGTTCATGAACTTCTCAGCATCCGGTCCTTCGACGCGGATTTTACCGAACGAGGACATATCGTACATGCCCACATTCTCACGCACGGCGTGGTGTTCGGTGGCCGAGTTCTCGAACCAGTTCTGGCGCTTCCAGCTGTAGTGGTATTCACGCTCTTGCCCTTCATTGGCAAACCAGTTGGCGCGCTCCCAACCAGCCAATTCGCCCATCACGGCGCCCTGTTCCAGCAGATGATGGTGGAACGGGGTCCGCCGCACACCCCGCGCGGAGGCTTTCTGGCGATAGGGATAGTGGTCGGCATAAAGCAGGCCCAGCGTTTCCTTAGAGCGTTCAAACAGATACTGCTTATTGCCCTGGAAAGGTTGCATCCGGCTGATGTCCACATCGCCCAGATCAAACGGCTTCTCGCCCGTATCCATCCATTCAGCCAGCGCCATGCCCGCGCCACCGGCGGACTGGATACCGATCGAGTTGAACCCCGCGGCAACCCAGACATTGTCCATCTCGGGCGCGAGGCCCAGATGGTATGCATCATCGGGTGTGAAAGACTCCGGTCCGTTAAAGAAGGTATGGATACCGGCCTCGGCCAACATCGGCATCCGTTCACAGGCAGCTTCGAGGATCGGTTCAAAGTGATCAAAATCTTCAGGCAGCTGGTCAAACTCGAACGTGTCAGGGATGCCATTCATCGCCCAAGGCTTGGCGTTGGGCTCAAAGGCCCCTAGCAGGATTTTTCCTGCGTCTTCCTTGTAATAGGCGCATTCATCCGGCACCCGCAGCACCGGCAACTGGGTCAACCCGTCAATACTCTCGGTGACGATATAGAAGTGTTCGCACGCGTGCAGCGGGACATTGACGCCCGCCATGCGACCGACCTCATGCCCCCACATTCCCGCACAGTTCACCACCATGTCACATTCGATATGACCCGAGGCGCTGCCGTCATCCGCAACCCAATCGACACCGGTCACCTTGCGGCCCTGCTTGACGATATCGGCAACCTTCACCCGCTCTTTGACAACCGCACCGCGTTGGCGTGCGCCCTTGGCCAAAGCTAGCGCAATGTTCGCCGGATCGCCCTGCCCGTCCAGCGGCAGGTAAACCGCGCCCGTCACACCTTCGAGGTTGATATGCGGATACAGTTCCTGAACGCGTTCGTTGGAAATCTCTTCGACTTCCACCCCAAAAGCGCGAGCCATGGCGGCCTGGCGATAGATTTCTTCCTTGCGCTCTTCGGTCAACGCCACGGTGATCGACCCGCAGCGTTTGAAACCGGTGGCCACACCGGTCTCTTCCTCAAGCGAGCCGTAAAGCTCCTGACTGTATTTCGCCAACTTGGTCATGTTCGCCGTGGCGCGCAGCTGCGCGATCAGACCGGCGGCATGCCATGTGGTGCCGCTGGTCAGTTGCTTGCGCTCCAGCAGCACAACGTCGTTCCAGCCCTTCTTGGTCAAATGATAAGCGACCGAGCATCCGATGACGCCGCCGCCGATGATGACCACTTTGGCCTTGCTGGGAAGATCAACCATCCTGAGAATCTCCGATGTGTCAGGTTTGCGCCAAAATGCCACGGAAGATCGACAATAAATGCGCCAAAACCGTCACTGTATTGGCGATTTTCACCGTTGTATCGCGGCCCGTTTTTCCCGCCTTACAACAAAGGGCGTAACCCCGAAGAAGCTTTTGTAGACCGAGGAAAAACCGTTGGGAAATCCGCAGGCAAGCCCGATTTCACGAACGCTCATTGTGGTGTTCAGCAGCAGGTTATTGGCCTTGGCCAGTCGCATTTCACGATAGAATCCATTGGGCGTGGTACCGAAAAAGGTTTTGAACTTCCGCTCTAGCGACCGGTTCGACAGGTGCAGCGACTCGACGATCTGATGGATTGGCATCGGGTCTTCAATGTTGGCCTGCATCAGCTTGATGCACTGATCCAGTCTGGCGTCGCCCGTCGCGGTCAGTTTCGCCCCGGAAAACGGCTGCATTGATGAAAAATCGCGGATGTTTTCATGCAGCATGATATCGGCCACCGTCATCTTGGCAGGTCCCGAGATATGGCGACCGATCACCGCCAGCGCCACATCTGTTGTCGCCTCCATCCCGGCACAGGTCACCACCGCGCCCTGTTCGGTGGCAATGGACAGCTTGGCCTCGAACCGGGCGCCGCGCTCACGCAGGAACGAGGCGTTCTCCCAATGGGTCGCCATGTCGCCCGTGCCGTGTTCGTTGATATAGCGGCTGGCGGCCTCGGCCAAAAGGAACACCTTGGCCCCGCGGAACGTATAGCTCGACACTACACGCCCCAGCGAAAGGTCGGGGTGATCCGGGTCAGAATTGCCGATCACGAACAGGTAATCCGCCTTGGGCTGCGCCGGGACAGGATCAGTTTGAACCATCGCCTCGCTGCTGCTGGAAATCGGGCCGCCTTTCAGTGACCGATAGGCATAGGTGAACGGAGGGGTCGGACAGACGCGGTTGGCCAGTCGCAGAACTTCGACCAGCGAGGCCAGTTCCAACAACACATAGCCGGGTGCCACAAGGATATCGAAGTGCTGCTGTGTCTGCGGTAAATTGTCCGAACGTGTCCGCATCGCCTTTTCCTCAGACAATCCGGTGGCCGGCTGCGCGCAGCCGGCCGGCCAGCGTTTCGATGTGATCCGGGCCAACTTCGCAACAGCCACCCACAATCGTCGCCCCCTGCGCCACCCAGGCCATGGCGTGATCGGCATAGGCATCAGGTCCAAGATCCTGACGTTGTTCCAATGCATCGACTGTGGGTGCGTCTTTCAGAAATCCTTCTGATATTCCGGTGAACCCGTTGGCATAGGCCCCGAACGGGCGGCCCATCTGCGCAATGATCGGCAGCGCCGCGGGAATCGCCTCGGGACGCGAACAGTTGATCAAGATGGCGTCGGGCGCAAAGCGTGCCACAACCGGTTCGATATCCCTCAACAGCTCGCCCGAGCGTAGGCGGGTTCCGTCCTCATCCATCACCGACAGCCCCAGCCAGACAGGTTTGCCGCAGCCCTCTGTCCCGCGCAAAGCGCCTTGGGCTTCCTGCACCGAACACACCGTTTCAATCAGGAAAAGATCGACGCGCGTGGCCATCAGCGACACTAGCTCTCGAAACTTATTCGCTGCATCTGTCGGGTCAGGGTTCAGGTCGGGTCGGTACGAAGCCAATAGCGGCCCTAGCGATCCGGCAATCCGCCCTCTGGTTCCTTCACGGGCCCGCTCGGCCTGGGTCAGGGCAGTGTCGATCAGGTTTGCGACCTGATCCTCCATCCCCACGCGCACCAGACGCGAGCGGTGGACGGCATAGGTGTTTGTGGTGGCGACAGTCGCACCACGACGAAAGTAGTCGTCATGTACGTCACCCACCAGTTCGGGATAGTCGATCATCACCCGCGTCGACCACAGTGGCGTGGCCCGGTCCCCGCTGCGCTTGACCAGTTCCTGTCCGATTGAGCCATCCAGAAGAGTGATATCCGCCATATCTCATCCTATTCAGGGAATCAGCACAAGTTTGCCCGCAAACGCCTTGGATTGAAAATCAGCCTGCGCGGTTGCGATGTCCTTTAGCGGATAAGTCTTTGCGATCAAGGGCATGATGCGCCCGCCATTGATCATCTCAACCAACCGTCCGAACACCTCGAACGCCTGATGGGTGCAGCCGTGAATGGTGATGTCGCGCAAATAGATATCTCGCAGGTCGGCCTTTACGATCGGGCCGGCGATGGCACCGGAAACCGCGTAGTGGCCACCCGGTTTCAACGCCAGGATCAGGCCGGGCCATGCCGGGCCGCCCACAACGTCGATCACCACGTCGAACATATCGGCTGGCAGTGCGGCATCACGGTCGAACGTATCCGCGGCGCCCTGTAATTTGACCACTTCAGCCTTGGACGGGCTGGTCACGCCCCAGACGGTTGCCCCCCGCAACACCGCCAGCTGTACGGCCGCCAGACCGACGCCACCTGACGCGCCGGTGATCAGCACCTTTTGCCCCGAGGTCACACCTGCGCGGGCCAGCAGGTTCTCGGCCGTGCCAAAGGCGCAGGGGATGGCGGCGATTTCCACGTCAGACAGGGGCGAGGCGCTGACGTCGTACAGATCATCCGCCTCAACCAGACAGTATTGCGCAAATGCGCCGTCCAACTCCGAGCCCAGCGCAACGAAACCGGTCGGGTGACCGGGTCTGGGGCGGGGCAGGTTGATCGGGCAGGTCACGCGTTGGCCCGGTTGGAACGCCACCCCTGAACCCACTTTTTCAACGACACCACATAAATCACCACCCTGAATGCGCGGAAACTGCAGCGCACCGCCCCAACCTCCGGCATCGACGTCCTGATCAACTGAATCCGTCGCGCCTGTCACATCCGAGGAATACCAGCCGACCCGCGTATTGATATCCGTGTTGTTCACCCCGGCGGCCAACACCCGAACCAGCGCCTGCCCCGGACCCGGTTGCGGTACCGGAAGGTCGTCGCGCCATTCCAACGCCTCGGGTCCGCCGTGTTGGGTCAGATAAACGCCGGACATGACTGTGGGTGTCGTCATCAGATACTGCCTTTATGCCTGATCGTCTGGATGCGACGGAACGGGACCCATCGGGATGATGTCATAGCGGGCGTTTAGTGCTGCCATCTTAGCCTCATCAGCGAAATCGGCGTTGGTCATAGTCGAAAGTTCTGCAAGGAACCCATCAAACCCCGAAGGCTGAAAAATCATCAGCATCCGCGCCGGTGCCCCATCGGCCACGCGACAAGCATGCGGAACCCCTGGCGGGACATGCATCGTGGTACCCGGACCGCATCGATGCCAGTCACCGTCGACATAGAAATCCACTTCACCTTCCAAGAAATAGAAGGTCTCGGCATGAGTATCGTGGCGATGAAGGCCAAGCGCGAAGCTGTCCTTCAGATTGTCTTCCATGAGCGTATAGGCGCCATTCGTATCACGGGCCGAAACCTTTACGAACGTATGGTCGTTTTCCCAGTCATAGTTGGGACCCTCACCGGGCCCCAATTTGGAATATCGCTTGCTCATGGCTCCTCCGACAGGGGTTAGGCGCGCAGCCGCTCGTTCTGAGGATCCCACAGCGGTTGATCCTCTTCTACCACGGCGCGGCATTTCCGGCCGTAAATTTCGACCTCAAGTTCGGTGCCGGGGTTGGCAAGCTCGGCCTTGATCATGCCCAGCGCAATGGATTTGCCAACACGGTAGCCCCATGCGCCCGAGGTGGTTTCGCCAACGATCTCACCATTCTGCCATATGCAAGACATGTACGGTGCGTCGCAATCGCCTGCGTCCACAGTCAGGGTGACAAAGGATTTCTTCACGCCCTGCTGTTTTTCGTTCTGGATCGCGGCCTTGCCGGGGAAGTCCTGCGGCTTGTCCAGCTTGACGAACCGCCCCAGTCCACCTTCCAGCAGCGAATAGTCGGTCGACAGGTCGCCTTTCCAGGCGCGATATCCCTTTTCGATACGCAGCGAGTTCAAGGCATACATACCGAACGGCTTGGCCCCGGCATCAATGATCGCGTCATAGATGGCAGGCATATGCTCGTTCAGGGCATGCACTTCCCAGCCCAGCTCGCCGGCAAAGGACACTCGGATCAAATAGGCGGGTTGCCCGGCGACGGTGGCCGCTTGGTGGGTCAGCCAACCTGTGGTCAGATCGGCATCCGTCAAACCCGACAGGATATCCCGCGATTTCGGGCCGGTGACGATCAGTGTATCGCGTGTGGTGGTGACATCCTCGACCGAAACACCAGCAGGCATCGCATTCACCAGAATATCGCGGTCATGCCACTGCGCCGTTGCGGCCGTTATCATGACGAACTCATCCTCGCCCAAACGCAGGCAGGACATCTCGGTCAGAATCCGGCCCCGATCGTCCGAGATATAAACCAGATTGATGCGGCCGACCTTGGGCAGACCACCCGCGACCAGCCCGCGCAACGCCTCGGCCGCGCCCTCGCCTTTGACCATAAAGCGCGAAAAGCCCGGCAGATCCAACACACCGCAATGGTCGCGTACAGCCTCGCATTCTTCTTTGACGCGCTGCTCCCACGGGCCCGAGCGGCCCCAGGTATGGGTGGCTTCAAGCGAGGTGTCATCGCCGGGTTGTGCGAACCAGTTGGCCCGTTCCCAACCGTTATATACTCCCATGACGCCGCCCAGTTCCTTCACCTTGGCGTGGACCGGCGACAGTTTCTTGTCGCGTGCGGCCGGCCATTCGTGTTGGGGATAGTGCATGGCGTATTCGTTGCCATAGACCTCAAGCCCTTTCTGGTTGCAGTAATCCTGATCGGTGTAATCGGTATAGCGGCGCGGATCGACGGCCCACATATCCCATTCGGTGTGACCATCGACAATCCATTCGGCCAGCACTTTGCCTGCACCACCGCCTTGCGCGATGCCGAAGGTAAAGGTGTGCGCCTCGAACGCGTTTTTGACGCCCGGCATTGGGCCAATCAGTGGCAGACCGTCCGGCGCGTAAGGAATCGGGCCGTTGATCACGCGACCAACGCCCGAGGTTGCCATCAGCGGCACCCGTTCCATCGCGTCGGTGACGATGTCCTCAATCCGATCCAGATCGTCATTCCAAAGCTGGAACGAGAAATCCTCGGGCATCGGGTCGTCTTCGCTCATCCAGTGGCCCTTGCAGTTGGGCTCATACGGGCCAAGGTTGAAGCCGTGCTTCTCTTGCCGCAGGTAGTACGAGATATCTACGTCGCGCAGCAGCGGCAGCTTCTTGCCGCCGTTTTCCTTGGACCATTCTTCAACCTCGGGGATTTCGTCGGTCAGCAGGTACTGGTGACTCATGACCATCGCGGGCACAGTGCGGCCACCGTAAGGCTTGAACCACTCACCCACGCGCTGCGCGTAATACCCAGCAGCGTTGACCACATAGTCACAGGCGATATCGCCCTTGTCAGTGTGTACGGTCCAAGTGCCGTCGTCGTGCTGGGTCACGCCGGTTGCCGGGCAGAACCGGATGATCTTTTGTCCCATGTCGCGGGCACCCTTGGCCAACGCCTGTGTCAACTGCGCCGGGTCAATGTCACCATCGGTCGGATCATACAGCACGCCCTCAAGATCATGCGTTTCAAGGAAGGGATAGCGTTCCTTGGCCTCTTCTGGGGTCCACATCTCCATCGGGATGCCCTGGTACAGGCCCATCGACATGGCACGCTCAAACTCCTGCATCCGCTCTTTGCTGTGCGCCAAACGGATCGAACCGGACTGATGATAGTTCATCGGATAGTCGACTTCTTCACCCAGCCGCGCATACAGCTCGGTCGAGTACCGCTGCATGTTCATGATCGCCCATGAGGTCGAGAAAGTCGGTACGTTACCCGCCGCGTGCCAGGTCGAGCCTGCGGTCAGCTCGTTCTTTTCCAGCAGAACGCAGTCGGTCCAGCCTTTCTTGGCCAGATGGTACAGCGAGGAGGCTCCCACCACACCGCCACCGATAACAACCACGCGGGCTTTTGTCGGAAAATCGCTCATTGGTCTTGATCCTTGTTACTGTGCCCGTTGGGGCAGATCGTCTGTGATGTTGTAGTAATCGCCCTTGTCAGCGACAAAGATATGCCGGGCGAGGTGCAGTCCTGTGGGCTCATCCAGTGCGCCCATGGAAATCGAAATCGTGTCTTCGTCATTGTGCTGCCAAAACAGGAACGAACCGCAGGCGTTGCAAAAGCCACGCCGAGCAATGTCCGAGGCACGGAACCAGTTCAGCGTATCGCTGGCAGCGAAGCTGAGGTTGTCCTGATGGGTCGAGGTCGAAGACCAATAATGCCCTGATTGCTTGCGGCACTGACCGCAATGGCAGGCCGAGGGCGGCGACAACTCTCCGTCAATCGTGAACGCGACCGCGCCGCACAGGCAGGAACCGGCTTGCATGTCATTACCCCCTTGTTGCGGGCGTGGAGCTGGCCCCCAGCAACACGCCATAGATGATGAAACAGGTCGCCATGACCCGGCGCACCCAGATGTTGAACACCGCCCCCAGTGCCGCCTTGCCCATCAGCGCACCTAGCAAGGTGAACCCGGTATAGCTGAGCGTGGTGATGACCAGCGCGGTGGGCATGATCACCCCCATCTGCTGCCAGATCGGCACCTCGGGCTGCACAAATTGCGAAAAGGCCGCCAGATATCCCGCCACGCTTTTGGGGTTGATCGTCGCCACGGCCAGCGCGTGCAGATAGACATGACGTGCAGGCCGTTCCGAAGCTGGCGCAGGTTTCGTAGCATTCATCCAGCCACGAATACCCACCCAGATCAGGAAACCCGCGCCCACCAGCTTTGCGATGAAGAACCCGGTTGGAAAGGCCGCGATCAGCGCGGTCACACCCAGCGCCGACAGAATCAGAAACGCGCTGGCCTGCGTCAGGATTGCCAGAACGCCAAGCATCGCCTTTGGAAACGGCAGGCTCATCCCATTCGAAATACAATTGACCGCATTCGGCCCCGGCGTAGTTACGAACACTACCCAAAACAGCGCGAATATGGTCCAGGCCTCGAAACTCATCAATACACCGGCGGGGCGATGACCCAGATGGCCACGGCGGGCTCATCATAGGGGTTGGCCCATTGATAGGGTTCATGCCGGATGCGGAAACTGTCACCCGACCCCACCGTGAACTGGTTGGAGCCTATGGTCAGATCCAATCGGCCAGAGATCATGTAACCAACCTCTTGCGTCGGCCGATTGGCCGGTTTCTGCATGCTGGAGCGGGGCTCGAATGTGGAATGTACCATCTCGAAATCATCAGTCAGATCGGGCGAAAGCAATTCTTCGATCAACCCTTCCTCACCCGAGCCCATCGGACGGCGCGATCCGGCGCGCACCACATAACCCTGTTCGGCCACCGGCACCGAAGAATGCGCAAACAGCATCGACATCGGCACACCCAGACACTCAGCAATCTGGCGCAGGTCCGAGATCGAGGGATCGGACATGTCGCGCTCAACCTGGCTGAGCCATCCGACCGACCGGTTCAGCCGCGCTGCAATCTCGGTCAAGGTCAACCCGCGCGCCTTGCGCAGGGCGCGGATATCCGCACCAAGTGTCGCGCTGTGGGGGGCTTGGGTATTCACCAGGGCCGCTCCGATTCTTGTGAAAATTTCCTCTCCTTTTTCACGATGGCTGAGAATCATGAAATTTCCAAGAGTTTTTTCATTTCACTTGATCAGTTTGCTTGATATGCCTTTCGCATGTGGATTGCAGTGATCTATTTATGGGGGATCAACACCCTGACACTATTGGCCTTTGGCTGGGACAAGGCCCGCGCACGACGGCGCAAAAACCGAGTGCCGGAACGCCGCCTATTATGGCTGGCCGCGCTTGGTGGCAGCCCCGGCGCAGTGGTCGGGCGATGGATTTTCAGGCACAAAACCCGCAAACGCGGGTTCTCAGTCTGGCTGTTCGCGATAACTGGCGTTCAAATGATTCTAATATTCTTGGTGATGACCGAAGCCTCGGAAAAACTACTGTAAAAATATTATATTCACCTAAAACAATATCTAACCATATCGCCAACTGTCTGTTACAAATAGGTGTCTCTGTGCGCAGAGATTTCTATTTTTTATGCAAAGGGTTGGATGAATATGGAAAATGGGATCGGTTTCTTCGATATAGTCTGGTCAATCTTCTGGTTGTTCCTGATGGTTGCCTGGTTCTGGGTGATGATTTCGGTCGTTGCCGATGTCTTCCGCTCAAAGGACCTGAGCGGCGGAGGCAAAGCGTTGTGGATCGCCTTTGTGATCCTGATCCCCTGGTTGGGCGTGCTGTGCTATCTCATCGTGCGCGGGGATAAGATGCACCAGCACAATGTCGAGACCATGAATCAGATAGAAGAGGCGCAGAAGGACTACATCCGCTCGGTCGCGAGCGTATCCGCCGCGGATGAATTGGAACGGCTAGCCAAGCTCAAGGAGAGCGGCCATCTGACGGAAGGGGAATTCGCCGCGCAAAAGGCCAAGATTCTGGCAAGCTGATAAATCGCGACCCTTTTTTGAACATTAATCAGCCGGGACATGTCCCGGCTGAATTCATCTTGCAAAGACGTCGGTCAGAATGGTGCCAAGCGCTTTGGCGTCCTGATCGGTAAATGCGTCCGGCTGATTGCTGTCGATGTCGAACACCGCTACCACCTTTCCCGATGCGTCCCGCACTGGCAGCACCAATTCTGACCGGGTGGACGTCGCACAGGCGATGTGACCCGGAAAGGCTTCGACATCCGACACAAGCTGCACTTCGCCAGTCCGTGCGGCAGCACCACAGACGCCCCGGTCGAACGGAATGACCAAACAGCCGTGCCCACCCTGATAGGGACCGATCTTTAACAAACCGGGCTGGGTCACGCGGTAAAAGCCAGTCCAGTCGAACCGGTCATCGGCGTGATGCACCTCGCAGGTAATTGTCGCCATTAGGGCAACCTGATCCGTTTCACCTTCGGTCAGGGCGGCGATGGTTTTAGCAAGCGTGTCGTAATCGGCGGTCATGATTGAGCTCTTTGGAAAAGGTTCATCCCGCAGTATGTGGAATAAACCCAAGCGTCAAACGCGTTCGATGGCGATGGCCGTGCCTTCGCCGCCACCGATGCAGATGGCAGCCACGCCGCGTTTGAGGTTCCGCTTTTCCAGCGCGTTGAGCAGAGTGACCATGATCCGCGCGCCCGAGGCGCCGATTGGATGCCCCAAAGCGCAGGCCCCGCCATTTACGTTCACCTTGTCGCGCGACAGGCCCATTTCGTGCATAAAGGCCATGGGTACAACGGCAAAGGCCTCGTTCACCTCCCACAGGTCGACGTCATCTTTGGACCAGCCGATATTCGACAGTAGTTTCTGTGCGGCCGGAACCGGCGCGGTCGTGAACAAACCCGGGGCCTGCGCGTGGCTGGCATGACCAATGATCCGGGCACGCACAGTCAGGCCCTGCGCTTCGGCCGCCTCAGCCGAAGCCAGTAGCAACGCGGCTGCCCCGTCAGAAATCGATGACGAATTGGCTGCCGTGACCGTCCCATCCTTACGAAAGGCAGGTTTCAGCGTCGGGATTTTATCTGGCCGGGCGGATTGCGGCTGTTCATCTTGGGCAAAAGTGACCTCGCCCTTGCGGGTCTTGGAGGTAACAGGTGTGATCTCACCCTCGAAGGCACCACTTTCCTGTGCAGACAGGGCGTTGGAAAGCGACTGCAGCGCGTATTCGTCCTGCGATTCTCGCGTGAATTGATAGGCTTCGGCGCAATCCTCGGCGAAGGTACCCATCAGGCGGCCTTTGTCATAGGCGTCCTCGAGGCCGTCCAGAAACATATGGTCAACCACCTGACCATGCCCGATGCGCGCACCGCCGCGCATTTTCGGCAACAGGTAAGGGGCGTTGGTCATACTCTCCATGCCACCTGCGATCATCGTATCAGCGTGACCCAGAGCAATCTGGTCAAATGCGATCATGGCAGCTTTCATTCCCGACCCGCACATCTTGTTCAGGGTTGTTGCGGGCACCTCTTCACCCAATCCCGCCGCAAATCCGGCCTGTCGTGCCGGGGCCTGGCCCTGGCCGGCGGGCAGAACACAGCCCATCAGCACCTCGTCGACCGTATCAGCGCCCGCGCCGTGCAGCGCAGCACGAATGGCGCTCCCGCCCAATTCAGCAGCGGCAATACCGTCGAACATACCCTGAAACCCGCCCATGGGCGTCCGCGCCGCCCCCGCGATAACAACCTGTTTCATCGCGATGATCCTCCTCTTTCAGCATTGATAGATACCGAATGGTAAGAATTGTCGTCTAGCGTATTTCTACTAGCGAGTTTCATATTAGAGGACCGTCGCGCATGGCCTTGACCAGCACAACGACCGACGCAACCCAAATTATCAAAGTGCATTCCGACCGGATTGATGCGGCCATGGCCATCCAGTTCAAGGAAGATATGCGCAATCAGGCCGAAGGCGGGGCCACACGCGTGGTGCTGGACCTGACCAGTGTCGAGTTCATAGATTCAAGTGGCTTAGGTGCCATCGTCGCCTCGATGAAACAGCTTGGAAATGAGCGCAGGCTGGACCTGGCTGGGCTGCACCCTTTTGTTGAAAAGGTATTCCGCCTGACCCGTATGGACACGGTGTTCAAACTGTATCCAACCCTGGAAGATGCCCTGTCGACCTCCGCGGATTGACCTAATTGACTATCTGAATAGGCGCGATGCCCATGTACAACGGCAAGTGTTTAGATCTGAGCTTCGCAGCAACTGAGACTGAGGCCAGTGCCGGGATCGCGCAACTCAGCCGGGGGTTGGCGACGCATGGGCTTCCGGCGCGCAAGGCGGGTGATGTAAAAATCGCGCTGGCCGAAGCAATCAATAACGTGGTCGAACACGCCTATGCCGACATAACTCCGGCCAAGGTGAAGGTTCGGTGCCGCCTGCATCAGAACTGGCTTGAGATTTTGATCTCGGACACCGGCAACCCGTTACCCGGATTTCGGGTACCTGACGGCATCCCGGCATCACTGGGATCGACGGTCGAAGACCTGCCCGAAGGTGGGTTCGGTTGGTTTCTAATCCATGAACTGACCAGCGATATCCGCTATGAACGAAGCAATGGTTGTAACCGGTTGTCGCTGCGCTTTGACTTTCCAGAGCCCGCCTAACGGCAAGAAAACGTCACAATAAGGCCCAGATCGAACCATTGTGACGCCGCAAACAAAGGGCAAAACAGTACCTGTAGCTCAGATAGCTTCCCTCGGCGCCACGTGTCACAGCCCCCACCCAGTGAACGGCGCCGAGGAACTTCCCTTTGATTTGACTGGACAACCCCGGACTGCGCGATACCTTCGGCGCGTTCAATCGGGGAATAATGTCATGCGGGATTTTCACTCACCGGGTCGATCCGAAGTTCTGGCGACCGAAGGGATGTGCGCCACGTCGCATCCCTTGGCCGCAAAGGTCGCTGTGGACATTCTTACCCAGGGTGGCAACGCAATGGATGCCGCCATCGCCGGGGCGGTGCTGTTGGGTATTTGTGAACCTCAGATGACCGGGTTGGGCGGCGATTGTTTCGTGCTGTACAACCGGGCAGGTGAGGATCAGATACGCGCCCTGAATGGTTCGGGCCGCGCGCCTGGAGCAGCTAACGCAGAAAAACTGCGGTCGCAGGGGCTGACAAAAGTGCCTTTGAACACAGCAGACGCTGTAACCATTCCCGGCGCCGTCGATGCGTTCTGTCATCTGGCGCAAACCGAAGGCAAACTGGGGCTTGAGGCCATTTTGCAACCCGCCATTCACTATGCCGAAGCTGGGGTGCCGGTTGCCCCAAGGGTGGCGTTTGATTGGGAAGCGGGGGCAGCCACTCTACAGGGGGCCGCGCGGACGCAATACCTGATCAATGACAGTGCTCCTAAGACTGGGCAGGTGTTTCGCTCTCGCGGGCAAGCCGAAGTCTTGCGCCAGATTGCTCGTACCGGGCGGGATGCGTTTTACTCTGGTGACATTGCCGAGGACATGGTCGCTGCACTCACCCAACTGGGCGGCGTTCACACGATTGAGGATTTTCTGGCCACCGCATGCACTGAAACACAGCCTGTCAGCGGTGACTACAATGGGTTGGAGTTGGTTGAACATCCACCAAATGGCCAGGGCGCCACGGCCATTCTTTTGCTGAATATCCTCAAGAACTTCGACCTAGCCTGCATGGACCTGTTCGGGGCGCAGCGTCTGCATATTGAGGCGGAGGCTTCGAAACTCGCCTATGACGCGCGCAACCGCTTTATCGCCGATCCCGATCATACAACACATGCGGATCGGTTCACGGATCAGGATGTGGCCGACAGGCTGGCCGCGCTAATCGACCCGAAACGCGCCATGCCCGCCGCCGCCCCGCTGACCGAGGCTATTCACAAGGACACCGTCTATATCACCGTTGTGGATCGGGACAGAATGGCGGTTTCGCTGATCTATTCCATCTTTCACAGTTTCGGTTCGGGGATCGCATCCGAAAAATACGGCATTCTGCTACAAAACCGAGGCGCAGGCTTTACCCTGCAATCGGGTCATCCGAATGAACTGGGCGGCGGCAAACGCCCCATGCACACAATCATTCCGGGGCTGTTGACGCAAAATGGTCGTGTGCTGATGCCGTTCGGCGTGATGGGTGGCGCCTATCAACCCACCGGCCACGCCCGGTTTGTGTCAAATTTGACGGACCACGGGTTGGGCCTTCAGGCCAGCATCGAGGCACCGCGCGCCTTTGCCGACAATGGCGTATTAAAGCTGGAACGCGGAATTTCGCCCAGCACCGCCCAACAATTGCGTGATTTAGGACACACTGTAGAGATTCCAGAAACGCCATTGGGTGGCGCACAAGCTATTCGAATCTGTGAGGATGGCGTTTTGCAAGGCGCAAGCGATCCGCGAAAAGACGGGTGCGCCCTTGGATACTGACGGGCCGACGCCCGGCCAAGCACCTTCAGTTCAGATGGAAATGGAGCGGATAGGCGCCGTTTTCGAACGGGCCGAACATATCGGGGATATCGGGGTGTTCGACCGGTTCGCCCGACTGGTCAGCGATCAGATTTTGTTCAGAAACATAAGCCACATAGAAGGATTGGTCGTTTTCCGCCAACAAGTGGTAAAACGGCTGATCTTTGACCGGGCGGCTGTCTTCGGGGATGGCCTGATACCATTCTTCCGTGTTCGCAAACTCGGGGTCCACGTCAAAAATCACCCCTCGGAAGGGATGTTTTTTATGACGGACGATCTGTCCCAGGCCGTACTTGGCGTGTGTCTTCAGCATAGTTTATGCCCCCATTGAACTTACTACCTCTTTCCGGGCCGAAATGCCAATCATTGATCCGTAAATAAGGGAAACAGTCTGTGAACCTCTTGCTGACAGTATTCGAAATCGTGGCCCCGGTGTTTATTCTGGCGGGCATCGGTTTTGCTTGGGTCAAGCTGGGATTCGAGTATCGCCTGCAATTCGTCACACGCTTTGCCATGACCCTTGCTGTGCCCAGCCTGATCTTTGTGGCGCTGATGCAAACCGACATTCCGGGCGGCGATCTTTCCCGTTTTACCGTTGCGACAATCGTTGCCAATCTGGTGATGGCAGCGGTCTTCTGGCTGATCGTCCGGGGGCTGAAACTTGAACAGCGCACCTATCTTTCGCCGCTGATATTCGGAAATACCGGAAATTTGGGTCTTCCTTTGTGCATTTTCGCCTTTGGCCAGGCAGGGTTGGGCTATGCGGTCATTTTCCTGTCAGTAACAGCGTTGTTTTCGTTTACTTACGGCATCTACCTTGTGGCCGGAAAAGGCGCGTTCGGCAAAGTCGTGCGCGAACCGATGGTCTGGGCCACCCTATTGGGGGCGGTGTTTTTGTGGCGCGGATGGCAGACGCCCCTGTTTCTGACTAACACATTGGAATTGTTGGGCCAGATGGCAGTGCCCCTGATGCTGATAACGCTGGGCGTGGCGGTTGCGCGGCTGACAACGCACCGGCTGAGTCAGGCGGTCTGGCTGTCATTTCTTAAACTGGCTGTCTGTTTCGCCCTGGGCTGGTCTGTTGCGCTGATCTTCAAACTCGAAGCCGTGGCCTTTGGCGTTCTGGTGCTGCAGATGTGTACTCCGGTGGCAGTAACCTCATACCTGCTGGCCGAGCGGTTCGATGCCGATTCCGACGCGGTTGCCGGGATGGTCATGGTCTCAACAGCGTTGTCCGTGGGCGCATTACCTATAATTCTCGCGATTATTCTGTAGCGATTGTGATTCCCTAAACGCTCAATCTGCGCTAGAATAAAGAAAAAAGGCACGAGGCACATGAGCAGAATTCTTATCGTACTCTTCGGGGTGCTGCTTTTGGCATCCTGTGGTGGTGGGTCCAAGCAACCACCCAGCAAATTGAATGACGCGTGCAGCATTGCGCGCGAACGGCCCGATTATATGAAGGCCTTTAAGAGCACCGAGCGCAAATGGGGCGTCCCGGTTCATGTACAAATGGCGACGATCTATCAGGAAAGCCGCTATAAGCATGACGCACGCACGCCGCATAATTACGTTCTGGGTGTGATTCCGATGGGCCGGCAGAGCAGCGCATATGGCTTCAGTCAAGCGTTGGATGGCACCTGGGATGAATACCAGCGCGAGACCGGCAAGCGCCGGGCCAAGCGTGACCGTATCCGCGATGCGTCTGACTTTATCGGCTGGTATATGAACAAAAGTTATCAGCGGAACGGCATTCACCCCAGCGACACCCGCAACCAGTATCTAGCCTATCACGAAGGCCACACTGGCTATGCCAGGGGCAGCCACTATAGCAAGACCTGGTTGCTGAATGTCGCCAATGATGTGGATGCGCGCGCCAAACTTTACCAAGCGCAACTGTCCGGTTGCCGCTATTGACCAGAACGCGGGTCAGCGATTGCCTGACCCGCTTCTTTTCGCTTTGGTAAACAGATCTCGGCTCAGGTTGCTGTCTGTATCCAGTTGACCCAACAGCACGGTTGTTTTCGTGCCCGCATTGTCATGGATCACCCATTTGCGCAGCTCAACCGGGTTGTCGGTGAACATCAGCTCGATCCGTCCGCTATCGGGGTTTTTCGGGTCTTGGGCGGTGACAACTGTGGCGGTGCCGTCGAAGTCATGAGCCACAACCATATTTGCCTGCCCCAAGTTCACGTTACGCGCCAGCACCAGTGACAGCGGTGTCCGATTCAGAGGGTATTGCTCGGGCGGCTGGTTCGACTTGGGGTCGAAGATTTGCACCGTGCCCGTATTGGCCAGAACAACGGCACTGTTGGGCGGATCATATTCGAACCGCATCTTGCCCGGCCGCTGCATCCACAGCTTGCCGGTACTCAACGAGCCGTCATCATTGACCTGAGTGAATGTCGTCTCAACGGTATCTAGACCGTTCAGATAATTGGATATCTGCGACAATGGCAGTTTGTCGGCCGCCCAGGCGGCAGGTGCGGCCAGGGTCAGAGCAAGGGCAAAAGCAATCTGTTTCATAAAACCCAGATAAGCGCTTTGCCCTTGTTATTAAATATCCTACTGCTCGGGGACGAGGATTTCCCGCTTACCGACGTGATTTGCAGAAGAAACAACGCCCTCGTCCTCCATCTGCTCAACCAACCGCGCGGCCTTGTTGTAGCCAATGGCAAGTTTCCGCTGGATGTATGAGGTCGAACATTTGCGATCTTTGATCACAATCGCCACGGCCTGATCATAGAGGGCATCTTCGCCGTTCGTATTGCCACCCGTGTTCAGACCCAGAACGGCATCGATATTGTCAGCCTTCTCATCTGCCGGTCCATCGACAACGCCGCTCATGTAATCCGGCGGGCCGAACTGTTTCAGGTGATTGACGATTTCTTCGACCTCTTCGTCCGAGACAAATGGCCCGTGGCAGCGGGTGATCTTGGCCCCACCGGCCATATACAGCATATCGCCCTGCCCCAGCAGTTGTTCAGCACCCATTTCGCCCAGAATGGTGCGGCTGTCGACTTTCGAGGTCACCTGGAACGAAATCCGGGTCGGGAAGTTCGCCTTGATCGTACCGGTGATCACATCGACCGAGGGACGCTGCGTAGCCATGATCAAGTGAATACCCGAGGCCCGCGCCATTTGCGCCAGACGCTGAATGCAAGCTTCGATCTCTTTGCCCGCGACCATCATCAGGTCGGCCATCTCGTCGACTATGACAACGATATAGGGCATCGACTCGGGGGCGAATTCTTCGGTCTCGAACATCGGTTCGCCGGTTTCGTCATCGAACCCGGTCTGGACCGTGCGGCTGAACAACTCGCCCTTGGCCAACGCGTCCTTCACACGGCCGTTGTAGCCCGCGATATTACGCACGCCCATCTTGGACATCTTGCGATAGCGGTCCTCCATCTCGCCCACGACCCATTTCAGGGCCACAACCGCCTTTTTCGGGTCGGTTACAACGGGCGACAGCAGATGCGGGATGCCGTCATAAACTGACAGTTCCAACATCTTCGGATCGATCATGATCAGGCGGCATTCGTCCGGTGACAACTTGTACAACAGCGACAGGATCATGGTGTTGATCGCTACCGATTTGCCGGACCCCGTGGTCCCCGCGATCAGCAGGTGAGGCATTTTCGCAAGGTTCGCCACCACGGATTCACCGCCGATATCCTTGCCCAAGGCCAGAGGCAGCGCATGGTTACCGTCACCAAAATCTCGGCTGGCCAGAATTTCGCGCAGAACCACCATCTCACGGTTTTCGTTGGGCAGTTCGATCCCGATCACCGAGCGGCCCGGCAGAGTCGAAACCCGGGCCGACAACGCCGACATCGAACGGGCAATGTCGTCGGCCAGACCGATCACACGGCTGGCTTTCAGGCCCGGCGCCGGTTCCAGTTCGTACATGGTGACAACCGGGCCGGGGCGGACGCTGGTGATCTCACCCTTGACGCCATAGTCATCCAGCACGTTTTCAAGCATCCGCGCGTTTTCTTCCAACGCCTCGTCGCTAAGGTGATGGCGCTGAATGCTGGCGGGGTTGGACAACAGGCTCAGCGGCGGCAATTCAAAATCGGAATGCCGCTCCTCGAATGACAGGGTCGGCTGCGCCTCGGCTTGAGCCCGGCGCGAAGGCGGCGGGGTCCGGCGCACGGGCTGTGCCACCACCGGTTTGCGCGGCTCGGCCACCGGGATTTTCATCGCAGATCGCTGCTGTGGCGCGGGTTCGGGCGCGTCCTCGAACACGGCTTCGTCTTCGAAATCCGGCTCGGGCGCAAAGTCCTGATGCAGCGGTTCTTGCTGCCACTCTGGCGCGGATTCTGCTGTCAGCATCGGTTCTGGCGGCAGTCCAGCCGAGGTCATCGGCGGTTCGGGCGGTAGCTCGTCGCCACCTCTGGGGTTCAGGATCAGCGGATCGGGCCCCCGGCCCCGCCCCTTGGTCAGCGGCAGGTTCGGATCAGGCTCGGGGGTCATTTCGCCGATCGCGACCTTGCGGTTGCGCACAGCGGCAGAGATCTTGGATCGGATACGATCCTCACCCGGCATTTCGTCAAACCCAGCAACGGGTTCAGGATCGACCAGCTCGGGCTCGATCATCGGCTCGGGACGGCGGATCAGGCTGGGCATCCGCGCCAACAAGCCCGGCTTTGCGGGCTCGGGTTCGTCATAGTCCGGCTCTTCGAACACCGGATCGGCATAGGCCAGATCATCGTCAAACACGGCTTCCGCCGCTTCCGTACGGGCGGCCTTGCGTTCCTCCCACTGCGTGCGACGGTCGCGAGCGGCCTGCGCGGTGGCAGTGGCCCCACGGCCCAGCAGGTTCATCAGCATGTCATAGGACATGACCAAGCCCAGCAAGAAGGCGCGGAAGCCCTTGCGCACATCCGCTTTGGTGAAACCCAGCACAAAAACACCCAGCGCCAACATCCCGGCAGCCATGGCCAGTGACATCAGCTTGACCATGAAATGCGAGGAAATCGGCAGCAGCGTCAGAAGCGCGCCCATTACGGTATCGCCGAACAGACCACCCAGACCAAAGCTGTGGGTCGCACGCCACGCCTCCCCCGGCACCAGCGTCGCGGCGTAGACCGAGACTATGGCAATCCAGATCGGCGCAAAGATCAGGCGGCCAACCGCGCGCTCCTCGCCGAAATGCCCAGCAAAGCGCACGCCCCAACCGATCAGCACCAGCGCGATACTCCAGCTGCCCCAACCTACGATCATGAACAACGGTGCGGCGATTGAGGCACCAATCCGCCCCATCCAGTTTTGCACCGGCGCGTCCGTTGAAACCATCCAATTCGGATCATCCGGCGTGTAGGACCAGATCATCGCGGCGGCGGCCAGGCCCAGCAGGATCAGGGCGATCCCGATCAGCTCTTTGCTGCGCCGTTCAATCGCGGCCTGAGTCGTGCTGTCCAGCAATGGATCGCGGTTGCGCGCGTTATAAGATGCCATTTTGCCCTCGTACCTCACGAATAGATGCAGTCGCGGAGCATGATCAGCCCGCGCTTCATCTCTGTTTTTGGGGCCACCATGGCGACCCGGATAAATTGTTCGCCCGGGTTTTGCCCCGGATCGCCTTGAGAAAGATATGCGCCCGGCAGCACCCGTACCCCGGTCAGCTGCCAAAGCTTCAATGCGGTTTCTTCGCCGTTTTCGACCGGTAGCCACAGGAAAAACCCCGCCTCTGGCGGCATATAACCCTGAACATTGGCAAATACCTCATCGGCAATCGCGTATTTTTCCTGATACAGCGCGCGGTTCTCGGCCACATGCGCCTCATCCGCCCAAACCCGTGCCGCTGCGGCCTGCAAGGGGGCTGGTAAGGGCGCGCCCGCGTAACTGCGCAACTGCTTGACCCGTTTGATCGTCTCAGGCCCGCCCGCAATCAGGCCGGACCGCAGCCCTGCCAGATTGGACCGTTTTGACAGCGAGTTGAACAGGGTGACCCGTTCGGGATCGGCCCCCAGTTCCTGCGCTATGGTCAGAGCTCCCGCGGGGGCATCATTGCGATAAATCTCGGAATAACACTCATCCGCGAAAATGCGGAAATCGTATTTCTCGGCCAATTGGATCAGTTCGGCCCAATAATCGCGCGAGGCAACGGCCCCCTGCGGGTTGGCGGGTGAGCAGATATAGGCCACAGCGGTGCGGTTCAGCACGTCCTCGGGCAATCCAGCGTAATCGGGCAGATGACCCGTTGCGGCGGTTGCGGGCACAAAGACCGGCTCGGCCGCAACCGAGATCGAGGCGACCATATAAACCTGATAAAACGGGTTCGGGCACAGGACGACCGGTTTTTGGCCGTTCTTCTGTTCCGGGCACAGCGCCATGGCGGCGTTATACAACCCTTCGCGCGTGCCGTTCAGCGCCATCACGTTGGTTTCGGGGTCCATCGCCACGCCATAGCGGCGCTTGATCCAGTCGGTGATCGCGCCGCGCAGCTCGGGCGAGCCTTCGTTTGGCGGATAGCCCTGAAACCCAGCAGCGTTTTCCATGATCACATCCGTCACCCAAGCCGGGAAGTCATGCATCGGGGCGCCGATGGTCATGTGAATCACATCTCCGCCCGGCTGGTGGTGGTCCAGCAGGGTGCGCAGACGCGGAAATGCGTATTCCGGTAGGTTCGAAAACCGCTCGGGGAAATTCATAACTGCTGCCTCAATATCGGGATCATTTTCGCCCCGTTTTTTTAGCAGATTACAGGCCGCACCCCGCTTCGTCCAGACAAAGAGGTGCCGAATCAGGGGATTGTGGCATTCAGGCCAATGCTGCTTCGGCTGCTGATCCAAGTCGCAAAAGCACTTCTTCCGAGCCCGGATAACCTAACATCATCAGCCCACAACCGGGGGTGCCGGTGGGCAGGGTCAGGGCTGCAAGCCCCATCAGGTTGCCAATCCGCGTATTGCGCAGCGCCAGCAGGTTTTCGGTGACGTAATAGTCGTGATCCGTCATCAACCGCTCCAGATTCGGTGGCAGAATCGGGGCTGTCGGGGCCAGAACGGCGTCAAAGCCAGAGGTTGCCGCATCCCAAGCGGCCCGGCAGGCTTTCAGTTTGGACCATGCGGCGACGTAATCGGGGCCGGAGGTATCCTTGCCTGCACGGAACCGAGCCAGAATTTCGGGATACATGGCGTCAGGGTTCGCCTCGATCACGTCGCGCCACAAGCCATAGGCTTCGGTGGTGTAGAGAATGCCCGAAAGCCCCATCGCCTCATCCAGTTCGGGCACTTCCAATGGCACGATTTCCGCGCCAGCATCGCGCAACCGGTCAACAGCGTCGTCAAAAGCATTGCGGGGCGCATCGCGTAGGTCGTCCTTGGCGACGTTCTGCAGATCAGCAAAGCGCCGACCTTTCAGGCTGGACCCCCGCAGGTCCGCCGGTGTACCTCCTTCCAACAGCGCCAGCATATGCGCGGCATCCTCAACCGACCGGGTCAGCGGACCGGCGGTGTCGAATCGCAGGCACAAGGGCACTACACCTTCCAGGCTGATCCGTCCGGCGGTGGTTTTAAGCCCCACCAAGTTGTTCCAGGCCGCGGGGATGCGGACCGATCCGCCGGTGTCCGAGCCGATCCCGCCAGCCGCCAATCCCCAGGCCACCGATGCCCCGGCACCAGACGAGGATCCACCCGGCACCGCCTCTACATCATCGACGCAGGGCGGCGTGCCAGTAATTGGGTTCAGGCCAAGGCCGGAAAAAGCCAGCTCGCTCATATGGGTTTTGCCCAGACAGACCGCCCCCAACGCGGTGGCGTTGCGCACCACGACCGCGTCAGTTTCCGGCACCCGACCTTTCAGCAAGGCCGACCCGGACTCGGTTCCGATACCGGCAGTGTCGAACAGGTCTTTCCAACTGATCGGCACCCCATCCAAAAGCGACAGACGCTGCCCCTGCTTGGCGCGGGCTTGAGCCGCTGCCGCCTCAGACCTGGCGCGATCATGGGTGACACGGGCATAGATTCGGTCACTGTGGGGATGTTCGTCGATGGCCGACAGGTATGTTTCGGTCAATTCCACCGGGTCAATCCGCCCCATACCGATGCCCCGACCCAGATCACACGCCGTCATGGTCAGCCAATCCTGCATCACCGCCCCCTTGAAAAAATTGCGCTTTGACGGACGGTAGCGACAGGACCGCACATGGACAATCCCGAATGGGCGCGCATATTGCGGGGCATGGAACAAACCTCGGATATCCTGATCGTGGGCGGCGGCCTGAACGGCCCGGCATTGGCTTTGGCACTGGCGCAGACCGGCCATTCGGTCACCGTGATTGACGCGCTGGCGGAAAAAGTGCGCAAGAACGCAGCCTTTGATGGGCGTGCCTATGCGCTGGCGCTAGCCTCGCAAAGGTTGTTGGATGCGATCGGGGTCTGGGATCGCGTGGCCGAACACGCCCAGCCGATGTTGGAAATCAAGGTCACCGATGGGCATGCAGGCGTTGGGCCATCCCCGTTCTTCATGCATTTCGACCATGCCGAGATCGAAGAAGGTCCGATGGGCTATATGGTCGAAGACCGTCACCTGCGTCGCGCCTTTATGAACGCCATGGCCGAGGAAAAAGGCATCGCAGAAATCAGCGGCAGAACCGTTGTCGCGCAGGATTGCGATGCGACCGGCGTGACGCTGACCTTGGACGATGGCACCACACTGACCGGTTCAATGCTGGTCGGTTGCGACGGTCGCCGCAGCGGGACCGCCACGCGGGCGGGCATCAAGCGTACTGGCTGGGATTACGGCCAGACCGCACTGGTCTGCGCCATCGAACATGACCTGCCCCACCACGGCGTTGCCCACCAGTTCTTCATGCCACCCGGCCCGCTAGCCATTCTGCCCCTGACCGGCAATCGCAGTTCGATCGTCTGGAGCGAACGGACCGAGACGGCCCAGCACATCAACACCCTGCCCGAAGACGAGTACCTGCAGGTCCTGCGCCCCCGGTTCGGAGATTTTCTGGGCGATATCCGCCTGCAGGGCGACCGGTTCACCTATCCGCTGAACCTGACCATCGCCAATTCCTTCATTGGCGACCGAATGGCCCTGGTCGGAGACGCCGCCCACGGCATGCACCCCATCGCGGGGCAAGGCCTGAACGCGGGTCTGCGTGATGTCGGGGCTCTGGCCGAGGTGCTAACACTGGCCGGACGGCGCGGCGAGGATATCGGATCTGTCCTGGTGCTGGAACGCTATCAGGAATGGCGGCGGTTCGACACGGCGGCGCTGGCTATGGCGACAGACGTGTTCAACAAGCTGTTTTCCAACGACAACCCACTGCTGCGGATCGGGCGCGACATTGGAATGGGAATTGTGGGATCGCTGCCCGGCCTGCGCCGTGGCTTCGTGCGTGAGGCCGCCGGGCTGACCGGAGACCTGCCAAAACTGCTGCAGGGTCGCGCGATTTAGTCTAGTTCTCGCGCCTCATCGACCAACATCACCGGAATCCCATTTCGGATCGGAAAGGCCAGATTGGCCGCCTTGGACACCAGTTCCTGCTTGTCGGCATCGTAGTGCAAAGTCGTGTGTGTCTGCGGACAAATCAGAGCCTCAAGCATATGCCGGTCGAAAGGGTGTTGGGGTTCGGTCATTGCAGTTTTTCCTCATTCGTGCCGCCGCGCATGGCGAATTCTATCAGTGTCGTTAGTGTCTCGCGCCGGGTGCGCAGACAGGGGGCCTCAAGCAGCGCTTGTTTTTCCTCGGGATCGAAATCCAGCAGCATCGACAGTGAATTCACCAGCAACTCATCATCTGCGTCTTTCAACGTATCCCAATCGGTCGAAAGCTGGCGCGAGGCGAAAAACCGTTCCAACAAGCCCAAAAATGCGCTGCGGTCGAAACTATCGTCCATCTCGGCCCGGCCCAAATCCCGATCAAACCCACCCCACGACACGGCACAGCGCCGGTAAGGTGTAAAGGCGTCCAACTCGGATTGGACGCGGAACCGTGAAATCCCGGTCAGGGTAATCAGGTAACGGCCATCTTCGGTTTCCGAAAATTGCGTCACACGCCCAGCACAGCCGATCTGGTGCAGCTTATCTTCGTTGCTGTGACATGGGTTCGGCTGCACCATGCCGATCAGCCGCTCCTGCGTTTTCAGTGCGTCGTCCAGCATCTGCAGATAGCGCGGCTCGAAAATATGCAGCGGCAGGCGCGAGCGGGGCAACAACAGCGCCCCCGGCAATGGAAAAACGGATACCGTTTCCGGCAGATCAGCGGGATGCATCATGTATCCGAGTGTAGCTCTGATCCCGAATTAGGCAAATATCATCGAGCTGAGCTTGCGCCGCCCGTTCAGAACGATCGGATCATTGGGTTTTAGCGCGTCGAAGATGGTGAACAGCTGCGCCTTGGCGGCACCGTCATTCCATTCGCGATCACGGCGGAACAGGTCCAGCAACTGCGCCACGGCCTCCTCCACATTGCCATTGGCGTGCAGTGCCTGCGCCAGATCGAACCGGGCCTGAAGGTTGTCGGGATCAGCCTCGACCGCAGCGGTCAGTTCGGCCACCGGACCGGCATCAGCGGCCTGCTTGGCCAGTTCCAGCTGCGCATGCGCCGCCTCCACCTCGGCCGAGGTAGAAATCTCGGCAGGTGCGCCGTTCAGAATGGCTTCGGCCTGTTCCAAATCGCCTGACGCGATGTGTGCGCGAACCAGCCCGCCGTAAGCCCCGGCATGGTTCGGATCTTCGCCCAAAATCGCAGCAAAGGTTTGGGCCGCATCAACAGCGGCGCCATCGGCCAGCATATCTTCGGCAGCTTCGACTGCATCATCCAGCTGCCCACCGGGGCTTTCGCCGCCCGCGGCTTCGATCACACGATCAACAAAAGCCTTGATTTCCGAGCCCGGCTGAGCGCCCTGAAACCCGTCGATGGGCTGACCTTTAAAAAAGGCATAAACGGTCGGGATCGACTGAATGCGCATTTGCGACGCGATCATCTGCGCCTCATCCACGTTGATCTTGACCATCTTCACCGCGCCCTTGGCAGCGGTTACAGCTTCTTCCAGGGCGGGCCCCAGCGTCTTGCATGGCCCGCACCAAGGCGCCCAGAAATCAACGATGACAGGCGTTTCCTGAGAGGCCTCGACCACGTCGACCATAAAGGTCGCCTCGGACCCGTCCTTGATCAGATCGGTGGCCTCGGGGCTGGCTGCGGCGTTCAGAAGATCCATGGTTTTCACTCTCCGGTTCGAACTTGCGCCCTATATGCAACCGCTGGCAGCGGAAACCAAGGGCAGAGTTGCGTAATTACAGGTCAAAACTGGCAAAAACGGGTGCGTGGTCGCTGGGTTTTTCCCATCCGCGCGCGTCGCGCAGGACGCGGCTGGAGTGGCCCGCGTTCGAGATATCGGGCGTGGCCCAGACGTGATCCAGCCGCCGCCCCTTGTCAGCGGCGTCCCAATCGCGCGCGCGATAGGACCACCAACTGTACAATTGCCCCTCGGGAATATCCTGGCGGGTGATATCAACCCAACCGCCTGCATCCTGGGTTTCAGCCAGCGCTTCGACCTCGATCGGTGTGTGCGAAACAACCTTGAGCAGTTGTTTGTGCGACCAGACGTCATCCTCGCGCGGGGCGATGTTCAGATCCCCCACCAGAATGGATTTTTCCGGCTTTTCCGTATGGAACCAATCGCGCATGTCGCTGAGGTAGTCGAGCTTTTGCCCGAACTTCTCATTCTTTTCACGATCCGGCACGTCGCCACCAGCCGGGACATAGAAATTGTGGATTGTGACCCCGTTTTCCAACCGTCCGGCAATGTGTCGCGCGTGACCGAGACCCGCGAAATCCTTGTCGCCGACCTCTTCCATTGGTAGCCGAGACAGGATGGCGACGCCGTTATACCCCTTTTGCCCACGTGCGATCATGTGGGTGTAGCCCAGCTCGGCAAACCCCTCGGTCGGGATCTTTTCAACCGGCGACTTGCACTCCTGCAGACACAGAACATCCGGCGCTTCCTCCTGCAGCAATTTCAGCACGATAGGCTCGCGCAGGCGGACCGAGTTGATGTTCCAGGTGGCAAGGGTAAAGGGCATGGGGGATTCCTCTGTCGCAATTGGCGCAGGTTAGCGTGGCGTTTCCGCCGGTGCCACGAGAAAAAATTGTCCTGAGCCAGTTTTTGGTTTTGAGGGCAAACGGGCTCAATCCACCACACCGTTCGCAACATAAAGCGCAGGTTAAATCCTGTTTATGTTTCGTCGCCAGCATGGAAATCAGAACAGCGGTTCCCAACATTTGTGACTAGAAAACGGAGGAAACCATGACCAGATTCAAGACACTTGGCGCCGCCGCGCTGGCCAGCACCCTTGCCTTTGCAACCCATGCAGTTGCGGAAAACACACCTGATTTGCGCGGCGTCTGGAGCGGCACCCACACCGTTGCGGCCCTGCCCAACGAACACAGCGACGGAGCCCCGCGTTTTAATCAATCTGAGTGGGTTCTTGAGATCAAAGAACAGCAGGACAATGCGTTCTGGGGAACCAGCAAATGGAGCCGGATCGGCTCGGACCGGTGGAACGAAGGTCAGGTTACCGGAACAATCAGCCGCGATGGCACTGGTTCAATCGCCATGGTTGAAACCCGGGTCGGAGAAGACCGCCAGGTCAACGGGTTGATCGATGCCACATTTGAAGATGGCAAGATTTATGCTGATTTTCGTAGCCTGCGCAGCGGCATAACCTACGGTACCGTTCTGGAAAACGACGGCACCAGCTAAACTGTGTTTGAGTAAGCAAATCTGGCCATCGGATTTGTATCTTCGACCCAACTTGTTTCAAAAAAAGGCCGGGCCATCAGGCCCGGCAGTCCAACAGGGAGGTGCATGTCATTACCCGGACATGCGCGGGTTGGGAGTAATCTAATTACGTATCCAGAGTATCACTTTGATCCACGTCAATCCACAACGAGTTAAGAGACCAAGCGATATCCACCCGATTCTGTGACCAAAAGGCGCGCATTTGACGGATCGGGCTCGATTTTCTGGCGCAGACGGTAGATATGCGTCTCTAACGTGTGGGTGGTGACACCGGCGTTATAACCCCAGACCTCATGCAGCAGAACGTCGCGGGCAACCACGCCATCGGTCGAACGGTACAGGAACTTGAGAATATTGGTTTCTTTTTCGGTCAGCCGGATTTTGCGATCTTCTTCGGTGATCAGCATCTTCATCGCAGGCTTGAACGTGTACGGCCCCAGAACAAACACCGCATCCTCGGATTGCTCATGCTGGCGCAGCTGGGCACGGATACGGGCCAGCAGCACGGGAAACTTGAACGGTTTCGAGACATAGTCGTTGGCACCTGCATCCAGGCCCAGGATGGTATCTGCGTCGCTGTCATGGCCGGTCAGCATCAGAATCGGGCTTTTTACACCTTGCTTGCGCATCAGGCGGCACAGCTCGCGCCCATCGGTATCCGGCAGACCAACGTCCAGAATGACCAGATCGTAAATCGCTTCACGCGCCCGTTCCATCGCGGACTGACCGTCATGGGCTTCGAACACGTCGAAATCCTCGGTCATCACAAGTTGCTCGCTAAGCGCCTCGCGCAGGTCTTCGTCATCATCCACCAGCAGAATTTTCTTGAGCTGAGCCATGTGCGGTCCTCCTAAGCCTTTTCCACCACTTGCGCGCGGAAGATGCAATCAACAAGGTTTGCTGCAATTGTCTCACGCCCTCGTGTCCAAGGTAGAGGAAATGTTTCACATTTCTGCCGTATCAGGCTACAGGAAGGCTTGAACGTTACAGGGTAACATAAATGAGTCTGATCCCGGATATTTCAGAATTGCTGGCGCGTGCCCGCGCCGATCTGCGCATGGGGGTTCCCGTCGCATTGACCGACGACAGCGGGTTCAGCGTGCTGGCCATCGCGGCTGAGACCCTGAGCGCGCAACGGCTCGCGGATCTGCGCGGGCTTGGTGGCGACCCGGTGGTTGCTGTCACTGTGCGGCGAGCCGAGACACTGAAGGCCCGGTCTTATGACGGCGATCTGGCACGCGTTATCATCCCTGCCGATGCCGATATGACCTGGGTGCAGGCGGTGGCCGATCCGTCAGACGACCTGAACGCTCCGATGAAGGGCCCCCTGATGACCGAACGTCAGGGCAACGCCAACCTGCACCGCATCGCAATCGCCCTCACCAAGTCGGCGCGATTGCTACCCGCAGCCGTTGTGATGCCCATTGAGGATGGGCGCGGCTTTGCAGCGGCACATGGTCTGACATGCATTGACCACACCCGCGCTGCGCCACATCTGGCCGATCGCAGTGAGTTGCATGCGGTGGTTGCCGCCCGCCTGCCGATGGAAGTGTCCGAGGCCGGCCGGTTGCACGTATTCCGCCCCGAAGATGGTGGCGAAGAACACTATGCCGTCGAGATCGGGCGCCCGGACCGGGACAAGCCGGTTTTGGCCCGTTTGCATTCGGCCTGTTTTACCGGAGACCTTATGGGCAGTCTGAAATGCGACTGCGGTCCGCAATTGCGGGGTGCGCTGGCGCAGATGGGCTCGGAAGGCGCTGGGGTGCTTCTGTATCTGAACCAGGAAGGGCGCGGTATTGGCCTTGCCAACAAGATGCGTGCCTATTTCCTGCAGGATCAGGGGTTCGACACAGTCGAAGCCAATCATCGGTTAGGGTTCGAGGATGATGAGCGGGATTTCAGGCTGGGTTCGGACATTCTCAAGTCTCTGGGGTTCAACTCGGTCCGGTTGCTGACCAACAACCCGGCAAAGATCGCGATGATGGAGAAGACCGGTATCGCCGTGACCGAGCGCGTGCCGCTGAAGGTTGGCGAAACCGCCCATAACCGCGGATATCTTGCAACCAAGGCGGCCAAGTCCGGGCATCTGCTGTGACGCCGCATGATCTTGTCCTGACACCGCGCGGGGTACGATTTGCCGGGCGTGTGTTTCCGTGCACGATTGGCAAAGGCGGTTTGAGCCACGCAAAACGCGAAGGGGATGGCGCCACGCCCACGGGTGTACATCACATCGTGGGGATGCTGTACCGGCCAGATCGCATGGCCAAACCGGCCCCTTGGGCGATTCCCATCGGTCCGCGCGATCTTTGGTCGGATGACGGGCGGGACGACCAGTACAATAATCTGGTCAGCGCGCCCTATGACTTTAGCCATGAAAAGCTGCGCCGCGCAGATCCGCTGTATGATCTGGTGTTGATCACTGATTGGAACTGGCCCAATGCGATACCGGGCCACGGATCGGCGATCTTTGTTCACCAATGGCGCCGCCCGGGATACCCGACCGAGGGTTGCGTAGCCTTCCGCCGGGACCACCTGCATTGGATCGCGCGCCAGATTTCGCCTGGCACGCGTGTGATTATTCCTGCGGCCTGACCCGTTCACCAAAAATGGCCGAGCCCACGCGCACATGGGTTGCCCCCAGCGCAATGGCTTGCTCGAAATCACCGCTCATACCCATCGATAGACCAGTCAGGCCGTTGCGATCGGCTATTTTCGCCAGCAGTGCGAAATGAAGTGAGGGTTCCTCATCGACGGGTGGGATACACATCAACCCCTGGATCGGCAGGTCCAGCCCACGGCATTCTGCAATGAACGCATCCGCCTCTGCAGGCAGGATACCGGCCTTTTGATCCTCTTCCCCGGTATTGACCTGAATGAACAGATCCGGGCAGGTGCCGACCTCTTGTGCCAGCCGCGCCAGCGTTTTGGCCAGCTTGGGCCGGTCGACGGAATGGATAGAGTTCACCAACTCAATCGCCTGACGGGCTTTGTTGGTTTGAAGTGGACCGATCAGGTGCAGATCAATGTCTGCGAACTGCTCCATGAAACCCGGCCATTTACCTACGGCCTCTTGAACCCGATTTTCACCAAAACACCGATGGCCCTGCTCCAAAACAGCCTGCACACGTTCGTTCGGCTGCACTTTTGATACGGCGATCAATTTGACAGAACCGGCAGGCCGCCCGGCGGCAGTTTCGGCTTTGGAAATACGGGCAGTGATATCTTGCAGCGACATAAGCTTCCTCAATCTGCTTTCAGCGCAGGAAAACACCATGTCGGCAAAAAAGAAAAGGGCAGGTCCGAAGACCTGCCCTTAAACCTTGCGGTTCAACCCAACTTAGAAGTTGAAGATTGCACCAAAGTCAGCCTGGATGGAGTCTTCGCAAACCGAACAATCGTTGCGGCCGATACCACCGACCAGCGACGCGCCGCCGCCCAGGTCATAGCTTGCGCCGATAGCAATCTGCTGAAGGTCAGCGTCCGCGCTACCGTCACCGTAGGTGAACAGCAGGGTGGTTGCTGCGCCCAGGTTATAGGCACCCGACACACCCCAAGCGGTGCCGTCGGTTTCATAGAAGCGAGTACCGATCAGAGCAGGAGCGGTATTGTCTTCGTCAGCCACGAACAGGGTACCCGAGAAGTCGCCGAATTCAGCACCCAGGGTGAAAACCAGCAGTTCTGGATCCGAAACACCCGAAACACCAGCGTCAGTTTGACCATAAGCAATAGCTGCGGTGATGTTGTTGAAGGTGTAGGTCGCGCTCACGTCCCAACGGTCGGCGTCGATGGTGCCGCCCAGGCCGTCGTTCAGGAAGATGGTGCGCTGGTCATACGATGCGCCGAAAGCGAAGTCGCCAACTGCGTACTGGAAGAACACTGCGTTCGCACCCGAACCGGTCGAGGTGTACGACAGGAAGCTGTAGTCAACACCCGAATACTGACCTGCGAACAGTTCCAGACCAACTTCGTTACCGTAGTAGTTTGCCAGGTTGTCGAACGAACCGGCAACGTTGCCGGCGTCAACACGCAGACCACCGTAGATAACCGAGAAGCGCGCGCCGTTCAGGCCAGCGGAGTTGGCTTCGCCGGTCGACGAGTTTTCGTCGGCTTGCAGACGAACACGGCCTTCAAAGCGAACGCCACCGTCGGTTTCAGTGAAACCGTCGATGCTCAGACGGAAGCGCGATACCAGGATCGCGTCGTCGGAATCAGCAAACGTCGGAACAAAACCAGCTGTGGTGCCGCCGTTCACGGTGGTCAGAGTGGCAGCAGTTAAGCCGGTCGCATTGGCGCGATCTTCAACGTAGCCAATACCGAAACGGCCATAACCGCTCAAGTTTACACCGGAATCAGCCGCTGCGACACCTGCGGTCGCAATAAGAGCTGTCGATGCGAAGAGAACTTTTTTCATCTTGTTTCCCTCGGTTTCAAAAGTTTTTCTACTCGACACATGCCTCAGCACATGTCTCAGCACGGGAACCGTTTCGCTCTTTTTGCCCCCAACACGCAAGCTTGGCATAAATGACTCGGCTGCATTGAGGGAAAATTGGTGCAAGGATGCCACAGTCTGTTTTTGGGCATCGGTAAGCCCTACGACCACTGATATGTGACAATAATAGGGTTGTTGCTGAACGGGTCCTTGTCTAGGAGTAACAATTGACAACGTTGACCAAAGTGAACAGGACCAGTCGATAATGCGCCTGCAGACGATTTTCGGTTTGATCATAATGACTGCTGCCGTGTCCGCCTGCGGACAGAATCGGGCCGCACCAACCGAGTACACTACGAATCTCGATGCGGGTAAAACCGATGAGCGCCAGCTCAACGATCCGAATCGCGAGACCATCTGGGATGTGTTCAACACGGCCAATGCTGAACAGATCACAAATGTGAATCGCTATCTTTGGACGGCGTCGCTGGATGTATTGAATTTCCTGCCGGTTCAGGAAGTTGATCCCTTTACCGGGGTAATCGTGACCGGGTACGGCACACCTCCGGGTGGGGGGCGGCAGTATCGCGCGACAGTTCACATCAGTGACCCGGCCCTGGCGGCGCGGTCTCTGTCGGTCTCGCTGCAGACCAGCGGTGGCGCTCCGGTCAGTGCAGCCACGACCCGCGCAGTCGAAGATGCAATCCTGTCCCGCGCCCGTCAGTTGCGCATTGCGGACAACAAGTTCTAGCAACTCGTCGAAAATCACACTAATACCACGCCGGGTTCCTACCCGGCGTTTTCATTCACGAAGGACCGTACGATGTCTCGCTACTCGGCCAACGAAATCGAAGCAAAATGGCAAGAGGCCTGGGACAAGGCCGGAATCTTCACCGCCAACCACAAGGCGGACAAGCCGAAATACTATGTGCTTGAGATGTTCCCCTACCCGTCGGGCCGAATCCATATGGGACATGTGCGCAACTATACGATGGGCGACGTGATCGCGCGACACAAACTGGCGACCGGCCACAACGTATTGCACCCGATGGGCTGGGACGCCTTCGGAATGCCTGCGGAAAATGCGGCGATGGCCATTGGGGGCCACCCCAAGGACTGGACCTACGGGAACATCGCCGACATGCGTGGGCAAATGAAGCCGTTGGGCCTGTCGATTGATTGGTCGCGTGAGTTTGCAACCTGTGACCCAGAATATTACGGCCAGCAACAGGCGTTGTTTCTGGATATGCTCGATGCTGGGCTTGTTTACCGCAAGAACGCCGTTGTGAATTGGGACCCGGTCGACATGACCGTTCTGGCCAACGAACAGGTGGAACAAGGGCGCGGCTGGCGCTCGGGCGCGTTGGTTGAACGCCGCGAGTTGACCCAATGGTTCTTCAAGATCTCGGACTATTCCGAGGAACTGCTCGACGCACTGGACACGCTGGAAAACTGGCCCGCAAAGGTCCGCTTGATGCAGGAAAACTGGATCGGCAAGTCACGCGGCCTGCAATTCGGGTTCGAGCGCACGGACGGAGGCGAACCGATCACCGTCTACACGACGCGCCCCGACACGTTGTTGGGCGCGTCGTTTGTGGGCATCTCGCCGGATCACCCGATTGCCAAGCAGTTGGAAGCCGAGAACTCCGAAGTCGCTGAATTCGTGGCTGAATGTCGCAAAGGTGGCACCACCGAAGAAGCCATCGAAACGGCTGAAAAGCTGGGTTACGATACCGGGATCCGCGTCAAGCACCCGCTGGACCCAAGCTGGGAACTGCCAGTTTGGATCGCCAACTTCATCCTGATGGACTATGGCACGGGCGCGATCTTTGCCTGCCCCGCGCATGACCAGCGCGACTTGGATTTCTGCCGCAAATACGGCCTGCCCGTGGTCGATACGTTCTTTGCGCTGGATGACGCCACTCCGGTCGACAAAACCGCCTTCGTGCCGCCCAAGACCGAAAAAGTCCGTTGGGTGAACCATTTCGCGGGCCTCACCGAAGCCACGGGTGATGAGGCCATCAACGCCACCGTCGACTTCGCTGAAAAGGCCGGTTGGGGCGAAGGCGTCACCAAATACCGCCTGCGGGACTGGGGCCTTTCCCGCCAGCGCTATTGGGGTTGCCCGATTCCCGTTGTCCATTGCGACAGTTGCGGTGTGGTGCCCGAGAAGAAAGAGAACCTGCCGGTCCGCCTGCCCGATGATGTCACCTTTGACAAACCAGGCAACCCGCTGGACCGTCACCCGACCTGGCGCGACTGTTCCTGCCCGAACTGCGGCGCCCCGGCCAAGCGCGAAACCGACACGATGGATACGTTTGTCGATTCGTCGTGGTATTTCGCCCGCTTCACCGCCCCGCGCGCCGAAACGCCCACTGATCTGGCCGAGGCCGAATACTGGATGAATGTGGACCAGTATATCGGCGGCATCGAGCACGCGATTCTCCACCTGCTCTATTCCCGCTTCTTCGCGCGGGCGATGAACATCACGGGCCATCTGCCCAAAAAGGCCATCGAACCCTTCGATGCGCTGTTCACCCAAGGCATGGTGACCCACGAGATTTACCAGACCCGCGACGAAAACGGCCGCCCGGTCTATCACCTGCCCGAGGACGTGACCGACGGCAAACTGGCAGACGGCACCGAGGTCGAGATCATCCCTTCGGCCAAGATGTCGAAATCCAAGAAGAACGTGGTCGACCCGGTCAGCATTATCTCGGCGTTCGGTGCCGACACCGCGCGCTGGTTCGTGCTGTCCGATTCGCCGCCCGAGCGCGATGTGGAATGGACCGCGTCCGGGGCCGAGGCCGCCTATAAGCACCTCAACCGGGTATGGAACCTCTGCGACAAGATCGGGGCCATGAACCCAGCAGCCGAAGGGGAAGGCGATCAAGAGCTTTTGCGCGAGATGCACAAGACTATCCACGACGTAACCCTTGGCGTTGAGAGCTTTGGCTTCAACGCAGCGATCGCGAAACTCTACGCGTTCACCAATACGCTGGCAAAATCCAAAGCTGGCGCTGCGGCGCAAAAGCAGGCAATAAAAACGCTGGCGCAGCTGATGTCGCCGATGACGCCGCACCTTGCAGAAGACATCTGGGCACATCAAGGCGGCGAAGGCTTGGTGGCGGTAGCCCCATGGCCCGTTGCGGATCAGGCGATGCTGGTCGACGACACGGTGACCCTGCCGATTCAGATCAACGGCAAGCGCCGCGCGGAAATCAGCGTGGCCAAGGATATGGCGAAGGACGAGGTTGAAAAAATCGCGCTCAGCATCGAAGCTGTGCAAAAGGCGCTGGATGGCAATGCGCCTAAGAAGGTTATTGTTGTCCCGGGCCGGATCGTAAATGTCGTTGTTTAACCGAAGAATCCTGTTGATGATACCGCTGGTGTTGGCTGCCTGCGGCTTTGAACCGGTCTACGCGCCCGGAGGTTCGGGTGCGGCCCTGAACGGCAAGGTCGCCGTTTCAGCGCCAAACTCGGTCGACACCTATTTGCTGGTCCAAAATCTGGAACAGCGGCTGGGGCGCAGCGCGACCTCGGGCAGCGAATACAATCTGAATGTAAACGTCTCGATTGCTTTCCAGCGGTCTGCGATCACTTCGACGAACGAAACCAACCGCTATACCCTCGAAGGCAAGTCGAGCTACACGCTCAAATTAAACGAGACCGGTCAGGTCATTGCCTCGGGCACGGTCGAGAATTTCGTCAGCTATTCAGCCGCCGGATCGACAGTGTCCACGCTGGCGGACGAACGCGACGCCCGCAAACGGTTGATGGCGATCCTATCGGATCAGATCGTAAACGAACTCTATGCTGCGCCAGGCCTTGGTTCATGAAGCTCAGCCCGCGCGAGGCTGAAGGGTATTTCGCCCGGCCCGACACCGACAAGGCCGGGCTTTTGATTTATGGTTCGGATACGATGCGCGTGGCACTGAAACGCCAGCAGGTTCTGTCGGCACTTCTGGGCGCCAATGCCGAAGAGGAAATGCGCCTGACCCGCATTCCGGGCACAGATTTGCGCGGCGATCCCGCACTTTTGTTGGATGCGGTCAAGGCCGTGGGGTTTTTCCCGGGCCCCCGCGCCGTATTCGTCGAAGACACCACCGACACCGTCGCCCCCGCAATCATCGCCGCGTTCGAAGACTGGGCCCCTGGTGATGCCCAGATCATCGTCACCGCCGGGCAGTTGAAACCCAGCTCGAAAATCCGCAAAGCGTTCGAAGCGCATCCCGCTGCCTATGCTGTCGGCATCTATGACGACCCACCCTCGCGGGCCGAGATCGAACGGATTCTGACACAGGCCGGGTTGCAGAACATCCCTCGCGATTCGATGTCAGCCCTTGCTGAGCTGGCCACTGGGATCAGCCCCGGAGACTTCACGCAAACCATTGAAAAACTGTCGCTCTATAAACGTGGAGACAGTTCCGAACTGGCCATCGAGGATATCGAAGCTTGCGCGCCCCGCTCGACAGAGGCCGCGTTGGATGATGTTTTAAACGTGGTCGCTGAAGGCCGCGCCGGAGAGATCGGTCCGCTGATCCGACGGCTGCAATCACAGGGCACCAATGCGGTCAGCCTGTGTATCGGCGCAACCCGGCACTTTCGCACATTGTATGCCTGTGCCTCGGACCCCGGCGGGGCGGCACAGGGCATCGGCAAGCTGCGGCCACCGGTCTATGGCAAACGCCGTGACCGGATTTTACGCCAAGCCCAGGGCTGGGGAGCACCGAAGTTGCAAACGGCTCTGACAGTTCTGACTGATACTGACCTGTCACTGCGCTCAGCTGGGCAGACTGCGCCTGCCATGGCGCTGGTGGAACGGGCAATGATCCGTCTGGCTATGCTGGCCCGATCACGCTAGCCGGTGCGCAACCAATCCACAGCCGAACGCCCGGCCCATCGCCCAGTCGCCATGCAAGCGGTCAGCAGATAGCCCCCGGTCGGAGCTTCCCAATCCAGCATCTCTCCGGCACAGAACACGCCGGGCATTGCGGTCAGCATTAGCCCCTCGTCCAGCGCTGTACATCTGACCCCACCCGACGTTGAAATGGCTTCATCCATTGGGCGCAGGACAGCCCCTGAAACAGGAAGTTGTTTGAGTGCAGTGGCCTCAGAGGATTGCGGCAATCCACAACGTTTCGACATCTCATGGAACAACGCAATCTTTTGCCGCGGCAGCTTCAATGACTTCTTCAGCCATTGTGACAGTGTGGTCTTGGATTTCTTTGCATCCAACCGAGACTGTAGCGCCACTGCGTCCAGATCGGGCACAAGATCGACTAACAGGTCCGCACCGGCGCGCAAAGCCGGGGTCAAAGAATACAACCCGCCGCCCTCAAGCCCCGTTGCCGATATCGTGGCTTCTCCGCGGCTGTCCAGCTCTCCGGCCATCCAACGCACCGATTTCAGCGCCGCGCCGAAATGCGGGGTCATGTGGGGACTCCAGTCAACGGACAAGGCGGAATTCGCCGGGGCGAAGGGTGTCAGCGCGACGCCTTTCTGTCGCAAGGTATCCGCCCATTGACCGTCTGACCCCAACCGCGCCCAGCTGGCCCCGCCCAGCGCCAGAATGGTCACATCCGGCTTCAGGCTCTGTGTACCTTCAGACGTATCGAAAATCAGCGCATCGCCGTCCCATCCCAACCAACGCCAGCGGGTTTGTATCCGAACGCCCGCGCCCTCAAGCCGCCTCAGCCATGCGCGCAACAGCGGCGAGGCTTTCATCACTGTCGGGAAAACCCGCCCGGTCGAGCCGGTAAACAGCTCTTGCCCCAAGCCCTGCGCCCAGTCTTGCACCCCAGCGGCGTCGAATTCGGCAATCATCGGGCGCAGCCAACCAGCCGCCTCTCCGTAGGACTGCAGGAAGGTTTCGAACGGTTCTTCCTTGGTCAGGTTCAGACCCGACTTGCCCGCCATCAGAAACTTGCGTGCGACTGATGGCTTGGCCTCGGCTACCAGCACGTCATGGCCAGCAGCTGTCAATTCCCCTGCCGCCATCAGGCCTGCGGGTCCGGCCCCGATCACCACTGCCTGCGCCATGTCTGTCCCCTTGCCTTTCACGCCATCCAGCGCAAATTTGTACCTGCCATGTCAGACAGCGATCCGATCTGCCCGCTTTGTGACCGCCCCATTCCGGATGGGGGCGGCAGCCTGCACCATCTGATCCCAAAACTCAAAGGGGGCAAGGGCGGACCCACGGTTTTGCTGCACGTGATTTGCCACAAAGAGATCCACGCCACCCTGACTGAGAGTGAACTGGCCCGCGTGTTCAACACGGTCGAGGCCCTGCGCGCACATCCACGACTAGAGAAATTCCTAACTTGGGTGCGCAAACGCCCACCCGGCTTTCGATCGAAAGTACCGGGCAAGCGGCGCGGACGCTGATCAGCCAGGCCGCACCGGATCACCAAAAGCATCCCTCAGGGACGTCGACAGCCCCTGAACCTCTAACCCCCTGTAATCCGGTGCCGGCGCAAACTGTGCCCCGGCGATGTGCTGGAATTCCATCGTGGTATAAGGACGTTTCCAAAGCCACTCGCGGTTCTCAACGGACCAAAGGTCCGGATTGGGCGGTGTGTCATCGGTGAACGCATAAAAATGCAGGTCGAACCCATATTGGGCCACATCTTGCACCGACAAAAGCTGCATGCCCTGCGCACGGCAAAACGCATCCTCGGCGGCGATGTCGCCTGTGCGCAAGGTGATCTGGCCGATGCAGGCTTTGGCAAACGGTTCGGCTGGGTCGGCTGCGTTGTCAGGCCGGTTGCCCTGAAAATCATGTTGCAACAGCTCGATCACAAACCCCTGAGGGTCTTTCAGGTGACACAGATAACCGATGTCGAGGAACTGTTTCGGGTCCGAAACCTCAACCCCCCTCGCCCGCAAGTGGGACACAGCCAGGTCAACATCCGGCACGGTGATACCGATCTTCCAATACCGCTGACCACCATCATGAGTGTATCCGCCGCCACCCGGCATCAGCAGCAGGTCCGCATCCTGACCGGCATAGCCGACACGGCGGTTCAGCCCCTGCGCGCGTGTCGTCATACCCAGAATATCCGTATAAAACCCGGTCAGCCGGTCCGGATCAGCAACACGTAGCAGCACAGCAGACAATCTCATCGACACATCCTTGCGATTCCGGTGGCAATTCGCGGATCGGCGGCAAGGCTGTCCGCCACCAGTTCATGGGCCTTTGGCGTTAGTTGATCGGGGTCGACCACTCGGTCGACCAGTCCAAAACGATAAGCTTCATCCGCCGTGATCTTTTGCCCGGCCATCAGAATCATCTTGGCCCGTGACGGCCCGATCAGGGCGGCCATACGCACCGGGTCCGAAGGTTGCGGCAAAAACCCCAGCTTCATCACCGGATAAAAGAACTTGGCCTGTGGTACCGCGATGCGGATATCACAGGCCAGAACCATCCCGTTAGCACCCCCCGCCAGCGTTCCGTTCAAAGCGGCCACCGTCAAACAGGGCAGCGCCGCCATGGCCCCCGACAACCTTTCCCACAGATCCGAGGTCGCCAGACCTGCACGGGCCTCATCCAGATCTGCCCCTGCGCTGAACACCTTACCCGCGCCGGTCAGGATCAGCGCCCGCGCCTCGGTTGCGGCTTCGGTGATTTCGACCAATTCACTCAGCATCGCTGCGGTCAGCGCATTGGCCTTTTGCGGGTTATTGAGCGTTATCGTCCACAGCCCATCCGCCCTGGTCAGTTCAATCACGTCAGCCCTACCCTTTGCCGGATATCTTCGCGCCGCAGTGAGATTTCGGAACCCAGAAACTCATCCGCATCCGGCGAACACATCCACAGCAATGCCCGCGCAGGCCAGTCGGCAGGGATGTGATCATCCCAGTCGAGCTGACTAACGGCGTTGATGCCGCTGGCCTTAATCACCCGCTGCATATCTGTGGCAACGGTACCCGGCGAAAGGCCCATGGCGCGGATGCCATGAATAGAGTCTTCAAGATGAAGGCATTCGGTCAGCATCTTTGCCCCGGCTTTTGAGGCGCAATAATGGCTCCATGCCTCAATCGGATTGGTCGCGGCGCCCGAGGATATCGTGATCACAGTACCCCCGCCCGCCGCCCGCATGACCGGCAGAACCGCGCGCATACCATAGAAAATACCTTTGAGGTTGATGTCGATCGCCTGGCTCCATGCTGCAACGTCCGCATTGGACAAGTGAAAGATCGGATCAATGACGCCCGCATTGCCGATCAAAACATCCAGCCCGCCAAAGCGGTCGACACAATCTGCCACGGCCTGTTCGACCTGCGCGAAATCGCTGACATCGCATTGCATCGCGATTGCATTATCGCCCAGCGCGGCGGCCAGCGCATCAATCTGGTCGCGGCTACGCGCCACCAGCGCGACATTCGCCCCGGCTGCGGCAAATACGCGCCCTGCCTCGGCTCCGATACCGCGGCTGGCCCCTGTTATCAGTACGGTTTTGCCCTGCATATGGACCCTGTACCTCCGTTGTTTTTAGATTGTGTGAATCTTTACCGCGCCAAGTGGGAAAGGGTCCAGCCCTTGCCCCTTGACGCCCGGGGCCACAGGCACGACGATGCCGGCAAATTTGTTCAAGAAGGGTTCTCAAATGTCCGCTTTCCTCCGCCGCAGCAGCGGCGCAGTTCTGGCCTATGCCGTTGTCACTCAGGGCGCGTTCGCCGATGTCACCACCCAGCAGGTTTGGGATGATTGGCAGGCCTACCTGTCCCAGATGGGCTATACGGTTTCGGCGGAACAATCCATCTCGGGCGGGGTGACCACGATCACCGATATGAATGTTGCCTTGTCTTCGCCGGACACGGACGGATCGTTCAAGATGACCGTCCCGCAGATGACCCTGACTGAAAATGGTGACGGCACAGTCAGCATCGGTTTCCCCGAAAGCTTTCCCATGACCCTGTCCGGTGAGGAAGAGGGCGAGGCGTTTTCCGTTGATATCGAGTACTACCATACCGGGCTTGAGATGGTCGTTTCGGGCCAACCGGACGATATGACTTATGACTATTCCGCGCCCACACTTGGTCTGAAACTGGGTGGCGTACAGGTCGAGGATGAGACCCTGCCCAACGACATGCTGGCCATGGATTTCAAACTGACCGACTTGTCAGGAGATTCGCGGATGAAGATCGGCGAAACCCGCACAGTGGACCAGAAAATGACCGCAGCCGGGCTGACCTATGATCTGGGATTCACCGATCCCGAAGGGTCAGATGATGGCAAGATCAACGGGTCGATGAACCAATTGACCTTCGAAGGCACCAGCGTGATCCCCGAAGATTTCGACGGCACCGATCCGCAGTCCTTCTTCAACGGCGGGGTCTCATTCTCGGGTCTGTTCACTTACGCTTCGGGTCAGACCGCGATTGAAGGGACGAGCGAAGGTCAGGCTTTTTCGATGGCCACCCAATCCGAAGGTGGCCGGTTCGGCGCCAGCTTGGATGATCAGCGTCTGGCTTATGATGTCGAACAAAACAGCACAAACCTCGCCGTGACTACGGCCGAGCTGCCGTTCCCAATCGAGATGGCAATGGCCGAGACAGGGTTTGGGTTCGAATTCCCGGTGCAGCAATCCGAAGAAGAGCAGCCCTTTGGACTGTCGGTCAACGTAACCGATTTCACCATGTCGGACGTGTTGTGGAGCATCTTCGACCCGGCAGGCGCCCTGCCGCGCGACCCGGCAACCATCGCGCTGGACGCCACCGGAACCGCAAAAATCCTGACGAACTTCTTCGATCCGGCCGCCATCGAGGCTCTGGAAACATCTGGCGAAGCACCGGGTGAGTTGAACTCGCTGAAGATCAACGAATTGCTGGTCTCAATGGTCGGAGCTAAATTGACGGGTGACGCGGACTTTACTTTCGACAATTCCAGCACCGAGGAGTTCGACGGGCTGCCGTCCCCGGCCGGCGTGGCGAACCTTCAGCTGGCGGGCGCCAACGCATTGATCGACACGCTGATCACCATGGGCGTGATCGGCGAAAGCGACGCGATGGGTGCGCGGATGATGATGGGCCTGATGGCCGTACCCGGCGACGAACCGGATACGCTGAACTCGAAAATCGAGTTCACGGAAGATGGCCAGATACTGGCCAACGGTCAGCGCATCAAGTGATGTTGGGGGGCGAAGCTCAATATTACCAGAGCTTCGCCCGTTAACTGACTCAGGTCTGCAAATCCAACTCGTGGACTAGAGCTCGTGCGATACGCCGTCCGGCGGTTCGACCATTAAAATACGCGGGTGTCGGCAGATCCTTAGCAATGCTCTGCATGTGGAACCGGTACATCCCCTCATAAAATTTGAAGTTGGTCTCACACAGAAAAAATTTCCCGGTTGCTGCGCATGGAAGAATGTCATGCGCGTAAAGCCCGACGCCCACAGCATTCTTGACGCTTTTCGCGATGTCGCGGATTTGGTCACTATTGGGTTTGATCAGTAGGTCGTGAAAATGTGTTAGCATTTCAGCGTCAACCGGCGTCCCCCGAGTTCGGACATTGAGTCCTTTTCCGGCTCTTATCCACGAAAACAAGACCTGTTCGCCTACCGCCATGGCACGAATGGATAAATGCCAGGGCTTACCTTTGTGTTCGTATTTGCAATTGATGTAATCGGTGTTGTACCGCGTGGAATCCAATTCCCTTTCGTCGCTCACGAGTTGCACCGGAACATGCGCGTTTGACACTTCGTTCGAAAAAACAGTGCCGAAACTGTCACCCGCCTCAATCAACCTAGGCATGGGAACGCCCGCGGCCGTCAAAACCTTGTTCTGGCGGACTTTGTGGCCAATGACGCGCCCATGTTCAACGGAATGCAGTACCTTGTGACCCAGAGCAGCAAGCTCTGTTTCACGTGCACGCAGCCAGTCTACTTTTTGATGCTGAACGACGAAAAGCTCGTTGTAATGCAGCAAAACATAGCTTTTCGGATCTGTTGTCGGGCCGCGCTCAATCAGTTCCCGGAAAGGTAAAACTTCAGCGGGGACTTGCAGCTTGGTAAGAACCCTTGTGAAATGGCTGATGATATTGCTCGACCCTTTGCCCGCGGCAACGACATGCGGCTCGTCAAAATCAACTACGAAAAACTGAGCCAAGCCAAGCTCTCCTATTTGCCTTCACTTGCCCGGGTGAAAGTTTCAATCTGTTGTGATCGTCACCCGGAAATCTGTAATGCGTCCCAACTAATGAAAGTTTATACGGAAATGTAAACCCTTCGGCTGCCCCATCTGAATTTGGGCCAAACTAAGGGGGCTGACCTGTGATCTATCTGCCCAGAGGTCTTGCGGGACGGGCGGTCCAAGGCTAGGTCCAATGCAATACAACCGGAGGCCGCATGACCCTTACACCTGAAGACATCAGCCAATCCTTGATTGACGCGGCCCGCAATGCCGGGGCCGACGCGGCGGATGCTATTGTGATCGATGGCTCTTCGGTTTCAGTCGAAGTGCGGAGCGGGGCGCTGGAACATGCCGAAAGGTCCGAGGGTACTGACCTTGGTCTGCGGGTGTTCCTGGGGCAGCGGCAGGCGATCGTGTCCAGCTCTGACAGCCGCCCGGAAACCTTGACCGCGATGGCCGAGCGCGCTGTGGCCATGGCCCGCGAAGCCCCCGAAGATCCGTTCACCGGGCTGGCCGATGCGGCGCAGTTGGCCACGGATTGGGATCTGCCCGCATTGGAATTGTTCGACCCCACCCCGGAACCAGCGGCCGAAGACCTGCTGCATGACGCGCTGGCAGCCGAAGCTACGGCACTGGCGGTTCACGGCGTATCGCAAGTATCCGATGCAGCGGCGGCTTATGGCACGCACCGTGTACATCTGGCAGCAACCAACGGTTTTTCCGGTGGCTATGCCCGCAGCAGCCGCTCGACCTCATGCGTGGCGATCTCGGGCGAAGGTACCGGGATGGAGCGCGACTATGACGGCGACAGCCGCACCTTTCAAAGCGACCTGCGCAGCCCCGAGGAAATTGGCCGCACCGCAGGTGAACGTGCTGTGGCGCTGGTCGGGGCTCAGAAACCCGCCACTGGCACATTTTCAGTGCTGTTTGACGAACGCATCTCATCCTCGCTGATCGGTCACCTGCTTGGGGCCAGCAATGGTGCGGCCATCGCGCGGGGCGCGTCTTGGCTTAAGGACTGTCTGGGCGAACAGGTGTTACCTGACCACCTGTCGCTGATCGAAGACCCGCACCGCCCACGCATCGCGGGCTCGCGCCCCTTCGACGCCGAAGGACTGCCAACGCAGCGGCGCGCCATTGTCGAAAACGGCGTGCTGACCGGCTGGACGCTTGATCTGTCCAGCGCGCGCAAGCTGGACATGACCTCTACCGGTAACGCCACGCGCGGCGTGTCGGGGCCACCTTCGCCCAGCAACTGGAACCTGAGCCTGACCCAAGGCACACACAGCCGCCAGGACCTGCTGCGTGACATGGGCACCGGGCTGCTGGTGACATCTATGATCGGCTCGACCATCAACCCAAACACGGGTGACTATTCACGCGGTGCATCAGGGTTCTGGGTCGAGAACGGAGAGATCACGCATCCGGTCAACGAATGCACCATCGCGGGCAACCTGCGCGATATGTTGAAACGGATCATTCCGGCAAACGACGCGCGCCCGTATCTGTCGCGGGTGGTTCCGTCGGTGCTGATCGAAGGAATGACACTTGCCGGCAGCTGACCTGCAACTTTTGATCGACGCCGCATTAGAGGCCGGAAAGATCGCCACCCGATACTCGGGCACAACGGCGCAGCGCTGGGATAAACCCGACGGCGCCGGACCGGTGACCGAGGCCGATCTGGCCGTCAACACCATGCTGGAACAGAGCCTGCCCGCCGCCCGGCCAGGCTATGGCTGGCTGAGCGAAGAAACCGAGGATTCCACTGACCGGCTGACGAAGGACCGGGTGTTCATCATCGATCCGATCGACGGCACGCGCAGCTTTGCCGAAGGATCGCGCACCTGGGCACACTCACTGGCCATTGCAGAACAGGGCGAAGTGATTGCAGCTGTAATTTACCTGCCTTTGCGCGATCTGATGTATACTGCGGCCAAAGGACAAGGCGCGTTTCTGAATGGGGCGCCGATCCACGTCTCGGGCATCACGACGCTGGACACGGCGCAAATATTGGCGGCCAAACCCAATATGAAGCCACACCATTGGCGGCAGGGTCAGGTGCCTGACTTTGAACGGGTCTATCGCCCGTCACTGGCCTATCGAATGGCGCTGGTCGGACAAGGGCGTTTCGACGGGATGCTGACGCTGCGGCCCAGTTGGGAATGGGATATCGCTGCGGGCGACCTGCTTATCCGTGAGGCTGGCGGCCGCTGTTCCGACCGGTTGGCGCAACCCTTGCGGTTCAACAACGCCCATCCGCGCCTGAACGGCGTGATCGCGGCCGGCACGCCCATTCATGACACCCTGCACGCACAGCTTGACCCGGGCAGCACCGGAATCCGCCCATGAGCCGACCGCGATCCCTCAGCCTGGCAGCCTATCGGGTTCTGTCCTGGGGCGTGTCCAACCCGAGCAGCCAACCCGAGATCCAGCGCCCTGAGGGCGAGTTGCTATGGGTCCATATCAACGCGCAGGATCGCCAGCGCGCGGTCGTAGATTTCTGCCATAGGCTGCAGCAGGTCCGACCCACTTTGCATGTGCTGCTGACAGTGCCCGCCGAAGCCGACCTGAGCCTTTGGGAGCAAGGAGACTACCCGCTGGTGAACCTGCCCTCGGAACAAGCGGGGGCAGCACGCGCGTTTCTGGACCATTGGCACCCCGAAATCGGCCTGTGGGTCGGGGGCGGGCTGATGCCCAATGTTATCACGCGCGCCGAAGAGCGCGGTATTCCCCTGATCCTGATCGAAGCACGGGTTGATATAAAGATCGCGCGCGGCGCCCGGTGGCTGCCGGACATCACCCGTTTTACTTTAGACTGTTTCAAAACCATCCTGACCACGAATTCGGAAACCACCCGGACAATCCGTCGCCTTGGCATCACGTCGGGCAAAGTCACCGACTCTCCACCATTGTATGTCAGCCCGAACCCGCAGCCCTGGCCCGAGGATGAACTGATCGAAACCAATCACGCACTGGCGGGGCGTCCGGTCTGGTTGGCAGCATGTGTGCGGGACAAGGAGTTCATCTCGATCCTTAGTGCCCATCGCCAGGCATTGCGGATGTTGCCCCGGCTGACACTGGTGCTGCATGTGGCAGACACCGCCGAGGCAGAACCACTGCAAAACCGCCTTGAGACTATGGATCTGCGTTGTACCAATTGGGACACCAGCGGTCAGATCGAAGACAACACGCAGGTTATCCTGTCCGCCCACTCCGAAGATCTGGGCCTGTGGCACCGGATCTCGCCAGTCACATTCATGGGCAGTTCGCTAGAGCGCGACGCGGGTGGGCGCGATCCACTTTTTGCCGTTGCCCTTGGGTCGTCTGTCATCCACGGCCCGTTTGTGCATCGTCATCAGCAGATGTACGATCAACTGGATCGGGCCGGCGCTGCCCGCATGGTCAGATCCGCAACCGAACTGGGCGACGCCGTGGTCGAGCTGCTATCGCCTGACCGGGCTGCAGATATGGCGTTGGCCGGGTGGCAGATCGTATCCGAAGGCGCACCACAAGCGGATCAACTGATCGATATGGTGCAGGATTGCCTGGATCAGCGGAGTGCGGATTGATGAGAGCACCTGGTTTTTGGAACACCGCCCCCAACCGGCTGGATATGCGTGCCAGACTACTGGCACCGCTTGGCCGAATCTACGCCGCCGCAACCGCCCGGCGGGTTGCGTCCAAACCGGGGGTTAAACCCGGCGTTCCGGTCATCTGCATCGGCAACTTGAACGCGGGTGGCACCGGCAAGACCCCAACCGTGATCTGGATGATCGAGCAATTACGCGACGCCTGGCACGAAACGCATGTGGTGACGCGTGGTCATGGAGGTTCGTTAGAAGGGCCCGTGCAGGTTGACCCATCCAAACACACCGCCGCGCAAGTCGGGGATGAACCCCTGTTGCTGGCCGCCTTTGCCGAGGTCTGGGTGGCCAAGGACCGCGCCGCCGGCGCGCGCGCGGCAGCCGAAGCCGGGGCCAGTGTGATCCTGCTGGACGACGGGTTTCAGAACCCCTCGGTCGCCAAGGATTTCTCGGTCATCGTGGTCGATGCGGCGCGCGGATTCGGCAATGGGCTGTGTCTGCCTGCCGGGCCTTTACGTGAACCTGTTGAAACCGGATTGCAACGCGCCGATCTGGTACTGTCGCTGGGTGATACCGACGCGCAGTCGCAATTTACCGATCGCTGGGGGGCGAAATTGACTGCTCCCCACGCCACCGGCACGGTTGAGCCCCTGCAAACCGGTATGGATTGGGCAGATACGCCGGTTCTGGCCTTTGCAGGGATCGGCCATCCTGAAAAGTTCTTTGCCACCTTGCGCCAACAGGGCGCGACACTCTTGCGGGCCGAGGCACTGGACGATCACCAACCGCTGACCCCTGCCCTTATGACCCGGTTAGAGAACGAGGCCCGCCTGCTGGGCGCGCAAATGGTGACAACAGAAAAAGACGCCGTGCGCCTGCCACCGGCGTTTCGCAGCAAGGTCATCACCCTGCCTGTGCGTTTGAATGTGAATGAGGCCGACAAGGTGCGGCAGATGCTGCTGCAAATCGCCCCGTCGCCGTAAAGTGCGACCGGTCCATGCAGAACCGGTCGCAACAGGCAATCAGCTGCCCAGTTCTTCTTCGATCAGCTTCTTGAAATCGGCATAAGATTGGTTGTCGACCTTCTTGCCATTCACAACGAACGAAGGCGTGGATTGAACACCGTCACGTTCGGCGTTTTCCTGATACCAGGCCACCAGTGTTTGCGCGCGGGTGCCGTCCTGCAGACAGGATTCAAGCTGGTCATTGTCAATACCAGCCAGACGCCCGATCTTGCGCAGCTCGTCCACGATTTCAGCTGGACCACCTGCGCGGGTCCATTCGGACTGACCTTCATAGATCAGGTCGGAAATGCCAAAGAACTTATCGGGGCCGTCACAACGCGCGACCATCGAAGCCCACAGGCCATATTTGTCGAAATACACCTCGCGGTAGATGAACTTGACCTTGCCGGTGTCGATGAAATCCTTCTTCAGCTGCTTATACGCCCCCGTATGGAAGTTGGCGCAATGCGGGCAGGTATAGGATGCATATTCGATGATCTCGACCGGAGCATCTTCGGCCCCCTGCACCATCTCGACGATGGTCGAGGTGTCAATATCGGCCTCTTGCGCCTCGGCACTGCCAATCATCGGATATGAAGTAGAGGAATTCGACAGCCAATAGCCGCCAGCGGCAATAGCGACGGCCGCGCAGATTCCGGTTGCAATACGGCTCATTTGTCAGCCCTTTCTCAGCGTTTTTGCTTGGATAATACGTTGCGGCCCAGACGTTCAAGGGCCGCGCGCAGATCACCGTCATTGACGTCGCGCGCGGTCCGGTCCGCCTCGGCCACGATTTCGGGATCGATTTTGGGTTTCGCCGCTTTCGGTTTGTGATCGAAGCTAGCCTGCCCCTCGGCAAATCCTGTCGGCGCGGTCTGGGTGATACGCACCCGGCTGATGGCGTTATAGCCATAAACAGCATTCACCTTGCCGCGCAGCTGTTCCTTTTGCATTTCAAGCATCGGAGCCTGCGGGCCAGTGGTCAGCACCGTCAGCGTCGCGCCGATCCCGCCCTTGCCATAGCCCACATTCACCGGTCGCGCGATGGCGGCCATATCCTGGCCCACGATCTCGGCCCAATGGGTCAGCAGACGCGAAACGGCAAAGCCCCGGCTTTCCCCGGCGCGCCTGATCTGGCCGTTCAGCAATGTCGCGGTGCGTTTGAACCCGCGGGTCGAAGAACGTCTGCGCTGCATCTGGTTTCCAACTCCTGCGCCGCTATTGTAAAGGGCATGATATCGGACGCCAGCGAAACCCGACAGAGAGATAGATAAAACTTGCGTGACACTATTCAATATGACCTGAGCGGTGCGTTACTGGCCTGGTACGACCGCCACGCTCGCACGATGCCGTGGCGTGTTAGACCAGCCGACCGGGCGGCGGGCATGATACCCGACCCCTACCGGGTCTGGTTGTCCGAAGTGATGTTGCAACAGACCACTGTGGCCGCTGTCCGAGATTATTTTACGCGATTCACCGCGCGCTGGCCTACGGTTCAGACACTGGCGGCCGCACCGGATGATCAAGTCATGGGCGAATGGGCCGGGCTGGGCTATTACGCCCGTGCCCGCAACCTGCTGAAATGCGCGCGCGCGGTGGCCAATGAACATGGCGGCGTTTTTCCTGATACCTATGACGCCCTGCTGAAACTGCCCGGCATCGGCCCCTATACGGCCGCCGCTATCTCGGCCATCGCTTTTGACCAGCCCGAGACTGTTCTGGATGGCAATGTCGAGCGGGTCATGGCGCGTCTGTATGACATTCACGACCCTCTGCCAGGCTCGAAACCCCTGTTGAAAGAAAAAGCCGCTGCGCTAACGCCCGACCTGCGACCCGGAGATTATGTACAGGCCGTGATGGATCTGGGGGCCACGATCTGTACCCCGAAATCTCCGGCCTGTGGCATCTGCCCCCTGCGCAACCCTTGTCAGGCTCGTGCGGCCGGAACCCAGCCCGACCTGCCGCGAAAGACACCGAAAAAGCCGAAACCCACGCGGTATGGCCATGTCTATATCGCTCAGCGTACGGATGGAGCCCTGCTGCTGGAGCGGCGCCCCGACAAAGGGTTGCTGGGCGGCATGCTGGGCTGGCCGGGGTCAGTTTGGTCAGATGCGCCAGCAGACTCCCCTCCCTTTTCCGCTGACTGGCAAGCTTTAGCAGGTGAGGTGCGCCACACCTTCACCCATTTTCACCTGATCCTATGTGTCTGGACAGCTACGTTGCCGACGGAAACGACCCTCGATGATCTGATCGTTTTGGAAAAACACACTTTCCGCCCCAGCGACCTGCCGACCGTGATGCGCAAAGCATATGACCTCTGGCGCAACCGGTAACCCATTGTCTGTCCTGCCGGACTGTGGCTAATGTGCGCGTAGTCATCCGGAGCCACCCAATGACCGCAACAGAAACCTTACCCCATTGGCAATCGGCCCTGCCGTTCTGGATCTCATTCCTGCTGATCCCGCTGATCTGGTTCACCGCAATGGCCGGCGGTTGGTGGGTCTTGCTGGTGCCACTTTCCACATGGTGGGCCTTTGCGTTGCTCGACCGGCTCACCGGACTGGATCTGACCAATGCCAGCCCCGATACCCCCGACTCGGTGTTGCACTGGTACATCCTGCTGACAAAAGCCTGGGTTCCGGTGCAATTCCTGACCCTTTACGGGCTGATCTGGTACGCCACGCATACCGACCACCTGTCAACCTTGGCTAAGGTTGGGCTGTTCTTCGGCATGGGAGTAATCTCGGGCACGATCGGCATCAACTACAGCCACGAGTTGATGCACCAAAAAGGCCGAGTCGAACGCTGGTTGGGCGATATCCTTCTGGCGATGGTGCTGTATTCACATTTCCGCTCTGAACATCTGCTGGTGCATCACCGCTATGTCGGCACGCCCCGCGACCCGGTGACTGCACGCTATAACGAGGGGTTTCATCGGTTTTATCCGCGGGTGCTGAAACAATGCCTGTTCTCGGCCTTGCGGGCTGAACGCGAAAAACTGGCCCGTAAAGACCGCCCTTGGAGTGACCTCTCCAACCCGTTCTGGCGCTACTGGGCATTACAAGGTGCAATGCTGGTATTGGCCTTCGTGATGGGAGGTCTCTCGGGGCTCGCACTGTTCCTGATCCAAGCGGGCGTCGCCATCTGGCAGCTAGAATTGGTTAATTACGTCGAACATTATGGCCTGACACGCAAACATCTGGGCGCAGGCAAGTATGAGCATGTCCAACCACGCCACTCATGGAATGCGTCACAAAAAGCGTCGAACTGGCTGCTTATCAATTTGCAGCGCCACTCGGACCACCACTATAAACCCAACCGCCGCTTTCCACTGTTGCAACACCACCCCGAGGACGCCGCCCCGCAATTGCCCTACGGCTATCCGGTGATGACGGTCGCCGCGATGATCCCACCGCTGTGGCGTCGCATCATGAACCCGCGCGTCCGCGCTTGGCGGCGCCAATATTATCCCGAAGTTACGGACTGGACGCCCTATAACAAATTGCAAAACCCGCTGCCACGTGCCTGACCGCAGCACGCGTCAGCGTGCTGCCCGGCCCAACGATCCGCCTTGCATCTTCGATGCATGGTTGATCGGCGGGAGCCCTCACCCGGTCATCACCCATACATCCATCGGGGCCTCCACCCCCCGGACCGCACGATTTTCGTGTTTCGCAAACCCCGCCATCAGCTCGGATACGTTGCGGCCTTCTTCCTCCAAACGGCTCCGAACTGCGTCGCTCATGATGACTTTTGCCTGAAACTCGCGAGTCTGCGCCTCAAGCTTCGCGGCCACATTCACCGCATCCCCTATCACCGCAAATTCCAAACGGTTGGCGCCGATATCCCCCAGAACGACCGCGCCGAAATGGACCCCGATCCCCACACGTATCTCAGGCTCGCCCGTACGGCGGCGTTCCACGTTCCAACGGTCAATCACATCGATCATCCCACGCGCGCAGGCCACTGCATTACTCGCATCCTGCGGTGTCGGCACCGGCGTCCCAAACGTGGCCATCAACCCGTCACCCAGGTATTTGTCCAGCGTTCCGTGATGGCGGAACACTTCGGCCTCCATCCGTGCGTGAAAGCCGCGCAGAACCTCGATCACTTCGTAAGGGTCGCGCCCGGCGGCATATCTGGTGAACCCCACGATATCGATGAACAGGACGGCAATTTGCTCTTTGCGCACCTGCTTCAGCGGCTCATCATTCTGGCTCAGCTCATCCACCACGTTCGGTGAGAAATACCGCGACAGGTTTGCCCTTTCGCGCTCCAACCCCGCATTCGACATCAGCAACCGATTGAGCCGCCGCATCGACACGCCCAATGTCACCGCCACCATCATGAACACGATCACCTGTTGAATACGCTGCGCTGGCATAAAGCTGTTGGGGTCCAGCAATTCTGCCACATCGGGATAGCCAGCCAATGCCTCAGCCACACGCTCGCTGAGACCGGGCATCGGGGTTGCAACCCACCAGGCGATGATCCATCCTGCTGTCCAGACCCCTGCCGTCCATGATCCGATCGCAATCACCGTGCGCCAGGAATAGGCCAACGTACCGGCCGCCAGAATGATGAAAAAATACTGGAAATTGTCGAACCGGTACTGCATCGCCAACGGTCGGACATCGTCGCTGAACGGGTTGGGCACAATCATTCCCAGTGTCATGATCAGCAGGTCCACAAAGATCAAAAGCAGCTCGGTCCGCGATTGCCCCACACGCCCCGCGCGCCGGATAAACCAGCCGTTGGCGCAGATCAGCAGCAAGATGAAGTGATACCACAGCACTTCCCATTGCGGATTCAGGTAGATCAGCAGCACACCAGTCAGCGCCATCGCGATCCAGCGAGCGCGGACCGCAAGTTCAAGCCCCTCGCGCTTGTGTCGTTCCATCGCGGCTTCGGTATATTTGTTTTCCAGATCGAAATTGTCCGGGCGGGTCACAAAGAACCGGTCAAAGCGGGACTCGCTGGCTGTGGTATCCGACATTGCACAAGCTCCTTCACTGCACCGCAGAATACAGAAGGCCCGTATTGAAACCAGAGGTCGTGAAAACAAAAGACCCCGCCGAGATCGGCGGGGCAAGGCTTAGTGCCTTGTGTCAGGCCACAGGCACCGGCGGTGTTGGTAAAATCAGTTCATCTCGGCCCGGATCTGCTGACGCAACACGTCAATCGGCACCGTTTTGCCGTCGCGTTTAAAGCACCAGTAGGTCCAGCCGTTACAGGACGGCGCGTTTTCCAGCTGCGCCCCCACTTGGTGGATCGAGCCCTTGACGTTGTTGCCCACCAGCGTGCCGTCGGCACGGACCTTGGCCTTGTGGCGCTGGTTCATGGAATACAGTTCTTCACCCGGGCGCAGCATCCCACGTTCAACCAGTTGGCCGAAGGGCACGCGCGGCTCGGCACGTTTGCTGGCGCTGACCTCCAGCGCCTCACGGTCGAACTTACGGACCTTCGAGATGCGCTTTTCAGCGACCTTGCGATAGCTTTCCTCGCGCTCGATGCCGATGAATTCGCGACCCAGCATCTTGGCAACTGCACCTGTGGTTCCGGTACCGAAGAACGGATCAAGGATCACGTCGCCCGGATTGGTCGAGCCGATCAGCACACGGTGCAACAGCGATTCCGGTTTCTGCGTCGGATGCGCCTTGTCGCCGTTTTCATCCTTCAGGCGCTCGTGCCCGGTGCAGATCGGCAGTACCCAGTCACTGCGCATCTGAACGCCCTCGTTCAGCGCCTTTAAGGCTTCATAGTTGAACGTGTACTTTGCCCCTTCGCATTTCGACGCCCAGATCATCGTCTCATGCGCGTTGGTAAAGCGTTTGCCGCGGAAGTTCGGCATCGGATTGGATTTGCGCCACACGACGTCGTTTAAAATCCAATAGCCCGCGTCCTGCAGGGCCGAACCCACACGGAAGATATTGTGGTAAGACCCAATCACCCAGATCGCGCCATTTGGCTTAAGCAGACGACGCGCTGCCTTCAGCCATTCGCGGGTGAATTGGTCATAAACGGCAAAGCTGGAGAATTGATCCCAATGATCGTCAACCGCATCTACCTGACTGTTATCGGGGCGGTGCAATTGACCCTTCAACTGCAGATTATAGGGCGGATCCGCGAAAATCAGGTCCACCGACGCCTCGGGCAGACTGTTCATCACATCGATGCAGTCCCCGGATAGAATCGTGTTTAAAGGGAGCGCTTTTGCGCCCTTTTTAGTGGTTGTTGTCATTTGTACTGCCTCAAGTATCCACGGCGCTTTTGCGCTCATTTGGTTGAGACAAGGATGAGTCAAAGTCGATTCGCCGTCAATTTCTTTTTTGAATCAGCGACTTACGATTTACTCTTGATACAAGATATTGTGTACCGGCTTGAAGGAACGTCTATGGTGTGGGGTCACACCAAGATTTTGCAGCGCGTCCTTGTGTTGTTTCGACGGATAACCGGCGTTTGTCTCCCATCCGTAGCCCGGATGCTGTTGCGCCAAATCCACCATCAGTTGATCGCGCCAGTTTTTGGCGACGATCGAAGCCGCCGCAATCGACACAGAATGCGCATCGCCTTTGACCACCGCCCTCGCGGGGATCGTCAGGCCGCGTGGAATCATGTTCCCATCGATCAGCAGGTAATCAGGCGGCGGGTCCAGCGCTGCCACCGCGCGCTCCATCGCCAGATGCGAAGCCCGCAAGATATTGTGTTCGTCAATCTCGGCCACTGACGCCTCGGCAATTGCGATCTCGGCCTTCTCACGCAGGGCTGCCTCTAACGCGGCGCGCCGTTTCGCCGTCAGCTTTTTGGAATCGTTCAGCCCGTCAGGAATATCACTGGGGTGCAGAACCACGGCTGCGGCAACCACCGGTCCGGCCAGCGGTCCGCGCCCAACCTCGTCGACACCTGCGATCCGCAGAAATCCACGCGCCGATGCGGCATTCTCAATTTCATAATCCGGAGTCGTCATACCCCCGGAAAACCGCGTTTTGCCACCCACCGCAAGAAAAAAGGAGAGAGCAGCTTGCGCCGCCCTCTCCCGCACAGCGCTTCTGTGGCGCCGCTCCTGCTCGAAAACCGTTACTTGTAACTAACGCGGTATCCTTTCTGGCGCAGACAACCGGGGTGGTATGCCCGCTTGACCTTTTTGCCATTCCAGAACCTGACCTTGCACTGGTTAGGCAGGCTATTGCTGTATTTGTAATGCTTGCCCAGACAGGTCTGCCCCAACAGTCGTTGATTGGGCGAATACCCTTTGAACGTGCGCAAGCATCGTTGCGGCAGGCTGTAACGCGCAACACGCGGAGGCAGCGGGCGTACGAGATGTGGCCGGTGCTTTGGCCGGGTGTGTACGTGTTTCTGGGGCGCCTTATATATGTGATTGTAGTTGTGCGTCACGTTGTTCTTTTTGCTCTTGTCGTCGAAATGCTTCACAGCGGCGCCAATCAGCGCAATGGCTGCAAGCCCGCCAAGAATATCCTCGACATCCGCGGCCCGCGCCTGAGACGCGGAAATACCGGTGATGGCAACTGCCGAGGCCACGATCAGGGCAATGAATTTCTTATGCATGGTGCTTGTCCTTCAGTAGTCTTGAGGTGACCCGGTGGCGGGCCGTGTGCTGATGACCCGACACTGGCCGCGCCTCGTTCAGACAGGCAATAACGGCCCGGTGTTATCCGATATCAGGCCCGCGAAACCCCTTAGGTTATTGAATATCGTGCCAACACATGCGCAGGATGCGGCCTATGAAACAGATCCTCTCTTCTCTGGCCCTGTTGGCCCTGATATCGCTTGGCACCACCGCTTCGGCGGCCGATTGCTATGCCGACTACAAGGCCAAGCAAGACAATCCACTGCGCCTGCACTACGGCGTCATGCAGGTATCGGCTTGCGGTAAAGGGCAGGCTAAAAAAGAAGTCGCCCAGCGCCTCAAGGGGTCGGGCTGGACCCTGCTGAACGTCATGTCCGTGTTCGGGCCGGAAGGGTTGGATAAAAGGAAGGCCAATGCCGGAAAATTCTATCTCCGTTACTGAGGCCCGCCGATCTGGTGTCAGACTGGTCGGCGCGGGCATCGCGGCGATCGTGGTGATTCTGGTAACAGCGGCCATCTTTTTATTCTGGACCCTGCCCGATGCTAATGCCTTTAACGCCCGGGTCGAACGTTTGTTCATCGAAAGCGACCTGACCTCGCAAACCGAGATTCGTCTGCTTGAGGTATTGGCGCAATCAGGCACCGCCTTTGCCGATACTCTATCCAGCTATCGCATGGTGATTTTCGTGTTGTTGGTTTTCGCCACCGCCATGTTGATCACGGCGCTGGTGTTTCTGGTGATGCTGGTTCTGTTGAACCGGCGCATGGCGCAGATCGAACGCACTGGTATTCAGGTCACCTCGCTGTTGATCAGCCGCGAGGAAAATACCGTCTATCTGAACAACATGGATTTCAAACTGACCCCCGCGGCGATGGAAACCTTGTCAGTTCTGGCCGAATCCCGCTTGGACGACGAGGTCCTATCCGGCGTCCAGATCGAGTCGATGATCTCGGGCAAAGACACCGCCGATTGTGACGAGGCCGCAGGTGCCACACGGATCAAACGGCTGCGCGATGCCTTGGGCAATCAGATGGTCAGTGAGTTGCTGGTCAAGAATATCGCCAAAAAAGGCTATATGTTGTCGATCGAAAAAGATGTGATTCAGATGGTCTGACTTTGCCGCATCGCACAAGGTATGTGTGATAAAATGCCGGTTATCCCCCTTGGAATGCTTGCCCCAAAGGCCCATCCTAATACCAAGCGGGTCAGGGAAACTGATGATGAACGTCCATACCACACCGCCGACTAAAGGCTACGGGATATCGGTCGAATCGCTGAAAGGTCGGATCGCGATCTATCGGGATGACACCCTGTTGGCCGAAAGCACCGACGCGAAAGTCATGTATGAAACGCGGCTGCCGGCCACAATTTACGTCCCGCGCACGGATATCTGTGTCGATCTTGGTGCAGAAACCGAGTTGCAGACGTTTTGCCCATTCAAGGGAACGGCGACCTATCACGATGTCATCCTGGATGGGCAACGGCTGGCCAACTCAGTCTGGGCCTATGAAGAAGCGCTGCCTGAAAGCGCCGCCATTCAGGGCTATGTCGGGTTTATGCCCTCGGCCTATACACGGGTCGACTTGGGCGAAAACCAACTGCGAGATACCGAGGATGGCAATATAAGCGGGCCTCTGATTGATTGGCTGATGCGTGGTGCATCAAACCTCAGCACGCCGGAAGCCTTCACCAAGGCATTGGCCGAAAAGATGTTGGAACACGGCATCGCGATTCAACGGCTCAGCATTCTGGCCTGGTCTCTGCATCCGCTGATCGCGGGCAAGCATTATATCTGGGAAAAGGGTGAGGCCGAGATTTCGACCAACGTGCCCACGTATGAAATCCACGATCACCCGGCCTATATCAACAGCCCCCTGCGTCACGTCTCGAACGGGCTGGGCGGCGTGCGCCAGCGGTTGAACGACGAAAACCCCCAAAACAGCTTCCCGATTATGGAGGACCTGCGGGCCAAGGGTGCCACCGATTACGTCGCCATGCCATTGCCGTTCTCGGACGGGCGGACAAATGTTCTGACCCTGACCTGCGATCATCCTGACGGGTTTACAACAGAAAACCTCGGGTTGGTGTTCGAGTGCTCATCTGTCATTGCCCGCTTTTACGAAGTTTTCATGCAGCGCGAGAACGCACAGGTGTTGCTTGAGACTTATGTCGGCAAACGCTCGGGCGCGCGGGTGCTGGGCGGTGAAATCCGGCGCGGCGACGGGGATGAGATTGATGCGGCCATTATGTTCTGCGACCTGCGCAATTCGACCAGCCTGGAAGAGCAGCTTGGCCGTACCGCCTATATCAACGTGCTGAACGACTTTTTCGAAACCGTGTCCGATATCGTGCATAACAATGGCGGCGAAGTATTGAAGTTCATCGGTGACGCTGTTCTGGCAGTCTTTCCCGAGGGTGAAGATTCCATGGTCGCGCGCCGAAACGCGCAACGCTCAGCCGTTGAAATTGTCGAAAAACTTGGTGAGTTGCGCCAATCTGGCTCAGACGTTCATTGCGATTGCTCGATCGGGGTTGCCTATGGTCGGGTCACATATGGCAATGTCGGATCGCGCGAACGGCTGGATTTCACAGTCATCGGACAGGCCGCAAATGTCGCGGCCCGGTTGGGGGAATACAGCAAAACGATCGGTCAGCGCATTGTCGTCTCGGCCGATATTCAGCCTGCATGCGCGGATGCTTTGTCATTGGGCGAGGTCAAGCTGCACAATGTGTCCCAGCCAGTGACCGCATTTGCACTCAGAACTTCGGCGGATGCCGTGTTGAACGCCTGAGTTTTCGGATAGTTATCTGTGTCGCGCCTAGGTTACGCCCCCAGCAAAATCAGCGCCGTTTGAGCAGGGGAAATCGTGTTTTGCAGCTGTGCAATCTGGCTGCGTGCAAGATATTGGTCTGTCAGCCGGGCCACCGACGCCTCGTCGGTAAATTGGGCCAGATCGTCTGATCCAGTCAGGCCCGACAATCTATCCTTGAAAACCTCAAGCTGCCTGTCGATGTCCAACTGCGCGAAACTTGATGGCAGCCCCAGCGCCGTCTCCATCATGCTTCTCAGCGGCGGTTGCCCCATCAGATCGAACCACTTAGTGTCCGAACTGCTGTCCTGCGCGGCCAGATCCGCCAAGGTATGTTGCGTATAAAGCGATATGCGCATCGTCTCATCGCTCTCACCAACAGCGATTTCGAACCGAGACACGGCATTGTCCTGCGCAATTGCTTCCATAAAGGTGGTCAAACCCGTTCTGCGCACCTCGCCCGGACCCAGGCCGAAGGCTTCGGAAAACTCCCGATACCGCTTATCGGCCAGACGGTTGGACAATGCATCCTCGGCGCTTGTCCCATCGGACAGAATTTTCTGGACGAAATAGCGATTGTTGATGTCATCCTCTAGCCCGAAGGCGCCCAGCGCCACTTGTAGCAACCGCCTATCCGAAACCAATTCCTCAGCCGTCTGTACCTTGCCGATATTGTCCAGAAAGTACTTTGTCTCTCGTTCATTGACTGGCGAGGCCGAAAAGCTTTCGAGCTGCGTATCATAGGTACGCTGCAAAAAACGCCAGCCGACAATACCATCAGAGGGGATGACAGGCCGGAATGTCATTGCTGATACGCCATCAACCGTTCTTCACGCGGCAACAGCGCCCGCAGGGATTTCAGGCATTTGTAATACTGTTCGGCCAGTAAAGCCTCAGTAGCTTCGGACAGAACACGACGACTGTCGGCATCGGTGAAGACTTGGCTCAACTCTTCAACCCGCCGCAAAAGCTGTTGCCGCGCCCGCTCAGGCTCCATATCGCCGGACAAGACAAGCTGGGCGGCATAACACACCCGCCGCACCGGGGTAGTCACCTCATCCGGGTGAATGGCATCGCGCAGGCGCAGGACATTTGCGTCCGGCGTCATGATTGAAAAGCGGCTGCGGCGATCTCCGTTTTCGACAACCACGCCGTTTATCAGCACCCTCTCTTTCGGTGCCAGTTTCAGAACCAGCCCCCCCATCAGGTAGCACCCATCTGACGCAGGCCGCGCAGGACGGCCATATTGATCTCAAGCAGCGGTTCAACGGTCGCCTTATTGCCCAAAACCTGACTGCTGTGTTGCTCGGTGAATTCTGCCAGATAGAAGATTCGCGCACGCAATTCATTGGGCAGCGCGTTGTCCGAGTCGGACACGCCAGTTGCCAGAACGGTCCACAAGCGACGATTTTCGTGTAGCGCGTGAACGAACCCTCCGAAATCGGTTTTGCGTCGGGCCGCCGCAACCTTGAGCCGATGCGTGATCTTCGAAATCGCCTCGTACTCGGTATCGCGCGGGGTGCGGGTCGGGGCGGCGGTCTGCGCGTAGGCACGTTGTGCAAGAGTTTGCGGTGTCACTTGAAATCCTTCCAATAGGCCGTCTTTTGGCGGTCAGAGTCGGGGCGCGTCTGGGCGCCCCGACCAGGTTCCGAAAATTAACGGAACAGCGACAGGATCGACTGCGGCGCCTGATTGGCAATCGACAGCGATTGAGTGGCCAGTTGCTGCTGAACCTGAAGAGCTTGCAGACGGGCCGAGGTCTCTTCCATATCGGCGTCAACCATCGAACCGATGCCGGACTTGAACGAGTCGGTCAGTTTGGAAACGAAATCCTGCTGTGTTTCGATACGGCCTTGCGCCGAACCAAAGGCTGCCGCTGCATCAATCGACGTGTCGATCAGTGTTTCGATGGTGCCCAGTGCGGCTGCCGCGCCTGCATCTGTCGAAACGTCAATCGAGCTGAGTGCGCCAAGCCCACCGGAACCAGCATTAGTGAATTGAGCCGACACGGTAATGTCCTGATCCGCATCCGCACCAGCCGTTGCCGTACCTGTAGTAAAGGACAGGGTGTTCGGCGATCCCGAGTCATAGTCGACTGCAACACCTGTGATGCCCAGGGCATCAACCTGGTTCTTGAGGCCAACAGCAACAAGAGCATCTGTATAGGCATCGTCATAGGTTCCAGAGGGATCCAGATCGCTGGCTTGAATGGTGTACGACACATCCTGATCACCGACTCGGATCGAGACACTATCACCAACTTCAAAGTTGTCAGTCGAGCTGTCGATCACAATGTCACCTGACCCGCCGGCTTTATCCATGGTAAAGCCTGCAACATCATTGTCGGTGGTCGCGCCTCCCGAACCTGCAAGTACGCCTTTGGCAGTATAACCGCCAATGGACAGGTCCTGACTTGCAACCGAAATCGACGACGAATTCACTGCACCAGTGCTATCCCGATCAAGTGAGGACAAGATCGAAGCAGTACCGGCCGAGCCGTCCACTAGGTTAAGCCCGTTGAACTGTGCCGCACCAACAACCGACGCAATCTGATCCCGCAGAGCGGTCACATCATCATTGATCTTGCCGCGGTCAACGTTGTCCTCCTGCGCGGCGACGATTTTCTCTTTCATCTGCGTCAACAGATCGGTCACGGTTTCCGACGCGTTCCGCGCCACCGCAACGGTCGATTCACCCAGCGCCAGGCTGTCTTTGATCGCGTTGAAGCCCTTGACGTCCGACTCCATGACTTTGGAGATTGCCCAGACGGCCGAGTTGTCCTTGGCAGTTGCGACGTCCTTACCGGTCGAGATCGCGTTCTGGGTCATCTCCAGATTCTTGTTGACCGATTTCAGGGTTTGCAGCGCCACCATTGCGCCATTGTTTGTCAGAATGCTGGACATAGCTTTCTTCCTTTTTCGTTCGGGCCCTTTGCGCCCATGCTTACCCCGCACCACATGCGGGCTTTGACGTCTTTCTGATCAATGCGATCCGCCGTCGGGCTGTTCGCGCCACCTGTTGTTTCAGATGCCCGGCCACCTTTGCCCCTGATCCCCTAACGGAATGCTAAAGCCCCTCACTCAGAAAATTCGGATTTGAATCAAACCCGCTCCTATGCACGTTTTTCCAGTTTCGCATTGCGACGCACGGCGTATCCGTTGCGCTGCCCGTCCGCTCCGTAGGTGCTGAACTCCTGCCGAACGCGCCGCAATTCGGCCATACGGCTGGCAACGGCCCGAATCCCTTCGGCGGCACTGTTCAAAAGCGCCTGGTTCCGTTCGACTTTCTGCTGCAGGCGAATCAATTCGGCGCTGTCCAAAACCTGCAATTCATTGATCGCACCGATCAGCTTTTCCTTTTCCGGCGCCAAATGGCTCAGCCGGTCCAGATCCCCGTCGACAAGCGCGGATCGCTCAAGATCCAGCACTTCCTCAAGGGATCGGATCAGGTCGGTTTCAGAATTGGTCGGCATCGGTTTTCTCCATCATGGACTGGAACAAAATTTCGGACAGGCCAATGCCGCCGGATGCGGCCAACGCACGCGACTGATGTTGCACGAGGAAGGACGAAAACTGATCTTCGCCCGCACCGCCGCCAAAAGATTCGCTGGCCTTGCCCAACCCAGAAGATTTGAGCATTTCCGCCAGAAACGCGGCCTCCAACTCGACCGCCGCAGCCTGCAATTTCTCGGCCGTGGTGGGGGGCTGCGCGGTAGGAAGGGTTGTGGAAATCTTCATCACTTTCTCCGAAATTTGCATCGAACTTTCTCGATCAAAGGCGAAAGCGGTTAAAATAAACGTAACCTCCTGCGGGCAGATTTCCGTTCACACAAACGGAGTCGGAGCAAAATGCCCAACCCACTTTCAGCACTGTTGTCTTCGTCGGGCACCGCCGCGAAACCCGATGCAACACCGCAAGAACCTCGTGCGTCCAAAGGGGCCGCGTCCTTTCAAATGGTCATGGATCAAGAGGCCGATCCCCAGTCAGCCGAGCCCGATCTCACCGACCTTTTGGTTCAGGACCCAGACACGGCGTCAGAGGTGGACGACATCGCTGCAAACGTTGAAATTCCGGATGTTTCCGATACCCCCGAGGATCAGCCGCCTGCCGAACTCCGCGCGGCTGTGTCGGAAGCTGTTCAGGCTCCGGTTGCCAAGACGTTGGCTGAAAAACCAACCATGACGTCATCAACTGTTGAGGCGGAGACTGAAACGGTAGACGAGACGCACCCGCCCCCTCAAAAAGCCGCCAGGTTGGAACCCGCGGCGGGCCCTGCTCGGCGTGCGGTATCTCCAGCCGTTCAAGCCATGCTTTTCGGTACAGTTTCCCCAAGAAGAACGCCCCAGGCGGCCACCAATCCGCCAAGCTTTCCCGCCGGGCTTGTAACACCGAATATGCTCCCGAAAGAGATGTTGGATCATTCGCCCATCATCCGACCCGACCTGGGCAGACCAAGTGTCCCCGCGACGCCACAGGTGGCGCAATCGCAAGCGGTGGTGCCTGATCGGGCGTCAACACTTGTACAAATGCAGCTTTTGGCCACGGATCAAACCAACACGCAGACCGAGCTTCAGACCTTTCCCGAAATCGAAGAAATATCGACCACCAGAAAGACCCCGACATTGTCCTCTGCCCGCGATTCGGCACCATTAACACAGACCATTACATCGACGGCGCGCGCTGAAACGGCACGCGCGGTTGCCAATCAAATGGCAACCGTTGTTTCCGCGCGTGGACAGCAAGGCACAATCGAGGTCGCGTTAAACCCCGAAGAACTGGGACGCGTTTCGATAGTCTTTAATGGTCGCGAGGATGGTCTGCACGTAACAATCTCGGCGGAACGGCCGGAAACACTGGATATGATGCGCCGTCACATCTCGGTGCTGGAGGCCGAATTCCAGAACTTTGGGCTGGGCGACCTGTCCTTTGATCTGGGCACCTCTGCAGACGCACAGCAGGATAGGTCTGACTCGGGCGACGGCACCCGGCTTGCGGAAACGCAGGACGAGCCTGTCACCGAGGCGGGCCCCACCATTCCGAAACTAGGCCCCGACGGCCGGATCGACATGAGGCTTTAAGCATGATCACCCCAACCCAATCGACGACGCAAGCCAATACCCAGGCCCAATCAGCATCCCAGTCACAGGCAACCTCGATCGCGTCGGATTTCGATACTTTCCTGTTGCTGATGACGACCCAGGCGCAAAATCAGGACCCGTTGGAGCCGATGGATTCGACCGAGTACGCCTCGCAATTGGCGCAATTTTCGATGGTTGAACAACAGGTTCAGAGCAACGAGCTTTTGTCCGAACTGGCGCTGTCTCTGGGCGGTATAAAGCTGGAGGATCTTGCCAATTGGGTCGGTATGGATGTCCAGACCACCGCAGCGTTCCACTTTGATGGCGAGCCTGTGACCCTGTCCGCGCAGGCTGAACCGGCGGCAGACAGTGCGGTGATGGTGATCCGGGACAGTGACGGCACCGAGATCGAAAGGATTTCCGTACCGGTGACCCAGACCGAATTTGACTGGGCCGGGACAACGAGCGATGGCAGCCCTTTGCCGACCGGCAGCTATTCAGCCACATTGGAAAGCTATGACGGGGAAGAGTTGCTTTCAGTCCAGCCTGTCTCAACCTACAGTCAGGTGGTCGAGGCACAGGTTGGCGAGGATGCGGTCGTGCTGACGTTGGAAAGCGGGCAGGTGGTTCCGGCAGGGATGGTGACCGGGGTCCGAACCGGAACTTGATCTGCAGGGCGGGACAGGCCAAACCAGTGCAAACTGCGACTCGTTTTTTTGGTGAACCCACTGCCCGCCCCGACACTCCCCCCTTTGGATCTTGTTGATGACCTGCGTCACCGAAGGCTGATCGCACCTGATGCACAGTTTCAAACCCTGTATGGCGGTCGGACCAATAAGGTCTGGAAAGTGCTGGAAGAGAACGGCGGCAAGGTTTTGAAACTGTACCGAACAGGGTTGCGCAATCCATTGTTTCGCAACGATGCCGAGTTGGAAGCGCAGTGCCTAACCGCGTTGGAGCCGACCGGGTTTGCCCCGCGTCTGCGCGCGGCGGGTCAACATCAAAATGGTCGATGGGTGTTTTACGATCACGCGCCGGGTACGCCCTGGCGTAAGGACACAACCGACGTTGCCCTATTGCTCGGCAAACTACATGGGCTGGATGTGTCAGTTCCGGCGCCCCGCGGATGCAATGGCAGTGCGGATCTGGCCCGGCACGGCCAGAGCATCCTTGACGGATGCACCTCGGCCATGCGGCACCAATTGGAACAGCTAAAACCTGACGAACAGGTACAACCGACCCAACAGACTTGCCTGATACACGGCGACCCGGTTGCAGGGAACATTCTGGTTGCGCCATCCGGGCTGACCCTGATCGACTGGCAATGCCCGGTGCAGGGCGATCCGTGCGAAGACGTTGCACTGTTTATGTCGCCCGCAATGCAGCACCTGTACCGGGGGTCAGCTTTGACACCTGAGGAAGAAGATCAGTTTCTGTCCTCGTACAGACGCGCAGACATCGTGACCCGGTTCAAATCGCTGCGTCGTTGGTATGCCTGGCGGATGGCGGCCTATTGTTTGTGGCGGATCGAAAACGGGTCACCGGATTATGCCACGGGGTTGGAACTAGAACGCGCGGTGCTAAAGCGGTCATAAGTCCAATAGCCCCATCATGGCATAGGCCGGCGGCATCAATGCGCGCCGCCAGCGTCCCAGCGGAAACCGCGCCGGGACACGTGTTATGGGTTCAGGTAGCCCGGTCTCTTGCTGCAAAACCATCCGAGCCAGCGCCCGTCCGCAATAGGTCCCCATCGCCACCCCGTTACCGTGATAGGCAAACCCGGCGAACATCCCCGGTTGATCCGTCACGGGACCCACAAACGGCGTTAACCCTCGCGACAGGCAGACCATACCGGACCACATATGGGTGACATCGACCGACGCCCATTCCGGGAACATCTGCCTGAAATCGTTCAGAGCCTTCCGGCGAATGGCCGCCTCAGCCTGCGGAGACGCGCGCAACCCGCCGCGCATTCCGAACAGAAACCGTCGGTCGGGCATCAGGCGGAAATAATGCAGCAAATGGCGGGTATCGTAAGACATCTGGTCAGATGTCCAACCCTGGGTTTGCAATTCTTCCTGCGTCAGAGGGCGCGTCACTAGAACCGTGGATTGGACAGGCATATACCGGCCAGCCAGCCAGGGCGGCACGTCCTCACTGGAGTAACCATTGGTGCAGATCAGAACGTTTGCGGCGCTGATCCGACCCGAGGCTGCCTCCAAGTCAAAGCCAGATTGCGTCTTCCGAATTGTCTGCACCGCACTGTTCTGAAACAGCTTGGCGCCCAGTGTCTGGGTCATTTGCGCCAGCCCGAACAGGTATTTTCTGGGGTTCAGTGCAAATCCGACCGGGTTAGTGTACCCGCCATAAAACCGACCACCAAACCCAAGTCCGGGAAGATCATCTGGGGCGTGCAAAGTGCCCGTGGCCTCGGCCCGTTTGCGCAGCCTTTCCATCGCACGGGGGGTGTGGGCCAGTTGGGTTTCACCCTGTGAATGCACATCCGCATCTATGGCATTGGTTTTCAGCAGATCAGCGACAAGGTGAACCGCGTCCATTTCAGCTTGATCATAACTGTGTGCGGCCGCCTCACCGAATTGGCGGACCATTGCGCTGTAGCTCAGTTTTGATCCGCCCAGACAGCAAAAGCCACCATTGCGCCCCGAGGCGCCCCAACCAGGTGTCCGGGCCTCAAGCACCGCAACCGAAACACACGCGTTTGCCAGATACAGCGCCGTTGACAGCCCGGTGAAACCGCCACCAACAATGGCGACGTCTACCTTCTGTTCACCGTTGAGAACCGGCCAGTCGGGGCTGGCAATCGTTTCGTCCCACCAGCAGTTGGTCCGGGGGCCGGGCCCATAGGTGTAATCCGGGAACAGCCGCTTCATTCGGTACGCGCAGCAGCCATTTCATCCTGCTTTTGCCGCACCATCGCGCGTTTTGTGACCAATGATGCGGTGATAACGCCCACCGTCACAATCGCGATCATGATCGTGGACAATGCGTTGATCTCTGGGCTGACACCCAGGCGCACGGCCGAAAAGATCTTGATCGGCAGGGTTGTCGCCGACGGCCCAGAGGTGAACGACGCAATCACCAGATCATCCAGCGACAGAGTGAAGGCCAGCAACCAACCCGAGATCACCGCAGGCGCGATGATCGGCAAAGTCACCAGCCGGAACGCCTGAGCGGGTGAACAGCCCAAATCCAGCGCAGCCTCTTCCAGAGATTTATCGAAGGTCACTAGGCGTGAAGACACGACGACCGAGACGAAACACATCGAAAAGGTCGTATGCGCCAGAACGATGGTCAGGATACCCCGATCCAACCCGATGCCGATGAACAGCAACAGCAGCGACAGCCCGGTGATAACCTCGGGCATCACCAGCGGCGCGTAGATCATGCCGGAAAACAGCGTGCGACCAAAGAACCGCCCACCGCGCACTAACACATAGGCCGCGGCGGTACCCAAGATTGTCGCCAATGTGGATGAGAATACCGCGACGCGCACGGTCACCCAGGCTGCATCCAGAAAGGCTTCGTTCTGGATCACTTCGCCATACCATTTGGTCGAGAACCCGGCCCAGACTGTCACCAGCTTGCTCTCATTGAAGCTGAAGATGATCAGGATGATCATCGGGATATAGAGGAACGCAAATCCCAGCGTCAGGGACACCGCGTTGAACCAGCTTAGCCTGTTCATTGCTCGGCCTCCGTCTGCTTTTGCTGGTTGCGCTGGAACAGCACAATCGGGACGACAAGGATCAGCAGCAGTACCACCGCCACGGCGCTGGCCACCGGCCAGTCGCGGTTCGAGAAGAACTCTTCCCACAGCACCTTGCCGATCATCAATGTGCCCGAGCCGCCCAACAATGATGGAATCACGAACTCACCAATCACTGGGATCATCACCAGAAAACACCCCGCGATGATGCCAGGGCGCGACAGCGGAACAGTCACCAGCCAAAAGGCCTGCAGGCGTGAGCAGCCCAGATCCTCAGCCGCTTCGATCAGGGACCCGTCCATACGCTCCAGTGACGAATAAACCGGCAGGATCATGAACGGCAGATACGTGTAGACGATGCCGATATAGACCGCCCATTGCGTGTTCAGAATGGTCAGCGGGGTCGAGATGATGCCCAGCCACAGCAGAAACTGGTTCAGATAGCCTTCGTTCGACAAAATCCCCATCCACGCGTAAACGCGGATCAGGAACGAGGTCCAGAACGGCAAGATCACCAGCATCATCAGCGTGGGCCGCCACTCGACCGGCGCGCGGGCCATGCCGTAGGCAATCGGATAGCCCACCAACAGCGTCAGAAAAGTCGAGATCACCGCGATCTTGACGCTGGACAGGTAGGCTTTCCAATACAGGTCATCCTCGGTCAGCCAGACGAAGTTTTCGAAATCCAGCTGGCTGAAGAACTCTTTGATCCCGGCCCAGCCCTGCGACAGGTCCAGTGTTGGCGTATAGGGCGGGATGGCCAGTTCGGTATCCGACAACGAGATCTTCAAAACAATGAAGAACGGCACCAGAAACAGCGCCAACAGCCAGACATAGGGAACGGCAATTAGAAAGGCGCGGCGCATCAGCTGGCCAGCAGAACCGCGGCCGTCGCTGTCCAAGACAGCCAGACCGGGTCTTCCCAGGTGAACGACCGGCGCGAGATTCGACGGGTATTGGCCGTCTGCGCCTTGATGATCGTGCCGTTTGCAAGCTCGACATGATAGGTAGACAGGTTGCCCAGATAGGCGATGTCATGAACCTTGCCCTGCACTGCGTTGATCGCATCTGCCGGGCGATCCGCCGAGATCGTCACTTTTTCGGGCCGGATCGCCAGATGGCAGGTCTGACCGCTAGAAAACCCATTTGCTGAGGTTGCCGTCAGCGGTGCCTGCCCCTCGGCCCAGTCGATCTGATAGGAGTCTTCGCCGTTGGCAGACGCCCGGCCCTCGATGATGTTCACATCCCCGATGAAGTCCGCAACATAGACCGAGTTCGGGTTTTCATAGATGCGATCCGGCGTTTCCACCTGCATCAACCTGCCCTGGTCCATCACCGCGACGCGGCTGGCGACGGTCATCGCCTCTTCCTGATCGTGGGTCACGATCACAAAGGTGGTGCCGGTCTTTTCCTGAATGTCCATCAGTTCAAACTGCGTGTCCTGCCGCAGTTTCTTGTCCAACGCGCCCAGCGGTTCATCCAGCAACAGCAGCTTTGGTGCCTTGGCCAGCGACCGCGCCAGCGCCACACGCTGACGTTGCCCACCCGAGATCTGATGCGGCTTGCGGCGGGCAAATTGTTCCAGCCGGGTCAGGCGCAGCATCTCTTCGACACGCTCTTCCAAGTCATGCTTGGGCATGTTGTCCCGGCGCAGGCCGAAGGCAATATTGTCCCAGATACTGAGGTGCGGGAACAGTGCGTAGGACTGGAACATCATGTTCACCGCCCGCTTGTTCGGCGGGATCGGGTCGATGTCCTGACCGCCCAACATGATGTGCCCTTCGGTCGGCGTTTCGAACCCTGCCAACATCCGCATCATGGTGGTCTTGCCGCAGCCCGAAGGCCCCAGCAAAGCAAAGAATTCTCTTTCGAAGATATCCAGAGACAGGTTGTCGATGGCCGTGAATTCACCAAACCGTTTGGTGACATTCCGGAACTGGATCAAAGGTTTCGCCTGTGGATCATTCCACGGCTCAAAGACGTCAGAGTTCAAAACGGCCCCCGTGCATCAATCTGGGAAATGGCACAGGGCGGGCCAATCCGCCCTGTGCAGATAACCGGTCAGGTGCCCGATTTGATCTTGGTCCACAGACGGGTCACCACCCGTTGTGTTTTCGACGGGTATGGCGTCGTGATGTAGAGATTCTGCATGGTAGCATCATCAGGATAGATCGCCGGATCACCGATCACGTCTTCTACAAGAAACTCCTGTGACGCCTTGTTGCCATTGGCATAGTAAACGTAGTTCGATGCAGCGGCCATGTTATTGGCATCCAGAATAAAATCCAGGAACTTGTGTGCACCTTCTGGGTTCGGAGCATCCGCCGGAATTGCCATCTGGTCGAACCACATCAACGAGCCTTCGGCAAATGGGTGGTATTCAATGTTGACACCGTTGTCAGCCTCTGCTGCGCGATCGCGTGCCTGAAGAATATCGCCCGACCAGCCGACGGCTACGCATATATCTCCATTGGCCAATGCGTTGATATATTCCGAACTATGGAACTTTTGGATGTGAGGGCGGACGCTAGTCAGAACCTCTTCGACTTTCTTGATGACGTCAGGATCGTGGCTATCAGGATCTTCGCCTATGTACTGCAAAGCCATTGGTATCATCTCGGCTGGCGCGTCCAGGAAGTGAACCCCACAAGAGGCCAGCTTTTCCATGTTCTCAGGCTTCAGCACCAGATCCATGCTATTGAGGGCGACGTCATCACCCAGCGCTTCTTTGACTTTGTCGACGTTCACGCCGAGTCCAGTGGTGCCCCACATGTAGTTTATCGAATACGCGTTGCTGGGATCATAACCCGCGGTGCGTTCCTGGATTACGTCCCACAGGTTGCCCGCGTTGGACAGTTTGGACGAATCCAACTCCTGAAATGCACCAGCCTGTATCTGGCGCTGAAGGAATGTTCCGGACGGCACCACAACGTCATACCCCGAACCACCGGCCAACATCTTGGTTTCAAGAACCTCGTTACTGTCGAACACGTCGTAGATCAGCGTCAGGCCGGTTTCTTCTTCGAACTTCGCAAGCAGGTCCTCATCGATATAGTCGGACCAGTTGTAAACACGCACTTCTTCGGCAAAGGCCGCAGAAGTCCCCAGCGCGATGACCGCTGTCATGGTCAGCGTTTTGATTGTCATTTTCTTCTCCCTGCAAGTGTACGGGTATAATCCCGTTTTTTTGGATTTGATCAAGTTTTGCGTTTTCCCCCGATCCCGCGTATGGTTTCACGAGGCCTGAAACCTGGCAAGACATCATCACTGGAAACGGGGCAAACCAATTGGATTTGATCAAAAATAAGGCATCCAGCGCGAAGGTAGAGACCGAAAAACGACCCGCGCACGAACAGGTCTATCAAACCCTAAAAGCGCAGATCATGTTCGGTGACTTGGTGCCGGGACAGCCCGTCACGATACAGGGACTGACTGATTCGCTGGGGGTAGGAATGACCCCCGTGCGTGAGGCGATTCGCCGCTTGATCTCGGATGGCGCATTGATGTTTCAGGGCAACCGCAGGGTCAGCGTACCGCTGTTGTCGGCGGGAGATGTCGAACAGATGATATTTGCCAGAATTTCAATAGAATCAGAGCTTTCAAGCCGCGCAGTTGCGAATATGAACAGTGCGGATATCGATAACCTTGAACGGATCGATCAGCGGCTTGACCGCACAATCGCGGACGGCGACGTCAGCGGTTATCTGCATCTGAACCACACGTTTCACGAAACCCTCTATTCCTTTGCTGACGCCCCAATTCTGCTTGATCTGACCGAGCGGCTCTGGCTGAGATTCGGGCCGTCTCTGCGTGTGGTCTGTGGCCGTTTCGGCACGCAGAGCCTGCCGGACCGGCATAAGGACATTATCACCGCGCTGCGCGCAAAAGATGCGAAAATGGCAGCAAAAGCTACGGCTCAGGATATCGAACAGGGGATGGAACTGATGGCCGACGCCCTGACCGACGGCTAGAAATTGGCGATTCGATTGACAGGGAAAAATTTGATCATATTGTAAATGCCAACCGCTTTTGCAGGAGACGTCCGGATGTCCACTATCACCAATCACATGCCCACCGCTGAATTGCAGGCGCTGGATGCTGCCCATCACATGCACCCGTTCTCGGCCAATGGTTCGCTTGGCCAGGAAGGCGCCCGCGTCATCACCCGCGCCAATGGCGTCTATCTGACCGACAGCGAGGGCGAAGAGATTCTGGACGCCATGGCCGGTCTGTGGTGCGTCAATATCGGCTATGGTCGCGATGAACTGGCCGAGGTCGCCGCCCGCCAGATGCGCGAGCTGCCGTATTACAACACTTTCTTCAAAACGACCCATGTGCCTGTTATCGCGCTCGCCGCGAAGCTTGCAGAACTGGCGCCGGGCGATCTGAACCACGTCTTCTTCGCCGGCGGCGGATCCGAGGCGAATGACACCAACATCCGTCTGGTGCGCACCTATTGGGCCGAAAAAGGCCAGCCCGATAAAAACATCATCATTAGCCGCCACAACGCCTATCACGGCTCGTCCGTGGGGTCCGCGTCTCTCGGGGGTATGGCCGGGATGCACGCGCAGGGCGGCATTCCGATCCCCAACATCCACCACATTAACCAACCGAACTGGTGGGCCGAAGGCGGCACCATGACCCCCGAGGAATTCGGCCTAGCCCGCGCGCGCGAGTTGGAAGACGCCATTCTGGAGCTGGGCGAAGACCGCGTTGCCGCCTTTATCGCCGAACCCGTGCAAGGTGCGGGCGGCGTGATCGTGGCACCCGACAGCTACTGGCCCGAGGTTCAGCGGATCTGCGATAAATACGATATCCTACTGATCGCGGATGAGGTGATTTGCGGATTTGGCCGCACGGGCAACTGGTTCGGCTCAGAAACCGTAGGTATCCGACCGGATATCATGACCATCGCCAAGGGGCTCAGCTCGGGCTATGCGCCCATCGGAGGGTCCATCGTCAGTGATGAGATCGCCAAGGTTATCGGCGGCACCGAGTTCAACCATGGCTACACCTATTCCGGCCACCCGGTCGCGGCGGCCGTTGCGCTGGAAAATCTGCGCATCCTCGAAGAGGAGAAGATCGTCGAACACGTCCGCGACGTGGCCGCGCCCTATTTGAAAGAGAAATGGGAGGCGCTGGCCGATCACCCGCTGGTCGGTGAGGCCAGAATCGTCGGCATGATGGCCTCGATCGCGCTGACGCCAGACAAGGCCAGCCGTGCCAAGTTTGCCTCGGACCCCGGCACCGTGGGCTATATCTGCCGCGACCGCTGCTTTGCCAACAACCTGATCATGCGCCATGTGGGTGACCGGATGATCATCTCACCCCCGCTGATCCTGACCCCTGAGGATATCGACGAGATGTTCGTGCGGATTTACAAGTCGCTGGATGAGGCACATGCCGAAATCATCGCGCAGGGCTTGATGAAGGTGGCGGCATAGGTCGGCGTTCAGAGTATCTACGAAACGCAAGGGGCGGTTGGATTAGCAACCGCCCTTAGTTTTGAAGATACGAGTCTTGCTCTGCCTCATTAGGTTATATGTGACAGAGCTAAATTTCGTCCGGAGAATAGACACTCCGGCTCCAGCTATCATCGTACTCTCCCAAAACTCGGGACAACCCCAATAGTGACACAAAAAGTCGTGCGTAAAAATCCCGCGACATGAGTGGCTCGTTTTCATCCAGCAACTGAACAAGTTTGGCGACTTCTGTAGCAAAGACATCATAGACCTCTTTGTCCGTGGACGTTGGATCCAACGTCCAGATGTCGTGTTTGTCATAGTACTGCGCTGGTTGTGGTGTGTCTTCGGTCATAGTGCGGCCTCATCATTTGAGGCACACTTGGGATTGATGACGCTACCGGCAATATACGTGGCGGGTAGTCACAACAAAATGGCGGCCGAGACCATAAGATTCAGACTAAGACACCTCAGTGACGTTAGTGTTTGAAGCTGCCCTTGCATATTCAAGCTGACGAAATCATCCGGCAGTAAATTCGGCACAGTTGGTACGTTCGTACGACGCCGGTCGTGTTTGGCTCGGTTTGCCTGTGTCTTTACCCTGTGTATCAGTTCCAGCCTCTGTCAGGCGTGCTAGCAGTTTTCAGCGCGAAGCAAAGCTCAGCACACGAGCATTGCAACCGCATCGCGCGGGAATATAAAAATTGTCGCGCGATAAAAAACTTGATTTGATGCAACTTAGATTCAAATATGTGAATGCGATCCGGTTTTTTATTACCTCTACTGGCGTCGCGACCCGCTAAACTGCTGGGTCCACCTCCCGTCTATCGTAGTGAGTGCCGGTAGTCGGGAGGTTACTCATCCCATAAAGCCAAAAACTGAGAGAATGTCCGCACCACGCACCTAAACACTATACAGGACCCGTTCGTTATCACCGCAACCGCTCTAATAGCTTCAAACTGGCATATCCATCCGGGAGCAGCCCCTGCGCCAACTGATACGCGCGGACGGCGTCGGTCGTGTTTGGTCCGGTGCGCCCGTCGATGCCCTGCGTATCAAAGCCAGCCTCGGTCAGGCGGGATTGCAGTTCCTTTTTCTCGGTGAAACTCAGCACCCGGTCACCGCGCGGCCAGTTGGCTTGAAACGGCGCTTGGCCGGCCAGACGGTCGGACAGATGGCCGATACCGATCACATAGGCGTCAGCACCGTTATATTTCTCGATCACGCCGAAATTGTCGAAGATCATCAGCGCCACGCCCTGCCCTCCGGCGGGCAATAGAATGGCCGCCTGTCCGTAATCCGGCACCGGCGTACCATTGCGACCCAACACGCCGCGCGCGGCCCAGTCAGAGGGCATCAATGTATAACCCCGTTTGGCCACGGCATAGTCGAACCCTTGCGGCAAACGTACTTCGACACCCCAAGGCTGACCCTTGGTCCAGCCGTGCCGCGCTAGGTAGGCGGCGGCAGAGGCCAGCGCATCGGTCGGGTCCTCGGACCAGATATCGCGCCGCCCGTCGCCATCGAAATCCACCGCGTGATCCAGGTATGAGGTCGGCATGAACTGTGTATGACCCATCGCGCCCGCCCAGCTGCCGACCATTTTCCCGGCACTGACATCCCCGGCCTGAACGATCTGCAAAGCCGCGATCAATTGAGTTTCAAAGAACTGCGCCCGCCGCGCGTCAAAGGCCAGTGTCGCCAGTGAGCGGATGGTCTGATCACTTCCCCTAAACGTCCCGAACGACGTCTCGAGCCCCCAGATCGCCGTTACAACCTCTTTCTCGACGCCATATTGCGCCTCGATCCGGGTCAGGGTCGCGTGATGGCGTTCCAGCCCGGCGCGACCGTTGCGGATTCGCGTGTCTGACACAGCGGCATCCAGATACTCCCAGATCGGTTTTGAAAACTCAGCCTGATTGCGATCCCGTTCGATGATTTTCTTGTCATAGGTCAGGCCCGCCAGCGCCCGATCCAGCGTCGCGGCTGAAATGCCCTGTTGTTCTGCCCGTTCGCGGAACGCCCCCAGCCACGCCTGAAACCGCGCGTTTCCTTCGGTCGACACCCGATACTCCTTAGCTGAAGGCCGCACGACCGGTCGGAGGGACACGGTTATATCAGCCGAGGCCAGCTGAAAGGTCTGTGACCCATCCGCTGATTTGTGGGATTCCGCCTGCACAATGGATGCCCATAATGCAGCGGCTATGATGCCACTTACGCATTTACGCATTCCGAAATTCCTGATTACTGCTCAACCTCAGGATAGCGCAAAATGAGAGATTCACAAAGCGCTCAAGTCAAAATGCCTGACGCGCCCGGCCAAACGGAATAAGCTGCTGAGATGACACCCTTTGACGATCCAAAAGTTGCCGCCGCATTTGACGCGCTGCCAATTGATGCTCGTGTCGGGGCGCTTGCCCTGCGTGACTTGATCTTTGACACTGCCGCGTCCTCGCCCGACGCGCAGCCTTTGCAGGAATCGCTGCGCTGGGGTCAGCCCGCCTATCTGGCCCCAAAGGGTTCAACAATCCGGATCGGCAAGCATAAGGCCGCGCAGTTTGCACTGTATGTGCATTGCCAAAGCCGGTTGATGGGTGATTTCACCTCGGCCTTTCCCAGCGAGGATCGGCTGGATGGCAACAGGGCCGTGTTGTTTGACGACCCCGCGCAGATCGACCCGACGCGCCATGGCTGGCTGATTGCGCGGGCGCTGACCTATCACCTCTGACGGCGTTTGCGTTCGACCTTGCGTTTGATCTTGTCTTTCTTGCGCTTGTTGCTAACCGCTTTGCGTCGGGTTGGCCGCCCTTTCGCACCGCGTCCCCGTGGCAGGGCCTGATCGTCAATGGACAACAATTCCAGTTCCAAACCGCCGGTCACAGGCGTCGCCGCGGTAAGACGCACGGTGACACGCTGTCCGATGGCGATGATCAGCCCGGTGTCTGATCCCATCAGCGTCCCTGCTTCACGGTCGAAATGGAAGAACTCGCGCCCGAGTGATCGGACGGGCACCAGACCATCCGCACCGGTTTCGTCCATTTTCACAAAGGCCCCGAACCGGGCGATACCACTGATACGGCCACTGAACTCATTGCCTACGCGCTCGCTGAGATAGGCAGCCAGGTAGCGGTCTGTCGTATCCCGTTCGGCCATCATCGAACGCCGCTCGGTGTCCGAGATATGGGTGGCGGTTTCTTCCAGCCGGGCGATTTCGTCCTCGGTCAGCCCGTCGTCACCCCAGCCGTGGGCCGTGATCAGCGCCCGATGCACGATCAGGTCGGCATAGCGTCGAATGGGCGAAGTGAAATGCGCATAGTTCCGCAGTGCCAGGCCAAAATGACCGAAGTTTTCTGGGTTGTAATACGCCTGCGCCATCGACCGCAATGTGCTGAGGTTGATCAACTCGGCATCCTCGGTCCCGGCGGCGGCGTTCAACAGCGCATTCAGATGCCGGGTTTGCAGAACCTGGCCCTTGGCCAAATTAAGACCGGCGGCCTGCGCCGTTTCCCGCAGACTTTCCAGTTTCTCAGGCGCGGGCTCTTCATGCACGCGGAACAGCAGCGGGCGGCGCTTGGCAATCAGGGTCTCGGCGGCGGCGACATTGGCGAGGATCATGAACTCCTCGATCAGCTTATGGGCGTCCAACCGGTCGCGGAACGCCACGCTGGTCACCTCGCCCGCATCGCTGAGAACGATCTTGCGTTCCGGCAGGTCCAGCTCCAGCGGCTGCCGTTCGGCGCGCGCCTTCTTCAGGGCCGCATAAGCGGCGTAGAGCGGTTTCAGAACAGTTTCCAACAAAGGTCCGGTGCGGTCATTCAGGTTACCGTCAATGGCGTCCTGCACCTCGGCATAGTGCAGCGAAGCGGCCGAACGCATAAGGCCCCGCACAAACCGGTGTTCGATCTTGTTGCCGTCTGCGTCGATCTGCATCCGTACGGCGATACAGGCGCGCGGAACGCCTTCGTGCAGCGAACACAGATCGCCGGACAGGCGATCCGGCAACATCGGCACCACACGATCCGGGAAATAGCTGGAATTACCACGCTTTCGCGCCTCGCGATCCAGTGCGGTTCCCGGCTGCACATAAGCAGCAACATCCGCGATGGCGACCCAGATCACATGACCGCCGGGGTTTTTCGGGTCCTCATCCGCGTGCGCATAGCAGGCGTCGTCATGGTCGCGCGCGTCCGAGGGGTCGATGGTCAGCAGCGGCATGTCCCGCAGGTCTTCGCGCCCTTTCAGGCCGACGGGTTTGGCCTTATCGGCCTCGGCAATCACCTTATCAGGGAAATCGTCGGGGATACCGTGCTGGTGGATCGCGATCAGTGACACCGCCTTGGGTGCCGATGGGTCACCCAGCCGCTCGACGATACGGGCGCGCGGCAGACCCATGCGGTTCTTGGGGCCTGCCTGTTCGGCCTCGACCAGTTCGCCATCCTTGGCGCCCAGTACCGCACCGTCATGCACCAGCCATTCGGTCGAGCCGGTCTTGTCGATGGGGACGATCCGTCCACCTTCGGCGCTTTTGCGGAAGATACCGACGATCCTGCGCGGATTGGTTCCGATACGTCGAATCAAGCGCGCTTCGTAGTTGTGGTCTTCTTCATGTACCACCGTCAGGCGAGCCAGAATTCGGTCGCCCTCGCCCAGCGCCGGATCGCTGGCGCGCGCAACGATCAGAACGATGGGTTCAACGCCTTCACCATGCCATTCCAGCGGGCGCGCGAACAGGTCACCATCGGCATTCGGAGCCTTTACTTGCAACACGCTGACTGGCGGCAACCGGTCCGGGTCACGATAGCTGCGCTTGCGCTTTTCCAGATGCCCTTCGGCCTCAAGTTCTTTGAGGATACGCTTCAGATCAATTCGATCTGCACCCTTGATGCCAAAGGCTTTGGCGATATCGCGTTTCGAGGTCAGGGTGGGGTTCGCCGAGATCCAGTCGAGGACCTCTTGCTTGGTAGGGATGCGAGTCATAAGTCCGGCGTATCACGGGGATGCGACGGCGTCATGACTAAAAAAGATCAGGGTTTCAGATCGGCAACCGTGTCCACGTCACGCAGATGATCCAGAAAAGCCACCCGCGTTCCGGGGATTGAGACCAGAGTATCGGCCAGTGCGTGTTCCGTGGACCAGCGGACATCGCGGAACAGGTTCGTGGGCATTGCCCCATAGCGTTGCGCACCAACCAGCCAGTAGCCCCCGTCCGGCGCAGGCCCGAACACCATTTGCGCCGAGCCCAGCGCCTTGAACGCCCGCGCAATATGCCACCGCGTGATGCCGGGAATATCCGCACCAATTAAACAGATCGGACCTTTTGGCATGTCCCGCAACATCCGGCCCATGCGATCGCCCAGATCACCGTTCCCCTGTGGCACTCGCAGCAGATCCACCGGCCAGATACGGCTGTTCAGCCCCTCGCGGTCCGGGGAGACCGCCAGGACAATCTGCCAGCGCGGATCGCGTAACCGCCGGATCAACGACTGGGTCTGATGCCGAAACCACCAGGCCGCACCGACCATGCCGATATCGCGACCCAGACGAGTCTTCACCCGCCCCGGGTGTGGTTCTTTGACCATGATGACCAGAGTCCGCTGCATGGATCAGGCGAAATAATCCCGCAGGATGCGCGTGTAGATCGCCTTGAGCTGGTCGATCTGCGCCACCTCGACGCATTCGTCCACCTGATGCATCGTGCGACCGACCAGGCCGAATTCGACCACCGGGCAGTGGTTTTTCACAAACCGCGCGTCCGAAGTACCGCCGGTCGTGGACATCTCGGGTCGCAGGCCCGTTTCCGCCTCGACCGCTTGCGCCACCAGATCCGACAGTGGGCCGGGAGGGGTCAGAAAGCTTTCGCCTGAGATTTTGATTTTGATATCGACCTCGACGTCATACGATTCGGCCACACGCTGCGCTTCGGCCCGCAACCAGTCACTGAGGCTTGCACCCGAGTGCAAATCGTTGAACCGTATATTCACTGCCCCACGACATTGCGCCGGGATCACATTGGTTGCTGTATTTCCGGTATCGATATTCACAACGGCCAGCGTCGAGGCATCGAAATGATCCGTGCCCTGATCCAACTCATGACTGGCCAGGTCGTGCATCAGCCGCGCCATGGCGGGCAGCGGGTTTTTGGCGCGATGCGGATAGGCGGAATGTCCCTGCACGCCGGTTACCGTGAACCACGCCGTCATCGAGCCACGACGCCCGATCTTCATCATCTCACCCATCGTGTTTGGGCAGGTCGGTTCGCCGACCAGACAGACCGACATCCGTTCATCGGCGCGCTCCATGTAATCCAGCAACGCGGTCGTGCCGTCCACGGCATCACCCTCTTCATCCCCGGTGATGACAAGAATGACTGCACCGTCTGGTGGCGTGTCTTGCACGAAATCCACCGCCGCTGCCGCAAAGGCCGCCACGCCGGATTTCATGTCAGTCGTCCCCCGCCCATACATCACGCCGTCGCGGATTTCCGCCCCAAAGGGCAGCATGGTCCAGGCGGCTTCATCCCCGACCGGAACAACATCGGTATGGCCATTGAACCCAAAGCTGCGCGCATGGCCCTTTTTGCCCCAGCGCGCGAACAGGTTGGCGACACCCCCGCGATCGACCCGCGTGCAATCGAACCCCGCATCCGACAATAACTTTTCCAACAACACCAGCGCGCCGCCTTCCTCGGGTGTGACCGATGGGCAACGGATTAGGTCCGCTGTCAATTCTACCGGATCTGTCATGGTGAGACCTCTTTGCTTCATTCGGACGCTGGTTCGCGCACAGATTCAACGAATTGGGCCGATTGCCAACCCCCGCACGCCCGATTCCACGGGCTTTTTTCTGTTTGTATCGCGCCGATACCCCAATAAAACACGGGCCTTGACCCCGCGACCACCTTGCCGCACCCGTCAAAATTGCGTTAGAGCCGCGCCAAACAGGTAAACTGACGATGATACGCGCCCTATTCGCACTGATCTGCCTGACCTTCGCCACGCTTGCACAACAAGCCCAGGCGCAGACACTGGACGTCACCACCGTGACCCGCCCTCCGTTTTCCTATGTCGAAGACGGGGCACAGACCGGTTTTTCCATGGATCTGCTGGCGGCGCTGGCCCAGTCGCTGGATTGGGACTATTCGGTCAACCGGGTCGAGGCGTTCAGCGACATGCTGGGTGCGGTGCAGGACGGCACCGCCGATCTGGCCATCGCCAACATCTCTATCACCGCGGCGCGCGAAACGCAGATGGATTTCAGCCAGCCGATCTTTGAGGCCGGTTTGCAGATCATGGTCCCGTCCGAGGCCGCACGCCGGCCCTCGCTGCTGCATGCGTTGCTGTCGACCGAATTGTTCATCGCCATTGGCCTGGCCTTTGCCATCCTGTTGGGCGGTGGCATGCTGATGTGGGGGTTCGAGCGCCGCTCGCAGCCCTATTTCGACCGCAAATTGAATGAGGCATGGTTCCCGTCCTTCTGGTGGGCGCTGAACCTGGTGGTTAATGGCGGGTTCGAAGAACGCATGCCGCGCACCCCGTTTGGCCGTGTGCTGGGCGTGGTTCTGGTGGTGTCATCCCTGTTCATCGTGTCGGTTTTTACCGCGCGCATCACTTCGGTCATGACGGTTGATGCGATCAGCGGCAACGTGAATTCGGTCAACGATCTGTATGGCAAACAGGTGGGCACGATTTCAAACTCAACCGCCGCCAATTTCCTGAACCGGCGCGAGATCGAGTTTACCGGATATTCCGGTCTGGATGAGATGCTGACCGCCTTCCAAGACAAAGAGCTGGACGCGGTTGTTTTTGATGCGCCGATCCTGTCTTACTATGCCTCGCACGAAGGGCGACGGATCGCATCAGTGACCGGCGGCGTGTTCTTGCGAGAGAATTACGGGATTGCCTTCCCGACGGGATCACCCCTGGTCGAGGATGTCAATCAGGCGCTGCTGTCGCTGCGTGAAGACGGCACCTATGACGAGATTTACCGGAAATGGTTCGGGGTTCGAAACTAACCCAGCTACTCATCCCCGAAAAACGGCGTCATCTGCGCGACGATGACCGCGTTTTCATCCAATGCCCGCTGCATCAGCGCGCGCTCGTCGGCGTCAATGTCGTGGCCCTGCGCTTCTCGCTCGGCCAATGTGCCATAGCCGGTGACGTCCAGCGGCGCGGTGTCTGCCTGCTTCAGGATCGCCACGGTCTCGCGCACGGCTTCGGCCTCATCCACGCCGCTGGCGAAACACATCAGCGCCGCGCCGGTCGCGCCGTCGGGCAAGCCATCGCCATCCTTGCGGCCGATTTGTACAAGCAAGGTATAGACTTGCTGACGCGAGGGTTTCTTTTGCTTTTCCATGGCGCCTGCATTACGGGCGCAACAAAGCATGGTCAACTGATAGAACGATCCGGCAGCAAGACCTGATTCGGTTTGTGGGCAATCGAAATACATTGCATCAAAGCCAACAGGCTTCCGCCTTCATGCAAAATTGACACACAGGAACTGAAAAAATTTCTCCGCTGGATTGACACGAAAATTATTGAGAATCCGCATGGTTGAAATTGGTACAATTTCGCCGACAATCTGAGTTTATTTGCGCGGAAATTAGCTTACGGCAGCGCCACATCTTTGGGTCGATACGAGGTATGGCATGCGAAATTTAGAATACCCAACACTATTGGTCGCAATTTTTTAACAAAGGAAAGTTCGATGAGTACGTTGTCTAAACTTCTAACTACTGTTGCAAGCGTATCCGTTCTGGCTCTGGCTCCCGCAGCTTTTGTTGTGACAATCGCATCCACCAACTCTGTGCAAGCTGAAGCCAGCGGCGGAGGCGAAGAAGGTGGCGGTTCCGGCGGCGGCGAAGAAGGCGACAGCTCCGGTGGTGGCGAAGAAGGCGACAGCTCCGGTGGCGGCGAAGAAGGCGACAACTCCGGTGGCGGCGAAGAAGGCGACAACTCCGGTGGCGGCGAAGAAGGCGACAGCTCCGGTGGCGGCGAAGAAGGCGACAGCTCCGGTGGCGGCGAAGAAGGCGACAACTCCGGTGGCGGCGAAGAAGGCGACAACTCCGGTGGCGGCGAAGAAGGCGACAGCTCCGGTGGCGGCGAAGAAGGCGACAGCTCCGGTGGCGGCGAAGAAGGCGACAGCTCCGGTGGCGGCGAAGAAGGCGACAGCTCCGGTGGCGGCGAAGAAGGCGACAGCTCCGGTGGCGGCGAAGAAGGCGACAGCTCCGGTGGCGGCGAAGAAGGCGACAGCTCCGGTGGCGGCGAAGAAGGCGACAGCTCCGGTGGCGGCGAAGAAGGTGAGTCCAACGGCAGCGGCTACACTAGCGGTGAAGAAAATGGCAGCGCAGTCGAACGTCCAGGCGAAGATCGCTAACTAAGCTTATCTGGTGTTGGTCAGATGACGAGAATATAGCTCGCGGACGCTAATAATCAGATCGCTCGATAACCGAGCTTAAACAAATGAAATGCCCGAACGTGGTTCGGGCATTATCTTTTTTCTTACCTGTTAGTCCCGCAACAATTCATTTATCCCGGTTTTCGAGCGGGTCTTTTCATCCACACGCTTCACGATCACCGCGCAGTACAGGCTGATATTGTTCTTTGATGGCATCGATCCGGCAACAACCACCGAATAGGGCGGCACTTCGCCATATGTGACCTCGCCGGTTTCGCGGTCAACGATCTTGGTCGACTTGCCGATGAACACACCCATGCCCAGAACCGAGCCTTCGCGCACGATGCAGCCTTCGACCACCTCAGAGCGCGCGCCGATAAAGCAATTGTCTTCGATGATGGTGGGGCCTGCCTGCATCGGTTCCAACACACCACCGATGCCGACGCCGCCCGACAGGTGTACGTTCTTGCCGATCTGTGCGCAGGACCCCACGGTGGCCCAGGTGTCGACCATGGTGCCCTCGTCGACATAAGCCCCCAGGTTCACGAAAGACGGCATCAGCACCACGCCCGGCGCGACGTAGGCGGATTTGCGAACCACGCAGTTAGGCACGGCGCGGAACCCGGCGGTACGCCACTGATCCTCACCCCAACCGGCGAACTTGCTGTCCACCTTGTCCCACCAGCCGCCGGCCTGCGGACCACCCGACTGAATCTCCATGTCCTTGATGCGGAAGCCCAGCAGAACCGCCTTTTTGGCCCACTGGTTCACATGCCAGTCGCCGCTGTCCATCTTTTCGGCCACACGCAGCGAACCGCTGTCCAGCGCGTTCAGCGTATCTTCGATCGCCTCGCGTTGTTCGCCTGAGGTGGCGGGGGTGATGGTATCGCGTGCCTCCCAGGCGGCTTCGATAGCGGCTTCCAGTTGCGCGTTGGACATTTGGCGGCTCCCTGCAGAATCTGTTCACGTTGGTGTTGCCTATACGCAAGCAGGGGACAGGCCGCAATGCGACGCAGAATGCGCGCTTTGCGGCTGATTGCTGCAGTTTCAGCCGTTCAATGGGTCCGGCGAGAGGTTCCCGCCACAAACCAGCACCGCCACACGCTCATTGGGTTCCGGCTGATAGGCACCAGATAGAAGCGCAGCTAATGCGGTCGCGCCCGCTGGCTCTACTAGAATCCGATGCGCGCGCCACAGAACCTGCTGGGCCTCGGCAATGGACTCGTCGCTAACCAGAACCGAAGTCATTCCCTGCGCCAGTCCGAAACAGATCGACCCGATCCGCCGCGCGCCCAGCGCATTGGCGGCGATACCCGAAACGGTGACATCCACCGGCTCTCCGGCTTGAAGGGATGCGTTCAACGCGCATGATGTCTCGGGTTCGGCCGCCACAACCTTGCGCGCGCCCTGCAACCAGCCCAGTGCGCCTGCAATCAATCCGCCGCCGCCGACGGCAATCAAAACCGTGTCGGCCTGCAGACCCTGCGCCTCCCATTCTGCGAAACAGGTGCCCTGCCCGGCAACGGTTGCGGGCGCGTCATAGGCGTGGATTTGCATCGCACCTGTTGCATCCTCATGCGCTTGCGCCCCGGTCAGCGCGTTAGCGTATTCGCCCGGCACGACGCTCAGATCCGCACCGGTCCGTTCGATCAGCGTGATTTTCGACGGCCCCGCCATTTCCGGCACGAAAATCTTTGCCGGATACCCCAATGCGCGCGCTGCAAAGGCCGCCGCCGCACCATGATTGCCGCCAGACGCTGCAACGATACCGGCCTTGGGCACATCCTGGCTCAGCAATGTATTGAACGCCCCGCGCGCCTTGAAACTGCCGGTATGCTGCAGGTGTTCCAGCTTCATCTCAACCGGGTAACCCAACCCCAAGGCCCGACTTTCCATCACCGGCGTCACCTGCGCATAACCGTTGATCCTGTCGGCGGCCGCCAATATTTCACTCTTCCAATTCATTCTTGTTCTTCCGTGACTGGCACTCTGCCCGCGAACCCTATAGCTGTTTCAAGAACACGCAAGCAGGGAACCATCACTCATGAGAGAAGACCGCCTCAGCCCTTTCCGCGACGCGCAGACCGACCGCTCGACCGCGAGTGAGGTACCGGACACGCCGCAAACGCGCTCACCCGCGTATCGCCTTGCCTTTGCCGATGACGATTTCCTGTGCCGGGATGAGCTGCGCCCGGTTCGCCTGCAGCTGGAACTGCTGAAACCCGAGATGCTCATGACCGAGCGTGAGATCACCTCGACCATCGTCATGTTCGGCGGTGCGCGCATTCCCGAGCCGTCGCAGAAACACACCGCCCGGACCCAGACGCTGGCCAACCTGTCGGAGTACTATGACGAGGCCCGCGAATTCGCCCGGCTGATGACCGAGAAATCCAATGAAACCGGCTGCCGCGAGAACGTCATCGTCACCGGCGGTGGCCCCGGCGTGATGGAGGCGGGGAATCGCGGCGCGCAGGATGCGGGCGGATGTTCCATCGGCCTGAACATCGTGTTGCCGCACGAACAAGCGCCGAACGAATACGTGACCCCCGAGCTCAGCTTCAACTTCCACTATTTCGCCATCCGCAAGATGCATTTCCTGATGCGCGCCCGCGCCATCACTATCTTTCCCGGCGGGTTCGGAACCATGGATGAGCTGTTCGAATCCCTGACCCTGATCCAAACCGGTCGGATGGAGCGCGTGCCCTTCCTGTTGTTTGGCCGCGAGTTCTGGGAAAAGGTTATCAACTGGGAGGCGCTTGCGGACGCGGGCACCATCTCGGACGAAGACCTGGATCTGTTCCGGTTTGTCGACACGGCGCAAGAGGCGGTCGAGATCATCGAGAACTGGGAACCCGCCCCGCCCCGCGACGAAATACCGGGGCGCTGAACCATGGCCCCGAAGACCGGAGAGATGCTGCACCTGCGCGGCAATGCCTTGAACGCGGGTGAGCCGGTGACGCTGCCGCTGACTCAAAGCAGTATGTATCATCTGCCGGGCGTGACGGACGGCCTGCCCACATACGGCCGAGTCGACAACCCCACTTGGGAGCATCTGGAACATGTGCTGGCCCATCTTGAAGGTGCGCCCTGCCTGACTTTTCCGTCTGGCATGGGGGCAATTTCAGCCGCATTGTTTGCAACCCTGAAGGCCGGGTCGCACCTGCTGATTCCGTCGGATGGGTACTATGTCACGCGCGTGCTGGCCGATCAGTTCCTGTCCGGGCTGGGTGTAACGGTCACCGAACGCCCGACGGCCACCTTTACCGAGGGCGGGTTTGACGGCTTTGATGTGGTCTTTGTCGAAAGCCCCTCAAACCCCGGGCTGGACATGCTGGACCTGCCTGCTATCGCCACTGCTGTACGTGTAGCGGGCGGGATCACGATTGCTGATAACACGACCCTGACCCCGCTGGGCCAGCGCCCGCTGGATATGGGCATCGACGTGGTTGTGGCCTCGGATACGAAAGCCATGGGTGGGCATTCCGACCTGTTGATGGGCCACGTGGCCAGTCGCAATGCACAGATTATGGAACGGGTAGTAGAATGGCGCCGCGTTTCTGGGGCGATCCCCGGCCCGCATGAGGCTTGGCTGTTGCATCGCGGACTGGAAACGCTGGATGTGCGGTTCGACCGTATGTGTTCCTCGGCGCAGGTGCTGGCCGAACGGTTGGCCGTCCACTCGACGGTCAGGCAAATCCGCTATCCCGGACTGCCTAGCGATCCATCGCATGCGCTGGCCACGGCACAGACGTCGCGGTTTGGGTTCCTGCTGTCGATCACGCTTGAGACCGAGGCTAAGGCCGAGGCCTTTATCAACGCCTGCCCGATGTTGCGTCCCGCAACCTCCTTTGGTGGCGTCCACAGTTCAGCAGAACGCCGCGCGCGCTGGGGCGACGATGTCGACCCCGCCTTCATCCGCCTGTCTGTCGGCTGTGAACCGGTCGAGGAACTGTGGCAGGCGATTGAAATCAGCCTGAACGCGCTATGATTTCTTCTTGGGCTCACGCAATTCTGTAAACACATAGATCGGCAGCACTATGCTGGCGATCAGCGCCCCCAGCCAGACCAGAAGCGTGGCCGCCAACAGGTTCGAGATACCTCCAACCGTCAACCCGGCAGTGACAAGATCGGTTGTCAGCAAGCCCACAAAGGTAACGATCAGCGCGATGCCGCCTTTCAGCGCGGGTGCTTTTTTCTCGCCCAGCTTCAGGATCAGCGGCTCGGCCACCACCTGCACCAGCGTAAAGACGATCACCACGACGATGAAAGAGATCGGCTTGATCGCAAACCCTGACAGCAGCAGCGTGGCCAGTAGCAACCCGATGGCATTGCCGGCCAGCAGGGCCAAGGCGGATTTGATTCTGCGCGTCATGGGGGTCTCCGTCAGAAAATAATTCGAAACGTGCATATGTTAGCAGACTTTCGGGGTTTTGCGAGCGGTTTCAAAAGCCTCTTCCTTTTGGGTCCTTGAAATCGCATGATAAAACCAACCTGTTCAGCCCGACCCGCGAGAGGTGAGATGAGCGACGATCCCTATTCCGCCCTTGGTGTCGCCAAAGACGCCAGCGCCGCCGAAATCAAAAAGGCTTATCGGCGTATCGCCAAGGAATGCCACCCGGATCTAAAGCCCGGCGATGCCGAGGCCGAAGCCAAGTTTAAGGCGGCAGCCGCCGCTTACGACTTGCTCAAAGACCCCGAAAAGCGGGCGCAATTCGACAATGGTGAGATTGACGCCTCGGGTCAGGAACGCCCACAGCAGCATTATTATCGCGACTACGCCGAGGCCGCCGGGAACCCTTATCGGGGACAGGCTGCAGACCCCGATGACATGTCGGACATCTTTGCCGAGTTCATGCGGGGCCGTGGCGGATACGGCCAGCGCACCCATGAATTCCACGCGCCGGGGCACAATCGAGGCTACAGCCTGCAGATCAGTTTTCTGGATGCGGTTTTTGGGGCCAGCCAGAAACTGACCCTGCCCGATGGCGACCGGATCGAGGTCAAGATTCCCGCTGGCATCACCGACGGCCAAACCATTCGCCTGCGCGGCAAAGGCGATCCGGGCTTTGGCGACGGGCCGCCGGGTGATGCTCTAGTGACCGTCTCGGTTGCCAAACACCCCGTCTTCGATCGTCAGGGCGACGACATTCATATCACTCTGCCGATCACGATTGATGAGGCCATTCTGGGCGGCAAGGTCCCTGCACCCACCATCGACGGTGGCGTTAATGTCAGCGTTCCTGCGGGCACCAGCAGCGGCAAGACACTGCGCCTGCGCGGCAAAGGGGTTAAGAAACGCGGCTCAACCGAGCGCGGCGATCAGCTGATCGAACTGACCATCGCGATGCCCGGACAGATCGACGAAGACCTAAAGCAATTCATGGAGACATGGCGCGAGAGCCACAGTTATGATCCGCGTAAAGGAATGCCGTCATGACCCGCACTCTGACCGAAGAGCAGCTGATCGCAACCGTCACCCGCCTGACCTCGACCCGGTTGACCGAATACTTGGCCGCCGAGATCGTGGTCCCCGAACAAACTGATCAGGGCTTGGTCTATCACAGCCTCGACGTCGCCCGTCTGGAACTGGCCTGCGAATTGCATGAGCAATACGAGATGGAACCCGACGCGCTGTCGATGATGATTTCGCTGATAGACCAGATGCACGGCCTGCGCGCAGAACTGCGCGAGGTGCTGAACGCGGTTGAGGCGCAGCCCGAACCCGTGCGTCAGACCCTGATCGAGGTGATCGGAGCCGCCCGCCTCAAGCGCAGTTGATCAATTGCCGACGATGTATTCTTCGGGCACGAAAAAGGTGTAGTCCCGATCGGCCACCGCCTCGTGGCAATCATGGCAATAGGCGACCGAGTTTGCGCGCGCACCCATCGTGTCCCCGAACAGCGATCCGTCCGGCATCACCATGATATAACGCCAGTCACCCGTGTCGGGGCTTTCGCCTTGGGCCAGTTTTTCCATTACGAACAAAGCGCCGGGATGGATATTGCCTTCATCCGTGACGGTCACGCTGTCCTTGGCCAAAACCGAGCCTTTGGGCAGCTTTTCCCCCTCGGCCAGCGTTCCGTAGTTATGGGCCATGCGATTAGCATAGCTGTTCACATACCGCTGACCATGGGTGGCCGAGATATAGGGCGCATCGTTGAACAATGGCCAGTTCTGATAATTCAGGAGCAAATCCAGCTGTGCAGCGCCATAACCCCGCGCCATGCGCCGCTGCAGGGATTCATAGATGCGCAATGCTTCCTCCTTGGACAAATCCGCTGGATTCTCGATGGCAATATGCGCGTCCTCACCAGTTGATTGCGCAAACCCGTCGGTTGCGGACAACCCCGAAATTGACAGCACTGTCAGTGAGATCGAAAACACACGTTTAAATCGTAAAAACATATGGATGGCCTACCTGTTTCTTAAGGTTCGCCTGAAAGCCGCCTATCATGTTTGAAATAAGATAGCGGCCCTGAACAAACGCGCCACGGCCAGACCACGGCTTTCACCGCTTTGTGCGCAAGAGTGACATGCGCCGATCCAGCCCCGACGCTTAAAACATACCAAATTTCGCATGCAAAGAACAGCAAGGCGAGAATTTATTTATTGTCGACCACTTGGCGACAATAACACGCCTCAGCTTTTCACCCCGGCTTCGGCCTCGATCTGTTTGCGCGATTTTCGGGCGCGTTCCGTGGCCGATTTCAATTGACCACAAGCTGCCATGATATCCTCGCCCCGCGTCTTGCGGATGGGTGAGGCGTAACCCGCCTGGTAAATGATATTCGCAAAGGCCCGGATGCGATTGTTCGAGCTGCGCTTGTACGGTGCGCCCGGCCATTCATTGAACGGGATCAGGTTGATCTTGGCCGGGATGTTATGACGCTTGATATGGTCGATCAGGCGATGCGCATCCTCGTCTCTGTCGTTCACGCCATCCAGCATCACATATTCAAAGGTGATCCGTTCGGAATTCGATGCGTTCGGATAGCTGGCCAGCGCACCCAACAGTTCCTCGATATTCCAGCGCTTGTTGATCGGCACCAACACGTCACGGGTTTCATCCGTGGTGGCATGGAACGAGATCGCCAGCAAACAACCGATTTCCTCAGCCGTGCGCGCGATTTCAGGCACAACACCCGAGGTCGACAGGGTGATGCGGCGGCGCGACAGGGAAATCCCCTCAGGATCCATGGCGATCTTCATCGCGTCGCGGACGTTTTCGAAATTATACAGCGGCTCACCCATGCCCATCAGAACGATGTTCGAAAGCAGACGGGTTTCGTCCTTGGGCGCGCCTGGAACCGGCCATTCCTCAAGATCGTCGCGCGCCATCATCACCTGACCGACAATCTCTGCCGCGGTCAGGTTGCGCACCAGTTTTTGCGTACCGGTGTGACAGAAAGAACAGGTCAGCGTGCAACCCACCTGAGATGAAATGCACAGCGTGCCGCGATCTTCTTCGGGGATGTACACGACCTCAACCTCGTGCCCGCCTGCAATACGGCATAGGTATTTGCGGGTGCCGTCCTCGGACACCTGACGCGTTACAACCTCAGGGATTTCGATCACAAAGTTTTCGGCCAGTTGTGCGCGATAGGCCTTGGCCAGATTGGTCATCTCGGCAAAGTCGCGCACACCCCATTGATAAATCCATTGCCAGATCTGACCGGTGCGCATCTTGGCCTGCTTTTCCGGCGTGCCATGTTCGATCAAAACCTCACGCAGCTGGGCGCGGGTCAGGCCGACAAGGTTAATCTTCCCCTCGGGCAATTTGCGGGGGATGGTCATGACATCTTGAGTGATCGGCGCTTTGGGCGACATGTGGCTATCTCAACGGATTCTGGCTTGGGATGCGCCTCTATATAGGATCGCTGGCAAAGATCAAAAGGAATCGTATCAATCAATTCGCAAAGCGCAGCAACTCGTCCACACGCGCGCGTCCCAGATCGACCCGGCACGCGGTGATGGCGATGCCAGTACCGGACCCTCCGCCATAGGAAGCGCCCACCGCTTCGCACTGCGCATCGCGGTAGCTTGCCCAGGCTGATTGCGAAGCTTCCAAGGCGGGCTGCGCCACCACCCGCTCGGTGATCTCGTCCAACTCTTTGGCCGATTGCATGGCAAATCCGTAGCTCTCCTCCAGCGCCAGACTGACCCGATCTTCCATCTCGCCAACACACGCCCCAATTTCCACCTGAGAACTTGAGTCTGAACATTCCAACGTTGGGTCTGCCAGTGCCGCAGAGGAAAACAACAATATGATCAATACGTACCGCATAACTCGCTCCTGCCAGAGGTTCCCACTGCCGACGGTAGCACGCGAACTACTGCGCCCCAAATACAGATTGGCCGCACCGTCAACGCCGATGCGGCCGAAATCAATGCTATCAGGTAAGCCGCTTCAGATGCCCGCTGGCAGGATATCGCAATCTGCTGCATCCAAAGTTTTTACCGGATCCTCTGGCCCACATTGCTCACCGGATACGGGGTAGGTTTCAGAATCTTTTTCACACGCGCTCAACAACACGGCGACTGCCATCATCAGCGCGACAATAGGCTTATTCAGCATTCGTAAGCTCCTTCTATTCAGCTGAACTAATTAGTTCAAAAATGTCGGAGGCTCGCTTTGATACGGATCAAACTTGCAGACAGACGTGGCGTAAAGCCGACACTTGACGCTTCAAAAAAAGAAAACCCCGCCAAATGACGGGGTCTCGCGTGTCTTCAGATACGTATCAGTTTGTGCAGCGTTTCTCGGCGTCTTCGATCGCTGCCGTGAAACCCAGCAACGAGAATGTGTCCTTGGTCTGCGTCCCACGCTCGGACCGGGCGGTCAGAACAGCCTCAGTGCCCCGCTTCATCGCTGCAACCACCTTGAGGTCTTCGCCTTCGGTTGCAGGCCAGGCCCATTCGCCTTCGGTGATCAGTTCAAACTCGGTCCCGTCGATTTCAAGATTGACGGTTGAGCCTGCCGCGAACGGATAGCCGCCGGTAAAGGTCACTTGCCCCTTCACCTCGGCGTTGGGACGATAGAACACGAACAGCAGGATATCGCTGCGGCGGACCGAGACCACCCGGCCACCGCGTGTGTTGACGGTTTCCTTGGGTGCAGACACGCTCCAGCATTCGGTGGGATCGTCTTCGACGAACACGCTCCAATCGGTTTTGGCTGCCACACGGTTGGTGCTTGACGCCTGCTGAGCGGTTGCCGTAGTGGCCATCCCTGCCATGCACAGGCCCGCGATTACACGGACGAGTTTCAATCCCATCTGTCCAGCCTCCTAGCTCGACCTATTACCTCATACCCATCGGAAAAGCCTGCGCACCCTGCCGGTTCGTCTGTAAGTTGCGTATTCCGATGATTGTCGACATACACACACTAACGCAGGTTTCGCCACAGGCGAAAGGGCGATTGGCAGAATTTTGCGCATATTACGGAGAGGCCTGATGACGCAGCCGGTACCAATGACAGAACTATGGCGCGGCCCCTTGTTGGAAAGCCTGCATCTGGGCCATGCAGTGATCTGTGATGACAGTGGCCAGATCGTACAAAGCTGGGGTGATCCAAGTGCGATTATCTACCCACGATCTTCGGCCAAGATGATCCAAGGTCTGCCGCTGATCACCTCAGGCGCCGCGGCGAAATATGGGCTGAACAGCGAGCATCTGGCACTGGCTTGCGCCTCACACAGCGGCGCGCATATCCACACTGACCGCGTGACCGCCTGGTTGGACCATCTGAACCTGTCCGAACATGATCTGCGCTGCGGCCCGCAAGAGCCGCAGGATATGGCCGCGCGCGACGGATTGATTCTGGCCGACGACACGCCTTGCCAGATTCACAATAACTGCTCGGGCAAGCATTGCGGGTTCCTGACCGTGGCCCAGCATATGGGGGCCGGGCCGGAGTATCTGGAAATCGACCACCCAGTTCAGCAGGCCTGTCTGTCAGCCATCGAAGAAACAACCGGTGAGGCCAGCCCCGCCTATGGGATAGACGGATGTTCAGCGCCGAACTTTGCCACCTCGCTGGTGGGGTTGGCGCGATCGATGGCGTGGTTTGCCTCGGCCGCCGACCGGTCGGACCGGGCCAGCGATGCGGCGCAGCAATTGACCGCTGCGATGATCAAGCATCCCGAACTGGTTGCCGGCGAAAGCCGCGCCTGTACCGAACTGATGCGCGCGATGGAGGGCCGCGCCGCGATCAAGACCGGGGCCGAAGCTGTTTTCATCGCCATCATTCCGGAAAAACGCATGGGCGTGGCACTGAAGATCACAGACGGCACCACGCGTGCCGCTGAATGCGCCATCGCATCCATTCTGGCCCATCTGGGTGTGCTGGAGGCCGAACACCCGGCCACCCGCAAATTCATGAACGCCATTCAGTACAGCCGCCGCGGGCTGGAATGTGGCATCATCAAGCCTGCGCCGGGTTTCCCCGGCTAAGGCGATCACATCTCGATCGGATGAATCTCGGCCACTTCGACCGAGCCTGATCCGTTGACGACCATGGGGCAGCCCTTGGCCATCTCGTTGGCGGCGTCGATGCTGTCGGCCCTGATGACCGTGAACCCCGAGGCCGGGTTGGCACCGCCATTGTCGACAACACCGCTGTTGCTGACGGTATAGGACTGGCCCACCGGGTTGCCGGGGATGTCCAGCGCATCGCCCATATTCTGGAACCATGCGCCCCAGGCGGCCATGGTCGCTTCGATTTCGGCGGGGTCGGTTGGGGTGTGACCACCGTGATAGACAAACAAGAACTGAGGCATTTCTCTTCCTCCCTAATGAAAATCTTAAAACTGAGCTTCCAGCTTGCGCAGTGACGAAGTCCAACCTTGGTTGTGGTTGGCCGCGACCTCGGCATCGGCCAATTCGCGGTGATCAAGAACCAACTTTGCACCGGATTCCGTCGCTGTGACCGTCAGCGTCACGTGGCTTTCCGCTCCGCGTTGATCCTGATCGTCATGCCAGCCCCAGGTGAACCCCACTGAATTCGGCGGATCAACATGGGTCACCTGCCCGGATACTTTGTATCGCTGCCCTTCGGCATTCACCATGACCGAGTGCCACGGCCCAAGGCGTGAAAAATCCAAATCATGTTCGGGCACATGCATCCCTTCGGGGCCCCACCACTGCAACAGCTTTGCGCCATCGCTGATCCAGGCAAACAGGTTTTCCTGGGATGTGGGAAACGCGCGTTCCAATTTCAGGTCGGCCATGAATTCTCCCTTTCAATCAAATCGTTCAAACGGTCGAGGCTGCTTTCCCAGAATTGCCGTTTCGAGATGGTCCATTCCGCGATGGCCCGCAGCCCCTCGGGCTGGATGGAATACATACGTTGGCTGCCCTGCACCCGTTGCTGCACCAGCCCGGCGGCGCGCAACACCTTCAGATGGCGCGAGATCGCGGCCCCTGACATGCCGCGCCCTTCTATCAGGTCACCAGCGGGCAGTTCACCGTCTTGCATCAACTGCTCGACAATCGAGAATCGGGTGGCATCGGACAATGCCGAAAATGCGGTCAGAAGCGTGTTCATGACCATTGTTTAACATTTTTGTTAAATAAAGGGAAGCCCCTTGCGATCAGACCTCGGTAAAGGCCGCGCGGGAATAGCCCTGCAGGTACAGCAATGCCGTCAGATCTCCGTAATTGATCCGAATATCGCATTTGGCGGCGACCGAAGGTTTGGCATGCAGCGCCACACCGGTTCCGGCCCGGCTCAGCATGCCCAGATCATTGGCGCCATCGCCCACGGCAATCACGTCGGCCTCGGACAGGCCCAGCCGCTTGGTAATCTGCGCCAGCGCATCCACCTTGGCCTGTTTGCCCAGAATCGGGCGCTGTACATCGCCGGTCAGCTTGCCCTTTTCGGCCAGCAATGTATTGGCGCGGTTTTCATCAAAGCCAAGCAGATCAGCCACCCTCGCGGTGAAGGCCGTAAACCCACCCGACACCAGGGCCGCATAGCCCCCGTTCAGGCGCATCGTCGCAACCAGTTCCTTACCGCCCGGCATCAATGTAATGCGTTCGTTCAGAACCTTGTCGATCACCGCCTCATCCAGGCCCTTCAGTAGGCCGACACGTTCAATCAGCGCACCTTCGAAATCAAGCTCACCATTCATGGCCCGCGCGGTAATGTCTTTGACGCGATCGCCCACGCCCGCCTCATCGGCCAGTTCGTCAATACATTCCTGCTGGATCATGGTGCTGTCCATATCGGCCAGCAGCATCAGCTTGCGGCGTTTCCCGAACGGCTGCACGATCAGGTCGACCTCTAACAACTGCAGCTCTGCCCAGACGTCCCACTGATTATCAGGCAGCTCGGGAAACGTGAACTGCGCCGCCTCATCTTCGCTGAGCCAAACCAGATCGCCCCCGCCCCACGCGTTGCACAACGACTCGACCAAAGCCTGCTCGAGCTTCGGCATGTTCGGATTGGTCAACAGAGTGGCTACGTACATCATCGGTCTCCTGCGGGCTCCCCCGCGCATAACGCAGGGGCCGCCAATTCACCAGAGACAGTTGATATGTTTACCCCAGAATGCCAGGCAATCGCAGCCCATGGGCGCGGGCGCAATCCTTTGCAATGTCATACCCCGCATCCGCATGCCGCCACACGCCCGAGGCCGGATCGTTCCACAGCACCCGTTCCAACCGTCGGGCCGCGTCCTCGGTACCATCAGCACAGATCACCACACCCGCATGTTGAGAGAACCCCATGCCGACCCCACCACCGTGATGCAGCGAGACCCATGTCGCGCCGCTGGCGGTGTTGATCAGAGCATTCAGCAGCGGCCAATCGCTTACGGCGTCAGACCCGTCCAACATCGCCTCGGTCTCGCGGTTCGGGCTAGCGACGGAACCGCTGTCCAAGTGATCCCGGCCGATCACGACCGGCGCTTTTAGCTCACCATTGGCGACCATCTCATTGAACGCCAACCCGGCGCGGTGCCGGTCGCCGAGCCCGATCCAGCAAATCCGCGCGGGCAGGCCCTGAAACGCAATCCGTTCCTGCGCCATGTCGAGCCAGCGGTGCAGATGTTCGTTCTCGGGGAACAGCTCTTTCATCTTGGCGTCGGTTTTATAGATATCCTCGGGGTCGCCTGACAACGCACACCAGCGGAACGGACCGATGCCTTTGCAAAACAGCGGACGGATATATGCGGGAACGAAACCGGGGAAGGCAAAAGCGTTCTCCAACCCCTCATCCTGTGCCACCTGCCGGATGTTGTTACCGTAATCCAGCGTCGGCACGCCCGCGTTCCAAAAATCAACCATCGCGGCGACGTGTTGTTTCATCGACGCCCGCGCAGCCTTTTCAACCGCTTTAGGGTCTGTTTCACGCATTTCACGCCACTGCGCCATGGACCAACCAATTGGCAAGTAGCCGTTGATGGGATCATGGGCGCTGGTCTGGTCGGTGACGATATCGGGATACGGGCGGACGCCTTCGTTCCCTCTTTTGAAGATTTCTGGGAACACCTCGGCCGCATTACCCAACAGGCCCACGGATTTTGCCTCGCCCGCTTTGGTCCAGCGGTCGATCATCTCCAACGCTTCGTCCAGAGTCTCGGCCTTTTCGTCGAGGTATTTGGTGCGCAGGCGGAAATCGATACTGTCTGGGTTACACTCGACCGCCAAACAGCAGGCACCGGCAAAAACGGCGGCCAGCGGTTGCGCGCCCCCCATGCCGCCCAAGCCCCCGGTCAGAATCCACTTGCCGGTCAGGTCGCCGCCATAATGCTGGCGCCCGGCCTCGGCAAAGGTCTCATAAGTGCCCTGAACGATGCCCTGCGTGCCGATGTAAATCCACGAGCCAGCGGTCATCTGGCCGTACATCATCAAGCCCTTCTTATCGAGTTCGTTGAAGTGATCCCAGGTCGCCCAATGGGGCACGAGATTCGAATTGGCGATCAGCACCCGCGGCGCGTCCTTATGGGTGCGGATGATCGCCACGGGTTTGCCGGACTGGACTATCAGGGTCTCGTCCTCTTCCAGATCCTTCAAACCGGCAACAATAGTGTCGAAATCCTGCCAAGTCCGCGCCGCGCGGCCGATTCCGCCATAAACCACCAGTTCATGCGGGTTTTCGGCCACGTCCGGGTGCAGATTGTTCATCAACATCCGCAGCGGGGCCTCAGTCAGCCAGCTTTTGGCGTTCAGCTCGGGGCCTGTCGGCGGATAGATATCGCGCGTGTTCTTGCGAGGGTCGGTCATGGGATCGTCTCCAATGCAGTGTCTTGGATGGCTTCCAGAATATCGCGCAGCCAACGACGTAGGCGGTCGGCCTTGGCAGTGTCATAACTCCACGGGGCGGCCTCGGCTGTCAGGTAAGTGGATTGCGCCAGTTCCATCTGTATGGCGTGCAGACCGTCGGCCGGACGGCCATAGTGGCGGGTCGTCCAGCCACCCCGGAACCGCCCGTTCAGAACGGTGCTGTAAGACGATGACGTGGCATGTTCATGCGCAATAGACTCTATTTTTGACGCACAGGTCACACCCCCATCCGTCCCAATATTCATGTCGGGCAACATGCCTTCAAACAGAAATGGAATGCGACTGCGGATCGAGTGGCAATCGAACAGAACAGCCACGCCGTGCTTTGCCCGCACGCGCTCCAACTCTTCGGCAAGCGCGGCATGATAGGGTACATGGAAGGTTTCGCGCCTCTGACCGATCTCATCCTCTGACGGTTCCTGCCCGTCGCGCCAGATCGGTTGCCCATCGAAATCGGTCAATGGCACCAGCGTTGTCGTGTTTTGCCCTGGGTAAAGCGAAACACCGTCGGGATCGCGATTGGCGTCGATGACATAGCGATGAACATGCGACTGAACCACCGTCGCACCACTCAAAATCTTTTCATAGAGCCTGTTTATGTGCCAATCCGTGTCCGCCAATGCACGCCCAGTGCCATTGAGACGAGCTGCAATGTCATCCGGCACATAGGTCCCGCCATGCGGTTGTCCCAAGACGATAGGGCCATCCCCGCGCTGTACGCTAACCACCTGCATCACACCACCTCGGGCATTGGGGTGCTAACGGCCCGTAGGATCGACGCCCCGGCTACCAGTTGTTTCGCGGTCTCCAACTCAGGGGCCAGATAACGATCTTCGGTCAGGGCCGGAATGTCAGCCCGCAACCGAGCAATGACCTGCTGCAAAGGCCCGCTGGTGACCAGAGGCGCGCGAAATTCAACCCCTTGAGCTGCACACAGTAGTTCCACACCCAGAATGTAGTTCAAATTCTCGACCATTCGGATCAGGCGCCGCGCACCATGGGCCGCCATCGAAACATGATCCTCCTGGTTGGCCGAGGTGGGGGTGCTGTCGGTGACACAGGGATTGGCGAGGTGCTTGTTCTCGCTCATCAATGCCGCGGTGGTGACCTCCGCAATCATCAGGCCAGAATTCAACCCCGGATCAGGTGTCAGGAAAGGCGGCAAATCAAAGCTGAGCGTCGGATCCACCATCAGGGCAATGCGACGCTGCGCGATGGCACCGATCTCGGACACGGCCAGCGCGATCATATCAGCGGCGAACCCTACAGGTTCAGCATGGAAATTCCCGCCCGAGACAATCCCGTCGGCCAGAACCAGCGGATTGTCGGTGGCTGCGTTGGCCTCAACCTCAAGCGTGGCGGCGGCCTGCCGCAATACATCCATTGCTGCGCCCGTGACCTGCGGTTGACAGCGAACGCAATAAGGATCCTGAACGCGGGTGTCGCCCTCACGGTGACTTTCCCGAATTTCCGACCCGTCCAGCACGGCGCGCATGGCGCTGGCGGCTTCGGTCTGGCCACGATGACCGCGCAAAGTGTGAATTTCAGGCCGCAGGGGTGCGGTAGACCCCATGATCGCATCGGTCGACAAGGCCGAAACAACCAACGCGCTTTGCGCCGCGCGCCAAGCCTCGAACAACCCAGCCAAAGCAAAGGCGGTTGAAAACTGGGTGCCGTTGATAAAGGCCAGTCCTTCCTTGGGACCCAGTTGAATAGGCTCTAAATCAACTGTTTTCAGTGCTTCAGCCCCCGGCAGGACAGTGCCGTTCACCTCGGCCTCGCCCGCGCCAATGACCACTGCGGTCATATGGGCCAACGGCGCCAGGTCGCCCGATGCCCCAACCGAACCCTGTGCCGGGATCACCGGAGTGACCCCGCGGGCCAGCATCTGCTGCAACAGCTCGATCAGCTCCCACCGCACGCCCGATGCACCGCGACCGAAGGACAACAGCTTGAGTGTCATCATCAGCCGGGTCAGCCTTTGCGGTATGGCGGGACCAACACCGCAACAATGGCTGAGGATCAGGTTGCGCTGCAGGGTCGAGGTGTCCTGCGGCGCGATTTTGAGGCTGGCCAGTTTCCCAAAACCGGTATTGACGCCATAGACGGGGTCATTGCCCCGAGCCGCCGCCTGAATACGTTGCGCCGCTGCATCGACTGCGGACTTGCAGTCAGAATCCAGTGAAACAGCCGTTTGATCCCAATAGATCTCGGCCAGTTGCGCCAAAGAAACCTGACCGGGCTGCAAAATCAGAGACGTCATTCGATCCCTCCGAAAAGGCGTTTGTGCAGTGGGTTGAAGCCAACGCGATAGGCCAGTTCCGCCGGATGAGTGACATTCCAGATCGCCAGATCCGCCCTATGCCCCGGCGCGAGAGTGCCCGCATCGTTGATCCCCAACGCGCGCGCGGCGTTGCGGGTGACACCAGCCAGCGCCTCTTCAGGCGTAAGACGAAACAGTGTGCAGCCCATGTTCATGGTCAGCAGCAGCGAGGTCAGCGGCGAAGAACCGGGATTGCAGTCAGTCGCCAAAGCCATTGGCACTTGATGCTGGCGCAGCAGATCAACGGGTGGCATCTGCGTTTCTCGCAGTGTGTAAAACGCGCCCGGCAACAGCACGGCCGTGGTTCCGGCTTTTGCCATGGCTGATACACCATTGGCATCCAGGTATTCGATGTGATCCGCCGACAAAGCCCCGTAAGAGGCCGCCAGTTGCGCGCCGCCCAGATTGGACAACTGCTCGGCATGCAGTTTCACCGACAGGTCCAGCTCTTGCGCCACATCAAAAACCAGGGCGATTTGTGCAGGGTTAAAGGCGATTCCTTCGCAGAACCCATCCACCGCGTCCACCAGCCCCTCGGCATGGGCCGCGCGCAGGGTTGGGATGCAGACCTCGCGAATATAGTCGTCGGGGCATTCGGCATATTCCGGCGGCACTGCATGTGCGCCCAGAAAGCTGGATTTGACGCGGATAGGGCGGGATTCACCGATCCGGCGGGCAACGCGCAGCATCTTCAATTCGGTCTCGGTATCCAACCCATAGCCCGACTTGACCTCAAGGGTGCTGACACCCTCGGCAATCAGGGCGTCCACGCGGGTTAGAGCATCTGACAAAAGCATCTCAGCACTGGCGGACCGCGTGGCGTTGACCGTGGAGAGGATACCACCCCCGGCACGGGCGATGTCCTCGTATGAGGCGCCATTCAACCGCATTTCGAACTCAGTTGCGCGGTTTCCGCCAAACACCACGTGGGTATGCGCGTCGATCAGCGCCGGAGTGATCAACCGTTCACCGAAATCCTCGACCGGCCAATCGACATATTCCGGCGGCAAGTCCTGGCGTTCGCCGACCCAGACAATCTTTGCCCCGTTAACGGCGATCGCTGCATCCCGACACAGCCCATAGGGCGTGCCCCCCTCTGACATCGTGGCCATCCTGGCGCTGAGTAAGACCGCTTTTCTGGTCATGGCGATTCTTTTCGGCTCCCCTCTTGTTTGATTTTTATGTATAGGTGTAAAGATATGAAGTCTACACATTATGGAAATCAAAATGCAGATTCATGCCAAGACAGCTTTATTAGGCTCTGATTGGATTCACGATGTGCGAGTAGAAATCGACCATGGGAGTATCAGCCGGGTGCAGTACCAGGCGTCGGCACTGCCTGATGATACACGCGTCGACGTTCTTTTGCCCGCTTTGGCAAACCTGCACAGCCACGCCTTTCAACGGGCCATGGCGGGCATGACGGAAACCCGCATGGCCGGACGCGAGAGTTTCTGGACATGGCGCAACCTGATGTATCGCTTTCTGGATCGGTTGACGCCCGACCAGATCGAAGCCATCGCCGCACTGGTTTTCATGGAGATGCAGGAGGCCGGGTATGCCTCGGTCGGTGAATTCCACTATGTCCATCACCAACCCGGCGGCGCGGCCTACGATCAACTCTCGGAACTAAGCCAGCGTATCTTTTCCGCCGCACACCAGTCAGGGATCGGTCTGACTCATTTACCGGTCCTCTACACCTATGGCGGCGTTGCGCAGGACAAGCTGTCAGGTGGGCAGTTGCGGTTCAGCAATGATGTGTCCCGGTTTTTGAATTTGGTGGATGATTGCCGTAATAAACTGCCAAGCACTGACTCTATATTGGGGGTTGCGCCACATTCCTTGCGCGCAACTTCACCGACAGACCTGCGCGAACTGCTGCAAAACACACCCAAGGGTCCGGTCCATATCCATATCGCCGAACAGGTTCAGGAAGTCGCCGACGTACAATCCGCGTTGGGCCAGCGTCCGGTGGCCTGGCTGCTGGACAATGCAGACGTGAACGCGCGGTGGTGTCTGATCCATGCCACCCATATGACCGATGCCGAAACCCGCACGCTGGCCCAGTCCGGTGCTGTGGCGGGGCTGTGCCCGATCACCGAGGCCAATCTGGGCGATGGTATTTTCAACGGCGCGACCTACGTCGCAGAAAATGGACGATTCGGGGTCGGATCAGACTCTAATATTAGGATTTCCTTGCCCGAAGAACTGCGCACCCTGGAATACTCCCAACGTCTGCGTGATCAACAGCGGGCGGTCCTGGTACCGGGCGAAGGCTCGGTCGGGCACGCTCTTTATACCGGTGCCGCGCAAGGTGGTGCGCAAGCACTTGGACGTAACGCTGGTGAGATTGCCGAGGGCAAGTTAGCTGATCTGCTGGCCATTGACCGGACCCACCCGACGCTCTGCGCATTGACGGACGATCAATTGCTGGATGGACTGTGTTTTGCCGCCCCTGATGGGCTGGTAATTGACTTGTGGTCTGCCGGACGCCACATGGTGAAACAGGGCCGCCACGTCGCACGTGATCAGATCATATCCGCCTATAGATCCGCGATTGCGGGCCTGCTGGCCTCGGTCTAAAGGAACGGTCATCATGCCCCAATCCAGTGACACCACCAGCTACAAAGACATCAAGAAAACCGTTCTGTCCCGCATCCGATCGGGCGAGTGGCAGCCCGACTCTCTGTTGCCCAACGAACAGGATCTTGCGGTCGAGTTTTCCTGCACCCGCACAACAGTGAACCGCGCCCTGCGGGAGTTAGCTGACGAGGGCTATCTGGAACGCCGGCGCAAGGCTGGTACGCGGGTGTTGAGCGCACCGCAGCGACAGGCCCGTTTCACCATTCCCATGGTCCGGGACGAGGTTGAGGCGATGGGCGGCACATATCGCTATGCGCTGGTTTCTTCTAAGTTAGAGACTGCTCCGGAATGGCTAAGCGCCCGATTGGCTCTGTCTGAGGAGCAAAGCGTGATGCATGTTCGCTGTATGCATTTCAACGGCAACACGCCGTTTCAGTTTGAGGATCGCTGGATCGTCACGGCCTCGGTCCCGCAGGTGGAGCAGGCAGATTTCTCGCAGATCGGACCGAATGAGTGGCTGATCCAGACCCTGCCCTTCACCAATGTCGAACTGAGTTTTCTGGCTAGCCGTGCCGATACAACACTCGCCGGGTTTCTGGACGTCCCCGAAGGAGAACCGGTCTTTACCGGAGAGCGCATCACCTGGTTGCAGGGTCAGCCCGTGACCTTTGCCAAGATGTTCTTTGCCGCCGGGTATCGCATGACCACGCAATTCTAAACCGCGCCCGGATTTCTCTTTACCCTCTGCTCAATCCGATACAGATTCACCCAGGATTGAGCAGGCGCAAAGGAAAGACGAAATGGGTAACCCGCTGTACGAACGGCTGTTTGGCATTCACGCGGGCAAACACACACCGTTTCTTCACCTTCCTGATGGTCAGATCCTGACCCATGCCGATTTTCTGGACATGGCCGCGCAGATCGCCAATACCCTAAGCGGATACGAACTTGAGCCCGGTGAACGCGTGGCCGTACAGGTTGAAAAATCGCCCCAGGCGCTGGCGCTCTATGCTGCCTGCGTGCAGACCGGATTGATTTTTCTGCCGCTGAATACCGGATACACCACGGCCGAGTTACAATATTTCATCGAAAACAGCGGTGCGAAACTGGTTGTCTGTGACGCCGCAAAAGAACAGGGGCTGGCCCCTATCGCCGCCGCCCAAGACGCCCGGTTAGAGACGCTCAACGCCGATGGTTCGGGAAGCCTTATGCGGCGGGCGTTGGGGATGTTGCCCGCGTTTGAGCCGGTCCAGCGGTCCGAGGATGATCTGGCCGCATTCCTTTATACTTCGGGCACAACCGGACGATCGAAGGGCGCGATGCTGACGCAGGCCAATCTGCTGTCAAACGCTGAAACGCTAGTGCAGGAGTGGCGGTTCACGGCGGATGACGTGCTGCTGCATGCGCTGCCGATCTTTCACACGCACGGGCTGTTCGTGGCGACGAATGTGGCGCTGTCCGCGGGCGGGTCTATGATCTTTTTGCCGAAATTCGATCTTGAAGACATGTTGCGGCTGATGCCGCAGGCCACAACGATGATGGGGGTTCCGACCTTTTACACCCGCTTACTGGGCGATGAGAGGTTCACCGGCGATCTGACCCGGCACATGCGTTTGTTCATCTCGGGCTCGGCGCCGTTACTGGCAGAGACCCATGAGCGGTTCGAGGCGCGCACTGGCCACCGTATCCTTGAGAGGTACGGCATGACCGAGACCAACATGAGCACTTCGAACCCCCATGACGGCGAACGTCGCCCGGGCACGGTGGGCTTTCCCCTGCCCGGCGTCGAACTGAAGGTGACCGACCCTGAAACCGGCACAGACTTGCCGCAGGGTGAAATCGGCATGCTTGAGGTGCGCGGCCCCAACGTGTTTCAGGGCTATTGGCAAATGCCCGAGAAAACCGCCGCCGAGCTGCGCGAAGACGGGTTTTTCATCACCGGCGATCTGGGGCGTTTGGATGCGGACGGGTATGTTCACATCGTCGGGCGCGGCAAGGACCTGATCATCTCGGGCGGGTACAACATTTACCCCAAAGAGGTTGAGCTGGTTCTGGATGACCAGCCGGGCGTGTTGGAAAGCGCCGTGATCGGCGTGCCGCACCCGGATTTCGGCGAAACACCGGTCGGCATTCTGGTGCCCGAGCCGGGACAGACACTGGACCCCGAGGCCATTCTGGCCAACGTGCAGAACTCGCTGGCCCGGTTCAAACACCCGCGCAAACTGATCGTGCTGGAAGAGTTGCCGCGCAACACGATGGGCAAGGTGCAAAAGAATTTCCTGCGTGAGGACTACAAGGACCTGTTCACCAAGGGTTAAGGGATCAGCGGCACACGGCCATCGTTGGTGAGCAGCCAGCAATCCCGGCCCTCAAACACCGCCGGAACCAATGGTCGCCCCATCCCGGCACCTCCGTCCAGATTGATCCGGTTACCGCGATGCTCAGCCTGTTCCGAAGGTGTGTGCCCATGGACCACCAGCCACGGGTGCGGTCGCGGATCATCCAGAAACTCGCCCCGTATCCAGATTAGGTCTTCCTCGGTCTGATCGGCCAGCGATACACCGGGGCGAATCCCGGCATGGACGAACAGAACCTCATCCTGGTGATGGTACGTCACCAGCCGGTTCAGAAAGTCGACATGGTCCGACGGCACCGCTGCCCTTGCGCGGTCGAGAATTTTGTAAACGCGTTCTTCTTCGGTGTACGTCACACCGTACGACGCCAACGTCTCGGTCCCGCCCAAACGCGCATGCAGCCAGTGTTCGCCGATCCGCAATTTGGCCTCGGCGGTCGAACCATCGTGCATGAATCTGGCGAACATCCGGTCATGATTGCCCAACAGAAAAACCCAGTTCCGTCCGACCTTTTGCCCAGCGACCAAAAGGTCCAGAACGCCACGACAATCCGGCCCACGATCTACATAGTCGCCCAAAAACACGATCCGCGCATCCCGCCCACCGTCCTGTTCGATAAGGTACAGCGCATTTTCCAGCATCTCTAACTGCCCGTGGATATCGCCGATGGCGTAGATGGCGGATGTCATGAAAATCCCTCGGATAAACGCGTACCTGGCTTTTGGCGCGAAATGCTTGTCAGGAAAAGAAAATACCCGCGCCTTGAGGGGCGCGGGCAAGAATTGTTCCAGAAATTCAACACTGCTTAGGCGACGTCGAACTCCAGCGGTTTGATCTGGGTGAACAGACCGGTTTCCGCCAGCTTGGCGCGCGCCTCGGCCGGAACCGGCTCGTCCACGTAAAGCAACGCAATGGCTTCGCCGCCTGCTTCCGCCCGGCCAAGGGTAAAGTTGGCGATGTTGACGTCATTGTCACCCATGGTCTGACCCAGTGCACCGATGATGCCCGGCACGTCCTCGTTGGTGGTGTAGAGCATGTGCGCACCCACCTCGGCCTCGATATTGATACCCTTGATCTGGATGAAACGTGGCTTGCCGTCGCTGAAGACCGTGCCCCCGATCGAGCGTTCGCGCTTTTCGGTCACCACGGTCACTTTGATATAGCCTTCGAACGCACCGGACTTGTCCTGGTTGGTGGTCGAGATCTGAATGCCACGCTCTTTGGCGACGACCGGAGCCGAGACCATGTTCACCTCGGGGTTGAACTTCTTCATGATCCCCGCCACGACCGAGCAGTTCAGGGCCGCCAGGTTCATCTCGGAGGCGACACCGTCATAGAGGATGTTAATCGCCTTGATCGGCTCATCTGTCATTTGACCGATGAAGCTGCCCAAGTGACCGGCCAGCTTGATCCACGGCCCCATGATCTTGGCTTCTTCGGCGGTGACGCTGGGCATGTTCAGCGCGTTTTCCACCGCTCCTGTCAGCAGATAGTTCGAGATCTGCTCGGCCACCTGCAGCGCCACGTTTTCCTGCGCCTCGGTCGTGGCCGCACCCAGATGCGGCGTGCAGACGACGTTGGGCAGGTTGAACAGGGCGTTTTCCTTGGCGGGCTCTTCGCTGAACACATCAAAGGCGGCGCCAGCAATGTGACCGGATTGCAGCAGTTCGGCCAGCGCCTCTTCGTCGACCAGACCACCACGGGCACAGTTGACGATGCGCACGCCCGGCTTGGTCTTGGCCAGGTTTTCGCGGCTCAGGATGTTACGGGTCTGGTCGGTCAGCGGCACGTGCAGGGTGATGAAATCAGCGCGTGACAGCAGTTCGTCCAGTTCGACCTTTTCCACGCCCATCTTGGCGGCTTTCTCTTCGCCCAGATAGGGATCATAGGCGATGACCTTCATCTTCAGACCCAAGGCGCGTTCGCAGACGATACCACCAATGTTGCCCGCGCCGATGACGCCAAGGGTCTTGTTGGTCAGCTCGATTCCCATGAACTTGGACTTTTCCCACTTGCCCGCATGGGTCGAGGTGCTGGCCTCGGGGATTTGCCGCGCCACAGCGAACATCATCGCAATCGCGTGCTCGGCCGTGGTGATCATGTTGCCAAAGGGCGTGTTCATCACGATCACGCCTTTTTTCGAGGCAGCCTCTTTGTCCACATTGTCCGTGCCGATGCCAGCGCGGCCAATGACTTTCAGGTTGTCAGCCTTTTCAAGCAGGGTCGGCGTGACCTTGGTGGCCGAACGGATGGCAAGACCGTCATACTGACCGATCACCTCGGCCAGCTTGTCTTTGTCCTTGCCAAGATCGGGCATGAAATCCACATCGATGCCGCGATCCCGGAAGATTTGAACGGCGGTTTCGCTGAGCTTGTCAGATACGAGTACTTTGGGGGCCATATCTCTGGTCCTTGAATTGTAGGGAAGGTCCGGGCCTGATGGGGCCCGGTGAAAAAGGTCAGGCGGCTTCGGTTTGCGCCGCGATCTCAGCCTCAAAAGCCCAAGCCAGCCAGGGCAGCATCGCCTCGATATCCGAGGTTTCGACCGTACCGCCACACCAGATGCGCAGGCCCGCAGGCGCGTCGCGATAGGCGCCGATATCCAGCGCGATATTCTCGACCTCCAACCGTTTCGCCACGGCTTTGGCAAAGACTGCGCCATCTTGAATGCGGTCATCGGTGAACTTCAGGCAAACCGAAGTGTTCGACTGCGTCGCGGCATCCGCGGTCAGATTAGAGATCCAGTCATTCTGCGCGCAGAAAGCATGCACCGCACCGGCATTGGCATCCGCGCGGGCGATCAAACCCTGCAGGCCACCGACCGACCGCGCCCAGTCCAGTGCGAACAAATAATCTTCGACAGCCAGCATCGAAGGCGTGTTGATCGTGGCTCCGGCAAAGATACCTTCGATCAACCTACCCCCTTTGGTCAGGCGGAAAATCTTCGGCAGCGGCCATGCGGGGGTATAGCTTTCAAGCCGCTCCACCGCGCGGGGCGAAAGAATCAGCATCCCATGTGCAGCCTCTCCGCCCAACACTTTTTGCCAACTGAAGGTGGTGACATCCAGCTTGTCCCACGGCAGATCCATCGCAAAAGCCGCACTGGTCGCGTCGCAGATCGTCAAGCCCTGACGGTCATCCGCGATCCAGTCGCCATTGGGAACCCGCACGCCCGAGGTGGTGCCGTTCCATGTAAACACAACGTCATTTGCAAAATCCACGGACGCCAGATCAACGATCTGCCCGTAATCCGCGGTTTTCACCTCAGCATCAATCTTCAGCTGTTTGACCACATCGGTCACCCAGCCCGCGCCAAAACTCTCCCACGCCAGCATCTCGACCTTGCGTTCGCCAAGCAGCGACCACAGCGCCATCTCAACCGCGCCGGTGTCCGAGGCGGGAACGATGCCGATCTTGTAATCTGCCGGAATGCCCAGCACCTCGCGCGTGCCTTCAATGGCCGCCTTCAGCTTGTCCTTGCCAACGGCTGCACGGTGCGACCGACCCAGCGCGGCATCGGCCAGTTTGGACAGATCAAATGTGGGGGGTTTGGCGCAGGGGCCCGAGGAAAAACGCGGATTCGCCGGCCGCGTTGCCGGTTGTTCGATGGTCATGTGTATTACCCTTCCAGATACACGCCCCTCGTTGGGGAGGGGTGTCCCACGGACAGGGGTATGAGGCCTTCGCAGATCCAGCAAGCAAAAAAGACCGTTCACCCGCAGAAAACGACATAGGGTGGGTGCGCAATTTGGAACACAGGTTTCCTATTGGCGAAAAACCCCGCCGGTATTCCGGCGGGGTTTTGTGTTTTGTGTTTATTCTGCGGCTTCTTCGTATGCGTCCATTGGTGGGCATGTGCAGACGAGGTTTCTGTCGCCATATGCGTTATCGACGCGGTTGACGGGGGACCAGTATTTGTCGACGCCCATGGAGCCCGGCGGGAAGCAGGCCTGTTCTCGGGTGTAGGGGCGATCCCAGTCGCCGACCAGATCGCGCACCGTGTGGGGGGCGTTTTTTAGCGGGTTGTTGTCCGCGTCGATCTTGCCGTCGATGATGTCCTGTGCCTCGGCCCGGATGGACAGCATGGCGTCGCAGAAGCGGTCGAGTTCCGCCATGGGTTCCGATTCCGTGGGCTCGACCATCAGGGTGCCGGCCACCGGCCAGGACATGGTGGGCGCGTGGAAGCCTGAATCGACCAGACGCTTGGCGATGTCGTCGACGCTGACATGGGCCGCCTCGTCCAAGGGACGGGTGTCGAGGATGCATTCATGCGCCACCCGGCCCGTTTCCGAGGTGTAGAGGATCGGATAGGCCTCGCTCAGACGCGCGGCGATGTAGTTGGCGTTCAGGATCGCCACTTTCGTGGCCTGGGTCAGACCCGCGCCACCCATCAGCAGCACATAGGCCCAGCTGACCGGCAGAATGGACGGCGAGCCGAAGGGCGCGGCCGAGACCGGGCCGATGGCACTGCCGTATTCCGGGTGGCCGGGCAGATGCTCTTCCAGATGCGCCTTGACGCCGATCGGACCCATGCCGGGCCGCCGCCGCCATGCGGGATGCAGAAGGTCTTGTGCAGGTTCAGGTGGCTGACGTCGCCGCCAATGTCACCGGGACGCGACAGGCCGACCATGGCGTTCATGTTGGCACCGTCGATATAGACCTGACCGCCGTGATCATGGGTGATCTGGCAGACCTCCTGCACGGTGGTCTCGAACACGCCATGGGTGGACGGATAGGTGATCATGCAGGCAGCCAGATGATCGCTGTGCTTTTCCGCCTTGGCGCGGAAATCGGCGAGATCGATGTTGCCGTTCTCATCCGCCTGCACCGGCACAACCTGATAGCCCACCATCTGCGCCGAGGCCGGATTGGTGCCATGCGCCGAGGTCGGGATCAGGCAGACATTGCGGTGCGCCTCACCCCGCGATGCATGATAGTTGCGGATGGTCAGCAGGCCCGCATATTCGCCCTGCGCGCCCGAGTTGGGCTGCTGGGAGATCGCGTCATAGCCGGTGATCTGGCACAGCTTGTCGTTCAGATCCGCAATCATCTCGTGATAGCCCTGCGCCTGATCTTCGGGGCAGAACGGGTGCAGGTTACCGAACTCGGGCCAGGTGACCGGGATCATCTCGATCGTGGCGTTCAGCTTCATGGTGCAGGACCCCAGCGGGATCATCGCCCGGTCCAGCGCCAGGTCGCGGTCGGCCAGACGGCGCATATAGCGCGTGATCTCGGCCTCGGCCCGGTTCTGGTGGAAGATCGGGTGAGTCAGATAGGCGCTTTCGCGCAGCGCGTAATCCGGCAGGCGGTAGGCCACGTTCGAGCTGTCATCCTTGCGGTCGATACCGAAGGCGCCCCAGACGGCCTCGATGGTCTCGGGGCGGGTCTGTTCGTCCAGGCTGATGCCCACCTTGGTATCACCGACCTTGCGCAGGTTGACGCCACGGGCCACGGCGGCCTCCATCACGACGTTCTGCAGGTGGCCGACCTCAACCGTGATGGTGTCGAAGAACACTTCCGGTTCCACGGCAAAGCCCGCCTCTTCCAGACCGGCAGCCATGCGCGAGGTCTTGCGATGCACCGATTGCGCGATGGCCTTGATGCCGTCGGGGCCGTGGTACACGGCATACATCGAGGCGATGACCGCCAGCAGCGCCTGCGCTGTGCAGACGTTCGAGTTGGCTTTCTCGCGGCGAATGTGTTGCTCGCGGGTTTGCAGCGACAGGCGGTAGGCCTTGTTGCCGCGGCTGTCGATGCTGACACCGATGATCCGTCCGGGCATCGACCGCTTCAGCTTGTCGGTGGTCGCCATATAAGCGGCGTGCGGGCCACCATAGCCCATTGGCACGCCAAAGCGCTGGGTCGAGCCAATGGCGATATCCGCGCCCATCTCGCCCGGTGACTTCAGCAGCGCCAGCGACAGGATGTCGGCGGCGACGATGGCAATCGCCTTGTGTTCGTGCAGCGCCGCAATCTCGGCGGTGAAGTCGCGCACATGGCCGTGGGTGCCGGGATACTGGAAGATCGCGCCAAAGACGGCACCTGCATCCAGCGCATCGGGGTCGCCGACCTGCACGTCGATGCCCAGCGGCTCAGCCCGGGTTTTGATCACCGCGATGGTCTGCGGGTGGCAGTTGCGGTCGACAAAGAAGGCCGCGTTGTTGGCCTTGGAGCGACCGCCGCGCTTGGCCATCGCCATCGCTTCGGCAGCGGCTGTGGCTTCGTCCAGCAGCGAGGCGTTGGCCACGTCCAGCCCGGTCAGATCGCTGACCATGGTCTGGAAGTTCAACAGCGCCTCAAGACGGCCCTGGCTGATCTCGGGCTGATACGGCGTATAGGCGGTGTACCAGGCCGGGTTTTCCAGGATGTTGCGCAGGATCGGTGCCGGCGTGGTGGTGCCATAATAGCCCTGACCGATCAGCGAGGTCAGAACCTTGTTCTTGCTCGCCACCTCTTTCATGTGAAAGAGCGCATCGCGTTCCGTCATCGCCGGACCCCAGTCCAGCGGCTCTTTCTGCCGGATCGCAGGCGGCACCGTGGCGTCGATCAGCTGGTCCAGCGTCTTGAAGCCGATCACCTTGAGCATGTCGCGCATCTCGGTGGGCGACGGGCCGATGTGGCGGCGGTTGGCGAAGTCATAGGCTTCGTAATCGGTCAGTTTGAAGGCCATTGCAGCGCTCCTGTCGAAAAGGTCAGGTCCGGCGGAGACTGCGGGAGCCTCCGGCGGAGAGTGAGGGCCGTCCCGGAATCTGTCCGGTGGACAGATTCAGGCCCGAACGGGCGGAGCCCCAGGGACAGGGCTCCGACATAGATTTACCCGATGAAGGACTTGTAGCCGGCTTCGTCCATCAGATCCTCAAGCTGCGCGGCATCCGCGATCTTGATCTTGTAGATCCAGGCCTCGCCCTCGGGGTCTTCGTTCAGCGCGCCGGGGTTGTCGGCCAGCGCCTCGTTGACCTCGGTGATCTCGCCATCGACCGGCGCATAAAGCTCGGACGCGGCCTTGACGGATTCGATCACGCCGATCTCGCCGCCTTTTTCGAACTCGTCGCCCGCTTCCTGCTGCTCGACGAAGACCACTTCGCCCAGCTGCTCAGCCGCGTGTTTGGTGATGCCCAGAGTGGCCGTGTCCCCTTCGACGGTCAGCCATTCATGCTCTTCGGAATAATAGGTTGCCATGTCTCTCTCTCCTGACTTCAACGCTTGTAATTCTGTTTGACGAAGGGCAGCGCCACGATCTGCGCCGGTTGCGCCTTGCCCCGGATGATCAGATTGACCTTCTCGCCCGGCTCGCCATGACCCTTGCTCACATAGCCCATCGCAACGGGACCGCCGACCGTGGGGCCAAAGCTGCCCGAGGTGATCTGGCCGATGGTATTGCCCTCGGCACATTGGACTTCGACGCCCTGACGCGCGGGCGCGCGACCGTCGGGCTTGATGCCCACCAGCTTGCGCGCAGGACCCTCGGCCAGTTCCTTTTGTACGCGGTCCGCACCCGGAAAACCGCCTTCTTCCTTGCGGCGCTTTTGAATGGCCCAGCCAAGGGACGCCTCAATCGGCGAGGTCGTCTGGTCGATGTCATTGCCATAGAGGCACAGACCCGCCTCCAGCCGCAGGCTGTCGCGCGCGCCCAGACCGGCAGGTTCGCAATCCTCATGCGCCAGAAAGGCCTTGGTGACCTCGATCGCCTTGTCCTCGGGGATCGAGATCTCGTATCCGTCCTCGCCGGTATAGCCCAGCCGCGAGATGCGGCATTCGACACCGTTGATATCGGCGACGGTGGTTTCCATGAACTTCAGGTCCCGCGCCGCCGGGCACAGTTCGCCCACGACATCTTCGGCCTTGGGGCCCTGAACCGCCACCAGCGCGCGGTCGAAGATCTCGGTCACTTCAACGCCTTCAAGGTTCGCTTTCATATGCGGAATGTCCTGATGCCGCAGCGCCGCGTTCACCACCACAAAGAAATGATCCCCCGCATTCGACACGATCAGATCATCCATGATCCCGCCGTCTTCGTTCGTGAAGAACCCGTAGCGGGCTTTGCCTTCCTTCAGCGTCGCATAAGCCTGCGGACAGATCGCCTCAAGCTTCGCGCCTACATCCTCACCGCGCAGGATCACCTGACCCATATGCGACACATCAAACACCGCCGCCTTCTCACGACACTGCTTATGCTCTCCCATAATCCCCAGCGGATACTGAACAGGCATCTCCCAACCCGCAAAATCAACCAGCTTGCCTCCCAACTCAACATGGAGATCGTAGAGAGGAGTGCGTTTCGGTTCGGTGCTCATAATCCGGGCCTTTCGAATGCCGTTTTGAAAGATCACCGTGCGGTCTGCAATGGCAACCCTTTTACAATCAACACCAAGGTTCCCGGGACGCTATTGCGAGTCAACAGGATTTGCCATGATTGCCGATACAAAGCGTATACAGCCGCATGCAGCAGCTTTGTATCGTATAGGAAACTATTTTCCGTTGGGCAACGATCACATCGCGATATCGCGGGTCTGAAAACGAACACGCAAAACCTTTGACGAAGGTCGGTTTTTGCCCGCCCCCTGACAAACGCCTCTGGCCCCTATCCAAATCCTGCCCTAAGACTTCGCCCAAGAGGAATTGCAATGTCACATATTACACTGGTGCGTCACGGACAGGCCAACACCACCGCACGGGATGAAGAAAGCTATGACAGGCTCAGCGATCTGGGTCATCAGCAGGCCCGCTGGCTTGGGGCGCACCTGCAGGATACACGCGCCAATTACCCGCGGGTCTATTGCGGCACGTTGCAGCGACATGTGGAAACTGCGGCCAGCATGGGCTTGCCTGACCCAATCCGGGACGCACGCCTGAATGAGATCGAGTATTTCACCATCGCGCAGCTATATGAACAGCAGCACGGCGTGGCGATCCCCACCGACCGAGAGGGCTTTGTCGAACATCTGCCCCGAACCTTTGCCGCCTGGGCCCGGGGTGAGATCACGGATACGCCCGAAACCTTTGCCGAGTTCGAAACCCGTGTCTCGGACGCTTTGCGCGAGATTGGAACCGAGGGCGGGCCGGCCATCGTTGTGACCTCGGGCGGGTTGATTTCGATGGTGGTACGGCAAGCGATGGATCTGGATATCCCGGCGATGGCACGGGTGGCGCTGGCCATCATGAACACGTCGCTGCATCGCCTGCACCCGATCGGCGCGCAGCTAAGCCCGGTTCTGTTCAATGCGGTGCCGCACCTGGACTCGCCCGACAGGCAATACGCGCAAACCCACCTTTGACCTCGGAGGCCATTATGATGCAGCTATACTATGCCCCCCGCACAATCTCGGTCGCTGTTGCCATTGCGTTGGAAGAGGCCGGGCTAGAGTATGAAGCGATCCAACTGGATTTCGCTGGGGGAGAACAAACGAAACCAGCTTATAAACAAATCAATCCCAAGGGCCGGGTTCCGGCACTGGTGGTCGATGGCGGTATCCTGACCGAAACCGGCGCTCTGCTGGAATATATCGCGGCCAAGGCGCCCGAAGCCGAATTGGTGCCCAAAGATCCGGTCATGGCCGCCCGGATGCGCGAGGTGATGTATTACCTGGCCTCGACCATGCATGTGAACCACGCGCACAAATTGCGCGGCGCCCGCTGGGCCGACAAGAAATCCAGCTGGAAAGACATGACGGACAAGGTTCCACAGACGATGACCGCGTCCTGCGACTATATCTCCTCCAACGGGTTGCGCGGGCCGTTTGTATTGGGCGAGGCCGTCTCGCTGGCAGATGCTTATCTCTATGTGGTTTGCAGTTGGCTGGAAGTCGACGGCGTCGACGTCTCGGCCTTTCCCAAAATTCTGACCTTCCGCGCGGCGATGGAGGCACGTTCTTCGGTTCAGGCGGTGCGCGCCGCCGGAATGCTCTGACAAAAGGATAACGCATGACACATCTTTGGGTCCGGGCAGAACAGCGCCCGAATGAGGAACGGGTCGGGCTGACCCCCGAAGGCGCCGCTGATCTGATCGCAGCCGGCATCCGCGTGACGGTTGAGGAAAGTTCCGTGCGCGCAATCCCGATTGATGGTTACAGAGAGGTCGGATGCGAGATCGCGCCCGAAAACTCCTGGCCCCGGGCACCGCTGGACGCGATTATCTTCGGTCTCAAGGAACTGCCCGAAGATGGTACGCCCCTGCCCCACCGCCACATCATGTTCGGCCACGCCTACAAGGGTCAGCATTCAGGCCGTGCTCTGCTTGCGCGGTTCAAGGCCGGCGGCGGAACGCTCTATGATCTGGAATATCTGGTGGACGAAGCCGGCCGCCGCGTCGCCGCCTTCGGCTATTGGGCTGGATATGCGGGCGCTGCTGTGACGCTCAAGACCTGGGCAGCGCAGCAACTTGGTCAGCAATGCCCGCCGGTCGGTGTGTATGCCAGCAAAGACGCGCTGAACGCGGAGTTGCTGACTGAGTTGGATGCAACGGGCGCAACTCGCCCCCGCGCCATTGTCATTGGCGCTCTGGGCCGAGTGGGCACCGGGGCTGCAGACTTATGCGAGGCCATGGGGGTCAGCGTTACCAAATGGGACATGGCCGAAACGTCTAGTGGCGGACCGTTCCCGGAAATCCTTGACCACAATCTGTTCCTGAACTGCATCTTTGCACGCCCCGGCACCCCGGTCTTTGTACCGCGTGAGGCTTTGACCGCGCCGCGCAAGCTGACCGCCATAGGCGATGTGGCCTGCGACCCCGACAGCGATTACAACCCGGTGCCCGTTTATGACCGTGCCACCACCTGGGACGCTCCTGCCCTGCGTGTGGCGACTGATCCGGTGATGGACGTGATGGCCATCGACAACCTTCCGTCAATGCTGCCGGTCGAAAGCTCGCAAGATTATGCCGCGCAATTGCTGCCTTCGCTGCTGACCCTGACCAATCTGGATTCCGGTGTCTGGGGCCGGGCGGCGGCGACCTATAACACTCATATCGAAGGATTCTGAGCGATGACGATTCATTGGTGTGGCACCGGCCTGTCGGCCATCCCCGGCCTGCGCCGCCTAATTGAAGGCGGGCACAAGGTCACCGTCTGGAACCGGACCATCGAAAAAGCCAAAGCCGAGGTCGGTGACCTGACCGACGACATCCACGCCTTTGACATCGATGCGCTGGGTGCGGTGCTGAAAAAAGGCGACGTGATCGTCTCGATGCTGCCGGGTGCCTGGCACGTGCCGCTGGCCGAACTGGCCATCGCGAAACAGGCCAATTTCGTCTCCTCGTCTTATATCGCGCCCGAGATGCGTGCGCTGGACGACAAGGCCCGCGAAGCCGGTGTGGCACTGGTGAATGAAGTCGGGCTGGACCCAGGCATAGACCACCTGATGGCGCATTCACTGGTCGATGACTACCGCGCCTCGGATGCGTTCGATGCCCAGAACCACCTGAGCTTCATTTCGTATTGCGGTGGAATTCCGAAGAATCCCAACCCGTTCCGTTATAAATTCAGCTGGTCGCCGCTGGGGGTACTCAAGGCGCTGCGTTCGCCGTCCAAGTCGATCCGCGACTATGTTCCGCTGGACGTGGCCCGTCCCTGGGACGCAATCACCAGCTATATCGCGCCGCTGCCGACGCCCGAAAGCTTTGAGGTCTACCCCAACCGCGACTCGATCCCGTTCATGGAGCAGTACCACTTTGAAAAGCACTGGCCGGTCAAGGAATTTGTCCGCGGCACCCTGCGCCTGAACGGCTGGGCCGATGCGTGGTCTGATGTATTCCGCGAAATCGAAACCCTGTCCGGCCCCGAAGGTGACGCGCGCTTGAAAGAGATGTCAGACCAGTTCTGGGAAGAAAACGCCTATGACAAGGGCGAACCCGACCGCGTGGTCCTGTGCGTCGGGCTGAAGGCGGAAAAAGACGGCATCCCGATCTGGCACAAGACCTATGTGATGGACGCCTGGGGTGACGCGCGTGGCACCGCCATGGCGCGACTGGTGTCGATCCCGGTGTCGCTTGCGGTCGAGGCGGTCCTGAACCGCGCCATCCCAGCTGGCGTCCACGCCGCCCCCAGTGACCCGAAACTGGTACAGGACTGGATGGCCGAAATCGACACGCTGGCTCAGCATCTTCAGATCGTAGACCAGTTGAAATGAACGGCTGACACCGCCCGTTCGAGAATGGGCCGCTTAAAGGTTAAAAAAAGCCATCCCGAAATATCGGAATGGCTTTTGGTTTGTCTTGCTAGGTGATCCGTTAGATATAGCGATCGATTACGGTTTCGATATCACTGCGGTTGATGCCCAGTTCGGCGAGTTCGGAATCGTTCAAGCGGTTCAGATCTTGTGCGGCGCGTACGATGCTGGAACTGATCGCCTGCAACCGCATCGCCCGGTCGAACAACAACACGGAACTGGCATTTATCGATTGGTCGCGATTTGGGTTAAAATCAAACATTTTCTCCTCCAAGTATTTTACGATATTCGGCGCGGCCCGTGGATCAGTGTGCGGTGCCCGAGTAAGGCTTCTTGTGATAAACGCTCTCATAGGCGCGTTGCTTGATCTCACTGCGTGGGATGCCGATGTCTGCCAATTGACGATCACTGAGGTTTTCCAGTGCCCGAACGGATTTGGCAAAGATATCGCGGCGAAAATGTTCGACCCGTGCTTCGGCGTAATTCGAGAACAGACCGAAGAAGAGCCCCTTTTGCGGAGTAACTGTTTGTGCGTATCCCATGACTTTCTCCTTTAACTCTGAATTGCGTTTGTCGTTGAAACAGAGAAAAGGGTTCGGGGTTAAAAGCGTCGGAGGGTTGGATTAAATCCGCTTAATCTTCGCAGGACCAGACGCCGACAACATGGCACGGTCAGGTTTAACTAGCTGAAATAAAATAATTTAATCCAAGTCACCAATATCCAGCGCGTTTTGAACCAGAAACAAAACCGCGGCATCAAGGTCTTCACGCGCCAAAACTTGTTTGAACGACGCCGTCAATGCATCCGTATCCCATGTCCGTACAGACAAGGCGATCCAGCCTGCCAGTTCCGCGCTGCGTTCAAGCTCAAGCTTGTAAATCTCCAGTATTTGTTCTTGCAATTCCGGCCATGTGGAACCGCCAACGGCAAGAACCTGAATTAACTTCTGCTTATCTTCTGGCGACCAGTTCGCCTGCGCTAACGCCTGCCCAATCGCTTCTACTGCGTCTGCGCCGTCCACCTCGATCCCGGCCAGCGCCCAATCCGCCATGTTCCGGTCACCGGCACGCAACGCGGGCTGATACCGCTGTCGAACGAATGCCTGCGCGGCAGGATCGGATTGCATACCCAACAATCGAATGACAGCCGGCGCATAAGCAAGGCGATTTACATCGCGCAACTCCTGCAACAAAGACGCGGTTGTCACAACGTCCCGCACCTGTCGGGCAGTCGGATACGGTGCGCGATGAACCTCTGCAAGCGCGGCATTGCGCAACAGCCTGTCTTCATGCGTCAGATATTGGCTAAAAAAAGTGACGCGTGCAGGGTTAGCCGTCTTTCCGACGATCCAGTGTTTACCCTGAAAACGCACCGCTTCCAGAAAAGCTGCCCGCTCTTGCGTCATCAGGAAACCTTTGGACCAGGCGCTTGCGAAGCTGCGGCCTGACTTGTCCACAGATCCGCTGCCGTAGATCATCAAAACAACTCTTTCAGGGTCGACGCGGAAGGCTGATCGCGTCACGCTGTCAACCAGGAATGGGATATCCGGTAGGGTCTCTAGCTGCGCGGGCGCGCCTTTCAGCACGGAAACCGAGGCGTACTTAAAGGGATTGGTCGGCGACGGCGCAGCCAGAACAATCACACGCGCAGACAGAATACGGTCTGCAAGAGAGTATTCCGGCAATGTTGTACAAACTGAACAGGCGTTCGAAACGCGCGGAGCGGCCATGCTGGCCACGGCAAACACAAGTCCCACTAGAATACGCCAATCGAGTCGCATGGTTCGAGCATCCACCAGTTTACGACCCTGCTGCAACAGTTCTTTGCGCCGCCGAACTGGCGGTCGGATTTGATGACCACCAAGCATGGGGAAAAGGCGCTTTGTTCAAACCGGCCTACATCAGATCGTTTTCCACGTCCTCGGCTGAAATCCCCAGCGCATCCAGACCGTTTTCTAGGTGATCCGACAGGTGTGGTGTGCCGATCAGATAATCGGCGCAGGGGGTCGAGGCCTCGGATTTTGCGGTTGCGATGGCTTCGGCTAGATCCTCGGCGAAAAAGCTTTCGCGTCCGATCCACATGACAGCAACCAGCTCGGCCTGCTCGTCCTCACCCATACGGTCGATAAAGGCGCGCAGTTCGCCCTCGGCGCGGTTCAATTCACGCCCCATCATGGCGACCTGAGCGATTTTTCTTGCCGAGATTTCCAACATGACCCAACTCCTCGTGTTCGCGGTTTCATCCTAGCACAACCACCCCACGGCGCCTGAGTCTTTGATCTTACGCAAACTATGCCAGCTTAAGGCTCGCGAATGCGGGAAACCGGGTGGTCGGGAATGGGGGCTGTACGAAACGGGCGGAACCGGGCCTTTTTCGCCTTCAACTTCACCGCCTGCCACAGGATCAGGAAAAACGCGCGGCGCGCACCAAAAGGTCGGCGCAGCAAAGACCACAGGATCGTGCGATTGGTCAGCGGAGCCCGCCGTCCGGTCAGGGTTGCAATCAGTCCACCATCGTCGCGCCCGTAATCGATCCAGACACCCACTCGGTCCGGGCGATAGTCAAACCGGAAGGTATAAGACCCTTCGACCTTTTGAAACGGCGAGACATGCATCAGCTTGTCCGCCACGATCCGGTCCGAGGGTCGGATCGGCGCAAAGTTGGGGGTGTGGCACAGATAGCTGTGGCGCGTGCCATAGGTGTTTGTGACCTCGGCCACCACGGCGTAAAGCTGGCCGTCAACATCAAAGCAAAACCAGAAGCTGACAGGATTGAACACATGGCCGAACACTCGCGGCTGGGTCAGCAATGTCACGTGATCCGGTTGGGTCACGCCCATCTGGTCAAACTGCTCCCGCAGCCAGGCCGCACCGCGCCCCTGCCCTGGCTCACCCCCATGGTCACGATGCCGCCAATTGGTGACATTAGTCCGGTTCAGGGAAAACAGCGCCGGAGTGGCCGGATGGCTTTCCGGATCCAACAAGATGTAGTCGACGGAATACCGAAAGGCGTTCTGAATCGCGCCCTTGCGCCCGTGAAAGGTATGGCCTGCAATATGGTCGACCGTGTTCACGCAATTTTCTCCGATCTCCGTGCAAACCGTTCCGGCGGCATTCTTTCCCTCATGTGTTTCTATCAGATAGTACGATATTTGACGCGACACGGATCAAAAACAGCAAATAAAGTGATCCGTCTTGGGCTGGGCCGCGTAATGTGGTTATGTTTACCGAGATCGATACCGTGACCTTGGATGAACCGGCGGCCGAAAGGCCAGCACTGAAACCTTGGCGCACAAGCAAACGCATCAGGGGCAAGCCGGTGAACAAAGCGGAAGGCAGTTGCGACACCAGAACTGAGTGGGTGAGCCACGTCAGGCGCATTCGGGACGCGCAGGATCAGGCGGCCTTTGCCGAACTGTTCCAACACTTCGCGCCGCGCATTAAGGCGTTCCTGATTAAATCAGGGTCCGACGCCGCGCTGGCCGAGGAGTGCGCGCAAGAGGTGATGGCGACCTTGTGGCACAAGGCGCATCTGTTCGATCCTACTCGCGCGACCGTGGCCACTTGGGTGTTCACGATTGCAAGGAACAAGCGCATCGATGTCCTGCGCAAACAACGCCGACCCGAACCCGAGGATCTGTGGTGGGGGCCTGAGGCGGAACCAGATCAGGACGACGTGGTCGCGTTGCAACAGGAAACCGCGCAGCTGCGCGACGCCATGGCGGCGTTGCCCGAGGCGCAAAGACAACTGATCGAACAGGCCTATTTTGGTGATCTGAGCCATCGAGAAATCGCATCTCAGACCGGGTTGCCCTTGGGTACGATCAAATCACGGATACGGCTGGCGCTGGATCGCTTGCGCCATGCGATGAATTGAGATGACGAAGATGAGCAACGATATCAAACATCACCTGACAGACGATCTGTTGATGGCCTACGCCGCGGGCAACCTGCCCGAAGCGTTCGACCTGATGGTGGCAACACACCTGTCCCTGTGTGACCACTGCCGCGCCCGGGCCGAAAGCTTTGACGCTGTGGGCGGATGTGTTCTGCAAGAGCAGGACAGCCCTACCAGCATGAGCGATGGGTCTCTAGCCGCAACCATGGCGCTGATCGCTCAGGGAGCCCCGATTGCAAAACCCGCACGTCCGGGATGCAAGGTTCTGCCCGCGCCCTTGCAGGATTATGTCGGCGGCGATGTGAATGACATCAAATGGCGATCCATCGGCATGGGTGTAAAACAGGCGATCCTACCCACCACGAGCGAGGCCACCGCCCGCCTGCTATTCATTCCGGCCGGTGCGGCCGTGCCCGATCACAGCCACAACGGCATGGAACTGACGATGGTTCTGCAAGGCGCGTTCTCGGACGAGGTCGACCATTTCGGTCGTGGAGATGTTGAGATTGCGGATGAAAGCCTGCACCACACGCCGACCGCCGATATCACCGAAGATTGCATCTGTCTGGCCGTAACTGACGCGCCCTTGAAGTTTACCAAGTTGATGCCGCGCCTGTTCCAGCCATTCCTACGAATCTGAAGCGTTGATGCGGCTCGTGCTACACTGACTCATCAATAGGTTCGGGAGACGTTTCATGAGACATCATCTGAAACTGACTGCATTGATCGCATGCCTTGCCAGCGCAGCGTGGGCACAGCGTGCGGCAGAAGTGAAATTTGAACCCGGCAATTTCGGTACCATGGTAAACGGGGCGATCACCGGTAATGAATATTTTGACTACACGCTGGGCGCGCAGGCTGGTCAGGAAATGTTCGCCGACCTCAAGGTCAGCGACACCAATGGCAATGGCGTGATTTACTTCAACATCCTGCCACCCGGCAGTGACGGCGTTGCGATCTACAACGGCTCTATCGATGGCAACACCGCCCGCATCGACCTGCCCGAAGACGGAGATTATACGATCCGCGTCTATCTGATGGGCAATGATCGGGATACTGATAGGACAGTCGGCTACAATCTGGATCTGTCGATTCAGTAAAGCCTAGCCTTCGGATTTGCCCAGCGGTACCACATTATTGTGATCGTCCGGGGCAAGCTCTTCGAAATCGAAGTTGTCCAACCGCTGTGCCCGACGCCCGGCTTTTTCGGCGCTGATCTTGATTTCCGAGATATCCTTGGCTGCCTGTCCGAAATGGCGATCAAGGTTCGAAACACGGTCCCCCAGACGCTCCACATCCTTGTGCAACAGGCCCAGTTCCTTGCGGATTGCCCCCGCCTGTTCTCGCATACGCGCGTCCTTCAGGATCGCTCTCATCGTGTTCAGCGTCGCCATGCAGGTGGTGGGGGAAACGATCCAGACTCGCTTGCTGAAACTCTCCTGCACCAGTTCCGGGAATTTGGCGTGCAACTCGGCATATACCGCCTCGGACGGTAGAAACATAAGCGCGCCGTCGGCGGTTTCGCCGTCCAGAATGTACTTCTCGGCAATATCGTTGATGTGCTTGCGCACGGTGCTGCGGAACATCTGAACCGCCGCTTTCAACTCGGCATCATTGGTCGAAGCGATCAACGCCTCATACGCCTCCAATGGGAATTTGCTGTCGATCACAATCGGTCCGGGAGGGTTTGGCAGGTGGATCAGGCAGTCCGCTCGGCGCCCGTTCGACAAAGTCGCCTGCAATTGGAAGCTGTCCGACGGCAATGCCTTCGAGACGATATCGTTCAACTGAATTTCCCCAAACGCGCCGCGTGTCTGCTTGTTCGACAAGATATCCTGCAACGACAGCACATCGCCCGACAGCTTGGTGATATTGTCCTGCGCTTTGTCGATGGCAGCCAGCCGTTCCTGCAATTGTGTCAGAGACGTCGCGGTCTGTTTCGACGAGCCATGCAGCGATTCCTTCATCCGCTCTTGCATTTCAGCCAGCGCACGGGCCGACTTCATCGCGTTGTCTGCCAGCCGGTCATTCATCTGCTGCTGCACCGAGGACAGGCGCGATTCAACCGTCTGGATCACCTGCACCTGCGCATTGGCCTGTGTATCCGACACATGCTGCAAACCACCGCGCAACTGTTCCTGGCCCTGCCCCAGTTGCTGCACGTGTTGACCCAAATGCGCCATCTGCCGCGCCAGTGGTTCTGCCATTCGGGCGGAACGGTTGGCTGCCCGCAAGGACAGGAATAGCAGCAGCAGAATCAATGCCACCACTCCACCCGCGATCAGCACCACAGGGTCGTTCAAAGCCATTTCTGTGCCAGCAATCTCGATCATGTCGCCTCGGATGTTCTTGTTTTATTCTTCATAGCCCGGCGAAGCGCCGGGATCAACTGCGCCCGAACAGGCGTTCGATGTCGCTCAGCTTCAGTTCCACATAAGTGGGTCGCCCATGATTGCACTGGCCGGAATGGGGAGTCGCCTCCATCTCGCGCAGCAGGGCATTCATTTCCTCGGCCCGCATCCGGCGGCCAGACCGGACCGAGCCATGACAGGCCACCCGGCTGAGGATTGCTTCGATCCGCGCCTGCACCGTTTGGCTTTCGCCCTGATCGGCCAGTTCATCCAGAATATCCAGGATCATTGCACGGGCATCCACTTCGCCCAGAATGGCAGGTGTTTCGCGCACGGCGATGGCGCCGCCGCCAAAGGGTTCCAACGTCAGCCCAAGGCGCGACAGGTCATCCGCAACAGCCATCAGACGCGCGCAGTCGCCTTCGGACAGCTCGACAATTTCCGGGATCAGCAGTGCCTGCGCCGCGACGCCGTTCTCGGCCATCAGGGTTTTTAGTTTTTCATAAACCAGACGCTCATGCGCAGCGTGCTGATCGACGATCACCATACCATCAGCGGTCTGGGCAATGATGTAGTTCTCATGTACTTGCCCGCGCGCCGCACCCAAGGGCAGGTCCTGCATCGGGGGCTCTTCTTCTGTGGTCGAAACTGGCGGAGCCGCCTCCACGATGCTACCGCTATAATCGCGGGACAGTTCGGCAAAACCCGGCGCCTGCGCGTGAAACGCGGCCTGCCGGGCTGCGGGCGAAGGACGATCCAACTGATACACCCGGGCGGGAGTGGGCTGTGCCGGTTCGGGCCGCATCGCGCCCAGCGTTGCATTTGCCACGGTCGAGGACGCTCGGTGCCCCGCCTCGGCCAACGCATGCCGCAAGGCCGAGACGATCAGCCCCCGCGCCACGCCGGGATCGCGGAACCGAACCTCGGACTTTGCAGGGTGAACATTTACATCCACCAGCATCGGGTCACAGTCGATAAACAATGCGGCCGCCGGATGCCGGTCACGGCTGAGAAAGTCGAAATAGGCCGCCCGCAGCGCACCGGTCAGCATCTTGTCACGCACGGGACGGCCGTTGACGAAGAGATACTGCGCCACCGCTGCGCCACGCGAATAGGTCGGCAAGGCAGCATAGCCATACAGGCGAATGCCTTCGCGTTTGGCATCGATCTGCAATGCGTTCTCGGCAAACTCGCGCCCGATCACGCGGGCCAGACGGGCGTGCAACGCATCGAACAGATCGCCATTTTCGCGATCGGCGCGAAAGGTCACGCGACCTTCGCCCCCGCCCGAGACATCGCGCAGCGTAAAAGTGATGGCGGGCTCGGCCATGGCCAGACGTTTGACCGTATCAGTGATCGCCTGCGCCTCGGCCCGGTCGGTGCGCATGAATTTCAGCCGAGCGGGCGTGGCAAAGAACAGATCCCTCAGCTCGACCACCGTGCCTGCACGCAAGGCGGCGGGTTTCACCGCCTCCACCTTGCCACCAGATACATATATCTGGGCCGCATCTGACCCCGGCACCCGGCTGGTGATGTTCAGCCGCCCAACCGCACCCAGCGATGGCAGCGCCTCGCCCCGGAAGCCGAACGTGTGAATGTTCAGCAGATCCGACCCGTCGATCTTGGATGTCGCGTGGCGCGAAAGGGCCAGTGGCAGATCGTCCGCCGAAATCCCGCACCCATCATCCGTGACGCGAATCAACGTCTTGCCACCATCAGCGATATCGATGGCAATCCGGGTCGATCCGGCGTCGATGGCGTTTTCCACCAGTTCTTTGACAGCCGAGGCGGGGCGTTCCACCACCTCACCCGCAGCGATGCGGTTGATTGCAGCATCGTCAAGTTGACGGATTACGGGGCGGATTTCGCTGATATTGGGGTTTGCCTGCACCATACCACCAGACCTAGCATATGCGCGCACGATTCTGCCACTGATTTGGCAGTCCTATTTTTAGGAGGGAGGGGGCGTTCGAACAATCGCGCTGTGCCGATGTCAACAGACGGCAAACCTTGCCACGATTGTCCGAACGATCCAAGTGAGTGGTGGTCATTCAGAAATTTATTGCGGCGGGCCTAACACGAAACGCCGCGCGACAATCATTAACTCTGTCCTCGCTGGGCGTCTGGGCGAATTTCAGCCGACCCCTCGCATTGACCAACAGCGGGAAAGCGCCGTGTCAAGTGGCTTGGGGCGCTCCGGCGCGGGAGCGGCACGGGCCCCACAATGCGGCGCAGGCCAGGATCAGGCCGGACATGGTTGCGATCATCCCCGCCGCGCTGACCGCATCCGTACTGCCCAACCAAAGCGGCCCGTAGCCCGCCAGCACATAGCCCGATATTGCCGACACGCTGGCGAAAATGACGCTCCAGGCGATTTGGGTTTCCAGCCGATTTGTCATCATCCGCGCCGCCGCCGGGGGGCAAATGAACATGGCGATCACGATAATTGACCCCACTGCATCAAACGCGGCCACGGCCGATATTGCAGCCACGATCACCAACGCCATACCCAGCGCGCCGGTGCGAATGCCGATGGTGCGTGCGAAGCCTTCGTCGAAGGTCGAAATCTTTAGCGGGCGCCAGAACAGCCAGATGAACAGGACCACCCCGACCAGCGTCAGCGCAATCCGCGGCAGCTCCGGCGGCAGCCCGGCCAAAGCCGTCAGGTCCAACAGCGATGACCAGCCCACAGCATCCAGCCAGATCAGGCTTTCCAGATTGCCATACAGCGCATGTTCCACGTCCAGATGCACGGTCGAGGTATCGGTCTGCTCCAGCAGCAGCACACCGCCTGCGAACATGGTGGTGAATACCACGCCCATCGCAGCACCGGGTTCAATCTGGCCCAGCCGCCGGATCGCCTCGATCATCACAACGGCAACAATGGCTGCACCCGCCGCGCCCAGCATCATGGGCCAGGTCGAGATCGCTCCGGTCAGCAGAAAGGCCACAACGATGCCGGGCAGCACCACGTGGCTGATTGCGTCCCCAATTAGGGCTTGTTTGCGAAGTACAAGAAAATTTCCCGGCAGGGCGCAGGCGATGGCGGCGAAGATCCCGATCAACAGAGGCGTCAGGGACAGGGGGACAAATTCTTCACCGCTCATGGCTGGACCTCCTGCGGGCCACCGATCAGGTGGTCGATATCCGCGATCTGATCGCGGGTCAGCACCGTTTCGATATCGCGCAGCCCGTCATAAAGCGCCGCCGTCGCCTCATGCGCCTGATCCGCGCGTACGAATTCCCACCGTTTTTCGTCGCGCAGCGCCTTGGCGGCACGGGCTTTACCAGCCTCGGTAGCAACGCCATCGGCGCGGGCAAAGCCAGCGCGTTTCAACAAGCGCAGAGTCAGCGGTTCATAGATTTTCTGGCCTTGTGCCAGCGCCAGCAAACCTTGGCGAATATGCACTCGGCGCTGGAATCTCAGATGTTGCAACACCGCCGCCAGAACACCGCGAACAGGTGCAAACAGTAGGGACAGCGCGAAAAAGCCAAAACTGACCAGCACGATGATCGGACCGGTCGGCAGGTTCGGCGCCGAGGCCGACAGGGCCGCGCCCAGATACCCGACCAACCCACCCGCCAAACCAGCGAGCAAAACAACTCGGTCCGAGCGGTCGGTCCAGAACCGCGCGGTCACGGGCGGTATGATCAGCAATGCCACAATCAGGATCAGCCCGACGATCTTCAACCCGACAACGGTGACGGCCATCACCAATCCCATCATCGCCAGATCAATCCGATGCACCGGCAGACCCCGTGCGGCGGCATATTCCGGGTCAAACGCCACCATGGTCATCGGACGGCGGATGATCATCACCAGAACAAGCGTCGCTGCCCCGCCAATCGCAATGATCAGCGCATCCGCCCACAACATCCCAGCAGTGGAGCCCAGCAAGAACCCTTCGAGCCCCGCCTGACGACCAACGCCCATGGTTTGAATCACGGTCAGCAGTACGATGCCAAATCCGAAGAAAACGGACAGCACCGCGCCGATGGCAGCATCTTCGGCCAGCCGCGTGCGCCGGGTCAGCCAATTCATACACAGCAGACCAATCCAGGCCGAGATCGCCGATCCGGCAAGCAGACCGATCAGATTGCGTCCATCGCCGCCAAAAGCGACCAGCACCATGAAGGCCAGGCACACGCCGGGCAGGGTCGCATGGCTGATCGCATCGCTGACCAGCGCGCGTTTGCGCAGAAACAGGAAAGTACCGGTCACCCCGGCGGATACGCCCAACAAGGTCGCACCAATAGCGACCAGCGTGGCGTTATAGCCAAGCTGCAGGCTCAGAGCATCCCAAAGCATGATTTACCCCAGCGCGCGTGAGATCTGGTCGATCTGGGCGGTGGCCAAACGGCCCCCATAGGCCGATTGCAGGGTTTCGGCGGTAAAGGCCTCGGCCACTGTTCCTTCGGCCACCTTACGGGTGTTGATCAGGAAGACGTGGTCGAAATAATCGGTAACGGTGGCCAGATCATGATGCACGACAACGACGGTCTTGCCCGCCTCTTTCAGCGATTTCAAAACCGCGATGATGGCCTTTTCTGTGGCCGCATCGACCCCGGCAAAAGGTTCGTCCAACAGGTAAAGATCAGCTTCTTGCGCCAATGCGCGGGCTAGAAAAACCCGTTGCTGCTGACCGCCGGAAAGCTGGCCAATCTGACGAGCTGCGAAGTCGCGCATGCCGACCCGGTTCAGGCAATCCATGGCCCGCGACATATGTCGGGCTCGAATGCGGCCCAACAGGCCCAACTGCCGCGACAGGCCCATCAGCACCACGTCGATCACGCGAGTCGGGAAATCCCAGTCCACACTGGCGCGCTGCGGGACATAGGCGATGCGGGCACGCTGCTGCTCCAGCGGTTTGCCAAAGACAGTGACCTGCCCGGAGAGCGGCGATACGATTCCCAATGCGGCTTTGAGAAGGGTTGATTTCCCCGCGCCATTAGGTCCGATGATCGCCGTCATCGCACCGGTCTGCACGGTCATATCCACCGAGAACACCGCAGGTTTCTGGCCATAGGAAACGGTCAATCCACGAATGGCTAGAGGGCTCTCGTCCAAACTGTGCCCGGTAATTGAAACACCCTGATCAGCGGCCAGTTCCAGCATCATTCAAAACCCCGCCGATAATTTGCCGTTCATACCCCGATCAGGCACATCCGCGCCCAGCGCCCCGGCGATGACAGTGATGTTGTGATCCAACATGCCAACATAAGTGCCTTCATACGTGCCAGGCTCTCCCATGGCGTCGGAATACAGCTCGCCGCCCACACCCACGTCGTGACCTTTGGCAGCAGCTCCTTCGATCAGCGCCCGCATCGACCGGTCAGAGACCGAGCTTTCAACGAACACCGCCGTCAGCTGCTGATCGACCAGCGTATCCACCAGCTCTCCGATCCGGTTCAGCCCGGCCTCGGACTGGGTCGAGATGCCCTGAATGCCCATCACCTCATAGCCGTAAGCCGCGCCGAAATAGCCAAAGGCGTCATGCGCGGTGACCAGCACGCGGTTGTTTTCGGGAACAGCTGCAAGCGCCTGATTGGCATAGGTGGTCAGCGTATCAAGTTCGGCCAAATGCGCCTCTGCATTAGCGGCAAAAATATCCGCCGCTTCGGGGCGCGCTGCGGTCAGGGCCTCTTGCACCTCAACCACCACATCACGCCACAGGGTCGGGCTCATCCAGACATGCGGGTCGTATTTGTCGGCATAATCGTCATGCGCGCGCAGTTTGGACTTGTCGATCCCTTCAGCCACGGCCACCACAGTGCGTTTGCGACCGAGGTCATGGAAGAAATCTTCCATCTGCGCTTCCAGATACAGACCGTGCCAAAGGATCAGGTCCGCACGGGTCATCGCAACGATATCGCTGCGGGTCTGGCGATAGGCATGCGGGTCGACTCCTGGACCCATCAGGCCCTTCACCTCGACCTGGTCCCCGCCCACCTGACGCGCGGCGTCAGCAATCATACCAGTGGTTGCGACCACTTTCAGTGGTGTCTCGGCCCAGGCCGTCAGAGGCAAAGCAGCCGCAAATGCCAGCGCTGCAAGAAAGCTGCGACGAATCATAGTCAGATCCCGATTTGGTGTCCTGTTGAGAATGAATATGCGAACCATTCGCAACTAAGTCAACGCTATTGCGAATTATTCGCAAGAAAATGCCTATTTTTGTCCATTTGGTCAAAAAATTTGCAGATCGACCCTTGCTGCACCTTCCCTTTACGTGCGGCTCGTGCGATTTTGGCGCAAACCTCCCAAAGGACGTGACTATGGATACGCAGAGCTCAGAAAGCCCCGTGCGCACCGCGCATCTGCCGCAAGTGACCGAACCCAGAAACCCCGGCATGAATCTTGATCTGGATTGGGTACGCGCCGTGCAGGTCAATACCTCGGCCATCGAACGCCGGGCCGCGACGCTGCCCGGTCGTCGCTCGGTTAAAAAAGAGTATCAGGCCGCGTGGCTGTTGAAGGCGATCACCATGATCGACCTGACCACCTTGTCCGGCGATGACACCGTGGGCCGGGTGCGCCGCCTGTGCGCCAAGGCGCGTCAGCCGGTGGCACCTTCGGTATTGCAGGCGCTGGACATGCCGCCGATCACCACCGGGGCTGTCTGCGTCTACCACGACATGATCGGCACGGCGGTTGAGGCGCTGAAAGGCTCCGGCATTCCGGTTGCGGCTGTGTCAACCGGTTTCCCGGCGGGCCTTTCGCCGTTCCACCTGCGTGCAGCCGAAATCGAAGAAAGCGTAAAAGCTGGCGCCGAAGAGATCGACATCGTCATCTCGCGCCGCCACGTGCTGTCCGGAGATTGGCAGGCGCTGTATGATGAGATGAAAGCCTTTCGCGTGGCTTGCGGTGATGCGCATGTAAAGGCCATCCTTGCCACCGGAGAGCTGGGCAGCCTGCGCAACGTCGCGCGCGCCTCGCTGGTCTGCATGATGGCCGGGGCGGACTTCATCAAGACCTCGACCGGCAAGGAAAGCGTCAACGCCACCCTGCCCGTGTCGCTGGTGATGATCCGCGCGATCCGCGACTATTATGACCGCACCGGGTATCGCGTTGGCTATAAGCCTGCGGGCGGGATATCCAAGGCCAAGGATGCGCTGGTGTATCTGTCGCTGATCAAGGATGAGCTGGGCGACCGCTGGCTGCAGCCGGACCTGTACCGCTTTGGCGCATCGTCCCTGCTGGGCGATATCGAACGGCAGTTGGAACATTATGTAACGGGCGCGTATTCCGCCGGTTACAGGCATTCACTCGGCTGAGCCTGTGACAAGTGTCAGGACAGTGAGTATTTGGGAAAAGATGAAGTCATGACTGTGAAAGAAATCTTCGAGACGATGGATTACGGCCTTGCCCCCGAAAGCGCCGCCGAGGCACTGGCCTGGCTGGTCGATCAGGGTGATAAGTTCGGTCACTATATCGACGGCGCCTTCACCAAGCCCGGCAAAGGGTTCGAAAGCCGCAACCCCGCGACCGGAGAGGTGCTGGCCAAGCTGACCCAAGCCAAACAGGCCGATGTGGACGCAGCCGTTGCCGCCGCCCGCAAGGCGCAACCGAAATGGGAAAAGCTGGGCGGTGCGGGCCGTGCGCGATACCTCTATGCCATTGCGCGGCTGTTGCAGAAACACGCGCGCCTGTTTGCCGTGCTGGAAAGCCTCGACAACGGCAAGCCGATCCGGGAATCGCGCGACATCGACATCCCGTTGGCGCAGCGACATTTCTACTACCACGCGGGCATGGCGCAGCTGATGGAAAGCGAATTGCCCGATGCGCAGGCGTTGGGTGTGTGCGGGCAGATCATTCCGTGGAACTTCCCGCTGCTGATGTTGGCATGGAAAATCGCCCCTGCGATCGCGATGGGCAACACCGTGGTTCTGAAACCGGCTGAATACACCTCGCTGACCGCGCTGCTGTTCGCTGATATCTGCTCCCAGGCCGGTTTGCCGAAAGGCGTGGTCAACATCGTCACCGGCGACGGTGCCGTGGGCGAAATGATCGTTTCCGCAGACGTGGACAAGATCGCCTTTACCGGCTCGACCGTTGTGGGCCGTCGCATCCGCGAAGCCACTGCGGGCTCAGGCAAAGAACTGACTCTGGAGCTGGGAGGCAAGTCTGCTTACGTCGTCTTTGACGACGCCGATATCGATTCAGCCATTGAAGGTCTGGTCGACGCGATCTGGTTCAACCAAGGCCAAGTCTGCTGCGCAGGCTCGCGCCTGTTGGTGCAGGAAGGCATCGCCGACCGCTTCCACGAGAAACTGCGCGCGCGGATGGACAAGCTGCGCATTGGGGACCCGCTAGACAAATGTATCGACGTGGGCGCAGTGGTGGACCCGGTTCAGTTGCAGACCATCAAGAGCATGGTCGAAAGCAACACCGCCGGTCACGTTCATCAGGCGGCCTGCGACCTGCCCGCGAACGGGTGCTATTACCCACCGACGCTGATCTCGGGGCTCGAAACCTCGGACCCGCTGATGCAGGAAGAAATTTTTGGCCCGGTACTGGTATCGTCCACCTTCCGCACTCCGGAAGAGGCGGTCGAGCTGGCCAACAACACCCGCTACGGGCTGGCCGCGACGGTCTGGACCGAGAATGTGAACCTTGCACTGGATATTGCGCCCAAACTGGTCGCGGGCGTGGTCTGGGTCAATGCCACCAACCTGTTCGATGCTGCCGCCGGATTCGGCGGTGTGCGCGAAAGCGGCTTTGGCCGTGAAGGCGGTTGGGAAGGTCTGGCGGCCTATACCAAGCCCAAGGGCAAGGTCAAACCGCTGGCCAAGGTTGAGGCGACCCTGGGCGAAGGTGCTCCGGTTGATCCCATCGACCGCACCGCCAAGATGTATGTCGGCGGCAAGCAGGCAAGACCCGATAGTGGCTATTCCAAACCTGTCTGGGGTAAATCCGGCCTTTTGGGCCATGTGGGCCTGGCCAACCGCAAGGACGTCCGCAACGCGGTTGAAGCTGCGGCGGGCGCCAAGGGCTGGTCTAAAACCACTGGCCATCTGCGGGCGCAGATCTTGTATTATATTGGTGAAAACCTGTCGGCCCGTGCTGATGAATTCGCGGCTCGTCTCGATGCCATGACCGGTAAGAAGGATGGTGCGAAAGAGGTCGAGGCCTCGATCCAGCGCCTGTTCACCGCTGCCGCCTGGGCGGACAAATATGACGGTCAAGTGCATGGCGTTCCGATCCGGGGCGTTGCCATTGCCATGAAAGAGTCCGTTGGTGTCATCGGCGCGCTGTGCGCGGATGAGGCACCTTTGCTGGGTCTGGTCTCGGCCATGGCCCCGGCGATCGCTATGGGTAACCGGACAGTTCTGGTTGCGTCCGAGCCCTATCCGCTGGCAGCAACCGACTTCTACCAGATTCTTGAGACGTCCGACGTGCCCGCAGGTGTGGTCAACATCCTGACCGGCAGCCACGTGGAACTGGCGAAACCGCTGGCCTCACACCTGAACGTCGATGCGGTCTGGTCGTTCTCGTCCACTGATCTTTCACAAGAGATCGAGGTCGTTTCGGCCGGAAATTTGAAACGGACCTGGGTCAATAACGCGACGGCATTTGATTGGGGCGTGGACCATTCGCGCCGCTTCCTGCAGGCTGCAACCGAAGTGAAAAACATCTGGGTGCCCTACGGCGAGTAGGGCTCCCGTTTTAGGGAGGCCTACATGGATTTTTCAGGACAGACCGTCATTGTCATTGGCGGCACCAGCGGCATCAACCGCGGCATTGCCGAGGCGTTTGCGGCCTCGGGGGCCAAACTGGCCGTTGCCAGCCGGTCGCAGGACAAGGTCGATGACACGCTTGCCGCGCTAAAAGAGGCCGGCGCAGCCGAAGTAGTTGGCGCAGCCTTTGATGTGCGCGATGCGCAGGCAGTGGCGGACGGGCTGAAACAATTCCATGACGCCTTGGGTGATTTCGACGTTCTGGTCTCTGGCGCGGCGGGGAATTTCCCGGCCCTGACCTCCGAGATGTCGGTCAATGCGTTCAAGACCGTGGTGGATATCGACCTGATGGGCACCGTTCATGTGATGAAGGGGGCCTATCCTTACCTCAAACGCCCCGGCGCCAGCATCATCAATATCTCGGCCCCACAGGCGTTTCTGCCCTACGAAGGGCAAGCCCATGTTTGCGCGGCCAAAGCCGGGGTCGATCAGATCACTCGCACCCTGTCGATGGAATGGGGGGTCGAAGGCATCCGCGTGAACTCGGTGGTGCCAGGATTTATTGAAGGAACTGAAGGCGCACGGCGTCTGGCACCAACGGAAAACGCCCACGAGGAACTGCGCCGCGATGTGCCGCTGGGGCGTTGGGGAAATACACAGGATGTAGCCAATGCCTGCCTGTTCCTCAGCTCGGACATGGCCAGCTATATCAGTGGCACAGTTCTGTCCGTTGATGGCGCGCTGTATCAGCGCGGGTCCGGCAAGTTCGGGCAGATGATGGGGCAGATGCTGCGCAGCGCAGCGGGGAAAAAGGGCTGAGCGTTGCTCAGCCCCCTTTGATCAGTTTGTGGTTTCCAAACCTTCGGGTTTGCCGACAACAGTGAAATGCAGCCCCTGGGGATCCAGCAATTCACTGGCCACGCGGTTCACCTCGTCCAACGTCACCGCGTTCACCTTGTCGTTGCGGGTGGCGATATAGTCGATGGGCAGGTTTTCCATCTGCATACCGACCATGATCCCGGCGATCGGGCCATTGCCATCAAACCGTAACGGATAGGCTCCGGTCAAATAGGTCTTGGCGTCGTCCAGTTCTTTTTGAGTCACACCTTCGGTCGCGGCACGCGCCCACTGGTCGCGGATCACCTCGACCGCTTCGGCGATGCGGTCATTGGCCGAGGACACCGAGCCCAGATAGACCGAAGCCAGATCCTTGGGTACCAGATAGGTCGCGACGCCATAGGTCAGGCCACGCTTTTCGCGCACCTCCTGCATCAGGCGGCTCTCAAAACCACCGCCACCCAGAATGTGGTTCAGAACAAAAGCGGCAAAGAAATCCGGATCGTCCCGGTCGATCCCCGCGTGGCCGAACAGGGCCACGGATTGCGGCGTATCGAACTCGACCACGCTGACGCCACCGGGGATGTCCACGTCAGCACGGCCCGGAATGGGTTTGCCCGCCTCGGGCAGATCCGCCAGCAACGTGTCCAGCAACGCGCCCAGCTCATCGGCTGTGATATCGCCCACCGCACCGACATAGAGGCGGTCCTTGGCGAACACATTGTCATAGGCGGTGACCACATCATCACGGCTCAATGCGCTGACGCTTTCGATCGTGCCTTTGCCCTCAGACCCATAGGGGTGATCGCCATATGCCATCTGTGCAAAATTGCGCCCGGCAATGTCATTGGGGTCAGTCTGGTCCGAGCGCAGCCCGGACAGAATCTGCGCCTTCACCCGCTCAACCGCGTCTTCATCGAACCGAGGCTCGTGGATCGTGGTGCGTAACAGGTCTATGACTTCGCCCCGGTTCTCAGTCAAAAATTGCGCCGAAATCGAAACGGAATCATCCGACGCATTGTACCGGAACGAGGCCGCCAGTGATTCCAACTCGCGCGCATAGGTGCGGGCGTCCATGTCACCTGCGCCTTCTTCGATCAGACCGCTCATCAGATAGGTGGCGCCGCGTTTGCCGGGCTCATCCAGCGAGGTACCACCGCGAAAACGTAGTTCCAGCGCGGTGAAGGGGATCGAGTGATCCTCGACCAGCCATGCGGTGATACCGCCGGGTGAGGTGACCTCTTCGATCTCGATCTCAGCCCAAGCAGGCAGCGCGATGACAACGGCGATCAGGGTTGCAAAAATCCGTTTCATTGCGTCACCTCATCGTCGCGCATCAGCCATCCGGTGACCGACGCCTCGGGCTGTAGAACCTCACGGGCGGCGGCGATGATTTCTTCCCCGGTCACGGCCTGCAGGATATCGGGCCACGCCTGTACATCCTCGACCGTCAAGCCGCTGGTCAGGGCGCGGCCATAGCGGTTGCCGATCCCGTCCACATTATCGCGCGCATAAGTCTGGGCGGCGCGCAGCTGCATCTTGATCCGGTCAAGGTCTTCTTCGTTCACACCTTCAGCGATGAAGTCGGCGACGGCTTGATCCATGGCTTCTTCGGCTTCTTGCAGCGACACGCCCTGGGCCGGGACGACCAGCAGATCAAAGGTCGTGTCGTCCAGCGAGACGCCGCGATAGAAGGCACCCGTGTAAACGACCTTTTGCTGTTCGAATTGCAGTTTTTCGTTCAGGTAGGACGTGGTGCTGCCCCCCAGCAATTCGGCCAGCAGGGACAGCGCGGCGGCTTTTTCCTGCGCACCGGCATCCCGTTCGGGCGCGAGATAGCTGCGCTGGACATAAGGCTGCGAAACACGCGCGTCCTTGAAGGTCAGGCGACGTTCGGCCGATTGTGGCGGTTCCTGCGAACGTACGCGTTCAGGCAAGTCCGGGTTGGCGGGGATAACGCCATAATACTGTTCGGCCAGAGTTTTGACCTCATCCGGCTCCACATCGCCGGTCACCACCAGAATGGCGTTATTGGGCGCGTAATGGGTCTGATAGAAGGACAGCGCATCCTCCATGTCCAGCGTCTCCATCTCGTGCTTCCAGCCGATGATCGGCACGCCGTAACGATGGTTAAGGTACTGAGACGCGCTCATCTGCTCGCCAAAAAGCGCCCGCGGGCTGTTTTCGGTACGCTGGTTGCGTTCTTCAAGGATCACGTCACGCTCGGTTGCGATATCCTCTTCGCTCAGGCGGATATTGCGCATCCGGTCCGCCTCCATCCGCATCATCAACTCCAACCGGTCGGCGGCTACACGCTGGAAATAGGCAGTGTAGTCATAGGAGGTGAAAGCATTGTCATTGCCACCATTGGCGGCGACGGTAGCGGAGAACTCGCCCGGTGCCAGCGTATCGGTGCCCTTGAACAGCAGATGCTCCAGGAAATGCGCCACGCCGGACGAACCAACAGGCTCATCCGCAGATCCGGCGCGATACCAGACCATGTGCTGCACGACCGGGGCGCGGTGATCTTCGATCACAACGACATCCATGCCGTTATCCAGCGTGAAAGTGGTAACCGCCTCGTGCCCTTCCTTGGCAAGCAAAGGGGTGGCGGCGAACAGGGCGGCAGATAATGCCAGGGCCCGAACCATGGGGCGTCCTCCGTTTCGTTTGATGGTGTTCAAACTACGGTTGTGGTGCGCAGGTTCAAGGGTGATGACGGAAAGTTAAGATTTATTCATCAGCCGGTGGGGCCGAGGGCGTCTCAATCCCGGCCTGACGCGCTGCTTCGTTCTGCCGATTGGCATCAAGTGCCTCGCGACTGTAAACCTGCGAATAGCGGTCTATCTTGAACAGGCGCAGACGGGTCAAGCGGCCCTGCTTTCTGCGAAACTCGGCGTCTTCGGTGTCGACGACCTGACGCGTGTTGGACGGTACGCCATAGCGGCTTGAGGCCGTCACCAGCGCGCCATCAGATGCAGGAATTGCGGCATTCGGGTTCAACGCCGCTTCGCTACCGCCCAGCGCCACCACGGCATCCGCCTTGGGGTTTGGGTCGGTCAGGTTGGAACCGCCCGGTGTGGGCGCAGGCAGGAACTTATAGTCCTTGGGCTGGGTCAGCGGTTTGACCGGCATGACCGAAAACTCATCCGGTCCGTCCCCCGGTGCCTCAAGATGGCGCAAACCGATATCCGAGCACCCGGCAACCGCAAAGGCCAATGTCACAGCAAAAATGGAACGCGGCAACCGCATCAGAGTCTCCAGCCAGTTTCAGGCGCTTTTATCGCATATCACCCGGCGCGTCACGAGGGCTTTTTGCCATCGAACAACACAAGTCCGAAAGCACCCGCAAAGATGAACACATCGGCCAGGTTGAAAACAAACGGATTGTTGAGGCCGCAACAGGACATGTTCAGGAAATCCAGAACATAGCCGTACAGCACCCGATCCACCACATTCCCAAGCGCGCCACCAATCAGCAACCCGCCGCAAAACAACATCAGCTTGGACGGGGTTGTCCGCATCAGCCAGATCAGCACGCCAATCGCAACAGCCAGCGAGATGCCGATCAGCACCCAACGGGCGGTGTCGCTGTCGCCTTGGAACAGGCCGAAATTGATGCCCCGATTCTCACCGTATTTGAACACCAAGAGCGGCGGCAGCACGTCGATATTTCCCTCGGCCACACGCATCACGTGAACGACCAGATACTTACTGATCTGGTCGATCGCAAACGCAGCCAGCGCGGCCCAGAGCAGAATACGAGAGCGCATCAGTGGCGGAAGTGGCGCATGCCGGTGAAGACCATGGCCAATCCGGCCTCATCCGCGGCCGCGATCACCTCGTCATCACGCATTGAACCGCCCGGCTGGATGACACAGGTCGCACCAGCCTCAGCGGCTTCCATCAGCCCGTCAGGGAAGGGGAAAAATGCATCAGACGCAACGGCCGAGCCGATGGTGAGCGGCTGCGGCAAGCCGAGCGCGTCGGCCATGCGTTCGGCCTTCTTGGCGGCAATCATGGCAGAGTCCAAGCGGCTCATCTGGCCTGCACCAACGCCAACAGTCGCGCCATCTTTCACGTAAACGATGGCGTTGGACTTAACGTGTTTCGCCACTTTCCAGGCAAACAGCAGGTCGCGCATCTGCTCTTCGGTCGGCGCCTTTTTGGTGACGACCTTCAGATCGTCCATGCCGACAAAACCATTGTCCTTGTCCTGCACCAGCAGACCGCCCGCTACCTGACGCACGGTCTTGCCGCCTGCGGTCACGTCCGGCAGGGCTTCGGTGGTTAGAAGGCGCAGGTTCTTCTTGGCCGCGAAGATCGCTTTGGCCTCATCCGATGCACCGGGGGCGATCACGACTTCGGTGAAAATCCCGGTGATTTCCTGTGCGGTTTCCGCGTCGAGCGGTTGGTTCAGTGCCACGATCCCACCAAAGGCCGAAGTACGATCGCAGTCGAATGCCGACTTATACGCGTCCAGCAAGGTCGCGCCTGTAGCTACGCCGCAAGGGTTGGCGTGTTTGATGATCGCACAGGCCGCACCTTTTGCAGGATCGAACTCGGCCACCAGTTCAAACGCTGCGTCGGTGTCGTTGATGTTGTTATAGCTCAGCTCCTTGCCCTGGTGCTGAACGGCGGTCGCCACACCCGGACGGTTGGTTCCATCAGTGTAGAAAGCCGCCTGTTGATGACTGTTCTCACCATAACGCAGGGTCTGTTTCAGCTCACCGGCAAAGGCGCGGCGCTTGGGCGCATCAAGCTGCAGTGCGTCGGCCATCCAATTCGAAACCGCGGTGTCGTACGCTGCGGTCCGGGCGTAAGCCTTTTGCGCCAGCCACTGGCGGAAACCGTAGGATGTCTTGCCGTAATTCTCTTCCAACTGATCCAGGAGCGAAGAGTAATCCTCGACATCCACAACTACGTTCACAAAGGCATGGTTCTTGGAGGCCGCACGGATCATCGCAGGGCCGCCAATATCGATGTTCTCGATGCACTCGTCATAACCTGCGCCTTTGGCCACCGTCGCCTCGAACGGATAGAGGTTCACAACCAGCAAGTCGATCGCGCCAATACCATGTTCATTCATCGCAGCCACGTGGCCGTCGTTGTCGCGCAGCGCCAGCAGGCCGCCATGCACCATCGGGTGCAGAGTCTTGACCCGACCATCCATCATTTCGGGGAAACCGGTGATCTCGCTGACATCCTTCACCTCAAGCCCTGCATCACGCAGCGCCTTGGCTGTACCGCCGGTCGACAGGAGCTCGACCCCGCGCTCGGCCAGCGCCTTACCCAGCTCGATCAGCCCGGTCTTGTCGGAAACGGAAAGCAACGCGCGGCGCACGGGGTGAAGATCGGTCATGGGTCCAAAGGTCCTTTTGGCGTCAGTCAAACTCGGGCTCGTCCCGGTGCAGATCGCGCACGGCATAGGCTGTATCCTGAGCCTTACTCAGCGTCCACCGGGTGCGGGTCGCATACTCCATTGCGCGCCCGGATAGAACGATCTGTTTTGTCGCGCGTGGCTTTAAACGGCCTTTTTCAAGGTAAACGCTTGGTTCAACGGATAATTTTCCCACGCCATCATGGCGGAAAATCCAAATTTCGCCACTTTTGAGCGCCATCGACACCGCCGCGCCGCCCAAATCAATGGCCGCATCCACGTCTGGATGCAGGTGAAACCGGATATCAAACCCGATCCCGTTCAGGCCCGAAGCGTCCAGCGCCCGGTCAAACTGCCGCTTGGCCTTGTCGGTAGCTGTCAGCAGAATATCCTCGCCCGTCAGTTCTCGCCCATCAAATCGCAGCTCGAACGTACGCGCATGGGTCAGACCGAACACTTTGGTATAGCCGTCATGCCCGACCATAAAGCGGGTGCCTTCGAATGCCTCTTCGAAATCAATCGGTACGTCTTGCGGTGCATCGACCAAAGCCTCTCGTTCACCTCCATTCCCCGCTGGTGCCAAACGCGCGCTAGAATAGCCATCCAGGCACAGGGTCGAATGCGAAGGTGTTGCGCGCCCGGCTCGCCGCCATTCCGTTCCGAAACTTTCGCCTGATCCGCAGTTCACAATCAGTGGCCGCCGCCCCGAAGTTAGCTCAAACGCCAGGGTCGAGGCATGGGCATTATAGGATGCAGCCCCCTTGGGCGGCACGTTAGCATCGACGATCACGCTGGTCCGGGCCGCGTAAAGCCGTGCAAATCCCATCGCCAACCCAGTTGCGTGTTGCGGGCGAACCCCGCTTTGAGCCAACGCCTGATCCAGCCGCCCTTCGATCCCGCGCCCACCGCCATGAAAGCGGGCCAATGCGCCGTCTGAATGGCGCAGGCTGCGCAGCGTCGGCGCCATGCGTTTGATCGCATCGGCCTGCGCGCCGGGGGTGCCCCGCCCCTGATCGCTCAGCGCGGCCGAGGTCCAGGACAGCAGGGTAAACACCTCAAGCAACTCTTCAGGGTTGCGGGTGGAAATACCGCCCTGCGCGTCGATCTGCCGTTCGCATTCCTTTGCCAGGGCGCGCAGGGCCGGGTCAGCCATCTGCTCCAACCCTTTCAGCGCCAGTCCGGCCTGAACCAGACCGGCCAGAGCCTCGAACCGGGGCAGGCCTGGCGTGGCCGCTTTCCAGCGTTTGGACAGGAACCAGGTTTGCTGCGCCAACGCGCGAAAGAACACAGCGCTCTGCTTGTCATCCATTCCGCGCAGAAGGAAGACGGCGTGGTTGATCCAGCGCATCACCCGTCGGCCGGTCAGATCGGGTGCCCAGCCAGGCCCTTGCCCGCGGCCATGCGCGTCGATCCAACCCCACACCCAACGCTGCGCCTTTTCCCGCGCCCGCATATCGCCGACGGCGGCCAGATCATCCAGCCAGGCAAAACCGTGACGTTCACTGTCAAAACCGGTGCTAGGCGCCGCCACGTCCCACAGGCCGGTATCCTGTGCCTCGACCAGATACCCGGCAAACAGCAGATTTCCGGCGACCAGCTGCCGCCCCCGGGCAAACGATCCTACAGTGCGCGGTTCAGGCTCGGTGACGAAGCCGGCAGCGGCCTTGCGCCGCTGACTGAGCCGCGCATACAGACGGTTCTGAAACCGCGTCCACCGGTTTGTCATGGTATCTGAGTTTGACATGACGCTCGTTACTCTGCCTCTCACGCTCTGCTGGCGCCTGAGACCCAACGATAGACCGGTGTGATCGTCAAGTCATCGAAAAGCGTGCCATCAGGCGGATTTGTTCAGGCAGGCGATATAGAACCCGTCCATGCCACCGCGATCCGCCCAATAATCGGGCCGCAGACGCAGGCCACCTTCTTCGGTGATCCAGCTTTGATCCACCCCGGTCACGTCCAGCGCGGTGCGGTCGATGCTCATGTCGGGATATTGTTCCAGCGCCTCTTCGATCTGCACCTCGCCTTCGTCAGGCAACAGGGAACAGGTGCAATAGACCAACCGTCCGCCGGGTTTTAGCAGGGTCCAGGAATGGGCCAGCATCTGCGCCTGCAGTTCAATCAACCCGCCGAATTCCGAGCCGTCCTTGGCAAAGGGCAGGTCCGGGTGGCGCCGAATGGTTCCGGTGGCCGAACAGGGTGCGTCCAGCAGGATCGCGTCATACTGGCCTTGATGCTCCAGCGCGTCACCAGCGTTGACTTGCGCTTGTAAGCCAGTGCGTTTGAGGTTCTCGCGTACTCGTTCCAACCGCGATTCTGAGATGTCGAGAGCCGTCACCTTGGCCCCGGCAGCCGCCATTTGCAGCGTCTTGCCGCCCGGTGCAGCACACAGATCCAGCACGGTTTCCCCGGGCTTTGGTGCCAGTAAACACACCGGCAAAGCCGCCGCCGCGTCCTGCACCCACCAGTCGCCCTGATCAAACCCCGGCAGGTTTGAGACCTGCCCCGCATCCTGCATACGCATCGACCCGGTCGGCAGTGCCTCACCCGGTCCCGTGGCCCCCGGTTTCAGTGAGAGGTCCAGCGGTGCGCCAGTGAAATGCGCCTGCTCCATGCCTGCAACGGCATCAGTGCCCCAGGCCATGATCAGCGGCTCGCGCAGCCAGTCCGGCAGGCGCGGCACCCGCATTTTGGGCCAGGCTTCCGGCCCTTCGGCGGCAACCTTGCGCAGCACAGCGTTGACCAACCCCTTGAGCCGGCCATGTTTGCGCGACCGCCCCACAATTTCGACCATCGAGTTCACGACACCATGCGCGGCCTCACCCTGGCACAGCTCAACCGCGCCCAGGCGCAGCGCGTTATGGACGGTCAGAGCAGGCGTCCTGTTAAGGTGATTGTCCAGAAGGCGGTCAGCTCGTTCCAAACCGCGTAGGGTTTGCAAGGTCAAACGTTGCGCCCGCGCGCGATCCTCGGGGGCCAGTCGATCCAACGCGCCTGCGGCCAGGCATTCGGACAACAGCCGCCCCTCACCCAATATCTGATCCAACAGATAGATCGCGCTGCGTCGCGCCGCTGTTGCGTTGTCGGACATGAAACCGCCTTTGATGTGACTCTCGTCCGCATTGCCAAAGGCGGACGGGGGCGTATATCAAGCCCGTGCCCGGAAAGGAACCCGATGTCATGCCCGACACCACGAATGACGACCACAAAGACCTGCCCCCCGCCGCCCAGCGCGCCCTGGCCGAGGCGGAAGAACGCCGCAGCAAGGCCGAGGCAGAAGAAAAAGAGATGCCCAAGGAACTGGGCGGGCGCGACGGCCCTGATCCGGCCCGCTATGGCGATTGGGAAAAAAAGGGCATCGCCGTCGATTTCTGATTGATCAGCCCTGAAGGGCCTGCAGAAAATCGGCAATCAGGGCACGCTGTTTTTTCGATTTGACCCGCTCTTCGGGCCAAGTCAGCCAATAGCCGTCATTGGTCTGCAAATCGGGCAGATCCAGCCGACACAGCCGACCGGCCTGCAAATCCGCGCTGGCCAGAGGCACCGAGCCCAGCACCACCCCAATCCCCTGCCGGGCCGCCGAAATGGCATGTTCCATCGAATCGAAACTGATCTGTGACGGCGGCATCTCGCCATGCCCCGTCTTACGCGCCCAATCCCGCCACGCCGGGCGCTCGCCACGCAGCTCAATCAGCGGCACCCCCCATTTTACACCGGGCGCGGCCATCGGCACCAGAACCTCGCGCGCGATCAGGGCCGCATCCCGACCGGGCCAGGCCCCACGCCCATAACGGATTTGCAACCAGGTCCGCTCCTCATCCAAGGACGACCGGCGCGCCACCGAGTCGGTCATCACCCGCACATTGGGTCGCGTTTCCTGAAACCGGGCAAGCCCAGGCAGAACCAGCGCGTGGATGTTCGAAGACAGGCCCGCGACGCGCAGCTCTTGCGGGGATTTGCCGAACAAATCTTCGGTGTTGCGCTCCAACGCCTGCAAACTCTCTTGCACCAGCGGCAGATAGCTTTCGCCTTCAACCGTCAGTGACACGCCTCGTGCCTCGCGCACGAACAGGGACCGGCCCAGCCAAGCCTCCAGGTTACCGATCCGCTGACTGACGGCTGCCTGTGTCAGCCCAAACTCTCGGGCGGCGGCGGAAAAACCACCCAACCGACCGGCGGCCTCGAACACGCGCAGCCAATCCAGTGGCGGCAATCCGATTTTTTTCTTTGCCATAAGATTTTCCAAGCCTCAGCCGAAAGAAGGATTAATTGTGTTAATGCCACAAGAGGCGTATCTGCTCAATCAAAGCCCGCGCTGAACAGGAGACCCCCATGCTGCGCACTGCCAATCACGATACTTCGGTTGTGACTGTTGAATTTGACACCGGAACTCAGGCCCGTTTCCATGCGATCTGGCTGCGCGATAATGCGCTGGATCCGGAGACACGCGCGCCCGGAAACGGTCAGCGTCTGATCACCATCAGCGACATTCCCGTCGATATTTCAGTCAGCTCCGCCGAGATCAGCAATGGCGATCTAACGGTCACTTTCCAGCCCGAAGACAAGACCGTGACCTTCCCCGCCGATTGGCTGGCCGATCACGTCTATGATTGCGCCCGGTCCTTAGAAACAGGCCGTGTCGCACATGGCATCACCACGTGGGAACGCGGCATCGAAGCGCCAAGTGCTGATTGGGGTGAAGTCCACGCCAATCCCGCCGCCAAGCGCGGCTGGCTGGCTGCAGTGGCTAAGTTCGGTTTTGCCAAGCTGACCGGCGGCCCGACTGAGCCGGAATCACTGCTGAAGGTGGCCGATCTGTTCGGCTACGTCCGCGAAACCAACTATGGCCCCTATTTTGAGGTTCGGACCGAGGTAAACCCGACCAACCTAGCCTATACTGGCCTTGGTCTTCAGGCGCATACCGACAACCCCTATCGTGACCCGGTGCCGACGCTGCAAATCCTCTATTGTCTGGAAAACAGCGCCGAAGGTGGCGATTCCATTGTAGTCGATGGTTTCCGTGCCGCCGAAAAACTGCGCGATCAGAACCCCGAAGGCTTCGCCCTGCTGGCAGGCTATCCCGCGCGATTTGAATACAAAGGTTCGGACGGCATCTGCCTGCGGTCTCGCCGCCCAATGATCGAGTTGTCGCCGGACGGTGAGCTAGTCGGCATCCGCTTCAACAATCGGTCTTCCGCCCCGTTTGTTGACGTGCCATTCGATCAGATGGAAGCCTACTATGCTGCCTATCGCCAACTTGGCGAGATCATCGACGATCCGGCCATGGGCGTGTCGTTCAAGCTGGAACCGGGTGAAAGTTTCATCGTCGACAACACCCGCGTCCTACACGCGCGGCTGGGCTATTCCGGCGCAGGATCGCGTTGGCTACAAGGCTGCTATGCCGACAAGGATGGATTGCTGTCGACGCTCGCAGCGATGGACATGGCGCAACCGGAGGCAGCGGAATGAAACCCGATTTCTCAACCCTCAACCGCGACAACATCGTGGCCTTTATCGGGGATATCTTCGACCGTCGTGGTGGCGAGGAATATCTGGGTGAACCGGTCACGATGGCAGAACACATGCTGCAAGGTGCCACAATTGCCGAACAGAACGGCCAGTCCGAGGAAATCATCGTTGGCGCGCTGCTGCACGATATCGGCCATTTCACATCCGAGTTCGGCACCTATCACCCCGACGATACCGAGGATCGCCACCACGAGGATGCGGGGGCCGAAGTTCTGGAACAGTTCTTCCCGTCAGTCATCACCGATTGCTGCCGCTATCATGTGGCGGCCAAACGGTATCTCTGTGCCACCAAGCCTGAATATTTCAACCGCCTATCCACAGCTTCGGTTCACACTTTGGAGCTGCAGGGTGGTCCGATGAGCGCCGAGGAAGTCGCGGAATTCGAGGCCAACCCGAACCTGAAAGAAATCATTCAGGTCCGCTATCTGGACGAGGCAGGCAAGCGTGCGGATATGAAGACGCCGGATTTCACCCATTTCGCGCCGATGGTGCAACGCATGGTCGACAAACATCTGGGGGCGGCATGAACGCCCCCGAATATATCTTTGAGGCCAGTTCAAAGCCGTCCCTGCCCTGGCATGAGGTGCCCCTGATCCGGGCCACAGACGCGTCGGTCAAGGGCTATGGCTGTCTGGTCGATGACCCGGACGGCTTCGAGATCGAAATCTCTCGCTGGCCCCAACAGGGCTGGCGCCCCATCGACGAAGGCACCGGCGATGAAGGTGGCTGGGTTGAGGGCACGTTCAAATGCGACTGGCAGGGCGACGTGCTGTATGGTGAGAACGAGGCGGTTAAAGGCCACTATGTTCTGGGCTGGTCCGCCGACCCGCAACAGGCACAGACCGACCAGCAAACCGCGCCGCGTGATCAGGTGCTGCTGTGGCATATGAACTATCACCCAGACGGCGGACAGATGTTCTGGCCGTTGGACAACAAGCCCTTCATCGTTCCCGCTGCGCTGCCCGGGGACAATTTGACCCCCGAAAAGGTGGTCGCTTTCTGGTGTGACGGCTCGCGAGGCCTCTATATCCACCCCGGTATCTGGCACGAGGGGATTTTCCCCGTCGAAGACAATCAACGGTTCCTCGACCGCCAGGGCCGGGTCCACGCTCGTGTCAGCGCCGATATCGGCACAGAATTCGGTGTTTATCTGGCCTGCCCGCTGCGTGAAGATAAGGTGAAGGATCTGTAATTGCACCTCAGGAAGCCCGTCTTCAGAAACCCTTAACCCTTAGCCGAAACATCTGTGATACTCTGATGCCACGTCCAACAGGCACGGGAGGTATCCGATGGGATGGAACAGGCGCAAAGTTGTCCAGCTGGGAACCGCAGCAACGGTCGGAACCTTTTTGCCGCGCGTGGCAACAGCAGCGGAAGACCAAAATGCGGCGTTCGAACAGGAATTCAGCACGACGCTCGATCATCTGAGAAAAACATTCTCGGGGCTTGGGTTCAACGAAGCAGCACCACTGTCCATTGCTTCCGGGCGCGATGACTATAACGAGGGGCTGCGGCACGATTTTGACCAATCCGCGCTGCCCTCGAACGCTTTTGTCATTCAACCGTTGGCTCGGGTTGCCGATGTCAGTGAGAAATCTCGTGCGGACGTGTTGCCACTATTTCATGAGGTTGGCTGCCATCCCGCAGACACAGACGGTCAAGCCACGACGCGTCTGATGATGCGCATTTTGACCGAAGCCTTCGATCTTGACCCCACCCGCATTGCCTTTGTCAGCGTGCCGCAGTCCGAGGATATGCGCACGGTGCTGGACGAGATGGCCCTACCCTTTACCGAAAAAGTGCTGCTGCGCGATGAGGTTGAGGCCCTGGCCGCCCGCGATGCCTCGGGCTTTTTCTTTCCTGATCCGTTTGGCGATGCCTATATCGTGACGATGGGCGTCTATTACCGCGTCGGTGATACGGATGAACTCGCCCCCACGGCCTATCCTCCGTCCGCCAACTGGACCGAGATCGGCGAGATCGTGATCGGAGGTGAGGCCGCGCCCCTTGGCATTTCCATCGGGGCCGAGCGCCTGACCTATGCCCGGACCGGCCAGTACCCGACATGGGATCAACGATTGGGGCTGCTCTTTGCAACGGCAGAACAGGATGGTGCAGAACCGCCCGGTCTGGCCGCATTCCGCTAATCGGGGTTACAGCCCCAGCACATCCACCATGTCATACTGGCCGGGGGCCTTGCCCTGCCCCCATAGCGCTGCCTTTAGGGCACCGCGAGCAAAGATGGCGCGGTCGGTGGCCAGATGGCGCAGAACGATGCGTTCTCCGGGGGCGGCGAACAGCACGTCATGCTCGCCGACGATATCGCCACCGCGAATGGCGTGGAATCCGATGTCTCCGCGTTTACGGGCCCCGGTGATCCCGTCGCGGCCCCGGTCGGACACGTCGGCCAGAATGACACCGCGCCCTTCGGCGGCGGCCTCACCCAGCATCAGCGCAGTGCCCGAGGGCGCATCGACCTTGTGGTGATGGTGCCCTTCAATCACTTCGATGTCGAAGTCCTCATCCAGCGCGGCGGCAACTTTCTTGGTCAGTTGCACCAGCAAATTGACCCCAAGGCTCATGTTCCCGGCCCGCACGATAACGGCATGGCGCGAAGCTGGCTCCAGCGCTGCGATCTGCTCATCCGACATGCCGGTGGTGCCGATCACGTGCACGCAGCGCGCCTGCGCGGCCAGCGCGGCAAATTCCAGCGTCGCTTCGGGTGCTGTGAAATCGATCACCGCCTGCGCCTGCGAAAATGCCTCAAGCGGGTCATCGGTCACGGTGACGCCCAGCGCTTGACCGCCCATGGCCGTGCCCACGTCCTGACCGATCCAATCATGGCCTGTACGCTCGACCACACCGACCAAACGCGCCTGATCGCTGTCGGTGACGGTCTTGATCAGCATCTGCCCCATACGGCCCGAAGCCCCTGTGATGACGATCCCCGGAATATGGGTCATTGCGCTGGTCCTTTCTAAAGTCGGCTCAAAGCCTCCTACCCGGTTCGCGCCCGCTTGGCAAAGCCCAGCTTTGCGCTTAGATCGGGGATATGGCAAAGAACAAATTCCACGATGGCCCCGGCCCCTCCCAACGACAGCTGCGCGTCGGCGAACTGATCCGACGCACCCTGTCCGAGGTTCTGGCGCGCGGAGATGTCCACGACCCCGACCTGAACCGCATGTCGATCACTGTAGGTGAGGTGCGCACCTCGCCCGATCTGAAGATCGCCACCGCTTATGTGCTGCCCCTTGGAGGCAAAGGGCAGGAAGATGTGATCGAACTGCTCGCTCGCAACAAGGGCGAGTTGCGGCGCGTGATCGGCAAAAAGCTCAACCTAAAGTTTTCGCCCGATCTGCGGTTCCGTCTGGATGATACTTTCGATCGTCTGGACGACACCCGCCGCATGTTCAATCAGGACGCGGTGCGCCGCGATCTGGACGAGTGATCCGCACACTGGTCACGTTGGGCGCGGTTTTCTGGGCCGCGCAGGCCGGCGCGGTCACCTGCGAAAAGCTGACCCACGGGAATAAGCGGTATACCTTTTGCGAGGTGGACGCCGCCAATGAAGACCTGCGCCTGTTTCTGAACGACGAAAATGACGACCTGCTGGGGCATTTCTCATCGGTGAACGAGGCGCTTGAACCCAGTGGAAAGCGTCTGGCCTTTGGGATGAACGCCGGTATGTATCACGACGACCGCTCGCCCGTCGGCCACTATGTCGAAGAGGGCGAAGAGGTCATGCGCGTGATCCCGAATCCCGGACCCGGCAATTTCGGCCTGCTGCCCAACGGCGTGTTCTGCATCCGCGACGGTCGTGCCGATGTGTTCGAGACGCTGGATTTCGTCGAACAGGCCCCCGACTGCCGGTTTGCCACCCAATCCGGCCCGATGCTGGTGATCGACGGTGAGCTGCATCCGCGCTTTCTGCCTGACTCGACCTCGCTCTATGTGCGCAACGGGGTGGGCACCAGCGCCGATGGCACGCGGGCGGTGTTCGCAATCTCGGATGACTACGTCACTTTTCATGAATTCGGCAGCCTTTTCCGCGACGTGCTGGAAACGCCGAATGCGCTGTTCTTCGATGGCAATATCTCACGCATGTACGACCGGGCCAGCAACCGCTCGGACGTTGGCTTTTCGCTGGGACCAATCGTGGGTGTGGTCGAAGACACACCGGGAAATTGACAGGACCCGGGTGATCCGTTAGGTCGCGCGCCTCAGCAAAGGGCAAGGTGCAAGATGGGACGTAAACGCAAGGGTCGCGACATTTCCGGCTGGCTGGTGGTGGACAAGCCTGCGGGCATGACCTCGACCGCAGTGGTCAACAAGGTACGCTGGGCGATGGACGCGAAAAAAGCGGGCCATGCAGGCACGCTGGACCCCGAAGCGACCGGTGTTCTGGCCGTGGCATTGGGGGAGGCAACCAAGACCGTTCCCCACATCACCGACGCGCTGAAAGCCTACACATTCACCGTGCGTCTGGGTCAGGCCACTAATACCGACGATGCCGAAGGTGAGGTGATTGCACAAAGCGATGCGCGCCCCTCGGATGAGGATATCAAACAGGCGTTGGCCCCTTTTTTGGGTGAGATCATGCAGGTTCCGCCCAAGTTCTCGGCAGTGAAGATTGACGGCCAGCGCGCTTATAAGCTGGCCCGCGATGGCGAGGATGTGGAACTGACCGCCCGCCCCCTATGGGTCGAGGAACTGGTTCTGGTCGACCGACCTGACGCCGATCACGTTGTTCTGGAGATGACCTGCGGCAAAGGCGGTTATGTTCGCTCGATCGCCCGCGATCTGGGGGCGGCACTGGGATGCCACGGCCACGTCAAGGTCCTCCGCCGCATCTGGTCCGGCCCGTTTGAGGCCGAGGACGGTTTGAGCATCGAACAGATCGACGAAATGGCCAAGACAACCGCGTTGGACGAGTATCTGCATCCGCTGGAAACCGGTCTGTCGGATCTGCCCGAACTGAAATGTACCCCCGAAGGGGCCACTCGCCTGCGCAACGGCAACCCGGGCATGGTGCTGGCCTCGGACGTGGAATACGGCGACGAGGCATGGGCCTCGCTGGATGGCAAGGCTGTGGCCGTGGGCATCTATAAATCCGGCGAATTGCACCCCAGCCGGGTGTTCGTCGCCTGAGCCACGTGTTAGGCGAAGGGCATGATCACCCGAACGCATACCAAGGGCGACGCGCCCTCGACCGCCATTTATTCCGATTGCGAGAAGTATCGCTATAGCCTGGCCCGCATCTGGGACCCGGAGGGATGCAAGGCGCTGTTCGTGATGCTGAACCCCTCAACCGCGACCGAGGTGCAGAACGACCCCACCGTCGAACGCTGTGAACGGCGGGCGCGGGCGTTGGGGTTCGGGGCGTTTCAGGTGACCAACATCTTTGCCTGGCGCGACACAGATCCGCGCAAGATGCGCGCCGCCACCGATCCGGTCGGGCCTGCGAATGACGCGGCGATTCTGGACGGCGTCGAATGGGCCGATCAGGTCATTGCCGCCTGGGGCACCCATGGTGCGCATCTGGATCGCGGCCCGGCGGTGGAAACCTTGCTGCGCGGCACCGGCCAACCACTGTTTCACCTGGGACTGACCAAGGGCGGACACCCGAAACACCCGCTCTATATCGCCTATACTCAACAACCCGAACCGTGGTGACAAAAGGTTAACCACGAGATCAGCTTGGCTTTGACCAAGTGCTTGACCGCATGAGACATTTACCCTCGGGGCAGTACGTTCACGGAGGGTTCCCATGTTTCTGATCGGATTCCTAAGTCTGGCCGCTGTCGGTGGCGCAGCCTTTGCCATGAGCGACGCGTTTGTCCCTGAAGACGCTCCCGAAGATGAAGACAGCATTGACGATCAGCCTGACGAGGTCTCTGACGGCAAGTACCTTGAGATCGACGAAACCGACGAAGACCCGACCACGTCCCAAGACACCGCGGAAGAACAGGAACCATCGACCGGAACCATCCTGTCCGAATTCGATGGTGATCTGGTGATTGCCGGAACCGAAGAGGCGGATGTGCTGACCGGTCAGGACGGGGACGACCAAGTGAATGGATATAGTGGGAATGACACCATCGACGGCGGTGCCGGAAATGACGTGCTGTTCGCCGGTGAAGGGGCGGATTTCGTGTCAGGAGGCGCGGGCGACGATATTCTGCATGGCGAGGATGGGGATGACCTGCTGACCGGGGGTGAAGACGATGACATGCTTTATGGTCATTCCGGCGCAGATCAGCTGGAAGGGGGCGAGGGTGAAGATACGCTCTATGGCGGGCAAGATGAGGACACGCTTGACGGTGGCGAAGGCGACGATGCGCTGCATAGTGGCTATGGCAACGACATGCTGGACGGCGGCGCGGGCGAGGATGTTCTGTTCGGCGGCGAGGGTGACGACGTCCTGACCGGTGAAGAAGACGAAGACTCCGTCGATTTCCTGAACGGTGGTGCCGGGAATGATACGATTTTGGCTGACAGCGGTGACATTGTCACCGGCGGCGACGGCGCGGATGACATTATCCTCACCCCCGAGGACGAGGATGAAGCGGTCACTGTGATGGATTTCCAACCTGGCCAGGACAAGCTGTTTGTGTCATGGGATGGTCAGGAAGACCCTGATATCCAGATTGAACCCGACGCTGAAAACGAGAATCTAACCCATGTGCTGATCGACGGGCAGGATGTGGCGCAGTTGCTGGGGGCCGAAGGGTTGACCGCCGACGACATTCAGCTAATCTCTGAGATCGATCTGGCACAGCTGACTGCATTGGGCTGAGCCCGAAGAATCTTTTTGCCATTCGTCAAAAATACGCTTATACGCGCGCATCCGCATCCGCATCCGCATCGGAATCGGTGCGGTTTTCTCCATGGGCCTGTGCTGGACGACATCCCGGCCTGCGCCATCAACTCTAACCTTTTAAAGGAGACCCCGATGTCGATTACTGCCGCTGAAAAAGCACGCGTCATGAAAGAATTCGGCACCAAGGACGGCGACACCGGTTCGCCAGAAGTCCAGGTTGCCATCCTGACCTCGCGCATCACCACCCTGACCGAGCACTTCAAGACCCACAAGAAAGACAACCACGGTCGTCGCGGTCTGCTGAAAATGGTCGCCCAGCGCCGTAAACTGCTGGACTACCTGAAGGGCAAGGAAGAAGCACGTTATCAGGACCTGATCAAAAAGCTGGGCATCCGCCGCTAAGATCGGACTCTACAGCTGGTACAATTCAGACGCCCGCCAATTTGGCGGGCGTTTTTTTGTTTTACCCTTGCCAGTGATGGTAAAGCGCATGAATCGCGAACGTGATGAAACGAATACAGTTTTTCCTTACACTTCGCCAACCTTAGCGTCGGAACACACTTTCCCGATGCCGCGAAATGACCTCATTGCGGCCTTGATTGAACCCCCGCACATGGATTTTGTGTCCGCGTAAGATTTGGGACCGAAGAAATTAAATGACAGACTTCAGCATCAGTGGTGGTGGCTCCACCGACTTTACAGATACGTCCCCTGGTGGCGGATTCGTTATTGACTTCGATAGTCTGGACAACAGTTTCAGTCTTCAGATCAATGACGTCGATCTGTTTGTCGGCGGGCCTGCCGGAGCCCCAAATGAGCTTCAATTTCAGATACCTGGAACCGCGGGCCAAACGGTTCAGTTTGCTGACGGTGACAGGTATGAGATCGACACACCTGCCGTTTGGCAGCTGGGAAACACGAATGGGGAGCCCGTCGTCCGGTTAGAGGTAAATCCGGACGGAACCATCGCGCTGTTTGGTGTGAAGGTGAACAATGGGCCGCTGGAACCGCTGGCGCTGTTCAATGGATTGACCGTAAACACCGATGCAATTGCTGCGGCTTGGAATGATAGCGGGCAAAACGAAATTGACATCAACCAGTCACAAACGGGCCCAACAAACGCAAGCGGCGAGTTTGTGGACGTGCTATGCTTTGCGTCCGGAACCCTTATTGAAACGCTTCAGGGTCCAAGGCGGGTCGAGGACCTGCAAGTGTCAGATCAGGTTCTGACCTATGATCATGGCCATAAACCTATCCGATGGATCGGGTCACGCTGTCTCAGCAACGCTGAACTTGAGGCCCAGCCGAGACTAAAACCGATTTTGATCCGCGCCGGTGCCTTGGGGGCAGGATACCCAAAGCAGGATCTTGTCGTCTCACCACAGCATCGTGTTCTTGTTTCCTCAACGGTCGCTCTGCGCATGTTTGATTGTAAGGATATCTTGATCCCGGCGAACAAGCTTCTTCCGCTTGGCGGCGTTGAGACATTGGAAAACACATCAGACGGGGTGGTGTATTTCCATCTTCTGTTCGATACGCATGAAATCATCTGGTCCAACGGCACACCAACGGAAAGCCTTTTACAGGGCCAGAAGCCATAAAATCAGTCTCGGAAGAGGCCCGGCAAGAGATAATGGATTTGTTTCCCGGATGCGGCGACCCGCAGGTTCAAGCGCTGTCGGCACGTTATATTCCCCAAAGGGCAAACAAATGCGAAAGCTTGTCCAGCGGCATCAGAGCAATCAAAACCTCTGTTCGGCGAATTCCCCGCTTAGAATTCTTCTGTTTGATAGCAAAACAAAGCTTTCAGATTTTAGGCCGAGAACCGACCTAAGGCGCAACAAAAAACGCCCGCCTGATGGCGAGCGCTTCCGTTGTGTCAGGGATTACCTCACATCTTCGCCTTCTCCGACTTCAGTGCCAGCCACAAGCAGTAGCACATGATCAGAACTACCAGCGTGAAGGGGATGCCGGTCGATACCGCCGCGCCTTGCAGGGCGGCGAGGCCACCGCCCAGCAGCAATGCGATGGCGACCAGACCTTCGAGCGTACACCAGAACACACGCTGGATGACTGGGGCGTCCATCTTGCCGCCCGCCGTGATCGTGTCGATCACCAGCGAACCCGAGTCCGACGAGGTGACAAAGAACACCACGATCAGGACCAGCGCAATTGGGGCCACGATGCTATACAGTGGCAGCTCTTTCAGGAAGCCGAACAGCGCGCCTTCGGGGGCATAACTGTCGATCACCGTGGCGCGAACACCTTCTGCTCCGCCTGCGTTCAGCATGTCGATGGCTGCACCGCCAAATGTCGACATCCACAGGGCGCAAACCGCTGTTGGCGCAAGCAGGGCGCAGATGACGAATTCTCGTACCGTGCGGCCCTTCGAGATACGGGCAATAAACATGCCCACAAACGGTGACCATGCGATCCACCACGCCCAGTAGAAAGTGGTCCAGCCATGGAAGTAGCTGGTATCCTCACGTCCGAACGGGTTGGACAGCGCTGGAAGGTGCAGCACATAATCCGTCATCACGTTGAAATACCGTGAGATGGCTGTGCCAATTCCGGTGACAACAATGACGAAAATGAACAGCCCTACGGCCATGATCATGTTGATCTCACTCAGCCGTTTGACGCCTGCATCCATACCCATCAGGACCGAGCCCAGTGCAATCATGGTGATGCCAATAATAAGCAGGACAACGACGGTCGGGCTGGATTCGATGCCGAACACTTCGTACAGCCCCGCCGCAACCTGCTGCGCGCCCAGACCCAATGATGTGGTCAGGCCGAACAGGGTGGCAAAGACGGCCAGCGTATCGATGAAATGGCCCCACCAGCCCCAGACTCGCTCACCCAGGATCGGGTAGAACGCAGATCGAAGGGTCAACGGCAGGCCCAGGTTGTAGCTGAAGATTGCGAGGCTAAGACCCACTGCGGCGTAAACCGCCCAACCTTCAAGACCCCAATGGTGAATGGTACCAACGACACCAGCATATTCATTGCCGGGTACCGCGATATCAATGCCTAGCGGCACGGCGTTACCGTCCTCGGCAAAGTTGTAATAGACCGGCTCCATCACGCCAAAGAACAGCAGACCGATGCCGATGCCGGCGGCGAACATCATCGCGATCCAACCTGCATAGGAATAATCGGGTTTGGCGTCCTTGCCGCCGATCCGGACCTTGCCCACGGGCAGGATGATCAGCACCAGGCAGAACAGAGTAATCGCGTCCACAGACAGGACCAGGAACCAATCAAACGTACTGGTCAGCCAGGGCCGTAGCCAGCCAAAGAACGTGGCGGCGGCTTCCTGGTTTGCCAATGCGATCAGAACAAAGGCAAAGATCAGGATACTAGAGATCAGAAAGACCGGGTTGTGGATATCCAGCCCGAAAGGCCTGACATTATCCTGGCCCAGCTCATATTCGGTCTCGAAATCATAGATCCGTGGATCTGGATCCAGCATTTTCTTGGTTTGTGCCATTCGACTTTCCCTCAGTTTGCTGCGTGCAAACGCCAAGGTCTTCGGTCGGTGGACGGCAAGTTTTCTGGTTTTCCCTTGGCGCGTTTCCCGTCATGTCGACCGCGAGTCTTCTGGTAAGAGCTTACACGATCATCAAAATTTCGCCAAATCCGCGCAATTTTCGGGGTTTTACTGCCAAAAACGGCAAAACGGGCAATTAATCCTGTAACGGCGCCCCACGGGTTTTACGACTGCCCGCCGCGCGCAACCGGTCCCTGAGGGATGGCGTCCAGGTGGATTGACCCTCTTGATTTTCCAGCGTCTCGACAAGGTCGACATCCATCCGGAATGTGGCACGCATCGGCATTAGCCCGTCAACGACGTTCATCTCATGGTCCGAAGGATCGATTACCAGTTGCCCGGTCAGGCGCACCGGCTCATGCGTATAGGCCGGTGTCCAGCCGTTGCGCAATTTCAACCGGATCATCTGGTTCGGCGCGGGTGGTGGCAGGTGACTGCACATGCCGGGCTTAGGCACCAGATAGGCCACCGATTGGCCATCTTCATCCGATGGCGCAGGAATGGCATAACCCATCAGGGTCACCGTCTGACCGTCAAGACCGGGATTGCCGCTTGTGTTGGCCCTGTTTCGGCGCTCGGACACGTATTCGCGCTGGGACAGCAGCCAGTCGACGTCAATCTGGTCGGCGGCAAGGGCATCTTCGGTTTCCATCAGAAGTGATTGCCATTTCTGGCGGTCTTCCGCGCTGCCGACGTCTTGCTGCAATCTTCTGCGCAGGCGGACCGCGAATAACAGATCATCAAATTGCTCGGGGGTAAGCGCGCGAAACGGATCGTCATAGGTCTGGACCGACGGGTCCGGCAGCGCGGCCCAATCTAACGCAGCACCTGGCGCGGCCGAAACCGGGCCGATGAAACCCAGCAATGCCAGCGGTATAATCCTTAGCCAGGCCGTCATCTGCATTCTCCGCCCGAAACCCGAAATGCCCCCGTACCTTAGCGGCCTGTACCACCCCAGGTCCATGCCGGCATCATCACGAATTCAGCAGGGCGGCAGACCGCCAACCCGGTTCGGTTTCGCTTTCCTTTGGGCGCAATCTCATGTATGCGCGCGATATCTGAGACGTTGTGCCCTGACCCTGGCACTCAGACGAAAGTTAAAATGGGGTCGGCGGCAATGGGGCCGCCATGCAAACGGGAGACCCGGAGGGCCGGGAGCGCTCCCATCTAGGATACGCATATGTTTGATGTAACAAAGAAATCTATGCAGTGGGGCGAAGAGACGCTGACACTGGAAACCGGCAAAGTTGCCCGTCAGGCGGACGGCAGCGTGATTGCCACGCTGGGCGAGACCAGCGTCATGGCAAACGTGACCTTTGCGCGGGCACAAAAACCCGGTCAGGACTTTTTCCCGCTGACCGTGCATTATCAGGAAAAATACTATGCCGCCGGTAAGGTTCCGGGTGGCTTCTTCAAGCGCGAGGCGCGCCCGACCGAGAAAGAGACGCTGACCGCGCGTCTGATCGACCGTCCGATCCGCCCGCTGTTTGTTGACGGCTTCAAGAACGAAGTTCTGGTGATGTGCACCGTGCTGAGCCACGATCTGGTCAACGATCCCGACATCGTCGCGATGATCGCTGCGTCGGCTGCGCTGACCATTTCCGGTGCGCCGTTCCGTGGCCCGATCGCCGGTGCCCGCGTTGGGTTTGAGGATGGCGAATACGTTCTGAACCCGACCGTCGACGATATGCAGGACCTGCGCCTGAACCCCGAACAGCGTCTGGATCTGGTTGTTGCTGGCACCAAAGACGCCGTGATGATGGTGGAATCGGAAGCCTACGAGCTGTCCGAGGCGGAAATGCTGGGCGCGGTCAACTTTGCGCATGAGCAGATTCAGCCGGTCATCGACCTGATCATCTCGCTGGCCGAAGAAGCCGCGAAAGAGCCGTTCGATTTCCAGGCGCCGGATTACTCCGAACTGTCAGCTGCCGTTAAGGCCGCCGGTGAAGAGCAGATGCGCGCCGCATTTGCCATTACTGACAAGCAGGAGCGCACCGCTGCTGTTGCCGCTGCCCGTGAAGCGATCAAAGAAGCACTGACCGAGGAACAGCTGGAAGATGGCAATCTTGGTTCCGCGATGAAAAAGCTCGAAGCAGGTATTCTGCGCGGCGACGTCGTCAAAGGCGGCAAGCGGATCGATGGTCGCTCGACCACCGATATCCGCTCGATCGTTGCAGAAACCTCGATGCTGCCGCGTACGCACGGTTCCGCGCTGTTCACCCGTGGTGAAACACAGGCGCTGGCCGTGACCACGCTGGGCACCGGTGATGACGAGCAGTTCATCGACGCGCTGCACGGCAACTTTAAATCGAACTTCCTGCTGCACTACAACTTCCCTCCGTATTCGGTAGGTGAAGTTGGCCGCGTTGGTGGCCCCGGCCGTCGTGAGATCGGCCACGGCAAGCTGGCATGGCGCGCCCTGCAGGCGGTTCTGCCTGCGGCGACCGACTTCCCCTACACGATCCGCATCGTGTCGGAGATCACCGAATCCAACGGCTCCAGCTCGATGGCGTCGGTCTGCGGCGGCTCGCTGTCGATGATGGATGCGGGTGTTCCGCTGAAAGCACCGGTTGCCGGTGTGGCCATGGGTCTGATCCTGGAAGATGACGGCGACTATGCCATCCTGTCGGACATTCTGGGTGACGAAGACCACTTGGGCGACATGGACTTCAAAGTGGCTGGTACCGAAAACGGCATCACCTCGCTGCAGATGGACATCAAGGTTGCGGGCATCACGCCCGAGATCATGGAGAAAGCCCTGGCGCAAGCCAAGGACGGCCGGATGCACATCCTGGGCGAGATGGGCAAAGCCCTGTCCGAGACCAACGAATTCTCGGTCCATGCACCGCGCATCGAGACCATGAACATCCCGACCGACAAGATCCGTGAAGTGATCGGCTCGGGCGGTAAGGTCATCCGCGAAATCGTTGAGGTTTCAGGTGCCAAGGTCGACATCAACGATGACGGTGTGATCAAAATCGCCTCGCCCGACGGTGAATCGATCAAGAAGGCCTATGAGATGATCCACTCGATCGTCGCAGAACCCGAAGAGGGCCAGATCTATACCGGTAAAGTGGTCAAGATCGTCGACTTTGGTGCCTTTGTGAACTTCTTTGGCAAGCGCGACGGTCTGGTCCACGTGTCCCAGATCGAAAATCGCCGCCTGAACCATCCGTCAGATGTTCTGAAGGAAGGTCAGGAAGTGAAAGTCAAGCTGCTGGGCTTTGACGATCGCGGCAAGGTGCGCCTGTCGATGAAAGTGGTCGATCAGGAAACCGGTGAAGAGATCGTTCCCGAGAAGAAAGAGAAGAAAGAGGAAAGCGCAGAGTAATCTGCCTTTCTATTTCGAACAGGAAAGACCCCGGTTTCAGCCGGGGTCTTTTTTTGTTTGGGCTGCCCTTGAAACGTCCTCGAACCATGGCGACAGTTAAAGAGTTCTTCTGTGAGGCAATGCAATGATCCTGGAAATTCGTCATTACACGCTGAAACCCGGCCTCCGGGAGGAATTTATTGCGTTTTTTGAAAAGCATAACCGCTCTGCTCTACGCGATGCAGGCATGCTTATTTTTGGGCCACTCCGCGATCTGGAGGATGCCAACAAAGTACACTGGATGCGCGCTTTCCCCTCTTTGGAAGCAAGAGAGCGGTTAAAGAATGACTTCTACGAAGGGCCAGTCTGGCACGAGCAGATCGAGCCCATCGCTATGTCAATGATTGCCCATTACGAGGCAGAACTGACCGAGACAACAAACGGGTTCGAGACATTCAAAGGCGCTCGAACACTCGATATGTAGTGTGAACTGCGCCGCAATTCGGGTTTTGGACAAATGCGGCGCTGCTCGACAATCAGTGCGCCACCCCTGTCGGCCCGTGCTTCATAACATGCCACTGACCATAGCTGTCGTTCAGGTCCAGTTTGATCGCCGCGTCTGCCTTGGTCGACGCGCTGCCGATCTCGGCCAGGGTGAATTCGATACCGCCGGGGATATCAATCCGAACGCGATGCGGGCCACCGCCATGCGGTGCCTGAATCGGTTCGCCGGAAGATTTCAGCACATCCCCGATGGTGACCTGGGCCGTACGCCCGTCCATGTCCATCTCAAAATCAATCGGCACATACAGAGTCTCGTGAACGTTGTCGCACATCGTACGGAAAACATGCCAGTGGGTCGCCATTTCCTCGGTCTCTTCGCCGTGAAAGACCTTTTCCAATGCGGCGCGTTGGGCGTCCGAGGCACTTGGATCGATGATCACCTGCATCTCACCGCCGCCCTCGAAAATGGGACCCGGCCAGGCATAGATAAGAGCAGCCTTCGTACCACTTAGATCCGTGTCGCCAAAATGCCCCTTTGAAACTTCCAACACTTCAAACCCGCGGCAATGGCCATGGGTTGGCAATTCTTCGAACTGGCAAGGGCATGCATACCCGCAGTTGCAGTTCCCAAAAGCGTCGCCTTCAATATACCAATCAGTAAAACCCATCGTCTTCTCCTGTTATGCACAGTCTGAAAATCCCGACGTCGTTGGTCGCAAGCCTGTAGATTATTCCCCCGACAACACCCTACCACAAATTGGTTGCGTTCAGAACCGTAAGGCCTAAATGCCCCTGTTTCGTTGAAATTGCGGCGTAAACCTTGGTTTAAACCCGCCAGTTTCAACCAAAATCCAATCGCAGCAGCCGGGGGCCATCCCCAGTTCGATCGCACCGACGCAATGCACAAAAGGAGATGCGATATGGAAACCTTCAAGATGCTGACACTGACCGGCCTGATCGTAACTGCCCCGGCCCTGGCTCTGGCCAACGTAGGGCTTGGCGACAAACTGGGAACCAACGAGGCCGAAATCCGGTCGACTCTTGAGGCGCAGGGGTACCAGATCGAAGAGATCGAATTCGAAGATGGTGAGATCGAGGTTGAACTCAGCAAGGATGGCGTGGAAACTGAACTGGTCCTGACCGAAACGGATGGCGAGGTGACCGCCATCGAAATCGAAAAAGACGACGACTGACCGCGCGATATCAAAGGAGCGCCATGAAGCTCTCACAGACGTCTTTACTCTGGCTCCTTCTGGTGGTGCAGGTCCTCTGCGCCGCCTTTTTCTTGACCGACGCAGTCTTGGATTGGACCGGAGGCGAAAGTGCCGGGTTCCGCCATCTGCACGGGTTTGAACTGGTCCTGTCGCTGGCGCTGATGGGGGGACTGGCCGCAACCATTACCCTGATACGCACGCAAAATCGACGCGTGCGCGAAATGCAGCGTCAGCTTGGTGTGGCGCAGGGTGCCTTTGCCAAGATCATCGACAACCAGTTCAGCGAATGGCAACTCAGCGACGCTGAACGTGACGTCGCGCTGCTGTCCATCAAAGGGTTGTCCATCGCGGAAATCGCCGAACTCAGGCAGACCAAAGAAGGGACGATCAAGGCACAAAGCGCAGCGATTTATCGTAAGGCAGATGTCACGGGGCGGCTTCAACTGCTCAGTTTCTTTGTCGAAGAGCTTTTGACCGCTCCGCTGATGAACGAGCCCAAAGCGCCCAAGTCCAGGAAAGATCAAACCTGAAATTCAAGGCGGATTTATTCACTCACACCGTGCAAATAACCTGTGACTCAACGTGAAGCTCCCGCGCCTTCTTTTCGCGTCTCAATTGCCCACATGTGCCTTGTACCCAATTCGGAACAAAGGACATGGTTATGGTTTCTCGTCTCTTTCTCGCCTCGGCGGCCCTGACGGTCAGCGCGTCGGCACTGGCTGCCCAAAGCCTGACTGATGGCCATTATATTCAGGGCTTCGCAGGCTACAGCCAATTGCAAGACAGCGACTTCGGCGGCACGGTCAACGGATCGCCACAATCCGTGGACACCGATTTTGACGCGGGCTATGGGCTGGGTATCGCCGTTGGCAAGGAAATTCCACAATGGTCTAATGACCGCATCGGCACCCGGGTCGAACTGGAATTGTCCTACCGCGACAACGACGTGGACGGCGTCAATTTCTCGGGCAACGGGCCGGGGAACGAGGGGAATACATCGGGCGATATCACGCAGACCTCGCTGTTTGGCAATGTGCTGTTCGACATCAAGCAAAACAGCGCTTTCACACCCTATGTGGGTCTGGGTCTTGGCGTAACCTATTCCGATATCGACATCTCTTACGGGCCGGGCGTGCGGCTGGACGACAGTGAGACGAACTTTGCAGCCCAAGTCATCGCCGGCGTGGCTTATGAGGTCAACGAAACCACTGCATTAACCCTCGATACCCGCTATTCTCGTGCCTTCGACGTCTCAACCAACCGCGTGGCACCCAACGGAGCCTCCACCGGCTCTGTCGAGGACGATATCGACACGTTCAGCGTCAATGTCGGCCTGCGCTACGGGTTCTGAGTGCGCACGGGGGCAGAGTTTCTATCCGGTTCCTCTTCCCCCGCATGGTCCCGTGTTCTATGCACGGGATCATGCGATCTTTTATCATCCATATGTCCTCTAGCACCGCCCGGCGACCCAATGCCGACAAGCTGTGCGCCGATCTGCCAAATGCCGAACTGTTCGAGGCCGTGAATGGCCGTGATCCTGAACAGATCGCCGGTGTTCAGCTTCATCCCGGCAATCTGCACCGCCCGCATTACCCCTTTCCCCTCCGTCCGGCTGAAATCGGCGTGTTCGAAAGCCATCGCCGCATCTGGCGCAAGCTGGTCGATGAAGAAATTGATCTGGCCATCATCACCGAAGATGACCTGCGTATCGACCCCGCCCGCATGGCCGAGACGCTCAAGGTTCTGGCCCCGATCGCCACACCCGACCATTATATCCGCATTCCGGTAAAGCAGCGCGAGGTCCCGGTTCAGACTCTGGCCGAACAGAACGGGCTTCGGCTGATCCTGCCCAAGGTGATCGGGTTGCAATGCGTCTGTCAGATGGTGGGTCGACACGCGGCCAAACGATTGCTTGCCGCCACCGAACAGATTGACCGCCCGGTAGATACCTTCATGCAAATGCACTGGCTGACCGGCCAACCCATCCACGCCCTGCTGGGCAGTGGCAATCAAGAGGTGGCGCGCGAAATCGGTGGGTCGACCATCCAAACCAAACCGCCACTGTCGGATAAACTGACCCGCGAATTCAAACGCGCAGCTTATCGGGCAAAGCTGCACCTGCACCCGCAGCGCCCGCCTGCTTCATCTGGCTGAAGATACCTTCGGGGGAAGTACGCCGTTAGGCGCGAGGGGGGCAGACAGCCCCCCGGACCCGGTGCCGCCTTACGACGGTGCCTTGGTCTTGCGCAGATAGGGAAAGATCGTTTCGAACTCGCCGAACTTTTCTTTCGCTTCGTCGTTGGACACGGCGGGAGGGATGATCACGTCTTCACCCGGCACCCAGTTGGCAGGCGTCGCAACGCCCTTGGCCGACATCTGCAACCCGTCCAGCGCGCGCAGAATCTCGGCAAAGTTCCGGCCCACGGTCATCGGATAGGTCATCGAAAGTTTCAGCTGCTTGTCCGGCCCGATTATAAAGACCGAGCGCACCGTGGCGCTGTCTGCAGGCGTGCGACCGTCGGGCAGATACGCCTCGGCTGGCAGCATGTCGAACGCCTTGGACACCGCCAGCCCGTCATCGGCGATGATCGGAAAGCCGGGGTTGGCGTTGCCGTAAGCCTCGATGTCTTTTTTCCACTTCTTGTGATCCTCGACCCCGTCGACCGACACGCCCAGAACCTTGGTATTGCGGGCCGCCCATTCGTCATTCAGCTGCGCCACAGCCGAAAACTCGGTGGTGCAAACAGGAGTAAAATCTTTGGGGTGCGAAAACAGGATCGCCCAGCTGTCACCGATCCAATCATGGAACTGAATGGTGCCCTGATCCGTCTCTGCAGTGAAGTTCGGAACCGTATCATTGATGCGCAAACCCATGGCGAATCTCCTTTATTGTGAAAAACCCGAGTCGGTTGCCGTAAACCTAAACACTTTGCGCGATTGTTAAACCACATAAGGGCGTCAAATAATTTGATCAAATTTTTCCTTGCCGTGCCCTTGCCCCGGTGACAGAGTGGCCGCGATTCCCGGCTTCGGGCTGTTGGCACAGGAGGATGCGCCATGATCGAAAAACGCGATTTCTATATCAACGGTCAGTGGGTCGCCCCCTCGGCGGCCAATGACTTTCACGTGATCAACCCCTCATCCGAGGAACCCTGCGCGGTGATCTCGTTGGGCGCACAGACCGATACGGATGCCGCCGTCGCTGCGGCCAAGGCGGCTCTGCCCAGCTGGATGGCCACTCCGGTTGCGGAACGGATCGCGCTGATGGAGAAGCTCGTTGAGGTCTACCAGACCCGCTCGGAAGATCTGGCGCAGGCTATGTCGCTTGAGATGGGCGCGCCGCTGGATATGTCACGCAGTTCGCAAGCGGGTGCGGGCATCTATCACCTCAAGAACTTCATCCGCGCCGCAAAGGATTTCCAATTCGAACGCCCGTTGGGCGATCATGCCCCCAATGACCGCATCATTCACGAGGCCGTCGGCGTTGCGGCCCTGATCACACCGTGGAACTGGCCGATGAACCAGATCACGCTCAAGGTCGGTGCGGCGGCAATTGCGGGCTGTACCATGGTGCTGAAACCGTCCGAGCAAAGCCCGCTGAACGCGATGATCTTTGCCGAGATGATGGACGCCGCAGGATTCCCGCCCGGCGTGTTCAACCTGGAGAACGGCGATGGGATGGGCGTAGGCTCGCAACTTTCGGCACACCCAGATGTGGATATGGTCAGCTTTACCGGATCGACCCGCGCCGGAACGGCGATCTCCAAAGCCGCGGCTGAAACGCTGAAGAAAGTGCATCTGGAACTGGGCGGCAAGGGCGCGAATGTGATCTTTGCCGATGCCGATGAAAAGGCCGTTAAACGCGGTGTGCTGCACATGATGAACAACACCGGCCAAAGCTGCAACGCGCCCAGCCGCATGCTGGTCCAGCGCGCGATCTATGATCAGGCGGTGGAGATTGCGGCAGAGGTAGCCAACAAAGTCACCGTTGGTCCCGCGCTTGAGGAAGGTCGCCATATCGGCCCTGTGGTGAACGAGGTGCAATGGACCAAGATTCAGGACCTGATCCAGCAGGGTATTGATGAAGGTGCGCGTCTGGTTGCTGGCGGCACCGGACGGCCCGAGGGTTTGAACAAGGGCTACTACGTCCGCCCCACCGTCTTTGCGGATGCCAATAATCAGATGACCATCGCGCGTGAAGAAATCTTTGGCCCGGTTCTGACCATGATGCCCTTCGACACCGAAGAAGAGGCCGTCGAGATCGCCAATGACACGCCTTATGGTCTGACAAACTATGTTCAGACACAGGACGCCGCGCGCGCCAATCGCATGGCGCGGGTGCTGCGGTCGGGCATGGTTGAAATGAATGGCCAGTCACGCAGCGCCGGATCGCCTTTTGGCGGGATGAAACAATCCGGCAACGGGCGCGAAGGTGGCGTTTGGGGTTTGGAGGACTTTTTGGAAGTCAAATCCGTCGGCGGCTGGGCAGCCGAGTAAACAGACTTGGAATAATCCAATTGTGAGGCACCTTGCGGTGCCTCGCTTTGTTTTCAGGCATCCGCCTGCGCGGCCTCATAAGCCAGCATCGCGCGTTTGACCGGCAGGCCCCAATGGTAGCCGCCCAAACCGCCGGATTTCCGCAGCGCCCGGTGGCAGGGGATCAGCCAGCTGACCGGATTGCGCCCCACCGCTGTACCGACCGCACGCACCGCTTGCGGAGACCCTACCCGCTGCGCGATCTCGGAATAGGTGGTGACCTGGCCTGATGGGATGTGCATCAAAGCCTCCCAAACTTTGATCTGCAGGGGTGAGCCGATCAGGTAGAGCGGTGTCGGCTCCAACCGATCACTGACCGATCCAAACGCGCTCAGCACCCACGGGCGCAGGCGCATCGGGTCCTCGACAAAGTCCGCCTGCGGCCAGCGCGACAGCATATCCTCCATCGCGTCTTCTTCACCGGTCTCGGCGCCGAAGGCCATGCCGCAAATGCCTTTGTCGGTACCCATCACCAGCGCGGGGCCAAAGGGGCTTTCGAACCAACCCCAATAGATCGTCAGCCCTGACCCTTTGCGGGCGTATTCGCCGGGGCTCATGGATTCCCATTTCAGGAACAAATCGTGCAGGCGGCCAGAGCCGGACAGACCGACATTGTGGGCGGTCTCCAGCGTCGTGAACCGTTCGCGCAACAGCGCCTTAGCGTGACCCAAAGTCAGGTACTGCTGGTACCGTTTCGGTGACACGCCGGTCCAGCGCGAGAACAGGCGTTGGAAATGCGCCGGGCTCATGTCCATTTGGCGGGCCAACTCATCCAGGCTGAGGGGCTCACCGCCCTGATCAATCAACTCGATCGCGCGCCGCATGACGTTATAATGATAGCCGGACTCAGCGTTCTGGATGTTCATATCGCACCTCCTTCGTTGCATTGATCTTAATCCCTCAGACGCAATCAGAGCGACCCGGAACATGCGCAACCGCCCATCAGTTTGTCGAAAAGGCCATGCTTTGGTAACTTGCGCCATTTCTGGAGCTTGCCAATGTCGCCAATTGATGCCTTTCGCCTGTCCGAAGCAGCAGCACGTAAATATCAGGATCACTCGGTACCCGCGATGTTCGCTCCATTGGCAGAAGCCACAGTAAAGCGACTGGATTTGCCAACGGACGGACATGTACTGGACGTTGCCTGCGGAACCGGAGCGTTAACGCGGGTCATTATAGAGCATTTGCCCGGACAAGGCCGTGTTGTCGGGACGGATCTGAACCAATCAATGATTGATATCGCTCAATCCATGACCACGCAGACGGACCATAGGGTGGAATGGGTTGCGTCCGATGTTTCGGTACTGCCCTTTGACGCTCAGAGTTTTGATCTGGTTTGCGTCCAACAGGGGTTGCAATTCTTCCCGGATAAACCTGCGGCACTGTCCGAAATATTCCGGGTGCTCAAATCGGGCGGGCGCCTGAGCCTAACATGCTGGCGCGCTATCTCTCCCTTCAACGACGCGCTTGCCGAAGCATTGGCAACGCATGTCAGTGACGACGCGGCACAAAAGGCTCGCGCACCCTTTTCGTTCCGGGACGGAGACGTGATCACCTCTTTGCTGCGAGACGCCGGTTTCTCGATCACCTCGCATGACAGCATCGTTCTGCAACGTCGGTTTGAAGACCTGAGCGCTCAGGTACTCGCGTTACCGGTCGAGCAGGACATGCGTGCCAAAGGAGAGGCCGTGATTGACCAGGTATTAGAAGACATTGCCGCCCGGCTTGCGCCTTATGTGCAGGACGGCGTGTTTATCGTGCCGCAGGAGGCACATTTCTTTGTCGCAACCCGACCCTGACGCTCTTTACCCTGTGGCCCGCACACGGCATTAAGGCCCGGATGGCAAAACAACTCGATTATCACACGATCCGCGAGATCTTTACGCGTTTCCATGACGCCGACCCCGAACCCAAGGGCGAGCTGGAGCATGTGAACGTCTACACCTTGGTCGTGGCCGTAGCGCTGTCTGCGCAGGCGACGGACGCGGGCGTCAACAAAGCCACACGCGCGTTGTTCAAGGTTGCCGACACCCCGCAAAAGATGCTGGATCTGGGCGAAGACGGCCTGATCGAACATATCAAGACCATCGGCCTGTTCCGGCAAAAGGCCAAGAACGTCATCAAGCTCAGCCGTATTCTGGTTGAAGACTATGGCGGCGAGGTGCCCAATTCCCGTGCGGCACTGCAATCGCTGCCGGGGGTGGGGCGCAAGACGGCGAATGTGGTGCTGAACATGTGGTGGCGCTATCCCGCGCAGGCGGTGGACACCCATATCTTTCGTGTCGGCAACCGCAGCGGCATCTGCCCGGGCAAAAACGTGGACGCGGTCGAGCGTGCCATCGAAGACAACATTCCAACCGATTTCCAGCTGCATGCACATCACTGGCTGATCCTGCATGGCCGCTATCACTGCAAGGCGCGCAAACCCATGTGCGGCACCTGTATCATCCGCGATCTCTGCGAATTTGAGGACAAGAACCTATGAAAACCTACCAGCTTGTTGGCATCGGAAACGCCGTTGTGGACGTGATTTCCCAGGCCGATGACAGTTTCCTGGAACTGATGGGCATCGAAAAAGGCATCATGCAGCTGATCGAACAGGAACGCGGCGAGGTGCTGTATGCCTCGATGGAAGGTCGGGTTCAGACGCCGGGCGGGTCTGTGGCAAATACCATCGCCGGGGCCGGCGCACTGGGGCTGGATGCCGCGTTTATCGGGCGGGTGCATGATGACGCGCTGGGCCGGTTCTATGCGGATGCGATGAACGAAGATGGCGTGGATTTCGTGAACCCGCCGGTGCCGGGTGGCGAACTGCCGACCTCGCGCTCAATGATCTTTGTCTCGCCCGATGGGGAACGGTCGATGAACACATATTTGGGGATTTCGTCCGAGTTGTCCTCGGCGGACGTCTCTGCTGACGTGGCAGGCAACAGCCAGCTTATGTTCCTTGAGGGGTATCTGTTCGACAAGGAAAAGGGCAAGGCGGCGTTTCTTGAGGCTGCGCGAAACTGTCACAAAGGCGGCGGAATGGCGGGCATCGCCATCTCGGACCCGTTCTGCGTGGAACGTCACCGGGTCGATTTCCTGCTGCTGATCGAGAACGAGCTGGATTTCGTCATCGGCAACGAGGCCGAGATCAAGTCGCTGTTCGAAACCGACGATCTGGAAGAAGCGCTGGCAAAAACCGCCGCGATCTGCCCTCTGGTCGTGTGTACCCGGTCGGGTGACGGGGTAACGGTTCTGTATGACGGTCAGCGCACCGACGTTTCGGTGGAAAAGGTGGTGCCGGTGGACGCGACCGGCGCGGGCGACCAGTTTGCCGCCGGGTTTCTGTATGGCATGGCCACCGGTCGCGATTATGAGACCTGCGCCCGCATCGGCAATGTCTGCGCCCGTGAAGTGATCAGCCATATCGGCCCAAGGCCCGAAGCAAATATGCAGGAACTGCTGCGCGCCGCAGGCTTGCTGTAAAAAGTCAGGGCCGGACAGAGGGCATCGCATGAAAATAGCTGCGCTGACGATGGTGTACCGCGACTATGAAATGCTGGCGCGCTGGTGCGATTATTACGGCGACATGCTGGGCCGCGAAAACCTTTTTATCGTCTCTCATGGTGCCGACCCACGGCACCGTGAGATTGCCCAAGGGTGCAACTGCATCACTGTCCCAAGGGAGCCCGTTGCGAATTTCGACACGTGGCGGTTCGAAATGCTGCATCGCTTCGTTCAGTTTCTGTCCAGTTCTTATGATTGGGTCATTCGCACGGATTCGGATGAGTTCATTGTCGCGGACAGGGCATATGGAACCGTGCCCGAGATACTGCAGCGTCAGGAGGTTCCGTTCGCCTTTGCCCTCGGCCTTGAGGTTTTCCAACACGAAAGCGAAAAGGAACTGACGCCAGACCCTATCACCACCCAGCGGCGCTATGGTCTGGTTCTTGCGAGGTATTCCAAGGCGTTTGCGGTACGAAATGGCATGCGGCTGGAAAACCATGGGGTTCACATAAACCCTCGAGGATCATCTTCCTACACTGTAAACATGCCTGAAGGGCTGTATCTGCTGCACATGCGGATGTGTTCGAACGCCGTGCATCAGGCCCATCGTGACCGAAAGATCATGATGAAGAACGCGCCGCGCTCGTGGAAGAATCTGGACAAGTGGGAACGGATTATTCTTGACCACATTGCTTTGGGTCAGGTCGATGATAGCGATGCTCATCTCAGTCACGTCCGGAACGTTCAAAGCAATCGCCACAGACCGGCCTGGTATCGGCGCGGTATCCTTGTGCCTGTTGCGACACCCGACATGAACCGCGTCGTGGAACTCCCGCAGGGTATTCTCGGCCAGGTGTGATCGGAAGATCGTGCTATGAACCGGCTGCGTCGTTCAGCCGCCAATCGTAATCATACGCCCTGACCCGCTGTGTTTGCTGCAGTCGGGCCCGCAAGTCGGGATCGGCGACCGTTCGAATATAGGCCAGCACGGCCTGTTCATTTGGTCCAAAATCTTCGCGGAACCAGATGTAGATTTTTGACAGGACAGGCCTCCCGTGATCATTGAACCGCACTCCGCGCGGATCATTGACATAGGCACGCTCGGTCGCGGCAAAGTCCTGCTCCAAGGTCTCGGCCTGCCAAGCGCGGCTCATCAGATTGGGACAACCCACGGCCGCGCAGTTCAACGCATAGTGGATGCGGGGCTCATCATATGTGGGTCGGATGATGCGATGCTCGATATCGTTCAGGGTCAGCGTCTGCCCCGCCACCTCAACCAGAGGCCGGTTCCAGGGGCCGATCGACAGCGGCCCGTCTTTGATGTCGCGGATCGAGGCCACGGGATAGTTATCAAGAACCACATCCACCGTCACTGCATTATAGAGATTGATCCAATAGGCCAGCTGCTGATCGCGAGTCAGTTGCATCGGATCCACGGCTTGCAAATCGGTCAGATAACCATCCAGCCGCGCCCGGTCGGCCTGCGTCACCTGCCCATAAGCCAGCCGATTTACACCTTGCGCATCCGGCGCGACATAACGGGACAGGAAAGCCGTCCAATCACTGTGATCAACCCATTGTCCGGGTAGTGGCGCGTAGCTGGTCAAGGTCTGCCCCGGCAAGGCCTCGGGCGCGGGCAGCGCCAAACGCTCAACACTGGCGCAGGCGGCCAGCAAGGGCAGCAGCAGGATCAGCAGGTATCTCATGACGCGTCCTTCCGGGTCAGGTGCAGGGCCCGCATCTGACCCTTGAGCCGCTTCAGCGGGGCAAGCGAGGGGTCGCCAAGCTCGGGCAGATCCGGCCCACCAGACAGGCGCGGCACGGCGGCGTTCCACCAGCTTGGGCCGGTCGGGCCTTCGATCCGGTCCGGCCTGGCCAGATGCATATCGCGCTGCGCATTGTGTACACACATCGACAGCGGTCCGTTGGCCGTCGCGACCATGAACACGCATGAGGCGCAGCGATCCTCCTCAAGCGCATCCGCCGCCATGAAGTTATGGATGAACACGGCCTGCCGCCGCACCGGGCCGCGCAGCAGCCCTGATCCCAGACGCACCACGCTTAACGCCAGATGACCAAGCGCCCGCAAGGCCAGAAGCGGGTGCCGCCAGATCATGCGCCGCAGTTTGGGGCGGATGCGGATATGCGCGTCCTGCTTATCGTCAACGCCTTCAAGCGCGGCGATCACCCGATGCACCAGCCGCCGGTTCGACAGCAACGAGACCGCGCGCCCTCCAGCGGTGACCACACTGGCATAACGATTGCATTTGGAATGCCCAACGGCAGCAGTTTCGAAATGCAGCGGCGTGCCGTAGCCTGCTTCGATCGCGCGCGTCACACTGTCCTGCGTGATCGCATCGGGCCGCACGCGCAGAACACCGCGCCCGGTATCGGCCTGCATCTGGAACGACACAAAGGCAACCTCGGGGCGGTCACGCAGAAACCGGGCCAATTTCGGTATCTCGCCGAAATTGCCGCCAAACACGGTGGTATTGAACAGGATACGCAACCCCAACCCGCGCGCGCGGCGGATGTAGGCGCGGCGCACGGTGTTCAGTTCGACCTCGGTGCTGAACCCTTTTCGTTCCTGGGTCAGGTCGACGTGAAAGGCGACATCATCCAACCCTGCCGCTGCCAGCCGCGTCAGAAAAGCCCGGCTGGCGCGGATACCGTTGGTCATCAGGCAGGACCGCATGCCCAGACGGCGGATCTCGCGGCACAGGGCCTCAAGATCCTCGACCTTGCGCAGGGTCGGGTCACCGCCCGTCAGTTGTACCGAGACACCTTTGCCATAGTGGCTGCGGATCGTGGCGAGCCGTGCAAACAGAACCGAAAGCGGTGGGTCAAAGGTCATCTCGGCCCGGTCCGAGAGGTAGCATAGCGTGCAATCCAGATTGCAGTGCTGGGTGACCTCAAGCGCGACGCAGGCGATGGGGTAAAACCGCCCCGCTGTCTGTCCCGCACCAAATTCACCGCAACTTAGCAAACCACCACGCAAGGGGGCACGACGGTCGGTGCCTGTGAACTTGCGTCCGGCGGGGACAATGGCGGGCTGGGGATGCGCGGTGTCTTTCATACGCACCAAGCTAGAGAGGGCTCGGACATGCGGCCACGCCCTCTCACGCCAACGTGCGGGCCGGTGAACGATCAGCCGCAGCAGCCACCGGATTGTTTCACTTCGGTCGCCGACGGAGCCTCGTTCACATTCGCACCCCGACCCAGCCAGGTGCGTTCGGCCAGATAGAAATCGGTGAAGCGGTCGTGAAAGTCGTCGGACACGGATTTCTGCGGAATGCCCGTGGCCTGTAGGGCCCGCTGCCACGCTTTCACCTTGGGATAATCGGCCAGCATGTCGTGCCCACTGTAATCGGCGACAATCGCAGCGCGGTGCAACAAGGGCAGCCATGCCATATCGACATTGCCCAGCGTTTCACCTGCAAAGAACGGACCATCGCCCAGTTGTTTTTCCGCCTTGGCAAAGGCGGCGTTCAATTTGGTCACGCGTTCACCAAATACCGCGCTGTCCGCACTTTGCATGGTGCTGCACTGAACCAGATAGTGTTTGCTGGCCTGATAGCTCCACGCTCGGTTCAAGGCGCGCTGTTCGGGCGTCAGATCGGGTTGCAGCGGGGTAGCGACTTCATCAAGATATTCAGCGATTGCGTCTGACTCGAACAGCGGCGTGCCGCCTTCGGTCACCAGCACGGGCACCTGGCCGGTTGGCGACAGCTCAAGAAACCAATCGGGCTTGTCGCTGAGGCTGATGAAGTCGATTTGATAGGGCATCTGCTTGGCCTCAAGCAACGCCGTGACGCGCTGAACGAAAGGGCAAATTTTAAAGCTGATGATACGGATCATTGGTCTTTCCTTTTGGTTGCTTCACCTGTCAGACGAAGCCCACGCCAAAAAGACGACGATCAGATCAACATTTTCTGCAATTGCTGGATTTTTCCTGCACGTCCGAGATGTTTCCCCGCACATCCATCGAAATATTGCAGCAGTCTTCAAACGCCTTGCGCAACTCGGACCGACCTTTTTGAACGCGTGACTTGAGGGTCGAATAGGACAGCCCATGCGCCTGTGCATAATCGCGTTGTGACATGCCATTGATGTCTATGGCCATCAACATATCTGCGGTCTCGGCGGGCAGACCCCGAATGAAGGGTTCGACACAGCCTTCAAGATCCTGACGGGTTTCGGGATCATCGCGATGATACCACAGGTCATCCGGATGCGCCTGCGCACGGCCCGCTTTGCGATAGTGGTCAATGATAGTGCGATCCGCCGTCTGAAACAGCCACGGCTGCAGCTTGGCCGGATCTTTCAAATCAGGCAGGCCGGTGAAGACCTTGACCGAAATCTCTTGCAGCAGGTCATCCACATCCGCCGCATTGGACACGCGCGAATGCAAAAACGCCTTTAGACGAGAGCGATATTTCGGCCAAATATCTTCGATCTGCATGTTGGTTTATGACAGGTAATCGGCGAACGCGTCCACCACCTGCTCATAGACCTCACGCTTGAAGGGCACGATTTCCGCGATCAGCTTGCCGGGGTCTTGCCATTTCCAGCGGGTGAATTCCGGGTGATCCGTTGCGATATTGATCTGATCGTCGCGGCCGGTAAAGCGCAGCAGGAACCATTTCTGTTCCTGCCCGCGAAAACGGCCTTTCCAGATATTGGGCACAATCTCATGCGGCAGGTCATAAGGCAGCCAGCCATCGGTCTCGGCCACTACCTTGACCAGATCAGCGGTCACGCCTGTTTCTTCCCATAGCTCACGCAAGGCAGCATCGCGGGGGTCCTCACCCTTGTCCACCCCACCCTGCGGCATCTGCCACGCGTCCTTATGGCGGTCATTACGCTGGCCGACAAAAATCTTGCCGTCGGCATTCATCAGCATCAACCCGACGCAGGGGCGATAGGGAAGTTTGGCGATTTCTTCGGGGGTCATGCGTGGCCTCATGGGGATGTTCAGGCAACCTCTAACAAGCGCCGCGAGGTCCGCAAAGGGGGTGACGTTAGGTTTCGCGTGACAAAGTTTACGCGCGCGTCAATTTAGGTTGCAAATTCGTGAGGGAGAGTTTCGCCATGACTGCGTACCCAAACATGCTGGCCCCGCTGGATCTGGGTTTTACCACGTTGAAGAATCGCGTGCTGATGGGTTCGATGCATACAGGGCTTGAGGAAACCGGCGATTGGAACCGCGTGGCCGAGTTCTATGCCGACCGTGCGCGGGGTGGCGTGGCACTGATGGTGACGGGCGGGATTGGCCCGAACCTTGAAGGCTCGGTCCTGCCGGGTGCGTCAATGATGACCAACGACAAAGAAGTGGCGAACCATTCCATCGTGACGCAGCGGGTACACGAAGCAGGCGGCAAGATCGCGATGCAGATCCTGCACGCGGGCCGCTATGCCTATGGCCCGAAATGTGTGGCCCCCAGCCCTGTGAAGTCTCCGATCTCGCCGTTTCCGCCAAACGAGTTGGACGAAGACGGCATCGAGAAACAGATCAGCGATATCGTCAACGCTGCCCGATTGGCCCAGAAGGCAGGCTATGACGGGGTCGAGATCATGGGCTCTGAAGGGTATTTCCTGAATCAGTTCCTTGTAACCCACACCAACAAGCGCACCGATCGTTGGGGCGGGTCGTATGAGAACCGGATGCGCCTGCCCATCGAAGTCGTACGCCGCACGCGCGAGGCGGTGGGAACGGACTTCATCATCATCTACCGCCTGTCGATGATTGACCTGATCCCCAACGGCTCGACCCATGATGAGGTGGTGGAATTGGCGCGGCGGGTCGAACAGGCCGGTGCGACGATCATCAACACCGGCATCGGTTGGCACGAAGCACGGATTCCGACGATTGCGACCAGTGTTCCCCGCGCCGCCTTTGCGTGGGTGACCAAAAAGCTGATGGGCAAGGTCTCGATCCCCGTGATCACCTCAAACCGGATCAATACACCGGAAGTGGCCGAAGAGGTTTTGGCGACAGGCTGCGCCGATATGGTCTCAATGGCCCGCCCAATGCTGGCGGATGCGGATTTCGTGAACAAAGCGATTGCCGGGGACAGCGCCAAGATCGCGCCCTGTATCGCCTGCAACCAGGCCTGCCTGGATCACACGTTCAGCGGCAAGCTGACCTCATGCCTGGTTAACCCGCGCGCCTGCCACGAGACCGAGTTGGAGATTGCCAAGGCAGATACGGTCAAGACGGTGGCTATTGTCGGTGCTGGCCCGGCTGGTCTATCCACCGCCATGACCGCCGCCCAGCGCGGCCATGAGGTCACCCTGTTCGACCGCGCCAGTGAAATTGGCGGTCAGCTGAACATGGCCAAACAGGTACCGGGTAAAGAAGAGTTCTGGGGCCTGGTCGACTGGTACCGCACCATGATGGCTGATCTGGGTGTGAAAGTGGAACTGAACCGCGAGATTAGTGCCGATGACCTGACCGGTTTTGACGAAGTGATCATCGCCACCGGTGTTACCCCTCGCGATCCGCAGATACCGGGACAGGATCGGGACAACGTCCTCAGCTATATCGACGTGCTGCGCAACAAGGCCGAGGTCGGTGCGTCCGTCGCCGTGATCGGCGCAGGCGGCATTGGTTTTGATGTGTCCGAATTCCTGATTGAAGACGGACATAGCCCCACAACCGAATTGCCCGTCTGGATGAAGGAATGGGGTGTGACCGACCCCGAGGATCACCGCTCGGGCCTGGCCCCCGAAGGCCCGCAGCCCGAGGCTCCTAAGCGGCAGATCACCCTGTTGCAGCGCAAGAAGCAGGCACACGGCAAAGGGCTGGGCAAAACTACGGGATGGATTCACCGCGCAACGCTAAAGATGAAAAACGTCAATTTCGTAGGCGGCGTGAACTATGAACGCATCGACGAGGACGGCCTGCATGTAACCTTTGGCGAAGAACGCGCTGATCCGACTGTCATCCCAGCGGATACGATTGTTCTGTGTTCTGGTCAGGTGTCTGAACGCTGCCTTGCCAACGCGCTGATCGATCGCGGCATCACCCCGCACGTGATTGGTGGCGCGGATGTAGCGGCAGAGCTGGACGCCAAGCGGGCGATCAATCAGGGCACACGGTTGGCGGCTAGCCTCTGAGTTCGTACAAAGGTTACTCGGAAAGCGCGAGCTTGACGCCCAGCGCACCAAACGCGGTTGAGAAACACCGCTTGATCCAGGTCATGACGGATGGTCGGTGAATGACATAATCCCGCGCCAGCGCCGCGCAGGCTCCGTATCCAACAAAGACCACAAAGGTCAGTGCCATGAAGGCAAGGGCGAGCTTGATCAGTTCCAGCCCTGCGTTCGCCGTACCTGCCGGTAAGAACTGTGGCAGGAAGGCCAGAAAGAACAAGGATAGTTTGGGGTTCAGAACATTGATCAAAGTTCCGGTCACCGCGATTTTGACGTGGCTTACCGAGGATTTCTCGGCATTGACCTCCAATGCGCCGCCATCTTTGAGAATCCCCCAAGCCATATAAAACAGATAAAGGACACCCAGATACTTGATGAGCTGAAACGCCAGCGCGCTGGTATGCAAAAGCGCGGCAAGCCCGATGATACTGGCAAGCGCTGCCGGAACGATTCCAATTGTACATCCAACTGCGGCCGCAAGGCTGGCGCGAAAACCGCGCCCAAGACCAACGGCCAGCGTGTATATCACACCGGTCCCGGGCAATAGCACCACAATTAGAGATGTCAGAAAAAACTCAAGCGACATGCCGCCTCCAACTTGTTCCGAGGCAGAGTTTCCGACAATCAAATTAATGTAAACCGTTTTCGCTGGCAGTTCTGGTGACTACTCCACCGTAATCGTAATCACCTCGGACACAATTGGTGTTGCATGCGGCACGTGCCCTGCATCGCCCAACACTAGTTGCAGCGTGTGTTCACCGGGGGCAAGGTCCAGCGTCACTTCGGTCTGACCGCCACCAAAATGCAGGTGATTGTCGTCTGCGGGCAAACCATAGGCCAGCTCATCTGCGCCGTCTTCGCCCTCACCTAGCGGTGGGCGGTCAATCAGCAAATGATGGTGACCGGTGTTTTCCTTCTCGGTCCCAGCCGGGGCCACGCCCATGCCGCTAAGACCAAAGACCACCGTCACAGGGGACTTGACGGTATCCCCGTCCGCCAGATTGACGAAATAAACCTTTGCTTCGGGGTTGGATGGCGTTTCTCCTCCGGCCAACGCAAGGGTTGCGGACAGGCACAGGGCAGCAAGGGCGAAAAGGGCTTTCATGATCTCCTCCGTGGTCACAAATTTGCCATTCTCATCTTAGCATATTCGCGCCAATGCCCCTAAACCCTTTGTCTTTTTTGGGGTGTAGTCACCTTGGAAACTATTGTTTCCGCGTTTCCCATCTGCAAACGATAGCAATAAAATCCCTGATATTATCCCATGTCTGCCCCGTTTCCGCCCAGATTGGGCGCCAAAGTCAGGCAGAGACAAAACACCCGGGGAACGAGTATGGACCGACTGACCGAAATGGAAGCCTTTGCCAATGTGGTGGATCAGGGTGGGTTCACCGATGCGGCCAAGAAGATGGGTATTTCTAAATCTGCAGTATCAAAGCATGTATCAAGCCTTGAGGCACGGCTGGGCGCACGATTGCTGAACCGTACCACGCGTCGGGTATCCCCGACCGAGATCGGGCTGGCCTATTACGACCGCGCGCGCCGCGTACTGAATGACGCGGGCGAAGCGGATGCGCTGGTCACCTCAATGCAATCGGCACCTTCTGGCCTGCTGCGAATCAGCGTGGCGACGGATTTCGGGGTGAACCATCTGTCGCCGGTGCTGTCGGACTTTTTGGCCGCGTACCCGGATATCACCGTGAATATGGTTCTGAACAACCGTTACGTGGAATTGATTTCCGAAGGCTTCGACGTCGCCGTACGCATTGGTGAGCTTGAGGACAGCACACTGCGCGCACGTAAACTGACAGAAACCGTGAAACGGATGGTCGCCGCGCCCAGCTATATCGAGAAATTCGGTCGTCCGCAAAAAATCGACGATCTGAATGAACACAAGCTGCTGCATTACTCGAGCCAATCCTCGGGCAATGTCTGGAGGTTGACGGCACCGTCAGGTGAAAAAAGACAAGTGCGCACCGCCGGTTGGCTCAGCGTGAATGACGGTCAGTCGCTGTTGAACGCCGCGATCTCGGGGCTGGGGATCGCATATCTGCCCAGCTACCTGTATGCCGAAGCGCTGAAATCCGGCGAGGTACTGGATGCGATGCCGTCATTGCCCGATGAGGTGCAGGGTATCTATGCCGTCTATCCACCCGGCCGCTTCACGCAGCCCAAAGTACGCGCGTTCATCGATTTCCTGGTTCAGTCCTTTGCGGAAAAAGGCCTGATGGATTGGGTGGACTGACCCGATGCTCAACAGGCTGAACAAATGAATACAGCTATTCAGACCGAGAATAGCACCGAGTACACCGATGGCGACGCACGTCCTGCATCGTCAACAGGGTCAAAAACGCCCCCGGTTTCAGCCGTAAGCGAAATCACTGGCCTGATTGGCGTAGTCGGCCTTTTTGCAGCAACATTGGCAGCCGTCTATTTCGACACGCCGTTGTTGCAGTCCATTCAGTTGTTGTTGGCGGGTGCCGCGCTTCCGATGATTGTGTCCTCTATCCTGCTGGACAAGGCCCATTTGCGCGCCTCAACAGGATTGGATTATGGGCTCAGGAGGCACTCTTCAGATGTTGTCTCAATCACGGTAACAAAGACCCTGGGCCTTGGGGCGACCTTTTTCGTCATCGCCATGGCCTACCAGATCATTCCGACCTACGACTCGTCGAAATACGAGCTGGTTCGCGCACTGACCCTTGCGTGGTTTCCTATAATTTGGATTCTGTCCCCAGCTTATATTGCCTTCACCACCCGCCACATGGTCGAGCCGCGCGACGAACTTTGGCACTTTGGTAAGCTGATCACCCTGCAGCTTTCCGTCGTGGATTCTGAAAAGATCAAAGACCATTGCAGGACATGGCTGGTCAAAGGGTTTTTCCTGGCCTTCATGATCACCATCCTACCGCAGATCGTCAGTTTCGTGACCAACGCGGATCTAGAGAGCTTTTTTGCCGATCCAGTGTCGCTCATCCTGCTATTGATCCAGGTTTCCTTTCTTGTGGATGTGTGCATCGGGTCGATTGGCTATGTCTGCACGTTCCGGGTTCTCGATTCACATATTAGAACTGCGAACCCGTATTTATCTGCCTGGGTCGCTGCGCTGGTGTGTTATCCCCCCTTCGCGTTGATGACCACTAGTGGCCCGCTCGACTATCGCGCAGGCACGCAATCATGGACGGATTGGCTGTCGGATCAGCCTGTGCTTTTGATTGTTTGGGGCGGCGTAATTCTGTTGCTTGCCATAATCTATGCCTGGGCAACCGCTGCGTTCGGGCTTCGTTTTTCGAACCTGACCCATCGCGGGATTATCACGACCGGGCCGTTTCGCTATTCCAAGCATCCTGCCTATCTGTCCAAAAACATCATGTGGTGGATGCTTTACATGCCATTTCTTTCGGCCGTCGGACCAGCGGCCGCCCTTCAAAGCTGCATTTTGTTGTTGGGGGTGAATGCACTGTATTACGCGCGCGCCAAGACGGAAGAAAAGCATCTTATGACCGACGAAGACTATCACGCCTATGCTGACTGGATCGCGGAAAATGGCCTGATTGCGCGCTTGCGAAATCAACGTCGCAGTCAGAAACCCTGACGGTCAGAGCCAACCGAAGGCGATTAGTCGAAGGAAAACCACAGATCGTCTTCGTTTTGTCGACAAATCGTCTCTTTTGCCAGTGATAGTGCAAGTAACAGGAAATATCTCCCCCGGTGAACCTCGACGGCCCGCGCATCAGTGCGGGTCTTTTTTATTAATTGTCTTTTAGAAACGCTCGACCCAAGGACGCAAGGTCAGCTCGTTGCTCCAGGCGGATCGGTCCTGATGTACCAAATGCATGTATTCCCGCGCGATGGCGTCCGGGTCCAACATGCTGTCGGGGTTGTCCGTGGCCTCAACCCGTTCCGGACGGGACGCATTGCGGATGCCACCGTCGATATTGACCCACGCCACGTGGATGCCTTTGGGGTGCAACTCGCGCGCCATGGATTGCGCCAATCCGCGTTGTGCAAATTTGCCCATGGCAAAGGGTGCGGACAGCGGAAAGCCTTTGACCCCAGCCGAGGCACCGGTGAACAGAATCGTTCCGCGCCGGTTGTCCCGCATCGGCTGGTCCAGCATGCGGCGGGCAGCGGCCTGCCCTAACAAAAAGGCCCCGTGGGCCGTTATTTCAACCGCCTTGCGTACCGTTTCGGGGTCCAGATCGGTGATGGGACCACGCTGCCGGGCCGAGGGGTTGTAACAGGCCACACGCAATTCACCCGGCAGATCGGCGACCAACGCCGCCACGCCCGTGGCATCCGTACCGTCCAGCTGATGAAGCGTCGCACCCGTTTCGGCAGCCAGTGGTTCCAGTTTCGCGATATCGCGCGCGGTCAAGTGCAGCGCATATCCATCCCGAGCCAAGGCCCGCGCGAATGAGGCCGACAGGCCTGCTCCCGCGCCGATGATCAATGCCTGAGGGGTTTGTGTCTGATCGGCCATGGCGAGCTCCTTCACTCTTGGTCCTCTCACTGACCTAAGTCGGTGCGATCAATTGACCAGCAATACGGCCTCAACCCGGCGATTCAGGTCGCGCCCTTCGGCGGTCGCGTTTGACGTCAACGGCGCCAGATACCCAATCCCCCGCGCCTCAAGCCGGTCGGCGGCAACCCCATGCGCCTCGATCAGGCGGGTTCGCACCGCTTGCGCCCGACCCGTGCTAACCGAGATATTAGCATCCAGCGCGCCGGTATCATCTGTGTGGCCCACCAACGCCAGCCGCGTACCCGGATTGTCGGCCAAATACCCGGCAATCAAATCCAGAGAGGCAAAGGGCCCGTCACCCAGCGTGATCTCACCGGTACGGAAATGCAGGTCGTCCAGAATCACATGCCCGTTCTGGGCCAATTCGCTCAGCAGGCCGTCCGTGGCGTTGACCGTTTCCTCGATCACCAGCGGCGGCGGAGCAGCGACACCAACCGGGGTGACACGGATCATCTGCACATAGCCGCTGGGCGGGTTGCGGCTGACCAGCAGGCTCAGCACCTCATCCCCGCGCGTGGCAGCCAAGAAGCGGTAATCCTGGATCGAGACATACATGTCGGGGGTCGGCACCACCTCGGTCCCGAAGCGGAAATCGAACCCGCCGCAATTCCGAGCCTCGCATTCGAACAAAACCTCATAGCCCTGCGCGATGATCTGTTCACGCAATGGCGCCAACAATTGCAACGTGGTGCTAGAGCCCGATTGCACACGCCATGTGATGCGCTCAATCTGCCCTTCGACGTGGCGCACGGGCAGGCTGCCATCGGCAAAGGGGCCAGTTGGCAGATCGTAACTGTCCAAGGGGCTGACACGGTCGCTGAGTTGACGTGCGCCGCTAGGCAGGGTCAGGTCTTGCGCGGCAAGCGGTCCGGCCAGCAACACCAGGATCAGAAAGGCAATTCGGGTCATCGGGCCTGCGCGTGATATTCGTCATTCGGGGCCATCGCCGTAGCACTGGCAACCCGGTTCGACATGTTGAAAAATCCGGTGACATTGGCAAGGTCCCAGATATCCCGGTCTGTCAGCCCGACATCCCGTAGGTGTTGGCGATCGGGCTCTTCGATCTCGGCGCTGGAAGTCGTCATTTTGGCGGCGAAGTCCAGCAGCGCTCGCTGTCGCGGGTCCAGCGGCGCCACACGGTAGTTCATCACCAGCATCTCACCCAGTTGTGGATCGCCCGACAATTGCCGCACCGCTGCGCCATGGGCCACAAGGCAGTAAAAGCATTTGTTGATCGCCGACACGACCACGGCGATCATTTCCCGTTCCAGCTTGCTCAGCCCACTGTCGCCCAGCATCAGATCGTTATACGTCGCCGTAAATGCGTTCAGCTTGTCGATATCAAACGCATAGGCCCGCAGCACATTCGGTACAAAGCCCAGCTTTTCCACACAGATATCAAAATATTTCTGCGTCTCGGGCGGCAGCGGGTCCACCATCGGCAAATTCAGCGCGGTGGGCATATTCTGGTCGGTCACGTCAGGCTCTCTCCTTGGACAAGCTGACGGTAGTGGTATTCGCCGACAATCTCCATCCCAAGTGCGTGATAAAGCCCGTTGGCTGCCGCGTTCGCCTTGGTGCAGATCACGCTGAGTGTTTCGGCACCGTTTTCCTGTGCCCAAAAGGCTGCGGCGCGCATCGCCCAGGCACCCAACCCGTGTCGCCGGTGCTGCGGCAGAACCTCAAGCGCGTGAACCATCGCAACACCGTCTTGAATCGCGACAAATACAGTACCGGCGGGCTGATCGTCGCGGCGCAGCATTAGCCCGGTTTTCGGGCCCTTCGCCCGCTCCATCACCGCAACACGTGCCGGACCAATTCCACCCTGCGCCCAAATCTCGCGCATAATCGCAAGGGGTTCCGGTGTTGGAAAGACCATCACGCGCGGGATCGGTGTATCGGTCAGGTGATCAGTTGGGCAGGCATAGATGTTAACCGGATCCAGAACCTCATACCCGCACGCGGCAAGCTGAGCATCCAACGCCTCATCCCCCCGACGCAGACAGAACAGGCGCTTTTGCCCCATCGCCTGCATTGCAGCCTCGGCGGCGCTGATATCAGCTTCGGTCACCGGCCCCAGCGCACTGGCCGCTGACACCCGCGATCCACCGCCCTGCCCTTGTCGCAGCTGAAACGGCCCCTTCCGTTCATAGCCCGCAGCGGGCCAGGTGCCGTCGACGATGTCGGGCCAGTTGACGCTCACAGATCAAGCTCTTTCGCCAATCGGGTGACAGCCGCGTCGATCCGTGCCCCGTCTGTGCCGCGCACAACCACGTTCGCCCCAAACACGCCGTTGATCTGGTACGGGTAGCTGCCGATGGACAGGTCCGAGAAATCTTCAGCTAAGGCGGACAGCGGTCCCGCGATATCACCCTCACCACGTTCCACGCGCAGGGTTTGCGACAACAACGGGCTGCCACCGGTCAGGCCGGGCAACACGCTGGCAACCATCGCCTGAAACACCGAAGGCACCCCGGCCATCACATGCACGTTCTGAATGGTGAACCCCGGCGCAGTCGAAACCGGATTGTCGATCAGCGCCGCCCCGTCCGGAATGCGGGCCATGCGCAGGCGGGCCGCGTTCAACTCCTGCCCGGATTTGTCATAGCGGGCCTGCAACAAAGCGCGCGCATCCTCGCGCACGTCGATAGGCGTGTCGAACGCACGGGCAATGCTGTCGGCGGTGATATCGTCATGGGTCGGGCCGATCCCACCGCTGGTAAAGACATTGTCATAGGCTTCCGACAACGCCTTGACCGCCGTTTCAATGGCGGATGCGTCGTCGCTGACAATGCGCACCTCTTTCAGATCGATGCCATGTTTGGTCAGTTCACCGGCGAGGTAATGCATATTCGCTTCTCGGGTGCGGCCTGAAAGGATTTCATCCCCGATCACCAGCATTGCAGCGGTTGGATTGGCCATGGCGCGTGCCTCCCTCTTGATCGACCTTTGGGGCAGGTATAGGCCCTGAGGCATGAAATTTGAAACCCCCCTTGTCCCCGCCCGCCTGATCCGACGCTACAAACGCTTCCTGGCCGATTGCACGTTGGAGGACGGGCGCGAGGTGACCGCACACTGCGCCAACCCGGGCTCGATGATGGGGCTGGCCGAGCCGGGCGAGAAAATCTGGCTGGAGCCCAATGACGACCCGAAGAAGAAACTGAAATACGGCTGGCGTTTGGTCGATCATGAAAATGGACACTTTACCGGGGTCGACACCTCGGTTCCCAACAAAGCCCTGCGCGCGGCACTGGAAGCTGGAGAGATTCCGGAACTTGCGGCCTATAGGACCGTCCGCCCCGAGGTGAAATACGGCGAAAACAGCCGCATCGACTTTTTATTGACCCAACCGGGCCTGCCAGATGCCTATGTCGAGGTCAAAAGCGTCACCCTGTCTCGCCAACCGGGACTGGCCGAATTCCCGGACAGTGTCACCGCCCGCGGCACCAAGCATCTGAGTGAACTGGCGGCGATGGCGGCGCTGGGGCACCGCGCGATCATGCTGTATCTGGTGCAGCGCACCGATTGCGACCGGTTCGCGCTGGCCGCGGATATCGACCCAGCCTACGCGGCCGCGTTCGAGATCGCGCAGGGGCAAGGGGTCGAGCGGCTGATTTACGGCACGCGCATTGCACCCACCGAAATCACGGTCGGCGAAAGGATTCGGGCGCAACCCGGATAAGGCCGGATTTTATCTGTTGCGCCCGTTGCCATTTCCCGGTCCGCGCGTTTGACTATGCTCGGGTCACCCGCACCAACGATTTACCAACCAGTCAGGGGAACGCACTTGGAGTCCAATCAAGAAAAGCTAGTTGCCTTGCGGCAAGATTTTCACCGCTTTCCGGAACTTGGGTTCGATGAGACACGTACCAAGGCCAAAGTAGCGGAGTTTCTGCGCGATCTCGGATTGGACGTTCACGAGGGCGTCGGCGTCGTGGGGGTGTTGAAAGCGGGTACAGGCAACCGGGCCATCGGGCTGCGCGCTGATATGGATGCCCTGCCGATTCATGAGACCAGCCAGCACGATTACCCCTCGGAGACCGACGGCGTGATGCATGCCTGTGGGCATGACGGCCACATGTCGATGTTATTGGGCGCCGCGCAGGAACTGGCTGCTGATCCCAGCTTCGATGGCACCATAGTTTTTTTGTTCCAGCCCAATGAAGAACATGGGCTCGGCGCGCGGGCGATGATTGATGAAGGGATTCTGGAACAGTTTCCGGTGGACGAGATCTATGCCATTCACAACCTTCCCGGTGCCCCTGTCGGGCAGATATCGACGCGGACCGGGTTGATCTGTTCCTCAGAAAGCCTGTTCGAGATTGCCATCACCGGTCAGGGGGGTCATGCCTCGATGCCGCAAGCAGGGCGCGATGCGATCACCATTGGCGCGGATATGGTGCAGGCATTGCAGACCATCGTATCGCGCAAACTTGCCCCCGGTGCCGGGGCGGTGGTGTCAGTGACCGAGTTTCTGACCGATGGGCAGCGCAATGTTCTGCCGGGACATGCGACCTTGAAAGGCGACGTACGCGCCCGCAGCCCCGAAGACCGCATCACCATCGAGGGCCTGATGCGCGAAATCGCACGCGGTGTGGCCATCGCGCACGGGGTCTCGGTCGATGTCATGTTCAACACGGAATTCATCGAAACAATTAATGCCGAGGAACCCACACAGGCCGTTGTTCGGACCGCACGATTCATCGGCGCCGACACCATCCCCGACCGCCAGCCCATGAGCTTTTCCGAAGATTTCGCCCATTTCAGCGCGGTCGTTCCGGGCTGTTTTCTGCTGATGGGGAATGGCGAAACCGGACCGCATGGGCAACCGCTGCACTCCAGCGATTACGATTTCAATGATGAATTGCTGCTCTTGGGGGTCGATTTCTGGACTGCGCTTGCGCGCGATCGTTTGCCCGCAAGGGATTGAACCGAAGCGGCCCCAATGGATGAGGGCGCAACCGGTTTCAGGCTTGCTGTTCCTCAGCATCGCCTGGCGCATCCAGAAACTCTGCCCACAACTCGGCATCCAGTCCGTTCACAAACAGCTCGAACTCATCTGTCACCGCCTGCCAGCCCCCGACCGAGGCGGCATTGACCGGCTTGCGCGCCTGTAGGTTACTGGCCGTCTTAATCGCGTTCGGGGACTTGTCCGGTGACAGCATCGCGTCCTCAAAGGGCAGATCGCAGATCTGAGCCAGTTCTTTTGCGGTTTTTTCCAGATTGCCTACCAACGTCTCATACCGAATGTCGTGAATACGTCCCGGCAGAACCTTATGCCAGTGCTGGATATAGCGCTGATACCGGTTGGCCTCGGCCGCCATCCAGTCCAGGTCATGGGTGAAATACAACCCGCCCGCGCCAAAATTCGCGCGCCACATGGACAGCGCGACATCGCGCGGGTCTCGCAGCACGTTAAAAATCACGGCATTGGGGAAAGCTTGCGCAATCTCACCCAAAAAAGCGTAGTTGCCCGGTGCTTTGTCCACAAAAGCCACTGCGCCATCTGTCAACGAAGGCAGCTTACCCATGTAGAAATCGGCCAGATTATGAGCCTCGCGCCATTCGGGTGGTTGCGCTTCGGCCTGTCTGGCCCATTGGTGTACTGATGCCAGCTCACCCAAACCCTGAACAGCAGAGTGACGGCCCAGAATACGCTCGACCAGCGTGGTGCCCGACCGGGGTAGACCAACCACAAAAATCGGCCGGGTACTGCCCTTGGATGGTTTGGGCTGGGCAGCGGGCAATGGCGCAGCCAGCCGTTTATCGCATTCCTGCACGCTGCGTTCTTCCCAAGAGTCAAACCCTGCACGCTGCATCAAATGAGCCTCAGACAGGTGCTGCATTTCAAGCGGTGTGTTCTTTTCGCGGCGTGCCAGGCTGGCCGCAGCAAAGCATACCATCACAGCATCCTTAGGGTTTGGCACGCCGCGCTCCAGCGCAGCTGCGATCTGCGTCTTCAGCGTTGCGGCATCCTCGAAGGTCAGATTGGGCAACCCCGCCATCATCTCAAGCGCCTCGGGGTGACCAGGCGCTTGCACCAGGGCTGCGCGTAGGTTCTTTAACACCTCGCCAAGCTGGCCCAAACCCAACTGAGATCTGGCAAGACGTAACAGGCCGGGAAGAAACCGCGGGTTTTTTCGAACCAGCGTATTCAACATGTCTACAGCACTATCCCATTGCTGCAACGCATCCAGAATGTCCGCCTTCAGAATTTGCGCATTCACATTGGCGGGTTCGCGCTTCAGGACTTGTTCGATGGCTACAAGGGCCATTTCCGCTTCTTGCTCTTGCAGCAGGGCCAACGCCTGAATGAACAGCTGCGCCGGGCTGAGAGGACCACGTGCGCGAATTTTCTCAAGAAACTTCAAGGCAGCAGCCGGTTCGCCGCCTTGAATCAAGCTCAGACCATAGTTCTGGATCAGTTCGGCATTGCCGGGGTCCAGCCGCCAAGCGCGTTCAAAATACATCTGGGCCTGCTTGAAGTTCTGCTGCTGAATTGCGCACAGACCGGCAATTCGGGGCAACGCCGCAGCCTTAGGCCATTTCTTGGCCGCCTTGGTGGCGCGTTTAAAGGCCTGATCCAGCCGACCAGCCTGGAGAAGCGCGCTGATATTGGTGATCTCGGCCCTCAACTGGTCTGCTTTTCTTTGCATTTGCACGCCTTCTCCTGTTTCGCGCACCCGCGCAGCCTTGCTTTGTGCTAGTTGAAAATTACCTGAGGGTCTATATGCGATCAGGTACCAGACCGGGCGCGGACTTGACATTACGACCTAACGCCCTCTGGTACTTTCTGCACAAGCAGCGTAAAAGGAGTGCTGCGCGAAACATTTGGAGCCTCGCATCCATGAAAGAACATCGTGGCCGTCTGACCAAGGATGGCATCCGCATCTATGAACAGGGTGACTTTGCCGGCATGCACGCGGCAGGGGCACTGGCTGCGCGGATACTCGACGATATTGCGGATCATGTCTTTCCCGGCCAAACAACCGGTGAGATCGACCGCCTGATCACTCAGATGGTCGAGGATGCAGGCGCAACGTCGGCCACCATAGGCTACAAGGGCTATCAGCACGCAAGCTGTATCAGCGTGAATCATGTGGTCTGCCACGGCATCCCAGGCGACAAGCGCCTGAAGGATGGCGATATCCTGAATATCGACGTTACCGTCATCGTTGACGGCTGGTTCGGCGATACTTCGCGCATGTTCGTGGCCGGTAAACTGCCCCGCAAGGCAGAGCGACTGATTCAGGTGACCCATGATGCGCTGTTCAAAGGCATTGAGATGGTCAAGCCGGGCAACACCTTCGGCGATATCGGCCACGCAATTCAGGCTTATGTCGAGGCGCACCGGATGAGCGTTGTCCGCGATTTCTGTGGCCACGGGTTGGGTCGTGTGTTCCACGCCCCGCCCAACGTGCTGCACTATGGCCGTCCGGGGACCGGAGCGAAGCTGGAAGAAGGCATGTTCTTCACCATCGAGCCGATGGTCAATCTGGGCCGCCCCGAGACCAAAACGCTGGCCGATGACTGGACCGCCGTGACCCGTGACAAGTCACTATCGGCGCAGTTCGAACATTCGGTGGGTGTCACGGCAGATGGGGTTGAGATCTTTACCCTGTCACCGGGCAACAAGTTTCACCCAACCTATTCGTCCTGATTGACGGCCTGATCTCGCAATAGCTTCAGCAGCAATGTCTCATCCCGCCACGGCGTCACTGCGTCGTGGATGAATACCGGTGCGCGCATGGGATTGCGTTCGGGGCCGGTAGTCGATTCCGTATCCTTTGAAAGGGTCCAGATCGGGGGATTTAAGGTACGGTCCATGCCCCGAATGCTAGCACGTCCGGGTCAGATTCCCAAAAGCGTCGGGACCTCGGCCATATCGGTAAAGACTTCGGCCCCAAGTTCCGCCAGCTTCTCGCCCTGCCCATGCGGCGCGTAGGCCAGACAGCGCATGCCCGCGCGTTTGGCTGCCAATACGCCGTTCTGGCTGTCTTCGATCACCACTGGTGAGGTGGCCCCGAATTGATCGGCGGCCGTCTGGAACATGACCGGATCAGGCTTGGCGGTTCCCAAGACATGGGCAGAGTACATTGCGCCGCTAAACCGCTCCCACAAACCGTTCTGGCCCAGAGTAATCTGCATTTTGTCGGGACTTCCATTTGACGCCACACAGAAGGGGATGCCCTTAGCATCCAGCGCGGTCAGCAGTTCCGGAATACCCGAAACCAGTTCCACGCCCTGCCGCAAACGATCATAGGTTTCTGCATAAACCTCATCGACCCAATCTTCGGGCAGGTTTGCGCCCAGCGCGCGGGCCTTGTCGCGCACTCCGGTCATTGTACCCCCAAGAAAGAACGCAACACTGTCTTCCAGCGACAAGTTCAGCCCATACCGTCCAAGATTGTCGACCAGCACCTGATTGGACAGCGGCTCACTGTCCACAAGAACACCGTCGCAATCGAAAATGACCAGATCGTGCATGCCTGCCCTCGTTGCTTTGCACTGTGCCTAACCAACCGTGCGCGCAGGTGCAAACCGGGTGTCAGCAGAACCTTGCCCGCAGGGTTTCAGCCTGAAACATTTCGCCACATCAACGAGATATGCGTATCACCGTATTTCCGGCTGTCCTGCAGGTCGAACCCCTGCGGCGCTGCCATGGGGCTGTTTTCCTCCCACACGATCAGCGCGTCGTCGGCGAGCCAGCCACGGGACAAGGCAGCGATGGCCTTTTGCCCCATGGATTTTCCATAAGGCGGATCCAGAAAGATCAGATCATAGGGCGCACCCGGATTTTCGCCCAGCCGCGTGGCGTCCCGGCGGATCAAGGTGGTGCGGTCGGCGCTGCGGGTCAGGTCGATATTCTTGCGGATCAGCCCCTGCGCCACCCGCCCGTCATCCACAAAGGTCACCTGTGCAGCACCGCGCGACAGCGCCTCAAGCCCCAGCGCGCCGGTTCCGGCAAACAGGTCCAGAACGCGCAGCCCGTCAAAGTCGATCTGATGACCCAACACGTTGAACAGGCTTTCGCGCACCCGGTCGGTGGTGGGGCGCAGATGTGCGCCCGCATCCCCCTTGCCGACCGACGCCAAGGCCCGGCCCCGGAACTCTCCGGCGATGATCCTCACGCCTTGAGCAGCGGTTTCAGATCCGCGTCAGGGTCGGCGACCACGGCCGGATCAGCGGTTTTGCCCGCCTCAATCAGGCGCTTGCCAACCATATACGCGCGAGGATCATTCATCGCGTCAACGGCGATCAGCTGATCGCCGTTGTAGTACCAGAAGGACACGGTCTGACCGTCACCCTGACGGGTCACCACGCGGTCATAGCCGGTGTTCAGGCCCGCAATCTGCAGTTTGACGTCATACTGATCCGACCAGAACCACGGCGTCGCCACATAGTCCTTGGCCGCGCCTAGCATGTTCTGGGCCACGATCTCGGCCTGATCAATCGCGTTCGGCACGCTTTCCAGACGAATACGGGCATCGCCATGTGGGAAGGACGCGCAGTCGCCTGCCGCCCAGATAGCCGGATCAGAGGTTCGACCATGCGCATCGGTCTTGATGCCGTTCTCCAACTCAAGCCCTGCGATCTCGGCCAGTTGGGTTGATGGGACGATGCCGACACCGACAACAACAAAATCGACCTCGATCTCGGTGCCGTCGGTCAGAACCGCACCAACCACCTTGCCGTTGTCGCCCACCAGACGATCAAGCCCGACACCTTCGCGGATATCGGCGCCATATTCACTGTGCAATGCGCGGAAGTAATCGCTGGTCTCGGGCGCGGCGACACGTTGCAGGATGCGGTCGGCCATTTCGACCAAAGTCACCTTGACCCCGCGCTTGGAGCAGACAGCCGCGGCCTCAAGCCCGATATAGCCTCCGCCCACGATCAGGGCGCGCGCGCCGTCTTTCACGCGGGGCTCCATCTCGTCGATATGGGCCAGATCGCGCACCACGTGGACACCTTCAAGATCGCCGCCAATCGCGGCAGGCAGGTAGCGCGGGTCCGACCCGGTGGTCAGGGCCAGTTCGTCATATGCGATGACGTCATCCCCCACGGTCACGGTTTTGGCCTGCGGATCAATCGCCGTCACGCGCTGACCCAAACGTAGGGTGATATTGTTCTCGGCATAGAAGCTTTCGGGCCGCAGGAACAGGCGCTCCAGCTCCATTTCACCCAGCAGATAAGCCTTGGACAGCGGCGGGCGCTGATAAGGCAGATGCGGCTCGGCCCCTATCAGAGTGACGTCCCCTTCGAACCCGTCTTTGCGCAGCCTGGCAACAAGCGACGACCCCGCCTGCCCGGCACCGATGACGACAATATGGCTCATGTTCCTCCCACCGTGTCGAATTCCCGTGGTCTCATCCACGCGACCACCTATATTGCGGCTGAGCCCGACTCTGCAAATCCAAACGACAGGAGCTTAAAAAATGATTTCAACAGGTGAGACACTGCCCGACGCCACACTGACGCAACTGGGCGCAGACGGCCCCGAAGAGGTGCGGATTTCAGACAAAACCAAAGGGCGCAAAGTGGTGATCTTTGCGGTTCCCGGAGCATACACGCCGACCTGCAGTTCGGCCCATGTGCCCAGCTTCATTCGCACCAAAGACCAGTTTACCGCCAATGGCGTGGATGAGATCATCTGCGTTTCGGTCAACGACCCGTTTGTTATGAAAGCCTGGGGCGAGGCCACAGGCGCGGCCGATGCAGGCCTGACCATGCTGGGCGATGCCTCAGCCGAATTCACCAAGGCCATTGGCATGGAATTCGACGCCCCGCCCGCCGGACTGTATGCCCGGTCCAAACGCTATGCCATGCTGGTCGAAGACGGCAAGGTCACTGCGCTGAACGTGGAAGAAAGCCCCGGCACCTGCGAGATTTCGGCAGGCGAAACTCTGCTGGACGCGATCTGATCCTGCGCGCGGCCCCGGGTCACCTCGGGGCCGCAAACGCATTTAACTTGATGCAACGCCCTGATCAGCCAATAGTTGTGGCATACAATCAGGGAGTTCATTGATGAAACTGAAAGTATTCACTCTATTACTGGGCACAGCGGGGGCATTGGCCGCCTGCGGCCCGGCACCCACCCCTCAGCAACAGGCGGCGCGGCAGCATGAAATCGCATGTCTCAGCGGATCACTGGGCGGTGCATTGATCGGCGGCGCGATCGGCAACCAATTCGGTGGTGGATCAGGTAAATCCATCCTGACTGCGGCAGGCGCAGCCGCAGGCGCGATTGAAGGCAACAGGTACGCATGCTGAGGAGAGCCGAGATGACACGTGGAATTTTGATTGCTGCGGCCCTTATACTGGCCGGTGCGGCCACAGCCGAGACCGTGGGCGAGTTGCATGAAAACGAACTGAAGGCCATCGACAAGAACAATGACGGCTTCTTGTCCCGTGATGAGTTCGATGCCTTTTCCGATTATGCCTTTCAGGAAATGGATGACGACAAGAACGGCACGCTGGGATTGGACGAAGCCAAGCCGTTTCTGGACATAAAACAGTTTCGGGACGTTGACCGCGATAATGACGACTTTATCTCTCGGGCGGAATACGACGCGCAGATGAACGACGACTTCAACGCGGCGGATAAGAACGGCAACGGTCAACTGGACTAGCAACAGGAGCGCACGATGAACAAATGGATCAGTTTGGGTGCGCTTTTTCTGCTTGTAGCGTGTGATGCGCCGCAAGCGCCGCTGGTGACCGGACCAGACGGGCAGGAACGCATTCAGATCAACACATCCGGGTTGACCTGTTACAAAACCCGCTGTCTGGACATTAACCCAGCCGCGCGCAGTGTCCGTCAGATCGGAAACCGGACGACCGGCATTCCGCGCAACATCGATGTCAGCAGCGGCACAGTAACACCCGCCGAGTTCGAGCAGATGGGCATAACCGCGTCGCTTGCGGGCGGGGTCGGGTCAGGCAACCGTTAGCACAGGCTATCCATTTTGCGCGCCAGCTTTGCATCCAGCGCCGAAATGCCACCGACATCATGGGTGGCCAGCGTCACTTCGACGGTGCGATAGACGTTGGACCATTCGGGGTGGTGATTCCACTTTTCGGCAAAAATCGCCACCTGCGTCATCCAACCAAAGGCATGCACGAAATCTTCAAAGATAAAGGTCTTGGTGATCGCATCCCGGTCTTCGACCATGGTCCAGCCGTTGTTGAACAGCGGGTCCAGAAGCGGTCCGCGGGTCTCGGGCGACAATAGTTCGGTCATAGCTGTTCCTCCGGGTTCGATTTCCTGAACGGGCCGTATTCCGTCAGAATCTCAATCTCTTGTCCCACTGCGTGGGCCTCGGCGTCCAGATATTTCTTGATCGCATCGGCAAAGCCGGGGTCGGCGACCCAATGCAAGCTATACGTGCGCATGGGAAGATAGCCCCGCGCCAGCTTGTGTTCGCCCTGCGCACCGGCCTCAACACGGGCTAATTCTTCGGCAATGGCAAAGTCGATCGCCCTATAGTAGCACAATTCAAAATGCAGGCAGGGGTGATGTTCGACGCAGCCCCAATAGCGGCCATAAAGCGTTTCGCGCCCAATGAAATTCAGTGCCCCGGCAATCGGATAACCATTGCGTTCCGCCAGAACCAATGCCATATCGTCAGTCATGGTTTCCTGAGCGATATCAAAGAATTGTCGCGTCAGGTAAGGCGATCCCCACTTCCGCGCGCCGGTATCCTGATAGAACCGCCAGAACGCATCCCAATGTTCAGGGCGCAGATCATCACCGGAATAGGTGTGAATTTCTCCGCCAAATTCGCAGGCCTGCGCGCGTTCCTTACGGATATTCTTGCGCTTGCGCGAGGACAGCGCGGCCAGAAACCCATCAAAATCCACATATTGGTCGTTAAGCCAGTGAAACTGCTGTGATTGACGCAGCAACAGACCCATCTGTTCGCCCGCCAGCGCTTCGTCCTCGGTGCAGAACGTGGCATGAACCGAAGACACCCGGTTATCGGCTGCAATCTGCACGGCCCCTTGCACCAGGGCCGACATGCCCGGCACCTCGTACCCCGGTCGCACCAGAAACCGCCGCCCGGTGGCCGGAGTGAACGGTACCGCGATCTGCAGTTTGGGGTAATACCGCTCGCCTGCGTTTTCATAAGCATGGGCCCAGCTGTGGTCGAAGATGTATTCGCCTTGACTGTGCGATTTGGCATACATCGGCGCGGCCGCGATCAGCATCCCATCCAGATATGCGGTCAGGTATTGAGGCTGCCAGCCAGTGCCCGGCCCAACCGAACCGCTGTTTTCCAGCGCCAGCAGGAAGCGATGCGTGGTAAAGGGATCAAGCGGCCGCCCGCCATCGGCGGCCTCGGGGCAGGCACAGGCATCCCATTCGGTCGCAGAAATCTGCGAAAGCGATCTCAGAACCTGAACTTCGATTTGCGCCTGATCCATGTGCCCTCCGCGTCTGATCTTTATCTGTGACACCAGGGGGCAGGTTCAACCCGGATGTGGGGCCAAATACCCTTCGAAGGTCACGTTATCGGCAACCCTTCGGGCCCGAGCCTCTTGCTCGGCCGAGCGTACGGTCCAACACAGAACCGGCACGCCGCGCGCTTTCAGTTCGGCCACGCGGGGGCGGGGCAGATCGGCGACCTCATGGCTGATAAAGCTGGCGCCGACCCTGTCGAAATCGGGTATGTCGCGCAGGTGATCGCAGACCTTCTGCGGCAACAGCTCGACCTTGGGCTGGTAAGAACAGGTCACCAAACCGCGCGGCAGATGGGGGGCAAGACGCGCCAGTTCGGCCACGCTGTTGGGATTGAAAGACATCAAGGCCACCGGTCCGTCATACCCCTGCAAGGCCCGCACTGCGTCAGCCTCAAGTGATCCGACATTGGGACCCATTGCGCCGTCCTGATCCTTGAACTCGATCAGCAGGGGAACCTTGCCGTCCACCAGTGCAAGCACGTCGTCCAGCGTCGGAATACCATCATCAGCATGCAGCAGCTGCGTCGCCTGCGCCTGTGTCGCTGTCACTTGCTGAATAGGGCCGGGCTGCCCGGTCAGGCGTGTCATGTCGTAATCATGAAACACCATTGCCCGGCTGTCCGAAGTTCGCTGCAAATCAATCTCGATCCCGTACCCGGCCTCGACAGCCGCACGGATGGCCGCCCGGCTGTTTTCCGGGCGGTTATCCGAAAGGTCATGCAGCGCCCGATGCGCAATCGGGGCCTGCAGGAAAACTGACGGCAAGGTCGGTGTCATTGAACCTCGAAAATACCTTCGATTTCGACGGCCACGCCCAGCGGCAGTGCCGCGGCGCTGACGGCCGAGCGGGAATGACGGCCAGCCTCACCCAGGGCTTCGACCAGGAAATCCGACGCCCCGTTGATCACCTGCGGTTGTGCGGTGAAATCGGCGGTTGAGTTCACGAAACCGGTCAGTTTGATCACGCGCACCAGCTTTTCGATGTCACCACCACAGGCCGCTTTGACCTGCGCCAGCAGGTTGATTGCGCACACCTTGGCCGCCGCTGCACCGGCTTCAATTTCCATGTCATCGCCCAGCTTGCCGGTGATCAGATCGTTATCCTTGGAAATCTGGCCCGAGACATAGACGATGTTGCCCACCCGAACGAAGGGTACATAGTTCGCCGCCGGCGCAGGCGCGTCCGGCAGGTTGACGCCCAGGCTTTCCAGTTTTGCTGCGATGCTCATGAAGTTTCCTCCCAATCTTTGAGTCGGGGCGAAGCTAACCGGGAAGACCGGGATCGGAAAGTACGAAAACGGGGATAGACGACCCAGAGCGGTCAGCGTAACTCTTCCTATGCCGAACAGTTGAACCTGTACCACTTTACGTAAGTACGTCGCACAGGTTAAACGCTTTTTGTTTCATACTGGTTGCGAAACGTATATGTGACATCGGATTGGGCCATGCTATGTGGCCACGGGCAGTATTGATTGACAGTTCGGGCGTGTGGAACCCGAACGTTTAGGAGTGGCAAAGACCGTGTTGAGCAGACCCCGCCTGAAGCACCTTATCGTCATGTCCGTGATGGCATTCCTTAGCGCCTGCGCCACGCGACCGCCGGAGGGGACCCCGTCGAATGAGGTGTTCGATCCCTATGAGAACACCAACCGGGGCATTCACAAATTCAACCTGGGCGTTGACCGGTTTCTGTTCCGTCCGGCCTCGAAAGGCTATGTCAAGATCGTACCCGATCCGATGGTGACAAGCTTTAACCATTTCGCTGAAAACCTGACGATGCCCGGGCAGGCGCTGGACTACCTGTTGCAAGGCAATGTCAAACAATCCGGCAACGCTTTGCTGCGCTTTGTGGTCAATACCACTGTGGGCGGCTTGGGCCTGTCTGACCCCGCTGCCGAGTTGAACCTGCCGCCGGTGGATACCGATTTCGGCGAGACCCTGCATGTTTGGGGCGTTGGCGAGGGCGCTTATGTCGAGCTGCCTTTCTATGGCCCGTCAACCCAACGGGATGCGATTGGTGTTGTAGTCAATCTATTCTCGAATCCGATCAATTTCACACCGGTCCGTCCGGTGGACAATATCGGCGTATATGCCGAGGTCGTCCGCCGCATGGGTGATCGGGGCCGGTTCTCGGATACGGTGGATTCAATCCTGTATGAAAGCGCCGACAGCTATGCGCAGGCACAGACAATTTACATCCAAAACCGCCGCTTTGAACTGGCACGCGACGATGAGGACGCCTATCTGGGTTTGTACGATGACCCTTATGCAGATATCGGGACTGACCCAGTCAGGGACCCCTACCTAGACCCCTACGAGGACCCCTATGCCGAATAACCATCTGAACCGACGCGGTTTTATCGCCACTGGCCTGGCCAGTGCGATGCTGACCGCCCTGCCCGCCTTTGCCCAGACCGAAGCCAGCGCCAAGGCACTGGTTGTCAGTGTCGTGGACGATATCAACCGCGTGATCGCCTCGGGCAAATCCGAAAAGGCGATGATCCGCGATTTTGAAAAGATCTTCGTGCAATATGCCGATGTGCCGATCATGGCGCGCTATGTGCTGGGGGCAGATGGCCGCTCAGCAAGCCCCTCGCAGATCAAGCAATTCACCAAAGCGTTTCAGGGCTATATTTCCAACAAATATGGCCGCCGCTTCCGCGAGTTCATTGGTGGCCAAGTCACAGTTCGCAATGCCCGCAAAATCAAGGCGGGCTACGAGGTGCGCACCTCGGTCAAGTTGCAGGGGTCTTCCCCGTTTGAGGTGACATTCCTGGTGTCGGACAAATCGGGCCGCGACAAGTTCTTCAACATGTTCATCGAAGGGGTGAACATGCTGCTGACCGAACGGACCGAGGTCGGCGCCATGCTGGATGCGCGTGGGGGCGATCTGAACCGCCTGATCAAGGATATGAACCGAAACAAGCTCAGCTGATCCGGTTCACAAATGAAAAAGCGCCGCGCGATTGGTTTCGCGCGGCGCTTTTTTTTGGGTTTAGTTCAGGCGTTCGCCAGTTTCCTTGGCGAAATAGGACACCTTGCTCATGTCAAAGGCCAGGTTCAACATCTTGCCCGCCTGCGCACTGGTTTCCGCGTGCAGCCGTGCAGTGACCTGTTTGCCGCCCAGTTCCGAGACCACATAAGTATCAGCCCCCGCCGGTTCGACCATGTCGACCATACAGGAGGCCTCTTGCACACCATCACCGGCACGGAACCCGGCCTCGGCAATGTCTTCGGGGCGCAGGCCCAGAATCACATCCTCGGGCAGTGACAGATCGCGGGCATCGTTCAGAACCAGTGTCTCGCCCGTTTCACGTGCAATGGCGATCTGCGTGCCCGGGCCGGTCTTGGACGCTTGCGCCGGGATCAGGTTCATCGCCGGTGAGCCCATGAAATCAGCCACAAACAGGTTGGCCGGGTTGTTGTAGATTTCAGCCGGGCTGCCGATCTGCTGCACGATTCCACCTTTGAGAACCACGATCTTGGTCGCCAGCGTCATCGCCTCGATCTGGTCATGGGTCACGTAGACGATCGAGGCATCCAGCGTCTGATGCAGTTTCTTGATCTCGGTTCGCATCTCGACCCGCAGCTTGGCGTCAAGGTTCGATAACGGCTCGTCAAACAGAAACAGTTTGGGATCGCGCACCAGCGCCCGACCCATCGCCACTCGCTGACGCTGACCGCCTGACAATTGGCTGGGGCGGCGGTTCAGCAGCGGCTCGATCTGCAGCAACGAGGCAACCTCGTTCAGCTTGGCCTCCTGCGTCGCCTGATCGACCCCGCGTACCTTCATGCCAAAGGTGATGTTCTTGGCCACCGACATGGTCGGATACAGAGCATAAGACTGGAACACCATCGCGATGTCGCGATCCTTGGGGCTGACATGGGTCATGTCCTTACCCCCGATGGACAGCGTGCCGCCGGTAATTTCCTCCAGCCCCGCAATACAGTTCAGCAGGGTGGACTTGCCGCAACCCGAGGGACCGACCAGCACCAGGAAATCACCCGGTTCGATCGAAATGTTGATGTCCTTCAGAACCTCGGTTGCGCCGTAATTCTTGTACAGATTGTTGATATCGAGGATGGGAGCCATGGGTTATCCCTTCACTGAGCCAGCGGTCAGACCGCGGATGAAATACTTACCGGCGACGACATAAACGAGCAGCGTCGGTAGCCCCGCGATGATCGCGGCGGCCATGTCGACGTTGTACTCTTTGACGCCGGTGGTGGAGTTTACGATGTTGTTGAGCGCCACGGTCACGGGCTGCGTTCCCGCCTGGCTGAACGACACGCCGAACAGGAAGTCGTTCCAGATCTGCGTGAACTGCCAGATAACGGTCACCACGATGATGGGCAGCGACAGCGGCAGGAAGATCGACCAGAATATCCGCAGGAATCCGGCCCCATCGACCCGTGCCGCCTTGGTCAGCTCGGCCGGAATGGTGACATAGTAATTGCGGAAAAACAGTGTGGTGAAACCGAGGCCATAGATCACGTGGACGAAGATCAGACCCGGAATGGTCCCGGCGATCCCCATCATGCCCAGCAGACGCGCCATCGGCAGCAGCACAACCTGAAACGGGATGAAGCAACCAAACAGCATCAGCGAGAAGATGATATTAGCGCCTTTGAACCGCCATTGCGCCACGACATAGCCATTCAGCGCGCCCAGCAGGGTCGAAAGGGCCACCGCAGGCACCGCGATCAGGACCGAGTTCCAGAAGTAAGGCCGCAGCCCTTCACACTGGATACCGGTGCAAGCCCCGGACCACGCGGTTTTCCAGGCGTCAAAGCTGACCTCACGCGGCAGCGAGATCAGGCTGCCTGTGCGAATTTCCTCAAGGCTTTTAAGCGACGTGGTCAACATCACGAAAAGCGGCATCAGGTAATACAGCGCGAACAGGCCCAGCAGGACATACAGCAACCAGCGCAAGGCGATCTTGCCCGTGGCGCTTTGGGTGCGGGTTTGGGTTTGGGGCATCGACAGATCAGTCATTTTTCGCCCTCAGCTCTGAGTAAAGATAGGGAACCACGATGGCAAAGACGACAAGCATCATGATCATCGCGGAGGATGCCGCCTGACCGATATCGCCGCGCGAAAACGCCATGGCATACATGTAAGTGGCAGGCAGATCGGTCGCGTAGCCCGGACCGCCGCCTGTCAGGGCGATGACCAGGTCAAAGCTCTTGATCGCAAGGTGCGCCAGCACGATGAACGCCGACAGGAAGATAGGAGCCATCGACGGGATGATGATCGCCGTATAGATGCGCCAAGTGGGAATACCATCGACCTGCGCGGCCTTGATGATTTCGCCATCCACAGACCGCAGACCTGCCAGAAACAACGCCATGACAAAGCCCGAGCTCTGCCAGATAGCAGCGATTACGATCGTATAGATCGCGTAGTCAGGGTTCACCAGCCAGTCGAACTCGAAATTCGGAAAGCCCCAACCCTGCACCATGGATTCAATGCCCAACCCGGGGTTCAAAATCCACTTCCAAGCCGTGCCAGTCACGATCATCGACAGCGCCATCGGGTACAGGTAAATCGTCCGGATCGCTCCTTCGACGCGAATCTTCTGATCCAGCAGGATGGCCAGCAGCAGACCCAGGATCATCGCGATCACGATGAACAGTGCACCGAAGATGTAAAGGTTGTTGATTGCCGTATCCCAGCGGGGTGAATCAAACAGGCGCTCATATTGGATGAACCCGTTGATCTCATATTTCGGCAGTAGTTTAGATCGTGTCAGCGACACCCATGCGGTCCATCCGATAAATCCGTACACAAAGATCAATACGGCGATGAACGACGGTGCCAGCACCACCTTGGGCAGGTGGTTTTCCAGCCATTCGGACATTTTAGCCTCCGGGGAAAGATGCTCTGCCCCGCATTATAGGGGGCAGAGCGTATTGGATCAGTAGCTGTTTGCCACCGCGTCCGCCAGTTGCTGAACCGCGTCAGCCGAGGACATATCCGAGTTAAAATGCGCGGTCACAACGTCGGTGATCGCACCGGACTGCGACCCGCGCAGCGCCATGCCATGGGCATAGGACGGCAACAGCGAACCAGCGTCCGAGGTCGAGCCCATGTCTTCAGCCGACAGGTTGGCGCAGATGTCAAAATCATCCAGCGCCACGTCGGTGCGGGCAGGGATCGAGCCTTTGTTCAGATTGAATACCTTCTGGAAGTTCGGCGCCACGATCAGCTTGGCCAACAGGTCTTGACCGGCTTTCTTGTCATCTCCGTCCACGTCGAACATGGCAAAGCTGTCAACGTTGTACAGATAGCCGTCGCCGGGGGTCGAGGCGCACAGGAAATCTTCGCCGGGCTTCTTGCCAGCGGCCAGGAACTCGCCCTTGGCCCAGTCACCCATGATCTGGAAAGCGGCCTCGCCGTTCATCACCATGGCAGTGGCAAGGTTCCAGTCACGGCCCGAGAAGTTCTCGTCGACATAGCCGCGCAGGGTACGCATCTGATCAAAGACCTGAACCATCGTGTCCGAGGTCAGCGCCTCGGGGTCCAGATCGACCAGCGCTTTCTGGAAGAATTCGGGCCCGCCGATACCCAGAACCACAGTTTCAAAGACGGTCGCGTCCTGCCATGACTGACCACCATGGGCCAGCGGGATCACACCGGCAGCCTGCAGCTTATCAGCAGCAGCGTTGAACTCGTCCCAGGTGGTCGGCATTTCGATGCCATTTGCGGCCAGAACATCAGCATTGGCCCAGATCCAGTCTACGCGATGTACGTTCACTGGTGCGGCGCACCATGTGCCCTCGCACTTCATGTGACCTGCGATGGATGCGGGCAGCACATCCGCCCAGCCTTCGGCGTCGGCCACGGATGAGATATCGGCCAGAACGCCCTCTTCGTACCATTCCTGAATTGCGGGGCCTTTCAGCTGAACTGCGGTCGGCGCGTTTCCGGCCAGCACCCGGGCACGCAACGCGGTCATGGCCGCGTCACCGCCACCACCTGCAACCGGCATATCGGTCCAGGTTCCGCCATTCGACGCGAACTCTTCCTGCAGTACGGCGACCGACTTGGCCTCACCACCCGACGTCCACCAATGCAGAACCTCGGCCTGCGGCTCGGCCAGAACCGACGACCCGGCCACAACGGCCAATGTCGAAACGGTGGCGAATGCAAAATGCTTCATTGTCTGTTTCCTCCCTAGAGAACTTAGTGACTGCTGATGCAGCGATGCCCGTTATTCTGAGACCAGTTCGTCATCTGGCAACGCTGAATCCGCGCCAAAGCCCGGCAACTACCCAAAAATTCACTGCTTTTGTTACAGCGTGTTACGTTGACATTGAATCTGTTTCCGTTCGTTACAATGGATGATGTCGGAGCAGCAGAAACTGGGAGGACAAACCGCGTGAGCATTCCGCGACTTTTGGTGGTGGATGACGACCCTGAAATGCGGTCGATGATGACCCAATTCCTGCATCAGAACGGGTTCGTCGCCCTGCCCGCCAGTTCCGAGGCTGAAATCCGCAACCATCTGACAGCGGGACGGATCGACCTGATCCTGCTGGATGTGATGCTTGGGGATGAGAACGGAGTCGAGATCTGCGCCCGCCTGCGGGCTGAACAGGACGTGCCGATCATTCTGGTTTCGGCCCTGTCAGCCGACCATCAGCGCATGGCGGGGTACGAGGTCGGGGCCGACGACTATATCGCCAAGCCTTTCAACCCGCAGCTGATGCTGGCGCGGGTTCGTGCTGTGATGCAACGCGCCCGGCGTACGCCGTCGCTGGCCTATCGCCGCCGCACACACCGCTTTCGGTTCAACGACTGGGCCTATGACGGCAAACGGGATGAGGTGCATTCACCCGAAGGCTACCTGGTTCCTCTGTCGCAACGGGAAACTGCGCTGCTCAAGGTTTTGCTGGCCAACCCGCATATCCCCCTGACTCGGGATGAAATCGCCGCTGCGCTGGACGTCACCGGCAGCGCCGACAAACCCGAGGCGCAGGGTCGCGCCATCGACATGCTGGTTGGTCGGTTGCGTTCGAAAATCGAGGTCAACCCGAAAGACCCGCAGATGCTGCGTACCGAACGCGGGGTTGGCTATGTCTTTGCGGCCGAAGTGTCGGTGGAAGAGGACGCATGACCACACACGCCCCGCGCCTGCGCAGCCTGGGCTGGATCTGGACAGGGGCCGCCTTTGCCTCGGGGCTTCTCTCCGCCGGGCTGTGGTTTTCTTCGGCCCGCGCCTGGGACAACTTTCTAACCCGCGCCTATGTCGCAGGGTTTTCCGTCTATGAAGAGCTGCGGGTCAGCAAAATCCCCCCGCCGGGGATCACGATCACCCCCTTGTCCCCCGAAGCTGCGCAGTTGGCCGATGCCGGGCGGTTCGAGCAACTGCCCGGCCTGTCGGATCGCAGCTTTGTCACCAACCTGTCGATCCTGACCGACAACACCGCCCCCCTGGCCGGGCGCGAACTGACGCTGGCGGTGATGTCCGACCGGCTGGTTTATCCGGTGTCTGATCTTCTGTCCCGCGTTGACCAGACCGGGGCCGAGAAGATGGGCAATCTGACCCGCCTTCTGGCCACCTATTGCAGCGAGCCAATCCTGGTCGCCCGGTTCGGACACAGAGGCTGGCAGCAGGTGGACGGCACCAATATCTGGGGTTGCAAGGCCGCCCCTGGCGACCTGCGCCTGCCCGCCATTCTGGCCGCCATCGTGGCTTTGGCGGTCATCCTGACATCGATCGGCAATGTCTCGGACAGTTTCACCCGGTTTTCCAACGCCCTGCGCGGCCGCAAACGCCGGGGCGGGCCGAGCAGCTATGATGCCGACGGCCCGGCGGAACTGCGCGACATCGTGTCAGCCGTGAACGACCATCTGGATGCAGAGCGCATGCAGCTTGAAAAACGCGCTACCGTTCTGTCCGGTGTCAGTCACGATCTTGGCACCCCTGCCACGCGTGTTCGCCTGCGCGCGGCCCTGATCGCCGATGACGAACTGCGCGAAAAGCTTGAGGCCGATGTGGATCAGATGACGGGCATGATCGAAAGCGTGCTGACTTACACACGCTCGGAACTCAGCGTTGAAGACCCCCGTCAGATTTCCCTGACCGCGCTGGTCGAGTCTGTGGTCGCTGATTATCAGGACATGGACCTGCCGGTGACCCTGAAGAAAATCGCCCCGGTCGCAGTCGAAGGCGCGCCATCGGTCTTCATGTCCCGACGCGGGCATGGATCCTTGCCCGAGACACGGCGGATGCTGGTGATGGGGCGGCCAATCTCTCTGAAACGGGCGTTAACAAATCTGATCGACAACGCCCTGAAATACGGCCGCCATGCCGAGGTGCAGCTGGAAACCGACGCCCGTACCGCGACCATCACGGTCGAGGACAAGGGTGCCGATCTGTCCGTCACTGATATCGAAAACCTGATGGCACCGTTCCGGCGCGGATCGAACATCGGATCCTCAGACGGGTTCGGTCTGGGCCTGACAATCGTGGCTACGATTGCCGAACAGCATGGGGGCTCCCTCAGTTTTGAGGCCGGGGACCAGGGCTTGCGTGCGCGGTTGCAAATCACCCGGCAGTGATATCTCATGTCATATAGCTGCGCACCAACGCCCCAGCGATCAGAGACCATCCATCCGCAATAACAAAGAACGCCAGTTTGAATGGCAGCGATACCGTCGCGGGGGGAACCATCATCATCCCCATGGACATCAGCACCGCCGCCACAACCAGATCAATGATCAGAAACGGCAGGAAAACCAGAAAACCAATCTGAAAGGCGCGTGCAATCTCGGACAGCATGAAGGACGGCATCAGGATCGACAGCGGCGCCTCGGGCGTCAGGGCGATAGCGTCACCGCCAGGTCGCAAGGCCGCCATCGCGTGAAACGTGTCCGGGTCCAGCCGCGCGGCCATAAAGGCTCGGAAGGGCTGAATGGCAACCTGCAACGCGGGTTCGACCGCCATGGTTTCTTCGACCATCGGTCGAATACCGGTGGCCCAGGCCTCGGAAAATACGGGCTCCATGATGAAATAGGTCAGGAACATCGCCAGGCTGACGATCAGCATGTTCGGTGGCGATTGCTGCAATCCGATCCCTTGACGCAGAATGGCCAGAACGGTGATCAGAAACGGAAAACAGGTGACCATGATCGCCAGCCCAGGTGCCAGGCTGAGGATCGTGATCAAAAGGATCAGCTGGATGGTCCGCGCCGAGATCGACCCCCCCTCGCCCAATGACAGCGACAGCTCTTGCGCCGCAGCCAGAGACGGGGACAGCGTCGCCAGCGCAACAACCAACCAAAGCAGAAGCCGCATCAACCGATCCCGTTCTGCAAATCAGCAATCTCTGTCAGGCGCACAGCAAGCTGCCCGGCCTGATCGCCCTCCATCTCCTCCAGCAGGCCGCGGGCGACCAGTTGGTCTCCGACATACAGGTCGACCGGGTCCTCGATCCGCTTGTCCAGCGTCAGCACGGCGTTCTCACCCATGTTCAGCAGGTCGCGGATCAGCGGACGCGCACGCCCGACCGAAACCGTAACCTCAATCGGAACCGCCTCGAACGGATTGGCTTTTTCGGGTTTCGGAGTTTGGGGATCATTCATGATTCACTGCCTCTTTTGCCTCAAATACATATGCGTCAAATGCCCCCGCGACCGCGGCGAGCAGACCGCTGCAATCCACCTCACGCTGGGTTGTGCCGACCTGCAACCGGGCCTGTCCTGGCTCTAACGAAGGGTCTTCGATCACGCGAGTGGGTGAGGACAGTTCCTGCGGTAGCAGGGCCTCTACCCCAGCCGCGCGCCCCTTGGGCACGAAGATTTTCATCGGCTGGCCAATCTGTTCCCGCGCCATTTCGGTCAGCTGTTCGGCCAACCGGACAGCAAAACCGCGATCCAGCGTTTCGGGCAGGACAGTGTCCACCAGGCTCTGGAACATCGGGTCCAGCGACAGCGTCATGCGGGTGACAGCCTCATGATAAGTAAAGGACATGTCCTCCAACGATCTGGCCAGCCCGTCTGAGACCTGACCTCGGCTTTGTTCTTGCGCCTGAAGCGCGTCTTCCCAACCGGCGCTATAGCCTTGCTCGAACGCTGCCAGCCGCTGTTCCTCCAGCGCGTCCTCGTCCAGCAAGCGCAGCTTGCCACCCCCGGCTTGCAGCGTGAAATCCTCAAGAAGATGAGCAATCGACATCAGACACGCTCCTCACCTTCTTCAAGCCAGCTGCGCAAGATCTCGACGGTCTCTTCCTGTTTATCGCCGATCATAGCCCGCAACCGGTCGACCGGATCAGCGCCCGCCTGCGCGGCCAGTGCCGGGACGTCGCCAGCGGCAGTCTGGCCCGGCAGCGCGCTAAATTGTCCGTTTTCGTCAGTCGCTATCTCGCCGGTCAGAATGGCCTCGGGCTCAGGAGGTGCCCCGGCGGGCAGCAAGGCCGGGGCCATCGCCGGTTTGGTCAGGATCGGACGGATCACGAAGAGCCCAAGCACCAGCGAGACAATCGCCAACACTGCCATCTGGATCAGCGACATCGCGTCGAAATGAACCTTTTGCCAGATCGAGGCCGCTGCCAATGTGCCCTGCGGCTCTACCACCGGCAGGTCCAGCGATTTCAGGGTGATGACGTCCCCGCGTTCGGCGTCGAACCCCACGGCCGAGGCCACAAGCTCCTTCAAGGCCTCCATCTCGGTTTCGGGCATCGGCTCAAATGTCTCGACTCCGGTCGCATCCACGGACCGTGTGCCGTTGACCAGAACCGCAACCGTCAGACGCTTGATCGCACCGGGGGCATTGTGGACTTCCAATTCGGTTTCCGAGACCTCGTAATTCACCCGTTCCCGCGTCTGCGTCGCGTTCGAATTCGATTCGTCCCCACCCGCGCCATCGCCATCCGGCAGGTTCGAGGCCACGGTGACATCGGCAGATTGGTTGCGGGCGCTGTCCGAGCGTTCCTCGACATCAGTGCTGATGGCAACGCGGCCATTGGGGTCAAAACGGCGTTCGCGGATGGATTCGGTCTTGGTCACGGTGTCGACGCTGACCTCAACCACAGCATTGCCCGTGCCGACGCGCGCCTCGACCAATCGCATCACACGCTCGCGCAACTGGCGCGCCTTGTCATCTGCCGTATCCGCAGCGACTGCGGTCTCCTGCGCGCCGATCACCGCCCCGTTCGAATCGACCACGGTGACATTCTCAGGCGCCAGACCACTGACGGCAGACGCCACAAGAAACCGGATCGCCTTGGCCTGATCGGATGTGATCAGCGCCCCTGACGGCACCAGATAGACCGAGGCCGTCGGCGCCACGCTGCGCTGAAACGGGTTGTTCGATCCGTTGGCAATATGAACCCGTGCCTGGCTGACATGAGGGCTGCCAACGATGGTTCGGGCCAGCTCACCTTCTTTTGCGCGCCAATAGGCGGCATCGAACATCTGCGAGGTGGTGCCAAACCCGCTAAGTGAATCCAACAGCTCATAGCCTTGATTGCCGTTGGCGGGCATCCCCTCGCTGGCGAGTGTCATGCGCAGCTCATCTCGCTGTGATCCGGGCACGTAGATCGAGGTGCCCCGAATCTCATAAGGCACCCCGCGCTGATCCAGCGAGCGGACGACATCCCCCGCCGCGCCACTTTCCAGCCCGGCATAAAGCAAGGTCATCGACGGCGCCGTGACCATCCGCGACATCGCAAGGACCCCAAGAAAAACCAGCACTACTGCACCGGCGACGATGATTTGTTTACGCCTGTCCAAACTTGCCCAGACAGTTCCGATCTGCTGCACGATCACCTCCGACTCGCCGACATTCTGCCCGGCGCATCCCTTGTTTGAACGATTGCCCTTAACAATCGGTTAGTCCCTGCCGGGTTATGACGATTGCAGAACGGACAAATGAGGACGTCATGACTGACGCGGCTGCAGAACAGGCAGAAGTACCAAAAAAATTTGGGAAAAAAGGGATGATCATAGGGGTGATTCTGGCCGTGGCCGGGGCGGCTGGTGGCTATTTCCTGACCACCTCCGGGTTACTTACTTTTGGTGGCAAGCCCGCAATGGAAGACGTCAAGGAAACGGATAAGGGCAAGGCTGTAAAGGCCCTGCCGCAAGTGGGATTCATCGATCTGCCGCCGGTGATCGTGTCGGTGAACGCAGGCGATTCGCGGCATCTGAAATTTCACGCTCAGCTAGAGGTGAACAGCGAACACGCCGCCGATGTCGAAAAGATGAAACCCCGAATCATGGACATCCTGAACGGGTATCTACGCGCGGTCGAAGTCTCGGACCTTGAAGATTCTCTGGCCCTGATGCGCATCCGCGGCCATCTGCTGCGCCGCATTGAAATCGTCGTCGGAGAAGGCCGCGTGCGCGACGTTCTCGTGATGGAATTCGTTTTGAACTAGGAGGCGAAATTGGAGCTGATTGCAGATATTTTGCTGGTCGCCGGCGCGCTGGGTGCGGGTCTGTATTGTTTCGTGCTGTCCCGACGGCTGAAACGCTTCACCGATCTGGAAAAAGGCGTGGGCGGCGCGGTTGCTGTTCTGTCGACCCAGGCGGATGAGCTTAAGAAATCCCTGGGTGCCGCACGAGCAGCCTCGGACCAGTCCGGTGCGGAATTGAAAGAGCTGACGCAGCGGGCCGAATCGGTGGCGCAGCGGTTAGAGCTGATGATGGCTTCGATGCACGACGTCGTTCCATCGCAAGATAAACCCGACCAGTCGACCGACCCCGAAGAAGATATCAGCGCCGCACCCGAGGAACAGGCGGAATCCGCCGTGCCTGAGTCAGATGAAGTCGCTGAAACGATCGCAGCGCCCGAGAAGCCAAAAAAGGACGCGACCGCCCCAAAACCGGCCAAGCGGCCGGGCGGCTTGATGTTCTTCCGCCACGATCGCTCTCAGGGTGAGGCCGCATCATGACCCGCCGGAAAGCCGATAGGCGCCCAAAAGGTGGCGTGCTGGCCGTCATCTCTTTGCTGATGATCGGGTCTGCCGCGATTCGTCTTGGGCTGGAAGCAGGACCAGCGTTGGCAAAAACTGCCGAACCTTATGCCCCCAAAGTCAAACACGCACAGGCCGATCTGCCCGGCGCACAGGTCCTGCTGACCGAACTGCTGCGCCGGGAAGAAGCGTTGAAAAAGCGCGAGGCAGCAGCGCTTGACAAGGAAAAGGCATTGGCCATCGCCGATCAGGCGATCGAGATGCGACTGGTTGCCCTGCAAGAGGCCGAAGAGGCTCTGCGCGCGACGCTCGCCATTGCCGAAAAAGCTGCCGAGACCGATCTGACGCGCCTGACGGATGTCTATCAAAGCATGAAACCCAAGGACGCCGCAGCGTTGTTTGAGACGATGGACCCAAGCTTTGCCGCCGGATTCCTGTCTCGCATGCCGCCCGATGCGGCTGCTGGTGTTCTGGCCGGGCTGCGCCCCGAAGCCGCCTATACCATCAGCGTCATAATGGCAGGCCGCAACGCCGCCGCCCCACAGGAATAAAACTCTAACCCCGCACAGGATTTTGCTGGAGATCACCCATGATCGGAATAATCGGAATTGTCGTCATTTTCGCCATGGTGTTCGGCGGTTATCTGGCTGCGGGCGGCAAAATGACCATCATTTTGAAATCACTTCCTTTTGAGATGATGATGATTGGCGGTGCCGCTGTCGGTGCCTTCCTGATCAGCAATGACATGAGCGCCGTCAAACACACCCTCAAAGACATGGGCAAAGTGTTCAAAGGACCAAGATGGAAACCTGAGGACTACCGCGACCTGCTGTGCCTGCTGTTCTCGCTGATCCGTATTGCCAAGGCCAACCCGGTCGAGGTGGAACAACATATCGAAGACCCGGAAAATTCACCTCTGTTCTCGGCTTACCCGAAAATTCAGGGAGATAAAGAGGCCGTTGACCTGATCTGCGATACGATGCGCGCCGCCTCGATGAACTATGATGATCCGCATCAGGTGGAAGAAGTTCTTGAAAAGCGGATGGAGGCGAACTTCCACCATGCCATGCATTCCAGCCACGCCTTGCAGACGGTTGCGGATGGCCTACCCGCTTTGGGCATCGTTGCGGCGGTTCTTGGCGTGATCAAGACGATGGGTTCGATTGACCAGCCCCCCGAAGTGCTGGGTAAATTGATCGGCGGCGCCCTGGTGGGGACCTTTCTTGGGGTGTTTCTGGCTTATGGCCTGGTCGGACCTTTCGCGGGCAAACTGAAAGCTGTCGTCGAAGAAGACAACCACTTCTACCAGCTGATCAAAGAAGTGTTGGTCGCCAATCTGCACAACCACAACGCTGCCATGTGCATTGAGGTTGGGCGTCAGAACACCCCAACCCACAACCGCCCTGATTTCACCGAGTTGGAAGAAGCGTTGAAAGAACTCAAACAGGCAGCCGCATGACCCGGTTTGCATTCTTATTCTCGGCGTTCATCGCCGGGGCCAGCGGAGCCGCAGCGCAAGATCTGACGGTGCGCTCGGGTGAGCATGAAGGTTATACCAGATTGGTGGTTCAAGTGCCTCAAGACACCGATTGGGTTCTGAAACAGACAAAAAACGGCGCACGCCTGAACGTCGCGCTGAAGGATGTGACATACCGAACCGGCACCGTCTTCCAACGCCTGACGCAAAACCGACTTGCCGCGATTTCGCAGGCCGAACCAGGCGGTGCACTGGAACTGGAGTTCGGTTGCGATTGTGTCGCTTCGACCTTTCTTTTCAAAAGTACGATGATTGTGATTGATATCGCGCCCGGCACCTTCCTGCCGCCGCTCACCAGTGATATTCCGGCCCCGGTCCTGTCCAAATCCCCAAAAGAAATCAAAACGACAGGCCCGGAGCAGACCATTGCTGCACTGGCCCTGCCGCTGTTGAACCTCAACGCGAACGGATTCGAAGACCAGCTTTCGACCCGGCTGCTGCAGGGGGCGGACCGCGGAATCATTGATCTGAACATTGCGCCGGTGGGGCCACGCGCATCCAACGGGAATCAAAGCCTGTTTTTGCCAGCCGGTGTTGAATTGAATGTTCAAGTGACTTCGATTTTGGACGGTTTGAACGGGCTTTTGGGTCCGGATGTTCCAAAAGTGGAACGGCGCCCACCCTGCGTATCCAGCGCCGAGCTGGCTTTTGACCGTTGGTCTGACGAGCGTCCGTTTCCAGAACAAGCCGCGCAGCTTCGATCAGAACTGTACCAAGAATTCGATACCATCGACAAAGAAAGCGCGCTGAAACTGGCGAAACTGTACGCGCATTCCGGGTTTGGCGCCGAAGCGATCCGGGCGTTGGACCTGCTGGACGAGCGATCTTTGGAAACCGAACACATCGCGGCCATTGCCCGTGTTCTGGATGATGGGCCGCTGATCGAAGACAATCCGTTCCAGGGCTTGCAGCGTTGCGAGGGCGATGTGGCTTTGTGGGCGGCGATGAGTGAAGGCACCTTGCAAGGCGACGCCAATCTAACGGCTATCGAACAGTCTTTTGCCCGCTTACCGGACCATCTGCGGCGCCATGTCGGCCCGGCCTTGTCGGACATTCTGGTAGACGGGGACGAGTTAGAAGCCGCCCGGCGGATCTTGCGCTCGGTCGATCGCGTCAAGACGCAAACCAGCGCAAATGTCGCGCAGGCAAAGGCCAAGGTTGCAACGGCCGAAGGTGACGCCCCCCGGACCGAAGCCTTGCTGACTGAAGCGATCGAAGCGTCAGACGCCACGCTTGAGGCGCCGTTGGCACTGGCCCGACTGGTCGACAAACGTTGGCTGGAACGTGGCGCAATCTCTCCTCAGGAACTGGATCTGGCGGAATCCTACACGATTGAGTTTCGCCGTTCTGACATCGGCCCCCTGATGAAACAAACCCATATGGTCGCGCTAAGCCTGAGTCAGGAATTCGATGCCTCTCTGGATTTGGTGGCAGAGCTGACAGAGGATGCGGAATCCGCGGACGCTCTGAACCGTGCGGTGCTTATCCTGACCGAACGCGCTGATGATGCGACCTTTTTGCGCCGCGTCCTGATCTTGTCACATAAGCATTCTCAAAATCTGACAACCGACACAGCCCTTGCCGTTGCTGACCGACTGGCAAAGCTTGGGTTTTCACAACATGCATACGCACTAGCAAAGCGTCCTCAGGACAGGCTGAGGCGGGGTGAGCGTGCCCGTCTGCGGGCCAAAGCCGCGCTATTGGATCAGCGTCCGCATCAAGCGATGCTGGAACTGGACGATGATCAGACGGACGCAGCGATTATGCTACGGACTGAAGCCCTGATTGCAGCAGAGGATTTTGCGGCGGCGGGTGATCTGATGCGCAACTCAGGTCGTGAGGATGAAGCAAACCGCTTGTTCTGGTTGGCCGATCTACCAGAGCAAGTGAATTTGGAAAATCACACCAAATTCGATCAGGTCGTCCAGACATCCCAAGGTCTAACAGCCGCACCGGCCCGACTTCCTGAAACGCCCCTGGCCGACGCGGAGAACCTATTGAGGGACAGCGTGGAAACCCGCAACAGGATTGCGGAGTTGTTTGCCATATTGAGTCAGCCGTGAGTACGGCTCTAACGCGGACACTCTCCTGAAATTTGTCGACACGCGCGACGTAAGCGACACATTTTCTAAGGATCAAATATCAACGGAGACAAGTCAGACATCCGAGAGTCCGGCGCGACCCAGCCCAAAATTGCATCCCGAATTGCCGCAGCCCGGGTCGGGCCGATGACTGGCTTTGCGAATTCCAAGTACTTGGTGATCACTTCTTCGCGGCTGATGGGGGCCTCGGGACCGCCTCGGGCGTGGACATCTCCAGAGTCGAAAATCTGCCCATCCGTGGTTTCGATACTGACATCGGCCCAACGCCCCTTGGGGAAGCGGGCATTGTGACGATCACTCTCGGCCACGTGAATACGGGGTATCAGCGCGGCCACTGCCGGGTCCGAAAGACCGGAGCCGGAAATATGCTCGACCCCGATCCGACCGTAAAGCGCCTGCACGGCCACCGCGAAAGGCAACGAATACTGTGCCTGAGAGGTCGTGCCGGGCATTCCGGCATACAGGCAGGCACCCTGATGGAATGTGTTGATCTGAATAGACCGGATTTGCGCATGAGACAGGTCATTGTCCCGCATTACCGCCCGGACACCGTCGATTGCGGCATGGGCCCAACGGCAGATTGGGTAGGGTTTCACGTATTGATGCTCGACCTGCCAAAACTGGCCTAGATCGGCCCAATGAGGCGCGGCGGTTTCTGCCTCGATCGTGATGGCGGGGGCACCGGTAAAGCCACGTTCGGCCAGAATAGCGGCTGAAACTCCGACAAGCGCACCCCAACCCGATCCGTCATGCAGCATCGTGGGGTTGGCAATCTCGCGCATCATCTGACTGCGGGGACCGTGATATTCGGCGATACCCATCGCCTGCCGCATCTGATCCTGCGAATGGCCGCGCAGACGGGCGGCCATCGCGACTACACCCAACGCGTTCCATGCACCTGACGTATGGTAGTCACTGACCGAGGCATGCAGCGACAACCCCGCGCGCCCGGCAATTTCATAGCCGGTGATCACCGTCGCCAGTGCTTCGGGGCCCGTCAGATCCGGGCGATGGGCGGCCATGGCGATCAGTGCGGGCAAAACCACGACACCAATATGCCCCTTGGTCGGGTTATAACCGTCATGCCCATCCAGGTTATCCGTCTGGGTCGCCGCCGCATAAGCCGCCCCGGCCATGCTGACCGGACGCCCGTCGAACATCATCCGGGCGCTGTAGTCCGAATCAGAGCTGCCATGGAGCAGGGCCGCCGTGTCGCGTGCGATCACCCCGGCCTCCATCGGGCCAGAGGCGATCAGGATGCCCATCGTATCCAGCATCATCAGCGCAGCCGCTTCCTTGGCGCTGTCGGGCATCTGATCGGCAGATCGGTTCAGGGCAAAATCTGCAACGCGGGCGAAAGTTCCGGTCATGAGACGCCTTCGACGACCGGCTGAATATCACGCAATTTGAGACCTTTGGGATCGAATGGCGGTTCCGAGAGGATTCTGGCGCTGTGCGGCTTGCCCAGAATGTAGATTTCGACCGTATCGCCGGGGCCGGCCACCTTGGGGTCGGCATACCCAACGGCCAGGGACTTGCCCACCGAATAGCCATAGGCACCCGAGGTCACCCGGCCCACAGGCGTACCATCTGGCATGAATATCGGCTCACCTCCGGTGGCATCAGCGTCAACGGCATCAACCTCAAAGATCGAAAGCACTTCGCGGGCAGAATTATCTCTGATGGACAGATAGGCGTCTTTGTTTAGGAAATCCTTGTCCAGTTTGATCAGGCCGGCCAACCCGACCTCTTGCGGCCAGTATTCCTGAGAATACTCCCGTCCCCACGAGCCGTAGCCTTTTTCGATGCGCAGCGATCCCAACGCGCGACCGCCAACCGGGCCACCGTTCAGCTCTTTCGCCGCATTCAAAAGCGCGGAATAGAGCCTGATTTGATCGGATTCGGCGCAGTGTAGCTCCCACCCCAGATCACCGGTGAACGAAACGCGGATGGCCAGACAGGTCACCCCGGCCACTTCGATGGGCTGGGACCGCATAAAGCGGAACGCCTCGTTCGAAAGGTCCGCGTTGGTCAGCCGTTGCAGCAGATCGCGCGATTTTGGACCGGCCACGTTGAAGCCCGCAATCCGATTGGTGGCAACCTCGAACGTGGTGCCTTCGGGCAGATCGACCATGTTGAAAAAGCGCTGATGATAGCGTTCCGCCATGCCAGAGCCGATCATCATATACTCATCCTTGGCCACTTTGGTGATGGTGAAATCACCGGCCACGCCACCGCGAACCGAGATCAGTGGCGTCAGGCAGGACCGTCCCACTGCAGTCGGCACCCGATTGGCCACCAGACGATCCAGCCAGTCATACGCGCCCGGCCCCTTGATCACGTAGTTGGCGAAGTTCGAGATATCGATGACGCCTACGTTGTCGCGCAGCATCTGTACCTCGCGGCCCACGGGTTGCCACCAGTTCTGGCGGGTGAAGCCGTTGGTTTCGGTCGCACCGGGGTGATCTGCGAACCAAAGCGGGTGTTCCCAACCGCAGTTCAGTCCAAAGACGCAGCCCATATCTTTCTGCATCTCGTAAGCGGGCCGCACACGGGCGGGACGGCCAGCGCTGCGTTCTTCGTTCGGGAAATGGATGGCAAAACGGTGGGTATAGACATCCTCCACCTTGGCCTTGGTGAATTTCTTATCGGCCCAGTCGCCAAACCGCGCCAGGTCCCAGGCGAACATGTCATATTGCGGCTCACCCTCGACCATCCATTGCGCCGCCAACAACCCGAGGCCACCGGATTGCGAGAAGCCGGGGATGATACCGGTACAGCAGAAATAGTTCTTCAGTTCTGGCACCGGCCCCCAGATCGCGTTGCTGTCCGGCGACCAGATCATCGGGCCGTTGATCACCCGTTTGACCCCGGCTGTTGCCGCCACCGGCACACGTTCGGTAGCGCGGATCACGTTCTCCATGATCCGATCCAGATCGTCGGGGAACAGGTCATGCGCGAAGTCCAGCGGCGTACCGTTTTCGGCCCAGAACCGCATGTCTTTCTCATAGGCCCCGATCAGCAGACCGTTTCCTTCCTGACGGAAATAATACTCACCATCCCGATCGGCGATCGAGGGCAGGCGACGGCCCAGTTCCGCAACCTCGTCAATCGCCTCGGTCACGAAATACTGGTGCTCGGTCGGTTGCAGCGGCAGTTCAATCCCGGCCAGCGCCGCGACTTCTCGCCCCCACAGACCCCCGGCATTGACCACCCATTGCGTGTGGATATCGCCCTTTTCAGTGCGGACAATCCACGATCCATCGGGTTGTTGTTCCGTCCCTATTACAGGGCAAAACCGCTCAATCGTGGCCCCCATGGCGCGCGCACCCGCAGCATAGGCCATGGTCACACCCGAGGGGTCCACATTGCCGCCATCGGGTTCGTACATGATACAGCGAATGTCGTCGAACTGCGCCAGCGGGTGCAGTTCCTTGGCCTGTTCACGGCTGATTTCGTGGAAGTTCAGGCCGTAGAATTTTGCCTTGGCCTCTTGCAGACGCAGCTGATGCTCGCGGTCCTCGGTCTGCGCCAGATACAGCGACCCAGGCTGGAACACGCCGCAGCCCTGCCCGGTTTCCTTCTCCAGCTCTTTATACAGGTTCATCGTATAATGCTGGATACGGGTGATATTGTTGTTGTCGTGCAGCCCGTGAATATTCGCTGCCGCGTGCCAGGTCGATCCCGAGGTCAGCTCATCCCGTTCTAGCAAAACCGCGTCGGTCCAGCCGAGCTTGGCCAGATGATACAGGATCGAACAGCCAACAAGGCCTCCTCCGATCACAACGGCCTGGGCGTGGGTTTTCATGGGTGTGACCTCCTGCTGGCGGGCGCATGAACAGCACCCTGTCAGGAAAGTCAGCCACAGGTCAAAGGTGGCTTATGCTCTGTTCCCGACGCGAAATGTCGGGAACAGAGTATTCTCGGCACGAAAAATTTTCACGCTGAGATGAATTAGTAAGGCGCCTCAACGTCATTCATCGAAACATAAACCGTCTTCATCTCGCTGAAATGGTTGATCGCCAGTTTCGAATTTTCACGCCCGACACCCGACATTTTCGACCCGCCAAACGGGGCCTCGACCGGGGCGAGGTTGTAGGTGTTGATATAGCAAGTGCCCGCCTCGAACCCAGCCACAATACGGTGGGCGCGGGTCAGGTCATTGGTGAACACACCGGCGGCCAGACCGAATTCCGTGTCGTTGGCACGGGTCATGACCTCTTCTTCGGTGTCGAAATCCAGCACGGACATGACCGGGCCAAAGATTTCTTCGCGCGCGATGGTCATATCATCAGTGACATCGGCGAAGACAGTCGGCTGCATGTAGAAACCGTCACCTTTAATCCGTTCACCACCATAGACCAGACGTGCGCCCTCGGCCTTGCCTTTTCCGATATAGCCCAACGCGACGTTCATCTGGTTTTCACTGACCATCGGGCCAAAATTGACCTCTTCGTCCAGCGGATCACCGATTTTCGCGGTCGCCAGACGTTCGGACAGACGGGTCAGAAAGGCCTCTTTGATGCCCTTCTGAACGAACACGCGAGTCCCGTTGGAACAGACCTGACCCGAGGAATAGAAGTTACCCAGAATTGCACCCGACACGGCGTTTTCGATATCGGCATCGTCGAACACGATCAACGGGGACTTGCCGCCCAGTTCCATGGTCACATGCTTCATACCATCCGCCGCAGCGGCATAGACCTTGCGACCGGTCGGCACAGACCCGGTCAGCGACACCTTGGCCACACGCGGATCGGTCACCAGCGACGCGCCAACGTCGCCATAGCCCTGCACCACGTTATAGACGCCCTTGGGGGCACCAGCCTCGATCAGGATTTCGGCCACTTGCAGTGCCGACAGCGGCGTGGTCTCGGACGGTTTGAACACCATCGTATTGCCGCAAGCCAGCGCAGGGGCACCCTTCCAGCAGGCGATCTGGGTCGGATAGTTCCAAGCGCCGATCCCGACGCAGACGCCCAGCGCCTCGCGAATGGTATAGACGAAATCACCGCCGCCCAGCGGGATATGTTCGCCGGTCAGCGATGCGGTCAGCCCACCGAAATATTCCAGCGCATCTGCGCCACTGGTTGCATCGGCCACCAAAGTCTCTTGGAGGGGTTTTCCGGTGTCATGGGTTTCAATGATCGACAGCTCGCGATTGCGCTCGCGCATGATATCGGCAGCACGGCGCAGAACCCGTCCACGCTCGGTTCCGGACATCGCGGCCCATTCAACTTGGGCGGTTTTAGCGCTGTTTAGAGCCTGATTCACAATCTCAGGCGTCGCGGAATGCAGCCGAGCGATCACCTCGCCAGTGGCCGGGTAAATGACGTCAATGGGGGCGCCATTGGCATCTTCGACATATTCGCCATTGATGAAATGGCTGGCCTTGGGCTGAAACTTCATGCCGCGTCCTTTTCTTGATTGCACCCGGGTCGGGCAAAGAGTGTTGCCCGCGGATTTAGCTTTTATTGATTGGTCAGTCAATAAAAGCCGTAACAGGCAATATCCCGCCGAGTCGCAGCCCCCTCTCTTGAAATTAGAAGTTAATGTTCCATTTATGTTCTACATAGTCAGGGGAATATCCGATGACCCAGAACTTGCGAAATTCCGCTCCAAGCGGCCCGACAAACGACTATCACCTGCTGCCCGTCACGGACCGGCAGATGCGCTTTGCCCGCGCTATTGCGGAACAGTCGGCGCTGGAAATCCCGGTCGAAGCACAACGCGACCGCCGATCAATGTCAGCCTGGATTTCGGCACATAAACCACACGATCCGTCACCTTTTGCCAATTATCCCACAGGCAAGCAGGTCGCCTTTGCCGAACGGATTTCGCGCAGCAAACGCAGGCCAATCCCGTCTGAGTGTTTTCGCGACAAATACGCAATGTCCCAGTGGATCGACCACAACAAGTGACCGTTCAATTCTGGCTGTGTCCGCGCGCGTAAATGCCCACGGCCGCCGCTACGAACAGGCCCAGCAGGATATACCCAGTGATCGCCTCAGCCACGGCCAGCCCGCGGCACAGGCCTGCGGGATGCAGGTCTCCGAACCCAACCGTCGTGAATGTGACATATGAGAAATACAAAACGTCTGACGGCCCTTTGGCCCCGACCACACACAGATCGTTATACCCGAACGAGCCGTAAACGGCTGCGAACAAGAAAGGCACGACCTGAATAAAGGAGATCCCCATCAGCAACAGCTGGCGCTTTGGGGATTTCACCTGGGTCATGTAGTACCAGGTCTGCGACACCAGCCAGATCGTCAACCCTACGGTTGTTGCAGTCCCTATTTTGTCGCCAGCAGTGGTCTCGCTCAGCCGCGACAGGCCATACCAGGCAACAAAGCTGACGACCACCAGACCCAGGGCCGCGACCAAGGTCGATTTCCACTCATCCAGAGTTGTCGGGTCGCGGTGCATTAAACCTCCGATACGGTGATGCAGGTTCAATGATCGACATTCCGACCCGCGCCTGCAACCTTATTTATCAGAGAGTTAGTCGGCGCCCAGATGCTCTTGCCCGCGCTGACGCGCCAGACCGATCTGCTTTTGCCGCTCACGGAACCGCATTTTGTCGGCTTCAGAGGTTTCGTTAACACACCGATGGCAGGACACGCCATGTTCGTATTCAGGGCGCTTCATATCCTCGGGCAGAATCGGACGGCGGCAACCGTGGCACAGGTTATGCGGCCCCTCGACCAGCCCGTGCCCAACGGACACACGGTTGTCGAACACAAAGCACTCGCCCTGCCAGGTGCTGTCATCAGCTGGCATTTCCTCAAGATAGCGCAGGATGCCGCCCTTCAGGTGATACACATCCTCAACCCCCTGCCCCAGCAGGAAGTTAGTGGATTTCTCACAGCGAATACCACCGGTGCAGAACATGGCGACGCGCTTGTTGTGGAACCGCTCTTTGTTCTCTTCCCACCAAGCCGGGAACTCACGGAAACTGGCCGTTTCAGGGTCTATTGCGCCCTCAAACGTGCCAATCGCCACCTCATAATCGTTGCGGGTGTCGATCACCACCACGTCGTCCGAGCGGATCAGATCATTCCAATCCTCAGGCTCGACATAGTTGCCGACACGGGCGCGCGGATCGATATCCGGCTGCCCCATGGTCACGATCTCTTTTTTCAAGCGCACCTTCATCTTGCCAAAAGGCGGGTGATCGGCGGTGGCCTCTTTCCAGTCCAGATCGGCACAGCCGGGCAGCGCTTTGATATGCGCCAGCACCGCATCGATCCCGGCGCGGGGGCCGGCAATGGTGCCATTGATCCCCTCTTGCGCCAGCAGCAATGTGCCTTTGACAGATTGCGTACGGCACAGGTCCAACAAAGGCTCGCGCAGGGCAGCGTGATCCGGGAAACGGGTGAAGTGATAGAGAGCAGCGATGGTATACATGCGCGCGGTCTAAACCTGACGCAACAGAGTCGCAAGGGATCGAATTGACGCTTCGCAGCCAGATTGACGATTGGGCCTGCGCGCCCTACCGATAGAGCAACCTAAGGAGAAACCGCGATGACCCACGCCCTGCTTGTGATCGACGTCCAGAACGATTTCTGCCCCGGCGGCGCGCTGGCCGTACCCGGAGGGGATGAGATCGTGGCCCCGATCAACGCCATGATGGACGAATTCGATGCCGTGATCCTGACGCAGGACTGGCATCCGGCGGGTCATTCGTCCTTCGCCGGGTCGCATGACGACAAGAACCCGTTTGACATGACGGAAATGCACTACGGCCCGCAGGTACTTTGGCCGGATCACTGCGTTCAGGGAACCGAGGGCGCCAATTTCCATCCGGATCTGAACACCCATGCGGATCTTGTCCTTCGCAAGGGCTTTCGTAGCGGTATCGACAGCTACTCGGCGTTTTTCGAAAATGACCAGAAAACACCAACAGGGTTGGAGGGGTATCTTAAGTCGCGCGGAATCACGAAACTGACGCTCGTCGGCTTGGCCACTGACTTCTGTGTGTACTATTCCGCAATCGACGCAGCACGCCTGGGTTTTGACGTTACGGTCCGAATGGATGCGTGCCGAGCTATCGATATGGATGGATCACTGGCCGCTGCTGAAACCGCAATGCGGGAAGCCGGCGTTATCCTGGCCTAGGGGGCAGACCCCTCGGACGCCAGGTATCTCAGCACGACAATCACAACCACGGCCAGACCAAGCGCAAACCCGATACGCCCCTGAACCGAGCGTCGTTTTGGTTTGACCACATCAGGCGCTTGAGGGCTTGGCGTCAATTCCTGCAACTCGCGCGTGGCATTTGCCCGGGGGCGTGCCCGCCTTACGTCGTCGAGGAAATGCCAAAAGTCGAAATCACCACAATACTCCCCCTGAACACCCATATTGCGGATATTCGAGAACAGCCGTTTCAGGATGCGTTCACGATCCGGTGCATCTTCGGACAGGAAATAACCATGTGGAAGGCTGCCACCCTTGGATTCCAGGCTGAAGCCCGATTCCAGAAAAATACGACGAATCTTGGGGGATGCACTGTGCAAGGCCTCAACAGTCTGAGTATTGCGAAAGGTCGCGCGAACGGCGCGGTGGCCCGTCACGGCAGCCATGCCATGTTCCGGATCCACTTCATCCGGTGCAATCGCTACAATATCAAAGTCGTACTCGAGACCCATTCACCAACTAAACCTTGTTCTTCCAACCCCTTCTTTTCACTAACCAATGAAAAGATTACACAATATGCTCGATTTGTGACCTCACCTTGTCATTGTCTTCAATCTAGCGACTCTTGCCAATTCATGCACCTATTGATCTAACAACAGAAATCGCAGGAGTTCTGCCATGGTCGATATTGCGACGCGCGTGTACAATCATAAATGGAAGATTGACCCGATTGTACGGTCTTTAATCGACACAGACTTCTACAAACTGCTGATGTGCCAGTCAGTGTTTCGAAATAAGCCCCAAACGGATGTGGTTTTTTCGCTGATCAACCGGTCGAATCACATTCCACTGGCCAAATTGATCGATGAGGGCGAGCTGCGCGAACAGCTGGATCATATCCGGTCACTTAGCCTCAGCCGGGGTGAAAGCACATGGCTGCGTGGCAATATGTTCTATGGGAAACGGCAGATGTTCCGCTCGGATTTTATGGAATGGTTCGAGAATCTGCGCCTGCCGCCATACCACCTTGAGCGCAAAGGCGATCAGTATGAACTGACCTTCGAGGGCAAGTGGCACGAGGTCATGCTGTGGGAAATCCCGGCGCTTGCGGTATTGATGGAGCTGCGATCCCGCGCCGTTCTAAACAATATGCGCCGGTTCGAACTGCAGGTGCTTTATGCCCGCGCCATGACCCGCGTTTGGGAAAAAATCGAACACCTGCGCAGCATCGATGGGCTGGGCATTGCTGATTTCGGCACCCGTCGGCGGCATTCCTTCCTGTGGCAAGACTGGTGCGTGCAGGCAATGATCGAAGGGCTGGGGCCCGCGTTTACCGGCACCTCGAACTGCCTGATCGCCATGCGACGCGAGGTTGAGGCGATCGGCACCAATGCCCATGAACTGCCCATGGTCTATTCCGCGCTGGCGGAATCCGACACCGAACTGGCGCAGGCCCCCTATAACGTCCTCAGCGACTGGCACGAGGAACATGACGGCAATCTGCGCATCATCCTGCCCGATACCTATGGCACGCAGGGCTTTTTGGACAATGCGCCGGATTGGCTGGCGGGATGGACCGGTATTCGCGTCGACAGCGGCGATCCGGCGACGGGTGCCGAGAATGCCATCAACTGGTGGAAATCGCGCGGTGAGGACCCGCTGCAAAAGCGGATAATCTTCTCGGACGGGCTGGACGTGGACAAAATCCACGAACTACACAGCCAGTTCGCTCATCGCACGAAGGTCTCGTTTGGTTGGGGCACCTTGCTGACCAATGATTTCCGTGGGCTGGTCCCACAAGACGCGCTGGCACCGTTCTCTCTGGTCTGCAAGGCGGTGTCCGCCAACGGTCGACCAACTGTGAAATTATCCGACAATCCGGAAAAAGCGATGGGCCCTAAGGATGAGATCGAGCGCTATAAGCGCGTCTTCGGTGTGGGTGCACAACAGTCGATCGAAGTGATTGTTTAGACCCTAACCATGGTAAGCCGCTACTGTTTTCACCTGCGAGAACCCAAACAGCGCCTCGACCCCCTTTTCGCGGCCATGACCGGACTTGCCGACACCGCCAAACGGCAACTCTACCCCGCCCCCCGCACCATAATTGTTGATGAACACCTGTCCCGAACGCAGCTGTTTCGCCAACCGCATCTGCCGCGCACCGTCGCTGGTCCAGATGCTGGCAACCAACCCGTATTCGGTGGCGTTGGCGATCTGAACCGCCTCCTCCTCGGTTTCAAAGGGGATCAGAACCTGCACCGGTCCAAAAATTTCATCCCGAGCCAGAAGGTGATCTGACGGGACATCGGCAAAAAGTGTTGGCTGCACATATGCCCCCTCGCCGGGTGCATGATCTACGATACGCCCTTGTCCTGCGATGTTGAGGTCCGCGCCTTTGGCTAAAAACCCCTCGACGATCTGTTTCTGACGGGCCGAGATCAGGGGGCCGACCCGCAAATCTTCGGGTGCTGGACCAACAGTCAGATCGGCGTAGGCGGTTGCCATGCGGGTTTTGACCTGCTCATACACCCCACGCTGCACCAGAATACGGGACGAGGCCGAACAGGTCTGCCCGGCATTCTGAATACCCGCGTTCACCAGAAACGGCAGTGCGGCATCCAGATCGGCATCGTCAAATACCAGCTGGGGCGATTTACCGCCCAGTTCCAGCGTCACAGGCACCACGTTGCGCCCCGCCGCCTGTTGCACCAGCGCGCCGGTGGCAACTGACCCTGTGAATGAGATATGCTGCACGCCTGGATGCGCTGACAATGCCGCCCCGGCCTCGGCCCCCAACCCCGGCACCACGTTCAGCGCTCCGGCAGGTAGGCCCGCCTGTTGCGCCAGATGGGCAAAGGCAAGCGCGGTCAAACACGCCTCTTCCGCTGGCTTCAGCACGCAGGCGTTGCCCATCGCCAAAGCTGCCCCGACAGAGCGGCCAATGATCTGCATCGGGTAGTTCCACGGCACTATATGCCCGGTCACCCCGTGCGGTTCGCGCAGCGTGTACACGGTGTAGCCGTCCAGATAGGGGATCGTCTCGCCCATCACCTTGTCTGCCGCGCCGCCGTAGAATTCGCAGTACCGCGCCAACGCCACGGCATCCGCACGGGCCTGTGTCAGCGGTTTTCCTACATCCATCGCCTCAAGCTGTGCCAAGTCCTCTACGCGCTCCAAAACCAGTTGGCCAAGTCGGGTCAGGAGGCGGCCGCGCTCCAACGCTGTCTTTCGCCCCCAATCCCCATCCAACGCCGTTTGGGCGGCCTGCACAGCGGCATCTATATCTGGGGCATTCGCGCGAGCAATCCGGCAGATCTCGGATCCGTCAGACGGATTGATCATTGAAATCGTCTGCTGTGACGCAGGCGCGACCCAATCGCCGCCGATCAGGCAAAGGCCGGGATTGAACCAGAGAGAATTGGGCATTTTGGCCTCCATTTCGACTCTAACAAAGGAATTACGCGACATTTGCACCGATATTGGGCAAGACCGGTGCGGCATCGATCAGGGTCCGAGTGTAAGCGTGCCGCGGGGAAGAGAATACCTGTTCGGTCACACCCTGTTCAACAATTCTGCCCGCCTGCATCACCATCACCCGGTCCGTGATCGTCCGTACGACACTTAGATCATGGCTGATGAACAGGTAAGTCAGGTTGTAGGTGGCACACAGCTCGGCCAGCAGATCCAGAATCTGTGCCCGGACGGATACATCCAAGGCCGAGACCGCCTCATCAAACACAATCAGTTCGGGGCGAATGATCAAGGCCCGGGCAATGGCAATCCGCTGTCGTTGCCCGCCCGAGAATTCATGGATGTATTTGTTCGCATCATCCGGGCTGAGGCCCACAGCGGTCAGCATTTCGGCGATACGGTCTTGCCGCTCTGTGCCGGTGGGCGGGTTGTCCAACGGGTGAAACGGCTCGGTGATCAGGCGGGCGACGCGGTGGCGCGGATTGAAACTGCCATAGGGGTCCTGAAACACCACCTGCATCTTACGTCGCACAACGGGGTTCGGCTTGTGACCGGCAAAGACAGGCTGGTTGTCCAGTAAAATTTCACCGCTCTGCACGTCCTCCAAACCCAAAATTGCCCGTGTTAGGGTCGATTTTCCACAGCCAGATTCTCCGACCAGGCCCAACCGCTCACCCCGGTGCAGGGTAAAGCTGACTTCATCGACCGCGCGGTGGTGATCCGGTCTGCCGAACAGACCTTTTCGCGGCAAGCTATAGTCGCGCACCACATTTCTCACCTCTAGCAATGGCAGGGACTCGGGCGGTTCAGGCAGCGAAACCTGATGCCCCGAGGCCTGAAACAGCTTCCGTGTATAGGGGTGCTGCATATTGTGCAGCAGGTCAGTGGTTGCACCGCTTTCGACCACCTCTCCATGGCGCATCACGACAATCTGGTCGGCCATGTCTGCCACCACCGCCAGATCGTGCGTGATCATCAGCAGCCCCATGCCATATTCGCGCGCCAGTCCTTTGAGCAGGTCGAGTATCTGCGCCTGCGTCGTCACATCCAGCGCGGTTGTCGGCTCATCCGCAATCAGCAGCTTGGGGCGCAGCGCGATAGCCATGGCGATCACGACACGCTGCCGTTGACCGCCGGACAATTCATGCGGGTATCGCGACAGCGGGAAACGGTCAGGTGGCAGGCCAACGCGGCTCAGAACCTCGTGTGCACGGGCCCGCGCCTTGGTGCGCGACATGGCCTTGTGGACCAGAATGGTTTCGATCACCTGATCGCCAATGGTTTTGACCGGGTTCAAGGCGGTCATGGGTTCCTGAAACACCATCCCAATCTCGGCCCCGCGCAGGGCGCACATTTCGCGTTCAGACTGTTTCAGCAGATTCTGACGTCCCAGCCAGATCGCACCTTCTGTCTTTGCGCCATTTGGCAGCAATTGCATCACGGCCAGCGCGGTCATCGACTTGCCCGAGCCACTTTCACCAGTCACGGCAACAATTTGTCCGGCACCAATACACAAGCTGACCCGCTTCAGAATCTCGGTCTCATGGATGGTCAGAGAAAGGTTTTCGATCTCCAGCAAGCTCATGCGCGCGCGACTCGTATTCTGGGATCAAGCCAATCGCGCAACCCATCGCCTAACAGGTTCAGTCCCAGCACAGTGACAATAATCGCCAGCCCCGGAATCAGAGCCAAATGCGGGGCAAAACTGACCATTGTCTGCGCATCGGCCAGCATTCGACCCCAACTGGGTGTGGGCGGTTGCGCACCCAGACCGACATAAGACAAGCCCGCTTCGGCCAGGATACCCAGAGAGAACTGAATGGTCCCCTGAACTATCAGCAGATTCGCAATATTGGGCAGAATATGTTCTGCCGATATCCGCGCCGCGCCTTTGCCCGCGACACGTGCGGCCAGAATGAACTCGCGTTCCCATAGGGACAAGGCCGCGCCACGGGTGATGCGGGCGAAGACGGGAATGTTGAAAATACCGATCGCGATGATCGCGTTGATCGCGCCTGCTCCGAACACCGCTGTGATCAGAATGGCGATGACCAGCGAGGGGAAGGCAAAGACCAAATCGTTGCCGCGCATGATCACCTCATCCAGCCATGATCCTTTACGCGCTGCCGCCGTCAGGCCCAGCGGTACGCCCAGCGCCATGCCAATCCCCACCGCCACCAATGCCACCGCGATGGACGTACGAGCCCCCACCATGATCATCGAGAACATGTCACGCCCGAAATGATCTGTGCCGAACCAATGCTGTGCATTAGGCGGCTCCAGCTTGTTGGGGATATCCAGCGCCGCATAATCATACGGCGTCCAGAAAAAGGACATCAGCGCCGCCAGCAAGACCAACGAGGACAATACTGAACCAAGAAGCAGGTTGCGGCTCATGACCGACCTCTCAGCCTTGGGTCCACGGCGGCATAGGCGAGATCGACCATAAAATTCACGGTGATGACAGCAAAAACAAGCAACATGACCACCGATTCCACCACGACCAAATCGCGGGCCGAGATCGCCTGAAACACCAGCCGCCCGAGTCCGGGCAGATAAAACACCTGCTCGATAATAATCGACCCCGCCAACAGAAACGAGAACTGCAGCCCGAGGATGGTCAGAACCGGGATCAGCGCGTTGCGCACACCGTGCCGCCACAGTGCTTGACGGCGTGACAATCCCTTGGCGCGGGCAGTGCGCATGAAATCTTCACCCAGTATATCCAGCAGCGAAGACCGCATGACCCGCGCCAAGATCGCCGCCTGCGGCAAGGCCAGCGCAATGGCGGGCAATGTCAGAGAATGCAGGCCGGTCCAGACGCCTTTGTCCCAACCCGCAAAACCTCCGGCGTTGAACCAGCGAAAGTTGATGGCAAAGATCAGCACCAGCATCATCGCGAACCAGAAATTCGGCACTGCGATACCTAATTGCGTCACCCCCATCACCGTCAGATCCCCCGGCTTGCCACGACGGGCTGCGGCGTAAATACCGGCGGGGAAGGCAATCAGGGTCGATAAGGTCAGGGCATAAAGCGCCAGCGGCAATGACACCCATAGCCTGTCCGAAATCATCTGCGACACCGGTGTGCGATAGGTGTAAGAGATCCCAAAATCCCCCACCATCATACCGCCAACCCAGTTGAAATAGCGCTGGATCTTGGACCCGTCCAATCCCAGCTCGGCCCGCAGGGCGGCCAGTGTGTCCTCTTGCGCGTTGACGCCCAACATGAACGAGGCCGGATCGCCTGGTGCCACCTCGATCACGGCGAAGATGACCACCGAGGCGACCACAAGGCTGATAAACAGCGATATCAGACGTTTCAGGGCATAGCGGAGCATTGAGGCCACGTTAGGATCACATATCGCGCGGGTCCAGCACCTAAGGCACCAACAGATAGGCAAAAACCGCGTAAGCGACGATGGACGCATAGCCCAGCGGATAAATCCACTTAATTGCGTAATTGTCCAGCTTTCTGGCCCCGTCCTCATGCCCGGACACTTTCAGTTTGCGCAAGGCCACGTTGAACACGATCAGTGCCCCTGTCATCAGGAACATGCATTGCAGGATGAAATCCAGAAACGTCAGGTAGCCCAGCTTGGGCAGGTCAGCAGAGATGGCCCAGTTGAAGGCCACGAAGACCAGCAGATTGCCCCCGGCAATCTCGATTCGGCGGCGGTATTCGTCGAGGAAAAACAGCGCCCAGCCCACCGAGACCAGAACCAGCATCGGCAGGAACACCCGGATCACATAATAGGTCAGGTGCCGCTTTCCTTCGAACGCCAGCACAACCTGATCGCTGTCCCGGCCCGAAAGGCCAATGACCGTCGAATGCAGGACTTGTGGGTTGTCCAGTATCCACTCTTCCTCGCCCAGCAGATCACCCAGGCCAGAATACTTTTCCAGCGGATAGTAGGATACGTATTCGGACGGGAAGATCGAGACAACTTCGAAGAAAAACTCCTGGGTGTCGAACGGGTATTTTCGGAAATCAAAATGCGGAGCCTGCAACGTCAGAGAGGACTTCTCGACATAGACCACATGCCCGTCATAGTGCAGCGAGGCTGCAGATTCGTGTATCCATTTGTTGGATTGCTGGTTGTGAATGACAAACGCCGGAACCACCGCCCCGATATCCGTGGCATGTTCAGCCAGCGTCCTCGGATTGAAAACCTGAAACTCGCGCCCGACAGTGTCGCGGTCAAAGGCCAGCGCGGGATCGGTCCATTCGGCGCGCAATACGACGACGGCGCCATAATTCTCGGCCTTTTGATCCACGCTGGTAACCTGATCGATACGGATGCCGATCCCCACCTTCAGCGGGTTTTCCAGCGTGCCAACCAGACCACCGAGCCCACCATCCAGCACATTTTGCGCCTGTCCCTTGCCGCCCAGCGCACACAGGCAGGCAGTCACAGCAACAAAACACAAGAAACGGACCAGATTCATTTTCAGGCTCACTCGGAAACAGGTAATCCGAGGCCGATATCGGCCCCGGACCCGATTATTCGGACCAACTGATCTGGGTCAGGTCGATGGCGGCCGTTGGCGCGTTCTCCCACAGGCCCTGAACACCGGCCTTGGCGACCCCCAGCTTGGCCAATTGGAACAAGTAGCCGTTGACATAGTCCGTGGCGATCAGGCGCTGCATATCGCCCAACAGCTTTTTACGTTCCTCCGGATCGGTGGTCGCGTTCAATGTCTCCATCAACGTCTGGGCATCCAGACTGTCATACTGGAAATAATAGTCGGGGCGGGCATAGATGCCGATATCCATTGGCTCAGTATGGCTGATGATGGTCAGTCCGTAATCCTTACCCTTGAACACAGATTCCAGCCACTGCGCCCATTCCACATTGATAATCTCGGCCTTGATTCCAACCTCGGCCAGTTGCGCGGCGATGATCTCGCCTCCGCGTCGGGCATAAGAGGGCGGCGGCAGGTGCAGGGTGGTCTCGAACCCCTCTTCATACCCCGCATCGGCCAGAAGTTTGGCGGCCTGTTTCGGGTCATGGGCCGAGGTGCCGGTCAGATCGACATAGGCAGGGTTGTGCGGTGCGAAATGAGTGCCGATGGGCGTGCCGTAGCCGAACATCGCACCGTCAATGACCGCCTGCCGGTCAATGGCATGGGCCAGCGCCTGCCGCACGCGGATATCATCAAACGGGGGTTTCTTGTTGTTGGTCGACAGGATGGTTTCCCCCTCGGTCGACCCCACCAGCACCTGAAAACGCGGGTCAGCCTCGAATTGAGGCAGGTTTTCGGGTGCGGGGAAGTTGTCGAAGACGTCCACATCTTCGGCCATCACCGCGGCAAAGGCGGCAGTGGGGTCCGAAATGAATTTGAACGTAGCAGTCTCTAACGCAGGTTGTTCGCCCCAATAGTTGGGGTTCCGGTTTAGCGTGATGCTATCGCCCTGCACCCAGTCACCAAAGGTAAAGGCACCGGTCCCCACCGGGTTGGTCTTGATGTTGTCGATGCTTTCGGGCGCGACGATCACCGCATCCCCCCAAGCCATGTTGAACAGAAAATTGCCGTTCGGCTCGGACAGGGTGACCTTTACGGTCAGCGGATCCACAACCTCAACGCTTTCGATGCCTGCAAACAGCGCCTTTTGCGCATTGGCACTGTCTTCGGCCGTAGCGCGGTCGAGGCTGAATTTGACGTCCTCGGCATCCATGACGGTGCCGTCATGAAAGGTCACCCCGTCGCGCAGCTTGAATGTATAGACGGTGCCGTCCTCGGAAATTTCCCAGCTTTCGGCCAGGCCGGGCACGACCGAGCCGTCACCCATAAAGCGGGTCAGACCCTCGAAGATATTTGTGTAAACCACCGAATCAATGGCCTGCGCGGCGGCGCTGGTCGGGTCCAGGTGTGGCGGCTCCAACTGCATCGCAATCGTAATGTCCGATTTGGCCAAAGCCTGCGAGGCAAACAGGCTGGCACCCACCGCCAGAGCCGACGCAATGCTCCGAAACATCTGCTTTGTCATGAAAAACTCTCCCTGTTTGAATCCTTGGAACCGGCTGTTTTACAGGCTTTTCTACACTCAATGTCCCTTTAAACCTCGGGTCAATCAAGGAAATGTTCGCGCAACCGGGGTTTCTATAACCTTGTTCAATCTGCTATGCCGCACTGCAACATGAACCCCGCAGGAGCGATCATGAGCGCCACCGCCCGCAAAACAGCCCCGAATGCCGAGGACATCCGTGCCCGCAAAGGCAGCACACCATTGGTTAGTTTGACCGCCTATACCACACCGATGGCACGGCTGATGGATGCCCATTGCGACTTTGTTCTGGTCGGCGACAGCGTCGGCATGGTGCTGCATGGGCTGACCTCGACCCTGGGTGTGACGATGGAGATGATGGTGATGCATGGTCAGGCCGTTGCGCGAGGTCTGGACAGGGCGATGATGGTTATCGACATGCCCTTTGCCAGTTACGAACACGACCCGGCCCACGCCTTCAAGAATGCTGCCCGCCTGATGGCCGAAACCGGCGCAGGCGCGGTCAAGCTGGAAGGTGGCGTGGAAATGGCCGAGACCATCCGCTTTCTGGTCAAGCGCGGTATCCCGGTGATGGCGCATATCGGCCTGACGCCACAATCGATCAACACGCTGGGCGGCTACAAGGTGCAGGGTCGCGACGAACAGGCGAAGGCGGTGTTGGCCGATGCCCATGCCGTGGCCGAGGCTGGTGCATTTTCCGTTGTGCTTGAGAAGGTACCGCAAGGCCTGGCTGATCAGATCACCGCCGAGGTCGCGATTCCGACCATCGGCATTGGCGCCTCAGCCGGATGTGATGGGCAGATTCTGGTCGTGGACGACATGGTGGGCTTTTTCACCGCGTTTAAACCGAAATTTGTCAAACGCTATGCCGAACTTGGTCCGCAAGCCGAGGCCGCCATCGCGGAATATGCCTCCGATGTGCGCGCCCGCAGCTTTCCAGCGGATGAACATGTCTTTGCCGATCAGGCTCCGTCCAAAGGACCTAAGACATGACCGCACCCATTCTGCGCCGCCTAAGTGATTTGCGCGCGCTGACGACCAAATGGCACGGCAACGGCGAAACGATCGGTGTCGTCCCCACCATGGGTGCGCTGCATCAGGGGCACTTGTCTCTGGCCGAAGCCGCCAAGGTCGGAACCGACCGGGTGATCGTTACGGTTTTTGTGAACCCCAAACAGTTCAACAACCCCGACGATCTGGCCAATTACCCGCGGACCGAGAACGAAGATGCGCAGAAACTGGCCCCTTACGGTGTCGACGCGATCTATGTCCCCGATCCCGAGGAGATCTATCCGCGGGGCTTCGCCACCACCGTATCAGTCGCCGGTTTGACCGATGTGATGGAGGGTGAATTCCGCCCCGGCCATTTTGACGGCGTCGCCACTGTGGTCGCTAAGCTGTTCCTGCAAACGCAGGCGGATCGAGCCTATTTCGGGGAAAAAGACTATCAACAATTGATGATCGTCCGCCGCATGGCCCGCGATCTGGACATCCCCATCGAGGTGATCGGCTGCCCCACGGTGCGCGAACCCTCGGGGTTGGCGATGTCATCGCGCAACCTCCTCCTCTCGCCCGAGGGGTTGAACATTGCGGCCAACAAGCACCGGATCATGCAGGGTGTGGTCCAGTCGCTGAAAGCAGGGGCCGCGTTTGAAACTGTGGCCGCGCGGGCCGAGTCTGATCTGCTGGCGGCAGGCTTCACTCAAGTTGAATATATTCAACTGCGCTGCGCCGACACACTGGACCCGCTGACCCATGCCACACGGCCCGCTCGGCTGTTTGCGGCGGCTTGGGCGGATGGCGTGCGCCTGATCGACAATATTCCTGTCTGAACGCTCTGGCACGATCGTCATTGTTTGCGCTAAAGTCCGGCAAAACCAGACCGGAGGGGGGGCGCAGGCGTGACCTATATTCTTGCCATTGATCAGGGCACCACATCATCGCGGGCCATTTTGTTCGACGCGGATATGCAGCGCGTAGGCACCGCGCAGCACGAATTCACCCAGCATTTCCCGCAGGAAGGCTGGGTCGAGCACGACGCCGAAGAAATCTGGGAGAGCGTTCTGCGCGTCTGCCGCGAAGTGTTGGACTCCACCGGCGTCACCGCCGACCAGATCGCAGGCATCGGCATCACCAACCAGCGCGAAACCACTGTGGTCTGGGACCGCACCACCGGTCAACCACTCCACAACGCCATCGTCTGGCAGGACCGCCGCACCGCCGAGATTTGCGCGCGCTATAAACGGGCGGGGTGCGAAGATGACGTGACCGCCCAGACCGGGCTGTTGCTGGACCCCTATTTCTCGGGCACCAAGGTTAAATGGCTGCTCGATACCGTGCCGGGCGCACGCGACCGCGCCGAGGCCGGAGAGTTGATGTTTGGCACCATCGACTGTTTCCTGATTTGGCGTCTGACCGAGGGGCGCAGCCACGCCACCGACGCCACCAATGCTGCACGCACCCTGTTGTTCGACATCAACAAAGGCGCGTGGAGCGCCGAGATTTGCGATCTGCTGGACGTGCCGATGAACATGCTGCCAGAGGTACACGATTGCGCCTCGGATTTCGGAAATACGACCCTATTTGGGGGAAATATCCCGATTCTAGGCGTGGCGGGGGATCAGCAGGCTGCCACTATCGGGCAGGCCTGTTTCCAACCCGGAATGATGAAATCGACCTATGGCACGGGGTGTTTTGCCCTTTTGAACACCGGAGACAAACCGGTTGAATCGAAGAACCGCCTGCTGACCACCATCGCTTATCAGTTGGACGGCAAGCGGACCTATGCGCTGGAGGGATCGATCTTTGTCGCTGGGGCCGCTGTGCAATGGCTGCGCGATGCGCTGCAGATCATCGAATCGGCCCCCGAAAGCGGCGAGTTGGCGCAACAAGCCGATCCGAACCAGCATGTCGTGTTGGTCCCCGCCTTTACTGGCCTCGGCGCGCCCTATTGGAAACCTGATTGCCGTGGCGCGATATTTGGCCTGACCCGTAATTCCGGCCGCGCGGAGTTCGCCAAGGCCACGCTGGAAAGCATCGCCTATCAAACCCGCGATCTGTGGCACGCCATGCAGGGCGACTGGGGCGCGGATACCGACGTGACACTGCGCGTGGATGGCGGCGCCAGCGCCTCGGACTGGGCGATGCAGGGGCTGTCGGACTATCTGGGGGCCGAGGTCGACCGCCCGGTGATGCAGGAAACCACGGCATTAGGGGCGGCCTGGCTGGCCGGCATGCGCGCCGGTGTTTATCCGGACCAACAGGGTTTTTCCGAAACCTGGGCACTGGATCGTCGGTTTGAACCGGAATTGTCCGCCCAAGAACGCGACGCCGCCTATGATCGCTGGAAACGCGCGGTTGAGGCCGCGATGGCCTTCTAGCTGTGATCCTTCATCAGCCGCTGTTTCTGCCGTGACCAGTCCCGCTTGGCCTGAGTCTCACGCTTGTCGTGCAGCTTTTTACCTTTGGCGATGCCGATCTTCAGCTTCGCCCGGCCCTTGTGGTTGAAATACAAAACCAGCGGCACCAGCGTCATGCCCTTGCGCTGGGTCGCATTCCACAGATTCGACAGCTCTTTGCGCGACACCAGCAGCTTGCGGCGGCGGCGTTCTTCGTGCTTGAAAACCTTCGCCTGCTCATAAGGCGCGATATAGCTGTTGATCAGCCACAGCTCGCCATCCTCGACCGAAGCATAGCTTTCGGCAATGTTTGACCCACCAACGCGCAGGGATTTGACCTCGGACCCTTCCAGCACGATGCCGCACTCGATATCGTCCTCGATCGCGTAATCGAAGCGCGCGCGCCGGTTTTCGGCGATGACTTTGTAATTCGGGTCTGTCTTTTGCTTGGCCATGACGCGTTGATTTAGGCGGCTTGAGCGGCCCTTGCAAGCCGTTGCGTTCAGGACGTGGCCGAGATGATCAGATCAGGACCGAAAATCGTGTCGGCGTGACTGTGCAGATAGATCTTCAGCCACGGCGTGAACCGCTGCGGATGTCGTTGCACTTCAGCCAGCAGATCATGGTAGTCGATCCACCGGATATCCATGACTTCGTCCGGATTAGGCTCGATTTTAAGTGGCCCACGAACATGAGCCAGAAAGATATCGACCACTTCGTGTTCGATCATGTTGTTGCCAACATCGGCGTGATATTCCAGCCGGTGCCGGTATTCCGGGTACAAGCCGGTGATCCCCAACTCTTCGCGCAAACGACGCACGGCACATTCCGAGGGCGTCTCGCCCCAATCGGGATGGGTGCAGCAGGTATTCGCCCACAGGCCCGGCGTATGGTATTTGCCCAAAGCCCGGCGTTGCATCAAGATCTCGGTGCCGCGCACGACAAAGACCGACACTGCTTTGTGCCGCAGGCCCTTTTCATGCGCCTCAAGCTTGTCCACGGGGGTCAATTCACCATCAACCCAGGCCGGGATCATGATTCCCATCTGTCGTCTCCTGCTGCCGATCCGCCAGGGCGGCGGGATGTATGGAATTGGCTGCCGCCGGACCGGCTTGGCTCTGCGAAGTCATGCAAGGGCATGATGAACCGCGTATCCCCAAGGTGACCTTGATCCAAGCTGTTATCAATCGCACGAAAGGCCGCAGGGGGCTGCGGCCTTTTGCAATCTTTCGAATGGTCTGGTTTTTCAGACGTTATTCGCCCGAGACACTGACGATATAGGCATAGACGTCTTCGCCGCCCTTCTTCAACTTAAAGGTCATTTTCGACTTGGCCGATGTCTCACCCAGGTAATCTTTCAAAAACGCCTTGGGATCCTGCGCGTATTCGACAAATGTGGCTTCATCCCAGACCAGACCGTTTTCACCAGCCTCAACGATGCTGTCTCCGTATTTGAACCCTTCGACGGTACCCGCGGTGCGGCCCGCGATACCGTATAGGTTCGGACCGGTCTTACCGCCCTTGACGATGACTTCACCGGCCGGGTCAGCGATCTGATGGCAGGATTTGCATTTATTGAAGGCCTTTTTGCCGGCCTCGGCGTCACCTTCCGCATAGGCAGGAAGGGCCAGCAGGCCGACAATTGCGGTAGCGAGGATACGATTCATGAGTTTTGCTCCGATACGAATTGGCTGCACCGAATGGACCGTCGGCGCAAAAAAGAGTCAACGCGCAGATTGCCGCGCGAGGGTAATGTGCCCTGCGGCATAAAGACAGTCCTTAACTTTTGTCATGTGGTGCGGTCCAACAGGGCAATAGATCGCCCGCTGCCGGGGTCGCCAGATAAATAGCCCGCGCAATAGCTCGTGCCAGACAGACCGAGGCCGCATGCCCGATCAGCCCCAAGCCGGCTTCGGCGTCGATGGTCTGCGCGCCAGTGCTGACCGCAAAGACCAGATCTCCGTCCCCTGGTGTGTGTGCCGGCAGAATGGCGCGGGCAATGCCATCATGTGCTGCCACTGCCAGTCGCTGGCACTGCGATTTCGACAAGGCAGCATCCGTGGCCACAATAGCGATTGTCGTGTTGCCCTTATCCGGCTCGGCAAGCCGCATCGCCTGCGCCTTGAGGCTGGGTGCAGGAAAGCCGAGACCGGCACTTGAATCAGATCCTAAACCGCCAAATTCGTCTCCAAACTCGAACGGCGCTGCCCAGAAATGGCGGTCGCCGGGTGTTGTCACACTGCCCAGCGGGTTGGCCGCAACCAGGGCACCGACGGTCACCCCATTGTCCAGAACCAATGAGGCGGACCCGAGCCCCCCCTTGTGCCGCGCCGCCAAAGCACCGGTTCCGGCCCCCGCTGTGCCTAACGCAAAATCCACATCTGCGTCGTCAAAGGCCTCCTGTCCCAGCGCGCGATAGGGGTTTTCAACCCAATCCTTGTCTCCGCCGTTCAACAAATCAAACAGGATCGCGCCCGGCACAATGGGCACCACAGTATCGCCCACCGGATATCCCCTGCCCCGCGACCGCAATGCATCCGAGACGCCAGAACAGGCATCCAACCCAAAGGCCGACCCACCGGACAAAGCAATTGCATCCACTTGCGAGACCGATTTATCCGGCGCCAGCAGATCGGTTTCCCGCGAACCCGGCGCACCACCCATCACATGGACCGACGCGGTAAAGGCCTGATCTGCCGTCAGGACAGTTGTTCCCGATTTCAACGCAGCGTCCTGCGCATTTCCGACCCTCAGGCCAGAGACATCGGTGATCAGGTTACGGGGTCCGGGGATCATGGATGGACCTCAGATACAACGGCCACCGTCGACCTCCAAAGCAGCGCCGGTGATCATGCTCGCCTCGTCCGAACACAGGAAACAGGCGGCGTTGGCCATGTCGTCGGGGGTCGAGAAACGCCCCAGCGGGATGGTCGACAGGAACTTGGCGCGCATTTCAGGCGTATCTTCTCCCATGAAGGATTTCAGCAGTGGTGTTTCCCCGGCCACCGGGCAGAGCGCGTTTACACGCACCCCCGAAGGCGCAAGTTCCACCGCCATTGTCTTGGTGGCCGTGATCATCCAGCCCTTGGACGCGTTGTACCAATTCAGGTTCGGACGTGGCGACAGCCCCGCGGTCGAGGCCACGTTCAGGATCGCACCCGCCCCGCGCACTTTCATCGCTGGCACCAGCGCCCGTGCGGTCAGATAGACCGATTTCATGTTCACGTTGAAGACGCGGTCAAATTCCTCTTCGGTGACATCCTCTAGCGGCGTCGGCAGATGCGTGACACCGGCATTGTTCACCAAAATATCCAATTGCCCGAACCGATCCATCGCCATATCCGCCATGGCCTGCACCGAGACTGCATTCGCCACGTCGACCATCTGAGCAATCGCATTCGGCCCAAGCTGATTTGCCTGAACCTCGGCCGCGTCACCATTGATATCGGCAATCATGACCCGCGCGCCTTCGGACAGGAATTTCTGCACGATCCCGGCACCAAAGCCAGACGCGCCACCGGTTACAATCGCGGTTTTCCCCTCTAACCTCATGATCTTGCTCTCCCTTGCCCTATCAAACTAGCAAGGCACCGTGAAACTGCCAGTTCAATCTTCTGCGACCTTGCCGCGCAGCGCCTTCACATCCGAGCGCGCTTTTTTGGCCGCCAGCCGCCGTTTGACCGAGCCATAGGTGGGTTTCGTCGCAATCCGCCGCTTGGGTTTCTCCAGTGCGCGGACAATCAGTTCAGCCAGACGGGCGCGGGCAATCTCGCGGTTGCGGGCTTGGCTGCGGGTTTCTTCGCATTGAATGATGATCGCGCCATCTTTGGTCCAGCGCCGCCCGGCCAACCGTTTCAGCCTGTTTTTGACCGGATCGGGCAAGGAGGGCGAGCGCGCAGCCTCGAACCGCAGCTCAACTGCGGTCGAGACCTTGTTCACGTTCTGACCACCGGGACCGGACGAGCGGACAAAGCTCTCGGTCATTTCCCAGTCCTGCAGGGTGATATCGTCGGTGATGCGCAACATGAAGTGGACCTTATCCGGCACAAGCAGAAACAAAAAGGGCCGCCCCGGCGGGACGGCCCTTCGAAAGTACAGGAGGTTGGGTCGGTTAGATCAATCGACCAGCCGGAGCGAGCGCTCCGCCAAGGGCTGCCCTAACAGGCGATCCCCCCGGTTGTTCCGACACCTCTCTCCAATCTCTTTCTCGACACTGGATCACCTCCTTTTCTATCTGTTGCGGTTAACTTTGAGCCTGACACAAGATGCGCCATTCTCAAAGCACTTTTTTACGCAGGCTGCGCGGTCAACCGCGCAACGATCACCTTGAACGGGATCAGCGCAATCATCGCCAGCGACAACTTCACCAGCCAGTCAGCAAAGGCCAGCGTCACCCACAGGGGCACCATCGGACCAGTCAACATGAAGGGCACAGGCTCCCACGCCCAGTTGATCGCCGCATCAGCATTGGCACCGAAAACCGTGACAGAAGCTGAGAATGCGATGGTGAAAAACAGCGCGGTGTCCAGCGCCGAGCCAACCAGGGTCGACACCAGCGGCGCGCGCCACCAGCGACCACCGCGAAGCGAATTGAACACGGTGACATCAGTCAGCTGTGCAATCAGAAACGCCGTTCCCGAGGCAACAGCGATCCGCAGCGGCACGGCGGCATAGGTAAATCCGTCACCTTGCAGCATGATCTGGCTGCCGATCAGCGAACAGATGATGCCGGTGACAAACCCGGCGAACACCACCTTGCGGGCCGTGGCCACGCCATAGACGCGGTTCATGATGTCGGTGACCAGAAAGGCCAGCGGATAGGTAAAAGCACCCCAGGTCAGCAGCCCGTCAAAAATCAGGAACTGAACCAGAATGTTCGAGGCCACAACAATGGCGGCCATGGCAATAATGCCGGGTATATAAGCGCGTTGCATGTTTTCAGATGCCCGTTTTGACAAGGTAGCGGCGACTTGGCCAAGGGACCGTCCCAAGGCAAGCCGTGCGTTTAGACCTTTGGTTGGGATGTGTCAATCCGGTAGCAGATACTCCACCAGTTCAGTGCGCTGAAGGACCAGAAAGTTGTCGTCCGAGATCATCGTGGCGCGCAACCGCCCCTGATCATCGCGCCAAACCGACAACCCTTCGAGGTTGTCATGCGTGCCTGTGCCGGTCATAAACAGGTTTTCTTCGGCACCGACTGAATCCTCTGTGATCTGCCACCGCCGCAGGCGGGTGCGGAACCCTGTCAGGGACAGGGCTCGTTCCAATAAATAGAACCGACCATCTGGACCAAAATCGGCAGATACAGGCAAGAATTTGCCCCGCTGTGGCAACACGAAAGGGGTCGACCAACCCTGCCCGTCCCAGCGATAAACGGGGATGTCGCCTGCTTCGGTCCGGCTTCTTTCGGGAAGGGTATACAGCCACCCCTGATTGTCGATTGCCAAGGCTTCGAACGACCCATTCAGTTTCAGATTTTCAAACGCCTTTGGGCGCGGCAGCACCCGCGCTTCGGCGTCGGGGGTCGCGTACCGGGCAACGCGATGCACTGACTCAAATGAGATGTAATGGCTACCGTCCGGTGCGACCGCAATGCCTTCGGAATCCCCTGCTTCGCCGGATAGGGGCCGTCCTGTGCTAGAGAGAACCGGCCAGTTCCCGGTGATCCGGACCCCTGTAATGTCATCCTCGTCCCGCGCAATGGTCGCGCGGACAAGAACCGACCGGTCACTAAGCGCAAGCATATGCCGACCGTTGTCCGAGATATACAGGGCCGAAAACCCGCCAAACCATTCCGCCGGGTGGCGCCAGACAAAGCTGTTTAAGTATGTGGCCGTCTTGACCTCGACCGCCCAAACCGCACCCGCCAGCAAAATAGCAATCAGTTGGATTGCAAGACTGCGGCGCATTGCTGGGGCAAATCGGTCAGAACATACTCGCGGCGTTTCTTCGGCGCAGGCGCGTTCGGGTCAGGTGGCGGCGGGTTGAGGATGTTGCGCACCCATTGCTGCGCCTCGGCACACCCATCACCTTTGGGCGGCGCGTCCTGATTGACACAGCCGCGCGAGCCCTTGGGGCATTTCAGACGCACGTGGAAATGATAATGATGCCCCCACCATGGCCTGATCTTACGCAGATAGGCCTTGTTGCCTTTCTCATCATTGCACATCTGAACCTTGGCGCCGGGAAAGACGAAAATCCGCGCCACGCGCTTGTCCTTTGCCGCCTCACGCAGCACGGCGTGGTGCTGTGCCGTCCAATTGCCATTCACATAGGCCCCGTTGGCGCGGCGCAGGGAAATCGACGAGATATTCTCGCGCGCTTTGCGCGACAGCCGCATGTTGTCGCCGGGCAGCATCCAGATATCGATGTCCAACCCCAACTGGTGGCTGCGATGACCAGAAGTCATCGGACCACCACGCGGTTGGCTGATATCCCCGATATAGAGACCATTCCACCCCGGTTGCCGGGCCGCAAACTTGCTGAGGTCCTGTACGTAATCCACCGCCTCCGGGTGGCCCCAGTTGCGATTACGCGACAGGCGCATGGCTTGCCATGTCGGCCCCGTTTCGGGCAGTTGCACCGACCCCGCGGCACATCCGCGCGAATAACTGCCGAACGCGGCTGGTTTTTGCTGTGAACTTTGCTTTTGCGCCCCGAACAATTGCTTGGCCAAGGGCTGCGCCCCGGCTGCTCCTGCCAATGTCATCGTGGCGATTATTGCTAAAAAACGTAGTAAAATCATCTGCTCTGATCCCCTTCCGGTTTAACCCAGCGCATTAGGAACAGGCCTAGAATAAACAACAGAATGATCGGTGACACCCCCAACCGCGCACTGCCCGTAACAGTTGTGGCAATCCCGATTAGCAAAGGCGCGGCAAAAGATGTCGCGCGGCCGGACAGGCCGTAAAGGCCAAAGCTTTCGACTGGCGTTTTTGGGTCGGTATGGCGCACCATCATGGATCGGCTGGCCGATTGCAGGATACCGCCCATACCGCCGATCAGAACTCCGCAGCCAAAGAACACCAGATCCGGCAGGCCTGACCCTTCGGGCAAGGAGATGCCGTAAATCTGCGTCCGATCCATCGACACCACGGTGATGCAGACAAAGATCAGCACCCAGATCGCGACCAAAATAACTGGTTTAGGGCCGTATTTCTTATCCATCTTGCCACCGACCCACGCAAAGATGGCCGAGGCCAGAACACTGACAATCCCGAACACTCCGATCTTGATCAGCCCCCATTCCAATACCAGCCGTGCATAGACACCGCCGAAACTGTACAGCCCGTTCAGCGCATCGCGGTAGAACATGGAGGAACCCAGATAGGTCGCCAGACTGACCCGGTGCCGCAAGTCTGAGATGGATTTGCCCAGCAAGTGTAGCGCCTCACGCAGGCTGCCAGTCTTGTTACTGTCCGGGTCATCACGCACCCAAAGGAAATAGGGCACCATGAACAGGATGAACCAACCGGCGGTAAAGGGACCGACGAACCGCGTGCCCTGCTGGCTCGCCGCATCCAGCCCGAACATCGGGTCCATGCCAATCAGCGTCTTGCCGTTGGGCTGTTCGACGAACAGCAACAGCATGATCGCCAATGAAATCAACCCGCCGAAATAGCCAAACGCAAAGCCCGAACCCGAAATTTCGCCCACTTCATTGTCATCGCCCAGATCAGGCAGCTGAGAGTTGATGAAGATCAGCGCATACTCCGCGCCGACAAAACCCAGCCCAAAGGCCGACAGCATCAGCCACATGTTCGAGCCATCGGGCAGCGTGTACCAAAGCGCGGCAGATCCCACCGCGTACATCGCCGAAAAGGCAAAGATCCACGGAATGCGCCGCCCCGACACATCCGCCATCGCACCCAGCAAAGGCGCGCCAAAGGCGATGATCAACCCGGTGATGGTCAGGCAATTGGCCCAAACCGTCTGCGCCCGCGCGGCGGCGGCCTGCGGCTCTAGCCCGGTGCCCGAAAAATACCCCGCCGCAACCCCGGCGAAGTAGGGACCAAAGACAAAGGTGACCAGAAGGGTGTGATACGGCTGGCTGGCCCAGTCGAAAAACCACCAGCCCCAGATGCGCCTGCGTTTGGAAATCTCTGCCATAACCGCCCCTGTTTATTGTTGTTTTCATATGACGGGGCTTTGGGCCAATTCGCAAGCGTTCTATGGCGCGGGCTTGCTCTTTGTCGCCCCAACTACTAACTCTCCCGAAACAAACTTGGAGTTCACGAAGATGATGGCGATTTACGGTCCCTTGATGCTCATCCTCAGCATTGTCTATTGGTTTGTCATCATTCACGTGATCATGAGTTGGCTAATCAACTTTCAGGTTTTAAATCTACATCAACAGGTGGTTGCTCAGATTTGGTATGGGCTCAACAAAATCCTTGAACCAATCTACCGGCCGATCCGCCGAATTATGCCCGACCTCGGTGGAATCGACCTGACTCCTCTTGTGGTATTGGTTGTAATTATCTCGTTACGAGAATTCATCCTGCCGACATTGTTTGGGTTCATCTAGAGGCGCGTGTTCCCTCTTGTTCACCGAATCTTAGTATGTGATTGTCCTGTCTTAAGAGCAGATAAACCTTAAAACAGGGCAACCCCGCACATGTTCGACGCCGCGCCTTTGCTGCGAGATGTCTTTGGATTCGACGACTTCCGCCCCGGTCAGGAAGAGATCGTCGACGCCGTTTCGCTGGGTGAAAACGTGCTGGCGATCATGCCCACGGGCGGCGGCAAATCCCTGTGTTTTCAGCTGCCTGCCTTGATGCGCGACGGGGTGACGGTGGTTATCTCTCCTCTGATTGCCCTGATGCGCGATCAGGTGCGCGGGCTGCAAGAGGCCGGGGTCGAGGCCGGTGCGCTGACCTCGGGCAACACCCCCGAAGAAACCGACGCCGTGTGGGAGGCGTTGGAGGCCGGGCGTCTGAAACTGCTCTACATAGCCCCCGAGCGTCTGGCCGCCGGGTCAGCCTTGGGCATGTTGCGTCGGATCAATGTCAGCCTGATCGCCGTGGACGAGGCCCATTGCGTCAGCCAATGGGGCCATGATTTCCGCCCAGATTATCTGCGGATCGGAGAGCTGCGACGCGCATTGGACGTGCCTTTGGCCGCTTTCACCGCCACTGCGGATGCCGAAACGCAGGACGAGATTGTCGAAAAACTGTTCGACGGCACCGCCCCGCGTAAGTTCCTGCGCGGCTTTGACCGGCCCAATATCCATCTGGCCTTTGCTGCCAAGGACGGCCCACGCAAACAGATCCTCGACTTCGCCGAAGCGCGTAAAGGCCAATCCGGTATCGTCTATTGCGGCACCCGCAACAAAACCGAAGTGTTGGCCCAGGCCTTACGCGCCGAAGGCCACACCGCCTGTCATTATCACGGCGGAATGGAGGCCGAAGACCGCCGCATCGTCGAAACCCGCTTTGCCCGCGAGGATGGGCTGATCGTGGTTGCCACCGTTGCGTTCGGAATGGGCATCGACAAGCCCGATATCCGCTGGGTCGCGCATGCGGACCTGCCCAAGTCCATCGAAGCCTATTATCAGGAAATCGGCCGCGCCGGCCGCGACGGCGGGCCTGCTGAAACCCTGACCCTGTTCGGCCCCGACGACATTCGCTTGCGCCGGTCCCAGATCGACGAGGGGCTCGCACCACCGGAACGGCGCATGGCGGATCATGCGCGGCTGAACGCTCTGCTCGGGCTGGCCGAGGCGCTCGAATGTCGACGCAAGACCCTGCTGGGGTATTTCGGAGAACAGATCGAACCTTGCGGTAAATGCGACCTGTGCGACAGCCCTCCGGAAGTGTTCGATGGCACCACCCCCGTTCGCATGGCCTTGTCGGCGATCCTGCGCACCGAGGAATGGTTCGGCGCGGGCCATCTGATCGACATTCTGCTGGGTAATGAAACCGACAAGATTCGCGCCCGGCGGCACGACAACCTGTCCACATGGGGCATCGGCAAGGACTGGTCGCGCCCACAATGGCAGGCGATCTTCCGACAGATGATGGGGCACGACCTTGTCCGCCCCGATCCCGAACGCCACGGCGCGTTGCGCATGACCGAAGCAGCCAAGCCGATCCTGAAGGGTGAGGCGCAGATCAACCTGCGCAAAGACACGATCCGCAAGGCCACCCGGAGACCCGCCGTCAAGATGATGGTGTCCGAGGAAGACGCGCCGCTGTTATCTGCGCTCAAGGCCAAACGTCGCGTGCTGGCGGAAAGCGCGCGAGTTCCGGCCTATGTTATCTTTCCCGATCGCACCCTGATTGAAATGGCCGAAAAACGCCCGGCCTCTTTGGACGATATGGCCCAGATCAGCGGAGTTGGCGCGAAAAAGCTGGAACGGTACGGCGACACCTTCCTTGAGGTGCTGACCGGCGCGGTTGAAGAATTGCACCCAGCACGCCGCAAACTGGCGGGCCGCGAACAAGGGGATATCTATGACCGACTGCTTGAGGTTCAAACACGGCTTTCACGCGGCTCCGACGGGATTGACAAACCGCTGACCTGTTCGGCCTCACAACTGGCCAAGGTCGCACAACTGCGCCCCAATGACCCGCGCGGGATGGAACAGGTGCTGGGCAACCGTCGTCACGAAAGGTTTGGTGCCGCGTTTCTGGACGTGCTGCGTCAGGCGGGCTAGATACCCTGCATCAGGCAAGAAACGAGGGCGGATATGCTGGTAGTGGTTTCCCCGGCCAAGCGGCTGGATTGGGCAGAGCGGGACGTTGAGGTCACGCAACCCGACTTTCAGGACGACGCGATCCGACTGTCGAAAACCGCCCGCAATCTGACACTGGGCGATCTGAAGAAACTGATGGACCTCAGCGATGATCTGGCCCGTCTGAACCGTGACCGGTATCGAGCATTTTCGGACTCGCCGGGCGCTGAATTGACCCGACCTGCAGCGCTGGCCTTTGCTGGGGATACCTATCAGGGGCTGGAAGCGACCTCGCTGGATGCCGAAGAAATGGCCTGGGCGCAGGAACACCTGCGTATCCTGTCCGGTCTGTATGGGGTGTTACGCCCGCTGGACGCGATTCAACCCTATCGTCTTGAAATGGGCAGCAAGCTGAAAACCCGGCGCGGCAAAAACCTGTATGAATACTGGCGCGATCAGCTGAGCAAGGCGCTGAACGCACAAGCTGATGAGGTTGGATCGGACATTCTGGTGAATTGCGCCAGTCAGGAATATTTCGGCGCGGTTGACCTTAAGGCGCTGAAGCTGCGGGTGGTCACGCCGGTCTTTATGGAAGACAAGGCAGGTACGCCCAAGATCGTCAGTTTCTTTGCCAAAAAAGCCCGTGGAGCCATGGCGCGCTACATCGTTCAACACCGCCTGACCGACCCCAAAGGGCTGCTGGAATTCGACACTGGTGGATATGAATACCGCTCGGACCTGTCGCAAGAGGACAGACCCGTTTTCGTGCGCCCCTATCAGGCCTGATCCAGCATCAATGGGTCGTAAGCAACCAACTCAACCGTGTTGCCCTCGGGGTCTTCGGTGAAAATGCCGCGCCATCCGATCCAGCCGAATTGTTCAACGCGGTAAGGCTGACTGATTTTGTCATACCAGCGCATCACGGCCTCTTGCTCAGCAAAGGGCAATGACAGAGCAATATGATGCAGCGATGACCCGGCGCCGGTAGTGGGCTTGTTAGCGCCGGTCGGGTGCAACCCAGGCCGCGGGGCGGCCGCATGGTGGAACAAAGCCAACACCTGTGTATGTCCGCCAAACCCTTCGGCGATGCGGAAAAAGGTGATGGCGCTGTTGTGATCACCGCTCAGGCGTTCCAGCCCGATCACATCTTCATAAAACGCCACCATCGCGCCCATATCGGCACAGCGAATGGCAATCTCACCCAAGGCACGAGGCTGAAATCCACGATCAGTCATGGCTTACCCTATTCAGCCTGTGCATCTCCGGCAATGACAGGCAAAACACCCTCGGGCTGATGGTCCAATATCATCTGGTGGATTCTCCGCTTTTGCAGCGGTTTGCTCAGATAGTGATCCAATCCGGCCGACAGAATGCCCTGATCATCCCCAGCCATGGCATGCGCCGTCAATGCGACGATCGGCACATGCCGATCCGTGTCAATCTCGCGCCGCCGGATTTCCGCCGTGGCCTGTTTCCCATCCATCTTGGGCATCGAAATATCCATAAAAATCAGGTCCGGGTCGAATTTCTGATGCTGGTCCACGGCTTCCAGCCCATTCGCGGCGAATTGCAGGTCAATGTTCAGATCCTTGACCATCTTTTGCAGGATCAACTGGTTGGTCCGATTGTCCTCGGCTGCCAAAACACGCATCTGGCGTTCACCCTGCGGCTCTGACGGTGCCTCGGGGTCACTTGAAGCAGCTTCAGGCGTGACAGGCAGCCGCCCCAATTTCGTCAAGCGCGAATACAGTTCGGCGCGGGGAATAGGTTTCTGCAAAACCCCGTCAATCAGGTTACGTGCCGGGTTGGCGTGGATGACACCGGGATTGGCCGACATCACCACCACGGGCAAATCCCCCCAACCCCGATCTTTCAGCGTGGTCGCCAGTTCCAACCCATCCATGTCCGGCAGGTCGTGATCACACAGCAACAGGTCCACACTGCCATCAACAGCGGCCAGCGCCTCACCCCCCGAGGCGCAAACGGTGACTTTCGATCCCAATCGCCCTAGCTGTTTCGACAGGATGGCACGGTTCACCGCCAGATCCTCGACAACGACCACGTGGCGCAACCGACCAGCCAAATCAGGCGGTGTGGGTTGCGGGCCTTCGATGGTGGGCAACGAGATGCGAAATCCAAAACAGGAGCCCAGCTCGGGCTCGCTTTCCACCCAGACCGACCCGCCCATTAGTGTGATAAGCCGCTTGGTGATCGCCAACCCCAGCCCTGTACCCTCGAATGCGCGGTTTTTTTCATCTTCGACCTGATTGAATTCACCGAAGATGTGCCCGATCTTGTCCTCTTCGATGCCGATACCGGTGTCTTCGATCGCAACGTGAATATCGCATGTGTTCGTGTCTGCATTCGGCACACCAGTGACGCGGATCAACACATGGCCTTCGGTGGTGAACTTGACCGCATTGCCCACCAGATTGGTCAATACCTGCCGCACGCGACCGGGATCGCCCACGAACAAGGTCGGTAGGAACAAATCATAATCGACCAGCAAGGACAGCCCTTTGTCGCGCACGCTGGGTTGCATCAGCATCGCAACCTCAAGAATGCAGCGTTCAAAATCGAACTGTTCAGGGTGCAGGAGCAGCTTGTCCGCCTCGATCTTGGAATAATCCAGAACGTCGTTGATGATCACCAACAACGCCTCGCCCGAGTTGCGGATGGTGTTGAGGTAGAGCCGCTGTTCCTCGTCCAGCGGGGTTTCCGACATCAACTCGGTCATGCCGACAATGCCGTTCATCGGGGTTCTGATTTCATGGCTCATATTGGCCAGAAAGGCAGATTTGGCCCGGTTTGCGGCCTCGGCCCGTTCGCGGGCGGCCTTCAACTCAGCCTCATCCCGAACCGAGGCGGTGATGTTCAGGCCCAAACTGACCACGTCACCGCCATTGCCGCGCTGGTCGATCAACTTGAAATATTCACCATTCCACAGCTTGATCACCACCGATTCCGGCTGGGGTTGTGTCCAGCGGTTCAGCATTCTGGCCTGCCAATCGGCCGGAGATTCCGCGCCAATGTCAATCAACCCTTCGTCGGTCAGAATCTCAAGGATACGGGCATAGGAAATACCCGGTGACACCTCATCCAAACCATCAAACAGGCTGAGATAGGCCCCATTGGCCCCAATCATGCGGCTTTGATCGTCGAAGAAGGCAAACCCATCCTGAATGGTCTGCATCGAATGCCACAAGCGGCGCTCGGCCACTTCGATCTTGGCATTGGCTTCGGTCAGGTCGGATTTAACTTTTTCGTTTTCATCCCGAACCGTTTCGACCTCGGCCTGGGTTTCGCCGATGCGTTTGGTCAGGGCCATCGCGTGTAGACCCAGCTTGCGATTGGCGGCTGACAATTCGGCCTGTTTCATCTCCAACAGCCGCTCGGCCGCCAGCCGCGCACGCCGTTCCTGTGCCAGTTTGGTTGCAAGACTCATCGTTGCTGATCCCGGGTAACTTGCGCCCAGCATCCAGACAGAGCGTGAAAAAGTGTTTAAGCCGTTGCCCGAACACGGACCATCGTGCCAGAGTTTTTGAAAACCCGGAGGTCCGCCATGCCGCGTAAAACATACTTGCCAATACTCTGCGCCATCACGCTGGGGTCTCATGCGGTGGCGGATTGCGCCACAGAAGCGCAGATCGACCAGTATGTGCAGGACTATCTGACCAACACGCCGACGGCGGCCCTGTCTGCGGATGGCAGCATGGAAGACGCGCTGTGTACACAGGCCAAGATAGTCAGTGTGTTAGAGCCACATTTGGGGCCGATCATCGGCTATAAGGCAGGCCTGACCAGCGCCCCCGCGCAAGAGCGGTTCGGCGCATCTGAACCGGTTCAGGGCGTTCTGTACCGCGATATGATGCTGGACGACGGGGCCACTGTACCCGCCACATGGGGTGCGCGTCCGGTTTTTGAGGCCGATTTGGTGCTGGTTGTCGGCGACGTTGGCATCAATCAGGCGACTGCCCCGGCCGAAGTTCTTGCCCATATCTCAGCCATCCGCCCCTTTATCGAGCTGCCGGATCTTACCCTGGCCGAGGGGGAGCCAATCACGCCGGTTACCCTAACCGCCATTGGCGTTGCCCCGAAACTCGGCGTGTTAGGCTCTGAAATTCCCGTATCCGATCCTACAGCGATGACGCAGGCGTTGCAGGATATGACGGTCACACTCCGCGCCGCGGATGGCGAGGTACTGGCGCAAGCCCCAGGGGCGGCCGTTTTGGGGCACCCGGCAAATGCGGCCCTATGGCTGATGTCGAAAGGTATCGAGTTTCAAGCCGGCGACCTGATTTCCGTCGGGTCTTTCGGCCCGCTTGTGCCGCCTGCAAAGGGAAAAGGCGGGGCGTCCGTCACCTATGCGGGTCTGCCCGGTGATCCCACGGTCAGCGTGGTGTTCGAGTAATCAACGTCGCCCTTCGCGCAACCATCCGGCCAGCAAGAAGCCACCGGCCAGCACCAGCACCAGCCAGGGCGGTAAAAGCCCGGCCTGTGTGACATCGCGCGTCTCATAGGCTTCTCGCGGGGTCAGGCCGATCCATCCGCGCCCAGCAGCTGGACGCCCGGCGCGGACATTGCGGATAGACGGCAACCCGTCTTCCAGTCGGATTGTACCCCCGCGCAGTTCGGCCAGTACGGGTTTCAGCACCTCATCAGTGGCGATGGTACGCTCAAACTCTTTCGGCGCAGCGGGGCCCAGCCCGATCACTGCCATCTGGTCACCTTCCTGAAGACGGTAGAGGCCAATCTCGGGTCCAAAATAGGTCGCCTCGAATCGCCCAGGGGAGACCTCATCGAGCGTTATTTCAAGCGTTTCGCCATCGGGGCGGGTGATGGTCACCGGTCCGACCTCATCCTCCAATGTCTGACGGATGATACGCATGACCTGCCCGTTGGCTTCGGCCCATAAGGCTTCTTCCTCAAGCTCGGGTTCTTTCATCATCCAATGGGCCAGACGGCGCAACAGTTCCAATTGCGGCCCGCCGCCCTCAAAACCCCGGCTCCACAACCAGGCATGGTCCGACGCCAAGAGCGCCACGCGCCCTTCGCCCACGCGGTCCAGCACCAGCAGGGGTCGCTCATCCACACCGGTCATCAACAGCTCACCCGTGCGGTGGTTGACGTCGATCTGGCGCAGCCATGCGCCCCAATCCTCGGAATCCCCCAGATCTGTCGTCACCGGGTGGCGATGGCCCAGATCGGTCACCATGGGCACGAAACGTTCCTCGATCACTCGGGCAGTGGGTTGTGCCGGCAGAATCGGCGCTAAAGGTGAACGGAAGATGCTGTCGGCGCTGGCAAAATCCGGCCCCGCCGCAATCAAAACAGCGCCGCCTTCGTTGATATAATTGGTGACATTGTCCAGATAGATCGCGGGCAGGATGCCGCGCCGTTTGTAGCGATCAAAGATGATCAGGTCGAAATCGTTGATCTTTTCCAGAAACAGCTCGCGCGTTGGGAAAGCGATCAAGGACAACTCGTCCACCGGCACGCCATCCTGTTTCTCGGGCGGGCGCAAGATGGTGAAATGCACCAAATCGACCGAGCTGTCGGATTTCAGCAGATTGCGCCAGGTCCGCCCACCCGGATGCGGCTCACCCGACACCAGCAGCACACGCAACCGGTCACGCACCCCGTTCATCTGGATCAGCGCGGTGTTGTTGCGGTCGGTTAATTCGCCCTCGGCCTGAGGCACAGTGAACTGAATGACATTGCGCCCACCATGCGGCAGAGCGATGGGCAATTCGACATCGACGCCGATGGGAATGGTGAATTGTTCCGGCTCGGCCCCATCTACTGATATCTCCAGCGGCGCAGTGGTCGCCCCGGTAGGCGCAGCGCCGCTGTCTTCCACGCGCAAGGTCAGGGTGACAGGTTCACCGATAATGGCAAAGGCGGGGGCATTGCGGACGATCAGGCGGCGATCCCAGTCGCTTTCACGTCCGGTTTGCAGCAAGTGCATCGGCGCGGGCAGGTCGGGGGCCTGCTCGACATCATGCACCAGACCGTCTGAAACCACCAGAATACCCGCAATCCGTGCGCGCGGCTCTTCGGCCAGTGCGGCGCTCAACGCGGCCATAACCTGCGTGCCTTCGTCGCCGTCTCCATCGGCGACCTTGATTCGGCGCAGCTCGGTATTGTCACGGGCTTCGATTTCAGCAGCCAAACCCTCGGCCGCCTGCGCGGTTTGGTCGGCGCGATCCGAAAGGGCCTGACTGGCGCTTTCATCCTCGATCATCAGCACGATATCAGTCAGCGGCGCACGGTCTTCGACCTGATAGACCGGACCCGTCAAGGCCGCGATCACCACCAGCGCCGCCAGCCCGCGCAAGGCCCAACCAGACAGGCCGCGCCAAAGGGCCAGCAGAACCCCTGTGACCGCAATCGCGGCGACAATGGCCAGTACTGGCCACGGGATAAGCGGATCAAAGATGACTGTTCCGGTCATTGTCCCAACCTGTCCAAAAGCGCAGGCACGTGTACCTGATCCGATTTGTAATTCCCGGTCAGCACATGCATCACCAGATTGACCCCAAAGCGATTGGCCAGCTCGCGCTGACGTTCCCCGGCATAACCACGCCCGACTGGCAATAGCGCCTGTCCGTTGCTATCGATCGCCCAGGCCCCGGCCCAGTCATTGCCGCCAATCACCACAGGGGTGACGTTGTCGTTGAGATTGCGAAATGGCATGCCCTCGATCTGTTCGGCATCCACTGGGGCGGCCTCGACCCAGATTTCTGTACCAGCGTAGCGACCCGGAAAATCCTGCAGCAGGTAAAAGGCACGAGTCAGAACATGATCACCTGGAACAGGCTCTAACGCGGGAATATTAAGCGGGGCCGCCAGTTGTTGCAGTTTGCGCCCATTGGGGCTCGAGGCCCCAAAGCGCGCAATATCCGCATCACGTGTGTCGAACAGGATCATGCCACCCGATCGCAAATAAGCGTTCAGTTTAACATAGGCCTCAGCCGAAGGCTGCGGCTGATCCGGAGTGATCGGCCAATACAGCAGCGGGAAAAACGCCAGTTCATCGCGCTCAAGATCCACCCCAAAGGGCTCGGCAGGTTCAACCGATGTGCGATAGAACAACGTTTGCGACAAGCCACGCAGACCAGCACCTGCCACATCGTCAACCTGCGCATTTCCGGTCAGCACATGGGCCAGCACCAGCTCATGCGTGGCATTCAGTGCGAATTCTGTATCCTCGGGCGTCTGCGCCTGCGCCTCGGGCACCAACAGCATGGCACCCAGCGCAACCGCCGCCGCTTTGGCCAGACCAAGGCGGCCAGACAAGGCCAATGAGGCGATCACATCAATCGTCAGCAATAGCAGAGCGAGGCTGAGCAGAATGCCCCCGACAGGTGTCTCAGAGTTCACCTCCTGCCCTTTGATCGGTACATCCGAAGGCCAGATTGCCGGGCTAATCACTGCCTCTTCTGTCAGAACATTCAAGGCCAGCTTCTGTTTGCCGCTTTCATAAAGGCCGGGCTGCAAATCGGGGCCGGTTGTGCCCGAGATCAGCTCGACCCCGTCCACGCCAGTCAGATTGCCCGCATCGGACAGGGCGCCAAAGCCGTCCATCACTTGCAACGGCTCCCACGTGGTGCCCTGTAGCTGCGAATCCTGCCGGGATTTCGCCGCTGAGGCCACGGCCAGACGGTCCAACATCTCAACAAACAGCCCCGAAAGCGGCAGGCTGGACCATTCTGCATCTGCCGTCACATGGAACAGAACCACCTGGCCCAAGCCCAGCGCCTTGCGTGTGACCAGGGGCGTGCCGTCGGACAACGACGCAATAACCCGATCCGCCAAGTTAGGGTCTGGTTGTGCCATGACCTGTGTTGTGACTGTAACATCGCCGGGCACCTGCAAGCCGTAGAAAGGCGAGTTTTCCGGAAAGGGTGCCAGCCCCTTGGCCTCACCCCAGCTCATCGCGCCACCGACCGAGCGACCGCCGCTGCGCAGACGTACCGGCAGCAATACATCCTCGGAATCGCGGCCCAGGTCGCTGGCGGCCATGCGTGGACCGGCAAAGCGCAGCAATAATCCGCCCTGTTCGACCCATTCCACCAATGCCGTCTGCTCCCCGGGCGACAGTTTGGCCACATCGGCCAGAACGATGGCATCAGGATTGGCAGGTAAAACTTCCAGCAACCCTCCATCCACGAAATCCGCAGTGGGGCTCAGGACCTGGGTCAGATAGTGCAGCGGTGAGAGCAGTTCCAACCCTTCACGGTTCAACGTTCCGGCGATCAGGGCAACCTCGCGTCGGCGAAGGCTGTCATCCGTCAGCGTTACCGCACCGGCCGAACGCTGCCCCTGAATCTCGAACCTTGTGATCCGTCCCCGCAATTCGGATGGCAGGGCAAGCTCCACCTGCGCCGTTGTTTCATTTTCTTCGAAAACGGCATCAGCGCTATGTAGAATGCGCATGACACCCGCCGGGTCGCGGCCCTGAGCCACAAGCGTGACAGCCGTCGCCGGCCCGGGTTCAGATCGTCTTGCAGTCAGTTGAATAACCCCATCCTGATACACTGCCGGAACCATCGCCAGCACCGGGGCGGCAGATTGATACACCGTCACGTCACCACGCGATTGCAAAGTGTCCAGAATTCGGGCGCTGTTCGGGTAAGCCAGCTTGTCGCTGAACCAGAATGTGTCAAAGTCCTCTTCGATCTGATCCAGCACGTCAATTACCTGCGTGATCTGGGTTTCGCTTGGTTGCCATGGCACCGGAACCATCCCCGGCAACCGCCCGCGCCAGGCCTCTGCCGCCTGAAAGACAGGGGTTTCCGGCTCTGTAAGGCGCAAAATGGATACCGGACGGCCCGCGCGTCCGGCCTCAACCAACTGGGCGTCAATTTGCTCCAGCGTTGCTGGCCATCCAGTAGCCCCGGCCCAGCTTGCATCCAACACCAAAAGCAACGGGCCGGACCCGGCCTGAATACGTGACGGATTCAATACCGGTCCGGCTAATCCGATGATGATCGCGGCAACTGCCACCATCCGCAGCAAAAGCAACCACCACGGGGTACGGTCCGAAACGCTTTCCTTGTCCTTCTGTCCCAAAAGCAAAGTGACCGCGGGAAACAAGCGGCGGATCGGTGCAGGTGGAACCGCGCGCAGAATCAGCCACAGGATCGGCAGGGCCAGCAGGCTCAGCAATACCCAAGGGGATGTGAAGCTGATCACTGACAGAAATGCCGTCATCGCAAGCTCCCGTCCAAAGCGCGGTACAGCCACAGCAGCGCCGCCTGTGCGCTGTCTTCAGTGTGGTGCAGGCCATATTGCCAATTTGTCGCCCGGCACAATTGCTGTAGCGCTTCTTTGCGCTCCACCAGCCGCTCAAGATACCGGCCACGCAAAGCACCAGCTTTCAAGGTCTCGTGTTTCAAGGTTCGTCCGACACTCTCGAACACGGTGCGGCCGTGATAGGGGAAAGATTCCTCGCTGGGGTCCAGAACATGCATCAAAACGCCCCGCACACCACGGTCGGCAGCTTTGGTCAGGGCCAGTTCCACCTCGCTCATCGGGCCCAGAAAGTCCGATATGAACACGGCACGCGCGCGCGGGATCATGGCGCGATGCTCGGGCGAGGCGTAATCGTCCTGCACATCGCCTGACCAGGCCTGCGCTAGTCGGACGATTTGCGCGTTTCCGCGCCGGGGCGGCAGCGTGGTGCCGGTTAGGCCCACGCGCTCTCCACCGCGTACCAGCAGGATCGAGATTGCCAAACCCAGCAAACGGGCCCTGTCACCTTTCGTTGGAAGGTTCTTGTTGGACGCAAACCGCATCGAGGCACCCTGATCCACCCACAGCATCACCGATTGCGCGATTTGCCACTCCCGTTCACGCACAAACTGCTGATCCCCGCGGGCCGAGCGCCTGTGGTCGATCATCCGACGGCTGTCACCGATCTGCGCCGGGCGGTATTGCCAGAAATCGTCACCAAGGCCCGAGCGCCTGCGTCCATGATCGCCCAGCAACACGGTTCCGGCCAGATGTTCGGCACGTGCCAACAGCGGCGGTAGCCGGGATGCCTCGGCCTCGGATCTTTCTCGAAGGGTCAGCGCGGCATTCACGCCGCGGCCTCGGTACGGATTAACCCGGCGGCCGTCGAGTCGATCAGCTCAGCCAGACTATCACCACGCGCGCGCGCCGCGAAGTTCAGCGCCATCCGGTGGCTGAGCACCGGGCGGGCCATGTCCAGGACATCTTCGGCATTTGGCGCCAACCGCCCCTGCAACATCGCGCGGGCCCGCACCGTCATCATCAGCGCCTGCGCCGCACGGGGACCTGGACCCCAGGCAACTGTTTCTGCGACGCGCTCGGACGCACCTGCCTCTTCTGGGCGGAACGCACGAACCAGATCAAGAATCAACTCCACAACCGACTCTCCCACCGGCATGCGACGCAGCAAAACCTGCGCGGCCAGCAGTTCATCTTTGGTGAAAATCTGATGGGCTTCGTCTTCTTCGACCCCTGTGGTTGCAAGCAAAATGTCTCGTTCGGTCTGACGGTCAGGGTATTCAACATCGACCTGAACAAGGAACCGGTCCAGCTGCGCCTCGGGCAGGGGATAGGTGCCTTCCTGTTCAATCGGGTTTTGCGTGGCGAGAACGTGGAACGGTTCGCCCAGCGAGCGATCTTCGCCCGCCACGGTTACGGTGCGTTCCTGCATTGCCTGTAGCAGAGCCGACTGAGTCCGCGGGCTGGCGCGGTTGATCTCATCCGCCATCAGCAACTGACAGAAGATCGGGCCAGAGATGAAGCGGAAGTGACGGGTGCCGTCATCGGCGGTGTCCAGAACCTCGGACCCCAGAATATCGGCAGGCATTAGATCGGGCGTGAACTGGATACGATTGCCATGCAGGCCCATCACCGTCGACAAGGTTTCAACCAATCGCGTCTTACCCAGCCCCGGCAAGCCGATCAACAAAGCGTGACCGCCGCACAACAGCGCAGTCAGGGTCAGGTCAACGACCCGTTCCTGTCCGATAAAGCGACGGGTGATCGAAGCCTTGGCCTCTTGCAGCTTGTTTTCCAGCGCTTCGATCTCGGACACGAGGTCGGCAGGTTCGCTCATGACTTTCCCTTCCGTGGACTATTATGATTGAAGTGTATCGCGCTGAGAGGAAATGGCAAAAGCAATGAGCGGACAAAAACCTGTGACCCCTTCACCTGATGGTCTGGCAGCATCAGTCAAAGCAACCAAATCCAAGGGTTTGCCGCCTGTTCACCTGTGGAATCCTCCGTTTTCCGGCGATCTGGACATCAAGATCGCAAAAGATGGCACCTGGAGTTATTTAGGGTCGCCCATCAACCGGTTCGAGCTTGTGAAGCTTTTTTCCTCAATTCTTAAGAAAGAAGACGGGAAGTATTACCTGGTAACCCCGGTGGAAAAGGTTGGAATCACTGTCGAGGATGCGCCCTTTGTGGCCGTCGATTTCGATGTCGAAGGGGAAGGTGACGGGCAAAGGGTGACTTTTAGCACGCATGTCGGTGACCGCGCTGTGGCGGGGCCGGATCATCCCATTCGCATTGTCATCGACGAGGAAACAGAAGAGCCGTCGCCCTATGTATTGGTGCGCACAAACCTTGAGGCGCGGATTGATCGTAAAAGCTTTTACCGCCTTGTGGACCTTGCCCAGCATCAGGATGGCTGGTTCGGCGTTCGGTCGGGGGGGCGGTTTTTTCCTTTGATTCCGTCCGAGGACCTGCCGGATTAAGCCCGTCGCGGGACCCGGCGATCCTGCGCCAGAACCACAGCGACAGCGACGATGCTCGCGCCCAGCGCGCGGGTCCAATTCCACTCTTCGCCCAATACCAGCATGATCAGCATCACATAGAAGGGTGCGATGTTGATATGAAACGAGGCCAACGCCACGCCCAGCTTGCCCACCGACGCGATGAACAGCACCTGACTCAGCCCCAGCGAAACCAGCGCATAGATGACCAGCATCCCCATCTGCTGCACATCAATCGGTGCCGAGGGCAGGATATCCATGCCAGCCTGACCCGCCGCAAAGAACAGGAATGCAGCCACGATCAGCCCCCCAACCAAGGTAATCGTGCTGCGCCCGGTCTGACTGAGGTCGGGGAAATCCCGCGCTGTCGCCATGCTGGCCCAACAAAACAGCCCGGTTGACAGGATGGCACAGCCCGCACCCAACCCCAGCTGCGCCGGAGCTACCGCACTGGTGGCAATCAGCCCGCCGACGATCGACACGACCAGACCTACCGCAAAATTCCACCGCAACCGCCGTGTGCCAGTCGCCAGTTCCAACAGCGTCGCGAACAAAGGCGCGCAAGAGGCGATGATGGCCACTGTTACCGGGTCAGTCAGTTTTTGCGCCACAATGATCAGGAACATGCCAGCGCCCAGCGTCCCGCCAACAAACAACGCATGTCCCCAACGGGCGCGCAATACGCGTGACGGACCGTCAATCAGCAACCAGACCGGAACCAGAAACGCCACCGCCAATACCAGTCGTGCTGCAAACAGGGCCACCGGAGGCCAGCTTTGCAACAGCACCTCGGCGGCCGGAAATCCCGCCGCCCAAGTCAGCATGGATGCAACCGCCAGACCATTGCCAGACACCGCGGATGTCCGTCCGCCAGACACAGTAAGGGTGTTCCCGCGCACGGGGTCAGGGCTCATTGCCATCGTGTTCAAACCTTCTGTTGGCACGGCGCGCAAAAATGATTCGCCGCGTTGCCCCAAAAGTCTCTGATTTGATCCAGGCGATCTGGCCGATTTTCGACAATCTGTCGTTTTTGATCCCCTTCCCCAAAAATCGCCGTCCCGTTAAGGTCCGGCCAACAGCTGCCCGAGACCGCCCATGCCTAAATTTGCCGCCAATATCTCACTGCTCTTTGCCGAGCTTCCGTATCTGGAGCGTTTCCAGGCGGCGGCCGACGCCGGATTCAAAGCGGTCGAAATTCTGTTTCCTTATGAACTGGCTGCAAAGGAAACGCGCCGCGCGCTGCTGGCAAATGGACTGGAACTTGTTCTGATCAACGCGCCGCCGCCCAATTACACCGGGGGTGAGCCCGGCTATGCCGCAGTTCCGGGTGGCGAGGCGCGGTTTCAATCCGATATCCGCCGTGTCTTGCGCTATGCCGAGATCCTGCGACCAGGGCTGATCCACATCATGTCGGGGTATGCCACGGGTTCGGACGCACAGGACTGTTTCGTGCACAACCTGCAATGGGCCGCCGATTTTGCCCCGCAACAGCAGTTCACGATCGAACCGCTGAATCCGGTTTCCCAGCCCGGGTACTTTCTGAACGATTACGATCTGGCAATGCAGGTGCTGGACCATGTGAACCGCCCCAATGTCGGCCTGCAATATGACAGCTTTCATGCTCATATGATCCACGATGACGCGGAAACTGTCTGGAATAGCTTTCATCCGCGGATCGTCCACGCCCAGATCGGCGCCGCCCCCGACCGCTGTGAACCGGGGCGCGGCCCGACAGATTTCCAACGTCTGTTCGCAGCGATGGACGCAACGGGTTATTCCGGCTGGGTCAGCGCCGAATATATTGCCTCCACGTCACGAACAACGGACAGCCTTGACTGGATGCGGGGCTAGCTCTGGCGTTTTGACGGAAAATACAGCACATCAGGGGAAACAAGACCATCAGGATGCCCGCAATGATCCCCGCCCGCTTTTCCCGCGCCTTGTTCAGCCTGATCATGTCGGGCCTCATGTCCTGTCTGGTGACAGGGATCGCGACGGTAAAAGCCATCGGGTTTGGCCCCAGCACCTTCAGCGACTGGATAGCGTCCTGGGCCTTTTGCTGGCCCATCGCCTTCACCGTCATCCTGCTGCTTGGCCCATCCGTGCAACGGTTGGTCAACCGCCTGGTCAGGCCACAGGACTGACCCGCTGTGAAGAGGGCCCGCCGGGCCTGATGAACTGCGCCGCCCTTGTTTTTAACAGCTAGTGCGCCTCGGCCCAGTTGGCCCCTTGCCCCGCGTCCACGCTCAGCTTTACATCCAACTTTACCGCCGGATTCGAGGCGCCTTCCATCACATCGCGCGCCACGTCGATCACCTGATCCACCGCGTCCTCAGCCACTTCGAACAGCAATTCGTCATGCACCTGCAACAGCATCTTTGCGGGTAACCCATTGATCGCATCCGGCATTCGAACCATTGCGCGCCGGATCACATCCGCTGCTGTGCCCTGAATTGGGGCATTGATCGCCGCCCGGCGTGAAAATCCTGCATGCGGTCCCTTGGCGTTGATTTCGGGCGTATGGATTTTGCGCCCAAACAGCGTCTGCACGTAACCATGCTCTTTGGCAAAGGCGACGGTGTCGTCCATGTAGCGGCGAATACCGGGGAACCGCTCGAAATAACGGTCGATGAAACCCTGCGCCTCGGCTCGTGGGATGCGCAGGTTGCGCGCCAGTCCAAAACCCGAGATGCCATAGATCACACCAAAGTTGATCGCCTTGGCCTGACGGCGGATATCCGGCGTCATCTCGTCCAGCGGCACATCAAACATCTCGGACGCGGTCATAGCGTGAATGTCCAAACCATCTGAAAACGCTTGTTTCAGAGCCGAAATATCGGCGATATGCGCCAGAATCCGCAATTCGATCTGGCTATAGTCGAGACTGACCAGCACATTGCCCGGCTCGGCAATGAACGCCTCGCGTATGCGCCGCCCTTCTTCCGTGCGCACCGGGATGTTTTGCAGGTTGGGATCGGTCGAGGCCAAACGCCCCGTGTTCGCCCCAGTGATCGAATAAGAAGTATGCACCCGGCCCGTATCCGGATTGATATGGGTCTGCAGCGCGTCGGTGTAGGTCGATTTCAATTTGGACAGCTGCCGCCAATCCAACACCCGGCGCGGCAACTCATGCTCGGTTGCCAGATCTTCCAAGATATCCGCCCCGGTCGAATATTTACCGGTCTTGCCCTTTTTGCCGCCTTCCAGACCCATCTTGTCGAACAGGATTTCACCCAGTTGTGCGGGCGAGCCGACGTTGAAGTTCTCACCCGCCAGCTCATGGATTTCAGCCTCTAACCCGGCCATTTTTTGCGCGAATGCGTTGGACATGCGGCTCAGCACATCGCGGTCGACCTTGATGCCATGCATCTCCATCTCGGCCAGAACTGGCACCAGTGGGCGTTCGAGCGTCTCATATACTGTGGTCACCTGCACCTGATGCAGTTGCGGCTTGAACAGTTTCCACAGGCGCAGAGTGATATCCGCATCCTCGGCAGCGTAAGCCGTAGCTTGATCAATCGGAACCTTGTCGAAAGTGATCGCCGACTTGCCCGAGCCCAGCAATGGTTTGATCGGGATCGGCGTGTGGCTCAGATACCGCTCGGACAGGGTATCCATACCATGTCCGTGCTCGCCCCCATGCATCGCATAGGACATCAGCATGGTGTCATCGATCGGTGCCACGTCGACGCCGTACCGCTTAAAAATCTTGGCATCATATTTCATGTTCTGCCCGATTTTCAGGATCGACGGGTCTTCGAACATCGGTTTCAGCAGGTTCAGAGCCTCATCCAGCGGCATCTGCCCCTCGGCCAACGCATCCGACCCGAACAGATCATCTGTTGCGCTTTCGCGGTGAATCAACGGGACATAGCAGGCCTCGCCCGCCTCAACGCAAAGCGAAATGCCGACCAGTTCAGCGATCATCTCATTCAGACCGGTGGTTTCGGTGTCCACCGCGACCCAGCCACGCTCATATGCCTGATCAATCCACTTTTGCAGCGCCCCGGCATCGCGTACGCATTCGTATTTCGACGCATCAAAGGGGACGGCCTCAGCCTCGGCCTCTTCGACCGCAGTTGCGGGCGCATCGGCGATTACCGGGGCCTCGGCCCCCAACTTGTCGGCGATGCGCTTGGTCAGGGTGCGGAACTCCATCTCGGCCAGAAAACCCAGCAGAGTGTCCGGTTCGGGGTCTTTCACCTCAAGATCATCAAGGGTGAAATCCAGCGGCGTCTGTTCGTCCAACTGCACCAACTTTTTCGACAGCTCGATCTGATCGCGCTTTTCGATCAGCGTCTGACGGCGCTTAGGCTGTTTGATCTCTTCGGCGCGGTCCAACAGGGTTTCCAGATCACCATATTCATTAATCAGCAGCGCCGCCGTCTTGATCCCGATCCCAGGCGCGCCCGGCACGTTATCGACGCTGTCACCTGCCAGCGCCTGTACGTCGACCACCCGTTCCGGCCCAACACCGAACTTTTCGAACACCCCATCGCGGTCGATGCGCTTGTTCTTCATCGCGTCCAGCATTTCCACGCCGCCGCCGACCAACTGCATCAGATCCTTGTCCGAGCTAACGATTGTCACCCGTCCGCCGGCATCGCGCGCCTGCACGGCGAGGGTCGCGATGATGTCGTCGGCTTCATAGCCCTCCAACTCTTTGCAAGCGATGTTGAACGCCTGCGTCGCCTCGCGCGTCAGCGGCATCTGCGGGCGCAGATCTTCGGGCATCGCCTCGCGGTTGGCCTTGTACTGGTCATACAGGTCATTGCGGAAGGTGTGCGATCCCTTGTCGAAAATCACGGCCACATGGGTCGGCGCGTCCGGCCCGGCGTTTCCTTCGACATATTTCTGCAGCATGTTGCAGAACCCAGACACAGCGCCAATCGGCAACCCGTCGGATTTCCGCGTCAGTGGGGGCAGCGCGTGATAGGCCCGAAAAATAAAAGCTGATCCGTCGATCAGATGCAGATGGCATCCTTTTCCGAAATTGCTCATGTACGCGCTCCGTTCTGGTTGGGAACGGTTCTGCCACAGGGCCGTGCAGGTGACCAGCGCAGAAGACAAACAAACTGCGGATCCGCTTGCTTAGCCGAGGTTGAATACCCTGCGCGCCTTATCCCAGACCAGCCCTGTACGATCTGCGATTTGCTGCATCTGCTTGTTTAGGGACCGATCATTCAAACGACGACTCAGTGACCGCAAGGGAACAAGGTTACGCTCACCATACCCATCGATCAGAAGAAACATCCGGGTCTGACCGCGCAACCCGTAGACGATGTTTTCCGCGTGGATGTCACGGCCCACAATCTGCAGTTCGAACAACTTTTTCACAAAACGGTTGAGGTCACCCAGCATCTGATCGCTCAGCCCCTGCTGTCGGCACATCGACAAAAGATGGTTCGCAAGCTGGCCATCGCTGGATTGAATCCGTTCAACCACAACCCCCGGCCCGACATCTGTCTGCACAACGCCGAACGACCGTGCCAATGGCAGCTGCGCGATTTCCTCACCGCTTTTCAGCGCGGCTTTCATCTCACATTCGATCTCTTTCAAGGCGTTGCGAAAGGCGGTGTCCGGCAAAATCCGCCGCACCAACCGTTTAGAGAACGAGCGGTTCCGGCGTGTACGGGGCCGTGTCACCTTGATCAAAAGCGCGGGCTGATCCGGGTAGGCATACACATTTCTGTGGCCGCCTTTTGCCAGAGGCTCCTGATCCGATAGCCGCAAAAGCTGCACTGCATATGGCATCCGGCCTCCGTTTCGCGCGGCACCTGCCACTCTGTCAGCTTTGTGCCTGGCTGCCGGACAGCACATATTTGCAATCGCAGTACGGACACTCGACCCAACCGATATCCTCGGGGATTTGCAGCCAGACGCGCGGATGGCCCAATGCGCCTTCGCCGCCGTCACAGGCGACACGGGCGGTTTCGACGATCTTGGTTTCCGGCGCTTCGATTGTCACGGCTGGCGATCCTTCTTCGGTTGTCGGCCTCGCGGGCATGCATTAGGTGCGTTTATGAGCGATGAGCAAACCGGGGGCAAGGGTCACATGGCCGATGCGGCAATCAGGATCGAAGGGCTGCGCAAAACCTATCGTGGCGGCAAGGGCCAGCCCGAGAAGAGCGCATTGAAAGGCATCGACCTGACCGTTCCACGAGGGTCAGTCTTTGGCCTGCTGGGGCCGAACGGGGCCGGAAAATCGACCCTGATCAACATCCTGGCCGGGCTGGTGGTGAAAACCTCGGGCCATGTATCGATCTGGGGCTACGATCAGGACCAGAACCCACGCCAGTCCCGTGCTTCCATTGGGGTGATGCCGCAGGAACTGAACCTCGACCCGTTCTTCACACCGCGCGGTGCGCTTGAGGTGCAGGCTGGCCTTTACGGCGTGCCCAAAGCACAGCGCCGCAGCTATGAGATTCTGGAGCTGGTTGGCCTCAGCGACAAGGCCGAGGCCTATGCGCGAACGCTCTCAGGTGGGATGCGGCGGCGGCTGCTGTTGGCCAAGGCGCTGGTGCATCATCCTAAGATCCTTGTGCTGGATGAACCGACGGCGGGCGTGGATATCGAACTGCGTCAGATGCTGTGGGCCAATGTGCGCAAGCTGAATGAACAGGGCATGACCATCATCCTGACCACGCATTATCTGGAAGAAGCACAGGAAATGTGCGACGAGATCGCCATCATCAACCACGGCGAAATGATCGCGCAGGACAGCACCGCCAACCTGCTGGGCCGGGTGGACAGCCGCACCATGGTGATTGCTCCGGACAGCCCGATTGTGAATCTTCCCACAACCGAAGGCGTCGAAGCCGCTTTGCGAGACGATGGCACCCTGGTATTGAGCTATCGCAGCGCCCAGACCAGCGCCGAACAGGTTCTGGAATCCGTACGCTCTGCCGGCATTCGCATCCGCGATGTTCGTACCGAAGAAGCGGATCTCGAGGATGTCTTCCTCGCCCTCACCTCATCCCGCGCGAATGAAACCCCGGCGGACGATCAGGATCAGCCGCGCCGGGGCATGCACCGGGTCAAGCTTTAGACCCGGTCGATTCGGGCCTGGTAGCAATTGTTTCGCGCGGATCGGACGTGGATATAGCTCACATCGGGGCGGGCAAAGATATCCCTGACCGCAGTGGCAATCTGGTCTGTGGCTGTGATCGCTCCGGTGCCATAGACGATTCGGTCATCGGTTCCGTAGCCCTTGATCAGATAGTCGGGTGACGTGGTCAGAATTTCAGGCAGCCCTTTCCCCTCGTACCGCTCACACTGTGCAGCGCATAGAAATATCGGACCCGTTTCCGCGTAAGGATGTGTCTCTAGAAAAGGCCGGTGCGCCAATATTAGCATCTCTTCGCCCTCAGGAATATTCTGCAGGCAATGGCGGCATGGATTGCCTGTGCCTGTGGATGTCGCGCGCTCTGGCGTGGCACCATAAGCATCCGGGTGACCAGCCTGAAGGGCGCGCACTTCGTCGGTTGCCAATGCGGTGATCTTGAACATTTTGCGTCTCCTTTTGCCCAATCATGCCCACCCGGAAAATCCCAATCGACCCGTTTTCTGCGCAAAGGACTCGAAAAAGAACAAAACGTGAATATAATATGGAATCGCCATGTATGCCGAACTGTCGATCACGTCGAATTTCACCTTTCTCACCGGGGCTTCACATCCCGAGGAATATATGGAGCGTGCCGTCACCCTTGGCCTACCGGCCATCGCGATTGCCGATGACAATTCGGTCGCCGGAATCGTCCGCGCCCATACCCAAGCGCGCGAAATCGCCCGCAAGGTACGTGAACGGCTGGAGTGGGAAGCGCAGAACACCTCTATCGGCCCACCTTGCCCCGATCACATCCCCAAACCGCCCTCTTACCCCATCCACGCGGTGCCGCGCCTGATCCCAGCGGCGCGGCTGATCTTTACCGACGCGCCCACCGTCACCGCCCTCCCCCTGAACCGGCAGGGCTGGGCCAACCTGTGCCGTATCCTGTCGGCTGGCCGCCTGCGCGCCGAAAAGGGCGACTGCATTCTACAGCTGTCCGATCTGCTGGAGTTTTCCGACGGTCTCCACCTGCTGCTCTGGCCACAGGCGACACCGTCTCCGGGCGGCGCGAACGGATGGCGGACACAGGCGCAACAGCTGACGCGCCGCTTTGCCGGACGGATGCATCTGTTGATGCACCCCCGGTATGATGGCGCAGATACTGTCTATTTCTCTTTATTAGAGACTGAATCAAAGCAACTCGGCATTCCCACCCTAGCCAGTGGCACACCGCTGATGCATCACGGCACCCGTCGCAAGCTGGCCGATGTGGTGACCGCCATCCGCCTACGCCGCAAAGTCGATGAGCTCGGTCGCGAGGCGCTGGCCAACGGGGAACAGCGCCTGCGGTCTGAGGCCGAGATGCTGCGGATATTCAAAGGCCACGAAGGCGCGGTCACCCGCGCCCATCAACTCAGCGAACAGCTAACCTTTTCTCTGGACGAGCTGCGCTATGAATATCCCAGCGAGGGCAGCGATCAGGAAACCCCGACCCAACGCCTGCACCGCCTGGCGCATGAGGGTTTAAAATGGCGCTATCCGGCGGGCGCGTCGGAAAAGGCGCAAAAGATGCTGGCGCATGAACTGACCCTGATCGGTAAGCTGAAATACGAGCCCTATTTCCTGACCGTCCGCGACATCGTCCATTTCGCCCGCTCGCGCGGTATCCTGTGCCAGGGGCGGGGCTCGGCGGCCAACTCGGTGGTCTGCTTCTGCCTTGGCATCACCGAAGTCAGCCCCGAGATGGGCACCATGGTCTTTGAACGCTTCGTGTCCGAGGCCCGCGATGAGCCCCCCGATATCGACGTCGATTTCGAACATGAACGGCGTGAAGAGGTGATCCAGCACATCTACGACCGCTATGGCCGCCACCGTGCGGGTCTCTGCGCCACCGTGATCCACTATCGCGGCAAACGCGCCATTCGTGAGGTCGGACGGGCGATGGGCCTGACAGAAGACACCATTTCAGCCTTATCCTCACAACTCTGGGGCTTTTTCTCTGCCGCCGGGCTCGAGGCTGAACGCATGCGCGAAATCGGTCTCGACCCCGAGGATCGCCGCCTAAAACAGACTCTAATGCTGGTCTATGAGATCAACGGCTTTCCCCGCCACCTTTCGCAACATGTCGGCGGTTTCATCATCACCGAGGGGCGTTTGGACGAGCTGGTCCCCATCGAAAACGCCACGATGGAGGACCGCACGGTCATCTGCTGGGATAAGGACGACATCGACTCTCTGGGTATCCTCAAGGTCGATGTCCTCAGCCTCGGAATGCTCACCTGCATCCGCAAGGCGTTCGACCTGATCGGCCAACACCACCAGACCAGCTATACGCTGGCCACCCTGCCGCCCGAGGACCCAATGGTTTATGACATGCTGTGCAAGGCAGACAGTATCGGCGTGTTTCAGGTAGAATCACGTGCGCAGATGAACTTTCTGCCCCGGATGCGGCCCCGCAATTTCTATGATCTGGTGATCGAGGTCGCCATCATCCGCCCCGGCCCCATCCAAGGCGACATGGTCCACCCCTATATCCGCCGCCGCAACGGAGAAGAGGAGGTCAGCTTCCCCTCGGACGCGTTGGGCGAGGTGCTGGGGAAAACGCTGGGCGTTCCGTTGTTTCAGGAACAGGCAATGCAGATCGCCATTGTCGGTGCCGGGTTTACCCCGGAACAGGCCGACCGCCTGCGCCGGTCGCTGGCAACCTTCAAGAAACATGGCAATGTCAGCGAATTCCGTGCGCTGTTCCTGCGCGGCATGAAGCGCAACAGCTATGACGACGACTTTGCCGAGCGCTGTTTTTCTCAGATCGAAGGCTTCGGCTCTTACGGTTTTCCCGAAAGCCACGCGGCCAGCTTTGCGCTGTTGGTCTATGCCTCGGCCTGGATCAAATGCCATCACCCGGGGATTTTCGCGTGCGCGCTGCTGAACTCGCAACCGATGGGGTTCTATGCGCCTGCTCAGATCGTGCGGGATGCACGCGAACATGGGGTTCAGGTGCGCCCGGTCTGCATCAATGCCAGTTTCTGGGACAATGTGATGGAACCCGACGGTCATGGCGGGCTGGCCCTGCGGCTGGGGTTTCGCCAGATCAAAGGCCTCAGCGAGGAAGACGCCAGTTGGCTGACCGCCGCGCGCGGCAACGGCTACACCCAGGTCGACGATGTTTGGCGTCGTGCCGGGCTGGGGCCGTCGGTGATCGAACGGCTGGCCGAAGCCGATGCCTTCGCCGCCTGCGACCTGACCCGGCGCGAGGCGCTGTGGCAAGCCAAGGCGATTGCCACCGCCAAACCTCTACCGCTGTTCTCACAGAATCTGGAAGGCGAGGCGCTGGACGAGCCCGAAGCCTATCTGCCCCAGATGACGCTGGGCGAACAGGTGGTCGAGGATTATGTGGCCACCCGTCTCAGCCTCAAGGCGCATCCGGTGGCCCTGCTGCGGCATATTCTGACACCGGACCAGCGCGACAAAACCACCCCTGTAGCGTAACCCCTGAACCGGCTATTGACCGCGAACAGAATCGAAACCCCGAGATCACGCATGTCCAGACCAACCATGCCCCCGCGATTCCCCGCGACGCCCGAGCAAATCAACGCGCAGGTCAGCGCCTTCTATGCTCGCGTCCGGGAAGACAAAGTGCTGGGGCCAATCTTCGACCGACATGTCGATGACTGGCCCGCGCATGAGGAAAAAATTGCCGCCTTCTGGCGCAACGCCATCCTGTTCGAGCGTAGCTATGACGGCAATCCACAGCGGGTTCATATCGAGCGGCCCGATGTAAAACCCGAATTCTTCGCCCATTGGCTGGATCTGTTCGAAGAGGTCGCCACCCGGATGCTGCCACCGGAAACCGCCATTCCCTGGGTCGCCTTGGCGCGTCGTATCGGTGTGGGGATGAAAGCGGGTGTTCAGTCTGCCCGTCAGCCTAAGGACGCGCCACCGATCCTGCGATGATCGGATATCATACCGGCTTTGACATGTTAGCGGTAAAATAGGGGCTATCAGACTCTGCAAAATGGGTTTATGCAGCGCGAATAGACAGCCCGAGATCACTCCGTGCCGCCCTAAACACCGCACATCACCCGAGGCCAGACTCATGAGCACTCAAAACACTACCCTCCGGGGTCTTGGCTATGCGTTTGCAGGCTTTGCAGTTTTTGCGAGTCATGACGCACTGATCAAAGTGCTGGGCGGGACCTATTCGGTGATGCAGATCATCTTTTTCGCCACGCTGTTTTCCTTCGTGCCGATGGCGGTGACAATCCTGACCGACCGGACAACCGGGAACTTCCTGCCCCATCACCCTTGGCTGGTACTGCTTCGCTCAGCCTTGATGGTTTCGTCCATGGTCTGTGCTTTCTATTCCTTTTCGGTTCTGCCGCTGGCTGAGGTCTACTCGCTGCTGTTTTCCTTTCCGCTGATCGTCACCGTCCTGTCGATTCCGATATTGGGAGAGGTCGTGCGCGCCCAACGCTGGGCTGCTGTCGGCGTCGGCCTGATCGGCGTGCTGATCGTCCTGCGTCCTGGCGCGACCGATATCACATTGGGCCACCTCGCCGCCCTGACGGCCGCGTTCTGCAGCGCCTTTGCATCCGTTCTGGTGCGCAAGATCGGGAATGAGGAACGCTCGGCCGTATTGATCTTATACCCGATGCTGTTAGCCATTGCAGCGATGAGCCTTGCCCAACCCGCCGTGTATCTGCCGCCCTCGCTGCTGCATCTGGCAATGATGGCGCTGGTCGGCGTGTTCTCGGTCATCGCCCAGCACCTGATCATCCTTGCCTACCGCGCCGCGCCCGCCGGTGTCATTGCGCCCAGCCAATACAGCCAGATCATCTGGGCCACGCTGTTTGGCATGATCTTCTTCGGCGAAAAACCCGACGCTTGGGTCGCCGTCGGAGCCAGCATCATCATTGCATCCGGCGTGTTTGTGGTTTGGCGTGAGAGCCGGGCAAATGCATCCGCCAACACTCCGGTTCTGCGGGTGCGATCACCGCGGTCGGATACGGGTGCGTCGCGTCCGGGTGAATGAATACGGCGCGCCAATCAGCGCGCCGCAGGCAAATTTCTCGGAGCTAGAGGCTTAGTAAACCACAACCGAGCGGATGCTTTCGCCCTTATGCATCAGGTCAAACCCGTGGTTGATGTCGTCCAGGCCCATGGTGTGGGTGATCATCGGGTCAATCTCGATCTTCCCGTCCATGTACCAATCAACGATCTTGGGCACATCGGTCCGGCCCCGCGCGCCGCCAAAGGCGGTGCCGCGCCACGATCGGCCTGTGACCAGCTGGAAGGGGCGGGTCGAGATTTCGGCCCCCGCAGGTGCCACACCGATGATGATCGATTCACCCCAGCCCTTATGCGCCGATTCCAGCGCCGCGCGCATTACGCCGACATTGCCGGTGGCGTCAAAAGTATAGTCCGCGCCGCCCTTGGTCAGGTTGACCAGATAGGGGACCAGATCGCCCTCGACCTCTTTGGGGTTCACGAAATCGGTCATGCCAAACTTGGTGGCCATTTCCACTTTTGAAGGGTTCAGGTCGACACCAACGATCTGATCCGCTCCGGCCAGACGCAGGCCCTGGATCACGTTCAGACCAATGCCTCCCAGACCGAACACGATGGCGCGGCTACCAATCTCGACCTTGGCGGTGTTGATCACCGCGCCAATACCGGTCGTCACGCCGCAGCCGATGTAACAGATCTTGTCGAACGGAGCGTCTTCACGCACCTTGGCCAGCGCGATCTCGGGCAGGACCGTGTGGTTAGCGAAGGTCGAGCAACCCATGTAGTGCAGGATCGGATCGCCATCCAGCGTCGAAAAGCGCGAGGTGCCATCGGGCATGAGGCCCTTACCTTGGGTTTCGCGGATCGCCTGACACAGGTTAGTCTTGGGGTGCAGACAGTATTCGCATTCGCGACATTCCGGGGTGTAGAGCGGGATCACGTGATCGCCCGGCTTCAGGCTGGTCACTCCCGGGCCGACCTCGACCACCACGCCCGCGCCTTCGTGGCCCAGAATGGCGGGGAACAGCCCTTCGGGGTCAGCACCCGACAGGGTGAATTCATCGGTGTGGCAAATGCCGGTGGCCTTGATTTCCACCAGAACCTCGCCCGCTTTGGGGCCTTCGAGGTTTACTTCCATCACTTCCAAGGGTTTGCCGGCCTGAACGGCGACGGCGGCACGGGTACGCATATCGTTGTCTCCCTGTCTTCTTTGCCCCGACCCTGCGTCAATCGCAGAGGGTTTTCAACTGCGCTTTGGTGACAGATCGGCTAATGATTTGATATTGCAGAAACGACATTGCCGCAAAGAGGAACGCCAATGCGCCGATTTATTCCGATTTTGATCTTGCTGGCCGCTTGTGCCGAAACGCCACCCGCACCGGAAGACGCCCGCCTTGCACCCGAAGCCGCACCGGTCGATCTGGCCTTTTGCGAGGGTGAACCCTTTGGCGATTCCATTGGTCAGCCGGTTTCGACCATTCAGGGCCAGCTGCCTGAACGCGCGCGTGTGTTAGGGCCGGATGATTTGGCCACGCAGGATTACCGCATCGACCGGTTGAACGTGTTCGTCAATGACGCCGGGATCATTCAGCGTCTGACCTGCGGGTAGGCGTGGACTCGGGGCATGATTCTACGGTAAGAACAAAATGGGAACATTTTGATGTCTGCCGATGCCCAAACGACGAATACTCTCACTCTGGTTTCCCCGTCTGGGGGCTGAACGGCTGGTCCGCGCTGCGCGGGGCCTGCAGGATGGGCCTTTGGCCGTGGTGGCCGAGCAGGCGAACATGCAGGTTGTCACCTCGCTGAATGCACAGGCTCAGGCCGCCGGGTTGCGCGTGGGTCAGCCGGTGCGCGATGCCCATGCCATGTGCGCGAATCTTGTGACGCGCCCTCGCAATACCCCCGCCGAGACCGCGTTTCTAACCGCTTTGCGCCGCTGGGCAGGCAAATTCAGCCCCTGGGTAGCCGAAGAATCACCGGACGGGCTGATTGTCGACCTGTCGGGCTGCGCCCATCTGTTCGGCGGCGAAGAGGCGTTGCTGAGCGTACTTGAGGTCGACTGCGCCGATATGGGCCTGAGCGTACAGATGGGCATCGCCGACACGCTGGGCGCGGCCTGGGCGTTGGCGCGATACGCCGGGCAAGAAGTCACGTCCGACCGCAACGGCGACGCCATCAGCCAAGAGGCCCGTGCCACCCGTGCCCGCGCCACCAAACGGCGGCACTGGACCAAAGGTGGCGCCGCGCCGCAGGTGATGGCCTTGGGTGGTGGCGCGCGGATTGCAGCGCCGGGACAATCCTATGGCGCGCTCAGCCCCCTGCCCATCGCGGCGCTGCGGTTGGAGGATCAGACCGTGGCGCAGTTGAACCGGCTGGGCCTGCGCCGGATCGGCGATCTGTTGGGCCAGCCGCGTGCCAGTTTGGCGCGGCGGTTCGGGCGGGGTCTGGTGCTGCGGCTGGATCAGGCCATGGGCAGCGCGCCCGAACCGGTCTCGCCCGCCCGTCCGCCCCATCGCTTTGCGGTGCGGATGACCCTGCCCAACCCAATCGGTCTGATCGAAGACGTCATGGCCGCCATTGATCGGATACTGCCCACGCTTTGCGCAAAACTGGAGGAGAAAGGCCGCGGCGTTCGCACCCTGCGGCTTGAGGCACATCGCGCTGATCAGGCGGCTGAGATTGTCGAAGTCGGTCTGGCCCGTCCGACCTTTGACAAATACCGCATTCGCCCGTTGTTAGAGATGAAAGTCGACAAGATTGATGCAGGCTATGGCATCGACATGTTGCGGCTTGTGGCGGTCCAGACCGAGCCTATCCACGCCCGCACCATGGCGGGCCATGCCGAGGCCCGTCGCGCCGTACGGGATCGGCTGGAAGGCAACACCGGCGTCGACGACCTGATCGGTAAGCTGGGCGCACGCGTGGGGCTGGAGGCGATCACGCGGCGGCACCCGGCGGCCTCACATATCCCCGAGAAGACGGCGCAGACGCTGGCCGCAGCCTGGTCGGAACCGGCGCATGACTGGCCTGCCCCTCCGCGCCCGCGCCCCTTGCAGATGTGGCAACCCGAACCGGTGATGGCGCCGGAAACCCCGGACGTGCCCAGCGCCTTTCGCTGGCGTGGGCGCGACTGGCAACTGGCGCAGGCCACGGGCCCGGAACGCATTGCGCCGGAATGGTGGCTGGACGATCCCAACTGGCGCAGCGGCGTGCGCGATTACTGGGTGGTGGTGACCGAACAGGGCGAGCGGCTGTGGCTGTTTTATGGCCATGGCGGTACCATGTCGGCAGGATGGTTTTGCCAGGGACAGTTTTGTTAGAGTCTATTTTCCACGATAAACCAGCCAATCAGGCAGATAGTCGATCAGACGCACCAGCCAGGAAAATGGTGCTGGAAAATCCGTACGGAATCGGCGACGTGACATCGCTTTGACCACACGATCTGCCGCCTCCTCGGGCGTCATCAGCATCGGCATCTTAAAAGTGTTCTTCTCGGTCAGGCGGGTCTTGATAAAGCCCGGATTGACGATGCGCACCGTCACCCCTGTGCCCGCCAGGTCGAACCGCATGGTCTCGGCCAACGAAACAAGTGCTGCCTTGCTGGCCGCATACCCCACCGCTGCAGGCAAACCCCGATACCCCGACAAAGACCCAATCAGCGTGATATCCCCGCGCCCCCTGCGTACGAACCTGCGTACAACCTCACCCAGAACCCGCAGGGCACCCGTGTAATTCACATCCGTCATCGCCAGCACGGCCTCGGAATTCCAATCGGCAGAGCGCATCGGTTCATAAGCTCCGGCGTTATAGACCAACCCGTCCACCTCTCCGGCCTCGACCGCGGCACGACGTACAGCGTCCAAATCTGTCACGTCGCACGGAACAGCTTGCGCATTTGGCAGGGCAGAACAAATCTCGGTCAGACGCTCGGTATTGCGGGCAGACAGGATCAGATGTGCGCCCTGACGGCTCAGCGCCTCGGCCAAAGCCCGGCCCAGCCCTTCGCTGGCGCCAACGATCCAATAGGTTTTTCCTTCAAAGCTGCTCATGCCCTGGCCAATACAGTTGCGTCTATGATTTTACGGCCAGAGCGACGCACTGGATCAAAACTCCAGACGCGACAACATAGTGCTTTTGCGAAAAACTTCTAATCCGATTGATCCACCCCGGCATTTCCTGCGTATCCTATTGTAAAATGTCGCACAAAGAGGATGGCATGTTCGACGAAACCCGAGGCGTACGCAAGAAAATCGCGGTAGTAGGTGCAGGTATCTCAGGTCTGTCGGCCGCTTACTATTTGTCAAAAAACAACGATGTGACCGTGTTCGAGGCCGAACCCCGACTGGGCGGCCATGCCCGAACCGTCATGGCAGGCAAAAACGGCGACCAACCTGTCGATACCGGTTTCATCGTCTTCAATTATGCCACCTACCCCTATCTGACGCGCCTGTTCGATGAGCTGAACGTGCCCGTCATCAAATCCGAGATGAGCTTTGGTGCCACCATCGACAACGGCCGCATTGAATACGGTCTGAACAACCTGCGCACCCTGACGGCGCAGAAACGCAACCTCGCGCGGCCTGCCTATTATAAGATGATCGCGGACATCCTGCGCTTTGGCAAAGAAGCCCCAGAAGCCGCACGTGACGATGACACCACGATCGGAGAGCTGGTCGATCAACTGCGCCTGGGCCATTGGTTCCGCCACAATTACCTGATGCCGATGTGTGGCGCGATCTGGTCCACTCCGGTGGAGTTTGTGGATCAGTTCCCGGCCCGCTCGCTGGTACAATTCTTCCGCAACCATGCCCTGCTGGCCAGTGGTCGCGCCAATCAGCATCAATGGTACACTGTCAAGGGCGGCAGCATCGAATATGTCCGCCGCATCGATGCCGCGTTACGTGAGCGCGGTTGTGAAATCCGTCTGGCCTGCCCGGTTGAGCATATTCAACGCGGCGATGCCGGTGTGACTGTCCAGAGCCAGGGTCAGGTTGATCTGTTCGACGAAATCATATTGGCCACCCATTCCGATCAGTCCCTTGCCATTCTGGGCGAGACTGCAACAGATGCGGAAAGAGCTGCGTTAGGCTCTATTCGTTACCAACCGAACACGGCTATCCTGCATTGCGACCCAAGCCAGATGCCCCGCCGTCGCGCGTGCTGGTCCAGCTGGACCTACCGTTCGCAAGCGGGGAATGTTGGCGTGACTTACTGGATGAACCGACTGCAGAATATTCCAGACAGCGATCCGCTGTTTGTGACGCTGAACGCATCTTCGGAAATTCCCGCGGGTAAAATCTATGACAAGGTCGAGTTTGCCCATCCGGTGTTCGACAAAGCGGCCCTGAAAGCTCAGGGAAAAATCCGCGAGATGCAGGGACAGAACCGAACCTGGTTTGCCGGGGCTTACAACCGGCATGGCTTTCACGAAGACGGGATTGCCAGCGCGATGCATGTTGTTGAGCGCCTTAACGGCACCCCGCACACACTCGGAGCTGACAATGGCATTCCTGCACAAGACCCGGCCATCCCTGCATCGGCTGATCTCTGATACCTGCCGCGCTGCACTGTTTTCTGTGATCGTGCTGGCCCCGGGCGGGTTGGCCGCGTCACCGATCACCCAGACGCTGACTGATGCGCAACTCAGAGGCAGCGCAACCTTCCGGTTTTTGGGCATGCCAATCTACGAAGCCAAGCTGTATACGCCGCAAGGCAGCACGCTCAATTGGACGCAGGACTTTGCATTGCAGCTGACCTATCGCAAATCCCTGAAACAGAAAGCACTGGTTGAATCGACGTTGGATGAGATGGCTCGACAAGGAAACCCTGCCCCGACGCAGGCCCAGTTACAGAAGTGTTTTCAGGCGGTTAGCAAGGGCGACAACTATACTGCAATTTCGGAAGGCCCGAACAAAGTTGGATTTTGGCGAAACGGCCAAAAGACCTGTACCCTGTCCTATCCCGGCGCCAAAAGCGCCTTTATGTCCATTTTTCTGGGCGACAACACCCGATCGGGCAGTTTCACCCGACAATTGAAGGGCGGATGATGCTGTACCCGCGTGTCAGTCTGTATGCGCTGATGCTCGCTGCGGCGGGGATACCGCTATATATCCATCTGCCGCGATTTGCTGCCGTCAATCTTGGTATCGGGTTGGGTGTGATCGGCACCGTTCTGCTGGTGATCCGGTTAATCGATCTGGTGCAGGATCCGCTGATTGGTTGGGCCATAGACCGCTGGCCAAACGCGCAACTGCTGTTTGCTGCGACCGCTGCGATTGGTTTGGCGATCGGGTTTCCAATGCTGTTTGGACTGCCGCCAGGAACAAATATTGCCTTATTAGTCTCTGTTTTAATTCTACTATTCTCAGCCTACAGCTTAGGCACCATCCTGCTTTACGGTCGCAGCGCGACGCTTGCCATACAGCCAGAGCCGAAAGAGTTGATAAGATTGGCCGCATGGCGCGAAGGCGGGCAGTTGACAGGCGTCATCCTTGCAGCCAGCGCCCCAGCCTTCTTCGTAGGATTCGGAGCCAGCGCGCAGGGCTATCCCGCCTTTGGCCTGTTTCTGGGCCTGATCGCGATCTTCACCCTGACCCTGACGATCCCAATCTGGCGCCGACCCCCGATTACTGGCGACGGCCTGTCGTTCAATGGGCTCGCACAAGCTGGTGCGCTGCGCTTGCTGCTGCTGGCGCTGGTCAACAGCCTGCCAGTTGCCATCACTTCGACCCTGTTTTTGTTCTTTGTCGAAGATCGCCTGCAATTGCCGGGAAAAGCCGGACCACTGCTGATCCTGTTCTTCCTCAGCGCCGGGGCCAGCGTTCCGCTTTGGGCAAAGCTGGCTAATCGGATTGGCCCGAAACGAACACTGATCATCGCCATGCCCCTGTCGATCGCGGGATTTGTTGGCGCAGCTTTGTTGTCCGCCGGTAATCTGACCGGGTTCGCCGCAATCTGCCTGGCTTCGGGCGCGGCACTGGGGGCGGATATGGTGGTGCTACCCGCGATGTTCTCAGTCGCGCTGACGCGGGCGGGGCTGAACGCATCCGCCGCATTTGGCATCTGGTCATTCGCTGGCAAGCTGGGCCTCGCGCTCGCTGCCTTTTTCACTCTGCCGCTGCTGGAACGCAGCGGGTTCACCCCAGGACAGGCAAACTCGGCCGAGGCGTTGCGGACGCTCACCCTCGCCTATGCCGTGCTGCCCTGCATCCTGAAACTCGGCGCGTTCGGGCTGCTCCTGACGTTGCCTTCTGAGGTCTCAGCCAAATGACTATCGTAGCTATCCTACTGCTTGCCATCCTTGTTCTGGTCGCAGCTCAGCGCCGGTTCCTAAGCTTTCGCTCGCAATCCCCTGCCGATTACAGCGGCACCGGGCCTGCCTTTAAAATGAAAGGAGTCCTGAACGGCGAAATCCTGTCCGAAGGGCTGATCTATGGCCCCAATGGGAAGATGTCGAACAGCTTTGTCGCCCGTATGGTGGGGAAATGGGATGGCAACACCGGCACGCTGACCGAGTATTTCACCTATTCCAACGGCAAGAAGATGGTCCGCAAATGGCATCTGACGCTGGGCACGGGCAACACGTTTACCGCGACGGCAGATGATATCGTCGGTGAGGGTCACGGCACAGTTTCGGGATCGACCGTGAAGCTGACTTATCGGATCATCCTGCCCCAAGACGCGGGCGGGCACACACTGGACGTCACCGATTGGATGTACCTGACCGAGAACGGTGTGATCATGAACCGGTCCGAGATGCGCAAATTCGGCATCAAGGTCGCTGAACTGGTCGCCACCATGCGCCCCGCGCCCGAAGCTAAAGCTGCGCATGTCAGCGGTTCAAATGGCTATGACACCGCGGTAGAAACGAGGACCTTGCAATGACGCCCCGCCGCATCCTGATCGCGGCCCTTGCCATCGCGGGGCTTGCCGCGCTGACCGCCTGTTCCGCCAAGCCGCGCGTACCTAAAAGCTTTCTGTCCGACCGGCAGTTGAACCTTGAGGAGTTCTTTGAAGGCAAAACCGTCGCCTATGGTCAGTTTCAGGATGTTCTGGGCAATGTCCCCCGCCGATTTACGGTGGATATCCAAGGCACTTGGGATGGTGAAACCCTGACCCTGATCGAGGATTTCGTCTATGACGACGGCGCCACCGAACAACGCATCTGGACCCTAATCAAAACCGGTCAGGACACCTGGACCGGAACTGCGCCTGGCGTTCTAGGCGCTGCCAGCGGGGTCGAGCGTGGTGATACCTTCAACTGGACATACAAGATCGATCTGCCGATCAAAGACGGCACCATGCGGGTCAACTTTGACGACTGGATGTGGCTGCTAAGCGATGATCGTCTGCTGAACCGCGCCTATGTTTCGCGATATGGCGTACGGCTGGGCGAGGTCATCCTGTTCTTTGAAAAACAGTAGGCCACCGAAAAGGGCGAACCTAAAGGCCCGCCCTTGAATCTAGGTCAATCAGGTCACTTTAGAAGTTGAACCAGACACCAAAGTCGGCCTGAATCCGGCCGTCGTCGTCACCGTCTTTAACTTCGCCAACGGCACCACGCAGTGAAGCGCCCGCACCCAGATCATAGATGGCGCCCACACCGATGTTGCGCGTGTCATTATCGGCCGATCCGTCACCATAGACCAGCTGCAACGTGGTCGCTGCACCCAGGTTATAGGCGACCGAGAAACCGTAAGCAGTGCCGTTTTCATCATCATCGGCCACATCGTCGTCCGCCAGGAACAGCGTTCCGTAGAAGTCATTGAATTCGGCACCCAAAGTGAAGACGGTCAGGCTTTCCTTTTCGACACCATCACCTTCATCGGTTTCACCATAAACCAGCGAGGCGGTGATGTTGTTGATAGTATAAGCCGCACTTACGTCCCAGCGGTCACGGTCCGTGGTTGAGCCAGTGCCATTGTTTGCAAAGATGGTGTTCTGGTCGTAGGACGCCGAAACAGCAAAATCACCGACGGTGTACTGGAAGAACACGGCATTGTCGCCCGAACCGGTCGATTCATACTCGAGGAACGAGTAGTTCACGCCCGAATACTGACCCAGAAACTCTTCCAAGCCGGGCTCGGTGCCGAAATAGTCATCCAGGTTGTCGAATGAACCGGCCACGTTGCCGGCGTCAACACGTAAGCCACCATAGATAACAGAGAACCGCGCGCCGTTCAGACCGGCGTTGTTGGCCTCACCAGTGTCGGAGTCTTCGTCGGCCTGCAGACGAACACGACCTTCAAACCGAACGCCACCGTCAGTTTCCGTGAAACCGTCAATATTCAGACGGAAACGTGAGATCAGGATGGCCTCGTCAGAATCTGCCGTGAATTGGTTTACCGTACCATTGGCTGTGGTGGTGGTCAGTGTCGTGTTCTGACGGTCCTCAAGGTAACCAATACCAAAACGGCCATAGCCGCTGAGGTTGATGCCGGATTCGGCCGCTGCGATGCCTGCGGTTGCAATTGTTGCGGTCGACGCAAAAAGAAGTTGTTTCATGATAAGTCCATGAGAGTGAGTGGAGTTTGGCTACAAAGTGTGGCTGAGCGCCTAGTCGAACAAATCGCGGGCATGCTCAACAGGGCCCCCGGACATTCGAACGTCTTGCCCTCGGCTTGCGTTGCAACTTTGCACAGGTGAAATCAGATAAACTAATTTTTATTGTTTATTTTTAGATAATTAGCATAGCTTCCAGAAGCCGTTACAAAAAGTTGATCGCAGAAAAAGGCCGCGACCACTTTAATTTAGAGAGACTGGCCCAATAGCCGTAAATGGTGTTTTCGATACTCATGCCAACGCCTTTCGGCCACGCTGATCGGTAAAATCCAACGCTTTCGAATATACCTGCTCAGCCTGCCAAGCTCTTCGGCAGATCAGTTGCCGTAATAGACAAATGACAGCGACCGGCTGACACCTCCGGGCGGTTTCGGAAAGGGTGAGGCCGCTGCCACCTGTGCCTTGGCTGCCCGTTCAAGATCCGGTGTGCCGTTGGTATCCACCACTTCGACATAATCCAGGGTTCCGTCCGGCTTGATCACGAAAAACACCCTCGCAAAGCCCCGCGCCGCTGTATAGACGATCGGCGCGCGGTTCAGGTGAACCAGAACCTCTCCGGCATAATTCGTCCGGTCAGAATTTCCGGGCCCTCGCCCGCCTGAGCGCCTGCCGCTATTGCCCGAAGTAAACCTGTCGACACCCCGGCGCGCGTATGTGGTCAGGGGGGATTCAATTTCGCGCGATGGATACCGAAGGTTGCTGAAATCCCGCACGCTACGCAACACGTCCCGCGGTTCAGACTGTGGGCGACGATCCGGCAGTTGTGGGCGGATCGAAGAGGCCACAGCCAGCTCTGATCCTTCGCTGCTTTCCTCTGCCTGCGGTGCGGATTCGGCTTGGGCTGCGGGAATATCGGGCTCGACCGCCTCGCTTTCGGTGGGGATATCCGGCGCAACTGATGGCAATACGTCTTCCGACGGGTCCGGCAGCGCGGCAAGCTGCTCGGCCTCAACCGGTTCAGGTGCCGCGGCCTCAGTAATCGGCTCGGTCACCTCGGGGTTGCTTTCTGGGGCTTCGACAACCTCGGCAGTTTCTACGTCCGGAGTTTCTTCCACCTCGTCACTGGCGCTCTGGTCGCCATCCGTGGTCTCTTGGGGTTCGGGGGCTTCTGACTCGACCGGTTCGGGGGAAACGGGCTGCAACACTTCTGAGGTGCCCGTATCGGGCGCAAAGGTTTGTTGGGGATCGTCCGAGGCCACATGCACTTCGCTGGTTGGAATCTCGGCAGGTTCGGGCGGGTCTTCGACCGGAGGTTCAGGCGTTTCCTCCGGTTCGGGTTCAACAGGTTCAGCGACGGCTTCAACCAGATCTTCGAAACTGTTGCCCAGTTCAACCCTGTCGGGTGTATCAGTGTCACCTGATTGTCCGGTCAGTCTGGGTGCGGTCAGGCTTAGCCCCGTCAGATGCAGCAGCAGCGACAGAAGCGCGGCCAGAACCGCAATGACCACCGACCCCCGGATCATTCCAGCGCCTTTTCGGTCACGACAAACACGGATACGGCGCCCAATCGCCGCAGTTCAGCCGTCACTTCCATCAGCCGAGCGCCCGGCGCCTCGCGATCCGGGACGATGCGTACCGGTCCGGGGTCGCGCCCTGTCATATAGGTTTCGGGGTCCATCGGCGCGCCGCGAAAGCTGAGCGTTCCGTTCCGGTGCAACACCAATGCGTCGGGCGGTTCGCGGCCTTCCAACTCGGACGTGTCGACCAGATTCAGATCAGGGTCCAGCGGCGTGGCCACCGTTCCCGCGATCAAAAAGAAGATCAGCATCAGGAACACGACATTGATCAGCGCAATGGTCGAGTCGCGTTTGCGGCGGGGGCGGCCAGGACGGATCATTCCAGCACCAGAACGCTGAGGCCCTCGCGCCCGCGCAGCAAAACCAGCAGGTCCACCAGCCGCTGCGCCGTCGTGTCAGGGTCCAAACTGACCAGCACCTGCCCGGTCGTCACCTGTGTGGTCAGGTCCGCAAGCGTGACCGGAGTACCGTTCAGAACCAGCCTTTCTTCTCCCAGCTGCACAAAGGCGCGATCTTGAGGTGTGTCCGCGGTCGGGTTGCCCGCTGTGGCAGCGCTCAGCTCGATCTCGCCATATTTGGAAAAGGTCGAGGTCAGCATGAAAAACAGCAGCAACAGAAAGATCACGTCGATGAGCGGTGTCATCGCCAGTGGTCGCCTGACAAAGGGTGCGAGGTTACGCATGTCCGGGCGTGGCCGCCATGCTCTGTGCGTCCTCGGCCAGCGGGATGGCCTGCCCCGGCACCAGTACGGTGCGCAGCGCCTTATCGGCGAACACCCGTTCCCGTGCGGTGCGGCTTTCGAACCACGACAGCACCATCGAGGTCGGCATCGCCACCGCCAGGCCCACCGCAGTGGTCACCAGCGCCACCCAGATACCACCCGCCAACAGCGACGGATCAACCGAAGACCCGGCGGTTTGCAGACTGCGGAACGCTTCGATCATGCCCAGAACCGTACCAAACAAACCCAACAGCGGCGCCAGCTGCGCCACCGTATCCAGCAGACGGAACCCACGTTCAAGCCCGGCCAGCGCCAGCCCCGCCTCGGCATCCAACCGTTGATCCAGACCGGGTGCGTCCGGCGCATCCATCGCCACGCCGACCAGCGGCGCAAGATAGCTGTTGCTTTTGGCCAGTCGCGCGCGGGCGGCTTGCTTGTCACCGGCATCCCAAGCGTCCAGCGCCTGCGACAGCACCCGGTGCCGACCAACACCCGAGGCGGCGAATTGCCAAAGCTTGTAAAGCGTCACCGCCAGCGTCACCACGGACATGGCGATCAGGATGGCCACAACCGGCCCGCCCAGGGCCAGAATTTCACGCAGGGCGTCAAGAATACTCATCCCAAAAGCTCCACTTCAGTACGGCTGCGCAAGGTTGGTGTCTTGTCGCAGATTTCGCTGTCAGCACCGTCGACGGTACAGCCGCTTAGCCCATTGATCAGAACCCGCCCAAGATTTTCACAGGCGATGTCGCGTACATCAAACTGGCGCACGCGGGGGCGTTCCGCTGGCAGGTCCCGAAATCCAAAAAGGGTAAAGCGTTCGAACACACCAGCGGCATCGAAAATCACCACCTGATAATTGGCAGTGTCGATCGCCGTTGCAGTTTCGTTTTCGACCAGAAAGGTCAAACGGCAGGCGCCTTCGACATCTTCAGTCGCGTTCAGCTCGACCACCAACCCCGGCGCATCCTTCGCCGTTTGGGCCTGAGCCGCAAAGGGCAGCGTGCTAACGATGGCAGCAAGGGCTAAAGGGCGAAACTTCATGAATACGCTCCCAATTGTTTCACGCAGGCAGAGGTTCTGACAGCGCTATGTCCGTCTTATCCAAGACCGCTGGGGCGCGAAAGGGTTGCGGACATCTTTGTGATAAAGTGCGATTTTCGACCCGTTCAACCCTATTGCTGGGTCAAGGGCAACAGCGTGCTGCTCTAGTTGATGTCACTGGGGCAGTTGCAGGCAGTCCTATTTGTCATCGCGCAGTCCACTCACTGGCACGAACAGACTTACATGTCGGACCTGCGCCCACTTCAGGTCTGATCGGCTTAAAATTCTCGTTCGCAAGCACACTCACACGTGAATAGCTATCGGGGAAGGAGTGCAAACAAACCTCGTGGTAACGTCAGCTTCTGCCCCACGACAAATCTTGCTTTTATTGAAAAAGTGGTGAGCCGTGCAGGATTCGAACCTGCGACCCACTGATTAAAAGTCAGTTGCTCTACCAACTGAGCTAACGGCCCACTCTTTTGCTGGATCTGTTCGATCCGTGGCGCTCTCTAAGGTATTTTCCCAACTGGGTTCAAGCCCTTATTTTGCACCTCGTTTCACCGTCACTTAACTTGTTTCCGGCGTCCCGATAGGCGGCCTAATTAGGGAGGTGACGCGGGGGGGTCAACCCCTTTTTTCAGGAATCTGCATCGCAGGGTGGATTCCTTTCAAACGCGTGGTTATATGCCGGCCATGCAACGTATGATGACCTCTGGTTTGCCCTTCATGAAGATGCACGGGCTTGGCAATGACTTTGTCATTGTAGATGCGCGCGCGCAAAGTGTTGAGATTTCGCCTGCGCTTGCTAGGGGAATCGGGCACCGACAGTTCGGCGTGGGTTTCGACCAACTGGCCGTGATAGAAAACGGTAACGCAGATGCGCATCTGGTGTTTTATAACGCCGACGGGACGACCTCAGCGGCGTGCGGGAACGCCACGCGCTGTATCGCCCGTTTCCTGATGGAAGAAAGCGGCAAATCGGAACTGACGCTGACCACCGAACGCGGCACGCTTTTTGCCTGCGATGCCGGGGACGGCATGACATCGGTGAACATGGGGCAACCGCAGCTGGAATGGCACGAGATTCCGCTGGCCGAAGAGGTTGATACACTGGAATTGCCGATCGAGGGTACTCCGACCGCGACCGGTATGGGCAATCCCCATTGCACGTTCTTTGTCGAAAACGCCGAGGCGATTCCCCTGGAAGAATTTGGCGCGCGGTACGAATATCACCCGCTGTACCCTGAGCGCACCAATGTGCAGGTGGCGCAGGTCATCGGGCCAGATCACATCCGTATGCGCGTTTGGGAGCGGGGCGTGGGGATCACGCTGGCCTCGGGATCATCGTCCTGCGCGACGGCTGTAGCTGCTGCTCGTCTTGGCCTGACTGGTCGCAAAGTGCAGATTGATCTGGACGGTGGCACCATTTGGGTCGACTGGCGCGAAGATGGAATCTGGATGACCGGTCCGACCTGTCATGTCTTTTCGGGCACTCTGACCCCGGAATTTCTGGAATCTCTGGGATGAGCGCCCCCAAATTCACCACGCTGGGCTGTCGCCTGAACGCCTATGAGACCGAGGCGATGAAAGAGCTGTCGCAGCAAGCCGGTCTGACCGACGCGGTGGTGGTGAATACCTGCGCTGTGACGGCTGAGGCCGTACGCAAGGCCCGGCAAGAGATTCGCAAACTGCGGCGGGAGAACCCCGATGCACGGCTGATCGTGACTGGATGTGCCGCGCAGACCGAACCCGAGACCTTTTCCCGGATGGAGGAGGTCGATGCGGTGATTGGCAACACCGAAAAGATGCAGCCCGACACCTGGAAAGGCATGGCCGCGGATTTCATCGGTGAGACTGAAGCTGTGCAGGTCGATGACATCATGTCGGTGACTGAGACGGCGGGACATCTGATTGATGGGTTCGGCACCCGCTCGCGCGCTTATGTGCAGGTCCAGAATGGCTGTGACCATCGCTGCACCTTCTGCATCATTCCTTATGGCCGCGGCAACTCGCGCAGCGTCCCTGCGGGCGTGGTGGTGGATCAGATCAAGCGACTGGTGGACCGGGGCTATAACGAGGTTGTACTGACCGGAGTTGACCTGACCTCTTGGGGCGCTGACCTGCCCGCAGAGCCCAAGCTGGGCGATTTGGTCATGCGCATCCTGAAACTGGTGCCTGACCTGCCGCGGCTGAGGATCAGTTCCATCGACTCGATCGAAGTGGACGAGAACCTGATGCAGGCCATCGCAACCGAACCGCGCCTGATGCCGCATCTGCACCTGTCGCTACAGCACGGGGATGACCTGATCCTGAAGCGGATGAAGCGCCGCCACCTGCGCGACGATGCCATCCGTTTCACGCAAGAGGCCCGCAAACTGCGCCCCGAGATGACCTTTGGTGCCGACATCATCGCTGGCTTCCCGACTGAGACCGAGGCGCATTTCGAGAATTCTCTGAAACTGGTCACTGACTGTGATCTGACTTGGCTGCACGTCTTTCCCTATTCCAAGCGCGACGGCACACCAGCGGCCCGCATACCGCAGCAGATCAACGGGAACATTATCAAAGACCGTGCCGCCCGCCTACGTGCTGCGGGTGAGGCTCAGGTCGCAAAGCATCTGAACGAGCAGGTCGGCAAAACCCATCACATCCTGATGGAGAATCCGCATATGGGCCGCACCGAGCAGTTCACCGAGGTCGCGTTCAACACCCCGCATACCGAAGGACAGATCGTGACGGCCAAAGTGCTAGGGCGCTCAGACACACAGCTGACTGCCTGAGGTAAAGCTGCTTAGGTGGTGACCGCAGACACCGCTGCGGTGTCATAGAATTCCTCGTATTCACAGACCAGCCCGTCGCGAAACCGGCAAATGATCAAAATCGGCGTCTCTACCGTCTTGCCAGTGCCTTTATGCGTCCAGGCACAGGCGCCGATGCCGACAACACGGTCATCCTGTGCAATGGTGTCTTTCAGGGTCCAATGCTGCATCTCGAATGCGGCAGTCAGATCTTCCAGATATTCCTGCATCTCGGCCCGACCATCGCGCCCAGCTGAAATCCAGCCCGTATTGGCCCCGGCCCAGCGAACGCATGCACAGATCCTCGGTCGTGTATTTTCCCACATACCGATATCTGACGCCTTGCAATCGTTCCATTCTGCAAAGGCTTTCCGCATCTTTTCGACATTGCTCTGCGTGTCCATAATTCGTTCTCCCAAATGTAATGCGCTGAAAATGTGCTGCCCCAGAAACAACAAAAGACGAGGCGAGTATAACACCGGCAGCCAGCCGAACAAAAAGGCCCGGTGTCGAACACCGGGCCTCGTAACATTCAGAAGCGAAATCCGATCAGACGGACTTCTTGCCTTTCACACCTGCCCACAGGCGCTTGTTGACCAGGTACAACAGCACCGACAACAGCGACAGGAAGATGACACCGACGAAGCCGGAGTACTTACGCTCCATCATCTTCGGCTCGGCCGTCCACATCAGGAAGGCCGCGATGTCTTCGGACAAGGCTTCGACCGTGGCCGGGTGACCATCAGCGAATTCCACCTGATCTTCGGCCAGCGGCGGTGCCATCGAAATCCAGCCGCCTGGGAAGGCGGTGTTTTCGTACAGGATCGTGCCGGCCTCTTCTTTTTCATGGCCGGTATAGCCATCCAGCAGCGAGGCGATGTATTCCGCGCCACCCATGCCTTTGAAGAACTGGTTGATGCCCAGACCGTAAGGACCGTGGAAGCCCGCACGGGCCTTGGCCATCAGGCTCAGGTCCGGTGCGCCAACGCCGTCATTTGCCGGGAAGTGATCGGTCGGAATGGCCGGACGGAAATCGTCCAGCTCGGGGTCGAACACTTCGAAGTTGCCCGCCGCATAGGCGATGACTTCTTCTTCCGAATAGCCCAGCGCTTCAAGGTCGCGCAGGGGCACGTATCTCAGGCCGTGGCAAGCCGCGCAAACCTCGGTATAGATCTGAAGACCGCGCTGCAGCTGGTTCTGATCCCAGGTGCCAAACGGCCCCTCGAACGAGAAGTGGAAGTCCTCGATATGCTGTTCGCCGCCGCCTGCCGCGTAGGACGCAGCAGGAGCAAGGGCGAGAGCAAACGCGGCACCGATTGCAAGTTTCTTGAACATGTTTCCGGTCCCTCTTCTTACTCGGCCGGCGTGGCGTCGGCGTCAGCCTTGCCATAATGCGCGTTGAAGTCTTCTTCGATGGTCTCGGGCTGGGCCAGAGGTTTCTCGATCACGCCAAGGATCGGCAGGATCACGAAGAAATAAGCGAACCAGTAGGCGGACGCGATCAGCGAGAAGGTCGCATAGGGCTCTTCCGCGGGCATCGCACCCAGCCACATCAGGGCAAAGAAATCGATGATCAGCAGGTAGAACCACCATTTGAACAGCGGGCGGTATTTGCCCGAACGCACAGTCGACGTGTCCAGCCAGGGCGCCAGCGCCATAGCCAGGATCGCACCGAACATCGCGATCACACCAAAGAATTTGGCGTCAACAATGCCGCCGGTGATGAAGCTGGCGAACTGCACGACCCAGACCTCACCAGTGAAGGCACGCAGGATCGCGTAGAACGGCAGGAAGTACCATTCGGGCACGATGTGCGCAGGCGTCACCAGCGGATTGGCTTCGATGTAGTTGTCCGGGTGGCCCAGATAGTTCGGCATGAAACCGACGACCGCCCAGAACACAACCAGGATCACAGCCAGTGCGAACAGATCCTTGATCACAAAGTACGGCCAGAACGGCAGCGTGTCTTTCTCGGCTTCGGCTTTCGAACCGCGGCGCACTTCAACACCTGTTGGGTTGTTGTTGCCAGTGGTGTGGAAGGCCCAGATATGCACGATCACCAGCGCCGCAATGACAAACGGCAGCAGGTAGTGCAGCGAGAAGAAGCGGTTCAGCGTGGCGTTGTCCACCGCGGGTCCGCCCAGCAGCCAGGTCTGGATCGCATCACCCACGAACGGGATCGCGCCAAACAGGCCGGTGATCACGGTTGCACCCCAGAAGGACATCTGACCCCAAGGCAGAACGTAGCCCATGAAGGCGGTGCCCATCATCATCAGGTAAATCAGCATCCCGATGATCCACGTGATCTCACGCGGGGCTTTGTACGAGCCGTAGAACAGGCCACGGAAGATGTGGATGTATACCGCAACAAAGAACAGCGATGCGCCATTCATGTGTAGGTAGCGCAGCATATAGCCGCCATTCACGTTGCGCATGATGTGTTCGATGCTGGCAAAAGCCAGATCGACATGCGGGGTGTAGTGCATCACCAGAACGATACCAGTGACAATTTGCAGCGCCAGGCAGAACGCCAGGACGATGCCCCAGATCCACCACCAGTTCAGGTTCTTAGGCGTTGGGATCATAAGGGTGTCATACAGCAGGCCGACGATCGGCAGACGGCTGTTCAGCCACTTCTCGCCATTTGTCTTCGGCTCGTAATGATCGTGGGGAATTCCGGACATCTGGGTCTCCCTTAGCCGAGCTTGATGGTTGTCGCATCTACCCATTCAACGGGCGGAACGGGCAGGTTTTCAGGCGCGGGGCCTTTGCGGATACGACCGGCAAGGTCATAGTGCGAACCGTGGCAGGGGCAGAACCAGCCACCGAAATCACCCGCATCGCCCAGAGGGACACAGCCCAGGTGGGTGCAAACGCCCATCTGAACAATCCATGCGCCGGGCGCTTCGCCTTCGGGCGACGGCATCACGCGGTTGGCATCCGTTGCGGGCGCATCGGCAGGCAGGTTGAAGTTGCGCGCCAGCGGATCAGGCAGTGCATCTACGCCTTCGGCGTCCTGTTCCTGAGCCTCTTGGATCTCAGCACCGGTTCGGTGACGGATAAATACAGGCTTGCCCAGCCATTTGACGGTCAGCTGCGTGCCCGGCTCGACACCGCTGACGTCCTGGCGAATCGAGGACAGCGCCTGAACGTCTGCCGATGGGTTCATTTGGTTGATCAGGGGCCATACGGCTGCACCCGTCGCAACGACACCTGCGCCGCCTGCGACGTAGTAGAGGAAATCTCTGCGGGTGCCTTCGTGGTCTTCTGCGTGGGACACGAGGTTTTCTCCGATTCCGGCGCCCGCGATTGCGGGCAAACATGCATCAGCACCGCATCAAAGCGGCGTCTCATCGCGGCTATCTAGCCGGGAGAAATCGGTTCGTCCAGCGGTCATAGGCGCGCAGGACGCCTCAACAGGGCATTCATGTCACAACGACGGGGTATTTTTTCAAGATGGGGACAGATTTAAGCGGGGGAACCCACCGCCTGTCCAAACCTGCTGCCCATGTGATTCGGGTGAGGCATACTGAGAGCGAAACCGGCATGCAGAACTTGGTTTTGCCCCGCAAGAAAGCGGGCATCGGGCAATATTCAGACCAGATTCTGCCACCCAATTTTCCACTTTTCTGGAATGTGTGGCCAATAAAAAACTGAGTTAAAAATGTATATTTTATAACAGGTTATATACGCCTGAATTCGATTGCACTTTTAACGGGAATCCACGAAAGGCAAGGAAATTCCAACCTCTGCAGGACGTTTTCAATGTCAAACCCCGTGTCACAACTTTTTGCACCAACGCTGACTCTTTTTCTGGCCATCGCGTCTCAGGCCGTGGCCGTTGGCGATCCGGCTAAGGGTGAAAAACTATATAACCGCTGCTCTTCTTGCCACGCGATCATCAAAGATGGAGAAATTTTGGTCAAAGGCGGCATCACCGGGCCGAATCTGTATGGTGTGGTAGGTCGTGTTGCCGGATCCGAGACTGATTATCTTTACGGAAGCGAACGCCTGCCCATCGGAATGTTCACTGATGACATGATCCGTGCGGGCAACGAAGGGCTTGTGTGGACCGAGGAAAATATCATCGCTTACTCGCAAGACCCGATTGGGTTTATTCAGGATTACCTCAATGACGAAACCGCACGCCCGAACATGAGCGTGAAGCTGAAGAAAGGGGCCGAAGACATTGCCGCCTATCTGGCCACCTTCAGCAGCCAGTAATGCAAAAGGCTCCGCCCCATCCTCGGCGCGGGGCCTGTTTCCTAGGCTGGTGGGCGGGTGGCAACCATGCTTGGCCGTTCGCTGAAATCCGCGTACCACGCGGCCAACGCATCATTGCCCTTACGCCAGCCACGCGCATCATGCCGCAGGTCCAGATAACCCAGTGCGCAGGCCACAGCGATCTGGCCCATATCCAGTGGACCCGCCAAATGGGCCATCCACCGTTGGTTCAGCGCAGCGCAGGCGCGTTCGATCTTGCCCCATTGCGCTTCCTTCCAAAGGTCCCACTGCTTATCCTCGGGGCGGAAACGCTCTTCATAGGCGACCGCCAAAGCTGAATCCATAATACCGTCTGCCAGCGCTTCCAGTGTCAGCACGTCCCAGCGCCCGGAACCCTCGGGGTACATCCCGGCCTTGGCACGTGCGTCCAGAAAGGCGCAGATCACCCGACTGTCGAACAATGTCGGGCCATCGGACCGCTCCAACGCGGGGATTCTGGTCAACGGCACTTTGCCCAGCAGGGAATCGGAGGGATCCAACGGCGTATTGGCAATGGTCATCACCTCGACATCGTCAAGTTGGTTGGTTTCATGCAGCAAAACCATAACCTTACGCACATAGGGGGACATCGGGCTGTGATAGAGTTTCATTCACATTCTCCTTGGCTTCAGAAACCCTACAGCAGCTGGTTTGAAACAAAACCCGTCAATTGCCAGCACCTTCACCCTTGCGGAACCGTGCGAGCCTTGGCAATGTCGATCCCGTTCTCAGGGCGGGGCGAAATTCCCCACCGGCGGTATGCGGGCCAAGACCCGTAAGCCCGCGAGCGGCCCCGTTGACCGGGGTGTCAGCAGATCTGGTGAGAGGCCAGAGCCGACGGTTACAGTCCGGATGAAAGAGAACGTGCAAGTAACGCCGGTGATACGGCGTGTTTGCTCGTGATCGCCTTGGGTGACGTGTCTGTTACGAAAGGAGATCATGATGACACACACCCGCTATGCTTTTATCAAAGCCAACTGGCATTCCGATATCGTTGACCGCGCGCTGGATGGGTTTCTGGACCTCATTCCCGCCGAGCAGGTCGACGTTTATGACGTCCCCGGCGCGTTCGAGATGCCGCTGCTGGCCCGCGACCTGGCCCAAACCGGGCGCTATGCCGCGGTCGCCTGCGCCGCATTCGTCGTGGATGGCGGTATCTATCGACACGATTTCGTTGCCCAAGCCGTGGTTGGCGGGCTAATGCGCGCAGGGATGGACACAGGTATTCCGGTCCTATCGGTTTCGCTGACCCCGCACCAGTATCAGGAAACCGACCACCACAATGCCATCTACCGCGACCACTTTGTGCAAAAGGGCCGCGAAGCGGCACAGGCGGCGCTGAAAATCACCCAGACCCGCGCCGGGTTGGCTGCGGCTGCGTGATGTGAACAAGGTTGGGGTCAAACGGCCCCAACCGCAAATCCGCTTGAGGCCGCGGGCCTTGCCCGCTAATCACGACGCGCAAAGGAGCATGCCCCATGTCGATGAACAGCTTTGGACACCTCTTCCGCGTCACCACCTGGGGCGAAAGCCACGGGCCCGCTTTGGGTGCCACCGTCGATGGCTGCCCGCCGGGCGTTGCGATTGACGAGGCGATGATTCAGCACTGGCTGGACAAGCGCAAACCAGGGCAGAACAAATTCACTACCCAGCGACGTGAGCCTGATCAGGTTAAAATCCTGTCCGGCGTGTTTGAAGGCCAGACCACCGGCACGCCCGTGCAACTGATGATCGAGAACACCGATCAACGCTCAAAAGACTACGGCGATATCATGGACAAGTTCCGGCCGGGTCACGCCGATATCACCTATTGGCAGAAATACGGTATCAGGGATTACCGCGGTGGCGGGCGCAGTTCGGCCCGGGAAACCGCATCGCGTGTGGCCGCCGGGGGGCTGGCGCGCGAAGCAATCAAACAGATCGCTCCCAATGTGCAGATCACCGGCTATATGGTGCAAATGGGGCCGCGCAAGATTGACCGCACCAATTTTGACTGGTCGCAAATAGAACAGAACCCGTTTTGGACACCTGACTCGGCAGCAGCCGAAGACTGGGCGACCTATCTGGATGACCTGCGCAAATCCGGCAATTCGGTCGGCGCAGTGGTTGAAGTGGTAGCCCGAGGCGTCCCTGCCGGCATCGGCGCCCCCGTATATGCCAAGTTAGACACTGATCTGGCCGCTGCGATGATGTCGATCAACGCCGTCAAAGGTGTTGAGATCGGTGAAGGTATGGCCGCCGCCGAACTGACCGGCGAAGCCAACGCAGACGAGATTTTCATGGGGCAGGACGGTCCGCAATACAGCTCCAACCATGCGGGCGGTATTCTGGGCGGTATCTCGACTGGGCAGGATCTTGTGGTGCGATTTGCGGTGAAGCCGACCTCGTCGATCCTGACCACCCGCAAAACCATCACTAAATCCGGTAAGGAAACCGAGATCATTACAAAAGGGCGCCACGATCCTTGCGTCGGCATCCGTGCTGTGCCCGTGGGCGAGGCAATGATGGCCTGCGTCATCCTCGACCACTTGCTGCTGCACCGTGGCCAGATCGGAGAGAACCGTGGACGGATCGGCTGATCTGCGCGCGCGCCTGCGCGCCATCGTCGCGCAGCGGATGGAGACCGACCCGGCGCATGATCTGGCCCATCTGGACCGAGTTTGGGTGAACGCGCAGGCCATTGCGGACGATCAGACCGACATACCCGTGTTGTTGGCCGCCAGCTATCTGCATGATCTGGTGAACCTGTCCAAAGACGACCCGGATCGCCATCTGGCATCCCGCCAGTCCGCGCGGGAATCAGAGCCTATACTGAGCAAACTTGGCTATAGTCCAAACCAAATTCGTGCCATTCAGCATGCGATTGAGGCACACAGCTTCTCTGCCAATATCACGCCAGTCTCACCCGAGGCCTGCATCTTACGCGATGCGGATCGGCTGGACGCGCTGGGCGCGATTGGCATTGCGCGGAACTTTTCGGTTTCAGGCGCTTTGGGACGGGCGCTGTACGATCCGGCAGATCCGTTTGCCGCGAATCGGTCCTTGGACGATCTGACCTATTCGCTGGATCACTGGAAGGTAAAGCTGCTGGGCCTTCCCAGTGACATGCTGACCGAGGGCGGAAAAACCCTTGCACGACAACGCATCGAGCTGATGATCCGCTTTCTGGAGGACTTCGCGGACGAGATCGGCCAGTCTCTGCCTGCGGACTGGACGAATTCCTGATTCCACGCGTTGATCTTTGTTGAACAAAGGCGCAGGTTCGCGCCGATGGCAAAACCGTTAACATCGCATCGACCGCTGCTGGCCGTCGCTCTGAAAACGAGCGCGGTCTTTTTGTTCACCGTAATGGCCGGGTTGATCAAGTCGCAGTCTGATCACTTTCCACCCGGCGAGATGGTGTTCTTCCGATCACTGTTCGCCATTCCCGTGATCGTCATCTGGCTGATCTCACGCGGAGAATTGGCGCAAGGCTTTGTTGTTCGCAAACCCATGGGTCACTTCTGGCGCGGCGTACTTGGGACCACAGCGATGGGGCTGACCTTTACTGGCCTTGGCCTGATCCCCCTGCCCGAGGCCACGGCAATTGGTTACGCGACCCCGATTTTCACCCTGATTCTGGCCGCGATCATGTTGGGCGAGCGCATCCGCAAGATTCGGATCGCCGCCGTGGCCATTGGCCTTTTGGGTGTTCTGATCATGATCTGGCCCCGACTGGGCGGCAACAACATGGAGGCCGCCGCCACCATCGGCGCGCTGTGCATTCTAGGGGCGACCGTTGCACGCGCCTTTGTGCAGATTCACATCCGGCAGTTGGTGCAGGTCGACCACCCGGCGGCCATTGTGTTTTATTTCTCGATGACCGCGACCTTGCTGTCCGGTCTGACCGTTTTCTGGGGCTGGGTCCTGCCCACGTGGGAGCAAGCCGCCGTGTTGATTCTGGCCGGGCTGATCGGCGGTGTGGCGCAGATTCTGGTGACCTCGTCCTATCGCTTTGGTCAGGCGTCGATGCTGGCGCCCTACGACTATACTTCGATGTTGTTTGCCATTGTCATCGGCTATTTCTGGTTCAGCGAACTCCCGACACTGGTGATGTTGATCGGTGCGGCACTAGTGATCGCCGGCAATATCGTGGTGATCTGGCGCGAACATCAGCTGGGCCTGGAACGTGGACGCGCTCGCGCCGTCACAGATCCCAAAGCCTGACCTTTACCTTTGCCAAACTTCCCCTAGGGTGTGGCGCGACACAGAATGAGGGTTCCCCATGAGCGACGCGCAGGATCACAAGGAAAAGATGCAAAAGGTGCAGGCTCAGCACCGCAAGAAAGTCTCAGAGGCGGTCGATCCGGGCCGTGGGTTGGTGCTAATCAATACCGGCAAGGGCAAGGGCAAATCCTCGGCCGCTTTTGGCGTGGTAATCCGCGCCCTGGGTTGGGGGCAGAAGGTCGCCGTGGTCCAGTTCATCAAGGGCAAGTGGAAAACCGGCGAGCGGCGTTTCTTCGAAGAACGTGATCTGGTCACCTGGCACACGATGGGCGAGGGCTTTACCTGGGACACCCAAGACCGCGAGCGTGACATCGCCGCCGCTAATGCCGCCTTTGACAAGGCCCGCGCGCTGATGGCCAGCGGGGATTATGATCTGGTGGTTCTGGATGAGATCAACATCGCCCTGCGCTATGAATACCTGTCGGTTGATCAGGTGATTGGCGGTCTGAACGAACGATCGGAAAAGACCAGCGTGTTCCTGACCGGGCGCGACGCCCCGCAAGCGCTGCGCGACTATGCCGATCTGGTTACCGAAATGACCGAAGAAAAGCACCCGTTCCAAGCCGGTATCAAAGCCCAGCGCGGCGTGGATTTCTGAAAACAGAGTCTAAACAGCCCCAAACCGGGGCTGTTACACCGCCCGGTTTTCATTGAGAAACCGGACTGACCCGCGTTGGCTGGCGGCGCTGTCAGGCAAACGGTCGGATGATCTGGCATCTGTGGCAGGTTTTTTCTTGTCGACATAGGCGCAAAAATCGTCGTCACAACAGCAGCCGCACGCGGTTGCGGCCTCGTACCGTGCCATGATTTCGTCCAGCGGATCGCCCATACCAAGCTCTTTCCATGCCAGTCTGTTTCGTTTCCGAGGCGGCGGCGGGCTCTCACCAAGTCACGCGCTAAGCCCGCAAACCGCCTCGAAATTCGGTGCCGGATAGTATCATACCCAGCGTTACCCTTTATCTGATTATTTTAGTCGGGAATTGCAAGGGCAAAAGCGCCGCGTGATCAGGTGTGGTGCGTTTGATGAGCGGATGAGTCGCCTGTCCTTAAAACAAGCGACTCACAGACATAAAAGTGGGCGTATTTCACATTCAGGCGGTTGCGCCCTGTTCCGACGCGCTAAGCGAGATCACAGCAACCACCGCCGCACCATTCAGCCAGTAGTAAATTGCGTCCAGCCCCGTAAAACCAAACAGGCTAGGTGCGGCCAGGAACGTGACGCCGACAAGCAAATCAACCGCCAGGTGGAATTTATAGGGCAGAACCCGCCAGACGCCGAGATGGTGGTCGGTCAGCACGGTCAGAACAAGCGCCGCGACACCGGCGACTACCGACAGCCACAACGCCATTGGGTTGGATTGCCCCAACCCTAAAACAAAAGGCAACACCATCAGCGCCAGAGCAACCGGATAATCAAGATAAGCATGCACAGTGCGGGTAACAAAACGGACAGACATTGTTTTTTCCTCTCCTAATTTGGCATGGCACCAAGTTAAGATTGGATAGTCGGACGTTTAATTCTGGATCGTTCGAGAAACATTGCAGATCGTTCGAAGATCCAGCGGATCAGTGCATGGACCGGTAAGCTGCCGGAGACAGGCCAATCTGTTTCTTGAACACGCGGGAAAAGGCCGCTTCTGACGCATAGCCAACCTCTGCCGCCGCATCCGCCACGTTCCAGCGATTCTCAGTCAGGCCGTGACAGGCGATCTGCATACGCCAATCCGTCAGATATTGCATGGGGGTCGCGTTCATCTTCTCGGCAAACAACTGCGCGAAGGCGGTACGTGACATCCCGGCCTCACGCGCCAGTGACTCGACACTCCATTCCTGTGCGGGGGCCTGATGAAAGGCGGTCAGCGCCCGCGAGATGCGCGGATCAGCGAACCCGGCCAAGGCGGTATCGCTGGGGCTTTGGTATTCCAGATGGGCGCGTATGGCTTGCGCAAATAGCACTTCGGACAGTTTCAGGGCGATCAGGTCGCCCCCGATACGGGCACCGTTGATCTCGGACCCGATCATGCGCAGGGTCGCTTCGATCCAGGCACCGGCCTCTTCGCCGTAGTTTTCGATCAGAATGTACGACGGCAAGCGGTCGATCAGCATATGACCTGCGCCCCTTCGTCCCGGCGGACCAGTGAATGAGAAATGGCCGCACACCAGCTGAGTATCGCGGCTTTTATCCTCGCCCCCGTAAATCAGGACGCCATCGCCCTGATAACCGGCCTCCTCCAGAACCTGCTCTAATGGCAACGCGTCCAGTGGCTTGATTTCATTGCACAGCAGCGCGTGCGCGGCCCCGTGCGGGATCAGGATCAAATCGCCTTGCTTGAGCCGCAGCGTTTCCCCTGTGTTAGAGACATAAACCTTCAATTCGCCGCGCTGAACAAAGTGGAAGCGGGCGACATTTTGATAGGCAGGGACCTGGATACCGAAAGGCGGCGTGAATGACGTGCGGAAATAGAATGTCCCCCGCAGGGACAGGCGGGTGAGGATATCGCTGAGCAGGTCCAACATGGGCGTAACCTATCGCTGCCTGCGCTGCCGTCCAGCCCGTTGAACGATCTGCACAAGAACTTGAACGGCAGGCAAAGAAATACCCCCACGAAACGCGGGGGTTCCTAACTGTGCGTTTCTGGTCAGATCAGGCGCGAACCAGCGCCTCATAATCTGCAGCGATCTCGCGGGTCAGATCTCCGACTTCGAAAGTGTAGTCGCCGATTTGCCCCACCGGAGTGACCTCGGCCGCCGTCCCGGTCAGCCAGCATTGCTCGAAATCAGCCATTTCTTCGGGCTTGATACGACGTTCGATCACGTTGATGCCCTTGTCTTTCAGCATCTGGATCACGGTCTGACGGGTGATGCCGTTCAGGAAGCAATCGGCCAACGGAGTATGTACCTCGCCATCCTTGACGAAAAACACGTTGGCACCGGTAGCCTCGGCCACATAGCCGTTGTAATCCATGAACAGCGCGTCCGAGCAGCCCTTGGCCTCGGCCTTGTGCTTGGAAATGGTGCAGATCATGTAGAGACCCGCCGCCTTAGCATGAACCGGGATGGTTTCCGGACTTGGGCGTTTCCATTCGGCGATGTCCAGCTTGGCGCCTTGCATCTTAGCGTCGCCATAATAGGCGCCCCAAGGCCAAACCGCGACGGCCATACGTACGGGGTTTCGAGCCGAGGCCACGCCCATATCTTCGCCCGAACCGCGCCAGACCAGCACCCGCACATAGGCGTCCTGCAGACCGCTGGCTTTCAGGGTTTCTTCCTTGGCGGCTTCGATCTGATCGATCGTATAAGGCATCGGCATGTCCAGCGCGTCGGCAGATGCGATCAGACGCTCGGAATGCTCGCGGCTTTTGAAGATCTTGCCGTTATATGCGCGCTCACCTTCGAACACCGAGGACGCATAGTGCATTGCATGAGACAGGATGTGTACATTGGCATCACGCCAAGGCACCAGTTCACCGTCTATCCAGATCACGCCGTCACGATCATCATACCCCGCCATGCGAAACCTCCTGAACTGGGTTGAATTTTTCGCTTGTTGCGCCATTTAAGTCCGATGCGGACATAAAGTTGCGCAGAAACTGCGGTTCGATACCTGTCCACTCTTGGAATGTCAATAACGCTGACATAAAGTCGGTCCTGAGTAACGAATGAGGCAAATGATGTCGGATACGCGCCCCGCCCAAGTGTTTGGCGGTGAAAGCCTTTTGTTTTTGACCGACGAACAATTGCGACAAGGGATCGAAGCGATGTTTTTCGCTTATCGGGGCTTTACCGCCGATCCTGATCGCATTCTGGCGCAACTCGCCTATGGTCGAGCCCATCACCGCGCCGTTCATTTCATCAACCGCGCGCCAGGAACGACCGTGAACAACTTGCTGGCAATCCTTGGCGTGACGAAACAGTCGCTGAACCGGGTGCTGCGGACCTTGATCGATGACGGACTGGTCGAAAGCCGCGTGGGCACAGTGGACAAGCGCGAACGCCATCTGTTTCTGACCGAGAAAGGCAAGGCGCTTGAGGCCAAACTCTCTGAGGCTCAGCGGGTGCGAATGCGCGCCGCCTACAAGGATGCGGGCCCCGAGGCGGTATCAGGATTTCGTAAAGTACTTGAAGCAATGATGGATGCTGATATGCGTCATGCTTACACGAAACTGCGGGATACGACCTCATGAGCGATTTGGATGCCCATCTGCTGATCGTCGACGACGATGAGCGTATTCGTGATCTGCTCAAGAAATTCCTGATGCGCAGCGGGTTTCTGGTGACCGCCGCCCGTGATGCCGCCCATGCGCGGCGGGTACTGTCGGGGCTGGACTTCGACATGATCGTTCTGGACGTGATGATGCCGGGCGAAGACGGCGTAAGCCTGACCAGAACTCTGCGCGAAACCCATTCAACCCCGATCCTGCTGTTGACCGCGCGTGGTGAGACCGAACACCGGATCGCCGGGCTTGAGGCTGGCGCGGACGATTACTTGGCCAAGCCGTTCGAGCCAAAAGAGCTGTTGCTGCGCATCAACGCGATCCTGCGGCGGATGCCTGAAACGCCTGCCCAGGATACGGCGACCAAGATTTTGACCCTCGGCCCGATCCGCTATGACGTGGAACGTGGTGAGATGTGGCAGGGCGAAGAACCGGTGCGTCTGACTGCGACGGAAAGCCAGTTGATGAAGATCTTCTCGACCCAACCCGGTGAGCCGATCAGCCGCGCCAAGCTGGTCGAGGATCTGGGCCGCGACAAGGGACAGGCGCAGGAACGCGCGGTGGATGTGCAAATCACCCGGCTGCGGCGCAAGATTGAACAAGACCCAAAGCAGCCACGTTATCTGCAGACGGTCCGGGGCGCCGGGTATATGCTGGCGCCGGATTGATCAGGCCGCTGCGCGGCGACTATTGGCCTTCGGCGAAGGTATTTTTAGCCAGATGAACAGGGGATCGATATGAAAACCGCCCTTTTGACTCATGCGGATTGTCTGGAGCATGTCACCCCGGATGGGCACCCTGAGCGGGTGGCCCGGCTGGAGCATATCCTGCATGCGTTGGAGTCATTGGACCTGAACCGGGTGACAGCGCCACTGGCGGCGGATGACGATCTGCTGCGCATACATCCGGAAAGCTACATCCGGGATGTGCGCAAAATGCGCCCCGCGGAGGGCTTTGCCCAGATCGACGGGGACACGTTCATGTCTCCGGGCTCGGTCGATGCGGCCTATCGCGCGGCGGGGGCTGTGGTGCGGGCGGTGGATATGGTGCTGGGCGGTGAGGCGCAAAATGCCTTTTGTGCGATCCGGCCTCCGGGGCATCACGCCGAGACTGACACCGCGATGGGGTTTTGCCTGTTCGGCAATGCCGCGCTGGCGGCGAAACATGCGCTGGATCACCACGGGCTGAACCGTGTCGCAGTGGTTGATTTTGACGTGCATCACGGCAATGGCACGCAGGATTTGCTATGGGATGAGAAACGCGCACTTGTGATCACCAGCCAGCAGATGCCGTTGTGGCCCGGATCGGGGCGTCCGGATGAAACCGGCGCGTATGAGACCATTCTCAACATCCCCCTGTCCCCCGGTTCCGGCGGGGCCGAGATGCGTGCGGCCTATGAAACACAGGCTTTCCCGCGCCTGCGTGCGTTCAAGCCGGACCTGATCATCATCTCGGCTGGATTTGACGCGCATCAGGACGATCCATTGGCCAATCTGAACTGGTCCACAGGTGACTTTGCCTGGGTCACCGCAGAGCTTTGCAAGATTGCCCAGGATCTTTGCGGGGGACGTATCGTCTCGACTCTGGAAGGCGGGTATGATCTGAACGCACTGGCCCAGGCCACACGCGCCCATGTGGAAGAATTGATGAAGGCAGCCCGATGACCGATACTCCAGTAGACCAGATGACATTCGAACAGGCGATGAAAGAGCTTGAGGCCGTTGTTGGCCAGCTCGAGCGCGGCGATGTGGCGCTGGACCAGTCCATCGCGTTGTATGAGCGCGGCGCGGCGTTGAAAAAGCGTTGCGAGGAGGAGTTGAAGCGGGCCGAAGAAAAGGTGGCCGCTATTACTCTGGACGCCAACGGTCAGCCGACCGGGACGACGCCTGTCGAAGGTCAGTAAATGTTTCGTGAAATACTAGCGCAGGATGCGGCGCGGATTCAGGATCAGTTCGATCTGGTTCTGGGCGCGCTGGACGATCTGAATGTGACCCGTGCGATGGCCTATGCCATCAAAGGTGGCAAACGGTTGCGTGGGTTTCTGGTGCTGGAAAGCGCGCGCCTGCACGGCGTGGATGCAAGTCGCGCCGTTTGGCCCGCCACCGGGATCGAAGCACTGCACGCGTACTCACTAGTCCATGACGATCTGCCCTGTATGGATGACGACGATCTGCGCCGTGGGCGGCCCACGGTTCATGTGAAATGGGACGAAGGCACCGCCGTTCTGGCCGGGGACGCGTTGCAGACGCTGGCCTTCGAACTCTGCACCCGCCCCGAGGTCGGCACGGCCGAGGTTCGGGCAGAATTGGCTCTGACCCTTGCCAAGGCCAGCGGAGCGCAAGGTATGGTGCTGGGTCAGGCGCTGGATATCGCGGCGGAAACGGCTGCAGCACCGCTGACCCTGGACGAAATCACGCGCCTTCAAGCGGGTAAGACCGGCGCCCTTATTGAATGGTCCGCATGTTCAGGCGCACGTTTGGCGCAGGCCGACCCCGGGCCATTGCGCCAATATGCCCGGGCACTGGGGCTTGCTTTTCAGATCGCGGACGACATTCTGGATGTCGAGGGTGATGCCGAAAAGGCTGGAAAACGCCTGCAAAAGGATGCCCAGGCTGGCAAGGCCACATTTGTTTCACTGTTGGGTCTGGAAGCAGCCAAAGCCCGTGCGGTGGAACTGGTGGATCAAGGCTGCGCCGCACTGGACGGCTATGGCGCATCGGCAGAAACCTTGAAGGACGCCGCCCGCTTCGTTATTGCCCGGGACAGCTAAGCCAGGAACGCCAAATGTCTGACCGCCCGAAAACGCCTTTGCTGGACCTTGTGAGCCGCCCTGCGGATCTCAAGCAGTTCTCGGATGCGCAACTGCATCAGGTGGCGCAGGAATTGCGAACCGAGACGATTTCGGCCGTGTCCGTCACAGGTGGGCACTTGGGCGCGGGCCTAGGTGTAGTCGAGCTGACCACCGCGTTACATGCGGTGTTCGACACGCCCCGCGACAAGATCATTTGGGATGTGGGGCATCAGTGTTATCCGCATAAGATCTTGACCGAACGACGCGACCGTATCCGAACCCTGCGCATGAAGGACGGGTTGAGCGGGTTCACCAAGCGCAGCGAAAGCCCGTATGATCCGTTTGGGGCGGCGCATAGCTCAACCTCGATCAGCGCCGCACTTGGGTTTTCCGTGGCTCGCGATCTGGGAGGCGTCACGCCCGAAGGGCTGGGTGACGCAATTGCCGTGATCGGCGATGGGTCGATGTCGGCGGGTATGGCCTTTGAGGCGATGAACAACGCCGGTCATCTGGGTAAACGCCTGATCGTCATCCTTAATGACAATGAGATGAGCATCGCCCCACCCGTCGGTGCACTGTCCAGCTATCTGTCGCGAATTTATACCGAAGCCCCGTTCCACGAATTGAAAGCGGCTGCCAAGGGTGCGGTTTCGCTTCTGCCTGAACCGTTCCGAGAAGGTGCGAAACGGGCCAAGGAAATGCTGAAAGGCATGGCGGTGGGCGGCACGCTGTTCGAAGAGCTTGGCTTTTCCTATATCGGGCCACTCGACGGTCACGACATGGATCAGTTGTTGCCGGTTTTGCGCACGGTCAAAGCACGGGCAACCGGTCCGATCCTGATCCATGTGCTGACAAAAAAGGGCAAGGGCTACGCGCCCGCCGAGCAGGCCCGCGACAAGGGCCACGCCACCGCGAAATTTGACGTGGTCACGGGCGAGCAGAAAAAGGCCCCGTCCAACGCGCCGTCATATACGTCGGTCTTTGGCAAAGCGCTGGTTGATGAGGCGGGGCGCGATGACAAGATCGTGGCTGTCACGGCCGCAATGCCGGATGGCACCGGGTTGAACCTGTTTGCCGAACGCTACCCTTCGCGCTGTTTCGACGTCGCAATTGCGGAACAGCACGGCGTGACCTTCGCGGCGGCTCTGGCCGCTGGCGGTATGAAACCGTTCTGCGCGATGTATTCGACCTTTTTGCAGCGCGGCTATGATCAGGTAGTGCATGACGTGGCCATTCAGCGCCTGCCGGTGCGTTTTGCCATCGACCGTGCAGGGCTGGTGGGTGCTGATGGCGCAACCCATGCGGGATCCTTCGATATTGCCTATCTTGCCAACCTGCCCGGCATGACCGTCATGGCCGCTGCGGATGAGGCCGAACTGATGCACATGGTGGCCACGGCGGCGGCCCATGACGATGGCCCCATTGCGTTCCGCTATCCGCGCGGCGAGGGTGTGGGCGTCGACCTGCCTGAACGAGGCGAGGTGCTTGAGATCGGCAAAGGCCGCATGATCCAAAAAGGTGCGCGCGTGGCGCTTTTGTCCTTTGGCACGCGCTTGGCCGAAGTGCAGAAGGCCGCCGAGGCCCTTTCAGCCCGCGGGATCACACCCACCATCGCCGACGCCCGTTTCGCCAAACCGCTGGACCGTGATCTGATCCTTGACCTGGCCGCTAACCACGAGGCTCTGATCACCATCGAAGAAGGTGCCGTTGGCGGATTTGGCAGCCACGTGGCACAGCTATTGGCAGATGAGGGTGTGTTCGATCACGGGCTGAAATACCGCTCGATGGTGCTGCCGGACATCTTCATAGATCAGGCCAGCCCAGCGGACATGTATGCCGTTGCGGGCATGAATGCCGAACAGATCGAAGCCAAGGTTCTGTCGGTTCTGGGCGTCACAACAATAGGCGAAAAACGCGCCTAAGCGGCTACCGGAACACGATTCGGGAATGCATGTGGTGCCTCAAGAGGGACTCGAACCCCCGACCTTGTCCTTACGAAGGACCTGCTCTACCAGCTGAGCTATTGAGGCAAGCGAGGGTTCGTTTAAACGGTCGGGGTGGTACGCGCAAGCCTACTTCTTTTTGGTTTCCTCGTGCTTTTTCCACGCGTTTGGGCAAGCTGCGCTGTTGGCCGCTCGACCCCAACGCGAACATTCAGTGACAACGAATGTGAATTTATTGTAACGGCGCAGGTTAAGGATTGTTGCTTGCGTATTATTTCGATATTTCATGAAATATGATAAATCAAATAACAAACCAACTCGCTGTCCTTGGCCACCCGCAACGTATTTCGGTGTTTCGTATATTGATGCGACGCTTTCCTGACGCCGTTCCGGCGGGTGAATTGGCGACAGAGCTGAGTATCAAACCCAGCACTCTGTCGAACTATCTGAACGCATTGCAACGATCCGGGCTGGTGACGCAGAAACGGTCGGGGACTTCCCTGCTTTATTCGGTTGAAATGAAGAACGTGCAGAACATGCTGGGCTTCCTGCTGAACGACTGCTGCCGTGGCCGCCCTGATATCTGCATGCCATCCGAGCAAGGAAACGGCGCAATGACGGGCCGCAAATTCAACGTGTTGTTTATCTGCGTAGGCAACTCGGCACGTTCCATTTTTGCCGAGACCCTGCTGCGAGACATCGCCGGGAACCGGTTCAACGTCTACTCAGCTGGCACAAAATCGTTTTCCGAGCTGAATCCGATGGCCATGCAAGTGCTTGAGGACAAGGGTCATGACACCTCGGGTCTACGGTCCAAAAGCATATCTGAATTCTCGGGCCCCGACGCGCCCGAGTTGGATTTCGTTTTTACTGTCTGCAACAAGGCCGCAAACGAAGAATGCCCCGCCTGGGAAGGTCAGCCGATCAGCGGCCACTGGGGTATGATCGATCCGGTCCAGACCGAAGGCACAGACGCCGAAAAAAGCCTGGCCTTCCAGAATACCTATGGCGCGCTCAAGCGCCGGATCGAAGCCTTCACCTCTTTGCCGGTCGAAAGTCTTGACCGGATCGCATTGCAATCTGCTGTCGATGACATCGGCAGAACGCCTGTCGAGGAAAAATTATGACGACCTACGCACTGAACGGTTTGGGCCGGATGGGAAAGCTGGCCTTGAAACCATTGCTGGAAAAAGGCGCCAAGATCGCCTGGATCAATGATGCAGTGGGCGACCCCGAAATGCACGCGCATCTGCTGGAGTTTGACACCGTGCATGGCCGCTGGGATGCCAGTTTCGAGCATGACGCAGAGAGTGTCACGATCAATGGCACCCGCCTGCCTTTTATTGGCACCAAGGACCTGAATGCCCTTCCACTGGACGGTGTCGATGTGGTGATCGATTGTACAGGCGTATTCAAGACCGAGGCCAAGTTGGCCCCTTATTTCAAGGCTGGCGTCAAAAAGGTTGTCGTCTCGGCCCCGGTCAAGGATGGGCCCACCGCAAACATCGTCGTGGGCGTCAACGATGCCACCTATGACCCGAACAAGCACCTAATCATCACTGCGGCCTCATGCACCACCAACTGCCTGGCGCCTGTGGTCAAGGTGATCCATGATAACCTGGGCATTCGACACGGATCGATGACCACAATCCACGACGTGACCAACACGCAAACCATTGTGGATCGACCGGCTAAGGACCTGCGTCGTGCACGCTCGGCGTTGAATTCGCTGATCCCGACCACCACAGGATCGGCCACCGCAATCACGCTGATCTACCCCGAACTCACGGGGCGGCTAAACGGCCATGCAGTTCGTGTGCCGTTGCTGAACGCCTCGCTGACCGATTGCGTATTCGAAGTCGAGCGGGAAACAACTGCTGAAGAGGTCAACGCCCTGTTCAAAGCCGCTGCCGAAGGGGACTTGAAAGGTATTCTGGGTTATGAAACGCGGCCATTGGTGTCGACCGACTACACCAATGATACACGCTCTTCGATCGTGGATGCGCCTTCGACCATGGTGGTGAACGGAACGCAGGTAAAGATCTATGCCTGGTACGACAACGAAATGGGTTATGCGCACCGCCTGGTGGACGTTGCCCTGATGGTTGGGGCAGGGCTGTGACACAACGGCCCGAGGGTCTGTCGGCCTATATCGCGGTCACAACCGCCTATTGGGCGTTTATGCTGACCGACGGTGCGTTGCGCATGTTGGTGCTGTTGCATTTTCATTCGCTGGGTTTTTCCCCGGTGCAGCTGGCCTATCTGTTTGTTTTGTATGAGGTCGCAGGGATCGTAACCAATCTGACGGCGGGCTGGATTGCGGCACGCTTCGGGTTGACCTCGACGCTTTATGCCGGTCTGGGACTTCAGGTTCTGGCCTTACTGGCGATGACGCAACTGAACCCGAATTGGACCATCGCAGCATCGGTGACCTTTGTGATGATGGTGCAAGGGGCCAGCGGCGTGGCCAAGGACCTGGCCAAGATGTCCTCGAAATCTTCTGTGAAACTGCTGGCACCCACCGAGGGGGGCGGGCTGTTTCGTTGGGTGGCGGTGCTGACCGGATCCAAGAATGCGGTGAAAGGGCTGGGCTTTCTGCTGGGTGCGGTGATGTTGGCCACCTCGGGATTCATGATGGCGATCCTGATTATGGCCGCAGTTCTGGCGCTGATATTGATTGGAGTAATACTGTTCATGCCCGCAGGTCTGCCCATGGGCCGCAAGGGGGCAAAATTCTCCGAGGTGTTCTCGAAGTCCGCCAATGTGAACTGGCTTTCGGCGGCGCGTGTCTTTCTTTTTGGCGCCCGAGACGTGTGGTTCGTGGTCGGCATCCCGATCTATTTCTACGCCGTGCTGTCCGACGGCACCCAAGAAGGAAACCGCGCAGCCTTTTTCATGATCGGCTCTTTCATGGCGGTTTGGGTTATCCTCTACGGTGCTGTTCAAGCCAGCGCGCCCAAGATTCTGCGCGCCAGTGAACGCAGCGAAGCAGACCTGATCCGCTCCGCCCGCAGCTGGGCCGCAGCTTTGTTTTGCGTACCCGCCGCATTGACGATTGTGGTGCTGTTCTCTTCAGACCCCGAAACATGGTTAACCGTCACGCTGGTTCTGGGCCTGCTGCTGTTCGGCGCGGTGTTCGCAGTCAACTCATCGCTGCATTCCTACTTGATCCTGGCCTTCACAAAATCGGAACGGGTGACGATGGATGTCGGATTTTACTACATGGCCAACGCGACGGGCCGCCTTGTGGGCACCGTCCTGTCCGGGCTGACCTATCAAATCGGAGGTCTTTCCATGGTCCTGGGCACCGCAGCCGCGATGGTTGCACTGGCGGCGCTGGCATCGGGCAAGCTGGCCGATCAAACCGCTGACGCCTATTCTTGAATGTCGTCGTACACTACCTGACCGCCCGGCCGCCTATAGCTGTGTTTCAGCAAACTTGGCGACCCCGGCAGGATTCGAACCTGCAACCTGCCCCTTAGGAGGGGGCTGCTCTATCCAGTTGAGCCACGGGGCCGCGCAAGGCTCTCTGTAACCCGGTTTTTTCAGGTTGTCATGACCTTTGCACAACAGTTGTAAATCAAGTCCCGTTCACGCTACCATCGGGCAAAACAACAGTGCAGGTGCCCTCCGTGACCACAGAAACAAAACGTCCGCTTACCCTTCGTGATGTCTCGGAAGCGTCAGGAGTGTCCGAAATGACAGTCAGCCGCGTTCTGAGGAACCGAGGTGACGTGTCCGACGCCACCCGCACCCGCGTTTTGGCTGCCGCGAAAGAGTTGGGATACGTTCCTAACAAGATTGCAGGCGCGCTGGCTTCCAGCCGCGTAAATCTGGTTGCGGTGATTATCCCGTCGCTGTCCAATATGGTCTTTCCCGAGGTTCTGACCGGTATCAATCAGGTGTTGGAAGACACTGAATTGCAGCCCGTGGTCGGCGTCACCGATTACCTGCCCGAGAAAGAAGAAAAGGTCCTTTACGAGATGCTCTCGTGGCGGCCGTCGGGTGTGATCATCGCGGGACTGGAACATACCGAAGCCGCCCGCGCAATGCTCGATTCAGCCGGAATTCCAGTGGTCGAGATCATGGATACAGATGGCAAACCAGTGGACGCAATGGTCGGCATCTCGCACCGTCGTGCCGGGCGTGAAATGGCTGCTGCGATCCTGAAAGCGGGTTATCAACATATCGGTTTCATGGGCACCAAGATGCCGTTGGACCACCGCGCGCGGAAACGCTTTGAAGGTTTTACCGAAGTGCTGGGCAAAAACGGGATCGAGATCGAAGATCGCGAGTTCTACTCCGGCGGTTCGGCCCTGGCCAAGGGGCGCGAGATGACGCAGACCATGCTGGATCGTTCGCCCGACCTGGATTTCCTGTATTATTCCAATGATATGATTGGTGCTGGTGGATTGCTGTACCTGCTGGAACAGGGCATCGACATACCGGGACAGATCGGTCTGGCCGGGTTCAACAATGTGGAACTGCTGCAGGGGTTACCACGCAAGCTTGCCACGATGGATGCCTGCCGTCTTGAGATCGGGCGCAAGGCGGCCGAGATTATCGCCACGCAATTGGCCGATCCGAATACCGAGGTCGACACGCGTCTGACACTGACCCCCAAGATCAGCTACGGCGACACCCTGAAGCGGCGCTAAACTCATGGCGCCGCGGCGGCTGGACAACAAAACGGCCCGCGCGTTGTTTATGGATCACCATGCGCTGGCCGAACCGCCTTCGGGCGGGGCCAAAGGTGCGGATTTATTGGATTTGATCCACCGACTGGGCTTTGTTCAGCTGGACAGTATCAATACCGTGGCGCGCGCCCATGACATGATCCTGTATTCGCGCAGGCCATCCTATCGCGCCAAAAACCTCAAACAGCTTTACGAACGTGACAAGGCGCTGTTTGAACACTGGACTCATGACGCTGCTGTCATCCCGATAGAGTTTTACCCCCATTGGCATCTGCGATTTCAACGTGATGAGGTATTGTTGAAATCCCGGTGGAAAAATTGGCGCCGGGATGGGTTTGAGCAGCAGTTTGCCTCTGTCCTGCAACATATCCGCGATCATGGCCCGGTCTCGTCCTCGGATGTGGGCAAGGACGAGAAAAAGGGCTCGGGCGGTTGGTGGGATTGGCACCCATCGAAAACAGCGCTTGAGTTCCTGTGGCGGTCGGGCGCGCTGACCGTGGTTGGCCGCAACGGGTTTCAAAAACAATACGATCTGACCGAACGGGTCATCGAGACGCATCTGTGTCCTGGCAACATGCCCTGCAACGCCGAGGAAACCGTGGATTGGTTGTGCAATGCAGCGTTGGACCGGCTGGGATTTGCCACACCCGGAGAGCTGGCGGCATTCTGGGATACGGTCAGTGTTAGCGAAGCCAAAAACTGGTGCAATAAGGGTCTAACACAGGGCATTCTGGAGGAGATTGAAGTCACCTGTGCCGATGGAAGAAGCCGCAAACTGCTCGCGCGCCCGGATTTGGCCGAGAAAAACCCGCCTTCGCCGTCCAGCCGCATTCGCGTGCTTAGCCCCTTTGACCCGATGCTGCGCGACCGCAACCGCGCGGAACGTCTGTTCGGGTTCCATTATCGGATTGAGGTCTTCGTTCCCGCCGCCAAACGGACCTATGGCTATTACGTGTTTCCACTGCTGGAAGGGGACCGATTGATTGGTCGGATCGATATGAAAGCCCAGCGCGACTGTGGCATTCTACAGATCAACGCGTTATGGCCAGAGCGATCCGTGCGCTGGTCCGACGCGCGGACACGCAGGCTGGAGGCCGAGATGGACCGCGTCCGCCGGTTTGCTGGATTGGACGGTATTGAATTCGCAACCGATTGGCTGAAAGACCCTAAATAGGGTCTATTCCGAATCTGTCAGCGTCAATTGGATCGGCTGCAACCCGTCAATCCCCCCTTCGATCACATCCCCAGCCTGCACTGGGCCAACACCGGCGGGTGTGCCCGTCAGGATCAGGTCACCTGGACGCAGATGGTAATATCCGGACAAATGGTTGATGATTTCGTCGATCTTCCAGATCAGTTCGCTCAGCGTGGCATCCTGACGAATGTCGCCGTTCACGCTTAGATGAATGCGTGTGTTGTCTTGCGGTGACCAGTCCGCAGCCGAGGTCAGGGGCGCAAACACTGCCCCGGCCTCAAGGTCCTTACCCAGATCCCAGGGTCGCTGTTTGTTGCGCTCTCGGATTTGCAGATCCCTACGGGTCATGTCCAGGGCACAGCCATAGGCATAGACGGCGTCCCAGGCCTGCGCACTGGTGGCGCGGAAAACGGGCTTGCCGATAGCCACGGCCAGCTCCATCTCGTAATGAAAATTCTCGGTCCCCGGCGGGTATGGCACAGACGCACCGGTCAGAACTGCGTTTGGCGCTGATTTGGTGAAATAAAAGGGGGCTTCGCGGTCGACCTCGTGCCCCATTTCGGCGGCATGAGCGGCATAGTTACGGCCCACACAGAAAATTCGCCCCACCGGATAGGCCGCATCCTGCCCCTGCATCGGAATCACAACCGGATCGGGAAGAGAAAACAAATTGTCTGGCATGGGAGCCCCCTAATCTATCAGCAGCGCGCATCTTAATGCGGTGAACCGCGGGAACAAGTCGCCGCTTCTCGCGACATCGGCTGAATTCACTGCAATTTTACCTGCCAATCGGCAAGCCCTGGCCGACAGCTGTTCACAATCTGATCGACGGGCTTGGAAAACGCTCAAACAGCTCTAAGTTGAAAGATGGCTGGGTGACGAGCGCTGGCAAATCGGGGTGCCGCGCGCTCTGACCGCCACTCACAGATATGGCGGGGACCCAAGCACCCGCCACGACGTCAAGACACCCCATAGGGTCCCGCATCACGCGGCATTATCGGGTGCGAATATTTCAGAGAACTATGGTCAAAGGCGTTACCCCCAATGTCTTTGGCGCAAAAAGCCGGTTACTTTTTTGATTGGCGCGTTCTCTGAATTGCGGGCCGGACCGTCGGGAACTATCCGGTGCAACCGGCCTCGGGCCAGGCATATAATCCAGTACACGTCTGGCCGCCCCGTCAGAGATAGCACCTGTCTCTGGCGGGGTTCGTATTTGGGGTGTCACGTTTCCAGTTCGCGCAATTCGTTCAGCAGGTCCAACAGGGCCTCATGCCGGTCGGGCCCAAGTTTGGTGCGCAGATCCTCGGCCAGATGGATGGTTATCTGAATATTGTCCTGGATAATCTGCTTTCCTTTGGCTGTGATGTCGACGATCTGGCGGCGCTTGTCACAAGGGTGCGCGCTCCGCAGGATCAGGCCTTTGACCTCAAGCTTTTGCAGAATGCGAGTGAGGCTGGGCAACAACAGGCAAGCACGGTCCGCAATATGAGTCGGCTCTTGCGGGCCTTCCTCGTTCAGGACACGCAGCACGCGCCATTGCTGTTCGGTCACACCAACATCCACCAGCATCTTGCGAATGGGTCCCATGACCCGTTCCCGCGCCCGCAGCAACGCAATGGGCAATGAACGTGACGTCAATGGTACATCATTGGTCATACGAAATTCTTGCCGAATTCCGCCGACACTGCAACGGGACAGAGGGTTTTTTCGACTGTTCTTACCTATTTGGCCATAAATAGACTCTATGCGATGGGATATTTTCACAGAGTTGTCATTTTGTGATGAAGTGAAGGATCGAAAGATCGTTGACCTTCTGCCCGCGTTGTCCATCACTATCAGCAAGACAAAACCAGCCTGGGGGTAACCCCCACCAAACAATGCTGAGGATAGCGATGAAATGGGATGAATTCTCAGACTGGGGCAAGAAAATATCCGAATGGGCACAGGATTATCACCTGACCGTGGGGGACAAACCGGTGCGCGCCCAGACCGAGCCCGGAGAAGTATTCAACGCCCTGCCCGCCCATCCGCCGGAACAGGCGCAGGCGATCGAGGACATTTTCCGCGATTTCGAAGATATCGTGATGCCTGGTATCACCCATTGGCAGCACCCCCGGTTCTTTGCCTATTTCAACTCGAACGCCTCGGCCCCTTCGGTTCTGGCCGAGTTTCTGGCCAGCGCCATCGCGCCGCAATGCATGCTGTGGCAGACCTCGCCCGCCGCGACCGAGATGGAAACGCGGATGATGGACTGGCTGCGACAGGCGCTGGACCTGCCCGAAGAGTTTGCTGGTGTCATCCAGGATTCTGCTTCGTCGGCAACGCTGGCCGCTGTGCTGACCATGCGGGAAAAGGCGTTGAACTGGCAGGGCAATCGTCAGGGGTTGTTCGGTCAAAAACCGCTTCGTGTCTATTGCTCGGCCGAGGTTCATACATCGGTGGACCGCGCCATCTGGGTTGCGGGGATTGGGCAGGATAATCTGGTACGTGTTCCGATCAAGGGAGATTGGCGCGGGATGGATCCTGCGGCACTGGATAGGGCAATTCAGGCCGATTTAGACTCTGGTTTTCAGCCCGCTGGTGTCATTATGTGTGTTGGTGGCACCGGAACCGGTGCCACTGATCCAATCGACGAATGCTTGAAGGTGGCGCAGAAATACGGGCTTTATACGCATGTGGATGCGGCCTGGGCCGGGTCGGCGATGATCTGCCCGGAATATCGCCATTATTGGCCCGGCGTGGATCAGGCCGATAGCATCGTCTTCAACCCGCATAAATGGCTGGGTGTGCAATTCGATTGCTGTGCGCATTTCCTGAAAAACCCGGATGACCTGGTGCAGACGTTGGCGATTAGCCCGGAATTCCTGAAGACGCATGGTAAGGACGGGATCATCAACTACTCGGAATGGTCGGTGCCTCTGGGCCGTCGGTTCCGTGCGCTGAAACTGTGGTTCGTTATACGCGCCTATGGGCTTGAGGGGTTGCGTGAGCGGCTGCGCAATCATGTGAACTGGTCCGTCGACCTGCATGACAAGTTGGCGGCCGAGCCGGATTTCCAGATCACCACGCAACCGATGTGGTCGTTGTGGACCTTCCGCTATGCGCCTGAAGGGCACCCCGATCTGGACGCGCTGAACCTGCGGCTGGTTAATGCCATCAACGATGATGGCCGCATTTACCTGACCCAAACCCGTGTTGACGGTGATATGACGATCCGTTTTCAGGCGGGTCAGTTCGAAACCACTGAAGATGACGTGCGAATGGCCTATGATGTCATCACCGAAATCGCACGCTCACTAACCTAAGGGTTCCACCATGTCTGCACCAAAAAATACTTTCAAACAGGCTCTGATCAACGGAGATCGCCAAATCGGTTGCTGGAGCAGTTTTGCCGAACCCATCGCAACCGAGATTATGGGCACCGCCGGATTCGACTGGCTGGTGATCGACGGTGAACATGCGCCGAATGACATCCGTTCGATACGCGATCAGCTTATGGCGCTGGCCGCCAGCCCCTCGCATCCGGTGGTACGCGTGCCCGTGGGGGAAACGGCGAAGATCAAGATGGTGCTGGACGTGGGGGCGCAGACTATTCTGGTACCGATTGTAGAAAGCGCCGAACAGGCACAGGAATTGGTCCGCGCCTGTCGTTATCCGCCCAAAGGCCTACGCGGTGTCGGTGCAGGAGCAGCGCGCGCGACTGGCTATGGGTCCGTCACGGATTACATTCAAACGGCGGACGCACAGATTTGCCTGCTGGTACAGGTGGAAAACCGCGCCGGGATGGCAGCGCTGGACGATATTCTGACGGTTGACGGTATTGATGGCGTGTTCATCGGTCCGGCGGACCTGTCCACCGACATGGGCTATCAAGGCAACAGCGCGGCGCCCGAGGTGCAGTCCACCATCGCCGACGCCATCACCCGTATCAAAGCAGCCGGCAAGGCACCTGGCATTCTGGGCACCAATGATCAGGCAAGCCAAGCCTATATGGACATGGGCGCGCAGTTTCTGGCAGTGGGAATCGATGTAATGCTATTGGCGCAAGCGGCGCGGGCACTGGCGGCCAAGTGGAAAGCGAAGTAGCGCTTTAGCCTCGCATCCCGGCAGCGGCCTGCGCGTAACCGCCCGAAGCGCCGTCCACGAAATGCACGTGATCATCGCGCGTGGCCGAGGGCACGAAACAGGTCATCATCGCCTCATCCTGTGCATGTAGGCCGTAGCGTACCTTGCCCTGCCCGCGCGCTTGTTCCAGCATCACGCGGATCTGCGATAAGGTGGCCGGATCGCAATCCAGCGTCATTTTCAACCCATCATCGAATTTGCGGAAATCGGCATTGCGACTGACCATGTGTTTGTAATGCTCAGGGTCGAACTGACCCAATCGCTTACCGGTCTTGAACAGCAGCGCAATCAGCAGGTTCTGCCCCAAAAGTTTGAGTTTCTGCGCAAACAGGTTGCGCCCGGCCCGTGACACACGCGCATCAAGCGCGACATCGGGGGGTGGCCAACTGATTGGTGGGCCGTTTTCTGGCACCGGGTGACCTGCGCGCTCCAACCGATCGGCCGCGGATAGGACGGATTGAGACAGATCGGCAAAATCGCTTTCGGTGGCTTTGGAAGTCGGCTGTACCACGACCGAGACGATCATTCCATGCCGTGCCCTGCTGTTGGACCAGCGACAGGACAGGCCGGTAAGGTCGGGCTGCGCGCCGGGGTCGGCGGGCGGCACTTCGAACTGGCCTTCCTTCATCTGCGCCTCAGCCCAGGCCAGCCCACCCCCCGAGAACATGGCGTAATCCACCCCGTCTGACGGCGCATAGCGTGCCACACGCAGGTCTTTGCCCGCCATGCGGATTTCGGACACAGGCACCAAGGCCCCGCGCAAAGTAATCCCAAACTCCTCGTCCGCCCAGCGCCGAAGCTGGGCCAGGACCGTTCGGCCCGTGTCAACCGCGCTGGCGGGTATGGCAAATCCGGCCCCGTCGCCACCGAAGACATAGGGAAACTCCTGCCCCTTCAACCCGTTGATCATGCCCGAGATCACAGCCGCGCCGACCATATTGACGGTTTTATAACGCCCTTTGGCAATCTCACCGGTGGAATCAACGATATCGGCCACGCCCAGCGCCCAGTCATCCGGCACAGCGGTAAACCGCGCAGGCTGAGCCAGTCGAGTAAAGTCCCGCTGCAGGGGAAGGCTGTCATAAAAGGCGGCCTGGGCGTCTTTCATCTGCACCTCGGGGTGATGGGTAATTAGTTAGATAGACCGAATGTGAACGCTGTCCGGTGAAAACAGTATAGCACACGCGCTTGTGTGACGCATCGTGACGTGCGAAGCATTTCCGCTCAGGCAGGGGTAGAAGGGACGAAAAATGAAGGCAGGTCTGGTAGTCTTGTGCCTGGGCTATGTGCTCAGCCAGTTCTTTCGCGCCTTTCTGGCGGTTCTCAGCGTTGATCTGGGCCGCGATATCGGCGCCACACCCGAGGATCTGGCCTTTGCCTCGGGTCTTTGGTTTCTGATCTTTGCCGCGATGCAATTGCCGGTAGGATGGGCGCTGGACCAGGTCGGGCCGCGCCTGACCTCGGCCGTTCTTTTGCTGGTCGGCGGCGCAGGTGGCGCAGCCCTGTTTGCCGTGGCCCACACGCCGTTTCACATCGCCATCGCCATGGGATTGATCGGGGTCGGATGCTCCCCTGTTTTGATGGCATCTTATTATATCTTCGCGCGGGAATACCCGCCCGCCCGCTTTGCGACATTGGCCGCCGTGATGTTGGGGGTTGGGTCGGTCGGCAATCTGGTGGCCTCATACCCCACTGCGCTGGCGGTCGAACTGGTTGGATGGCGCGCAACGATGTGGGTGTTGGCGCTGTTTTCGGGGGCTATCGCACTGGGTATCTTGTTCACCGTGCATGACCCAAAACGGGTCGAGACCGAACACAGGGGGTCCGTGCTGGATTTGCTGAAGGAACCCGCGCTTTGGACGATCCTGCCTTTGATGCTGGTCGCCTATGCACCCTCGGGCGCCACACGAGGACTGTGGGCCGGGCCGTACCTAAGCGATATATTCAACCTAAGCACCACTCAGATTGGGACGGCGACTCTGATCATGGGCGCGGCGATGATTGCAGGCACTTTTGCCTACGGGCCGCTTGACCGGATGCTAGGCACGCGGAAATGGGTGATTTTCGGCGGCAATGCGTTGGGCACCGTGGCGCTGGTGCTGTTGTGTCTGTGGATCGACAACGCCGTCTGGGTATCAGTGGTTCTGATGGCGGTGATTGGGTTCATGGGGGCCAGCTTTCCGGTGATCATGGCGCATGGCCGCGCTTTCGTTGCACCGCATCTGGTTGGGCGCGGCATGACCTTGCTGAACCTGTTCGGCATCGGCGGTGTGGGGCTGGCGCAGTTTATCACCGGACGCATTCACGCGGCCACGGTGGACATAAGCCCGACCGCACCCTACACAGCGATATTCGGCTTTTTCGCGGTCGCGCTTGCCATCGGGTGCGTGATTTATCTATTCAGCCGCGACAGCATAGACTGATCCCGCCTCGGATCATCGGTATGGAGAGCTCAATGCAGGATATCGAAGTTCTGGCGCCGAACTTGAAACATAGTCTTTCGGGAGTGACCACAACTGTTATCCGGCTGCTGCCCATCCAGGCAAAGATGATCAACATCCGCGCCACGGGGCCAGGGTTGCCAGATAATATTCCGCATATTCCCCTTTGGAAGACTCTGTTTTTGCCCAATCGTGCGCCCATCGTCTGGCATGCGCGTCGCAACACAGAGATGCTGATGGGGCTGTTCCTAAGGTCCGTATTCCGCCGCAACTATAAAATGCTGTTCACGTCGGCCGCACAGCGCGATCATTCAGGATTTACCAAAAAACTGATCTCGAAAATGGATGCGTTGATTGCCACCACACCACAGGCGGCCTCATTCCTGCAACACCCGTCGAAGGTGATCATGCATGGCGTTGATACGCAGATCTTCCACCCGGCCGAGGATAAGGAAGCACTGCGCGCCAAGCTTGGATTGCCAACCGGGACGTTGATAGGGTGTTTCGGGCGTATTCGACCCCAAAAAGGCGTCGATCTGTTGGTTGATGCAGCGATCAAGGTGCTGCCATCCTTTCCCGATGCCAAAATTGTCTTTACCGGCAATGCCACGAAAGAATTCGAAGCCTTCCAGCATGAACAGGAAACCAAGCTGAAACAGGCCGGGCTGGCCGACCGTGTCCGGTTTCTGGGCGAACGCCCGTGGGAGGAGATCGTCGAAACCTATCGCGCGCTGGATTTGTTCGTCGCCCCTGCCCGCCATGAAGGCTTCGGCCTGACCCCGCTTGAAGCGATGGCATCAGGCGTTCCGGCCATCGCCTGCCATGGCGTTGGCGCCTTTAGTGCGCAGATTCAGGATGGTGTTACCGGACGTCTGGTGGAAAAAGACAACGTTGATGCGTTGGCCAAAGCCCTGCGCGATATGCTGAGCGACCCGGACAAGATGGCCGCCGCCGGAACTGCTGCCCGCCAGCATATCGAACAGAATTTTCGAATCGAAGGCGAGGCAGAAGAGATCGTCAAGGTCTACCGATCCCTGTTAGCGCAAGACTGAGGCCGGAAACGCCTCAAATCGCCGTCATCCTCGGAATAATGGAGCGATTCCTCTTTTTTCTTTGCTGCAACGCGGCTATGAACGCGCGTCCTTAACTTTGGAGACATGAAATGGGCTATCGCGTCGTAGTCGTCGGCGCCACGGGTAACGTGGGCCGCGAAATGCTGAACATCCTGGCGGAACGCCAGTTCCCTGTCGATGAACTTGCTGCCCTGGCAAGCCGTCGTTCGCTGGGGACTGAGGTGACTTTTGGCGACAAGACCCTCACGACCAAAGACCTGGACACATTCGATTTCACCGGCTGGGACATGGCATTGTTTGCCGTGGGGTCCGAGGCCACCAAGGTTTACGCCCCCAAGGCGGCCGCGGCTGGCTGCGTGGTGATCGATAACTCGTCGCTCTATCGCTATGACCCGGAGATTCCGCTGATCGTGCCGGAATGTAACCCGCAGGCGATTCACGACTATAAGAACAAGAACATCATCGCCAACCCCAACTGCTCGACGGCGCAGATGGTTGTCGCGCTGAAGCCGCTGCATGATCGCGCCAAGATCAAGCGCGTTGTCGTGTCGACTTATCAGTCGGTTTCGGGTGCTGGCAAAGAGGGGATGGATGAGCTGTGGGATCAGACCAAGGCCATCTACAACCCCACCACCGAGGTTGAACCGAAGAAGTTCCAGAAACAGATCGCCTTCAACGTCATTCCTCAGATCGACGTCTTCATGGAAGACGGCTCGACCAAGGAAGAGTGGAAGATGGTTGTCGAAACCAAAAAGATCGTCGATCCGTCGATCAAGGTTACTGCTACCTGCGTTCGTGTTCCAGTGTTCGTCGGCCATTCCGAGGCGGTGAACATCGAATTCGAAGAATTCCTGGACGAAGACGAAGCCCGCGACATCCTGCGCGAGGCACCGGGCATCATGGTGATCGACAAGCGCGAACCCGGCGGCTACGTCTCGCCGATCGAATGCGCGGGCGATTTTGCCACCTTCATCAGCCGCATCCGTCAGGATTCGACGATCGAAAACGGCCTGAACCTGTGGTGCGTGTCCGACAACCTGCGCAAGGGCGCGGCGCTCAACGCTGTGCAGATTGCCGAACTGCTGGGTCGCGAAGTCCTGAAAAAGGGCTGATAAACATATCGAATGTGCCATGTTGGATGACGTGGCACATTCCACCTCTGCCTGTTGACAAAGACAGGCTGGCTTGTCACCAAAATTACGCGCTTTGACAGCGGGACATGTGACACAGCAAACCACATGCATTGCCCCGCACAAAGCGGCAGAGGCAGAGCATGCGAGTTTTGACCAAGCACAGGATTGTACGAAACCTGATCATAGGCTGCGCAAGTATGCTTATGGGTCTGGTCATTATTGGCTTTACAGGCCCCGTCATTGCAGCTGGGGATTCGTTCGCCCTGCTTCGCCCGCTGGCCGGCGTTCTGCTTTTACCATGCGCGGTGATTTTGCTGTGCATGCGCGCGCGTTACGTCGCTTTGAGCGCGATAGCCGTCGCCGTCCTCGCGATTGGGTCAATCGCAACCAGCTATGCAGCGCCCTCAGGTGATTGCAATGGCGCTTGCCTGACGTTGTATCAGAAGAACCTCATGAGCCAGGCCTGGCCACGCTATCCCTTGGCCGATGACATAATAGAATCCAACGCCGAGATCGTGACCTTGCAGGAAGTGTCCAGTCACAATCGCAAGTTCATGAGAAACATGTTCGAGCATTACCCGGCAAAATCGATCTGTGTATTTCGCCCCGAACAAAACGTCGCCATCCTGACCACATTGCCAATTGTCGAAGGTTCCGAGTTTTGCCTGGAAGGTTATGGGCTTGTCGGGGTGCAGGTTAAAACCCCCGGCGGCGGTCTGGTTTGGGTTGTATCCGTACACCTGAACTGGCCGTTTCCTTACGGCCAATCCAAACAAAGCCAAGTGATTGCTGACCGCATTAAGGAACTCGACGGGCCGGTTCTGATTGCCGGAGATTTCAATATGGTGCCCTGGGGCCAAAGCGTTCAGCGGATCGCGGCGGCAGCAGACAATCTAAGCTTTGGAACTAACCTGAACACTCATAACCTTGGCAGCTGGCAGATACCCTTGCCAATCGACATCCTGTTGTTCCCGAAAGGAACAACGGGAACGGTTGAGCTGCGCCCCTTCATGGGCTCCGACCACCTTGGAAAGCTCGCCAGAATTCGATTTGAATAATCTGCCCGGCCGTTGCGCCGGGTTGCATAGATCAAAAACTGCGGCGCAAAACCTATCGGCTTAGGCCTGTCCTTCGACCAGCGCCTTTAGATTGCTCAGCCCCTGTTCGTAATCGCCGCCGACCCACTTATCCATCATCAAACCCATCCAGCGTGCCATCGGGTTCATCCCAAGATCGGACTCAAATCCCCAAGTTACCTGCGTCTGATCGCCTTCGGGCGCCAGCTCAAACGACGCCGATGCCGTGCCCATCGGACCAAAATCCAGCGCGGTTCTGACGGTCTGATCCGGAACACTTTCGATGATTTCCTGCGTGCCGCTGCCGACCTGTGGATGCTCGGAACTCCAGCTCAGGGTATTGCCCACCCCAGCTTCGGGTCCGCTATAGGACAGTTGCGTTTCCGGGTCCCGCGCCAGCCAGGGCGACCATTTCTCGGTCTCTTGCATGGAATTCACATAAGGAAAGATGGCGCTGGCCGGGGCATCGATGGTGATGCTGCGCGACACGATCGCCTTGCCGGGCAGCAGGTATGAGACACCGATCAATAGCAAAACAAGACAGATTAGAAAAAGGAAAATACGTTTGATGACTCGCATATCGCGCCTCTGACCCAAACCTGGATCAGGCCACTATACCAAAAAAGGGCGCAGAATCAGAGACCTGATCCTCCGCCCACTATTTGCGCAACATTTCAGCGCCGCTTAGACGACGACGAATTTCTTTTCCTGCGGATCATAGCTTTGCAGCCCGCCTTCGCCGATATCGGTCCACAACCCATGCAGGCTGAGCGAACCATCCTGCACCGCAGAGGACACGAAGGGAAAGGTCATCAAATTCTCAAGCGAGGCCACAACCGCCTGCCGTTCAAACTGACGCGCCTGTTCAACGCTGTCCTCGACATCGGCGACCAAGTCGTATTTCGGTTTGAGGATATCCATCCAGCGGCCCACAAAGCTTTCTTTGGCTTCCAGTTGCGGGGCCTGCCCTTTGCACATGTCGATACAGCCCTGCACACCACCGCATTGCGAATGGCCCAGCACGATCAGATGCGCCACTTTCAGGGCGGTGACCGCATATTCAATCGCCGCACTGGTGCCGTGATGATCACCATCCGGTGCATAGGGCGGCACAAGGTTGGCAATGTTGCGGTGAATAAAGAACTCACCCTGATCGGCCCCGAAGATCGAAGTGACATGGACGCGGCTGTCACAACATGAAATCACCATCGCCCGTGGACGTTGTCCTTCAGTGGCCAGACGGCGATACCAGACTTGATTTTCAGAATATGTGGTGGCTTTCCAGCCGTGATACCGCTTGACCAAATAGTTCGGCAAAGGTTTGGCGTGATCCATTTGAAAGTCCCTGATTTGTTCGCTGGGGGCTGCTCTACCCCGAATTCGAAGAAAATTCGAGCGATTATCCCCCGCGAATGCAAGGTTTTGCAAAGGAATTCGCGGTCAAAGTCGGTCCATGCCGTGGGGGCGCAAAATATTGGGGTGAATGTGGTGGATAAGATACTCACGCTTGAACACAAGGAAACCGTTCGTCTGGATCAGGACCGGCTGAATGGATTGTACCGGCAATTGGGCGACAAGAACGCACTGGACGTTTTGTGCCGCACGGTCGAGGAACTGGCCGTGCGCCTGTCGAACTGCGAACGGTTCTGGCGGCAACGCGATTGGGCCGGGTTGCGCAAATGCGCGCGGTCGCTGGTGGCTATCGCCGAACAGATCGGCATGGTCGCACTGGCCCGCGTCGCCGGGGATGTGGCGCAGTCCGTGGATGCGGGGGATGCCGTTGCCACCGGCGCCACCCTGTCGCGGCTGATCCGGGTCGGTGAAAACTCGCTGACGGTGATCTGGGATCAGCAGGACCTTTCGGTCTGACGGGGCTTGCGGACGGGCCGTGGGCGGCTAGGCTGGGCGCAAATCGAACAAGCCGAGATTTCCATGACCCTGTCCTTCGCTTCCTCTTCTGATCCATCGCTTCCGCTGCATGTCATCGCACAACCCGATCTGGAAGGCTGGCTGAGCGATCAACCAGTCCATATTGCAACCTGGGTCAGGGCCAGCGGGTTCTCCGGTGCGCTGGGTCAGGCAGTGCTGATTCCCGGACCGGAAGGCAAACCCGAATTTGCGCTGGGGGGATATGGCAAAGCAACAGGCCGGGCGCGCAAGCGCTTTCCGCTGGCCGCCGTGGCCGAAACCCTGCCAGAAGGCGCCTATCACATTGCTTCTGGCGTCCCATCCGAGGTGTTAGCGACCGAATGTCTGGGCTGGTTGCTGACCGGCTATGCGTTCAACCGCTATGCCAAGCAATCTCCGGCCAATGCCCGGCTGATCGCGCCCGAGGGTGTCGACGCCACGTTGATCGAGGTTTTAGCCCAAGCCGAGGCCCTGACCCGCGATTTGGTCAACACGCCCACCGCAGATATGGGTCCGGATCAATTGCAAGCTGCGGCAGAGGCGCTTGCGCGGGAATTCGAGGCGTCGTGCGACGTGATCCGCGGTTCGGCGCTGTTGGACCAGAACTTTCCGATGATCCACGCCGTTGGCCGGGCATCCGCGCAGGACCCCCGGCTGATCGAGATAAACTGGGGCAGTATTGGCCCCAAGCTGACATTGGTCGGCAAAGGTGTTTGTTTTGATACCGGTGGGTTGAACCTGAAACCCGGCAACTCGATGGGCTTGATGAAGAAGGACATGGGCGGATCGGCCAATGTGCTGGGCCTGGCCCGGATGATCATGGCGTTGAACCTTCCGCTGCAACTGCGGGTGTTGATCCCAGCGGTTGAAAATTCGGTGGCCGGAGACGCCTTTCGCCCCGGCGATATCCTGACCTCGCGCAAGGGCCTGACGGTTGAGATCAACAATACCGACGCCGAGGGGCGGCTGGTACTGGCCGATGCGCTGACGCTGGCAGATGAGGGGGAGCCGGATCTGGTAATCTCGATGGCCACGCTGACGGGTGCCGCGCGGGTGGCCGTTGGCCCCGATCTTGCGCCGTTTTACACCGATGACGACAGTGCTGCCGATGCTTTGGCACAAGCAGGCAGGCAGGCCGCTGATCCGGTTTGGCGGATGCCGTTCCATGAACCCTATGAGGCAATGATCGAACCCGGCATCGCCGATCTGGACAATGCGCCTCCGGGTGGGTTTGCAGGCTCGATCACCGCCGCGCTGTTCCTGCGTCGGTTTGTGGGCAATAGTCGTTACATGCATTTCGACATCTACTCGTGGCAGCCCAGCAAGGTCCCGGGCCGCAGCAAAGGCGGCCTCGGTCAAGGCCCCCGCGCCATATTGACCGCCCTACCCGAGATTCTGGACTTATGACCCAACAGCGCATCATAACCCCCGTCGCTGACCTGTTGCGCCGCCCGGATGGTCCGCGGGACCGGCAGCTTTTATTCGGTGACACCGTCACCGTCCTTGAAACGCAACAGGGTTGGGGCCGGATCACCGCCGACAAGGACGGTTACCCGGGCTGGGTAAACCTGGATCATTTGGGGGCACCGGTGCCCGATACGCATTGGGTCACGGCGCCTGCGACCCACGCCTATGCGCAGCCGGATATGAAAAGCCCCGACCGGGTCTCGTTAAGTTTCGGCAGCAGGGTTCAGGTTCTTTCGGAAAATGGCCGGTTTCTGGAAACTGAGCTGGGATTCATCCCCGCCGTTCATGCCAAACGCAACGCCATCCACCTGACCGATCCGGTTTCCGTGGCCGAACTGTTTCTGGGCACACCCTATCTTTGGGGCGGCAACAGCCGGTTCGGATTGGATTGCTCGGGTCTGGTGCAGGCTGGGCTTTTGGCCTGCGGCACGCCCTGTCCCGGCGATAGCGGCGATCAAGAGCGTGAATTGGGCGAGGCCCTGCCCGCCGGGACGGAACCGAAACGCGGCGATCTGCTGTTTTGGAAGGGTCACGTCGCCTGGGTCTATGGCGACAACATGCTGCTGCATGCCAATGCCTATCACATGGATGTGACGTTCGAGCCGATGGATCAGGCTATCACGCGTATTCTGGAACAGGGTGATGGGCCAGTGACCGCCCACAAACGGCTCTAATCAAGGTCGACCGAGCGAATCAGCTTGCGTTCCAACACCCTTAGAACCGTGCGCAAATCCTGGCCGCGTTTCAGGATGCGGCCATCCATGCCAACCACCGAATACATCCCCTGCCTTTGCCGCAGACGTGGATGTTTCTCGACCCGGTAAATCGGATGTTCTGCCGTTCGCCGAAAGATGGAAAACACCGCCATGTCGCGCAGGTTGGAAATTCCGTAATCGCGCCATTCTCCAGCGGCGACCATCCTGCCATAGACGGATAGAATATGGGACATCTCGTGCCGGTTAAACGCGACGGGCATCTGGGCCGAGTTTGCAGAAAACCGGCTGGGAGGCTGCATGTTCATACCCCAAGCCTTGCCGGAAATTGCGTTTGAATCAAGCCCAAGCACAACAGGATGTGATTTTTTGGTTCGCCCTGTGCTAGCGCCGCCCGACCTGACGGCAGATCAGAATCACCGGCAACAGCCCTACCGCAAGGATCACCAGCGAGGGCACGGCGGCACCCTCCAACCGCTCATCCGAGGCCAGCCGATACGCCTGTACCGCCAGCGTATCAAAGTTGAAAGGCCGCATGATCAGGGTGGCGGGAAGCTCTTTCATCACGTCGACGAAGACGATCAGCAGCGCCGTCAGCAGCGAGGGCGTCAGGATCGGCAAATGCACCCGTCTCAGCGTTCCCAACGGGGTCTGGCCCAGCGACCGTGCAGCGGCGTCCATGTTGACATGCACCGTGCTTTGCCCACCCTCATAAGCGCTGAGCGCAGCGGCCAGGAAACGCACCATATAGGCCGCGATCAGCAACCAGATTGACCCGGTAACCAGCAGTCCGGTCGAGATATCGAAAGTTTCGCGCATCCAAGCATCCAATGCGTTGTCGAAACTGGCAAATGGCACCAAAAGGCCCACCGCGATCACCCCACCCGGCACTGCATACCCCAGCCGCGCGACATAACCTGCCGTGGCTGACCCTTTGCCCGGGCGCAGGCGTTGAAAGAACCCGATGCAGATCGCCGCAAAAACGGTGACGACGGCAGCCGTACCTGCCAGCGTCAGTGAGTTCTGGATAAACCCGACATAGCGCCGCGACAGCAGGTTCTGTTCTGATTCAAGCCCCATCTGCACGAGAATGAACACCGGCAGCAAAAAACCCAACAGCACCGGAATGGCACACAGCGTGAACCCCGCAACTGCAAACCAACCTTTAATCTGCTGTGCTGGCAGTGGGGCGTGGCTTTTACCCGCCTGGTAGTATTTTGCCTTGCCCCGCCGAGTGCGTTCGATCACTGCCAGTAGCAATGCGAAGCCCAGCAGGCACATGGCCAGCTGCGCGGCGGCAGCGCGGTCTCCGATCGAAAACCAGCTGGTATAGATACCGGTGGCAAAGGTCTGAACGCCGAAATAAGCCACGGTGCCAAAATCGGCGATGGTCTCCATGATCGCCAGCAGGACCCCGCCGGCAATTGCCGGGCGCGCCATTGGCAAGGACACATGCCAGAACGCCAGCCAAGGGCTTTTTCCCAACGCCCGCGCGGCCAGAAAAGCGGTCGAGCTTTGCTGTAGAAAGGCGGCGCGGGCCAGCAAATAGACATAAGGATACAGAACCAGGATCAGCATCACCGCCGCGCCGCCGGTCGAGCGAATCTCGGGAAACCAATAGTCGCGCGGGCCCCAGCCGGTCACCTCGCGCAAGGTGGTCTGTACGATACCGGGGTGATCCAGAATGAACGTATAGGCATAGGCCAGAACATAGGCCGGAAAGGCCAGTGGCAAGACCAGTGCGATCTCAAGAAAGCGGACGCCCGGAAAGCGGGTCATCGTCACCAGCCAGGCCGCACCCACACCGATGGACAAGGTGCCGATGGCGACCAGAACCACCAAAATCAACGTCGTCAGCGCATAGCCGGGCAGAACCGTATCCAGCAGGTGTGAGATCGTTTCCGTCCCACCCGTCACTGCCGCAAGCACAACCGCAATCATCGGCAGCAGACAGGCTGCTGCCACCAGATAGGCCACCACGGCCACCAACCGGGTGCCAAACACGCCCCGATTGCGCGTTCCGTGTTCTGAGTATTCGATTTCAGCCATGTTTCCGGTGTTACAGGCAAAAAGGCGCAGGTTTCGCCTTTAATCGACTAAAATGCTAAGAAACACCAGTAGGCAAAGGAACAATTCTGCGGCACAAACTGCCGCAGAACCCTTTGTTGGACTATTCGTAAACGCGCTGATCCTCGATCACCAATCCGTCCTTGGGCAGCGAACCGGGGGCCACAACCTCAATCGCGCCTTTCAGTTTCAGCACCTCAATTACGGATTTGGCATAGGTCACGTCATCGTCGCGTGGGCTTTCGATCTGAACGGTCATCGTGTCCATTTCCCCCTGTCGCGCGGCGATGACACGGGCTTTGACGATCTCTGCATGTTTGTCGACCAGCGCGGCCACCTGTTCAGGACGCACGAACATGCCTTTGATCTTGGTGGTCTGATCGGCCCGTCCCATCCAACCCTTGATACGCAGGTTGGTGCGGCCACAAGGCGATTGTCCGGGCATGATCGCGGACATATCACCGGTGGCAAAACGGATCAGCGGATAATCTGGGTTTAGCGAGGTCACCACGACCTCACCCACCTCACCCGTTGCAACCGGGGTGCCTGTGCCGGGCGTGACGATTTCGACAATCACGTGCTCGTCGATGATCATCCCCTCCATCGCGTGGCTTTCATAGGCGATATTGCCCAGATCGGCGGTGGCATAACATTGCAGACAGGAAATACCCCGGTCGGCATAATCCTGACGCAGCGATGGGAACAGCGCGCCACCCCCCACCACGGCAGAAGAAAAGTTCAGCTCCACACCCATCTCATCCGCTTTGTCCAGAATGACCTTCAGGTAATCCGGAGTACCCGCATAAGACGTACACCCCACATCCCGCGCCGCGGTGACCTGCAGCTCGGTCTGGCCGGTACCGGCGGGCAGCACAGCGGCCCCAACAGCCCGCGCACCACTTTCAAAAATCATCCCAGCCGGGGTCAGGTGATAGCCAAAACAGTTATGGACGATATCGCCGGGTCCTACGCCTGCCGCATGCAGGAACCGGCCCATGCGCCACCAATCGGGATCAGTGCTGCCGGGCTCATAAATCGGGCCCGGGGACTGGAAAACATGGTGAAAATGCCGCGCCGGTGTGACCGTGAACCCGCCAAACGGCGGCCGCGCCGCCTGTGCCTGCGCCAGTTCAGATTTGCGCAGCACTGGCAGTTTCACCAGATCCTCGGCCGAGGCAACAGCACTGCAATCAACCCCTGCCAGATGCGCCGCAAAACCGGGCGCGGACAACGCCCGCTGAATTTGAACACGCAGCGCCTGCGCCTGATCGGCAGCGCGCTCGTCGGTTGAACGGGTCTCGAGCGCGTCGTAGTAGTTCTTCATGACCAGATCCTCCATCCGCTTACAGCCACCTTTTGCGGCGGCGGTATGAGCGCACGTCACGGAAGCTTTTGCGCCCCTCGTCGGACATGCCCAGATAAAACTCTTTCACATCCGGGTTTTCGCGTAGATCGGCCGCCGGGCCGTCCATCACAACACGCCCCGATTCCAGAATGTATCCGTAATGTGCAAACCGCAGCGCCACATTGGTGTTCTGTTCGGCCAGCAGGAAGGACACGCCCTCTTTCTCGTTCAAGTCCTTGACGATGCCGAAAATCTCTTCGACCAGCTGCGGCGCAAGACCCATCGATGGCTCATCCAGCAGGATCGTTTCTGGGCGCGACATCAAAGCCCGACCCATCGCCACCATCTGCTGTTCCCCGCCCGAGGTATAGCCCGCCTGCGACCGGCGGCGTTCGGCGAGACGCGGGAAATAGGAATACACAAGTTCAAGATCCTGCTGGATCGCCGCGTTGCCATCCTTGCGAGTATAGGCCCCGGTCAGAAGATTTTCCTCGACCGTCAGGTGTTCAAAGCAATGGCGGCCTTCCATCACCTGAATGACGCCCTTTTCCACCAGATCGGCCGGATCGCTTTCATGCACGCTGGTGCCGCGATAGGTGATCGTTCCCTTGGTGACCTCGCCCCGTTCGGACTGCAGCAGGTTCGACACCGCCTTGAGCGTCGTGGTCTTGCCCGCCCCGTTGCCGCCCAGCAAGGCGGTGATCCCACCCTTGGGCACGGTCAGGCTGACGCCCTTCAGCACAAGAATGACGTGGTTGTAGATCACCTCGATATTGTTGACCTCCAACAGGGTTTCGGCCTGTACATCGGTGGTTTGTGCCGCATCCAGCATCGTCAACTCCCGTAGATTTCGTTGATCTTGCGCTCCAACTCAGCCGCGGTCAGCCACGGGATGGGTTGAGAGCTTGTCATGTTCTTCCCCGCCTCGAACAAGGCCCCGGTGATACATTTGTCAAACAGGGGTTCGGGGTTCTTGCAATTGAGCGCGGGCAGTTCAGGCGCAACCAATGCCTTAAAGCTCCAAGAGGGGTTCTGTTTCACAACGCGAAGGGTTCGGTCGATCGACTCGCGAAATCCCTGATCGGTGACCAGTTGGAAATTCCGGCCTGCCAACGCGAGGATACCGGGTCCTGGGTCCTTTTCTGCGACAACCAGATCGCCGTTCACCAGCAAAGTAACCCGAACGTCAAATTGTTGGCCTGTGCGCTGCGTAGCTGTTTGCTGACCTTTAGCCAGGCCTTCCAGAAACACGTGCTGGCGCACACCTGCATCCGCATATAGGTCCCCATTGATCTTGCGAGGCGGGAACAGAACCGGAATGGCCGAGCTGGCCAGTACCGCCTCGGACACACAATCCTCTTTTGTCGCAAAATCATCTGGGGTGGTGGCCAGATACTGACCGATATCCATGATGTCGAACCGCCCGGTTTTCAGATTGACCGCGCCGACCACCACGCTGTTGACCTCTTGCCCGGATTGGCCCGGGTCGGCCCGCTTGGCGATACGATCCAGCAGAGGTTCGTCAATTTCACTTTCGACCAGCCGTTTCAGCTTTTTGGTGCTGAAGACAGAACTGGCCAAAGGAATCGGTGGCACGATTTGCAGCGACAGCACATCGTTCAAATTGATCCTGGTATTGGATTTCAGGCGCGCGTCAAACGCCGATCCCGCAAATGCCAGAGGGGTAATCAACGCCCCGGCGCTGGCCCCGGTCACGACGTTGAAGTCTGGCCTGCCGTTTTCTGTCCAGCCCGTCAGAACGCCTGATGAGAAGGCACCATATTGCCCACCGGTGGTCATAGCCAGAATTTCGACGGGAATGCCCCGCCCATCGCGGTCAAGGTTTGCACGTTGCGCGGCCTGACCTTCGAAAACCCGGGCAAACAGATCCGCAGTCGCATCCACATTCGGCGCTGAGCTGAGCCCGACCACGGATTTCGCCGGATCAAAATCTCGGACAAGCCCGGTGCAGGTCGGCCCGTCGATCTCGGGCGCGCTGCACGCAGCAAGCCCAAGTACCGTACCCAGCACTATCCCTGTTCTTATCCGGAGAAACTCCAGCATCACCGCGCGTCCTTGTTTGGGGGGTGGGGCGGCAGATCACCGCCGCCCCTGTTTTTGTTGCGCTTTAGTTGCAGCGCCCCTCGAGGTTGTTTTCCGATGCATAAGCTGCGGAGTCCTCGTCGATAAGCGCACCGATCACGTCACCATCTGTTGGTTTGAAGTCAGAAATCAGCGACCAGGTCTTGTTCGCCGCGTCCCACTGCGTCACACCAACCAGAGCGTCGCCGCCGTGGTTTTTGCACGAGACCGAGAAGGTCGGACCAAAGTTCGGCAGGCCCAGCTCAGCCATTTTCTCTTCGGTCATTTCAAGCGCTTCCATACCGTCACGCATGTCAGCCGGAGTGATTTCGGCATTGCCCGAAAGCTCTTGTGCTTTCTTAATGGCTTCTGCAGCCAGCACCGCAGCGTAAAGGCCACGGTTATACAGTACCGTCCCAACCTGATCGCCTGCACCGGCAGCCTTGCCAGAATCGACCACATATTGTTGCAGGTCAGCAAAGACCGGGAAATCCGTGCCCACATTGTGGAAGGTTAGCGCCTTGTAGCCATTCGCGGCCTCACCCGCAGGCACAACGTCATTTTCCGAGCCGGACCACCAGATACCGATGAAATTCTCCATCGGGAAGCGGATGTTCGCGGCTTCCTGTACCGCAACCTGGTTCATGACGCCCCAGCCCCACATCAAGACATAGTCAGGACGGTCGCGGCGGATCTGCAGCCATTGCGACTTCTGCTCTTGACCGGGGTGATCAACCGGTAGGGCCGCGAGCTCAAAGCCGTGCTTCTTGGACAGTTCTTCCAGCGTGCGGATCGGCTCCTTGCCGTAGGCCGAATTGTGGTAGACCAGAGCAATTTTCTTGCCGCTCAGATCGCCACCGTTTTCTTCCAACAGATAGTTGATCGCACCTGAGGCCCCGTCCCAATAGTTGGCCGGATAGTTGAACGTATGGCTAAAAACGTCGCCATTCTTAGCCGAAGTCCGGCCATATCCCATCGTGTGCAGCGGGATATTGTCCGCGGTCACTTTTGGGATCAACTGATAGGTGATGCCCGTCGACAGCGGTTGATAGACCAACGCGCCTTCGCCCTTGGTCGATTCGTAGCACTCAACCCCTTTTTCGGTGTTGTAGCCAGTTTCGCATTCGACCACGCGGATCGGCACGCCGCCAATGCCGCCATCCCGTTCGTTCAATAGGGTGAAATAGTCGTTATACCCGTCCGAAAACGGAATGCCGCCAGCTGCATAAGGCCCGGTCCGGTAGCTGAGATCAGGGATTACCAAATCCGCCAGAGCCGGTCCTGCGGCCATCAGGGCGCCAAGCGCCGCGGTTGCCAGTGTCAATTTCATCGGGTGTCTCCTCCCTTGGTTGGTCCGATGTTGGGGTCGGGCTTTGCACCCGTTATCTGATTGGGCCTGCCCCTTAGTGCGGGAACGGCCAGAGTCTGAGTTTCTCTTTCGCCACGCGCCAAAGCTGCGCCAGACCGTGTGGCTCAAGGATCAGGAACATGATGATCAGCGCGCCGACAATCACCAGCTGCAGATGCGCCACAATATCGGTGGGCCAGCCCAGCCAATCGGCGCCAACGACTTTCAGCACCACGGGCAGCAACACCAGAAACGCAGCGCCCGCAAAGGATCCGAAAATAGACCCTAACCCGCCAATAATAATCATGAACAGCACCAGAAATGATTTCTGAATGCCAAAGACCTCACCCACTTCGACAGCGCCCAAATAGACGGCAAAGAACAGCGCCCCGGCGATGCCCACAAAGAACGAGCTGACGGCAAAAGCGGTCAGTTTCGCCTTCAGCGGGTTCACCCCGATGATCTCGGCGGCGATATCCATGTCGCGGATCGCCATCCAGCTGCGCCCCGTGGTACCACGCGTCAGGTTGCGCGCAATGATCGCGCTGACCGACAGGAAGATCAGGCAGAACAGATAGGTGGCCCAGGCCGGTGCATTCGGGCCGGTGATGATGATGCCGAACACGTCACGCTCGGGCGCGTTGATCTGGCCCGAAGCGGAATAGTTGTAGAACCACGGCACACGGTTGAAAAGCCAGACCAGAAAGAACTGTGCGGCCAGAGTTGCCACCGCCAGATAGAATCCCTTGATCCGCAGGCTTGGCAGGCCGAACAGCACGCCGACAATGGCGGTGATCCCGCCCGCCAGAATGACATGTATGAACATGCTGACATCCGGGAACGCGGTCATCAGCTTGTAGCAGGCATAGGCCCCCACGGCCATGAACCCCCCAGTGCCCAAGCTGACCTGACCGCAATAGCCCACCAGAATGTTCAACCCGATCGCTGCAATTGCATAGATCAGAAACGGCAACAGCAACGCATTGGCCCAGTAATCATTGATGAGGAACGGAATGATCCCAAAGGCCACGGCGAGCACGACATAGTACCGATACCGGTCGAACTTGATCGGAAAGGTCTGGTTGTCATCGATGTAGGAGGTTTTGAAATCCCCGGCCTCACGGTAGAACATGACTTATTTCTCCCACTCTTCCTGCGCCCGGTTGCGGGCCTTGGCATCCAGTTGGTTCGATCCTTTGGCGTATCCGCTCGCCTCGGAACTGCGCACCAGTTTCATGTAGGCCAGAACGCCCGTGATCAGCCCGGCAAAGGCCAGAATCGCAGCGACCACCAACTGGCTTTCGGTCAGATCTTCCGAGGTGACGGCGATATAGCCAAAGGCCCAGAACCCGGCCCATGCGATGACGTTGATGATGGCGATCAGTTTGGTCATGCCCTACACCCTCTCGATGATTTTCTCACCGAAGAGACCTTGCGGTCGGAACACCAGGAAAATCAGCGCCAGAACATAGGCAAACCAGTTCTCGGTCGCACCGCCAACCAAGGGGCCGATGGCGAACTCGAACAGTTTCTCACCCACACCGATGATCAGCCCACCGACAATGGCGCCTGGGATCGAGGTAAACCCGCCCAGCATCAGCACCGGCAACGCCTTAAGCGCGATCAGCGACAGCGAGAACTGAACGCCCGACTTGGTGCCCCACATGATGCCCGCGACCAGCGCCACGAACCCAGCCACCGACCAGACCATGATCCAGATGAAGTTCAGCGAGATGCCAACCGACAGTGCTGCCTGATGGTCATCGGCCACAGCGCGCATGGCCCGGCCCTGTTTGGTATACTGGCTGAACGCCACCAGGGCCGCCACCAGCAGCGCCGCAATCACGGTCGCCACGATGTCCAGATTGTCGAGGAAGAAGCCATAACCGAAGATGTTATAGGTGCTCTCATCAATCCACAGGTTGATGCCCTGCGGCAGGCCTACATCCAGCGTCTTGATCTCGGACCCCCACATCAGGTCGGCCACACCTTCAAGGAAATAGGCCAGCCCGATGGTGGCCATGAACAGGATGATCGGCTCTTGCCCTACCAGATGACGCATGACGAACCGCTGTACCGCCCAGGCCAGCAATACCATGACACCCATGGTCAAAAGGATCGCCACAAAAGCGGGCACATTCCACCCGAAAGTATGAACGTGCGTGCCAAAAGTCGCGTTGATCACATGCGCAAAGGGCACCTGCCCGTTCATGACCCCGACCAGCGTCATCGCCGCAAACAGCGCCATAACGCCTTGGGCATAATTGAAAATCCCCGAAGCTTTATAGATCAGAACAAAGCCCAGCGCGACCAGCGCGTAGAGCACCCCGGCCATCAGACCATTGAGGATGACCTCCATCGCGAATACGAGTTGTTCAGGCATCTGCGCCTCTCCCCATGTCTGTCCGATGCTCAGTCATGACTGACCCCCAGATAGGCGTCGATGACGTCCTGATTGCTGCGCACCTCATCCGGGGTGCCGTCGCCGATCTTTTTTCCGTAATCCATCACGACCACGCGATCGCTCAGGTCCATCACCACGCCCATATCGTGTTCGATCAAGGCAATGGTGGTGCCGAACTCGTCATTCACGTCTAGGATAAAGCGGCTCATGTCCTCTTTTTCTTCGACATTCATGCCCGCCATCGGCTCATCCAGCAGCAGCAGCCTGGGTTCGGCCGCCAGCGCACGGGCCAGCTCGACCCGCTTTTTCAACCCGTAGGGCAGGCGCGACACCGGCGTTTTGCGAATGTGCTGGATTTCCAGAAAATCGATGATCTTCTCCACTGCCTCGCGGTTTTCCACCTCTTCCGCTTCTGCCTTGCCCTTCCACCAGGCCTGCTGAAAAATGTTGGTCTTCATAAAGTTCAGCCGTCCGGTCATAACGTTGTCCAAAACGCTCATACCTTCGAACAGAGCAATGTTCTGGAACGTCCGCGCAATGCCTTGCTGCGCGACCTCGAATGGCCGCATCGGTGGGCGCTTGGCCCCGTGAAACCAGACCTCACCCTCTTGCGGGACATAGAACCCGGAAATCACGTTCAACATCGAGGATTTACCTGCCCCATTCGGCCCGATGATGGCGCGGATCTCACCCTCGCGAATATCAAACGAGATATCCTTGATTGCCACAACACCGCCAAAACGCAGAGTGATGTTCTTCATCTCCATCACCACGCCGCCGATCTTGCGGCCGTCTTCGGTGACATATCCTTCGGAACTATCCAGCATCAGTCACTCCCTGACCTACGCAAAAACGGGATGGCGGGCGGGGCGATGACCGCAGGTCGAGCGGCGCTCGGCGACCCATCATTCCGCAGCCACTTTATGTTGAGCGACCGGTACAACCGGCGCATCTACGATCTCAAGCGTTGCGCTGATCGATCCCTTGCGGCCGTCCTCATAGGTCACTTCCGTTTTGGTTGAGACGGTCTCTGACCCGTCATACAGCGCCGCGATAATGTCGCTGAACTTGTCCTCGACAAACCCGCGCCGCACTTTCCGCGTGCGGGTCATCTCGCCGTCATCCGCATCCAGTTCCTTGTGTAGAACCACAAAGCGATGCACCTGACAGCCCGACAGCATCTCGTCGGCGGCAACAGATTTGTTCACCTCTTCCACATGTGCCTTGATGGTCTCTAACACCTGTGGATTCGCCGTCAGTTCTTGATAAGACCCGTAGGCCACGTTGTTACGTTCCGCCCAATTGCCCACTGCTGTCAGGTCGATATTGATAAAGGCCACGCAGCGATCCTTGCCGTTTCCGAACAAAACAACTTCAAGGATGTCAGGATAGAATTTCAGCTTGTTCTCGACGTATTTCGGCGCAAACATCGACCCGTCGGCCATCTTGCCCACATCCTTTGCGCGGTCAATTATCCGCAAATGCCCTGAGTTCTCTTCGATGAAACCGGCATCGCCAGTGGCAACCCATCCCTCGGCATCTTTGGTCGAGGCCGTGGAATCCGGGTTTTTGAAATACTCAACAAAAACACCGGGCGAGCGATAGTGAATTTCTCCCTTATCATCGATCTTCAACTCGACATCCGGCGCAGGCACACCAACCGTATCCGCGCGTACTTCGCCGTCCGGTTGCACGGTGATGAACACGGTGGCCTCGGTCTGGCCGTAGAGCTGTTTCAGATTGATGCCAAGGGATCGGTAGAAATCGAAAATCTCGGGCCCGATGGCCTCACCCGCCGTATAGCCCACCCGGAACCGACCATAACCCAGCGTATCCTTCAGCGGGCCGTAGACCAGCAGATTGCCCAGCGCGTATTTCAACTTATCACCGAGGCCCACGGGTTTGCCATCCAGAAGCAAACCTCCGACCTTCTTGGCATGCGCCATGAAGTGATGGAACATGCGCTGCTTCAGCTTGCCTGCGTCCTCCATCCGGATCATCACGTTGGTCAGCTGTGTTTCGAACACGCGCGGCGGGGCGAAGAAATAGGTCGGTCCGATCTCACGTAGATCGGTCATCATCGTATCGGCGCTTTCGGGGCAGTTCACGCAGAACCCGCACCAATAAGCCTGACCGATGGAAAAGATAAAATCGCCCACCCAGGCCATCGGCAGATAGGACAGGATATCCTCGCTCTGGGTAAGATGGTCGAACTCGGCGGAATTCTTGGCGCTTTCGATGACGTTGCGGTTCGACAACACCACGCCCTTGGGCTTGCCGGTAGTGCCCGAGGTATAGAGCATCACGCAGGTATCGTCATAAGTGATCGCAGCAATGCGCTTGTCCAGTTCCGCATCGAACCGGGCGTGACCGGCACGGCCTTCGGCCATGATGTCGTCCAGCGCGTTCATCTGGGAATGGTCGTATTTCCGCATCCCCCGCTTGTCGGTATAAAGGATGTGTTTGACCTGGTGCAGGTTTTCCTGAATTTCGATGACCTTATCGACCTGCTCTTGATCGCCGCAGACAACGTATTTCGCGCCGCAATGCTCCAGTACATAGGCCATCTCTTCGGCCACCGCGTCCTGATACAGCGGAACTGGCACCGCACCGACCATTTGCGCCGCGACCATCGACCAATAATGCGCCGGGCGGTTGCGACCGATCACAGCAATATGGTCGCCCTTTTCAACACCCAACTCGAGAAACCCCAACGCGATGGCACGAATTTCCTTAGTCGTCTCAGCCCAGGTCCAGCATTGCCAGATGCCGAATTCTTTCTCTCGATAGGCCGGGGCGTCCCCGAACTGTGTCGCGTTTCGGTGTAGCAGCGCAGCAAGGGAGTGCATCCCCTCGGCGCCCGACTGCGTCTGAGCCAATCTTCCTCTCCTCCACATCCGGCCTCTCCCCGGGCCGGAAAAAGCGGACCCGAGGATCAACCCCGGACGCCAACGCCCGATTAAGGGACGCTTGCACGATCAGCGTCAACTTTTTCCTGATGTTTTCTCAATTCTTACGAATTGTAACAACCAAGACGTGGTAAAACCTGACCGATCTCGGGTGTGGAAATTGCAAACCTAAACCGAACGATCAGATAATCAGCCCTGACCTACTATCAAATGCTCTGATCGTCAGGAACGATTTGCCGCCGCAGACATCGGTCTTGCGGAGGTCTTCTAATGGCTAAATATTCTGGATTACCACTTAAGACACGGCGCGTTGGGCGCTGGTAAAAAATTCAGAAAATCGCGTGTTGATGAAGGCCGACAACAACAAAGGCCGACGCCGCAATGACCAATGCAGACGCGAAATACTTGAAACTTAGCTGTTTCTTTTCAGGCTTCATCGTCCATGTCGCCCATTTGTTTTGCAATTCATTGTTGGTGGAACTTGTATCGCTTTTCATAACATCACCAATCCGATCTGCGCCATTCAATCTGCGTAGCCGCCCCTGACCTTATCATTGAGTAATTCTGCAGACAGGCACCATTAGGTGTTTTCGACTCGCCGTAAGCTAACAGAGTTTGCATCAACAATATTAAATACAGAAGCAACGCGTTGTTCACATTGCATTCACATTCTCTTGGTTGAAAACGGAACTGATTTCGTTCCGACGTCCAATCTGACGGATTTACAGCCAGTCCCGCAAAATTGGGATCAGCGGCACATCTGCTGCAGGCATCGGGTAGTTTCGCAGCTCATTCGCGCGCACCCATTTCAGTGCCTGCCCTTCTTTAGACTGCGGGATCCCCTCCCACTTGCGGCAGGCAAACAAGGGCATCAACAGGTGAAAATCGTCATAGCTGTGACTGGCGAAGGTCAGCGGGGCAAGGCAGGAGGCCCAGGTGTCGATGCCCAGCTCCTCATGCAATTCGCGGATCAAGGCGGCTTCGGGCGTTTCTCCGGCTTCGATCTTGCCGCCGGGGAACTCCCACAAGCCCGCCATGGATTTGCCTTCCGGGCGCTGCGCCAGCAACACCCGGCCCTCGATGTCGATCAGGGCGACGGCAGACACTAATACGGTTTTCATGGTCGCAATCCCGGACGCAAAACCGGGCTCCACTTTTGCTGGAATTGCTCCGGTTTCACGAGCGATAATCCGCGTTGATCTCGATATACCCGTGGGTCAGATCGCAGGTCCAAACGGTGGACTTACCTTCGCCCAGCCCCAGGTCGACCGAGATCACCAGATCCTGACCTTTCATATAGGCGGCGGCGGCGTCCTCGCTGTAATCGGGGCTGACCCAGCCTTTCTCGGCCACCAGAATGTCACCGAAAGAAATGCTCAGCAGGTCCCGATCCGCCGCGGCACCCGATTTTCCGATGGCCATAACAACGCGGCCCCAGTTCGGGTCCTCGCCCGCAATTGCGGTTTTGACCAGTGGGGAATTGGCGATGGCCAACCCATGCACCTTGGCATCTGCGTCCGAGGTGGCCCCGGTCACGCGGATTTCCACGAACTTTGTCGCACCTTCTCCGTCGCGCACCACTTGCTGCGCCAAGTCCAGCATCACGCCTTCCAGTGCCTCGGCGAAGGCGGCATTGCCCGTCGCATCCACGCCTGACGCCCCGGTCGCGCACAGCAACAGGCTGTCCGAAGTTGAGGTATCGCTATCCACCGTGATGCAGTTGAATGTCCGGTCCGTCTGCGCGCCTAGCAGCGCCTGCAGCGCCGACTGTTCGACCTGCGCATCTGTGAAAATGTAAACCAGCATCGTCGCCATATCCGGGGCGATCATGCCTGATCCCTTTGCAATTCCCGCAATAGAGACTGTTTTTCCATCAATCTCGACCTGCGCGCAGGATCCTTTCGGGAACGTGTCCGTGGTCATGATCGCGCGCGCCGCATCCTCGACCTCGTGACGGCTGAGGCCCGCTTTCAGAGCCTCAAGCTGCGCTACGATGCGATCATGAGGCAGCGGCTCACCAATTACGCCGGTGGACGAGGTAAAGACCCGTTCGACCGGAACACCGGTGGCCTTGGAAACTGCCTGCGTCACCTCGGCCACCGAGGTCTGACCATAGTGGCCGGTAAAGGCATTGGCATTACCCGAATTCACCAGGATCGCCGCTGGCCCGTCACTGGCACCGCCGATCTTGTCCTGACAGTCCAGAACCGGGGCCGCGCGTGTGGCGGACCGGGTGAACACCCCGGCCACCGAGGTGCCGGGGTCCATCACCGCCAGCATAACATCAGTACGGCCCTGATAACGCACACCGGCCTCGACCGTGGCGAACCGCACACCGTCAATCGCGGGCAAATCGGGAAAGGCCGCCGGGGCCAGCGGGGATACCTTGGTGATCGTGGCCACGGGGGTTACTCCTGAAGCAGTTCGATCTGACGCAGCGCCTCGGGGCCAGCACCCTCGGGGGCGGGGCGGTCGATGTCGGCCTCGCGGGTCAACTCGTCGATCCGCGCCTGAATGACGCCCTGTTGCAGGGTCTGGGTCAACTCGGCCCGTACCTGTTCCAATTCAGGCGCTTCGGTTTTGCGCTTGTCGTTCAGGGTGACCAGATGCCAGCCGAACTGAGTTTTCACCGGCTCGGAAATCTGGCCTTTGTCCAGCGCGATCACTGCCGCCTCAAATTCCGGGACCATCTGACCGGGTCCGAACCAGCCCAGCTCACCCCCGTTCGGGCCCGACGGGCCGGTGGAGTGTTCTTTGGCCATCTCGGCAAAATCGGCGCCGTCATCCAGCTGTGCCTTAATTTCTTTGGCTTTGTCTTCCGTTTCCACCAGAATATGGCTGGCGTTGAACTCGTCCGAACCTTCGAAATCTGCATACTGGGCGTCATAGGCGTCTTGTATCACATCGTCGGTCAGGTTTTCGTCGATCAACGCATCCACCGCCTGCACCGCCCGCATGGATCGCGTCTCGTTTTCCAAGGCCAGAGTGTTCAGTTTGCTCAAAGCGTCCTGCTGCTGGCTCAACAATTGTTGCTGGATCAGCTGATCCAGAATCAGATCATACAGAACATCGTCTTCGATCTGCTGGTACTGCTCGGGCAGCGCGGCTGCGGTGGCAATGATGTGACCCAATGTGATTTCATCACCGTTCACACGAGCGACCACGGTGGCGGCATCAGGTTTGGTTTCGGCGGCCAATGGCAGGGCCATCACAGCAGCAAGCGCCAACGATGGCAGAAAAGTGAGGCCTTTGGGCATGGAATCATCCTATTTCTTTGCCGCGACAGGGCGCAGCGTTGACACTCTGGGACCTGCCGCTTACATCGCTTTGAAGCCTTGGACAGGGCCGCCTTTCACCCCCCGTATCTATGGGTTGCGCGCAAGGTGGGCAAGCCTGTCGCAACCACGATAAGAACAGATCCGCTGGAGTGAACATGCTGGGACTCGGAACGCTCGCCAAAAAGGTGTTCGGAACACCGAACGACCGCAAGATTAAGGCGACCCGCCCGTTGGTCGAGAGAATCAACTCGCTGGAGCCAGAGTTCGAGAAACTGTCCGATGACGGCCTGATCGAAAAAACCGCCGAGCTGCGCAAACGCGCACTGGACGGGGAAAGCCTGGATGACCTGCTGCCCGAAGCCTTTGCCAACGTCCGCGAGGGCGCCAAACGCGCGCTGGGTCTGCGCGCCTTTGACGTGCAGCTGATGGGCGGCGCGTTCCTGCATCAAGGCAACATCTCGGAAATGAAGACCGGTGAAGGCAAGACGCTGGTCGCCACCTTCCCCGCCTATCTGAATGCGCTGACCGGCAAGGGCGTTCACGTGGTCACGGTGAACGAATATCTGGCCAAGCGCGACTCGGAATGGATGGGCAAGGTGTTTGCCTCCGTGGGCATGACCACCGGCGTGATCTGGTCGGGCCAACCCGACGCCGAAAAGAAAGCGGCCTATGCCTGTGACGTAACCTATGCCACCAATAATGAGCTGGGTTTCGACTATCTGCGCGACAATATGAAGGCCGAGCTGGACCAGATTTACCAGAAATACCACAATTTCGCGATTGTGGATGAGGTCGACTCGATCCTGATCGACGAGGCGCGGACGCCGCTGATCATCTCGGGGCCGTCGCAGGACCGTTCGGATCTGTATACCGCCATTGATGGATTGATCCCCTCGTTGCAGGACGATCACTATACGCTGGACGAAAAGTCCCGCAATGTGACCTTCACCGATGAGGGCAACGAGTTTCTGGAACAGCAGCTGATTGCTGCGGGGCTGATCCCCGAAGGGCATTCGCTGTATGATCCCGAAAGCACAACCGTGGTGCACCACGTCAACCAGGGTCTGCGCGCGCACAAGCTGTTCACGCGCGACAAGGACTATATCGTCCGTGACGGCGATGTCGTGCTGATCGACGAATTCACCGGCCGGATGATGCCGGGCCGCCGCCTGTCCGAAGGTCTGCATCAGGCCATCGAAGCCAAAGAAGGTGTGCAGATTCAGCCGGAAAACGTGACGCTGGCCAGTGTGACTTTCCAAAACTATTTCCGCCTGTACGACAAGCTGGGCGGCATGACTGGCACCGCACTGACCGAGGCCGAAGAATTCGCTGAAATCTACGGTTTGGGCGTAGTCGAGGTTCCGACCAACAAACCGATTGCCCGTTTGGACGAAGACGATCAGGTCTATCGCACCGCCGGTGAGAAATACGGCGCGATGATCGAACAGACCAAAGAGGCGCAGGAAAAGGGCCAGCCGGTCCTCCTGGGCACCACGTCGATCGAGAAATCCGAACTGCTCAGCCAGTTGCTGCAAAAGGAAGGCATTGCACACAATGTTCTGAACGCCCGCCAGCACGAGCAAGAGGCGCAGATCGTCGCCGATGCCGGCCGTCTGGGTGCGGTGACTATCGCCACCAACATGGCTGGCCGCGGCACCGATATTCAGCTGGGCGGCAATGTGGAAATGAAAGTTTTGCAGGCACTGGCCGAAAACCCCGAGGCCGACCCGGCCCAGCTGCGTGCCGCTGAAGAATCCCGCCATGCCGAGGAAAAGGAAAAGGTTCTGGCAGCCGGTGGTCTTTATGTGATGGCGTCCGAGCGTCACGAAAGCCGCCGCATCGACAACCAGCTTCGTGGCCGTTCGGGCCGTCAGGGCGATCCGGGCCGCACCGTGTTTTACCTGAGCCTCGAAGACGACCTGATGCGAATCTTTGGGTCAGAACGGCTCGATAAGGTGCTGACCACCCTGGGCATGAAAGAAGGCGAAGCCATCGTCCACCCCTGGGTGAACAAGTCACTGGAGCGGGCACAGTCCAAGGTCGAAGGCCGCAACTTTGACATGCGCAAGAACGTCCTGAAATTTGACGACGTGATGAACGACCAGCGGAAGGTAGTGTTCAGCCAACGGCGTGAGATCATGTCTTCGGACGACCTGTCCGAAATCGTCTCGGATATGCGCGAACAGGTGATCGACGATCTGATCGACGAACACATGCCGCCAAAATCCTATGCCGATCAATGGGACACTGACGGTCTGCACGAGGCGGTCAAGGATAAGCTGACCATCGACGCCCCTGTACAGGACTGGGCCGCCGAAGAAGGCGTGGATGACGAGCAGGTACGCGAACGTCTGATCAACGCCGCAGACGAGATGATGGCGCAGAAAGCGGCGGCCTTTGGTCCCGAAAACATGCGCAACATCGAAAAACAGGTGCTGTTGAACACCATCGACGGTAAATGGCGCGAGCATCTGTTGACGCTGGAACATCTGCGCTCGGTCGTTGGGTTCCGCGGCTATGCCCAGCGCGATCCGCTGAACGAATACAAGAACGAGAGCTTCCAGCTGTTCGAGTCGATGCTCGATAGCCTGCGTGAGACCGTGACTCAGCAATTGTCACGCGTGCGCCCACTGTCTGAAGAAGAGCAGCGGGAAATGCTGGCGCAGATGCAAGCACAACAGGCTCAGGCACAGCAGCAGGTCGAACAAGCGACCGAACGGGCCGAAGCGGTAGCCGAGGCCGAAGCCTCGGGCGATCCGCGTCCCGGCTTTGTCGAGGATGATCCAAGCACCTGGGGCAACCCGTCGCGCAATGACCGTTGCCCCTGTGGATCGGGCAAAAAATTCAAACACTGCCACGGGCGCCTGACCTAACGTCAGCGTAATTCAGACACATTGAGTCCCCCTCACGGCCACATATTGGCCGTGATTCAGAATCAATATGCGACTCGCTCCTTCAACTGGGGAGGGTGTCTTGTTTGTAATAAAGAACTACGTGACCACCGGCGGCACAGTCGTTTGCGCGCTGGCAATTGGTTACCTGATGCAAAATGGATTTCCTGCGTGGTCTGACGACGTGCAGGGCACTGAACTTGCGGCCGCTGATCAAGGTGCCGGTATTCCCGGGCTGGAGGACATCGTCTTGACCTCCTCGACCCCCGCCCAGGAAACGGTTCGCGCCATCCCTTCAGCACAACGAGTTGAGACTCCCAGCCGGTCAACCCCCTCTGATCACGCTGATTGTAGCCTTAGTGCCCGCGCACGCGCCGTGCCCGGTGCTGCCGCGCGCCTGATCATCAAGGCCCCCTGCCACGGTAATGAACGGATCGAGGTGCATCACAGTGGACTGACCGTAACCCAGCAGACAGACGCCAATGGCACGCTGGACCTGACCATACCGGCCTTGTCGGAATACGCGATCTTCCTGATCTCACTTGGCGATCAGAAAGGGACCGTAGCCACCACTCACGTTCCCGACATCAGCCAGTATGCCCGCGTTGTACTACAATGGCAGGGCACGACCGAGCTGCAGATCCACGCGCTGGAATTTGGGGCCAGCTATGGGGATGCAGGTCATGTTTCGGCTCAGTCTGACTCGCAAGGCGCAGGCAGTGTCGTTCAGCTAACGCAACCGACCTTCAGCGATGCGCGCAACCTCGAGATCTATTCCTTTCCCGCCGCGCAATCGGATCAATCGGGCTCGATCGAATTGACGGTCGAGGCTGAGGTGACATCAGAAAATTGCGGCTCGGACCTGCACGTCCAGTCGCTGGAGTTGCGCGAAGACCGGAAACTGCGGCCGCGCGAATTAACGCTGAACTTTCCAGACTGCTCCAAAACAGGTGAGTTTCTGGTGTTGAATAATCTGTTCCAAAACCTGACAATCGCGGCAAATTAAAACCGCAGGCAGGCTCGAACTTCCTATGACATTTCTTCGTGTAGCGGCGGTCGCACTGTTTTCGGCAACACTTTCCTCAGCCGTTCAGGCGCAGGATATCACGCTCACCTCTCATGACGGCAAGGTCGAGGTGACAGGCACCCTGCTTGGCTTTGACGGAGAGTTCTACCGCGTCGACACCCAATTTGGTGAGCTGACGGTGGATGGCTCGGGCGTGACCTGCGATGGCCCTGCCTGCCCCAACCTGACCGATTTCGTGGGCGAACTGAGGTTTTCAGGTTCTTCCGTCATGGCCGAGAAGGTGTTGTCTGCCCTGTTGATGAGCTTTGCCGAACAGGAAGGGCTGTCAGTCACGTCCCGTCAGCCCGCTCCGGACAGTTTGATATACGAGCTTCATCAGGATGGGCGCGACGCGCCGCTGGGCCGATTCTATTTCGATATCGGCAATACCGGTCAGGGCTTTGCCGATCTGATCGCGGATCAGACCGACATTGTCATGGCTTTGCGCGAAATCCGCCCGTCAGAGCAAGAGGCTGCCGAGGCCGCTGGTTTGGGCGATTTGACCCACGCACGCCGGTCGCGGGTTATTGCGTTGGATGCGTTGGTGCCCATCGTGGCGCCGGACAATCCCGTGCCCCAAATCTCTCCGGCGGATCTTGCCTTGGTGTTTTCTGGCGCGATTGACAATTGGTCCGCCTTGGGTGGACCCGACGCACCAATTGCGCTGCACCTGCCCGACGTCGGATCAGGTCTGGCACAAGGGGTCGAGGATCAACTGCTTTCACCCGCCAGTATCGATCTGTCTGATGCCGTTATCCGGCATAAGCGCAGCAGCGATCTGGTTCAAAAGGTCATCAAGGACCCTTTTGCCATCGGCATCGCTAGCCAGGCCGAGGCTGACGCGGCCCGCGCACTGCCCCTGACCGGTGGATGTGGTCACGTGTTGATGGCCACCCGGCAGACGATCAAGACCGAGGACTACCCGCTGACCTCACCCATGTTCCTGTACCTCCCCAAGCGCCGCCTGCCCCGTATTGCCCGGCAGTTTCTGGCCTATACCCAAGGCGACGCAGCCCAAAAGGCGATCCGCAATGCGGGTTTTGTCGATCAGGAACCCGAGATGATGCGGATCGGACTGCAGGGCGATCGTCTGGCCAATGCGGTGGCCTCGGGTGGCCCCGAGGTTGGGTTGGAGGAATTGCAGCGTATGGTCGATACCCTCAGACCCATGTCCCGGTTGTCGCTATCGGTCAGGTTCGAGGCAGGCTCGTCCCGCCCCGACGCACAATCACGGTCGAACATCCAGCATTTGGCCCAACAGCTTGAGGCCGGGACGCTGAATGCGCGCAAGCTGGTGTTCGTTGGTTTCAGCGACGGCGACGGAGCCGCGACTGAAAATAAGCGAATCGCCTTGCTGCGCGCCAAAACCGTGCGCAATGCGGTGTTGGCGGCGGTGGAAACTGCCATTCCCGATAGTGTTGAATTGCAAGTCGATGCGTTTGGTGAGGCGATGCCGATGGCTTGCGACGACACCGAATGGGGCCGAAAGATCAACCGCCGGGTCGAGATCTGGGTTCAGTAACTCGCTACAGATATCCCTGCGACCGAAAGCTCAGCTCATTCGATTTGCCGATGATCAGATGATCATGCAGCGTCAGCCCCAGGGCCAGACATGCGTCCTGTATCCGGTTGGTCATGTCGATATCTGATTGCGACGGGGTCGGATCGCCCGAAGGGTGATTGTGTACCAGGATCAAGGCTGACGCATTCAATTCCAACGCCCGTTTCGCAACCTCGCGCGGATAGACGGGTACGTGATCGACGGTGCCCTTGGCCTGTTCCTCATCCGCGATTAACACGTTCTTGCGATCCAGATAGAACACCCGGAACTGCTCCGTCTCGCGATGGGCCATCGTGGTGTGACAATAGTCCAGCAGTGCATCCCAACCTGAAATCACGTGCCGCTGCATCACCCGCGCGCGGGCCATGCGATGGGCGCAGGCCTCAAGTATCTTCAGATCGGTGATCACCGTGTCACCAACGCCCTTGATCTGACGCAGCCGTTCCTCGGGCGCGGTCAGAACCCGGTTGAAATCCCCAAACGTGTCCATCAGCGCCCGTGCCAGCGGCTTTACATCCTGCCGCGGGATTGAACGGAACAGCACCAGTTCCAACAGTTCATAATCCGGCATCGCCGCCGATCCGCCTGACATGAACCGTTCCCGCAGGCGTTTCCGGTGGTCTTTGATGTAGGACGGTAACCGACCCGAGGGCAGGGGCGCCACCGGGGCTTCGTCACTTTCAAACAGCATCGGGGCTTCGGCAAAGGCGTCCTGAGTCATGCGTTCAGATTTGCGCAGAATCGGTTTCCGAAAGGTTAACGCGCCCAAACGACCCTAGACCCCTTTGGTCGATAGTCACCGGTTTCCACTTACCTCGTGAATCAATTCACTCATGTAGTTGAGGCTGCAACCAGGACAATTTCACCGGACCAATCCGATTGAATTTGCTCAGCCGCCCGCCATGCGCGCAATCCGCTAGAGCAACAAAGCGCAAGTCTTTTTCCTTTGTTAGGCTCTGTTTTCAGGGATTCAACAATGTCCCGACGTGCCCTGCTGTGAAGAAGTTCGGGGGCCTCGTCCCGGGTGCGCAGTTCAATGATCACATCATCTTCGGTCAATTGGCTGGCGGAAAGAAATCGAAAGTGGTGCGCCGGTTCCGGTGCGCCGTCAAATCTGAATGTGCTGTTGCGCAGCGTGCGGGCGTCAAACTGTACCAACTGTCCCAAAGGCGAGGGGTCCAGGCCAAGGATCACGCCCAGCGCCATTTGCGCCTGCAAGGCACCTATAACCCCAACGACAGGGCCCAGCACGCCGGCCGTTGCACAGCTCGCGCCGCTATCCGGTGCATCCGGAAACACCGCACGCAAGGACGGCGCGCCAGCACAAAACCCACCGACATAGCCGGTCAGCCCCAATACGGATGCGCTGATCAGCGGCTTGCCCTGCAACAAACAGGTATCCGACAAGATATAGCTGGCCGCATAACTGTCCGCGCAGTCCAGAACAATGTCAGAGCTGCGAACAAAATTTAACACATTCTGGTTTGTTAGAGCCTGATACTCAGCCATTACGGTGATGTCACCATTCAGCGCCCGGCAGCGTTCTGCGGCGACTTTGGCCTTGGCGCGCCCACAGTCGGATTCAGCGAACAATGTCTGCCGGTGCAGGTTCGATAGCGCGATCTGATCCCGGTCCAAGATGGTTATATGCCCAACCCCGGCCCCGGCCAACAAGGGTAAGACCGGAGAGGCTAATCCGCCCGCGCCCACCACCAGAACCCGCGCTGCTGACAGGCGGGTCTGGCCTGCCGATCCAACCTCGGGCAGGATTATCTGGCGGGCATAGCGGCTCATCTCGTGACCTCGATCCATTCGCGAACACGGGTTTCTGGATCGGAATTCAGCGTGATGTCCGTGACGACCGAGACGATGTCCGCCCCCGCCTGCAAGACGCCCGGCGCCCGCTCAACGCTCACGCCGCCAATCGCGACCAGAGGGATATCCCCCACCCGTGCCTTCCATTCGGTGACGCGTGGCAGGCCCTGCTGTTCCCATTTCATTTTTTTCAGGATCGTCGGATAGACCGGGCCCAAAGCCACATAATCCGGGTCCATGGTCAGGACTCGCTCTAATTCATCATCATCGTGGGTGGAGACACCCAGTTTCAGCCCCGCCTTGCGGATGGCTTTCAGATCGGCCTCGTCCAGATCCTCTTGCCCGAGATGAATCCACTCACAACCAGCGTCGATAGCCGCCTGCCAATGATCATTGACCACCAGCACGGTGCCGTGGGCACGGCATAGTTCCAACGATTGGGCGATCTGTTCCCGTATGATCACATCAAGCTGATCCTTGATCCGCAGTTGCACCAGCTTCACACCCAAGGGCAGCATCCGGCGCAACCAGTCAGTGTGGTCGAAGATCGGGTAAAATCGGTCTAACATCATAATAAGAAGGCCTTTCCGATTACCGGAGTTGATGGTTCGGCCATATCTCGCGCCTCGATCGGGTCGGCTTGATGCGCCAGTTGCCCGGCCTGAATCGCCAGCATCATTGCGCGGGCCATGGCCACAGGGTTTCCGGCCCGTGCAACAGCGGTATTCAGCAGAACGGCGTCATAACCCAACTCCATCGCCTGCGAAGCGTGACTGGGCAGGCCGATCCCGGCATCCACAACCAATGGAACATTGGGGAACTCGGCCCGCATCGCGCGCAGAGCATATTCATTGTTCAGCCCGCGCCCCGACCCGATGGGTGCACCCCAAGGCATCAGCACCTCGCACCCGGCGGCCAGCAGACGCTCGCCCACGATCAGGTCGTCGGTGGTGTAGGGGAATACGTGAAACCCGTCCTCGGTCAGTATGCGCGCGGCCTCGACCAGTTGAAACACATCTGGCTGCAAACTGTCAGTGTGGCCGATCAGTTCCAGCTTGATCCAATTAGTGTCAAACACCTCACGCGCCATATGGGCGGTGGTTACGGCTTCTTTGACCGTGTGGCACCCAGCGGTGTTTGGCAGGATCAGCACGCCCAGCTCGCGGATCATCTGCCAGAAGGTCTGCCCAGCCCCGGATTCACGGCGCAAGGACACTGTAGCAACACCCGCGCCGCTCTCGCGAAACGCCTGTTCCAAAATAGCGGGGCTTGGATATTGCGCCGTTCCCAACATCAGCGGATTAGGCAGCTGATTTCCGTAGAAGGTCTTCATCCTCAGCCTCCCTGCATCGGCGCGACGACTTCAACCCGGTCGCCATCGGTCAACTTTTGAGCAATGCGCAGACCCGAGGGCACAAAGTCTTCGTTTACAGCTGTCGCCACCCTCCCCGAGAACCCGCATTCGACCAACAGGTCCGAGAGGATTTCGGCGCGCACCTCGCGCGATTCACCATTAAGCACGATCTTCATCGACCATCTCCGAATGTTTGTTGTTCAACGCCAGATCGGCCACTCCCTGCGCCAGCGCTGGGGCCAGCAGATAGCCATGGCGGTACAGTCCGTTGGCATAAATCGTATGCCCCAGCCGCCGGATGCGGGGCAGGTTGTCGGGAAAAGCCGGGCGCAGATCGACACCGATCTCAAGCACCTCGGCCTCGCCAAAGGCGGGGTTCAGCGCATAGGCGGCGCTGAGCAGTTCCAGCATGGATCGGGCCGTGATGCGGCTGCTGTCTTCGCTTTCGATCATCGTTGCGCCCAGCATGTAGACACCATCCCCACGCGGCACGATGTACAGCGGCATCCTTGGATGCAGTAGACGTACAGGTCGCGTCAGGGTCACGTCAGGGCAGCGGATCACCAACATCTCTCCCTTGACGCCGCGCAGGTCGTGCAAAACCTCACGCGCGTGCAGACCGCGGCAATCGATTGCATTCTCCAGCTGGGTCGGGGCCAGTTTCCGGTGGAAGCCTACCCCTTGGTCCAGCAATTGGCGGTACAGATCCCGCAGCGCCTGTCGCGGGTTCAGATGAGCCTCATCCGTGAAATGAAGACCTTTGGTGAAACTGGTTAAATCAGGCTCTAAACTGACAATTTCAGCCTGACTAATCTCGGTACCCCCCCCGGTCCGACGAGCGAACCGACGCAAATCCGGCAGATCACGCGGGTTGGCAACAACCAGCGTGCCACGTTGTTCCACCCGAGTACGCGTAGACCACCACTCGAACGCAGCCATGCCCAGCCGCAACACAGGTTCTTCGGCGTTTTCAAACTCGCACCACGGGGCCAGCATACCGCCAGCCCACCAAGAACACCCATGCGGGCCAGGTGGACCACTGGGATCAAAGATCTGAACCTTGGCCCCGCGCGACACTAGCTCGCTGGCTACGGCCAGCCCGGCCACACCGGCCCCTATGACCGACCAGACCGTCACGCGGGCCAGACCCGATGGAAATGATGAACCGGGCCATGCCCCTGTCCGACCATCAGACTGTCAGCTTTAGCAATGGCCCCTTGCAGATACTCATGCGCCTGCGCGACCGCGTCGGTCAGGCCCAGCCCTCGCGCCAGCCCGGCTGCTATCGAAGACGACAGGGTGCAACCGGTGCCATGCGTGTTGCGCGTATTGCGCCGAGTGGCGTTGAATTCTGCCACAACTCCCGAGGGATCAATCAACACATCGTGGCAAACGTCGCCGCGCCCATGTCCGCCTTTCATCAATACCGAGCGCGCGCCCAGCCCGCACAGCGCCATCCCCTGCGCGATCATCTGATCGGGGGATTCGGCGTCCGAGGTGCCCAGCAAACAAGCGGCCTCGGGTAAGTTCGGGGTCAGCATGGTCGCTCGGGGCATAAGAACATCACGCAGGGTCTGAACGGCACCCTGTGCCAGCAAGGCATCGCCAGATTTGGAGATCATCACCGGGTCCAAAACGACGGGGCCATCATACCCAGCGATGGCCCCGGCAACGGTTTGAATAATTTCAGGGGTCGCAAGCATGCCGATCTTGATCGCGCCTACATCCAGGTCGGTCAGCACCGCCTCGATCTGAGCGGCCACTACGTTGAGCGGTATGCCATGCACTGCGGTCACAGCCCGCGTGTTCTGCGCCGTGACCGCCGTGATCACGCTGGCCCCATACACGCCCAACGCAGACATCGCCTTGAGATCGGCCTGAATCCCGGCCCCACCACCACTGTCCGAGCCCGCAATTGTCAGGGCAATATGCGCCATATCGTTGCTCCATCATCAGGGGGCAACGCAGCATGGAAAACGTCTGTGTGTGTAGACCGTTCCCTACGCCGGTATTGCCCGGATCAGGTTCGATGGGTTAGCGCATTCACGCCTCTCAGCCCCTTGATCAGGGCACCCCAACGGTTGGCGCGACAATCTCAGGGGATGTGGCAAGATTCAAGAGCCAAATTTCGCGAAGTTCATGGACAAACTGGACCTATAAAACGAAATAAGCCGACCCAAGGGGATCGGCCTTTTAGCAACTTGGTGGAGTGATCTTAGCCCTTCATCCCATCCCAAAAGGATTTGACGGATGAGAAAAAACTTTTTGATTCCGGGTGGTTATCCTCACCCAAATCGTCGAACTCTTTCAGCAGTTCTTTTTGGCGACTGGTCAGGTTGACCGGCGTTTCCACCGCCAGTTCGATGAACATGTCACCCACACCGCCGCCACGCAGGGCGGGCATGCCTTTGCCGCGCAGGCGCATCTGACGGCCCGATTGGCTGCCTGCTGGTATTTGCACGCGGCCGCGGCCACCATCGATGGTTGGCACTTCGATCGAACCGCCCAGCGCAGCCTTGGCCATGCTGACCGGGACGCGGCAATAGAGGTTCACACTGTCGCGTTCGAACAGCTTGTGATCCGAAACTTCGACAAAGATATACAGATCGCCCGGAGGGCCACCGCGCATCCCAGCTTCACCCTCACCCGCCAGGCGGATGCGGGTTCCGGTCTCGACACCGGCGGGGATGTTGACGGACAGCGCACGCTCTTTTTCCACGCGGCCTGCACCGCCACAGGCTTTACAGGGGTTCTTGATGATCTGACCCAGACCCGAACAGGTCGGGCAGGATCGTTCGACGGTAAAGAAACCCTGCTGTGCACGCACCTTGCCCATGCCCGAACAGGTTGGACAGGTGGTTGGCTCCACTCCGCCTTCTGCACCCGATCCGTCACAGGCCGAACAGGCCACGGCAGCAGGAACACTGATGGTTTTCTGCAGGCCCGCGAACGCCTCTTCCAGCGTCACGCGCAGGTTATAGCGCAGGTCCGATCCGCGCGCCGCACGGCGCCCGCCACCGGGGCCGCCACGCTGACCGCCCATGAAATCGCCGAACAGATCGTCGAACACGTCTGAGAACGCGCTGGAGAAATCACCCTGACCAAAGCCGCCACCGGGACGGCCACCACCACCGCCCATACCGTTTTCAAAGGCGGCGTGACCAAAGCGATCATAGGCGGCCTTTTTGTCGGCGTCGCGCAGAACATCATAAGCCTCGTTGGCTTCTTTGAACTGCGACTCGGCATCCGGGTTGTCTTTGTTGCGATCGGGATGCAACTCTTTGGCTTTCTTGCGAAAACCCTTTTTGATTTCATCCGCTGATGCGCCCTTTGATACGCCGAGCACATCGTAGTAGTCGCGTTTTGACATCAGTATTTCCTTCAGCCTCAACGTATTTGGGCCGGCCCGGCAACCGGACCGGCCCACATTGGCCCGGTTACCCGTTAGTTACGCTTGTCGTCGTCCAGATCTTCGAACTCGGCGTCAACAATGTCGTCCTCACCCGGCGCAGCATCTGCCGCCGCAGGCTCATCCTCACCTTCTTCGGCTTGCGCCTTATAGATGGCTTCGCCCAGCTTCATGGCCGCTTCGGTGACGTTCTGGATGCCCGACTTGATCTTGTCGGCATTCTCGGTCTCCAGCTCGTCCTTCAGCGCGGCAATTGCCAGCTCGATGGCTTCGATGGTGGTCGGGTCGACTTTGTCGGCATGCTCTTCCATCGACTTTTCGGTCGAGTGGATGAGGCTTTCCGCCTGGTTCTTGGCGTCGACCAGCTCGCGGCGTTCCTTGTCGGCTTCCGCGTTCTCTTCGGCGTCCTTGACCATCTTGTCGATGTCTTCATCCGACAGACCGCCCGAGGCCTGGATGGTGATCTTCTGCTCTTTGCCGGTGCCTTTGTCCTTGGCCGAAACCGAGACAATGCCGTTGGCGTCGATATCAAAAGTCACCTCGATCTGAGGCATGCCGCGCGGTGCAGGCGGGATATCTTCGAGGTTGAACTGACCCAGGATCTTGTTGTCCGCAGCCATTTCACGCTCACCCTGGAACACGCGGATGGTTACGGCGTTCTGGTTGTCTTCGGCGGTCGAGAAGACCTGAGACTTTTTGGTCGGGATCGTGGTGTTGCGATCGATCAGGCGGGTGAACACGCCACCCAGCGTTTCGATACCCAGCGACAGCGGGGTCACGTCCAGCAGAACAACGTCTTTGACGTCGCCCTGCAGAACACCGGCCTGGATGGCGGCGCCCATGGCAACCACTTCGTCCGGGTTCACACCCTTGTGCGGCTCTTTCCCGAAAAACTTGGTGACCTCTTCGATCACTTTCGGCATCCGGGTCATACCACCGACCAGAACAACTTCGTCAATGTCGCCAGCCGACAGACCAGCGTCTTTTAGAGCGGCCTGGCAGGGCTTCATCGACTTTTTGATCAGGTCCGAAACCAGCGATTCCAGCTTGGCACGGGTCAGTTTCATGACCATGTGCAGCGGCTGACCGTTCGAACCCATCGAGATGAACGGCTGGTTGATTTCGGTTTGCGAAGTCGAAGACAGCTCAATCTTGGCTTTCTCAGCAGCTTCTTTCAGACGCTGCAGCGCCATCTTGTCTTGCGACAGGTCGACACCGTGTTCCTTTTTGAACTCATCCGCCAGGTAGTTGACGATGCGCATGTCAAAGTCTTCACCACCCAGGAAGGTGTCACCGTTGGTCGATTTGACCTCGAACAGGCCGTCGTCGATTTCCAGAATGGTCACGTCGAAAGTACCGCCACCAAGGTCATAGACCGCGATGGTTTGAGTTTCTTCTTTGTCCAGACCATAGGCCAGCGCAGCCGCTGTCGGTTCGTTGATGATCCGCAGCACTTCCAGACCGGCGATTTTACCGGCGTCTTTGGTGGCCTGACGCTGTGCGTCGTTGAAATATGCAGGAACGGTGATCACGGCTTGCGTGACTTCCTCACCCAGATAGCTCTCGGCGGTTTCCTTCATCTTGCCCAGAGTGAAGGCCGAGATCTGGCTTGGGGAGTACTTTTCACCGCGGGCTTCAACCCACGCGTCGCCATTGCCGCCATCGACGATGGCGTACGGCACCATTTTCTTGTCTTTTTCGACTTCTGCATCATCCACACGACGACCGATCAGACGCTTAACACCAAAGATCGTGTTGTCGGGGTTGGTGACCGCCTGGCGTTTTGCAGGCTGACCGACCAGTCGCTCATCTTCGGTGAAGGCGACGATCGAGGGCGTGGTCCGCGCCCCTTCGGCGTTTTCGATGACCTTCGGCTGCGAGCCGTCCATGATGGCCACGCACGAGTTGGTGGTTCCGAGGTCAATCCCGATTACTTTTCCCATATGTTCAATCCCTTTCTCTTCAAGGCGATGTCCCGAGGTCCGAACCCGTTATGGCACCCGGCCCCGATCTGATGTGCGCAACAGCCCTACACCATCGCGCGTCCCGGCGTATATAAGGGCGGGATCAGAGGCCTGCAAGCGTTGTAAAACGCAGGTTTTCGGGAATCTGTGGCCTTTTTGGCAAGGTTTTGGCAAGGATCGGGGATTCTCGGATGGCGCGGCTGCTTTTACGCGGTTTTGATATCAGGAAAGCCTGGCTGGACGGGCCCGCGCAGGAGCGGCTGATCGACAGCCTGCGGCCGATTCTGAAATCGGCCCCTTTGTTCCGGCCGGTCACGCCATCGGGTAAGGAAATGTCCGTGCGTATGACGTCGGCCGGATCACTGGGCTGGGTCACCGACAAGACGGGATACCGATATCAGGCGCAACACCCCAAAGGCGCGGTTTGGCCCGCGATCCCGGATCAGATTCTTGATATCTGGCGCGACCTTGCCAGCGCGGATCGCGATCCTGATTGCTGTTTGATCAACTACTACGGCGAAGGGGCCCGGATGGGGTTGCATCAGGACAAGGACGAGGCCGATTTTTCCTGGCCGGTCCTGTCGATCTCACTGGGGGATGATGCCCTGTTCCGCATCGGCAACCAGACACGCGGCGGCAAGACCGAATCCATCTGGCTGAATTCGGGTGATGTGGTGATCATGGGCGGGCCCGCCCGGCTGACCTATCACGGCGTCGACCGCATCCGGTTCGGATCATCAAAACTGTTGCCCAAGGGTGGTCGGATCAACCTGACGCTGCGTGTGGCACGTTAGCGGCGCGCCTCCCAGCTTTGGGACACATGCTGACGGGAAAAGAAAATTCCCAACAAGCCGATCAGCAACAAGATCAGCCCCACCCAAAGCGCGTATTCCCAGCTGGTATTGCGAGGAAAATAATTGCGGAAAAGAAAACCGCGGCACTGATCGATGACGTGAAACAGGGGGTTCCAAGTGAACATGGCCAACGTGGCACCGCCCAGCGCATTCGCCACGAACATTTTACCCGAAAAGATCATGTTCAAGCGCCGGTAGATATTGGTCAGGACTGTCACAAAAGTGGGAAACCACGGTCGCAGAGCCATGAAGACGACGCCAATCGCGCAGCCAACAAACCAGCTCAGGATCAACATGCCAAAAGCGCCGCCCGGTTCCTGAATTTCAATTGGCGCGACTGCTACACTGTAAATAAAGAGGATCACGATGATTGTCACAATCTGCGTGTAAAGCGCCCCAAAAGCGGTGGCCAACAGGACGACAACCATGTTCATCGGCGAATGCAGCATCATCGGGTTGTTGCCGGTCCCGACCCCCGCTACCGCGCTGACGGATTTGATATGGGTGATGAACAGAAACACGCCCGACAGCAGAAACAGGACAAATTCGCCGCGGATTCTTGCAATACGTGGTCCCAGGAAAGACAGGATCGTATATAACACCAAAACTAGGGCCAGAACCTGCAAGATGTTGATGATTATGGCCACGACCGCGTTGTGATGCTGGGACCGTATGCTGCGAACAACGGCGTGGAAAATCAGCTCGGCCGTTGTGAACGCGCCGCCCAGTAAGGACTGGTTTCGCTTGAAATAATACACCCGAAGCGTCTTTCCCGTTTTTTCGCCTGCAATCTGTCACGAAATTCTTGCCGTTTCGTAACCGGCACATCATAAGGCCGTCAGGCTATTCGATCAACAAATCACAGGAACGGAGCTTTTTTGTGACCTACGACGCCCTCATTCCCGTCATTCGACGGCTGGCCCTGGAAGCCGGTGACAAGATCATGGAGATCTACAATTCGGATGATTTCGACGTAAAGGTCAAATCCGATTCCAGCCCGGTGACCGAAGCAGACGAAGCTGCCGATGCCTCGATTTCGGCCGGTCTGCGCGATGCCTTCCCGGATATTCTGCTGGTGACCGAGGAACAGTCCGCATCGCATTCAGAAAAGGGTGACACATTCCTGATTGTTGATCCTTTGGACGGCACCAAGGAATTTATCAACCGGCGCGGCGATTTCACGGTGAATATTGCGTTGGTCGAAAACGGCGTTCCAACCCGTGGCGTGGTTTATGCGCCTGCAAAGGGCCGCATGTTTTATACACAGGCCGATGGTCAGTCGGTTGAAGAGACCGGAGCATTGGACAAAGCCCAGGCTGGGGAGGTGACTTCCATATCAGTGTCTAATCCGGACAATTCAGCGCTTATGATCGTGGCGTCGAAATCGCACCGCGATCAGGCCACCGAGGATTACATCAACAAATATCAGGTGAAGGACAGCAAGAGCGCGGGCTCATCCCTGAAATTCTGTTTGGTGGCCACGGGCGAGGCAGATCTTTACCCCCGCGTTGGCCGCACGATGGAATGGGACACAGCTGCGGGCCATGCCGTGCTGGCCGGTGCGGGCGGCAACGTGGTGCGATTTGATAATCATTCACCGCTGACCTATGGCAAGGACGGCTATGCAAACCCGTTCTTTATCGCCTACGCTCCGGGTGTTGACCTGAAGGAGGCCTGATGTCCGTTCTGATCGCCATTCCCGCCCGCTATGCCTCGACCCGCTATCCGGGCAAACCGCTGGTTCCGCTGACCGGCGCCAATGGCACCGCGATGACGTTGATCGAGCGGTCCTGGCGCGCGGCCTGTTCGGTGTCGGGCGTCGACAAGGTGGTCGTTGCCACCGATGACGACCGCATCCGCGAAGTGGCCGAAGGGTTCGGGGCCGAGGTGGTGATGACCTCGGAAAGCTGCGGCAATGGCACCGAACGCTGCGCTGAGACCCATGCCAACCTTGGCGCTGGCTATGACATCGTGGTGAATCTGCAAGGCGACGCGCCGCTGACACCGCATTGGTTTGTCGAAGACCTGATCGCTGGCCTGCGCGCCGCGCCCGGGGCGGGCGTCGCCACACCCGTGCTGCGCTGCGATGGTGACGCGCTGAACAGCCTGCTGAACGACCGCAAGCAAGGGCGAGTTGGCGGCACCACCGCCGTCTTCGCCGCGGATCACAGCGCCATGTATTTCTCAAAAGAAGTCGTCCCGTTCACCGCCGAGACCTACGCAGGCGAAGAAGAGACCCCGGTTTTCCACCATGTCGGCGTCTACGCCTATCGCCCCGATGCTTTGGCCGCCTATTCCACCTGGCCGGTGGGCCCGCTGGAACAGCTGGAAGGGCTTGAACAGCTGCGGTTTATGGAAAATGGCCGCAAAGTTCTGTGCGTCGAGGTTGAGGCCAAAGGCCGCCAATTCTGGGAGCTGAACAACCCACAGGACGTTCCCAAGCTTGAGGAAATGATGGCCGCGATGGGGTTGGATTGAGCCATTTTCCCCCTGACCTGGACACACCTGTTGGCATAGCAGGGCACAAACTTCTTTGTCTGGAAGACAGATGACCAATATTCTTGTAACCGGCGGAGCTGGATATATCGGATCGCATGCCTGCAAGGCGCTGGCGCAGGCGGGCTATACACCCGTGACTTATGACAACCTGATCACCGGCTGGCAGGACGCGGTGAAATTCGGACCGTTCGAACAGGGCGATCTGCTGGATCGCGCTCGGTTGGATGAGGTCTTCGCCAAATACCAGCCCGCCGCCGTAATGCACTTCGCCGCCCTCAGTCAGGTGGGCGAGGCGATGTCCCAGCCCGGCAGATATTGGACCAACAATGTCACCGGATCACTGAACCTGATCGAGGCAGCCGTGGCAGCCGGTTGCCTGAACTTTGTGTTCTCATCAACCTGCGCCACCTATGGCGAGCATGACAATGTGGTACTGGATGAAGACACACCGCAACTGCCGCTGAACGCTTATGGTGCCTCAAAGCGGGCCATCGAAGATATCCTGCATGATTTCGAGGCCGCATATGGCCTGAACCACGTGATCTTCCGCTATTTCAACGTGGCCGGTGCCGACCCCGAGGGTGAAGTGGGGGAATTCCACCGTCCCGAAACTCATCTGGTGCCGCTGATGCTGGACGCCATTGACGGCAAGCGCGACGGGCTGACTGTGTTCGGCACCGATTACGACACGCCCGACGGTACCTGCATCCGCGACTATGTGCATGTCTGTGATCTGGTCGATGCCCATGTTCTGGGGTTGAACTGGCTGGAACAGGGCAAGGGTAGTCGGGTTTTCAACCTTGGCACCGGATCGGGCTTTTCGGTGATGGAGGTGATCGACCATTCCAAAGCCGTCACCAACCGCGAGGTGCCCTATTCCATCGGCCCCCGCCGCGCTGGCGATTGCACCAAGCTTGTTTCAGGCTCGGTCCGCGCGGGGCAAGAGCTTGGTTGGACCCCAAAAAGATCAACGTTAGAGACGATGATCAGTGATGCCTGGCGCTGGCATCAGAACGGCAATTACGAAAAGTGAGCCATAGGTGACAGATCATGCAGCCGATAATCTTCCACCCATTGGATGGGTGCAGAAGTACCGGTTGCGTCTGAAACGACGGCGGTTGCTTTGGCGATCCTTTCGCAGCCGCCATCAGCTAGCCAGCCTCAAGGATCAGACCGCGCAAATCAGACCAGGCGCGGTACTGGCCTTCACCACGCTGCGCAATGAAGCCAATCGCCTTCCGTGGTTCTTCCGCCACTATCGCGGGCTTGGGGTGGATCACTTTCTGGTCGTGGATAACGGCAGCGATGACGGCTCGGTCGAATTTCTGCGCGATCAGCCCGATGTGTCGCTGTGGCAGACCTCTAACAGCTATCGCGACGCGCGATACGGTTTGGATTGGCTGACATGGCTGCAAATGCGCTATGGCCACGGACACTGGACCTTGATGGTGGACGCGGATGAGCTGCTGATCTACCCCAACCACGACAGCAAATCCTTGCATGACCTAACAGGCACCTTGGACCAACAAGGCCACATCGCCTTTGGCGCGCTGCTGCTGGATCTCTACCCCACGGGGCCACTGGGCGCGCAGCCCTATGACCCCGAAATGGACCCGACCAAAACCCTTAGCTGGTTCGATTCCGGCCCCTACCGGGCGCAGCGCCAAAGCCCATTGGGCAACCTGTGGGTGCAGGGTGGCGCGCGAGAACGGATGTTTTTTGCCGACAGGCCGCGGCATTCGCCCACGTTGAACAAAATCCCGCTGGTGCGCTGGTCACGGCGCTATGCCTATGTGAACTCGTGCCACTCGGCCCTGCCCCGGCATCTGAACGCGGTCTATGACGGCCCCGGCGGCAAGACGCCTTCGGGCGTGTTGCTGCACACCAAATTTCTTCCTGAGGTGGTGGACAAGTCATCGACCGAAAAAACCCGACGGCAGCATTTTCATGATCCCGACCTATTTGGGTCATATTATGATGCAATTGGAAACCGCCCCGACATGTGGACGCCTCAGTCCGTGCGTCTTGAGGGCTGGGCCCAGTTACAACAATTGGGTCTGATGGGGAAAGTTTGCTGAAAAGCAGCATATGTGACTAACGGTTTTTAAATTCGTTGCCTTGAAAGATGCATCAATGGCATAAAACGGCACTTGCCCGGCACCACTCTGGATCGTCCAGCCCCCGGGCATGCTCGCGTAACGAAAAAGGCAGTGCAAACGCGTGAGCCTGTTGGATTCATACCGAATGAGATTGCGGCGCAAGCGTCGTCTGGTGCGCTGCCTGCGCAAACGTCGGCAATTAAAGCCGATTTCCGACAAGACCAACGATATCCAACGCGACGATATCTTGTTGATGAGCGTTCTGCGGAACGAGAAAATCCGCCTGCCTTACTTTCTGGAATACTACCGCAGGTTGGGCGTCGATCATTTTCTGTTTGTCGACAACGACAGCGATGATGGCTCGGGCGAATACCTGGCAAGCCAACCCGACGTTTCGGTCTGGCGGGCAATTGCCAGCTATAAACAGGCTTCGTTTGGATTGGATTGGTCAAACTACCTGTTGCGAAAATACGCACACGGACATTGGGTTCTGACAGTCGACCCGGATGAGTTCTTTATCTATCCGTTCTGCGACACCCGTCCGATCCGCGCCCTGACCGATTGGCTGGACGGCTGCGCGGTACGCAGTTTCGGCACCATGCTGATCGACATGTATCCGCAAGGACCAGTGGATGCTCAGCCGTATCACGAAGGGCAGGACCCGTTTGAGATCGCCCGCTGGTTTGATGCTGGCAACTATATGATCACAAAGAACCCCGAGTATAAGAATCTGTGGATTCAGGGGGGACCTCGTGCGCGCGTGTTTTTTCGCGACACCCCCTTGCAAGCGCCTGCGCTGAACAAGATTCCCTTGGTCAAATGGGACCGTCGCTATGTCTATGTCAGCTCGACCCATTCGCTGCTGCCGCGTGGCTTAAACCAGGTTTATGACGATTGGGGCGGTGAAAAGACCAGCGGTGCGTTGCTGCACGCCAAGCTGATCAGCACGCTGGGCGACAAAGCCCGCGAAGAGATGCAGCGCGGCCAGCATTACCGCCGCTCGGGCGAATATCGCGCATATGCCCAGGGGCTGGACGAGCAGCCGGTGTTTTGGTGTGACCGGTCCGAGAAATACATCAACTGGCGTCAGCTTGAGATCCTTGGCCTCATGTCGAAAGGAAACTGGGCATGAGCCGTCTGGGCGTTGTCATGCTGGTTCATACAGCACTGCACCGGGCCGAGCAGGTGGCACGGCATTGGACGGCATCGGGCTGTCCGGTGGTGATCCATGTGGACCGCAAAGTGCCGGATCAAGTTTATTCCGATTTCGTTGCCGCGTTCGCGGATGAAGCGTTGATCCGGTTCTCGGAACGCCATACCTGCGAATGGGGTAGTTGGGGAATTGTCGCGGCCTCACAATCCGCGGCCGAACTGATGCTTGAGGCTTTTCCGGACGTTCATCACGTCTACTTGTCTTCGGGGGCCTGCCTGCCCCTGCGGCCCGTGGATGAGCTGATCGACTATCTTTCTGACCGGCCTCGGGTCGATTTCATCGAAAGCGCAACGACCGCCGATGTCAGCTGGACGATCGGTGGGCTGGATCAGGAACGTTTTACACTGCGCTTTCCGTTTTCCTGGCGCCGGAACCGCAAACTGTTCGACGCTTATGTAAAACTGCAACGCGCCCTCGGGATGCGCCGCAAAATCCCCGAAGGGCTGATGCCGCATATGGGCAGCCAATGGTGGTGCCTGACCCGACAGACCCTGTCGGCCATTCTGCAGGACCCCAAGCGGCAGACCTATGACCGCTATTTCCGCCGCGTCTGGATTCCGGATGAAAGCTATTTCCAGACGCTGGCCCGACTGTATTCCACCCATATCGAAAGCCGGTCGCTGACCTTGTCGAAATTCGACTATCAGGGACGACCACATATCTTTTATGATGATCATCTACAGTTGCTGCGCCGCTCGGACTGTTTTGTGGCCCGAAAGATCTGGCCGCGTGCTGATCGGCTGTATCAGGCCTTTCTGACCGATCAGAGCAGCGCCATGCGACCAGCCGAACCCAACCCGGGCAAGATCGACCGGGTATTTTCCAAAGCGGTCGAGCGTCGAACCCGTGGGCGCGACGGGCTGTACATGCAAAGCCGCTTTCCTCGCCACGGCAGTGAGAACGGCCTGACCTCATTCCCTTATTCGGTATTTCAGGGCTTTGCCGAGCTGTTCGAGGATTTTGAACCCTGGCTGGCTGAGACCACAGGCGCACGGGTGCATGGGCACCTGTTTGGCCCCGCTCGGGCCGAGTTCGCCAACGGGGACACGATCACAAACGGTGCGCTCAGCGATTGTGCGGTTCTGCGTGACTATAACCCAACGGCCTTTATCTCGAACCTGATCTGGAACACACGGGGTGAGCGGCAGTGCTTTCAATTCGGTCCCGGGGACACGCAAAAGATCAGCTGGTTTCTGGCGCGGGATAAGAACGCGCAAATCTCGGTTATCACCGGGGCCTGGGCGATCCCACTGTTCCGGTCGAACATGAATTTCGCCGATATCCGCTGTGAAGCGGCACGCCTTCAACAGATTGAAACCAAACAGCTTGAGGTTCTGGGCTCGGTCTGGACCAAGGCGCAGGTGCGGACCTGGTCCTTGGCCGAATTTGTGGAATCTCCGATGGAGCCCATGCAGACCGTGATCGAGGAAATCGGCACCCATCGCGCGAACCATTTGACCGAGGCGCCAAAAATGGTGGATTTGACTGGCTTTGGACAATTCCTCCAGAACCTCAAAAATCAGGGAATGCATCCTTATTTGGTGGGGGATTTTCCGGCAGATGATATTTTCGGCGCGCGGGTTCGGCCATTCAAGAAACCCTATCTGGTGCAATAGTCTGTCATGACATCCAAGTTCGACTATTTCGTCATCCTCGCCGCGATGCGCACCGGGTCCAACCTGCTTGAGTTCAATCTCAACGCGCTTGAAGGCGTCACCAGCTTTGGTGAGGCATTCAACCCACATTTCATTGGTCGGCTGAAATCTGAAAGTCTGTTGGATGTAACTTTGGAAGATCGTGACGGCGATCCGATGAAACTGGTGCAGGCAATCAAAGATGCACCCGGCGAGTTAAATGGGTTCCGCTTCTTTCAGGGGCACGATAACCGCGTGTTAGAGCCTGTTTTGGCTGACCCACGCTGCGCCAAAATCATTTTGACGCGCAATCCTCTGGACAGTTACGTTTCGTTGAAAATTGCGCGGGAAACCAAGCAGTGGCAACTGAAGAACATCAAACGCCGCCGCGAAGCACAGGTAGAGTTTAATGCGGAAGAGTTTGAATCCTATCTGGATAGACAGCAGGATTTTCAGCTCTTGTTGCTCAATACCCTTCAGCGAACAGGTCAAACCGGGTTTTACATTTCCTATGACGACCTGACCAATCTGGAGGTGCTGAACGGGCTGGCCGCGTGGTTGGGTATTTCGGCGCGGTCGGCTTCGATTGACGATACGATCAAGCCGCAGAACCCGGGCCCGACCCTGTCCAAGGTGACAAACCCGGAAGAGACCGAGCATGCCTTGGCCCGGATCGACAGTTTCAACCTGCATCGCACCCCGAATTTCGAGCCCCGGCGCGGATCGACCGTCGGCAATTATGTCGCCGCGCCGCATACGCCCTTGATGTTTATGCCGATACGCGGCGGGCTTGAGGCACCTGTGACCCAATGGATGGCCGATCTTGACTCGGTCAGCACCGACAAGCTGGTCACCAATCTGAACCGCAAACAGATGCGGCGATGGCTGCACGCTCATCCCGGACACCGAAAATTCACGGTACTACAGCACCCTCTGGCACGGGCGCATTCGGCCTTTTGCTCCAACATCCTCAGCACCGGGCCCGGCGCTTACCTGAAAATCCGAAATATGCTGCGCAACCGGTTCAAAATTCCGATCCCGGGTCAGCTGCGTGACGGCAATTACCCGGTTGATCAGCATTATGAGGCGTTTTCGGCCTTCCTAATCTTCCTACGCCAAAATCTGGCTGGACAGACGCCCGTTCGTGTGGATGGAACGTGGTGCAGCCAGTCTCAGGTATTAGACGGGATGGCATCCTTTGCTCTGCCTGACTTCATCCTGCGCGAGGATGAGATCGCAACAACCCTGCCCGATCTAGCCAGACGGATGGGGCATGACAGCCCACCAACACCCGGGTTTTGCGCGCCGGAAATCCCGTTCACGTTGGCCGAAATTTATGACGACAGATTAGAAACGCTGGCGGCTGAGGCCTACCAGCGCGACTATGTGCAATTCGGGTTCGGGGATTGGGAACCAGTTACGGGCGCAGCGTGATCAGTGTGCCCTTGTTGACCATCGCATAGATCTCTTCGATCTCTTCATTCTTGACGGCGATACAACCGGCGGTCCAATCCGCTGTCTTCTTGGCGCGTTTCAGTTCCGACCGCTTTTTCGGCTGACCGTGAATGAAAATATCACCACCCGGATCAACACCGGCCGCCTTGGCCTGCGCGATATCATTGGAATTCGGATAGGAAATCCCCAGCGACAGGTGATAGCGACTGTTGGGGTTGCGACGGTCGATCAGATAGCTGCCTTCGGGCGTGCGGCCATCACCGCGCTTTGTCTTTGTACCATCTGGCGCAAAGCCCAGATCGACTTTGTATTCCTTGAGAATGGTTTGGTTGTGCAGAAGATACATCTTCCGCGCGCCCTTGTTGATGACCAAAGAAGTCACCTCGGGGCCATCATATGTCAGAAATCGTGGGCTAGCTGTGGCACAGGCCGAAAGGCCCAGCGTTGCCATAGCGCCCAATCCAAATGCTCGACGATCCATGTTTCACTGCCTGCTCTTTTTTTTCAGCATTATGCCAGATTTCCGAAAAACTGAAATCACTTTTTGATGTGCTGCTGTTCGGTCAGGCGGCGCTCGATGCTTTCCAGCCGTTCCAATACTTCGTCGCGATAGGCGTCAGTTCGCACCTCATCCTCGGCATGATGCGCATCCTGCATCGAGTTCACAATCAGACCGACCAGCAAGTTCACGACCGCAAAGGTGGTGACCATGATGAACGGAACAAAGAACAGCCAGGCATAGGGATAGACCTCCATCACCGGACGGACAATGCCCATGGACCAGCTTTCCAGCGTCATGATCTGGAACAGCGTATAGGCCGACAGACCTAGGTCGCCGAACCAGTCCGGGAAAGTGGCCGAGAACAGCTTGGTCGAGATCACGGCACCGATGTAGAACAGGATCGCCATCAACAGGAATACGCTGGCCATGCCCGGCAGGGCCGAAATAAAACCCTCGACCACCCGCCGCAGGCGCGGCGCGACCGAGATAACCCGCAGTACCCGCAGGATTCGCAACGCCCGCAATACCGACAGCCCCCCGGCGCTGGGGATGAGGGCAATGCCGACAACGATAAAGTCAAAGACGTTCCAGCCGCTGAGAAAGAACCGTCGCCCGGTCGCCAACAGCTTCATGGCGATCTCGGCCACGAAAATGGCCAGACAGATTGTGTCCAGCGTCACGATCAGGGGTCCCGCGGCCTCCATCAGGGTTGGCGATGTCTCCATCCCCAACAACACAGCATTAAAGATGATGACCGCAGTGATGAACCGGCCAAAAGTGGGATGTTCGATGATGGTCAGCAGACGCTGATTGAAGCCCATATTGACACTCTCCTGTCTGCTCATGATGCGGGCCCCCATACAAACCGCGCGGCAAGTTCCGTGTGTGACGACCATCGAAATTGGTCCACCACCTGTACCCATTCAAGAGTGTAGCCCGCATTAACCAGCGTTTTTGCGTCCCGCGCGAAGGTCACCGGGTTGCACGAGACATATGCAATCACCGGGCGCTGCGCCTGTGCCAGTTCGGCAACTTGCGCCTCGGCCCCGGCGCGGGGCGGGTCCAGCACAACGGCGTCAAAGGATTTCAACTCATCGGGCATCAGCGGGCGGCGGAACAGGTCGCGGGACTCGGTCGTGACCCGTTTCAACCCTTGCGCGCGGCGCCAGCCCTGATCCAGCGCATCCGTCATCGCGGCTTCACCTTCGACCGCGTGTACCTCAGCATTTTCGGCAAGTGGTAGTGAGAAAGTCCCACTGCCTGCAAACAGGTCGGCAATACGCTTCGCACCCTGTATTGCCTGCAAAACGGCCTGTAACAGAGCCTGTTCTCCATCTCTTGTCGCCTGCAGGAATGCTCCGGGCGGTGGCACAACCCCGGCACCCCCAAAGCGTTGCATCGGAGGTTGGCGCATTGCGATCACTTCACCATCCCAGCTAAGCCGCGCCAAGCCGTGCTTCTCGGTTGCCTGCGCCAATGCCAGTTCCAACGGCCCATCCAGCGGTTTGCCACCCTTGACGGCCACATCCAGCCCGCCTTCGGACAAGGTCAGTGTCACGGCCAGCACGCCCTTGCGACTTCCGCCCAGAATAGCCAGCGCCTCGGCCACCGGTATGGCGGCAATCAGGGCCGGGTCCAGCAGATGACAATCGGGGATTTCGGTGATCGTGTCGGACGCTCGGCCATGGAATCCGGCTAGCGTGCTCTTTTTGGTCCGACGCACGGCGATCGTGGCACGGCGGCGCGACCGCTCGGGCGAAGTATGGATCGGGCGCATCTGCGCCTCTAGCCCCTGCGCCGCCAGTGCGGTGCGCACCACTTCGACCTTCCAGTCGGCCACAAAATCATCTGCTGCGTGCTGCAATTGGCATCCACCACAGGCCTTGTAGTGACGGCAAGGAGGTTTCACCCGTTGGTCCGAGGGTGTTTCAACCCGTATGTCAGTCAGCAGCTGCCCTACTAATGTACCACTTACCACCTCACCTGGCAGGGTACGCGGCGCGTAAACCGGGCCGTCAGCAATGCCGTCTCCCTGATGACCCAGGCGATTTATGGTGAAGTGTTGCGTCATAAGGGGCCTGATACCGGGGCTTTGCGCGCAACAAAACCCCCTAGCACGCTTTGTGCGTTATTCGGCGGCTTCGGCCTGAATGAACCCGCCCGATTGGCGATGCCAGAACCGCGCGTACAACCCGCCCTGCTCCAACAGCGCGTCATGGGCGCCGGATTCGACGATCTGCCCCTGATCCAGGACGATAATCCGGTCCATCTCGCTGAGCGTGGACAGGCGATGTGCAATCGCCAGGACCGTCTTGCCCTGCATCACCCGGTGCAGGGCGGTTTGAATCGACGCCTCAACTTCTGAATCCAGCGCCGAGGTCGCCTCATCCAATACAAGTATCGGCGCGTCCTTGAGGATAGCGCGCGCCAAAGCGATCCGCTGCCGCTGACCACCACTGAGTTTCACGCCCCGTTCACCCAGATGCGCTTCATACCCGGTGCGGCCATGGGCATCCTGCAAGCTAAGAATAAACTCATGCGCTTCGGCTTTCTTTGCCGCTTCAATCATGTCGTCTTCTGACGCGTTTGGGCGGCCATACAGGATATTCTCACGCGCCGAGCGGTTGAACATCGCAGTTTCCTGCGTGACCATGCCGATCTGACTACGCAAACTGTCCTGCGTTACCTGGCTGACATCTTGCCCATCAATGCGAATAATGCCTTTTTCCCCGTCATAGAGCCTGAGCAACAACGAGACCAAAGTGGATTTCCCAGCACCCGAGGCCCCAACAATTCCCAGCTTTTCACCCGGATGCACGGTCATGCTCACATCGGACACACCGCCCACATCGCGACCATAGGCAAAGCTGACATGGTCGAAATCTATCCGCCCCTCGGTCACTGTCAGGTCAGTGGCTTGCGCGGCGTCCTCGACCCGGTCGCGTTTGGCAAGCGTCTTCATACCGTTCTCGACCTCACCCACATTCGCGTAGAGCCCCATCAGTGTGAAACTGACCCAGCCGGTCATCTGCGCAATTCTGATCGAAACCGCGCCAGCCGCCACGATATCACCCGCCGTCGCAATCCCGTTTCTCCACAAAAGCAGCGTCGCGCCCAGCAAGAGAACCGGAAGAACCCCGGCCAGCACCATCAGGATAAATCGGAAGCTGGCGGACAATGCCCCGAAGGCCAACATCTTTTCGCGTAGATCAACCATCGAGTTTCGCGCGGTCTGATCCTCAAACGCAGAATGGGCGAACAGCTTTACAGTCTTGATATTGGTGATGGTATCAACCACTTGCCCGGACACCATGGCGCGCGCGCCAGCCCGCGCAGCAGACCGGGCGCGAATGCGTGGCAGATACCAGCGGATCAGCAGAAAATACACCACCAGCCACCCGGCGAAAGGTAACATCACCAGTGGATGAATAGACCCTAACAAGAGCAAAGAACCGGCAAGTGAGGCCAAGGCAAACACAATTGCACTGATTGTCTCGGACACGACCGAGGCCAGCGCATTCGACGTCTGCATCTGTTTCTGCGCGATCCGGCCTGCAAAATCATCGTCGAAATAAGTGACCGATTGGCCAAGGGTCCAGCGGTTCAGCTTGGCCAGCACCAGCGGCGGCACATTGGGCATGACGATATAGTTGTTCGTCACCGAAGACAGCCCAAACAGCGCCGGGCGCAGCAACATGAAAAATGCCACCACGCCCAGAATCATCCACAGATTATCTGCGTTGAAAAAACCCTGAGGTCCATTTTCCGAGGCAAGATCGATCACCAGACCCAACATCCAGGCCGTTCCGGCCTCCATCGCGCCAGCCATGGCCGAAAAACTGGCCGCGACAAAAATCATCGGCCACGCGCCGGACAGGCACCAACGGATGAACGCCCCCAGCGTTTGCGGCGGGGGCGTCTCAGAGTTTTTGAACGGATCTATAAGATCGGCAGCCTTCATTCCGCAGCCTCCGGGTTCAGGAAGCCCCCAGATTGCCGCGCCCAGAACTGAGCGTAAAGCCCCCCATGCGCCAACAATTCGGAATGGCCGCCCTGCTCTACAATCCGACCTCCATCCATAACCAGAATACGATCCATCTGCGCAATGGTGCTCAACCGGTGGGCAATGGCGATCACGGTTTTACCTTGCATCATGCCGTAGAGGGTCTCCTGAATCGACGCTTCGACCTCGGAATCCAGGGCGGATGTCGCCTCGTCCAACAACAGGATCGGTGCGTCCTTTAGGATCACCCGCGCCAGCGTCACCCGCTGCCTCTGTCCACCGGACAGCTTCACGCCCCGTTCCCCCACATGCGCGTCATAGCCGATGCGCCCTTGTGGGTCTTGTAGGTCGAGGATGAATTCATGCGCCTCGGCCTGTTTGGCGGCAGCGATCATCTGTTCCTCGGATGCCTCGGGACGACCATACAGGATATTGTCGCGCACTGACCTGTGCAGCAGCGCACTGTCCTGCTGAACCATGCCGATATGGCTGCGCAGACTGTCCTGCGTGACGCTCGCGATGTTCTGGTCGTCAATCAGGATCGCACCCTGTTCAACGTCGTAAAACCGCAAAAGCAGCTTAACTAGGGTCGATTTTCCGGCACCGGACCGCCCGATCAGACCAATCTTTTCACCCGGTTGAATGGTCAGGTTGATATGATCCAGCCCACCGGTTTTGCGGCCATAGTGATGCGACAGGTCGCGGATTTCGATCTGACCTGTGGTCAGTTGCAAAGGTTTCGCATCCCGCGCATCCAGCAGGTCGATAGGCTGGGCAATCGTCTCCATCCCTTCAGCCACTACACCAAGCTGGCGGAAGAAACTGGTCAACGCCCACATGATCCAACCGGTCATCGCATTCAGTCGCAAGGTCAGCGCGGTCGCCGCTGCCACCACACCGACCGTAGCACTGCCCTGCATCCACAAGGCAATGGCCCAACCGACAACACCAACGATCAGCAGGCCGTTCAACGTCACCAGAACCGCATCCATAATGGTGAAGATCCGCATCTCAACCTGGAAGGTGCGACGGGTTTCAGCGATGGCTTCGCGGGCATAGTCCAACTCTTGATCATCATGCGCGAACATCTTGACCGAATGGATGTTGGTGTAACTGTCCACCACCCGACCTGTCACCGCCGAGCGCGCATCCGACGCCGCCTTGGACGCCGGTCCGACCCGAGCGACCGTCCAGCGCACCAACAATGCATATAGTGCAAACCAGATCAGCAGCGGCAACAACAGGCGCGGATCGGCCGCCATCAATAGGATCGCCGCCCCGATCAGATAAGCCAGCGAGAAAGAAATCGCGTCAAAAACCTGAAACACGGCCTCACCCGCGGCGGGGGGCGTCTGCATGATCCGGTTTGCGATACGGCCCGCGAAGTCATTCTCGAACCACCCCACGGACTGACGCAGCACGTGCTTATGCGCCCGCCAACGTATGATGGTGCCAAAGTTCGGCAGGATCGTGTTGTTCAGCAGCAGGACATCGACCACATGCAGCATCGGGCGTAACAGCAGCACAAACACAGCCATCAGAATCAATTCGGTCCCGTGGGCCTGCCAGACCTCAGCCGGAGGGCCAGACAACAGGTCAACCACCCGACCCATGTAATAAATCAGCCCGACCTCGACCGCGGCGACGATGACTGAAATCAGCGCGGTCCAGAAAAACACCCGCATGAAAGGTCGGGAATAATCCAGCATAAACGGCCACAGCCGCGTGGGCGGTGTGTCGGTCTCGGTATAGTCGGCAAAAGGGTCAACAAGGTTTTCGAAATAGCGAAACATGGAGAGTGCTCCGATTGAGCAGTAAATAGGTCATGCGAAGAAAGATGGCGCCAGAACACCACCCCTACGGGTCAAAGTGTTCCGGCTTTAGCCGAACCAGATCCCGTAATACATTCGCATCCCTCCATTCATGTGACAGGCGCACGAAACCATAAAGAAGTTGATTTGTCATCCCCTTTTGAGACTTCGCGTCAGATGCTCAGCAATTCCTCGCGGGTCAGCGCAAAGCCTGATGCAATCCAGCGCGCCTCAAGCTCGGCCAGTTTTTTGCCCAGCGCGGGACCGGTGAAATCGGGAATCAGATCGGTGGCCTTGATCGGGAAATCAGCCTCAGCCCCTTTGTGCAGATCGGTGCGCAAGGTTTCGCTCCACGGCTGTTCAAGGAAGGCACAACGCAGCAAGGTTTCGTGCAAGCCGCCCTCTTCGCCATAACGAAACCCCAGTTCGGCAACGCTGGCGGTACCGGATGCTTCATCCCGCATGCGGATCAGACGTTGTAATTGCGCCTTGCTCAGGCGCAGGGTCTTGGCGATTTTCGGCGTTGTGATTGCGGCCAGACGCCGAATTGACTCAGGGGCGGCTCCGGCCTGTTCCTCTAAGGCTATCAACGGTGCCAACGCACGGTCCTCGGCCCCTGGCAACAGCCGGGCCAGAACTCCCGATTGACGCATCGCGGCAATCGAGGGTGCCGGATCGGGTGCGCCCATAAGTTTCAGAAGTTCGGCCCCGACCCGTTCACGAGACAGGCCCTCTAGCCCGTCCAGATTAGACGCAATCGCCGCCAGAGCGTCCGGATCAAACCCAGCCTCGGCATCGCCATACCAGGCGTGAAACCGGAAAAACCGCAGGGATCGCAGGTAATCCTCTCGAATGCGGTTCTCGGCGTTGCCGATAAAGCGCACGCGGCGGGATTGCAGGTCGGGCAGCCCGTTCAACGGGTCGAGAATACTGCCATCGGGCCGCGCATAGATCGCATTCATGGTGAAATCGCGGCGCGCGGCGTCCTCTTCCACCTTGTCTGAAAAAGCCACCACCGCCCGGCGGCCATCGGTTTCCACGTCGCGGCGAAAGGTGGTGATCTCATGCGGGGCACCGCCACTGACCACAGTGATCGTGCCGTGGTCGATTCCGGTGGGGATGGCCTTGAGGCCCGTTGCCTGCGCCAGCTCCATCACCCGTTCGGGGCGCGCATCGGTGGCAATATCGATATCCGAGACCGGCGCGCCCAGCAGCGCATTGCGCACGCAACCCCCGACGAACAACGCCTGCGCACCAGCGCCCGTCAACGCCGCACAGACCTTTTGCGTTGCCGGATCAGTAACCCAGGCCTCAGAAATTCGCATCATTCATTCACCCGTGCGGCCAATCCCCGCAACATTCGGGCCGTCGCGCCCCAGATGTAGTAGGGGCCGAACGGCACCGTGAAATAATACCGTTTGTGACCACGCCAGCGGCGCGATTCAACGATATAATTCGCAGGGTTGAGGACATGTGCAAGCGGAACCGAAAACACCTCGTCCACTTCGCCCGGTTCGGGGGTCAGTTGAAACGGTTCGCGCAGGATCGCGACAACCGGTGTAACGGTAAAGGACGTGACGGTTTCATGAGACGATAGGTGGCCCAGAATCTCAGGCAAGTCGAGCGGCAGACCGATCTCCTCCTGCGCCTCACGCAGGGCAGTGGCGGTGACATCTACGTCGCCTTGATCCTGCTTACCGCCGGGAAAGGCGATCTGGCCGGGGTGGTGTTTCAGAGCCGAGGATCGTTTTGTCAGAATCAGCCGCGGCGTGTCGCCAAACACCGTGATCGGAACCAGCACCCCCGCCGGGCGCAATTTGCGCCCTTCAGGCAGGTTGGTTTCAGGGTTCAGGTCGAAATCGCTTGAACCATGGCCGGGGCGGCGCAGGGCCGCCCGCAGCTGGTCCGTAGGATCAGGCGTCGTCCGCATCAAAGCCGACCGAGCCCGGTTCCAGTATGTAATGTGCGCCACAGAACTGACAATCGGCGGTTACCTTGCCTTCGGGCGTGGTCATCTTTTCGATGTCCTTGGCCGAATAGATCGACAGGCTTTGCCGCACACGATCTTCCGAACAGGTGCAGCCGAATTGCACGGACTGAGCGTCATAGACCCGCGGCTGTTCCTCGTGAAACAGCCGGATCAACAGGTCGGTCGGCGCCACCGAAGGCCCGATCAATTCGAGATCCTCGACCGTATCCAACAGGATGTTAACGCGGCCCCAGTTTTCACTCTCTTCCCCGTCGACCAGATCTTCGGCGGATAGGATCTGCCCTCCACCTTGTCCGTCCGCCACAAAGGGCGAGGCCTTGGGCATGTGCTGCAGCATCACTCCGCCCGCGCGCCAATGTTCACCGACGCCCGGCTCGGTCGATTTGCCAAAGCTGAGCGAGAACCGCGTCGGCAGCTGCTCGGATTGTGCGAAATACGCCTCGGCACAGGCAGAGATCGAGCCCCCCGCCAGCGGTGTAATTCCCTGATACGGCTGCGTGCCTTCACCCTGGTCGATCATGATGGCGAAATAACCCTCGCCCACCTGATCAAACGGCCCACCATCGGTCAGGCGGTCGCGATCATAACTGGCATAGGCGCGGATGCGGGCCGGCTCTCCCTCGACCTTTGGCGCAAAGTAATCGGTCGCGATCATGCGTACCGGGCCCTTGGACTGCACCTGCAAAGACAGTTTCCAACGCAGCGAAACGGTCTGGCCGATCAACGCGGTCAGCAGGGCCATCTCGGCCACTAACGCCTCGACCTTTTCAGGATAGTCATGCTGCTTCAGGATGCCGTCCAGCACGCCATCAAGACGGGCTACACGGCCGCGCATATCTGATACATCAAGTTGAAAGGGCAGGACAGTATCGTCCCACGCGATTTTCGTTCCAAGAGACATGGGGTTTCCTTACACGCCACGGGTTGGCATACCGGCACCATATAGGTTGAACAGATTGGGTTTGAAGGGGCCATACATGATCAGACGGTTCGGTGAAACCCCGGAAAAAGGACGTACATATACACGCAGACCGGGTGTCTATGCGTTGCTGCCGCAAGGAAAAGACCTTCTGGTCACGTGGTATGACGATGGGCTGAACCCCGAATTGCAGCTGCCGGGCGGTGGCATTGATCCGGGCGAATCCCCGATTACCGCGCTGCATCGCGAAGTGTTCGAAGAAACCGGCTGGCTGATCGCCGCCCCGCGGCGGATCGGTGCGTTTCGCCGGTTCACCTTTATGCCTGAATATGACCTTTGGGCCGAGAAAATCTGCATGATCTACAGCGCCCGTCCGGTGCGCCGGATGGGACCGCCCCGCGAAGAGTTTCACGAGGCGCTTTGGATGGAAACTGCCGTTGCCGTGCAGATGCTTGGCAACGAGGGGGACCGTCACTTTGCCGCCCGACATCTGAACAGTTTCTAAGCCCCGTTATATTCAAAGAACACGGCGGACACGTCATCATCCATGCCGCTGCCCGGTGCCATGGCCTGCGTCAGGCGCCAGAACATATCGTCCAGAAACTCGGTACCGCTGCGGTCGGGCGCACAATCGCGGGCCATCTGCTGCAGGCCTTCTTCCTCAAGCAAGCCGCCATCGGCCAGACGACACTCGGTAAAGCCATCAGAATACAGCATCAGTTTATCGCCAGGTTGCAGGTAAGTTTCGACCCGCTGAAAGGACACATCGGGCAGCAAACCGATGGGCAGGCCACCCTCGCCTAGATATTCGGCACTGCCGTCTTGGCGCAAAACAAGTGGATGCGGGTGCCCGGCCTGCACCATCTTAAGATGCCCGTTGCGCAGGTCGACAATAGCATAAACCATGGTGAAATATTCTTCGACGCCGGCATCGGCCATCAGGCGGCAATTGAGCATCTCGGCCACCTGTTCGGGTGGCAGCAGAGCATAGAACTTGTCAAAGCGTTTTTCCATCGCCACGTTCTGATCGAAATGATTGCTGGACAGATAGCCGCCCAATCGCGCCGTCATCATCGCCGAGGTGATACCGTGGCCCGACACGTCAATGCTGTAAAACCCCAGCCGATTGACCCCGGGCGAGAACATCCCCACCAGATCACCGCCAATATGCCCGCAGGGTTTCAGCAGCATGCTGACCCGCGACTTCCCGAAATCCCGCGTCAGTTCGGGGACAAGGGATTCCTGAATTTTCCGGGCCTGAATCAGGTCTTTGTCGATGGCATCATGCGCCACGCGCAGGTCCTCTAACGCGGATTCGATCATCCGGTTCTTCTCGGACAGTTCGCGCTGCATATCCAGAATCCGCGCCGCGGCCGAGATCCGCGCGCGCAGCTCATCCGCCTCAAGCGGTTTGATCAGGAAATCGTCCGCACCAGCGTCCAGCCCGCGCGCCACCTCTTGCTTTTCACTTTTTGAGGTCAACAGGATGAAGTAACTGTATTGATCACTTTCCAGCGCCCGGAAGGCACGGCAGAATTCCAGCCCGCTCATCCCCGGCATCACCCAGTCGCTGACCACCAGATCCGGCGGGTCGGTTTGACACATCCCGATCGCAACATCACCGCTGTCGGCCTCAAGCACCTCAAAGCCCCATTTTTTCAGTGAAGCCACCAGAATCCGCCGTTGCAGGCGGCTGTCATCGACGACAAGCACCTTTTGGATCGCACCAAAATCCTGATCGGACCTGACCTCTGCCTGACTGCCTTCTGCCACCTGAACCCTCTGCACTGCGACCTTTACGGAACGTAGCGACCCTAGCGCGGGGCGGTTTAACATCCGGTGAAGGCGTCTTTGTCTTGTTGCTTAACCCGCTCTTTACTCGCCGTGGGCTACGCAAGTCAGGTCGCGATATGTGTGGAGAGGCCGAACATGATCGACTGGTCCAGAGTCAGACAACTGCAGGATGAGGTGGGTGCCAACGAATTCGAAGAGGTGGTGCAGATCTTTCTGGACGAGGTTCAGGAAACCATCGACCGGCTGCATCAGGACACCGACCGGGCTGAGTTCGAACAGAACATGCATTTCCTCAAGGGCAGCGCGCTGAGTCTGGGGTTCGACCGGTTTTTCAAGCTGTGTCAGGACGCAGAGCGCAACGCCGCCGCTGGCAAGGCCAGTGACGTCGATCTGCCTGCCATCCTGACAGTCTATGACGACTCAAAAACTGTGTTCTTTGCCGAGAAAGCCGCAAACCTGTCCTAGATCACGAACTGGGCCAGCGTCTCGTCTTCGGTGATGTCGGTGTAGGTAAAGCCAGCCTCGTCCAGATGCGCGAACAGGCGTGCGAAATTCTCGGGCTTACGGGTTTCGATGCCGATCAGGACCGAACCGAAATTGCGCGCCGACTTCTTCATGTATTCGAACCGGGCGATATCGTCTTCCGGCCCTAATATGCCCAGAAACTCTTTCAACGCGCCGGGGCGCTGCGGCAGGCGCAGGATAAAGTACTTTTTGACGCCGGAATAACGCTGCGCCCGTTCCTTGACCTCGGGCAGACGTTCGAAATCGAAATTGCCGCCCGAGGTGACGCAGACAACGGTTTTGCCGCGGATAAAGCTTTGCACATCGGTCACCGCCTCAATCGCCAGAGCGCCTGCGGGCTCAAGCACGATGCCTTCGACATTCAGCATTTCGATCATGGTGGTGCAGATCCGGTCTTCGGACAAGACCAGCACGTCGGACAGGTGGCGATCCTTGAGCAGTTCAAACGGTTTCGCCCCGATCTTCCCGACCGCTGCCCCATCTACAAAATTGTCGATCTGATCGAGCGCCACCGGATGCCCCGCCGCCATGGCCGCATGCAAACAGGCCCCGCCTTTGGGCTCGACAAACAGGCAATGGGTCCGATCCCCGAACCATGTCGCCACGCCCGAGGACATGCCGCCCCCGCCAACCGGCAGGATCACGTGATCAGGGACGCTACCCAGCTGCGCCTCAACCTCGACAGCCAGTGACGCCTGCCCTTCGATCACATCCTCATCATCAAAGGGCGACAGAAAATGCCCGCCCTGCTGCGCACACCACGCCTGCGCAGCGGCCAGCGTGTCGTCGAAATAGTCTCCGGTCAGGTGAATTTCGATGTTTTCGCCGCCAAAAATGCGGGTTTTCTGAATTTTCTGCTGCGGCGTCGTCACCGGCATGAAGATCACACCACGCACGTTCAGGTGCTTGCACATGAAGGCCACGCCCTGCGCATGATTTCCCGCGCTGGCGCAGACGAAAAGCTCTTGCCCCTGCTGCTTGCGCATGGCGTTGAACGCACCACGGATTTTATACGACCGCACCGGGCTGAGGTCTTCACGCTTGAGCCAGATGTCAGCACCAAACCGATCAGACAGATGGGCATTCCGCTGCAGAGGCGTCGCGGGAAAGACGGTGCGCATCGCCTGTTCGGCGGCGCGGGCGCGGGTCATGAAATCAGTCATGCCGGTTTCCCTGCCCGATCACCGTTGAAAGGGCAAGGAATACATATGTGTACTCAGCTTAGGTGAGTTCGCGTTTCTCGATGAACACGCCATAGATCGTCGTCAGAATGCTGACATTGATCAATGGGACGATCAGCATGCTCGCAAACAAAACTATCAATATCCCGATGATCGGGATGAAAAGCAGCAATGACGCCAGTAGCTGAAGCAATATTTGGAAGAGGATGGACAAGACGACCAGAAGTGCGATGGCTCCGCTTGCGCCCGAGGTCGCCTGCCACGCTTCAGACAGCTTTATGGGCTTTCCAATAGCTGCACCGGGCAGAATTGGTGAGGCACGATAGAATCCGATCGTAAGACATACGATCAAACCCACCCAGAAAATGGACCCCAAAACCGCCGAGGATTGCGCCAACATACTCATGATCAACGCCGCAGGGATCATAAGGATGAAAGCCAACAAGAACAGCATCAAAAGACGCCCGAAATAGGCCAGAACGCGGTCAAATCGGAAAGGTGGAACTAGCCCCGACGGATACTCTTCGAGCAAAACAAACCTGTGCCATGATACTACAATCCAGAGCATTACGACGAACACTACGATCACGATGCAAAATAGGAATCCGAGTAACGTCATCACAGCAGTTGGGTCAGGGGTTGTAGCAGTGGCACCTTCAATTGTTTGTGTGGGCGTCGAAAAGAAAGAACAAGCCAATGGCCAAAAAGCCGCCAATGAGTGCAGGTACAACGGAAATCTGAAGCGCTTGCTTCAGGTTCCTCAGAACCATCTTTACCGAATGTACGAAAATCGCCAATCCCAGCATATACTCTGCCCTCTCAACCATTCCTTGTTCTCAATCCGCCCGTTTCACCGCAATTCCCACCCTGCGTCAATCCTCATAACTTGCCCCCACGTTCAAAACCCGTTAGGGGCCAAGCGTCTTACGCATAAGGGGAAGTCAGATGTCCGCGCCCAAGAAAGTTGTTCTGGCCTATTCCGGTGGCCTTGATACCTCGATCATCCTGAAATGGTTGCAGACCGAGTATGGCTGTGAGGTCGTGACCTTCACCGCCGATCTGGGTCAGGGTGAAGAGCTGGAGCCCGCCCGCCAAAAGGCCGAGCTGCTGGGGATCAAGCCCGAAAACATCTATATCGAGGACATCCGCGAGGAGTTTGTTCGCGACTTCGTCTTCCCGATGTTCCGCGCCAATGCGCAATACGAAGGCCTGTATCTGCTGGGCACCTCAATCGCGCGTCCGCTGATCTCGAAGCGTCTGGTCGAGATTGCCGAGGCCACCGGTGCCGACGCCGTTGCACATGGCGCGACCGGCAAAGGCAACGATCAGGTGCGGTTCGAACTGGCCGCCTATGCCCTGAACCCCGACATCAAGGTCATTGCACCCTGGCGTGAATGGGACCTGACCAGCCGCACCAAGCTGTTGGAATTTGCCGAAGCGAACCAGATCCCGATTGCCAAGGACAAACGCGGCGAGGCGCCGTTCTCGGTCGATGCCAACCTGCTGCACACCTCGTCCGAAGGTAAGGTTTTGGAAGACCCCGCAGATCAGGCGCCAGACTATGTCTATCAGCGTACCGTCCACCCCGAGGACGCACCGAACGAGCCCGAGTTCATTGAGATCGGCTTTGAAAAAGGCGACGCGGTCAGCATCAATGGCGAGGCGATGAGCCCGGCCACCATCCTGACCAAGCTGAACGAATATGGCGGCAAGCACGGTATTGGCCGTCTGGACCTGGTCGAAGGCCGGTTCGTGGGCATGAAATCGCGCGGCATCTACGAAACGCCCGGCGGCACCATCCTGCTGGAAGCGCACCGTGGGATCGAATCCATCACCATGGACCGCGGCGCGATGCACCTGAAAGATCAGCTGATGCCGCAATATGCCGAGCTGATCTATAACGGCTTCTGGTACAGCCCCGAGCGGGAAATGCTGCAAGCCGCCATCGACAAATCTCAGGATCATGTCACCGGCACTGTCCGCGTGAAACTGTACAAAGGTCTGGCTTCGACCGTAGGCCGCTGGTCGGATCATTCGTTGTATTCCGAAGAGCATGTGACGTTCGAAGATGACGCCGGCGCCTATGACCAAAAAGACGCGGCCGGATTTATCCAGTTGAACGCGCTGCGCCTGAAATTGCTGGCGGCGCGGGATAAGCGCCTGTCCAAGTGATCGACGACGACGACATCAACGACGAACTCGATCTGTTCATCGAAGCGCAGGACGCGGTCTGGTCCGACGTCCTGCGCGAATTGGAACAAGGACAGAAAACCAGCCACTGGATGTGGTTTGTATTTCCGCAATTGGCCGAACTTGGCCGGTCTCACATGGCGCAGCTGTACGGGATCGAGGATTTGGATGAGGCCACAGCCTATCTGGCTCATCCAGACCTCCGCCAGCGCCTAACCAAGGTTGCTGGGTTGATGTTGCAGCACAAGGGGCGCGATGCCAGTGACATTCTGGGTGGGATTGACGCAAAGAAACTGCGGTCCTCGATGACGTTGTTTGCATTCGTGCCCGGAGCCCCGTCAGAGTTCCAAACTGTTCTTGATGCCTTTTATGATGGGAAACCCTGTGAGCGGACCCGGCAAATCCTGCAAATGTCGTGACTGCAGGGTCCAGTTGGGTCACCCTTGCACAAGAACGCCCATTCTCTTTACGCATAGGCAAATTAGTGAAGGGGACAAAGATGCTGCAGGACATCGCCAACGGCATTCAGCAAGGCTTGGATGGCAAAAGCTTTGAGGGCTCGCTGAAATTCGATTGTGGCGAGGATGGTGTCATCGTTCTAGCCGACAATCGGGCCACCACACAGGATCGCGACACCGATTGCACCATCCGCATTTCGCAGGACAACCTGACCAAATTACTGACGGGCAAGCTGAACCCGATGACCGGCGTAGCATTGGGCAAGCTCAAGATTTCGGGCAATATGGGTGTGGCGATGAAGTTGGGACAGCTGCTAGGTTAAGACGATAAACTTGTCTCACCACCCCGTGACAAACCATGTCAGCGGATTGCGCCAACGCATAAGTCAGGGCAGCCTTATCCCGAAAAGGAGACCTGCCATGACCCGCATCGCTTTTCTAGATTTTTTCAAACCTACGCTTCAGTTCACGCTGATCGCTCTTGTCGCCCTGCTGCGTGCCGCCCCGGCACCCGCCGCCGGGTCCGAAACCCTGACGGTTGCAGGGGGCTGTTTCTGGTGCGTCGAATCCGATTTCGAATCCGTTCCGGGCGTAACTGGCGCCGTGTCGGGTTTCACCGGTGGCAGTACCGCCAATCCAACCTATGATCAGGTCACCAAAGGCGGAACCGGCCATTACGAGGCGGTTCAGATCACCTTTGACCCGGCCCGCGTTTCCCGTGAAACCCTGCTGAGCATGTTCTTCCGTTCGGTCGACCCAACGGATGCGGGCGGTCAGTTCTGTGACCGGGGTGACAGCTACCGCACGGCCATTTTCGTCTCTAACGTTGGGGAAAAAGCCCTGGCTCAGCAAGCCAAGACAAGTGCCCAGAACGCTCTGGGGCAACAGATCGTGACGCCAATCCTGCAGCAAGGGGCATTCTACCCGGCTGAGGCCTATCATCAGGATTACTATAAGGGGAACAAGCTGGTCCTGACCCGCTTTGGCCCCAAACGCCAGCACAGCGCGTACAAAGCCTATCGCAAAGCCTGCGGCCGTGATGACCGGGTCAAGCAGCTTTGGGGCAGTGACGCACCGTTCGCGGGGTCTTAATCGAGCCGCGCTTCGCGCACCTCTTTGAGATCGGGAATAACATCAGCTGTGCCGTGCCGCGTGACCATCAAGGCCGCGGCACGGTTTGCTTGTGAAATCACCTGTGCCATTGGCATCCCGCGATCCATTCCTGCCAGAACATAGCCGGTGAAAGTATCTCCTGCGCCAGTGGTATCCACGGCCTTTACCTTGTGCGCCGGAAAATCCGTAGCGGCGCCGCGATGGTAATACCGCGCTCCTTTTGACCCCAAAGTGACGATCAAATGCTCGACCTCAAGGTCGGTAACGGATTGCCCGGTTGCCTGCTGTAGTTGTTCAGCCTCGATCTCATTCAGGATCAGAAAATCCAGATACGGCAACACGGCCTGAACAGCGTCAGCCTGGAACGGTGCGGCGGCATAGCAGACAGTCAGCCCCAGATCGCGCCCCATCTTTGCGGCTTCGACCTGTAGGTTGGTTTCGTTCTGCATCACCAGCACATCACCTTGCAGGGCCGAGGACAGCGCTTGCCCCAACTGACCCTGAGTGATCGCGTGGTTTGAACCGGGGAACAGAATGATGTTGTTCTCACCCTGTGCGTCCACCGCAATGATGGCATGACCGGTCGGAACCTCGACTCCAGTGATATGGCGCGTGTCCACGCCATATTCGGTCATACGATCCAGCGCCCAGCGCCCATCCGGCCCCACGGCCCCGATATGCGCCACTTGCGCCCCGGCCCGAGCGGCGGCCACAGACATATTTGCCCCTTTGCCACCCAGATACCGATCCAGCCGATTGGCCGAAAGCGTCTCTCCCGGTCCGGGCAGGTGCGGCACGTCATAAATCATGTCCGCGTTGATCGAGCCGAGGTTCCAGATCGTCATGGCTTAAGCGATATCGCACGAGGCCAGGATGGCCATGTTCAGGATATCATTCGCCGTTGACCCGGTCGAACAGATCTGAATCGGCTTGTCGACACCAGACAGGATCGGGCCAATCACCGTGGACCCGCCCATTTCCTGCATCAGCTTGGTCGAGATCGACGCCGAATGCCGAGCGGGAACGATCAGGATATTCGCCGGGCCGGTCAGGCGCTGGAACGGATAGCCTGCCTGCTGATCCTCGTTCAGGGCAACGTCCACGGTCATCTCGCCCTCGTATTCGAAATCCACTTTGCGCTTATCCAGCACGACAGGCGCGCGGTGCATCTTTTCGGCCCGTTCCGACACCGGATACCCAAAGGTCGAGAAACTGACGAAGGCCACGCGCGGCTCAAGCCCCATATGACGGGCTACGGCGGCTGAGCGTTCGGCGATATTGGCCAGGTCATTCTCGTCCGGCCATTCATGCACAAGCGTATCACCGATCAGCACGATCCGCCCCTTGTGCAACAGGGCGGTCACACCCACCGCACCATGCGCCTTGTCCGCGTCGAACACGTGATTGATCCGGTCCAGCACATGCGCCGATTTGCGCGTGGCCCCGGTTACCAGGCCATCACCGTGCCCATGCGCCAGCATCAGGGATGAGAACACATGCCGGTCACGTGCCGCCAGGCGGTAAATATCCTTGCGATCAAAACCTTTGCGCTGCAGGCGCTTGTACAGGAAATCGGTATAGGTCTCGAGATGCGTGGTGTTGGCGGCATTCACCACCTCCAACTCGCGCACGGCATCGCCCAGCCCGGCCTCTTCCAGCTTTTGTTTTACGTCATCGGGGCGACCGACAACCAGGGCCTTGCCGAAACCAGACCGCTGATAGGTCACAGCAGCTCGCAGTACACGTGGATCGTCACCTTCGGCGAAGATCATACGGCTTTGTGCTTGGCGCGCACGGGCGTTCAGACCGCGCAGGATGCTGGCGGTCGGGTCCATGCGGGATTTGAGGCTCAGCTCATAGGCGTCCATGTCGATGATCGGACGCCGCGCTGCGCCGGTATCCATGCCCGCCTTGGCCACGGCAGGTGGGATACGATGGATCAGTCGGGGATCAAACGGTGTCGGGATGATATAATCGCGACCGAAGGTCAGCGATTTGCCATAAGCCATCGCAACCTCATCCGGCACATCCTCGCGCGCCAGACGGGCCAGCGCATGGGCACAGGCAATTTTCATCTCGTCATTAATGGCACGGGCATGAATGTCCAGCGCACCCCGGAACAGATAGGGGAAACCCAGCACGTTGTTGACCTGGTTCGGATAATCGCTGCGTCCGGTGGCGACGATGGCATCCACACGCACCTCATGCGCCTCTTCTGGCGTGATTTCAGGATCTGGATTGGCCATGGCGAAAATCACCGGGTTGTCTGCCATGCTGGCGACCATGTCCTGCGTAACCGCGCCTTTGACTGAAACGCCCAGGAACACATCTGCGCCGTTCATGGCGTCTTCCAGCGAGCGCAGTTCAGTGGTGACCGCATGGGCCGATTTCCACTGGTTCATACCCTCGGTCCGGCCTTGGTAGATCACGCCTTTGGTGTCGCAGACGATGCAGTTTTCATGCCGCGCACCCATCGCCTTGAGCAGTTCGATACAGGCGATACCCGCCGCACCCGCACCGTTCAGAACAATCCTCACATCCTCGATCTTTTTGCCCGAGATATGCAGCGCGTTCAGCAGACCTGCCGCGCAGATCACCGCCGTGCCGTGTTGATCATCGTGAAAGACGGGAATGTCCATCTCTTCCTTCAGGCGCTGTTCGATGATGAAACACTCGGGCGCCTTGATGTCTTCCAGATTGATGCCGCCAAAGGTCGGCCCCATCAGCTTCACCGCGCGGCAGAATTCATCTGGGTCTTCAGTGTCCAACTCGATATCGATCGAGTTCACATCGGCAAACCGTTTGAACAGGACCGACTTCCCCTCCATTACCGGTTTTGAGCCCAACGCGCCCAGATTTCCAAGACCCAGAACCGCCGTGCCGTTCGAGATTACCGCGACCAGATTGCCCTTGTTGGTATAGTCATAGGCCGTTTCGGGGTTTTCCGCGATTGCTTCACATGGAACAGCGACACCGGGACTATAGGCCAGCGACAGATCACGCTGGGTTGTCATTGGAACCGTGGCCTGCACCTCCCACTTGCCGGGGGTGGGGTCCAGGTGAAAGGCCAGGGCTTCTTCGTCGGTAATTTTCGCTTTGGGCATCTGATATGTCGTTTCTTTACATCTGTTGGGCTGTCGCCTCATAGCGCAGGAAAACGCGCGCCTCAACGAGAATGAGTTTTCGGCTTTTACAGAAGATGCGGGATTTGTAAGGTCGCGCCCGGAACACGCCAAAAGGGGTCAGCCTTGTCCACAGTCACGCCGATGATGGCGCAATATCTCGAAATCAAAGAGGCCCACGCCGATGCCCTGCTGTTCTACCGTATGGGCGATTTCTACGAGATGTTCTTCGAGGATGCCGTCAACGCAGCCGAGGCGTTGGATATCGCCCTGACCAAACGCGGCAAGCATAACGGCACCGACATCCCGATGTGCGGTGTGCCTGTTCATTCCGCCGAAGGTTATTTGCTGACCCTGATCCGCAAAGGCTTTCGCGTGGCCGTCTGCGAGCAGATGGAAAGCCCGGCCGAGGCGAAGAAAAGAGGCTCTAAGTCGGTGGTAAAGCGCGATGTCGTGCGTTTGGTGACACCCGGCACATTGACCGAAGATGCCCTTTTGGAAGCCCGCCGCCACAACTTTCTGGCCGCCTATGCCGAAGTGCGGGATGAGGCCGCCTTGGCCTGGGCTGATATCTCTACCGGGGCGTTTCACGTAATGCCTTTGACAACCGTGCGGCTGAGCCCCGAACTGGCACGGCTTGCCCCGTCCGAGCTGATCGTTGCCGACGGATCGGAACAGGCTTTGCAGGAACCAGTCCGTGATTTGGGAATTTCGCTAACCCCCATCGGCCGCGCCAGTTTTGACAGCACGGCCGCCGAAAAACGTATTTGCGGATTGTTCCACGTGGGCGCTTTGGATGCGTTTGGAAATTTCGGTCGGGCCGAGGTTTCGGCAATGGGTGCCTTGATTGACTATCTTGAGATCACGCAAAAGGGCAAATTGCCCCTGCTGCAGACCCCCTTGAAGGAATCAGAGGATCGCGTTGTCCAGATCGACGCCGCCACACGCCGCAATCTGGAACTGACCCGTTCCTTGTCGGGTGGTCGCGCCGGATCCCTATTGTCGGTGGTCGATCGCACCGTCACTCCGGGTGGGGCAAGGTTGCTTGAACAGCGCCTGTCCAGCCCCTCGCGCAATCTGGATGTGATCCATGCCCGGCTGGATGCCGTAAGTTTTGCAGCTGAGGACAGCTTGATCGCTTCAGACCTGCGCGATGCCCTGCGCAAAACCCCCGATCTGGACCGCGCCCTGTCGCGCCTGTCGCTGGAACGGGGTGGCCCGCGTGATCTGGCCGCCATCCGCAACGGAATGACGCAGGCAGCTACTATTGCAGGTATCTGTGACACACAGGATTTGCCGGTACTGCTGGCCACCGCAGTGCAGAACCTGATCGGGTTTGACGATCTTTTGACCTTGTTGGATGAGGCCCTTGTGGCAGAACCGCCCCTGCTGGCCCGTGACGGCGGTTTCATCGCTCCGGGTTTTGACACGGAACTGGATGAAGCCCGCAAACTGCGCGACGAAGGCCGATCCGTCATTGCGGGGTTTCAACAGAAATACGCAGAACACACCGGCATTGCCTCGCTAAAGATCAAGCATAACAATGTGCTGGGTTATTTTATCGAAACCACGGCCACCCATGCCGAAAAAATGCTGAACCCGCCGTTTTCTGAGACCTATATCCACCGCCAGACCACTGCCAATCAGGTGCGCTTTACGACCGTCGAACTGTCCGAGATCGAAACCCGCATCCTGAACGCCGGTAATTTGGCATTGGAAATAGAAAAGAGGCTCTATCAAAGGCTTTCTGACGAGATTCTGGACCGCGCCGCGCGTCTCAACCAAGCCGCCCGGGGGCTCGCCGAGCTGGATTTGACCACCGCATTGGCCGATCTGGCGCGCGGAGAAAATTGGTGCCGTCCCCAGGTCGACACATCGCGCGCCTTCCACGTGCAGGGTGGACGTCATCCGGTTGTGGAACACGCGCTGCGCCAACAAGGCGGCGATGCCTTCATTGCCAATGATTGCGATCTCAGCGCGGATCAGGGCGCGGCGATCTGGCTGCTGACCGGTCCCAACATGGCAGGTAAATCGACCTTCCTGCGTCAGAACGCCCTGATTGCCCTGCTGGCCCAGATGGGCAGTTATGCTCCCGCTGAACAGGCGCATATCGGTGTGGTCAGCCAATTGTTCAGCCGCGTCGGCGCATCCGACGATCTGGCCCGGGGCCGTTCGACCTTTATGGTGGAAATGGTCGAGACGGCCGCCATCCTGAATCAGGCCGACGACCGCGCGCTGGTGATTCTCGATGAAATCGGCCGTGGCACGGCCACCTATGACGGCCTGTCCATCGCCTGGGCCACGCTGGAACATCTGCACGCCGCCAACCAATGCCGCGCGCTGTTCGCCACCCACTACCACGAACTCACCGCCCTGGCCGGCAAGTTGGAGGGCGTCGACAACGCCACCGTGGCAGTCAAAGAATGGGAAGGTGAGGTTATTTTCCTGCACGAAGTCCACAAGGGGGCCGCCGACCGCTCTTATGGGGTGCAAGTCGCGCAGCTTGCCGGTCTGCCCGCATCGGTGGTGGATCGAGCCCGCGTCGTACTGGACCAGTTGGAAAAAACCGAACGCGAAGGCGGCAAACAAAAGGCGCTGATCGACGATCTGCCGCTGTTTTCCGCCGTTCCGCCGCCCCCGCCACCTGCACCCAAGGCATCGCCGGTCACGGATATGCTGGACGACGTGCTGCCTGATGAGCTGACCCCGCGCGAGGCGCTGGACCTGATTTATAAACTGAAAGAGGCGGCCAGATCCTGACCGCCTCAAAAAAATTTTGTTTTAAAGCCGCTTAGCTTGCAGGTGTCGACGACACACCCACCTGCGCCGGTCGCAGCAGACGATCATGCAGCATGAAGCCTTCGGCCGAGACCTGAATGATATCACCTGCCTTGGTTCCGGGAACCGGTGCTTCAAACATCGCCTCGTGTACGTTTGGATCAAATCGATCACCAACTTCGGGCGTGATCACTTCGATCCCGTGCTTTTGGAACACATCCTTCAGCGCCCGCATGGTCAGCTCGATCCCTTCCAGCAGACCGGCGGCCACTTCTTTTTGCTCATCGGTCGCAGCTTCGAGTGCGCGCTTCATGTTGTCGTAGACCGGCAGCATATCACGCGCCAGTTTCGAGCCACCGTATTGTTCGGCATCGCGCCGCGCTTTGTCGCCACGCTTACGGGCGTTTTCCGCGTCCGCCAGCGCACGCATGAACTTATCTTTGTAATCGTCGCGCTCTGCGCGCAACTCATCCAGTTCTAGCGCTTCGTCGCTGAACTCGGCGATTTCTTCGGCCAGCTCTTCAGCCTCTGCCATTGCGATATTGTCCAGAAAATCTTCGTCCTTGGGCTCTGCCATCTCTTACCCTCTAGCTCCGGTCGGATATCAGCTTGCCGACCAGTTGCGCCGTATAATCCACGATCGGTACGATCCGTCCATAATTCAGACGCGTGGGCCCGATGACCCCGACCGCACCAATTATCTTTCGATCAGCGTTCATATATGGAGACACCACCAAAGAGGAACCCGAAAGTGAGAAAAGTTTGTTCTCAGAGCCGATAAAAATGCGCACACCCTCGCCTTCTTCGGTCAATTCAAGGAATTCCGCGATGTCTCGTTTGCGTTCCAGATCATCAAACAGGGAGCGGATTCGGTCCAGCTCCTCAACTTCACCCGGTTCACCCAGCAGATTCGCCCGCCCGCGCACAATCAGACGGGCCGAGTCGCCTCCATCCCCGTCCCAAGCCGCCATGCCGCTTTCGACCATTTCCCGTGCCAGCACGTCGATCTCTTGTTTACGCGCGTCAATCTGCACCTGCATCTGACGGCGCACTTCGCCAAGCGTGCGGCCTTCGATCAAGGCGTTCAGGAAATTCGCCGCTTCACGCATCGAACTGGGTGTCTGCCCCGGTGGCGGTGTAAACAGGCGGTTTTCAACGTGCCCGTCAGCAAAAACCAGCACCACCAATGCACGGTCATGAGCTAACGAAACAAATTCGATATGCTTGATCTCGGATTCTTGCTTGGGGGTCAAAACTAAGGAGGCACCATGTGTCACGTGTGACAAAGCTGAACCCACACGGTCCAACATCCCGCCTACATCGCCCGCGTTAGAGCCTAATGTTTCATCCAGTTTCTGTCGGTCAGCGGCACCCAGATCACCGACCTCTAGTAACCCATCAACGAACATCCGTAACCCTTGTTGCGTGGGAATCCGACCGGCACTGACATGCGGGCTGTCGAGCAAGCCCAGAAACTCCAGATCCTGCATCACGTTGCGCACGGTGGCAGCGCTGACTTTTTCCGACAATGTGCGGGTCAGGGTGCGGCTGCCAACGGGCTCACCGCTGTCCAAATAGCTTTCGACGATCAGCCGGAACACCTCACGTGACCGGTCGTTCATCTCGTTCAGAATTTTGCTCGCTTCGCTCATCAGCGGTCCCCTGCTGGGCCGTCATTAAATCGCAGGCATATGAAAGGTCAATCGGGGTTGCATCGTAAGCCATGAGGGCGTTATCCCCAACCCAGCAAACAAAGGATTTTCCATGCGACCCTCAGGACGAGATTTAAGCGAAATGCGCGCCGTTTCAATCGAAACGGAGTTCACCAAACATGCCGAAGGTTCCTGCCTGATCAAAATGGGAGACACCCATGTACTGTGCACCGCCACGATCGAGGATCGCGTACCCCCCTTCATCAAAGGCTCGGGTCTGGGCTGGGTTACGGCTGAATACGGTATGCTGCCCCGCGCCACCAACACCCGGATGCGGCGCGAGGCGGCGTCGGGCAAGCAAGGTGGGCGCACCGTTGAAATCCAGCGCCTTATCGGTCGTGCCCTGCGCGCCGGTGTGGACCGGGTTGCCTTGGGCGAGCGTCAGATCACCGTGGACTGTGATGTCATCCAGGCCGATGGCGGCACTCGTTGTGCTTCGATCACTGGTGGTTGGGTTGCACTGCGGCTGGCGGTGAACAAACTGAGGAAGGCAGGAGACGTAATCTCGGATCCGTTGATAGACCCTGTTGCAGCGGTTTCTTGCGGTATTTATGCCGGCCAGCCCGTACTGGATCTGGACTACCCGGAAGACAGCGAAGCCGGCGTTGATGGCAACTTCATCATGACTGGGTCCGGCAAACTGATCGAAGTTCAAATGAGCGCCGAAGGTTCGGTCTTTAGCCGCGCCCAGATGGATCAACTGATGGATCTGGCCGAAAAAGGCGTGGCCGAGCTGGCCGCAGCCCAGAAAGCCGCAACCGCATGACCCGCAAGTTCGACAGCAACAGGCTGCTGGTGGCCACGCATAACAAGGGAAAGCTTGAGGAGATGAAACATCTCCTTGAACCCTTCGGCGTGACCGTTGTTGGCGCGGCTGAGATGGACCTACCCGAACCGGAAGAAACTGAGGACACGTTCGTCGGCAATGCCCGGATCAAGGCCCATGCTGCCGCCCAAGCCACTGGCCTGCCTGCCCTGTCGGACGATTCCGGGATTACCATTGATGCGCTGGATGGCGCTCCGGGTGTTTACACCGCTGATTGGGCCGAAACCGGTGATGGTCGCGATTTCCTGATGGCCATGACCCGCGCCCACGATGAGCTAGAGGCGAAAGGCGCCGCCCATCCCCGCACGGCGCAGTTCCGATGCACTCTGGTACTGGCCTGGCCCGATGGGCATGACGAGGTATTCGAAGGCATCGCCCCTGGTCAACTGGTCTGGCCCATCCGTGGCAAGGACGGGTTCGGCTATGATCCAATGTTTGTCCCGGACGGGTACGACATTACCTTTGCCGAGATGGATCGCTGGGAAAAGAACAAGATCAGCCATCGCGGTCGCGCTGTGGAAATGTTCGTGAAGGGCTGCTTTGGCGGATGATTGGCGCAACGGGGGCTTCGGCCTGTACGTGCATTGGCCTTTTTGCGAGGCCAAGTGCCCCTATTGCGACTTCAATAGCCATGTTTCACGTAATATCGATCAAAAACAATGGCTTAATGCATATTTGGATGAGCTGCGCCGCACGGCTGCCGAAACACCAGGCCGGGTTTTAAACACGATCTTTTTCGGCGGCGGCACGCCGTCGTTAATGGACCCAGACACTGTCGCCGCTGTGATCGATCAGGCCCGCGCCCTCTGGCATCCGGCCAATGACATGGAAATCACGCTTGAGGCCAATCCGGGCTCGGTCGAGGCTGGCCGTTTTGCCGCATATCGGGACGCCGGGGTGAACCGCATCTCGATGGGGGTTCAGGCGCTTAATGACGAAGATTTGCGTCGATTGGGTCGCATTCACACTGTGGCCGAGGCACGTTCTGCCTTTGATATTGCCAGAAATTGCTTTGATAGGGTCAGTTTTGACCTGATCTACGCCCGCCAACACCAAACCCCCGAAGACTGGCGAGCCGAACTGACCGAAGCCCTTTCGATGGCTGTCGACCACCTGTCGCTGTACCAACTGACCATCGAGAACGGAACCGCCTTTGGGGATCGCTATGCCGTTGGTAAACTGCGTGGCCTACCCGAGGATGACAGCGCTGCCGACATGTATTTGGAAACACAGGACATCTGCGAGGCACATGGCCTGCTGACCTATGAGATTTCCAACCACGCACGCCCCAGCGCTGAATCACAGCACAACCTGATCTATTGGCGCTATGGCGACTATGTCGGTATCGGGCCTGGTGCCCATGGGCGCGTCACCTTGAATGGTCAAAAACTGGCTACAGAAACCTACCTGTCCCCAAACGCTTGGCTAACTGCTGTAGGAAAAGGCAGCGGAGAAAAAGAACGCTCGCCCCTATCAGCGCAAGAACAGGCCAAGGAATACCTTATGATGGGGTTAAGAGTTGTGGAGGGTCTAGATATTGACAGGTATAATACCCTGGCAGATCACCCGTTGCCGCAGGACAAATTGGCCGATCTAACAGAATTTGGGATGATCAAACAGACAAATGGCCGATTGATTGCCACCAAAGATGGGCGCGCCGTTTTGAATGCGGTGATCCGGGAACTTTTGGGGTAAATGATGCAATATGTTTGGGCCACCCTGGGTTTGATTTGCGTTGGCTTCGCGGTGGTCGGCATCGTTCTGCCCTTATTACCTACTGTTCCTTTTTTGCTGCTGGCCGCGTTTTTCTTTGCGCGGTCGTCCTCTCGCCTGCACAACTGGCTGATTACACATCGCACTTTCGGCCCGTTGATCGTTGATTGGCAAACGTCCGGCGCTATCCGACCCGGGGCAAAAAAGGCGGCCACCATTTCGGTCGCCGCCGTGTTCGGGCTATCGGTTCTGTTGTCCCTGCCGTCTCATGTCCTGATCATTCAGGCCGTGGTTTTGGGCGCGGTGATGCTGTTTATCTGGACCCGGCCTAACGGCTAAGCTTGGCGCACAGATCGTCCAACTGATCCAGGTTTTCATAGGTCAGCACCACTTGCCCGGTTTCTGTTCCAGCCTTGTGATTGATCGCAACTTTCATCGCCAAAATTGCCGACAGGTCTTTTTCCAAGGCTCGCGTATCAGCGTCTTTACCCGCATCCAGGTTCCGGGAACGCGGGGCAGCTTTCGCCGGATCTGCCTGTTGTTTTTTCACCAGCGCTTCGGTTGCGCGAACCGAAAGCCCATCCCGTACTACGATTTTCGCCAGTTCTGATGGGTTTTCGGCCGTTATCAACGCTCGTGCGTGCCCAGCAGACAGCTTACCTTCGATGACCAGCGTCTGAACGTCCAAGGGCAACGACAGCAAGCGCAATAGGTTCGCAATATGACTGCGGCTTTTCCCCAAGGCTTCGGCCAACTTCTCTTGAGTATGCCCGAAACGGTCCATCAACTGCTTATAGCCAGCAGCTTCTTCGACCGCATTCAGGTCAGCCCGCTGTATGTTTTCGATAATGGCGACTTCCAACACCTCTGTGTCGTCAAACTCACGCACAATAACCGGAATATCATGCAACTGCGCCATCTGAGCAGCGCGCCAACGCCGTTCCCCGGCTACGATTTCATATCCACCATTGCTGATTTCCCTCACAATCAGCGGTTGAATAATGCCCTTTTCTTTGACCGAGGCTGCCAGTTCATCCAATTGATCCGCTGAGAATGTACGGCGCGGCTGGTTTGGGTTGGCCTGCAGCTTTTCAATCGGAACTTTCATGTCTGGACGACGCGGTTCTGTAGTCACCAGACCTTCGGCTTCCTGCGTTACATCTGCCATCAGGGCAGATAATCCCCGGCCCAAACCTCTGGGTTTTGATTTTTTGACGGCCACTGCGCCCTCCTCACTGCCGCTCAGGCAGCGGCATTTTTGTTGTTGTGAATGACTTCACGCGCCAAATGTCGATATGCCATCGCACCCAACGATCCCGAGTCATACTGCAAGACCGGCAAGGCGTATGACGGCGCCTCACTGACCCGCACATTTCTGGGTATCTTGGTTTTAAATACCATCTCACCCAGATTGTCACGTGCATCCTTTTCAACCTGGCGGGACAAGTTGTTGCGGTTGTCATACATGGTCAACACAACACCTTCGATTCTCAGGTCCGGATTCGCAGTTTGCCGAACCTCTCGGATCGTCAACATCAACTGCGAAAGTCCCTCCAGTGCAAAGAATTCACTTTGCAGGGGAACCAGAACGGAATGGGCAGCTACCATCGCATTCACAGTCAGCAAGTTCAGAGATGGCGGGCAGTCGATCAGCACAAAATCAAGCTCAAACTGGTCGATCGAGGTCTGACGCAGGGCGTCATGCAACAAATAGCTGCGTTTTTCATTGGAAATCAGTTCGATATCCGCCGAGCTTAGATCAACGGTTGCCGGTATTACCAGCAACCCGCCAATTTCTGTCTCTTGTACCACAGCTTCAAGCGGTGCATCGTCCAGGATCAAATCGTATGTGGTCCAATCCCTGTCCTCAACACCCAAACCGGTTGACGCGTTCCCCTGCGGATCCAGATCCACCACAAGAACCCTGCTTCCTGCTTCTGCCAAACCGGCCGCAAGGTTGATCGCAGTTGTTGTTTTTCCCACCCCACCCTTTTGATTGGCGACCGCAATTATCCGGGGCCCTGAGGGACGAGACAGATCAACCACGCGATACTCCTTTGATCCTTAGAATAACAGCTTGGGGTTCAGTTAAACTTGTAATCGGCTCACAGTCGAAATTCCATTCCTTGCGCGCGTCATTCAACTCTTTTTTCCAGCTTGCGCCTTTCGGCAACAGCGCCGTACCGGACTCTTTTAAATGCCTGTCACAAAAGGACAATAACGTGGGCAGATCCGCAAGGGCGCGGGCAGACAAAATATCGGCGTTCAACGGATCCACGGATTCTATCCTTTTTGACACAATAGAACAGTTCGCCCCGCATTCCCGTGCAACGCTTCGCAGAAAGGCAGATTTACGCTGATCGCTTTCTACAAGTGTAAATCGCGCCGCTGGCGCTTCTTCTATAGCCATGATCGCGCAAACCATGCCAGGGAACCCACCGCCGCTGCCCAAGTCTACCCAATTATGGAACACATCCGAACACCGGTATACCTGCACTGAATCCAGAATATGCCGTGACCAGATGTCATTCAGGCTGTTGCGCGACACCAGATTTATCTTGGGATTCCAGCGCCGAACCAGCTCTACATAGGTTTCAAGACGGCTAAATGTTTCACGTGAAACATCTAAACCTTTAAACACCTCATAGCTCATGCCTTTCGGACCTTTTGCTCTCGCCTCAACTTGGCCAGCAGTAAGGTCAAAGCGGCGGGCGTCACGCCCTCTACCCGCCCAGCCTGAGCAATATTAATCGGCTTTGCCTCAGACAGTTTTTGTTTCATCTCAGAGGATAGGCCTTCCAACGCCGAATAATCGAAATCGCGCGGTATTTCATAGGATTCATCGCGTTTCATGGCTTCAACGTCTTTTTTCTGGCGCGCAATATAGTTCGCATAAAGCGCATCCCTTTCGACCTGGCTTCGGATATCTTCCTCAATACCTTGCAAACCCGCCTCAAGCGGAATCAGATCATTGAACGTAACATCAGGAAAAGCCAGCAAAGCCATGCCATCTCGGCGATTTCCGTCCTGATTGACATTGATTCCAACTGCACGGACCTCCTTTGGTGTATAAGTCCGGTCTGTCAGAATTGACTTAGCAGCTGTAAGTTTCTCTATCTTTTCATGAAATCTTTCAGCCCGCGTATCACCAACACATCCAAGGTCAATTCCAAGAGGTGTTAATCGCTGATCAGCGTTATCAGCCCGAAGAGACAACCTGAACTCTGCCCGAGAGGTGAACATCCGATAAGGTTCTGCAACCCCTCGCGTAGTCAAGTCATCGATCATAACGCCTATATAGCTGTCAGCACGCGTGAAATGAACGGGTTCCCGATCCAGGACAGCGAGTGCTGCATTCAGACCAGCGACAAGCCCTTGTGCGGCTGCTTCTTCATATCCTGTAGTCCCGTTAATTTGTCCGGCAAGATATAGCCCCGGGGCATCAGGCAAGGACAAGGACGACGTCAGGACACGGGGATCAATATAGTCATATTCAATTGCATAGCCCAGTTGCAGGATCTCCGCCTTTTCCAGACCTTTGATCGACCGCACATAATCATGCTGGACGTCCTGCGGAAGCGAAGTTGAGATCCCGTTTGGATAGATCGTGTGATCATGGATCCCTTCAGGCTCAAGGAAAACCTGATGGGATTCTTTCTCGGCAAACCGAACAATCTTATCCTCAATAGAAGGGCAATATCTGGGCCCGACCCCATCAATATGACCGCCATACATTGCCGACCGTGACAGATTTTTTTCAATTATCTCATGTGTACGCGCATTCGTATGCGTAATTCCGCACGAGATTTGGGGTGCGACAGCTGACTCAGACAAAAACGAGAATAGCGTCGGATCTTCGTCTCCATCCTGCCGCTCTAGATCTGACCAATCAATGGTTCGACCGTCCAACCGGGGTGGTGTACCTGTTTTCAATCGCCCCATTGGAAGGTTTAAGCTGTCCAATCGCTCTGCCAGTTTGACAGAAGGTCGGTCCCCCATTCGCCCGCCGGGTCGGGAAACGTCTCCGATATGAATCACACCGCGCAGAAAGGTCCCGGATGTAAGTATCACGGCCGAGGCATGAATCTCGGACCCATCTGCCAATTGTATTCCGACGATACGAGATCCATCTGTCAGAAAATCTGTGACCTCCCCGACCACCACGGATAAATGCTCTTGCGCCTGTGTCACTTTCTGCATGGCATCACGATACAGTGCCCGGTCTGCCTGAGTCCTTGGGCCCTGCACAGCTGGGCCTTTGCGGCGATTCAGCAATCTAAATTGAATACCGGCCTGGTCCGCAACGCGGCCCATGACACCATCCATCGCGTCGATTTCGCGAACCAGGTGGCCTTTCCCCAAACCTCCAATGGCAGGATTGCAGGACATCACTCCAATATCGGACGCAGACAGCGTCACCAATGCCGTCTCAACCCCCATGCGTGCAGCGGCATGGGCGGCCTCGGTTCCGGCATGTCCGGCGCCAATCACAACAACATCGAACTTTGAATGTTTCACGTGAAACACTCCTTATTTACCCAGGCAGAAACTGGAGAATATCTCATCCAAAAGGTCTTCGACCCCTATTCTGCCGACCAATGTTTCAAGGGCGCGGATAGCCGTCCGCAACTCTTCTGCCGCGATATCATACAGGTCCGGGCCTGATTCCAGAACTGTCATCGCCGCGACCAAAGCTGCCTTGGATTCATTCAGTGCGACTCGGTGGCGTTCACGGGTTGCAATACCATGGCTTGTGGATCTCTCACCCAATACACACGATATATGGGAAATTAGCTGATCAATTCCATGACCGGTTTTCCCGGAAATCCCGCCCTTATCATCCCCGCGCAGGTCAGATTTCGGAAAAAGCTGAATGTCACCTTCGACCATGGGAACACCAAGGTCTGACGGGTCTTCGGTCAGAAATACCCGCAAATCAGCCGCGTCCGCACGTTTACGGGCCAGCTTAATCCCAAGGTTTTCAACGTGATCTTCGGTTTCGCGCAACCCTGCGGTGTCCAGCAAAGTCACAGGCAAACCACCGAGATCCATGCGAACTTCAATAACATCACGAGTTGTGCCGGCATATTCCGACGTGATCGCGGCCTCTCGACCCGCCAACGCATTCAGCAAGGTCGACTTGCCTGCATTTGGAAGGCCAACAATGGCAACTTCGAACCCGGTCCGGATACGTTCGGCAATTTTTACACCGTCCGCTTCGCGTTGCAGGTCTTGCATGACGCCGATCACCAATGTGCAGACCTCAGGTGTCACGTCGGTTGGAACCTCTTCATCGGCGAAATCTATCACGGCTTCCAGCAGAGACGCCGCCCGGATCAGGTCACGGCGCCAGCGTTCGGCCAAACCACCCAGCTCTCCGGCTAAAATGGTCTGGGCCTGTTTACGCTGCGCCTCGGTTTCGGCATCGATCAGATCGGCCAGACCTTCGACCTGCGTCAGGTCCATCTTGCCGTTTTCCAATGCACGGCGCGTGAATTCCCCGGGTTCCGCAAGCCGCAACCCAACCGTATCGGACAAAGTGCGCATTACCGCATTAACCGAAGCCGTGCTGCCGTGTATCTGCAACTCTGCGACGTCTTCACCGGTAAAGCTCGCCGGGGCCTGGAAGGTCAGAACTAAACCATCATCCAAGCGCGACCCATCAGCTGCACACAAAGACCGAACCCGCATACCGCGGGGCGGTAGCGGGCTGCCGGTCAGCTCGGTTGCGGCTGAATGCGCCAAAGGGCCCGAGAGGCGGATGACCGCCACCCCTGCTTTACCCTGGGCGCTGGCCAAGGCGAATATCGTATCCATTCGAAGGCCTCGCGTCGGTTAAGACCTGTATCAGGTATTCATCGAGTCGAAGAACTCACCGTTGGTCTTGGTCTGCTTCAACTTAGACAGCAGGAACTCGATCGCATCAGTGGTGCCCATCGGGTTCAAGATACGGCGCAGAACAAAGGTCTTGGCCAGATCACCTTTGTCGACCAGCAGGTCCTCTTTCCGGGTGCCGGATTTGAGGATGTCGATCGCCGGGAACACGCGCTTGTCTGCGATCTTACGATCCAGAACGATTTCCGAGTTACCCGTGCCTTTGAATTCTTCAAAGATCACTTCGTCCATCCGGCTGCCGGTATCGATCAACGCGGTTGCGATGATCGTCAGCGATCCGCCCTCTTCGATATTCCGCGCAGCACCAAAGAAGCGCTTGGGCCGTTGCAGAGCGTTTGCATCCACACCACCGGTCAGAACTTTACCGGATGAGGGGACCACAGTGTTAAACGCTCTACCAAGTCTTGTGATCGAATCGAGAAGAATAACAACATCTCGTTTATGTTCGACCAAACGCTTGGCTTTTTCGATCACCATCTCGGATACGGCCACGTGACGTGTTGCAGGTTCATCAAAGGTCGAGGACACAACCTCACCTTTTACCGAGCGCTGCATGTCGGTCACCTCTTCGGGGCGTTCATCTATCAGCAGAACGATCAAATAGCACTCCGGGTGGTTCTGTTCGATCGAATGCGCGATGTTTTGCAAGATCACCGTCTTACCAGTCCGCGGCGGCGCCACGATCAAAGACCGCTGTCCTTTACCGATAGGTGAGACCAGATCAATCACCCGGGCCGACTTATCTTTGATGGTGGGATCTTCGATCTCCATCTTCAGACGTTCATCGGGATACAAAGGCGTCAAGTTGTCGAACAGGATCTTGTGTTTGGCTTTTTCAGGCTCTTCAAAATTGATCTTGGTGACTTTGATCAGCGCGAAGTACCGCTCGTTCTCATCCGGTGCTTTGATATCACCTTCGACCGTATCCCCGGTGCGCAGCGAATGCTGACGGATCATATCCGGTGAAACGTAGATGTCATCTGGGCCCGGCAGATAGTTCGCTTCGGGTGAACGTAGAAAACCAAAGCCGTCCTGCAGCACTTCAAGCACGCCATCACCGCCAACGGTCCAGCCTTCATCGGCGCGTTCACGCAGAATCTGGAACATCATCTCGCCCTTGCGCATGGTCGAGGCGTTTTCGATTTCCAGTTCTTCAGCCATCGCCAGAAGGTCTTTGGGGCTTTTGGCCTTAAGGTCAGCCAGATTCAGGGTGTCAGTTGTCATGATATATACCTTCGCCGCAGGCATCGCGGCACGAAGTGGAATTTCAGTACGGAAGATACGCCGCCCGGACGGGCGTGTTGATATCTACATAAGCGCGGCTGACTGCGGAGTCAAACAGGCCCTCAGAATTTCAAAATGACCGCCAGAACGATGGCAACCATTAAAATGGTGGGAACCTCATTCATCATGCGGTACTGGCGCCCAGTGAGCGTATTTCGGCCCTCTAAGAAGTCTTTGCGCCGCGCCATCAGCCAGTGATGGAACCAGGTCATGCCGATCACGGCAGAACCTTTAATCCAGGGCCATGCAAAATCCCAACCGACAATGCCTGGTGTGAATACCATGATCAGGCCACACACCCACGCCACGATCATTGCCGGGCGCATAATCACGCGCAGCAGCTTTTCTTCCATTTCAAAGAAAATGGTTTCGGCACCATCGACGGCTTGCGCCTTTTCTACGTGATAGACGAACAGTCTGGGCAAATAGAATAAACCGGCCATCCACGAGATCACGGCCATGATATGTAAAGACTTCACCCACGGGTAAATCGTGAAAAGAAGATCGGTCATCCTGGCTCCGGGGGTTGCTCGGAACTCTCCCTAATAAAAAAATAAGAAAAGAAAAAGGAAGATGGTTTTGTAGGGTGAACAAAATTCGTGGATTACTTTTTTACACATGTGTTTTCCCCAGGTGGACATTTTTACGCGTCAAAGCGATGATTCTGTTAGTAGTAAAAATAATATAATTAAATCAGTGTGTTAAGGTATGTCTACAAAAGATGCTCTGGGGATAAGTTTCTGAGTATATGTGGAGTTCCCGCTTATCCCGTCATTCCGACTTATCCTTGTCCCGGAAGGACAGCGTTCGAGCGACTCAGGGAAGATCTGCGCGAATATCCCGGGGTTGCGTGTCAATCGGAAAACCATACAAACCATTCAAGAACGCTCAACGATTTGCACACGGGGTTGTCCACATGTCTGTCCCCATCATCCTGGCCTCAGGCTCATCCATACGTGCGCAGCTGCTGGAAAACGCAGGCGTGCCGTTTTCCGTTCAGGTCGCGCGCGTGGACGAGGATACCATGAAACGCGCGTTGCTGGCTGAAGAAGCATCCCCTCGGGAAATCGCCGATGCACTGGCTGAGATGAAGGCGCGCAAGGTCAGCGACAAAAAACCAGGTGCGATGGTTCTGGGGTGCGATCAGGTGTTGGATTTCGACGGGAAGCTGTTGTCGAAACCGGAAACGCCCCAGGAGGCGCTGGCGCAGCTCAAGGCGATGCGGGGCAAGCGGCACATGCTGTTGTCGGCGGCGGTGATCTATCAGGATGGCGAGCCGATCTGGCGCCATGTCGGGCAGGTGCGTTTGCGCATGCGGATGAGTTCGGACGCGTACCTGCGCGACTATATCGACCGCAATTGGGACAGTATCCGGCACGCGGTGGGGGCTTATAAGCTGGAAGAAGAAGGCGTGCGCCTGTTCGCCACCATTGACGGCGACTATTTTAATGTCTTGGGTATGCCCCTGTTGGAACTGCTCAATTTTCTGGCCGTCAAAGGGGTGATCGACCAATGACACATAACCGAATACCGCTGGCCGGAGTAATCGGACACCCGATTGCGCATTCCAAGTCGCCCCAACTGCATGGCCATTGGTTAAAGAAATATGGGCTGGCCGGGCATTACATTCCCGTGGACGTGGCGCCCGAGGATCTTGAGACGGTTTTGCGCACCCTGCCGAAGGCGGGGTTTGTCGGGGCGAATGTGACCGTGCCCCACAAAGAAGCGGCGTTGCGTATCGCCGATCACGTATCGGAACGCGCATCGGTCATCGGGGCGGCAAATACCTTGTTGTTTCAGGATGATGGCACAATCCACGCGGACAACACCGATGGCTATGGGTTTATGCAGAACCTGCGCAGCGGCGCGCCGGATTGGGTTCCGTCGGATGGCCCGGCGGTGGTGTTTGGTGCGGGTGGCGCAGCACGGGCGGTGTTGCAGGGTTTGTTGGACGCTGGCGTGCCCCAGATCATGCTGACCAACCGCACGCGCGCCCGGGCGGATCAGTTGAAAGATGAATTTGGCGACCGCATCACCGTTGTGGATTGGTTACAGGCCGGCAATGTCATTGAAGAAGCTGAACTGGTGGTCAATACGACCTCATTGGGCATGCAGGGACAACCGGAACTGCGGGTGCCCTTGGATGGGTTGCAAGCGGGTGCGGTTGTGACTGATTTGGTCTACGCACCTTTGCAAACGCATCTTCTGAAATCGGCTGAGGAAGCAGGCTGTACCACGGTCGATGGTCTGGGCATGTTGCTGCATCAGGCGGTGCCCGGTTTTGAACGCTGGTTCGGCACCCGCCCCGAGGTGACCGATGACCTGCGCGCGGCGGTTTTGGGATGAGTTTCGCGCTTGGTTTAACCGGTTCGATCGGGATGGGCAAAAGCACCACGGCGCAGATGTTCGTCGAAGAAGGCTGTGCGCTGTGGGATGCGGATGCAGCCGTACATAGACTCTATTCAAGGGAAGGAGCGGCCGTCGGGCCGATGCGCGCTGCTTTTCCAGATGCCATCATCGATGGGTCTGTCAATCGTGACGCCCTGAAACAAGTCATCGCGCATCACCCAGCCGCGCTGAAACAGATTGAGGCCATCGTACATCCGCTTGTTGCCGCAGATCGCGCTACTTTTCGGGAATACGCGACCGCGGATATTCTGGTGTTCGACATCCCCCTGTTGTTTGAAACCGGTGGTGATGCAGCGATGGATGCGGTGGCCTGTGTCTCGATCCCGGCGGATGAGCAAATGCGTCGCGTGATGGCGCGCGGGACGATGACTGAGGCACAGTTTGAACAGATCCGCGCCAAGCAAATGCCGAATGACGAAAAATGTGCGCGGTCAGATTATGTGATCGTGACCGATACTCTGGACCACGCCCGCACGCAGGTGCAGGATGTGGTCAGGCAAATACGGGCGGGGATGGCAAATGCGTGAGATTGTACTCGATACTGAAACCACGGGGTTTGATCCCGAAAGCGGCGACCGGATTGTCGAGATCGGCGCGGTTGAGTTGTGGAATCACGTCGCCACGGGCGAGACCTATCACGTCTATATCAACCCTAAGCGCTCGATGCCCGAAGAGGCGTTTGGCGTGCATGGGATCGGCCCCGACCTGCTGGAAAACCCGCGCCCGCCGGAAAAGGGTGAGGTCACGCTGAAGGACAAGCCGGTCTTTGCCGAGGTGGGTCAGGGCTTTCTCAATTTCATCCAGGATTCGAAGCTGGTGATCCACAACGCATCCTTCGATATGAAATTCCTGAACGCGGAGCTAAAATGGATGGGATTGCCGCAGATCCCGATGGATCAGGCGCTGGATACGCTGGCGGTTGCGCGAAAACGGTTTCCGGGCTCACCTGCGTCACTGGATGCGCTGTGCCGTCGGTTCAATATCGACAACACGAACCGGGTGCTTCACGGGGCGTTGCTCGACTCGGAAATTCTGGCCGAGGTCTATCTGGAACTGATCGGGGGGCGGCAGCCGGATTTCGGCTTGTCCGCGACTGCTTCCTCGGCCGCGGGCGGTCAGGACGATTGGCGCCCATCGGCGCGTTCGACACCATTGGCGTCAAAGATCACCGACGAAGAACGCGCGGCGCATAAAGCATTTGTAGAGAAATTGGGCGAAAACGCCTTGTGGACCCGCGCCTGAGGTGAAACCCGGCGCGGGTCAAATCGATTAGGCGTTCGCCTTCTGCGCTTCGGCTTGACGACGCAATAGTTCGTTGCGGTACAGCGCGACAAAGTCGATATTGTCCAGATTGACCGGCGGATAGCCACCGTCACGGGTGATATCGCTGACGATGCGGCGCAGGAACGGAAACAACATGCGCGGGCATTCGATCATCAGGAACGGATGCAACTGGTCCTCGGCCACGCCTTCGATGTGAAACAGGCCGCAATAGTCGATTTCGCACAGGAACAGAACGTCTTCCAGTCCTTTGGCTTTCGACTTGAGGTTCAGTTTGACTGCAACTTCATACTGATGCTCCGTCGCGCGCTTTTTTGCATCCAGATTCACCTGAACGGCAATTTCGGGCTGAACGTCACCGGACACACCTTTTTGTGCCATCACGTTTTCAAAGGACAAATCGCGGATGAATTGCCCCAGCACTCGCATTTGTACCTGGGGGGCGGCTTGGGCTGCCGTGTTTTCTGCAGCGTTTTCTTCGGCCATGGATCTACTCCAAAAATGAAATTCGACACTGCTTAGCAAGTTGGGCGCGGCACCTCAATGCAGGTCACGGTCCTTCAACCCATTTCGATGGTTTCGAAGGGTCCTGACGGGGCCGAACTTCGGTGAATTCGCCGTCAATCACGTCATCTTGCTCGAATGGTGCAGGACCAGACCGGAACTGTGCCCCATTGCCCATCTGGAACTGGGTGATCGTCACCTTCGATTTCAGGTATCGGAACACGGCCACGCGAATGCCCGGAACAAGCAGCGCAAAGCCGACCGCATCGGTGAAAAACCCAGGCGTCAGCAACAGAACGCCGGACAACAGGATCATCGCCCCATGTGCCAGAGGTTCTGTCGGATCGTCCAACTCGGCAAAGGATCGCTGCAGGTTCGCCAGCGCCATGCGACCTTGTGTCCTGACCAACGCAGTGCCCAGAACAGCGGTCAGCACCACTATTGCAAGGGTTGGCCACAGGCCGATCAGACCACCCACCTGAATGAACAGGGCAATCTCGATGATCGGAACCAATAAAAATGCCAAGAACAGGTACATATGCGTTATCCTTTACCAGTGGTCGGGCAGTGGACTTGCCACGAACTGTCACCTACATAGTGGCATGAGGCCGCGTATACAAAGTCGCGGTCTGAAAAGAGGATGAAATGAACGAACCGATGATCCAGTTGCTGGTCCTGGCCGGAATAGCCGTTTTCCTGATCCTGCGCCTGAAAAGCGTGCTGGGTACGCGTGAAGGTTTTGAGAAACCTCCTGTTCAGGAACAACCCGACGGGCACAGTGCCCGCCGCGGGTTTGAGGTGATTGAAGGTGGTCCTGATTACGACATCACAGACCATGTTGCCGAAGACAGCGAACAGGCACAGACGCTTGCTGCGATGAAGCGGATCGAGCCCAGCTTTTCCGTCACCGAATTCGTGCAGGGCGCGCGCGGTGCATATGAGATGATCGTCATGGGTTTCGAAAAGGGTAATCTGGACGAAATCCAACCCTTCCTGTCCGAAGAGGTGTTCGACACGTTCGTGTCCGTCGTGGCCGCCCGTGAAGATCAGGGCCTGACCATCGAGGCCGAGTTTATCGGCGTGCGTGAAACCACATTGGCCGACGTGAAATTCGACAAAGATACCAATCAGGCCGAGATCACCATGAAATTCGTGGGTGAGCTAACTTCGGTTGTGCGTGATCGCGGCGGCGATATCATCGAAGGCAACCCGAACACCGTCAAACGCCAAAAGGACAGCTGGACCTTTGCCCGTGTCATGGGCGCGGACGATCCGAACTGGCTGCTTGTCGCCACGGACGCATGATTGCCGCACTCCGGTCGCTTTTACTGGTGGGTGCGATGACCACCGCTAGCGCCGCCGGAGCTGAGGCGACGCGCTCGATCCTGTCGTTTGATGACCTTGAGGGCTGGGCCGCTGACGATCACGGGGCGGCCCTTTCGGTATTTCTGAATACGTGCGGCGATCTAAATGATCCGGATTGGCGTGCCCTTTGCGCTGTGGCCCGAACCTATGAAGGGGATGCAGCGCAGGCGTTTTTCGAGCTGTTCTTCCGTCCGGTTTTGGTTGAAGACGGTAAAGATGCGCTGTTCACCGGCTATTTTGAACCCGAACTGGATGGATCGCGCAGCCGGACCGACCGGTTCAAATACCCAATCTACAAAATGCCACCCGAAGCACGCGCCGAAGGGCCTTGGCTGAGCCGCCGGGACATCCTTACCGGGGATGCTATGACTGGCCGGGGGCTTGAGATCGCCTGGGTTGATGACCCGGTCGAACTGTTCTTTTTGCAGATCCAGGGCTCGGGCCGTATTCGTCTGCCCGATGGTGGTGGCTTACGCGTGGGCTATGGCGGCGCGAACGGGCATCCGTATCGGTCGATCGGGGCCGAATTGATCCGCCGCGGTGCGTTAGGCGCGCATGAGGTGAGCGCGCAGATGATCCGCGCCTGGGTGCGCAAAAACCCCGAGGCCGGGGCTGAGTTGCTACTTCACAACCCCTCTTACGTGTTCTTTCGCGAAGTCACCCGCGTTGCGCCCGAACTTGGCCCGCTGGGAGCGATGAACCGATCTGTCACCACTATGCGCAGCATTGCCGCGGATCCTGAATATACGCCGCTGGGGTCTCCGGTCTGGGTTGAAAAAGACGGCAAGGACCCGATGCGCCGATTGATGATCGCGCAGGATACGGGTGCTGCCATCAAGGGTGCTCAGCGGGCGGATATCTTCTTTGGCACCGGTGATGCCGCTGGACAGGCAGCCGGGCGTCTGAAAGATCCGGGCCGCATGGTGATTCTGTTGCCGATCCAACGCGCCTATGCCCTGATCCCGGATGAGTTCTGATGACCCGGCGCAAACTGACCGAAGAAGAGATCGAGCTGTGGCGCAAGGTCACCAAACAGGCTGAACGTCTGCATCCTGAGCTGCCGCAATCGGTTCATCCCACTACCCTGCCTAAACCGAAACCAACCAAAACACCAAAGATGCGGCTGGACGGGTTCGAGATCGGCCAGACCGCGCCCGCCAAAGCGACGCGTCATGCATTGAAGCCCTCGGTCACTGACAGCCTGCGCGCCAGCCCGGTGCAGATGGACACCAAGGCTTTTGGACGGATGAAGCGCGGCAAGCTGAAGCCCGAAGGTCGGATTGATCTGCACGGTATGCGGATCGACACGGCGCATCCGGCGCTAGTGCGGTTTGTGTTGACGGCGCAGGCACAGGGCAAGCGGCTGGTGCTGGTGATCACGGGCAAGGGTAAGGACCGTGACGAACCCGGCCCCATCCCGACCCCACGCGGCGTACTGCGTAATCAGGTGCCACACTGGCTGTCCATCCCGCCGCTGGCGCAGGCTGTGTTACAGGTAACACCCGCCCATATCAGCCACGGCGGCGACGGGGCCTATTACGTGTATCTGCGCCGGGGTCGTTAAAACGCGGTTTTCGCGCGGTGAATGCCGGTCCAGACCAAACCGCTGACTACAACAAAGAACGCAGCGATCCACATAAATTGAGTACCAAGCGTGACGTTGTAGTCGATCAGCACCCCAGTTAGAGCTGGACCAATGGCCGAACCCAGCACCATGACCGCGGTCGCCAGTGCCTTGATCGCGCCAATATGGCGAGTGCCGTAAAACTCGGCCCAAAAGGCGCTAGGCAATGTGTTGTTCGCACCGACCGTCAGAGCCAGAAAGATCAGGCCGATCAGGGCGCCGGTTATGGTGTTGGTGACCGAGAGAATAGCAAAGCCCACACCGATCGGCAGTTGATAATACGGCATGATCCGCGCGGTGCCCCATTTATCCAGCGCCCAACCAGCGGCAAACATCGACAGGATCGAAACGCCGGTGAATACAGGGAACAGCGCCACCAGTTGAATATGCGGCCAGTCCCTGACTTGCGCCAGATGGACCTGATGAAAGAAAAACGCGGTGATGAAGGCAGATGGTGCAAGGATCGCGGGAACCATGAACCAAAACAGCGAATTGCGCAGCGCCTCGCTCCGGGTCCAGTGATGATCCTGCATGCCAGTGGCAATGTGATCCCCTGACAGGCTTTGCGGCGTGCGTTCCAGACGCAGCAGACGCATCAGAACCGGGATACCCAATACCGTCACACCTGCGGCCACCACCCACAACAATCGCCAGTCGAGAAACACCATCGCGGCGACAAAAGCCACCGGCAACAGCGCCTCTCCGGCCGCGTATCCCAGCGAGGCGATCGACAGCGCCTTGCCACGTGTCGCAGTGAACCAGCGCGCCATGGCCACTTGCGCCAGATGGGTGCTCATCCCCTGCCCGAAAAGGCGCAACAGAAAGATCACGATAGGCAAAAGGAACAGTCTATTGTTCAACGCCATCGACAGCGCCGCAAGCGTCAAACCAGCCAGCACCAACGGCCCCAGAACCCGAACACGAAAGATATCGGTCAACCCGCCGGCCCAGATCATCACCACAGCCGCAACGGTGGTACCTAGGGAATAAAGCCCTCCCCAGGCCCCGTGACTCAGCCCATAAGCTGCACGGATTTCACCGGCAAAGACCGAGATGAAAAAGGTCTGCCCAAAACTGGACAGAAAGGTCAGCAGTACCCCGGCGCCCAGCCAAGTGGCGTTTGAAACAAGAAAGCTACGCAGTCGCAACCGCGTCACGGGGTCGAGACCTGAGCCTGTCCCGTTTCCGTCAACACGATCCCGGTCGCGCCTGTGGGGTTGCGTTCGCTGGGGGGGACCAGAATGTCGATAGCCGGACGCTCGTCAGGGCCAAATGTATTGTTGACCCGCCGGATTGAGTTGAGGATCGCCAGCAAAGCCGGAGATGTAGCAGCAACGAAATGCGAAGATTCGGCATCGCTGTTGAATGCGGTCGTGTCGATCACGTTGATAGGAAAGTCCTCAAGCGTTTTGATCGAACTGATATTGCCCAGCCGTTCGCCCTCGTCCGTGCCGCGCAGACGGGCTGAAATGTTCAGGATTTTGTCCTTTTGCGAGACCATGACAATGAACGGGTCGGGTGGATTGTCGATCCTGTCCATCTGCGAACGGAACAAATCCACGTCCAGATCAGGAGAGATCAGAACCACACCTTCTATATTTCTTTTGGCCCAACCCGGTTCCTGCAATTCGGTTTGTCGCATCATCTCCATCGTCAGGGCACTGCCCATGGAATGCGCCACAAGCAGAACCCGGTTTACGCCCATCGATTTCAATTCGCGAATGGTCTGTTCCAAACCGTCGCGGGCAAAAAGCATGCTGTCCAGATCGTAAGCGTACCCATATCCCGTCGCACGACTGGGCCAGGAATACACCAGGATCGATCCGGGCAGACCAATGTCATGCGACAGCTGCGCCGCGCGAAAGATGGTTTCGGTTTGGGTCGAGTTATAGCCATGCACAAAGATCGTCACTTCGTCCTGCCCACGCAGATGGTGCCGCAGTCCCTGAGGCCCGTTCAATTCGGTCACATCAGCCAGAACGAACTCTTTTTGCGGGTTGGGATTTGCATAAGAGAACTTCAGGGTTCCCGGCGTGTGTGTTGGCGGTATGGACACGGTGGTTTCCAGAAACTGCAGTTTTTCACTGCGCTTGAAACCAAATGATCCGTCTGCTTCGCGGGCCCTGGTCGTACTGGCAAATACGGTTTTCGTCGTTCCTATGGACGCAGCCGACGGCACAATTTCCGAGACCGTCCTGTCAACACAGGCGCTCAGAGACAAAGACATAAATAGAATAATCAGGTAGCGCATCAAACAGGGTCCTAACGGCCTTTTGCGCTAAGCTATCGAATTCTTGCCCCACGTCCAGCGACATGGGGTAGGATCAGCGGCAATTTCTGGCTGAAGACGTTACAGAACGTAACGGCTCAGATCCGTCGACTTGGTCAATTCGCCCAAATTTTCGCTGACAAAATCGGCGTTGACGGTGATCTCGGACCCGGCCTTGTCAGGTGCGGTGAACGAAAGCTCCTCGAACACCCGCTCCATCACTGTGTACAGCCGCCGCGCGCCGATATTTTCGACGCTTTGGTTCACATCCGCTGCAATCTTGGCCAGGGCCGCGATGCCGTCCTCGGTAAAGCTGACAGTGACCTCTTCAGCACCCATCAATGCGGTGTATTGGCGGGTCAGGGCGTTGTCGGTCTCGGTCAGGATGCGAACGAAATCCTCTTCGGTGAGGGCGCGCAATTCTACGCGGATCGGCAGTCGGCCCTGCAATTCGGGCAGCAAGTCCGACGGCTTGGCAATGTGGAACGCACCCGAGGCGATGAACAGGATATGGTCGGTTTTCACCGCACCATGCTTGGTTGACACGGTGGTGCCCTCGATCAAAGGCAGCAGGTCGCGCTGCACCCCTTCGCGGCTGACATCGCCACCGCGGGCGTCGGAACGGGCGCAGACCTTGTCGATCTCATCCAGGAACACGATGCCGTTCTGTTCCACCGATTCCAGCGCCACCCGGTTGACGGTTTCATCATCCAGCAACTTGTCGGCTTCTTCCCCGATCAGCGCATCATAGCTTTCGGCAACGGTCAGACGTTTCTTGACGGTCCGCCCGCCAAACGCTTTGCCGAAGATATCACCCAGATTCATCATCCCCATCTGGCCGCCAGGCTGGCCGGGAATGTCAAACATCGGCATTGGGTTCGAGGTGTCGGACAGTTCCAGCTCGATCACCGTGTCGTCCAGTTCGCCGGCTTTCAGTTTCTTGCGGAACATCTCGCGCGTGCCTTCGCGGGCGTCGGTGCCGGCGATGGCTTCGATTACGCGGTCTTCGGCGGCCTGATGAGCCTTGGCCTTGACGTCTTCGCGCATGTATTCGCGGGTCTGGATGATGGCGGCATCCGCCAGATCGCGCACGATCTGTTCCACGTCGCGGCCGACATAGCCAACCTCGGTAAACTTGGTGGCCTCGACCTTGATAAAGGGCGCGCGGGCCAGTTTGGCCAGACGGCGGCTGATCTCGGTCTTGCCGACACCGGTGGGGCCAATCATCAGGATGTTCTTGGGATAGACTTCATCCCGGATGTCATCGGTTAGTTGCTTGCGCCGCCAGCGGTTGCGCAGCGCCACGGCCACGGCGCGCTTGGCGTCTTTCTGCCCGATGATAAAGCGGTCCAGTTCCGAGACGATCTCGCGCGGGGTCAGGTCGGTCACAGGGGCGGTCCTTTCGGTCGGCATGGCTAAACTTGGGCTTAGGTAATCACCGCAATCGCGAAAACAACCAAGCCCTTTTCATTGGCAGCGTTGGTTAGCAATGGCCCATCCGGTTTGCAAACGCTTTCCATAGGTGAAACGCGCGCCCTCTGTTACAGTGATTTCAAGGTGTTGACGGTCAGGAGTGTGAAAGTGACGAAAATTGCCAAGATCACCTTGCTGTTCGTGGTCTTTGTGGACCTAATCGGGCAAGGACTGGTGTTTCCCATCATCAACTCGCTGATCATGGAGACGAAATCGGGGTTCCTGCCCGAGAGTACGCCCGATGGTCGCCGCCATCTGTATTACGGGCTGGTAATTGGTTGTTTCTTTTTGTCGTGGTTTCTGGGTGTGGTCTATGTGTCCAAGGTCTCGGATTCCATCGGGCGTAAGAATGCGCTGCTGGTCTGTCTGAGCGGGGCACTGGTAGGGTATGCGTTGACCATTGCGGCGCTGTATATGAACAGCTTGCTGTTGCTGATCATAGGCCGTTCGATCACCGGGTTCACCGCAGGGAACCAGCCCATCGCGCAGGCGGCGATGATTGACGGCAGTACCGACGCGGCGGATCGCGACCGCAACATGGGTTACATCATAACCGGCGTCAGCTTTGGCCTTGTCGGCGGCCCAATCATTGGCGCGGTTCTGTCCGATGCCAACCTGCTGGGCAGCTTTGCCACGCTGAAAACCCCGTTCTATGGCGCATTTATTCTGGTGTTGATCGCCATCTTCCTTGTGCTGACCTTTTTCAAGGACACCCGGACCGAGCGTACGGCTTTTGTGTTCCGCCCGCGGGACGTGACCGACAGCCTGATTGCTGTGCGAGAACACCCGATGGTTCTGAAAATCCTGCCAGTCTATGCGCTGTTCATGATCGCCAATGTCACCTTCTATGTCTTCGTTGATAATTTCCTGACTAGCGCCTGGGGATACGGAGTCATTGGCGGTAGCATGGCGATGGTGGTGATCGGTTTTGCGCTGGCGTTCTCAAGCACCTTCCTGGTGAAGCCTGCGCAAGAGAGGTTCAGCAAGCACCAGATTATCTACACTTCGCTGGTGGTGATGGTGATTTGCGGGTTCGGTTTTGCCTTCAGCCCCAGCGGTGACCTGAGTTACGTGCCGGTCTTCTTCTTCTATTTCTTTTTCGGCGTCTCATACCCAACCCTGTTGGGGCTGTTTTCTTCGGCCGTTGCCGAGACCGATCAGGGTTGGGTCATGGGTGTAACCACCGCTGTCTTCTGTCTAGCGGGCGGTGTCATGTCTCTGATTGGCGGCGGATTGATGAGCTTTGATATCCGCCTGCCCTATTACATCGTCATCGCGACGGCCCTGATGGGGCTGGTCGGCATGCACTTGCGCTGGAAAGGAAAAGAGATCAAGGCGCTGTTAGCCTGAGATCGTCTCGACCGTCAGGTTGCCGTTGGTATAGACGCAGATATCGGCAGCAATTGCCATTGCCTCGCGCGCCACGTCCTCGGCGGGTTTGTCGCTGTCCATCATGGCGCGGGCTGCGGCGAGGGCAAAGTTCCCACCCGAGCCGATGGCGGCCACGTTGTGTTCGGGCTCCAGCACATCCCCTGCCCCGGTGATCACCAGCAGGTCCTTGCCGTCGGTGACGATCAGCATCGCCTCAAGCTTTTGCAGATACTTGTCTGTGCGCCAATCCTTGGCCAGTTCGACCGAGGCGCGCGCCAGCTGGCCGGGTGTGGCCTCAAGCTTGGCTTCCAGACGCTCCAGCAGGGTGAAGGCATCGGCGGTTGACCCGGCGAAACCGGCGACAACCTCGAACCCGCCGGGCGACAGGCGGCGCACCTTGCGTGCTGTTCCCTTGATCACGGTTTGGCCCAGGCTGACCTGTCCGTCACCGGCAATCACCACCTGACCGCCCTTTTTGACGCCAATGATGGTTGTGCCGTGCCATCCGGGAAAATCGCTATCCGCCATAAAAGCCTCCGTTTTCAACTGCCGTCCTATATGGGCCGGACCTGTCCGCAGCGCAACAGGTCACGAACTGCCTAAAAGATATGCAGGAATCGCAATGCGGGGTTACCGGACTAGCAATTGTGAGTCTCAGCCTGACGTCCTACATGAGCCTCACAACCGACAACGGGTCGGCTGTTTCACATATAAGGACTGCGCAAATGGCAACCATCGCTAAAACCCATGCGCCGCTCGGAGCAGCTACCATTCTGCACGTAGTGGACGCGTTCTACGGAACCTATGACAAAGCAATCGCGTGGAATGAATCCCGCAAGACACGCAAGGCCCTGTCGGAGCTGAGCGACGCACAGCTGGACGATATCGGCCTGTGCCGCGCGGACATCAGAAACGTCTGATCCGCGCCCAGTGCAAAAAAGAATGCAAGCCGCTCGTCCGAGCGGCTTTTTCTTTGTCAGGACAGTTTGTATTGGCCGGAGAGGTCGGGCAGGAAAGCCTCGATCGCGGCGGTTGCCACCACATGTCTCGTGCCGGCCTCAGTATCTTCGATATCCAACCCACCTTTGACAGCCCGCACCTCGGCCCGTCCGCGGGGAAGATCGGCGGCAACAAGATCGCAATCCACCCGGTCAGGGTCCTGTACCCCAATAGTGACGCAAACGCGCATGTCGGTATGATCCACACCCAGCTTTGAGAACAGCGTGATCGACGAATGATGCAGCGCATCCTGCACCGCCCGGCGTGCCGCCTTGGTGTAATCCTGCCCATACAGGTCGTTGCCGGTACCCATTTCCAGAATGATACGTTTTTCGGTCATGTCACGGGCTCCATATCGAAAGAAACGATGATGGCGGCATTGGCAATGACTGTCCGACCTTCGGTATGCGGCTTTTCAATATCCAACCCACCTTGAGTGATGGTGATATTGGGCTGTCCATAGGGGAAAATGGCAGTCAATGCGTCTCGATCCACCTTTTCGGGATGTTGAACCCCAATTTCGGCGTCGATGATCATCGCCTCTTTTGGAAAATCGAACAGCTCGGCCATGTTGACCGAATTGTGCCAAAGCGCATCTTTGATCGCTCGCAGCGCGGCCTCGGTATAATCCTCGCGGCGCAAAGACGTCCCCATGCCGAACTCCACAAGTACCCGTGTTTTTGCCATCTGATCCTCCCGGCAATAAAAAAGGCGCCCGGTTCAAGGCGCCTTTGATGACTTGCTGATCACGTTGGATCAGATGGATTCGTCGATCCAGCTTTGCAGTGCCGCCTTCGGCGCCGCGCCTGCGCGGTTCGAGACGACCTGACCGTCCTTGAAGATGAACAGGGCCGGAATACCGCGCACGCCCATGGCGGCGGCGGCGTTCGGGTTGCTGTCTACGTCAACCTTGGCGATTTTCACCTTGTCGCCGTATTCAGCGGCCAGCTCTTCCAGGGCGGGGCCGATCTGCTTACAAGGGCCACACCATTCGGCCCAGAAATCGACAACAACGGGGATGTCGGAATTCTTAACCTCGGCGTCAAAGGTATCGTCGGTCACGGCTACGGTCGACATATTCTGTCTCCTGAATGGGGTAAGCTCGGGAACAGAACGTAGGGTCGGCACCGCCCAAGGTCAAGATATCTGGGTGCGGGTCAATGCATCCGTCACAAGATCGTGTGGCAACCACATCAGATCGGTAGTGCGCGTCCACAGGATCGCCGTGCGAACTTGTCGACCCGGATAGATCTGCGCCAACGCTTGGGCATAGGCCCCCATCTGTCGCAACAGACCTTCGGGGCAGGCTGATGCGCTGTCAGGAACCGTGGTATTTGATTTGAAATCAATCACCTGAACATCCGCCTCGGCCACGATCAGACGGTCGATCACCCCATGCATGCGACGCCCGTTCAGATTGGCGGTCACTGGTACTTCGGCTAGTGTGTTTTTGGCGAACACGAATTTCAGATGGTCAGCCGCCAGAACGGCCTGCGCTTCATCTAGCAGTTCCTGCCGGTCAGGTTGTTGCATATCAGGTAGAACCCGGGCGCAAAGCTGCGGCCAATTCTCGGGCGCAACGGATGGTAAGTGTTCCAACAACAAGTGCAGGCGCGTGCCACGCAATTTGGCGGCCTCTTCATCCTGGCCGGTATCTCCGGGCAACGCTTTGGGCCCACCTAAATCAGACGGGCTGAGCGTCTCGGGCGCCTGTTCTGGCACGGACGCTGGGGAAAGGAACTGGTTGGGCAGCGGAGTCGCGGCAATCTCAGGCTCCACATGTTCGACAAGAGGTAACGCGTCCCAATCTGCATGTGACAGACGCAGGGTTTCCGAGCCAGGGACCTGTGCGGCCCCTGCCCGTGCCATCGCAGCCTCGACCATCTGGTACCAACTGGTTCCGTCTTTGCCGACATCCCCGGCGGCGCCGACGATTAGCCACTTTTCGGCCCGCGTTAGAGCCACATATAGCAGTCGAAGCCGTTCATTTTCTTCCCGCGTCCGCGCCTCGGCCCGTGCTCGGGCGATCAAGGTTGGCGAGGCATCCGCGGGTACTTTCCACAGCGGTGTGCCCTCACCCACCATGATCTCGGCATCACGCGGGGCTTGTCGCTTGCCGGTATCCGGCAGGATCACGATCGGGGCCTCAAGCCCTTTGGAGCCATGCACCGTCATCACGCGGATCATGTTGCCGACACCGCTCATCTGCCGCTTGATTTCCAGATCGTCGGTTTGCATCCAGATCAAAAACCCGGTCAGACTGGGAATATCGGTGCGCTCATAAGCCAGTGCCTGTGACAGCAGTGCGTTGATACCATCCTCGGCCTCGGCCCCCAGTCGGCCCAATAGTTTCCGCCGCCCGTCATGCCGGGTCAGAATGCGTTCGATCAGGTCATAAGGGCGCAGAAAGTCGATCTGACCGCGCAGATCGTTGAGGATGCCTAGCGTTTCGGGAAACTCCTCGGCCCGTTGTCGCAAAGCGGCCCACAGAAACTGTTCCTGCCGCCGATGCGCCAGGTCGAACAATTGTTGTTCACCCCACCCGAACAAAGGCGATTTCAACACTGTGGCCAGTGACAGGCTGTCCTCGGGCGTGGCCAGAAAGCTCAACAGCGCCGCCAGATCCTTGACCGCTAGTTCCGCGCCCACTTTCAAACGGTCGGCCCCGGCAATGGGTAGACCTTCGGCCTTGCAGGCGCGGATGATCTCGGCAAACAGGTCTGAACGGCGTTGGACGAGGATCAGAAAATCCCCCGGTTGCACCTTGCGCCGAACGAAAGTGCCGGGCCGGTCACCATCCTCGGGGATCGTCTCGCCGGTGTCGATCATGGTCTTGATCGAGCGGGCTACCTGTTCGGCCAGAATGACGGCGTGGTGCCGCGCGCCGGGTCGATCCACCGGATCGGTCCAGTCGCCATCATCATCTTCGTCGACCTTTTCAACCACCGGCCACAAATCAACGCGGCCTGGCAAATCGGCCTTAAATGCGCGGTGCAGGCTATCCTTGTGAAACCCAGCCTCGGCACGGTTTTCGAACAGGATATCGACCAGAGACAGGATCGCACTGGAGGATCGGAATGAGTATTCCAGTGTCGAATCCCACAGTTTAGAGCCTGATTCTTCCAATCGACGCCCAAATTCCTGCTGCATCCGGTCAAAGGCCTGCGGGTCAGCGCCCTGAAAGGAATAGATCGACTGTTTCTTGTCGCCGACCACGAAAATAGTCCGCTCGACCCCGGATCGCGCCCCTTCCCCGCTGGTGAATTCCTGAGCCAGCTTTTCAACAACATCCCATTGATCTGGGCTGGTATCCTGCGCCTCATCCACCAGAATGTGGTCGATGCCGCCATCCAGACGGTACAGCACCCATTCCGCCACGGCCGGATCGTTAAGCACTTGCCGTGCGCGCAGGATCAGGTCGTCGAAATCCAGCCAGCCGCGCAACAGCTTGCGGCGTTCGTATTCTGGCAAAAAGGCAGCAGCAAAACGGTGCAGAACATGTGTTTTGCGTGCCGCGACCAGAGCCAGCCGGTGTTCGCGAGCGGCCTCGATCCGAACCATGAGGGCTTCCAGCTGAGGCATATGACCAGCCAACACGCCTTCCCGCAGGGCTTTGGTGGGGAAACTGTTGATCTTGGCGGTAAAAGGCTCTTTGGCCGATTTGCCCGTCAGAAACACGCTCTCCAACAGCGGCAAGCTGCCAATGCGCGCCTCAGTGAACGCCGCCAGTTTGGCCGCAGCCTTGGCATTGTTGCCGCCACTTTCGGTCAGTGCAGGCAGGATCGCGCGGATCAAGTCGACCTCACCACCCAGAAACACGCGGGCCAGCAGGGCGTTTTCGTCGAACCCGTCGGGCAGATCGAAACGTTGCAGCAGATCAGGCCACTCTATTGGCTGAGAGAAGAGGTTGCGTTTATGCGTGACGGCGGCGGTCAGATTGTCAAAGCCGGTATCTGTCACGAAACGGGCGACATCCTCAATCAGTGCGGCCTGCGGACCATCGGCAAAATCTTCGACGATCTCTTCGCGCAACAGCGCTGCGGCCCGGTCCTCCATCTCGGAAAACTGAGGACTAACCCCGGCCTCCAAAGGAAATCGCCGCAATAGCGAAGCGCAGAATGAGTGGATCGTCTGGATTTTTAGTCCACCCGGCGTTTCGATGGCGCGGGCAAACAGGGTGCGGGCCTGCGCTAGCCTGTCAGGGTCGATCACGCCCGACACGCCCAGATCAGTCAGCTGCGTCAGTAAGCTGTCATCCCCCAGCATCGCCCATTCACCCAACCGTTTGAACAACCGGTTCTGCATCTCGCTGGCGGCGGCTTTGGTGTATGTCAGGCAGAGGATATGTTGCGGCTGCACGCCACCCAGCAGCAACCGTGCCACCCGGTCGGTCAGAACCCGCGTCTTGCCCGACCCCGCATTGGCCGCCAACCAGGTCGAGGCATCTGGGCGCGCCGCCTGCACCTGCCGATCGGTTGCATCATTGCGGGCGTTCATTTCAGCACCTCGGGTGTGGTTTTGTCAGTGCGGTCCCATTCGCCGAACCGGGCGAGGTGGTCATAGTCGCCAACATCCGTGTCCTTGTGCAGCATCCGGCGCGCGGTGAAGCCTTGATCAGGCTCTAAATAGGCAGATACCAGCTCTTTCAGCTCGGTCAGAACCTTGTCAGGCGGCTCCTTGGCCAATGGGGCCGCGACCTCTTTGTAAGTACCGCCCATGCCGATGAATACAGCCTCGGCAACCGGTAACGGATCGATGCCTTCGATGGCGCCCTGCTCGGCCATGGCGGCCTCGATCAGCAATTGTTTGTCGAACTTGGCTTGCTGGCTTTCGGTCGGAGGCGTGCCGGTCTTGTAATCCACGATCCGCAGCGCGCCACGGCTGTTGTGATCGATTCGGTCGGCTCGTCCGGCGATGGTGAAATCCAGTGGCGATAGCACCAGCTTCATCGCGGCCTCAAACGCCACTGGCCCACCATCGCCACGTCGGGCGGTTTCAGCGGTGAGGAAGTCATCGGCAATCCGCTCAAGCCGTGCCAGCCACAGTTTGCGGGCGGTCGGCCACGCGACATGCTGGTCCAACAGCGTCTCAGCGCGTTTCAGGAAATTCTCGCGTGTCAGCAAAGCGCTGTCCAAAACACTGTCCTTGACGAAATGTTCAAGGATTTCGTGGATGACGATCCCGCGCAGCAAAGCGTCTGGTGCCTGGACCATGGGGTCCAGTGGCCGCAACCGCAGCACATGTTTGGCGTAGATCGCATAGGGATCGCGGATCAGGCGTTTGATTTCGGTCACGCTCAGACGGCGTGGGCGTGCGGCGGCCGGCGGGCGTGGGGATGGACGCGCGGCCGGTTCGATCTTCGGCGCGACCTCAAGCTGTTCTGACCAACGCAGCCATTGCTGGCCACGAGCGCGCATTGAAGCCAGCGCTTCGGGACCACCCTGCCCCGGCAAGCCCTGCAAAAGGTTCGTCATCCGGTTCAGCCAACGCGATGGCACGGTTTCGGCGTCATCGGATCGGGTTGCGCGGGTCAACCAGACCTCGGGCGCTCCGACGGCTTGTTGGAAATCATGCGCTGACAGGCCAATGCGGCGTTCGGGCAGCAACAGCCCCGCCTTGTCGCGCATCTGTCGGTTCAGCCAAGGGTCAGGTGCTGCGGCCTCGGGCCAGCTGCCTTCATTTAGGCCGCCCAGAATCAACAGATCAGCGCCCTGAACCCGGGCCTCAAGCGTTCCCCAGATCATGATATGCGGATGTGGCGCGTCCCGGTCGCGAACCTCTTCCCCCGCCAGCAGCGCGCCCAGCAGGTCGGCGAAATCATGGGCCGTCATCGGGCCGCTATGTTCGGCCTCGTCCTCAAGCGCGGTCAGAATCGACAACGCCTTTTGGCCCGCATTCTTGTCCCACAGCGTTCCGGCGTCGCCTTCACTACCGGCCGATATCGCCTCGGCCAGATTGCGCAGGCGGGTCACCCATTCGGATAGAGGTAATTCACCCGTCACTTGCTGGTCGCAGAACTGCGCCACCAGCCATTGCATCCACTGCTCTGGCACCTCTTTGCGGATGGCAAAAGCGGCCAGGCTGGCGCTTTCGGGGAACGGAGGGCCGTGTCGCCGCAAATCCAGTTCCAGATCACGGGTATGCAGCAGATGCGCACCGCGATCGCCGCCATCGTGGCAAAGCGGATGTTTCAGCAGGGTCAGCAGCGCCTCGCCCTCGAGCCTCCGGGCGAACAGCCCAGCCACATGGCGCAGAAACCGGCCCGGAGGCGATAGCTGCAATGGCAGACCCGCACTGTCATCCGGCAGTATGTTCCACCGATCCAATGCGGCGCTGACCTGACGAGTCAGCATCCGATCAGGCGTGATCAACGCGGCGGTCTGGCCGGTTTCTGCCGCTTCACGCAGACGCAGGGCGATGGCCAATGCCTCGGCGCGGGGGGATTGCGCCTCAACCAGGGTGAGGTCCTTGGTGGCGCCATCCAGATCGGTTAGCTGGGGGCCTTCGGACATCCAGGCATCAGTGATCGGTGCGGGTCGTAAGGCAAGTGAGATCAGACGGTTACGGGCAGGGGACGGGGCAGGGTTGTTCGTCCAACGTTCGATCTGCCTCGGCTGTATCTCAAGCCGGGTCATCAGTTTTCGGAACCGGTATTGCGGGTGATCTTCTGAGGCTAACGCATCGTCCAATCCCTGCCAGACATGGTCAGGCTGATCGAAATCGTAACCAGGCAGGATCAGCGCCCCTTGCGGCAGGCGAGCGACGGCCTCCATCAGCATCAATGTGGTGCCACGCGAGCCGGTAGAGCCCGCAAGGATTACCGGATGCTGCGGGGGCAAAACCTGCCAGCGATCAATCAGGTTTTCCACCACACGCCGTTGCCGCGCCTGCGCGTCCAGCGCATCAGGGCCAGAGTCAATGAAATGGTCGGCAATCCCGATAAAAGCCTGGGCCCGTGCCCAGTGACCAGACATGTCGCTGACATCCAGCTGCCGGATCGCGTCTGGCGAAACACCTTCGCCCTGCATTTCGTCAATCAGCGCCGCCAGACTGTCGGACAGATCGAACAATGAGGATCGCGCAGCGAGATCAGGCTGTTGTTCCAAGAGCTTGGCAATCAGTTGCGTCAGCTCCAACTTGCGTCGCAATGCGGGGATGGCGGGCGGGATTTGCGCCAGATCGACGCTTTCGCCCAGATCGGTCACCAGCGATAGGCGTGGCAATAGGCAGGCCGAGCCCTGATCGAACAGATCGCGTACGCGCCGGGCCATACGGCGCGTGTTGACAACCAGTTGGACCCGGGCCAGCGCCTCGGCCGGTTGGTCATTGGCGCGTAGACGCAGGCCATCCACTAGAGCCTTTGGAAAATCTGCGCCCGGAGGCACGGCAAAGACGCGGGGTGCGGCGCTGGGCTCAAACATCGGCAATTAGCCCCTCGGCCAGGGCAATCCCCTCGGGGCGGCCCACGTCGCACCAGCGACCGGGGTAGGTGGCCGCGAATAGACGGCCCTGTTTGTGCATCTGATCCCACAGCAAGTTCAGCGAAAATTCCTGTTCCGATATGGCTGCCAGCCCTTCGGTCTTAATGATCTGCGCCCCGCCATAGACCAATCCGGGGCCACGGGTGATCCGGCCCTCGGCATCTGCCGTGAAATCGCCCGGTCCGGCATGCCCGATGGTCTGGGCGATGGGAACACACATAAGCAGCGCATCCATTCGGTTGGGGTCCCAGGCTTTGCGCAAAAGGGTCAGAGGGTTCGGCCCGGACCAGATTGCATCCGTATTCAAGGTAAATACCGGATCCAGCCCCAGTAGGGGCAGAGCAGCACGCAGCCCACCGCCTGTTTCCAGAATTTCCGGCTCTTCCAAAGAGGTCAGCACGCCCTTGGGGGTCAGATGCGCTGCAAGCTGGTCGGGCAAATAATGCAGGTTAGCAACCACTCGATCAGCGGGCAGATCGTCCGTCAAATCCAGCGCGTGATCGATCAGCGGGCGGCCTGCGACCTCGATCAGGGGTTTGGGCCGGTCTTTGGTCAAAGTGCCCATACGGGTGCCAAACCCGGCGGCAAACAACATCACGGCGTCGGGGTGTCGGGTCATGTCTGTCTGAGCCTGTCCAGGTTTTCCGGGGTTGGGGCGGGCAGGGCGCTGCGCAGAAGATCAGCAACAGAGACCAGCGCAGGATGGTCCAGATCGCGCATCAGATGCGCCCATGTGGCCGGGATCAGATCGATGTATTGCGGTTTTCCATAGTCCACCGCCAATCGGGCGAACACGCCCAGAATGCGCAGGTTTCGTTGCGCACCTAACACGGCGTAGGCAGTGCGAAAGTCATGATCCTTTTCGCCGGTTGCATCGATGTATCGGTTTACCATCCGCATCTCGGTCCCCGGTGCCACATCACGGCGCACATCTTGCAACATCGACACGAGGTCATAGGCCGGGTGGCCCAGCATCGCGGTCTGGAAATCCAGCAATCCTACCCGCTTGACCCCGTCACGGTCCGGCAACCAGATCATATTTTCCGCGTGATAGTCACGTTGGATCACCACTTTGCGGCCCGAGGTTTCTTGGTGCAAAATATCCGCAAAGCGGTTTTCAAACCGTATCCGAGCGTCTGCATCATGTTCCCCCAATACCGCTTGGGCGTATTTGGTGAAGGACAACGCAGCCAATTCGGTCATCATCGTCGGATCATAAGACGGCAGTGACAGGGTAGGTGCCTTGTGCAGCTCGATCAGAACGTCGGTTGCAGCCTCATACAGCTCGCGCTCCATCCGAGGGTTTTGCCTGAGGACGCGGGCGAACAGATCATCGCCCAGATCCTCCAGCAACAGAAAGCCGAATTCTGTGTCCTCGGCATAGATTTCGGGTGCGCTAAGCCCGACTTCCCGCAGATAGTTGGCCATGCGGACAAAAGCCTCAACCGGTTCGGCCTTGCCCGGAGGTGAGTCCATGAAAACCGCCGTGCGGCCAGTGTCTGGATCGGTCAAACGTTCGTACCGGCGGTTCGAGGCATCCCCGGCCAGCGGTGCGCGCGTGGCGTTGGACCATGGTGTTTGTGCAATCAGCGCCTCGGCCAGCACAGCCCGGTTCGTCATGCGGCACTCTCCAGTATTTGGGGCCATTTCGGATCGGACCACGAAAGGGTCAGATATCGCAAACCCGTCGTGTTAGGGTCTGTTTTCAAATGCAAGGTCAGGGCAGTGGCAGGGGTCAGCGGACCCAGCTTGTCCGGCCATTCAATCAGGCAAATGGCAGTTTCAAAAGCGTCGGACAGCCCCAGTTCTTCGATCTCTTCCAAGGCGCTTAGCCGGTACAGATCGCAGTGCCAGATCTCGCCAGGTAGGGTATCATAGGCTTGTACCAGCGTGAAGGTGGGCGAAGGCACGTCCTCGGGCACAGACATCAGTGATTGGATCAGGCTGCGCGCAAAATGGGTCTTGCCGCTGCCGATCTCACCCTCAAGCAACAAGATGTCGCCAGGGCGCAATTTTGCACCCAGCCGTGCGGCCAGATCGGCGGTTTCTTCGGGCGAATTCAGGGTGATCGAACGGGCGTGCAACGTCATGGCGCCACAATGACCGTACGCCCGGGCGGCTGCAACCCGGTTCAGGCGCTGATTTGACGGATCGGCAGGGTTGACGGCGCATCCTCGACCGAGAACCGCACAATCGTTGCGCCGTTCTGCATGGGACTGACCGTACAGGACAGTTGGGTGCCGTTCCGCAGCTTTAGGTCGTTGGACCATTCAGCACGGTTGTCGCGCATTTCCACGAAATCGCGAATCTCGCCGAGGATCGGTGAGGCAACGCATTGTTCCTGCCAGCCACGCGTCACATCCAGCACGGAATCCGGTTCGAACCCGGCCTCACCAGAATCCACCCACAATTGTTGATAGGCGCGGTTGGTAAAGGCCAGTGTTCCGTCATCACCAAACACCGCGATGGCATCGGCCAACTTATCCAGAACCGATTGCATCAGATCCATTTCCGAACGGAAGCGCCGGGTCAGGGTAATCTCGGCCGTGATATCTTCGAACAGAAAAGCTACGGCGCCGTCGGGATGGGGCCGCCCGCTGACCGAATATACTGACCCCGAGGGCAGCGACCAGGTTTCCTGGTAATTCCCGTCCTCGGCCGCTTCGAGCAGGTCGTTCATCTGGTTGCGCCACCCGCGATAATTCTTGGGTTCCGGCATCATGTGTTGATCCCGCAGTCGGTCAAAAAAGCTGGACAGACTGGGGCGGCAACTGAGGAAATCCGGGGGCAGGGTAGTCAAATCGATCAGCGCCGGGTTGAACAAGGCCAGTTGTCGGTTGCGGTCAAATATGGCCAGCCCGATAGACAATTGAGCAAAGGTTTTCGTCATGGTCTGGACGAACTTGCGCTGAGCGGTCTCTGCGGCGACGATGGCATTGATATCGACGGCATAGCACAGGTGCCCCTCGGGGTGATCCACCAGAGTGAGATCGAACCACAGCTTGTTGCCGCTGCCTTCGGACGAAATTGAGATGCGGCTTTTTGCCCCCAACCGTGCGTCTTCATCAGTGCCGGGGAACATCGGTGCGGTCAAATCAGTATCCTGACCACGGACCTTGCGCACAAGTGAGACATAGGCGGCATTGCACCAGCGCACGTTACCTTGATGATCCAGCAGCCAAACCGGATAGGGGGCCTGTTCCATCGCCAGCCGGATCGGGTCTTGGGGGTCGCGCTGCACCGGGTCGGGGCGGTCGGTACTGTCGCGCAGTTGCACCCGCACGATCCCGTCGATCCATTCACACAGGACATCGCGTTCGATGGTGCAGTCGATGGCAGGAATGACCAGGGTACCTTCGCGTCGAATACGGTCTGGGGTTTCCGGAAAGGTCGGAAAGTCCCGTTGCAGCAGGCGGCGCAGATCAGGCCAGTCGCGGACTGCCTGAAACCCTTCCAGAGAAATATCGGAATGGCTGATAAGGCGGTCCTCATCGAACAGAAACACCGCATCGAACAGCGACGCGGGTGAGGACAGACCGAAACTATCGCCCCGCTGCCGACGACGGGGCAAAAGCCATTGCACCGCCAGGCTGGCGGATACTAGGCTGATAGCGGCCAGAATGATCCAGTCGACCATGCTCTCCTCGGTACTGACATCACGGGAAGGAACTATGCGCGTTAATGGTTAACGGGGTCTTAACTCAGACCTGGATACGCTGGTTCGCACCCGATGGGACAGGCGTGTCGCCGGTTTGCGCGTCGATCAGATTTCGCGGCCAGGAAACCTGTACGATTGCGCCCCGCCGGTCTTTTTTGTCGCTCAGGTTCTGATAGGGATCTGACCCGTTGGCGAATTGAAGCTCTGCCCCGCTGCGTTCCAGCAGGGTTTTGGCAATGAATAACCCCAGCCCCATGCCTTCATACCCCGGGCGGGTCCGCTGATCGGATTCGGCTCGGCGGCGGCGCATGAAGGGATCACCGATACGGCCAATCATCTGCGAAGGGTACCCGCGCCCGTCATCCATGATGTTGATGGTGATCTGATCGGTGGTCCATTCGGCCTCGACCCAGACATTGGCGCGGGCGAAATCCACCGCGTTCTGGATCAGGTTGCGCAGCCCGTGAATGATCTCGGGCTTGCGCAGGATCGAGGGTTGCTGCACATCACCGTCCCCGGCAGGCCCTTCGTCAAAATGCACCGTCTTACCGCGATGAATATGCGGTTCGGCGGCTTCATGCACCACGGTGGACAGAGGAGCCTGCCGCAGATGCAGATCATCTTTGCCGGCGCGGCCCATATCGCGCAGGATATCGCGGCAGCGATTGGCCTGTTCGCGGATCAGCGCGGCATCGTCTTTCAGGTCGGGGCGGTCATCCAGCTCTTCGATCAGCTCGGAACTGGTCAGCTTGATCGTGGCCAATGGCGTTCCGAGCTCATGCGCGGCGGCGGCGACGACACCGCCCAGATCGGTCAGCTTCTGTTCGCGCGCCAGGGCCATGTGGGTGGCTGCAAGCGCTTCGGACATGGATCGGACCTCGGAACTGACGCGGTGTGAGTAGGCGCCAATGAACACAATTGCGATCACGATCGCGGCCCAGTTTCCGAATAACAACATGTCGGGGATTAGCAAAGCCTCGCCCTGCTCCGTGCGCAGCGGCAGATGAAACTCAGCCAGCAAGGATGCCACAACAATCGCAACACCCCCCACGATCAGGGTTGAACGCGTACTCATCACGTTGGCCGAAATGGTCACCGGCCCTAGCAGAAGCAACGCAAACGGGTTGTTCAGACCACCGGTCAGATACAGCAGAATGGCCAGCTGCAGCAAATCGAACAGAACCATCAGGAAGTTCTCGAACTCGGTCAGGCGTTTGTTTTGCGGGAACAGAAGAATGGCCGTCATGTTGCCCATGACCGAAACACCAATGGCCAGATAACACAGGGCCAGTTCCAGCTGCACGTGATAATATCGCTGTGCCACAGTGATGGCCGTGAACTGGCCAATGATGGCCACCCAGCGCAATAGGATCAGCGTGCGCAGCCGAATCCAGTTGCTGCCTTCCTGACCGGTCCACGAAGTGATGTTGGAATTTGCCATCGGTCTATTATGTCCTGTTGCATCGGCTGTTCATCTTGATAGGTGTCCCGGCGAAAACGATCAACAACCCCTCTCATTTCAGGATTGATGTCATGACCCGCCTTTATGCCATCCTCGCAACCGTAGTTCTGGCCGTTGGCCTGGGCGCCATGTGGCTGCTGACGCTGGGGGGCCGGTCGGACGATCAGTTCGCGCAATGCCGTTCCGGCCAGATCGCCGGTGGCTCAGCCGCGATTGGCGGCCCGTTCGAGCTGATCAACGGCAAGGGTGAGACCGTTACCGACAAAGATGTGATCACCGAGCCGACACTGGTTTATTTCGGCTATACCTTCTGCCCCGATGTCTGCCCTTTCGATATGTCGCGCAATGCCGAGGCCGTGGATATTCTGGCCGAGCGTGGCCAGTCTGTGACGCCGCTGTTCATCTCGATCGACCCGGATCGCGACACACCCGAAGTGATGGCTGATTATGCGTTCAATCTGGGCGGCAAAACCATCGCTCTGACCGGCACGCCCGAGCAGGTCAAGGCCGCCAGCCAGGCCTATAAGACCTATTACAAGGCGCAGGACAAAAGCGACGAGTACTATCTGGTCGATCATTCCACCTTTACCTACCTGATGACACCCGAGCACGGCTTCCTGGAATTCTTCAACCGCGACGACACGGGTGAACAGATGGCTGACAAGGTCGGGTGCTTTCTGGATCAGATGTAGGGCGCACAGTCGATTTGACCTTTGAAATGGCGCTGCTATTACTCATGTTTAAGCCAAAGACGTGAAATTGCGGAAAGAACAGAATATGGCGGACAGCTCTGACCTGGATATCGGCCCCGATAAATCCCTGCTTTTGGTGGATGATGATGAGCCGTTTCTGAGACGTCTGGCCAAAGCCATGGAGAAGCGCGGGTTCGAAGTTGAGACCGCAGGTTCCGTCGCCGCAGGCCGCGCCATTTCTACAGCCCGCCCCCCTGCATATGCCGTTGTCGACCTGCGGCTTGAGGATGGTAACGGTCTGGATGTGGTCGAGGTGCTGCGTGAAAAGCGGCCCGACAGCCGGGTTGTGGTTCTGACCGGATATGGCGCGATTGCCACCGCCGTGGCCGCCGTCAAAATCGGCGCGACCGATTACCTGTCCAAACCCGCCGACGCTACCGACATCACCAGCGCATTGCTGGCCAAGGGCGACGAACTGCCGCCACCGCCGGAAAACCCCATGAGCGCGGATCGTGTCCGTTGGGAGCATATCCAGCGGGTTTATGAGCTGTGTGACCGCAACGTATCCGAGACAGCCCGACGCCTGAACATGCACCGCCGGACCCTGCAGCGGATTCTGGCGAAGCGCAGCCCGCGGTGACGCGACAGCCCTATTGCGGGGCATCGGAAAACACGGCACGATTGCACACAGCTGTTCTGTCAGCCTCTGATAGCCTTCGGGGTTTGGATGTAAGCCGTCCGAGGTCCACTCGGACACATTCTCCGCATACCCGGCGGGCGGTTCCAGGAAGGTGCAGTTGGGCATCTGCCGACAGGCCAGCGATGCGGCGGAATTAAACGCCTCAAGGTATATTTCTTGCGTGTCGGTCCAGTTTTCACCAGAAACCGGCAGCACCGCACGCCAGATCAACGTATCGGCCTGCGCGAAAACTGCTGACAGCTGTTTAATGTAAGCGGGGATATCGGTGATTTCCGCACCGGTCAAAGCGTCGTTTACCCCGATGCCCAGATACCAGATCGGAATATGCTGAACCAATTCGGGCTTCGTTCTGGAAAGAAGGCCGGGTACATCATCGCGACTGATCCCAAGGTTGATCGATTTCGGCAAAACCGCACTGGTCAACCAACCTTCGATGATCGAGTCACCTGTCACCGCGACCTGAACTTGGAACGTCTCCAGCGCTTGCGAGAGGTTCTTTCCTGAAGCCGGACCTTCGTTTGATAATATATTGTCTCCTGAGGCGGTGTAGGCGAACCTGTGATTTTTCTGGCAACCCTGACGAAATAGTCCTCTCGAATGAACACCAAGGCGAGCACGATGATCAGAGCAAAGTTAAGCGACAGTAGTGTCCAGACTTTGATCCGCTGTTTCATATAGCTCTCGTCGTCAATGTGGTGCCTTTTCAGTTCAGTCTTGCGCCAAAGAGAAGCTCTGACAGGTTAAGATGCGCCTTTCAAAGCTGTGCAATCAAGGATGCGTGCCGCTGTGTATACGCCTCCGCACTTCAACCGGCGGACGTAGTGTAATCTGCAACCCCTCGATCACCGCTTTGTCGGGGCGGCCAAAGAACTTGGTCGCCTCAGCCTCGGAAAACCCCGCAATCTGTGTCGCCTCCATCCAGGCGCTGATCTTGTCGGCCTTTTTGATTTGACGTTTCACCGTTTTCGGCACCGCAGCGGGCAATCCGAACCGAATGTGGATCGCTGCCGCCAGACGGTCATCCAGCGCGCCGTAATCGGGGCCGACGGCGGATTTGACCGGTGAGATCATATCTCCGATCACATATTCCGGCGCATCATGTAACAAAGCCGCGAGCCGCCATTTCACCGGCGCTTTGGGGGCAATCCGGCCAAAAAGCTCTTCGACCAGCAGGGAATGTTCAGCCACGGAATAGGCGAAATCGCCCGCCGTTTGGCCGTTCCAGCGGGCCACAAAGGCCAATCCGTGGGCGATATCTTCGATTTCGATGTCCACAGGGGTCGGATCCAGTAAGTCCAGCCTGCGGCCAGACAGCATCCGCTGCCATGCTCGTGCTTGTGTTGCCATTATGCCATGCCTTGTGAAGTGGCTCACGTAAGTTTTGCGTTTTTGTGGTATGATGTACCTGTCGAGATCACCTGCTGCCAACTTTTTCTTGACCAGTCGTGCTTTGAACCAGTGCGTGGTGATACCGACATTAGTGCTGAGGGGGGTGCATGCTCCTCCTGGTGTGCCCCTCTCGGAACGTAACTCGTATCGAAAGGAGCTAGCTATGTTTAAGCGACTGTTTGGAATTACCCTGGCCTTTGGAATGGCCGCCACTGCCCCCCCTGCATTTGCCCAAGGTTGTGCGCAACGCGAGCATGTGATCGCCAAGCTGCAAGACAGCTATTCAGAAGAGCTGGTCTTTGGCGGATTGCAGAAAACACGCGGTGCACAGGCGATTATGGAGGTTTGGACCTCGAAGGAAACCGGAAGCTACACGGTTCTGGTTACTCAGGCGAACGGCATTAGTTGTATTGTCGCCGTTGGCACAGATTTTTTTGAAGCGATCCCGAAAATTACGCTAAAGGGTGAACCCAGCTGATTTTAGCTGCGGACTAATCTGTTTTCGGCCATCTACGTTGATACCTGCCCCAAGGGATGCTAGGGGCAGCTCCGGACCTGCTTACCGGAATGGAGTTTATGATGGCCGGGGACTATATCGTCAAAGACATTGCGCTGGCCGGGTTTGGCCGCAAAGAGCTGGACATCGCCGAAACCGAGATGCCGGGCCTGATGGCCCTGCGCGCGGAATACGGTGACGCGAAGCCCCTCAAAGGTGCGCGGATCGTCGGTTCGCTGCACATGACCATCCAGACCGCTGTTCTGATCGAAACACTGGTGGCGCTGGGCGCGGATGTCCGCTGGGCGTCGTGCAACATCTTCTCAACCCAGGACCACGCCGCGGCGGCTATTGCCGAGGCAGGTGTGCCTGTTTTCGCAATCAAAGGCCAGACGCTGGAAGAGCACTGGGACTACCTGGACAAATCCTTCCTGTTCGAAGACGGCCCCAACATGATCCTGGATGATGGCGGCGATGCGACGCTTTACATCTTGCTGGGCGCCCGTGCTGAAGCCGGTGAAGACATCATCCCGGTTCCGGGCTCGGAAGAGGAAGAGGTGATCAAAGCGCAGATCGCCAAGCGCATGGCAGCAAGCCCCGGTTGGTTCACCAAGATGCGTGACCAGATTCAGGGCGTGTCCGAAGAGACGACGACGGGTGTGAACCGCCTGTATCAGCTGGTCAAGGAAGGCCACCTGCCGTTCCCCGCGATCAACGTGAACGACTCGGTCACCAAGTCGAAATTCGACAACAAATACGGTTGTAAGGAATCGCTGGTCGACGGCATCCGTCGTGCCACCGACACGATGATGGCCGGTAAAGTTGCTGTCGTTTGTGGTTATGGTGACGTGGGCAAAGGCTCGGCCGCCTCGCTGCGCGGCGCGGGTGCCCGTGTGAAAGTGACCGAAGTTGACCCGATCTGCGCCCTGCAGGCGGCGATGGACGGGTTCGAAGTCACTCTGCTGGAAGACGAAGTCGCATCGGCCGATATCTTCATCACCACCACCGGCAACAAGGACGTGATCCGCATCGAGCATATGCGCGAGATGAAGGACATGGCCATCGTCGGCAACATCGGTCACTTCGACAACGAAATTCAGGTGGCAAGCCTGAAGAACCACAAATGGACCAACATCAAGGAACAGGTGGATATGATCGAGCTGCCCTCGGGCAACCGCATCATTTTGCTGTCCGAAGGTCGTCTGCTGAACCTCGGTAACGCCACCGGGCATCCTTCATTCGTGATGTCGGCCTCGTTCACCAATCAGGTTCTGGCGCAGATCGAGCTGTTCACCAAGGGTGATCAGTATGAAAACGACGTCTACATCCTGCCCAAACATCTGGATGAGAAAGTCGCCCTTCTGCATCTGGACCGTATCGGTGTGAAACTGACCAAGATGGACAACGAACAGGCGGCCTATATCGGCGTAAAACCCGAAGGCCCCTATAAGCCCGAACATTACCGCTATTGATTGCGGAACGGGGATGACCAAACGCACAGGACGCCGCCGGATTTTGTATCTGGCGGCGTCTTTCTTTTTTACCCTCTTTGCCTTGCTGATCGTCGTGGGTGGCGGCGGTTGGTGGGTGTTGTCGCATCCGCAAACTCCGGTGCCACCACATTGGAACCCGCTTCGGGACTTGACCGTGACAGCACCGGTTACGCCGGTCACCGCGTATCAGCTGCGCCACGCATTGGGAGACGAGGCACAGTGCCGGGCCGCCCTGTCCGCAGCTGGAGTGGTTTTTGAGCCGATGGACGAGCTGTTGGTGGATCGGAACTGTGGCATTGCCGGTCGGGTCCTTTTGTCTGGTCTGACCACCGCACGGATCGAAGCGGTCGAAACCAGCTGCACCACTACATTGCGGCTGGCCTTATGGGAACATCACGTGGTGCAGCCCGCCGCGCGCGAGATCCTGGGCACCGACGTGCGCGCCTTACGCCACGTGGGCAGCTACAATTGCCGCCGGATGCGCACTGCGCAGGGGCAGGACAGCGGCTGGAGCAGCCACGCCACCGCGGACGCGATTGATATAATTGGCCTGCAACTGGGGGATGGCCGATCCCTGACCCTGCTGACAGATTGGAATACACCAGGACCCGAGGCTGCCTTTTTGCATCGGATTGGACGTGGTGCTTGTGACTGGTTCCGGGTTGTTTTGGGGCCAGATTACAATCGCTTGCACGCCGACCATTTCCACCTGCAGGGTTCGGGTTGGGGTTTTTGCCGCTAGGCCAGCCGGGCCGATTTGCGCCTTAATCGGCAATAGGGGGAGAAATCCCCAAATTTTTTCCTTTCGGAAAAATATCCGTCGCGGCTAACCTTAATGAAGACGGTAAGGGTGCCGTTTCATTGTAACTTAGGGAGATTGGGACATGGGAAAACGCGACGAGCTGATCGCAAAATACGCAGATGATCTGAAAAACAAATGCGGAATGGACCCTGACATGGACCTGCTGACCAAGGTCACAATCGGATGTGGTCCGGCGATCTATGACGCCGACGCGTCGACCGTGGCTGCCACGCAGGAAGGTGAGATCGAGACGGTCAAGAACAACTTTCTGATCAAGAAGCTGGGCCTGTCAGACGGGCCAGAGTTGACGGGCGCAATCAACACTGCGCTTGAAACCTATGGCATGTCTGAGCGTAACAAATACCGCGCCGTTGTCTATTACATGCTGACCAAGCATTTCGGCAAAGAGTCGGTCTACGGCTGATCCCTTGATGCCCGTCAGGCCACTGGCGGGCGTTTTCAATTTTAAGCACTTGGTGTTTGTGCTGACCACCAGAACTCGACTAATATCTAAGAGTGACCAGTACGGTCAGAGCCAAAGATTTCCAGACGCGTGTGGTGAGTAGGGAGCACGCGGGGGTAGGGAAGGTTCTGCATCGTCGGAACCTTCCCGCATTTTTATTGGAACTCTTCAATAATTCGGGCAACAAACTGTTCCACTGAATCTGGCCCTCGATTTGGTTGGCGTTTTCTTCCACCCCCCTTACCGGCCAGATAAACCTCGATATGACCCGGTCGCGTTTTTGGACCGGACTTCGTAAAGTCCCGAGAGATACCGCCAAGCAAACTTGCTGTCAGTTCCGCAATTTGCGCGTCCTTGGGGTGATAGAATCGGACCTGAGTCGCCTTCACGGCATAATTTACCCGCGCCGTTGCAATCACGTCAGTCTGGTCCGAGGTCAAAATCTCAAGCACGGCGATGCTGGTTTCGTTCGACACGCCAACGGGTACAAAAAGAGATACCCCTGTTTCAGCCGGCTGGTCATGACTAGGCAGGCTGTCATGTTTTTCGGGGATCACGAGAACCGATCTCGGTGCGGTGGCTCGGGCGATCACGTGGTCAGGTACGGTTGTTAGCGGAGCCACCGGTTCGTAAGAGCCTTGTATCACCGGTGGCAATAGCGTCTCACCCCAGGCTGGCTCATAGTTCATTGGAACAACTGAACTGCTCCTTTCTGACCCTGGCCCCGTATTTGCAGTGGACGTCTTGTGCGTCACTTTGGCAAACCGCGAAATCGGTTCTGCCGCGTCTGATTCCAAGCTGGACAGGGTCGTATCACCGTCATTTGGATCACCCGCCACCGGATTTGCGTTTGCGTCGATTTCTGATGTTGTATCAATAGATAAGCTGGTTTGAACCACCGCGTCGGGGTTTCGCCATCCTGCCAAAACACTTGTTGCGGCCCAATGCAGGGCAGCGCCACAGAACATTGCACCAAAAACGATCGGATACATGCGATTGACGCGCTGTTTTCGGGGCGGTTGCATTGGGTGTTTCGACTGAGAACTTTTGAACACAACCTGCTCAAGTTTGAATTCACCGGGTTCTGCGGGGCTGTCTTCCTGCGGCGCTTCAATATCGATTTCCGGTGACATTTCCAGGTGACTTGATTGCTGCACATCGGCCAGCGCAGCGGCGCGCTGCTTTCGCGCAATCTCAAGGCGCGCTTCCCAGCATTTTGAACTCAGCTCAGCAGCAATGTCTTCGTTCTTCCCACCGCTGCCTTCAACGTCAGACATGGGTTCTTGCTTTCGAATTGATCAACCAAAGATCGAGCAACACCAAAAGACAGACGACTACTGAATCTGCGGCCGCCATTGCCCCCACATGGTGCAGCCCGAAAAATATACCATTTTATTGGTGGTTTGAGAAGGTTTGCACCCTTAGACGTGGATTCCGTCAACCCGGTTGGGTGGCCCCCAGCGCACAGATGGTTGCCCATTCCTCATCAGTCACAGGTTGAACGGACAGGCGCGAGTTTTTCACCAGCACCATCTCGTCCAGACGTTCATCTGCCTTGATCTGCTCTAAAGTGACAGCTGTGGTGAACGGGCGTACAGCCTTGATATCCACACATTCCCAGCGTTCATCATCTGTAGTGCTGTCGGGGTGGGCCTCGGCGCAGACCTCGACAATGCCGACAATCGCCTTGTCCTTTTGCGAGTGGTAGAAAAACCCGCGGTCACCGATTGCCATCTGACGCATGAAATTGCGCGCCTGATAATTGCGCACGCCGTCCCACTCTTCGCCCGCATCCCCTTTGGCAACCTGCTGGTCCCAGCTCCAGGTTGAGGGTTCGGATTTGAACAGCCAATATGCCATCAGCCGACGACCTTCTTCCATACGATCAGATCAACGGATTGAAACAGCCCTGCTTTGGCATAGGGATCGTTGTCTGCCCATGTTTGCGCAGCAGCCATGTCTTCGACCTCAAGAATGATCAACGAGCCGATCATCGCGTCGCCGTCCAGCAGGGGGCCTGCCTGTGCAACAACGCCAGTTTCCTCGATATAGGCCAGGTGGTTGGCGCGATTGTCCAGCCGGGTTTGCAGGGCGCCGTCCTTGTCCTTGGCGATCAGGGCAATGAGCATATTATTCCTCCTTGAGGGGTCGGTTAAGCAGGGTTTGAATGGCTTGGGGCACACTATAGGTGCCGTGGCTCAGGTCGGCCACCGTGGCGCTGATGGGCATGTCCAGCCCCTCAGCCGTGGCAATGTCCGCCATGGCGCGCGCGGTTGCGACGCCTTCGACCGTTGTTTGGCTGTCGAAAGGGCGATTTTGACCCAAACACAGGCCAAAACGATAATTTCGGGACAATTCGGATGAGCAGGTCAGCACCAGATCGCCCAATCCAGACAGGCCCATCAAGGTATCGGGACGCGCACCGCGCATCAAAGCGACCCGCTGCATCTCGGCAAAGCCACGGGTCATCAGGGCAGCGCGGGCACTGTCGCCCAGCCTGGCCCCAATGGCAGCGCCGCAGCCGATGGCCATGACGTTTTTCAATGCCCCGCCCAGTTCCGCGCCGATCACGTCGGTGGTGCGATAAAGGCGCAGGTTCGCAGTGGTCAGTTCGGTCTGCAGCGTTTCGCTCAGATCACCATCCGTGCAGGCCAGCGTCAGTGCCGTGGGCAGCCCGCGCGCGATGTCGTCGGCAAAGCTGGGTCCGGTCAGCAGGGCCGGGTGCGCATCCGGGATGGTCTGGCGGATCACCGAGATTGGACCAAGGCCCGACGACAGTTCGATCCCCTTGCAGCAGGCAACCAGTGTCTTTCCGGCCAGAACCGGGGCATGTTCCGTCAGAGCCGCGCGCAGTTTCTGCATGGGAACCGCCAGCAGCAAGACATCAGAGGTCACGGCGTCCTGTATATCGGCTGTCACCAATACTTCGTCTGGCAGGGCGACGTTTGGTAGGCGCGCAGCGTTTTCGCGGCTGTCTTGCATTTGGTTGGCTTGCCCGGTGTTGCGCGACCACAGCGTCACCGATCCGTTCCCGGCCAGCGAAATCGCCAAAGCGGTGCCAAATGCCCCAGATCCAAGGACAGCGACGCTCATGCCTTGGCTCCTTTCTTGCCGCTGCCCAGCATGGCGGGACTGGTCTGATCCAACGGCCAGCGGGGCCGGGCGGTCAGGTCCAATCCATCCCGGGCACCGGTACGAAACCGCTCCATCCCGGCATAGGCAATCATGGCGGCGTTATCGGTGCATAGGTTCAGCGGCGGGGCCGTGAATCGCGCACCTTTTTCTATGCAAACAGTCTCTAATGCTGCACGAATGGTCGAATTTGCTGCTACGCCACCTGCAACCGCGATCACCGGCTCTGCAGGGTTTTCCTCCAAATACAGATCCATCGCCCGGCGGGTTTTTTCGGCCAATGTGTCGACAATGGCCTGCTGAAACCCAGCGCACAGATCTGCGCGGTCCTGTCGGGTCAACCCACCCTTTTCGGCAACGATCTGGTCTCGCATCCGCATCAGCGCGGTCTTGAGCCCCGAGAACGATAGATCACATCCTGGCCGGTCCAACAGTGGGCGTGGAAAGCGGAATCGCTTGGGATCGCCCGACCGGGCTTCGACCTCGACCGAGGGGCCGCCGGGTTGCGGCAAGCCCAGCAGTCGGGCGGTTTTGTCGAACGCTTCGCCGGGGGCATCGTCGATGGTGCCGCCCAGACGGGTGAATTTTTCCGGTCCGTGGGCAATCAGGTACTGACAGTGTCCCCCCGAGACCAGCAGCATCAGATAAGGAAAAGCGATCCCATCCGTCAGACGAGGTGTCAGGGCATGCCCGGCCAGATGGTTCACCCCGACCAAAGGCAGGCCAGATGCTGCACTCAGCCCCTTGGCACACATGACGCCCGACATGACGCCGCCGATCAGACCCGGCCCGGCGGTGACCGCGATGGCGTCCATATCGGCCAGGGTCAGCCCTGCGGACTGTAACGCCTGCACCACGCAGACATCCAGTTTTTCGGCATGCGCGCGGGCGGCAATTTCGGGCACTACGCCGCCAAATGCGCTGTGCAACTCGGTCTGGCCATGCACGATAGAAGACAGAACCTCGGCCTCTGCACCATCGGTTTGGCGCACGACGGCGGCGGCCGTGTCATCACAGCTGCTTTCCAACCCGAGGATGGTAAGTGTTTGCACCATTGGCCTGATCCGTTACACCATGACTGCCAAGCGGGGTATCACCCTGCGCGGATGCAAACAATCCCAAGGCGGAAGGCACCGACCGTTGTATTTGTTGATGACCCGCCCGCGCGCCGCCTCAGAACGGTTTGTCGCGAAGCTGCCGGCCCGCACCCGATCCCGGGTCAAGGTCATCTATTCCCCGCTACTCGAAATCAACCCCTTGCCGATCAATGTCGACACCAGTGGTGTGCGGGGACTGATTTTCACCTCGGCCAATGGGGTGAATGCTGCCGTATCCTTGGGCTTGTCTCGGAACATGCCCGCCTTTTGCGTCGGCCCTGCCACCACCAGCACGGCCCAAAGTGCTGGTTGGAACGCGCAGATGGTTGGCGCAGCGGCCGAAGAACTGGTGGCCTATTTGCTGAAACATCGGCCCGACAGCCCGCTTTTGCATTTGCGTGGAGAACACAGCCGGGGCAATGTCGCCACCCGCCTGACCGAGTCGGGGCTGACCGTGCGCGAACAGGCCGTCTATCAGCAGCGCCTGTTACCGCTGACACCCGAGGCCGCAGCCGCCACCGATGGCAAAGAGCCGGTCATCGCACCGTTATTTTCGCCCCGTACGGCGCGACAATTTGCCGATATCTGGGCTGGTTCAGCGCCCCTGTGGCTGGCCGCAATCAGCGAAGCGACTGCGGAACCCCTTTATTTTTTGGACTATGCGCATCTAAGGGTCGCCAAAGCGCCAACCCCCAAGAAAATGCGAAAAGCGGTTAAAAAACTTGTGAAACATGCGATGCGGGTTGAGGGTAGCGATACCACCGATTAACTTAGAGTGGCCTGTTATTCATATGATTTTGGATTCGATAAGGGGAATGTTGCGGTGGCTCGTAAGAAGAAAACCGATCAAAAGCCAGTGGAAGACCCCAAGTCGGACGAAGCGGTCGAATCCACAATTGCTGAGGAACAAGCTACTGTTGACGCGGCCGAGCCGGTAGAAGAGGGCTTTTCCGAAGCCGAAGCCGAAGCCGAAGCCGAAGCCGAAGCCGAAGCCGAAGCCGAAGCCGAAGCCGAAGCCGAAGCCGAAGCCGAAGCCGAAGCCGAAGCCGAAGCCGAAGCCGAAGCCGAAGCCGAAGCCGAAGCCGAAGCCGAAGCCGAAGCCGAAGCCGAAATGGCCGTGGAACCGACCCACGCTGAGCCTGCGGCGCACAAAGAAGAAAAGCGAGGCGGCTTTGTCCCGGCCCTGATCGGAGGTGCAATCGCCGCGGCGATTGGCTTTGCCGCTGGCAGCGCGGGCATGTTCAATTCGGGCCAGTCTGACGCGCTGACAGCCCTTGAATCGAAGTTGAGCGACCAGGCCAGCCAGATTGAAGCGCTGACGAAATCCCTATCCGTATCCCAGTCCGACAGTTCGGACGTAGACAGCAAGATTGCGGCCCTGACTGATCAGGTCACGCCGCTCAGTTCGGATCTGGCGGCGTTGAAAACCAGCCTGGATGGGCTGGCTGGCAAGGTTGACCCCTTGGCCAGCCGTCTGAACGATCTGGAAAGCGGCGCCCTGACGCAAGGTGCCTCGCCCGAGGTCTCGGCCGCCTTTGAGGCCGAACTGAAGAAACTGCAGGACTCGTTGACCGCGCAGCGGGCTGAGGTCGAGAAAATGGTCTCGGATGCACAAGCGCTTGAAGCTCAGGCTGCGGTTAAGGCGCAGGCTGCGACCAATGCTGCGGTTCTGTCTCAGGTGCATGGGCAGTTGGAGGCGGGCCAGCCTTATAACGACCTGGTAGACCAATTGACGGCAGGTGGCGTGAACGTGCCAGAGGCCCTGTCAACACCGTCCACGGAAGGCGTTGCAACTCTTGCTGCCTTGCGCGAGTCCTTTGTGCCCGCAGCCCGTACTGCGCTGGCCGATGCACGTGATGCCGACAAGACAACCGGGCTGGTCGCCTTTCTGCAACGGCAGACCGGCGCGCGATCGGTGACGCCGCAAGAGGGTGACGGCCCGGACGCGGTCCTGTCACGGGCACAGGCAGCCCTGTCCCAAGGAGATATCGCCACCGCGCTGAGCGAGCTTAAATCTCTGCCTGACACGGCCCAGGCCGCATTGGCCGATTGGGAACAGGCGGCCCAAACACGTGTGGCTGCCGTGGACGCCGCAAATGCGCTGCAATCCAGCGTAAACTCGAACTGAAGGACCTGCCATGCTGTGGTCATTGTTAAAGATCCTTGTTTTTGTAGCGATTATCGGCCTGCTGGCCATGGGCGCCATGTTCCTGATGGAAACCAGTGGTGGCGTGCAGATCACCGTTGCGGGCACCGAATTCACGTTGGGGCCGCTGCAATCGGTGATCGCGCTGGGCGTGCTTGTGGTGGCCATCTGGGTGATCTTCAAGCTGCTGACCCTGCTGATCGCGACACTGCATTTCCTCAACGGCGACGAAACTGCCCTGTCGCGCTATTTCGACCGCAGCCGCGAAAAGCGCGGTTATCAGGCGCTGGCGGATGGGTTGATGGCGTTGGCCTCAGGTGAGGGGCGCGTGGCGATGAACAAGGCCGCCAAGGCCGAGAAACTGCTGAACAAGCCGGAACTGACCAATCTACTGGTGGCACAGGCTGCCGAGATGAATGGCGATACGAAAAAGGCGTCAGAGACCTACAAGAAACTAGTCACCAATAACGCCACCCGCTTTGTCGGTGTGCGCGGCATCATGAAGCAGAAACTGGCCGAGGGTGATGATGACACCGCCCGCAAGCTGGCTGAAAAGGCGTTGGCGATCAAACCGCGCCACGCTGAAACCCAAGATATTCTGTTGGGTCTACAGACCAAATCGCAGGACTGGGCCGGTGCGCGATCAACCCTGACCGCCAAGTTGAAGGCGGGCCAACTACCACGCGACGTGTTCAAGCGCCGCGATGCGGTGCTGGCCCTGTCCGAAGCCAAGGACATTCTGGATGACAGCGCCACGGTCGAACAACAGGAACATGCCATCGAGGCCAACCGCCTGTCGCCCGATCTGGTGCCTGCCGCCGCGATGGCCGCGCGTGCCTATATTGAAAAGGGCAAGCCGCGTGCTGCGACCAAGATCCTGAAAAAGGCTTGGGAGGTGCAGCCGCATCCCGATCTGGCCCATGCTTTTGCCGAGATTGCACCGGATGAAACCCCGGCGGCGCGGATTACCCGCTTTGTCGCCCTGACCCGTATCCACCCCGAGAATCTGGAGACCCGCCTGATCCTGGCTGAGTTGAACATCGTCGCCGAGGACTTCCCTGAAGCCCGCCGCGCGCTGGGCGATGTGGTGGAAAAACAGGCCGATGCGCGGGCCTATACCTTGATGGCCGCGATAGAACGCGGCGAAGGGTCCTCGGACGCTGTTGTACAAGGCTGGCTGGCCAAGGCGCTGAACGCGCCGCGCGGGCCGCAATGGGTCTGCGACAATTGCCACGACATCCAGCCCGAATGGGGACCGGTGTGCCAGAACTGCGGCAGCTTTGACACCCTCAGCTGGCAGACCCCGCAAACGCCCGAGATCGCCACGGCCACTGGTGTGCATATGCTGCCGCTGATCGTCGGCGCGCTGGAGGACAAAGTCGAGCCGGAACCCGAGCCCGAAGCCGAGCCGGAAGAGGACGTGGTCGAAGAGGCCGAGGCCCCCGAGATCATCGAGATGGAGGCCGAACCTGTCCGCCCTGACGTTGAACCGGTGCGGCCCGATGTCGAACCCGTGGTGGAAAAACAGGCCTGACGCCTTAACGCGCAGTTTCTACGTTGAATGCGTCGTTCCAGAGTTTAAACAGCTCGGCCCGACGGTTCTGATCGCGCGCCACCAGCAGCGCTGGGGACAGGGCGATAAATCGGCGGGCGCTAGGGTTCAGGCCAGTCTCAGCCGCGTCCATCGGGGCGACAAGGCCCGAGGCCGCCAGCAGGGTTTGTGCCTCAGGCGACAGCAGGAAATCCAGAAACCCGGTGGCGGCATCCTTGTTTTCCGCCTGTGCCGGGATCATGAAGGCGCGCGATAGGACCAGCGTGTAATCCTCGGGCAGAATCACCCCCACACCGGGGGCATCGGCATTGGCTACGTAAGAGCCCAGAACGTTATAGGCGATCAAGAACCGCCCCTCGGCAACATCGCGGATGATTTCGGCGGAACAACAGGTGGCCACGGCGTCGATGCGGGCAAACCCCTCGATCAGGGACCCGAATGTCGTAGCCTCAAGACTGTCGCCATAAGCAAACAGGTACCCCAGCCCGGATGCGGCGATATCATAGGTGGCCACCCGCCCGCGTAACAGGTCGGGCTGGGTGCGCATGGCGTCCAACAGGGCAAACCGGTTGCGCGGAACATCCTGATCTGACAGCAGAGATTTGTTATAAGCAATAACCGCGGGTTCCGTGGTGATCCCCCACAGCTCATCCCTCCAACGCCGGGCCGCGGGCAGGGCTTCGGTTCGGGGTGATCTGTAACGATGCCCGCAGGCGGCGTTGACCAGCCAGACCATTTGCTGAATGGCCGAGGAAAAGACCACATCAGCCGGGTTCTCACCATTCTTGCAAACCGTCCGGCTGTGCTGGAACAGCGCGTTTGACCCCCATTGCTCATACGTGATCCGCAGGTCGGGGTTCTGGTCGGCAAACCGCTCAAGAACCGGGGCGATGATGGCGATATCAGTGGTCGAACGGATCAGCATCGGGTCGGCTCCGTCACCGAAGCTGGCTGTGGCCTCCTGCGCGCATGCAAGGCCGGGCAGGGCAAACAGAAGGCAGGTCATCAAAGCGCGGATCATTCCACCCCCCTTGAGGTCGTGGCAGGAAAGCTGAGTGCGGCGCGAAAGCCAATGTTGTCGCGGGTCATTTCAACCTTGCCGTCAAACGCCTCGGCTGTCGATTTCACGATGGACAGTCCTAGCCCGCTGCTGTCCTCGCCCGAGCCGGTGGTGCGATTGAACCGATCACCGATTTGTTCGGCGACAGGGGTGGCCGGGCCAGGCCCATGATCGCGCACCCACAATACGGCACGGCCACTTTCTTGCGCAGCCCCGATGCTGACCGGGGGTTGCCCGTGCCGCAGCGCGTTGCCCAACAGGTTTTTGGCAGCTTCGGCCAGAGAAAAGGCATCGGCATTTACCAGAACGGGATTTTCTCCGATCTCCAGCCGCACTTCGACCCCGGGGGCGACAAGCTCATGATCGCTTTGTTCCAGCACGTCCAATGCCACCTCGCGCAGATCAACGGGAAGGCGCGGGGCACTGTCGATGCGGTGGATCACCATGGCACGGGACAGCAGTTGGTCCAGCAAAGTGCCCAGCGATCGCGTGCGGCCCAGTAGCCGGTCTAATGCCCGTTTGCGGGCGGGGGGGTCGGGATCATCCTGCGCAATTTCCGCCTGAACCCGGATCGCCGCCACCGGCGTGCGTAGCTGATGCGCCGTGTCGGCAATCAGGTTGCGCATGGTGTCCACCTGCCGGTCCAGCCGTCCCATAAAGCGGTTCATCGCGTTCAGCATCACCTGCAGTTCGCGCGGCAGGCCGTCGCTGGCCATAGGGGTCAGATCGTGAGGATCGCGACGGGTCAGATCCTCGGACAAGGCCTCAAGCGGGCGCAGGGCGGATCGGGTGACAATCCATGACATCGCCAGCAACAGAACGCCCGCCACCGCCATCGGCAGCAAGGCGTCGCGCATCAGGCCAACGGTCATCATCTGACGCGCGCGCAAGGTCTGCCCGACCAGTATTTCCACCTCGCCAGAAAACTCGCGTTCGGCAAACAGGCGGGCCAAGCGGACAAAGCGCGCAGGTTCTCCGTTCAGATCAGCGGCGAAATAGATCGGAGCAGCACCAGGCTGTTGCGGTATGTCGATCACCGTGTCGCGGTCCAACCCGGTGATAAAAGGGCCATCTGGTACTTGAACCGCATAGAAAATCCGATCTTCAGGGGCCTGCGCCAGCAGTTGAAAGGCGGAAACCGGCAGGTCTACGACGGGTATGCCGTCCTGAATCCGAACGGATTCGGCGATGTCGCTGGCGGCGCCAAGCAAAAGCCGGTCATAAGCCTGCCGCGCCGCCAATCTGCCATTGGCCCAGATCGACAAAGCGACAAGGCAGCCGCCCAGTATCAAAATCAGCATCACCGCGCTGAGAACACGGGCAGTCAGGCTGTGGGGCAGGTGCAGCTTAGCCATCCAGACCGATCCGGTATCCGACACCACGCCGGGTGGTGATGCTGACCGTACTGCCGGTGAACTTTTTGCGCAGGCGGGCGATATACAGCTCAATCGCGTTTTCGCCGACATCGGCATCCTCGAACCCGTAAAGCGAATCGTACAGCCGGGTTTTCGACAGGAATTGCCCCTCATGCCGGATCAGTGCGTCCAGCACAGCGGCCTCGCGCGCGGTCAGGTTCAGGCGTTTGCCCTCCAGCGCGGCGCTGCGGTCCTTGGGGGCATAGATCAGCGGGCCCAGCGTGATCTGCTCGGATTTTCGGTCGGCGTCGCGACGAACCAGAGCGCGCAACCGGGCCTCAAGCTCGCGCTGGTCGAAGGGCTTGCCCAGATAGTCGTCGGCCCCCTTGTCCAGCGCGGCGATCCGATCTTCGACCGAGGTCAGCGCGGTCAGCATCAGCACAGGGATACGGTCACCTGCCGCGCGGATCTTGCTTAGGAAACTTAACCCGGACCCATCGGGCAGGTTTATATCCAGCAACATGGCGTCATAGCTTTGGACTGCACGAAAATCACCGGCGGCTTCGACGGTTGTGGCCAGATCACATACCACACCGGACCGGGCGAGATGGGCTATCACACCTTCGGCCAGATCTTCGGCATCTTCGATCATCAATACGCGCATGACCCCTCCCCAAGGCGAACGCCTGAACCCTGACAGGTTCGTGACAGCATTATTCGGTAAACAGATTCAACCTGCAAGAACGGGCCTTGTGTTCTGCGGGGATCGGTTTCGGCTGCACGCGCAGTCCAAAAAGACCAGAGGAGGAGACACGAATGAAACTGTTTGGAACCAGTGGCGCGATTGCGGCTGCTGTCTTTGCCCTGTCCGGCGTTGCGGCCAGCGCGCAGGAATGTATCGCCCCGGCCAACCCCGGTGGCGGATGGGATTTCACCTGTCGTCAGGTGGGTAAATCGCTGCAGGATCTGGGCCTGATCGACCAGACCATGCAAGTGGTGAACCTTGCCGGTGGCGGCGGCGGCGTTGCTTTTGCCGAGGTGGTGAACAAGCGCGGCGAGGATAATGAGCTGATCGTGGCGGCCAGTGCGGCCACTGCCACCCGTCTGGCGCAGGGGGCTTACCCCGGCAATACCATGGATCAGGTGCGGTGGCTGGCGGCCATCGGCGCGGATTACGGCGTGATTGCCGTTGCGGCAGATAGCCCGGTCAACACGCTGCCTGAATTGCTGGACCAGATCAAAGCCGACCCAACCGCCGTGTCGGTTGCGGGTGGCTCGGCCGTGGGTGGTTGGGATCACCTGAAGGTTCTGATCGCAGCCAATGCATATGGCATCGACGATGTGCGCTCGGTCAAATACATCGCCTTTGACGGCGGTGGTGAGGCCGTGACCCAGCTGCTGGCCGGGTCGGTTCAGGCCTTTACCGGCGATATTTCCGAGGCCAAGGGTTTCGTAGACTCGGGCGACATCAAGGTGATCGCGGTGCTGGCACCCGAACGTCTGCCCGGCGAATTCGCCGATTTCCCGACCGCCAAGGAACAGGGCATTGACGCCATCGGCGCCAACTGGCGTGGCTTCTATGCCCCCGGTGGCATGACCGATGACGCCTATGGCGACTGGGTCGGCAAGATCGGTGATCTCTACGCTTCGGATGAATGGAAAGAGGTGATGGCCGCCAACGGTCTGGCACCGCTGGACCTGCAAGGCGCAGATTTCCAGAACTTCGTGGCTGAATCCGTGGGTCAGATCCAGGCCATCTCGAAAGAGATCGGGATCATCAAATAACACCACTCACTGTGATCCGGGCGCCTGGCTGTGCCCGGATCCAAATCATTTACCCGAACTATAGGAGACACCGATGAGTGACCGTATCTTCGGGGTCGTCGGACTGCTACTTGCCATCGGATTTGCCTTTTCCGCACTGGCGATCGAGGAAAGCTTTCTGTCTGACGCCGTCGGGCCCAAGGCCTTCCCGCTGATCATTGCTGCCATTCTGGGCCTGTCGAGCATCGTCATCGCCCTGCGCCCTGATACCGAACCCGAATGGCCCGCGTTGGGCCGTCTGGTTGAGATCGGCGCGGCCGTGGTCATGATGATCCTTTACGCCGAATTGCTGCCCGTTGTGGGATTTGTCATCGCCACCGCCTTTGCCGCCGCCTATCTGGCCTGGCGTCTGGGGGCCGGGCCGCTGGAAAGCGTGTTGGTTGGCGTCGGCACATCCATAGGTATTTACGTAATTTTCCATCTGGTTCTGGGTCTGTCACTGGCCCGCGGCCCGCTGGGCTTCTGAGGAGAGGGGCATGGAAACATTAGCATCCCTTGGGGACGGTTTCGCCATCGCGCTGACATGGCAGAACCTGATGCTGGCCCTGCTGGGCTGTTTTCTGGGTACAATCATGGGTGCGTTGCCCGGTCTGGGCCCGTCCAATGGTGTGGCCATTCTGATCCCGCTGGCGTTCACGCTAGGTCTGGGGGCGACACCCTCGCTGATCCTGCTGACCAGCGTCTATTACGGTGCAATGTATGGGGGACGGATTTCATCCATTCTTTTGAATATCCCCGGGGATGAGCCCGCGATGATGACCTGTCTGGACGGGCATCCGATGGCCAAAAAAGGGTTCGCAGGTGAGGCACTGTCGCTGTCCGGCATCGCGTCGTTTGTTGGGGCGTTTCTGGCCACATGGGGCCTGATCTTTCTGGCACCGCAGTTGGTGAAGATCGCGCTGTTGTTTGGACCGGCGGAATATTTCGCCCTGTTCGCGCTGGCCTTTATGACGTTGGGCGGCGTGTCGTCGACCAATCAGGCGAAATCGGCATTTGCCGCCGCATTGGGACTTGGGCTGGCAACCATTGGTGTCGACACACAAACCGGCGTGCCCCGGTTCACCTTTGGCGAGGTGCATCTGTATGACGGGTTGGATTTTCTAGTCGCCATCGTCGGCTTGTTCGCCTTGTCCGAAGTGTTCATCTTTCTTGAACACCGCCACGGCGGATCGGATGCCGAGGGGCGCAAGCTGAATATCGGTCGGCTTTACCCGCCGATGTCGATGGTCAGGAAATGCACACCGACCATGCTGCGCACCTCTTTCCTGGGCTTCATAGCCGGGGTTTTACCGGGCGCAGGCGCTTCGTTGGGCTCGTTCATTTCCTATTCGATGGAAAAGCGGCTGGTCGACAAGGAAAACACCTTTGGCACCGGTGATCCGCGCGGTGTGGCGGCACCCGAGGCCGGGAACAACGCCGCTGCCGGGGGTGCTCTGGTACCAATGCTGGCGCTGGGCGTACCGGGGTCGGGAACCACGGCCGTGCTGTTGGCGGTCCTGCTGGCGCTGAATATCACGCCGGGGCCGCTGCTGTTCACGCAGAACCCGGATGTGGTCTGGGGCTTGATCGCGGCGCTGTTCATCGCGAACTTTATGCTGCTGGCGATGAATATCCCGATGGTGGGCCTGTTCACGCGGGTTCTGATGGTGCCGTCGCGCATCCTGATGCCCGTCGTGGCGATGGTCAGTTTTGTGGGTATCTATGGCATTTCGGGCTCCAGCTTTGATCTGCTGGTGATGATCGGGTTCGGTGTCATGGGGTGGGTTCTGCGCAAGCTGGACGTACCGCTGGTGCCGGTTATCTTGGGCACGCTTTTGGGCAACTCGATGGAAAACAACCTGCGTCGAGCGGTGACCATCGACAACGGCAACTGGTGGACCCTGATCGACAGCCCGTTGTCCATCGCGCTGTGGACCATTGCCATCATCGGCTTTGTTCTGCCCCTGATCGTGGGCGCACGGGTCAAAGCCAAGATGCACCAGCGCCGCGATGAAGAAGGCGCGATCAGCGATTGATGAATCAGGCGTCGCCGATCACGTGTAGGCGGCGCCGTCCCAGGGTCTTTCGGTTTGGTAATTCGCCTGAATTGTAGTTTCGGATGCCGAGCTGAGGCGTCGTTGGAACCCATATGCAGCCGGTTCTGACCCTGATTGCTTAGATGCGATAGAACTGGCGCGCTGTGCCTCCGAAGACAAGATCGTGGTCTTGTTCGGGAACCAGCGCGCCGTACCTTTCAACCAAAACCGCATAGGTGGAAGACAGGCTGTCGACCGGGAAATTCGACCCGAACATGCACCGATGGGGCCCGAATTGGGTCAGGCATGTGTCCACGATGGGCCGCACGCGGTCGGCGCTCCAGTTGTGATCGAACATGCCAAGACCGGACAGTTTGCATGTCACCTGCGGCAGCGCCGAGAGGTGATGCAGCGCTTGCGCCCACCGTTGCAACCCTTGTTCCGACCGGTCATGGGGTGACCCTGCATGGCACAGCGCCACCCGCGTCGCAGGGGCCCGCGCCAGAACGACGGCGGTCTGCTCCATCAATTCAGGCAGCAATTGCAGGTCAAATGACAGTCCGCGGTCGCCCAGTTGTTTCAACCCGTCCAGAAACCTTGGATTGTCCAGCAGGTCGTTTGTGCCGGACAGTTGATCCTCGCCAGGTGCGCGACCGATGATCTGACGCACCCCACGCATAGAGGGCAGGGATTGCAATCGATCCAGTTGCGCGGTTACGTCCTGTGCGGTCAGATCACAAAAGGCAACCTGGACCAGTGGCCAATCGGGATTTTGATCTGCAACAGACTGGACCCAATGCGCCTCGGCCCAGGGATCAGCTGCGCCCACCTGAATATGGACCGAGGCGGAAAACTTTATAGCATCAGCACGGAACTCGGGCAGAAGATAGTTCCGTTGAATAGGGGTGGGGTCACCGAAGAATCGCACCGCGCCTTTTTCCATCAACCACGGATAATGCACCGCGGTCAGGTCCCACAGATGGTGATGCGCATCAATTCTCATGGTGTTTCAATCCCGGTTGTGCGGGCTAGAATATCGACGCCCTGTTGTTTCCAGAAATGCAAAAGATCGATGAAGATCCAGTTTTCGGCCAGCTTGTTACCCGCGCGGCGGTAGATGTCGATCACCCGAAACTCAGCCGCCTTTCCGGTGGCGGGCATCCCCATGAAACCGCCCGTGGGCACGGCGGTGAAATTGGGCCAGCCGAAAAAGCCGCCATAGTGCCCCTCGGCCATGCGGCAGATATGTTGGGTCTTTGAGCGTTCGGTGAAGGCCGCGCGAAACGGGCCGGAATGCTGCTGTGCGTAACGCGCGATTGTGTAGGTGGCACCGATCCCTTCGGGCCCCCACCAGATCATGTCCTCGTGCCAGGTTTGCGCCAGCTCATCCGTCAGGGACAAGCCGCTGTCCCACTGCCCAAGGTCCGAGATCATGGCGTTGATGACCTCCAGCGTCTTGTGACCTTCGTCGGCGGGCTGATCTTCGGTCAGAATGCCGTCATGTGTCATAGGTCCGGGTTGCACCAGATGCGCTGCGGTCTGTGGCGGAAAAGGGTTCTGACCGGCCTGAACCATCAGGTGCGGAATGTCGAAATACATTGCCGTTTCGGAAATCTTGCCATCCGCAACATTGTGAAATTCGCAATACCGCAGAAGGGCCATCTTGCCAGTGGGGCGGATGCCCAGCCATGGCGCGTCGAACAGACCCATGAGGTGCCCCATCGACACCACCCAGACGCCCCCTTCGGTCAAAGAATTTCGTCCCGCGAAAAAGATATCCTGTCGGCGCTGTAGATGGGTCAGACTGTGTTTCAGCGGTTGCCAGAAAATGCGCGCCACCGCGTCAGGGCCTGCGATTTCGTCGAACGGGTGAAATCCGCGCCACACCAGATCCGGTGCGCAATATTGCTTCATGACGGTGGCCAACTCATCCCCATTAGCGCGGTTAAGAGCGTCATGGAAGGACAGGATCAGCTTTTTTTCGGTTTGAAAACTCACGGTGCTTTCCGTTCTTTATCAGTGTTTTGCGGGGTCTATTCCGCGAATTCGACTCGGTGGTTTCGCGTATTTTTGCATACGTATGCAAAAAAGTCTTGCCTGATTTGATATATGCGAATTACTGTTTTGCAAACGTATGCAAACGAATCCTTTCAGGGGGCACCATGGCGGAAATTCAATTGCGCAACGTCGGCAAGCGCTGGGGGTCATTCATTGGGGTCCACAATTTCGACCTGACCATCGCGGATCGCGAATTTCTGGTTCTGCTGGGCCCCTCGGGCTGTGGCAAGACCACCACGATGCGCATGATCGCGGGTCTTGAGGATGTGACCGAGGGTGAAATTCTGGTCGATGGCAAGGTGGTCAACGATCTGGAGCCCAAGGACCGCGATGTGGCGATGGTGTTTCAGAGCTACGCGCTCTATCCCAACATGAACGTCTACGAAAACATCCGCTTTCCTTTGAAAGTGCGCGGCATCGACCCGTCGACCCATGACGACAAGGTGCGTCGGGCCAGCGCGATGGTGGAACTGGACGATTTCTTGCACCGCAAACCCGCCGAATTGTCAGGCGGTCAGCGGCAACGTGTGGCGCTGGCCCGCGCCATCGTACGGGAACCGAACGTGTTCCTGATGGACGAGCCGTTGTCGAACCTGGATGCCAAGCTGCGTGTTTCGACCCGAGCTCAGATTAAGAACCTCAGCCACGAGCTGGCGGTGACAACCATCTACGTGACCCACGACCAGATCGAAGCGATGACGTTGGCCGACCGAGTTGTTGTGATGAAACAAGGCGTGGTGCAGCAGGTCGGCAGCCCGACCGATATTTACGACCGGCCCGCCAATACTTTTGTGGCCAGCTTTATCGGCTCACCGGCGATGAACCTGATGGATGGCGAGGTTTCGGGCGGTGTGTTCCGCGCCGAACATGTAGCGATTCCGGTCGACGCACCGGACGGTCCAATGACATTGGGCTTCCGCGCTGAAGATGCTGGCCTTGCCGAAGGGCAGGGCGAAATCACCGCACCGATCTACACGCTGGAACTGCTGGGCGATGCGACCATGATCTCGGTCCGGGTCGGCGGTGCGCTGGTATCGGTCAAAGCCGACAAAGCCTTCCGCGCCGAGATTGGAGATCCCGTCTCGTTCTCGGTGCCCAAAGAAATCTGTCACCTCTTCGAAGCTGGAAGCGGTGCGCGGATCGGGGAACAACCCCACGAACAGCCCATACGGGCTTAACACCGGTCCGGACGTCGACGACGGACCGATCCTGACAGGGAGAAACGCATGAAACTCAAGACGATCCTCATGGCAGGTGCCATGTCCATCGCGGCAAGTGGCACATGGGCTGCCTGTTCGTTTGAAAATGACGTACCGCTCAAATCGCTCTCGGCTGGTTTCGAGGCCTGGAAGGCCGTCACTGATGCGATGGCCGAATGCGGCAATTTCAATGCCTCGCTGGACCAGGAATTCCGCGAGAAACAGCCTGAGGCTTTTGCCGCCAGCCCGTCGCTCTATCAGATCGGTGGGGTGTCAAACACGACACTGATCCCGTTGCTGAATGCAGGCACGATCCGTCCGCTGGACGATCTGGTCGAGAAATACGGACAGAACCTGCTGCCAAACCAGCTGATCAAGGTGGATGGCAAGACCATGGCGATTGCCATGATGGTGAACGCACAGCACATGATGTACCGCAACGACGTTCTGGCCGACCTGGGTATTGCCGAGCCCGCAACCTATGATGACGTTCTGGCCGCTGCCGCCAAGATCAAAGATGCGGGTGTTATGGAATACCCGATCGGCGGCACCTTCAAGACCGGTTGGAACCTCGGCCAGGAATTCATCAACATGTATATGGGTGAAGGCGGCTCTTTCTTTGGCGACGGCAATATGCCTGCGATCAATAACGAGCAGGGCGTTAAGGCGTTGGAAACCCTGAAGGCCATGACCGATTACATGGATCCAGAATATCTGGTCTCGGATTCAACTTACGTTCAGCAGCAGTTCCAGCAGGGCAAGATTGCCATGGCAAACCTGTGGGCCAGCCGCGCCGCTGCAATGAACGACGAAGCCGAAAGCCAGGTGGTGGGTAAGGTTACTATGTCGGCGGCTCCGATGGGCTCTGCTGCACCGGCCACTACGATCTGGTGGGACGGTTTCGTTCTGGCCTCGAACATGAGCGACGAAGAGGCCGACGCCGCCTTCCGCGTCATGCTTGAAGGCATGGATGAGGAAATGGTCAGTGCCAACAATGACGCTGCCGTCTGGCTGAACCCGGCCTACAAGGCAGGTGAACTGGCCGCCGGTGCGGCTGCATCCGCCCAAGCCGGGGCCAAGGCATACCCGGCTTCGGGCCCGATGGGCATCATGCACACCGCCTTGGGCAACGGTCTGGCTGATTTCATGACCGGCGCCAAGGACGCGCAAACCACACTGGCCGATATCGAGGCGGATTACATCACCGCCGCCAAAGAAGCCGGTTTGATCAACAACTGATCCTCCCGCGGGAGGGCCTCGGTCCTCCTGCACTCTTCCCTTTGAGAACCATGAGAAAGGCAGAGCCATGAATTTCCGGACATTTGCCGCCTTTGTTGGCCCCTCTGTCTTTATGATGCTTCTCTTTATCGCGTTCCCGCTGATCAGCGTGTTCAAGCAGAGTTTCTATGTCACCCAACCGATCTATGAGACGGTTGAAGTTGAAACCTGCACCCCCGGCTTTCTGACCCAGACCTGTGTGACTGAGACGGTTTCGCAACCCCAACTCGACGAAGAGGGTAAGGTCATCATGCAGACCCAGTATGTCGGGCTGGAAAGCTACCGCAACGTGCTGGAACCTGAACGTGCCTGGCGCGCGATCAGCGAGGGCAGCTGGAATGTGTTGTCCACCATCAACTTCTGGAAAGCGCTGCGGTTCACGCTGACTTTCACGCTGATCACCCTGCCGCTGGTCATCGTCTGCGGGCTGGGGATCGCCGTTTTGATCAACAATGCCGCGCAGGCGATAAAAGGGCCGGTTATCTTTATTTCGCTGTTGCCCTTCATCATTACCCCGGTGATCGGGGTGCTGTCGGTCAACTGGCTGTTTCGCGGCGACGGTATTCTGACGGCGCTGCTGGAGTGGTGGTTGAACCGCGATATCGCGCTGTTTGCGCAGGCCTGGACAATTGAGGTGCTGATGATGCTGTACCGCGTCTGGCACGTCGCCCCCTTTGCCGCCATCGTGTTTTACGCCGGTTTGCAAACGGTCAATCAGGACAGTCTGGAAAGTGCTGTGATTGACGGCGCAACCCGGTGGCAGCGGATGAAATACATCGTCATCCCGCATCTGATGCCGCTGATCATCTTTGTGTCGATGATCCACCTGATGGACAGCTATCGGGTGTTCGAAGAGATCGTCGGTTTCGCAAGTCAGGGCTATGTCATCTCGTTGCAGTGGTTGACCTATGACTTCCTGGTGCCTGATCAGGCGGGCAACCGTTCGATCAGCCGGGCCTCGGCCAGCGCCATGCTGACCATGATCGGCATTGCCATCCTTCTTATCTTCCCGCTGCGCCGGACATGGCGCGATCACAAAGGAGGTCACTGACATGTCCTCGCGCGCGCTTCGCCAACCGCTCAGCCTGCGGCTGACTTCAAACATCTTCCTGGCCTTCTGGTGCATCGTCGCCATCTTCCCGATCTTCTGGATCACGGTGATGAGCTTCAAATCCCCGGTCGACGCCTTTGACGGTAATGCCCTGAACGTGATCTTCGGGCCGGCGACGCTGGCCAATGGCAAAGGGATTTCGCTGCTGGATATCATTCTGGGGATCGGGGTGATCTGGGGCACGATTGCTCTGGTGACCAAAAAGATGCCTGGGATGATCAAAGCCTATTCCAAAGAAGGTCAGGAGTGGTTTGGCTGGGTGATTGGCATTCTGGCCGCCGTGGTGGCCTTTCTGATCGTATTCTTCGTGATCCTGCCTGCCATTCTGGGCATACTGAACCCGCTCTTTGGCCCTCTGGGGCGGGACATATTGGGGCTGACGACCGAACACTATAAAACCGTTTGGATCGACCGGGGGTTTTCGAACAACTTCAAGAACTCGCTTATCGTAACCACGGGGGTTGTTGTTCTGTCGCTGTCGGTCGGGACACTGGCGGGTTACGGGCTGGCGCGGTCGGGTTCGACTCTGGCGTTCTGGCTGCTGATCGTCGCGCTGATCTTCCGCGCGCTGCCGCCCTCGGCGCTGGTGGCCAGCTATCTGCCGGTATTCATCAGCTCATCCGAATGGTTGGCGCCGATCCTGGGGGAAAACGCACCGACGCTGTACGGCAAGCCTTTCGCGGTGATTGCGGTGCTGGTGGCGATCAACCAGCCTTTCACGATCTGGATGCTGCGGTCATTCTTCCAGAATATCCCAGCCGAACTGGATGAGGCCGCGCGCGTTGATGGCTGCAATCACTTCCAGGCGTTCCGCCGCGTGATCATGCCGGTGATGTGGCCGGGGGTGATCACCACCGGGCTGTTCAGCTTTCTGCTGGCGTATAACGACATCCTCGTCACGTCGCTGCTGCTGGATGCGCAGAACCAGACCATGGTTCCCGCCATTGTCGGCATGTTCAACCGCGAGACCACGACAACCGACCAGGTGGTCGCCGTGGCTGCCGCCGTATCGATCACCGCGCCGCTGATCTTTCTTGTTCTGATCTTCCAGCGCCAGATCGTCAGCGGTCTAACCGCCGGAGCGGTGAAAGGGTAATGAGCAAGAACGCACGCCATAACGCCCTGTCGCGCCACCCGGCGCTGAACAGGATGCCCAGGGATTTTCTGAGCATTGGGGTTTCTTGACCCAATCCCTCCCTCGGCAACCTGAAAGGATAGAAAGATGAAAGGTTCCCGCCCCGAACAAGCGGTTCTAACCCGCGACACGGACCTGGACAAAACCGAAGACACGCGCCGCGTGATCGAAACCATGGTCGATGGCCTGAATGACCACCGCATTGATGACATTGGCGAATTCTTTGCTCAGGGCTTTCGCTGGATGGGCAATCAGGGTTGTGGCACCAAGACTGGTCTGAAAGAGTTTCAGGACAACTGGCAGCGCCCGTTTCAGGCCGCGTTCTCGGACAAGACCTGCATTGATGAGGCCCGCCTGTATATGGGCGAATGGGCCGCAGCGTTTGGCCGCCAAGAGGCGACCCATTCCGGTGAGTTTCTGGGCATCGCCCCCACCGGCAAACGGGTCGAGATCCGGTACATGGATTTCTGGAAAGTGGTCGATGGCAAGATCGTCGACAACTGGGTGAACGTCGATTTCGCACATGTCGCGGCGCAGCTGGGTGTCGATCTGTTCAACGGGGAAGGCTGGGAAGCTTTTGACCGGGGTGAAAAAGTAGCGCCCCGGCCGGAAAACTGAGGATTGGAAACATGACAATCGAGTATCTCAAACGCGGTAAATCTGATGCTGACCGGGCCGAAGATGACGCCAAAACCCGCGCTGTGGTCGAAGCGACCCTGAAAGACATCGAAACCCGTGGCGATGTGGCCGTGCGCGAGCTGAGCGAAAAGTTCGACAATTATTCGCCCCCGTCGTTCCGCCTGTCTCAGCAGGACATTGACGACCTCATCGGGCAACTGACCGACCGTGAACTGGCCGATATCAAATTCGCGCAGGAACAGGTGCGCAACTTTGCGCAAGCGCAGCGCGATTCCATGGTGGATATCGAGGTCGAAACCCTGCCCGGCGTCATTCTGGGCCACAAGAACATCCCCGTGCAGTCGGTGGGATGCTATGTGCCCGGTGGCAAATTCCCGATGGTCGCCTCGGCGCATATGTCGGTGGCGACGGCTTCGGTGGCGGGCGTGCCGCGCATCATCGCCTGTACACCTCCGTTCAATGGCAAGCCGAACGCAGCGGTGATTGCCGCGATGCATCTCGGCGGCGCCCATGAAATCTATGTCATGGGCGGCATTCAGGCCATCGGCGCGATGGCGCTGGGCACCGAAACGATTGACCCCGTGCATATGCTGGTCGGCCCGGGCAACGCCTTTGTAGCCGAAGCCAAGCGGCAACTGTTCGGTCGTGTCGGCATTGACCTGTTCGCTGGCCCGACCGAGACCATGGTCATCGCCGACGAAACAGCCGCCGATGCCGAGCTGTGCGCGACCGATCTGCTAGGGCAAGCGGAACACGGCTATAACAGCCCCTGCGTGTTGCTGACCAATTCTCGCAAACTGGCCGAGGACACGATGGCCGAGGTCGACCGTCTGCTGGGTATCCTACCCACGGCAGGTACCGCGAAAGTGTCGTGGGACGAATATGGCGAAGTGATCGTTTGCGACACCTATGATGAGATGTTGCAAGTCGCTGATGACATCGCGTCCGAACATGTGCAGGTGATGACGGACCGGGATGATTGGTTCCTTGAGAACATGACCTGCTATGGCGCGCTGTTCCTTGGTCCGCGCACCAATGTCTCGAACGGAGATAAGGTGATCGGCACGAACCATACTTTGCCGACGAAGAAAGCCGGGCGCTATACCGGTGGTCTTTGGGTGGGTAAGTATCTGAAAACGCATAGCTATCAAAAGGTTCTGACCGACGAGGCGGCGACGTTGATTGGCGAATATGGGTCGCGCCTGTGCATGCTGGAGGGGTTTGTGGGCCATGCTGAACAGTGCAACGTGCGGGTGCGCCGCTATGGCGGTATCAACGTGCCTTACGGCAAGCCCGCACCGTATCGGGATGCCGCTGAATGAGCGACAAGCACACACAGCATAAGGCCCTGATCGCTTTGCTCAGGGCCGCGATGTATGACTTTTCCGAAGCCGGCGTCCGCAAGGCGCTGGCTGAGGTCACGACATCGGATGCAGTGTTCCACCTATGCCATCCCTTTGGTGACAGTATCGGCAGCGATGCATATTACGACTGCGCCTATAAGGACCTGCTGGACGCATGGCCCGATCTGGAGCGTCGCGACTATATCGTCATGGCCGGGCCGGACGAAAACGGCGCGGACTGGGTCGGGTGCGGGGGGTATTACACCGGTACCTTCACTGGGCCTTGGCTGGATATCCCACCGACGGGCCATCAGGTCACCATGCGGTTCCACGAATTCTATCGTTTCGTGGACGGACAGGTCGTCGAGGTTCAGGCGCTCTGGGACATCCCTGAGGTGATGATGCAGGCCAACGCCTGGCCGATGGCCCCCAGCCTTGGCCGTGAATGGCATGTGCCCGGACCAGCCACTCAGGACGGGTTCGTGCCCGGACCTTACGATGCGGCCAAGGGCAAGGCGACGTGCCAACACATTATCGACATGCTGGAACACTTGAAAAAACACCCGTCACAAGGTGGCCCCGATGTGATGGAGATGGAGCGGTTCTGGCATCCACGCATGAACTGGTACGGGCCTTCGGGCATAGGCACCGGGCGCGGTTACGCAGGGTTTCGCAACTGGCATCAGATTCCGTTCCTGAACGGCATGCCGGATCGCGGGCAGTATGTGGACGACATCACCTATCATTTCTTTGGTGATGGCGAGTATGCGGCTGTGACCGGCTGGCCGAACATGATCCAGACGGTTACCCATGACGGATGGATGGGGATTGCGCCCTCGGGCAAGAAAATCGCCATGTGCAGTCTGGATTTCTGGCGATTGGAAAACGGGCGCATACGCGAAAACTGGGTGCTGGTCGATCTTCTGGATGCCTACCGCCAGCTTGGCGTTGACGTTTTCGCCCGTCTGCGTGAATTCAACAAGGCCCGGAATCTGGGCCGTATTGAAACGCCTGATGGAATGAGCTGATGACTGACCTGCCCCGCACCCCTTCGTTTTCGCTGAACGGCAAAACCGCCCTTGTGACCGGCGCGTCCTCGGGTATTGGACAGGGCTGTGCCGTGGCCTTGGCCGAGGCCGGGGCGCATGTGGTCTGCGCCGCGCGTGGGGCAGACCGGCTGGCTGAAACCGTCGCGGCGTTGCAGGCGCAGGGCTGGTCGGCCGAAGCTGTGGTTGTGGATCAGGGCGATTTGAATGCCCTGCAGCAGCTGTTTGATGGGCGCGTCTTTGACGTCGTGGTGAATTCCGCCGGAACCGCGCGCCACAGCGCGGCGATCGACACCACGCCCGAGGATTTCGATGCGGTCACGGATGTAAATCTGCGGTCGGCTTATTTCCTGTCGGCCTATGCGGCCAAGGCATTGATTGCGACGGGCAGGCCGGGCTCGATAATCCATATCTCAAGCCAGATGGGCCATGTCGGCGGGGTCGATCGGGCGCTGTATTGTGCCACCAAGCACGGGCTTGAGGGTATGGTCAAAGCCATGGCAATCGAATGGGGAAAGCAGCGCATCCGCATCAACACGGTCTGCCCGACCTTCATTCGCACACCCTTGACGCAAGCCACCTTCGATGACCCCGAGCGCGCCGCCTGGATCATGGAGAAGATCAAGCTGGACCGTGTCGGTGAAGTCGAAGACATCATGGGCGCGGTGACCTATCTGGCCTCGGACGCCTCGGCTTTGGTGACCGGAACTTCGATGTTGATTGACGGGGGGTGGACAGCGGATTGATGGCAGAAAAAGTCACATCCCTTCAGGTTGCGCAACTGGCAGGCGTCAGTCAGTCGGCGGTTAGCCGGGTGTTCACGCCGGGTGCCTCGGTCAGCAAAAAGACTGAAGAAAAGGTGCGCAAGGCGGCGGCAGAGCTGGGGTATCGACCCAATGTTCTGGCGCGCGCAATGGTGTCGGGCAAAAGCCGTATCATCGGTCTGGTGGTCGCCTATCTGGACAACTACTTCTATCCCGAAGCGCTTGAGAAACTGTCCAACGCCCTGCAAGAACAGGGGTATCACGTGCTGATCTTCATGGCCTCTCGCACGGCGGGTAACATTGATGACGTGATGGAGGAAATCCTCGACTATCAGGTGGATGGCGTTGTTTTGGCCTCGGTTGCGATGTCGTCAGATATTGCAACGCGCTGTCAGCAGGCGGGTGTACCCGTGGTGCTGTTCAACCGAAGTCAGGACCTGGACGGGATCACGTCGGTCACGTCTGACAATTATGCCGGTGGCCGCAAGGTGGCCGAGTTCCTGGTTGCCGCTGGCCACAGTCGCATTGCTTATATCGCGGGTTGGCAGGGCGCCTCGACCCAGCGTGACCGCGAGGCCGGGTTCCGGGCGGCATTGGCTGAGGCCGGTGAGACCGTGTTTGCCCATGGTGTGGGCGAGTTTCACACCGAAAATGCCCGGACTGCCGCTCGTCGCATGTTTGATGTTGCACCGGATGACAGGCCTGATGCCGTGTTCGTGGCAAATGACCATATGGCGCTGGCCGTCATGGATGTCATCCGCTTTGAGCTTGGTCTGCGTGTGCCCGAAGATGTCTCGGTGGTCGGGTACGATGATGTCCCGCAGGCTGGGTGGCTTGCCTATAACCTCACGACGATCCGACAGCGGGCCAATCTGATGGTTTCTGAAACCGTAGAAGCGCTTTTGGATCATATCGAAAACCCGGCAGCTGCCGCGGCGCGCAAGGTGGCCATAGACGGGCCGCTGATTGTACGTACCTCGGCCCGGTTGCCAAAAGGGTGGACCCCACAAAGGACAGACATATGAAAGGCTTCGATCCGAAGTTTCGGGATTTTCCCGACTATATTATCGGTATCACCAAGGAAATTTGGGAAGACCGGGGCATCGCCACGCTGCATGACTATTACAGCAAGGATATCGTCGTGCGCTCGCCCGGGTCCGTTGTTCTGGGTAATCAGAACGTCATCGGCGCCACCATGGCAACACTGGCTGAGTTTCCGGATCGGCAGCTGTTGGGCGAGGATGTGATCTGGTCCGGCACGCCGGAAGAGGGGATGTTAAGTTCGCACCGGATCATCTCGACCGCGACGCATTTGGCCGAAGGGGTGTATGGCAAGCCGAGCGGCACAAAGCTGCGCTATCGGATTCTGGCCGACTGTCACGCCAAAGATAATCAGATCGACGATGAATGGTTGATCCGCGATCAGGGTGCCATCGTCCGGCAGATGGGCTGGGACCCCAAGGAATACGCTGCTGACCTGATCGCGCGCGAGGGCGGGCCAGAGAACTGCGTCAAACCGCTGACGCCAGAAACCGACCAGCCCGGCCCTTATAAAGGCAAGGGCAATGACAATGAATGGGGTCAGCGCTATGCCTATATCCTGACCAAGATCATGAATGCCGATATGGGCGTGATCGAGGCCGAGTATGACCGCGCCGTGCAATCAGAATATGTCGGCGGTGTCACTGGCCATGGCTGGGATGCGGTGGATCGGTTCTGGATGGGTCTGCGGGCCAGCTTCCCCAATGCGGAATTCAAGGTTGAACACCAGATTGGTCGCGATGATCCGAACATGCCGCCCCGTGCTGCCGTGCGCTGGAGCCTGTGGGGTAAACATGATGGCTGGGGTGCATTTGGCGCCCCAACCGGCGCGCAAGTCTATGTTCTGGGCATCAGCCATGCTGAGTTTGGTGCGCTGATCGGCGGTCAGCCACAGCTGCGGCGCGAGTACACGCTGTTCGACGAAACTTCGGTCTGGAAACAGATCCTGCTGCAGGGTGGAGAGGGCTAGGTGACCGCGATGGCCTCATCCCTGAACGCCAGCCAGACAGCACGGCGCTATCATACCCATCGTGCGTCGCTGCGCGCACGGCGTCTGAACAATCGGCCTCCCGGGGGCGGGAATTGATCCCATCTTTCCCCCAAATCCAAGGAGACACCGTCATGAGTACCATTCAACAACGCATCGTCCGTTATGGCGAGCTGCAACCCTGTAAAACCGCCTTTATCGACGCTCACACTCCGGGCAGCGATCAGAAAGAGAACTTTACCATCATCGGTGGCGGCGTGTCGGAATCGCCCGATCAGCACGTCCACATCACCGACAAGATCGGCTTTAACATCGGCGCGGCGGGTCAGCCGCCGAAATGCCGAAACTCGCTGCACAGCCACACCACGGCCGAGGTGTTTTTTGTCGCGAAAGGCCGCTGGCGGTTCTTCTGGGGACGCTATGGCACGGCCGGAGAATTCATTGCCGAAGAGGGGGATATCTTCAACATTCCCACCGGTATCTTCCGCGGGTTCGAGAATGTCGGTCAAGACTACGGCATGATCATGTCGATCCTCGGTGGCGATGATGCCGGTGGCGGTGTCACATGGGCCCCGCAGGTGATCGAGGACGCACAGGCGCATGGTCTGATGCTGGGCGACAACGGTGTGCTTTATGACAGCAAAAAGGGTCAGGAACTGCCCCACAATGTCCGGCCGATGCCCTTGTTGAACGAAGCAGAGTTGCAAGCCTATCCAGAGGTGCCGGTCGACGCGGTGATCGGCAAATACGTCGCCCGCTATTGGGACCTGATGGCGCTGGCGGCGGACAAACCCGCGCTGGTGATCGGTGAGACCGGCATCATCAAGGATAAACCGGGTTTCGAAGTTGATTTCCTGACCCGTGGCTCGGCCGTCAACGATCCGGTCAAAGCCGAAAGGCCTGTGGTTCTGATGCCGGCAAGCGGCCATTGGCGCATTACCGTGGATGGCTATTCCACCACCTTGTCCAACGGCGATACTGCGGTTGTCATGCCCGGCGAAACCTACACGATCGCGCCGTCAATGACCGGGCAGGCAGGCTTGTACCGCATCACGGCCACCGACGATCCCGCCGGTGCGACCTGGGTCGGATGACCGTCGATCCGGACGATACCCATGCCGTTTACGAACGGCAGGCCAGGGCCTATGACGCGCAACGCTCGAAGGCCCTGTTCGAAGCGCGCTGGCTGGCGCGCTTCACCGCCAGCCTGAAACCCGGCGATCATGTGCTGGATCTGGGTTGCGGAACTGGTGAGCCCATCGCCCGCTGGTTCAAGGCCGAAGGGTTCACCGTCACCGGCGTCGATTTTTCCGAAGCCATGCTTGAGATAGCCCGCGACCGCTGGACCGATGGCGATTGGTTGCAGGCAGACATGCGGGACTTCGAACTGGATCAGAGATTTGATGGCATTATCGCCTGGAACAGCTTTTTCCACCTGACGGCTGACGAACAGACAGACTGCATCGCCCGGATGGCCCGCCATCTGCGCAAGGGCGGAATGTTGATGCTGACCGTTGGCCCCAGCGCAGGTGAGGAACAGGGAACTGTTGGCGGCGAACCCGTGTATCACGCCTCTCTCTCACCCGCCGGTTACGCCACCTGCCTTGAAGAAAACGGGATGATCATGACAGGGTTTTTGGCCAAGGACCCGGAAACCCAAAGCCATACTGTGCTGATGGCACGCAAGAATTAACGGAGGTTCCATGACCGTAAAGACAACACATGTCGGATCCTTGCCACGAACTCAGGACGTGGTGGATTTCATTTTTGCGCGCGAGCGGGAGGAACCCTTTGACCCCGCCGCATTTGACGCCTGCATGACTAACGCCGTGGCCGAGACCGTGCGCAAGCAGATCGAGGCCGGTGTGGATATTGTCAGCGATGGCGAGACCTCAAAGATTTCTTATGCCACCTATGTCAAGGACCGTTACACCGGGTTTTCGGGCGATAGCCCGCGCAATGCGCCCGCCGATCTGAAGATGTTCCCCGGTTTTCTGCAACGGCTGGCTGATGATGGCGGTACGCCCCAATACGCGCGGCCTCAATGTACCGGCGAGGTGCGGTCGAAAGGGCAGGGTGAGCTTGAGAAGGACATCGCCAACCTCAAGGCTGCGATGGCGCAGCACGGGGCCGGGCAGGGCTTTATGAATGCCGCCTCACCAGGGGTCATCTCGCTGTTTCTGCAGAACGATTTCTACCCCACGCGTGAGGCTTATCTGGCCGCGCTGGCCGATGCGATGAAGGAGGAATACGAAACCATCGTGGCCGCCGGGTTGGATTTGCAGCTGGATTGCCCTGATCTGGCCCTGTCGCGGCACATGCTGTTCACCGACCTGACCGATGAAGAGTTCGTCAAGATCGCCGACATGCATGTCGAGGCCCTGAACCACGCGCTGCAGAATGTTCCGCAGGACCGGGTGCGGGTGCATATCTGCTGGGGCAATTACGAAGGGCCACATTGTTGTGACATCGCCATGGATAAGGTGTTCAGCACTCTGATGGCGACCAAATCCCGCTACGTGCTGTTTGAAACCTCGAACCCGCGCCACGCCCATGAATGGACCGTGTTCCGCGACCGTAATTCCGAGATTCCGGACGACAAGGTTCTGGTTCCCGGTGTGGTCGACACCACCACCAATTTTGTCGAACACCCTGAATTAGTGGCGCAGCGGATCACGCGGTTTACCAATATCGTCGGTGCCGATCGGGTGATCGCAGGCAGCGATTGTGGGTTTGGCACCTTTGCAGGCTTTGGCGCGGTGGATCCCGATATTGCCTATGCCAAGCTGACGGCATTGTCCGAGGGTGCAAAACTGGCCTCGGCATGACACCGCTGGTTCTTTTGCCCGGTATGATGTGTGATGCTCGGTTGTTCCAGCCGCAGATCGCTGCGTTGTCCGGGTCACGGCCGCTGATGACCTTCCCGCTGGTGACGCAGGACAGTGTTCAGGAGATGGCAGCCGAAATCTTGTCAAACGCACCGTCGGTCTTTGCGCTGGCCGGCCTGTCGATGGGCGGCATCGTTGCGATGGAGGTGGTGCGGGAAGCCCCGGATCGCGTTGAACGGTTGGCGTTGATGGACACCAATCCGTTGGCCGAAAAGCCCGATGTCAAAGCCCGGCGTGGGCCGCAGATGAAGGCCGTTCAGGAAGGTCAGTTGCGGCAGGTGATGCGCGACGAGATGAAGCCCAATTACTTGGCCGACGGTCCGCATCAGGGGGCCATTCTGGACCTATGCATGGCGATGGCCGTTGATCTGGGTCCGGACGTATTCCTTCGCCAATCCCGCGCTTTGATGGATCGCCCGGACCAGACCGAAACACTGGCCGTCTACACGGGTCCCTCACTGGTGATGTGTGGGCGCGAGGATGGCCTGTGCCCGGTCGAGCGACACCAGTTGATGCACGACCTTCTGCCCAACAGCACGTTACAAATCATCGAAGAAGCCGGGCACCTGCCCACTCTGGAACAACCCAATGACACAACAGCGGCCCTGATCCGCTGGCTGGAGGCCCCATGACACCTTCCCTTCTGACCCTGTTGCGCAAGGTTGACACCCCCACCGTCTGCAACGCCATCGAGGTGGCGCAGGGCAAGCGCGGATTTGACGGCTTCTCGCGCGGCACCATGCTGTGTTCGGCCCCGTCGGAACCTGCGATCGTGGGCTACGCCCGTACGGCAAAGATCGCCGCTGTGCAGCCTCCGTCCGAGGCGCCCGAGGTCATCAGGGAACGCCGGATGGACTATTACAAATACATGGCCGAAGGTCCCGCACCCTCGGTTGCGGTGATCGAGGATGTCGATTTCCCCAACTGTATCGGTGCCTATTGGGGTGAGATCAACACCACCGTACACAAGGGGTTCGGCATGTCCGGCGCGCTGACGAACGGCGTTATGCGCGACCTTGGCGATCTGCCACAGGGGTTCCCGGTGGTTGCCGGATCGGTCGGGCCCAGCCACGGTTTCGTCCACGTGCGCGCGGTCGATACGCCGGTCTCGATCTTTGGTCTTTCGGTCAATCCCGGTGATCTGATCCATGCCGATCAGCACGGAGCGCTGGTGATACCAGAAGATGTTGTTGACCAACTAAAGGGCGCAATCCAGAAATTGCTGTCCACCGAGCGCATCGTCCTCGACGCTGCCACACAGCCGGGGTTTGATTTCAATGCGTTTCATTCCGCTTGGGAAAAGTTCGAAAAATCCCGGGTCTGACAGGGTAAGACTGACCGGTTCAAACGGACGGGTCTGAACCATCCGGGTTAGTATGCCATTACCGGCGTCGCGATGGCAGGTCCGCCTGCTTTTCTTCCAGAACGGTTCGAAAAAGTACCTTGAGTTCAGATTTCTTCACCAGGGGCAGCGTACGCCGATAATCCGAAGACAGGTCATCTTCTGAAACGTCCATCCGGTGCGCTTTCATTAACTTGAAGCGACTGAGAAACGAAATTTTCTTCATTGTTGCGGTCCTTCAAATTCAAAGCGTAAAAATTTGCCGCTGCGGACCCGACCCGAACCCTATGGTCGAGAGCTCGAGGATCATTAATCCGTGAGTGATGATCCGCAGCGACAGGGCGCATTTAGGCAGGTCGTTTGCCACCGTAAGGGGGAAGAATCCGGGTTTTTGCGTCATTTATTAACCGACCAGTCAAAAAATGATTGGAAAGCTTACCTTTACGTAAAGATGCTCACTCACCCGGCCAGTTTTCGTGACGTAGCGTCACGAAAGATGCGGGTCTCGCTAAGGCCTGAACGGGACCATTTAGCCAGTCTGTCTCCGCAGGAATCTGGCAAAGCAAAGCCCTAAGGGAGAGACGTCCAATAGATAGAAATTGGGGGAATACGTCACCCGAACACGTATTTGATACGATCAGAGACAAGCCAAAAATCTGTCGGGGATTTGGTGCCCAGGAGAGGACTCGAACCTCCACGTCCATACGGACACTAGCACCTGAAGCTAGCGCGTCTACCAATTCCGCCACCTGGGCAGGTGTCGTGGAGCGGCGTTTAAGCCTACTGACGGGGGGCGTCAACCAGATTCGGGAAGATTTTTTCAAGTTTTTTGACCCACCTCCGAAACGCTTGGGAAATTGTCGGGGTTTTCGCGGACGCGCGGCGTTATTGCGCCTTGTTTGCCGGTGCTTTGGGCGGTAGATCGGATCAAGACCAATCAGCAGGAGCCCTCGCATGTCCAAACTGGTCACGATTTATGGCGGATCGGGATTTGTCGGTCGGTATATCGCCCGGCGTATGGCAAATGAAGGATGGCGTGTGCGGGTCGCAGTGCGGCGCCCGAACGAGGCGATGTTCGTCAAACCTTATGGCGTGGTTGGTCAGGTTGAACCCATTTTGTGCAACATCCGCGATGATGCGTCGGTTGCTGCCGTGATGCATGGGGCCGATGCGGTGGTGAACTGCGTGGGTGTGCTGAACGAGCTGGGTAAGAACGAATTTGACGCGGTACAGGCCGAAGGGGCTGAGCGGATCGCGCGCATCGCTGCCGAACAGGGTGTTGCGCGGATGGTGCATATCTCGGCCATCGGCGCGGACGCCACGTCCAAAAGCGAGTATTCCCGCACCAAAGCACAGGGCGAGGCCGGTGTGCTGGCGCATATGCCGAACGCGGTGATCCTGCGCCCGTCGGTTATTTTCGGAACCGAGGACCAGTTCTTTAACCGCTTTGCCGGGATGACCCGGATGGGGCCGTTCCTGCCCTTGGTCGGCGCAGAGACCAAGTTCCAGCCGGTCTATGTGGATGATGTCGCCAAGGCCGCCGTGCAGGGCGTTCTGGGGCAGGCCGAGGGTGGCACTTATGAGCTGGGCGGCCCAGAGGTAAAATCCTTCCGCGCGCTGATGCAGCAGATGCTGGGGGTGATTCATCGCCGCCGGGTGATTGTTGGTGTGCCGTTCTGGGCCGCCCGGATCATGGCGGGTGTGCTGGATATAGCCAAATTTGTCAGTTTTCAGCTGTTTCCCAACCACATTCTGACGCGCGATCAGCTGACGAATCTGCGCCGGGACAATGTGGTGTCGGGCGATGCTAAAGGCTTTGGCGACTTGGAGATCGAACCGGCTACTTTGGAATCTATCTTGCCGGACTACCTGTGGAAGTTCCGTCCCTCGGGCCAGTATGATGAGATCCAGAAATCAGCAGACAACCTGCGTACCTGATCAGCTATAGGCAATCACCAGCAGGATTGCCCCAAGAATCACGCGATATATTACATAAGGCGTAAAGCTGACGCTGCGCAGCAGACGCATCATCAGGGACAGCGCCAATAAGGCCGAGATAAAGGCAAAAAAAGCGGCTATGGCACCGTCCTTAGCCAGTTGGGCATCCGCCTCGCGGATCACCTGTGTCGACAGTAATACGCCCGAGGCCAGAATCGTCGGGATCGACATCAGCATCGCGATCCGCGCGCCGTCTTCGCGGCTATACCCCAGGTGCCGCGCGCCGGTGATGGTGATACCTGACCGCGAGGTGCCGGGGATCAACGCAAGAACCTGCCACAATCCCATGATGACCGCATCGCGCGGGCCCCAATCGTTGGTTTTCTTGGTTTGGGGGCCCTTTTGGTCCATCCAATACAGTAACAATCCGAAGCCCAGCATGGTCCAGCCAATCACCGCCATCGAGCGGAGGGACTGGCTGAGCCCGGTTGTGAACAAAATGGCACCGACAATGACCGTGGGAATCGTTGCGATGATCAGGCTCATCGCCAGCCGTGCTTGCGGGGTGTCGATCTGCCCGGTCAGGGCGCGTGGCAGGCCGGCAGCGGCCTGTTTCACATCGGACCAGAAATACAGGATAACCGCGCCCAACGTGCCGACATGCACGGCGACGTCGATGGCCAGCCCCTGATCTTCCATACCGGTCAAGCTGGGCAGCAGGATCAGGTGACCCGAGGAAGAGATCGGCAAGAACTCAGTTATCCCCTGAATAATCGCCGCGAGAATCAACTGAAATAGACTCATTTAACCTGCCGTGCTGCCGCCGCGTATTGTTAGGGGAAATGGGTATAAGTGCGATGCCGAAAAGGAAAGCACGTAAAAAGGTCCGAAACGGAACTAAAAATGACGACATTTTCCAATTACTTTTCCTGACGTCGTGTATTTTTTTAATTTAGGTCAGCATAATTGACTTTTAATCCCGTAAGGTATCTCTTAAACAGGCGCGACCAAGCCAATTCATGGAGTCTAACCCGTGGCCAAGCAACCGATGCTGAAATTTGTGCAGATCGACCGCGTCATGCCTGAAAAGCGTGCCGCCGATGACCGCAAAGAAGACTTTGACGAAATCTATGCTGAATACGCCGCAGCCAAGGCGGAAGAACAGGCTAGTCGCTGCAGCCAATGCGGAGTGCCGTATTGCCAGTCGCATTGCCCGCTGCACAACAACATCCCCGATTGGCTGCGCCTGACCGCCACGGGCCGTCTGGAAGAGGCGTATCAGACCAGCCAGGCCACCAATACCTTCCCGGAAATCTGCGGCCGCATTTGCCCTCAGGATCGTCTTTGTGAAGGTAATTGTGTGATCGAACAATCAGGCCACGGCACGGTTACCATCGGCACGATTGAGAAGTACATCACGGACACCGCCTGGGACAAAGGCTGGGTGACCCCCGTGGCACCTGGAGCCGAGCGTAGCGAAAGCGTCGGTATCATAGGCGGCGGACCCGGTGGATTGGCGGCTGCGGACATGCTGCGCCGGGCTGGCATTCAGGTCACTGTGTATGATCGTCACGACCGTGCCGGTGGCCTGTTGATGTACGGTATTCCAGGCTTCAAGCTGGAAAAGGACATTGTTCAGCGTCGCAACGAATTGCTGGCTGATGGCGGGGTCAAGTTCGAGCTGAACTGCGAAGTGGACGCCGCCAAATTCGACGACATTCGCGCCAAGCATGATGCCGTGATCATCGCAACCGGGGTCTATAAATCCCGTGATCTGTCCATGCCAGGCAGTGGCCTGAATGGTATCGAAATTGCCATTGATTTCCTGACCGCTTCGAATCGCAAAAGCTTTGGTGACGCGGTCGAGGATTTCGACAATGGCCGGCTGAATGCTGACGGCAAAAAGGTTGTCGTGATTGGTGGCGGCGATACCGCGATGGACTGCGTACGTACCTCGGTCCGTCAAGGTGCGACATCGGTCAAATGCCTGTACCGCCGCGACCGGGCGAACATGCCGGGATCGCAGCGTGAAACGCAGAATGCCGAGGAAGAAGGCGTGATCTTTGAATGGCTGAGCGCCCCCAAAGGGTTCACCGGCGATGACAAGGTTTCTGGCGTGATGGTGCAAAAGATGCGTCTGGGTCAGCCAGATGCGACTGGTCGCCAAGCCCCCGAGGTCATCGAAGGTGCGGACTATGTCGAAGAGGCCGATCTGGTCATCAAGGCGCTGGGCTTTGAGCCCGAAGACCTGCCTACGCTGTTTGGTCAGCCCGACCTGCCCGTGACCCGTTGGGGCACCGTTAAGGCCGCGTTCCAAACCGGCGAAACCGAGATGGACGGTGTCTATGCCATTGGTGACATCGTGCGTGGCGCCTCGCTGGTGGTCTGGGCGATCCGTGACGGCCGCGACTGTGCCGATGCGATCATTGACAGGTTCAACAGCAAGGCTGCCGTCGCAGCCGAGTAACACCCAGCCCAGCGACAGGAGGGTCAGGAATGCCTGAACTGCAAGGCCAATGCATGTGCGGTGCGGTCACCGTCACCGCCACCCCAGCGAAGGATGCGCTGGGTGCCTGTCATTGCGACCAGTGCCGCCGCTGGACCAGTTCAATGCTGGTGAGTTTTCAAGCCGAAGAGGGGTATGCCGCGCTGGGACCGGTCAAGACCTTTACCTCGTCCGACTGGGCCGAGCGCGCCTTTTGCGCCGAATGCGGCTCGGCCCTGTGGTACCGGGTCACCGCGCCCGGCGACATGCACGGACACACAGAAATAGCAGCGGGCCTGTTCGAAGACACGGGCCACGGACTGCAACTGGAACTTTTTATCGACAAAAAGCCCAAAGGGTATGCGTTCGCAGGTGAGCGCAAGCAAATGACCAAAGCCGAGGTCGAGGCGATGTTTGCCCCCTCGGAAGAAGGAGACAGCCAATGACCAAATATGATGCCGATTGGGTACGGGCCGAAGAAGCCAAACGTGAATGGATGGCAAAAAACGGTCTCTATTCTGAGGAAGAAGAGCATTCTTCCTGTGGCGTGGGTCTTGTTGTATCCGTTGACGGCAAAGCATCACGCAAGGTTGTCGACGCCGGTATTGATGCGCTGAAAGCGATCTGGCACCGCGGCGCCGTGGATGCTGATGGCAAGACCGGCGATGGTGCGGGCATCCACGTGCAGATCCCGGTTCGTTTTTTCTATGACCAGATCCGCCGCACAGGTCATGAGCCCAATCTGGACCAGTTGATCGCTGTCGGTCAGGTGTTTCTGCCTCGTACCGATTTCGGCGCGCAGGAACAGTGCCGGACCATCGTAGAAACCGAAGTTCTGCGCATGGGATATTACATCTACGGCTGGCGTCACGTACCGGTCGATGTGACCTGCTTGGGTGAAAAGGCCAACGCGACCAGACCCGAGATCGAACAGATCCTGATCTCCAACTCGAAAGGTGTAGATGAAGAGACGTTCGAACGTGAGCTGTACGTCATCCGTCGCCGTATTGAAAAAGCTGCCGCTGCTTCCGGGATTTCGGACCTGTATCTGGCGTCGCTGAGCTGCCGCTCGATCATCTATAAAGGCATGATGCTGGCTGAGCAGGTCGCGGTTTTCTACCCCGACCTGATGGATGAGCGGTTCGAATCCGCCTTTGCGATCTATCACCAGCGTTATTCGACCAACACCTTCCCGCAATGGTGGTTGGCGCAACCGTTCCGGATGCTGGCTCATAATGGTGAAATCAACACCCTGAAGGGCAACGTCAACTGGATGAAAAGTCATGAGATCCGCATGGCCAGTGGCACCTTTGGCGACTATGCCGAAGACATCAAGCCGATCATCGCGGGTGGATCGTCAGATTCGGCCGCATTAGACTCGGTTTTCGAGGTTCTGGTGCGCGCGGGCCGCTCGGCCCCGATGGCGAAAACCATGCTGGTGCCGGAAAGTTGGTCCAAGCAGGCGGTGGAACTGCCGCAGGCCTGGCGTGACATGTATTCCTACTGCAACTCGGTGATGGAGCCGTGGGACGGTCCCGCCGCGCTGGCGATGACAGATGGCCGCTGGGTCTGTGCCGGTCTGGACCGGAACGGGTTGCGCCCGATGCGCTATGTGGTGACGGGCGATGGTCTGGTGATTGCGGGCTCTGAGGCTGGCATGGTGCCGATTGATGAGGCCACTGTGACCGAAAAAGGCGCGCTGGGTCCGGGGCAGATGCTGGCCGTGGATATGAAGAAGGGCAAGCTGTTCCGTGACAAGCAAATCAAGGACAAGCTGGCGCGCGCCCTGCCGTTCGGCGACTGGGTCGGCAAAATCAACGATCTGGACACTACGCTGGGCAGTGTAACCGAACAGCCCTTGTTTAGGGGTGAGGAACTGCGCAAGCGTCAGATCGCGGCTGGATATTCGGTCGAAGAACTTGAGCAGATCCTTGCACCCATGGCCGAGGACGGCAAAGAGGCTTTGGCCTCGATGGGGGATGACACGCCTTCGGCTGTGCTGTCAAAGCAGTACCGTCCGCTGAGCCATTTCTTCCGGCAGAATTTCAGCCAGGTGACCAACCCGCCCATCGACAGCTTGCGCGAATACCGCGTGATGTCGTTGAAGACGCGGTTCGGGAACCTCAAGAACGTGCTGGACGAGGACAGTAGCCAGACCGAGATCATCGTTCTGGAAAGCCCTTTTGTCGGCAACGCTCAGTGGGAAATTCTGGCCGAAAACTTCAACGCGCCGCTGGCTGAGATCGATTGCAGCTTTGAACCCGGTGAGGGCGCGCTGGACCGCGCTTTGATCCGTATCAGAGCCGAAGCGGAAGAGGCCGTGCGTTCTGGTGCAGGGCATCTGGTGCTGACCGATCAGTATTCCGGGCCGGACAAAGTGGCGATGCCGATGATCCTGGCCACAAGCGCGGTACACAGCCATCTGACACGTCAGGGTCTGCGGACCTTCAGCTCGCTCAACGTGCGGTCGGCGGAATGTATCGACCCGCACTATTTTGCCGTGTTGATTGGCTGTGGCGCGACAGTTGTGAACGCCTACCTAGCCGAGGATTCGCTGGCCGACCGCATTGAACGTGGCCTGTTGGATGGCACGCTGACCGAAAATGTGGCCCGCTATCGCGAGGCAATTGATCAGGGACTTCTCAAGATCATGGCCAAGATGGGTATCTCGGTTGTCTCCTCTTACCGAGGCGGGCTGAATTTCGAAGCCGTGGGTCTGAGCCGTGCCATGGTGGCCGAGTATTTCCCAGGCATGATCAGCCGTATTTCGGGCATCGGGATTCACGGCATCCGCGTCAAAGCCGAAGAAATTCACGCCAAGGGTTGGGACAGCGGTCTGGATGTGCTGCCCATCGGCGGTTTCTACAAAGCACGCAAGTCGGGTGAGACTCACGCGTGGGAAGCAACCTCGATGCATATGATGCAGATGGCCTGTAATAGGGCCTCATATGAATTGTGGAAGCAATATTCGACCAAGATGCAGTCGAACCCGCCGATCCATCTGCGCGACCTGATGGATTTCAAACCCATGGGCAAACCGGTGCCGATCGAAGAGGTGGAATCGATCACCTCGATCCGCAAACGCTTTGTCACGCCGGGCATGTCGCTGGGTGCACTCAGCCCCGAGGCGCACAAGACGCTGAACGTGGCGATGAACCGGATCGGTGCGAAATCCGACTCGGGCGAGGGTGGTGAAGATCCGGCCCATTTCGTACCGGAACCCAATGGCGACAATCCGTCAGCCAAGATCAAACAGGTGGCGTCGGGCCGGTTCGGTGTGACTGCGGAATACCTGAATCAATGTGAAGAGCTGGAGATCAAGGTCGCCCAAGGTGCGAAACCGGGTGAGGGTGGTCAGCTGCCGGGCATGAAGGTCACCGACCTGATCGCGCGTTTACGCCATTCGACCAAGGGTGTGACGCTGATCTCGCCGCCGCCGCACCACGATATCTACTCGATCGAGGATCTGGCGCAGCTGATCTATGATCTGAAACAGATCAACCCGCGCTGCAAGGTGACGGTGAAACTGGTGGCGTCTTCGGGCGTTGGCACGATTGCCGCCGGTGTGGCCAAGGCCAAGGCGGATGTGATCCTGATCTCGGGCCACAACGGTGGTACAGGTGCGTCGCCCGCGACGTCGATCAAATATGCCGGTTTGCCGTGGGAGATGGGCCTGACCGAGGCGCATCAAGTTCTGGCAATGAATAACCTGCGCGATCGTGTCACCCTGCGGACCGATGGTGGTCTGCGGACTGGTCGCGATATCGTCATGGCCGCGATGATGGGGGCCGAGGAATACGGCATCGGCACTGCCGCCCTGATCGCGATGGGCTGTATCATGGTGCGTCAGTGCCAGTCGAACACCTGCCCGGTTGGTGTCTGTACGCAGGACGAGGACCTGCGCGCCAAATTCACCGGTAATGCAGACAAGGTGGTGAACCTGATCACCTTCTACGCGCAGGAAGTGCGTGAGCTGCTGGCCAGCCTCGGCGCGCGCTCGATTGATGAGATCATCGGCCGGGCCGACCTGTTGGCGCAGGTCAGCCGTGGATCGGCGCATCTGGACGATCTGGACCTCAACCCGCTGCTGATCACCGTCGATGGCGCGCATGATATCGTCTACAATCGCGACAAGGACCGTAACGCGGTGCCGGATACGCTGGACGCTGAAATCGTGCGGGATGCGGCGCGGTTCCTGAAAGACGGTGAGAAAATGCAGCTGTCCTATGCGGTGCAGAACACGCACCGGACTGTGGGCACCCGCGTCTCGAGCCATATCGTGCAGAACTTTGGCATGCGGAACACGTTCCAGTCCGATCACCTGCACGTCAAACTGCAGGGCTCGGCCGGTCAGTCGCTGGGGGCTTTTGCAGCACCCGGTCTGAAGCTGGAAGTGTCGGGTGACGCCAATGACTATGTCGGCAAGGGTTTGTCGGGTGGTACCATCGTCGTGCGTCCGCCACAGGTCAGCCCGCTGAAGGCGGATGACAACACTATCATCGGCAACACCGTCCTGTACGGCGCCACCGATGGCCACCTGTTTGCCGCAGGTCGCGCGGGCGAGCGGTTCGCGGTTCGCAACTCGGGCGCGAAGGTTGTGATCGAGGGCTGCGGTTCGAACGGGTGTGAATACATGACCGGCGGAATCGCGGTGATCCTGGGTGATATTGGTGCCAACTTTGGCGCGGGCATGACCGGCGGTATGGCCTATCTGTACGACCCGGAAGGCAAGGCGCAGGCGCTGATGAACATGGAAACGCTGGTGACCTGCCCGGTGACCGTCGACCATTGGGAAGATCAGCTGAAATCGCTGATCGAAACCCATCAGGCCGAAACCTTCAGCCGCAAGGCCGCCGACATTCTGCAGCATTGGGATGTTGAAAAGGCCAACTTCTTGCAGGTTTGCCCGAAAGAGATGCTGAACAAGCTCAGCCACCCTCTGACCACCGAAGCAACGGCTGTTCCGGCTGAATAACGGGTTGCAACAGACCAGTCTCAAACCCGCGCGCCAATTGGCTGCGCGGGTTTTCTTAAATCCTTATACCGACAACACCCGTTTCAAACGCGCGCCCAACGTCGTATAGCTGTGACATGGCAAAAGCAGCGGTCCGCAAAAAAAGCGGTAAGAAAAAAAAGGCATCCAAAGCCAAAACCCCACTGATGCAACGGCTTCGCCGATGGGTCAGTCGTGGCTTGTTGGCGGCCGTTGTGTTGGTCGTTGCATTGGTCGCTTTGTATTCGGTGGTAAACCCGCCCGTGACACACACGATCTGGTCGGAATGGCGTAGGCTGGGCAAGGTCGAGCGTGACTGGGTCCCGATCGAGGAAATCTCACCCGTCATGGCGCGTGCAGTTGTTGCGGCTGAGGACGCGAATTTCTGCCAACACTGGGGCTTTGACGTTGAGGCAATTCGCGATGCGCTTGAAGATGGCGGATCACGTGGGGCGTCGACCATTACCCAGCAGGTGGTGAAAAACGTATTCTTGTGGCAGGGCCGCAGCTGGGTGCGTAAAGCGCTGGAAACTTCGATCACGCCGGTTGTCGAGATCTTCTGGAGCAAACAGCGTATTCTCGAGGTCTATCTGAACGTCGCTGAAACCGGACAGGGCGTATTTGGGGTCGAAGCGGCGGCTCAAAGCAATTTCAACGTATCCGCTGCCCGGCTGAGTCCGGTTCAGGCGGCCCGGATCGCGGCGATTTTGCCCTCACCTCGCAATCGCTCAGTCACTGATCCGTCAGTGCGGACGCGCAGACGGGCCGCGTCGATCCTGGATGGAGCGGCCACCATCCGCGCAGATGGTCGCGCGGATTGTTTCGAGGATTGAAACTCAACACCCCTCAAGGCTAAAGCTGGGGGGTATACACTGGTTCGATTGGAAGCTCATGGCGCGTTTGTTTCACGTTCCCCTGTCCCCTTATTGCCGCAAGGTTCGTCTGTCTTTGGCGGAAAAGAAGATCGAGGTTGAGCTGGTCGAGGAGAAATACTGGGAGAAAGACCCGGATTTCCTGCGCCGCAACCCTGCCGGAAAGGTGCCGGTGTTGCGACTGGACGGGCAGGTGATGGCGGAAAGCGCGGCGATTTGTGAATATATCGAGGAAACGCGTCCGGAGCCTGCGTTGATGCCGAAAACACCCGAAAGCCGGTACGAAGTGCGGCGTTTGGTGGGGTGGTTCGATGATAAGTTCCACCACGAGGTGACCTCGAAACTGCTGTATGAACGTGTGAACAAGAAAGTCACCGGTGAAGGCTATCCGGACAGCAAGAACGTCAAGGAAGGCGCGCGGGCAATCAAATATCATCTGGACTACATGGCCTGGCTTTTGGATCACCGCCGTTGGCTGGCGGGGGATCAGATGACATTGGCCGATTTTGCCGCTGCTGCACATTTGTCAGCGCTGGATTATATCTCGGACGTGGACTGGAATAGATCGCAAGCGGTGAAAGACTGGTATGCCAAGATCAAGTCACGCCCCGCGTTTCGGTCGATTCTTGCCGATCAGGTGCCTGGATTCCGACCCCCTGCGCATTACGCCGATCTGGATTTCTGATAGGGTGGAACAAGGGCTGTCTGCCCCTTTTTGGCCCTATAGGCCAATTCACCCCCAAGGATATTTTTAGCCAGATGAAGAGCGGATCGGATCTAAAGGAAAAGTTGGTGGCGCAGGCACTGAGCGAGGGCTTTGTGTCTTGCCGGATCTGTCGACCCTGGGATGTACCGCAGGTGCCGTCACGGCTGGAGGCATTTCTTCAGGCTGAATATCATGGGCAAATGGGATGGATGGCTGAGCGTACCCATTGGCGGGGTGATCCGGCGGCCCTGTGGCCCGAGGCGCGGTCGGTGATCATGCTGGCCGAAAGCTATGCGCCCGAGCATGATCCGACTGATATACTGGATCATCCAGACAGGGCGGCGATCTCTGTCTATGCGCAGAACAAGGATTATCATGATCTGGTCAAGAAACGGTTGAAGCGGCTGGCGCGCTGGCTGATTGCCGAATGCGGCGGAGAAGTTAAGGTCTTTGTTGATACCGCGCCTGTTCCAGAGAAGGCGTTAGGCCATGCCGCAGGGCTGGGTTGGCAGGGGAAACATACCAACCTTGTCAGCCGAGATTGGGGAAATTGGGCCTTTATAGGCTCTGTTTTCACGACATTGGACTTGCCGGTCGACGTGGCCGAAACCGATCATTGTGGAAAATGCCGGGCTTGTTTGGATTCATGTCCAACGGATGCGTTTCCGGCCCCGTATCAGTTGGATGCGCGGCGCTGCATTTCGTATCTGACAATCGAACATAAAGGTCCGATTGAGGAAGACCTGCGCGGCAAGCTGGGCAATCGGATTTACGGTTGCGACGATTGTCTGGCAGCCTGTCCGTGGAACAAATTCGCCGTTGCGGCCAGCGATGTCCGGTACGCCGCACGGGACGATCTGAAAGCGCCACCCCTGGCGGAGCTGGCGGTATTGGACGATGCCGCGTTTCGGGCGAAGTTTTCCGGGTCGCCCATCAAACGGATCGGGCGCGATCGGTTCGTGCGTAATGTTCTGTATGCCATCGGCAATTCGGGAATGGCTTCGTTGCGACCGGTGGCGCAAGGATTGGTGGAAGACTCAGACCCAACGGTGGCAGATGCCGCGCGCTGGGCGGTCGAACAACTGGCGTAAGTGCCGCAAACAGGCTGGACGTGTCGGTCCAAACCGCTACACCCATCAGCAGCGAACAGGAAGGAGAACCCGATGGCGCTGGCTTTGGGGGTGGATACGGGTGGAACATACACCGACGCGGTGCTGATCCGGGATGAGCGTGAGGTGATCGCCTCGGCCAAGTCCCTGACCACGCGAGCTGATCTGGCGATCGGTGTGGGTAAGGCTATTCAGGCGGTTCTGGATGCGGCGCAGGTGGCACCGGGGCAGATTTCCATGGCGTCCTTGTCGACCACACTGGCCACGAATGCGCTCGTTGAAGGGCAGGGTGGACGGGTTGCGTTAATCTACATCGGGTTCAAGGATGGCGATCTGGATAAGCACGGATTGCGGGATGCGCTGAAGGGCGATCCGGCGCTGGTAATTTCCGGGGGTCACACCCATGCCGGGGGAGAGACCACGCCGTTGGATGTGACCGCGTTGGACGCATTTTTAGACTCTCATAAAGGCATATCTGGCTTTGCGGTGGCCTCGCAATTTGCCACCCGCAACCCCGCACATGAGCTGGAGGCCGCACGGATCATCACCGACAGGACCGGCGCACCGGTGACATGCTCACATCATCTGTCAGCCAAATTGAACGGCCCGAAACGGGCGGTGACGGCGGTATTGAACGCCCGTTTGATCGGGATGATCGACCGGTTAATCGGGCGCGCACAGGATCGGTTGCTGGAATTGGGCATCACCGCGCCGATGATGGTTGTGCGTGGAGATGGTGCGTTGATGAGTGCCGAACAGGCAAGGGAACGCCCGATTGAGACCATCCTCAGCGGACCTGCGGCGTCTATCGTCGGAGCCAGTTGGCTGACCGGGGCAGAGAATGCGCTGGTGTCGGATATCGGTGGAACGACCACGGATGTGGCCCTGATCCGCGATGGCAAACCTGCAATTGACCCAGCGGGCGCTCAGGTCGGCGGTTTCCGCACCATGGTTGAAGCCGTGGCGATGCGTACCCATGGTCTGGGTGGTGACAGTCAGATGCATGTGGTGACCGAAGGTTTGGGTGGCGGTGTGTTTTTGGGGCCGCGACGGGTTTTGCCGGTTTCCCTGATTGCATCTGAGGCACCAGATGTTGTCCACGCGGTTTTGGATATGCAATTGCGGTCCACAACGGTGGGCGAACATGATACCCGGTTTGCCCGCCAGGTCCCAGGCATCCACGCCGAAGGCCTGGGCGCGCGGGAAGAGGCGTTGATGGAGCGGTTGGGCAATAATGTCATGCCGCTGAGTGACCTGTTGCGCACCCGGATGGAAAACGGTGCCCTGATGCGCCTGGTGGATCGCGGGATCGTTCAGGTCTCTGGCGTGACGCCTTCGGATGCCAGCCATATGTTGGGCCGGCTGGATGCGTGGGATGCGGATGCGGCGCGTAAAGCGTTGGAGATTGTCGCGCGCAAGCGTGTAGGATCCGGCGACATGTTGGCCGCATCACCGGAAAAGCTGGCGCAGATGATCGTGGATCAGCTGACCAAACAGACCGCATTGACCTTGTTAGAGAGTGCTTTTGCTGAAGAGGCCGATGACTTTGGCGTGCCCTCTGCCGATCTTGCCCGTCACGTTCTGACGCAAAAAGGGCTGGCGCGCCATCGTGGACTTTTGGCGCTGGATACAGCGTTGAATGTGGATGTGGTGGGTCTTGGGGCCTCGGCCCCCAGCTATTACCCAGCGGTTGGGGAACGACTGCACGCCCGCATGATCCTGCCTGAACACGCGGGCGTGGCCAACGCTATCGGTGCTGTGGTCGGACGGCTGACCCTGCGCCGGTCCGGCACGGTGACATCCCCGTCCGAGGGGCGGTTCAGGGTACATCTTGAGGACGGTCCACAGGATTTCACCGCGTCCGACAAGGCGCTGGACATGCTTGAATCGGTGCTGCGGGACGAGGCAGAGGGCGCTGTGCGTCAGGCCGGGGCTGCGGATATACGGGTCGTGGTTGACCGGGACATCCGCACTGCCCGTATCGAAGCGCAGGAGGTATTCGTCGAGGCTATGGTCACCGTTGAGGCCAGTGGCAGGCCCCGCGTTGCGTCGGAATAGCCCCGCAGGGGACTATCACCATTATTCAGCCGCGTCGCGTTTGGGCAGAACCCATCCGGCGCGTGGGAAGTGGCAAGTGTAACCGTTTGGGATACGTTCCAGGTAATCCTGATGTTCGGGCTCGGCGTCCCAGAAATCACTGACGGGCTCGACCTCGGTCACCACTTTGCCGGGCCACAGACCGCTGGCATTCACATCGGCGATCGTATCCAGCGCCACTTGTTTTTGCTCGTCATCGACAAAATAGATGGCCGAGCGATAGCTCATCCCGCGATCATTGCCCTGACGGTTCGGCGTGGTCGGGTCGTGGATCTGAAAGAAAAACTCCAGCAATTCGCGATAGGTTATCTTGGCTGGATCGAAAAAGATCTCAATTCCTTCGGCATGGGTGCCGTGATTGCGATAGGTGGCATTGGGCACGTCACCGCCAGTATAGCCAACGCGCGTGCGCGACACGCCCGGCAATTTGCGGATCAGGTCCTGCATGCCCCAGAAACAGCCCCCGGCAAGAACGGCGCGTTGTTCGGTCATTTGATGTCCTCCACATGGATCAGGTACTCGCCATAACCTTCGGCCTCCATCTCATCGCGATGAACGAATCGCAAGGCGGCAGAGTTGATACAGTAGCGCAGCCCGCCATGTTCACGCGGGCCGTCCGGGAACACATGTCCCAGATGGCTGTCGCCGTGTTTCGAGCGGACTTCGGTGCGGATCATACCATGGGTGGCGTCGTGAAACTCCTCCACATGCTCATGGATGATGGGCTTTGTGAAACTGGGCCAGCCGCAACCGGATTCGTATTTGTGGGTCGAGGCGAACAACGGCTCGCCTGAGACGATGTCCACGTAAATACCCGGTTCCTTGTTGCTCAGGTATTTGCCGGTTCCCGGGCGCTCAGTTCCGCTGCGCTGCGTGACGTGAAACTCTTCGGGCGACAATGCCGCGATGGCCTCGGGGGATTTAGTGAATTGGGTCATGGGTCCTCCGGTCATTAGACTTGTGGCATAATCTGGGGGCAGGGGTGCAGAATTCAAAGCCCTATTTCAGTGTTCTCGCGCAGTCGTGCAGGTGATCTGCAATCGGTTTCCATACGTAATGAGAGCAAAGGGAGGGTATGTAATGATCAGAATGCTTCTACTAACGGCTTTGATAATGCTTGGTCGCGCCGTTCAGGCCGCGCCGTTGGGCGGAGAATTCGCGTCAATCGATGGTGGCACCATTTCGATCGCAGATTGGAGGGGACTACCGGTTCTTGTCGTTAACACTGCGTCACACTGCGGATTTACCGGACAATATGAAGCTCTGCAAAAGGTGCATGAGGTTTATTCTAACCGCGGACTTGTGGTTTTGGCCGTGCCGTCAGACTCGTTCAATCAGGAGTTAGGGTCTGCTGAAGAAGTCCGGCAATTCTGCGAGCTGAATTATGGACTAACATTGCCAATGACGGATATTACGCCGGTCAGGGGTGCCGATGCCCATCCATTCTACAAGGAGGTAAAGGCGCAAACCGGGTTTGAGCCTGGTTGGAATTTTAACAAAATATTGCTCGATCCCAACGGGGAAGTCGTCGCTACATATGGTGCAAATGTGAAACCGGACTCACCAAAGCTGCTGCATCAGGTCGAGGCTTTATTGCCCTGAGCAGGTTGGCGGGAAAGCTGCACTGCTAAAATGCCCAGTGTCGTGATCCCAACCCCGACAGCATCCAGCGGGCCTAGCTTTTCACCCAATAGAATAGCGGCGATGGTAACGCCGAAGACCGGGTTGAGGAAATGGAAGGTCGCCGCGCGGGTGGCTCCGATCCGGTCCAGCAGCAGAACCCAGATTAGCGTGGCCAACAGGCCCGGGAACAAAGTGGTATAGGTGAAGGCCATCGCCAGGGGCACGGTTGGGTGGATGAAGATCGTCTCGAATATGGGGGCGGCAACAAACAGAACGGCTGAGCCCACAAGCATCTGCAATCCGACTACCATCATGAAATTGCCGCCCGATGTGGCGCCGCGGATGGTCAGTGTGGCAAAAGTCAGCGCCAGCGCCCCGATACAACACAAAGCCACACCAAACAGGTCGAGGCCACCGCCGATGCGGGTGCTCATGATCAGGGCGACGCCAGCAAATCCGGCGATCAGACCCAGCACCGCAACCGGACGCAGCTTTTCACCCAAAAACAACCATCCGGCCAAAGCGACCAGTAACGGCATGGTGGACGCGATTATAGCCGCCACCGAGGCTTCGACTGTTTGCATCGCATAGAAATTCAGACCCAAATAAAGGGCATTCTGGCAAATTCCGAACAGAATTGTAGCGCGCCACTGGGATCGGGTCAGGTGCCAGCTTTGCCCCATGGCCCGTGCGATAGCCACGCCTATCAATCCCGATATCAAGAATCGCAGTGCCAGCGAGAACAGAGGCGACGCATCGGCAACGATGATCCGGGCTGAGGTAAAAGCCGAGGACCAGATAAAAGCAAAAACCAGCCCCATGGCGATGGCGCGCAGATCCATTGAGCATCCCCCAGTCAGAACGCGGCGACTGTTTCCGAATTTCTATCAGGCCGCAAGCGCCCCTTGCCAAAAAACCACACCTTTGGGGCAAGCGTGAAAACTGCGACGTTTTTATTGATTGACCGGCCAATTAAAGATAAATGCGAAAAATCTGGCTGATTATGGGAGGTTTGTCAGTGCTTCTGGAATACATTCTGTCTTTTGGCGTCCTATTGGCTTTGGGCCTGGTCGCTTTCTTCGTTGTGAAATGGTGGAATCTGCGCTGTGTCGGTGTGACACCTGTTCATCTGTTCACCTTCATCGCGATCCTGTTCACATCCGGTCTGGATGTAGGTCTGATCATGTTCCCGCTGACCGAGTTCGGCGGCTATGCCGAAGATCCAGCCTATGCCTTTGCCAATCCGCTGGCGATCGAGTTCGGGTTCTGGGGCTTTCTGATCTGGGCCTTCTATTTCCTGACCGCATTCTACTTCTGCGTGATCGAACCGCGGGTCAAGTTCTTTGAGATCCCGCTGATCAAGCTGATCAACAACGTGGTCATCATCGGCACCTGCGCCTTTACCGCCAGCCTGTTCCTGATCTACCTGCCCGGCTACCTGCCCGAGGTCGGAGACGGCGAATCCGTGGTCACCACCTTCTATGTCATCGTATTTGTGGTCATTCTGGCGGCGGCCTATTCGTCGACCGACCTGAAATACGTGCGTATCCTTTCGGTGGGTTCGACCTTTCTGTTTCTGGCGCTGATCCTTGGCATGTGGGTTGCAGCTGGCATGGGCTTTACAGGTTTTGCGGAAACCAGCAGCAATATCGGGGCCTATTTCGCCAATCTGCACAAGTTCGTCCTGCCGCTGACCGACTATCACGCCTTCTACCTGTTCTGGTGGTTTGCGTGGTCGATCATGATTGGCCAGTTCACCTCGCGCTTTGTGGGTGGGTTGAAGACCTGGCAATTGCTGGCAGCGCTGCTGATCTTCCCGTCGATCCCGTTGGCGATCTGGTTCACCGTTCTCTACTACTACCACCTGAACGGCATCAGCACCGCAGGCATCACCAACATCGCGATGGTGATTGTAGGCGTGACCTTCGTAATCAACTCGCTGGACTCGCTTATTAGGCTCTACACCGACAACCTGAACATGACGGTCGAGCGGTTTGGCAAGGCGATTTATGTCGCAGGCAACGTCGTGCTGCTGTTCGTGCTGACCCTGTTGTTCCAGAGCCAGTGGTTGCAGATCCAGTGGATCGGAGCGGTGGTCGTCGGCCTGTATCTGGCCTGCGTGGTCTATATCCTGATCGCCAAGCGCAAAGAGGTACTGAGCATCGACTCGATGCCTGAAGACCGCGATCTGGACTTCCACAAGGTTGAGACGGTTCACTGATCAACTTTGGCGATTAACCGAACAACGGGCGCCAAGGCGCCCGTTGTTTCCATCGGAAAAGCAGGCAGTTTTCGCAGCTTTGCAGAGTAAGATTATGGCTTTGCGTCGGCTTGTGAAATCAATTGTGTATTCGTAGCTTAAGATTATGAAAAGAATAATTCTTTTACTGCTATTCTCATTGCTTGCCTTTGCTTTTGCTTATCAGTCCTATCGAATGGCGGCTCTTGAGAGCCTGAGCGGTCGACAAACTTCCTACATTCGTTTGATTGATGAAACCGCGAAAGTTGGCTGTTTGAAGAAGCACGCTTTCGTCGCGGTTCTAAAATCAAAAAACTTGCACCACTGGGTTATTGACGCCGAAAGTTCTTTAGTAAGTAGTGAAAAGCTTCCAGATGAAACAGCCTTGATAGAAGTCTTATTGAGGCCAAATCCCTTCCTTGCGCCTCCAGTTTTCACGAAGTTTTATTTTGACGAGGCGGATTGCTGGTTGCCAATTTAAGTTTTTAAACAGGGTTTTGATCTTTGGGCCGAAAGAACTCATCGCAATCGAAATTGCTTCTAGTCGCTAGGTGCAAAAAAAGCGCCCAAAATATCGGAAAGAAACAACGCGTAAGAGTTGTTGAAGAGCTATGAAGCCCTACCTCGTCTGTAAGGGTGATAGGAAACTTCATGCTGGAAGAAAAACGCAAAGATCTGGACTCGGAAAAACAGAAGAAGCTGCTGTTTAGGCTTGTGGATGAACTCAGCCGGTCTTCGCCGGATTTGTACTATCGCTCGACCAGTGAAATTGCCGCGTATCTCGAGGCATACATTCGCAAAGGGGCAAAACTGTCTGCTGATGACAGGGCTTTGATGATCCGCCTCAACCGCCGCGATCTGGAAGTGCTGCTAAGCCTGCACTGAGGCAAAGAAAAAGGGCCCCCAATCGGCGGCCCTCAATCGCTTGTCCGTATAGACTGGGATCAGCCGTTCACGCTGTCTTTCAGAGCCTTCGCGATGGTCATCTTGACCACCTTGTCGGCCTCTTTCTTGAACTGCTCGCCGGTGGCGGGGTTGCGCACCATGCGCTCGGGGCGCTCGCGGCAGTAGATTTTGCCAACACCGGGCAGGGTTACCGCACCACCAGCCGACACTTCGCGGGTGATCAGGCCGGTCACGGCCTCAAGCGCAGCGTTTGCAGCTTTCTTGTCGGTTCCCATTTCCTCAGCGAGAGCAGCAACCAGCTGAGTCTTTGTCATAGGCTTTGCCATTTCTTGGTCTCCTTAACGTGCCCGATAAATAGGGCCTCACCGCGTAACTGTAACGGGATATTGTGGGCGAACACAACGAATAGTAGCGTCGAAAACCCTAAAAATAGGGGGATTTCGTTGCTTTTTTGCTTCAGAGAAAGGCCGTTTCGTCAAATGAACGCAATTTCCGGCTGTGCAGACGCTCTAACGGCATGCCGCGCAGGTGTTCCATCGCACGGATTCCAATCGCCAGATGGCGGCTGACCTGAGTGGTATAGAACGCCGACGCCATGCCGGGAAGCTTTAATTCACCATGCAGCGGTTTGTCGGAAACACACAGCAATGTGCCGTATGGAACCCGGAACCGATAGCCATTGGCGGCGATGGTGGCGCTTTCCATATCCAGCGCAATCGCGCGGGATTGGCTGAGGCGCTGCACCGGGCCGGACTGGTCGCGCAGTTCCCAGTTGCGGTTGTCGACCGAGGCGACGGTGCCTGTCCGCATGATCCGCTTGAGTTCATAGCCTTCCAGTTCGGTGACTTCGGCCACGGCGCGTTCCAACGCGACCTGAACCTCGGCCAGGGGCGGGATCGGCACCCAGACGGGCAGGTCGTCGTCCAGTACCTTGTCTTCGCGTAGATAGGCATGGGCCAGCACGAAATCCCCCAATGCCTGCGTGTTCCGTAACCCGGCGCAATGGCCCACCATCAACCAGGCATGCGGGCGCAGGACGGCAATATGGTCGGTGGCTGTTTTGGCGTTCGACGGCCCCACCCCGATATTGACCAGAGTAATCCCGGACCCATCCTCGCGTTTGAGGTGATAGGTCGGCATTTGCGGCAGTTTCAGGGGTTGGTCCAATGTGCCATCTGGCGAGGTGATCTCGACATTTCCGGTTGAAACAAAGCTTGTATAGCCGCTTTCCGGATCGGCCAGCTGTGATCGGGCGTAGTTTTCGAATTCGGACACATAGAACTGGTAGTTGGTGAACAACACGTGGTTCTGGAAATGGCTGGGATCGGTCGCCGTATAATGCGCCAGCCGTGCCAGCGAATAATCCACCCGTTGCGCGGTGAACAAGGCCAGCGGGCCGTGATCCCCTTCGTGATCATGAACCCCGTTAACGATGTCATCATTGGTTGTTGTCAGATCCGGCACGTCGAACACATCGCGCAGCGTAAACCCGGCCGCACCTTGATGCGGGACGACAAGATCAGGGTTGTTGGCAACAGCGAAATGCACCGGGATCGGCGTGTCTGAGGCACCGATGGACACAGGTTGGCCGTGGTTGCGGATCAAAAGTGCGATCTGCTGCGTCAGGTAGGACCGGAACAAATCGGGCCGTGTCACCGTGGTTGCATGGGTGCCGGGTTCAGAGACATGACCAAAACTAAGCCGACTGTCGACCTGAGCATAGGTCGCGGTTTTGATGCGAATTTCCGGGTAATAGGCTCTGAATCGTTCGGGCGGTGCCTCCCCTTCTATTGCCTTTGCAAAGCTGTCGCAGAGGAACTGGGTCGCCTGATCGTAAATCTGTTCCAGACGAACCACCGCCGCCGCGGGGTCGGTGAACTTCTCGGGTGTAGGAACGTCGGGTGTTCTGATTATTGTCATGCAAGGGGTTCCAAAAGGTCGATCTTTTCAAAGGTCCGCACATCCACCAGCCCAAGGTCTGAAATCCTCAATTCGGGAATCACGACTAAGGCCAGCAGCGAGTGCTGCATATACGCGTTGTTCAACTGGCAGCCGCAGGCCTGCATAGCCGCGACCATCTGTTCTGCTTTCGCCGCCACTTCAGTCGCTGGGCTATCCGACATCAGGCCTGCAATGGGCAGTTCCACCAGTGCCAGTTCCGCGCCATCGCGGAATATAGTGATGCCGCCACCCACCTCGGCCAAACGGTTTGCTGCCAGTGCCATCTGGTCTCGGTCGGTGCCGACAACGATCATGTGGTGACTGTCATGCGCCACAGTCGAAGCCATCGCCATTTTGCCTTGATATCCAAAGCCCGAGACAAAGGCGTTTGTCACCCCCCCGGTGGCGCGGTGGCGCTCGACCAGCGCGATCTGGCAGACCTCGCCTTCGCCTTCGACCAAACCGCCGATGATTGGCAGCTCGCATTTCAGCGCCTTTGTGGGGGCCTGATTTTCCACAACGCCAATCACATTGGCCTGCACACGATTGGCACCTGCGGGGGCATTGATTTCGAAATCCGCACCGGTCAGTGCGTGCCCCAAATGTACGGTGTCGCGCGCAGTACCCGGCCAGTTCAGGTGCGGGCAATCCACTGAAATTGCGCCCTTTTCGGCGGCAATCTGACCGCGGGCAATGACCATCTCGATGGGCAGCTCCGTCAGGTCCGAGCTGAGAATAATATCCGCTCGCCGTCCCGGAGTGATCGAACCGATCTCACGCTCCAACCCGAAATGGGTGGCCGTGTTGATCGTTGCCATCTGCAAGGCCACCAGCGGATCGCAACCACAAGCAATTGCATGGCGCACAACCCGATTCATGTGTCCGTCATTGACCAGGGTGCCGGAATGACAATCATCGGTACACAGGATGAAATTGCGCGGGTCCAATCCTTTATCGGTGACCGCTGTGATCTGGCTTTCCACATCAAACCAAGCCGAGCCCAGCCGCATCATCGACCGCATGCCCTGCCGCACTCGGGCAATGGCATCGGCCTCGCAGGTGCCTTCGTGATCATCCGCTGGTCCGCCGGCCACATATGCTGCAAAATCAGGCCCTAAATCAGGCGAAGCGTAATGCCCACCGACTGTTTTCCCGGCTCGCTGAGTCGCCGCGATTTCAGCCAGCATCTTTGGATCGCCGTGAATAACACCGGGGAAATTCATCATCTCGCCCAGCCCGATTATGCCCGGCCAGTTCATGGCCTCTGCCACATCCTCGGCCGTAATCTCATAACCTGTGGTCTCAAGCCCCGGTGCCGACGGCGCACATGACGGCATCTGCGTGAAGATGTTCACCGGCTGCATCAGCGCCTCATCATTCATCATGCGCACGCCGTCCAGCCCCAGCACATTCGCAATCTCATGCGGGTCGGTGAACATCGAGGTGGTGCCATGCGGAATCACCGCACGGGCAAACTCAGCCGGGGTCAACATCCCCGATTCGATATGCATATGGGCGTCGCACAGTCCCGGCAGCATATAGCGACCATGTGCTTCGATGATCTGCGTGTCGGGGCCAATGCAATGGGACGCGTCGGGCCCAACATACGCGATGCGCCCGGCGGCAATGGCAATGTCGTGATCGGGTAGGGTTTCGCGGCTATGTACATTCACCCAAGTGCCGCCGCGAATGACCAAATCCGCGGCCTCCCGTCCCGCGGCAACGGCAATCAATTTAGGGGCGACATCGGGCCAGCTTGGGAAAGGTGTGTATTCCATGGCTCAACTTTCCTGAATGCAGAGAAAGGTTCAACCCCCACCGTACAGCTGTCATGAAACCGTCACGCAGCGCGTCAGCGCTGCCGGGCCCAACCAGAGGAAGTGCCGCACAGCGGCAGTGACGATGGGCGGGAGTGCCCCATATCAAGGCTGCGCGTCTGCCTCCATCTCGCGGCGCAACCAATCTGCAAAGGCCAGCGCCCCCGGGGTTTCTTCGGCTTGGGGTGACAATAACAGGTAATAGGCTTCGGGCATTGGAGCGCGATGGGCAAAGGGGGCCACAAGCCGCCCCTGTTCGATCAAGCCGCGTGCAATAGTGTCGTGGGTCAGGCATAGCCCCCCGCCTGCCATCGCGACGGACAGGCTGACCAAATAGGTTGTCGAGTAAGTGATAGGCGGATTTCCCCAAATTAGAGCCTGTTCTTCGGCCCAATTTGCCCAGTTTGACAGCAGATTCGAACAATCGAACAACGGCTTTAGTTGCAGCGTGTCCAGCATCACTTCATAGCCCGGCGCACAGACTGGGTAATAATAATCGGTCCGCAACAATTCCGTTCGCACCAAATCGGATGGGCGCAGAGAAAATCGGATTTCCACGGCGGCCCCTTCGGCCATCTCCCGCGGCTCCCATAATTCGGTAAAAATGTTCAGTTGGACTTCTGGGTGTGCCTCGCGGAATTGCGGCAGGCGCGGGGCCAGCCAATTGACGGCAAACGTGATGTTGCTTTGCACCTGAACGGCGTTTTGCTGCGCGCCTGTGACGGCTTGCGTGCCGCGGACCAGCGTTCGAAACGCCTCGCGCACCACCGGCAGATAGGTGATGCCGGCCTCGGTCAGTTCCAGCGCGCGCGGGCGGCGCAGGAACAGGGGCTGACCCAGATATCCCTCCAACGATTTGATCTGCTGGCTGACCGCGCTTTGGGTCATGTTCAGGTCGCGGGCAGCGCCGGTGAAGGATAAGTGGCGCGCAGCGGCTTCAAATGTGCGTAACCACCCCAGCGGAGGAAGCTGTTTCTGCATTCGCATAATCCTGCCATTAGCTCAACTTATGAATTAGGTCTGTTTTTTTCGTTGGTCAATTTTTTAAAGCGCAGGCAGGCTTTTCAGCAGCCCCAACCACCCTATCGGAGCCCGCAATGACCGTCACAAACCTGCGCCCCAATATCGACCACTGGGAGGACCGCGTAGATCTTGCCGCCACCTTTCGTTGGACAGAACGCCTGAACATGCATGAAGGCGTCGCCAATCATTTCAGTCTGGCAGTGAATGAAGATGGTACGCAGTTTCTGATGAATGCCAATCAGATGCATTTTGCCCGTATCAAGGCCTCGAATCTGTTGCTGCTGGATGCCAATGACCCGGACGTCATGTCCCAGCCCGGTGCGCCTGACCCAACCGCGTGGGGATTGCATGGCTCGATCCACCGCCACTGCCCGCATGCGCGCTGTGTGATGCATGTGCATTCGATCTTTGCCACCGTTTTGGCCTCGCTGGCCGACAGTCGCCTGCCGCCGATCGATCAGAATACGGCCACCTTCTACAATCGCTATGTGGTGGATAACGAATTTGGTGGTCTGGCCTTTGAAAGTGAAGGTGAGCGCTGCGCGTCAATGCTGTCGGATCCGCAGAAGAAGGTCATGATCATGGGCAACCATGGCGTGTTGGTGATCGGAAGCGATCCCGCGGATGCGTTCAACCGGTTGTACTATTTCGAACGCGCGGCCGAAACGTATATCCGTGCGCTGCAAACCGGCCAATCGTTGCGCGTGTTGTCGGATGAGATTGCCGAAAAGACGGCACAGGAACTGGACGAGTATCCCGATCAGGCCGATGCGCATCTGCGCGAAATCAAGGCTCTGCTGGATGCCGATGGCTCAGACTACGCCACATAAAGGGTAATGCTATGACCGATTCCACTCAGGACCCCGAAGCCGCCCGTTGGAATTACCACCCTGAGGGGCCAGTGGGATTGAACCCGTTGTTCAACTGGCCTCCGCGCCCCGCTGCCGTGCTGAAATGGTATAGCGGCGCCTGGTTGCAGATCACGTCGCTGACGCTGTGCTTGGTGCTGGCGGTGACAGCCTATGCGCTCTTTTTCCCAGGGTTAGAGACGATGAAAACCTTTGCACCCGGCTGGATGTTCCGCATTTGGCTGCTGAACATGGTGCCTCAGATTCTAATCGCGGGTGGTCTGCACTGGTGGCTGTACATGCGCAAAGGGCAGGGCATGTACAAAAAGTTCGACCGCCGCGACCTAACCCGCAGCAACGGCACGTTCACCTTTCGCAATCAGGTTTGGGACAATATCTGGTGGACGCTGGGCAGCGCGATGACAGTCGCAACAGTGTATCAGTGGATCATCTACTGGGCCATGGCGAACGGCTATGTGCCCACCGTAACTTGGGCCAGCGCGCCGGTCTGGTGCATGGTTTGGCTGGCATTCATCCCGATGTGGTCGGGATTGCATTTTTACTGGGTGCATCGGCTGGAACATCACCCCAAGCTGTATAAACACGTGCATGCCGTGCATCACCGCAACGTAAATACGGGGCCGTGGTCAGGCATTTCAAACCATTGGTTCGAAAACTTCCTATATTTCACCACCTACTTCATCCACTTGATCGTGCCCTCGCATCCGCTGCACCTGCTGTTCCATGCCTATTTCCAACAGGTCAGCCCGGTCCTGTCGCATTCCGGATTTGAAAAGCTGCGTGCCCGGGAAACCGATGCCGCCCGCGCAGGGGACTTCTTCCACCAGTTGCATCATCGGTATTTCGAGTGCAACTACGGCACCTCTGAGATTCCGTTCGACAAGTGGTTTGGCACCTATCACGACGGCTCGGCCGAGGCGACGACGCGGACGCGCGCTTTCAAAAAGCAGATGTATACCTAAAAGATCAGCTCCGCTCGAACAAGGCGATCAACGCGGTGTCATCCTTGTTGGGGCCTGCGGCGAGGTCCCCGTAGATGCGCACCTCGGGCAGGGTCAGGTTTCGAATCTGGCCCTGCGCCAGTTTGTGCAAGGTTTCGGCAAAGCCCATTTTCTCATAGTGCTTTGCGTTGATCGACAGGGCGAACTGTGCGCCGGGGCGGGCAATGCGCAACAGGGCGAGCAGGGCCTCGGGGCCCAGATGGCCATGGGTGAAAGTGCCCGAGGATACGATGCCCGCATAGCTGTCGCGCGGGACCGGGATACCCTGGTTCAGGTCTGCCTCAATCGCATCGCGGTAGATATCCTTGCGCATGGCCTGATCCAGCATCTCGGCGCTGATATCCGTGGCATCAATTGGCCCGACGCCCAGACCGGCCAGAACCGCACCGCACAATCCTGTGCCGGCACCCACATCCAGAACCGGGCCTTGCCCACCCGCGCTCACAAAGGCACGGGCCGTGTGGATGTGCAGTTGATAGTCTTCAAGTGCTGCAAAGGAATCGTCATAGTCCCCGGCCCACTCGGCATAGAGCCGTTTGTGTTCTTCCGGTGAGTCCAGGGCATAGGCAGCGTGCAGATTGGGCGTTTTGTCACTCATACTCAAAAGAAAGGCGCATTGAGGGATTCGAATCAAGTATTCCGGCGCAATTGCTTGCATCCGCCGGGATTGCGGATCATCTAAGGCGCCATGACAGGAACTCTTTTTTCGTTCGGCCACGGATATTCGGCGCAAGCCTTGTCCCAGCTACTGAATCCACAAGGCTGGCGCATCTACGGCACCACACGCGACCCGGCCCAATCCCCCGCTATTCGCGCATCCGGAGCAGACCCGCTGGTCTGGCCAGGGCAGGTGCCGAATCTGGACGGGGTGACGCATTTGCTGATTTCGACGGCGCCGAAAGCGAACGGAGACCCGGTGCTGGCTGCCCTGCAAGATGAGATTGCCGCGCGGGCTGCGCAGTTTGAATGGGTTGGATATCTGTCGACGACAGCAGTCTATGGCGATCATCAGGGTGCATGGGTGGATGAAACTACCCCGCCTGCGCCCATGGCTGAGCGTGGCAGATGGCGGGTGAAGGCTGAACAGCAGTGGATGAGCATCCCTGAGCTGCCCACACATATTTTCCGGCTGGCGGGCATCTATGGTCCCGGTCGCGGTCCGTTTTCCAAGCTCAAGCGGGCGGGGATGCGGCGTATTATCAAGCCCGGTCAGGTGTTTTCGCGCATTCACGTCGCGGATATCGCACAGGTTCTGGCCGCCTCGATGGCCGCGCCCAACCCTGGTGCCATATTTAACGTCTGCGATGATGAGCCGGTGCCACCACAGGACGTGATTGCCTATGCCGCTGAGTTGCAGGGCCTGCCCTTACCGCCAGAGGTGCCGTTCGACGAGGCTGATCTGACCCCAATGGCCCGCAGTTTCTATAACGAAAACAAGCGGGTCAGGAATGACCGGATCAAGGACGAACTGGGCATACGTCTGCTTTATCCTGATTACCGCACCGGGCTTGAGGCCCTGATGAAAGACACCTGACGCTCAGCCAGCAGCCTTGATCAGTTCAGCGGCCTTTTCGGCAATCATGATGGTGGGCGCATTGGTGTTACCGGACACCAGCGTCGGCATAACCGAGGCGTCGATCACGCGCAGCGCATCGATACCGCGTACGCGCAATTCCGGGTCGACCACGGCCATGTCATCCAAACCCATTTTGCAGGTCCCGACCGGGTGATATATCGTGTCGGCGCGATCGCGGATGTGGTTTTCCCAATCGGCATCGGTTTGCGCGGTTTCGGTTCCGAACATTTCCTTGTGCCGATACTTCTCCAGCGCCGGGGCCTGAATGATGTCACGCGTCATCCGCGCGCCCTTGATCAGTGTTTCCAGATCACGGTCGTCAGACAGGAACGCTGGATCAATGGCAGGGGTGGCGAATGGGTCGGCGCTGTGCAGCCCCACCGTGCCTCGGCTTTCGGGACGCAATTTGCAGACGTGACAAGTAAAGCCGTGACCGTAATGCAATTTGCGGGCATGGTCATCAACCAACGCAATGGTGAAATGCAGCTGAATATCGGGCCGGTCCAGATCGGGTGAGGTTTTCAGAAAAGCCGCCCCTTCCGCAAAGGGTGTGGCTGCCATTGACACGCCGGTCTTACGCCAACGCAGCAGGTGCCGCAGCAGGTTCACCGATGCGGTCGCCCCGATCCCGAAACTGTCAGTGTCTTTTGTTTTGTAGGACAGAATGAAATCTAGGTGATCCTGCAGGTTCTGGCCAACGCCGGGCAGGTTATGGCGCACCGTGATGCCGTGTCGGGCAAGGTCCGCGCCATCCCCAATTCCTGACAGTTGCAGCAATTGCGGAGATTTGAGTGCACCGGCACAAATCAGCACTTCTCGTCTGGCCGTAACCACGATGTCGGGCCCTTTGCCCTTTTTCTTGTAGATCACGCCGCTCGCCCGCTGACCGTCGAATGTCAGCTCTTTTGCCACTGCATGAGTGATGACCTTCAGGTTCGGGCGGTCCATCACCGGAAAGACATAGGCCGCAGCTGCTGAACAACGCTCTCCATTTCGGGCCGGGTCGTGAAATTGGGTCACTTGGTACAGGCCGACCCCTTCATTGTTGCCACGGTTAAAGTCATGCGTGCGGCGGTGCTGCATTTGTTCGGCTGCGCGGATGAAATCATGAGTGATCGGGCGCGGCTCTTTTTGGTGTGAAACCTGAACCGGACCGCTGTCACCATGCAGATCATCGGCTCCGTCCTCATTATTCTCGGACCGTTTGAAATAGGGTAGCACGCTCTCCCAATCCCAGCCGGTGCAGCCCAGATCGGACCAGCTGTCATAGTCCTGACGCTGCCCCCGTATGTAAAGCATCGCATTGATGGCACTGGACCCACCCAGTGCCTTGCCGCGCGGCTGATACCCCCGGCGTCCGTTCAGGCCCGGCTGCGGCACGGTCTCGAACGCCCAGTTGTTGATCTTTGGCCGCCCGGGCAGGGCAGCGACCACGGCCGAGGGCATACGGACCAGAATACTGTCGCCACGACCGCCGGCCTCAAGCAGGCAAACGCGGGTGTTTGGGTCGGCGCTGAGGCGATTGGCCAGTACCGAACCCGCGGACCCGCCGCCAACGATGACGTAGTCGAATTCCATCCTGACTCCCTCAGTGCCGGATCGGGCATGGCTATGCCTGTAACTTTTCGTGGGTCTGACTGTGGCGCAGCGATCGAAAAAAACAATTGGCGCTATTGGGATGTGACCCAAGGTTATTTTGTGGTGCTGCCGGTGAACGGGTCAGAACGCGGTGGATTATGAAAAATCCATAATCATTCCCTATCGCATTCATCATTAAACAAAACTTTTATGCATGATTTTGATTTGCTACTTCTGGTGGTGACAAGACCAAAGAGTCGCCGATCCCCCCGAGCGAAAAACGCGTGCCCCTGGGCGCGCGTTAAGGGCGGGTAAAGGTGTCATCTGCATGAGTTCTTGATCGACCAAGTTTGAACCGTGCGAACCTGCCGGAAATTAGCCAGGAATGGAGATCGATATGGATGGAAGTGATAACCCCAAAACGGGCGGATGCCCGGTGATGCATGGCGCCGGAACCCGGTCAAACCGGGATTGGTGGCCCAACCAACTGAACCTGTCGATCCTACACCAGCATGCGCCCGCGTCGAACCCGCTTGGGGGCGATTTTAATTACGCGGAAGAGTTCAAGAAGCTGGACATGAAGGCGCTGAAGGAAGACCTGTACGCGCTGATGACGGATTCTCAGGATTGGTGGCCGGCAGATTACGGTCATTACGGTGGACTGTTCATCCGGATGGCCTGGCACAGCGCCGGAACGTACCGGACCGCAGATGGCCGTGGTGGCGCGTCGACCGGCAACCAACGCTTTGCGCCGCTGAACAGCTGGCCGGACAACGGCAACCTGGACAAGGCGCGCCGTCTGTTGTGGCCAATCAAACAGAAATACGGCAATCAGATTTCCTGGGCAGATCTGATTATTTTGGCCGGTAACTGCGCCATCGAATCCATGGGTGGCAAGACCTTTGGCTTTGCCGGTGGCCGCGAAGACATCTGGGCACCCGAAGAAGACATCTATTGGGGTACGGAAACGGAATGGCTCGCTCCGACAGACAATCCTCACAGCCGCTATTCAGGCGAGCGTGATCTGGAAAACCCGCTGGCCGCCGTGCAGATGGGCCTGATCTATGTGAACCCTGAAGGCCCCGACGGGCAGCCTGATGCGTTGGCCTCTGGTCGTGACATCCGCGACACGTTTGGTCGGATGGCAATGAATGACGAAGAGACAGTCGCATTGGTCGCGGGTGGTCACACCTTTGGCAAGGCACACGGCGCAGGTGATCCCGATCTGGTTGGTCCGGAACCCGAGGCTGCGCCGATCGAGGAAATGGGCCTTGGCTGGATAAACAAGTTCGGTTCGGGCAAAGGCGACGACACCACCACCAGCGGGATCGAAGGGGCGTGGACTGCGAACCCGATCCAATGGGACAATGGCTATTTCGACCTGCTGTTCGGCTATGACTGGAACCTGACCAAAAGCCCCTCGGGCGCCTGGATCTGGGAACCGGTCGGCGTGAAAGAAGAAGATATGGCCCCCGCGGCGCATGATCCGTCGAAAAAGGTCAAGACAATGATGACCACGGCGGACATGGCGATGCGCATGGACCCGATCTATGGCCCGATCTCAAAGCGGTTCCACGAGAACCCGGAAGAGTTCGCGGACGCCTTTGCCCGTGCCTGGTTCAAGCTGACCCACCGCGATATGGGCCCGCGCTCGAACTATATCGGTGATGAGGCCCCGACCGAAGAGTTGCTGTGGCAGGACAATGTACCGGCCGTGGATCACGACCTGATCGATGACATGGATGTGGCTGACCTGAAGAGCAAGATTCTGGCAGCCGGCCTGTCGGTCTCTGAACTGGTGTCGACCGCCTGGGCTTCGGCCTCGACATTCCGCGGGTCGGACAAGCGCGGCGGAGCCAATGGCGCCCGCATCCGTCTTGCGCCGCAGAAAGACTGGGACGTGAACGAACCGATGAAGCTGTCCAAAGCGCTGGATGCGTTGGAAGGCGTTCAGAAAGCGTTTAACGATGCGCAGTCGGGCAACAAACGGGTCTCTTTGGCCGATGTGATCGTTCTGGGCGGTGCAGCCGGTATTGAACAGGCCGCCAAAGCGGCGGGTCATGAGGTTCAGGTACCGTTCGCCCCGGGCCGCACCGATGCGACGCAGGATCAGACGGATGTCGAGTCGTTCTCGGTGATGGAGCCAATTGCAGACGGCTTTCGAAACTACCAAAAGTCCGACTACAGCGTATCGCCCGAAGAGCTGTTGATCGACCGGGCGCAGCTACTGGCTCTGTCAGCCCCGGAAATGACGGCGCTGGTTGGCGGGCTTCGGGTAATGGGCGCAACGTTCGGCGACACAACACATGGTGTGTTTACTGACAACGTCGGCACGCTCAGCACCGATTTCTTTACCAACCTGCTGGACATGGGTGCCGAGTGGAAGCCTGCGGGCAACGGCGTCTATGAAGGCCGCGACCGCGCCAGCGGGGCGGTCAAGTGGACCGGTACGCGTGTTGATCTGGTCTTTGGGTCGAACTCGCAACTGCGGGCGCTGGCCGAGATCTACGGTCAGGCTGATGCCGGGGGCAAATTCGTCTGCGACTTTGTTTCGGCCTGGAACAAGGTGATGAACGCGGATCGCTTCGATCTGTCGTAAACACGCGACTAACGTAATGATTGCGCCGTCCGAAGAGACTCGGGCGGCGTTTTCTTTGGCCCAGCCCCGGGCGCATACCAAGCATTGGGTACGATTCCGCCCATAGACCAACCCTTCCCCCAATTTCAGTGGCCTGTAAGCGGGTTTTTTCCACGAATTGTTAAGTTAACTTATTGATTTCATTAAGGTTGGTAAGTTTCTACGGGGAAAAGCGAAGTTTTTTCAAAATGGGGGTTGCAGGTCCCAGACCTAATCCGTAAATACCCCTTCACCGGCGCTGCTGAGGCGGTGTTGGGACGCTGGAGACGGCGGAGACGCTCAGGAGAGACTGGGGGCATCTTGAGGGATTTGTTAGGCGGGCGCGCTGAGGTTATTGGCGCAACGGTCTGGTTTTTGGCTCTGGGTGTTATGTTCTTTGACATTGATGGATAACTGAAGAGATATGTGGGCGGTTTGGTTCGTTTCGACGGATTGAATGTCTGTATATCGCGCTAGTAGGTTTCTCGAGCAATCGGGGCCGATGATCTAGTGTCAGCTTCACTGTTTGAGTGGTTCACTGATTTCTTAGGAAGTCTGTGTACATCAAACAGAAGACTTCATCAGGATTAGCCTCCTGATGAGATGTGCAGAGGTTCGAACGTCAAGGATAGCGCAGCAATGTGCTTTCAACTTGAGAGTTTGATCCTGGCTCAGAACGAACGCTGGCGGCAGGCCTAACACATGCAAGTCGAGCGCGCCCTTCGGGGTGAGCGGCGGACGGGTTAGTAACGCGTGGGAATATGCCCAATGGTACGGAATAGCCTCTGGAAACGGAGAGTAATACCGTATGAGCCCTTCGGGGGAAAGATTTATCGCCATTGGATTAGCCCGCGTTAGATTAGGTAGTTGGTGGGGTAATGGCCTACCAAGCCTACGATCTATAGCTGGTTTTAGAGGATGATCAGCAACACTGGGACTGAGACACGGCCCAGACTCCTACGGGAGGCAGCAGTGGGGAATCTTGGACAATGGGGGCAACCCTGATCCAGCCATGCCGCGTGAGTGATGAAGGCCTTAGGGTCGTAAAGCTCTTTCGCCTGTGAAGATAATGACGGTAGCAGGTAAAGAAACCCCGGCTAACTCCGTGCCAGCAGCCGCGGTAATACGGAGGGTTAGCGTTGTTCGGAATTACTGGGCGTAAAGCGCACGTAGGCGGATCGGAAAGTTGGGGTGAAATCCGGGGCTCAACCCCGGAACTGCCTCAAAACTATCGGTCTAGAGTTCGAGAGAGGTGAGTGGAATTCCAAGTGTAGAGGTGAAATTCGTAGATATTTGGAGGAACACCAGTGGCGAAGGCGGCTCACTGGCTCGATACTGACGCTGAGGTGCGAAAGTGTGGGGAGCAAACAGGATTAGATACCCTGGTAGTCCACACCGTAAACGATGAATGCCAGTCGTCGGGTAGCATGCTATTCGGTGACACACCTAACGGATTAAGCATTCCGCACGGGAGTACGGTCGCAAGATTAAAACTCAAAGGAATTGACGGGGGCCCGCACAAGCGGTGGAGCATGTGGTTTAATTCGAAGCAACGCGCAGAACCTTACCAACCCTTGACATCCTAGGACCGGCCCAGAGATGGGTCTTTCACTTCGGTGACCTAGTGACAGGTGCTGCATGGCTGTCGTCAGCTCGTGTCGTGAGATGTTCGGTTAAGTCCGGCAACGAGCGCAACCCACATCCTTAGTTGCCAGCAGTTCGGCTGGGCACTCTAGGAAACTGCCCGTGATAAGCGGGAGGAAGGTGTGGATGACGTCAAGTCCTCATGGCCCTTACGGGTTGGGCTACACGTGCTACAATGGCAGTGACAATGGGTTAATCCCAAAAAACTGTCTCAGTTCGGATTGGGGTCTGCAACTCGACCCCATGAAGTCGGAATCGCTAGTAATCGCGTAACAGCATGACGCGGTGAATACGTTCCCGGGCCTTGTACACACCGCCCGTCACACCATGGGAGTTGGTTCTACCCGACGGCCGTGCGCTAACCTTTTGGGGGCAGCGGACCACGGTAGGATCAGCGACTGGGGTGAAGTCGTAACAAGGTAGCCGTAGGGGAACCTGCGGCTGGATCACCTCCTTTCTAAGGATGTATCTAGTTAGATTTGTTCGCAAATCTCGTGATACACTTAGCAGAAGATCAACAAACAAAGTTGATCAAACTCATGGACCGAGCCGTCCTCATATCTCTTCAGAACACATCAGGCCTGCACGCTGTGAGGTCTGGCCCTCTCGGCAGCTTTTGCGAGCAAAAGCGCCTGTCGGGCAACGTCGATTTTGCTTTGCAAAATCAACTGGGTCGGTAGCTCAGGTGGTTAGAGCGCACGCCTGATAAGCGTGAGGTCGGAGGTTCAAGTCCTCCTCGACCCACCAAAAACTTTTGGGGCCTTAGCTCAGCTGGGAGAGCGCCTGATTTGCATTCAGGAGGTCAGGAGTTCGATCCTCCTAGGCTCCACCATTTACCTTTCGATCAGATCGTTAAGCACCTTTGGGTTCTTAACCGTCCGATTGGACGCAGCTTCTTCGGAGGCTTTGACATCGTATAGAGAGAAATCAATCAACACTGTTTGATCGCGCCGAGTGTGGCGTTGATCTCAGTTGGTCCTCTTCGGAGGAGGTTCGATTAGGGATGTTTCCTCGTCCCTCTTTGAATATCCCGGCTGAAACGAACAGAGTTGTCCAAGTCAAGTACACTAACCCGCATGATCTGACGATCATGCATTGTCTTCCATTCTCCATGTGGGGCCGACCGACATCGGCAGCATGGGTTCCAGGATGGAAGGCGGGAAAGTATGCTTTTGGTTCAGAAACAGAGGCGGCCTTTAGTTACCAGCTGGGCCTGCCGTGAAGGACTTCGTGTCTTTCTCTTTCTGGATCAAATCAAGCGCGAGAAGGGCGTTTGGTGAATGCCTTGGCAGCAAGAGGCGATGAAAGACGTGATACTCTGCGATAAGCCATGGGGAGCTGAGAATAAGCTTTGATCCATGGATTTCTGAATGGGGCAACCCACCTGAAAGCTTCATATTGTTATCTCTGATAATCAATATGTTGCTTAAACAGGTACTTAAGACCTGAATACATAGGGTTTTAAGAGCAAACCCGGGGAACTGAAACATCTAAGTACCCGGAGGAAAGGAAATCAATTGATACTCCCCTAGTAGCGGCGAGCGAACGGGGACCAGCCGAGCCAGATAAGTGACTAGAACATGTTGGGAAGCATGGCCATAGCGGGTGACAGCCCCGTATAGGAAGCTTTGATGGACGTATTAAGTAGGGCGGAACACGTGAAATTCTGTCTGAAGATCGGAGGACCACCTTCGAAGGCTAAGTACTCCTTGCTGACCGATAGCGAACCAGTACCGTGAGGGAAAGGTGAAAAGCACCCCGACGAGGGGAGTGAAACAGTACCTGAAACCGAACGCCTACAATCAGTCGGAGGCTCCTTGCGAGCTGACGGCGTACCTTTTGTATAATGGGTCATCGACTTGGTCTCACGAGCAAGCTTAAGCCGTTAGGTGTAGGCGTAGCGAAAGCGAGTCTTAATAGGGCGCATGAGTTCGTGGGATCAGACCCGAAACCGAGTGATCTAGGCATGGCCAGGTTGAAGGTAAGGTAACACTTACTGGAGGACCGAACCCACATCCGTTGAAAAGGATCGGGATGAGCTGTGCCTAGGGGTGAAAGGCCAATCAAACTCGGAGATAGCTGGTTCTCTGCGAAATCTATTTAGGTAGAGCGTCATCCGAATACCCCGGGGGGTAGAGCACTGGATGGGTAATGGGGCCCCACAGGCTTACTGATCCTAACCAAACTCCGAATACCCGGGAGTACTAGATGGCAGACACACTGCGGATGCTAACGTCCGTAGTGGAGAGGGAAACAACCCTGACCTACAGCTAAGGCCCCCAATTCATGGCTAAGTGGGAAAGCAGGTGGGACGACCAAAACAACCGGAGGTTGGCTTAGAAGCAGCCATCCTTTAAAGATAGCGTAACAGCTCACTGGTCTAAATAAGTTGTCCTGCGGCGAAGATGTAACGGGGCTCAAGCCATGAGCCGAAGCTTAGGATGCCGTAAGGCATGGTAGCAGAGCGTAGTGTGACATAGTCTCATTCCTCCTTCACGTCTTCGGGCGGATTGGAGGAGAGAGGCTTTCGATGAAGCCGGCCTGTGAGGGATCCGGTGGAGAGATCACTAGTGAGAATGATGACATGAGTAGCGACAAAGAGTGTGAGAGACACTCTCGCCGAAAGTCCAAGGGTTCCTGCTTAAAGCTAATCTGAGCAGGGTAAGCCGGCCCCTAAGCCGAGGCCGAAAGGCGTAGGCGATGGGAACCAGGTTAATATTCCTGGGCCGTGGAGTGGTGACGGATCTCAGGTGTAGTTCAATCTTATCGGATTGATTGGGCTGCTGAGAGGTTCCTGGAAATAGCCCTCCTATCAGACCGTACCCTAAACCGACACAGGTGGACTGGTAGAGAATACCAAGGCGCTTGAGAGAACGATGTTGAAGGAACTCGGCAAAATACCTCCGTAAGTTCGCGAGAAGGAGGCCCGGTTCCTAGGCAACTAGGGGCTGGGGGCACAAACCAGGGGGTGGCGACTGTTTATTAAAAACACAGGGCTCTGCGAAGTCGCAAGACGACGTATAGGGTCTGACGCCTGCCCGGTGCCTGAAGGTTAAAAGGAGAGGTGAGAGCCTTGAATTGAAGCCCAGGTAAACGGCGGCCGTAACTATAACGGTCCTAAGGTAGCGAAATTCCTTGTCGGGTAAGTTCCGACCTGCACGAATGGCGTAACGACTTCCCCGCTGTCTCCAACATCGACTCAGCGAAATTGAATTGCCTGTCAAGATGCAGGCTTCCCGCGGTTAGACGGAAAGACCCCGTGCACCTTTACTACAGCTTCGCACTGGCATCAGGATTGTGATGTGCAGGATAGGTGGTAGGCTTTGAAGCGGAAACGCAAGTATCCGTGGAGCCTCCCTGAGATACCACCCTTCGCACTCTTGATGTCTAACCGCGGTCCGTTATCCGGATCCGGGACCCTGCGTGGCGGGTAGTTTGACTGGGGCGGTCGCCTCCTAAAGCGTAACGGAGGCGCGCGAAGGTTGGCTCAGAGCGGTCGGAAATCGCTCGTTGAGTGCAATGGCAGAAGCCAGCCTGACTGCGAGACTGACAAGTCGAGCAGAGTCGAAAGACGGCCATAGTGATCCGGTGGTCCCGAGTGGAAGGGCCATCGCTCAACGGATAAAGGTACGCCGGGGATAACAGGCTGATACTGCCCAAGAGTCCATATCGACGGCAGTGTTTGGCACCTCGATGTCGGCTCATCTCATCCTGGGGCTGGAGCAGGTCCCAAGGGTACGGCTGTTCGCCGTTTAAAGAGGTACGTGAGCTGGGTTTAGAACGTCGTGAGACAGTTCGGTCCCTATCTGCCGTGGGTGTAGGAGACTTGAGAGGAGTTGCCCCTAGTACGAGAGGACCGGGGTGAACGATCCACTGGTGGACCAGTTGTCGTGCCAACGGCAGTGCTGGGTAGCTATGATCGGACAGGATAACCGCTGAAGGCATCTAAGCGGGAAGCCCCCCTCAAAACAAGGTCTCCCTGAGGGCCGTGGAAGACCACCACGTCAATAGGCCGGAGATGTAAGCGCAGTAATGCGTTCAGTTGACCGGTACTAATCGCCCGATAGGCTTGATTTGATCCAGTAACAGAAAGACAAAGCTCACCGCCTCAAGTAGCGAAGCGGTAGGCGATCAAACAAGACCAAAAGCATACACCGACCTTGAGTTGGACAACGTTGATTGATGTGAAACCCCGTAAAGGGGTGACATAACAACCGAGTGGCAACGCGCCTTTGCACGCAAAGACGCTGCCTGCCACCCGTCGCTTTCTTGCTCAGCAAGAATGCAGACATGGGCTTTTCCTCGGTTTGGTGGTCATAGCGCAAGTGAAACACCCGGTCCCATCCCGAACCCGGAAGTTAAGCACTGCCGCGCCAATGGTACTTGGGCTTAAGCCCCGGGAGAGTAGGTCACCGCCAAACCTAGTAAAAGCCCAAAACATCTCTCTAACGATGATACAAATCTGACACTGACGCGGGATGGAGCAGCCCGGTAGCTCGTCAGGCTCATAACCTGAAGGTCGTAGGTTCAAATCCTACTCCCGCAACCAGCGTCAGAAAATCTCAGAACAGCCCGGTCACACTACAATTGATCCCCAAGATCAATCGCTTAACAAACTCAACCCGTCAGAACCATAAAACAATGGGGTGAGTGGCAAAAACCCCATCCAAAACAAAGCTTCAATGCCGGAAAACCAAATTGACCTAAGCGATGCGAGGCCAATAACCTAAAACTCCAGATAACTGGAACACAACCAAGACAGCAAGCTGACCTGACAAGGGCGTCAAAACAATGATTCCGGCGTATCACCGCTCATCCAGGTTGAAATCTTGGAGGCTTGCTTCAAAGATACCGTCTTTGGTGATTGACACGCCTGAACAAACAGGTACTCGGTGCTCAAGTTGTTTGTACGCAATCCCAGGTGGAATGTACTGAACGACCAAAATATTAAAATACCGAAGGCATTGGCATACCAAGGGTTCAAACTGAGAAAATGCAATCTTCTAAAGATATAGTTGCAAGCCTCTGCGATGCGAACGCATCTGATGACACCGTCACAACAGTTGACGCCAGGGACACATTTCGCAGTTTGATTCGAGCACAGCTTTCGGTGCGGAACGCTAAATCACCAACTTCGGTTTCTGCCCTCTACAATGAGATACGAACGCAACCTGACGTTTGGCGCAACCTTCCAAAATTTGAAGAAGCTGGCGCAGAATATGAACCCGATGCAGCCATGGAACCCGGTTTTGCTGCTGTCACATGCTGCATGAACCGAAATGACCACCTGGCGCAGACATTGCCAACGTGGCTTGTGCATCAGGAAATTGGCGAAGTTATCATCGTGGACTGGAGTTCGGAAATTCCGGTTGAGATCACTCTTCGGAAAGCGGGGATAACTGATCCACGTATACGCATTCTTCGGGTCGAGGATGAAGGATCCTGGATTTTGTCCCACGCGTATAATCTGGGATTCCGCGCTGCGACCAAAGACAAGATTATCAAAGTCGACAGTGACATTATCCTCGATTCAGAGTTCTTTAGCCGCAACACAACAGGTGTTGACCAACTGACTGCAGGGAACTGGCGCCTGGTGAAATCCGGACAAAGCCACGTGAACGGCTTTTTCGTCGTTGGGCGTGAAAATCTTTTGGCTGTTAACGGCTTCAACGAGCGGATTGTCACCTATGGCTGGGATGACGACGACCTGTACGGACGCCTGACCGACGCAGGCGTGCAAAGAGAAGATGTCGATCCCGACACCATCAGCCATATTGATCATTCCGACGTAAGACGTGTTGAGCGCCCCAAAAGTACACCGGTCACCGGATGGGACGAAGTGCAGTCGTTTCCGCAGTTCTGGATCGCGTTGAACCGGCAAACTGCGTCTTCCTGCGCCCCGTGGGATGCGAGTTGCCCAATGACAGGTTTCCGGGTGCTTAGTGAAACCGCGAACATATTGCGGTTAAGACGCAGCCACCCCTACGGCGTAGATACAAACCTTATTGGCACGCGGATGGAACGCGCCGAAGCAGCGGTTAGCGCAATACATGATGTGTTCAAAGGTGTTGCGGTCTCTGTTTCCTGTGAAGCTGTGGATTATGCGTTGATGACCCGCTCGTTGGAAGACGCCATAGTGGCCATCAGCAACACGTCGCTGCAACCGGAAGAGAATACAGGCGAAGTTACCGTTCCGCTGGGGCATAGCCTGCAAAAGCCGAAACTTGTCGTCGATGCGCAGCATGGTTTGGGCAACCGATTGCGCGCAATTGCTTCGGGGTTTTCATTTTCACAAGTCCACGATCGCGAACTGATCATTCGGTGGGTGCCTGACGAACATTGCGATTGCACCTTTGCGTCATTGTTCGAATTTGACGGGGCTGTCGAGGATACCAAAGAGAACGACCCGGAGAACGCGTTAACGGTCGACCTGATGAGCAAGGCATTCCGGGAGGCCTTTGACACCGCCTCATTGGTTAAGGCGCAGCGGGATATCGTTATCCAATCGGCCTACAGGTTTACATTCGGCAAACCCTACGACCCCATTGAACGGAAATTCCTGCGTGAGCTGAAACCGAGTGCGGATGTGCAAGAGATGATCGAGTCCGTACGCAGCCAAAACGACATCGCCGTGCATGTGCGTATGAATGGCGGCGCGGCTACGGACCCTCATGGGGACGTTCCCGGAGCCTGGTCGCGGTCAGAAGACGAGATTTCCAGACGTGCCCGCAGCAGATCCCACTATGCGTTCTTCTTCAAACGTCTGGATCAACTGCTGGAGGCCAAGGCCGATTCCACGATTTTTCTGGCGTCGGATAACTCTGAATCCTATGGTGCTTTCGCTGCGAAATACCAAGATCGCGTGACCAGCCTGCCAAGAACGGTATATGACCGATCTGAAGTGCAGCTTAAATATGCGCTGGCAGATGTAATCCTGCTATCGCGTGCGCCGCTTTTGCTGGGAAGCAACTGGAGTTCGTTTACGGAAATCGCCCATTCAATGTCTCAAAATCAGAGGTTAGAGATATCTGGGCAGCATTTTTAATGTGGCTGGAAATTCCGGACAGCGGTCCAAATCTTTATGAATACCTACTAAACCCGCCAGAGTGTAAATCTGAATGAATGACAGTGAAACAAGGAGCTTAGCCGTTGAGAAGGTTGTTTCAGCGTGCAAGCAACATGTAAGTGAAATTATCGTTCTGGAAGGCCGAAAGCACACGGAATGGTGCGCGGCCTATGAGCAGAGCGGTGTTCCACGTGTCACTCAATCTTCCTTTAGCGCGCTGTCTAAGACCGTTTCTCCTCAGAAGGCCACTGATGGTGGCCTTCGTATCATTCACGTCACTAAGGGCGTTCCTGCGGCAAGCCTGAGTGAAGCGGAACACAGCGTAAACCTGCTAACGAGTTACGCTGATATTGTAGTATTCTCACCGGTTCCTGTAGCTGAACAACAGGTTCAGGACCTGCTGATTTCATGGCCCAGCTTTTGGGCTTTGCTGTTTCTTGCCGAAGGGTTCGTTTTGCAGGACATCGTGCGCCCGGCGGTATGGGACAGTTTCTACAGCGATTGGGACAACCTGCAAAGCACGGTTGTGTTCGCCAATACTGCGCTGGGTGACAGTTGGGCAGATAGCGATGGTGACGGCGCCAACATGGTTGTGGATTATGTGCATCCCTCGAGTTTTGAAGTCGGGCTTAGGCGTCAGCTGGCATTGCAAACCAGTGCGATGCTGAACGCACCCGATACGTCTGCGACGTCTCAGGAATTCAGTTCTAAGATTCACATCGCGCTGCCCAAACGTTATTCCAAAAAGGAATATGAACAAAAGCTTTTTCAGGAAAGTCGGAAGTGGTGGAAGGTCGCCCTTTGCTCACCTTGGCGGATTTCTTACTGGTGTGATCTTTGGCGTCTCCAGCGGCGTACCAAGCGCTGGTCGAATTAGAACTTGCCCGCTTTATTCCAAAGCTGCTGAACAAACATGCGGGTGAAAAGTCCTGTTTGGCTTCAAGTCTCTGGTAAACAACAAAAAACATCCGCGCCCGCACGCTTGGTTGCGTCCAAAACTTGTGGGCAGTTTGGTAAAGGGTGTTTGATCTGATATACTGCGTTTTGTTTACAAGTGACTGAGAGTATTGATCTCTGTGCGCTTGTTCTATCGGGCAGACGCATCTGTCGCTGTATCGCTCGGCGACACCGAATCTAAGACCGTCCCATGACCCTAAGCGTCATTCGCGCAACGCTGCGTGCGTATTGGACATGGAAAGTTTACGTAAAAAACCTATTAAAACATTGATTTAAGGCCAAGTTTCGCCACAGGCGGCGCACAGCTGAGGCATCGCGGTTCTCTAGCCCTGATCCAGATCATTACTGGAATCGGAGATAGAACCATGCCGGGTTTCCTCGACTGTTGTTTCAAAGCGTCAGCGCAAACAGGACAGCGCTCTGCTTGTAGCATTGTCCGGTTTTTTACCGTCTTGCTGAGTGTCGCGACATTGATACCGGTGACCCTTGCGCCAACACGCGCTCAGGCACAGCAGTTACTTGTGGTGGGAAGCGATCGCGGCGGCTATCTGCATGACCGTTTGATCGAGTTGGAAAACCTCAAGCGCAACGGAGTTCTGGTCGAGATCAGGGGCCGTATCTGCTATTCGACATGCACGATGTTTCTGGGGTTGCCCGGAACTTGCGTTGATCCTGATACCACCTTTGGGTTTCACGGCCCTTCCCGAAACGGTCGCCGGCTTGCGCAAGATGATTTCGACTATTTCAGCCAGATCATGGCCGCCTACTATCCGGAACCGCTGAAATCCTGGTTCATGACCAAAGCCCGGAACCGGATCAACGGGCTTTATAAGGTCAAAGGCCGCGAGATCATTCAAATGGGCGTACCCGCTTGCCGAACCGCCTGAACCCGGTCTTGCCCGCAGTCAGGTCGCCGGGTATCACGTGTGGATCTAAGGCCGGTGCCGGATTTCCTGTATCGGCTCTTTTTTGGCTAACCGGGCAGGAGAAAAGTTCATCGTGCTGTCATCCCTTTTCGGACGATTCAGGCGGCGTGCCCCGTTTCTGCCACCAACCCCAGATACTCCAATATGCGTAATCGGTGACGTGCATGGCTGTGTCGTGCAGTTGGAAAAGCTACTGAACAAAGTGCCGCAGGACCATCGGATCATTCTGGTGGGTGATTATGTCGACCGCGGAGAATGCAGCGCCGAGGTCTTGCGCCTGATCAGTGCGCGCCCCGATATAACCTGCCTGAAAGGCAATCATGAAGAGATGATGCTGCGGTTCCTGAAAGACCCTTTGGAACAGGGTCCGCGGTGGCTGCGTTATGGCGGGTTGCAGACCTTGGCCTCGTTCGATGTGCGCGGGGTCCGGGCTGAGATGACCGGTGATGAGCTGACAGAGTGCCGGGACAGGTTTCAAGAGGCGATGGGCGACACGTTGTATCAATGGGTGACCGGGCTGAAGATCTGGGAAATGTCGGGCAACGTCCTTGTGGTGCATGCCGGTGCTGACCCCAATGTTCCGCCCACCGACCAGTCGGAAAAGACCCTTATCTGGGGTCATCCGTCATTTCTAAAAACAATCAGGCGCGACGGTGTTTGGGTTGTACACGGGCATACGATTGTCGGTGAGGCTGGCGCGCAAAAGGGACGAATTTCCATTGATACCGGCGCTTTTGCAACTGGTGTGTTAAGTGCAGTTTGCCTGGATGGTGGGGAGCCCAGATTTTTGACGTCACAAGGCTGAAGACTGAGCCCGTACAGGCGCAAATCCGCGGTTGCACTTGCTTTTTCCTGTTGAAGCTGAGCAAAATCTTGTCACGCTAATTCACATCTAATAGGACCTGTTTAAATTAAATCAGGTTTCGAGCTTATCATGTTGATCACCCCTATTCTTCTTTGCGGCGGGTCCGGGACGCGTCTTTGGCCGTTGTCGCGGCAGAGTTACCCCAAACAATTTGTGCCACTTGTTGGGGATGAGACACTTTTCCAGGCCTCAGCGCGGCGTTTGTCCGGCGCGGCGGCGGGGTTGGAATTCGCTGCTCCGATGGTTCTGACCAATTCGGATTTCCGCTTCATCGTGGCCGAGCAATTGCAGGCCGTCGGCATTGATCCCGGTGCCATTTTGATTGAGCCCGAAGGGCGGAATACGGCCCCAGCGGTCCTCGCTGCCGCGCTGCGCGCCCATACCGAGGATCCGGACGCGGTGCTGTTGGTTGCGCCATCCGATCACGTAGTGCCTGATGTGGCGGCGTTCCAGAATGCGGTTGCCCGCGGGTTGGAGGCTGTCGAGCAAGGGCAACTGGTAACATTCGGGATCACCCCAACGCATCCGGAAACGGCTTATGGTTATCTCGAATTGGCGAGCGCATCGAACAGCGGCGGATCACCCGTTCCGCTGAAAAAGTTCGTGGAAAAACCAAATCTGGCTCGCGCAACTGAAATGCTCGAAGCGGGTAATTTCAAATGGAATGCCGGAATCTTTCTTTTCCGTGCATCGGATATGATTGCGGCCTTCCGGGCTCATGCGCCCGAACTGATATCGCCCGTCGAGGCAGCCGTCGATACGGCGACGCCGGATCTGGGCTTTCTGCGCCTGAACCCTGAACCCTGGGGCAAGGCCGAAGATATCTCAATCGATTACGCGGTGATGGAGAAGGCGACGAACCTGTCGGTTGTCCCGTTTGACGCGGCTTGGTCCGATCTGGGTGGATGGGATGCAGTCTGGCGAGAAAGCGGGCCGGATTCTGACGGCGTGGTGACCAGCGGCGGAGCCACAGCCATTGATTGCCACAACGCGCTGCTGCGCTCGGACAGTGACCAGTTGGAGCTGGTGGGCATCGGGCTTGAAAACATCATCGCCGTGGCAATGAATGATGCGGTTCTGGTTGCGGATGCCTCGCGGGCGCAGGACGTTAAGAAAGCGGTGAGCGCGCTAAAGGAAAAAGGCGCTGCACAGGCTACAACCTTCCCAAAGGATCACCGCCCTTGGGGCTGGTTCGAAAGCCTTGTGGTTGGCGACCGGTTCCAGGTTAAGCGTATTCACGTCCACCCTGGCGCGTCGCTGAGCCTGCAAAGCCATGTCCACCGCTCGGAACACTGGATCGTCGTCGAAGGTACGGCACTTGTGACGATCGACGACAAGGAACAGTTGGTGACCGAGAACCAATCGGTTTACATCCCGTTGGGGGCGGTGCATCGGATGCAGAACCCTGGCAAGGTGCCGATGGTTCTGATCGAAGTTCAAACCGGAACCTATCTCGGTGAGGATGATATCGTCCGGTACGAGGATGTTTATGCGCGCGGTCAGGGCGCAAAGGGTTGACGTTCCAACCCCATTTGACGCCACGCAGCCAGGTATGGCGCATTGATCAGGCCCCCGGACGGGGGCCTTTTTTGTTGCCCGGAAAGCTTGGTGCAGCCGTTCCGTTCGGTGTGTTTTGGTTTTGTTAGTTGTGTTTTGTTTAAGGTGTTTCTGATTGAGATGACTGAGTGAGGTTGGGCTGATGAGCATGAACCCTTTTATCAATCGCGTTTCCAGCCTTTCGGGGCCTGCGCGTGATGTTTTGCCTGTTGCGCCGTCGGATGTGGCGGATTTGTCGGATGTGGCGATTGGTCTTTATGTTGAGGGGGGCGGGGCCGTGGTGATGACCACGGTGCGAGGGGAGACGCGCACCGTTCAGGTGACGGATTTTTCGATCCTGCCGGTGGGGGTTACGCGTGTGCATGCGACCGGCACGACGGCGTCGGGCATTCATGCGCTTGTGCTGACGTAAGGTATCCGCCGTTTACGGCGCACAGCCCTGCCACCGGACTTCCGGCGGCGGGGTTTTTTGTATCCTCAAATCCCCTCTGTCGGGATCAGTCCGCGCCAAACAGATCGCGTGTGAAGACTTTGTCGCTGACATCGCGGATCTCGTCCGAGATGCGGTTGGCGAGGATCAGGTCGGCCTGCTGCTTGAAGGCGTCGAGATCGCGGATCACCGGTGAGTGGAAGAAATGATCCTCGCTCAAAACCGGTTCATAGACGATGACCTGGATGCCCTTGGCCTTGATCCGCTTCATGATGCCCTGAACCGAGCTTTGGCGGAAATTGTCGCTGCCTTCTTTCATCACCAGCCGGTAGATGCCGACGGTTTTGGGCCCTTTCATCAGAATCTGATCGCTGAGGAAATCCTTGCGGGTGCGGTTGGCATCGACGATGGCGCGGATCAGGTTCTGCGGCACATGGTTGTAATTGGCCAACAGCTGTTTGGTATCTTTGGGCAGGCAATAGCCGCCATATCCGAACGAGGGGTTATTGTAATGCGCGCCGATGCGCGGGTCGAGGCTGACGCCTTCGATGATCTGGCGCGGGTCCATGCCGCCGGCCAGGAATAGCTGTCGAGCTCGTTGAAAAGGCCACACGCATGGCAAGGTAGGTATTGGCGAACAGCTTGATCGCCTCGGCCTCGTCGGGGTCGGTGAACAACACCGGCGCATCTTTTGAGACTGCTCCTTCCAGCAGCAGCTCGGCAAAGGCCTTGGCCCGGTCCGAGCGTTCGCCGACGATGATCCGGCTGGGATGCAGGTTGTCGTGCAGCGCCTGCCCCTCGCGCAGAAACTCTGGCGAGAAGATCACATTGTCGGTGCCAACCGCGCGGGCATCGGTGACAAAGCCCACGGGGATGGTGGATTTGATCACGATGACAGCATCGGGGTTCACTCTGGTGACCTGGTCGATCACCGTATCGACCGAGCTGGTGTCGAAATAGTTGCTGCGCGGATCATAATTGGTCGGGGTGGCCACAACGACAAAATCTGCCCCGCCAAACGCGGCTTCGGGATCGGTGGTGGCGGTCAGGTTCAGCGTTCGGTTGGTCAGGAAGTCGGTGATATCGGCATCCTGGATCGGGCTTTCGCGCTGGTTGAGCATGTCCACGCGCGCGGCGGACACATCCAGGGCAACAACGTCGTGGTTTTGCGCCAGCAGCACGGCGTTGGACAAGCCAACATAGCCAATCCCGGCAATCGCGATCTTCATATCTTGGTTCCTTGTGTACCCAGGGTCGGCACGCCCGGTGCGATCATAATCGTGTTTTTGGTGTGTGATAAGCTTTTGAAAGACGTGAAGGCAATGATCCGGCCCGGGCGGCCAGCGCGCGCTTGTGTTGATTGAGCGCGATGGCGGTGCCCGGGTGGGTGTCTTAATTTACCGCGGCATTGATTGGCGTCGTGACAAGGGATGGGGTGATCTGGCTGATGGTGCGGCCCCATTTTGTGACAGGGTTTTCCGCGATGAAAATGATGTCGTTTGAGCGCAGCTGGAATTGCGCGGCCAGGGTCAGCTGTGCGGCGTTGCGGATATCAAGGTGCCAGGCGGTGACGGCGCCGAACTCGCGGGCGTCGGTTGCGGCGCGCAGCACATAAACCTCCGATGCGTCGCCGGTTTCCTTGGCGATGCCGCCGCCGGTGTCGAACAGCGCATCGGCCAGGGTGGCCGCGTGGTTGAACGGCAGGGCATAGCGGCCCTGGGTGCGGACCTCGCCGGACAGGTAGACATAATCGCGATCGACCGCATCCAGTTCGATGGACTGAACAAAGTTGTTGCGGCGCTCATCCAGATCGGCACGGCGCAGATTGACGGCCACGTTCAGCTCTTGCAGGGCGGTCTGGCGGCCTTCCAGCACGGTCTCGCGCAGGGCGATCTGCTGGGCAAAGCGCTCGGCCCGGTCCAGATCATAGTCGGTATCGACAAAGACCGAGTCATCGGCGATCAGGTTGAGGTTCTGCAAGGCGGTGCGCGCATACAGATCTTCCAGCGGGATCTGATACATCTGCCCGTCGCGGTAGATGCGCACCGAGGAATTGTCGATATCGCTGACCGAGACCGACCCGGCGGCCGACAGCGCCTCGCCCAGGTCAGCTGGGTCAGGGTGATGGGCTGGATGCCGGGCTGGCCGACGGCGCCGCCGACCGAGACGCGGCGGGAATTGAACTCGGCAATTTCCAGGCTGAAGGTGGGGTCGATCTGGTTTTCACCAGACGCTGGAACAGCAGCGCCTCGGCCTCATCCACGGTCAGGCCGACCAGCCGCACGCGGCCGACATCGGGATGTTGATCGAGCCGTCATCCTGCACGGTATAGCCGTTGCGGCTGTTCTGCGCGGCCAGCAGGCCCGACAGCTCTCCGGCGGTGCCTTGGGTGGATGGCGTGGACAGCACCAGCACGTCGCCGATGCCAATGGTGTAGGGGCCGGGGTTCACTTGCGGTGGCGGGTCCAGCTGCAGCCCGGCGCGTGATCCGTCCTGGGTCGAGGGCGCCTCGGGCAGGGGGCCGGTGCCGCGCAAGCTGGTGGAGGAGCCGGAGCCTGCCGACAGACCAAACACCGAAGGCAGGGTTTTGGGCGCATAAGGCGAGCGGTTGGCCACCAGCACGGTCTCGGGCGTGACCGGCACGACACGGACCTTGCCGGCATCCGACACGCCTGCGGTCACCGAGGGGCTGCGGTAGATGGTTGAACATCCGGCGATCAGGCCGCTCAGGGCCAGCGCACTGAGGAGAAGGGGGAAATGGCGCACGCGCTGTCCTTTGCTGTTCAAAACTCAACTCTCATCGGGCACCACCTTTATGACCATGTTGCCCAGGAAATCGCCGGTCCATTGCGAAGACTGGACGATGCGGCCGGTGCTGTCCTGCACCCAGTAAATGTTGCTGAAGGTCTCGGCCACCCCATAGCAATCCTCTTGCCGCTTTTGCGCGGCAACGGGCGTGCCTGCAACACCACCGGGTCAGACCCCAACGGGGTGATCCGGCAGCGATAGGCGTGCAGCTCGATCTCGTCATTGCCGTTGAGAAAGCTGTGGAACCGCTCGGCCCGGCCCGAACCGCCGCTCAGGATCAGCGCCGCGCTCTGGCTGACATCCGATCCGGCCAGACCGCCGCCGAACCCTTGGCCGAGGTCAGCAGCCCCTGATCCAGCGTGATGGTGGCGCCATCCGCACTCAGCCAGGTCTGTACCCCGGCGCGCTCGGTCTCAAGCAACATGACCCCGGCCAGATCGCGGGCGGGAAAGCCGACTTCAAGCCGCGGCGGGATCGGGCGGCGCGCGGCCAGCGCCTGCGCGCGCGGATGGAACCGGGGCGCATTGGGAAACAGCGCCCCCTTCAGCAGATCGACATCTTCCTGCGCGTCGCCGCAGGAGATCAGCATCAGGGCCAGCAGGGCCAGCAGGGCAGGGCGGCGCAGGGCTGTCATCGCCAGAACCTCCCCCAGCCGCGCGACAGGTCCTGCGCGCGGGCCTCGCGGGTGACGCCATAGAGCCGGTTGCGCACATGCAGTCGCGCGCCGCCATCGCGCAGAACGGGGCGGATGGTTTGGGCGATCTTGTTGCGCGACGGGCGCCCGGTCAGCCACTAGACCGGGATCTCCAGCCGGATGCCCTTGTCGAACGAGCCTTCGCCAAACTCCTCGGAACTGACATTGGTCAGGGTAAAGAAGGCCCCCACCTTGAAGCCGTTGTTAAACTCGCGATCCAGCGTGAAGGTGGCGCCATAATCGCCCGCCAGGTAACGCCCGACATCGACCTGCGCGTGATATTCGCCCGGCAGATCGTAATAGGCCGAGACATGCCCGGTGGCGACGGAATAATCCTGAAAGCCGAACAGCACGTCGAAATCGCGTTGCACCGCATAATTGGCCTCGGCCCCCAGCGCCAGGCGGCTGTTGCTGGGATACCACAGCAGTTCCGCCGACAGCCCGCCGAACATGGTCTCGAGATAGCCCAGCGTGGTGCGGGCATAAAGGTTCGTGCCCGGCCGCCACAGATACTCGCCGGTCATATGTTCGATCCGCAGGTTGGATTCACGGGCATAGATCGCCCAGTCTGAGCGCACATGCGGCAGCGGTGAATCCGAGACCCGGGTGCTGTCATCCAGCGTGCTGAGGATCGGCAACCGCAGCCCGGTTGACAGGGTGAAGCCCGGCGAAAGCGTGTAATCCAGCCCCAGCGCGGCGCCCACCTCGTATCGCAGCGGGTCGTCGGGGTCGAAGAAGGAAAAGTTCAGATACGGCCCGAACCGATAGGAAAAATGCGGGTAAGCATCCGTAAGAATGCCGCCCTGCATCAGCGGCAGCGTGTCCGACACCTCGGCCCGGGCAAAGCTGCGCCAGGCATTGTCGGGGTCGTGTTCCAGCTCATACAGGTCGTCGCGATTGACCCGCACCGCGCTCAGCGGCACGCCGTTCGACATCAGCGCGATGTCGAAATGCTCGGTCTGGGCGGGTTCTTCATTGGCCAGCACGCGGGCGGTGCGCCCCAACGCCTGGGCGGCCTGACCATAGGTGGTATTCTCGACCCCGACCTGAACCGTATCGCCGGTCCCCGACAGATAGACCAGCCGCAGCCCTTCCTGTTCCAGCGCGGCCTGCATCCGGGACCGGATGTCGCCGGTCGCGCGGTCCGCTGTTGCGGCAGCGGTCTGGGATCTGGGCTGCAACGGTGGTGGCGCGGCACCTTGTCCGCCCGGCGCCACCGATTTGCGCGGGTCGACGAAATAGCTCAGCGTCAGCCCCAGCGTGGAGCCATAAAGATAAGATGTGGTCAGCTGCGTGCCATTGTCGAACCGGTACTGGACCCCGACATTGATCGGGGATCTGACCCGGAAACTGTCGTTGACCGCTTCCTGGCTGTACAGATCGGGGGAATACTCGGCCAGAAAGGTCAGCCGGTCATTATATTGCCAGCTGGCGCCCCCAAACAGCGCCGCATCGCCACGGAACCAGTTGCCGAATTCCAGCTCACCGCCCTGACCGTTCGAATTTGGCGGCGGCCGGGTGTCGAACCGGCTGCCAAACACACCCAGCGGGTTCGAAAACGCGCCCCGCCCCGCCATGCGGCCCCAGCCGATGCCACCGGTCAGCTTGAGCCGGTCCTGAAAGGTCTTGGTGGCCACAAAATACTCGGCGGCATAGACGCCGGTACCGCCAAAATCGCGCAGCCCCATCACGATGGCCGGGCTGTGCCGACTTTCCTCGCGCAACCGGAAATGGATGTCAAAGCTGCGGTCATACCGGGTGGTGTCGGGCCCATCCAGCCTGTCGATCACCGCATAGCGGAAGCTGCCATGCACCCAGGGCAGCATCTGGAACGTCATCGTCCCCCGCCCGCTATTGCGCAACCCCGCAGCGGTGAACACCAGCGCCCCGTCATCGAACATCTCGGCGGTCGGAATCTCAAGCAGGCCGGGTGTGCCATAGGTCGAAACAGACTGCGCCTGACCCATGCCCGCCGCACCCGCACATACCAACGCCAACAGGCTTCTCAACCTCAAAGACACCGCTCGAATCTTCACGTCAATCTATCGCTTTTTCGATCGGCGCCTCACTAACAACTTTCAAAACAAACGTCCCGAAACAATCCGCCAAAAAAAATATCCACAAAACACCTTGTGGCAATTCTGCAATTGAAGAGTTAACGGCAGTGTGGCCGGGCCGGATAGCGTTGCAGGCCACCCTCGAATTTAAGGAAACGCGCCTGGGGGGTCTGCGGGCGCGGATATGTGGCAAGCCTCTGAAAAAACGGATTTAATCTGCACGTTTATAGAAATTTTTTCAGCAATAGCATTCTCACCTCCGAACGGGTGTGATAGCGTCCGGCCAAGACTTGTTTTAGGAGATTCATGATGATCAGAGCGACCGTGTTGGTTCTGGCCCTTTCAACCACAAGCGCCTTTGCGCAGGACGCGACCGACGGGACGACCCCGGAGCCTGTAGATCCTACTCGTGTAGCCCCATTGGACGATGCGGCGGCTGCAGCTGCGGCTGAAGGTGTGACTGGTTTTGTACCTCTTGTCGCGCCCGCACTTGGCGTGGCTGCGGCCGCAGTAGGTGTGGCTGCTTCGGGCGGCGGTGGCGGTGGGTCGTCAAACAGCACCACAAGCACAGTGGGCACCAACTGATCCGCTGTTCAAACAAACGAATAGTAGTGCGCCAATACGGCGCGCTGTCACCGGGAAAACCATTGCGGCAGTCTTTAGTTTTTAGATTGGTGTAATGTGTCGTGACACCGGAATTATCCTTTAGACACCTGCTTACAAACTTTTACGCCAGACACACGTAAAACGTGTGTCGTGCCGCTTTGCCCTATAGCACCAAAACATGAGCTTTGGGCCTAAGCGCTTGACCATACCCCAACCTTAGAAACACGGCCGAAACTGTCTGAGATACAGTCATGTTCCCATGGGACATGGATGAAAAAATTGACTGAACAGTAAAAAAATGCTGCCATCCTGCCAGACAGGAGAGTGTTATGACAAAAACAATATTTTCAAGAAGAGTACTGCTGGCCGCTGTGGCGGCTGCCTCAACCCTATTCTCCGCCGGTCTGGCGGCGGCGGAAACCGTCAAGGTCGCGGCGATTTATACCTTGCCGGTGGAACAGCAATGGATCAGCCGCATACACAAGGCCCTAAACACCGCAGCCGAGCGTGGTGACATCGAATACGTGTTCTCGGAAAATGTGGCGAACACAGATTATGAACGTGTGATGCGCGAATATGCCGAACAGGGCGCACAGCTGGTTGTGGGCGAGGTGTTTGGCCTGGAACGCGCCGCGCGCAAGGTGGCGAAGGATTATCCCGACACCGCCTTTTTGATGGGGTCTTCCTTTGGACCGGTAGCGCCTAATTTCTCGGTCTTCGACAACTGGATTCACGAACCGTCTTACCTGACTGGCATGGTGGCAGGGGCTGCCACGGAATCGAACGTGATCGGCATGGTCGGTGGATATGCCATCCCCGAGGTAAACCGCCTGATGAACGCTTTCATGGATGGTGCGCGTGAAGTGAACCCGGATGTCACATTCCTCGTGACCTTCATCGACAGCTGGTACGATCCGCCCAAGGCCAAGGAAAGCGCCATTGCGATGATGGATGCGGGGGCGGATATCATGTACGCGGAACGCTTTGGTGTCTCGGATGCGGCGGTTGAGCGTGGTGTAAAGGCCGTAGGCAACGTCATCGACACGTCGGGTGACTACCCCGGCACGATCATGGCCTCAGCCCTGTGGCATATGGAGCCGACCATCGACAAGGCTATCGCCAATGTTGCGGGCGGCTCATTCGAGGCTGCGGATTACGGCCAGTACAGCTTTATGGGTTATGGCGGCGGGTCAATGGTTCTGGATGAAGAGCTGGTTCCGGCCGAGGTTCTTGAGGCGGTGAATGCCCGTCAGGCCGAGATTCTGGACGGTCTGTTCCGGGTGAATGTCAACGATGACCGCCCGGTCTCGGACAACTGATTGCAATCGGGCCGGACTTTGCGCCGGCCCGCTTTCCCCATGACTACAGTTCTCAAGCTCAACGGGTTGAGCAAACATTTCGGCCCGGTAATCGCCAATGACAATGTTAGTCTGATCCTGAACAAAGGCGAAGTTCTGGCGTTGCTCGGCGAAAACGGCGCAGGCAAGACCACGTTGATGAATATGCTGTTCGGGCATTATTTGCCCGATTCAGGGTCTATCGACGTCGCTGACGAGGCGGGTGTTCTGCAGCCCTTGCCATTGGGTCACCCGCAGGTGGCGCTGGCCGCAGGCGTGGGCATGGTGCATCAGCATTTCACGCTGGCCGAGAATATCTCGGCCCTAGATAATATCACATTGGGCTCAGAACCCCTGCTTGCACTGCGCCGCAGCCGGCAGGAGGCCCGAGAAAAGATTCAGGCCATTATAGATCGAAGTGGCCTGACCGCGCCGCTGGATACGCCCGTAGGACGATTGTCGGTGGGTGAACGGCAGCGGGTGGAAATCCTGAAAGCCCTGTATCGGCAGGCGCGAATTTTGGTACTGGACGAACCCACCGCCGTGCTGACCCCGCAAGAGGCCGACACATTGTTCGAAAACATCCGTATGATGACGGATGAGGGGCTGTCGGTCATTTTCATCAGCCACAAGCTGCGCGAGGTTCTGGCCTTTTCTGATCGGATCGCGGTGCTGCGCCACGGGCGCAAAGTTGGTGAGATGGCTACATCCGAAGCGGATGAGAAATCTATCGCCCGAATGATGGTCGGGGCGGATACGCCGGAACTTGCCGGGGGCACCATGGCGCCGGGCGTTCCGGTACTCAGCCTGTCCGGCGTGTCAGTCGCTGGCCGGTCCAAGCGCGATACGCTCAGTTCTGTAGATCTAACTGTACATGCGCATGAAATCCTCGGGATCGCTGGGGTTTCGGGCAACGGACAAAGCGGGTTGGCCAATGTGATCTCTGGTCTCGTTCAGCCAGAACAGGGTCTAATAAAGGTGGATGGAGTTGAAATCGGCACGCTCAACCCCGCGGCGATGATACGGGCGGGCGTGGGTCGTATCCCCGAAGATCGCCACCACGAAGGCATCGTTGGCGCGATGAGCGTGGCTGAAAACATGGTGATCGAGCGATTGGGTGACAGCGACGTGCAATCGCGCGGCCTGCTGCGACGTGAGGCGATCGAAGAGAACGCCGCGCGCCTTGCAAAGGCTTATGACGTGCGTGGGCCGGGTGTCGAAGCACCGGCGCGGTTGCTGTCGGGTGGCAATATACAAAAGCTTATTCTGGCGCGGGTATTTGATCGGGCACCGCGTTTGATCCTGGCCAATCAACCGACGCGTGGTCTGGACATGGGGGCTGCTGCCGAGGTCGGACGCCGCCTGCTTGAGGCGCGCGCGCGCGGGGCCGGAGTGGTTCTGATCTCAGAAGATCTTGATGAAATTCTGGGTTTGGCCGACCGCATCGTGGTGATCCGCGATGGTGAATTGCACGAGGCCCCCGGCCGTGACCGCGAACAGATCGGGCTGATGATGGCAGGAGAACCGGCATGATCCGCATAGAACCGCGCCAGACTCAGTCGCGAGCCTTTACCCTGGGTGTTCCAATCCTGTCCGCCATAATTGCACTGGGGTTTGCCGCCATTCCATTGCTGGCCGCGGGGGCGAACCCTATTCTGGCGTATCAAGAGATGTTTCGCGGCGTATTTGGTTCTGTTTTCGCATTTTCCGAGGTGCTGACGCGCGCCACGCCACTGATCTTTACCGGTCTGGCCGCCGCTTTGGCGTTCCGCGCCAAGCTGTGGAATATCGGGGCCGAAGGGCAGCTGTATCTGGGTGCGATGGCGGCTGTGGCGGTTGGGTCGGGGGTGCTGGATGTCCATGGTATCTTGTTATTACCGCTGATCGTCGTGCTGGGTGCTGCAGCGGGTGCGGCAGGGATGGTTGCCCCGACCTATCTGAAAATCCGTTTTGGCGCGGATGAGGTGGTGACTACCTTGCTGTTGAATTTCATCATTCTGATCTTTGTGCAGATGATGCTGGAAGGGGCCCTACAGGACCCAATGAGCCTGGGATGGCCGCAATCCGCACCTATCCTGGATCAGGGTATGTTGCCGCCTTTGATCGAGCGGATGCGAGTGCATTCAGGGTTGATTGTGGCTCTGATACTGGCCGGATTGGCGCAATTCATGCTGGCCCGATCGGTTTGGGGATTCCGTTTGCGGGCGGTGGGGGAAAACGCTGCTGCCGCGCGCCATGCCGGGATCAATGTAAACCGCTCGCTGTTTGGCGTGGCCATCTTGTCTGGTGGCCTTGCGGGGCTGGCCGGGGTCAGCGAGGTCGCCGGGCTCAAGGGGTATCTGACCTCGGACCTGTCGCCGGGCTTTGGCTATACCGGCATCGTGGTCGCCATGTTGGCGGGGCTGTCACCTGTGGGCGTGGTGATCGCCGCGTTGTTCATCGCATCCGTGTTCGTAGGGGCTGACAGTATGAGCCGCGCAATGGGCGTGTCGTCTTTTCTGGCCGATCTGGTGGTGTCGGTTTCGTTGCTTTGCGTGTTGGTTGGTGGGTTCTTTGCCCGCTACAGGATCGTTCGGGCCAGCACGTCAGGGGTCACGTCATGATGGATATCCTTAATATCCTGCTCTCCGAAAGCTTCTGGGCCGCGTCCTTGCGCATCGCCACGCCGCTGATCTTTGGCGTGCTGGGTGCGTTGATTTGCGAACGGGCGGGCGTGCTGAACCTCGGGATCGAGGGGATATTTGTCGTCGGAGCGATGTGCGGCTGGATGGCCGTCTGGTTGGGCGCGGGGCTGTGGGGCGGCGTGCTGGTCGCGGCGCTGGCCGGGGCCTTTTTTGGCCTATTGCACGCGATCCTAACGGTGCCTCTGGGTCTGTCGCAACATGTCTCGGGGCTGGGGATCACTCTGTTTGCAACCTCCGTCAGTTATTACACCTATCGCACCGCATTGCCGAACGTGTCGTCACCGCCGCGGATCGAGCCATTTCAACCGCTGGATTTGCCCGTACTGTCAGATCTACCCTTTTTAGGGACTGTTTTGTTCCAGCAAACCGCACTGACATGGCTGGCTCTGCTCATGGTGGCGGTGGTCTGGTATGTGATGAACCGCACCGCCCTGGGCGTGGCCATTCAGGCGGTTGGAGACAACCCGGACAGTGTCGATGCACAAGGCCTGTCGGTTTACGGGCTGCGGATCGGGGCCATTGTCGCGGGCTCGGCCTTGATGGCTTTGGGCGGGGCTTTCCTCACGATGAGCGCCTTTGATGCCTTCTTCTTCGGCATGGTCAACGGGCGCGGCTGGGTTTGCATCGCGCTGGTAATCTTTGCCAGTTGGCGGCCTGGAAAGGCGCTGTTGGGCGCGTTGTTGTTCGGGGCCTTTGATGCGTTGCAGGTGCGGCTGCAAACCGAGATCGGCGCGCTGGTGCCAGGTCAGGTATTCCTGATGGCCCCTTATATCCTCTCGATCATCGCCCTTGTGGTTGCGGCGCGGTCGGCGGATTATCCGCGTGCATTGCTCACCCCCTGGTTCAAGGGCCAACGATAGGAAACGTCATGTTCGATCTGATCGTCAAGAATGCCACCCTGACCGATGGCCAGACTGGCATTGATATTGCCTGCGCGGATGGCAAGATCGCCGCGATTGAATCCGGGATCACAGCCGAAGCTGGCGAAGTAATCGATGCGGGTGGCCAATTGGTTTCTCCCCCTTTTGTTGACCCGCATTTTCATATGGATGCGACTCTATCGCTAGGTATTCCGCGCATGAATGTCTCGGGCACATTGCTGGAAGGTATCGCGCTGTGGGGAGAGCTGAAGCCGATCCAAACGGTCGAGGACATCGTTGCGCGTGCAATGCGGTATTGCGAGCTGGCCGTGGCCAAGGGGATTGGCGCGATCCGCAGCCATGTGGATACCTGCGATGATGAGCTGAAGGGTGTTGAAGCCCTGCTGCAAGTGCGCGAGCAGGTGAAGGACCACCTGGATCTGCAACTGGTTGCCTTTCCGCAGGACGGTGTTCTGCGCGACCCTACCGCGATGCAGAACACGATCCGCGCACTGGACAAGGGTGTGGATGTGGTGGGCGGTATTCCGCATTTCGAACGCACCATGGCGGACGGGGCCGACTCTGTACGTCAGCTTTGCGAAATCGCGGCCCAACGTGGCTTGATGGTCGACATGCATTGTGACGAAAGCGATGACCCGCAAAGCCGCCATATCGAGACGTTGGCCTATGAAACCCAACGATTGGGTCTAAACGGACGGGTGGCGGGGTCGCATCTGACCTCGATGCATTCGATGGACAACTACTATGTATCGAAACTGATCCCTCTGATGGTCGAAGCCGGGGTACATGCAATCCCAAACCCGTTGATCAACATTATGCTTCAGGGCCGCCACGACACGTATCCCAAACGCCGCGGCCAGACCCGCGTGCGCGAATTACGCGATGCGGGGATCACCGTGGGGTTCGGATCGGATTGCATGATGGACCCGTGGTATTCGCTGGGTAAGGCCGACATGTTGGACGTGGCCTTTATGGGGCTGCATGTGGGCCAGCTGTCCAGCCGGGCTGATATGGCATGGTGTTTTGATGCGGTGACCGAAAACTCGGCCCGGATCATGGGGTTGCAGGGGTACGGCGTGGCCAAGGGTTGCGACGCGAATTTCGTTCTGCTGCAGGCCAGCGACAAGATCGAGGCGATCCGCCTGCGCGCCCATCGTCTGACCGTGGTGCGCAAAGGCCGGGTTATCGCCCGGTCGAATCCGGTGATCCATGAACTGACCTTGCCCGGCGGGCAGACATCTCTGGATGAGGCACGCGTGCCATTCATAAGCTGAAATCTGACAAGGCCACACGGTGTTACAGGTTTGAACGCGGCAAATCTCGATAAGCTCATCCTGAATCTCTGCGGTCAGATGCTCCTGTTTCGTGCATATGGGCGTACATAAACATTAAATTCGTTAACCATTGCAGACTCAGACGGGTCTGCTGTGCTAGGTCTGTGACTGAAGTTGGGGGCTTCAGAGGGGCGACATGTCTCAGGACCTTAGGGACTGGCTAAGCGCACTTGGACTATCTGACTATGCGCAAGCCTTTTTGGATAACAAAATTGATTTCGCAATTTTGCCCGATCTGACGGGCGAAGACCTGATCGAAATCGGAGTGACCGCTGTCGGAGACCGCCGCAGGCTGCTGCGCGCGATTGCTGAGCTTGAGACTGTCGAAACCGTTCAACCCTATGAGCCCGAAACCCCGCTGGAGCCCGCCAGGCGGCAAGTCACAGTCATGTTCGCCGACCTAACCGGCTTTACCCGCCTGACCAGCGAGTTGGACGCCGAGGACATGCATGAACTGCTGAACGCGTTTTTTGCCAAGGTGGATCATGTGGTCGAAAAATTCGGTGGTCGGATCGACAAGCATATCGGGGACGCGGTGATGGCGGTGTTTGGAGCGCCGATATCGCACACCAACGATACCGAGCGGGCCGCGCGGGCGGCGCTGGAAATCCATGCAGTGCTGCCCGCTTTGAACCCGCCTCTGTCGTGTCACATCGGCATCGCGTCGGGTCAGGTGATCGCCAGCACAACCGGCAGTCAGGCGCATACAGAATACACGGTGACGGGCGACGGCGTTAATCTGGCGTCGCGCATCACCGATATGGCGACGCCGGGTGATACTTTGGTGTCCCATGACATTCAGCGCGCGTTAGGGCCGCTTTTTGTCGGCGAGTCGCTGGGTGAAAAGCCGATCAAGGGGCTGAACGAACCGGTCGAACTGTGGCGTCTGGATCGAATGGCGCGCAACATCCGGTCACGCCGGCACCGATTTGTCGGTCGCGAGCGCGAGATGTCGCTGTTCTCGGCCACGTTCGATCGCTGCCAGCAGCACGGCAAGGGTGAGGTGCATATCGTTCTGGGCGAGCCGGGCATCGGCAAGACTCATCTGTCCGAACAGGTTGCCGAAATGGCTGCGGAGCTCGGATACTCGATCCACAATGGCGTGGTCATGGATTTCGGCGCGCGTGAGGGGCATTCGGCCATCCAGTCCGTTGCCCGCAGCATTCTGGGGCTGCAACCGACGGATGACGCTGCCACCGGTGCTGCAATGGCGCAGGATGCGGTGACCAAGGGCTGGGTGTCGCCGTCTAACGTGGCACATCTGAACGCGCTTTTGGAACTGGAGCAGGACCCTGGCCTGGCCGAAGTTTATGCTGTGATGGATAACGCCACCCGCCAACGCGGAAGGCGGCAAGTGATCGACGAGCTGATCGCGGCACGCAGTCGTGACGCGCCGATGCTCATCCAGATCGAGGATATCCACTGGGCCGCCCCCGAAATTCTGACCGCCTGCGCCCATATTGCCGCGACCACGCGCGATTTGCCTTGTGTACTGTTGATGACCAGCCGGGTCGAGGGCGATCCGATCAACCGTGAATGGCAAATGGGCACCGAAGGCGCGCTGATCTCGAAGCTGGAACTGGCGCCGATGGGGGATGAGCAGGCCCGACAGCTGGTTCAGGAGTTCACCGGCGTGGACCCCGAACTGCTGGATGCCTGCGTAAAGCGCGCCGGGGGCAACCCGCTGTTTCTGGAACAGCTCTTGCGCAATATCGATGTGCTGAAACGCGAATCCGTGCCGGGCAGCATTCAGGGCATCGTGCAATCGCGGCTGGATGCGCTGGACCGGCGCAGTCGGGCGGCGATTCAGGCGGCCTCGGTGTTGGGTCAGAGGTTCTCGCCCGAGGTGCTGAACTATGTCTTGGGTGAAGGGCATCTGGACACTTCGACCCTGATCCGGTCCGCCCTGATCCGTGAGGCAGGAACCGATCTGATGTTTGCCCACGCGCTGATCCGCGACGGGTCTTATGCGACGCTGGTGAAATCCGAACGCGCGCGGCTGCATCGTCAGGCCGCGAAATGGTTCGAGGATCGCGATGCCACCCTGCGGGCGCAACATCTGGATCGGGCAGGTGCCACCAATGCGGCACAAGCGTATCTGGAAGCTGCCGAGAAATTGATTCAGGCGTTCCAGTTTGATGATGCCAGCCCGCTGATCGAACGGGCCTTGGAATTGCCCGCGCCATCCGGGGTACGGTTCGATCTGTTTTGCGCGCGCGGTGAAACCCACCGTTTGCAGGGCCTGTCGGACGACGCCTTGCGCGAATTCAAAGAAGCGGCCGATCTGGCTGAAACGGATGAACAGACCGCCCGCGCCCATATCGGGTTGGCGCAGGCCGCACGGCAGGCCAGTTTGTACAAAGACGCATTGCAAAGCCTGGGTACGGCCGAGATAGCTGCAGAGCGGTGTGGATCGGAACGCGATATTGCCCAGATCAACTATGTCCGTGGCAATGTGTATTTTCCTCTGGGTCGGGTCGAGGACGCCCTGCAAAGCAATGAAAAGGCTCTAACACTGGCCAGAAAGTTGGAATCGGCGCGGCTTGAGGTCGGTGCGCTCAGCGGTTTCGGCGATGCGAATTTCATGAACGCGACCATGCAGACCGCCACGGGGTTCTATACGCAGGCGGTGGAACGGGCACGAGAAAAGGGGTTAGTGCGTGATCTGGCAGCGAACCTGCACAACCTCAGCGTGGCGCGCAGCTATACCGGCGATGTGGCGCAGGGCAAGCTGGATGCACAAGAGGCCATCGAGGTGTCCCAGAAGTATTTTGCCTTTGTGCCGGAATGCGTGGCCCAGACCTGCCTAGGCGTTGCGCATACGTTTTTGGGTGAGCTGGATCGGGCGCTGGAGACCTTCGCAGTTTCGGCCGAAATTGCCAGCCGCGTAGGCGCAAAGCGGCTTGAGGCGCAGGCATTGGAGCATCTGGCCCGCACACAGGTTTACGCCGGGCAGATGGACGATGCACGGGAAACCGGTCAGCGGGCTGTCGATATTGCGCTCGAACATGGTCGGAATTTCGTGGGGCCCAAGGCGTTGTCGGCGCTGGCCATGGCGGAAACAGACCCTAATAAACAGGATCAGCACCTGAAACTGGGCGCCCAGATCATTGCCGAGGGTTGCGTTGGCCACAGCCACCTGCATTTTTATCCCGATGCCAGCGCCGTCATGCTGGCACGGCAGGAATGGGACCGGGCGACTGAATATGCGGACGCATTGGCAAAATTCACCGCCGAGGAACCCCTGCCAATGGTCGACCTGTCGATACAGCACACCAGGGTTCTGGCCGCGTGCGGGGGCTGGGGCATTCCCATGTCAGCACATGAAGATTTCGAAGCGCTGGGCGCGCGCTTTTCCGAGATGGGCATCACGCAATCTCTGGTCGGGCGGTTGAATTGAGCGGGCGAGGGGCTGAATGAGCATCGAAAAGAAGGTTTGGCTGATTTCCGGTGCCCTGACGCTTGCTCTGGCCGTCGTGCTGTTCAAACTTTTGGTCGCGCTGAACCATTTTGAGGGCGACCCGACGCAATTGCCAGATGAGGCCTCAGTCGATGAGTATCTGCAAAAGCTGGACAATTTGCCCGACTATCGGGTCAAAACCGGCATCTTCATCAAATCCTTCAGCTTTACCGGCGCCAGCGACGTGCGCGTGAGCGGCTACGTCTGGCAACATTTCGAAGACGGCGTTCATGACGCGATCAAGCCAACCGAAAAAGAGATCGGGTTCATCCTGCCCGAGGCCGTCGATGCCGCGAATGGTGTAATCGAAGAGGCCTATAGGATGGAGCAGGACGGCGTGACCCTGATTGGCTGGTATTTTGAACAGACCCTGCGGCAGAGCTTTGACTACACCAGCTATCCGTTCGACCATAAAACCGTCTGGGTCCGGTTTTGGCCCGGTGAGTTTGATATAAATGTGGCTCTAATCCCTGATTTTACGTCCTATCCCGCCACCGGGCCGGATGATATTTTTGGCATAGATCCTCGCATCGTCATGGGCACGTGGGAGCGTGAGAACACCTATTTCGACTATCGCTTGTCCGATCTGGATACCACGCTGGGAATTGGCGAAAACGAGTTCCAGACCAACCTGCCGGAACTGCATTATAACTTCGTCATCAAGCGCAATTTCGGGAACGCTTTCATTGTCCACATGATCCCGTTGATCGTGGTGACGATGCTGCTGTTCGGTGCGGTAATGACGGTGACCCGCCGCCCCGAATTGATCGAACGGCATGATTTCAGTACCTCCAGCGTGATCGGCACATGCTCGGTCTTGTTTTTCGTGATCCTGCTGGCCCATGTACAGCTGCGTGAAGGCTTTGCCGGATCGCCGGTGATCTACATGGAGTCGTTCTTTTTCCTGATGTATTTTCTGTTGCTGGCGGTTTCCGTAAACACCTACTTGTTTGCATCCGAGGCTGTGCCGTCCCTGCGGCTTATCCATTACAAGGACAACCTGTACCCAAAGGCCGCGTTCTGGCCTGTTGTCCTTCTGTGCATGGTGGCGATCACGGGCTACAACCTCAGCCTCAAGGCTGGACCCGAGGTTGAGGCCGTGATCGAAACCCACAATTAGGCTGTCGGTTGAAACCCCGGTTTTGGCGTACCGGTGGCCATATCCAGCGTGTATTCCGCCACGATCCCGGATGTGCCTTGTTCCCATTCATCCAGATACTTGGTGGGATGCGCGATCACATAGGTATAGGCGGGTTTTTTGACGCCGTTGATCAACACGTTGATCCGCTTGCGAACATAAACATTCTCGGGCGAGTTGGGGCCGTGATAGCCTTCAAGCTTGTCCAGCTCTTTCATCCCGGTGGATGAGACGCGATAGACCTCGCCCCGCACCGCTTTGCCACGGCCTTTCTGGTCGACCAGCGTGGCCATCCGGTGCAAAAACCCACAGTTCGGATTATCGCAGAACGGTTTGTGCGGCACGATCAGGGGCATGCGTTGCCGGGTGATCGCCTCGCCCACAAAATCATCCAGCACCTCGGCATGGGCATCGTGATTGGGAAAGCCTTTCTTCAACGATCCGTAGGTGAAGTAGAGATGGGTCTTTTCACGGTCTTCTATCAGATCGTCTTCGTCCTCATCCTCAAGCTCAGTCAGAGTGTGAGTATTGGCCCAATCGTCCAGCATCGCCTGGATTTCGTCCGAGACTTTGGCGTCTCTGGCGTTTTTGGGATTCTGCAGGAACTGGATGCACGAACTGGCGTCGATCCCATCAGCTGCCAGCAGGATTTTCACCATCTCGACCGAGTTGTTCATTACCGCCACATGCAGGCTGGTAAAGCCGTGGTCATTGCTGGCGTTGACGTTGATGCCACGGTCGATCAGCGCCTGTGCCGCCTCAAGGTCGGGCTTGCCCAGATCCATCCCGCTCTCGTTCATCTCGCCTTCGCCGCCTGCCGCGTAGTGCAACAGGGTGTCGCCGTTGCTGTCATCAACGATATCAATTCCAGCCATACCGTTGTCGATGGCCTGAAATACACGGCCCCATTGCGCGAATTCATCCGAGGCGGCGGCCTCTTGCGCCCATTTGCAGATGTTGTGTTCCTGATCGGCCAGTTCCTCGAAGGCCTCGTCCAGAACCTCCATGATCTGATCCGGGGTGGCCATCATACCGATGCCCATCATGCCGTTAGACAGCCGCCCTTTGCGCGGCCCGACCAGATCAATACCCAGATCGCGCAGTTTTTCGACATTGTTCTGGGTGGTGACGTTGTTCCACATATTGGTGTTGCAAGCGGGGCAGAGGATCACCGGTTTGTTCCGGTATTGCCACGCCACAAAGACCGAGGTCAGCAGGTTGTCGGCAATTCCGTTGGCGATCTTGCCCATTGTGTTGCAGGTCACCGGCGCCACGATCACGCAATCGGCCCAGTCACACAGCGCCAGATGCGAGGCGCGCAGGGGCATTCCAAACTCGATATAGCGAAAGTTCCACTCGTCATCGTCGCGGTAATAGTCGTTATGGGTGATGCATCGTTCGATCCGTTCGGCACCGAAATCGCGAAAGAACCTCTCGGCCGAGACCGAGGGGATCAGTTTCACGTTGTGCCCGGCCTGTGTGATCCGTTCCACCAGTTCCGGCACCTTGTCGGCTGCCGATGATCCGCAGGCGCACAGCAATACGTTGCGCTTTTCGGTCGGCGCATCGGTCAACCCGCCCTTGGGATAACCAAAGATGTTCTTGTCCAGGCTGGGGGATTCATGGCGCAGCAGAACCGGTAGACCGGCTTTGTGTACCCGTTCCTGCAACCGACCTTTCAGGATCATATCGACAATGTCCGACCGCCTGCCCAGGCATTCGCTCTGGAAAAACAGGTAAGGCGGTTTTTCCTTACCGGTCAGCACATTCAGTTGCCGCCGGATCTTCATCACATTGGCCCCGTGGCCTTCAATGTCGATCAGCTTGATGCTGGTGATGCCGATATTGGACAGGATACTACGCAGCATATAGGACCACGGGTCCTCATCGGCGTAAAACAGCACAAGCGGGTTGGTCGCGACAATGCGGGCCACGTCGGTGGGGTCTTCTGGGGGGTCGTGTTCCTCGATCACCAGCATCGCTGGGTTTTTCAAATCACGCAGGCCGCGGAAGATATGCCCGCGCGGGGCCTGCCACACCTGCGAGGTCGCGGGGCTCATATCCACCACGGTCACCAGATCGGTATCCTCGTCATAGGCGATGCAGAGGCACCAGAATTCCTCAAGCAAGGCCGTTTCACGATAGACGTTCTCGGGCGGACGGATGACTTCAAACCCCAGCACGCGGTTAAAGTCGATGTTGATCATCAGGTGCCGATCATCATCGCTGTTGAGCAAGCGCAAATGATCTTGGAACCATTTCTCGGGTGTTATCTCCTCGGGATTAGGTCGCAAGGCATAACTGTGGAACGTGCTGCCCAGATGCACATCGGGCGATTGGCTCAGGTACCGCTGCGCAAGGCTGTGCATTTCCTTGGCGGTGGACACACGGCTCAAGGCTTCGGTGTAATCGGTTTGCGTGGCAATCAGCAGCTTGTCTTCATCGACCTGCTCATCCCCAAGGATCGCCAGACTTTCGGCCAGCACCCCCAACGAGTTCATGTTCGGGCTGGCCCGCCGGAACAGGTTGCGGCGTTTCTTGGGGTCTTTGGCCAGATACAATGTGCTGTCCACATAGTTGCAGTCCTGCTGCAGGGTCTGCAGGTTGGTCTTAACAGCCTCACGCGCTGAAAACCGCAGGATGCCCCGTGATCGCATCGAGGTTCCGTCGCGATCCGACATTCCGGCCCACAGCCGGTCGATGGTGGTGACCCACAGCTTGCCGTATTTCTCGGGGTGGACGTCCATCATATGCACCAGCCCGGTGCTGGGGTTGCACTTGGCGATGATGGCAAAGTGGCCCCCCGGCATGGTCGGTTTGCCATGGGCGACACCGACCTGAAAATTTGCCACCAGGATGTCGTTGTCTCCACCCAGGCGGTTGGATTCGTCGATCGCCTTCAGCAAAATTTCGACCGAGGTCGTGGCCTCGTCCATGAAATAGGCCTGAACCTGCACCTTGTCGCGCAGGCCCTGGGTGTGGATGAAGGTGCAGGCGACGTCGTAAAGCTCACCCAGTGAAATACCATCATTGACCACGAAAGACGTGGGCAGGGCACATTCGCGAAAGATATCGTTGACCTCGCAACTGAACCCCAGCGCCGACATGCTCAGCGCTGCTGCCGTCACGCTGCAGCAATTGATGGGTTGCTGAAAGTTCTGCAAATGCACGCTGACCAGATCACCGAACAGGGTGTCATAGCAGGCCTCGCGGATGTCAGTCGGAATTTCCAGCCAGTGATTGCTGGACAAATAAGCCAACTTGGTGCCGGGCGTGGCCAAAGCTTCGAGGCTGACGGGAATATCAAAGATTTCAAGATGTTCCTCGTAGAAATAGTCGCCCGCATCGGCCGTTGCCAGAACCGTCTCGTCCTGTCGCAGATGCACCTCGCCCCCCAGCACCACATACATGCCCTGCGATGGCAGGATCGTATCCTCAGCCACCTCGAAACACTCGAAATGCGGTTGGATTACGGTTGGATCATCGGCGGGCAGAACTTCTTGTATCAGCGCCCATTCGGATTCGGTTGGATGATAGGAAATAGTGTTTTCAATCGGGTCTTTAGGCACGTCTGTTCCCCCCTGAACTAAAGCCGTGAATGTCGTCAAAGAACCAGTGCTGCGTCTTGTGGCATGTGTCAGGCGTCTTATGGTCAAACAGAAATATAGGACCGGCCCGACGGTTAATCTGCACTGGCCGGGCCAACAGAACGCGCACGTTCAGCGCGAACAAATGGGCCCAATTGCGCGTACCGTATCGCATTTGGACACAAAAATCACCGATGTTGTTGATTTGACTATACGAGTTCGGATTGTAGCTTTTGTCGCCCGCTTCCTGTCAGCCATGGTTTTGACATTATGTCGAAATTACCGTCGTAATGACGTAACTCTCCGCGTTTTCGTCAAGAATACCCCTGCAGATCGAACAGCCCACCCCTCATACTTTTCCTAAACGAAAGAGGAGGCGCGTTTTGAGCTGGAACATTTGTGTCATAGGGGCAGGTAAGATCGGTCAGATGATCGCCAGCCTGCTGCAAGCATCGTCGAATTACTCGGTCACCGTTGCCGACCGCGATCTGGCGGCGTTATCGGTGCTTAATAAACAGGGGATTGCGACCCGGCAGATCGATGTGGGGGATGAGGCACAACTGACCCAAGGACTGTCTGGGTTTGATGCCGTAATCTCAGCTGCTCCGTTCTTTTTGACGCCGAAGATTGCCAAGGCGGCCAAGACCGCCGGGGCACACTACTTTGACCTGACCGAAGACGTTGCAGCCACCAATGCGGTGCGCGAATTGGCCGAAGACAGCGATACCGCCTTCATGCCGCAATGCGGTCTGGCTCCGGGCTTCGTTGGCATTGCTGGCGCGTCGCTGGCGGCCGAATTTGACGAGTTGGACAGCCTGCACATGCGGGTGGGGGCGCTGCCACTCTATCCGACCAACGCGATGAAATACAATCTGACCTGGTCGACCGACGGGCTGATCAACGAGTACTGCAACCCCTGCGATGCCATCGTGAATGGCGAGCGCGTGAAAACCGCGCCGCTGGAAGATTACGAAGTGCTGGGCCATGACGGGGTGGAATACGAATGCTTCAACACCTCCGGCGGGTTGGGCACGCTGCCCGAAACGCTTGAGGGTAAGGCGCGGGCGGTATCCTATCGCTCGATCCGCTATCCCGGCCATTGCGATATCCTGAAGCTGCTGCTCAAGGATCTGGGGCTGGAGCGCCGCCGCGACCTGCTGAAGGACATCTTCGAGACCGCGCTGCCGCGCACCGATCAGGATGTGGTGCTGGTCTATTGCACTGCCAAGGGTCTGATTGACGGTGCGCTGCGCGAGAAATCCCTGATCAACAAAAGCTTTGCCCGCACCCTCAACGGACAGGTCTGGAGCGCCATTCAGGTCACCACCGCCGCAGGCGTTCTGGGCGTGGTCGACCTGATGCGCACCGGGGGACTGCCCGCAAAAGGATTTATCCGGCAGGAACAGGTGAACCTGTCCGATTTCCTCAACACTGAATTTGGCCGACTCTATCGCGCCGGCGACGTAACTGAACAGAACAAGGCGGCCTGAGATATGAAAGACATCGTGATGACTGCGCAAACCACCCTGGCAAATCTGGACCTGACCGAGGCCGAACTGACCGGCGGCACGCTCAAGGTGACCTCGCCGATTGACGGTAGCCTGCTGGCCGAGGTGCATGAGACCCCAGCTTCCGACATGGAGGCCATCCTTGCCCGTTCGAAAATGGCCTTCAAGGCATGGCGCACCGTGCCCGCGCCGCGCCGGGGAGAGTTGATCCGTCTGCTGGGCGAGGAATTGCGCGCCGCCAAGGGCGATCTGGGCGCGCTGGTCAGCTGGGAGGCTGGCAAGATCACCTCGGAAGGTCTGGGCGAAGTGCAGGAGATGATCGACATCTGCGATTTTGCCGTTGGCCTGTCGCGCCAGCTATACGGTCTGACCATTGCCTCGGAACGGCCCGGCCACCGGATGATGGAGACATGGCACCCGGCGGGTCCGGTGGGCGTAATCTCGGCCTTCAACTTCCCCGTCGCAGTCTGGTCGTGGAACGCAGCGCTTGCGCTGGTGTGTGGCGATCCGGTGATCTGGAAGCCGTCCGAGAAGTCCCCGCTGACGGCAATGGCCTGTCAGAAAATCTTTGAACGTGCACTGGCCCGGTTCGGCGACGCGCCCGAAGGCTTGTTGCAAACCCTGATCGGCGGCGCCGCGCTGGGCGAGACGCTGGTGGCCAGCGAGGATGTGCCGGTGATCTCGGCCACGGGTTCAACCCGTATGGGCCGCGCAGTGGCCCCCATCGTGGCGCAGCGGTTTGGCAAGTGCATTCTGGAACTGGGCGGCAACAACGCAATGATTGTCGGTCCGTCGGCTGACTTGGAAATGGCAGTGCGGGCGATTGTCTTTTCGGCTGTGGGCACCGCGGGTCAGCGTTGTACCACACTGCGCCGTCTGATTGTGCATAACTCGATCCGTGAAGAATTGGTGAGCCGTTTGAAAAAGGCCTATGCTGGTTTGCCCATTGGCAACCCGCTGGCTGAGGGCACCTTGATTGGCCCGCTGATCGACGAAGCCTCGGGTGCGGCCATGACCGCAGCCCTGAAAGCGGCCGAGGCCGAAGGCGGCACCGTATTCGGCGGCAACCGTGTGACCGAAGGCGTGCCAGCCGGGGTCTATATGGCACCCGCCATCGTCGAAATGCCCGGCCAAAGCGATGTGGTGAAGACCGAAACCTTTGCTCCGATCCTCTATGTCATGGGTTATGACGATTTTGACGATGCGATCGAGATTCAGAATGACGTACCGCAAGGTCTGTCGTCGTGCGTGTTCACCCTGAACATGCGTGAGGCCGAGCAGTTTTTGACCGCAGCCGGGTCGGATTGCGGAATTGCCAACGTAAATATCGGACCTTCGGGTGCCGAGATCGGTGGCGCATTTGGCGGCGAGAAGGAAACCGGTGGCGGGCGCGAAAGCGGCTCGGACGCCTGGAAGGCTTATATGCGGCGTCAGACCAATACGGTGAACTACTCAGCCGAACTGCCGCTGGCCCAAGGCGTCAAGTTCGACATCTGATTGACCCTTCCGGCGGCATCGGCAGGTGCCGCCGGATCAGTCTGCAAACAGATAATCCAGTCTCATCACGGCCTGCGCCTTGTCTTCTGGGACATTCAGAAATTCAGCCATTACCTCTTCGTTTTCAGCCCGCGTATTGGCCTCGCGGATACGCAAGTATCCTTCGAACCCCGCACCCCGGATCAACTCGGATTCATAGGTCAGCGAATTGCGCAAGGCCGGCACAAGGCGCGCCACGGTTTCCGATGGGCTGTTTTCTCCGGCCAGACCGACCCGCCGCGCATGGCCGATCAGGTAATCGTCAGAATAGTCGCATTCGATCTCAAGAACCCGGGTCCTGACCTGGTCCGAGCAGAAATCCTGAATGATATCCAGATTTGCCGGGTCCACACACAATACCAGCTTGTCGGTCTGGAAATGATCGAACAACATCCGCACGACCGCGCGCCGGTGGCGGGAGCGCTTGGTTAGCGTCGTCTCGATACCGCCAAGATTAGGCAGAAGGGTGTCTTCTTCATTGAACAGGTATTCGACACAAGGAATGTCAGTCTCGGACGTGATCTGATCGACCAGACGCTTAGCCACGTGCCATTTTTTGCACGCAATTAGATATAGTTCGCGTTCGGGACCCAGGGTATTCCCGGCCTCCCAAAAGCGCTGCCCAAAGCGGCGGCCAACGCGCCCGCGCCCGGTTAGAAACCCATAGAGGTTCCGCCCTTCATCCGAGATTTGGAACTCGACCCCTTCGCTGGCATAGAGCTGGCCCAGCCTCTCTTTCAACTCATGCGCCTCGGGGCTGATCTTGCGGGCAAACATGTAATCCTGCCCCAGCAGCATGTCGTAGTGATCGTTGTAAAAGGTCACCGGCATCCCGTAATCCGAGAACATTAGGAAAGTGGGGGTGCGGTTCTCAATCTCTTCCTTGGGGATCAGATGGCGGACAAGGGTCTGGAAAAACGTCTCATCCGGTATCCAGGTGGTCGAGAAAAATCGGACCACATCCGGGCGCTGTTGCAGGAGCTCAAGGATCATCTCGACCGTGCGGCGGCGCAGGCACCACCACTGACTGCCGATCATAACTTGGATGTCTGCGGGGATATCGCGCGTCAGGTCAAAGCGTTTTTGTAGGTTGTATGCGGCATAGAACCGCTTGCTCTGGGTGCGTTCGTTGAAGAAATGACGGTAAATTAGCCGGTCTTCCTTCATACCGGTTTTGATCCAGTTGCTGGCAAAGAAATCGTGGCTTTCCACAAAATCCTTGTCGTTTTCGTCCAGAAACCAATGGATGTACTCGGCGGTTTTGATCGCCATGCAATCGCCAGACAGCATGTAGAAATGGGTGACCCGTGGAAACGCATCCACCGCAGCCTGCACGGCATTCAGGGTCGCCTGCACCAAAGACCACTCGCCCCAGCCGCATTTGATGCGCTTGGCGGCAAAAGCCACATTTGGATTACCTTTCAACGCGCTGCGAATACGGTCATAGGCCACCGCGCTGGCGCGCGCGTCAAAATGGATGGCCATGCAGTCGCCTGCGGCTGTCAGTTGCTCGGCCTGCGCGATGATTGCGTCAGGGTCCTTGTGGCACAATAGAATATAGGCAATTTTTGCCATATTGCGTCTGTAACGTCCGTTTCTGCCTGTTTGCTCTCTGATACTGAGGATGAGCGATTGAATAAACAGAATATTTTTGGTTCTTTATGAGCCTAGGCGGGCGCGTGTGGTTATTTTGACCCGCTGAGGAGGCATTGCAGATGGGTTTTCCCGGTACATGGATGACCGAGAGTGAGAGTATGGTGTACCGTGTTGTGCCGAAATGTGCGTGCTCGACCATCGGGCAGATTATGTACTACTCGGACCACGGTCGGTTTTTCGACGGCGATATTCATGACGCCAAGGACGGTATGCACAAATGGGCCTTTGCCGACAGCCAGGCCCGGATTTCCGGCAATATTCGCAAACACGCCTCATACTCTTTTACCTGTGTGCGCAATCCGTACACCCGGATACTTAGCTCGTTCTTCGACAAGATTTGCGGTATTCAGCGCAATGGCAGCCGGTATCGGGGCAATCTGGTCCCGACGCTGATCTATAATTACGGAATCGAAGTGGGCGGCGATGATGGCAAGGGTGAGTTCGACCAGATCGCCAGTTTTCGCCGCTTTTTGCTGTTTGCGCGGGATACGATCCGCTGGCGCCGACCGATGGACCCGGACATTCACTGGTCGGCCGTGTCAGGGCATGTCTCGACTTTCATCGTAAATGGTGGACGCTACGACCGCATTTTCTGGACCGAGAAATTCAATGACGGAATGCAGGGGGTGCTGGACAATCTGGACACACCTCACGCGGTCAGCCTTTCAGATATTCCACGGTTCAACGAATCCGAAGGGCATGGCCCCAAACGTGCGCATCCGGTCGAGGATTATTTCGACGATCTGTCCATGCATTTGGTCTACGAAATCTACAAACAGGATTTCGAACTGTTCCGCTACGATTTTGAGAACCCTGCAAATAAGATGCCGATCGGTGAAATAGATATGGATGAGGTTCACGCCAAACTAGGCGATTGACCTGCCATAAGGCAGGCACTTCCGCCTGTCGTCAATGTCTCTGACGAGACGTCTCCTCTAGTTGGGCCCGGCGCTGCGCACAGCGCGGCGCCGGGCCCAAGGCCGAACGTAGAATCGGCGTAGCCGATGGTACGGGTCGGGCGCGGGAGGCCGTCTGAGATGGCTCAGGTAGCGATCAGTTCGCGTTTCAGACCGATAGGGTACAAATTTGGTCCGCTATCCGTATCGAGTTCACTGAGGTCGCGCCAACTGGCTCTGCACATGAGTCCGTTATCCTCGGCAAAGGTGATAGCATGTTTTGGTAGGGCAGATGGATTTGATAGAGCCACTTCTGTGGCGAAAATTATCTCGTGCCCCAGCTGGCCTTCGTGGCGATAAATGTTCTCCAAAACCAAAGGCGCGCCGGAAATCTGAATGTCAACGCCAAGCTCTTCGTGAAATTCGCGTTTCAGCGCGTCCTGCCAAGTTTCGCCGAACTCAACTGTACCGCCAAGCGGACGGACACCTTTCAGATTGCCACTGTCGTCATGGACGTCGGCGACCAAGAGACTGGGACCTCTCCATAGCAAGCCGATCGCCTTGACCCGAATGCCTTGATACGGACGCCAAATCGTCATCAGAGCTCCTTTTGATCAAGTTGGCATTCAAAAATGAAAAGGCCCCGCTGTGCAATACAGCGAGGCCTATAGTCTGCCTACCGCAACCCGGTTCAGACCTGACGCACGGCTCCTTTCGCCGCGCTGGTAGTCAGCTTGGCATAGGCCTTCAGTGCGGTCGACACCTTGCGCTTGCGCGGCTCGGCTGGAACCCAGCCCTTTTCGTCCTGCTCTTCGCGCCGTGCTGAAAGTTCCTCGTCAGACACAGCCAGATGGATGCTGCGGTTGGGGATGTCGATCTCGATCTTGTCGCCCGGGCGCACCAGTCCGATCTCACCGCCCTCGGCGGCTTCGGGTGAGACGTGGCCAATCGAAAGGCCCGATGTACCGCCCGAGAACCGACCATCAGTCAGCAGGGCGCAGGCTTTGCCCAGACCTTTGGATTTCAGATACGAGGTCGGATACAGCATTTCCTGCATCCCCGGACCGCCGCGCGGGCCTTCATAGCGGATCACCACGACGTCGCCCGCTTCGACTTTGCCGGTCAGAATGTCATTGACCGCCTGATCCTGACTTTCGCAGACATAGGCCGATCCGGTGAAGGTCAGGCTGGCGGGATCAACGCCTGCAGTTTTCACGATACAGCCGTCCCGAGCGATGTTGCCAAACAAAACCGCCAGACCGCCATCCTGGCTGAAGGCATGCTCTTTCGACCGGATTACACCGCCTTCGCGGTCGATATCCAGTTCCTTGTACCGGTTCGATTGGCTGAAGGCTTGGGTGGTGCGCACGCCCCCCGGGGCGGCCTTGAACAGCTCTTGCGCCTTGGGGTTGTTGGCGACCTTGATGTCCCAATTCGCGATTGCCTCACCCATCGTGGCGGAATGCACGGTGGCGCAATCTTCGTGCAGCAGCCCCGCTCGGCCAAGCTCACCCAAGATCGAGAAGATACCCCCGGCGCGGTGAACGTCTTCCATGTGTACGTTTTCAGTGTTTGGTGCCACCTTGCACAGGCAGGGGACTTTGCGGCTAAGGCGGTCCATGTCGGACATGGTGAAATGCACCTCGCCTTCATGCGCGATGGCCAGCAGGTGAAGAACCGTGTTGGTCGATCCGCCCATGGCAATGTCGAGGCTCATGGCGTTTTCAAACGCCTCAAAGGTTGCGATCTCGCGCGGCAGGAAGCCTTTTTCGTTCAGATCATAATGGCGTTTTGTGATCTCGACGATGCGGCGACCGGCTTCAAGAAACAGATCTTTTCGATCAGCGTGGGTGGCCAGGGTCGAACCATTGCCCGGCAGCGCCAGACCCAGCGCTTCGGCCAGGCAGTTCATCGAGTTGGCAGTGAACATGCCCGAGCATGACCCGCAGGTGGGGCAGGCATTTTCTTCGATATGCTGCACCTGTTCGTCAGTGTATTTGTCATCAGCGGCGGCAACCATCGCGTCGACGAGGTCGATCTTTTTGACGTCCAGATCAGCGATGTCGATTTTGCCCGCTTCCATCGGACCGCCCGAGACGAAGATGGCCGGGATGTTCAGGCGCATTGCGGCCATCAGCATGCCGGGGGTGATCTTATCGCAGTTCGAAATGCAGACCATCGCATCGGCGCAGTGAGCGTTGACCATATATTCGACCGAATCCGCGATCACTTCGCGCGAGGGCAGCGAATACAGCATTCCGTCATGGCCCATGGCGATGCCGTCATCCACCGCAATGGTGTTGAACTCCTTGGCGACGCCGCCTGCTGCCTCAACCTCACGCGCGACCATCTGGCCCAAGTCCTTCAGGTGAACGTGGCCGGGAACGAACTGGGTGAACGAGTTGACGATGGCGATGATCGGTTTGCCGAAATCGTCATCCTGCATACCGGTTGCGCGCCACAGGCCGCGGGCACCGGCCATGTTGCGGCCATGGGTGGAGGTTCTGGATCGGTACATTGGCATGATGCTGTTTCCCTTTTGCCCCGGTTGCGATATGCGGGATGTGTGCGTTATAGCGCACGTACCACATGTGCGCTATAACGCACAAGAGGATTCGAAAGACGATCAGATGGCACCGGACGATATTACACTGAAACTGCGGGATGTGCGGGCGGCCTCGGGGCTGAGCCTGTCGAAGGTGGCCGAGATGACCGGCGTCAGCAAAGCCATGCTGGGCCAGATCGAGCGTGGAGAATCCAGCCCGACCATCGCGACGCTGTGGAAGATTGCCAAAGGGTTTCAACTGCCCCTCAGTGCATTAATCGGCACGGCGGCACTGCGCGATACGACAATGCCTGACGTGTTTCGCACGGTGACCTTTCCAGGCAGCATCGAGGTTAAGATCGTCTTTCCCTTTGACCCCGCCCTGCGGGCCGAGACATTTCATGTGGAGCTTTCGCCGAACCAAAGCCACGAATCCGCCGCCCACGCGACTGGCGTGACGGAAGAGGTCTTTGTCCTGAACGGCGCGCTTGAGATTTTGCGTGATGGGGAGTGGGTGGCGCTTGAGGCGGGACAGGGCCTGCGATTTGCGGCGGACCTGCCGCATGGCTATCGCGCCAGTGATCAAGGGGCTGTTTTTTTGAACATGCACCATTATGCACAATTGGATGCGCTGCCCGCGATCGGCTGAACCTGACCCCACATAGTAAAAGGCAAGATATGGGCGCTTTTCTGGAAACTCTAACACTGGCGGACGCGATTGGCTCAATCGGTGCTTTGGTCGTGGTGGCTGCGTATTTTGCCACTCAGATGCGGATGATGAATTCGGACGATTTGGCATTCCCGGTGCTGAACCTCGCCGGGTCGATCCTGATCGTCTATTCGCTGCTTCAGAATTTCAATCTGGCGTCGATGTTGATCGAATCCTTCTGGATTCTGATCAGTATGATCGGGATCGTTCAGTTTTTCCGTCTCAGACGCGCGCGTTAGGCGGGCTAGGCCCCATCCAGTCTTGAACCCGAATGCGTGCGCGTATAGGGAAAACTCAAGCTCGCTTAGGGGAGGCTTTGATGCTGGACGATCCGAAAACACTCGTTTCCACCGAATGGCTTGCCGCCCATATCAAGGATCCTGATTTACGGATTCTGGACGGGTCGTGGTATCTGCCGCAACAGGGGCGGGATGCTAAGGCGGAATATGATGCCGCCCATATTCCCGGCGCGCGGTTCTTCGATATCGATGATATTTCCGATCAGCGTTCGGACTTGCCGCATATGGCACCACCGGTCGAAAAATTCATGTCGCGCTTGCGGGCGATGGGTGTGGGGGATGGACATCAGGTCGTGGTCTATGACGGTGCCGGGTTGATGTCTGCGGCGCGGGTCTGGTGGCTGTTTCGGCTGATGGGTCAGGAAAACATCGCTGTTTTAGATGGCGGCTTGCCGAAATGGCAGGCCGAGGGCCGAGAAATCGAAGACCTGCCGCCGATCATTCGGGATCGCCATATGACCGTACGAGTGCAAAACCATTTGGTACGGGATGTGACGCAGGTATCGGCCGCAGCCAAACTCGCCGATCATGAGATTATCGATGCCCGATCCGCCGCCCGCTTTGCCGGAACTGCGGCTGAGCCGCGCGAAGGTTTGCGGTCGGGGCATATTCCGGGGTCGCGCAACGTGCCTTTTGACCTGTTGCTGAACAAGAATGGTACGATGAAATCGCCCGACGATTGCCGCGCTGTGTTCGAAGCCGCAGGTGTGGACCTGTCAAAGCCCGCGATCACATCCTGCGGGTCGGGCGTGACCGCCGCCATCCTCAGCCTGGCGTTGGAACGCTTGGGCAAGAAAGATCATTCGCTTTATGACGGCTCCTGGGCTGAATGGGGTGCCTTCCCGACCCTGCCCGTCGCAACCGGAGAGAACTGATGTTCGAGAACCTCAAGCCGCAACCTGCCGACAAAATTCTGGCATTGGTGCAGATGTACCGCGAAGACCCGCGTGATCAAAAGATCGATTTGGGCGTTGGCGTCTACAAGAATGCCGAAGGCGTGACCCCGGTGATGCGCGCGGTGAAGGCCGCCGAAAAGCGCATTCTGGAAGAGCAGGAAAGCAAAGCCTATACCGGTCTGGCCGGTGATCCGGCCTATGCGGATGCGATGATTGGTTTGATTCTGGGCACGTCCGTGCCGCGCGGTAACATCGCTGCCGTGGCCACTCCGGGCGGCACCGGAGCCTGCCGCCAAGCGTTCGAATTGATCCGCATGGCCAACCCATCGGCGCGCGTTTTCGTGTCGAACCCGACATGGCCGAACCACCTGTCGATTCTGAACTATCTGGGAATGGAGATGGTCCCCTATCGCTATTTCGACGGCGATACCCGAGGCGTCGATTTCGATGGCATGATCGAGGATCTCAAGACGGCCAAGGCGGGTGACGTGGTGCTATTGCACGGCTGCTGCCACAACCCGACCGGCGCCAACCTGAACATGGTGCAGTGGCAAGAGGTCGTGAACCTGATCAACGAACGCGGTCTGGTTGCGATGATCGACATTGCGTATCAAGGCTTTGGCGATGGCCTTGAGGCGGACGCGCAGGCGGCCCGTCTTGTGGCCTCGTCGGTCAAGCGCTGCCTGATCGCGGCGTCGTGCTCGAAGAATTTCGGCATCTACCGCGAACGTACCGGCCTGTTGATGGCGATCAGTGACGATGCGGCGCAAACGGCTCTGAATCAGGCAACGCTGGCCTTCCTGAACCGCCAGAACTATTCCTTCCCGCCCGATCACGGTGCGCGCGTGGTGACCACCATCCTGAATGACGACGCCCTGCGCGCCGATTGGGCCACTGAGCTCGAAGATGTTCGTCTGTCCATGCTGGGTCTGCGTCAGCAGCTTTCGGATGAATTGCAACGACTCAGCGGCTCGGACCGCTTTGGTTTCATTGCTCAGCACCGCGGTATGTTCTCGCGCCTGGGTGCGGCTCCGGAACTGGTCGAGAAACTGCGCGACGATCACGGTATCTACATGGTCGGCGACAGCCGTCTGAACATCGCCGGTCTGAATGCAACGACGGTGCCAATTCTGGCCAAGGCGATTGTCGACGTCGGGGTTTGAAATCCCGCAGTTTTAAAAAATGAAAACCCGGACGCGAACGCCCGGGTTTTTTGTTTGAGAGTGGTTGACTCTTAGCCTTTTGAAAACTCGGGATACGCTTCCATACCCAGTTCCGCCATGTCGAGGCCGTTGATCTCGTCCTCTTCGCTGACGCGGATGCCGACGGTGGCTTTCAGGATCATCCACAGGATCAGGGCTCCGACAAAGGTGAAGACACCGTAGGCAATGATGCCGGTCAATTGTGTGATCAGCGTGGCCTCGCCGTAGAAGATGACGGCGATGGTGCCCCAGATACCGCAGAACAGGTGAACCGGGATGGCACCGACCACGTCGTCGATCTTGAACTTGTCCAGCATCGGAACCGCAAAGACCACGATGATACCGCCCACGGCACCGATCCAAAGTGCGCCGAACAGGGTCGGGGCCAAAGGTTCGGCGGTGATCGACACCAGACCGGCCAGTGCGCCGTTCAGCACCATGGTCAGGTCCGGCTTTTTATACAGAAGCTGGGTCATGATCAGCGCTGCGACGGCACCCGAAGCGGCAGCCATGTTGGTGTTGGCAAAGATGCGCGACACGTCCGAGACATCCCCCACGGTGCCCATCGCCAGCTGCGATCCGCCGTTGAAGCCGAACCAGCCCAGCCACAGGATGAATGTCCCCAAGGTTGCCAGCGCCAGGTTGGAGCCTGGGATCGGGATGACTTTGCCGTCTTTGCTGTACTTGCCGATGCGCGGGCCAAGGATGATGGCACCAGCCAGTGCTGCCCAGCCACCGACCGAATGCACCACGGTCGACCCGGCGAAGTCCGAGAATCCGGCTTCGGACAGCCAACCACCGCCCCACTGCCACGACCCGGTGATCGGGTACATGATGCCGGTCAGCACGACGACAAAGGCCAGGAAGGGCCACAGCTTGATGCGTTCCGCCACAGCGCCCGAGACGATCGATGCAGTCGCGGCCACAAAGACCAGCTGGAAGAAAAAATCCGAACCGACCGAGGCATAATCCAGCGCGGCCGCATCGGCACCCACGCCGACGGGATCAAGCTTGGTGGTCGAAAAGAACGGACCCAACCAACCGGTGATGGACCAGCCATCGCCCGGATACATCAGGTTGAAGCCGATCAGCCAATACATGATCGCGGCGATGGAAAACAGCGCCACGTTCTTTATCATCTGCATCGCCACGTTCTTGGAACGCACCAGGCCACCTTCCAGCATGGCAAAACCGGCAGCCATGAAAAACACCAGAAAGCCGCCCATCAGGAACAGCAGAGTGGTGAAGATATACTGGGTGTGCAGCGCGGCCTCGCCTTCGGCAGCTGCCTCTTGCGCCAGACCCATCTGCGGCAACGCGATGATCGCGGCGGCAGGGATGAGAGATTTCATCAGGTTCATAGTCAGTCCTCGAATATTTTTGGATAGAGAGCGCTTACAGCGCCTCTTCGTTCATTTCCCCGGTCCGCACGCGCAGGGCCTGCTCGACATCGAGGACAAAAATCTTGCCGTCGCCGATCTTGCCGGTTCGGGCGGTTTTGGTGATGGTTTCGACGATCTGGTCGGCCATCGTGGCAGGCACCACGATCTCCAGCTTGATTTTTGGTACGAAGTTCACGGCGTATTCGGCCCCGCGATAGATTTCCGTGTGGCCGGACTGAGAGCCAAAGCCCTTGATCTCGGTCACCATCATGCCTTGCAGGCCTGCGTCGGTCAGTGCCTCGCGCACCTCTTCAAGCTTGAACGGCTTGATTGTCGCAATAATCAGTTTCACGCTATTCCCCTCTGCTTCCCCGGTGGGTCCGGCTTGTTTGCACCTGCAGAAAAAGAGCGCGACTGATCGCGGGAAGGAACGGTTTAGGGGGGGCGACGCAGGGGGAATGCGCGCCGAAGTGCGCAATTTTTGCACAAAATTTGGCAAATGCGTAAAAAATGGGCAACTTAAAGAGGGCGATTGCCGGAAATTCAGACCTCTACTTCGTCGGCGTGGCAGGGTATTGTGCCTCAAAACGATAACCGGGCAGAGTTTGAGCATGACTGAGTTCAGGCGCCGAAAGGCACCGCTTGTCGCGGATAAAAGATACCCGTCGAAAGGGCGCAAGCCGACGACGACCAAGCGCACCGCGAAACCCGCGGGCAAGAAGGCGGCCGCGCGCAAAACGACGACGCGCAAGACCACGCGTAAGAAAGCGCGCCGGAAATCCGGTGGCGGTGGTGGGGGTATTTTCCGCCGTTTCTTCCGGTGGGTCTGGCGGTTGATCTGGGGCATAACCTGGCGCGTCGGCGCGGTGGTTGCGATGCTGTTGGCGCTGGCTGTTGGAGTTGTCTACACCACGCTGCCAGATGTGAATGAACTGCTGGACGGTCGGGCGCGGGGGTCGGTCACGCTGTTGGACCGCAACGGCAAGGTCTTTGCCTGGCGCGGGGATCAGTTCGGCGGGGTGATCACGGCGGGCACTGTTTCACCGCACCTCAAAAACGCTGTCGTCGCCACCGAGGATAAGCGGTTTTATCGCCATTTCGGCGTCAGCCCCCGAGGTGTGGCCAGTGCTGTGCGCATCAACCTGAGCGAGGGGCGCGGGCCGCTGTCAGGCCATGGCGGATCAACCATCACGCAGCAGACCGCCAAGCTGCTCTGCTTGGGCGTGCCGTATGTGCCCAGCGAATGGGAGTCCGAGGCTGCGTATGAATCCGATTGCCGTCAGGGGTCGCTGTGGCGCAAGGCCAAGGAAGCGGTCTATGCGATTGCGATGGAGGTCAAGTATTCCAAGGATGAGATTCTGACCATCTATCTCAACCGCGCGTTCCTTGGTGCCGGTGCCCGCGGGTTCGAGGCCGCAAGCCAGCGCTATTTCGGTATCTCTGCAGCCGAGGTGAACCCGGCGCAGGCGGCGATGCTGGCCGGTCTGCTGGTGGCCCCCACGCGTTATGCGCCCACGAACAACCTGCAACGCTCGCAGGATCGGGGGCGTCTGGTGCTGGGGCTGATGGAGGCGCAGGGCTATCTGACAACCGCGCAAGCCAGCAGTGCCCGCAGCAACCCCGCACAACTGTCCGAGGCCGCAGCAGCACGGGCCGGCGGGTATTTCGCCGATTGGGTCATTACCGAGCTGCCCAGTTACTTTGGGGCAGATACCACGGATGATGTGGTGATCAAGACGACCCTGGACCAGCGCTTGCAGAAATCGGCAGAAGAAGCGCTGAAATACATCTTTCAGGAGAAGGTCCGCGAAGGGTCCAAGGCGCAGGCCGCAATTGTGGTGATGTCGGCAGACGGCGCCGTACGCGCCATGGTCGGCGGGCGCCAGACGCGGGTCTCGGGTGCGTTCAACCGCGCCACGCAGGCATTGCGCCAGACCGGATCGTCCTTCAAGCCGTTTGTCTATGCCACGGCTTTGGAGCTGGGCTATTCACCGCTGGATACGGTTGTGGATGAGCCCTATTGCGTCAACATTCCAGGGTCCGGTCAGTGGTGTCCCAAGAACTATACCCACAAGTTCTATGGTCGGGTTACGCTGGCAGATGCACTGAAGAATTCGCTGAACATCCCGGCAGTGAAAGTGGCCGAAGTTGCCGGTCTGGACAATGTCCGCACGGTCGCCAGTGAGTTCGGCATCGACAGCGATCTGGCGCAGGGTCCGGCCTTGGCGCTGGGCGCATCGGAAAGCACGCTGATCGAGATGACCGGTGCCTATGCCGGTATCCTCAATGGCGGCTCGGCCGTGGAACCCTATGGCCTATCAGAGTTGAAGCTGCTGGAGGATGATACGCCGGTGATGGTGACCAGTTCGGGCATTGGTGAGCGGGTGATCAACGACAAGGCCGCCAAGCAGCTGACCTGGATGATGCAGCGTGTGGTGTCCGAGGGGACCGGCGCACGGGCGCAACTGCCGGGCTGGCAGGTGGCCGGTAAGACAGGCACGACGCAGGCGGCGCGGGATGCGTGGTTTATCGGATTTACAGCGGATTACGTGGCCGGTGTCTGGATGGGTTATGACGACAACACACCCCTGTCCGGAGTTACCGGGGGTGGGCTGCCCGCAGAGATCTGGAAAGAAACCATGCTACGCGTGACCGAAGGTATGACGCCCACGCCGCTGCCCATGTTGGCTCCGGATCCACCTAAACAGGTGGCACAGCCGCAGCGACAACGCCGCAGGCAGGGTGGGTTTGAAAATGCAATCAACAATCTGCTGAACAATATATTCGGCAACTGATGCACCAATAAAAAAGGCGGTGCGCGTGGCCAAGGCCCTATAGGTAAATGTTGAAAGAGGCTGAGATTTCAGCCTCTTTTTCTTTGCTCCGATTGAGACGATGGAAAATTGACACCAACTAACTTGCATTGGATTTTGGTGCAGCGAAAGACCTCACAACGCGAGAGCGGCCGACATGGAGGTAGTTGGAAAAGGCATTACCTTCAAAATTGAGTATTGAAGCCAGCAAAGATCTGCCATTTTGCCTGCCCTGGCCCTTTGCTCGCAACTGAGTACTGCGGTTCGACAAAGAAGTTGTAGGTGATGTCCTTCTTTTTGAACACTTGCCCGATACCCAAGCCGATTGGCACATTATAGCTGTCCGATTCAAAATCGTAGGTCATTATTGGCGCTGACCTTAGGTATGTCCCTCCACCGAGTTGGTAGAACAGAAAAGGTTGAAAAGCTCCGATATTTACATCCTTTGCATCACTGTCTCCGGCAAAACTGGCTTGCCAAGTCAGAAGGTAACCGTATTGGAATATCGGTGACGACGCATTGAACAATACGTTCGCGATACCGGCTGACCATTTTTTAGATCCAGACCCATCCGTCGAACCTGTTGGCGCGGTTAATTGAGGACCAACACCAAAGCTAACAGCCGGATTTCCAATATCTATAAGGTAAGCGGCAAAAACGTTGAGGTCACCAACGCCCGTCGTTTTCCCACTTTGTGCCGGGAATGAATTTAAAGGCAAAGAGGCCCTTAGAACCCAATTTGTGTTCCCCAAGCTCAAAGGTTGCGCATACCTGAGCCAAAACTGATTGCCAGTTTGGTCCGTTCCGGAAATATCGCCAATATAATAGTTCTGAACGTTGACCGCTTTGAAATTTGCCAGCGGATTATTCGCCTGAGCTGCTGCTGACGCCGCGTCGCTCTCCTGTGCAACCACAGGATTGCCTGTTGCCGTAGATACTCCCAGAAAGACGAAAAGGCTAAAGAAGAACCTGGCAAGGAAATTCCGGGTCGAAGTTACATTTGTACCTGAAGCCTTCAGATTGGTCTGCACCTTGCTACTCCTTGCCCCACTCGACTGTGTCATCGAAGTGTCGAGGCGCCGCATAACGACGCCTCAACCATTTGCATCAATTCCCGGTTGGAAGGCTTAGCGAGAACCCGTCTTTTTCCAGCTGGTCTCGCACAGTCTTGAACCGGTGATACTCGGTTAGAGTAATCGGACCAGAATATGACTCGCTCTGAACTGGACGCGGCGGATACTCAATGTAGGTTTTTACCACACGTTCAAGTTCGCCCATCAGCGTCGGAACTGTCCAAGTGTTCTCACGCCCGGTTGTCATGAAGATGTCATACCGCTCCATGGGATCTTCCCACAGGTTGAACACCTGCGGAACGGTGGCAACGTACTTTTCAGCACCGCGCCAACCCAATTCGGCTGCCGGGGCTTCAGAACCGGCCCGTGCACCGTTGTCGCCACGCATGTTGAAGACAGCTTTCCATTCGTTAACGCGCACCGCGCCCGGCGAAAGTTCATTTTCTGTAAAATATGCCCAGGAGTTGCGCTGCGGATCAGCCTCTCCAAACAGGACTGGAGCCATATCGATGCTGTCAAAGATCGTCGGTTGACCTTCCCGGTCTTCGGTCGGCAACGGCACTCCTGCAAGGCTCGCAAAGGTGGCCATCAAGTCAGTACCACCGGTAATGTCGCTCGACTTCGAATCCGGCGCAATTTTACCTGTCCATTTGGCGAAGAACGGTACGCGGTACGCTCCTTCCCGGTCGGTTCCCTTAGTTCCGCGAAACGGTGTCATGCCGGCATCAGGATGAACATCCTGCCACGCGCCATTATCAACAGTGTAAATGATCAGGGTATTTTCCCCAATTCCAAGATCTTCCACCTTGTCAAGGATTTGACCAGTGTGGAAATCAAGCTCGACCACCTTGTCGCCGTACTTGTTCTTTACCGCCGACTTACCCACGAAATCAGGCGACGGCAGGTTAGGCTGGTGGTTTGCAGCCCAGTTGATCGACATGAAGAACGGCTTGTCCAGACCAGCAAGACGCTCCAGTTCCGCCACTGCCTTTTCTGCACCAACCTTGTCCAACGCAGCTAGATCTGCGGTTGTCATGTCTTCAATGGTCAGCACTTCCTTGGCAGGTTCACCAGCTACACCTTCAAATACGCCAGTGGTGTTCTCTTTATAAAATGCCCTCTGATCGTCGGACATCTGCACATTCCAGTCGTCCAGAGCATAAGTATACGCGTTCAGGTGATAGAGGAATGTATTCTCCATCTTGTCATAGCCATGGGCAATTGGCATGGCGTAATCCGCTTCACCGAGATGCCACTTACCCATGAAGTAAGTGTTGTAGTCAGCCTGTTTCAAAACAGACGCAATCGTCCATTCTGCCGCCGGCAGTCCACCACCTTGACCCTGAAAGGCGACCGTCGTCATGCCTGAACGGTTCGGGTAACGCCCAGTCTGCATTGCTGCACGCCCCGGCGTGCAAGAGGATTGAGCGTAGAAGTCCGTGAACATCATCCCCTGCTTGGCCATTTGATCAAGGTTGGGGGTGTCCATGCCACGCGCTGCGCCACCATGATAGGCACCAAGGTCCCAATAACCAGTATCGTCAGAAACGATCAGAATGATGTTGGGTTTGCTCCCGTAGGTCGATAGCGATGTCGGATCAAAATCCTGAGCCGTCGCGGAGATCGCAAAAGTACAAAAGAAAGCAGCCAAGGACGAGGCAACTTGGTGAGGTTTGATCATGTTTGTCTCCTTCTCGGGAAAAGCATCAAAGTTAAGAAATCGCGCTCTGTTAACGGTCTATATACCGTGCAGGACACAACACGCCTTGGGCTATTCCGAATAGCTTCCTATTCTTGTGGGTAGGTCAGACTTTAGAAGCGCCGTTTAATCACCCTAAAAAAACTAGACGATGCTTCGACTGCCTTTAGATGTTCCTAATGGTCGTTTTCGGGAACTTCTTGCGTCGTTTTAAAGTCCAAACCAACGATCCACTTATTTGATCGATCTAGCCCATGAATAGGGCTTGTTTTTCCCGCAAATGAGTTTGACCGCCTCATATTCACCGAAGGTTGTCAGTGGAAAGCGGCTGAGAACCGACAACTCAAATTACAATATTTCGATTCTAGAATTTGTCAAAATTTTCTCTTGTACGAACCCAGAAAAGACTTCGTCAAACGTGGAGGAGAAAGAACTGGGCCGACTACTACAGAAAGCGGAGAGATATTGGTACGAGAATTTTCGACCGCTCAAATGCTAAAGTAAACAGCGGCTTTGCGCTTGCCGAGTTCAGAAGCTGAAGAGATCCCGATCATACACAAAGCCCTTTGCAATACCGAGCTTCATAGCTGGGCTCTTGTGTTCTTTACCATGAGGTCGGTGTAGTTATGGGAAAACCTCAAGATGTCCACCAGCTTCATAACCATGACCGGATTGTAGTACTGCTTGTAGTACCACAGACTTTGCGGCTCGACGTTGCCAAGCCACGCTCAAATCCCATGACCTTAGTTCGTGCCCGAGCGTGATACATGTCCACCGGATGCGTTCCCGCCCGAACCGCGAACTGGGCCATCTGGACAAAGTCTAATCGTGTTGGGTCAGTGCGGAAAATCACCCGCTTATGCGGCTCATTGATGAAGTGGAACGGATAGTGAATGCCGGCCGCTTCAGACTGACCGGTATGATCCATTAGGAGCTCCCTGATATCGGAGGGTGCCATTTTGCCAAAGGAGGCTTCCAAAGGTACTCCTTGGCGCCGTCCTGTGATCTGGAGACAGCTTGATCACCATCTCCAGGCAAGAACCCTGCCTGACGCATCAAATGCTCCACACGCTCTAATTCCCTGTTACCTTCAGCCACAAACCCCATGCGCCGCGGATGGCTTTCATTCTTTGACATGGTGACGTCTGCAATCCGCACCACGCTCTTCTGCACTTCATTTTTAACACAGCCAAAAGGCTGAAGAGACACCGGTATCGCGGTCGACTGAAAAGTTCAGCAGTCGATACTTCTTACCGATCTTCTTCCTTAGCAGCATGATATGCGCAAACTCGGCCGCGTCTTGTCGAACCCTCGCAGCCTTTTCAAGGAGCCTGATATCGTCATCAAGCTTTCTTGGATTTTTGTTGCGGTGCCACCTGCTTGATTTTGGGTTGGTCGCCTCGTGTCGTTTGCGAATGAACTCGATGTATTCACTGGCAAACCAAATCCGAGCGTTCTCTCGCATAGAACGAGGCTTGTCTTTGTCACCGACAATGTCCATCGCCTTTTCGACGGCAAGCGGGTGAATGTCGGGATCAACATCTGTTGTAGACGCGATGACATACTTGCTATCACTGTGGACGGTGCACTTGTGGCGCACTTCTACAAGTTTACGAATACCTTTGTCGGGCCAGTTCACCTGAAGGATTTGTGTGTCCGTGGCGAAGTGAGGACTATTTCCTTCAAATACTTCGGGCAGTCGCTTCTCCGATCTGCTGCAAAGGCTTGGCATTGCTCGTGGATGAAGTCGATCTTCGAATAGACTTCCGGGAGTGATGTATCGAGGTATCGTGAGATAGCTGAAAGCGTCACGCCATTAACCAGCAATCTAAAGACTTTTCCATTTAGATCGCTACGCTTTTGTCGCCTCGTCGAGCGACCAATCGAAAAGGTCTTCTTACACGCTCTGCACTGATATCTTGGATCTCCTTTGGCCGTCTTACCGAACTTTCGATACCTGCTGAGCATAAGCTCAACGGTCGCTCCATGGTTGATACATGCAACACTCGGACAACTCTCACGTTTTGTTCTTCTATTCAGGTTGGAGAGCCTTGCGTATTCTTCCGCCAATGCCTTGTTGGATTTGAGGATGCTAGACCGTCCGCAACTTGGGCAACCATAAGTGCGCTAATCTCCAGACCCGGAGACCTTGCCCCGCGCCAAGTTCGAACCGGGAGTACCTGGTCGGCCGCGCCCATCTCGTGGGTCAGGTAATACGCCGTAAAGGTCACAAAGTGGATTGCGGCAAAAATTGACTGAGAAACCTCCAGGCAGGCGAGGAATCCGAGTTCTCATTTTGTTCGCAGATTTTTGCGAAGCCTTCTTGGGTTCCAGAACGTCACAAGCTCTTATTTCTAAACGAAAACGACCAGCAGCCTAACTGCTGGTCGATAGCTCGTCAACATTTACCTATAGTGGCTTGGCGCGTGGCACCGCCTTTTATTTGTCTGATGTGAAAGCGGATCAGAGGCTGCTGTCCAGCGCCGCCAGAATCGCGTCACCCATTTCGGTGGTCGAGACTGGTTGAACGCCCTCATCGGCCAGCAAGTCACCGGTGCGGACACCGTCTGCCAGAACCTTCTCGATCGCGGCCTCCAGTCGATCCGCCTCTTCGCCCTGATCAAAGCTATAGCGCAGTGCCATGGCGAAGCTGAGGATACAGGCGATCGGGTTGGCTTTGCCCTGACCCGTGATATCGGGGGCCGAGCCGTGGACCGGTTCGTACATCGCCTTGGGGCGGCCATTGGCCATCGGTGCCCCCAAGGACGCCGACGGCAGCATGCCAAGCGAGCCGGTCAGCATCGCGGCACAATCCGACAGGATATCGCCGAACAGGTTGTCGGTCAGGATCACGTCAAATTGTTTGGGTGCGCGCACCAGCTGCATCGCGCCGTTGTCGGCATACATGTGCGACAGCTCGACCTCGGGGTATTCCTTGGCCACACGGTCCACGACCTCGCGCCACAGGATGCCCGATTCCATCACGTTGGCCTTCTCCATCGAGCAGACCTTTTTGTTCCGGCGCATCGCCAGTTCAAAGGCCGAGCGCGCGGCGCGTTCGATTTCGGATTCGGTATAGCGCTGGGTGTTGATGCCAACGCGCTCATTGCCTTCTTCGAAGATTCCGCGGGGTTCGCCGAAATAGACGCCCGAGGTCAGCTCGCGCACGATCATGATATCAAGACCGGCGACGATGTCTTTTTTCAGCGACGAGAAATCGGCCAGCGCGTCAAAGCACTGTGCAGGGCGCAGGTTAGAATACAGGTCCATTTCCTTGCGCAGACGCAGCAACCCGCGTTCGGGCTTGAGGCTGAAATCCAGATCGTCGTATTTCGGACCACCAACAGCACCCAGCAGAACGGCGTCAACTTCCTGCGCCTTGGCCATGGTCTCGTCCGACAGTGGCTTGCCGTGCGCGTCATAGGCCGCACCGCCCACCAGATCCTCGCTCACGTCAAAGTGAAGGCCGCGCTTTTCGCCGAACCAATCGATTACTCTGCGCACTTCGGCCATGACTTCGGGGCCAATTCCGTCTCCGGGCAGGATGAGGAGCGAGGGGTTGGACATGAAGGATCTCCTTGCGTTTCGTCGCAAAGGCCCTAGCGTCTGCGCCGCATCGGGTCAATGAGACGATCCGGCCAATTCACGAGGAAAACACATGTTGATACCGGGAAACCCCGTTCCTGAGCTGAAAATTGAAACCATAAGCCATGGACGTTTCGATTTGGATACGGGCAAGGGCGAAAATGGCACGTTGGTGATTCAGTATCGCGGCCTGCACTGTCCGATCTGTATCAAGCAGATGGCCGAGGTCGAAGCGGCGTTGGATGAATTTGCCGAGCTTGGTATCGAAGTGATCATGATCACCACAGACACGGCCGAGCGCGCCGCGGAAACGGCCGAGAAAGCCGGTGTTTCGCGGCTGCGTGTGGGGCACAGCCTGCCAATGGCTGCGGCGCGGGATGATTGGGGGCTGAGCATCTCAACCGCGCGCGAAGGCAGCGCCGAACCTGACCTGTTCGCCGAACCAGGTCATTTCTTCATCGCCCCGAATCGAATGCTTTATTATGCGTGGCAACAGACCACGCCCTTTGCCCGACCTGCCATGTCCGACATTGTTGGCGGTCTGAAATTCACTCTGGGCAACAACTACCCGCCGCGCGGCACCTATACCGGCGCGCTTTAAAGGCTGGCCTTCAACCCGTCCGCCAGCAAATCCCAGACCCTGCGAATGCGCGGGGTCTGACGCATGGCCTGCGGTGCGGCCAGCCAGACTGGCAATGTCTGAACATCAACATCCAGCGGTATTATTTCGACATCCGGATCAGCCTTTGCCACTTCGATCTGGGTAAAGCCGATTCCGCATCCCGCACGGACCAGTTGCCAATAGGCGCTTTGCAGGTCACAGCGAGTGGCGAAGCTGTCCCTGCTGGCGGGCCACCCTCGCGCGCGCATCTTAGTGATGATCTGTTCATTGGCGTCAAAGCCTACCAGATCGTGGTCGAACAGTTCTTCGGGGCGTGTTGGCCGCCCGGCGCGATCCAGATAAGTGCGGGCCGCGCAAAAACACAGATGCACATCCCCAAGATAGCGCGAGATCAGGTCCATCTGTTCCGGGCGATACATGCGCACGGCAATGTCGGCCTCGCGATACAGCAGGTTTTCGATGGTATCCGTTGCCACCAGTTCCAACTGAATGGCAGGTTCCTGGGCCCGGATCTGTGCCAGAATCGGCGGCAGCAAGTGATGCGACGCGAAGACCGAAGCGGTGATGCGCACCGTCCCCTCCAGTTGCTGTGCCTGACCCGCCGCCGTCAGGCTGAATGACGTCATCGCCGAATGCATCTGTTGCGCCATCGGCAGCAGTTGCGCGCCAACATCGCTGAGCTTCAGGCCGCGGGCATGCCGGTCGAACAAGGACACGCCCAGCTCATCCTCAAGCGCGTGTATTTGGCGGCCCAGCGTAGGTTGGCTTCGGTCCAGCTGTCGCGCTGCTGCCGAAAGCGAGCCGGTCTGAGCCACGGCCAGAAAGCTTTGGATCAAAGACCAGTCGGCATGAGTAAGAGATTTGTCCATTCAGAAATGAATACACGTTCCGATCCTGGCGGCAATAACAGAAGTGAAATGAATGGATCAGTGCGAAAGCTGCTTGGGCGCAGCAATGTCGACCCAGACCAACCGGTGTCTGCTGGCCTGTTCGGCGGCGATGCGCAGAGGCGTGCCCGGTTTGGGCCAGAACACCCCCGCTGCGGTAACTTGCAGGTCGGCCGAGGGCAGCACGTAATCCACCCGCATTTCACCCACCGCCTTCCAGACTACAGTAGTCTGGGACTCCAATGGTTGATCTGTGTGTGGGTCCTGCAAGCGCGGATCGGCCAGCAGCGCCTGTATTGCCTCTTTCCGCCCATCGCCGCGTGTCGGGTCCAGGTTGGCATCTCCGGCGATCACGAAGGGGCCTTGGGGCCTATGCCCCAATTCTCCGTCCAGAACTGCGGACCAAAGGCGGATTTCGTCGCGGTTGCGTAACCCGTTGCGATCCTCGAGGCCGTCAAACACTGGTGGGGCCGCGTGAAATGTCATCAGATCCAGCGAACCAATGGGTGTGTCCACAGGTACTATCCAATGGGCCACAGCGGACAGGCGCTGAATGCGCTGGGCCTGTTCCGATGGGAAGGGGCCGTCTTCCGTCACTGGCAATTGCGCGCCCGGTAGGTCGCGCCACAGCAGATCCGTAAACTGCTGCACAGTGTCGGTGCGGATAGGGTGCCGTGACAGCACCGCAAGCCCACCCTGACCGGTGAAAAGACCCCAGCCCTGCGCGTCTGCCGGACCATGGGTGCGCCCGTCTCCGTTCAGGTCCAAAGCGGTCTCAAGCCCCGCATTGGGCTGGGCGGCGAAGTGATGGGGATAGTCCAGTCCAGCGGTCCGCAACAGATCGGCCAAAGCAGTCAAAGCCTGCCCGTCCATATCCCAGTCGATGCCTTGCAAGCTGACGATATCTGGTCGGGCGGCGACCAGAACGTCGACCACCGCCTGTACCTGTGGATCGCCGCGCCGGATATCGCGCAGCAACAGACCCGGCCCGTCGCGGTTCAGCTCGGTGTTGAAGGTGGCAATGCGCAGCGTTTCTGCCTGTGCCATAACCGGCAACAGCAACAGAAGAAGAATGCGGATCATGCGGCCTGTGTGGACTCAGCCGTGGAATAGGCGCGGCGCTTTTCAACGATCAGATTGGCGATGCGCAATGTCGCCATGCCGCGCATGATCATCGAGGCGGGCAGGAAGGCCCAGGCGCTCATGGTCCAGATCATGGTCTGAGGATTGCTCAGCGAGATCGGGTTGGCATAGTCAGTCAGCAATTTGATCAGCGCTGGAATCAGGAATGGCAGTAGCACCCCGATCGAGATATTCAGGCGCCCGTCCCGTTGCAGGCGGGTGACGACGTCCCCGCCCTTGGTCGGGTCAAACAGAGGCAGGTTGGTCCAGACGTTGAACGCACCGTTGCCGGTAGGCCAGCCGCGCATCTTCACCGCATAGGCAAAGCTGGCAATGGTCACTAGCGCGGCAACATAAGCAACACTGGCCGAGATACGCACCAATTCGATCAGCGGCGCGTTGGCATCGGCGGGCAGCACCAGCACAACCAGCCGAACCGGCGAATAGGGGAAATCGACAACATTGGCGATGCCCAGCCCCAACGCATAGAAAAGCCCGGTCAGATCGCTGGGCGCATAGGCGTTTTTGCAGATCAGCGTCAGGAAAGTGATCATCGACATCAACCCGACAAAACGCAGGCGGTTCACAGGTGGTGCGTCGCGGAATTCGATAAAGCTGGGAAAGGCCGAGTTATATTCAGCAAACGTCAGAAAGAATGCGAGAATGGCGAGAAAGACGACAATCTCGGTGCCATTCGTTGACGATACGGGCAAGTACAACGCGGGGGTTAGCACCATCAGTGCAACCATTATTCCCCGAATTGCCGCCCCAGTTGTGCGCGCAATCACTATCCGAACCCTTTCCAAACCGGAGTAGCCGATTCTGTGCCGACTTACGTTCCAACTTGTGCCCGCCGCATTTTTTATGACGGATGCCTCTGTCACGCCAACTTTGACGATAAGCGACATTTCGCTCAAGCCAGGGTGCAGAAAACACGTAGTTTCGGGCAAAATGATGGCGCAACTGGTGCGGGATTGCATCATTTTCGACGCAAATCCGACGTGTATCTCAAATTGATACCTATATCTTGTGGTAGTTAGACCTTTGACCCCAAGAATGCGAATGGGGCCGCCGAGGCGACCCCATTAGGTTGAGTATTCACAGATTCATCCACAGAATCACACCCAGGGGCGGGCCTGGCCTGCGTGATCCTCGAATTTGTCGATGTGATGGTCTTTTTCCATCGTCAGGCCAATATCGTCCAAACCGTTCAGCAGGCAGTGTTTGCGGTGTGGGTCGACGTCAAACTCGATCACGACGCCATCCGATGTTGTGATCTGCTGATCTTCCAGATGCACGGTCATGCGGGCGTTCTGACCCTTATGGGCATCTTCCATCAGCAGCGCGTGATGTTCTTCTTCGACCACGATCGGCAGAATGCCGTTCTTGAAGCAGTTGTTATAGAAGATGTCGGCAAAGCTGGTCGAGATCACCACCTTGATGCCGAAATCCTTGATTGCCCAGGGCGCGTGCTCGCGGGACGAACCGCAGCCAAAATTGTCGCCTGCCACCAGAATCTCGGTTTCACGATAGGCGGGTTGGTTCAGGACGAATTCTTCGTTCTCCTGCCCGTCATCGTGATAGCGCATCTCATCAAACAGCACGACGCCAAGGCCGGACCGTTTAATGGTTTTCAGATGAACTTTCGGAATGATCATATCGGTGTCGATATTGATCAGTGGCATTGGGGCAGCCACCCCGTGGACTTTGTCAAACTTTTCCATGTTCACACTCCTGCGGGAGAAGGCTGCGCCCGTTCCCCGCGTTTAAGCCTGTTTCGCTTCTATTGTTTCGTCTTTGGGTGCGTTCTTGATGAAGAGCGCCATGAAGACCAATCCGAACCCGTTGAACAGCATCTCAATGCCCAGGAAGATCCCCAGAATGCTCAGCAGAGCCTGGGGTTCCTTGCCCACATAAGTCCAGATGATAGCGGCGAGGACGATCGACAAGATGCCCGAGATCATCGTGGGCCAGAAAAACTGCGTTCCTTTCATTTGGAACGACAAAATGACCCGCGCGATGCCGCCTGCCATAAACAGAACCAGCATCACCGTCGCCAAGGTCAAGGTCCCCTGCAGCGGGTGATCCAGGAAAGACCAGCCCAGAAACAGCATCACCACACCCATGATGAGAGACAGGATCTTGTTGCCGGTGCCTTCGACGGTGAACCCGCCGACAACCTGCAACGCGCCTGCAATCAGCAGCAACACCCCAGTCACCACCGTCACCGCAACTGAAGCTGCAATCGCATTGCCCAGCGCAAAGACGCCAAATGCTATCGACAGCAGCCCCAGCAGGAACCATTTGATCCAGTCACTCATGTGTTCAATCCCTCAAATATCTAGATATGAGGAGACCTTACATCAATTCACGGACGTCTGTCAGCCGTCCCGTAATTGCCGCAGCGGCAGCCATTGCCGGGCTCAGCAGGTGGGTGCGTCCGCCCCGGCCCTGACGACCTTCGAAGTTGCGGTTCGAGGTCGCGGCACAGCGTTCCCCCGGTGCCAGCTGATCCGGATTCATCGCCAGGCACATCGAACACCCAGCCAGACGCCATTCAAAGCCTGCTGCTTTGAAGATATCCGCCAGACCCTCTTCTTCGGCCTGCGCGCGCACCAGGCCCGAGCCGGGAACGATCATGGCACGCAGACCATCTTTGATCTTTTTGCCCTTCAGAATTTCGGCGGCAGCGCGCAGGTCTTCGATCCGGCCATTGGTGCAGGACCCGATAAAGACGGTGTCAATTTCCACATCGCTCAGCTTTTGGCCGGCTTCCAGGCCCATATATTCGATCGAGCGGCGGGCCGCCTCGACCTTGCCGCCTTCGAAATCCTCGGGGTTCGGCACGGTCGCGGTGATCGGCAACACGTCTTCGGGGCTGGTGCCCCATGTAACAACCGGTGCAATGTCCTCTCCGCGCAGGGTTACGGTTTTGTCGAAATGCGCGCCTTCATCAGTGTAGAGCGTCTTCCACCAGTTCATCGCAGCTTCCCACTGCGCACCTTTAGGTGCGTGCGGGCGACCTTTGACATATTCAAACGTCGTTTCGTCCGGCGCTATCAGGCCCGCCCGGGCGCCACCCTCGATGGCCATGTTGCAGACGGTCATGCGACCTTCCATCGACAGATCACGGATCGCTTCGCCACAATACTCGATGACATAGCCGGTGCCACCGGCGGTGCCGGTCTCACCAATCACGGCCAGAGTGATGTCCTTGGCGGTTACGCCTGGCTGCAATTTGCCGGTGATCTCGACCTTCATGTTCTTGGATTTCTTCTGGATCAGAGTCTGTGTGGCCAGAACATGCTCGACCTCAGACGTGCCGATACCGTGGGCCAGCGCGCCAAACGCGCCATGGGTGGCGGTGTGGCTGTCGCCACAGACAACGGTCATGCCGGGCAGGGTCCAGCCCTGTTCCGGGCCGACGATATGCACGATGCCCTGACGGACATCATGCACTGGGTAATAGTGAATGCCGAAATCCTTGGCGTTCTTGTCCAACGCTTCGACCTGAATGCGCGATTCCGGGTTTTCGATCCCGTTCACGCGGTCCGGTGTAGTCGGAACGTTATGATCCGGCACGGCGATGGTTTTTTCCGGGGCGCGCACCTTGCGGCCCGCCATGCGCAGGCCTTCGAACGCCTGCGGGCTGGTCACTTCGTGAACCAGGTGGCGGTCGATATACAGCAGGCAGGTGCCATCATCGGCTTCGTGCGCGACATGGGCATCCCAGATTTTGTCATAGAGTGTTTTGGGGGACATTGGTCCTCTCCCGTATTTAAATGAGAAATAGCTGGCGAGTGGCTGGACGCGCCTTATAGGCGGGCCAGAACCGTGCGGGCGGCCCCAAAGAACCGTTCACGCAGGCGCGTGCGGTCTTGCAACGTCGGTGCAGGGGCCAGATTGAGTCTCATGCGCACCAGATATATCGGGCTTTGCTGTCAATCAAGGTTCAATCCGGTGTCAGACTTGCATCATTGAGCAACGCTGTCCAAGCTGGAACCATGAATCAGGACCTGATCCCCAGCTCGCTGTCGGACCTTTATGAAAACATGGTCGCGGGCTTTTCCGTGCAATTCGAAAACCTTGTCGAACTAATTGTCACCCCCGGTTGGCGACAGCACCAGTTGGTCATCATTGTTGTTCTTTGGGGGTTGGCCCTCCTTTTGAAATTGGCAACGCAAGGCCGGTGGGAGACCTGGGCCCGGTCCCGCTCGGGCTGGCCGAAATGGCGGCTGCGTACATTGGTGCAGTTAATGCAGCGCCTGACGCTGGTTTATTTCGTGGTGATGTCCTGGGCGTTGTATCTGTTGATGCAGCAAGTCACCTGGCCGTCGCGCAGTTACATTATCGGCGTTTTTGCGACTTTGGCCTTGGCGTGGCTGGCCATTGCCCTGGTGGCGCGGCTGGTGCGCAACCGGACCCTGCGGCGGATATTCAAATGGGCCATGTGGGTCTATGCAACGCTGATTGCGCTGAATCTGACCGATGACGTGGCCGATTTTCTGGACGGGGTAGCGATTTCCATTGGCGATCTGCACATCTCGGCGCTGGGGATCATCAAGGCGGTTCTGCTGATCGGTATTTTGCTGACGCTGGCCCGTATTGGCACCCGCGCGGCCGAGCGGGGGCTGATGAACAATGACGACATCACCCCATCCATGCAGGTGTTGTTGGCCAAGGGCATTCAGGTGCTGCTGTATGGCGCTGTCTTTCTGGCAGCCATCCGCACGCTTGGGTTTGACCTGACCGGTATTGCGCTGCTGTCCGGTGCGATTGGTGTGGGGATCGGGTTCGGGCTGCAAAAGGTGGTGTCCAACCTGATATCCGGGATCATCATCCTGATGGACCGGTCGATCAAGCCGGGCGACGTGATCTCGTTGGGCGACACGTTCGGCTGGATCAATGCGCTGGGCGCTCGTTATGTCTCGGTCGTGACGCGGGACGGGCGGGAATACCTGATTCCGAACGAGGATCTGATCACCAATCAGGTGGTGAACTGGTCGCATTCCGACAAATTCGTGCGATTGGACCTGGAGTTCGGCACCAGCTACGACGACGACCCGCATAATGTCCGTGCAACGGCCATCGGTGCGGTCAAATCCGTGACGCGCGTGTTAAGTGGCGGTAAGCACGAGCCGGTCTGCCACATCACCGGGTTTGGTGACAGCAGCGTGGATTACGTCCTGCGGTTCTGGATCAGTGACCCGACCAAGGGCCTGACCAATATCCGCGGCAATGTCTATCTGGCCCTGTGGGATGCGTTTAAATCCAAAGGTATTTCCATCCCCTTCCCCCAGCGCGAGGTTCGGTTGTTGTCCGACGCAGCCACGCAACAGGTCGCCAAAGAGTGATCCCCTGTGCGCCCCGCATAGCGGCGTTTCATTGAAATGTTGCATTCCCCTTGTTACCTTATTAGTACCCCGGCGCCGGGGTTTTACGGCGCGCAGCAAAGGAGGACTATGTTCTGTCTCTACATACCCAGGCGGGTTTGCCCGCCGATGACCGGGCCAATGTAATGGCTCACTCTCAGTCAATCAGCGACAAGCTGCTTGAACGTATCCTTTCCTCACTTTCCGATGACAAGGCCGAAGATGTCGTGCAGATCAACCTGCAAGGCAAGTCCTCGGTTGCGGATCACATGGTGATTGCCTCGGGTCGGTCGACCCGTCAGGTCTCGGCCATGGCGGAAAAGTTGACGGATCGCATCAAGCAGGAATTCGGTTTCACCTCGAAGGTCGAAGGCAAGGATGCCGGCGACTGGGTGTTGATCGATACGGGCGATGTGATCGTCCATATCTTCCGCCCCGAAGTGCGTGAATTCTATCAGCTGGAAAAGATGTGGCTGCCTCAGGGCGGCAGCGCCTCGGCGAACTGAGGCGCCATCCCGGCCTGCATTAACAGGCCGGCGGCGAGAGAAATATGCGTATAAGCATTTGTGCGGTCGGGCGATTGCGTGCCGGACCGGAGAAGACCCTGCTTGACGATTACCTGACCCGATTTGACCGGACCGGCCGCGCACTGGGCCTCGGTCCTGCACGTGTGATCGAGGTTGAGGACAAGAAAAACGCAGGCATGGGGGCCGAAGGTGCGCTGCTGCGCAAGGCACTGCCCAAGGGGGCTGTGATCTGCACCCTGGACGAACGCGGGCGGGTGATGTCCTCGCCGGATTTTGCCAAGAAACTGGGCGGATGGCGCGATGCCGGGCGTCAGGATTTGGCGCTGATCATTGGCGGGGCAGACGGAATAGACCCTAATCTGCGGGACCAGGCCGATTTTTCCATTTCCTTCGGGTCGATGGTCTGGCCCCATATGCTGGTCCGTGTGATGCTGGCCGAGCAACTTTACCGGGCCGCAACCATCCTGTCGGGCGGCCCTTACCACCGGGTCTGACATGGCGCAGCTTTTGATCGTCTACCATTCGCGCACCGGCGGCGCCCGGCAAATGGCCGAAGCCGCGGCTGAGGCCGCGCATGATGAGGCCGAAACCATCCTGAAACCCGCCGATCAGGCCGGACCGGACGATCTCCTGCGCGCCGATGGCTACCTGTTCTGCGCGCCCGAGAATCTGGCCGCGATTTCGGGTTTGATGAAAGAGTTTTTCGACCGCAGCTATTATCCCGTACTGGGCAAGATCGAAGGCCGTCCCTATGCCCAGATGGTGTGCGCCGGGTCCGATGGCGAGAACGCCGCGCGCCAAATCGCCCGGATCGCAACCGGCTGGCGGTTGAAAGAGGTGCAACCGCCACTGATCATCTGCACCCATGCGCAAACGCCCGAGGCGATTTTGGCGGAAAAGACTGTTCCAGACGACCAATTGGACCAATGCCGCGAGATTGGTGCTGCTTTGGCTGCGGGTCTGACTCTGGGCGTGTTCTGAGCCTCAGTTCAGATCAACGACCGTAGTGTCTTCGTTCCAACCATCAACATTGCAGCGTGCCTGAATCTGAACCTGTGTTGCACCTTCGGGAATGGCCACACCGCTTAGCGACCGGGTAAAGGGCTGCTCATTCTCATGTGGATGGTGCAACACGCGCATGCCCAGCTCGTTGCCGTCCATATCCAGCACGCGCCAGCCATCGGCGTAATGATCCCAGCCGGTATCGGGATGGCGGATCGTCACGTCGAATCGCCAGGTATCACCGCTCTGACGGGCCGAGACATTCTCGATCACCGACGGATCGGCAAGGGCAGGGCTGGCCAGAAAGGCACTGAGAATCAGGTATCGCATGCGCTGACCATAGGGTGTGCGACGCACCCGCGTCATCACGAACCTGTGTTGGGTGGCAGGTCCATCAGGATCGATCGTGAATGCGAGGCAAATTCCCGCCGGTACAACACGCCAAAGGTGACGGTGGTGCCGATGATCAGGGCAACCGGCCCCAATATCCATGTCACCGAGGCCAGCGCAAAATAGGTCGCCCGAAGGGCACGGTTGAAGCTGCGTGCGGCGGTGACGCAAATCTCGGCGGCTTGCGCAGCGCGGGGATAGGCCTGCGGATCTTCGGGGTCATTGGGCACGGCGGCCATCAGCACCCCGCAATAGCCGAACAGGCGGTGCGCCCAGACATATTTCAGAAACGCGTTGGACAGAAATGCCAGTACAATCAGAATCTTGATCTCCCAGACCAAGGCCGGGGCGCTGCCTATGGCCAGATCCTGCGCCACCCCGGCCAGACGTTCGGTATTGCCCAGCAAGGCCAGCCCGCCGCCAATGGCAATCATCGTGGTCGAGGCGAAAAACGTGCTGCCCTGCCGCATGGTGCCAACCATCTGCGCATCAAACATGCGCGGTTGGCGCGTTACCATCTCGTGCATCCAGTTGCGGCGAAAATCATCCATCATCATCGTGACGGAGTTTTTGCGCGGTGAAGGGTTGTCGATCCGCCAGCCGATCCATTGCCACGCACAAAACAGCATCACAATGGCCGCATAGTCGAGCGGTGAAAACACCAAGGCACGTTCAATCCAGGTCATGATCGCGACACTACGCGCGGCCAAGAGAACTTGCCAGTGGTTGAAATTGGTAATATTAATTTACCAAACCGGAGGGCTCGCCATGGACATGCCAACGCCAAACCCAGATATTCTGCGCCGCAGGGACGCCGTTTTGCAGCAATTGCTGGAGGTTTTGCCCCAAGATGCTGTGATCCATGATGCTGCTGAAACCCTCGCGTATGAATGCGATGCGCTGACGGCGTATAAATGTCCTCCGATGCTGGCGGTGCTGCCGGCGACCACGCAACAGGTCTCGGACGTGCTGCGCATCTGCCATGCCGAAGGCGTGCCGGTTGTGCCGCGCGGTTCGGGCACGTCTCTGGCGGGCGGGGCATTGCCGACGGCGGATTGCGTCATTCTGGGCATCGCCCGCATGAACGAGGTGTTGGAGACCGATTATGACAATCGCTTTATCCGCGTTCAGAGCGGCCGCACCAATCTGAGCGTGACCGGGGCCGTTGAGGAAGAGGATTTCTTTTACGCCCCCGATCCTTCGTCACAACTGGCCTGCGCCATCGCGGGCAATGTCGCGATGAATTCCGGCGGGGCGCATTGCCTGAAATACGGTGTGACGACCAACAACTTGTTGGGCGTGACCATGGTATTGATGGACGGCAGTGTGGTTGAGATCGGCGGCGCGCATCTGGATGCAGGTGGATTGGACCTGCTGGGGGTGATTTGCGGCTCGGAAGGGCAATTGGGTGTCGTGACCGAAGCAACGCTTCGCATACTGCGCAAACCCGAGGGCGCTCGGCCGGTTCTGATTGGTTTCGACGACAACGAAGTCGCCGGGCACTGTGTCTCGGATATTATCAAATCGGGCATTCTGCCCGTCGCGATCGAGTTTATGGACACGCTGTGCATCAGGGCTTGTGAGAATTTTGCCAAAGCAGGCTATCCCGATTGCACGGCGCTGCTGATCATCGAGGTCGAAGGGTCCGAGGCTGAGATCGACTATCAGCTGTCGAAGATCGTCGAGATTGCCAAACGCCATAACCCGGTGGAAATTCGCGAAAGCCAATCGCCCGAGGAAAGCGCCAAGATTTGGTTGGGCCGGAAATCGGCCTTTGGGGCCATGGGGCAGATGAACGACTATATGTGTCTGGACGGTACGATCCCGGTCTCGTCCCTGCCCGAAGTGTTGCGCCGGATCGGCGAGATGAGCCAAGACTACGGCCTGCCCGTCGGTAATGTGTTTCATGCGGGTGATGGTAACATGCACCCTCTGATCCTGTTCGACGCCAACAAACCCGGTGATCTTGAGAAATGCGAGGCGTTTGGCGCCGACATTCTGCGGCTATGCGTCGATGTAGGCGGCTGCCTGACGGGTGAACACGGGGTAGGCGTGGAAAAGAGGGATTTGATGACACATCAATACGCGCCGCAAGACCTGGAAGCACAGATGTCGATCAAGGATGTGTTTGATCCGAAATGGTTGCTGAACCCCGCCAAAGTGTTCCCTCTGGACGCGTCAGCATCCCGGCGCGATGTGCGTCTGGCTGCGGAATAATAGGCTCTAACACAAAAGATATGCGATGAAACCCAAGACGGAAACCGAACTGGCCGAGATGGTGGCCGGACTGAGCCATCCGGTGCGTATTGCCGGTGGTGGCACCCGTGGTATTGGCGGGCCAAACGCAACCATTCACACCGTGGGCTTAAGCGGCATAAACCTGTATGAACCCGGCGCTCTGACCCTTGTGGCGCAGGCCGGTACACCCTTGGCCGAAATTGAGGCCGCTCTGGAAGCAGAAGGCCAGCAATTGCCGTTTGAGCCTATGGATCATCGTGGTCTGCTGGGCACGGGCGGAGAGCCCACCATCGGCGGTGTCGTGGCGGCCAATATCTCGGGCCCACGGCGTATTCAAGCCGGTGCCTGCCGGGATTTCCTGCTGGGTGTGCGGTATGTCGATGGCAATGGGCAGGTGATCAAGAACGGTGGCCGGGTGATGAAAAACGTCACCGGATACGATGTGGTCAAACTGATGGCAGGGTCCTGGGGCACGTTGGGGATATTAACCGAAGTGTCGCTGAAAGTGCTGCCAAAGCCCGAATCCACCGCGACCTTGGCTGTACAGGTCGCGGATGCTGAAGACGCAGTGCAAGCCATGTCCGCAGCGCTGAAATCTCCATTTGAGGTCAACGGGGCCGCGTATGACCCTCAAGATGGGCGCACCTATTTGCGGATCGAGGGGTTTTCCGATTCGGTGTCCTATCGCTTTGGCCAGCTGAGATCAGTATTGACCAGATTTGGTGAGGTCACAGAAATCCCGGATTCTGCGGACCTGTGGCAAGGTCTGCGTGATGTTAAGCCGTTTCAGGGTCTAGACGGCGACGTCTGGCGGATTTCGGTCAAGCCAAGCGACGCGCCCGAAGTTTCGAGGAGTCTGGCGGCGGACCAGCTTTTGTTCGATTGGGGCGGGGGTTTGATCTGGGCGCGGGTCTCACAAGGAACCGATCTGCGCGCACGTTTGGGTGCATTTGACGGCCACGCAACACTGGTACGGGCTGGAGCAGATACAATAGAAACTTTGGGTCAATTTCAGCCTGAACCTGTCGAAGTTAAGGCTCTAACAAAGGGATTAAGACAGCGTTTTGATCCACGCGGCCTCTTCAATCCGGGCCTGATGGGATAAATTGATGCAGACGACATTTACCGAAGAACAGCTAAAGGACCCGGCGACCCAGCGCGCGAATGAAATTCTGCGCAGCTGTGTTCATTGCGGGTTCTGTACTGCCACCTGCCCCACCTATCAGGTACTGGGCGACGAACTCGACAGCCCGCGCGGACGTATCTATCTGATCAAGGACATGCTTGAGAATGAGCGTGTGCCGGATGAAAAAACGGTACGACACATCGATCGTTGTCTGTCCTGCCTGGCCTGTATGACAACTTGTCCGTCCGGCGTGCATTACATGCATCTGGTTGATCACGCGCGGGACTATATCGAACAGAATTACAATCGCCCCTTCAGTGATCGTGCGCTGCGCTGGATACTGGCGCAAATTCTGCCCTACCCGACACGATTCCGCTGGGCGCTACTAGGGGCGAAACTGGGTCGCCCGCTTCGTTTCCTCATGCCGGATGCGCGGCTGCGGGCGATGTTAGATATGGCGCCCAAGCATATCCCTCCGGTCAGCCGAAATGACGACCCGCAAAGCTTTGTGTCCAAGGGACCGCGCAAGAAACGCGTGGCTTTGATGACGGGCTGTGCGCAAAAGGCGCTGAACACCGATATCAACGACGCAACCATTCGCCTGCTGACCCGGTTGGGGTGTGAGGTTGTGGTTGCCAAAGGAGCCGGGTGCTGTGGCGCGCTGACCCATCACATGGGCAAGACCGGCGACAGTCACAAAGCGGCCCAAGCCAATATAAAGGCCTGGACGGCCGAGATGGATGGCGGTGGGTTGGACGCCATTGTTATCAACACCTCGGGTTGCGGCACGACGGTCAAGGATTACGGGCACATGTTCCGAAACGATCCGCTGGCGGAAGGCGCCGCGCGGGTGGCGGATATCGCGATGGATGTCAGCGAATTGCTGATGCTTCTGGACCTTCCCGAAGGTACGAACCAGAACTTGACTGTTGCCTATCACGCGGCATGTTCTCTGCAGCATGGGCAACAGATCAAAACTCATCCCAAGACTTTGTTGAAAAAGGCTGGATTCACCGTATTAGAGCCTGCTGACAGCCATTTGTGCTGTGGCAGCGCTGGTACGTATAACCTGATGCAGCCGGAAATCTCGGGCCAGTTGAAGCAGCGCAAAGTGAAAACGCTTGAGGCGAAGAGACCGGACATGATCGCGGCTGGCAATATTGGTTGCATGATGCAAATCGGCTCGGGTACAGATATTCCGGTTTTGCACACGGTTGAATTGTTGGACTGGGCCACCGGTGGCCCCAAACCACGGGCCTTACAACCGGGTGATGGGGCACAGATTCCGATCCTCAGATAAGCCTGGTTGATGCAGCGGCGCATCAGTTTTCGGACGAAACCAAACCCGGCACGGCTGCCCTATTTTCGCCCCACCACGACCGTAGGAAGGTGATCCAACAGCAACGCCGGAGAACCGCTTGCAAAACTGGATCAGGGCTTTAGCGCTGGCATTGATGCCGATAGCGGCCGCGGCGCAGGATAGTGGGCTAAAAAGCCTGGATACCACCGATGCCGGGCGGGCGTGGATGGCCGTTGGCCGTCTGGATATAAACGGATCGGGGTTTTGCACGGGTACGCTGATCTCACCTACTTTGGTGCTGACCGCCGCGCATTGCCTGTACGACAAAACAACCGGTCAGCGGATCGATCTGTCCGGGGTCGAGTTTTTGGCCGCGTGGCGTCTGGGCCGCGCGTCCGCCTATCGTGCGGCGCGGCAGGCGGTGGTGCATCCGGACTATCGCTATGACAACGAAACTTCGACGGCACGGTTGCGCAATGACATTGCACTGATCGAGTTGTGGCAACCCATTCGCAACACCACTGTGATCCCGTTTGAAACCGGCGATCGCCCGCGTCGGGGGGAAGAGGTGGGCGTCGTCTCGTACGGGCAGGACAGGGCTGAAGCCCCGGCGCTACAAGAGGTCTGCTCGGTCATGACCCGCCGGTCAGAAGTTCTGGTGATGTCCTGCGATGTCGAGTTCGGCTCTTCGGGCGCGCCGGTTTTTTCCTTTGAGGGTGACCGCCCGCGCATCGTGTCCGTGGTGGCTGCCAAGGCCGAGTTGAACGGCCAGCGCGTTGCCGTCGGTACCCCGGTCGAAGGGTCGCTGCGCCTGTTGCAAGCTGAACTGTCGGCTGGGCGCGGGTTTCTGGCTGCGACCCCTGAGGGTACATCCAAAAGAAACATTGGCGCGAGGTTCATCAAGCCATGATACGAATTCTGCTGGGCACATTTTTATGCTTGTCTGTCTTGTCGACTGCATCCCATTCGCAAACCGCAAAACGCAAGCTGACGGACCGTGACGACCTTTATGGCTGGGAGGCGGTGGGCCGTCTGGATATCGGCAATAAGGGCTTTTGCACCGGCACGCTGATTGCACGGGATCTGGTTCTGACGGCGGCTCATTGTGCGTTGGATAAGGCCACCGGCCGGCCCTATAAACCCGGAGAAGTGACGTTCCGTGCCGGATTGAGCAACGGTAATTCTCTGGCCGACCGCAAAGTCATCCAGATCGCCACCCATCCGGATTTTGTGGCCAATGCGCCGGTCTCGGCACCGCGAGTTCGCATCGATGTGGCGCTGATGCGTCTGGATGCCCCGGTCCCGCACGGCGTCGCCGATCCGTTTGCGTTGTACGAGGGACGGATCAACGACAACGAGATCAGCGTTGCATCCTACGGGCAAGGCCGATCCGAGGCGATTACGCGCCAGCGTTCGTGCAGCATCCTTCAACGCGGTCGCGGGCTGATCAGCTTTGACTGTGACGTAACCTTTGGGTCTTCGGGGTCGGCCATTCTGGCAAAAAAGGGACCGCGCTGGCAGATTCTGTCGGTTGTATCCGCGGGTGGTTTTGATGGTCGGCGCAAGGTCGGGTATGGCATGGAACTGTCTGGGATCGTTTCTGATTTGAAAGCTGACCTGCGCCGAGATGCACCCCAGCCCAAGGCCAGGATACGCCGATTGCAGGTGGGGTCGGACAAGTCCAGTTCCGGTGCCAAGTTCATCTCATCCGACGGGTCTTGAACTCGTTCAAAATGCTCCCCATGTGAATTGTACCGGGTCGCCGTGAACGGGGCCTGGCATACTCAATCGCCCGTCCGAACGGAGGGCAAATCGTAGATCGCTCAGATATGAGGATATGACACATGCGTACTTTTGATTTTGCACCGCTGCACCGCGCAACCATTGGTTTCGACCAGATCGCAGACATGATGGACCGCGTTCTGACCAATGACGTGGCTCAGCCCAGCTATCCGCCTTACAACATCGAAAAAACCGATGCCGACACCTATCGCATTTCGGTCGCTGTCGCCGGTTTTTCGGAAAATGACCTGTCGGTCGAAGTTAAGGAAAACGCGCTGATCGTCGCCGGTAAGAAAGCCGCCGAAGACCAAGAGCGCAGCTACCTGCACCGTGGCATCGCCACCCGCGCGTTCGAGCGCCGCTTTGCGCTGGCCGATCACGTGCGCGTCACCGGCGCCAACCACGAAAACGGCATGCTGAACATTGACCTGAAGCGCGAGGTGCCCGAGGCCCTGAAACCGCGCCGGATCGAGATCGCTTCGGCCAACGCCATTGAAAAGGATGTGGTCGACGCCAAAGCCGTGAACTAAGGCGGTTGACCCACACGCCGCGGCGGTCTCCTCCTCTCTGGGCCGCCGCACCATGCGCCCCGCGTTCCTCCAGACGCGGGGCGTTGTTTTGGTCGGAACTCTGGCCGATAATGCGGGTCAAGAATTGAAGAAAGCGCCCGCACAATCGCGAACGCTTTTTAAATGAACAGAATGTTGCTAGGCTAAGTGCTATATTTCTCAGGAAATGCGATTAGACCAAAACGCGCCTTCTGCGGTAAGAAACGAAGCCCAAGCCGAATAGAGCACCACCCAATAAAAGAATGGATGGGGGCAACGGAACAGCAGCGATCTGCACCCCGTCAATCGAGAACCCGTCGTTCCGAAGTGGATTGTTCCCACCCAGACTCGAATAGTTGGCGAGTGCTATTGTCGCTGAATTGGTTGGTGCCCCGAAATCTATAGTGACCAGTTGAACGTTGCCGTTTGACAATTTTCCTCCGGTCCGCACTTCGTGGTTTTGACCACCGGTGGAAATGCGTAGAAACCCACCAACATCGCTGGCATCAGAAACAGTGAATATCAGTTTGGTGAATAATTTCCCACCGGCAAGGGCGACATCCCAATTCAACCCCCAGGTGTCATTGCTGTCCAAAAACCACGAACCCCCATTGGGAGAAACATTCTCGCGTCCGAAAACATTACCTTCGCGCAACGCCAGCATACTACCAGAATTGCCAGGCAAACCGGAAACTGTGCCGCCGGTGCCAACTCCACCCAAGGTCGAGAATGTTCCAACAGCAGTTGAGAAGCCGTTCGCTACCTCACCTTCACCGTGGACTGCACCATGGACTTCAAATCCCTCGAAAACTCCTTGCCCGTTTCCGTAGGCCGATCCATCGTACTGACTTACATCAATCGTCAACGCCTGCGCACTTGTGGACCAAAAGGTCACAAAACCGACCGCCAAAAACAACTTAGAGAGCGTCATGGACGTTGTCCCCACACTAGCTACCTAAATACCAATCTACCTCAACAGAACGGCAAAATAAAATTTTTTCTTTGTATTTTTAATCGTTAGCTTAGCCGAAAACTGGATTCTCGTAAATATTGCAGCCGAATAGTTTAACAGTCTAAGCAGTTCAAATAAATTACTCTCAGCAATACCAGAAGCTTACCCAAGCTAACTGCTGTGGATAAGTTGCTGTTTAATTGGTTGAAATGGCGAAAGAAGGGCCCGTGTCAGATGTGCAAGAAATAGATTTTCACAGTTTTACCTGGACGCCTCGGCTTTTCACTTTGCCAAACGCCCCTAGAATTTCTGGCTCGAGCCCTAACCGAAGCTGCCGGTTCCGGGCATCGCGATCACTTCGCTTTGGAATTAGGTTACCGACCACGTGGCTGGATTTAAAGAAGTCGACCAATGATTGGTCTCTGCCCATGCACAACGGGCAGAGATCAGGAAAAATCAGACCGACATGCAGATGTATTTCATCTCAAGATAGTCTTCCATGCCGTGATGGCTGCCTTCGCGACCCAGGCCGGATTGTTTGACGCCGCCGAACGGTCCCAGCTCGGTCGAGATGATGCCGGTGTTCACGCCCACGATGCCGTATTCCAGCGCCTCGGCCACTTTGTAGACGCGGCTCAGGTCCTTGGCATAGAAATAGGAAGCCAGACCAAAGATCGTGTCGTTGGCCATGGCGATCACATCATCTACGTCCTCGAATTTGAACAGAGGGGCCAGCGGGCCAAAGGTCTCCTCTTGCGCGACCTTCATGTCCTGCGTCACGCCGGTGACGATGGTGGGCTGAAAGAATGTACCGCCCAGATCATGCGGCAGGCCGCCGGTCAGGATAACGCCGCCTTTTTCCGTGGCATCGGCGATGTGTTCGCGCACCTTGGCGACGGCCTCGTCACTGATCAGCGGGCCGGTGGTGATGCCCTGCTTCAGGCCGTCGCCGACTTGCAGGGCCTCGGTTGCGGCTTTCAGCTTGGCTGCGAATTCGTCGTATACACCGGCCTGCACATAGATGCGGTTGGCGCAGACACAGGTCTGGCCGTTGTTGCGGAACTTGCACATCATCGCGCCTTCGACGGCCGCATCCAGATCGGCGTCGTCGAATACAATGAAAGGTGCATTGCCGCCCAGCTCCATCGAACATTTCATGACCTGATCGGCGGCCTGACGCAGCAGGATGCGCCCCACCTCGGTCGAGCCTGTAAAGGTCAGCTTGCGCACGCCGGGGTTTTCGCAGAACTCTTTGCCGATCTCGCTGGCCTGAGACGAGGGCACAACGTTGAACACGCCGGCAGGTACGCCCGCCTGTTCCGCCAGCAGCGCCAGCACCAACGCTGACAACGGCGTTTCCGTCGCCGGACGGGCCACAAAGGCGCAACCTGCGGCCAGCGCTGGGGCCGCCTTGCGTGTGATCATCGCGTTAGGGAAATTCCACGGAGTGATCGAAGCCGCCACACCGATGGGCTGTTTCAGCACGGTGATCCGCTTGTCGCGCTGATGGCCGGGGATGGTCTCGCCATACACACGCTTGGCCTCTTCGCCGAAGAATTCGATGAACGAGGCACCATAGGCAATTTCACCCACGGCTTCAGCCAGCGGCTTGCCCTGTTCGGCGGTCAGGATCTTGCCCAGATCCTCGGCGTTTTCCATCATCAGGTCGAACCAGCGGCGCAGGATTGCAGCGCGTTCTTTGCCGGTCAGCTTGGCCCATTCTTTTTGCGCAGCCTCGGCCTGAGCGATGGCGCCTGCCACCTGCGCCCGGCTGACATCGGCAACCTCGGCCACCACATCCCCGCGGGCCGGGTTGGTCACCGCAAGGGTGCCATTGTCGCCATCCACCCACTGACCGCCAATATAGGCTTTGGTCACCAGCAGGTCAGGGTTTTTCAGAAGGGATTTCAGATCGGTTGTCGCGTCCAGCATGGGTCAGCCTCCGGCAGAAAATTGGTTCAACGCACCCAATCAGGTGGGGTCGGGAATGTCTATGTCCACTATCGCCAGCGGGTCAATCCAGATTTGATCAAATAACCTTCAGTTCAAGGCCGTGCATCACGCCTATCTTTTTCAGGCTGAGTTTGTCAAAGTCTGGAGGAAATTTGGACCCAAGGGGATGTAAACACCCGTAACATTCCCTATCTTATTGGGTAAATAAAGAAAAAAAGGGATAGCAGAGATGTCGAACCATCAATTTGATGCCTTGATCGAAGAGACTCAGGCGAAAGTCCGTGAAAGCCAATCACAGATCGAAGGGCTGACATCGCGGATTGAGGCCGCCCGCGCCAAGATCGGCACCACCGAGGCGGATATCGACATCGAAAATGCCACGCTTGAGGATGTGCACGCCCATACCGAGGTGATGAACGCCAATATCGCCGAGCTGATCATGGGTCTGGACGATGTGACCAACGCGTTTTCCAAGGATTTCGACGAGATGCGATCGAAAACCGGGTGGGAATCGTTTGTCGGCATCTTTGCCAAAGCCAAATCCGAGTCGATGCGGCAGGAGCGCATGCGCACTGCAAATATCGATGACAAGCTGCAGGATCTGATCGCCAAGTCAGACGTGATCGTAAAGCTGCTGGAAGGCCAGCTATCAGTGCTGGAAGAACAGCGCGTGAAGGTCGAGGATAACCTGACTGGCACGCTGGATGACCGTGAGGCGACCGTGGCTGAACTGGAAGCGTTGCGGGCCGAAATTCAGGGCATGGACCCAACGATTATCACGTTGGAGAACAAGATCAGCGTCGAACAGGACGCCGCCGCGCGTACCCAGCTGGAAACCGAACTGGCAGAGCTGAACAAGCAATACAACGCCAAGGTTCAGGAAGAGCAGGTCAAGCTGGCTAAAAGCCAAACGCTGGAGCGCTATATCGAAAAGGGAAAGACCTGGGTCGATTCACTCCAGAACCAGGCGGCGACGCAGATGGTGCTGATCAACAAGTTGCAGACAGACACGCAACAGCGCGTGGTCCTGTATGATGCCCTGACCAAATCGCTGAAAACCGCGCAGCAGCAGGACGTGGCCCACCGCATCAACGAGATCGGCGTGCAAACGGACCAAGAGGCGCAAACCGCCATGGCCGCCATCGGCACCGCGACCAACCAGAAAATGGCCGACATGCTTGAGGCGCATGAGGACCACATGGTCTTCGCCCGCGACGTGCTGGAGAAAAAGGCCAAGGCGGATGAACGCTTTGCGCGCCGGTTTGCCTCGATTGTCGAGAAGCATGATAAGAATTTGTATGGCGGGTGAGGCGCTTCAGTGACGTTCCGTTCCAAAGGCAAGCCAAAAGGAATACGCTACAGGTTCAGGATAGGGATTCTCTTTGTTGTTTTTGGCGGGTTCCTGACTTTGCTTCTTCTGACAGCTGATTGGATGCCAGACCATTTGGTGATCAAACTTGTGCTGATCGTGGGTGTTCTTCTGGCAACGTTCTGCCTCTGCGTATTGTTCGCCAACGGTCTGATCAAACTTGAACAGCTTGATGAGAAGTTATTCGGCCACCGACAAAGAAAAGAGCGCGTGGATAATGACTGACCCCACCCAAGACCATGTCGGCCTGACCGACACTTTTGCCTCGCGCCGCTATTTCCGCAAATTCGAGGTGATCACCGTCCACCTCCTGCGCGTGGCCGCGACGATGGAGGCGGAGGGTGCGATCTCGAAACAAGAGGTGCGGATCGTGTCGCGCTACCTCTCGGGGTTGCTCTACACCTTCCGCGCGCTTTCCATGAAGTACCTGCTGGTCGGGCGCGACACGGGGCGGTTCTTTGGCAGCCTCGCCATGGACAAGCGCGATAGCGGCTTTCCGGTGGCGGCCGAGTTGCTGACCATGGCCAACGACGCGCAGCAGGCGCAGGTGCATCTGGCAAACATGCCCTCGGAAGAGGACCTGAAAACCGACATGGTGCGAACGATCATCGGCGATCAGGAAATTCCCACCAAGCTGCAATTTGCGCTGTCCCAAAGGCTCTATTATGAGGAACTGTTGAAGGGTCAGCTGTTCTGGGCCCGTAATGATCCCGAGTGCCACTGGATCGGAAATGAGGGGGACCGACGCAAATTCCTGATCCACTGGGCGGTCTATGACAGCCAGATCAACCTGCCCGTCATCTATCTGATGCAGCTTGAGGACAGCGGCAAAACGGCCCTGCCCAAGGATCAGCGCCGCTGGCCCGAGGTTCAGGCGCATCTGATGGCGCAAGCGCTGGGTGGGTTGAAACTGGTGACGATTGCCAAAGGCTTCGATCAGGATTTCGACGACCTGCATCCCAAACACCTGCGCCGCATCCATGTGGGTCCGATGTACTCCTCGGCCTATACCGAGCAATCCGGCCCCCTGCGGCAGGTGCTGGAGGACGCGCAATCTCCGCAAGGTCAGGATTGGGCACTGGCCTGGACCACCGAAGAACTGGAAAGCGAAGAGGTGATCGAAGAGCGCTCCGGGTGGTTCTCGACCGTCGAGCGCGAGATTTTTGCGCTGGACCCGTTCGGCGGGCAGGGGGCCGAGACCGGGGCCACGCGCACTCAGCGCTCGATCATCCTGCCCCAGCGTCCGTTTCAGGTGCTGGCCGAGCGCAACCCGCCGGGTTTTGCCGATGTGCGCAAGTTCGTCGTTAGCAAGACCGGGCAGGTGTTGAGATATTGAATTCTTCGCCTCCGGCGGGAGTATTTTTGAAAAGATGAAGCAAGGGCGGTTTTTGAGATGAGTTTGACGTCAGATCAGATGGAATTGCGCGAAGACGACATTCGCAAGCATTATCCCGCAGCAACCGCCTTGCTGAACGGGTTCGAACACGCGCCGCGGATCGCCAAGGCGGTTGAAACCGCGGTTGAACGCTCTCCGGGTGTGTCAACGGCACGGCGGTTTCGGTCGACGACCCCGGGGTTGGTGACGCGGCGTACGGTGCGCGCGGATGGGGTACATCTGGTCGAACGGATCGAGGCGTCGGATGATGGCGATGCATTGGTCTCGCCACCTCAGGCCACTACGCAGCAGGCAATCCGCCGTGCGGTTGCCATTGCTCTGGCGGTGGCTGAAGCCTATGCCGAACAGACACCGCTGGCAGACCTGAAACGCGCGAACCTTGCGGGCGATCTGCCCGCCGCGCGCAAAACCGAGTTTTCGGAATTGCTGACGGCTGAGGCGCTGATCACCTCGCATACTTTCGGCAATGCCTTGGCCTATCTGATGTCCTCGCATCTTGGCGAAACCACTGCTGATATTGGTGAGATCGAAGAGGTCTTGACCGACAACGGTCAACTTGCCCTGCATGGTGCATTGTGGGAACTGGACCAGATGCTGGCCAAACATGCCCCTGACGATGCCTATCTGATCGCGGCCACCAGCGCCTATGCCGAACAGCTAATGGAAAAAACCGCCCTGCGCGCGCAATCTGCTGGTCATCTGGCCCCGTTCCACAACGCCGCCTGGCATATCGAGGCCGATGATCTGACGATCCGAGGGTTTGAGCCCGCCTCGAAGGCCAAATCCACCACCCTGACCATGACGTTCAAGAAACCGAACGAGGTGGTTGGCAACCACATCGCCAAGTATCAGGCGATGAAGCTGGCGAAGATGGTGATGGCCTATGACTTCGACCGCCGCCTGAACCCGTTTGCGGAGCTTGGCGGGTTCATCTTTACCTTTATGGGGGATGGCAAACCGGGCACCGGAAAAACCACCCTGATCCAGATGATGGCCGGGCTAATCAATGACTACTGCCAGAACGCAGGCTATCCGTTCCGCTATCAGAACCTGAGCACCGACAATATCGACAGCTATCAGGGGAAATCCGGCCAGAACGCCAAGGCCTTCATCAACACGATCATCGACCCCTCGGTCATCGGGTTTGGCACCATCGACGATATCGACCAGCTGGCGGGCAAACGCGGCGACCGGCAGTCGTCAGCCGGGCAGTTGGAAATCACCGCCGTGCTGATGGAGAGCTTTGCGGGTGCCAACACCGTCGTGCGTGGCAACTGCACTTTCGGCATGTTCTCGAACTACCCCGAGAATGTGGATGACGCCCTGCGCCAGCGGGCGGGCGCGCGATTCCTGGTGGACGGGCCGCAGACGCGCGAGGATTACATCGACATCCTGCACCTGCTGATGGGCCGCAATCATGACATCCCGCTGGGCGAGCACGAAGCCTATGCCGCGCAGGAGATCAAAAAGGCCGTCGCCGCCAGTTTCGAAAGCCACTCTCGCCCGCATGAGGACGCCTTGCTGAAGGTCTATGACCGCGTGTCCGGCGACATCGGCCAGATGGACACGATCGCCAAGCTGGGCACCTACCTCAAGGCGATCCAGCAGGCGGATGAACGGTTCACCGGCCGCGCCATCAAGAACATCACCGACGCGGTCAAGGTCCGCGCGATGGATTTCGAACTGCCTGACGAATGGATGGAAAACCCCGACCTGTTCCTGTTCCGCGACTACGACACCAAGAAGGCCATGATCGAGGACCTACGCCAGCCGATCACGGTCGAGATGGTGATCCAGGAAATCAACCGCTATGCCGACAGCGAGTTCCGCTATGCCGACAATAGCGACGAGGTCGCCATCGAAAACGCCGTCCGCGAGATGGGACGGATGGAAGAGGCCAAACGACGGTACTTGGAGGGGAACTGAAATGGATGATCTTCTGCCGCTTGTTGCGTATTATTTTTTAACCGTCGCGATTTCAGCGGTTGTGGGTTGGCACGCCGGAAAACTTCGTTTGAAGAGAGACGAACACACCGGAATTGAAGCGGTGCTCGTAAGTTTGGTACTTGTATTCGTTGTGGTACCCATTGGGCCGGTCATTCTTTCATCGATACTTTCGGAAGGGTTCGGTAGCGTTCCGACCGTTCTGAGTTTGTGGGGCTGGCTTCTTCTTTCTACCGGCTCTGAAGGAGGAGCTGAGTTCCTACTGCTGATCGTAGTTTCGAGCGTTGCGGTCTGCCTATTGAACCACGCTTTAGGCGTCGCGCGGCCGTTGAAGACGTTGTTTCGCGGCGAGAACTGCAAAGTCGAATAAGTGCTCAGAATAGCCGCATTAAAGAAACGCGCATGCGCCATATTTCGAAGGAGAGGCTGAAATGATCCGCCTCATCGAAAAAGGCCTGATGTTCGGCAACCTCGTCCACATCTCCAGCCCGGCTTTGGTCGAGCGGTATAACCGCGCGCTGCAGCATCTGGCGGGCAAGAGCACGGCGCTGACGGATTTCCATGTCGATATCTCGGGCTATTCGCCGGAGGTGGGGATCGAGCTGGAGGATGAGCTCTACCTCAACCCCAATGGGGTCAACCGGCAGTTCATCCTGCTGACGACCGAGCAGAAACGCAGCCCCCTGCTGAACGTCAAATTCTCGACCTCGCGCGATATCCTGCGTGAATTCATCGAGATGAACGAGGCGCAGCTGTTTGCCCTGACCGCCACAGATGCGGTGGCCGGGGAGATGGTGAACTCGGTCATCAAGCTCACCTCGCCGCGAGACCTACTGAACATCAAAAAGATCGAGATTGAGGCCGACACTGCAGGCGGCACCCTGCGCAAGGCCCAGCAGCTGGCGGGCATGGTCGAACAGTTCAAAACCCAAGAGGACGCCTGGTTCGATGACGTTCTGATCGCCAGGATGATTGAAACCGCCAAGGAAACCGGCGACGTCACCCGCAACCCCGTTCGCCTGCGCCACACCGCGTTTGAGCAACGCAACTTCTGGACGGCGCATTTCGGCGGGCTCTATCTGTTCCCGGATCTGGACCATCCGGCTGCGATCTGTATGGGTAAAAAGCCCGACGATCTGAAGATCAAATACACGTTCGAGCCGTCGCAGCGAAACCAGATCGCCAAGTTTCTTGACTATAACGACTTGGTCGAACCAATCGTCAAAGCGCGGGGCGTGGATGCCACCGCGATCCTACAGCAAAAGATGGATTTCCTGACCGTCGACGCGGCGGCGGATGCGGGCGTTGACCTGACGGGGCTGGATCGTGGCGACATGCGGCGGCTGGCCCGTAATCACGCAGACCGCCTGCCCGAGGCTTATCACGGTTTGGGCCAATTACTGCGCTGGGCGAAGGATGGTGGTCCGTGGCCGCGCATCACCTCGGACCATCCGGCCTATTTCTACACGTTGCGGGCCACCGATACGCCGAACCGCGATCTGGTGAATATGCTGCTGGCTGAGCTGGCCCCGCTGGACCCGCGCCAAATGTTCATCTGCCACAAAGAACTGTTTTACAACACCTATGCCGGTTGGTCCGAGACCAAGAAAGCCTATGTTGCCGACTTTCTTGCGCGCGAGTATCAGGTGGACAAGGCGGGCGCCCGCGCTGCGCTGTTCGGACATGAACCGGACATGAGCGGCAGTGACCGGATTAGCGATGACATCATCGCACGCGTTGGTCCCTGGGGCGCAGTTGGGAGGAATTGAATGCTTGTCGCAATCCGTTTTCTAATTCCACTGCTGATCGTTCTGACCGTGATCTATGTCGGGCTGTCGATCTACTCCCGCCTCGTCCGTCGGCGTAAGTTGATCGCGCATTGGGAAAAAAAAGGGCTGCACGGTGATCGAGAGGCTTTTCTCGAGCGGGGAATGCGGCAATATGACAAATCGTTCCGCAAGAAACTGCTGCTGGGTGTCTACGTCATCCCACTTGGGGCCATTGCCCTGCTGATCTATATTACTAATTTCAAATGAGGGCCGGATAGATGGTCTATGTCAAATGGGTATTCATCATCGTGTTCTGGGGGCTGGTCGCCTCGGTGCTGGAATACACTTTGCCGCAGCAGGATGTAGTGCGGATCGTAAAGACCGAGGTGCGGCGCGTCGATTTTGGTGAGAACTCGATCTTCTGGGCACAGCAAGATACCGGCCAAGAGGGCGCGCAGACTGTCAACCGAGATGTGCGATTTGTGGAAACATTCCGCCCGAACGGGAAACCGCGCGTTTATCGCAATGAGGATACCGGCTGGGGCTGGCCGCCCTATTTCAAACTCGACAGTTCGAACCTACAGGCGGAACTGACCAATCTCGTGTCGACTGCGGATAACCCGCAATGGGTGGTTTTGCGCCATTATGGTTGGCGCAATCAGCTTATGTCGATCTTTCCCAATGTGGTCTCGGTGCGCCCGGTGGACAGCCCCGATGTGCGGTTGATCCCATGGTTCAACATCATCTTTCTGACGGTTTTCTTTGCCATCGTCTGGGCCATTTGGGTACGCTGGCGCCGGTTCCGACAACGCCGTATCGACCCGATGCTTGAGAATATGGAAGATGGGATTTATGCCGCCGGTGATGCGATCGAAGAAAAGCGCAACGGGTTCCGCCGCTGGCTTGATAGTTGGAAACCCAAGTGACAGCGGGTATCTGAATCCGCCACCTGCTCGGTTCTGTTTGCTTATCGAACTACGAATTCAGCGTGCAATGCCCCGGCGGCCTTGATCGTTTTCAGTATGTCGATCATGTCGCGGGGCGACACGCCCAGCGCATTCAGCCCGGCCACAACCTCGGACAGGGTAGTTGCCTCGGGGATTTCGGCCAACCCGGTGCCCTCTTCTTCTTCGATACCGGCGAAAGTGCGGGGGACCACAACCGTTTCGCCGCGGGCAAAAGGGTTGGGCTGAACTGCGATGGGGGATTCCTCGACTGTCAGGGTTAGATTGCCTTGTGATACCGCGACCCGTGAAATCCGAACCTCTTGCCCCATGACGATGGTGCCCGAGCGCTGATCGACCACGACGCGCGCCTTGGTTTCCGGTTCGACCAGAATGTTTTCGATCCGACCCAGTGCATGCGCGGTTGAAACCGACTGGGTTGCCGCAATGTTGAGTTCCACCGTGCCGGAATCCCGCATAATCGCCACTGCGCGGTTGAATTCTGTGTTGATCGCAATCTCAATCCGGCTGGCGGTGGTGAAGTCCGGCTCGCGCAGGGCAAGGCGCATTTGCGTCAAGGTCGACAGGTCAAAATCGATCTCACGCTCGACCCGTGCGCCCGAGGGGATTACGCCGGAGGTCGGCACTCCCTGAACAACCGAAGCAGCCTCACCCTCAGCCACGGCGCCACCGGCCAGAACCGTGCCTTGCGCCACAGCATAGATTTGCCCATCGGCCGCGTTGAGCGGTGTCATGATCAGGGTGCCACCCAACAGGCTTTTGGAATCACCAATGGCCGACACCGTCACGTCGATCTGCCCGCCGACCCGCGCGAAAGGCGGCAGGCTGGCGGTCACCAACACAGCCGCCACGTTTTTAGGGCGAAAATCTTCGCCATTCACGTTGACGCCCAGCCGTTCCAGGATGTTCGACATAATCTCTTCGGTAAAGGGTGAATTGCGCAGCCCGTCGCCAGTTCCGTTCAGCCCGACGACCAGGCCATAGCCGACCAGATCATTGCCCCGCACCCCGTCAAAATCCACAAGGTCCTTCAGGCGGATCGTGCCAGCGGATGCTATCCCGGGCAGCAACATCAGTAGGAAAACAAAAAGCTTCATCTTAGGAAATTCACCAGCGACAGGTTTGCATTGCGAACGGTGACGGAATACAGGCTCTCTAACTGGAACTGGACGGTCTGCAACTGTGAAGCGGTTTCATAGGGATCCGCAGCGATCAACTTGTTCCTGCTGAATTCAAGGCTGGTCTGCGCGGCGCTGTTGCGCGTGGCCGCCTGTTCGATCCGAGCCTCTGCTGAACCGACCTGAGCGCGCAAGTTCACCACATCGTTCTGGGTGTTGGCCAGATCGACGCCCAACTGTGTAAACAGGGCAGTGCGCTGATCACGCGGCAAGTTCAGAGCATTGTCAGAGACCAACGCCGCAACGGCAATATCTCGTATCGCATCCTTGATCGCGGGGTCGGTGGCTGTGATCGGGATCGTGATGCTTTCATTCTCGGATATCTGCATCGGTGCCAACGCATTGCCCGAGCCCTGGTAGATCACCGCGTCAAACCCGGCGGGGTCGTTGAACCAGTCTTCTGCCGCCTGTCTGATATCCGCTGTTGTGACGTATCCGCTCAGCTCCGTTTCAAGTGCGTTCAACAACGTGTCGGTTGACGGCAGGGGGGAGACATCAGTGGCCGCGCCGGAATACAGGCTGCGTCCACCAGCGCGGGTGTTCAGCGCTGATATGATCGTATCCAACTCGTTCCGGGCCTGAACCGATGCATTTTCATGGCTGACCGCCTGGTTTGACGTGCCGAAGGACAAAAGGGAGGAGGTCAACTCGGTCACGGACTCGTTAATCGTGGTCAAGCTCAGCTGCATGGCATCCGTGAACAGCCCAGCCTCAGCCGTCGATATCTGATAGGCGTCTAGACGCGATAGGCTGCGGTCCAGATCCAGCAGATGGGAATAGTCACCATCCAGACGTCCCGACACATCCTGAACCTTGCCGGTCGACATCTCATAAGACAGGGTTTCGATTTCGTTTCTGAGTTCGGTCGAGCGGGTCCGCAATGTCATGCCCCGCGCCAGATCGCCAATAGACGTCAAATTCATCATCAGAGCCTCAACAAGGTTTGCATCAATTCATCCACTACCGAGATGACCCGCGCGTTCGCGGCATAGGCCTGCTCGATCTCCATCAGGTTCTGCAATTCCTGGTCAGTATCCACGCCCTGCTCCGCCTCGATTCTGGCCATTTCCAGCTGCGCGCTGTTGGCAAAGGTCAGGCGCTGGCTGGCGGTATGAGCGTCCGATCCGGTTCTGGACATCAGCGACTCGGTCAGGTCCGAGGCGCGCATGTCCCCGGTGCCAAAGGGCGACCCCGCGACGGGCCGGGCATCGCTGAGAATGGCGCCAAAGGCTTGCAATTGCGTGGCATCGCCCGGATCGCCGGGGGCCACCGCACCAAGCCCGTCGCGCAAGCGCCAGCTGTCACCCCCAGTGTCGGGATCAACAATCGTGTTCAAGCTGATGCGCGAGGCCAGCCCCTCAGGCGCAGTGGCATCGAAGCGGTTGCCGGCATCCGTGAACAGACCGGGATCGGTAGGCAATGCGGTGGGGTCCAGACCGGGTGTTTCGAACCGTTCGATCATATCCCGCGCGACCGAGTCGAGGTGAGCCTGTGCCTCAACCGCCAGCTCATCGCGGATTTCAAACTGCGCCATCAGCGCGCCGCCGCGTATCTGGGCGTTGTCTCCGCCGGTGCGCACCGGGTTTCCGTTCATCTCCAACCCCGACAGCAGCCCATTGCCCACCGTCATGTGGGGTTTGGTGTCGCCCGTGGTGGTAAAGGAAAATTCGGCAGCCGTGCCTTCCAGCAGGATCAGGCCACCGTCTGAGTACAGCGACACCTGATCGTTCGCACGCGGAACCGCGTTCACCGGCACCAGCTCATTCACCTGATCTATCAACACCTGCCGCTGGTCCAGCAGGGCACCAATATCGCCACCCGCATGTTTGACCGACGGAATTTTGGCGTTCAGCTTCACGATATCCTTGAGGGTCTGGTTCAGGCTCTCTACCTGCTTTCCAATGGAGCGATCTGCGTCCGAGCGCAGCTGCCGAACGCCTTCGGACGCCGAATTGAGCGCGCTGGCCAGATCATGGCCCGCGCGGGCCACCTGATCCAGTCGCTCAGAAGAATCTGGCAGGCTGGCAGCGGTGATCAGGCTGCTGTCGAACTCGGCCAACCGATTGGCAAGCGATGTGGGATCGTCAACCGTGCCAACGGCGCCCTCAACACTGGTTTGAAAGCTGGAAACTGCAAATTGGTAGGCCAGTTCCGCATCGGTGGTGCGACGGTTGGCGGTTAGAACCGGGTCCTGATTGCGAATAACGCCTACGGTGCGCACCCCGGTGCCCGAAATCACGTTTGTCGTCAGTTCCAGCGACCTGCGGGCATAGCCGGGCGTCCGCGCGTTGGCGATATTGTCCGACACGACCGAGGTGCCGCGGCTCGAGGCCGTCAGGCCGCTGACGGCGTTGTTGAATGCTGTCGACAAATTCATCAGACAGGCCCCCTTTCCGGGTCAAAACCCAAATCAGCGTTTGATGTTGGTGGTTTCTTGCAGCATCTCATCAACGGTCTGAATCACCGTAGCAGCCGAGGAATAGGCGCGTTGGGTCTGAATCAGCGAAGTCAGCTCGGTCGCGATATCTGTGGTCGATTCCTCGCGCGCGAAAGACACAAGTTCACCTGTTGGACCTTCCCCCGCGTTCCAGAGAAAATATGTGCCGCTTTCCCGTGATGGCGCATAAGTCTGGCTGTCCAGCGCGGTCAGGCCATTGGGGTTGGGCACATCCGCCAGCGGAATCTGGAACATGCGGCGGCTGACACCGGTGTCATAGAACGCATAGACATAGCCGTTTTCATCAACTTGAACGCTGGTCATCGTGCCCACGGCTGACCCGTCGCGTGTGATCGAAACGGGCGCAAAGGTATCGGACAGTTGCGTGATGCCGTCCGCATCGCCGATCTGGCCGATATTGATCTCCATCGGGCCACCCGCGACGTTGACCACAAGGCTGCCGGTTGCCGGGTCATAGGCCCCGCCCGATACGGTGGCGACGCTGGCCAGTGTGCCGCCAGCCGTGCGGCTGTCGGTGAACGTCAGCGTGTATTCCCCAATCACCGCCCCGCCCGAGGCTGAGTCGCGCAGCACCATGGTCCATTCATTGCTGCTGCCGGCCCCGGGGACGGTTGGCACAAGTTCGATATCCACGCTTTCGGATTTGCCCAGGTTGTCGAAATATTCAACCGAAAGGGGTTGTGTGTCGCTCGGCGACCCGGCTTCGGTGGCCGTTGCGGGCAAGTTCATACGCAGATTCATCTGTGTGGTCGGCGCGCCGGACAGTTGATTGACGCTGAGCTGCACGGGCTCGAGCGCTGCCGGGGTGTCCCGCGGCACCGCGGGAATTGAACCGTCCGGGTTGGCGCGCCAGCCCAGCAGGACCAAGCCGGATTCGGTGACCAGATACCCTTCCTCATTGGTGCGGAAAGAACCGGTCGTGGTCAGTTGCATCTCATTCGAGCCACCCGCGATTTGCGAGCTTGGGCGAACCGGCAGCATGCCTCGGCCGCGTACTGCCAGATCGGTTGAGTTGTTGGTCGTCACCAGTGACCCACGCTGGTCGATCAGACGCTGGCTGGTGGTTCTGACCCCACCCGCCGAGTAGCTGCCGCCCTGACCCGAGGTGACCATCGAATGAAAATCCGTCTCGACCCGCTTGTAGCCGAAGGTCGACGAGTTGGCGATGTTGTCTGAAATAGTAGCCAGCCGGTTGGCGTTGGCCTTCAAAGAAGCCACACCGGCATTCAGCGAGGAGGAAATCGTCATTGGCACGCCCTTCTGTTGCGTCAATCGTTGAGGCAACAGCTAACGCACTGCCCCTTAACAGCGCGCTAACAGTTAAAATGCGGCCTATCCTGTGCGTTCAGGTGTCGCGCAGAAAGATGATTTCGATCCGGTTATTGCGCACGGCCATCGGGTTTTCATCGCTCAATTCCCGGTCGGCATGACCGGTCACGCGATCCAGCCGAGAACCCGCAAAACCCTTATCCTCAAGCAGTTGGCGTACCACCTGCGCGCGCGAGGTCGATACATCCCAGGACGGGTCCTGCGCCAGAACCACGGGCGAGGCGCTGACGTGACCCTCGACCGAGACAGCATTTGTCACTAGATCCGAAGATCGCGTCACCAGCAGGGCCAGCGCCCGCATCATTGGGGTCGGTTCATCCGTTCCGGATTCGAACAGCGGCTGATCTTCGGTATCAAACAGCTCGACCACCAGACCTTCGTCAGTGACGCGCGTGACGATGTGCTTCAGCACCTTGTCCGACACCATGCTTTCCCCGGTATGTCCCAGAAGTTGCGCTTCGAGTGTCGAGAAGTCCTCGGATATTTCCTTGCCGCCATCGGGATTCACGCCGATCGACCCCCGCGCTTGCCGCGCAATCGTCGGGTGCCGCTTGGTCGCGCCCGAGCCATCCATTACCATGGTCACTTCGGAAAACATGTTGTTCCCGCCAAAAGCCCCATCGCCCCCGCCCGAAACCGGGTTTACCGGAATTGTTGGCGAGAAATAATCCGCCAGCCCTTTGCGTTGTTTCTCAGTCGTTGCATTCAGCAGCCACATCAACATGAAGAACGCCATCATGGCCGTGACAAAGTCGGCATATGCGACTTTCCACGCGCCGCCGTGGTGACCATCGCCACCTGACACACGTTTCTTCTTGATGATGATTGGCGCCGCATTGGATTGCGCACCCATCTCCACCACCTTTTTTATCACCCAACTAAAGGGGTAGCCGGGCAGGTCTTAAGGTGGCCTTAACACTTAAAACTGTCCTGATTTCGCTAGCGCGGCAAGTTGGCGTTGGCCCGCCGCAGGATCAGTTGCAGGCGGTTGAAGCTGTTTTTGATTCCATCCGGTTCAGATTTGCTAAAGAACGCGTCCAGTTCCTCATGCACGCGCACGGCCTGATCCAGCAGCGGGTCCGCGCCTTCGGCATAAAGCCCGGCCTTGATCATGACTTCGGATTGTTCATAGCTGCCGACCAGTTTGCGGGTTTCCGAGATCAATTGGTTTTCCTCTGCGGTCGCCGCCCCCGGCAGGCTGCGCGATACCGAACTGCTGAGGTTAATGGCCGGAAACCGCCCGCGCTCGGCAATGTCGCGGCTCAGCACGATATGCCCGTCCAGAACCCCGCGCAGGATGTCGGCCACTGGTTCATCCATATCCGATCCCGCGACCAGAACACTGAACACGGCGGTGATATCACCTTGGTCCGCCGCTCCGGGACCCGCGCGTTCACACAACCCGGCAATCAGCGGCGTGACCGAAGGTGGGAAGCCCCGCAACGAAGGCGCTTCGCCCATGGCAACGGCGATTTCGCGGTGCGCCTCAGCAAATCGCGTCACCGAATCGGCCAGAAACAATACGTTCAGCCCCTGATCGCGCAGATACTCGGCCACCGACATTGCCGACCAGGCGCAACGCCTGCGGGCAAGTGCCGATTGATCGGACGTGGCCGCGACAACGACCGAGCGTTTCATCCCCTCTGCCCCCAACGCATGTTCGACAAACTCGTTTACCTCCCGCCCGCGTTCGCCCACCAATGCCACGACAACGGCATCCGCCTGCATTGATTTCGCGAGCGTTGCCAGCAAGGTGGATTTTCCGACGCCCGATCCGGCGAACAGACCGATGCGCTGACCCTGGACCACGGGCAGCATCGTGTTGAGCATCGCTAAACCGGTCTCCATCCGTGCGCCCAGCGGTTTACGTGCCGCAGCGGGGGGCGGGGCACGCATGATGTCCTGCTCATATGCGCCCGAAAGCAGAGGTTTCCCGTCCAGCGGTTTGCCAAAGGGATCGACCAGGCGCCCCAGCCAGTGCATGCCGGGTGCGAAAGCGGGTGTCTGGTCCAGAATCACCCGGTCACCCAGGCACACCCCATCCGGCGCGGCGGTTGGCATCATGTGAATACCGTCGGCCTCGACATGCAGCACTTCGCCCGGCAGATCCGGGCCATTACGACGCCGCAATGTCAGGTGGTCACCGATTCGCGCCTGCCCTTCAAGGCCTTGTATTTCAATGACTCCACGGGCAACGCCCGCAACGCGACCCATATGGCGCACGGCAGACAGGCGGTCGAATTCACACTTCAGAAGCATCGGGTCGAGATCGGACATCGTGGGTTCTCCAACGGGTTTCTGCAAACGCTTTCTAAAGGAATCGGGGTTAAGCCTTGATTGAAATTGATCGAGGGAGAAGCCCCGATGTTCTATGACCTGAACGTCTTTAAAGCAGCGTACGCAATGGCAACCCATGCCGGACAACGGCAGGCAGTGATTGCGCACAACATGGCCAATGCAGATACGCCCGGCTATCAGCCCCGCGATATCGAGGGTTTTCAGAAAGCATTCGAAAAATCAGACCGTCAGGTTTCGATGACCGCCACCCGCGCGGGTCATCTGAACGGCGCCACCGCCCCACAGCCCTGGGCCGAGTTTGAGGTTGCGCCCTCGGGCGATCCAAACGGCAATGGAGTGTCTGTCGAGGAAGAGATGTTCAAAGCGGTCGAGGTCAAGCGTCAGCACGACCGCGCGCTGACCATTTACAAATCCTCGATGAACATCCTGCGCAGCAGCCTTGGCCGGTCATAAGGAGTGTAAGACATGAGCGATTTTTCCCATTCCCTAGCCGCCTCAACCAATGCTCTGCGTGCGCAATCAGCCCGCCTGCGGCATGTGTCCGAGAATATCTCGAACGCCGATACGCCAGGTTATCGCCGCAAAACCGTGCCGTTTGAGACGGTGCAAAAGAACGGACAAGAGGTGGTGCAGGCCGGGCGCGTCAAACTGGATCGCCGCGAGGGTTCGCGCATTTATGACCCCGGTCACCCGATGGCGGATGAAACCGGCCATTACCGTGGCTCGAATGTCGATCTGATGATCGAAATCGCAGACGCACGTGAGGCGCAGCGCAGCTATGAGGCCAATCTCAAGATGTTCGACCAGTCACGCCAGATGTCGTCGAGCTTGATGGAACTTCTCAGAAAATAAAGGACACCAGAATGGATATCCGATCCCTGACCGCGGCACAAAACTATGCTATCGCTCGCCCGGCCACGCAGGCCGATCCTGATCACGCCGGATTGGCGCAAGGGCTGCGCAGTACGTTTCAGGACTTTACAGCGACGCTGAAGCATTCCGAGCAAATGTCGCAGGCCGCCATGACCGGCCAGGCCGATCCCCACGCTCTGGTACACGCACTGGCACAGACCGAGCTGGCCGTGGAAACGGCGGTCATTGTCCGCAACAAGGTGGTCGAGGCGTATCAGGAAATCCTGCGGATGCCGGTCTGATCGGATGCTCAGCGAAGGTCTCTTCTATGACATTGTGCGCCAGGCGCTGTGGGTCGCGGTCATTACCTCGGTTCCTATCCTCGCGGTGGCGCTGGTGTCGGGCCTGATCGTGGGTCTGTTTCAGGCGCTGACCTCGGTACAGGAAATGACACTGACCTTCGTGCCCAAGCTGATCGCCATCGTCATCGTGTTCTGGATCTCGATGGGGTTCATGACCCAGACGCTGGTGACGTTTTTCACCACAACCCTCATCCCATTGATCGCCGGAGGTCGCTGATGGATACCGCCTATACCACTTTGTCCCGTCAATCGGGCCTGATGAATGAAATGCGGCTGGTGGCGAATAATATCGCCAATGCCAACACCACCGGATATCGCGCGCAGGGTCTGGTGTTTTCCGAGTTTGTCCGCGACTTGCCGGGCAACCCGTCCCTGTCCATGGCACGGGCCGAGGCGCGCAACACCTCATTGCAGCAGGGCCTGCTGACCGAAACCGGCGGCCAGTTTGATTTTGCCATCGAAGGTGATGGGTTTTTCATGGTCGAAACGCCATCCGGCAACAGGCTGACCCGGGCCGGAGCGTTCTCACCCAGTGCCGAGGGTGATTTGGTCACGATGGACGGCCACCGGGTGCTGGACAGCAACGGCGCACCTGTTTTCATCCCGCCGGATGCTGCGTCGATTGACGTTGGCAGCGATGGCACACTGAGTATCGAGGGGCAATTGCTGGGGCAGATCGGCGTCTATCGTGTGGCCGATCCCAAAACGCTGGTGCGTGAAGGCAGCACGCAGTTCCGCGCCGAGGGCGAAATTGACCCGGTCGAAAACCCAGTGGTGCTGCAGCGTTTTCTCGAAGGGTCCAACGTCAATGCGGTCGAGCAGGTGACCCGGCTGGTCGAAATCCAGCGCGCCTATGAGCTGGGCCAAAGCTTTCTGGAAACCGAAGACGAACGTCTGCGCGGCGCGCTCAAGGCGCTGATGCGTTGATTTGTGAAAAGGAGATTTTGACATGCGAGCATTGAAAATCGCGGCTACGGGCATGACCGCGCAGCAGATGCGGGTCGAGACGATCTCGAACAACCTGGCGAACACGAACACCACCGGCTACAACGCCCGCCGGGCTGAGTTCGCGGATTTGCACTATCAACAAATGGCGCGGGCCGGGGCGGTGAACGCCAATGACGGCACCGTTCTGCCCACCGGTATTCAACTGGGTCTGGGTGTGCGTCCAGCGGCTGTCACGGTGCAACTGGCGCAAGGCGGATTGTCGGCCACCGGGAGCGATCTGGACGTGGCCATCGAAGGGCGTGGTTATCTTGAAGTAACGCTGGCCAATGGTCAGTCGGGCTATACCCGCGATGGCAGCCTGAAACGGTCCGCAGAGGGGCTGATCGTCTCATCAGACGGGTTTGCCGTCGCGCCCGAGATCACCATTCCTGACGATGCCCGGTCGATCTCGATCAACGCTGTGGGCGAAGTTTATGCCTATTTCGACGACACGGCAGACGGGCAACTGCTGGGTGAGCTGACGCTGGCCAGTTTCTCGAACGCCAAGGGGCTTGAGGCGATTGGCAGCAATCTGTTCAAGGAAACCGAAGCCTCAGGCGCACCCGTGGTCGGCACACCGGGTGAGGATGGTCTGGGCACGCTGCGGCAAGGCTATCTTGAGGACAGCTCGGTCGATGCGGTGCGCGAAGTGACCGAACTGATCGAGGCGCAACGGGGATATGAGATGAATGCCAAGGTCATTTCCGCCGTCGACCAGATGATGGGCGCAACCACACAGGTGCGGTGATGCGGTTTCTGGTTTTGATGTTGGCCCTTTTGGTGCCGGCCTCGGTACAGGCCGATATCGTCGTGCCGACCCGCACTATTCGCGCCAAGGAAATCATCTCGGCGACTGATCTGGAGCTTAAGGCCCAGCAGGTGCCCGGCGCGATAACCACGCCTGAGTTTCTGATCGGGCAAGAGGCCCGCGTCGCGCTTTATCCCGGACGCCCGATCCGTGAAGGCGATGTGGGTCCACCGGCCCTGGTGGATCGCAACGATCTGGTTGTCCTGATCTTTGACCGCACACCGCTGTCGATCACAGCAGAAGGCCGCGCGCTGGGTCGTGGGGCCGCCGGGGATCGTATCCGGGTCATGAACCTGTCCTCCCGTACCACTGTGACGGGCCTTATCCGGCCCGACGGCCAAATCGAGGTAAAATGATGTCGCAACTTTCGAAATCTCTGTTGTTTGCCATTCTGGCGGTGTCAGCCTGCGGGCGCTTGGATCATCTGGGCAAACCGCCAAGCTTCACTCCGAACGAGGATTCCCCCGAACATGTCGCGATGTTGTGGCCGGGCCTGCCTTTGCACACCCAGCCGCAGCGCAATGTCGACCGGTCCTCACTATGGAGCGGTGGGCAACAATCGCTGTTGGGCGGTCAGCGGGCGATCAAAAAGGGAGATATCCTTACGGTCGTGATTGAGCTGGACGAAAAGGCCGAGTTTTCGAACGACACGGAACGCTCGCGATCTGCTTCGGAAAGCCTTGGCATCGTCGGCCTGTTTGGCCTGCCACAGCGCGCGGCGGATCATCTGCCGGAAGGGGCATCGCTGGCGGACGCGGTCGAGATCGATTCCGCCTCAGAAAGCACGGGCGAAGGATCGGTTAAGCGTAAGGAAAAGCTGACGCTGCGTGTGGCCGCGACCGTGATCGACGTGCTGCCAAACGGGGTGCTGTCGATTTCGGGCTCGCAGGAACTGCGCGTCAATTTCGAACTGCGCGAGCTTTTGGTGACGGGCTACGTGCGACCACAGGATATCTCGCGCAAAAACGAGATCACCTATGACAAGATCGCCTCGGCCCGCGTGTCTTATGGCGGGCGCGGACAGATCACTGACGTGCAGCAGCCGCGTTATGGCCAGCAGATCCTGGATGCTGTGCTGCCGTATTAAGGAGCGGATGTGATGAAGAAACTTCTACCCGTCGTATTCTTGCTGATCGGTCTGGGGGCCGGTATCGGTGCCGGAGTTGTGTTTGCGCCCTCCGGTGAACCGAAAGAGGCCGCAAAACAGGAAAAACCCAAGGCCAAGGCGGAAAAAACCAAAGAGAAATCCGCCAAGAAAAAGGACATTGCTGGGAAAAAGGACACGCAAAGCGACTATGAATACCTCAAACTGACCAAGCAGTTTGTGGTGCCAGTCGTCGATGCGGACCGGATCGCGGCGTTGGTCACCATGTCGCTGAGCCTTGAAATCACTCCTGGCATGACCGAAGCTTTCTACGCGCTTGAACCCAAACTGCGCGACGGGTTTTTGCAGGTCATGTTTGATCACGCCAATACCGGTGGTTTTGACGGCGCATTCACTGAATCGGACAATATGAGCGTTCTGCGCAAAGCGTTGCTGGAGACAGCGCGCAAGGATTTGGGCGATGATGTGTTTCAGGTCTTGATCATGAGCGTCAACCGACAGGACGTTTGATTCTGACGGGGTTATACGCTGTTTAGTAGGGTGACGATTTCCGGTGCTGGGCGCGTTTGTGCGCCTTTTTTTGGGCGTCTGACAGGTTGGTGACGGCTTGTTTGCGGCCAAAGGCCGTGCGCAGCGCGTCCATCGCCGACAGTTTTTGCGCCCGAATCCGCGCCAGTTCCATATTCAGCTGGCGGCGCGTGGCCGACTCCCAACTGTTCCACAACACATCGGTGCCAGTGACTCGGTACCCCTCGGCCGCGGTGCTGTCTTGGCGTGATTGCCGGACCTGCGCGTCCAGCCGCGCCAATTGGTGTTGCACGCGTGCTTCAACCTCTAGTAGGGGGCGCAGGGCGTTGTATTCTTTTTGAAACACGGCCTCTGTAACGTTTTTTAGGTCTGATAGGGCGGCTTGTTTCATCTGACCTGTCCCTTGGCCTTTTTGCGCATCGCCTCTGCAAATCGGATGGCAGCAGCGACGGGGCGATAATGTTCTTCCGCTATTTCCTGTCCGATCTCGACGGCGGCATGCAGGGCGCGGGCCGTGGGCGGGTCGGAATGAATGGGAACACCAGTCTCAGCTGCCCGGGCTCGGATCGCTGCGGCCACCTCGTCCACGCCCTTGGCCACGCAAACCGGCGCTGACCCCGCCGTCCGGGCCCATTTCAAGGCCACCGCGTAATGGGTCGGGTTGACGATCACCACATCCGCCGAGGGTACGTCGGACATCATCTGGTTCGTGGCGATGTCCTGCGCGCGCTGGCGGCGTTGTTGTTTGACATGCGGGTCGCCCTCGGCATCCTTGGTTTCGTCCTGAATTTCCTTGCGCGACATCCGGTTCTTGCGAATATGCTCGGTATGTTGCCAAAGATAGTCGATCACCCCGATGGCAAGCGCCACGGTGATGACGATGAACAGGAAGCGAAACAGAAAATTCATCATCAGCATGACCGATGACCGCGCCGGAGCGGCGCTGGCGGACAGAATCTCGTTTAGGTTGGAGCGCAGAAACAGCGCCAGACAGGTGCCGTAGATCACCAGTTTCACAAAGCTCTTGGCGAATTCGAACAGGCCGCCGCGCCCGAATTTGTTCTTTGCATTCGAGATGATCGAGATGCGGGACAGTTTGGGTTTCAGCTTGCTGGGCGCAAAGATCAGCGCACGCTGGGCGATCAGGCTGAGCAGAACAGCGGCGGCGGGCACAGCAAACAGAACCGTGACGGACAACAGCGCCGTTTTGACCTTCCCACCGACCGGGCTTGCGGCGGACCCGTCGGTCAGCAAGGGAGCGATAGTGTCGGCCTGATCAATCAGAACGACAAACAAGCTTCCCATATGTTGCACGCCAAATTGCCCGGCCGCGAACAGGGCAATGAGGAACCCGGCATAAGCGGCAACCACGGACAGGTCGTTAGACTTGGCAACCTCACCCTTTTCGCGCGCTTTCTGGAGCTTCTGCGGCGTCGGCTCGTAGGACTTTTCGCTGTCGTCTTCGGACCCGCTCATCTTGGGTCCTCAAGCGGGTTCAGCATGAAGGCAAAAAAGGCATCAGACCAGACAGACAAGATCAGGGGCGTGCCCGCGAACAATAGGAACAGGCCTGCAAAAGTAATGGCCGGAGCGCCAACAAACGCCACCATCAGCTGCGGCATCGCGCGGTTGATGACGCCAAGCGCAAGGTTATAGATCAGCGAGGCGATCACGAAGGGTATAGCCAGCGCAAACGCCAACGCAAAACTGCGCGCAATTTGCTGCACCCCCCATTGCGACAGGTCCGGGGCTAGTATTGGGGTGCCCATTGGAAACAGCGTATAGCTGTGGATCAGAAACTGAGCGACGCGGATGTGCAGGCCGAGCAAAACCGCCAGTGTCAGGCCAGCCAGTGTCAGAAGATATCCCATCGCGGGTACGGGATCTGCAGCAGCTGGACCCAGAATCTGCGACAGCGATGTTGCCTGCGCCGCAATCGATCCTGCCGTTTGCAGGGCCAGCACGAACAGTCGCAGCGACATACCCAAGGCCATCCCGATCAGCACTTCGGTCAGAACCAATCCTGCCATTGGCAACAGGCCGGGTGGGGCAACAGGCGCCGCAATCGCTGGTGTCACAATAAGGGTAAAGGCAGCCGCGATGCCGAATTTGACGCGGGTCGGAATGCTGCGCTCGCCAAAGGCGGGCAGCAGCGACACCATGGCCGAGACACGCAGGAAGACGGCAAAGAGGTGCCACAAACCCTCACCCAGCTGGGGCAAAAGCTCGGGCGGTAGCGCGATCACGCGGGCACCGTTCCAACCAGCGAAGGCCGCGCCTCGAGCCTGATTTCCTCGAACGACAGCACCGGGTTGGTAATGCCGCGCGCGTGCATGATGGTGCGCAGCAAACGGCGACGGCGGGTCGAGGTGACCAACGCCGGAAACAGCCCGTGATCGGCGGATTGCGCGACACTGTCGACCACGCCATCGGCCAGCTTGTTGAACAGGTTCGGCGGCAGCGCCACGTCGAGACCCGCTGCAGGCGCGTCGATCTGGTAGGTGGTGAAGGTATCCTCCCACTCCGGGGCCAGTTGGATCAGCGGGATCGATCCGTCTTCGCGTTTCATCTCGGCCACCAGTTGGAAACCCAATCGCTGCCGGACCAGTTCGCAGATGCCTTCGGGCTGAGTGGTGGTCAGCCGCGCCTCAGCCACGCTTTCCAGAATCAGCGCCATGTTGCGGATCGAGACCCGTTCGTCCAGCAGCAGACGCAGCACCGCATGTAGCGTGTCGATCGGTACCTTGTCGGGGATCAACTCGTCCAGAAGCTTGCGGTTGGCCTCGGCCCGAACCGGATCGCTGAGCCGTGTCATCTCGGATAATAGGCGGCGCAGGGATTTCAGCGTCAGCAGGCGTGAGAAGTTCTGTTTGATGATCTCAAGCAGATGAGTAGCCAGAATCTCGGGCGGGGAAACGATGGTGGCCCCACTAAGCGCGGCGGCCTCTTGATCCTTGGGCAGAATCCAGCGGGCGGGGGCGCCATAGACGGGCTCGGTCACGTCATTACCCTCGGGCAGCATGTCGCGGTCATCCTGTACCAGCGCCAGAACCAGATCAGGGTTCAACACGCCGCGCGCCTGTTCGACGCCCTGGACCTTGACCACATAGGTGCCCATGGGCAGATCGGCGCGGTCGGTCAGGCGGATATCAGGCAGGATCAGGCCAAAGCTTGAGGCCACATAGGTCCGCATATTAGCGATGCGCGCGTCCAGCCCGGTGCCGGGGTTTAGGACCATGCTGACCAGATCGGGGGCAAACTCCAGATGCACATCGTCCAGGTCCAAAATATCGCCAATTGCTTGCGAGACCGGTGTGTCTTCCTGCAGTGTTGGGGCCAGCGCCTCTTCCGCTTCGGTCTTTTGCTTGCGATGGACGTTATAGGCCGCATAGCCCAGTACACCCGCCCCCAGGATGAATGGCAAAAAGGGCAGGCCGGGCACCAGCGCAAACAGCACCATCAACATGGCAACTGTTGCCAGGGCCGCTGGATGCCGGCCCAGCTGCGAGAAGATTGCGTTGTCGGTCGCCCCCTGCGTACCGCCGCGGGCCAGCAGCAAGGCCGACGCGATCGATATGATCACCGCCGGGATTTGCGACACCAGCCCGTCACCAACGGTCAGGATGGCGTAGGTCTCGAACGCGGATGAGATTGGCATCCCATGGACGATCACACCCATGATCAATCCCATCACCAGGTTGAGCAACGTGATCAGCAGCCCGGCTATTGCATCGCCTTTGACAAATTTCGACGCCCCATCGAGAGAGCCGAAAAACGTCGTCTCTTGCTGCTCACGCTCGCGGCGTTCTTTAGCCTGTTGGTGGTCGATGGCCCCGGCGGACATGTCGCTGTCGATGGCGAGCTGTTTTCCCGGCATGCCGTCCAAGGCGAACCGCGCTCCGACCTCGGCCATGCGGGCGGCGCCCTTGGTGATGACCATGAAATTCACGATCAGCAGCACCCCGAACACCACCAGCCCCAAAAAAATACTGCCGCCCATGACGAAATCGGCAAAACCTTCGATCACGTCCCCAGCGGCATTGGGTCCCGTGTGCCCCTCTCCGATGATAAGCTTGGTTGAGGATACGTTCAGCGACAGCCGCAGCATCAGCGAGGCCAAAAGGATTGTTGGGAAAGACGAGAAATCCAGCGGCCGTTCGATAAACAGCGTCAGCGTAAAGATCAGGATCGCCAGCGCGAACGAGGCTGCCAGGCCCACATCCAGCACCCAGGCGGGCATCGGCAGGATCATCATCACTATGACCGTCATCAGCGCCAGCGCCAGCAGCACGGTCGGAGAAAACAGGGAACGGGCGTCGATCTTGGGCACGCATGCCTCCTAGTTGAACGAGATAAAGGCGGTGGCAGTGCCCGAAGGCGGAACCAGCGACCCCAGTGCGCCGCCACCCGGTTGCGGTAGGTTGACCGGGATCAGAGGGGTTGCGGCGGTGGTAAACGGGTCGCGCGCGGCCCGTTCCGGGGCAGTGGGCAAGGATTGATCCAGTTGTGCCAGTACGGTCTGAAACCGGCCCGAGTAAGCATTGGCCAGCGACGGTGTGCGGGAATGATAGGCCCCAACGGCTGCGGGCCACGATCCAAGCTCGGCATACAGTTCATTCAGAAACCGGGCGGCGTAGGTGGCGTTTTCATCCGGGTCGAACATGGCGTCGATGGACCGGAATGCCTTGCCGTGCCAACGGTAATTGATCTGGAAACAGCCGATGTCAAAGCTGCGCTTGCCTGCTTTGAAAATGTCGAAAACGTAAGATTTTGCCTCAAACTCGGACGTGAACCAGTATCCTTGCCCTTCGACATTGATGGTCCAGGGCCAAGGTTCCAACTGCCCGTCCCGCAACCGCCCGGTTTCCACCCGCGCAATCGTGCGTAAGACATCCAGCGGTACACCCTGGGATTGGGCAGCGCGGCGCGCGGCTGCATCGCAAATGCCCGCCCCGCGGGCATCGGGCATGGCAAAGACCTGTTGCGCCGCACACAACGCAAGCAAACTCAGGCCAAAGATCAAACGATGGGGCATTCTGCCGGTCCGGGATTCTGATCAGTCCCGGCCAAGCTAGTCCTGCTAGGGTTTACAGAGGGTTATCAGCCGTTCAGATTCGATCAATCCGGCGGCCGAAGACAACGCTGGTATTGGTGCGCAGCACGCCGGGGATCTTGGCCAGATCATCAACCAGAATATCCAAATCCTCGATCCGCGGGGCCTCGGCCGATAGCAGGAGGTCGAACTCGCCATTTATCGACAGGCAGAGCTTGACCTCGGGGTAAGCCTCAAGCCGATTGATGATACGCTTGGTTTCCTTTTGCTGCACTTCCAGCAGCACGACCACCTGTACGCGCGGGGCGTCTTCGGGGCTGTTCAGAACCACCGAATAGCCTGCGATCACGCCACGCTCTTCCATGCGGCTGATGCGTTCATGCACGGTGGTTCGGGCCACGCCCAGCTTCGCGGCGATCTTGGTGGTCGATTCGCGAGCGTTGTGCTGCAGGGCGGCGATGATGCGACGGTCTAGCTGATCCATGATGCACCAAGGTGTAATGCACCGGGGCAGGGGGGCTCAAGACATGTCAGCATGTTCTTTTGAAACGGCTTTCCGGTCCGAACGCGGCCAGATCACAAGGGCCACCATAACCCCGGGGGCCGCGATCAGGGTCATCCAACCCAACGTTGCCGCCGTGCTGGTTGTGGTCATGATCCAGCCGGTCAGTGGATATAGCACCAGCCAGCAGGCGTGCGACAGGGTGAACTGGGCGGCAAACACGGCTGGTCGGTCTTCGGATCGGGTCGAGCGGGTCAGCAACCGGCCTGAAGGCGTCAGCGTGGCGGAATAGCCAAACCCGATGCAGGCCCAGAGTATTGCGAGACCGATCAGAGAGATCGGCATAGCCGCGAACAGGATGGCAGAGAGACCAATTGCCAGGATTCCGAAAATGGCCCCGCTCAGCACAACGGTGCGGTCCATGAACCGATCTAACAGTTTGGACAGGGCAAATGCGGCCAGCATCGAACCGCCGCCGAACCCGGCCAACGCTATGGCCACAGCGCTTTCCGACAGGCCCAAGTCGGACCGCACAATTACAACCGTATTGACGATAATCATCGCGCTGAGGGTCGCTGCTGTCCAAGTCAGGGCAAGTAATCCGCGCAGTCGGGGTGTATGCAGGTACAGACGAATGCCGCGTGTCGTACGGTCATAAATTCCGCGGCGTTTTGTCGGTTTGGGTGAGGGCAGGGCAACCGACACCACCAACAGTGCCGAGGCGATGAACCCCAGGCCCGTACCCCAGAACAGGCTGTCGAAACTGACGAACAGCAAAAGCGCTGCGGCCAGAGCAGGGCTGAGCAGGCTTTCAAGATCATAGGCAAGCCGCGACAAGGAGAGCGCCTTGGTATAGTCCTGCTCATCGGTCAGCACGTCGGGGATGGTGGCCTGAAACGCCGGGGTGAACCCGGCGGATGCGGATTGCAGAACAAAGATCAGCACGTAAACCTGCCAGATCTCGGTCACGAAAGGCAGGCAGACGGCAACTGCCGCACGCACCAGATCCAACGTCACTAGCATCCGGCGGCGGTCGAGCCGCTCTGCGAAGGCTGCGGCAAGTGGGGCGACGACCACATAAGCCACCATCTTGATCGTCAGCGCGGTGCCCAACACCAGACTGGCCGCGCCACCTGCCAGATCATAAGCCAGTAGCCCCAACGCAATTGTCGCCAAACCGGTGCCCGTCAACGCAACGACCTGAGCCCCCAACAGATGGCGATAGGTGCGGATTCGCAGGACACTCAGCATCGGCGGTTCGGACCTTTTTTCAATTGGCGTCGCGTCAGGGCCTGCTTAATGCCAGGCGCAGAGCGGCCTTATCCATTTTCCTGTCAAAGCAGTTGGGGTCAAGAAATCCGCGCATGTTTGTCGCATTCTATTGATGGCGTTGAGTTTACGGGCCAAACCTCCTATCTCGGGGGCGATATCGCATAAAGGAAGACCCCGTGGCGAACCATCTTTATAAAAACGACCTGCCGGACGGGTTGGACCTGGGCCCTGTGGTGGCCATTGATTGCGAAACCATGGGGCTGAACCCGCATCGCGACCGCCTGTGCGTGATCCAGATGTCGGGCGGCGACGGCAACAGCCATATCGTGCAGGTTGAAAAGGGCCAGACGCAGGCACCAAACCTGTGCGCCATGTTGGAAAACCCCGACGTGTTAAAGCTATTCCATTTTGGACGGTTTGACATTGCCGCGATGTACCACACCTTTGGCGCACTGGCCGCGCCGGTCTATTGCACCAAGATCGCCAGCCGTCTGGTGCGCACCTATACCGACCGTCATGGCCTGAAGAACCTGTGTCAGGAGCTGATTGGTGTCGATATTTCGAAGCAGCAGCAGATGAGCGACTGGGGGGCCGAAACCCTGACCGACGCTCAGTTGGAATATGCGGCCTCGGACGTTCTGTACTTGCATCAGCTACGCGATGCGCTGGACGGGCGTTTGGCCCGCGAAGGCCGTGCCGAGATGGCACAGGCGTGTTTTGACTTCTTGCCGACGCGTGCGAAACTTGACCTCGCAGGCTGGCCCGAAACGGATATCTTTGCACACTCATGACTGATAACGAGTCCTTTCTGAGAACCGCCAAACAGGTCGTCACCGACGAGGCCCGCGCGCTGGACGTGCTGGCCGACAGTCTGGACGAGCACTTTGCCGAAGCCGTGCAGATGATCCTGCAGGCTCCGGGTCGCATCATCATCAGCGGCATCGGCAAATCCGGCCATATCGGTCACAAGATTGCGGCCACCCTGGCCAGCACCGGCACGCCTGCCTATTTCGTGCATCCGGCCGAGGCCAGCCATGGGGATCTGGGCATGGTCTCCAAAGGTGATGTTGTTGTGGCGATTTCCAATTCGGGCGAGGCACCGGAACTGGTAAACCTGCTGGCCTTTACCCGCCGCTTTGGCATTCCGCTGATCGGCCTGTCCAGCAAGCCGGAAAGCACGTTGATGAAGCAGGCCGATGTGCATCTGCTGATCCCGTCGCTGGGTGAGGCTTGCGGGTTCGGCATGGTGCCCTCGATCTCGACCACGCTGACATTGGCGATGGGCGATGCGTTGGCCATTGCGCTGATGAAATACCGCGACTTCCAGCCCGAGGATTTCCGCGCCTTCCACCCCGGCGGCAAACTGGGGGCGCAGCTGTCCACTGTGCGCGATCTGATGCATGCCGACCTGCCCGTGGTGCCTGTTGGCACCCCGATGAGCGAAGCCTTGCTGGTCATGAGCCAGAAAAGCTTTGGTGTCGTCGGCGTGACCGACGAGGCGGGCCGCCTGATGGGCATCGTCACGGATGGTGACTTGCGCCGGAACATGGAAGGGTTGCTGAACAGAACCACCGAAGAGGTGATGACCCGCAACCCGATGACCATCGCACCAAACGCTATGGCGGAAGAGGCGGTTGCGATCATGAACGATCGCAAGATCACCTCGCTGTTTGTAGTTGATCCCGAAGGACAGGGGCAGGCCGAGGGGCTGCTGCACATCCACGACTGCTTGCGCGTCGGTCTGGGCTAGGTAGGGGCTGAGCGGTGGACGGACATTCACGCATGGTTCAGTTTTTTAAGGTGGTGCTGCCTTTGGTGGCCATCTTGATGCTGTCCACTGTGTTCTTGCTGTCGCGCAGCATCGAAACCAATGTGTCCGTGCCCTTTTCCCAACAGGATATCGACGAACGGTTGGCCGATCAGGTGGTGACGCAGCCAAACTACCGCGGCACCACGCGCAAGGGCGAAGAGGTCCAGATCCAAGCGACCCGCGCCACGCAAGGCACCGAAGCTTCCACCCCGACAGCGGCCGAGTTCCGGGGCCGCCTGGGCCTTTCGGGCGGCGGCGTTATCACGTTGGATTCCAACTCTGGCATGATCCGCCCCGACAAAAACACCGCAACCTTTATTGGCGATGTGGTCATAACCTCGACCGATGGCACCGAGATCACAACCGATCTGCTGAACACCGCGCTGGATGAAATTCGCGGTGATGCGCCGGGTGAGGTGCATGGCACCGGGATTATCGGCAACATTTCTGCAGGTGGCATGACCTTTGGAACGGAAAAAAAGGACGGACCGGTCCATATTATTTTTACAGACGGCGTGAAGCTGATATACGAGCCTGAAAAAGCAGAAAGATAACCTGTGTTCGATTTTCGATTTGTTCCACTTTGCCTTGTACTGACACTTGGTGCTTTTTCTGCGGCGGCGCAGGAGACTCAGGTTGCGTTTGGCGCGGTCAAGGCTGACCCTTCGCTGCCGGTCGAGGTGACCTCGGAAACCCTCAACGTCAATCAAGAAAACGGCTCGGCCGAATTTGTGGGCAATGTGATCGTCATTCAGGGGGAAATGCGCCTGACCGCTGAACGGGTGCTGGTTCTGTATAATGAGGATCGCTCGGGTATCGAGCGGATGGAAGCGACCGAAGATGTGGTTCTGGTCAGCCCGCCCGACGCGGCCGAGGGTGACTGGGCTGAATACACCATTGATTCAGGTGTGATCGTGATGAAGGGCAATGTGCTGCTAACGCAGGGGCCCAGCACCATCAGCGGCGATCAGATGAATGCTGATCTGACCACTGGCACGGCAACGATGACAGGCAATGTCAAAACCATCCTGCAGCAGGGCAATAATTGATGGCGCGGCCTGAACTGACCGTGGCCGAGGGGCAATCCGGCCTCAGAATAGAAAAGCTGCGGAAATCCTATAGCAAAAAGACCGTGATCCGCGATGTGTCGATGACGCTTGACCGGTCCGAGGTTGTGGCGCTGCTGGGTCCGAACGGGTCGGGCAAAACCACCACGTTCTACTCGGTTGCCGGGCTGGTCTTCCCTGAGGCGGGTACGGTTACGATCGACGGGCAGACCGTAACGACCTTGCCGATGTACCGCCGCGCGCGTTTGGGCATCGGATATCTGCCGCAAGAGATGTCGATCTTCCGCGGCATGAGCGTCGAGGACAACATCGCCTCGGTTCTGGATATCACCGTCCGCCATGCCCATCGCCGCAAAGAGCGGCTGGAAGAGCTGCTATCGGATTTTTCGATTGAACACCTACGCCGGGCACCCGCGCTGGCCTTGTCGGGCGGTGAACGCCGCCGGGTTGAAATTGCGCGCTGTCTGGCGGCCGACCCGAAATACCTGCTGTTGGATGAACCTTTTGCGGGTGTCGATCCGATCAGCGTGGGCGATATCCGCCACCTGGTCGCTGATCTGAAAAAACGCGGTATCGGGGTTCTGATCACCGACCATAACGTGCGGGAAACGTTGGAGATTGTGGATCGCGCCTATATCCTGCATGACGGTCAGGTGCTGATGTCTGGCACCCCGGACGAAGTGGTCGAAAATGAGAACGTCCGGCGCGTTTATCTGGGTGAAAATTTCCGTATATCATAGGCTTGCGCAGAAATGCGCCGACTGCATGGCGGAAATCACGTATATACACGTCTGTTTTGATTGACTCTCCCGCCGTCTCTTGCCTCAATTGGGTCATGGCATTTCTTCGGTTTCCGTCTGGATCACGATGCCCCTTCCTGGAAGGGCAAATGGCGCGGCTACTGCAGGATATGCCTTTTTCCCCCACCCGATAAAAACACGTGCGTCGCGTAACGTGACGTAAGAATGGGTGTGAATTGTGAAGGAGATCACATGCGTTACCAAATCAGCGGAAAACAGATCGACATCGGCGCGGCGCTGCAAACTCACGTGCAGACCGAACTGGGCGAGGTTGTGGGCAAATATGCCCAGCGTCCGACAGATGCCAACGTCGTCTTTTCCCGTTCAGCGCATGAATATGTATGCGAAACCACCGTACATCTTTCTACGGGGCTGACGGCGCAGGCCAAAGCTCATGCAACTGAAATCTATGCGGCGTTCGAAGGTTGCTGCGACAAGATGGAAACACAGCTGCGCCGATATAAGCGGCGTTTGAAGGATCACCACAAGGATCGGTCTGAGCCTGTTGAACTCTTTGGGGCGTCGTCCTATATCCTCGCCTCTGACGAATCTGACTCGGCAGCCGAACCCGAATCTCTGCAGCCGATGATCGTGGCTGAGATGGAAACCAAGATCCCATCGCTGAGTGTTGGTGAAGCCGTCATGCAGATGGAACTGGCCGGCGCCCCGGTGCTGGTGTTCCGGAATGAAAACAAGGACGGATTGAACGTCGTTTATCGTCGGGAGGACGGTAATATCGGCTGGATCGATCCGTAACAGGCAAGAATAGCAAAGGCAGGCCCCTGCAAATGCGGGGGCATCGCCATGGAGCGTAATCATGGAGCTTTCGAGCATATTGAAGCCCGAAGCAGTTCGCGTACTGTCCGCCGCTTCCAGCAAGAAGCGGTTGTTTCAGGAAATTGCGGATGTGGCTGAGGCAGCGTTGGGCCTTGATGCCCAGATTGTTGTCGAAGGGCTGCTGGAACGGGAAAGCCTGGGGCCGACTGGTGTGGGTCATGGTGTGGCTTTGCCGCATGCCCGTATGGCTGAATTGGAAAACGTTTCAGGCGTGTTTGTCATGTTGGAAAAACCGATCGATTTTGGATCGGTTGACCGCCAGCCGGTCGATATCGCCTTTGCCCTGTTCGCCCCAGAAGAGGCCGGGGTGGATCATCTGAAAGCACTGGCGTTGGTGTCCCGCACCCTGCGTGACACCTCGGTCTGCGCCAAGTTGCGGGCCAACCCGGACCCGGTCAAGTTGTATGCGATTTTGACCGAAGCGCAGTCTATGCAAGCGGCCTAAGCCTCTGAGGATATGAAAAAAGCCCCCGGTTTTCCGGGGGCTTTTTCGTTTTCGGATGGGGTTGCGGTTAACCGCCAGCGCCCATTTCCAGCGTCCACCAGATTTTCCCGCCACCTTCCTGATGCCATGCAAAACCCATCTGCGTGGCCTTGGGGTCCAGAATCACCGAGCGCGGACCAGGTTCCTGCATCCAGGCGGCCAGCGTTTCGGTTTCGGTTTCATAGGTCTCGGAAATTGCTTCACCCAGGAACGTGCCAAAATAGCCCACGCGCTGGGCGCGGTCGATTGGCGATGATCCGTCCGACCCAAAATGCCATGGGCGGTTTTGCCGTGCCATGTCCTTGGCGTGGGTGGCGGCCGCGGCATTAAGCTGCGAATTCAGCTGCACTGACTGCAAGCCCTGCGCCTGACGCAGTGCGTTGACCGAATCAAGCATGCGGAACTGCAGTTTTTCGGGATTGCCCCGGATTTTGTAGACGGTCGGCAGCGGCCGGCCATCCGATCCATATGTCGGGGTGCTGCTGGGTGTACATGCGGCCAGCGCAATAAAGCAGGCAAACAGTAGTGAAATAATACGCGTCATGATCGACCTGATGATTGTGTTAATCTACGGCATAGCGTGACAGACCGTCTTGAGCAAACGCACAATGGACCCATTCTGCGTGATTCTGCCGGTTTGATTTGCGACTGAAGCATTCTGGCAATAGAATACGACAGATTTTCAGACTGGCCTTAGCAAAGGACCGCCCCTCATGGTCAAGAAACACATTCATGTAGCTTCCCGTCGCGGATTCCTGGCCGGGGCTTCAGCCCTGCTGGCCTCACCTGCGATTGCGCAATACATTCCCGGCGACCCGCTGCGCCCCGCACCCGAGGCGGAACCCAATGTGCGGCGAAATATCTCGGGCTTTCGTGCGTTGGATTGGCAACCCTATTTCTCGAACACAAATAACGGGGCCATTCTGGTCGATACCGTCTCGCGCGCGTTACATTACTGGTCCGACGACCAGCGGGTGTATAAACTTTACCCCTCGTCCGTACCTCTGACCGAGGAGCTGACGCGCCGTGGTCGTACAAGTGTGATCCGCAAAGTCGAGGGTCCGAGCTGGTCACCCACGCCTTCGATGAAAAAGCGCAACCCCGAATGGCCGGATTATATCCCGCCGGGTCCTGATAACCCATTGGGAACGCACGCTTTGTATCTAAGTTGGAAGTATTATCGCATCCACGGAACACATGACACGCGCAAAATCGGCCGCCGTTCGTCGAATGGTTGCATCGGATTGTTCAACGAGGATATCGCGGAATTGTTTTCAATGGCGAAGGTCGGCACGCAAGTGTTGCTAATTTGACGACATTTTCGCGCACGAACCCGCTTGCGGCGCAAGTTGCAATTGCATTCCAGTCGGATAGCTGGTTAGAAAAAAACACGAGGTAAGTCTTGGGTGTGCGGTTTCACTATTCGGAACCGTGCAAATTCTGGAGGTTAATATGAAGAAACTCGTTCTCGCCGCTGCACTGACTGCTGCTGCTTCGACCGCTTATGCCGGTAACCTGGAAGAGCCGGTTGTTGAAGCACCGGTTGTTGTAGAGGAAACTCAAGGTTCGTCGCAGGGAATCATCCTGCCGCTGATCCTGCTGGTCGTAGTTGCCGCAGCTGTTGCAGCAAGCTAATTTGACGAGCGCCATCTAGAGAAAAGGCGGTGGAGCGATCCACCGCCTTTTTTCATGCCTGATTGATGGGTGCTGCTTAGTCCAGCCAACCCTTCAGATTGTCTTCGATCACCTTGCCCAATGCCGCGATGTGCGAATCATCATCGTTGAGGCAGGGGATATAGGTAAAGGTTTCACCGCCCGCCTCTTCGAAGCTTTCCTTGATTTCTTCGTTGATCTCTTCCAGCGTTTCGATGCAATCGGCGGAAAACGCCGGTGCGATCACGGCAATGTTTTTCTTGCCCTGCCGCGCCAGCTCGGCCACGTGGTCGACCGTATACGGCTTCAACCATTCCTCAGGCCCGAATCGCGATTGGAAGGTTGAAACAAGCTGATCGTCCGACCAATCCAGCCGTTCCTTGAGCAAGCGCGAGGTTTTTGCGCATTGGCAGTGGTATGGATCGCCCTGCTGCAAATACCGTTCCGGCATCCCGTGATAGGAGCAAACCAATATATCCGGCTTGGTCTCCATCGCTGCATAGGCCTGTTCCACCGACCCGGCCAGAGCGTCGATATAGGCGGGTTCATCGAAATAGGCAGGTACGGTGCGGGCGGCTGGTTGCCAGGCTTCATCCATCAGCGCGCGGAAGAACTGATCATTGGCGGTGGCCGTCGTCGCGCCCGCATATTGCGGATATAGCGGGAAGAACAGGATGCGGTCGCAGCCCGCCGCCACCATTTCGCGCACTTTCGATTTGGTCGACGGGTTGCCGTAGCGCATGCAGAAATCGACCAGCACCTGATCGCCATAACGCGCCTGCATCGCATCACGCAGCTTGGCGGTCTGGTCCTTGGTGATCGTCATCAGCGGACTTTCGCCCTTGTCGTGGTTCCAGATCGATTTGTACGCTTCGCCCGAGCTAAACGGGCGTTTGGTCAGGATGATTCCCTGCAGGATCGGTTGCCATTTCCATTTGGGATAGTCGATAACGCGCTGATCCGACAGAAACTCGTTCAGATACCGGCGCATCGGCCAATAGCTATAGTCGTCCGGTGTGCCAAGATTGGCCAGCAGGATGCCGACGCGGCCCATTTTGACCTTGGGGTGGTCCGCAGGGGCATGATCGGGGCGAGTGGCGTCAAACATTTCGAGCTTCCTGAGAGTTCTCTGTATCTGGCTGAGATAACCGGAAATCTCCGGTCGTCAATTGGACAGTTTGCCTTCTTTCGTTCCCAGCGCCTCGGCCAAGCGCGCCTGCGCTGATCCCGGACGCAATGGTTTTTGCTGGCTGTCATCGGGTGACCAGCCGGTCAGGCAAATCAATTCATAAGTGGACGACAAACGCCCCTGCGGTGTCGGGAAGTGATCGGCGTAAATCTGCTGCGCCCGGGCAAAGACCTGCCGCTGTGTGGCGTGTTTCATGCGTCCGGACAGGCTGTTGGTCTCTCCCATCGCGCGCAGATCATGCATCAGATGGGTCAAGTCGCGGTATTCCGCCGTCAGACGAGCGGTATCGGCGACCGGCAGCGCAAGCCCCGCGCGGTGTAGTAACCCGCCCAGATCGCGCAGCTCGGCCATCGGGGCGATACGGGGGCTGAGGCCACCTGTGACCTCGATCTCGGCCTGCCCAAGGGCGGCGCGTAACTCGTGCAGGGTTTCACCGCCGAGACACACCACCAGCAGCAAGCCGTCGGGCTGCAGGGCGCGGTGACATTGGATCAGCTGCCCCACCGGATCATTGGCCCAATGCAGCGCCATGGCGTGAATCACCAGATCATGCGCTCTGGGTGTTAGGTCCAGAACCTCGTCATCCGAAACGATCTGTGCTTCCGGCAAAACGTCCTGCCAGATATGCGCAAACGGCGTCACAATCGCCGGGGCCGTAAAGGTTTTATTAACCATGGAGAGCCGATCCTGCACCTCATCCACCGCGGCGCGATGCAAAAACAGCGCCTCGTCCCGCGCGCGGGCACGGTGTCGGATCAGGGCTGGGCGGTCGAACAGAGAGGGTGCGTTGGACTCAGGCAGTTTCATAGGGCGCAACTACCGCATATGGCAGCGGATTCAAACCGCTGTCGAGTTGATCTATCCACCGCGATGTCTGGGATGTGGTGAATTGACCGAAGCGGATTTCGGCCTGTGCGGCGCTTGCTGGCGCGACACGCCTTTCATTGGCGGAGTGGTATGCGAAAGCTGCGGGGTGCCCTTGCCGGGCGAGGTGGATGGTCACCGGATCGAATGCGATGACTGCATGAAAACGGCCCGCCCCTGGCAGGATGGTCGGGCTGCGCTGATGTACGATGGCAAGGCGCGCGCCTTGATTCTGGCCTTGAAACACGGCGACAGACCTGAGCTGGCAAAGCCAGCAGCTCGGTGGATGGCGCAAGCCGGGCGGGATCTATTTCGCGACAACATGCTGATCGCGCCTGTGCCCCTGCACTGGTCCCGTTTGATCAAGCGACGGTACAACCAGTCGGCATTGCTAGCCCAGCATCTGGGGCGGGAAACGGGAATTGAAGTGTGCCCGGACCTGTTGCACCGACGGGCACGAACGCCAGTTCTGGACGGGAAAACCGCTGCTCAGCGGGCGGAAACCCTGGCCGGTGCGATCTCGGCGCATCCCAGGCAGGGGTCGCGCATTAAAGGACGGGATATCTTGCTGGTCGATGATGTCATGACCTCTGGTGCGACTCTGACAGCCTGTGCGCGTGCCTGCCATGCAGCGGGTGCAAATCATATTTTCGTGTTGGTACTGGCACGCGTTGCCAAGGATGCCTAATTCGCGGAAGATCACGCGAAACCCAAAGGGACGGAATATGAAACCGGTTGAAATCTACACCTCGCCGCTTTGCGGTTTTTGCCATGCAGCCAAACGACTGCTGAAACAGAAAGGCGTCGAATTCAAAGAGATCGACGTGCTGATGCACCCCAAGCACAAGCCAGAGATGATCAAACGCGCAGGAGGCAAACGCACCGTGCCGCAGATTTTCATCGGGACGCAGCATGTGGGCGGCTGCGATGACCTGTACGAACTGGACCGTCAGGGCAAGCTGGATCGTCTTTTGGCGGCCTGATGAAATCCGCGCTGCTGCAAATCACTTCGTCGGATAACCCGACCGAAAATCTGGAAATGGTGCGCGCCATGATGGCCGAGGCCGCAGGTCAGGGCGCGCGGTTCCTTCTGACGCCCGAGGTGACGAACTGTGTGTCCACCAGCACAACCCGACAGCGCGACGTTCTGCAGCATGAAGAAGACGACCAAACGCTGGCGGGTCTGCGTGAACAGGCCGCAGCGCTGGGCGTCTGGCTGCTGATTGGGTCTTTGGCCATCAAAACCCACGATGCCGATGGGCGTTTTGCCAACCGTTCCTTTTTGATAGACCCGCAAGGGCAGATCGTGGCGCGGTATGACAAGATTCACATGTTTGACGTGCAGGTCTCGGAATCTGAGACCTTCCGCGAATCCAAAAACTATCGCCCTGGCGATAAGGCGGTGCTGGCCAAAACCGATTTCGGCACGGTTGGTCTGAGCATCTGTTATGACATCCGTTTCCCACATCTCTATGCCGCTTTGGCGCAGGCGGGGGCGCAAATTCTGACCATTCCGGCAGCGTTTTCGCCGGTCACCGGCGCGGCCCATTGGGAATCACTGCTGCGGGCGCGGGCGATTGAAACCGGCTGTTGGGTGCTGGCCCCGGCACAGACCGGAGAGCATCCGAAAACCCGCGGCAGAACGCGCCAAACCTACGGTCACAGCATGGTTGTGGCCCCGTGGGGAGAGGTCGTTGTCGACGCAGGGGGCGATCCAGGCATTCACTTTTTCGATTTGGATGATAGTTCTGTGTCAGAGGCGCGCCGTCGGGTGCCCTCGTTGACTCACGTGCGGCCTTTCGACGGGCCCTGATCCAGAACCGGACCATGACTGACGAACATAATGCCCTTGCGGTCACGCTGTTCAGCGAGATCCTGACCGCCGATCAACTATTGCGCAACCGGCTGAGCCGGGTGCTGCCCAAGGGCATGGAAATTTCGCATTTCTCGGTGCTGAACCATCTGGTGTTTGTCGGGGATGAGCGCAGCCCAGCGCAGCTGGCCAATACGTTCCACGTGACCCGAGGGGCGATGACCAACACCTTGGCCAAGCTGGAATGGGCTGGTTACATCCACATCCGCCCCGACTGGGACGACGCCCGCCGCAAGATGGTCGCGATCAGTCCCGCCGGACGTCGCGCGCGCGATCAGGCGATTTCGTCGATTGCGCCGCTGATCAACCGCGTGGTCGGAGAGCTGGGGCTGGAGCGTGTCCGCAGCACGCTGCCGGTGCTGCGGGATTTGAGAATCCGACTCGAAGACGAGTGAGTCAGGCTTTCAAAGCGGGATGCAGGTTGGACGCCCGGAACTCGGTCACGCGAAATTTGGCAACCTTTTCTTGTGCGAACGGGTCATGTTCCAGATACTTCTCAGCCTCCTCCCGGCTGTCGGCGGTCATCACGATCAGACCTCCACTGCGTGGAACCTTTGGCCCGGACATCAGGAACCGGCCATCTTTATATGACGCGTGTACAAAATCCATATGCGAGTCGATTACGGGTTCCACCTGATTCATTGGTACAATGTATTCGATGTCTACGACGAACAGGCTGCAACCTTCGGGGATTACTGACATAAAAAGTCCTTACTCTGGGCGAATGCTGGCTGTGACGTAATTGACGCTCAGATCCCGGTCCGAGATCGACCAACTCCAAAGAATCGGGTTGAATACAAACCCCTTGCGGTCCACCGGCTCCAGCCCGGCTTGGCGCAGCAGGTCGAACAGCTCATCGGGGGTGATGAACTTGTTCCACTCATGCGTACCCCGCGGCAGCCAGCGCATGACGACCTCGGCCCCGACGATCGCCATAGCATACGATTTCGGGTTGCGGTTGATGGTGGAACAAATCTCCAACCCGCCGGGTTTCAGCAATTGCCGCGTTGCGGTCAGATAGGACAGCGGATCGGCCACGTGCTCGACCACTTCCATGTTCAGCACCACATCAAATTGCTCGCCCGCCTCGGCCAACGCCTCGGCGGTGGTGTGGCGATAGTCGATGTCCAGCCCGGACTGTTCCGCGTGGATGCGCGCAACGGGCAGGTTGCCCTCGGCGGCGTCGGCGCCCACGACCTCGGCCCCAAGGCGCGCCATCGGTTCGCTCAGCAGCCCTCCGCCGCAGCCGATATCCAGCAAACGCAGGCCCTGAAACGGATTCGGCGCGGTCAAATCCCGGTCAAATTCGCCCGCGATCTGCTGTGTGATATAATCCAGACGGCACGGATTCATCATGTGCAGCGGTTTGAATTTCCCGTGAGGATCCCACCATTCTGCGGCCATCGCTTCGAATTTTGCGATCTCGGATGGATCCACAGTGTTCGGATGCGCTTGCATTCCTGTCTCCGTATGCTCTTTTACGTTTAAGGACTATATAGGGCCATAATGGACAAGTACCCGGACCAAAAGCGCGCAGTGCAATATCTGTACCCGCCGATCGACCCGTTCGATCAGCGCATGGTGGATATGGGCGAAGGGCATCGCATTTATATGGAACAATGCGGCAATCCAAAGGGGATACCGGTTGTGGTGCTGCATGGCGGGCCGGGCGGCGGCTGCAGCCCGGCGATGCGCCGTTATTTCGATCCCAGCGTCTATAGGGTGATTCTATTCGATCAGCGCGGCTGTGGCCGATCGCGGCCCCATGCGTCGGTGACCGACAATACGACATGGCATCTGGTGGCCGATATCGAACGGTTGCGCACCCTGCTGGATATCGAGGATTGGGCTGTGTTTGGCGGCAGCTGGGGCGCGACTCTGGCGCTGATCTATGCACAAGCGCACCCGGATCGCGTGAACCGTCTGGTGCTGCGCGGCGTGTTCCTGGCCACACAGGCCGAGCTTGATTGGTTCTATGGCGGCGGCGCAGGCAAGTTCTGGCCCGAGCAATGGGCGAAATTCACCGCTCTGCTGACCGAGGCTGAGCTGACCGACACGATCGCTGCTTATAACAAACGCCTGTTTTCGGGGGATCGGGCCACGGAAATCCTGTATGGGCGGGCCTGGTCCGCGTGGGAGAACGCGCTGGCTTCAATTCATGCCCAAGGTGGGACGGGGGAAAGCCCTGGCGAATACGCGCGGGCCTTTGCGCGGCTTGAGAATCACTATTTCATCAATAGCGCCTTCCTTGAGAAGGACGGTCAGATTCTGGACCAGATGGACAAGATCGCTCATATCCCCGGCCATATCGTGCAGGGTCGCTATGACATGATCTGCCCACCACAGGCCGCGTGGAATCTGGCCGAACGCTGGCCCAATGCCGAACTGAAGATGGTCCGCAACGCAGGCCACGCCCTGTCTGAACCCGGTATCAGCGCCGAGCTGGTCCGGATCATGGATCGCGTGGCCGAGGGGGTGGTATGACCCGGATTGACCGTCGTGCTCTGTTTGCCTCGGGTGCTGCCGCAGCTTTGCTGGCGGCCACGGGGGCGTCGCTGGCGGATACGCCTAAGGCCGGTGGTGCACTGCGGCTGGCTGTGCCACGCGATGACAGCTTGGAACAGGTGGCCCGTGGGGCGGTGTTTGATAATCTGACCGAAATTGCCCCAGATGGCACCTTGCGCGGTGAGCTTGCGACGGGTTGGCATACGGACGCGGATGCGCGGGTCTGGCAGTTCGATCTGCGCAAGGGTGTTACCTTTCACGATGGCGTGCCGCTGGACGTTGCGGATGTGATGGCAGTTCTGGGCAATGTTGGGCGGGTCGAAGCCGTATCGCCCAATCAGGTGCAGCTTGAACTGGCTGAGGCAAATCCGGGCCTGCCGTTCCTGCTAGCCGATAGCCGCTTTGTCATCACCCGCAACGGGCAAGGCGTGACGCCTTTACACGCGGCCAATGGCACCGGATGCTACCGCGTGGAACGCGCCGAGGATGATCGTCATTTCCTGGGCCGCAAGGTGGTCGGGCACTATAAGGACGGCAAGGCCGGGTGGGTCGAGACGTTCGAAATCATTGTCATCCCCGACGCCCGTGTCCGGGACGAGGCGTTACGCGACGGGTTCGTCGACGTGGCGGCGCTGCCCTCAGGCGGCGAGTTGAAAGGCCAGCGCGGGCTGCGTTTTCACCCAAGCAAATCGGATATGGCACTGGCCGTGGCCCCACATGTGGGAATGCCGCGCCAGATCGGGGCGGGCCGCGCACTGGACGATGGCCGCATCGCCGAACGGTGGTGGATGGCGTAAATCCGATCACGTCTTGCACCGGGGGTTGCAGATTCGGGAAACCCTGCGTATATGCAGTTGCAACAGCGGCGTGTCGGGCTTCGGTCCGGGGCTCCACCGGAAATTTCGACGGGCCGCGCGCCCGTTTTTTTGTGCCCGTATGACAGGGTAGAGCACCTGATGACAAACGACCTGATAGCCAAAGCGGCGATTGATCGGCGGCTGGCCGAGATCATCACCCCCGTGATCGAAGATCTGGGGTATGAGCTGGTCCGCATCCGCCTGATGAGTGGCAAGACCACCACGATGCAAATCATGGCCGACAAGCCTGATGGTGGCATCGAAGTGGATGATTGCGCCGAAATCTCGAACGCGGTCAGCGCCACGCTGGATGTCGAAGATCCGATTCTTGACGCCTATACGCTTGAGGTTTCAAGCCCGGGCATTGATCGTCCTCTGACCCGTCTCAAGGATTTTGAGATGTTCGAGGGGTATGAGGCCAAGATCGAGACCGTCGAGCTGATCGATGGCCGCCGCCGGTTCAAGGGTGAGCTGGCTGGGATCGAAGGGGATGAGGTTCTGATCAACATCCCCGAAGGGTCCGAGACAATCACCATTGGTCTGCAATTCGACTGGCTAAGCGATGCCAAGCTGGTTTTGACCGATGACCTGATCAAGGAAATGTTGCGCCAGCGCAAGGACGCCGGTGCCCTGAACGAAAACGCTTTCGACGAGATTGAGACCGAAGGGTCCGAAGAGGAGACGAACTGATGGCAATCACCTCAGCCAACCAGCTGGAGCTGCTGCAGACCGCCGAGGCCGTGGCCCGCGAAAAGATGATCGACCCAGGTCTGGTTGTCGAAGCGATGGAAGAATCGCTCGCCCGTGCCGCCAAGAGCCGTTACGGCGCCGAGATGGATATCCGTGTCAGCATCGATCGCAAGACCGGCAAAGCAACCTTTACTCGCGTTCGCACCGTGGTCGAGGATGAAGAGCTTGAGAACTACCAGGCCGAGATGACCGTCGAGCAGGCCAAGCAGTACATGGAAGCGCCCGAGGTCGGCGACGTCTTCGTCGAAGAGGTTCCCCCGGTTGAAATGGGCCGGATTGCTGCTCAGTCCGCCAAGCAGGTCATCCTGCAAAAGGTTCGCGAAGCTGAGCGCGACCGTCAGTACGAAGAATTCAAGGATCGCGCAGGCACCATCATCAACGGTGCCGTCAAGCGCGAAGAATTTGGCAATGTCATCGTCGATCTGGGCGGTGCCGAGGCCGTTCTGCGCCGCAATGACAAGATCGGCCGCGAAAGCTATCGCCCGAATGACCGCGTGCGTGCCTATATCAAGGAAGTGCGCCGCGAGGTTCGTGGCCACCAGATCTTCCTGTCGCGCACTGCGCCGGAATTCATGGCCGAGCTGTTCAAGATGGAAGTGCCGGAAATCTATGACGGCATCATCGAGGTCAAGGCCGTGGCCCGTGACCCCGGCTCCCGCGCCAAGATCGCCGTGATCTCGTATGACGGTTCGATTGATCCCGTTGGTGCCTGCGTTGGTATGCGCGGTAGCCGCGTGCAGGCCGTTGTGAACGAGCTGCAAGGCGAAAAGATCGACATCATCCCGTGGAACGAAGACCAGCCGACCTTCCTGGTGAACGCGCTGCAGCCCGCAGAGGTTTCCAAGGTGGTTCTGGACGAAGAGGCCGGCAAGATCGAAGTTGTTGTGCCTGAGGAACAGCTGAGCCTCGCAATCGGTCGCCGCGGTCAGAACGTGCGTCTGGCCAGCCAACTGACAAATTTGGATATCGACATCATGACCGAGGCCGAAGAATCGGCGCGTCGTCAGAAAGAGTTCGAAGCCCGAACCCAACTGTTCATGGAAAGCCTGGATCTGGACGAATTCTTTGCACAGCTGCTGGTGTCCGAAGGCTTCACCAACCTCGAAGAGGTCGCCTATGTCGAGCTGGAAGAGCTGCTGGTCATTGACGGCGTCGACGAAGGCACTGCGCAGGAGCTGCAAACCCGCGCACGCGAATTCCTGGAAGCCCAGGCTAAGGCAGCGCTGGACGCAGCCCGTGCCTTGGGTGCCGAGGACAGCCTTATTGAATTCGAAGGCCTGACACCCCAGATGGTGGAAGCGCTGGCAAAGGACGACGTGAAAACGCTTGAGGATTTTGCCACCTGCGCCGATTGGGAACTGGCCGGCGGCTGGACCACGGTCGATGGTGAGCGAATCAAGGATGACGGTGTGCTTGAGCCTTTCGGCGTTACGCTGGAAGAAGCACAGGATCTGGTCATGACCGCACGTATCATGCTGGGCTGGGTCGATCCCGCCGAGCTGGAACAAGCCGAAGAAGATGGCGAAGCGGTAGACGAGGAGGCCGAGGCCTGATCTCAGGCCTCGGGGTGCGCGCATGGGTCGCAGTGGCGTCCATAAGGATCGGTCCGAAGGACCTGAACGCAAGTGCATCGCCACGGGCGACATTCAACCTAAATATGGGTTGATACGCTTTGTGGCGGGGCCGGACGGACAGGTCTATCCGGATGTTGCGGCGAAATTGCCGGGTCGCGGAGTCTATGTGGCGGCGGATCGCGCTGCACTGGACAAGGCCGTTGGCAAGAAGCTGTTCGCCCGCGGGTTCAAAGCGCAAGTCAGCGTGCCACAGGATTTGACCGATGAGGTCGAAAAACAGGTTTCGCGCCGGGTGATCGAGCTGTTGAGCCTGGCGCGCAAGTCCGGTGACGCGGTCGCTGGGTACGAAAAGGTCAAGACATGGCTGGACCGGGAAGAGGCACAAGTGCTGATTCAGGCCAGCGATGGATCGGGGCGCGGCAAGTCGAAACTCAGCACGCCGCACTTTGGAAAATACATCGGTTGGCTGACCGCAGACGAGTTAGGACAGGCATTTGGGCGCCAAACCGTGATTCATGCGGCCATGGCCTCTGGTGGACTCGCCAAACGTGTTGTAGAGGAAGCGCAGCGCCTGCGTGGCTTGCGCGAAACGGATGACGGCGGCAGGGGCCGCGCGGAAGGGTAAAAAGCTTTATGAGCGAGAATGACGGCAAAAAGACATTGGGTCTTCGTGGTGGGGCACGCCCCGGAAATGTGAAACAGAGTTTCAGCCACGGACGCACCAAGAATGTCGTGGTGGAAACCAAACGCAAGCGCGTGGTGGTTCCCAAGCCGGGCGCCGGCAAACCGGGTGGCGGAGCAACGCCGTCGGGTGATCCGTCGCGTCGCCCTGCAGGTATCTCTGACGCGGAAATGGCGCGTCGGATGAAGGCACTGCAGGCCGCCAAGGCCCGCGAAGTCGAAGAGGCCGCAGCGCGTGAAGCCGCCGAAAAGGCGCGCGAGGAAGAACGCGCCCGTCGTCGTGCCGAGCAAGAAGCAAAAGAGCGCGAACAGCGCGAAGCTGAAGAGCGCGCCCGCGCCAAGGCCGAAGAGGAAGAGCGCAAGCGCAAAGAGGCGGCAGAATCCGCCAAACGTGCCGCTGCTGCCCCAGCTGCCGAAGAACCCAAAGCGGCGCGCGCACCGGCCAGCAAACCAGCCCCGGCCGCCACCCCGCGCAAGCAGGACCGTGAACGCGAACAGCGCGGTCGCGGCAAGGGCCGTGATGACAATCGTCGTTCCGGCAAGTTGACACTGGGTCAGGCCACCGGTGGCGAAGGTAGCCGTCAGCGCTCGATGGCGTCGATGAAGCGCAAGCAAGAGCGTGCGCGTCAAAAAGCCATGGGCGGCCCGGTCGAGCGGGAAAAGGTAATCCGCGACGTTCAACTGCCCGAGGCGATCACAGTATCCGAGCTGGCGAACCGTATGGCCGAGCGTGTGGCTGACGTGGTCAAGTCGCTGATGAACATGGGCATGATGGTCACGCAGAACCAAACCATCGATGCCGATACCGCCGAGTTGATCATCGAAGAGTTTGGCCACAAGGTCACGCGTGTTTCCGATTCGGATGTCGAAGACGTCATCAAAGAGGTCGAAGACAGCGAAGAAGATCTGCAGCCGCGTCCGCCGGTCATCACCATCATGGGTCACGTCGACCACGGTAAGACCTCGTTGCTGGATGCGATTCGCGATGCGCGCGTTGTTGCCGGTGAGGCCGGAGGCATCACCCAGCATATCGGTGCCTATCAGGTGAAAACCGATGGCGGCACTACGCTGACCTTCCTGGATACGCCGGGCCACGCGGCCTTTACCTCGATGCGTTCGCGCGGGGCTCAGGTCACGGATATCGTGGTGCTGGTTGTGGCTGCCGACGACGCGGTGATGCCGCAGACGATCGAAGCGATCAATCACGCCAAAGCGGCCGAAGTGCCGATGATCGTGGCGATCAACAAGGTCGACAAGCCGGATGCAAACCCGGACAAAGTGCGCACCGACCTGCTTCAGCACGAAGTGATCGTCGAGAAAATGTCGGGTGAGGTTCAGGACGTCGAAGTGTCCGCCATCACCGGACAGGGTCTGGACGAACTGCTGGAAGCCATCGCGCTGCAGGCCGAGATTCTGGAGCTGAAAGCCAACCCCGACCGCGCCGCCCAAGGTGCCGTGATCGAGGCGCAGCTGGATGTGGGCCGTGGCCCCGTGGCCACCGTTCTGGTTCAGAACGGCACGCTGCGTCAGGGCGATATCTTCGTTGTGGGTGAGCAATACGGTAAAGTCCGTGCGCTGATCAACGACAAGGGCGACCGCGTCAAAGAAGCTGGCCCCTCGGTCCCGGTCGAGGTTCTGGGTCTCAATGGCACGCCCGAGGCCGGTGACGTTCTGAACGTGACCGAGACCGAAGCACAGGCCCGTGAGATTGCCGCCTATCGTGAACAGGCCGCCAAGGATAAACGCGCCGCCGCTGGTGCCGCGACCACTCTTGAGCAGCTGATGCAGAAGGCCAAGGAAGACGAAAACGTCACCGAGCTGCCGATTCTGATGAAAGCGGACGTACAAGGTTCGGCCGAGGCCATCGTTCAGGCGATGGAAAAGATCGGCAACGAAGAAGTGCGTGTGCGCGTTCTGCACTCGGGCGTTGGCGCGATTACCGAAACCGATGTCGGCCTGGCCGAAGCGTCGGGTGCGCCGATCTTTGGGTTCAACGTGCGTGCCAATGCGTCGGCACGGAACACCGCGAACCAGAAAGGCGTGGAAATCCGCTACTACTCGGTGATCTACGATCTGGTCGACGACGTGAAAGCCGCCGCTTCGGGCCTGCTGAGCGCCGAAATCCGCGAGAAGTTCATCGGTTACGCCGAGATCCGCGAAGTCTTCAAAGTTACCGGTGTTGGCAAGGTCGCTGGCTGTCTGGTCACCGAAGGTGTGGCGCGTCGTTCCGCAGGCGTCCGTCTGCTGCGCGACAACGTGGTGATCCACGAAGGCACGCTGAAGACGCTGAAACGCTTCAAGGACGAAGTGTCCGAGGTTCAGTCGGGTCAGGAATGCGGTATGGCGTTCGAAAACTACGACGATATCCGCGCCGGCGATGTGATCGAAATCTTCGAGCGCGAAGAGGTCACCCGTACGCTGGATTGATCCTGCTTTGTATGGGAAATGAAAACAGCGGCTCAATTGGGCCGCTGTTTTTTGTGAAATACCACGAACCTAAACTGTCTTGAACGAAATTTTCTGACTCTAATCCCGACCGCGCATAAGCAACTCCGACATTGCCACACGGTGGATCCAACATAACGTCCGCTTTGCGGGACATTCCCGACCTACGTAGCTCTCAGACCAACGACGGCTCTCGGGCGGTACAGCAAAAAATGAGTGTGGCGCCCTTGCGCAACGTTAGCCCAAAAGCGAGTAGCCTACACAAGGAAAGACCGATTTCGCGCGGCGTCACGACAGCGACTTGATGAGGAGAACCCAGTTTTCGGTCTCAGTCTCCCACCCATCTTTGGCGCATGGGGCTTTATCCAGCTCAGAGTATCCCTTTCGCTCGTATAGACGTCTCGCTCCCACGTTTTCATCGGCGACAATAACGCTCATTTTGTTGTAGCCCGCGTCTCGGGCTATCTCGTCGGCGACATCGAGTAGTCTTGAACCAAGTCCTTGCCCCCTGTTCTCTGGGTAACAAGCCAGAACATTCACATACCAGCTGTCTAACGCTTTGTTTTCCAGCTCCTGCAAGGCGGAACAACGCTGGAAGTCATCTCCAATTTCTTCTGGTTCTGATCCGATCCCATAGCCCGTGAGCCCAGCAACTGCCCCGTTTCCATAGTCAATTACAACTACTTGCCTCTCTCGTGCCTTTTCGGCCTGTCGCGCGCGACCGACGGCCCAAGGATCCTCGCCATCTTGTGCCAGCCCGGTCCAGATATGGAGCGGCAGGCCTTCACCTGCAAAATTCACTAAGTCCGCAAGTGCATGGGCATCAGTTTCAACGGCCAATCTCAAAGGCTTTTCAAGTGGTATCACGTCTCGTACTCCAAAGAATTCAAAGCATCATAGACATCTCATGCCAAGTCATTCCTCCATGGTCGGAAGTCGATGGCTGCAAATAGCTGTATCCAAATCGCTCATACAGTGGGACGTGATGCTCTTTGCACATAAGGAAGATCGCCGATTTACCCACTTTTCTCATGCGGTCGACGAATTCAGTCATCAATGCCCGCGATAGGCCCCTTCCCTGATGGGCAGGATCAACGACGACAGACATAATTACGACATTCGGAGCGTCGGGATCATGCCCCACAAGCTCCTTAAATTCCTCATCAGACATTTCGACGTCATGGGCACATCCGCAATTGATAAAGCCAACGATCTCGCCGTGTTCTTCAAGAATGAGGAAACCATCGGGATATTCCTCGATCCTCTTGGATATCTTTTTGAGGGTTGCTGCGTCGTCGCCTTCATAGGCAGCAGTTTCGATCTCAAAGCATCGAGTTGCGTCGGAAGGTTTGGCGTTTCTGAACGTGCTCATGCACGTGACACTAAGCGCGTCGGGGCAAGTTGCATAGCCGCCATTGGTTGGGCCCGCAGCATTCGGTACTTTGGGCTCACAGCGGATAATCCCTGCTCCGTCAAAAACGTTCGGTTCGTTAGGGATGCGTAGGTTTGTGTGCTAAAGGCCAGACCTGACTGATACCCAATTTTCTTGGCTATCGGGACGTCGCAAAAACGTCCCCGGATGCATGATGATATCGAAATGCTGCATCCCCTTTTTAAGGTCGAAGCTGACCGAATGTCCGGCTTTGCGCAGCAATTCTGCATAGTCCCTGCTTTGGCGGATGAATTCGGGGGTATCCCGTTCCGCCACAGTCACATGGTAACGCGGGCCAGGGGCGGGTAGGTGAAGGATAGGGGACAGATCATGTATCTCGACCGGGGTCAGTTGCAGCGGATCGTTTACGGACGTCAGGCTGATCGGCTCCAGATCATAGACGCCGCTGATCAGGATCACCTCGCGTACCCGTAACCCGGCGCGGGCCAGCGCATCGGCCGAGGTTGCCATGACCATAGCCGCCAATTGCGCCCCGGCGCTGTGCCCCGACAGGGTGATCCGTGACGGATCGAAACCCAGATCAGGCGCATTTGCGGCCAGCCACAGCAGGGCGTCGCGGCATTCGTTGATCATGTCGCCAATCCGCGCCTCGGGGGCCAATGTGTAGTTCAGGGTCGCAAAGGACTGTTCGGCCTCAACCAGTGCCGGGGCCATCATCGCCGACTCGTTCTGACTCAGCGCCTGCCAGTAACCGCCGTGAATAAAGACGTGCAGCGGCGCGCCTGCCCCCTTCGCGGGAAAGAAATCCAGAACCTGAGCCCTACCGTCGCCGTAAGAGACATTCCCGATGACTTCCATCTGTGCCCGGTGCTGCGCGCTGAGCGCGGCGTAGCTGTCCAGATAAGGCGTCAGGTCACCACCGATCATGGACCGGGGTGAATATTCCTGCTCCAACTCTTCCTGCGAAAATCCCCGGTACAGCATCGCTTACTCCTGGTCGGTATACATCAGTTCGGTGCGCATATCGTAGAGATCATGGAAGAACCGCAAATCCAAGGCTTTCCGCAAGAAGGATACACCGCTGGACCCGCCCGTGCCCGGCTGGTTGCCTATCACTCGTTCTACCGCGGTGACGTGATCGAAGCGCCAGCGTTGAAACAAGGACTCCACGTCCATCAGTTTCTCGGCTAGCGCATAAAGATCCCAGTATTTGTCCGTGTCGCGATACACCTGCACCCAGATCTTCACGACGCGAGGATCACCAGAGTAGGGCTGGGCAAAGTCGCGATCCAGTAGGTCCTGCGGTACGTCAAATCCCTGCCGGGCCAACATGAACAGAACCTCGTCGTATAATGACGGCTTGGTCAGCGCAGCGTTCAGCAGTTCCATGACCTGCGCGTCATGTTCGTGGACTTTTAGGGTCGAGGCGTCCTTGTTGCCCAAAATGAATTCGATCTGGCGATAGCCATAGCTTTGAAAACCGGACGAACTGCCCAATGCCTCGCGAAAGGTCATGTAGTCCGCAGGGGTCATGGTCAGCAACGTCTCCCAGGCGGATATTAGTTGCCGCTGGATGGCCTTGACCCGGTCGAGATTTTTCATCGCAGGGCCGAATTCATCCTGTTGCAGAAATCGGCGCACCTCGACCAGTTGGTGATGCATTAGTTTCAGCCACAGCTCGCTGACCTGATGAATGATGATGAACAGCATCTCATCTGGTTGCGCAGGGTCCTGAAAGGTTTTTTGCAGGTTCAGCAGGGTTTTGAGCTGCAGGAAATCGCCGTAACTCTTGCGATGGGTCTGTGCGAAATCGGTGACCAGAGTGTCCTCGATTCCGCGTTCCAGATACCGGTCATCCTTATCGCCCATATGCTCCTCCAAACGACTGGGTTCACCCCTGTTTAGGGGCTGAACCCGCGCAGTACCAGAGCGTCAGGTCCAGTCCAGCACCACTTTGCCTGACCGGCCTGATTTCATCGCGGCAAATCCTTCGGCAAAATCGTCAACTTTCATCTCGTGCGTGATGACACGGCTGACATCCAGACCGTTCTGTAGCATGGCGATCATCTTGTACCAGGTCTCGAACATCTCGCGCCCGTAGACGCCTTTGATGGTGATGGCCTTAAACACGATGCGGGACCAATCGACCGGGGATTTGCCGGGCGGAATACCCAGCAGAGCGATCTTGCCGCCCATCACCAGCGCCTCGACCATTTGATCCAGCGCGATTTGTGAGCCCGACATTTCCAGCCCTACATCGAACCCTTCTTTCATGCCGAGTTCTGCGATGACGTCCTGCAGGTCTTCTTTGGACACATCCACGGTGCGCACGGTCGGTACCACATGTTCGGCCAGTTTCAGACGGTCGGGGTTGATATCGGTGATCACCACATGGCGCGCGCCAGCATGGCGGGCGACAGCGGCAGCCATGATGCCGATGGGGCCAGCACCGGTGATCAGAACATCCTCACCCAGCAGATCGAAGCTAAGCGCGGTGTGAACCGCATTGCCCAATGGATCGAGGATGGCGCCGATCTCATCCGGCACGTCTTCGGGCAGGGGCACCACGTTGAAGGCGGGCAACTTAAGATATTGGGCAAAGGCCCCCTGTTCGTTTACGCCAATCCCCCGCGTACCAGGGTCGAGGTGGAACTTTCCCGCTCTGCTCTGACGGCTGTCGTTAGTTATCAGATGCCCCTCGCCCGAGCAGCGCTGACCGATCTCAAGACCTGTCACATTGCGCCCGATCTCGACGATCTCGCCCGCAAACTCGTGGCCGGTGATCATTGGAATCGGCACTGTGGCGGCGGCCCAGTCATCCCAGTTCCAGATATGGATGTCGGTGCCGCAGATGCCGGTCTTGTTGACACGGATCAGCACCTCTTCGGGGCTGATTTCGGGCACCGGGGCCTGGACCATCCACAGACCTTCCTCGGGCTTGGATTTCTCCAAAGCTTTCATCGTGTTGGGTCGCATCAGATCACTCCCAATTCTTTGCCAACCTTGCCAAAGGCGGCCAATGCACGGTCCAGTTCGTCTTTCGTCAAGGCTGCATTCATCTGCGTCCTGATCCGCGCTTGTCCGCGCGGGACAACGGGGAAGAAGAAGCCCGAGACATAGACGCCTTCATCAAACAGACGCGACGCCATGTCCTGCGCCAAAGTGGCCTCGCCCAGCATTACCGGAATGATTGGGTGTTCGCCGGGCAGCAGGTCAAAGCCCAGCTTTTCCAGCCCAGCACGCCAGTATTTCGCGTTGCCGAATAACTGAGCGCGCAGCATTTCGCCCTCTTCGACCAACCGGATCGCCTCAAGACCTGCGGCGACAATCGAGGGTGGCAGCGAGTTTGAGAACAAATAGGGCCGCGCCCGCTGCCGCAGCAGATCGATCACTGGTTGCGGCCCGGCGATATAACCGCCGATTGCCCCCCCAAGTGCCTTGCCCAAGGTTCCCGTTAGAATGTCGACATCGACACCAAAATGATCTGGCGTGCCTGCGCCGTTCGGCCCCATAAAGCCGGTCGCGTGGCAGTCATCGACCATGACGATGGCATCATATTTATCGGCCAGCTCGCGAATTTTCGGCAGGTTGGCCAGGTAACCGTCCATCGAGAACACGCCGTCGGTCGCGATCATGATGTGCCGCGCACCGTCCTCGCGCGCCTGTTTCAGCCAGGCTTCGAGGTCGTTCATGTCGTTGTTCAGGTAGCGATAGCGTTTCGCCTTGCACAGCCGCACCCCGTCAATGATCGAGGCATGGTTCAGACTGTCCGAAATGATGGCGTCTTCTGGCCCTAACAAGGGCTCAAAGAGCCCGCCATTAGCATCGAAACAAGCCGCAAACAGGATCGCATCGTCCTTGTTCAGGAATTGCGCCAGCTTCTGTTCCAACTCGCGGTGAATGTCCTGGGTGCCGCAGATAAACCGGACCGAGGCCATGCCGAACCCTTTGGGCCGCATCGCGCCCTTGGCGGCGTCGATCAGCGCAGGGTGATCGGCCAGCCCCAGATAATTGTTGGCGCACAGGTTGATCACCTGCTTGTCGCCCACAGTAATCTCACCGCCCTGAGGCGAGGTGATCATTCGTTCGCGTTTATACAGACCCTCAGATTCAATCTGCGCAAGGGTGTCCGTGATGTGGGACAGGAATGCATCGGCCATGGCGGTCTCCGGTTTATATGAGTCGCGTATCTAACATAACGGATATGGTTCCCAAATAGGGGAATTCAATATTGCAGAAAAAAAATCCACGATAACGGAACATGCGGAGGACCCTGAAAATTGCTTTCGATTCGGAGGCGTCTATTCCGGTTTTGCCACGTTGTCCTGAAACTGTTTGGTTGAATTTGTGTGCGGATAGGGTTCTTCGGGAATGTCGACGCCAAGGAAAGTGCACAGTGGTTTCCATCCACTTCCGGTTTCATAGACCAGCAACCGGTCCTTCGGGACGGTGTCGCGGACTTTTTCGATATGCTTCCGAAACACGCTGACGGCGTGATCCCGATCATCCATCCGGCCGTCGAAGATGCCATGAACGATAAACTTGCTGCACATCTCGGCAATTGCGTTTGCATGATCCGAGTCGTGCCGTCCGCGCATTGTGGTCATGAATGGTCCAATCGTGGCCCATATGCTGTCAAACCAGGCATCAGGGTCGCGCACGCTCAAAATGATTTTGGCATCTGGATAATGATCAGAAAGCTGGCGCCAGTATGCGGCGCCTGGCCAGTCGACTTGCGCGCGATAGCCGTGAAACATGGCATCCCAATCAGCTTGCTCGCCATGTGCGGCACGGTTCCAAGCAGGCAATTGTTCGGGATTGTCCCGCACTTCGAACATGTGGTGACAGGGTCCGAAATTCAGCTGTTCCAAAGCAAGCTTCAGCGAATTCGTCCCAGTGCGGCCGAATCCAGCGCCAATCACTTCCAAAGTCATTTTGCGTAACTCCAATTCGTGTAAATGCCATAAAATAGCACAACACACAGGTATCCCCCAAACTTCGCCCCGGTCGGGGTCAGGCGTTTTTCACAATCAGGAACACGCGCGCGGGACCGTTGGGCGATGCGATCGAGTGCAAGACGTCCGCCGCATACCGCGCTGTATCGCCTTGGTTCAACTCCATTGTGGCCGATCCCGATGTGACGCGAACCGACCCGTCCAAAACCGTCAATTGCTCTTGCGCGCCGCGCGTGTGGGGCTGGCTGTTCAATGCGCCGTCTTTGTCGAACTGAATGTCATAGACTTCATGCCCGCCCGCTTCTTCGGGGGGGGACAGGATGCGAATCCGGCAGTTTTGCCCCATATTGTCGATGCTTGGCACTTCAGAGTTTCGCAGCACTTCGATTTGGTTTGCGGTGCCGGTCTCTTCCAGCAGACCGGCGAAATCCACCTGCAAGGCCCGGGTCAGGTTCCACAGGGTTGAGATGGTAGGGCTGCTTTCCCCCCGTTCAATCTGGCTGACCATTGAACGCGACACACCGCTGAGATTAGCCACGGCTTCAAGCGACAGGCCCTTGGCGCGACGTGCCTCTTTCAGGCGGGCGGGAAGGCGTGTCAGGATATCGTCTGTATTCTCCGTCATGACGGAATTTCATGCGCCTTGTATATGTGGTTGTCAATTCCATCCGTGACGGGACGTCCCATAGGACAGAGCAACGTGGTGTATGCATACTGCGCGCAAATGCACGAGGAGTGATCCATGACTGATATCGTAATTTTGGACGGTGCCCGCACCGCTATTGGAACCTTTGGCGGCGCGCTGGCTTCGACCGCTCCGATCGACCTGGCTACGGTTGTCACCGAAGCCGCGCTGGAACGCTCGGGTGTTGAAGGTGGTCAGATCGGGCATGTGGTGTTCGGCCACGTGATCAATACCGAGCCGCGGGACATGTACCTGTCGCGCGTTGCCGCGATGCAGGCGGGGATCCCAAATGGTACACCTGCGATGAACGTGAACCGGCTGTGCGGGTCGGGCGCGCAAGCGATTGTCTCGGCGATGCAGTCCCTGATGCTGGGGGATGCCGAGTTTGCCGTGGCCGGCGGGGCCGAGAGTATGTCGCGCAGCCCTTATATCGTGCCGCAGGCGCGCTGGGGCGCGAAGATGGGCGATGTCACCTCGTTGGATATGATGCTGGGGGCACTGAACTGCCCGTTTGGCACTGGACATATGGGTGTGACGGCCGAAAACGTGGCCGACGAACACCAAATTACCCGCAAGCAGATGGATCAATTCGCCGTGACCAGTCAGACCCGCGCGGCAGCGGCGATTGAGGCGGGGTATTTCGACAGCCAGATCGCGCCCGTGCAGGTCAAGGTCAAGCGGGACATGGTTGATTTCAAGGTCGATGAACATCCCAAGGCCACCACTGCCGAGACCCTGGCCGGATTGCGACCGGTATTCCAGAAGGACGGGCGCGTGACGGCGGGCAATGCCTCGGGCATCAATGACGGGGCGGCGGCGATGGTATTGGCAACAGCGGACGCGGCCGAGAAAGCCGGGTTGAAGCCCAAGGCGCGCGTGCTGGGCTATGCCCATGCGGGTGTTCGCCCCGAGGTTATGGGCATTGGACCGGTTCCGGCGGTGCGGAACCTGATGGAAAAAACCGGCCTGTCGGTGGATGATTTCGATGTGATCGAAAGCAACGAGGCCTTCGCGGCGCAGGCTCTGGCTGTGAATCAGGAACTGGGTTTGGACGCGTCGAAGGTTAACCCGAATGGTGGCGCGATTGCCTTGGGTCACCCGGTTGGGGCAACCGGAGCAATCATCACTATGAAAGCGCTGTATGAGTTGGAGCGCGTTGGTGGGGCCAAAGGTCTGGTGACTATGTGCATCGGTGGTGGGCAAGGTATTGCACTGGCTATCGAGCGGCTTTGATTTCGCACCGTGCAGGGGGGCTGTCTGCCCCCCATCGCGCGCAGGCGCGATTCCCCCCGAAGGTATTATTGGCCAGAAGAAGCAGGCGGTCTGGCTCAGCTGAGCGCGTTGACAATCAGGACAAGCGCAGCACCGGCTGCGGCACCGATTGCGGCAGGTAGGGCCGCGGACCATAGGGATGACTTTTGCGGGTCGTCTTTTTGCGTCTGGGCGATCAGGGCATTTTCAACCAGACCCGGCAATCGTGGGCCAAAGCGGGCCAGAACCATGGCGGTTTTGCCGAAGTCCTGCAGCGCGGCGCGGGGACCGATGGATTGCTTTATGTAATCCTCGACCACGGGGCGGGCGGTTTCCCAAATGTTCATATGTGGGTCGAGCGAGCGTGCGACGCCTTCGACCACAACCATCGTACGCTGCAACAAGATCAGTTCGGTCCGGGTTTCCATGCCAAAGCGCTCGGTGACCTCGAACAGGTAGTTCAACAGGCGGCCCATTGAGATATGCGAGGCGTCCATGCCAAAGATCGGCTCGCCCACCGCTCGCAGCGCGCGGGCAAATTCGTCGACATCCTGGTTGGCGGGGACGTAACCGGCCTCGAAATGCACCTCGGCCACGCGTTTATAGTCGCGGCGGATGAACCCGAACAGAATCTCGGCATAGACCCGACGGGTGTATTCGTCGATGTGACCCATGATGCCGTAATCATAGGCAATGATATCGCCATTTGCGGCGACCTTCAGGTTGCCCTGATGCATATCGGCGTGGAAATAGCCATCACGCAGGGCGTGCAGCAGGAATAGGTGCAGGACCCGCTCTGCCAGATCGCGGCGGTTGTGACCAACCGCATCCAGTGCAGCATTGTCGCCCAACGGTACACCATCCGCCCAGCTGAGCGTCATAACCCGGCGCGCGGACAGTGACCACACAACGGGGGGCAGCCAGAAACCGGCATCGTCCTTGGTATTGGCGGCATATTCCGAGGCAGCGGCGCTTTCCAGTCGCAAGTCCAACTCACCCCGTACAACGCCGTCGAAATGTTCGATCACGTCCATCGGTCGCAGGCGGCGCGCGCCGGGGGCGAACAGGTCGACAATACGGGCGGCGAAATAGAACGCATCGACATCCTTGTGAAAGGCACGCTCGATCCCCGGGCGCAGCACTTTGACGGCGACATATTCGCCAGTGCTGACCAGCCGGGCCTTGTGAACCTGCGCAATTGACGCTGCGGCGATCGGTTCGCTGAATTCCTCAAAAACCTCATCGACGGGCTGGCCAAGTTCCTTTTCCACCTCGGCCATGGCTTCGGCGCGGGAAAAGGGTGGCAGCTTGTCCTGCAACACACGCAATTGGGCGGCCAGTTCTTCGCCCACCACGTCGGGTCGGGTCGAGAGAATCTGACCGAATTTGATATAAGCCGGGCCAAGCGCCGTCAGCGCTCGGGTGGCGGGCGGCATATTGGGATCGCCCTTGTAACCCAGCCATTGAAATGGTTTGCCCAACGCATGCGCCAGAAATCGCAACGCGCGGGGGGCCTCAAAGGCGTCCAGCACTACGTTCATGGCGCCTGTGCGTTCAAACGTGGCGCCTGTACGGATCAGGCGAATGATGTTGTGGGGTCCGCGCATAAATCAGATCTTCCAGCCGGAATGCAGCGCGGCGATGCCCATGCTGAGGTTGCGGTATTTGGCGTTTTCGAATCCAGCGGCACGAACCATGCCCAGAAAGGTATCTTGATCGGGGAAATTGCGGATCGATTCGACCAGATATTGATAGCTGTCGTAATCATTGGCGATCAGCTTGCCCATGCGGGGAATGACGTTGAAGCTGTACAAGTCATAGAGCTTTTGCAGCCCTTCATTGGGCAACTGGCTGAATTCCAGCACCATCAGGCGGCCACCGGGCTTCAGAACTCGGAAGGCTTCATTCAACGCCTCTTGCGGGCGGGTCACGTTCCGGATGCCGAAGGAAATGGTGTAGACGTCAAACGTGTTGTCCTCGAACGGCAGGGCCATCGCATCGCCCACCACCCAGTTCAGGCTGTCGGACATCTGATCGGCCTCGGCGCGCTGACGGCCTTCGACCAGCATCGGCTCGGTCAGGTCCAGAACGGTGGCGTGACCGTAACCCGCGCGTTTGAGGAAGCGAAACGAGATATCGCCCGTTCCACCGGCCACATCCAGCAGACGTTGACCAGGGCGCGGGGCCAGCCAGTCCATCATCGCGTCTTTCCAGACCCGGTGGATGCCCATCGACATGACATCGTTCATCACGTCGTATTTTGAGGCGACCGAGTTGAACACGCCCTGCACACGACCGGCCTTGTCGGCCTCGCGCACGGTTTCAAACCCAAAATGAGTGGTCTTGTCGCTGTTGTCGGACATAAGCCTTGCCGTTTGTCGAATTTCGTCTCTGTTATAGGGCTCTGGAACCGGGGCACAATGCGGCCCTTTGAATTAGGAGCCATCTAATGCCCGAATTGCCCGAGGTCGAGACAGTAAGACGCGGCCTGAGCCCCGCAATGGAGGGGGTCGTGATCGAACGGGCAGATGTGAATCGCCCCGATTTGCGCTGGCCGTTCCCGGACCGCATGGCCGAGCGGCTGACCGGGCAACGGGTGGATCAGCTGCGGCGGCGGTCGAAGTATATTCTGGCAGATCTCAGCAGCGGTGAAACTTTGTTGATCCATCTGGGTATGTCTGGGCGGATGACAGTATCGGGTGATCCGCTAGGGCAGTTCGTGCATGAGCATCCCATGCCCGAAAAACACGACCACGTGGTGTTTCACATGGCCAATGGCGCGCGTGTGACATTCAACGATCCGCGGCGCTTCGGCGCGATGGACCTGTTGCCCACGGCTACAGCCGAGGATCACAAGCTTTTATCCGTTCTGGGGCCAGAGCCGCTGGGCAATGATTTTCACGAACAGCACCTGATCGAAGCGCTCAAGGGCAAGGATACTCCTGTCAAATCTGCACTGTTGGATCAGGGAATCGTTGCCGGATTGGGCAATATCTATGTTTGCGAGGCCCTTTATCGCGCGGGTGTGTCGCCACGTCGCAAAGCCGGACAAATTTCCGCGACCCGTATCGGCGCGCTGGTTCCGGTCATTCGGCGGGTACTGCAGGACGCGATCGACGCGGGTGGTTCATCCCTGCGCGATTTCCGCCAAGCCGATGGGGAACTTGGATATTTTCAACACAGCTTTGACGTTTACGGACGCGAAGGCGAACCCTGCAGAACCCAGGGATGCAGTGGGGAAATAAAGAGAATCACTCAGTCCGGTCGCTCATCCTTCTATTGTGCGCAATGCCAAAGATAACTTGATCCAGATAATTCGCGTGATAAGGAATCGTACTTGAACGGAACAACCGGAAGCTTACACCTCATGGCTTTTGAGACGATCATCGTCGAAATCGAAGACCACGTCGCCCTTATCAAGCTCGACAGACCCGATGCGCTGAATGCGCTAAATTCGCAGCTGGCGCAGGAACTGTGCATCGCATTGGAAGACGCGGATACCAACGACAAGGTGCGCTGCATCGTCATTACCGGTTCGGACAAGGCGTTCGCGGCCGGCGCGGACATCAAGGAAATGTCCGAGATGAGCTTTGTTGATGTCTACAGTTCAAATCTGTTTGGTGCTCTGAATGACCGTGTTTGCGCGATCCGCAAGCCGATCATTGCAGCCGTTGCTGGCTATGCGCTGGGCGGTGGGTGCGAATTGGCCATGCTGTGCGATTTCATCATTGCTGCGGATACCGCCAAGTTCGGGCAACCCGAAATCAACCTGGGCGTCATTGCAGGACTGGGTGGTTCGCAGCGCCTGACGCGTTTCGTTGGGAAGTCCAAATCGATGGACATGAACCTGACCGGTCGCTTCATGGATGCCGAAGAGGCCGAGCGTTCGGGTCTTGTCAGCCGGGTCGTACCGGCCAAGAAACTGATGGAAGAGGCGATGGGCGCCGCCCAAAAGATCGCTGAGAAATCGCAGCTGAGTGCAATGGCGGCGAAAGAAGCTGTGAACCGCAGCTATGAATTGCCTCTCAGCGAAGGGATGCTGTTTGAACGTCGCGTGTTCCACTCGATGTTTGCGACAGAAGACCAGAAAGAAGGCATGGCGGCCTTCCTGGAAAAACGCGCGGCACAGTTCCGCGACAAATAAATTGCGTAAGCGACCGAAACAGGCGGGCTTGGCCCGCCTTTTTTCATGACTGCTATGCAGAGCGAAAGAATCGGCTTGGCAAAGCCTGCAAACTTGGGTAACTAGCGCCGCTATACATGCGCGTGCGGCCCGCTTGGCCCGACTCACACTCGTGATTCTGAACCGGTGCGGATAGTCCGTGACGCGCAACCATTGATAACCGTACCGAATGAAGGTCAGAAACACATGGCAAACTCGCCTCAGGCTAAAAAGCGCGCTCGTCAGAACGAAAAGCGTTTTGCTATCAACAAAGCGCGTCGCTCGCGCATCCGTACTTATCTGCGCAAGGTTGAAGAAGCGATTGCTTCTGGTGACAAGGACGCAGCAACCGCAGCTCTGCGTGCCGCTCAGCCCGAACTGATGCGTGGCGTCACCAAAGGCGTCTTTCACAAGAACACCGCTTCGCGGAAAATGTCGCGCCTGTCGGCACGCGTGAAAGCATTGGGCTAATCGCTCAGGTTGACCTTGCGTCAACAAAACAAGGTTGAATTGTTCTCAAAGGCGTCACAATGCGTGGCGCCTTTTTGTTGCTGTTGCCGGAAAGTCGCGCCTTCACAAAACCGAGAGATTCTTTCTGCAAAAGACCCGAGTCAATATCAGAGTTTCGTTGCCGTACGCCTTGGCCTCTTGCTACCACTGTTACAGCGATTCACTCGCTTGGGGGGACAGGCTGTTTCGGCGATCTGACTGACGGGCATCAGGACGGTCACGAAACGAATGTTGGCAATCGGTCACGGCTGATTTGCTGATCTGCTAAAGGTCTTGGGGTAACCGAAGATCTGAGCCCTGTCTAAAAATTTGATTGCGAAGCGCAACCCGGTTACGGGGCGCCCGGATTATGGGTGCCTGATTGCTGGGCTGTGCAAACTTTCGGGACAGTCCCGCCAAACCCATGTGGTTTGGCGATGGGTATCCTATTGCGGTGAATGCTTAAGAACCGGGCAACCGGGCCAGATCAATAAGGCCGACAGGCCAATAAAGAATGGGATGCGTGAGGCGCTTGATGACACAAGAGAAATGGGGACAACTGCGTAACAAACTGCTCAAGGCGATCGGCAAGAACAACTATACCACCTGGATTGAGCCTCTTGAATTCCAAGAGCTGCAGGATGGCGTGGCCACGTTCTCGGTTCCGACCAACTTCATGGGCAATTATGTTAGTCAAAACTTTGCGGACTTGATTCTGTACGAGATGAACACCGCAGGGGAATCGGTTCAGCGCTTGGCGTTTCGCGTCGCAGCCAATTCGCCGGTGCGTCCGTCGGGTGATGTAGAACCTGCGCCGTCTGTTGTTCAGGACACGACTCAGCCGCAGTCCCTGTCACAGCGGGCCGAACCCGCGAATGATGCGCTCGAATCCCTTCAGGCTGCACCGCTGGACGCCCGTTTCACCTTTGACAGTTTTGTGGTAGGCAAACCCAACGAGCTGGCCCATGCCGCCGCGCGCCGTGTTTCTGAGGGCGGCCCCGTCACGTTCAACCCGTTGGTTCTGTATGGCGGCGTTGGTTTGGGTAAAACCCACCTGATGCACGCCATCGCGTGGGAGCTGAAAACCAAACGCCCCGAACTGAACGTGCTGTACCTGTCGGCGGAACAATTCATGTACCGCTTTGTGCAGGCGCTGCGCGAACGTCGGATGATGGACTTCAAACATCTGTTCCGTTCGGTCGACGTGCTGATGGTGGATGACGTGCAGTTCATCGCCGGCAAGGATTCAACTCAAGAAGAGTTCTTTCACACGTTCAACGCGCTGGTTGATCAGAACAAGCAGATCATCATTTCGGCTGACCGCGCGCCGGGCGAGATCAAGGATCTAGAAGATCGCGTGAAGTCGCGCCTGCAATGCGGTCTGGTCGTCGACCTGCACCCCACCGATTACGAACTGCGCCTGGGCATTCTGCAGAACAAGGTGCAGCAATACAGCAGCACCTACCCCGATCTGACCATCGCCGATGGCGTGCTGGAGTTTCTGGCCCACCGTATCTCGACCAACGTGCGCGTGCTGGAGGGTGCCCTGACCCGTCTGTTCGCCTTCGCCTCGCTGGTGGGACGCGAGATCGACATGGAGCTGACGCAGGACTGTCTGGCTGACGTGCTGCGCGCGTCCGAGCGCAAGATTTCTGTCGAAGAGATTCAGCGCAAAGTGTCGGACTATTACAACATCCGCCTGTCCGACATCATCGGCCCCAAGCGCCTGCGGTCTTATGCCCGTCCGCGTCAGGTGGCGATGTATCTGTGCAAGCAGTTGACCAGCCGATCCCTGCCCGAGATCGGGCGCCGCTTTGGTGGTCGCGATCACACCACCGTCATGCACGGCGTCAAACGCATTGAAGAATTGAAAGTCACCGACGGCCAGATCGCCGAAGATGTGGAAATGCTGCGCCGTTCGCTGGAAGCCTAAGGGTCATCCTATCATTCAAGAAACGCCCCGGACCCTCACGCCCGGGGCGTTTTCTTGTGCGCTTAAGTCCACGGTTGATTAGGAACTGTGCCCGCCCGGCCACGTGCCCCTTGACCCTTTGGCCGTTCCGACCCAGAAAACCATAAAAAATCCTTGTGCCTCAGGGTGGAACCGCTAACGTGCCAGTCCCGCCTGTTTTCGGCACGCAAGTCAGAGGAATTGAGGGTATGAAGATCAGCATCGAACGCGGCACCCTTCTTAAGGCCGTTTCGCAGGCCCAATCTGTTGTAGAGCGCCGGAACACTATTCCCATCCTTGCCAACGTGCTGATCGAGGCCGAAGGCGATCAAGCCCTGTTTCGCGCCACCGATCTGGATATCGAAGTGGTCGACAAAGCCCCGGCGCAGGTTGAAAAGGCGGGTGCCACAACCGTTGCGGCGACAACCCTGCATGAGATTGTGCGCAAGTTGCCCGACGGGGCGCTGGTGACACTGACTGCTGACAGCGCGGCGGGTCGTTTGACGGTCGAAGCGGGCCGGTCGAACTTTTCACTGGCGACGCTGCCGAAAGAGGATTTCCCGGTGATGGCGTCCTCGGAATATCAGTCGAACTTTACGGCTTCGGCAGCACTGTTGCGACGGCTGTTCGACAAATCGAAATTCGCCATCTCGACCGAAGAGACCCGGTACTACCTGAATGGTGTCTACATGCATGTGGCTGACGGGTCCGAAGGCGGCAAGGTGCTGCGCTGTGTGGCCACCGATGGCCACCGTCTGGCTCGCATTGATGCAGATTTGCCGGATGGTGCCGCAGACATGCCGGGCGTGATCGTGCCGCGCAAAACCGTGGGTGAACTGCGCAAGCTGCTGGACGACGATGAGATGGATATCGCCGTCTCTGTCAGCGAAACCAAGGTGCGTTTCGCAACGCCCGATATCACGCTGACCTCAAAAGTAATCGACGGCACCTTCCCCGACTACACCCGCGTGATTCCGCAGGGCAATACGCGTCAGCTGGAAGTGGACGCTGCTGAATTCGCGCAGGCCGTGGATCGGGTTGCTACCGTTTCGTCGGAACGCTCGCGCGCTGTGAAACTGCAACTTGACGCAGACAAGCTGGTCCTGTCTGTCAACGCCCCCGATAGTGGTGCCGCCGAAGAAGAACTGGCAGTGGCCTATGGCGACGAACGGCTCGAGATCGGCTTCAACGCCAAATACCTGCTTGAGATCGCCAGCCAGGTGGATCGTGAAAATGCCGTGTTCCTGTTCAACTCGGCCGGTGATCCGACCCTGATGCGGGAAGGCAATGATCTAAGCGCAGTCTATGTTGTCATGCCGATGCGCGTCTGATCGACCCCGCGGGGTGTTTTTTAACGAAAGGGATGGGTCATGAGTTTGGCCCTGACCGAACTTACGGTCTCGCATTTCCGGTCCCACAAGCTGGCGCGGTTGTCCTTTGACGGGCGGCCGGTGGCGATACATGGGCCGAACGGGGCGGGCAAAACCAACATTCTTGAGGCAGTGTCGCTGTTTTCCCCCGGTCGCGGAATGCGCCGGGCCAGCGCGGCTGAGATGACCCGGCGACCCGAAACGCTGGGCTGGAAACTTTCCGGCCTGTTGCAAGCACAGGGCCGGAATTACGAGATCGAGACCTGGTCCGAAAGTGGCGCGGCGCGGCAGGTTCGGATCGATGGCAAAGCGTCCAATCAGATAGATCTGGGTAAACTGGCGCGGGTGGTTTGGCTGATCCCCTCGATGGACCGGCTGTGGATCGAAGGGGCTGAGGGGCGGCGCCGCTTTCTGGATCGGATTGCGCTGAGTTTCGACCCCGCCCATGCCGAGGCCTCGCTGACCTATGAAAAATCCATGCGCGAGCGCAACCGCCTGCTGAAAGAGCAGGTGCGCGATGCCCATTGGTATGCAGCGCTCGAAGGGCAGATGGCCGAGACCGGCCATAGAATACACTCCGCGCGGCTGGCCGCGTTGGAACATCTGCGAAGGGCGCAGGAACAGGCGGAAACGGCGTTTCCGTCCGCTGATCTGGAATTGGTGCAAACCGAAGGCGCGATGCCCGAGGCAGCTGAGGATTTGCGCGAGGCCTTGAATGAAAGCCGTTTCCGCGATTTGGCGGCAGGGCGCACATTGGTCGGGCCGCATCGGTCGGACCTGTATGGTGTGTTTGCGGCCAAAGGTGTGCCAGCCAAGGATTGCTCGACCGGAGAGCAAAAGGCGCTGTTGGTGTCGCTGATCCTGTCAAACGCGCGGGCGCTGGCCGGGATGGTTGGCGCGCCTCCGATCGTGTTGCTGGATGAGGTGGCCGCCCATCTGGATGCGGGGCGGCGGGCGGCGCTGTATGATGAGATTTGCGCGCTGGGCGCTCAGGCCTGGATGACGGGCACCGGGCCTGAGCTGTTTGCGGAACTGGGTGACCGGGCCCAGACGTTGATCGTGAGTGATGGCTTTGAGGGCTCGGTCGTATCCGCTTAGGCGGGTTCGCTGACTTTCCGTTCCCATAGGAAGCCACGCATGACCTCGTCAACCGGCGTTTGTGCCATGTGGTTGACGTAGTTCGACATGGTTTTCTGCGCCAGACCCAGCACCACGTCCAATACAGCGCGGTGCGAGTAGCCTGCATCAAAGAACGCCTGCAGCTGTTCCTCGGACGGGTTGCCCCGGGTTTCCATCATTTGCAGGGTGAACGTGCGTAGCGCCTCAAGCTTGGCATTGGGCAGCGGGGTTTCGTTGCGCAGGGCCTCGGTGATCTCGTCCGAGACCTTCATCATCTTGGCAATGCCGGTATGCGCTGGCACGCAGTAATGGCACTCGTTTTCCACGTTGATGGTCTGCCAGACGACGGTTTTTTCGTCATTGTCGAAATCTGTCTGCACGAACAGATGGTGTAGCACCTGATAGCCTTCCAAATGCTGGGGGCTTTCGGCCATCACTTTGTGCAAACCGGGCAGGCGGCCAAACGCGGCCTGAGATTTTTCCAGCAATGGTTTGGAACCTTCAGGGGCGGATTCGAGGTCGTGTGAAGGGAAGTTGGCCATTTGGGAATTCCTTTTTTCTGGCGGCTGAGTCCGAAATAGCCTTTCTTGAGCGTTCGCTCAAGTATATATTTGAGCAACCGTTCAAGAATTGGTGAAGATGATGCCCCGCAAACCTGCCTATGACCGAGATACCCTGATCGCACAGGCCCGAGATATATTCTGGCGTCACGGTTGGGCCGGAACATCGTTGAAGGACCTAGAGCGTGAGTTGAAGTTGAAGCCAGGCAGCTTTTATGCGGCGTTTGGTTCGAAGGATGCGCTTTATGCGCTGGCAATGGAACGCTATGCGCAGGATGGTGTCGCCAATATGATGGCCTTGGCGCAGGATCTAGGCCCCTTAGAGGCGCTCAAGGCCCAGCCGCGACTGGTGGTCGAGGCGTCTGTGTTGCCTACCAAGGCTTGCATGTTGTCCAAAACCTATGCCGAATTGCAGGCGCGGGGACATGAGCTGGCAAGTCAGGCCCGCATCCACATGATCGCAATGAAAACTTGTTTTGCAGACCTGTTTCAACGCGCGCAAAGGGCCGGTGAGATCGGTTCGGAACATGACCCGGAGCGTCTTGCCGCGCGGTATCAATCCGACCTTCTGGGCCTGCGATTGTCGGCCGAGCGGGATGATGTGAACGCAGCGGAAATTGCCGCAGATATCGCGGCCGACCTCGATCGGCTTTGATCCGCAAATCAAGGTCACCCAAACCACAAAATCTTGGGGGAGCGCGTGACATTCCCCACCAGAAAACGTATAAGTTACCAAAATAATATAGGTACTGACTGAATGTCCGACGACGCACAGGCACCCCAGGAATACGGTGCTGATTCCATCAAAGTTCTCAAAGGCTTAGAGGCGGTTCGCAAACGTCCGGGCATGTATATCGGCGACACGGACGATGGCTCGGGTTTGCACCACATGGTCTATGAGGTTGTCGACAATGGTATTGACGAGGCGCTGGCCGGTCATGCCGACCATGTGACAGTGAAAATTCACGCCGATTCCAGCGTTTCGGTCAGCGACAACGGGCGTGGTATTCCGGTGGATATTCACCCCGAAGAAGGTGTCTCGGCGGCTGAGGTCATCATGACGCAGCTGCACGCGGGCGGTAAGTTTGACAGCAACTCTTACAAAGTGTCGGGCGGTCTGCACGGTGTGGGCGTTTCGGTTGTGAATGCCCTGTCCAATTGGCTGGAACTGCGTGTCTGGCGAAATGGCAAAGAGCATGTCGCCCGGTTCGAGGGCGGCGAAACGGTCGAGCACCTGAAAGTAGTCGAGGAGTGTGGCGACCGCACCGGAACCGAGGTGCGGTTCCTGGCCTCGACCGACACGTTCTCGAATCTGGAATACTCGTTTGAAACGCTGGAAAAACGCCTGCGCGAGCTGGCCTTCCTGAACTCGGGCGTGCGCATCATCCTGATCGACGAGCGCCCGGCGGAACGGTTGGAAACCGAGCTGTTCTATGAGGGTGGCGTTAAGGAGTTCGTCAAGTATCTGGACCGCTCGAAATCGGCGGCGATGCCAGAGCCCATTTATATCAAAGGCGAACGCGACGATATCGGCGTGGAAATCGCTATGTGGTGGAATGACAGCTATCACGAGACGGTCCTGCCCTTCACCAACAACATTCCACAGCGCGATGGCGGAACCCATGTTGCCGGTTTCCGGGGTGCGTTGACCCGCACGATCAACAACTATGCGCAATCCAGCGGGATCGCGAAAAAGGAAAAGGTCAGCTTTACCGGCGATGACGCGCGCGAAGGTCTGACCTGTGTGTTGTCCGTCAAAGTGCCCGATCCGAAGTTCTCGTCCCAGACCAAGGACAAGCTGGTGTCGTCCGAGGTGCGCCCAGCGGTTGAAGGTCTGATGAACGAAAAGCTGGCAGAGTGGTTCGAAGAGAACCCGAACGAGGCCAAGACCATTGTCGGCAAAATCATCGAGGCTGCTCTGGCGCGTGAGGCCGCGCGCAAGGCACGCGAACTGACCCGCCGCAAAACGGCGATGGACGTGAATTACCTAGCCGGCAAGCTGAAGGACTGCTCCGAGAAGGACCCATCAAAGACCGAAGTTTTCCTGGTCGAGGGGGACTCGGCCGGCGGATCAGCTCAAACGGGTCGGGATCGTCTGACCCAAGCGGTGTTGCCGTTGCGAGGGAAAATCCTGAACGTGGAACGGGCGCGGTTTGACCGGATGCTGTCTTCGCAAGAAATCGGAAACCTCGTCATGGCTCTGGGCACCGGTATTGGCCGCGATGAGTTCAACATCGAAAAGCTGCGCTACCACAAGATCGTCATCATGACCGATGCGGACGTGGACGGCGCGCATATCCGAACCCTACTGCTGACCTTCTTCTACCGGCAGATGCCGGAACTGATCGAAGGTGGATACCTCTATATTGCGCAGCCACCTCTGTACAAAGTTTCACGTGGTAAATCAGAGGTTTATCTGAAAGACCAGGCCGCACTGGATGACTACTTGATCAATCAGGGCGTTGAAGGGGCCGTGCTGAAACTGGGCTCGGGTGAAGAGATCATCGGGCAGGACTTGACCCGTGTGGTCGATGAGGCGCGTCAATTGAAACGCGTATTGGACGCATTCCCGACCCATTATCCGCGCCACATTCTGGAACAGGCCGCCGTTGCCGGTGCCTTTGTACCGGGTGCTGTGGATGCTGACCTGCAGGGTGTGGCCGACAAAGTTGCCGCCCGTTTGGACCTGATTGCGCTGGAATACGAACGCGGCTGGCAAGGTCGGATCACGCAGGATCACGGCATCCGTCTGGCCCGTATCTTGCGCGGTGTTGAAGAGGTCCGCACGCTGGACGGCCCCATGCTGCGCTCGGGCGAGGCCCGCAAAACCGGCAGCTTTACCCAAAGCCTGCAAGAGATCTACAACACCCCCGCCACCCTCATTCGTCGCGACCGTAGCCAGATGATCCACGGCCCGCTGGACTTGTTGCGCGCCATTCTGGAAGAGGGTGAAAAGGGTCTATCGCTGCAACGCTACAAAGGGTTGGGAGAGATGAACCCCGACCAGCTATGGGAAACCACGCTGGACCCGGACGCACGGACTCTGCTGCAGGTGCGGGTGGACGATATGGTCGAGGCAGATGACCTGTTCACCAAGCTGATGGGCGACGTGGTGGAGCCGCGTCGTGAATTCATCCAACAAAACGCGTTGAGCGTCGAGAATCTGGATTTCTAAGTCTCTGTAGGTTTGCGCATAACACTTCGCGCACCCTATAAGTTTGCGTAGTTTGCCCATAGTTTTGCGCTCCGCGCTTGTCCGCCTTAGCGGTGAATTCAATCAGTTTTGACGTAGTCGTTGCGTTTATGGCGCTTTGCGGGGCTCAACCCCGCAAAGGGTCTCCCTAATGCTGCGCGTTCAACGAAGGTCAACTTGACGAGGCAAAGCGCCAAAACGTTTGCCAGACGAAATTTGAACATAGGCGCGAAGCCATCCTCATGCTAATTTTAGAGAGGATTTGTAGGGCGGGAAGCTGTTGGATCGCCAGCACACAAAAGAGATTGACCGTGTCTTAAGCGGGTTCGATACAGGGAGAGACCGGCTTGTCGCGGACAGCTGGCAGCGCTGTGTTGAAACCTATGGTATGGATCCCTCACGGCAGGAACCCGCGCATATCCTGCCTGACACCAAATTCCGTGAACATCTGGAGCAATCCGAACGTCTGATCGCAACAGCGCGCTCGGGGCTGCAATCGTTGTTTGCGCAGGTTGCAGGGCAGAACTACGTCCTGCTGCTCGCGGATGCGGATGGCGTCTGCGTCGATTTCTTTGGCGACCGGAACTTTGAGGACGAACTCAGAACTGCCGGTCTTCATCTGGGATTCAAGTGGACGGAAGAGTTGGCAGGAACGAACGGGGTAGGGTCGTGCATCGTTACAGGTCAGCCGGTGACGATTCATCAGGGGGATCATTTTTCGATCACGCATACGCCGCTGTCTTGTACGGCAGCGCCTATTTTCGATACCAAAGGTGGTCTTGCGGCTGTTCTGGATGTTTCGTTGTTGCGTGGCCCTTCGCCTAAGGCGTCGCAGAATCTGGCCATGACATTGGTGACGAATTCCGCCCGTCGCGTCGAGATGGCAAACCTGATGGCATCGACCCGGCGCGATTGGGTCCTGCGCTTTTCAGCAAGCCCCGAATTTCTTGAGGTCGATCCTGAAGCGGCGGTTGCAGTGGACGGAAGCGGCAAGATCATTGGTATGACCACGGGGGCCCGACGCGCACTGGACCCGGACGGTTCGGGCCACCTGATCGGGTCGCAATTGCAGGACTGGCTTGAAATCAGTGTTGATGACATGCCGGAGTTCATGCGCGGCAGACCGTCCGAAGACCGCGTTCTACACCTCAAGGACGGGCGCGCGCTCTATGGTCATGCCGTTGCGCCACAGACGTCGCAGATGACGGCGGCCCTACGCAAGCGAGAACAGGTTCTGCCCGGTGCCCTTGGCAGTTTTGCGGGGCCGGATGCGGACCTTCAGCAGCTTTTGAACAATGCTGCACGTCTTGCACCGACCAGCCTGCCGCTTTTGCTGACTGGTGAAAGCGGCACGGGCAAGACCAAACTGGCGCGTGCGATCCACATGGCCGATCCTGCGAGACAGGATTTCCACACAGTGATCTGCTGCGATACCGAGACATTCGATTTCTGCCAAACCATCGACCCCGGCACGCTGTTCCTGCGCGGTGTTGAAGACCTGAGCGAGCCTGCACAGGCCTCTCTTTTAGCAGTGCTTGAGCGGCGGGCTGATCTGAGGATCATTGCCTCATGTCGGCAGCCCCCGGCGGGATTGCAGGGCGGTCTGCGTGAAGATCTGCTGCACCGGATTGCGGGGGCCACATTTTCTCTGCCGCCTTTGCGCCACCGAGCGGATCTGGATTGGCTAATTGATCGCCTGCTTCGACGGTTTGCAAGCCATGATATTCACCTGTCGACAGTCGCGCGCGCCGATCTGAAATCACGACTATGGAGTGGCAATATTCGTGAACTGGAACATCTGCTGCACAGCGCGGTCGCCCTGTGTCAGGACAACATCATCGACTTGACGGAATTGCCAGCCCCGGCGCTCGCCCCTGCGCAAAAGCTGGACTCAGATGATTTGGAAGCACTGCTGCGTGCTTGCGATTGGAACATGTCTCAAGTGGCGCGACGCCTTGGCGTGAACCGGTCGACAATCCTGCGCCGTGTGCGAAAGGCCGGGCTTATTCCACCTGCATAAACGCACATGCCTTCGTGTTGCGCCCTTGTTGCGCGCGCAACAAGTCTTGGTGTTTTTGGCCTAGGTCAAGCGTTGAGCCGCCAAATCGACTTGCCCGAAGGGACGCGGATTTGCCAGCCTTTTGCTCCGTGGAGATAGGGAGGATGACATGCTCGACACAACACTCTCGGATCAGGTACAGGGGTTCCTGGATGACTTCGGTGCGGCTTTGTCCCAAGGCGATATCGATGCCGCCTGCGATATGTTCCAGGACGATTGCTATTGGCGCGATCTGGTCAGCTTTACCTGGAATATCAAAACGGTCGAAGGCAAGGCGCAGGTGGCAGATATGCTCGCGCATCAGTTGGCCACAACCAAGCCGAGCGGTTGGAAAATAGCCGAAGGTGAAGTGCCCACTGAAGACGGCGGAATAACCACCGCATGGATCGAGTTCGAAACCGAAGTGGCACGCGGCTATGGGTTAATCCGCCTCAAGGATGGCAAGATATGGACCTTGCTGACCACGATGGTCGAGCTGAAAGGTCATGAAGAGCCCAAAGGATTCAACCGCCCACTTGGGGCCAAGCATGGTGCGGGTAAACACAGGACCACATGGGCGGAAGAACGGGCCCAAGAAGAGGCTGAACTGGGCTACAAAACACAGCCCTACTGCGTCATCATTGGCGGTGGTCAGGGTGGGATCGCCATGGGTGCGCGGCTGCGACAGCTCGGCGTCCCGACGATCATCGTTGAACGGAATGACCGGCCTGGCGACAGTTGGCGCAATCGCTACAAATCCCTCTGCCTGCATGATCCGGTCTGGTATGACCATCTGCCTTATATCAAGTTCCCGGAAAACTGGCCCGTGTTCTCGCCCAAGGACAAGATCGGCGACTGGCTTGAGATGTACACCAAAGTGATGGAGCTGAATTATTGGACGCGCACGACGGCCAAATCCGCCACCTTCGATGAAGACAAGGGCGAATGGACCATCACGGTGGACCGGGATGGCGAAGAGGTGGTGTTGCGGCCCAAGCAGCTGATCATGGCGACGGGTATGTCCGGCAAGAAACGCATGCCTGATTTTCCGGGTATGGATGTTTTCAAGGGTGAGCAGGCACATTCCTCGGAACACGACGGGCCGGCCAGATGGGCAGGCAAGAAGGTTGTCGTGGTGGGGTCCAACAACTCGGCCCATGACATCTGCGCCGCGCTTTGGGAAAACGATGCCGATGTGACCATGGTGCAGCGGTCCTCAACCCATATTGTCCGCTCGGACACCCTCATGGAAATCGGACTGGGCGATCTTTATTCTGAACGTGCGGTGCGGTCTGGCATGACGACCGAAAAGGCCGATCTGATCTTTGCATCACTGCCTTATCGCATTCTGCATGAATTCCAGATTCCGGCCTATGCCGCGATGAAAGAGCAGGACAAAGAGTTTTATGACGGTCTGGAAAAGGCCGGGTTCTGGCTGGATTGGGGCGATGACGAAAGCGGGCTGTTCATGAAATACCTGCGCCGCGGATCAGGCTATTACATCGATATTGGGGCCAGCCAGTTGATCATAGATGGCGAGATCAAGCTGAAACGCGGTCAAGTCACCGCGCTTGATGAAACCGGAGTTATCCTTGATGACGGAACGCATCTGGATGCCGATCTCGTGGTCTATGCGACCGGGTATAACTCGATGAACGGCTGGGTCGCGGACCTGATGGGTCAGGATATGGCGGATCGGCTTGGGAAATGCTGGGGTCTGGGCTCTGACACAACCAAGGACCCGGGGCCTTGGGAAGGCGAGCAACGCAATATGTGGAAGCCGACACAGGTTCCAAACCTCTGGATGCATGGTGGAAACCTGCATCAGTCCCGACATTATTCACAGTTCCTGTCGCTGCAAATAAAGGCCCGGATGGAAAGTATCCCGACGCCGGTCTACGGCCTTCAAGATGTGCATCACCTCAGTTAAAGCATGTGCCGCGACCGAGAAGCAGACTTTGCAAATTTGTACGGATGGCCCAAAAGTACTATGATTTGGTAAGTCATTTACGCCGCGTTTCTGAGATATTTCTCCCAAGTGCTCCATCCACGGGCTGCGTTCTGCTTTTAGGCAACACAATATGTCTGTTTGCAAGATCGCGCGTTGGATGAAGGCTTTGAAACCTTGTTTCAATTGCACGGAGAGTCGATTGTGTCCAACATTCAGGCGACCATAGGATTGAATGCAATGCTCTGCAAGATTGGTGATGTTGAGGTTTGGCGAATTCTTGAAATTCATGCCCCGTTCATGAAGCCAGAAGAGTTGTTTCCAACCGCCGGACCAGATGTCAAAGCCGCTATTGAAAGCCTTGTTCCGGCAGCATCGACCACAACTCGGGACGACTAATTTTACCCATACAAGGTTTCCTTCTGAAAACGCCTTCACATAACATTTTGGTGGATAGCTGTGTCGGCAATGATAAGACCAATCTAAATCACCAAGCTTGGCACCAACGATCAGACGACCGGTTTATAGCAGCATTGAAAGCGGCTGACCTCGGCACCGACGAAATTGACTACGTGCTGTGCACCCATCTTCACGTAGACCATATCGGTTGGAATACGCAGCTAAAAGATGGTCGTTGGGTGCCTACGTTTCCTAACGCACGCTACCTTTTGCCCAAAGACGATGAAGAAACTCAGCGTTTGCAGAACAGTATTACCTACGTCGAAAGCGTCTTACCTGTAGTGGAAGCTGGTCAGGTGGAACTGGTGGAGGCAGGGCACAAGTTGGGCGACCATGTGACTTTGTTCCCAACGCCAGGACATACGCCGGGCCATGTTTCTGTACTCGTGAAGAGCAGGGGTGATGAGGCGTTGATTACTGGCGATGCGCTTCATACGACCGCGCAATGTAAACATCCCGACTGGCATTTCAAATTCGATTCTGACGCCGAATTGGCTGTGAAGTCGCGTAGATTGCTGCTTGAGCATTGCTCGGAAACCAGTTGCTTGGTCTTGGGGTCTCACTTCGCGTTGCCTTCAATAGGGCATGTGAAAGCCGATAACGACAGTTTTCGTTGGGACGAATGAGATTTGGCGTCCCGTAGTCGATGATGCCAGAAAGCAGAGATATTCATTAACGAGCGCTGAGCGAACAATGTCCCTGCCGGTTGGAGTGAGGAGCCGCATCAACTATCGTCGAACGTATGTCAAACAAGGGGCAACAGTTGCAACGAAGGTTGGCGGCAATTCTAGCCGCGGATGTCGTTGGGTATTCGGCGCTTATGCACAAAGACGAGCAAGCCACAATTCTAATGCTTGATCACCTGGAAAGCGACATCGTCACCCCAACGATAGCAGGCCAATCAGGTCGTGTCGTAAAGAGCATGGGCGATGGTTGGCTAGTGCAATTTGACAGCGCGGCGCAAGCTGTAACCGCAGCAATGCAGCTACAAGAGCAGTTGGCTGAACACTCGTTAATGAACATGCGGATTGGTGTTCATGTGGGCGACATCACTGAAAAAGGTGACGACATCTTAGGTGACGGTGTAAACATTGCGGCACGGCTTGAGAGTATTGCGCCAACCGGTGGCATCGCAATTTCTGAACCCGTACATTTGAACCTTGAACACACTCTGGCAGACGCTTTCAAAGCAGTTGGGAAAAAGAAGCTCAAGAACATCCAGCGCAGCCTGGATGTGTGGATTCACAATGGACCGCAACTTGGCGCATCGCAAAGCTCGCATTCTTTCACAGAGACGAGCTTGCCAAAGCTATCCATTCATCCTGTCACGTGCAGCGACCAACGAACCGAATTAAAGGAAACGGCCGCAGCTCTTACTTCAGATTTCGGTTCTTATTTTCGAACGATCAACTGGTTAAACGCGGCAATAACATCCACGGAAGCATCCGAGGGATATGCACTTCGCGGCGTGCTGCGTGGACACGGCGACCGATTGCGTCTGGAAGCCCGCTTAAATGACTCTTCTGGTCCTGAAATCTGGACTCAGAAGTTCGACGGTTCGGTCGAAGCTATCTTTGATTGGCAAGACGAAGTTGTAGAAAAACTGTTGGATGCGGTTAGTGGGATATTGATCCAGTCGCTGACCGCAAAGCTCTCCGCTTTGCCTGAAGAAGAACTGACGGCCGAACAGTGCGTTTTGATGGGCATGATCACATGGTCGGAGGCCAGCATCGACAGCTATGAAGAGACGTTGTCGTACCACGCCAGGGCCATCGAAGCCAAACCAACCCTCGCTGCCGCCTATGCCGAAGCTATTTGGACAATGAATGGCGCGAGAACCTATGATCTTCGACGCGAATTGTCATCTTATTACGAGAAACTACCACACTGGATTGAGGCCGGTCGACACATGGCAGGTCAAAGCCCAACGCTTGATCTGAGTGTTGCCGTGGCGGACTATAATGTGGACGGGGATGCTGATCGACTTTCCGTGGCGCTTGAGCAAATCAGGCAACGAGCGCCATTAGATGCCCGCCTGCATTTGTTTATGGGTTGGGGATACAACTGGGCCGGGTTTCCTAAAATGGCATTAAGCTGTTTTCAGACGGCGCTTCGGTTGGGCCGATATGGAGCCGTTTTCGTAGGTGCTTCCGGAGGTGCTGCCACCTCTTGCGTTATGCTTGGTCGAGACCGCGATGCCATCGGCTACGCTGAGGCAGGTTTGCGCTTCTCAAAAACTATGCCGCACTTCACAGCACGAGGGCTGCTGCTCACGCAATGCTTGGGGAACCTGAAGAAGCGTCTGCTGCTTTGGCGCAAATGCTGCAAATGGAACCTGGTGAGACGATTTCGAAGTGGCGTAGCAACGTGGACTATGGTGGCTCTGAAGGCGCTGAACGCTACTTTGAGGCACTTCGCCGGGCAGGGTTGCCAGAATAGCGGTGCCGGAACTAAGTTGCCCGGCAAAACCGGCAGCTTGATCGCGCATATTAGTGCCTGCAAAGCTCGAATTTGAAGGGCCACTTTGGGCTGGGATGCCAACAAACTGACTGGTACATCGAATTCACAAATTGTGGCACCGATCTAGCAGTCAAGGTTTCCTTAAACCGGTGGCGGCGCATTGGGGAAACAGGCCCAACGCGCCTCATTCGTTTTGGATAACTGGTCTCAGGTCTGCGACGGCACCGGGTCTTGGGTTCGGATGCAAACCCAAAGAAAATAGCGTCGAGCGAACCGGGTAGCTGACTAATGCGACGTGACATAGCTGGTTCCTTTTCTGTTTATGCGCCGAGCTTGGCTGGTCTGAAGGAACTGGGCCACAGACGCGATCCGCCTGAACCCGTAAGTCATCCGTAAGTCACTTGGGCAATCACCTATCGTCAGGCATATTGATAAGCAGCGGCACGACTATTTCGGAGACAACATGACCGCCCCTTCGTCCATCTTCGCCGACAAACTTCGAAGCCATCGAGCTCGCAACGGTAAGGATGGTCGAATGTCACAGGAACAATTGGCTGCTTTGCTGGGATTAAGTGTAGATGCGGTTAGCAAATATGAGCGTTCGCTGTCTTACATCCGAGGTGATCTGGAGCACCTTTTGATAGAAAAGCTCGGATGGACGCGGGATGAAGTTGTGGCTTGCCGTGAGGATTGGGAAAGCCGTTCAATTGGAAAGCAGGCCTCCTACCGGGTTCTTCGCGAACACGAAGTGGCGTTGGAATACGGATCTATCGAGTTTGCCGATGCCGCCGTTCAGGCCTTGGAGTTGGCAAGCGCTCGCGAGTTTCCCGACGGGTTCTCCGCCTGCGATCCCATCTGGGCGGAGATTCTAAAGGATGGGGCGATGTCTGGCGTTTATGTCATGATTGGAGATGAATTAGCCGCTCATATCTCGCTCATTTTCCTGGATGAAGATTTGGAAGCTAGGTTCCGCGAGCGCCGATTGGTTGAAGCTGAATTCAGTCTGGGAGCCCTCCGACGCCCGGTTCTTCCTGGCGATTATTTTGGCTATTGCGCCGGTGTCTACATCGCGCAAAGACATCAAAAATCTGCGCTTCATCTGCTAAATGGGTTTGTAAAAGTACTGGAAGATCTCGTGGAAAGGAAGTTTATTTAAAAGACCTAGCTGCCATCGCTGCAAGTCCAATAGGGCATCAACTCTGCAAGGATCTGAATTTCCAATTCATCGGGCCACACTTTAACGCCGCAGGCCTCGAATTCTGGCGTCTCGCCGGGGAAAGCATACCCAATTCTCTCTTTGCTCGACGCAGCCCAGTGCTCAAGAAAGCTTATACCGACCGTTTCAAAAAACTTAAATTCGGTCTGGCAATTGGTCATATGCAAATGACGTCCAGCCCAAAGGTTCAATTGTGGGCGATACATAGAACTGTTTTTTGGGCAGCGCTACGTCGATGAAGTTAGAGTCGAATGTCCGGTTCGAGCTGACAGCTATCTTAGTCGATACTGTGCATGATCCGAATTTTCGATTTGCGTATGAAAGCGCTAAGCAAATTCGTAGCAACCAAAACAATCTTCTGATCTCTACAACCCAATACAATACTGCGGCGCTACTCTGGTAGACCGGCCTTTAGCATAGCATCCGCCCAGAATTTGCGCAGGGCTTCAGTCTTGTAGACCATGTGGCCGGTATAGGTTTGCACTGAAAATTGCGGGTCGATTGAAAGAACTGCGTCTACTGCTTTCGTGGCATTTTCGGTGTCATCAAGATCAGCGTGGATTGCTGCCAAACGGATTTGGCACAACAAGGTGCCAGGCAGGCGGGTTTCCAAGTGCCGGTAAACTGTTCTTGCTTGCTCCAGCTGACCTAACCCGCGATAGGCATCCCCAAATGGCTAAAATACCAGTCCGGGCTGTAGGGCGACAGCCGAATGGCTTTTCGCATGCTGTTCAGGCTTTCCTCAAATTCACCACAACTATTGTACGCAATTGCCAGCATGGCATGAGAAAGCGAGACGCTGGGTTGCCGTTCAATAGCTTCATTACAAAAGGCTTTGGCTTCATCAAAACGAGATTCGTTTGTGAAAATATACCCTTGCAGTGCGTAGACATCAGCCGGGACATTTTCATCGCCAACAATGCGTCGCAGATAGATTGGGCCTCGTCAGTTGACGCCTTCGGATCTTGATGAAACCCAAGGCGGGCACCGGCTTGTAACGCCCAGCCAAGGCCCGTTCTGAATGATAAGTTCTCGGGTCAAGCTCAACCGCTTTCCGGTAGAGCTGAATCGCGGAGAGATTCCTTCTTTGTAAATTTGTATTGTTCACTGATTCCACGCATCATTAAGTCCCACGCCTCAAAGTTAGGCGCTTGATCAGCCCAAAGCCGGAGCTCTTGTCCGTGTGTAAGGTTGACCGCCAATGAGATGGAAATTTCGCGTGTGATTTCATCTTGAACGGTAAAAATGTCTTCAATCTGACGGTCGTACCGGTCGGCCCACAAATGCGACCCGGTTTGGCATTCAATAAGCTGCCCGGTGATGCGAACCCGCTGCCCCGCCTTTCGAACACTCCCTTCAAGGACGAAACGAACACCTAATTCCCGTCCGACCTGTCTTACATCGACAGACCTTCCTTTGTAGGCAAATGTCGAATTGCGCGCCATCACGATGAGGCCATTGATATGCGACAAGGCAGTGATGATGTCTTCGGTAATTCCGTCCGCGAAGTATTCCTGCTCTGGGTCACCTGACATGTTTTGAAATGGCAGGACGGCGATTGACGGTTGGTCCGGCAACTCCAACTGCTCACCTGTCAGAACTTCGTAGAACTCAGGTGACAGGCGCGCCGGGTCGAGATCGATGCTGTAGGCGCCAATCCTATGCTCGATGTTTTTTAGATCTTGCTCACCCAGATCCTTGAAACTGCCGGAGACCTTTCCTTTGATTTGACGGTATACATCCTCGGAAATGCAGACGCCTCCGGGTTCTGCGATTGCTTCCAATCTTGCGGCTACGTTGACGCCTTCGCCAAAAACATCTGAACCTTCAGAAATCACATCTCCCAGATGAATGCCGATCCGCAATTGAATGCGTTGCACGCGGGGCACGTCAGGTTCTCGGTCCTGCATTGCTCGTTGAATGGCAATAGCGCACTCTGCCGCGTCGACCACACTGGTGAATTCGGCCAACAAACCATCGCCCATCAACTTGACAATTCGCCCTCTGGACTCGCGTATTTGGGGTTGAACCAATTCAGAAAGTAAAAGGTTTAGGCGTAGTAGCGTGTTTTCTTCATCACGCCCCATGAGTCGTGAGAAGCCAACAACATCAGCTGCCAAAATCGCTGCAAGTTTCCGCTTCACTGTCAGCCCCCCGCGAAAGTTACGTTAGAGGCAACGACCTGCAAGGTCTACATTCGTGCGCCCTTGAACGTTTGCTGTTCCAACGCGGAGATTCTTGTTGAAGCTAAAAATACGGCCGCCAAGGCTACGCACCGCTAAACTCAGCTTTGGCTATTAAATTCCAACGACCGCTCCGAGCTGCAATCAGCCAAATAAACGGGATACAGATACATTTGCATTTGATGACGCAGCGGTTGAGCAAAAGAGTTACGGTAAGCGTCAGCCAGTCAATCCTGCCGCCGTAGCCCATCCACAAGACGTTTGAAATCATCCGGTCGCCGCCACATCGACCAGAATCCACGGGCAAGGCTTTCTACTGTGTCATCATCAACCACAATACCTCGACTTGTGAACTCATCGCGCCGTTCGGTGACAAATTCTCGCAATGCGTCGGAGGCGTCTCGCGCTCGTCCGAGCTGCGCGTAAGACGCGGCGACAAAGGCAGTGGCCAATGAGTTGAGCCGCGCTGCTCCCATCAAAAAACCAAGCGCTGCTTCGAAGTTGCCGTTGAAGAATTCGACCTGTCCCATAATCCAGTCGATGGCAGGCGGATGCAGCGGGTCCAGCGCCATCGCTTCCGAAACTACTTCGCGCGCCTTTTCGTGCAAGCCGAGCAGTAGGAAAGCGTAGCCGCACCATGCCATCGACTCCGCCTCGTTTTCTATCATGGAAAGTGTCTTATTGAATTGTGCCTCTGCTTCATCCCAAAGGCCAGCACAGAGATAGGAAAACCAAGTTGGTCCTGAATGTAGACGTCCCGGTTATCCAGTGCCACGCCCTTTCGGGCGATTTTCAACGTGTGGGCCGGTGCGTCAGCGTCTGCCAGCCCAAGCCACAAGTCTATTACATATGTGTCCGAAAGATACATGTAAGATCGCGCGATGCTCGGATCGAGTGCGACCGCTCGTTCCAACAAAGCTCTGGCCTTGGCCGTATCTCGTGCGTTCAAGCCGTCGCGTAGTGCCTTGCCCTTCAGCATCAGTTCATAGGCCTTCATCTGATCCGTTGGTTTCTGTGTCGAGCGGTCGACGACATCGTTTTGGACCCTACCCGGCAACACTGCGACGATATTTCGGGCCACTTCGTCTTGAACCGCCAGAACGTCCTCCAGTTCGTGGTCATATCGATCCGACCAGAGTTGAGTGCCCGTACGCGCGTCAGCGAGCTGTACCGAGATTCTCACGCGACTGCCGGCCTTCCGCACGCTGCCTTCAACCAGGTAATCTGCGCCGAGAGCCTCCGCGATTTTGGCCGGATCTGTGTCCTGTGTCCGGAACCTGAAAGACGCATTTCTGGAAACAACCTTAAGTGTCCGAAAACGCGATAAGCCCACAATAATGTCTTCCGCAATCCCGTCGCTGAAGAATGCCTGCTCGGGGTCATCACTCATGTTTTGCAGGGCAGGACCGCAATAGTGGCTTTTCCTGATTCAGGCCTGGCGGTTCAGCGCATACTGCGTTTGATCCGCCAATGCGCCAAGCATGTACCGGTTCGGCGACGTTCTTTACTGTGTGCTGACCAGCATCCTCCCAGGCGACCGGTATACGGTTCCCGACCACACGATAGACAGCGTCAGACACCAACACACCGCCGGGCGGGGCAAGCTGCTCCAACCTCGACGCAAGGTTCACACCGGAACCAAAACATCTCCGTCGCGCATGATAATGTCTCCAAGAGTGACACCGATGCGAAAGCGAAGCGGGTCGGAGCCTACTACTGGCACATTTTGCCATTCAACCGCGCAAGAAACGGCATCGACAGCGCTGTCGAAGCTGGCGAGCAGACCGTCACCCATCTGTTTGACAATGCGACCGTGATGCCGACCGACAAGCGGAACAGCAGTATCCTCAATGTGCGCTGAGAGGATTTCGAGCGTGCCTTTCTCGTCCCGCTCCATTCGGGCGGTAAAGCCGACAAGGTCAGCAATCAGGATGGCCGCCAGCTTTCGCTCCACCTGTTGTCCTCCTTTCTATTTCATACTGGTCGCTACGTGTTTAGACCATGCGAAAGTGCACAGGGCCGGTTGCTGACTTTGCTCGAAGTCGGTTTCAGCGTTGGGGAACTATGCCATTCGTCTGCGCGAAAAGCTTGGAGGACAAACAGCCCAGTTGTCCTCGCCTTGAGCTGCGTTAGGTCCGCTTTGACGAGGAGAAAGGCCACCGTGATCGCATCTACCTCGCTGCGTTTCTCGAATTCTCCGGTAGTTTCATTGGGCCTTTCTTCTGACATTCCCATTCCCCTCTGTATCCGACGCTTTCGGGCAATTGGCTAACTTTTCATAATACTATATCGCCTCGGAAGCCAGCTCTCGGCATGTGGGCGCTTCTTCAAGAGAGGCTGTAATTCTGCAAAACCTCGTCCCCCAGTGCAAGTAGTTTGCAATGGTGTAGAAGGACGGGAGACGGCTCCAAATCCTCATTTTTCGTTTTGTTGGGTGTCATCCGACGACACATCCTGCTCGTTGTCAGACGTTGTTTCATTTTCCCGAATTGCCAACTCGGCGATTTTTCGAACCAGATACCAAACGCTGCTACGGCGTGTGTGCCCCTTGATCCAGCCGGTCACATCCTGAGCAGGGATGTCGAGATGTGGGGCTTCGTCTTCGAATACTCTGACTTTGTAGTCGGAGATATTAGGGTCAGGACCCATTGATTTCCGCTTAGCTGCGTGATTCACGGTTCGAAAATCGAGCGGTGACCATGTCTGATCTTTCTGGCTGACGGATGCGCAGATGGCGTGTCTTGAGCCTTTCTTCCCCAAGTCCCACGGCAAACCACGCGTTGATGATCGACGTGTGTTGAGCGGCATTATCTTCATTAATCGCAATGGGTTGAGATGGCGCGATGCCCCTTCGGCGTATGGTCCACACAAGACGCTCTATTACCGTTGGAAGCGGTGGAGCGACAAAGGCATCTTCGCCCGGATGATGGCCGGTCTGGCTCCCAAACACGGTGAGGAGAAGACTGTGATTGATCGATGCCACCTACCTGAAGGCCCACCGTACCGCGACCAGTTTGGGCGTCAAAAAAGGGGGCGTGGACGCCTGATCGGTCGCACCAAAGGCGGCATGAACACCAAGTTGCATGCCATCTGCGACAGCCGGGGACGTCCGCTCAACCTGTTCATCACCGCCGGTCAGGTCAGCGATTACGTTGGTGCGCGGGCACTGCTGAGCGGCCTGCCGGATGTCGATTGGCTGCTCGGGGATCGTGGCTATGATGCCGATTGGTTCCGGGAATCGTTGAAAGACAAAGGGATGCGCGCCTGCATCCCTGGCCGGAAGCAGCGGAAGAAACCGGTTAAGTACGACAAGCGTCGTTACAAACGGCGCAACCGGATCGAGATCATGTTCGGCAGGTTGAAGGATTGGCGGCGTGCGGCAACCCGCTACGACAGGTGCCCGAAGGTCTTCCTGTCAACAATCGCCCTCGCAGCACTCGTTATCTATTGGATATGAGTCCTGACCCTAGTTGCCAGAAAGATTGGAGATTTCCGATTTGCGGTTAAACTGAATTGTGAAAGCGACCACAGGGAAGCAAATGAGGACTTGGCTGTTTAAGATACTTGGGCTCGTTGCGCTACTCGCTTTTGCAGCAATCGCATTTGTTTGGTTGCTACTTGCTGCACCGTTGTTCTCAGATATGCGACGCAACCTTGTGGAAAAGGTTCTTTCGGAACAAATTGGGCAGCCGCTTCTGGTCAACGACGATGTGAGCGTCGCACTTGGTCGCACTACCCACATTTATGTCGGTGGCGTTGTAATCCCCAGCGAGACACTGCCAGATACACCTCTTGCAGAATTAAAGCTCCTTGAACTGGAACTGGACGTTGCCGCCCTGGCCAACGGACGTCTGCACTTTGACAACCTTTTGGTGGACGGTCTCCAGGCAAACTTTCTTACAGCCTCTGATGGAACAACAAGCTGGCGAAAACGCCGACCAATGCCAACGTCTCAAACCAACGGATCGCTGGCAGAGGACAATCGGGATACTGAGGCCGAAATCGAGACGTCCGAAGTTGGTGGCAAAGAGAGCAGTGGGATTCTTACCTTTCTCAGCGACAAGAACGTCAGCTTCACATCCATCGGTTTGAACATTGACGACCAGGTTTCAGGTTTTTCGTTTGTGTTTGATCTTCAGTCACTCGCCCTCGAACAAGCAGCTGATGAACAAAGGACAAAGGTCTCGGGGACAGGCTCCGTCAACGGTCAAGGTTTCGAAATCGAGGGCGACTATCCCCATGACGCGCCGTTTACGACGCGGGCCCGCTTTGGAGAAATGACTGTCCGCTACGATGGCGAGCCATTCGCGGAAGACGAAGGTGGCGGTTACCGGGCTGTCCTGGAGATGGATACTGGTGAATTCGGCGACTTTCTCGATGTCATGGGGTTGGAACGAGTTCTGGAAGGTAATGGCCAGTTGCAAGCTGAACTTGTGTCTCAGGACGTCCTAACAATCGAAACATTTACAACAACCGTAAGCCTTGAAGATGGACAAAAACTCGAAGCTGAAGGTTCTGTTGATGATCTCTATACAGCTCAAGGTGTCGATCTGCTTTTCAATGCGCGACTTCACCCAGCGGGACAACCGCCCCAAGCGGCAAGGAGTATTCAAGATCTCAAGTTTACAGGCTTTGAAATGCATATGGTCGGATCCCTCGCCTCTTTCGAATTTGAGAAGCTACTGTTCGAAACCAACGCCTTTGACCAAGGGTTGGACGTGATCGGCCCAGCCTCTATCGAGAGCATTCGCCGCATGCCGGACGGCCGCCTCGCGATGTTGGGCATTACCTTGCAAGCCGGCCCAATTGAGGAGCCGGTGCTAAAAGCCGAAGGCGAAATACTCGACCTGCTTCAGCTTCAGGACGTGAGTTTTGATGGCACGCTGAACGGGCCCGCCAAATTGATTTTACCCGACCTCGACGAAAGCTATGTCGACCAGTTTGGCGGCATTAAGGCAGATTTCAGCATATCCAATGCGGGAGGCCCGGTATCACTAAACAGGTTCAACGCGACCAGTTATGACACGGATCTTTGGGCGCTCGACCTTGCACTATCAGTCAATGAGCTCAAAGGGCTGGCTGGGCTTGATTTCGACGTGGACCTGGAGGTGGGCGATGGTGCTCAATTTCTGACCGCGCTCAACCTGCAACCTGTCGAAATTGGCGCACTCACCATTGATGCTGAAACCTCAAAGCAGGGCGAGGACTTTAATGCTGCAATAGAGTTCGAAGCTGGCTCCTCGCAGCTTCTAGCGGCTTTGGATGCAAAATTTCCGGATGGCTCTTCTGTTGTTCGCGGCAACGTTACCAGCGAGAGGCTCGATCTCAACGACCTGAAGAACCTAACTGCCGTGCTGGACCAATTGAAAAGCCTGGTAGGGGAGACCCCAAAAGAACCTGAAGCCGAAGTTCAGCCTTTGGTTTTGTCTAAGGAGACAAACGTCCAGCCCTTGGTGTTGCCAAAGGAAAAAGGGAAGCCTGCCGATCTTCTGGATGTGCAACGCGTGCTGCGAGAAGCTGACGTCGAGGTACAGATCGAATTCAAAGAGATTGTAGGCCAGCAAGGCGTAACATCTGTTTCCAGCCAATTGTCTGCAAAAGACGGAACCGTGGATTTCGGACCTCTTCAGATGGCTTATGGCGGCGGAACCTTCAGCCTGCGGGCGGTCATGGATCTGATTGACTCACCTGATTGGCTTTCATTGTCGGGGTCGACCTCAGGGTGGGAGTTCGGTGAGATCCTTGATGAGTTAGGGATTGGAATTGATGCCTACGGGCTTTTGAGTGGTGAATTCAACGTTTCGGGCAGTACCGCTTCTGGCAGGGCCTTCATCAACTCCATGCGTGGCAATGCGTCTTTGTCAATGTCTCAAGGCTACGTCAGCACCAGTTTGCTGGAGTTGGCGGGGCTTGGTATTTTCCCTTGGCTGTTCTCTGAAGAGCTGCGGCAAGGTTATACCGACATCACTTGCGTCGTGGCCCCTGTTAATATTGAAGCCGGGCGGGTAAGCACAAACTCCATCGTCATTGAGACAGCTTCGGTTCAGTTGGTGGCCGGCGGGCAGGTAGATTGGGTGAATGACACAATTGCGATACGAGCGGAGCCCCGTCGTGTCGGCAAACCTCTGTCCCGCAGCGCTTGGCCATTTGATGTGACAGGTCAGCTTTCATCACCGAAGTTTAAGCTGGATGTGGGCGGGTCTAGGAACAAGGCTCCAGAGGGCGCTGATGCGATGCCAGTAAACAGGCAACCTTGCGTGCCAGACATCAACCAATTGCAGTAGTCGGTCGCAACCTAATTCTTCAGCGGTTCTGGCTGTTCGGCCTGGCACTCCAAAACGGCCTCAATGGCTTTTGCAGACCCGCTGAGGTCTAGCTCCACTTCGGCCCCACTTTCGCCAATGATTGTAACGCTTTGGCGTTTTCCAAATTCCGTTACGAACGCCGGGTTGTCGAAAAAGGCGTAGCCACCGGGCACGCCATTCTTGTAGACACCTACGGCCTCACCTTCGAACTGCGCATCACCAAAATCAAATTTTACTATGCCTGTCGCACCGTCCTCGACTTGAACCCAGGCCGGATTGTAGGCGGCAAAAAAGCCGCCAGCCTGGTTTGGTGCAGCGCCAATTTCTACTGTCATATCGTCTTCAAAGGCTCTCCACGCGAGACAACCGTTGCCTTTTTCTGGATCGACGAGAATTGCCCAGTCGCCGGACTCACCCCACTGTTCCATCCCGGCTGCGTGAACAAACCCAGGCAGAAGCACTACAGTTGCGGAAAGTACCCACTTGATCATCCTGAGCCTCGCTGAGTTCTGAAGATTTCTTGTTTGATTCTAATCATTGCTCAATGTCAATCAATCCAATCCGACGACGGCGGTATTGCGTTTTTGAATTTTCACAGATGCCCCTGACGAGTTGTTAGTCAGATATGTGAGCAAGCTCACCATCCCAATCAGCTGAAGGTATTTTGGGTTCCGGCGGATCAGCGATGTAAGACGGAGTCATTATTTGAGTTTCGTTTTCATTAAAAACATCGACAATGTTCTCACGAAGATCCGACAAGATTTTTGGCAAACTCGATCCACGAGAAGTGTACGCGTTGATTTCATAGTTGATCGCGTAATCTGCCAACTGGGTCCAAAGCACAAATGGCTCCGGGCTCTTTCTCAGCCCTTGAGTTCGGTGTGCCGCCTCAATCAGCATCGCTTTGATTTTCTTGGGAGGTTCCTCGTAGCCAATCCCCACCGTCGTGTGCACCAATAGCCCCCGACCATCCACTTTGCGTGAGTAGTTCACAACTTCGGAATTGAGCAGCTGGGCATTTGGAATGCTGATCATCTCGTTTTTGATCGATTTGATGAGTGTTTCCATCAGTTTGATCTCTGTTACGTCGCCTATCTTGTCACCGACCTGAATTCGATCACCCACATTAGTGCTGCGTCTGTAGATGACAAACAGACCGGCCATCATATTTGAAACAACTGTGTTGGATCCCAGCGAAACCATGATGCCGGCAAGAATAGTCAAACCTTGGAAGGCGCGAGAGTCGGAACCAGGAATGTAAGGGTATGCAAACACCAACGCGATAACGATGAACAAAGCCCTGCACAGCATTTTTGTTGGTGCAATCCAATGATCCTCGAAGTCCTTTAGCTCAAAGGCTCCGCTCTCAATGTTTTCGAAGAAAAGATCGAGGCCTCGAATTCCCAGCCGAGTCACAGCGGCTATAATCGCAAGCATGATCAGATTGGGAATGTACCCGACAATGGCCAAAACCACAGTGACCAGCGGTTCACTGACATATTTCAACAGGATTTGGGCTAGGCCCTGTGTTTCCGCGAAAGAAAGCAGAACTAAGGAAAGGTAGTAATAGAAGAAAAAGAGGAAGAAGACCCACATCAAAACGTGGAATGCGTAAACGATGATGGAGGCAATAGCCTTGCTTCTTAGAATCGATTTTGTGGCTTCCTCAAAACCTTCTGCTCTCTTTTCCAAGTTGCTTCTGATGTAGTCCAACAGCTTTCGCCGTTTAGCAAAGAAACCGTAGGAAACCAGCGCGAATATGACTGTCCAGGCAACGGCAACAATCGCGCTGTCTACCAGCCCTTCATTGGATCGCGCTTCACGATATTGCAGGATCGCGGATTCAATAGCCTCGGCTTGTAGTGCGGCCAAACTCTCGACGTCCATCTGTTCATATTCGGCATCCGCTTGGGTCGTCGTTGTAATCATCTGGCCATCGGCTCTAATGAGTTTCCCGAACTCAGAGTCCATGATTTCAACATTTATGCTCGAACTCTGAGAAGCGTCACCAACCTCAGAAACGCGCTCTGCAACCTTGTCGGCCCGCTCAGTTGCAGGAAGGGCACTCGAACCACGAACGACGAACAGTTCCTCCCCATCTACAATCACTGGAGCAACAAATTCAGAATCTTCTCTTTCTTCAGTCGGAACAAGCGGTTCTTCTGACTGGGCGAACGCGACACTGCTGGCAAACAAAACAGTCGTGAACCAAACTACAAAAGCTCTCATGAATTTGCTCCCTCTACGGGTATCAGGTGAACATCGCGCTGTGGGAAAGGTATCGAAATCCCCTCTACGTCAAACCGCTCCTTTGCTTGCCCCGTCAGGTCCCAATAGACGGTCCAGTAATCGTCAGATTTGGACCACGGGCGACAGAAGATATTGACAGAGTTGTCTCCCAGCTCGCCGACGAAAACCTCGGGCTCGGGTGTCTTCAAACAGAGCTCGTGTTTTGAAACCAGTTCTTTGAGAACGTCGATTGCTTGCGCCGCGTTGTCTGAATAGGCGATGCCAAAGACCAAATCGACCCGGCGTTCTTCTGAGGCGCTGACGTTGGTAATCACGTCGCCCCAGATCTTACTGTTCGGGACGATAATGATTTGGTTGTCAAACGTACGGATCTTCGTGGAAACCACAGACATCTCATCCACAAAGCCGGATGATCCTCCGACTTGAATGTAGTCACCGGTATCAAATGGCTTCAAAACCATGATCATCAGACCACTCGCAAGATTGCCTAGGGTTTCCTGAAGCGCGAAGCCTAGGATGAAAGACAAGCCACCAAGAACGGCAAAAAGCGGAGTGACGTTCACTCCAAATAAGGCCAAGACGACGAGTATCCCAAGAACGAACACAGCCCAGAATACTGCTGTGGCGATGAATCTCTTCAGCATCCTCGAAATAGTCGGAATTTTTTCTAAACCGCGTTCGGTGACGCGGCGCACCATTCGGGCTACAAACATCATGGCCCAGACAGCCAGCAAAACACCCAAAACAGCCATCAAAAGGCCAACACCCCCTTCCCAGGAGAACAACCAGGCCCAAGCATTTTGAAATAGTGTCTGAAAGTCAGTTGTTTTGAGCGCCCCTGCCTTTAATGCAAGGATGTAGTCGGAATGGGGTTGCAGGTCTTCTGCCTTGGCCCCTTTCAGTGTCCACGCCTCAAGCACCAACCGATAGTTGTTCAAAAGCGCCGATCCTGAGTCACTTAGGGACGCCAATTGTGACCGGAGGTCGTTTTCTTGCTCCCCACTTGCTGTCCGAAGACCGAGATTAATCTGAGCGACCTCTTCGAGTTGCGAGCGCACAATACCTTGCCAAGTGCCTGCGACTTTAGAAAGTTCTTTTGCGGTCAACGGGACAAGTAGAATTTCCAAATCTTCGCCCGAAATGGATGCATCAACGACCTCATCAAGAAGTTCGTCTTGCTCTACTTCGACAGCTTCCTGCGCATCCGTCGTTTCTTGGGCGTTGGCAGAAAAAGCGCCTGTGAGGGTCACCATGCAAAGAAATAGCCAAATTGACCCGATATTGAATAGTCGTCTCATTTATCCGTCCCCCTCTTTAATCGCTAAGGAGAACATACAGGGATGCCATGAATCCACTTTTATATTCAAAATCGAATATTCTATTGTGACAAATACCGTCTGAAAAACAGCTTCACATCCACTTGGTTCGGAAGGATGGTTGTTCAAAAAAGCGGACTACCAATTCATTGCAAATCGTCGATTGTCTTTGCCCCCTAAAATTGGGCCACTACTTTGGCGGCTGGCGTAGAAAGATAAGTGACTGGGCCTACGTCCCAGCCGCCAGGTCTTCCAACGACCCACCATCACGCAGAAAGTCGCTCCAGATCCACGCCATGCGATCCACAAACCACATCTTGCCGCCCGAGATCACAACAATGCCAAGGAATGTGAATCCTAAGTCGTACGCCCAAAGACCGTATGCAAACGGCAGCAAACCCAATCCGCTGACATAGGCAAGTGCTTTGGCCATTTTAATATGATGAGCCGCAATCTTGTCTTGGTATCGCAGCCAGACACGCTCGCCCAATACACCTTGGGCTGACCAGCTTTCGAAGGTCTTGGGTCGGGAGAACGCACGCGGATTGATCCAGGTCCAGACTAAAACCACTCCGACGGCAACCCATGCCCAACTGCCAATCCACGCCCGACTCCAGATCGCCAACGCCATAAGGGGTAATGGTGTCAGCACGCGGGTCCAGACTGACCAAGGGTTTGCATGCCGCAACCAAACCTCGTCCTTCATACCCATGAGGCGTTCGGAAAGTCGAACTATGTCCATCGGGTCACTCCAGAAACTGCAAACCCATTATTGAGATTGAATCCATCCACTACGGATCACAACCGCTTTCAAGTCTCGTCCTTTAATAAAGATCAGGCACTCGCGATTACATGGCGAGTATCCGGGTCGATCCTGACAAGGCTTGAAAAACATATCTGGCCCGAACCTTGCTTGAGTGTATCCTTGCCACATTTTGGAGCTTTGGGGGGCTGAAGTGACTGATACAGCGGACTTTGAGAAAATGGAACGCCAAGGATGGGCGGATCCGTCTATTGCTAAAGGGTATGCCGACGGCTTTGAAATGGCGACGCGCCTGGTTGCTAGAAAGCTTGCAGACGAAGTCGCTGCCGGGCCGAATTGCAAAGCGCTTGATCTGTGCACCGGACACGGTGTCGTGGCAGCAGAGCTTGTGGCTTGCGGCTCAGATGTAACGGGCTTGGATTTCTCTGAGCCGATGATTGAGCTCGCCCAATCAGCTGTGCCAACAGCGCGGTTCGTTCAGGGTGATGCAATGGCTATGGAGTTTCCAAATCACACCTTTGATGCGGTCACAATCGGGTTCGGCGTCCCACATTTTCCAGACCCCGAACGCGGTTTCAGAGAAGTAAACAGAGTGCTGAAACCGGGCGGTAGAGTTGCCTTCTCGATTTGGCGTGGCAAAGGATCAGATGGCGCGTTTGGCTGGCTGTTCGATGCTGTTGAACGCCTGGCCGACCCATCCATCTCTCTGCCTGCGGGCCCGGATGCGCACATGCTCGTAGACAGTGGAATTGCCAAACCAATGGTCGAAAATGCAGGTTTCCGCAATGTGCGGCTTATCGATGTTGCAAGCGAATTGTGCGTTTCAGATCCTAAGATGCTTTTTGATGTTTTTGATGGTGGTGCAGTGCGTGCGGCATCGCTCCTCAAGCGTCAGCCGAAAGAACGGCGTGATGCAATACGTGCGGATTTGGCAACGCGCGTTCAGGCGGAAGTAAACAAAGACATTCGAGGTTACTTTGTGCCTGCCCCTTCAGTTGTTATCACTGCTTCGTCCCAAGCCTGAGCTGCTTCGCTGTAGATCGATTTCGCCGGATGATACTTGGAAGGATCGTCCATTGATGCCGCATGGACGTAGATGCAGTCACTCATCCGTTCACTTCTACGGATCAGCGGTGAGCCGCAGTTCGGGCAAAAACCGCTAAAGGTCGACAACCCTGATCCTCCTGCCATTTCAAATGTTTTGAGCGCATCACCAATCGAAACAGATTTGGCCACAAGTGGCACCATCTCTGAATGTCCCGAGCCGGTGAGCTGCTGGCAATCTCGGCAGTGACATCGAAACATCGGAAGATCAGAGCGAATTCCAGAGTATCGCACCAGCCCACATTTGCAGCCGCCTTCGATCTTATCACTCATGTCTTCTCCTCCACCTAGAAAGGATAGAACGGCCGGTCCTTTGTGTCAGCTTGAACCTGCCGCTCCGAGGTAACAAGGACCGGCTATAGGTTAGAACGGTACAGCCACGCTTGTTCAGAATCTCCGGCGGTTCGCGCTTAAATATGCCTAGCCGATACCGCAAATGCAGAAAGCGTCCGAACGGACAAGTAAACACCTCGGTTTTGCAGAAGATCTGATCATTGTTATTGTGGATGCGGAGTAATGCCGGTGTTCGAGGGGTGCAAAATGGCGCGGAGACTTCCAGGCGAGGGGAACAAGAAATTTTTGGTTTATGCAGGTACAGGTACGGACCTGATCTTTAACCACGGTATCGAGCTTCCGGGTTTTGCGTCGTTTCCCTTGCTGGAGAAGCCTGACACCCGGGCTGTTCTGGCCGGACAAATGCAAGCGCTCGTGCAATTGGCCGGCGATATGGGTGTTGGGTGCATTCTCGACGCACCGACATGGATGGCCAATGCCGACCGTGCTGCACCTTTGGGCTACGATGCTGAACGTCTTTGTGAGGTAAACAAGGATGGTGTCGCACTGATGGAGGAGGTGCGCAAGGCTTCTGGTCGGGATGACGTTTTGGTTTCCGCCTGCGTCGGCCCAAGATACGATCCTTACGCTGATGTCCCGCCCATGACAGTTGAACCGGCGCGTAGTTACCACGGTGCGCAACTTGCTGTTCTGAAAGAAACCAGTGTTGATCTGGTGACCGCGTACACGTTCAACCGCCTAAGCGAGGCTGCTGGCTGTGTTCTGGCTGCAAGAGATATTGATTTACCGATCATTTTGTCATTGGTCGTCGAAACCGATGGCTGTTTGGCTGACGGCACCAAGCTTGTTGATGCCATAGACCAGATCGAAGCAGAAACAGACGGCGCGGCTCTGTTCTACATGGTCAACTGCGCACACCCGACGCACTTTGCCGACGCGCTCAACGCGCATCCAAGGCTCAAAGGTGTTGTTGCCAATGCATCAAGTTGTTCGCACGCAGAACTGGATGAGGCCGATACCTTGGATGAAGGAGATCCCGTGCAGCTCGGCCAAGAAATTGCGGATGTCCTGCGGAAGAACCCGTCTATCAGGGTGTTTGGCGGTTGCTGCGGTACGGATATGCGACACCTAAGGGAAATGGCTTTGGAGGTAGATCGCGGATAGCGCTGCTGTTTAATTTACGGCGGCGTATCACCGTATGGTTGAAGCTTGATGATAGGCTTTAACGGGAAAAACAGTGATCCGAGAAGTAATTCCGATGAAATGCTGGCGAAGCTTCATGACAGGTGCTTGACTTTGCTTTTATAGACCGTGGACCAAACGTGTTCTACCGTCTCGATCACGCAACTCAATTTGAGAAGCTCAACTGACACCTTCAGGATGGAGACTGACGATGTTTGCTGGGAGGATGACAAGCTTTCGCACTCACATGAAAGAAGCCGGAATCGACGTTGCTCTCATCACCGATGACGACAACGTTTATTATCTGACGGGCTATTATGACTACCTGCATATGGAGTTCGGGCGTCCAACCATCCTGATTGTGCACCGATCAGGCGAAAGCCTGCTGATCACGCCGACAATAGACCTGAACGCGGCACGTTCGGCGGCTCATGTTGATCGTATCGCGGCCTGGAATGACGGTATGGGCGAAGAGTGGAGATCGGAACTGCCTAAAGCGGTCAAAATGGCAAAGCGCGTCGGGATCGAGCCTGATCACATGCCGCCTGTTGTGCGGACATATCTGGAAACGTTGGTCCCGGTGGAAAACCTGGTCAGCGCCACACCGATATTGGCTGAAATGCGAATGATAAAATCCGCCCAGGAACTTCAATTGGCCCGGCATGCCGGGCAAGTTGCAAGCGCTATGATGGAAGCCGGACGCGACGCCATTGCAGACGGAGTGCCGGAGTTCGAAGTTGCGATTGCCACGTCCCAGGCTGGAACACGAAAGGCCGCCGAGCTTTTAGTGGCGCATTACGATGACGCGGACATGTCGCCCAACACTCATTTTCTGCAAATAATGGCGTCGGGCGACACCATCACCAAAACCCATCATCGCGCCTCAACCCGGATCATGAAACGAGGCGAGCCGGTGTTTTTGTGCTTTTGCGGCATGACCAATTTTCACCGCTTCAAACTGGGTTTTGACCGCACCTTTTGGATTGGTGAGGTGGCGGACAAACAACAAGAGAATATCTATGAGGTTGCCGTGGCAAGTCAGGCCGCCGCACTGGCAGAGCTGCGACCAGGTGTGACTGCCGAAAGTGTGCATACCGCCTATGCCGAGGTTATCCAGGGGGCGGGTTTTGAATACCCGTTCCGGTGTGGTCGCGCGACCGGCTATAGCTTTTTGGAGAAACCACAGCTCGTCACCGGCGACACGACAGTGTTGCAGCCAGGGATGGTTTTCGCTGTTGATGGTTCAGTGTCAGTCGATACATTTCGTGCGCAGGTTGGCGACAGTTTCATAATCACCGAAGATGGTTGGGAGGCAATAACGGAACATCCAAAGTCCTTGGATGCCGTTATCCTTTGACCTTCTGACCAACGCAGTCTTTTGAATGCATTGGCGTGGCGAGCGCCTGAAATGGCGAGCCGGGTCTTAGGATTTTGTAAGTTTTGCTCCACGATCTCGCGATTGCGTTGCATCTTTAGGCATCCGCAACGCGATAAGGTGCGCGAAGTTGGAAGCACCTCCGGCACCTTCGATAGCGCAGTTTCAGAGGTAAATAAGCCACTTTGGGACCCGGTAATTGGAATGTATAACTGGCAGTGCATTGGAGAAGAAGGCGTGGCGGAAAACTTGCGTTAACAGCCATTATTCGATTGGGGGTAGATGGAAAATGAGTGATGATTCTGAAACCTACCGAGGAATCTGTTATTGCGGCGCATGTAGTGTTTCTACTGCCGGTGAGCCGATGGTCATGGCTTATTGTCATTGCCACTCTTGCAGAAAATGGCATTCGGCGCCGGTCAATGCCTGGTGCCTCTGGTCGGCAGACAATGTCTCGTTGTCAGGACCGACGGTTCACTCGGACAAGAATGATGAAAGCCATCGTGTTTCCTGCGGCAAATGCGGAGGTGCATTGGTGAATATCAAACCCGGAAAGGACATTGTAGCGGTCTACGCAATGTCGCTGGCCGAATCCGGTTTGAGCTTCGAGCCGGCCTTTCACATCTTCTACGGCGAGCGTGTTTTCGACATGGCTGATGGCCTGCCGAAGTGGAAGACGGTTCCGACATCGTTTGGAGGGGATGGTGCCGCTGTGACCGAACCGGACAAAACCGGTTGGATTTCCTTGAACACGCGAGCCGAAGGTTGAAACGCAAACTCACTTCGATCTTGGCGGCTGACATTGTCGGCTTCTCGCGGCTTGTGGAAGCCGCCGAGGAAGCCACGCTGGCCCGTCAGAAAGAACTGCGCGTGTCCGTGTTTGATCCCGGTGTTGCGCAGGCAGGTGGTAAGATCATCAAGTCAACGGGCGACGGATTTCTGGCCGAGTTTTCTAGTGTAGTGGAAGCGGTTCGCTTCGCGATATCTGCACAAGAAGCCGTTCGCGCAGAGGAAGAATCCACGCCTCAGGATCGGCAGATCAGTTACCGCATGGGCCTTCACATAGGCGATGTGGTTGTTGATGACGGCGATATCTATGGTGACGGTGTGAATCTCGCAGCTCGCTTAGAGGGCGCAGCCCCGACGGGCGGGATTTGCATCTCCGCTGCCGTTCGTGACCAGATCGTTGGCGTAATGGACGTGCTATTTGCGGATGTCGGTGAATTGACATTAAAAAACATCTCGCGCCCGATCCGCGCCTTTGTTTGGCCCGCCGACCATGATGGTGCGCAGAACGGTGTCAGCACACCACCCATCGGTGGTACATCCAGGAAACCGACCATAGCCCTCGCGGCATTCGAAGCCCTTGGCAGCAATCATGATGCCAAGATGCTGGCAGAGGCCTGCAATCACACGGTAGAGGCGGCGCTTGCCAATCTGACCGGATTGGATCTGATCGCTCTCGATGCGGACCCGGATCATATCGCAACCGCAGTGTTTCAGGCGTCCGGCAACCAGGTCCGTACCACCCTAAAGCTACGCGAGACGAGCACGTCAGCAACCTATCTGACCCAGCGGATGAACGGTGATCTTTCCGACCCCTTCTTGGCGGAAGATCTGTTGTCAGGTGAAATCGCAACAACGATCCGATACGGAATTCTGCAACGAATTGCTGAGCACGCGGCTGAGACAGAGACAAACGATCCCGAGGCAATGCTGAACCTCGCAGGGCATTACATGATGGGATCGCAGCCCGAAGAATGGGACGCGGCGGGCCGTCTGCTGGACAGGATCCTGACGGTCCAGCCACGCAATTTTATGGCCGTTGGGATGAAGGCGAACACGTTGATCGGAGAATTGGTATGGGGTTACCGTCCGATAAACACGGAGGATATTGAAGCGGCCGACGCCGGCTTGAGCAAGGCGGTATCGTTGAATGACCAAAGCGACTACTTGCACCTGATCCGGGGGATTTTTCACTACGGTATTACCGGCGATTTGGAAGCAGCGGTGCGGTGTGTTGAACGCGGGTTCGAAATCAGTCCGCAGTTCGCCCAGGGGCATATGGTACTGGGCTGGATTCAGAACCTGATGGGCCAACCAGAGTTAGCGCTGAAGTCCATCAAAAAGGGCTCGTTTTCTCTTGCCAAGAACCGGATATATCACCGTGTCCCACAAGCGTTGGCCCAGACTTATCTAGTTATGGGCGACTTCGAGAATGCCATCGCCAACGCCAACCGAGCGCTACAAAATTCGCCGGGGCTGCCGGTCGCACAAATGTACCTTGCCAGCGCAGCCGGTCAGGCTGGTCTACCTGATGAAGGCGAAAGGGCGCGGGATGCCCTAATTGCGTCAGATCCGGACTTCCGAGTTAGCGGCGTGCGCAGGTTCCATTTTCAGGACCCAACACGTTGGGACGCAATCCTGGATGGACTTCGTTTGGTGGGGCTGCCCGAGTAAGCTCTCTCGGGAAATTCTGTGTTGTAGTGTGCTAACATCAATCCCCGAGGGGGACATTATGCACAACAAAGTATTGGCCGTTTTAGTTTTACTCGTGAGTTCAGGGCAGGCAATCGCCCTCGATTGTGGTGACAAAACAAACTCGTGCAAGATTGAAACCGGAGAATATCATATCGTTCTTCCGAACGATTGGCAGGGTGGACCTGCTGTGATGCACCTGCACGGTTATGGCGGTACAGGTGAGAAGATTGTAGGGAACTCGGCGTTCGTTGAAGAATTCACCAAGCGGGGATACGCATTTATCGCGCCAACCGCGCTCCCATGGTTGGATGGTAAACCCACCGACTGGTCTGTTCGAGACGGTTGGAACACCTACCCTCGCTCAGACGTAAGATTTCTCCGTGAGGTTTTGGCTGACGCTGCCCTTCGTGCAAACGTGAATGTGGGCCGGGTGTTGCTGACAGGATTTTCCAGAGGTGGATCAATGGTCTGGGAAGTTGCTTGTCTTGCACCGGAAATAGCGCTTGGTTACGCGCCGGCTTCCGGTGGTTTCTGGCTCCCGGCAACCGAAGATTGTCTAAAGCCGGTACACTTGCTCCATACCCACGGGTTTGCCGACAAAGTTGTTCCGCTTGAAGGTCGCGCAATACACAGCGAGGAGTTTGACGTTACCATCACGCAGGCAGATATCTGGCAAGGCCTGTCGGTGTGGCGACAAGAAAACAAATGCCCACCCAATGCTGCACATCACGAAATGACCGAGGGTCTGTGGCGCAAACGCTGGAACTGCGAATACGGTAGTCTCGAATTCATTCTGCATGACGGAGGGCACGGTTACCCGACAGGATGGAGCTCCACAGCGCTTGACTGGTTTGAAAGTCTGGGAAACTGACGCATCACCAATTTCAAAAAAAATTTGGTTTTGCTACGGTGAGACTTAGAAGAGCTTGTGGATCGGTCGGCTGGCCAAAAGGCACGTCTTCTAGATTTTAGTTAGAAACGCAGAGCGGATAGCCGTTTTCATGGCATCCAATGGCCCGGTTTCCTGTGAACCGGCTGCCGCCATCACCAACTTCGAGGTGGACGTTCTGCCGAAACCAAGGGTCTCGCCCACTATCGATAGACCGGCATGAAGTGAGGAACGCCCCAGTAGGCCGACCGCTATCCCTGCTTCGACCGCCGCGATTACACCAGCGACACTCTGGCTGGAATAGACAATGCGGTATGGTTTTGCGCGGTGCTCTAGCGAAGCGATTGCCGCGTCGCGCCACCAACAGGCGTGATCGAATACAGCCACCGGCAAAGTTTCATCGATTGAAAACTCCCGATGTGCGGATGAGACCCAACATGTTGGATCCTCAAACAACAGCTCTTCATGAGGCTCTGGGCTTTCAACTTCATAAACTGCAAGGTCCAACGACCCCTTGTCGATGGCGTCAGGGAAACCGGTGCTCAAAGCGCAGGTCACCTCCAACTCGACCTGTGGGTGGTGGCGGGTGAATGCTGCGACAATCTGAGCCAGTTTGACTCGACCGTGATCATCTGGAACGCCAATGCGCAGTTTGCCCGTCACGGCCGTTTGGGAAATGTCCTGCAATGCCACGTCCAGACGTGTTGTCACTTCATGTGCAACGGGCAACAGCAGACGACCTGCATCGCTTAGGACGACCCCGCGCCCGTGCCGCTTAAATACGGGTTGGCCGAGGATGGATTCGAGGCGTTTGATTTGAAGGCTTGTGGCGGATTGGGACCTATGGATACGTGCGGCGCCATCCGTGACGCTGCCTGCTTCGGCGACGGCAACAAAGGTGCGCAACAAATCGCTATCCAGATTTACCATTTGAATTACCAATATCAGTGATTGAAACTATTCGTTTCACACATGTTTGTTCAACTCCTATTTTTCAAGATCAAAGGAGTATCCTATGACCGATCAGACAATTGTCCGCCGGCAATCAGGTAAGACTTACGTGGTCTGGGGCGTGTGCCTATTGCTGTTGGTCAGCATCGGTTTCGCCTGGCCGGAACACATTGCGGATGCCATTAGGTTTGTCCTCTGGGGCCTCGTTGTCGTTGCCCCGATAGTTATTCCAGGCATCCTTCTGGCGGCCTGGATCATCGCCAGCGGAGCAGACACCCACATTGCTGGCGTGTTCGAAGGCAGGACACTCCGAACAGTGGTGGCCGCATCATTGATCGGGGCCATCACGCCAATTTGTGGTGTCACCGTACTGCCATTGATGGCAGGGTTGTTGGCTGCTGGCGTGCCGCTTGCCCCGATCATGGCGTTTTGGTTGTCATCCCCGATCACAGACCCTGCGATGCTCGCAACGACCGCTGCCACTCTGGGATTGAGCTTTGCAATTGGCAAAACGCTCGCAGCGTTCGGATTGGGTGTGTTCGGAGGGGCAGTTGCCAGCTTATTTGCCAAAGCACCTTGGTCATTGTACGCGCTTCGCAACAATGGTCTGGCACGCCAACTCAGCACAGCGCGACGTTGCAATGACCAAACCTTCGACCCATGGGTTTGGAGAACTCAAGCACGTCGGCATTCATTCAGAAAACAATTCTGGGCAACGGCACGGCTTATCTTAATCTGCCTGATTCCTGCCTTTGCGGCCGAATACGCGTTGAATGCTGCACTGACCCCAGGGGTGCTTGCGGCTTATGTTGGCGAGGATCAATGGTGGGCTATACCCGCAGCGGTTTTTTTGGGTGCACCAGCCTATATCGATGGTTACGCCGCGCTCCCACTTACGCGTGGGCTAATTGACAACGGCATGTCTAAAGGTGCCGCCATGGCCTTTTTGGTTTCAGGTGGTGTGGTCAGTATCTGGGGCGCAATGGCCATCGCCCCGGTTCTCAAACTGAAGCCATTCTTGCTCTATCTTTTGCTTGCCATTTTGGGATCTCTCGCCGCGGGATACGCTTTTGGGTGGATCGCCTGACCGCGCACGAGAACTTGAGCAGGCATCGGCAAAGCACTATTCAAATCCGTAATTCGGCCATAGAACCGCTGCCGAGGAAAACGAAGGCTTTTGGCTCGTTCGGCTAAATCGAATAGAATGCACGTCACGGCCTTCCGCAGAATTTGGGCTTCAGAAACTGGATTCCAGTTCCGCAATTTACCACAAGCGCTGACGAGCATCGTCCTTCAGATAAGGGTTGAATTTTGCCGCCCAGAATGCACCTATGATTGAGAGATAGCCCTTTAAAGCTGAAGAAGGAGCGCGACAGCTGCCATCAATTGAGAGCGTTTTTCGAACCGCGCAAATTTATGGGCAAATCGTGCAAGCTTATGCGCAAATACCGCGCAGAATTATGGGCGAACACAGCCGAATTTCCTGCATGTCTTCAATGAAGACAATGCAGCGTTATGAGAACACCTATAGTCTCTGTAGGTGCGTCCATAGCTTTGCATTTCGCCCAAAGAATTGCGTTTTTGGCCCAAAACTTTGGGCGCATTAACCTTCAACTTTCTTAGTTCGAGGCTCCATATCTTCGGGTCTCATTCTTTGCTTATTTCGCGCCATCGCCGAATTGCCGGGGAAGGTTTTCGGGTGGCCGCTTCCAGCCCAAACCGGACATTCGATACTGGGATTCGCAACTCCCGAGATGCGGGAAGAGGTGGCCATTTCGTTTTCTGCAATTGAATACGACAAGCCATTGCGATTTTTTTCGGCAATCAAACCTGCGGAAAAACAAATGCGTATAGGCGTGACTTTTTGCCATCATCGGTCAAGATGTAAAGAACGCCACCACTTTCATCCAAAGCTATCCCTCAGGATTCTTCACTTCCTTTACTTCATCCTTTTGGAGTAAATTAAATCGATAGTTTTGACCGTCAGAACTTCAGGATCAAAACAAATATTCGGCGCCCTTCATCGCTGAGTATCCATAAAGACTTGGTCTTGCCGGACCAGGCGATCCCGCTGATGTCTAGTTCGTCATCGTCGGCGCGAGATGAAACGAAACCAGCCTCAGCCGCTAATGGAACTACTCCAATAATCTCATCAATTTTCGAGGAAATGACGAGCAGCAGTCTTGGTTGACCCTCAATGACTACGAATACTTGCCCAGAGTCTTGATCTACAGTGATCCCTTCCGGTCCCTTGTTCAAGGGTTCTCAGCAAGCATTTCAGCAACTTTGCTGTACCCCTGAGTGAAGAAATTGGAGTAAATTAACTTTGATTGGGTCTGTGGGTTGGACCGTTACGATGGATCGGTCAGTTTCTTGTAACAGCAATACAGACCCATCCTTTCTTCCAGCGACACCTTCCAAGTCTGTGCCCAGATACTCTGGAAGTTTGAACGAACTCTTTAGCTCTCCATCTACTCCTAGAAGGTGCAGCTTCGATGCTTCATCGCTTACTGCCCACAAGAATCCATGAACACTGGAAAGCGACAATCCGGATGGCTCAGAAAAGCCCGCTGAATTATCTGCCACTTTGTAAGACCCAATAAGTTCCAACATATCAGTCTGCGCTCTCACTGGGCTCGTTAACGCAAAAACGTTGGCGATCACAGCAAGGCTCGCGCAAATTACCTTTGCAACTCTTCGTTTGTGCCGATCATTTGGCTGGTTCATTCGAGTAAAACCTGCGTTCGTTTGGACTTAGTTCATACTCGATCAAAATCGATGTTGTCCAACCTAACACAGTATTTGGCGGAAGTATGATGTCTGATCCAGCAAGGCTTTACCGGAACTAAATTCATAAGGTTGAATTGGTCTATGGGAGTGCGGCTTAGTCGTGAGGTGTTGAGCGATTAAGCCAAGTTACTCACTACAGAGCGAATATTCGACGATTCAGCGGGAGGAAAAGACTGTTGAGTAAGCTATTTTCGATTGCATCGGTCCTTTTGGCGGTGCTTTTGCCTAGTGTTAGCTATTCTCAGATTGATCCTGCTTCCTTGCTTGCAGGAACATCCGAGTCAGAGATAGTAATTGAACGAAGCTGGACTCAGTTCCGCGGTAAGCAGGAACTCTACTTTTTCACACTGGACGTCATCGTAACGATCATTTTGACCGCTTTGATTGTCTATCATCCCGTACGACGTAAAGCGCGCCGAAGTGTCAGCGATCTGGTTATGCCCAGATTGTTTTTCCTGTACGCGCTGATCGGAATGGCCGTAGGGTTCCTCGTTGTTCAACATGGGTCAATGATCGGTTTCGTTATCTTTGGCATCGGCGCGTTGCTGAGGTTCCGCTCCAATCTCGATGATCCGGTGGACACTGTCGAAATGATAATCGTGACTGTTCTTGGTCTTGCGGTCGGTTTGGGCTTGCCGCTGATGGCCACTCTGGTGGCGATTGTGTGTTGGTGTTTCATTTGGCTTGGTGGACGCAACAAGGGTGTCGAAGTCTCCCTCAAGGCATCAGACGAAGAGCACTCATTGAACGTCAGCGGCGCCATTGAAGCCATGGCCGCAGACGCTGGCTGGAAGCTCGTTAGAAAACACCACGTTCCCGGCAAATCTCGCGTTTCATTGCTTTTCATTACTTCGGGAGGACTTTCAGAAGCCCGGATCGAAGAGATGGTAAACGATCTGGTCCCAGAAAAAGTTGAACTGAAACTCAACCTCTAGTCATTTGACAAGGTCTAATCGTTTCAACACCGCATTCGGGGATCTGATCTCTTTAGGGAGCGACTTGAAGTTTACCGACCTTTCGAAATCAGGTCCTCGATACACTGCTATCCCAAATTCGCCGTTTGGCTGGAACGTAACATGAGTGAAGCTGTGAGGTGATCTGGCTTTTGAGCCGATAAGCCGTCGTGGACCACCTCCCAAACAAGCTTGGGAGACGTAAGCTACACCGTCTTTCCAACCGGGATAGAAGGCATGATGGTGGCCTGACAGATGCAGAACGACACCGCTTTCCAGGTAGATCTTCTCAAGTGTAGGGTCACCGATGATTTCTCGTTCGCGCTGGATCGCGAACGGCCAAAGTGGGAGGTGGCTGAAAGTGACAATAGGGTCTCCGTCTGCACCCAATTCCTGTAGCCGGTCCTGCTGGTCGCCGGATAGGGGACCTAGGGTCGTTGCATCCAGAGACGCAAACGTAATGCCCTGCATCTCAAATGCGTAGAAGAACGGGTAGTCATCTGAAACCAGGAAATCGACGCCTGGTTTTCTCGGCGTCCATTCCTCTGCGTATATTTTTCTTTCACGCTCGAACCCACGATAGGCGGAGGCATCGTGGTTCCCAGGCGTGACCGCAAATGGAATGCCGGCAGCCTCTAAAGGGTCTGATACGGCCTCGTGAAACGCCTTCCACATATCCCTGACCTGTTTGTCGGACAAGTTGGGAATGCGCTGTCCCGCAACCATATCTCCGGTCGAAATAACCAGACCTGGATCAATCTCAATTATGCGCTCAATCGCTTTGTCGACGCGGGCATCGTACCTTACCGAACCATAGCTTCCATTCAGATCCGATATGACGATGACATCCAATGCCGCCGCTTTGCAGGCGACCAGAGCGGTCCAAATGAATGCCGCAAAGAGCGTAGAAAGCTTACGGGTCACTACAGTTCACGGCCTCCACTTCGGTGTCGTTTCTCAAAAAGAATGCGACAGGATTCAAGTCGAACATCAAATCACCATTAGAACAATTGTCCCGGAGGATGGATGTTGCCAGCGCGGTGTTTTTCACAACTTGGGCAATCTGACTGTCTGACAACCCAAAGCTTTGCGACAACCAGCCGTAGACGGGACCTTGAGATTGAAGGTCATTATTCAAAGCGACCAAGCGCCGATACGTACTTGGAGAGAAGTGCCGCATTTTCTCTAGCATTTGAGTAGATTTTGCGAAATTGGCATACTCGACCCGCCCACCAGCATCGTTGTCGTTTAGATTGCTGCGACGGATCAATAATGCGTCGGCGGGAACGTCTCCATCGTTTGGTTCATGGTGCTTGGCCTTCCTATGCTTCAGGTCTCCGTCTTCGACCCAATACCAATAGGGTGTGAAGTCTATGTTTCCCACACGGTCCTGCTGGCTAAAGATGAAGTCGAGTAGAACAATCTCGGTGAGTTCTTGCATCCAAAATGCCATCTGTTGGTCACTGACATCGGGGCCGAGATCCTTGTTGATCATCCGGTCTTTTCGGCCTTCTTTAACGCCCTCTGCAATGGCTTCTGGCAAGGGTTTTGAAGAACGCAAAGCCAAGAAAGCGGGGGTTTCCTGGAAATCGCGGTTTTGACCTTTCCCCCAGCCAGACTTACGAGTGCCGTTGATTTCCGAGCCGTATCGATGCCCAGGACTATCAAGCAGTACACCGTAAATTTGCGTTCGATCCGCGGTGAATAGATCGTCGGTTGGCTGGTATGATTTCGGGTCAGCATCCGCAGCTGCGAAGACCCGCCAGCCTTCGTGGTTCATTCGCCCGCCATGAGATCCACCAGAAATCGCAAGGCCAGGCTCGGCGACCTCGGAAAAATGCGCCTGGGCATCCATGCTACGCCAAACAGCGACTGGAACTCTGACAGTTGCGTCGAAATATCTGGAGAAATGATAGTAAAGCAGTGAAGACGTGGAAAACGTTCCACTGGTGCCTTTTTGGTTCATGGTGGATTTGAATTTAGCCACCCTGTCCTTGGCCAGATCTTTTGCCGCCTTCCCCTCCTTGCAAGCGTTTCTCTCGAATTCAGAACGGTTCCCCACGTAAGGTCCTTCCGAAATATCGTAGACGGCCATTCCTGGGCTGGTGCTCCAGGTTTTTGGGCAAATAGCAATTTCGGAGGCATAGAAATCGATCTCGCAATAGGCTGCTTCTTCCTCAAGATCGCTTTTCTTATACTCGCCCGTTGGAACTTTATTGATCCGAATACAGCGTTCAGTAACACCGTTGGGACTATTAAATGTCGTGGCTTCACCTAGAACATCGTCGTTCGCCCACAAGACGGCGGGTGCAATGAAAGCAAGTGACCCCAGAAGGATGAACTTCATTTGGATAGTCCTCCCAATATCATTTGGGGCAAATCGTTGCCTGTTGTTCGGTGGAGATTTTCAACTTGGGGTCGACGCTGAAGTTGGAGAATTTTGAGTCAATCCACTGGTCGCACCCGCCTGAACAAGGGGCCCCGTTTCGAGCATCATTCCAATATTCCTTGGCCCTTTCTTCCGTCCAACCACAAAACTGAACGAGCGCCATTGCCGACAATGCCCCCGAGGAATGAACGCCCCACATGCAGTGCACCAAGACAGGGCCTTTTCCAGGGTTTTCAATCACCTCGTGTATGGAAGCCATGACAGCACCGGGTCGGGAGGATCTGGCACTTTGATAGTCAAAGGATCCGTTTCCACAACTGGTGCGACCGTACTCAGTGTTTTTGCCAAAGTCGGCATAAAACCCGGTTGAAAACCCTTCACCGCACAAAGTTTCGCGTTGTCCTTCACTCAGGCCCGTTCGGTCCTTGTCGCCGCCTTTAAAACCAGAGCGATACAATACTCCGCTTAAGACTGGGCGAAAAAAAGCGACACCATCAACTCCTCCGTCGCCACCCTTTGAAAGCATTTGACTGTTGCTTGGGCCACCGTTTCGACTGGTCACATCAGAATTCGCCGCGGTTGCAAGAACACCAATGAATATGAGGGACGTCAAAAACCGCATGCGTATTCCTTTCTGTTTTCAGCCAGCGATGCTCACGCTTTTCTTGCCGGGAGTCCCGCGGAGAGGCTCGTTCACGGTAACCATGTAAGGTGGGCGGTTGGCTTCCCGTCCTGAAGTTTCAAATTGGCCACACCAGATTGATGAGAAAGACGACTACGAAGTAGGCCAGAACAACTTTCCAGTTCCATTGGTGTTTGTTTTCTTCGTTGATCACCCCGGCAGATTTCAATACGAGGTTTGTGACTATCAAAGCTGCAACAGTCACCACAGCGTGTGCAAGATCGAAGTGCATTTCTCAGCCTCCTTCACTTTTATAAACTAATCCGGACAAAATTCAGCAGTCGGAGGAAGGAAGCATGGTGACATCTGAATACCGACCCTCAGATGTAGTAATGCGCGCGCAAGCGCCTGTATTCCGGTTGAACCAGTACGAGGTCAGACCTTCGCTTCGGATGAGTTCAAATCCGAGACTTTGGATGCCCATTTCAGCCTGACCGGCGCGCGCACCTTCAAAAGACGAAAGGTCGCTTGAACTGCCGACAGTTGGCGATCCAGTATCCACTGATCCCCCGTTATCGTCACATGCTGCCAAAGCAAGGGCACAAACTGCGCCTCCAAGCAGCGATAGATTGGTTCTCATTTCTTCTCTCCCTTTCTGGTCTCCAGCAATCCAAAAATCCAGTGCAACTCACGCGTGGACTTACTCGATTCCAAATATGACGTTGTAGTCAACTTGCGCATTTCCCCGGTTAATAACTTCAACGACATGGTCACCGGATTGCCAAAGCTGGCCCCGGTATTCCTTGTCCGCCGACATCAACTCCAGAAGCTCCGAGCCATCAGGGTTGCGAATGACGTAGTCCAACGATCCGTTTCGTGGCGCGACGCGCACATACAGAAACTGTTCGTTCTGCGCGCCAAGGACATATTGTTGAGAGGCGCCGGGCGCGAGTTGGTCGACGAGTTCGACACCGGTGGACCCGGCATCGAATTTGACACGCTGGCTACCGGTTGACCCGGCGGCACCGTCCCTGGCTCCACCGCCATCATCCATGGCTTCGACAACCGACATCTCGCCGATGCTTCCATCCTTGTAAGCGATGCAGCGCCAAAGTGTTCCACCAGCATCACGCAGCATAACGAGCGTACCAGCTTCCGAGAACTGAGAGCTTTCAATCGTTCCGGATTGACCGTCTGGTCCACCAACCTGCCGCAAATGGTCGATACAAGCGTCGTCGGCTTCTGACATTGCAAAAGCAGCTGTGCTCGCGATTGCGAACATGGATGTGAGGAGCTTGAGTAAAACGAGTTTCATCAGATGGTTCCCTGTTGGCTTGTCCTTACTGGTTTGTTCCGTACAAAGCGGAACCTCACTTCGCTTCTCGTAACTTTGACAGAAATTCATCGCATGCCTGTGCGCTGCCGACGATCTCGCCCGTCGTTTCAATTCCTTGCATTGACGCCATTTCGGAATTCACGCGATTGAGGATCTGATCCGCTTGCTCGGCGGTGATAAGGTTCTCGGCTTGTGCTCCTTTCAATGTAGTGCAGACACCGGCGGACAAGCCTGTCGCAACGCCGACACCCATCGCGGCCCCACCACCCAAGGTCATCGCCCCAACCACGCCGAGGACGAGCCCGATCACAATTCCCAAGATCACTTTTCCCATGTTTTCCTCCCTTTTGGTGAGACAGAGCTCCGCCTTCATTTCTGGTGTAAACTGCGAGCCCATCTGCAAATGAAAACCAGCGCCAAAATGTTGAGCATCGGCGCAATCGCTGCAAACCACGGCTTGGCGGACTCCGAAATTAAGTCCGCTACAAGTATCCAAGGTAGTCCCAACGGCAGTAGGAACACTCCGGACAAAGGGTCTCGTTCCTGTCCCAACCAGCCAAATGTGCCCGTCAAGAATGCAACCAACGCCAACAGGTACAGGACCGCGAATACGATGATGGTGGTTCTACAAACCAAGTCGAGCCTCAGCAGATCAAGCCAGTGCTGCGCAGCCGTTTTCAGCGACGCAGCAGACAGGTCACAATGCGCCTTCGTCGCCCAGGAACTCGATACCAGCTGTCGCGCCATCACTGTAAGCAATGCAATTCCAAGGAGCACGATCCTCGCCAACGCCGACTGTGACCTGTGTTCCCGCCTCGCTAAACGCAGATGAGAGCACCACGACTTGCGAATTGTTTGTCGTGTTGGCTACATCTCGCAAACACGCCTGCTGAGCCGGCGTGAGCTCGGCGGACGCGCTTGATGTACTCGTATCGTCGCAGGCCGCAAGCAGTGCGAAACATGTCGCGCCTGCAATCATCACCATCTTGTTAGACATTTTCTTCTCCCTCTGGTTCCCTTGAAATTAGTGAAATTGGATGCGCTTGTTTGAAGCTCTCGCGTCTGTGCAGCCAATAGAACATACCTCGATCCTGTGACCATCTTACCCAAAACTTGCCGCGGGGGGCTTGGTCGGCGGGACGATATTTCGTTGACTATCGGGGCAGACAATAACGTGTGAAGGCCGAATGACGTCACTAGCAAATGCTAGAGCAAACTCTGAAAAGAGGGCGAGTACGTTAAGTCTGAGCATCGCGTCCTCCCAGCGCTCAATCATTGTAAAGTGCCTTCCGACCGCCAGCACTCACTCCAGCAGTCGGAAGGGCTCGGCACAGCGAGCAGCAACGACAACAACGGAGGTAAAATAAAGTTGTGTCGAATTCGCATATTTGAATCTAATTTCTCATAAATCAATGTTTTTTCCGCGCGTAAATTTCTCTACGCTCTCGTACGATAGGCCTCTGCGTTCAAACAAAAAAGTAAGTGGGAGCTGCGAGTGTGTTCCCCTGAGTGGCGAAGCGATTTGAGGCCGCACAGAAACAATGAAGGGATTGAAAGATGGGATTTGGTGAAGCCGTTAAGACGTGTTTCTCGAAATACTTCCAGTTCTCCGGTCGGGCTATACGCTCAGAATACTGGTGGTTCTTCTTGTTTGTGGTTCTCGTGAGTGCTGCTTTAGCTGTGCTGGATACGATCATATTCGGGACCAACCCAGAAACTGGGCAAGGATCTCGCGTCATGTCCTCTGTTTTCCAACTGGCTGTTCTCATACCTATGCTGGCCGCCGGTTGGCGGAGGCTGCATGATACAGGACGACCTGGCTGGTATTTGCTGCTGCCGATGGCGCTCAGCATTACAACGCTCTTTGTTATGCTGGGTGGGGTGGCGTTCTTCTCGGTATTGGAGCAAGGGACCGAGAACCCTGACGCATTGCGAGGACCTGCGGCAGTCCTGGGCGTGACCGGTATTGTTGTAGTCTCAATTCTTCAATTGGTTCTGTCTATCCTGATGATCTGGTGGCTGACACGACCTTCCCAAGAAGGCGCAAACGAATACGGCGAACCTGTTTCCTGATCTGGCTGTCCGGGCAATTGGCTGGAACTTCTGCTGAACGACAGTGCGAACCGTAACTCAATGGAGAGAGAAAATGAGTTTCAAAACGATTTCCACTGGGACGCTGATGGTGGTTATGGCGACTACAGCATCAGCGGAGTGGTCGTTTAGTTCCGGGCCCAATCCCAATGCATTTATTCAATCTGGAAACATGACGCTGGAACTTCAGTGTGACCGTATTCGCTTTGCTCCGGCTGGATTCGAGGACAGCCAGGACATTGCGGACAAGCAGGGGCTTTCCATTCGGTTTTTGAAGAACGGCACCACCGAAGTTGGAGCATTTCAGGTTGGCGCAGAAAACGCTGCCGTGCAGATCGTCGACAACTATCCAGTCGAGGTCAGTTTCAATAGTCAGCAGGACTATGATTTTGTACTGGACCAGCTTGCAACCAATGCATTGGTTAATCTGTCCATGATTGATCAAGATGTCAGCTATGGGATCTTTGACTTGAAAGGTTCCGGCGCGGCAATTCGGTCCCTTCGTTCCGCCTGCGATTTAGATGCTAGCCAGGGGACCTCCTACGAAGCACCCGAAGGCATCGTCTACTGTGGTGGCGGAGCGATAAAACGCGTGATCGAACCCGTAATTTTGGACAATTCGGAGGGAGAGTGGGACGCGCGAGTAACGGTTAACGGCGCGTCGATCAGAGCCATGACAGCCTACAGCTACTTCGGAAACTCTGAGCCACCGGCCGGATTTGTCGTCGCCCTTCTTGGTGAAGACAGGTCCGAATTTCTGATTTTTAACGAAGGCTCGGCAAACTGGCTGGAATACGGGGACTACAGGTATGAACAATGCAACTGAAGCCACCTTCCAACCGGCTTCCCAATTGGCAAGCTACTTGAAACGTTTGGTATCTGCGATCCTGCTGGGTTCGGGCCTGGTTTGGACCTCACCAGTTGTCGCGGCTGACGTTTTGCAACTTCCAACCGGTTTGCGAGCAAAGGTTGATCTGGCGGCGCAGGCATGCGCAGAGTTCAACGACGGTCAGTTTGACTTAGATTGGGGTGCGGTTGAAAGGGTCGATCTCGACGGAGATCTACAACGCGACTGGGTTCTGAATGAGTCTGGTTTCGCGTGTTCAAGCGCCGCATCTCTTTACTGCGGAACTGGCGGATGCATGTCGCACTTCTTGATTGAAGAGGAGGTTCAATCCTTGCTCAACCAGGGCTGGACGGTTGTTGATTTTGGGCGTCAACGCGTTGTTGTTGCGGATATTCATGGATCCAATTGCGACGGAATAAACCCAACGCCTTGCGTCACCGCCAGTGTTTGGGATGCGGACGCTAAGACGTGGCGCTCATCTGCTGGCGATTGGGAATAAGTTGCATTTGAATATTGCAGATAAGCCACAGGAGCTGGTTTGTTCGGTGGGTTCTCTGTGGCACGCAAACTTATGGGCAAATCGTGCAAAGTTATGCGCAAATACCGCGCAGAGTTATGGGCAAACTTCCAAGAATTTCTTCAATGAAATCAATGTTGGGAATGCAGCGCTATGAGAACACCTACAGTCTCTGAAGGGATTCAATAAAGGTTTCTTGTTGTTGCGAACTTGCCTGCGGGTTGGGACGCTACTGGAACACCTTACTTCATGGACATCGCAATCCGGGTCGTAACTAAACGTGAGCAGTGTTGGCGGGGTTCATGCTCAATGTGACTTCTGGAATCCCAGGTTTGGGTTCTCAGGCAGTTTGAACATTCTGCGCAGAAAGCAGACTCTGCAAAGTTCAACCAAAGACGTATTTTCGGTAATGATCAAGCAATCAATATGCGGCGCTAAAACCCGCATTTTTGATAGATTTCTGTTTCGGCTGCCATCATATTTGTGACCCCGGTTTTTTCGTCCCAGGGTCACATTTAGATACGCGAGTACTATTCGGCTGGCATCGTTGATGTTTCGGGATCAACAGTTGATGCAATGCCAGCCGCTTCGCGGCGCCCATCGTTCCAGATCGCTTTTATCAAAGCAATGCACATCAGCGCCATGACGATAGAGAAAGGTAATGCGCCGATTACCATAGCGGTCTGAATGGCCCCGGTTCCACCTGAGATCAGAAGGCCTCCAACCACCAATGCCAGCGCAGCGCCCCAGAACATGATATGCGGACGTGCCTTGGGCCCTTCGTCACCAGCCGCGTTGATCGTATTCACGATTAACACGGCCGAGTCAGCCGAAGTGACAAGGAAAGTCATCAGCAAAATCACGATCACAACCGCCATGGCCCAGGCCAGGAACTCGGCTATGGGCGCGAGCATGTAGGTGGTCATGGCAAAGATCTTGTCACCATTAGCCGCATCCAGGATCACACCGTTTGCGTCACCGTTCAGTTCAAGGTCGATAGCGGTGCCGCCGGCCCATGCAAACCAGACAAAGCACATCAGCGACGGTACGATCATCGCACCCAGCACGAACTCACGGATGGACCGCCCCCGCGAGATGCGCGCCAAGAACAATCCGACGAAAGGTGCAAACGCGATCCACCAGGCCCAATAAAACACCGGCCACCAGCCCTGCCATTGTGCCAGCAGGAAAGATTCAGACCCTTCTACGCCGTCCGAGGCGTAAACGTTGAAGCTGAGCCAGGGCAGAGCAACCAGATAGTCCCAGATGCCGACAAAGAATGCCTTGGCGCCAAAGAACGTAGCCCCGAACAGGATGAAGAAACCCAGAAGGAAGATCGATAGCGCCATATTAATGTTCGACAGCCACTTGATGCCCTTACCCACACCAGACAGAGCCGACAGTGTCGAAGCCCCCATGATGACCAGCAACGCGACGATGATGCCCAGCGTTGTGGCTGAACCGTCTGTATTTGCCAGGCCGCCGATGCCGATACGCGTCAGGCCCGCAACGAACTGCTCAACACCAAAGCCAAGCGTCTGTGCCACACCCAAGATGGTTGCAACGACGGCGACGATATCGATCAGGTGGCCAAGGTTGCCCGAAAGCGCCTTACCAAAGAGCGGCGTCAGGGATGAGCGGATCGTCAGCGGAAGCCCACGGCGATAGCTGAAGAATGCCAATGCAAGACCTGCAATCGCGTAGCACGCCCAAGCGCCCAATCCCCAATGCAGATAGGACCACACGTAGGCAGTGCGCACATTGTCCGCATCTAGGGCTGTAGTGACCCCCTGAATAACCGAAGGATTGTTCTTGAAGTGGGCCACGGGTTCCGCCACCGCCCAGGTCAACATCCCAACTCCGATACCTGCACCGAACATCATCGAGAACCATGAGAAATTCGAGAACTCCGGCTTTTCGCCTTCTACACCCAGGTTCAGACGTCCTGCGGCTGGCCAGATGGCCAAACCAATACAGACGATAACAAACCCGGTTACGACCCAGATGTACCAAGCTGCAAACTGAGCCAGAATGGCTGCATTCCAATCGCCAAGGATCCTGCCGGCCTGGGTCGGCCAAACGATGCACCAGACGACCAGCAAACTAATGATAATCTTACTGATCACCGTGACGTTAACACTGAACCCCCTATAAAAACCGTTGTCAGCGGTCTTAATCGGAAGTTCTGAAAGAGGTGGCTTTATCGCCATAATCAACTTCTCCCTGTTTTTGATGCTCTGGTGGGATTGTCTGCTAGTTTTAGCTCGACCGCCTATATTGCTGGGAAACCACTGAGCCCAACGATACACGCAAGTTGCATCGTCAATCTCACTGGGACCGGGGAGTCAAAACTCGCTGAAATTCTCAACTTTTTTGAGCCAGCGTACGCATGTGAATTTCGTTAATCGCATGGCTATCCGCGCTTATGGCCGCGACTTTGTATTGTTATCATTGGCTCCCGTATTTCTCTCACAGGGCTGCACTCGCGCCCATAGGCATAGTTTTTGGTATAAATTTTCTACCTTTTGCAGTAGCTGAGTAATTATGGGTGACATTAACAGAGTTAATACCAGTCTAAGCCGAAACCTCGTGGCGCTTTATGCGTTCGAAATGGTCGCGAAACATGGAAACTTTACAAGTGCCGGCGACGCTCTCGGGCTGACCCAGTCCTCGATCTCGCAACGGATAAAAGGTTTGGAGGTCGATCTGGGCGTCGTCCTCTTCAAAAGAGAACACCGGGGCGTTTCACTGACATATGAGGGGTTGAGGCTTTTGAATGTGGTCAGACCCGCAATGACGCAGATGAATTTTGCGGTAAACTCTTTGCTCGAGCGCAAAACTAAACCCAGTGTTCGAATCTCAGCCGATTTTGCGTTCTCAACATTCTGGCTGCTTCCGCGTCTTGGTTACCTCCGAGAGGAAATCGGGGATGAAATTGAAATTCAGATTTTGGCCTCCACTGTGCCGCCCGGCCTGGATGATACCGATTGCGACATTCGTATTCATGTTGCACCCAAAGCCCAGATCAAACCTGATGAAATACTACTCTTGGAAGAGGTTGTCGCCGCTGTTTGCAGTCCTCAGCTATTAGAGAAGATTGGATCAATCCAAAATCCCGCGGACTTGCTGGATGTTCAACTTCTGAGCCTGTCAAAACCTGCAACCGCAGCGTGGCAAACCTGGCAAGGATGGTTTGATAGCTTGGGCATAACTGGCAAAAGAAAGAAAAATTACATCAGTTTCAACAACTATGACATGGTCACCCAGGCTGCTTTGTCTGGTGAAGGTGTCGCATTGGGGTGGATTGGATTGATTGATGATCTGCTCAGCAAGGGGTCTCTGGTGACCGTTACGGACGATTTAGTCTTCAGCGATGCTGGTTATGTAATGTCTCGAAGTCATACCAACTCCGGCAGGGGGTCCAGGCTTGTGTTCGACTGGATTGCGGATCAAGTTCTCGCAGCATCTTCGAATTAGAACGTCGCTGAGTTGTTCAGTCAGCTCGGCCATAACGTCAGGTCAATTCGAAATCTACGGCAATACTACAACAACATGAAGCGGCATTGAAAACTTGCTTTCTTCTCGCTTTACGGAATTGCAAAATCTGGTCGCGAATGTCGGCTACGGGCTGAATCAGCCAAATATGCAACCCGTAGAAAATGACTGCTGTGGGCCAAAGCTGCCGAAAACTGACTCGGTCCTAAGGAGTTTTGTCAACCACGGGCGCGCATCTCCAAAGCGTCTTGTGTAGTTAGAATGTGTCCCGCGTAACCCCATGAACCGCTGCTTACCTCTAGCAACCGGACAGACGTTCCATTTTGTATTGTTTGCCCGGCGACTTCGCCGAAGGCCTTGGTGACATTTTGTATTATCTTGCCTTTTTCTTCTGCCGAAAACACACCTTCAAGCACCTGAATTTCAATTGAGGGCATCGCACACTCCATTTCTTAAGACTTACCAAAATGCTGGTCTATACTTGGTCGATTGTTCGACAAGATGACATGCAATGCCCATTCTTGTAAGAATCCTATGCAGTTCGAGAGGAGCAACTACATGTCAGCAATGGTTTCATTTCGCTCGGTTGTTGATCCATCGGATTGCGATTTTCTTGGACATATGAATGTTTCGAGGTACTTCGCCGCATGTTCCGACGGTGTTTTAGCCATTCAATCTGAAATGGGGTTAACCGCAAACGATATGCGAACGGGCCGCCGTGTTTCATTCGCCGTAGTCAACGCTCAAAGCGATTTCCGCGCAGAGCTTACTGCTGGTGAATCGATACGGCTGGAGACGGAAGTTGTAGCGATTGGCTCCAAATCCATGACCTTTAGACATCGGCTTTTTCGAGCTGACGGCAACAAAATAGCGTTCGAAACCGAATTCAAATGCGTACTGCTAAGCCTCGAAACCCGCCAAGCCACAGAGATACCCGATGACGTTCGCGAACGTGCAACCAAATGGTTGGGGAATCCAACCTGAATGACCAGAAAGTCCCGAATTGCGTTGGTTCACTCCGACCAATCTTAGCGCCGTACATCAATCGGTGGCTTTGGTCAGCATCGCTAGAATTACAAAGCTCGGTTTTGAAGGTCCGCTTTGGGCTGCGATCTGTCGCAGACATTGTATGCAGAAAATGTCTGCAGTGAGCCCAATGCAGTCATCCATCGTTGCTTGAGCAGGACAATAAATTGCGCATTTGACAACAAGTATTTACGGCCCTCATGCTAAAATTTGGAAATCGAAGTGGAACGACCAAAGGTAATTTCATGTTTAGATCATCAACCCGAAGTGAAGCAGAAAGTTTGTTAAGCGGACTTGCTCTTGGATTTTCTGCGGACCCATTCATGCGTTGGCTGTATCCTGAACCTGCCGATTTCCTCTCCCACTTCCCGCGAGTAATGGACTTCTTTGGAGGGCGTGCATTTGAACAGGGCAGCGCGTTTCGAAACGATGATTTCACCGCTGGCGCACTTTGGCTTCCGCCAAGCATTCACCCTGATGAAGAACGGCTTGTCGCCTGTTTTGAGCAGACGGTCTCACCAGAAAAGCATGAAGCGTTGTTCGAAACCTTTGGGCAGATGGACAATTATCATCCCGATGAGGACTGCTGGCATTTAGCTTTTATTGCAGTCGACCCAATTCGCCAAGGAAAAGGGTTGGGTTCCGCGTTGCTTGAATGCTGCCTCAAACGTTGTGACGAAGATGGAAGACCTGCTTACTTAGAGTCGACAAACCCTACAAATCTATCGCTATATAAGCGCTATGGTTTTCAAGAGATGGGTCTAATCAAAGCCGACCAAGCCCCACCCCTATTTCCGATGTTTCGAGCCGCCCAATCGCGATAGATCAAAAGGCTGCATTGTCCGCTTCTCGGAAAACTGCAAAGTCTAGTTTTGAATTTCCGGTTTGGGCTGCGACCGGTCACAGATACGCGTCGCGGATATCTGAGCGAACTGCCGTGTCGCAAAGCGACGTGACCTATTCTTTGACCCATGGTAGTGGCCCTGTGAAAGGGCAATCCATGACAGCGGAACAAAAACTACAAAACCCGACAGCTGGTATTGTGTTCGTGCTGATCGGAATATTGGCGATTTCTGTCAATGACATGCTGATCAAATTCCTGTCTGGCGGTTACCCATTGCACCAGATGGTGTTTACAAGATCGTTGATCGGGATCGGGTTCAGCTTTGCCCTGGTCCAGATGGAGGGCGGTTGGCGCATCCTGAAAACCGATCAGCCGGGACTTCACCTTGTGCGCGGTTTGCTGATTGTCATTGCCAATCTGACGTTCTTTACGGCCCTGGCGGTAATGCCGCTGGCAGAAGCCACCGCTGTTTTCTTCGTAGCCCCCTTGATGATCACCTTGCTGAGTATCCCATTGCTTGGCGAAAAAGTTGGGCCGATGCGGATTGGTGCTGTGCTTGTGGGATTTTTGGGCGTGGTGATCATGACTCGCCCATGGGAGGCAGGCGGCGAGCGTGAAGTTGGTCTGTTGATGTATGCCTTACCGATTCTTGCTGCATTTACCTATGCCCTCAACAACGTGATGACCCGTTTTCTTGGCGCAAAGTCCAAAGCCTCAGCAATGGCCGTGTACATTCAGGCGTGCTTTATCGTTGTCAGTCTGTTGTTCTGGTCAGTGGCAGGGGATGGACGTTTTGCGAGCGAGCTCGAGAACGATAGCCTGATCTTCTTACTGCGTGCGTGGGTTTGGCCCGAAGGGGCTGACCGCTGGTTGTTTATTGGCCTCGGATTCAATTCTGCAATTGTCGGGTATTGCCTTGGCCAGGCCTACCGAATGGCAGACGCAGCTACAGTGGCACCGTTTGAATATGTCGGTCTTCCCATGGCTATTTTCTGGGGATGGGTCATCTGGGGCGAACTCCCAAACCTGCCTGTCGCAGTCGGTATTTCACTGATCTTGGGGTCAGGACTGTTTGTCTTTTTGCGCGAGCGTCAGAAAAAGAGGCACGTTGTTACTGAAAAGAGAGTGCACCGTCGGTATTAGGTGCCAAATCAATTCTGGCCAAAAGCCGCTCAAAAATACCTTGGGATATTGAATATCAATCACAGTTGAGCACTGATGAATCTTGTCATTAATGAGATGAGATTTTTGATGCGATACACAGTCATTCTTGCTGCGCTAATTCTTACCGCTTGCGGCAATGAACCCACAGAGCCTTTGACGCGACTTTATCCCGGTGAAACCCCTGAGCTGCGCGTGATGATCAACGAAACTGCGGACGCAAACGGTGTACCGCGGAGCCTCGTACACCGTGTGATCCAGCGAGAAAGCGACTACCGCCCCAATGCCCGAAATGGTCCCTATTATGGGCTGATGCAGATTCTGCCTGCAACTGCGCGCCAGATGGGATTTCGCGGACAGCCTTCCGACCTCTTAGACGCTCAGACCAATCTAACATACGCCGTTAGATATTTGCGTGGTGCTTGGATGGTTTCAGATGGAAATGAGCCCGAAGCGGTCATGTGGTATGCCCGCGGGTATTATTACGAGGCGCGAAACAGATGCATGCTTGTGGCCACCGGGCTTAGGGATACTGAGGTGCGAAAGTACTGCGGATGAAGCCCGTCTCTGACATTCTTACTCCCCTCTGGATTTGAGACTTTTGGGCAAATTGCTAACTTTGAGTTATTTGTCATGGCCCCGGAAAAGCTAGTTGTCGGGCGTGCGAGCGCTTCCTCAGGAGAGGCTCCAATTCTGCAAACGACCTAGTCCTCCGGCGCAAGTAGTTTGCACTGGTGTGGAAAGACGGGAGACTGGCACCGAAATTCCTACCTGTGCGTTGCTTTAGGTGACATCTGGCGACACGCCGTGCTTATTACCAGAAGTTGGTTCAATCTCCCGAATTGCCAACTCCGCGATTTTTCGAACCAGATACCAAACGCTGCTCCGGCGTGTATGCCCCTTGATCCAGCCAGTCACACCCTGAGCCGGGATCCCACCGCTAGTGTGGATGAGGATCTGGCGCGATTGCGCAGGCAGATGATGGCTGTGTTTGAGCGGTGAAGTCTGTTTGACAGAAATATGCAGAAACCGAGTTTGTTGAATTTCCGCTACGCGTAGCGGCAGATAACAGATTTGCAGAGCAGTTGTACTTGTCGGTGGGATTTCCTCCAACGGGTATCTATATTCGAAGACCTAGTTATTACCCGTATTTCAGTATGCTCTTGGCCATTCGTATTTATGGATGGGCTGCTTGGTATTGTCTCTGAATTCTCAGAAGAGAATGGACATTTAAGTGCCCTGATCTCGCTATTCTTGCCGGAGGCAGAAAAAGCAGGGGAGACACGAATTTGCCAGATGCTGTACGACGTATGAGTGACCAAAAGCTAACACTAAGCTGCCTTCAGACCACCAGCATCGCCTGCGATACCGACTATGCAATCATCGCCGATCTGAATGCGATTTGCCGGGCTTTCCCCTCCGAGTTCCAGTTTGGGTGAGGTTAACCAGAACGCGCATTGCCACGGGGTCATTTCACGTGGCAGGGCTTTCAACACTTTTTCCATCAAAGGAAGCGGGGTTCCATCCTGAGCAAACTGGAAAGATGGATAGGCGTTGGCTCCTTTGTAAGGTAAAGAAAGCACCTTCCCGGTTCGTGTCCAGATGTCGGCTATCCGCGTGATCTGCCAGGAGCCCTTCTGCCATTGTGCGTGCACGCCTACATCGTCCAGCAACGGATACTCACGCGCAAAATCATCCATCCGGATGTCATTGACCGCGCAACAATGCCCCTCGAAATTATGCAAATACATCTACTCACTCACTGAACTCACTAACAACTCATGAAACGATACTGCCAAAAAACCGTTCTAACCAAAGTTAAGAAGTTCACATTGGGCAAATTAAACTTCAGCTGCCCTCGTTTTTTTGCCTAGCGCGCTGAAATTATTGTTGGTTTGCTTACGATGACCCGCCGTTCTGATGCTCGTAAAACCAGTTCTGAATTCCTGGCTTTGTTACTCATTGGAGTAGTAATCCTCACAAGATGAGGGCATTGGTCATGAATCTACCGAACCAATCTCTGGTTTGTGAGTGATCAAGATCAGCGCGTTGGACAAAGCCGCCAGTCACTCAGTCCAGTGTTGGAAACTAGTACCGAGCGCGGGCTCTCTTTTCTACGATCACGATCCTCCTCGTCTGACACTCCCGCAAAAAGACAAACAGTCCTGATCCTAAGATTAGCGTGACACCAACCGGGATGGGGAGGTTTTGTATTTCTACCGACCTAAATTCCTTTCTCTGATCACAATACGGACTGACCATTCCAAAAATTTCCTACCGCCACCTTGAATTTCTGGACCAATCATTCCAAATCATCCGCATGAGCAAAAAAACTCTCCCAAATGGCGACATCAAATCATCCGCAGGTCCAGGTAGACCTCGTGCCTTTGACGAAGCTGAGGCATTGGAAAAAGCCTTGTGTGTATTCTGGCACAAGGGCTACGAGACCGCGTCCGTGGATGATCTGACCAAGGCCATGGGTTTGAGTCGGTCCAGCTTCTATGGAGCGTTCGGCAACAAGCAGGCTTTGTTTCACAAAGCCCTCAGCCACTATTCAAGGCGTGGTTTGAAAGCGCTGCGTGACGTTGCTGACGCGGGCGGAGATGACCCTGTTGGTGCGATAATGGAAGCTTTGGCGAACCCGCAAGGCGGTCGTGATGGCTGCATGCTTATCAACTGCCTGACGGAACTTGCTCCTCATGATGATGAAGTGGCGGCTCTCGGGCGGCAGCATTTGGAGAATATTGACGAGATTATTGCGAGAACGCTTGAGCCTTCGGATCCGGGACAGGCCCTCGACAAGGCACGCGCCTTTGCGTCCCTTGCAATCGGAACACTAGCCTTGCGCAAGGCGGGCGTTCCCGCTGAGCAGATATCGCAAACCCTGAAACAAGCCCGGTTGGTGATTTCGCCATAAGGCCTCCCGCCACCATAAGGAAATGAAACCTAAAACAAACTCAATCAAAAGACAGTGACCCTAATATTGGACTGATTGGTCCAATAATATCTGAACGAAGTTTACCAAAGAAGGAAACAGCAATGGCTGATGAAAAACTGTTCTCCGGCATCAAAGCTGGTGCAATCGAGCTGAAAAACCGCATTGTCATGGCGCCATTGACCCGCAACCGGGCAAGAGCCGAGGATGACAGTGTCCATGAATTGCAGGCCAAGTACTACGCCCAGCGGGCGGGGGCAGGTCTGATCATCACGGAGGCTTCGCAAATCTCGCCCCAAGGCAAGGGCTATGCCTGGACGCCCGGCATTTATTCCGAAGCGCAGGTCGACGGCTGGAAAAAAGTGACTGAGGCCGTCCATGCCAAGGACGGGAAGATTGCAATCCAGCTTTGGCATGTGGGCCGGATTTCGCATTACAGCTTGCAGCAGGATGGTGGCGCCCCTGTTGCACCATCCGCAATTGGAGCCAAGGCCAAGACGTTTGATGGTGAGCAGTTTGTTGAAACATCTGAACCGCGGGCTCTGGCCATCGAAGAAATTGCGAACATTGTTTCCGACTACCGGAGGGCCGCGGAAAACGCCAAAGAGGCTGGTTTCGACGGTGTCGAGGTCCACGCAGCCAATGGATATCTGATCGATCAGTTCCTGCGGGACGAGTCCAACAGGCGTGAAGACGAATACGGCGGTCCTGTCGAGAACAGAGCGCGATTCCTGAAGGAAGTCATGGACGTGGTTGTCGACGTGTGGGGCGCCGACCGCGTTGGTGTTCGCCTCAGCCCGTTCTCGGACGCCAACAACATCTCCGACAGCGACCCGCAGGCGACGTTCTCCCATGCCATCAAATTGTTGAATAGCTATGGGTTGGCCTATCTCCATCTCGTGGAAGGACAGACCGGCGGCCCGCGCGATATTCCGGAAGGTGGCGATCTGAAGGCGCTCTATGAGTTGTTTGACGGTGCGAAAATGGGCAACAACGCTTATGACCGGGAAATGGCGGTCGAAGCGGTTGAGACCGGTGCCGTCGATTTGGTGGCTTTTGGCCGACCGTTCATTTCCAACCCGGATCTTGTCAGTCGGCTGGAGAAAGACGCCTCGCTGAATGAGCTGGATGCAACTACCCTCTACGGCGGTAACGAAAAAGGATACACCGACTACCCAGCACTAGAAGAGGAAGCGGTTGCCGCAGAGTGAAGCATCACTCTTAACTCCTTGGTAACAGGCAATACCAAATAGAGTGAGCGCGCCGGTTTGGACGCGCTCACTTCGAGGTTACGGCAATACCCTTTCTTGAAGCGGGGTTCTGTCACAAGTCTACGAATGGACTGCTTCCCTCCGATTGCGGGGATTAAGAGAGGCTTTTGAGTTTATCATCAGCGTCTCTTTCAGTTGGCGAAATCCAGGTTTCAGCAGATACCACGTCCGAGAAAACGAGCTGCGTGAGCCGACGTGATAGATTTTGGACTTATCTGCCGCGCAGAGTTGGTTCTTCGTATTTGCTGCTGGTCAGGTAACGTTAGGTTGGGAGTACGATATGGAATTACCAACACTGACATACGAAATGATAGCCGTACTGAGTCTATTGTCTTTTACGGTCTTACTTTTTGTTACCGAGATTATACGGATCGATGTTTCAGCAATTCTTGTAATGGTACTGCTTGGCGCACTGAGCTATCTACCGGGGCTAGGTAATCTAGCCGATATATCCAAGCTCTTTGAAGGTTTCTCCTCCAACGCTGTGATGTCCATCATCGCAGTGATGGTTATTGGGGCTGGGCTTGATAAGACTGGACTTATGTCAAAGGTCGCGGCCTTGATCCTTAAGAATGGTGGCACGACAGAGGCCCGGATAATCCCCATAATTTCAACAACGGTTGGTGTCATCAGCTCTTTCATGCAGAACGTCGGAGCTGCCGCGCTTTTTCTGCCTGTTGTGAGCCGCATCTCAGCACGTACGGAAATCCCGATGAGTAGGTTGCTGATGCCCATGGGGTTTTGCGCGATTCTGGGTGGTACGATCACATTGGTCGGGTCGTCGCCCCTCATCCTGTTGAATGACTTGATCGTTTCGGCAAATTCATCCCTTCCGGCTGACCAACAAATGGAGACATTTGGGTTGTTTTCAGTCACGCCTATCGGTGTGATGCTGGTGCTGACAGGGGTGCTTTACTTTGTGCTCTTTGGTCGTTGGGTCCTTCCAGCGCAGCGAGAGCGTGGAGAAGACGCAAGCTCAGCTCGGTCCATGCAGACCTATGTAGAAAACACCTATGGGCTTAGGGCCGATATGTTCGAGATTCGTGTTCCAGAAGGCTCGATCTTGATTGGACAAACGCTCGCGGATGTCATGGTCGCCCATAATATTTACATTCTTGGTACATCCTATCGCGGCCACAAGGTCATCGCGCCGATGGCTGATACAAAGATCGAAGCCCCGGCGCGGCTCGCAGTGCTTGGCCTACGTCGGGTGGTTGAGCATCAGTTCGCTGAGCCTTACGGCTTGGAGATACTACCCCAACTAGATGTCTTTGCAGATGATTTCGCGGCGACTCAATCAGGGGTGGCAGAGGTTGTTATTCCGCCCGGTTCATCGGTCATTGGCCAGACTCCGATTGATCTGCGCCTCCGTCAGACACATGGTTTGTCTCTGTTGGCCATTCAGCGCGGCGAAGAAACACTAAGCCATGTAGAAACCGAGGATCATTCAGCCACGCATATCGGGCAAGTCCCTTTGCAGGCTGGTGATACGTGTGTGGTGCACGTGCAGTGGGACCGTCTGACACGACTGAAGTCTGACAGGGATTTCGTCGTTGTAACTTCGGACTTTCCCCAGGAAGAGTTACGGCCACACAAGGTCGGATGGGCGCTGGCCTTCTTTCTAATAGCGTTGAGCTTAATTTTGTTCTCTGATCTGCGCTTGTCATTGTGCCTATTAATTGGCGCTATTGGGATGGTTTTGAGCCGGGTGCTCTCGATTGATGAAGCCTACGAGTCGATCAGTTGGAGCACAGTTTTTCTGCTCGCTTCGCTGATCCCGTTGGGCCAGGCGGTTCAGAACACCGGCACTGCGGATTGGATTGCAGCGCATGTGTTGGCCCTCATTAAAGGGTGGCCGCTCTGGTCTTTGCAAGCAGGAATCGCCGTTTTGGCAACAGCGTTCACGCTGGTGATGTCCAACGTAGGCGCAACTGTTCTGCTGGTTCCACTGGCCGTTTCTATTGCGGTATCAGCAGGTGGAAACCCAGCCGTCTTCGCTCTCACCGTGGCAATTTCAACGTCCAACTCATTTTTGATCCCAACACACCAGGTGAACGCGTTGATCATGGGACCAGCAGGCTATCGGGTGGTCGATTTTGTTCGCTCGGGCGGAATTATGACTCTGCTTTTCTTGGTTGTCTCAATGACCGGACTTGCGCTCTTCTTCTGATGCGCTTCTTGGCGATCCGCATTGCTGAACTCTGCTTCAGCTCAAAAGAACTGGCAAGATGAGGTCTTTGAGACCAATCCTTTTGTTGGAGCAGCAGATCCGAGATCTATACAAATGGAACTTCGCTGCGAGCAAGAGAAGAAGGGCGGCGAACAAATGCAAACCTGACGCCGACATACCCTGGTACTGGACCGTTTTTGTTTTATCGATCACTGTTGCTTGGCCAATACCGTCGGCATATTGGAGAGTTCACAATGAAGTTCCTTCGAACACCTGACCATCGGTTTGACGGGTTGCCAGATTTCGCATTCGGCCCGAACTATCTTGATGTGGATGATACCGAAGGCGGTCGTCTCCGAATGCACTATTTGGACGAGGGGCCGACACAGGCACCGACAGTATTGTTGATGCATGGAGAGCCAACCTGGTGCTTCCTGTATCGGCACATGATCCCATTATTCAAAGATGCGGGCCACCGAGTTCTGGCGCCTGATTTGATTGGGTTCGGACGGTCGGACAAGCCAGCTGAGCGGTTCGATTACACGTACCAACGCCATGTAGACTGGATGTCCGAGTGGTTGCGGAAAGTTGACCTAACGAGCATCACATTGGTTTGCCAAGACTGGGGCGGACTCATAGGCTTGCGGCTGGTTGCGAGTATGCCCGAGCGTTTCTCCCGTGTGGTTGTGGCGAACACGGCTCTGCCCACCGGTGACGTGCCCTTGGGCGACGCATTTCTTTCATGGCTGGAATACTCACAGTCTGTGCCTGAATTTAACTCGGGCCGTATTGTATTCGGCGGCACAACATCTAAAATTTCAGATGAAGAAGTCGCAGCCTATAACGCACCGTTCCCGGATGCGCGCTATCTGGCAGGCGCTCGAGAGTTTCCATTGTTGGTGCCCGACTCGCCTGACAATCCAGCTTCAGAAGCGAACCGAACCGCATGGGACACCCTCAAGACCCTCAACACCCCGTTTCTTACCGTTTTTGGAGAAGATGATAGGGTCATGGCGGGGGTAGACAAACTGTTCCAAAAGTCGATCCCTGGGGCAGTTGGTCAAAACCATACCGTTGTGCCTAAAGCCGGGCATTTCATTCAAGAAGATGCTGGCAGAGAGCTAGCACAGGCGACTTTGAAACTCATTAAGAAAACCTAGCTGGTATCAGTCTAGTTTCTTCCCCTGTGGCCTCAATTCACACCAAATTTGCGACGCAAGTGCTCGGCCAAGGCCGTTATGCGACGTGGTTGGGCTCGGCTAGGCGGAAACATCATTTGCAAAGGTTTCGGTGGTGGGAGGAAGTCGCGCAAGACAGAAATAAGTCGGCCAGATCGAACATCATCGCCGACATCCAGCTCGGACTTCAGTACGACCCCATGGCCTGCAATCGCCCAATCGCGGATGAGTGAACCATCATTGACTATTCGATTTCCCTTTACCGATACGCGCTGGGCATTTGGCCCTGATCCAAACTCCCAAACGTTGTCGATCATGTCGCCAAACCTCATGACCAAGCAGTTGTGGATTAATAGATCTTCTGGTTTTTCGGGCGTTCCGAATGAGGCCAGATAACTTGGGGACGCACATACGAAACGTTGGTAGCTTCCTAGATTTCGCAACCTGAGCGAGCTGTCTGTGATGTTGCCAAAGCGAACGGCGAGGTCGAAACCCTGGCCCACAAGGTCGACATAGCCGTCCGAGAGGGACAGTTCGATTGAGACGGCTGGGTTCTCTTCGGTGAATTCGGCAATAACCTTGGAAACAATGCTCCGTCCCAAGTCAATCGGCGCGCTTATGCGAATTGGACCAGACAGAGTTTCGGCACCGTGCCGAACAAGTGTATCCAGGTCCGCAACCTCACTGAGTATGCTTCTTGCTCCGTTAGCTAGTGTCCGGCCTTCTTCGGTCAGGCTAATGGAACGGGTGGTGCGGTTGAACAAAACCACTCCGTAATGTGCCTCGAGAGCCGCGAGCCGCTCGGACACTGTCGTGCTCGACATCCCTGTGTCGCGCGCCGCGGCCACAAGACTGCCTTTCTCGGCTATGGTCAGAAACAAGCGAAGATTGTCTAAATGCATTAAACGGTATTTCCGGATTATATGTTCGATTATACTCCGTTTATCCCGAAAAGACTGCGGCGTAAATCTAACGCATCGCGCAAATACACAAGGGACCTATTCCAATGGCCAAGTTGACAATCGTCGCCAACATCAAAGCTAACCCCGACAAGACTGACCTCGTAAAGGCCGAGCTGATCAAGCTCATCGACATAACCCGTGCCGAAGAAGGTTGCATTAACTATGACCTGCACCAGGACAACGACAACCCGGCTCATTTCGTGTTCTACGAAAACTGGCAAAGCCGAGAGCTTTGGCAAACCCACATGGGTGCTCAGCACCTTGCGGCTTACCTGGAAGCAACAGAGGGCGCCGTTGCAGAATTCACGTTGAATGAGATGACAGTCATCGGTTGATTGAGAACCGGACAAAGGAGCACGTTATGAAAGCCGTGGGATACCTTGAGACAGGGTCGATTGATCGGGCGGACGCCTTAATCGACTTTGAGGCCGACAAACCGACGCCGAAAGAGCACGACTTGTTGGTGAAGGTGCAGGCCGTGTCAGTGAACCCAGTTGATACGAAAATTCGTCAAAAACGTGCTCCTGTAGGTCCAATACCTGATATTCTGGGGTGGGACGCAGTAGGGATCGTCGAAGCAGTTGGTGAAACGGTTGAGACTTTCAGTTCGGGAGATACAGTTTGGTACGCCGGGGCAATAAACAGATCGGGGACCAATGCTGAGTTTCATCTGGTAGATGAACGTATCGTCGGGTCAGCGCCAAAGTCCATATCTGCAAAAGCAGCTGCGGCGATGCCGCTAACGACACTTACTGCCTTTGAGATGCTGTTCGACCGCTTGCGAGTTCAAGATGCCGTTTCCGGCGGGACCAATACGTTGTTGGTTATTGGTGGCGCAGGCGGTGTCGGGTCGATCACCATTCAATTGGCCCGGGCTCTTACTGAATTGACAGTGATAGCGACGGCGTCCCGACCCGAGACACAAGACTGGGTTCGAGAGCTGGGTGCACACCATGTCATCAACCATGCGGAACCTTTTGGCTCACAACTCGAGGCTCTCGGTATCGACAGCGTGGATTTCATTTATTCGACAAACCATTCCCAGCTTTATGCTTCCCAAGCTGGAGAGGTGATGACACCTCAAGGTCGCTTTGGGTTGATTGATGATCCTGAAACCTTCGACATCGCGCCATTCAAACCTAAATCGATCTCATTGCATTGGGAGTTCATGTACACTCGGTCGCTTTTTGGGACTGGAGATATGAACCGTCAAAGCGAAATCCTGAATCAGGTCGCCGGGTTGATAGATGACGGAAAGATCAGATCCACAGCGACCGATACACTTGGTAGGATCAATGCTACAAACTTAAAGAAAGCGCATACTATCCTTGAAAGCGGCAAGGCCAAAGGAAAGCTCGTGCTTGAGGGTTTTAGATGAGAATTGAGCGGCTGGATCATGTGAATATCGTGACGACTAAGTTGCCTGAGATGGTTACTTGGTATGAAGAGGTCTTGGGTTTAAAACTCGGGGCCCGCCCTGATTTTCCGTTTCCCGGAGCTTGGTTGTATGCGGGTGATCACGCCGTGGTTCACCTTGTGGGTCACGAAGGAACGCCTAATGTCGGCTCCGAAGTGAAGCTCAAGCTCGAGCATTTTGCGCTCTCAGCCACAGGGTTGAGAGCATTCGAAGAAAAACTGATCTCGTGTCAGATCCAGTATCGCAAATCCGAAGTCCCGGGATCCCGAATGATCCAAATCCATGTGGCCGATCCTGATGGAAATCACATTCACATAGACTTTGAAGAAACTGAATAAGTGGCTAACCCGCGAAATAGTCGCAACGCAAAATCAAGCCGGTAACTTCTTGCCGATTAGGGATTGAGGTCCTTGCCGGGTTGCTTCCAAGACTTGCGTGGGCCAACATTTTTTGGGCGGTGCAAATGTCGATTTGGAGATCAGTATGCCGGACCTCAAAACAAACAAGAAAAACGTCATCGCTTTCTACGAAATGATGTTCAACGAGTGTCGACCTGCCGAGGCCATAGAGATCTTTGTTGGGGAAACCTATACGCAGCACAACCCGCATGTTGGCGACGGCAAGCAAGCCTTTGTCGAGTACTTCGAGCGTATGGCTGCCGAATACCCGGGAAAGCGTGTGGATATCAAACGTGCCTTTGCTGAAGACGACCACGTTGTTTTGCATTGCCACCAAATCTGGCCCGATGGTCTCGAGTACGCAGGGATCGATATTTTTCGCCTGGATGTCGATGGGAAGGTTGTCGAGCACTGGGACGTTCTTCAGGAGGTTCCGGCAAACAGCGAGAATGAAAACGGCATGTTTTGACTTAACTGTTCTGACAGCGGAGCATGGAACATTGAAAGGTCCTGTCGGCTGAACCACGATAGTCAAAGGGCATAAGTCTGATCCAAGAAAGCCGCCAGAGCGTATTTGTCAGGAACCGTCGAAAGGAGACAAAAATGCTTCCGACCAGAATTATTGCGGTGTGCCTCGTACTTTTCGCAGCTACCTCGCTTCACGCCGGAGTTCAAATTCGCTTCATAGAAGGTGCACCAAAGGACCGTTTTGTTCTGACGAATGTCGGAACGTGCGAAGTAGAAGCCTCAACCCTCAAAATTGACTTGTCGCAATCTACCGGACGCCTGATTTTCGATGTCACCGAAAATGGCGCAGGCGTAGAGGTATTCCAGCCGCTTGAAATCGTTGAGGGTGTTGATGCACTGCGGCAACTTCCTTTGGTGGTGGACGGGCAAAATACAATTGAACTTGAGATCGCCGCCCTCGCGGCTGGGGACAAACTCGCCTTTACCATTGATGTTGATGATACAATCGGGCAACGCGAAATCACCGTAACCGAGTCCGAGATCGAAGGCGCAACAGTGTCATATGCCGACGCAGTTGAGACCATTACTGCAACCTTCTCTTCCGACGCAGTTGTCAACGTAGCGACCAAGGACTGCTGAAAGCTGCCTTACAATGTCGAACTGGATGGTCCGCATAGCATTTCTTGCCCTCGTGATGGGAGGCGGCATCCTGATCGGGATATTGACCGCACCCGGCGATTGGTATGCGCAGCTTTCTAAGCCCGCCTTCAACCCACCAAATTGGGTTTTTGGCCCAGTTTGGACGGTGCTCTATGTCTTGATTGCTTTGACGGGTTGGCGTCAGTTTGAAACAGACCGAAGTTCGATCGCAATGAAGCTGTGGTGGGCGCAGATGGGTCTGAACTTTTTGTGGTCCCCAACCTTTTTCGTACTGCAACTGCCGTGGTTTGCTCTTGTAGTCATTGTCGCGTTGCTGATCGTGATCGTCATGTTCATCGCTCGGGTCAGAAAGTCAGATCGGGTTTCGGCACTGGCCTTCCTACCGTACTTGGCATGGGTCGCATTTGCCACGGCGCTGAACCTTTCCATTGCGATACTGAACTGAGAAGGAACAATATGCGTGCCATTTTCATTGGGCTTGTTTCAGGTCTTGCTATAGTCGGATGCACAATGGCCCAGGCTGATGAAAATCTTGCAGAAGACTTCTCCAAGTCTCCGGAGATGCGTTGGGACTACGTTGCGGACACTGTCATGGGAGGAGTTTCTTCAGGGCAGGTGCAGTTTCGTTCGGAAGGTAATGTTGCATTCGCGCGGTTGACCGGAACCGTCAGTACAGAAAACAACGGCGGCTTCATCCAGTTCCGACGCAAGTTGCCTGATCGGCCAGATACGGGTGTATCAGGTGTCAGGCTATTGGTCCGGGGCAACGGCGAACAATACTTCGTCCACCTCAGGACAAGTGGCACCGTGCTTCCATGGCAATACTATCAGGCCGAGTTCGCAACTTCTGACGAGTGGGCCGAAGTCTATTTGCCTCTGTCAGGCTTCAAAGCTTCAGGTGCCATGTTGCGCGCTATTCCCGTTGCGGACGCAATAACCTCAGTTGGGGTTGTAGCCTTCGGGCGCGATCATGAGGCCAACGTAGATGTCAGCGAGATTGGTTTCTACTGAAGGTCGCCTGGACGATGGCCCGAAATACGTCAGGGTGCTTCCCATTCGCTGTAGACGCGTGTCCGAGAAGAGCGACACGCGGCCAGATTACTTGTCAACAAACCTAAAGCTGTGAACCAATTGGTAGAATACTTAGAAATCCAGCAACTATGTGATCCCAGGCCGATCCCGTCGGCTCGGATTGGTACTCAAGAACGTTGCCATCATCGTCTCTTGTCGTCCATTTAAGTTGACCAGCTTTCTCGAGCGTCACGTTATATGTGTATGCGGGCAGCGCGTCGTCCAAGGCACCCATAGTCCGTGAGGTCAATGCTGGTGAGTCAATCAGAATTCCCATTTCGGTGTTGATGTTGACAGACCGCGGGTCCCAGTTGAACGACCCTACGAACAAGTATCGGTCATCAACTGCAAATGCCTTGGAGTGTAGGCCTGATCGAGATTGAGCCCAGTTAATACCCCGACGTTGGACCTGATAGGCGTCGGGGCGCAGTTCGTAGAGTTCTACTCCACCGCGTAAAAGTGCTCGGCGTTTTTTAGCATAGTGTGCGTAAACGGGTGCGACGTCGTTAGATGCAAGTGAATTGGTTACAACCTTTACGTCGACGCCGCGGCTTTCCAGTTCGGTCAACCAATTCACACCGTTGTTGCGCGGCACGAAATAGGCGGAGACGATGGTCACCTCACTGCTGGCATTCTCAAAGTACGGAAGCAACTGAGATGCCAGAATGGGACCTGCGTTCTCGAGACCGGCGGCTTTCGACGGAGGATCAGCGTAAAGCTTCGCAGGCAGCCAATCCAATGACAGGGCTCCATCTGCGAAGTTCTCTTGTGCCGACTTTCTGAGGGCCGCGCCATACTGCGTCTGCTTCGCTTCCTCGACCAGTTCGTTCAACCTGCTTCGCGCATCACCAAGGTCAAATTCCTGTGGTTCTCCAACGACTACCCGAGCTGGAACGGCGAATTCGCTGTTCCAGTATGAGTCAAAGCTTCGCGACACCTCGCGTACTACGGGGCCTGCGGCCAGCACATCCAGATCAGCGTAGTTCATTTCTTCCCGCGCGAGGAAGTACTCGGCACCGATGTTTCTCCCACCCACAATCGTGAACACGTTGTCTGCCGTCATTGACTTGTTGTGCATTCTGCGATTGATGCGTTTGAAGTCCGTCAGCCCCGCGATCAACAGGCTTTGATCTCGCCAAAATGGATTGAACAACCTGATCTCAATATTTTTGTGATTGTCCAACGCGGCCGTCATCGCGTCATAACTGGACGTATCCATGTCATCCAGTAGCAATCGGATGCGAACACCCCGATCTGCCGCCTGCAAAAGACTGGCTGCAAAAAGGTGGCCCGTTGGGTCGTTGTGCAGAAGGTAGTATTGCGCGTCTATCGTTTGCTCAGCCGCAGCCGCTAACAGCAAACGTGAAACAAGCGCTTCTTCGCCGTCACTGATCAGCTTGACCCCCGACCGACCGTCTTTGGGATCGCCAAGCCGGTTGGCTGCCTGACTAAGAGCTGTGCGCGAGTTTGCCGGAAGCGAGGCCGATACCGTCTTTTCATAGGTGCGAGTTTTTGGAGCGCAAGCAACAAGAGTCAGCGCACACCAAACACAAACCACAAACTTCCATCGCGTCATCAGCTTCCTCCATCCCCGTATCCTAGGTGACTACGTCGGAGCACGCGATTGCAAGTTTGTTCTATGTAGCCTGAGGTTGTTTCGTTTTTGGTGTTGATTTCGCACATCCTACTTTTTCGATTGGCGACTGTGACGGCGCGCTAGTTCGAACGAACTCTGGCAGTTCCCCAATAGGTGGGAATTTAACCAACCACTCGTGGTATTTGATGGTGACGCGTGGATTGCAATATTTGACGACATGCCCATCTTGCCTCGAGGATCGCCGTCGCTGCTCCTAGGCGCAGATAGCATGGTGTTCTGATCGTTTGAGGTCGTGCTTTGGGCGGCGCTGGCTCTACTTAGTCCCGTTCGCTGTCCAAAGCTTCGCGTATGAGCGTCAGATTCGGCAGCGAGTTGCGAAATGGATCGAATCCGAGTTCGTACAAAACAGGATCCAGGGCTTCCGACATCCGCTCCATACAAGCTTTCAAAAACTCAGCGCCTTGCGGCGTCGACCGGGCAATTTTAGAACGCTTGTCATCTGGGTTGGTCTCAAGAGTGATCAAGGTGTTATTTTCAAGGCTGGCGAGCATATGCGTCATCGAAGTTTTGGGCACCTGAAACGCGTTCGAGAGTTGCAGTGGGGTTTCACCCTCGGGACGCCGTACCAGATGGCCCAAAATTCCAAATTGAGTCGCTGTCATTCGACCAGGTAAGAACGCTTCAAGCTTGGTCGAGATCAACTGATTGATGATCCCGACCTCGGTGAAGAACCGGTAGACTTCGTTGGTCTCATCCTCAGGCTTCATTCAGAATTCGTGTCTCCAGCGGCCAGCGGGGTGTGGCAATTGGTTCGGGTCCATACCCCAAACGCAGCAACATTTGCACTGTGTGCCCTGTTGGCGCAAGAAGCTCATGCGCCAGAGCGTATTCATCGGCCATCTCGGGATATTCCTGAAGCGCCTGACTGACCGGATGAACGCCCAGGCCCATTTCGGTTGTCTTCAGGTAAAAACGCATCAATCGACGCCCGGCATTGAGTTGATCGCTTCGCGTATTTGTGGCTGTCGTGAGGACTGCGTATTGCGGCGTCGCGTCCAGCATTGCGAAGTAGCCTTGCATGTGTGACTGAGTGCCTGGGTGGTCAACGTTCATCAGGGTCTCATTGTCCAATAGGCCGGTAAGTCGCAGCGTTTCCAGCATGGGATCGCGCAATTCAATCCCGTCTGGGTTGGCAATGATTTCTGCTTTCCCGATCCGCATCAGGTCGACGGATTCTTTCAGGGTCTGCGGCGTTCGCATTTCGATTTCAAAGGCGCGTGTCGTGAGGTCTCGAATACGGGCCACCAAATCTTCACTGGTAATCAGAGTGGCGTAGTTTTCAAGGGCCGACACTTCCGCCTCGGACAGCCGCTGTTCAGTGTACGGTTCTTTGTTTGAATGTCGGTTGAGGATTTGATCTGATAGTGGATCGGATGTCCCGCCCGGCACAAACACTGCTTCTGCGATGGGCCCGTCATCCCCATCTGGCAGTAACTTGACCTCGGTATCGAACCCGAGAGCACCTGCCGCCAGGACCATCGTCTCAACAAAGGCGCCGAGGCCAATATAGAGCTGGCGGTGGTAAGGATCGGTCTCCGGAAGCTCGCGATCTGTATCACGGTGGATGCGCACCCTGTCTTGCCCAACCAACTCGACCAGCCAAGGTTGCAAGTTGTGTGGATTGGGGGCGAGAATTGCGTAGGACAAAGCGGCTTTGCGTGGGTCGTCATACGGTTTTGGCGTCCACGGAGCCAGCGCGTCATGCGGCGTGCGTGTAGCGAGGAACGCAATCGCACCGGTTGCCGCCAGTATTGTGCCTCCGCCTAGAATCTTGAGAAAACGTCTTCGGTTTGGCATCTTGACTCTCCAATAGTGCGATATCGTACTAATTTAATACGAATTCGTACCACATCAACCCCAAACGATGCAGTGATTGGTTGAGTGATTTGAAAAAAGAAAATCAGAACAGCCGGACGCAACCGTGGACTGCCGTGGGCGACAAGTATTCGGAGCGCCTTTGATGTCGAAAATTGGCAGTTATTTTAGTTGATTAACGACCGGACACGAGAAGATCAGAGGCTGTTGAGCCGATGCTTTTCGAGTATCCCGCATAGCATAGCCTGCGCTTGCAGCCTGTGTTCTCGATGACGTTCGCGGGCGGCATCTGGACGACCTTCACTAATCGCTTGAAAAACAACCCGGTGATCTTCATTGGATTTGACGGGCAGGGGCCTGATGAACAACGTCGTTGCGCGCGCGCGACGCACCTGGTCGCTCATCATGGCGACAATCGCTTCGACACGTTTGTTGCCGCCCAACCGAACGAGCTCCTGATGAAACAACTCGTCGGCCTCGGCCCAGGCTTCAAGGTCTCCGGCTTCGATGGCTTGGTCCATCTTTGCAATTGATCCAGCAAGTACCGCCAGTTCATCTTCTGAATAACCCGCTTCGGCAGCGCGCTGCGCTGCGAGGCTCTCGAGTTCCGTCAGTATGTCGTAAATTTCACGCATATCATCTGATGAAACAGGTAGTATCCGCACGCCCTTGCGGGGCCGCATTTCTAGCAACCCCTTACTTTCCAACATCAGCGCGGCTTCCCGTATCGGGGTGCGGGACATACCAAGGGTTTCCGCGAGTTCCGATTCCAGATGGTCAGTTCCGGCCGCAAGTTCGCCGGAAAGGATCATCTGTCGCAAATCCCTAACGGCGCGTTGCGTATTGGAAAGAGTTTTTGCGTCTTGACCCTTCACGGCGTCTCCAGGTTGATCTTTCGTCCCTCCGCAGCCGAGAGATAGATGTTCTCTTCGATGCGGATCACGTCCAAATAGTCTCGAGCCGTGTTTTCCAGCGGCGTGCCCTTTACAAGGCCTGAAACGACGTGACTTTGCAAGGCGTGGACGCAGTCGCCTCCAAACCCATCATGATCGCTCGGAGGTAAAACCTGCTGCCGCTCCTGTTTTCCAAAAACGCGGAGTTCTACTGAACCGTCGCCGTTAAGAACCAGTGATCCTTCCGTTCCTTCGACGAGAGCTTCGCCCATGGTCTGACGCAGGTTTTCGGCGCTGTGGTCAAGGCATCGGTTCCCATCGAACAGAGCTTTCAAACCGTTGGGGTGGTCAAACAAGATGTAACCTGCATCCTCGCCCGCGATAACGGGGTTAACTTGGCGCAAGTCCGCATAAACTGCGCTGGGCGCATCGAACAAAAATCGGAATGTGTCTACCCAGTGAACCGCTGTTTCATGCACCAGAAAACGTGGCATGTCCTGAAAGTACGGCTGCCGGTCAAGGTAGGCGCGTGGTCCCTGTCCGTCGCCGGGCCGAAGCCGGAAAGTCGCTTGTAGAGGTGTTCCAATTCGACCCTCGGTCATCGCTACCTTGATCGCACGATACCAGGGCTGAAAGCGAAAATTCTCATGCACGACAATAGTTGCGCCTAGTGCTTCAGCCTCGGAAACGATCTTCTTAGCTTCATCCAATGACATGCAGAAAGGTTTTTGGCAGATCAGCCACTTGATACCAAACCGCAGTGCCGTTCGGATGGCGGCGGCCTGCGCAACAGGTGGAAGGATGATGTCCACGAGATCCGGTTCTTCCGCCTCCAGCATTTTTGACAGATCATCGTAAGCGGCCAGTCCTGTTTCCTTCGCCTTGTTGATATCACGGTTGCAGGATGCAATCGGAACCGCTCCGGGCATTCGGGACCAGCTTTCGTAGTGGAACCTGCTGAAGTACCCCGCACCCACACACGCGACCCTGATGGCTTGTTGAGTATTCATGCCCGCAATGCTTCCAATACCGACGAGGCTGCGTCCTGCGTTCCGGCCGTGCCACCTAGGTCACACGTCAGGTTCTGTCCGTTCGCAGTCACCTTTTCCACGGCTTCGCTCAACCGTTCGCCGTCGTTGGACAGGTCTGGATGATCATGGGTCAACCCCAACCATTCAAGCATCATTGCTGCGGACAGGATCATCGCAAAAGGGTTGGCAATACCCTGTCCGGCAATGTCCGGAGCGGAACCATGGCAGGGTTGGAATACAGCGTGATTCAAGCCGATATCCGCTGATGGCGCCAGCCCTAGACCACCCATGAGACCCGCGCCAAGGTCAGAGAGAATATCTCCGAACATGTTCTCAGTCACCAAGACATCAAATTCCCAAGGCTTCTGGACCATCCAGAGGGCGGTAGCATCAACATAGGCATGGTCTGCCTGCAAATCCGGATGGTTGGCCGCCTCAGCGTCAAACATCGATCTGAAGAACGCAAAGGCCCTGAATACATTGGCTTTATCGACGCAAGTAACCCGTCCTGGCCCGCGTCCGGATGCTTTCCGGTTTTTGGCCAAATCAAACGCAAACCGGAATAGTTTTTCGGATACATCGCGGGTGATCAGAAGAGTTTCGCGCGCCTCATCTTCTAAGACTTCTCCCGTTCCTTGCGTGAAAAACAATCCTTCGGTGCTTTCACGGATCAAGACAAAGTCGATCTCTTTTCCAGAGGGCAGCGCCAAGGGGGTCATTTGTCCGCTGCTTACCTTTACTGGCCGTACACCAGCGAAGAGTCCCAGTTGCTTTCGCAAATCAATCTGCGGTGAAATCTCGGTTCCGTCAGGGTATCGAACATCCGGCAAGCCCATTGCAGATAGCAGAATCGCGTCGGCGTTGCGTGCAGTTTCGAGTGACCCAGCCGGAAACGATTCTCCAGTTTTGGCGTAGTGGCCTGCGCCTGCCGGAGCGTCTGTAAACACCAGTTCGTAGGAAGGACTGCCGCGCGAGAGCTGGTGCAGAATTTCAAGCGTAGGGGCCATAATTTCCGGGCCGATTCCGTCCCCGTGGAACACTGCCACATCATAACTTTTCTTCATCTTAGCCCGCTTCCTTCCTGTTTCGCATTCATAGCGCGATAGCAGCTTTCACTACAGTCCGTTGACAACGCATTCTTTAATGTATACGCAAATAAATGCAATAATAAACGCAAAGATGTTTGGGAGGACTTGGAAATGAAACTGAAGCTAGGGCGGTTGGCGGCCGCAGCCGTGATGGCGACCGGGATTGCAAGTGCAGCTGCCGCGCAGGATTATCCCTATCGTGATATCACCACAGCTGTGGTCTGGGGGGCCGGTGGTGGCACTGACACGATCAACCGAATGATCATGGCCGAGATGGAAAAACACCTTCCGGTTTCGATCAATGTGATCAATCAAACAGGTGGGGTCGCAGGCTCTAACGGTATGGTCTACGTCATGAACCAACCAGACGATGGCTACACATTGGTTGGTCTGTCTGAATCGAACGTCACCGCTGCTGTGCAGGGTGGTTGGGATAAGAAATTTGACTTTTGGTATCCGTTTATTGTTGGCGGATCACCCGATCTGATCTCGGTTCCAGCGGACAGCCCTTACAATACTCTGGAAGAACTGGTCGACGCTGCAAAAGCTGCTCCTGGCACTATTCCAGCGGCGGCTTCCGGCGCGGGTTCGATCCACCATTTGAATCTTCTGGCCATCGAAAAAGGGTCAGGGACTGAGTTCAAGTTTGTTCCCTACAAAGGCTCAGCGCCTGGGCAGGAGGCAGCGATAGCGGGTGAAGTCGCGTTGGTTGTGACCTCACTGGCTGAACAAGCTCCGCTGATCGAAGGCGGCCAGTTGAAGCCGCTCGCGATGCTGACGCCCGAAGATGCGCAGATTGCAGGGGCAACAGTGCCTTCTGCCTTTGGCATTTATGACGGTCTCGATCAGTATTTACCGCTCAAACAGGCCATCGGGTTTGCAGTTCACAGTTCAGCCGGGAACGACGTAAAGGCAGCGCTTGGTGATGCCTTCGAACAAGCGATTGCGTCCGATACCGTCGCTGAATGGGCCTCTGCAAACAATTATGATGTCGGTGGTCAACACGGCGAAGAGGCTCAAGAGCTGTTTGCGAACCTCGAAGCTACCTTTGCCTATACCTTGCAAGATCTGGGTGCAGCGACCGTCGATCCGGCGTCGCTGGGTATCGAGAAGCCATAATCCGATCACTTTTGAAAGGGCGCGCCTGATCGCGCCCTTTCCGACAAGAGGCAGGCAATGGACAAACCTGACGATACACTGATCATGCGGGCGCGCGATTTCTGGGCCTCGATTGGTCTGATAGCAATTTCCACCTTTTTCCTTTGGAAGACGTTGGACATCCCTCTTTGGGGTGAAAACCGCGCAGGTGTAAGTGGATCGGATTGGTACAACTCGGCTGCAATTGTGCCGCTGTTCATCTTCGGGGGATTGCTTGGCTTGTCCTTCGTCTTGCTAGCTATTTCGATCCGCTCAGGTGGAGCCCAAAACGCGCTCAGTGCTTTGGGGATCGGATGGGATAGGTCGGAAGCCTATCGAGCTTCAACAATCGGCCTGATCCTTCTTGCATATGTCGTTGGGTTGGTTCCAAGAGTGGACTTCATTCTGTGTTCTGGCTTGCTGATTACAGCTTTGACTTACGGCTACTACGGCGGTCACGCGCGGCGTGCTTTGGTGGCTTGTATCGCAGTTGTCGTCGCCGGTTTGTTTGCGTTCGCCGTGTTTCCTGCTCAGGCGGATTGGAATGCGCACGGTGATGATTGGTTCACACTGGCCTTGTGGGTCGCGTTAACACTAGTGGTGTTGACCAAAGCGGCTTCTGAACGCGTTTTGCGGTTCGTTCCATTGGTGGCAATACTTGCCCCGCTCATCCTTGTTTGCGCGATGGCCTTTGTTTTCCGGCAGAACGTGCCCGCGCGCGGCGGGCTGATCTTCAAGCAAATCGAATACCACTACTACGTGACGCTTCGTCCGATTTGGAAAGATTGACCGGATGGACTTTATCCTTTCGCAACTGGCTGGATTTGGGGCCGCCTTCGTGGGCTTGGCAGTAGACCCGCTGACCTATCTCTATTTGATCGCTTCCGTATTCCTGGGCATCACATTCGGCGCATTGCCCGGCCTTACGGCAACCCTGGCAGTGACGATCTTGACGGGTTTCTTCGGCAACAAAATCCCGCTGGACTATTCGCTCATCGCTTTGCTCGGGGCCTATGTCGGCGCGATTTACGGCGGCTCTTACCCGTCTATTCTGCTGAACATTCCGGGCACAGCAGCCAGCGCGGCGACAGCCATGGATGGCTACCCACTGGCTAAAGCGGGTCGAGGGGGTGAAGCACTTGGGCTGACCACAATGGCCAGTTTCATTGGCACAGTTATCGGGACCATCACGCTTTTGATTTTTGTCTGGGCGCTGCTTTTGGTTTCAAAGAACATCGCAAGCCCAGAGAAAGCACTGCTGGCCCTTTTCGGCATTCTGCTTTCGGGCACTTTGATGAGCGAAGACCTGGTGATCAAGGGATGGATCGCCGGTCTGATCGGGCTTGCGATGTCCATGGTGGGACTTGACCCTCTGTTGTCTGAGCCGCGCTATACCTTCGGCTGGTCTTACCTGATGAGCGGATTTCAGGTCGTGCCAGTTTTGATGGGTGCCTTTGCCATCCCCCAAATTATCGACGGTTTGAGGCACGTTGAGGCTGGGAAAGTTGTAGCCCTAAAGGGCCGAATCCTTCCGAACCTACGCTCCATCCGACGCTACCTGCCCACCATTGGCCGGTCAGGAGTGATTGGAACTGGGGTAGGAGCGCTTCCTGGCGTCGGCGAAGATGTCGCCGGTTGGGTCAGCTACGGTGTTGGCAAGACCGTATCTGCCGAGGGCGACAAGTTTGGAAAAGGATCATTGGAAGGTCTGCTGTGCTCCGAGACTGCAAACAACGCCTGTATTGGTGGTGCGCTAATCCCGCTTTTAGTGTTGGGCATTCCCGGTTCGCCACCCGCCGCGGCTTTGATGGGGGCCTTCAAGATCAACAACGTGATCCCAGGCCCCACGATAGACCCCGAGATCATTTTGCGCGTGGTTGCAATTTTAGTGCTGGCCTCCCTGACAATGTTCTTGATGGGCCTGTTCACCGCTCGGGTATTCATCAAAATACTTGCCATCCCGCAGACCATCTTCTTACCCGTCGTTATGGTTCTGACAACAATTGGGTCTTTCAGCGTCGGTGGTGGTATCAATGATCTCTACCTGATGCTTGGCGTCGGCGCCGTTGCCTACTTCATGAACCTGATGAAGTACCCAATCGCGCCGTTGGTGATAGGCGTTATTCTGGGCAGCCTGTTTGACGAAACCTTCCGCCGGTCATTGTTCCTGTCGGATGGGGATCCTTCGGTCTTCTTTTCACGACCCGGTGCGGCCATTCTGCTGGTGCTCAACATTGGTCTGATCCTCAGCCAGCTGCCCGTTGCAAAGCGCGCTTTCTCACGCCTGAAAGGACTTTCTGTCTGATGTTTGTAGTCACTGTCACTTTCACTCTCAAACCCGGTACGAGAGACACTTTTCTACCGCTGATGGTCAAAAACGCTTCAACCTCGTTGCGTGAAGAACCCGGATGCCAACAGTTTGACGTGTGCCTCGGCGACGATCCCGAGACAGTTTTTCTTTATGAGGTTTATGAGGACAGCGCGGCGTTCTCTGCCCACCTAGAAAGCGCGCATTTTCAGTCCTTCGATGCGGCAGTGGCTGATATGATCGCCACCAAGGTAGTTCACCAGTATTCCGAGGTCATCCGATGAACGATTGGGAAATCCATGCCGTGAAATACGCGGATCGCAACGCCCGGACGCGAGCCGATAGCTTCATTGTCGATGATAATCATGACGCTCCTCACGCGATGGATTATTTCGTTTGGGTGCTCAAACGCGGTAACAAAGTCGTTCTGGTCGATACCGGTTATGACTCCGATGAGGCCGCCGCACGTGGTCGTCCCATCGCGATGGACCCTCGCGAGGCTCTAAGCCCTTTAGACATTATGCCAGAAGCGGTGACTGAGGTCATCGTGACCCACCTTCATTATGACCATGCAGGGGGGCTGCATTTGTTCCCTAACGCGAAATTGCACATGCAGTCGGCGGAAATGGCCTTCGCCACAGGTCCATGCATGTGCCAGGATCACCTGCGTGCGCCTTTCACGGCTGGCCATGTCTGCGAGGTCGTAAAGCGTCTCTATTCAGGCAAGGTCGTGTTCTACGATGGAGAAGCCGAGATTGCAGATGGGGTAACGGTGCACTGCATCGGAGGGCATTCGCGCGGGTTGCAATGCGTTCGCGTAAGAACGGCGGCCGGGTGGATGGTACTCGCCTCTGACGCCTCGCACTATTACGAGAATTTCATGGCACGCAAAGCCTTTCCTATCGTCGTCGACCTGCAAGACATGATGGATGGTTTCGAGACACTTGAGAGGTTGGCTTCGCATTCTAGGCTTATCGTGCCCGGCCATGATCCACTTGTGCGTGAGGTATTTCCCGTGGGCGCGGCACCGCATATCCATAGGCTGGATCCAGGGCCGACGCGGGACATTGAATTATGAAAATCGGTGTCATAGCGGACGATTTTACTGGTGCAAGTGATGTCGCAAACACCTTGGCGAAAGGTGTTGAGCCGGAAGGTGGATTACGAACGGCTCAGTTTCCGGGTATTCCAACTACCCCAGCCGACAAAGAGATCGAAGCGGGTGTGGTCTCACTTAAGAGCCGCACCGCACCTATTGAGGAAGCCGTAGCGGACAGCTTGCAAGCTCTGCGGTGGCTTAAGGATCAAGGATGCCAGCAGTTCATTTTTAAATACTGCTCGACATTCGATTCCACTAATGAAGGAAACATCGGCCCGGTCGCGGAAGCGCTTGCCAACGAACTGGACGCGCAGAAGGTGGTTTTCTGTCCGGCCTTTCCCACCACGGGGCGTACCATCTATCACGGCCATCTTTTTGTACTCGGCAAGCTATTGCACGAGTCTGGGATGGAAAATCACCCTCTTACTCCGATGACGGATGCGAACATCAGGCGTTGGTTGCAGCACCAGGCCAAAGAGGCGGTTGGGTTGGTTCCAGTTGGCACCGTGAAGCAAGGGCCAGAGGCGATTGCTGATGCGTTGCAGATCGCAGACGAACGCTTTGTAATCGGTGATGCGATTTCGGACGAGGATTTGCTGGCCTGGGGCGAGGCACTGATGGATGCCCAGCTGATTACCGGGGGATCCGGGATCGCATTGGGTCTACCCAGAAACTTCGTCAGAAAAGCTTCGTCCAAAAGAGGTGGCATTGTGTTCACAGGTATCTCTGGGCCTGCCGCTATCCTTGCAGGGTCATGTTCAGGTACGACACACGGGCAGATCGATGTTCATGCGGAATCCAATCCGACGTTCGCCATCGATGTTCCGGGTGTTATGTCCGGGGATGTGACCACGCAAACGCTTCTGGATTTCTTTGAAACGCATTCAGGAGAGTCCCCTCTCGCTTACTCATCAGGAAGCCCGGAAGAGGTGCGCGCAATCCAAAGTCAATTCGGTCAAGAAGCAGTCGCGGACAGGCTGGACAATCTCTTTGCGGAAACAGCACGAGAACTTGTCCAAACGGGTTATAAGCGCCTTGTCGTGGCCGGAGGAGAGACGTCAGGCGCTGTTGCCAAGGCCGTCTCTGAGGCTTTGGGTTCACCGGCCATGTCAATTGGGCCAGAGATCGACCCGGGCGTGCCAGTCTTGAGCGTTGGAAAGACTGAACCCATTGCGCTGGCTCTAAAGTCTGGAAACTTCGGCGCTCCGGACTTTTTCGCGAAGGCCCTCAGAATAATGGAGTCCGGTAAATGAGTTCTGAAGAACAGACACTGCGACGGCAGATGTCGGAACTGTGTGCATCGCTGTTTGCGCGTGGTTTTTCCGTCGGCACGGCGGGCAATGTCTCCGCGCGTTTACATGACGGGATCCTCATGACGCCAACGAATTCCACTTTGGGCGATATCGACCCCGAGCGCATCGCCAAGATTAGTTTGGATGGCAACCACGTTTCCGGCGACAAGCCGACCAAAGAGGTTTTTCTGCATCAAGCCTTCTATGACACGCGGCCGGAAGCGGGCGCCGTGGTTCATCTGCACTCGACCTGGGCCACTGCTCTGTCGTGTCTGGAAGACACCGATCCCAATGACTGTATTCCGCCGCTTACGCCGTACGTGGTGATGCGCGTCGGCACGGTCAAACTGGTTCCATACATCAAACCAGGCGACCCGAAATCCGGTTGCTTGATCCGCGAACTGAGCGGCAAGTATAGTGCGGTTCTGTTGGCCAATCACGGTCCCGTCGTCTCGGGAAAGGATCTCTTCTCAGCGGTCTGTGCAGCAGAAGAGTTAGAAGAAACAGCCAAGCTACTAGTGGCTTTGCGGGGCCTGCCAACCCGGTTGCTGGATGTAGCTCAAGTCGCAGAACTCAAAGAGACTTTCGGAATGATTTAATCCGGCACCGAAAAGTGGAGTGCGCAGACTTTTGGGCAAATCGTGCAGAGCTATGAGCAAATATCGCGCAGAAATATGGTCGAGCTTCAAGATTTTTTTCAATGAAATCATTGGCGGTAATGCAGCGTTAGAAGAGCACCTACTGTCTCTGGGTTAGTTCAGAATCTCTGACGATGCAGACCTTTTTCGACAGTTCCCGCTTGTTAGACCTGATCTGAGAAGTGGACGACATTCAATTGGCGTCCAGGCTCAATAGCCGGACACGTCGCGGGCGTATTCCTGATAGATGCCGGGGTCAAAGATGGAATTCACTGCAAGCTCGCGTCTGGGCAACATGTCGCTGGGAAACACCTGCGCGGCCAAAAAAACCTCTGGCGTTACAAACCTCAGACCCTCGGGCAAATCCCCCAGCGTAGACGCGGGTTCATTGGTCGCAAGGTTGTAACCCCAAACCCCGAAAGAAGGGATCGACATCTGATAGTTCACCACCTGCGGGAACATCTCGGACAGGGTTTCCGATATCGTCCAATAGGTATGGGGGGAAAAGAAAGGTGAGCTGCTTTGTGTCACCAGAACGCCGTTTTGGGACAGAATGCCCTGAACCATGGCGTAGAACTCGACCGAATACAGTTTTGACAGCGCCTCACTATGGGGGTCAGGAAAGTCGATGATGATCCGATCATAGATCTGATCGGTGGATTTGACATAGTTGAAAGCGTCGGTGTTGTGAACGTTTAGTATGGACGCCTCCATGCTGTTGTCATTCAGACGTGCGACGGGGGCCAGATTGCGCCCCAGGTCGGTCATCGCTGGGTCAAGATCGACCAGATCGATACGCTCAACGCTGGGGTGTTTCAGGATTTCACGTACGGCCAGACCGTCACCACCGCCAAGCACCAGAACCGACTTTGGGGTGCTATCCCCCCAGGACAAGGCGGGGTGGACCAACGCTTCGTGATAGCGGTATTCGTCGGTTTCAGCGAATTGCAGATGGCCATCAATGTACAGGCGCACGTCGTTTTTTTGCCAAGTATTGGTAACGACCAACGACTGATACTGCGATTGTTTGCGCCAGACGATGCGATCAAAATATAGATGATCTTGCGCAAATGCAGTGATGCGCCCGGCCACCAGGGTCAGGGCGAACAACAAAACTATGGTACCAATGGCACAGGCCAGCATCCGTTTGGGCGCATCCAGTTGGTCGCGCAGACACAGGACGCTGAGCAGGCCAACCATGGCATTGGTCAGACCGATAGCGAAAGAGGATGAAATCAGCCCAAGCGACGGCAGCAACAGAATGGGAAACAGAACCGATCCCCCAAGCGCACCGATATAGTCTAGTGACAGCACATCAGCGATGGATTCCCGCGTTGTACTGCTTTCCGACAATACGCGCATCAGCAGCGGTATTTCCAACCCGACCAGAAATCCGATGGCCGAGATGAAGGTGAACATACCCACGGTGTAAAACCAGGGCGCATAAGGAAAAAGCATGAACAGCGACACGCTGCACAGACCACCGATCAGCGCCAGGATCAGCTCAACCCAGATGAACGTCTGGATCAGGTTGCCGTGGAAAAAACGGGACACATAGGACCCCACGCCCATGGCAAACATGAAAAACCCGATCGTAAGTGAGAACTGATAGACCGAGTTTCCCAGCAGATAGCTGGACACCGTACCGATGATCAATTCGTAGACAATGCCACAAAGGGCAACAACAAGGATTGCGCCAAGAAGAACCATCGCCTGCCGCCGGGGCAGCGCCGTGTAACGCGGTGTCAGAGTATCAGTCATTTCAAAATCCGAAAACGGGAAGACCCGGCACTGATAACGCGCCGGGTCTGAGTGGGGTTTGGTGTAGTCGCGGCGTCTTATTTACCGGCGCGCAAACCGCCCGAGCGGGCGCTGCGCGGGGCCGAGTAGCTGTTGCGCGGTGTCACTGACCGGTTGTTGAAGCTGGACGCGGTAATGCCGGCCGAGCGTTGGCGGCTGATCAGGTTGCCGATCAGAGCCCCCGCCAGGAATCCCGCCCCCGAGAACCGCAAGCCCGCGGATTGGCCGGTGGTGTCGGTGGCGATCAGGCGGTTGTTGGCCTCGTCAATCTCGATTGTGAAAATCTCACCCTCGCTCGAGTCGCGCGTGCCATTTGCGTTCGGATCGACAAAACCCGAGAATTTGGCGTCAGACAGAACCTCCATGCCCAGCGGTTCGTCATAAAAGCGCGGGTCCGAGTTCATGACCTGAGCCAGATATCCGGTGAACTCATCCACCTGCTCGTCAGATGCTTCGGCGATGCTGTTGGCTTCCAGGTATTCCTGATACTGGTTGATCGCGAATTCTGTCCGGTCCAGAACCTGCCCGAGATCGGCGGTTTGCTCGGACTTCGAGCTAAAAAACATCGAATAGGCCACAAAGCCCACAACGCCAACAATGGCTATCGTCTTAATGTTTCCAAACATAACTTCTCCTATTGATTTGAGACTGTGATTCAGGTTTCGCCAAGGTTGCTGCTCCACCAGACCTGATGCAGGTCTTTGCCGTAGAACTCTTTGAGCTCGCCGCATTTTTTCAGGCCATTGGCCTGCAGTTCTGTTGCGTTGGCGTTGGACAGGTCGGACGGGATGGCCAGAACGGCCATGCGATAACTTTGCGCGCGCGCCAACGAAAGCTGTTGATCCAGCCCGCTCAGCCCGCTGCTGGTTTCGCACCAGCGCAGGCCGGCAACGTCGTCCGTTTCGGCGGCTTTGTGAATGTCGGTGAAGCTCAGGCCAGTGGTTGGCGATGGCTCTGCCGCCTGTATGTCGGGCGCTTCGGGATTGTCCAATCCATAGATGATCTTGGCTTCGCGTGGGCCGTGATACCCGGGTACCGTCAGTTCGACTTCGGCTCCGAATTCCTCATACAGTTTATGCGCCGCGGCATAGAGCTTTTTGCCAAACTCTTCATAGTCGCTGGTTTCGATGAAAATCTTGCGGACATGCATCTGGGCCAGTTTGCCAAGCAGGTCGTTCAGCATCTGGCTTCCCAGCCCCTTGCCCGCATGCGCCTGATCCAGATAAGTCCAGGACAGCCAGGCGATGTCCGGCGCATCTTCGTCGAGGCAATAACCGATCAGCCCCAGCACCTCGCCGCGGTCCTGCAGGACGAACATGTTGTCCGTTCCTTCATGCACGAACTTGTTTTCGGCTTCGTCGGCATCAACTTCGTCGGTTTGGGAGATGATTTGGACAGCCGGGGATACATGCTGCCATTCCATGGGTTTAAGGGTTGGCCCTTTTGAGCCGAACAGGGCGCTAAACATGGCGAGTCCTCCTCCGGTCAAGGCGGATGTGCTGTGGGTGAAAACGGCGATCTGAGGGCGCAGAAACAACAGCTCGGCGATAAGGACAAAGACAATCAGCGCCAGCATCCAACTGCGTCGCCCCGGTGTGCTTGTGGCAATCACTCCATAGGAAACCAAGCCATAGGCGACACTGGACAGCCCCACAAAGCCGGGTCCGGCCAATGCGAATTCTGTTGTCGTTCCGGCAACGGCGCAAAGGATAACAAGCCCTGCGGTTCGGGCGCTGCCCAATTGCGGTTCGCTGAGGCTGCCGCCAACAAGGATAAGCAGGCAATTGAGCGTCAGATGGTTCAGGTTGCCATGTCGGATCGAAAACAAAAGATGATCGGGCAGCGTCACAATGGGTCCGGAATGCCGAACCGGACCCCACAGCGCATAAACGATTATCGCGCATAGTATGAGACTTATCGTGACCGGGCATCTGCGCAGTTCCTTCATCCGCCCTTTAGCAGCCCGCCGCCGCAAGCCGGTGTCTGCTCTGTCCGATCAGACCGCGCTTGATGGATTGCACATCGACGCGCTGGGGGCGGAAATAGGACTTCAAAACCTCTAAGCTGCGCTGTGGTTCTGCGTCACCGCACATAAAGATATCGATGGCGGCATATCCGTGTTCGGGCCAGGTGTGGACCGAGATGTGCGACTCGGCCAAAAGTGCCATGCCTGTGAAACCTGCCCGTTGTCCGAAATCGCGCATGTTGATCCCAAGAACCTGAGCATTGGCAGCAATTGCCGCGCGTTTCAGGGTCTCTCCTGCTGGGGAAGGATCGTAAAGTGCGCTTGCATCGAAAAAATCTGCTATAAGGTGTAGGCCCAGAGAAGATGAGAACCCATCCATATGAAATCGAAACCTCAAATCCAAAAATTCTGTATCCTGACTATCCCTCTGATCTTGGTAGTCAATCTCAACTCAGGTTTATCTGAATTGGGTTGCTGGGCTGTGGCAAAAAAACACAACTCATGAGGGATTTGTGCTGAAATTAAATCAAGACCGCGACTGGTCCGGTTGTGGTGCTTTTGGGCGCAATTTCACATAACCTGCTGATCGGCTGTCTCAGGTTTGCTTTGACCTGGAATTAAACCGGTTCTGCCAGATCCTTGCGCGCTGTGCGTCGCGGTTTTCATATTCGGTGATGGCCTGGGCAATACCGCGATCCACCGATCCTTCCAGATCCGACCCGATATCCGTCATGCGCATGGTATACCACGCGGTCATCCCTCCGGGTGGAAGGGTAGTGAAGCGGGGGAAGGGGACCTCGTGTTGTCGCGCCTGCCACGTCCGGGGCAAAGCGGGATCAAGAACAAAGCCCCGTGCGATACCCACCGCATCCACATCCCCCGCCATAATTGCAGCTTCTGCCTCGTCACGGCGCTTGAATCCTCCGGTGGCCATAAGCGGGATCGCGGTTAGACCGCGCGCCGCACGAACGAAGTCGAGGAAATAGGGGCCTTTGGACGTACGATCGGAACTGGACGGAGCGCCCGGGAAATAAGTTCCGCCGCTGATGTCCAATAGATCAACACCTTTGCCTTCAAGCCCTGCAACTACCTTCAGCGCGTCTTGTTCTGTAAGGCCGCCGTCCAGCTGATCGGTGGCGTTGAGTTTGACGGAAACTGTAAAATTGCGGGGCACTGCCGCGCGAACGGCCTCGACCGTTTCGATCAGCAGGCGCATCCGCGCGTGGATTGCGCCGCCATAGGCATCCGTCCGGCGGTTGAAGAGGGGTGAGAGAAATTGGCTCAGAAGAAACCCATGCGCGGCATGAATCTGGACGCCCCCAAAACCAAGTTTGGCTGCAAGATGGGCAGTGCGGGCAAATTGATCCGGGATTGCTCTGATTTCGGGCAAAGACATGGCTTCGCTGCGAAAGTCTGGGAAGTCTATCGCACTTGGGCCTCTGGGCTGGCTGATCGGTAAATGGGCCAACGCCCCGGCATGGCCGAGTTGCAGCCAAAGCTGTGCGCCGTCAGCCGACCCGCGCCGGGCTAGATCGCTGAAGGCCGCCAAGTCAGCTTGTTCATCAAGCACCAAATTACCAGGCTTTTCGGGGAAATGAGGATCGCCTTGCACCTCGCCGATAATTAACGCGGCCACACCCCCTGTTGCCCAACGTTCATACAGACGCATCTGTGCAGCGGTTGGGTTGCCCCGACCGTCAGCCAGTGAATCCGACATGGCCGATTTGATGATCCTGTGCTTCAAAACACGCCCGTTCGGCAGTGTAAGCGGCGTGAAGAGAGAGATGTTCGAGGCGGCGCGCAAGGTGGTTCTCCTTGGTTTTTGATCTCCACCTTAGATAATTTGGACAATCTCTTTTGATAATGTAGTGATTGGGATTAATTTTTGATATTTTTTGGATCAAATGGCACAAAAGGCTGAACTGGAAATTCTTCTGGCCGTGGTTGATCGCGGCAGTTTCTCGGCTGCGGCCCGCGCATTGGGATACACCCCGTCGGCCGTCGGCAAGCGGGTGTATCAGCTAGAGCAGAGGTTGCGGGTGCCGCTTCTCATACGCTCGACTCGGCGCATGACCTTGACCAAGGCGGGACAGCGATATGTAGAGGAAGCGCGCGAGATTCTCGCCCGCCTGACGGCACTGGAAGAGGACATTGCCGATGGTGCCGACAGCCTGCATGGCACGATCCGCCTGACAAGCTCGGCGGCTTTTGGTCAGCGACACGTGGTCCCTCTGGTCATTGAATTCATGGATCTCAACCCCGAGGTTGAGATTGACATGCTGTTGACAGACAAGGTTGTTGATCTGGTCGGAGAAGGTTTTGATATCGCGATCCGCAGCGGCGTTTTGCCGGACTCATCGCTTGTGTCGCGGAAACTAATGAACAATCGGCGGATACCATGTGCAGCGCCCACCTATTTTGAGCGGCACGGCGTTCCGCAGCAACCACAGGAGTTGACCGCGCATAAATGTCTACGCCTGGGTCCGGAAAAACACCTGTCGGATTGGGGATTCACGGGAGCAGCGGGTCCCATACCGCGTCTTGGGCCTGGGTTTTCATGTAACAGCCTCGAAGCGCTCCGTGCGGCGTGTTGCGCCGGGCGCGGCATTGCTTGGCTGCCGGAGTTTCTTGTCTCGAATGACTTGCGCACTGGTCGCTTGACCTCGGTTTTGCCCGATCATGCTGAACCGAATGCCGGTGGTGGGATCTTTATTTTACGCCCAGAAATGCCATTTTTACCGCGGCGCGTGCGGGCCTTGATTGACTTTGTGGCCGACCATTTCTCGGGCAAGACCAGCCCCCGAGATGCTTGAGGTGCGGGCCGAGAAGGTCTGTTGCGCCTGAATTGATAAGATAGTTCCGCCAGAGCTGGGAATATTGGAACATTCTTCTTTTAAGAGTGGTGGTAAATCCACGATAAACCCCATATTAAGTGCGTCACGAATCCATCAGGCAGAAAAACAGTCCCGTGTTCGACCTACCGGCGCAGCGTGCGCATCTCTCCGAAAAATATGATCTGACCCCATCGCCCGAGCTTGCCGCAAGCATGAGCGATATCTATGACCGCATGTCCCGCGTGGTCTCGCCCGTCGATTGGGCGATCTATGCGCCCTATGTCAAGGCGATCAACGACCTGAAGGTCGAGCGCAACGCGGTCATTCTGGGCCATAACTACATGACGCCCGAAATTTACCATGGCATTTCGGATTTCGGCGGTGACAGCCTGCAACTGGCGATCAAAGCGACCGAGGTCGAGGCGGATGTGATTGTGCAATGCGGTGTGCATTTCATGGCCGAGACATCCAAGATCCTCAGCCCGGACAAGACGGTCCTGATGCCGGATATGGAGGCGGGATGCTCGCTGGCGGAATCGATCACCGCCGAAGGGATCGAGGAAATGCGTCGCCGGTATCCAGGCGCGCCGGTTGTTTCGTATGTGAACACCACGGCCGAGGTCAAAGCGGCGTCAGATATTTGTTGTACTTCGTCGAATGCCGCCCAGATTGTTGCGGCGCAAGACAGCCACACGGTCATCATGACGCCGGATCAGTATCTGGCGCAGAACGTGGCACGCGATGTGCCGCAGAAAAATGTGGTCTGGTGGGAAGGGTCGTGCATCGTGCATGAACAATACAGCCCGCAGGATTTGCGCGATTTCCGGGAATGGAATCCGGGCACTCGCCTGATTGCGCACCCTGAATGCCCGCCGGACGTTGTGGCCGAAGCAGATTTCTCGGGCTCCACCAGCGGTATCATCAAATACGTCACCGATGAAAAACCGGAAAAGGCGCTGCTGATCACCGAATGTTCGATGGCTTCAAACATCGCCGACGAACTGCCCGAGGTCGAGTTTGTGGGCCCTTGCAACATGTGCCCCTACATGAAGAAGATCACGCTGGAGAAGGTGCTGTTCGCGCTTGATACCATGACCGGGCAGGTCGAGGTTGACGCCGAAGTGGCGGACAAGGCCCGCCTGTCGGTGCAACGCATGATCGACTTGTCACGCCAGCTGGGTATTTGATCCGCGACATGCAGAGCGTTGAGACGCCGCGTGTGGTCATCATCGGCGCCGGGCTGGCGGCAGTCTATGCGGCCCTGAAGCTGGCCCCTTGCCCTGTGGTGATGATTTCGCCTGAACCGCTGGGATCGGGTGCAAGCTCGGCCTGGGCACAAGGCGGCGTTGCGGCGGCCATGGCGCGAACGGACAGCCCCGAAGCGCACGCGGACGACACCATGCGCGCCGGGGCCGGGTCGGTCCTGCGCGAGGTGGCCGAGTTCGTCACCAATGCCGCGCCGGAACATATTTATGATCTGTCCGACCTGGGCACCGGGTTTGATCGCACCGCCGACGGTGGGTTCGTGCAATCGCGCGAGGCCGCGCATTCCGCAGCCCGCGTGGTCCGCGTCAAGGGCGATCAGGCCGGAACCGAGATCATGCGTGCTCTGATCGAGGAGGTGCGCCGAACGCCGTCGATTCAAGTGATCGAGGGCGCGCAGGCCGTCGGGCTGGAAAGCGACGGTACACAAGTGACCGGCGTTTACCTGACCCGCGCCAATGCCGCCGATGCGCCGCCGGTGCTGCTGCGCGGATCAGCGCATGTTCTGGCCACGGGGGGATCCTCGGGCCTTTATGCCCAAACCACCAATCCTGCACGTATCCGCGGGCAGGGGATCGGCATGGCTGCTCGCGCAGGTGCGCGCATTGCAGATGCCGAATTTGTACAGTTTCATCCCACCGCCATCGACGTGGGCGAAGACCCGACGCCATTGGCAACCGAGGCGCTTCGGGGCGACGGTGCCATCCTGATCGACAGCGCCGGCCACCGGTTTATGCCCGACATCCACCCTGACGCTGAACTGGCCCCCCGCGACACGGTTGCGCGCGCCGTTTACCTGCAGGCGCAGGCGGGCAAACGCCCTGCATTGGACACGCGCCAGGCCATCGGGGCCGAGATGGCTAGGCAATTCCCCTCGGTCACCGAGGCCTGTTTGCGCAACGGTGTCGATCCTGCGATCGACCCCATCCCCGTGACCGCTTCGGCGCATTATCACATGGGCGGGGTTGAGACCGATCTGGCCGGGCGTAGCTCATTAACAGGGTTGTGGGTGTGTGGCGAGGCAGCCTCGACTGGGCTGCATGGGGCGAACCGGCTGGCGTCGAACGGGTTGCTTGAGGCGCTGGTGTTTGCCCGCTCTTGCGCGCGCGACATTGCAACCGTTGTGAGTGCGCAGGACGCGGCTGAGGTGGACATTTGTTTTGCCGCCGGTGGTGAGCCGATCAATGAACGGGACGTGGCCGCCCTGCGCGAAACCATGACCGAACATGTGGGTGTGGTGCGCGAGGGTACCGGTCTGCGCCAAGCGTTGACGAAAATCGGTGCGTTGGAATCCCGGCATGCGGTTTCTGACCTGTTTCTGAACATGACCGCCACCGCCACCCTGATCGCGGCTGCCGCGCTGCTGCGCGAAGAAAGTCGCGGTGCCCATTTCCGTTCCGATTTCCCTGATCTTACCCCCGGACCCGGCCAGCGCTCGGCCCTGACGCTGAGCGAGGCGCTTGCCCTGCGGGACCGTATTACAAAGGACACAGTATGAATTACCCGGCTTTGCCCGACTTGATCCTTGAACCGATGGTACGGTCCGCGCTGATGGAGGATTTGGGTGCCAATGGCGACGTTACCACCCTGACCGTAATCCCTGCAGATGCCACCTATTCTGCCCGGCTGAACGCGCGCGAGGATGCGGTGGTCTCGGGTATGCAGGTGGCGGCGCTGGCGTTCCGTCTGGTCGACCCGACGCTGCGTGTCACCACCCACATCGCCGACGGCCAACGCTGCACAAAAGGTGATACGTTGATGGAAATTGAGGGCAGCGCCGCTTCGATCCTGTCGGGTGAGCGGGTGGCGCTGAACTATGCCGGGCGCATGGCCGGGGTGGCGACCGCGACGGCGGCGCTGGTGGCCGAGACCAAAGGCGCCAATGCTCGCATCACCTGCACCCGCAAGACCACGCCCGGCCTGCGTATTGTCGAAAAACAAGCGGTTCTGCATGGTGGCGGGTTCAATCACCGCTTTTCCCTGTCCGATGCGATCCTGATCAAGGACAACCACATCGCCGCTGCCGGTGGGGTACGCGCCGTGCTTGAGGCTACCAAGGCCCGCGCCTCGCACATGATGAAGGTCGAGATCGAAGTGGACACGCTGGACCAACTGGCCGAAGTGCTGGAGGTCGGCGGGGCCGATGTCGTGTTGCTGGACAACATGCCACCCGAGACATTGAAACAGGCGGTGGTACTGGTCGACGGCCGGATCGTGACCGAGGCATCGGGCAATATAAGCCGCGACACCGTGGCCGCCGTGGCGGCAACCGGCGTGGATTACATTTCATCCGGGGCGCTGACTCATTCCTATCGCACCATCGATATCGGGCTGGATTTCTGAACCAACTCAAACCCTCTCGCGGATGGAGGCCGCTCCGGTGCCATTCCCTCTGACCGCCCGCGAATAGTGATCGTGACCTATGTCAATGACGGCTCTGCGCCAGTGTTGTTCATTGGGGGCATATCGCTGGCTGGGCTGTGCAATCCTGATTGCCGTGCTCATGGACAGTTTGGGGGTGTGATGGCTTTCGGCGGCCCAAGCTCCAACTAAGAAGAGGCTCGCGTTGAACGCGCTGGGTTGGAAGAGGTGTTTGACCGGTTGGAGGGCTCAAATGGCTGATGGATGTGGTTGCGACCAGCACGCTCGGATGTATCTGACGGTGACAGAGGCTTTGGCTCGCGGACTGGCCGTTGCCGATCCGATTGCCGAGACCGAAACCGTGTCCCTGATCGATGCGACGGGTCGGGTGTTGGCTGAGGATTGCACCAGCAAGGTGGACATGCCCGCCTTCGACAATTCCGCCATGGATGGCTTTGCCGTCCGCACGACTGATCTGGGCAAAGGGCCCGTGTTCAACCTGCCGGTGGCGGGACGCATCGCCGCCGGGGACAGCGGTGCCCATGGTACGCCAGCGGGTGCGGCCTTGCGCATTTTTACCGGTGCCCCGGTGCCCGCCGATTTTGACGCCGTGCTGATGCAGGAGGATTGCGAGGCCACCACCGGAGGTATCCGATTTACCCGCCGTCCCAAACCTGGCCAACATATCCGCCGCGCGGGGGAGGACTTGAAGGCGGGTGCCCCGATCCTGTCGCAAGGATGCGAGATCACCGCGCGCGAAGCTGCAGCACTGGCTTCGGCCGGGTATGGCGATGTGAATGTATTCCGGAAGCTGAAGGTCACCCTTTTTTCCACCGGTAATGAGCTGCAACAACCCGGTGAACCGCTGGGCCCGGGCCAGATTTACAACTCGAACCGCTATATGCTGCGGGCTTTGCTGAACAAGCCGTGGATTGATCTGATGGATATAGGCCCGGTCGCAGATGACCCCGAGCGGCTGGAGCAGGTGTTGCGGCAGGCCTGCGATGATGCCGATCTCATTGTCACAACGGGTGGTGTTTCGGTGGGGGATGAAGATCACATGCCGCGCCTGTTTGAAACCATTGGCGGCCAGATCGACGTGATGAAGGTGGCCATGAAACCGGGTAAGCCGATCATGTTCGGTCGGCGCGGCGACGCGCTTTATGTCGGGCTGCCGGGCAATCCGGTTTCGGCCTTTGTGACATGGCAGATCATCGGGTCGCACATGATGGCGCGTCGGGCTGGTCTGCGTCCTACGCCGCCAACCCCGGAACAGGCGGTGCTGGCCGAACCGCTGCAGCGCCACGCTGGGCGTCAGGAATACCGTCCGGTCATGATCAATGGCACGACTTCCGACGGCGTTCCACGGCTGCGTTTGATGGCACCTTCATATAGCGGCCGGGTTGCGACGCTGGCACAGGCGGATGGTCTTGCAGTCATCCCTGCGGAGACCGAAACGCTGCCACAAGGTCATAAGTTGCCGTTTCTTCGTTTTTGAAACAGATGCCCGGATCAACTTAGGTTTTTGTACATATAGGTCGTAGGCTCTAGCCGGTCCTCAAGCGGATTGCGGCAATAGTCCGGGATCTCTCCGGCGATCTGAAAGCCTAGGCTTTGATACAGGATGCGTGACGGGTCTGTACTGCGTGTGTCAAGCACCAGCAAGGTACGGCCCAGCTGGATAGCCCGGTCCTGAAGCGCCGCCATCAAGACCCGCCCCAAACCCCGGCGTCTGGCGCTGGGGTGAACCAGCAGTTTTGCCACATCGGCCCGGTGTGGCTGGTTGGGCATCGTCGCGGGGATCAATTGCACCGTGCCCACAATGCGTTCGTTTTCACGAAAGACGAACAGGTCCAGCGTGCCGGTCTGTACGTTGGGCCGCACCCGGTCTTGCCAATAGGCGCGGGCCTGATCCGATGAAAAGGGCAGGATGAACCCGATACTGGCCCCGTCCTGTACACAAGCGTGCAGGATATCGGTCAGGTCGTCCAAGGCGGTGTCAAAGCTGCAATCGTCGATGCGTGTAATCATATCAGCACCAATAGGTACCGTGCCCCACGCGCGGGCGTTGTTTCAAACCGCGTGGGACCCGCTAGGTGATAGCGCAGGCAATCGCCGCCATTCAAATCATGGGCAACGCCGTCTACGGTCAGTTTCAGCGCGCCGTCCAACATGATCAGGTGATGTTCTTGCCCAGGCTTTGGTGGCGCATCGTACGTGATTATCGCATCGGGGGGCAGGTGACCTTCCAGCACCTCTCCGCTAAGCCCAGTGGCGGGCGGAGATACCGATCGACGGGTAAATCCGGTTTCCGGGTCGCGCCATTCGGGTTGCCGTTCGAACGGTACGTGAGGGTCGAAACTGTCTTCGACCATCATCAGCAGACGCGACATCGGCAGGCCATAAGCTGCACAGAGCCGCCCCAGCGTTTCAGCGGTCGGGCTGACATCGCCCTTTTCCATCCGCGAAAGCGTGGCGCGGCTGATGCCGCTGTGTTCTGCCAGTTGGTCCAGTGACCACCCATGGCTCCGGCGCAGTTCGTTCAGACGGTTGGCGAGGCGGATCGAGAGATCATCCAGCATGTTCATATGTGAGAATATCGTTCATTATAGAGATTATTCTCCAAAAATATGTAATACGCAATAAAAAAGGGCGCAGAAATTTCTGCGCCCTTCAAAGTGTTAAGATCCCGTGCGCTGGGTTATTTCCAGCCAGCCTCGTTGAAGATTTTTTGCGCTTCAGGAAGGTTCTTTGCGACCTCGGACAGGTTCACTTCATCTGCCTTGAACTCACCCAGTGACTTGACCGAGTCCGCAAGTGCGACGCCGTTCACCGCCGGGAACTCGTCATTGCCGGCCGAGAAATACTGCTGGGCCGAGTCGCTGGCCAGGTATTCCAGGAACAGGACCGCATTGTCCTTGTTCGGTGCATTCGCGGCGACACCGGCCCCGGACAGGTTCATATGCGCGCCAGTGCTGTCGTTGTTAGGGAACACCCAGCCGATTGAGTCGATTTCCGACGAAACGCCTTTGACATCTTTGCGGATGGCGCGGGCAAAGTAATAGGTGTTCGACACGGCGATATCACATTCGCCCGAAACGATGCCACGCAGCTGGTCGGTGTCGCCGCCCTGCGGATCGCGCGCCATGTTGGCGACGATGCCTTCGGCCCAGGCTTTGGCGGCCTCAGGTCCTTCGTGGGTGATGATCGATGCCAGAAGCGTCTGGTTATATGTGTTGCTGGACGAGCGGATGCAGACCAGACCCTTGTATTCAGGTTTCGCCAGATCGGCGTAGGTGGCCGGCGGGTTGGCTACGTTTTCTTTGTCGAAAAAGATAATGCGGCCACGCTGCGAAAAGCCGAACCATTGGTTGTCATTGTCTTGCAGATTGGCGGGGATACGCTCTTCGAGAACAGCGCTGTCGATCGATTGCAAAATGCCCGCGTCTTTGGCCCGCGCCAGACGCGAGGTGTCTACGGTCAACAGGATGTCCGCGGGCGAGTTGGCGCCTTCAGCTTCCATCCGTGCAATCAGTTCGTCGGCCTTGCCTTCGATACGGTTGATGGTGATGCCGGTCGCCTCTTCGAAATCAGAATAGAGACGTTCGTCGGTGTCGTAGTGGCGTGAAGAGTACAGGTTCAGTTCACCTTCGGCGGCGGCAGAGGTTGCAACCAAAGCCATCAGAGCGGCGGCAACGCAGGTAGAGGATTTCAGCATCATTTGTCCCAACATTGAAAATCGTGGCGGGTATTAACCCGACTGATTTGGTCAATTAAACGATTCTGAGGGGGATGCAAGGAAATCTGACAAATTTAGTTGGTCAAAATGTCGCTCGCCTTTCCTGCTGCGCACTTGCTGTCAGGATCGACGCTGTTTACTCTGTCTTCCTTCCGGTTGCGGTGGTGCGGGTGACGGCGCCGGCTCGGGTTCCGGATCGTCGCTGAGTACCGGTTCCTTGGTCAGCATGGCCTGAGTTACAGCTTCCATGTATTTTTGCAGCATGACCGGCGGATCGGCCGGGGCAAGTTTGATGGTCAACCTACTTGCACCTTCCTGGCTATAGGCATAGCGCGAGGAATAGCTGGCGTTGACCTGGGCCGCCACGGGCCCCCAGCCACCTTTCACTGAAGCGCTACCTGATTTTTCGGTCTGTTTGGTCATCGAGATCGCCATTTTGACCTCTATCTCGGCCTCCTGTACCGCATAGAATGCAGGGAGAAATCCCATCGACACGAGGCTGAATTCTTTGGCGGGGCCGTCGGGATTGGAGAGATCGGGAAGCAGGATTTTTTGGTCGGCCATATATTTAGCCATGTCGGTCGAATGACGATCCAGTTCGCTTTGTGATTCAGCGACCGAAAGTGCCAGCTTTTGAACCATTTCTGCAAAGGGAACGTTCAGCAGTTCTTGCCCGATACTCATTGTTCAAACTCCTTTTGAAAAATTTGTGTTTACTCGATGATTTGCGTTTTTGACCGCCTTCGGACCGAAAACGTAACTTTCGATGCGTTCTGGCTGACCGCCTGTTTCTTGGCGTTGGTTGCGATCTGTGCCCTATTGCCATCTTGGCCCAGCCCGACCACGGCCTCGACCTTTACATTGTCGATGGTAAACTCGCTGCTTCCGTCTGAACCGGCGAGAATCTGTTCGCCCAGTGCCTGTGAAAATTCCTGAGCGTCGACAACCTGAGTGTCTTCGTCGCCCGAATTCATTTCTGACCGACCCTGGGCCAACGGGTTTGTTACCGGAGACCCCGTGCCCATCAGCATGCCGCCGCCGCCTTCTTCCAGATCGTCAATCCGATTCTGCAGGTCCGAAATTGTTTGAAGCAAAGTGGTCTCGCGCTGCTCCATTGCGGTAAGACGGTCAGCAAGTGACTGCAACAGTGTCGCAAAGGCTTCGGGCAATTCGGTGACGCGTACATCAATAGGTGGCCTCTTGGGGGCCTTAACTGTCTTACGTGCCATCGGTGTCCTCTGGTGACCTGTTGTCATCTACTGGGCCCGGAGCAAAGCGCATGCGCATGGTCGATGCACTTTTGGTGTCGACCGTATCGGTCTGGGTCAACTTCGGTCCCATGAAGATCGAGATGATTGCGGGCCGCTTGCCTTCTTCCGTCTTAGTGCTCATCTCCATTACGACTTTCAATTCCACATCGACATCCTGCATGTGATAGAAAACCGGTGGGATGCCCATGTCGCGAAGCTCCTGCGGGTAGTTCTTTAGGGCGTTCAACTGGTCGAGGCTTAGTTGCTCGGCGGCTTGCGCCACGCTCCTGCCAATATCCGCGACCATATCGGTCAGGGTCGTTCCGAGTATTTCACCGTCGGCCAAGTTGACCTCCCGTCATCGAAAATCCGGAGAACGTTAACACGAGAACGCTCTATCACAACGCGAAATATCAAAATCAAACTTGCCAAGCCCTGTACGGGGCTGAGCGCAGGCAAGAAACGCATAGTTGGAAAACAAAAAACCGCGCTCGAAGGCGCGGTTTCTTTAAGTGGTTATGTGCAGTTATTAGCCCTGACGAGCTTTGAACTTGCGCTGCGTCTTGTTGATCACGTAGACGCGGCCTTTGCGACGCACAATACGGCAATCACGGTGCCGGTTCTTGAGCGAGCGGAGCGAGTTCTTGACCTTCATTGGTCTGTCTCCAATCTGCGGCGCCTTCATCAAGGACGTGGCCAGCGCCTGGGTTAGTCGGGTGCCCCGGAAGCCCGGAACAGTGAAATCATGGTGGGCGGTACAAGGATCGAACTTGTGACCCCTTCGATGTCAACGAAGTGCTCTACCGCTGAGCTAACCGCCCACGTCCCGTTGCGTTGTCCTACCCCATAACGAAATGGGGCGCGGAACCCCGCGCCGGTAGCGGGGTCTATAAAAGGAGTCGCAAAGGGGTTCAAGGGGTTTGGTAGAACTATTTTCCGGTCTATGTTCAATGCGAACAAGGAGTCACCATGCCGAACGCCCCCTATGTATTGGACATGCCCGCCAGACGCACGTCATGCGTGGTGTTTTCTTCTCCTCATAGTGGTCGGAGTTACCCTCAAACGCTGTTGAACCGCACGGTTCTAAGTGAAAATGTGATTCGATCCTCGGAAGATGCCTTTGTAGATCAGCTGTTTTCCGCGGCTGCTGACTTTGGCGCGCCGTTGATCTCGGCAGTGTTGCCACGGGCGTATCTGGATCTGAACCGCAGTGCCGAGGAACTGGATCCGGCACTGGTCCAAGGGGCGCGACGTTCCGGGCATAACCCCCGGGTGGCATCCGGGTTGGGGGTGATTCCCCGCGTGGTGGCCAATGGGCGCGCGATTTATCACGGCAAGCTGACGATGGATGAGGCGCGCCTACGCATCGACACCTGCTGGCGGCCCTATCATGCACGTCTCAAATCCTTGTTGGCCGAATCGCTCGACGTCTTCGGCCAGGCGATATTGATCGATTGCCACTCGATGCCGCATGAGGCGGTCGCCATGGCCAGCAACGCAAAATCCAAGCGACCAGATGTGGTGCTGGGGGACAGGTTTGGCGCGTCAGCCTCGATCGAGGTTGTGGATCGGATCGAAGCGGCCTTTGTGTCCGCCGGGCTGAACGTGGCACGCAACGCGCCCTTTGCCGGGGCGTATGTGACCCAGACCTATGGCCGCCCCGCCCGTCAGCAACATGCGGTGCAGATTGAAGTTGACCGGGCGCTTTATATGGACGAGGCCAACATCGTGCCGAATGAGAATTTCGCCCTTTTTCAAGAAATTCTGCGCGACATCATTCAGGAAATCGCCAGCATTGGCGATGATCCGGTTCGCCTGGCGGCCGAGTAAGCTCAGCGCAGCGCGCGGCCTTTCACAATTGCATCATTGCCAAAACGGCGCCGAATCTCGTCGGTGGCGCGTTCGGCCTGTGATCGCTGAGTTGCTCCGGGATCCAGCAAATCGCCCGAGATATCTGCCTGCGCCTCGGGGCACAAATCAGACAGGCCAACGCCCAGCAAGCGAAATGGCCCCTGATCACCAACCTGATCGAACAGGCCACGGGCCGTGCGATAAAGGCGGTCGGCAATCTGGGTGGCATCGCGCAGGGACAATCGCCGCGTGATGATCTTGTGATTGGCGCGTTTGAGTTTCAGGGTGACAACCCGCCCGGCCAACCCTTTGGCCTTGGCCCTGTCCGCCACCTTTTCGGACAGACGCCAGATGTGCCCGTCCAGAATGTCCAGGCTGGCGGTGTCTTCGAAAAAGGTTGTTTCGTTGCTGATGGATTTCATCGGCTCATGGGCCGAGACGCGTCGCTTGTCCCGCCCGCGCGCCAGATGCCACAGCCGGTAACCCATTGATCCGAAACGTGCGGTCAGCGCCTCTTGGTCCCACCGCAGCAGGTCGGAAAAACTGCGGATACCCGCGCGATCCAGCGATTCCTGCGCGGCAGGGCCGATGCCCCAGATCAACCGCACGGGTTTGTCGTACAGGAACTCTGCCGTTTCCGCCTTTCCGATCACCGAAAATCCGCGCGGCTTGTCGAGGTCCGAGGCGACCTTGGCCAGAAACTTGTTGTGCGACAGCCCGATAGAGCCGGTCACGCCCAACTCATCCTTCATCCGCCCAACCAGCCGCGCCAGCATAACGGCAGGCGGCGCGCCATGCAGGCGCTGCGTGCCGGACAGGTCCATGAACGCCTCGTCCAGCGACAGCGGTTCGACCACCGGGGTCAGTTCGTCCATCATCTTGCGAATCTCGCGCGACACTTCGGCATAGACCGACATGCGCGGCTTGATCACCACCGCCTCGGGGCACAGTTGCAAGGCTTTGAACATCGGCATGGCCGACCGCACCCCGCGAATGCGCGCCACATAACAAGCGGTCGACACCACACCGCGTTTGCCGCCGCCGATGATTACCGGCTTGTCGGCCAACTCGGGATTGTCCCGCTTTTCGACCGAAGCATAGAAGGCATCGCAATCCATATGTGCGATGGACAGATCAAACAGCTCGGGATGCGCCTTGATCCGCGGGCTGCCGCAGGCAGTGCAGCGCTGTTCGTCGGTCAATGTGGTCAGGCAATCTCGGCAGAGACCGGGCATGAAATCTTCCCGCCTTTCATGCGATTCAATTAGTGGTTTCCTTATACCAGCCCCAGCTGTGGCACGAAATGCCAGCGATTACTGAAAGCAGGGTCATGTCCGAAAGAAGACCCCCCGCGAAGTGGCGGGGGGAGGTGACGGACCTCAGGAAGAGAGGGTCCGCGGGGAGTATCACACCCCTAGAATCGCGCAAAACCGCCAATTTCGATAGGACCGAGGTCACACATGAGAAACTCGTATTTTTCATGTGTGTTTTGGGGCACAGCGGCGATTTGGCACGGTTGGGCCGGAAAGTGACGTCAGGTCAACCGGTTGTAAGCCGTTTCTGCGCGGAAATTCGCTGATTTGGTGGCACTTGTCAGTGATGTGTCAAGGAATTTAACTCAGCAAGAACCGCCTGGGCTGCGGCTTTTGGGTCCTGTGCCTGATAGATCGGGCGGCCAACAACGATGTGATCGGCACCGTCGCTGATTGCACTGGCCGGGGTGGCCACACGTTTCTGATCGCCCAATGCTGCGCCTGCTGGTCGGACACCTGGAGTAACGATCAGACGACCTTCGGCCTGGGGCAGGGCGCGGATCAGCGCGGCCTCTTGTGGGCTGGCGATGACGCCATCGGCCCCGGCCTCTAGCGCGCGTGCCGCACGTTCGACCACCAGTTCCTGCACGTTGCCCTCTTTCAGCAGGCTGGCATCCAGATCGTCGCGGTTCAGCGAGGTCAGGATGGTCACGGCGAGGATTTTGAGGTCCTTGCCCGAGGCACCCTCTTTCGCGGCGCGTACCACATGGGGATCACCATGCACGGTCAGGAAATCCAGATCGAACTGTGCTAACCCGCGCACAGCGTTTTCCACTGTGTTGCCGATGTCGAACAGCTTCATGTCCAGAAAAATGCGCTTGCCGTGATCCTGTTTCAGCTCATTAGCCAGGGCCAGCCCGCCCCCGGTCAGCATACCCAGCCCGATCTTGTAGAAAGATACGGCATCGCCCAGCCGCTCGGCCATGGCCAGACCTTGCAAGGCGTTTGGAACATCAAGGGCAACGATCAGGCGGTCATCGGACATGGGGCAAGCTCCTTTTTGGCAAACGTCTGCGTCCTAACGGGTTCCGCGCATTGTGTCCATGCAGGACCGATGTTTGATCGAAATCGCATTCCTCATGACTGAGTGTGCTATGGTCCTCCCACTACAAAGAACATTTAAGATGGGGGACTCATGAAACAGTTTGCGGGTGTGGGGTTTGTTTTGTCTTTGGTTGGCTGTCAGCAAATGCCATTGCAGCCAGAGGCCGCAGATACGGTCATCAGATCCCCGACCAATCAGGACCTGCGCCTTGTGCGCGGCTATCGTTCGACCGACGATGATTGCCAGTTAACCGGCGAAACGGCCTTTACCGTCGATTTTCTGGATGACGCGGCTGATCTTGTGTCCTGCCCCTCAGGCAGCGATGCGGCGCAATCATTGGTCGACATGTATAATGCACGGCAAGTCGCAAAAACCGGAGGGTATACAGTCTATTCCGTACCGCGCCGTTAAGTGCGGAATCTGCGGCTTAGCCTCTTGAACCGTCAAAGATATTTCCCAGATTGAATGTGAGGCCCAGACCGACGCGTGCCGCCAAGCGGGCGCATCACATTCAGGGCGCTTGAGATAAAGGAGAATGCTATGGACTTGAACAAGTTCACCGAGCGGGCACGGGGGTTCGTGCAGGCGGCGCAGACGATTGCGCTGCGCGAGGGGCACCAGAGGTTGGAGCCCACACATATTTTGAAAGCATTGATGGATGACGATCAGGGGCTGGCCAGCAACCTGATCACACGTGCAGGTGGCGCGCCGAACCGCGTGGTCGAGGCGCTGGATGCTGCGATGGCCAAAATCCCGAAGGTCAGCGGCGACGCAAGCCAGATTTACATGGACGGCCAGACCGCCAAGGTGTTGGACGAGGCCGCCAAGATTGCCACCAAAGCGGGCGACAGCTTTGTGCCGGTCGAACGCGTGTTGATGGCACTGTGCATGGTGAAATCCAAAGCCAAGGACGCTTTGGATGCCGGCGCTGTGTCCGCGCAGAAACTGAACGAGGCGATCAATGATATCCGCAAGGGTCGCACCGCTGACAGCGCGTCGGCGGAGGAAGGTTATGACGCGCTAAAAAAATATGCGCGCGACCTGACCGAGGCTGCGGCCGAGGGCAAGATCGACCCGATCATCGGACGGGATGAGGAAATCCGTCGCTCGATGCAGGTTCTGTCGCGTCGTACCAAGAACAATCCGGTTCTGATCGGGGAACCCGGCGTCGGTAAGACCGCGATTGCCGAAGGTATGGCCCTGCGCATCATCAATGGTGATGTGCCGGAATCGCTGAAGGACAAGAAACTGCTGGCGCTGGACATGGGCGCGCTGATCGCCGGTGCGAAGTACCGCGGTGAATTCGAAGAACGCCTCAAGGCTGTTCTGACCGAGGTCACCGAGGCCGCCGGTGAGATTATCCTGTTCATCGACGAGATGCACACATTGGTCGGTGCAGGTAAATCCGACGGCGCGATGGATGCCGCCAACCTGATCAAGCCCGCGCTTGCACGGGGTGAGCTGCATTGTATCGGTGCAACCACGCTGGACGAGTACCGCAAATACGTCGAAAAAGACGCGGCCCTTGCGCGACGGTTCCAGCCAGTGATGGTGCAGGAGCCGACGGTCGAGGACACGATCAGCATCCTGCGCGGTATTAAAGAGAAGTATGAGCTGCACCACGGTGTGCGCATCTCGGACTCGGCGCTGGTATCGGCGGCGACCCTGTCGCATCGCTATATCACCGACCGGTTCCTGCCTGACAAAGCTATCGATTTGGTCGATGAGGCGGCGTCGCGTCTGCGGATGGAGGTAGACTCCAAGCCAGAAGAACTCGATCAACTTGATCGTCAGATCCTGCAGATGCAGATCGAGGAAGAAGCGCTGAAGCTTGAGGATGACGCAGCCTCCAAGGATCGTCTGGAAACCTTGCAAAAGGATCTGGCCGACCTGCAGGAGAAATCCGCCGAGATGACCGCCCAGTGGCAGGCCGAACGCGATAAGCTGGCAGGTGCGCGTGATCTGAAGGAGCAGCTCGACAAGGCGCGGGCCGATCTGGAGATCGCTAAGCGCGAAGGCAACCTCGCCAAGGCGGGTGAACTGTCCTACGGCGTCATCCCCGAGCTTGAGAAAAAGCTGACCGAGGCCGAAAACGCCGAAAGCAACGCCATGATGGCCGAGGAAACGGTGCGTCCGGAACAGATCGCTTCGGTGGTCGAACGCTGGACGGGTATCCCGACTTCGAAAATGCTGGAAGGTGAGCGCGAGAAGCTGCTGCGGATGGAAGACGATCTGCATTCCCGCGTGATCGGTCAGGATGCGGCGGTGACTGCCGTGGCCAACGCCGTGCGCCGTGCACGTGCTGGCCTGAATGATGAGGGTCGCCCGCTGGGTTCGTTCCTGTTCCTCGGACCGACTGGCGTGGGTAAGACCGAATTGACCAAGGCCGTGGCGAACTTCCTGTTCGATGACGACAACGCGATGGTGCGCATCGACATGTCCGAGTTCATGGAGAAACACGCGGTTGCCCGTCTGATCGGTGCCCCTCCGGGCTATGTCGGTTATGATGAAGGCGGTGTGCTGACCGAAGCCGTGCGGCGTCGGCCCTATCAGGTCGTGCTGTTTGACGAGGTCGAAAAGGCGCATCCGGATGTGTTCAATGTACTGCTGCAGGTTCTGGACGATGGTGTGTTGACCGATGGTCAGGGCCGCACCGTGGACTTCAAGCAGACGCTGATCATTCTGACGTCGAACCTCGGCTCTCAGGCGCTCAGCCAGTTGCCCGAAGGTGCGGACAGTGCGCAGGCCAAACGCGACGTGATGGATGCGGTCCGGGCGCATTTCCGGCCGGAATTCCTGAATCGTCTGGACGAAACGATCATCTTTGACCGGCTCAAGCGGGCCGATATGGATGGCATCGTTGATATTCAGATGGCACGCCTGCAGAAACGTCTGGCCGCCCGCAAGATCGAGCTGGCACTGGACGATGGTGCCAAGGAATGGCTGGCGAACGAAGGCTATGATCCGGTCTTTGGTGCGCGTCCGCTGAAACGCGTGATTCAGCGCGCGCTTCAGAACCCATTGGCCGAAGCCCTGCTGGCCGGTGAGATCAAGGACGGCGAGACTGTCCCGGTGACCACCGGAGCCGAAGGTCTGATCATCGGTGACAGGCTGGGCACGTCAGATCGACCCCGCCCGGACGATGCCGTGGTGCATTGATCTGAGATTGGAAACCAGAAAGACCCGCCAAACTGGCGGGTCTTTTTTTTTTTTACACCTTGGCAAAATGCCCATTCAGAAAAACAGCGATTTCCGTCAGCGAGGCATCGGCTTCGGGTATCTCCGGGTAAAACTCGAACACGTGCCACATGCCCTCCCATACACGCAGGGTGCAGTCGGCGCCGGCCTGTCGCAGCAGGCGATCCAGACGCACGCAACCGCTCAACAAATGATCGCGGGTTCCCGAAGTCAGAAAGACGGGTGGAAAGTCTGCGTCGAAGAGGCCGTAAATCGGAGATACGTCGGGGGTTGTCAGGTCGACGTCTTTGCCAACATAACAGTCACGGAAAAAGTCGATTTCAGACTGATTTAGAAACGGGTCGCGATCTGCCAGTCCGCTGTCCCCGTTGTTCTGCAGGTCGACAAAAGGTGAAAGCAGGGCCAGTGCCTTTGGCAACGGAGCGCCATTTGCGCGCGATCTATGGACTGCTGCCAATGCAAGATTTCCCCCGGCAGATTCACCGCACAGGCAAGCCCCAGGCGTTTCGGCCAGTACAGACGAGATGACTGCGGTGCAGGCATCAAGGGCCGCCGGGTATGGCGCTTCGGGGGCCAGGGGATAGTCCGGTGCAATCACAACCGCGCCGGTCTTGGCGGCCAGCCAGGCTGAGATTGGCAAATCCTCAAACGGGCTGCCAAGGGTAAAGCCGCCGCCGAACAGATAGACCAACCTGCGGCCAGGGCGCGGTTCGGCAGGAGTGATAACCATGCAACGCACACCGCCAATTGTTTCATCGGACAGTGCAACGCCGGACATTTCTACGGCTGCGGTACAACTGTCTGTGTAATCCTCTCGCAACATTGCCCGCATTTCGGGAAGAGGCTGCGTTAGATCCCGAATTGCGGCTTGTTCGGCATAAGATGCAGCCTTGGCACTGATTGCGGCGGGGGCGGGCATAGGTTTGTTTTTTCTGTGGTTCATACCATTGATATCGCAATGTCAGCAGGTGCAAGGGATCTAATGGATGCAGGTATGCTTTGACGGTTTCCTCAAAAACACCGCACTACGTCTGTCGATCCATTGCAAAGCCTGCACGTTCCGGGCCTGAATTGCAAAGCTTAGCTTGGTTGGGAACGTTCTGAAGTCCACGCCTACAGGCGACTACGTTACAATCTCGTCGCTCAATCGTGACGCTCATTACCTTGGCACTGTGCTATCAGCGATCTACCTCATACCCGAGGTGTTTTGACAACGGAGACATACATGGCGCATCGCTGGACCAATACATTGACACATGCGGACGTCACCCCAAGGGCGGCGTTTTTGAACCGGCGTCAGGTTATGGCCGGGCTGGCAGGTGTCGGACTGGCGGGGATGGCGCGCGGCGCGGCGGCGCAAGAAGCGCTGGAGCCGAACACCTGGGAAGAGATCACGTCTTATAACAACTTTTATGAATTCGGGACCGGCAAGGATGATCCTGCCAAATATGCCGGTGCGCTGACCACCGAACCATGGAGTGTTAAGATCGACGGTCTGGTCGACAATCCGGGCGACTATGACTTTAAGGATATCATGTCCGAGATGACGGTCGAAGAACGCATCTATCGTTTCCGGTGTGTCGAGGCCTGGTCGATGGTGATCCCATGGAACGGGTTCGAACTGGCTGATCTTCTGAACATGGCAGGTGTTCAGGAAGGGGCCAAATACGTGGCCTTTGAAACCGCCTTGATCCCCGATGAGATGCCGGGCGTGCGCTACCCGATTCTGGAGTGGCCTTACCGCGAGGGTCTGCGCTTGGATGAGGCGATGCATCCGCTGACCATCATGGCGACGGGTATTTATGATCGGCCGATCCCAAACCAGAATGGTGCGCCGCTGCGTTTGGTGGTGCCGTGGAAATACGGCTTCAAGTCGATCAAGTCGATCGTGCGGATCACTCTGAAAGAAGAAGAGCCACCCACCAGCTGGAACATGTCGGCGCCACGTGAGTATGGCTTCTATAGTAACGTGAACCCGAACGTGAACCATCCGCGCTGGTCGCAAGCCTCGGAACGTGAAATCGGCGGCGGTCTCTTTGCCAAGCGTATCCCAACCCTGATGTTCAACGGCTATGAGAACGAGGTCGCCGGGCTGTACGAAGGCATGGATCTTTCGCAATACTATTAAGTCTATGCAGCAGGTGAATCATATATTACGCCGTATTCCCGCTTGGGCGGTCTACCTGATTGGGGCGCTTCCAGCGCCCTGGTTGTTTTACCAGGGGCTGACAGGCGGATTGGGCGTAAACCCGATCGAGGCGTTGGAGCATCGTTACGGAGAGTTGGCGTTACAGCTTCTGATTGGTGTGCTGGCGATTTCTCCACTGCGGCGATTCATCGGCCTGAACCTGCTGAAGTTCCGCCGCGCCCTTGGGGTTCTGACCTTTGCGTATGTCACGCTGCATCTGTTGGTGTGGCTTGTGTTGGATGTGCAGGTGCCCAGCCAGATTTGGGCGGATATCGTTAAGCGCCCTTATATAACGGTCGGCATGGCCGCTTTTGTCTTGATGCTGCCGTTGGCGGTGACGTCGAACAATCTGTCGGTGCGGAAATTGGGTCCGCGATGGCGCAGCTTGCAGCGCCTGGTGTTTCCCGCGGCGGTTCTCGGTGGGCTGCACTACGTCATGTTGGCCAAGGGCTTCCAGATTGAACCGCTGGTCTATTTGTCTGCAATCGTCGGCCTGTTGCTACTGCGTTTGCCTATATCCGGTGTGCTGACTCGGTCGCGTCAGGCCGATTCCATCTGACTCGGCGCTGAGTCTATGGGTAACCCTGTTCAAAAGCTGAGATTCGAGGTGGGATGCGCTGCGTGTTGCGGGGTTAGTGGAGTGTGACGTTATTTAAACTTATGATTTATATGGGTAAAATTTAAATCTGCGGTTTTTTGCGAGTTTGTTGAATTTTCCACTTGCGGGTTGTTTGGGTAAACCTTAGAACCCCCTTCACCGGCGCTGCTGAGGCGGTGCTGACGGGTCGGAGAGACGGCCTGACGGACTGGAAAGACGGTTGAGACGCTCGGGAGAGACCGGGGGCATCTTGAGGAAGGATTTAGGCGGGCGCGCTGAGGTTATTGGCGCAACGGTCTGGTTTTTGGCTCTTGGTGTTCTGTTCTTTGACATTGATGGA